>NZ_JBEPOK010000001.1:0-2694915 GCF_040546765.1 Arthrobacter sp. OAP107 | reverse complement strand
CACGTGCGGTATTGGTGTTCATCAGTGCCGGGCATCCGCGGTGCCAGGGCATCGACCTCGGGGAGGGGCAGCACCGCGGAATCCCCTGGACCAGCCACCAGGAGACACCGAACAAGGAGCAGCCTCCGCCGTGGCCCGTCCTGAACCTGTTGCGGCCAGGCATCAGCGCGTCGCCGGGCCGGTGTGGACCGTGCCGTGTGTAGGACCTAGGCGATCTCCTGATGAAGGCCCTGGGCGGGCACAGGACTCCCAAGGCCAATAATCGATGATGCCCCAGCGGCCTCAACAGGGGAGTGCTTAAGAGATACAAGTCCCCAGACCGTGCCAGCACGGAAGCGCGCACCACAGCAAGACCACACTATTGATTTATCGGATCAAAGGACAGACTCGGCACATAAAGCCTTACAAGAAAGATCGCCACAAGATGACGGGCGCCGGGTCTGACAAAGTCGAATATCGCCTTTCAAGATTGGAACTTCCATTGTTTCAGAAGCGCACTCCTGCAACAGGAACGCCTTCCCATGCCAAACCTCACCGTCTAATTACCAAAATGGCTGCGGGTGCCTCTCCCTAAGTGTTGGCGGGCCTTCCGCCATAGCGGCAGCCCCCTGCCGCTTAGGCGGCGCCGTGGACCACCAACGGCCGTTTCGATGGCCGCAGTGTTTCGTATATGCCGCTTTGCGCGGCTCTTCTGAAAAGTGAACCTGGTCGGACGCAGATGTCCGCCAACCTTCACACACAAACCACCCATTACACACAAGCTGGCAGGAAGATCCCCACCCCTGACCAGGCTCATGGCAGGGGAACGAGGAAGAACATGCCGATTATCAAGGATCCGCATCTGTTCAATGAGCAGAATCTGTTCATCGACCTGGAAGGAGTGCTGGACCGCCGTCTCTATCTGAAGATCGAGGGGTTCAATTTCGCTGGCTCAATCAAGCTCAAGCCCGCGCGGGAGATGGTTGAGCGCGCCGAGCGCGAGGGGCTGATCGGCCCCGGCTCCATGCTCGTGGAGTCCTCCTCGGGCAACCTCGGGGTCGCGCTCAGCATGATCGCCGCCAGCAAGGGGTACCGCTTCGTGTGCGTGATCGATCCGCGCTGCAACCCGGCAACCCGGCAGCTCATGGAGTCGCTCGGGGCGCAGGTGGACCTGGTCACCGAACCGGATCCCGTCGACGGCTTCCTTGGAGCCCGGCTGAACCACGTGCGGGACCTGTGCGCGTCCGACGAGCGGTACATCTGGCTCAACCAATACACCAATCCCGGCAACAGGGGAGCGCACTACCGCTGGACTGCCCCCGAGATCTCCGATCAGTTCCCCGACCTGGACGTGCTATTCGTGGGAGCCGGGACAACGGGGACCCTGATGGGTTGCGCGCGGTACTTCCGCGAGCACCGGCCCGATGTCCGGATTGTCGCGGTCGACGCCGCAGGATCGGTCTCGTTCGGCGGCCAGCCGGCCACCCGCCTGATCCCGGGACTGGGCATGAGCGTGCGGCCGCCGCAGCTCGACGAGTCCTTGATCGATGACGTGGTGATGGTCGAAGAACTGGACACGGTGCGCGCCTGCCACCGCCTCGCGGCGGCCGGCTTCATGCTCGGTGGCTCCACCGGGACCGTGGTCCACGGCGCCACGTCCTGGCTCGCCGACCACGACGCCCAGGACCTGACGGCGGTGGCCATCTCCCCGGACATGGGCCGCCCCTACCTGGACACCATCTACAACCCCGACTGGGTGCACGATCATTTCGGAGCCGCAGCGCTGGCAACCGCCGATTTGACAGGGGCCCCGGGCCGCCGGTCCGACCCGGTGCCCGGGTCACAGCACCCAGCCCGCGTACCCGTGGCCGCTTACGTGGCCACCGCCGCACTGGGGAGTTTCCTGCGGTGAAAATGCGTCTCGATAACCTGCAGGGCGCCCCGCGTTCCACATCTACCATCGATCCCCGCATTCCTGAGACACCCGCCGCTCCGGCCGGGGACGGCGCTGCAGCCACGCCGGCCACGGGAGCGGACGTTGTCCTGGAGCGCCGGCTGGCGGATCTGCTCGCATCGGTGGTGAACAAGGACGCTGTCCCGGTGAACGCCAACTTCTTCTACGAATTGGGCGCGGACTCGCTGGCGATGGCGCAGTTCTGCGCCCGGGTGCGCAAACAGCCGGACCTGCCGACGGTGTCGATCAAGGACATCTACCAGTACCCCACGATCTCGGCGCTGGCCGCGGCCCTGGCCCCGGTGGAAGAGGCGACGGTGCAGGTGCAGGTGCAGGACCGGTTGGCGGAGATGCTCGCCGGCGTGCTGGACATCGAGCACGTGCCAGTGGGCGCTGACTTCTTTCAGGATCTGGGCGCGGACTCGCTGGTGATGGCGCGGTTCTGTGCCCGGGTGCGCAAGCTGCCGGACCTGCCGGCGGTGTCGATCAAGGACATCTACCAGTACCCCACGATCTCGGCGCTGGCCGCGGCCCTGGGTAGTGCCGAACCGTTGGCTTCGGGCAGCCTGGTGGTTGCAGGCACGCCGGGCTCAAAGGCAACAACTACGGGTACGCCGTTGGCCCGCACACCTGTGGTGGCGTCTGCGCGGAAATCTCGCGGCGGCCGGTACCGCGCTTTCCCCGCGGAACGGGCACGGGCTAGTACGGTCGAGTACGTCGTATGCGGCATGCTGCAGGTGCTGATCTTCCTGGCTTACGCTGCATTGTTTTCGGTGATGTTCGAGAGTGGCCTGGGGTGGATCTGGGCAAGCCGGACTCCGTTTGAGGTCTACCTGAGAAGTGCCGCCTTCGGGGCTGGCAGCTTCGGGGTGATGTGCGCGTTTCCTATCCTGGCCAAATGGGTTCTCGTCGGCCGTTGGAAGCCCGAAGAGATCCGAATTTGGAGTCTGGCGTACGTGCGGTTCTGGTTGGTCAAGACGTTGGTGGTGGCTAACCCGCTGGTTCTCTTTGCAGGCTCCCCACTGTATCTGCTTTACCTGCGTGCCCTGGGAGCCAGGGTAGGGAAGGGCGCGGTCGTTTTCACCCGGCACGTGCCTGTCTGCACTGACATGCTCAGGATCGGCGAGCATGCCGTGATCGACAAGGACACCTTCCTCCTCGGCTACCGAGCCGTCAGCGGTGTGATCCAGACCGGGTACGTGTCAATCGGCAAGAACGTCCTCATCGGTGAGAAGGCCGTGCTGGACATCGATACCTCACTGGGGGACGGGGCCCAGTTGGGCCATGCTTCCTCACTGTATGCTGGTCAGGCCGTTCCCGCCGGCGAGCATTGGCACGGTTCGCCCGGGCGCCGGACGGATTCGGATTACCGTGCTGTCGCACCGGTTGAATGCCGCCCCTGGAAGAGGACGCGGTACGGCATTCTCCAACTGATGCTCCATCTGGGCTTGACGCTCCCGTTGGCATTCGGTGGACTTACATTGGTACTTAAGGTGCCGTGGCTGTCGACCCTCCTCACGGCTCCAGCGGTTTCGTTCACCGGCGCAGCGTTTCTCGGCCTCGTGCTGGCCACCTCCGTGATCGTCTTCTTCGGACGCATCCTCCTCAGCCTCTTTTTTGTCATGACTGTCCCTCGCGTGCTCAACCTCTTTATTAGACCGGATCAGGCCTATCCTCTATACGGTTTCCGTTTCGCATGCCACCGGGCTGTCGAGCGACTGTCCAATCGGCGTTTACTGCACACCCTTTTTGGTGACAGTTCCTTCATCGTCCCGTACCTTCAGCGCCTTGGGTACAAGCTCGCCCCGGTGGTTCAAACCGGGTCGAACTTCGGCACTGAAATCAAACACGACAATCCATACCTCAGCTCCGTCGGCCGCGGAACAGTGGTTGCCAGCGGCATCTCAATCGTCAATGCCAATTACTCCAGCACCTCGTTCAGCCTCTCTCGGACTTCAATCGCGGCCAACAGCTTCTTGGGAAATGAGATCCTCTACCCTCCCCAGTCCAAGGTCGGCCAGGATTGCCTCATTGCCACGAAGGCTCTCGTACCCATCGATGGGCCGGTCCGCGAGGGTGTCGGGCTCTTGGGCTCACCGGCCTTCGAGATCCCCCGCACAGTGCTGCGGGACAGCGAATTTATCCGTATGGCCGGCGACGATGAGTTCCCGCGTCGGCTCGCAGCAAAGAACCGGCACAATCTCGGCACCATCGGGTTGTTCCTGATGGCACGCTGGTTCTACGCCTTTGCTGTCTCCTTCTTCGGGTTCTTGGCGATAGACCTAAACGATACGTTAGGAGCTGCATCAGTGATACTGCTCACGGTGTCCACGCTGCTGTTCAGTGTGTTCTACGGCGTCATCATTGAGCGCGCATCCACGGGATTCAAACCCTTGAAGCCCAAGCACTGCTCAATCTACGACATTGACTTCTGGCGGACGGAACGCTTCTTCAAGCTCGAAGCCGAGGTCAGTCCGCTCTTTAATGGCACGCCGTTCAAGGGCACGATTCTGAAGATGCTGGGTGTACAGGTCGGCAGGCGACTCTTCGACGACGGCGCACAGATGGCGGAGAAAAATCTCATCACCCTCGGCGACGACGTTGCCCTCAACGCTGGGGCCTGGGTTCAGTGCCACTCGCAGGAAGACTACGCCTTCAAATCCGACGCGATCACGATCGGTTCGGGCTGCACGGTCGGCGTCTCCGCGATGATCCTATACAGCGCGAAGATGGGCGACGGCGCTGTGCTCGCGCCGGACTCCTTCCTGATGAAGGGTGAGGAGATTCCCGCGTTCGAGCGTTGGGGAGGTAATCCTGCCGAGGCGTTGGCCGCTTCGGCCTCTGGCCGGCCGGGTCGGCCACTCGGCATTGCCTCACCAGCATCGAGTGGCGGTGCCACAGATGCAGTCGCAGCGTTTTGATCGAGGAGACCAAAGTATGGTTGTGCTGAGTGATGAGCAGCGTGACTTCTGGCGGGCCATGCTCGCTGGAGGCGGGCGCACTGCCCTCCCGCGGTGGACCCCGGATCCCCATCCCGGACTGGACGAGCACCACGAGAACATCCCCCATGATCTGATGGGGACCCTGAGTCGCCTGGCGGACGGCCTTGGGACGACCCCGGACGTTCTGCTGCTGGCCGCCCACGCCAAAGTGGTCGCCGTGTTGGCAGGGGAGCGGGAGGTCATCATCGGGTATGCAGCGGTTCCCGGGCGCCAGCCGGTGCCGTGCCGGTTGACGACCGAACCGACGTCCTGGCGGGCGCTCCTGACAGAAGCGGGCCGCCGGGAGCGGGAGTGCCGCCAGCACCTTGAGGCCGGCGGGTACGGGGATCGCCTCGACGGCCTTTGCCAGGAACTGAATCTGAGCCGCCCGCTCTTTGAGACCGCGCTCGACCCGCGGGACGCCCTGCGGGAGCTGGCCGAGGACACGGTTCTGCAGGTGGCCATATCCCAAGGCATCACCGGTTCCCGGTTGCGGCTGCGGTATCGGACCGATGCTCTTGACGCTGCCGCCGCGGCGCGCATTGCCGGCTACCACGTGGCTGCTTTGAAAGCGATCGCGGCGGACCCCGACGAAGAGCATGCTCGCGTGTGTCTGCTCGCCCCTGAGGAACTGCGTCTGCAATTGGAGGAGTTGGCGGGCCCCAAGCGTGAGCTCCCGGATCTGCGGGTGCACGAGATCTTCGAGCAGCGGACCGAGTCCGGTCCGGAAGCTGTCGCTGCCATTCACGGCGAAAGCCGTCTGACCTACCGCGAGCTGAACGCCCGGGCGAACCGGCTGGGCAGGGCGCTGCAGGCTCGGGGACTCGACCAAGAGGCGGTGGTCACCGTCGTGATGGAACGCAATTTGGATTGGATGGTGACCGTTCTGGCGATCTGGAAAGCCGGGCTGGCGTACCTGCCGCTTGAGCCGCACTTCCCACCCGAGCGCATGGCCACGGCCATATCGCGGGCGGAGTCACCACTGGTCATTACAGAGCGCGCCAGTACCGCCACGCTCGACCAAGCGCTTGCCGCCCTGCCCGAGGTGGAGGAGCTCTTCATCGAGGACCTCGCCGCCGAGGACCACGCCGAGGGGAACCTCGGCGTGGTCGTAGCCCCGGACCAGCTCGCGTACATCCTGTTCACATCCGGGTCCACCGGGCAGCCGAAGGGCGTGATGTGCGAGCACGCCGGGATGCTGAACCACATGTATGCCAAAATCGAGGACCTCGGAGTGCGCGAAGGCGAAGTCATCCCCCAAACCGGTCCACAATGCTTCGACATCTCGGTGTGGCAGCTGGTGGCGGCCCTGCTCGTCGGCGGGCGGACCCTGTTCGTGGACCAGGACGCGATCCTTGACGCCGAGCGGTTCGTTGACACGGTCGTGGACGGGCGGGCGGGCGTGATCCAGGTTGTTCCGTCATACCTTGAGGTCATCGTGTCTTACCTGGAGCAAAACCCGCGGAAGCTGCCGGACCTGCACTGCGTGTGCCCCACCGGGGACTTCCTGAAGAAGGAGCTCGTCCAGCGCTGGTTCGCGCTCTACCCTGATGTTCCGGTCGTGAACACGTATGGGCTCACCGAGACGTCGGACGACGCGGTCCACGAGATCATGGACCGGGCCCCGGCAGGGCCACGGGTGCCCCTCGGAAGACCGATCAACAATGTACACGTTGACGTGGTCGACGAGTTCGGCAGCCCGGTACCGCTCGGCGCGCCTGGGCTGATTGTGTTCTCCGGCGTGTGCGTGGGCCGCGGGTACGTCAACGATGCAGAGCGGACCGCCGCGATGTTCGGCCCCGATCCGAACCGTGCCGGTGAGCGCATCTGCCGTACCGGTGATTATGGCCGGTGGATGCCGGACGGAAAGCTCGATTTCCTGGGACGGCGCGACAACCAGGTGAAGATCAGGGGATTCCGGATCGAAATCGGAGAGATCGAGAATGCCCTGCTTCGCGTGCCCGAAGTGCGCGACGGCGCCGTCGTCGTCGGTGAGGGCGCCGATCAGGCCAAGTTCCTCGTGGCCTTCTACTCGGGCAGGCGGCCACTCGAGATCGCCGAGTTGCGCAAGCAGATCGCCTCGCAGGTACCGGAGTACATGGTCCCGTCCTCGTACCGGTGGCAGGAGAGCCTGCCTCTGACCGGCAACGGGAAGATCGACCGGAAGTCCCTGGCCAGTACGGCGCAGGACATCGTTCCCGAGGCCGGCAACGTCACTGACGCCCTGTCCGCCACCGAAGCCCTCTCAGCCGCCGAGCAGCGGCTCGCCGGGGCCTGGGCGAGCGTGCTCGGACTGCCAGCGGCCAGGATCGGCGGACAGGACTCCTTCTTTGCGCTGGGTGGGACCTCGCTGTCCGCAGTGAAACTCGCCGTCCTGCTCAAGCGCGCAGTGTCGATCAAAGACATCATGCAGACGCCCGTCCTGTCGGACCTGGCAGCCCTGCTCGAGGCCGCTTCCCCGGCAGACACTGCCGTTCCGCCCGCACCCCGTCCGGTACCAGCCGCCGCCGGGCCCGACTCCATGGCCCCGGTGGGGAAGACCTGTCGGCCGCCCCCACCCGCTACCCGTGAAACGAAAGGACCTCTGATGCCGTCGCCTTCACCCAGACTCCAGTTCGACCTGGAACGCCAAGCCGGCCAGCCACCAATGCTCACCGTCGCGGACGGCCACAACCCCGTCCAGTGGGCCGAACAGCACCAGGAATCCCTGCGCACGGCGGTAGCGGAGCACGGCGCCGTGCTGGTACGCGGTCTCGCCCTCCGGGATCCAGCCGAAGTCGCCGATGTCTTTCACCGGCTGGCCCCGGACGGGCTCATGCCGGACCGGGAGGCCTTCGCCGCACGGCAACCCTACCTCGACGACGTCTACTCGTCCCTGAAATGGCCCGCTAACCAGCCCATGTGCATGCACCACGAGCTCAGCTACGCGCTCGAGTTCCCCGGCCTGATGCTCTTCGCCTGCCTCCACGCACCCAGCGCCGGTGGCGTAACCGGCGTGGCCGACTCCCGCGCCGTGCTGGACGCCCTGCCCCCGAACATCGTCGAGCGGTTCGAAAGCGAGGGATGGCTGCTCGCCCGCAGCTTCAACGAGGACATCGGTGCCTCCTACGAGGAAGCGTTCGGGGTGGCCGACCGCGCCGGCATCGAGGAGTACTGCCACACCCACGCCATTGAGTTCCAGTGGCAACCCGACGGAGAGCTCCGCACCCGGCAACGGCGCCCCGCCCTAATCCGACACCCCCTGACCGGCCAACGCTGCTGGTTCAACCAGATCGCCTTCCTGAGCGAATGGACGATCGCTCCCGAAGTGCGGGAGTACCTCGTGGACGTCTACGGCCCGGACGGGCTGCCGTTCAACACCCGCTTCGGCAACGGCGAACCGATCGGCGAGGACATCATCGCCCTCCTGAACCATACCTACGAGACCCACACCCTCCGCACCCCCTGGGAGACAGGGGATCTCATGCTGGTCGACAACATCCGCATGGCCCACAGCCGGGAAGCCTATGAGGGGCCGCGGGAGGTGCTGGTCGGCATGGCCGAACCGCGCAACGTATTCGATCTCGACACCCACGCCCAGGACGGTGCACGATGACAGAATTTGCCACTTCCCCAGTCACAGCGACCGCAGAGCCGAAGACGGTCCCGCCGTTCGCGGTCATTCCCGGGGCACAGGTACAGGAAGTACTCAGCGGCCGCGAGAAGCAGCTCGTCGAGCTGGTCGAGCAGACCTACCGCACGCACGCGGCCGGCGACTCGGTAAACCCCCCGTCCTACTTCCTGCGCTTCCCGGACCGGCCCACCGCTCGCATCATCGCCCTGCCCGCCTCGATTGGAGGTGACATAGGAGTCGACGGCATCAAATGGGTCTCCAGCTTCCCGGACAACGTGACGTCAGGGATACCCCGCGCCTCCGCAGTGTTGATCCTCAACGACCCGGCCACAGGCTACCCCTTCGCCTGCATGGAGAGCTCCATCATCAGCGCCTCCAGGACGGCTGCATCGGCCGCCGCAGCCGCCGACTGGCTCAGCCGCGGCCGCAGACGCCCACGGAGCATCGGGTTCTTCGGGGTCGGCCTCATTGCCCGCTACATCCACACCTTCCTGGACGCAACCGGCTGGACCTTCGACGACATCGGAGTGTTCGACCTCTCAGGTGAAAGTGCAGAGGGATTCAAGGGCTACCTTGAACGCAGCGGCACGCCAGCCCGGGTAACAGTGCACAACGGCCCCGAACAGCTGATACGAAACAGCGACCTCGTCGTATTCGCCACCATAGCGGGCCAGCCACACGTGCACGAAGTGGCGTGGTTCGATCACAACCCGCTGGTACTTCACGTGTCCCTGCGCGACCTCGCCCCGGAAATCCTGCTGGCCTCAACCAACATCCTCGACGACGTCGACCACTGCCTGAAAGCCGAAACGTCGGCCCACCTCGTGGAGCAGATGGCCGGCAACAGGGACTTCGTGGACGGCACCCTGGCCGACGTCATGGAAGGCAAGGTCTCACCCGCCGACGACCGCCCCATCGTGTTCTCCCCGTTCGGCCTGGGCGTGCTCGACCTGGCAGTAGGCAAATACATCTACGACGAACTTGCCCGCAGCGGCCAGCTCGGCGTAATCGACGACTTCTTCTCGGAGCTGCGTCGGTATGGCTAACCCTGCGGCGCAAACCGCATTCATCAATTCGCACTCAATGAGGAGTGACACAATGCTCTCGTTACTGCAGATGCTGGGGGATGTGTCCAAAGCGCACGTCCAGTCGCCTGATGGCTGGGCACGGTCGGTCACCGACGTCGTGCGGGACGCCGCGATCTACCACCAAGCCGGAAACGGGTTCTACCGTGCCCAATGTGACGCGTTGGGAGTCGATCCCGCCGCGATCAATGACATCAGGGACCTGCAAGACCTCCCTCTGTTGCCGGTCGCCATGTTCAAGCGTCCCGACGCCCGGGTGCTGCTCACCTGCTCCCTGGCCGACGTCGAGACCGAAACCCGCTCCAGCGGAACCCGCGGTGTCCAGTCCGTCGCCCCCCGCAACAGCGAGACATTGACCCGGGCGCTGGTCGGCCTGACCGGGACCTACCGGGAGTTCTTCAGCCTGTCCGGAGGCGCGGGACTTTTCTTGAACCCGTCGGACCCCGAAGCCTCCGAGATGGGACTGCTCAAGGACTTGAACCTCCTGAACAGCGTCTTCGACCACCACACATATCTCGTCGCCGACGAGGCGTTTGACGCCGGTGAGGCCCTGGAGCACCTGCGCCGGTGGAAGGGCCACATGACACGCCACATCGTCAGTCCGCCATTCCTCATCGGCCGGCTCCTCCGGTTCCTCGAGCGGGAAGAGATCAACGTGCGCATGGACCCGTACAGCATGATCATCACTCTCGGCGGCTGGAAACGGCACACGGCCGAGGCCATCCCTGATGAAGGCTTTCGGCAGCGGTGCCACGACTTGCTCGGCGTGCGCGAGGAGAACGTGCGCGACATGTACGGGATGATCGAGTCGAACATGCTCGCTGTCGAATGCCACCTGCATCGCAAGCACGTTCCGCCGTGGTGCTACATCTCCATCCGGGACCCTGGCCAGGGCGGCAAGGAGCTCGCCCCGGGGGAGACCGGCACCATCGCCATACTGGACGCCCTCAGCACAAGCTACCCCGGTTTCCTCCTCACCGACGATATGGGCGACGTCGAAACCGGCACCTGCGGGTGCGGCAGAACCGGCCAGGTCATCAACTTCCGCCGCCGGGGACAGGGCGGCGCGCTTGGCCATTGCCCCGTCAGCATCGAGCGCTACCTCGGTTCGGGCACCACCGCCGAGGCTGAGGCAGCGGCACTGCTGGGCCGTGTCACGGTGATGGAAACGACAGACCCATGGAATTGGCAACTTCCATCGCCGGAACCCGCCCGTTCCTGAGTACCGCCACCGCCAAGCATAAGGAACCGGTACCGACCGTGGTCAGCCAGATGCATGAGATAACGACGGGCAGCAGCATGCCACCCGCAGTGCAGACGGATCCCGCTGCGAATGTACAGGCGGGCGTCACCATCTATTTTCTGGGCGGCGAGCAGAACCAGCTCTACGTTGAGGTCAACGGGCAGTGGGTGGAATACGTCAAGTCCGCCCCGCCAGCGAAACCTGAACTCCGAAACCACACCCAGCCAGGCCCTGATCCCTGCCCGGGCCCTGTCCACTGGGCCGGTTACACCTGCCACAGCCCGTACGAAATTGCCCGGGAACGGAAGCGGCGGGTCTACCATGACCCGGCCGCCAGGCCGGACCTGTTCCCTGTTTTTGACGGGCAGCCGCCCACCCTGCCCCTGCCGGTCCTGGAGCTGACCGGCGACCCGGACCCTGCACCGTAACTCGACCCCGACTCCGGGGAGCGGTTCTCCTCAGAGCGGGCCAGTATGGTTCTGAGACCCCTGAGGTACTCCCCCGCAAGCCATTTACGACTTCCGCTGTTTGCTTATACGCTGCCCGTTGGCACGCAGGTCCCAGTTTGGCAGAATAGCCCGATAAGACCGCCAAGGCCCAGGCCGGCTGACACCGCCGAGCCCGTCAGCGCCGCATCCTGACACCGCCGCCTCCCGAAGCTCAGAGGTCACGAAAGGAGTCAGCCCGTGGAGACTGCGGGGGAGTCGCACATTATGCAGCGCGGGCATTGTGCAGACACTCTTTCCCGAATTAGCACCAAGGCCGTCTGCTGGCCTCGGCGCGGTGAGGTTCGGGTCATGCCCTCTTCGACTGTCTCGCCCATGAGATATTCGAAGGAGGCCGCGACGCTATGACGTTCATTGAGCCCATCCCTCGGGTTGCACCGGACAGGAGCGCCCCGCCAAGGTCGCGCGTCGATTCCAGTTCTGCCTGGGAACGCCGTCACAGCAGGGGGAGTGACGGCCGGCGGTGGCGAGGGATTTTCCACGTCCGGCGGGACCGTTCACGGGGTCCGTCGTGGCTCAGAACGCTCACAAAAGAGGGTGTGCATATTGTGCACACCTTGGGCTTTGGATTTGGTTGTGTGATGTCTCGGGACATGGGTGACGGTTCTGTATCAGGACATCGGTGACATTTGGTGTGTCAGGACATTGGTGACGGTTGTGGGTTGTTTCACGGTGCGTCCTGGGGGCTTGCCGTTTCCGACTGTTTTGGTCCCGGCCTGTGTGCGGGGGTAGGACGTGATGTGGGTGCCCTGGTCATCGAAGAACTGGATTGTCTCGGGGTCCCAGAGCGCGTGGATGCATTGCCGGGGGTAGGGTCTGCCGATCATGTAGACCACGCTGTTGATCGTGACTCTGCCGTTGGGGTAGGCGATGCGGGTGGCCTGGCCGCTGCCTTGGGTGCCGTCCTGGGTGAGGGCCGGGACGGGTCTCGGGTGGGGTGGTTCGGCGGCCGGTGTGGCGTCCCATGCTTGTTGCGGGGTGATCCGTCCGGGCAGGCCCTGGTGCGGGCGTTCGGTGTTGTAGAGCTGATCGAACGCGTCGACCTGTTCCTGAAGTTGGTCAAGGCTCCCGGCGAGGGGTTGTTTGTCCAGGAAACGGAACAGGTCTGGTGGAAGCGTTCGTTCTTGCCCTGCGTGGTTGGTTTGTACGGTTTCCCGGTGATCGCCTCGATCCCCAGCGAGGTAACGTACGTGAGGAGCTGGCCTTGGCGGCCTCGCCGTGAAGGGTTCAACGCGGCCCCGTTGTCCGTGAGCAGTTTCTGGGGCACCCCGTGAGCGGTGATGCCCTTCTTCACTACCGCGATCGCGGCTTCGGATGTTTCTCCGGCGGCTACGTGGGAGGCGACCGCGAAGCGGGAGTGGTCATCGATGAGCTGGAAGATCACGCATTTACGGCCGCCGGTGAGGACGTACTCGGTCGCGTCCAGCTGCCACAGACAGTTCGGGCCGGGTAAAGGAATCTGCGGTACGCGGCGCGGGGTTTCTTGCGCGGCTCCAGCCTCGCGACACCGCTCTGACGGAAGATTCTGGCCAGCGATGCAACTGAGGGCACTGGTTCCAGGCCCATGGATTTCATTTTTTCGAACACGCTGATCGGTCCGTGGTCCAGGCCCGAGCGCTCCAACGCCGCCCGCACCTGCAGTGCCTGCTCCTTGGCCTCGTCACTGATCCTGGACGGGCTCGTGCGCGGCCGGCGGGACCGCGGTTCCAACGCTGCAGCCGGTCCCTCTGCCCGGGACCGGCCCAGCAACACATAAAACGTCTTACGGGAGATGCCATGCTCGGTACAGAAGGAGGTCACAGCACCACGGGGCGGATCATTCGGCCACTGCGAGATCGCTAAACGGACACGAGGATCAACAGGCTCAACTCCACTCATCCACCAATCAGATCGGCAGAAGTGTCACCACCAAGAACCTCGGAACTGTCACCATTGACCCGACAAAGAACTGCCACCTATGTCCTGCGACATAACAGCTTCGGATTCGGTTGTACCGGCTTCGGACTGGTTGGGATCGGGGAGGTTTTTGGGGGAGTGGCGGGTTTGCAAGGGTTGGCGCCCGGTTCGAGTCCCACCTCGGGCACGTGTTTTCCCTGTTCAGGGGCTTGTTAGCCTCTGAGTGTGCACATTTTGTTCACTTCTGGGCCCTTCGGGGGCCCTTTTTTATTGGTGGCCGGTAGTGTGGCCGGTTGCCTCCTTGCCTTCCTGGATCGACGGGTTGTTGTTCGTTACCAGTTCATGGGCGTTCATGCGGCGGGCAACATGACCTGTGAAAATGTTGACGTAGGTTTTGTTGTTGCTTCCTTGGTGTTCACTCGCTTCCTCCTGTTCGGACTTTTTGGTCGGCTGTTCACTTCTTCATGGTGGGTCTGGGGGAGGGCGGCATGACTTGCGCCCAACCGCTGGTAATCGGTGTCGGCGGACGCCCGCAGGCTGTCCGCACTGGCGGCGGCCGGCCGCCGTGGTTTTGTGGGCAGCATGATTCTCACTATCGTCCCTTCCCTGGTTCCAGGAATTTTTCCGTTTATAGTTGTTCATGGTTGCCGTCGGGCCCGGCTGCATGACTTTGTGGATTTTTCCGAGGTCTCCTGAACTGAGGGATCCCCTGACTGGCTGGTCTTTCATACCTGTTCATTGCCAGCCTGTTCAGTGACTGCATGACCCGGACGGCGAGGTGCCGAGACGAACTGGCCCTGAGCTGTGACGGCAGTAGGCTCGAAGCCATGAGGTCCGAACCTGTGCTGCTGTTCACCGTGGGCCACGGTGCCTCCAGCGAGGAGGATTTTCGGAACTTGCTGCGGGCGGCGGAAGTTGTTTCTGTTGTCGATGTGCGGATTGGGCCGGGCAGTCGGAAGCATCCGCACTTCGGCAAAGATCGGTTGGAGGAGTGGCTGCCGGCGGCCGGGATCGCCTACCGGTGGGAGCAGCGGCTGGGCGGCTTCCGGAAGCTGCCGCCGGTCTCGCCAGACACTGCCTTGCGTAATGATTCCTTCCGGGCCTACGCGGCGTACATGCGCACGCCGGGCTTTGGCGCCGCGCTGGCCGAGGTGCTGGCGGAAGCAGCAGAACGGCGCATGGCCATCATGTGCAGTGAAACGGTCTGGTGGCGCTGCCATCGGCGGCTGATTTCAGACCATGCCTTGCTGCTCGACGGAGCGAAACCGGTGCACCTGATGCCGGCTGGCCGAATGACCCCGCATCAGCCGACCGGTGGCGTGCGGGTCGCGGAGGGCCAGCTCATGTATGACGTTGTTACCGACTGACCGCCGATCCCCCTAGTGAGTAGCAGACAGGCGCCGGCAACAGTGCCCTGACATGTTGAGATCGAAGAGGTTCTCAAGCCGCCGTCAGAAAAGAGCCGCCAGGGGACCGAACCCTGACAGCTCTGCAGGTTCAAGCTTGTCAGGTTGGGGTGTAGTTCACCCTGTCACACGGCCTGGCCTTCGTCTGATGCAAAAATGTAGGCGACGGGGCACCATCACGATCGCAGTGTCTTCCACCCGATTCTGTGTAGACAAGGGACATGCTCGCCCGGTTCTGCTAGCCGCCACTCGCTTTTTATGGGGCAGAAGTATGAAATGAATTTCTTCTTCAGGGTGCGGGGCTGGATTAGAAGGGAAGTGGAAGTTTTGCTGTTCTGCCGCCGTCGAGAACGACGATCTCGCCGGTCAGGAAACTCGAGGTATCGCCTGCCAGGTCACCGACGTCCGTTGGGCGTCCTATGCGGCCTACGGGGTGCAGGGCGTTCAGGCCAGCCCCTTGCGGCAGCTGGATCAGCTTGGGCGTTGAGGTACTTCTCGCTGAGCTCCGAGGCGATCCAGCCTGGTGCTATCGCATTGCATCTGATGTTGTCGGGGCCAAGGTCTACGGCGAGGGCTCTTGTCATTCCGTGGATGCCGGCTTTGGATGCAGAGTAGGCCGTGTGGCCTGGGTTGGCTGCCAGTCCTTCGATGGAGCCGATGTTGATGATGCTGCCTCCGCCGTTGCGCTTCATGTGGGGGAGGACCGCTTGTGCCAGGAAGAGCGGGGCCCGCAGGTTAAGAGCCATCATGGCGTCCCATTCTTCGGGTCGTATCTCGGTGACGCTGCGTTCGAACATGATCCCTGCGTTGTTGACGAGGACGTCAATCCTGCCGAAATGCGCGGCAGCTCATTCAGTGGCCGTGTTGATGGCCGCGACGTCGGTCAGGTCGGCTTGGATGCCCATAACAGCCGGGTGTTGCTCAAGTGCGGCGTCCAATGGTCGGCGCTGCAGGATCGCGACACGTGCGCCTTCTTCCAGGAAGCGCTGAACGATTCCGCCGCCGATTCCGTGGCCGCCTCCGCTGATGATGGCGACTTTGCCCTTCAATTGCATGATGTTCCTCCGGGGCCACCGGGAGTCGGCAGCAGAGCCTTGCCTAGGCGGTGACGCGGACGCGGTTGGTGAGCTTGCCGATCCGTTCGATTTCGACGCTGACTTCGTCGCCGTCTTTGAGTCCGACAGGCGGGTTGCGGAAAACGCCAACGCCGGCCGGGGTGCCCGTAAGTATCACGTCGCCTGGCTCCAGGGTCGCGGTTTGGGAGACGTAGCTGATGATGTCGGCGACGCTGAAGATCATCTGCGCGGTTGATGAATCCTGCATCAGGACCCCGTTCAGCCACAGCTTGATTCCCAGGTTCTGGGGGTCGGGCACCTGGTCGCGGGGCACCAGCGTGGGCCCGATCGGACAGAACGTGTCCAGGCTCTTGCCGCGCACCCACTGCCCGTCGTCGAACTGGAGGTCCCGGGCGGATACGTCGTTCGCGCAGAGGTATCCCGCCACGTAGTCCAGGGCCTCCTCACTGGTGACCCTGCGTGCCCGGCGGCCGATCACGACGGCAAGTTCGGCTTCGTAGTCAGTTCGGACGCCGTTGGGAACCTGGATCTCGCCGCCGTGGCCGATGAGCGTGTTCGGCCATTTGGCGAAGAGCAGCGGCTTAGTCGGTGCCTCAAGGCCTGCCTCGGTGGCATGGTCGCGGTAGTTCAGTCCAACGCAGATCACCTTCGATGGTGTGCCGATGGGCAGGTCCGGCCCGCTGAGGGCCGTGGCAGGTGATTCGGTGTTGTGGGTCAGGGTCATTTCACGTTCCTTTCGATAAGCCGGGGTGGGGGATGGTGGGGGCGCCGAGGACGGTCCCAGTCTCCTCTGCGAGGATGAGCCGTTAGTTTGGGGCTGATGCCCTTGCCGACTTTCACCGGCGCATCCGTTGACTACGTGCAGTTCGGTGTTGCTGCAGTCGTCATCCTCTGGTCCTTCACCTGTCCTCATGGTCTCCTGATGTGCACCAGGGGCATATCGGCGGCGTAGACCATCGTCCGTCCAAGGCCGTGGTCTTGGATGACCCAGAAAACGCTGCGATCGATGGCCATCATCTCGATTCGCCCGGTGATGACCCTGCCGTCCTTGTGGCGTGCGGTGACGGCATCGCCCCGGGACAGTTTGGACCAGTCCGGCACTGGTGGGGAGAGCGGATGAGGACGATGGTGAGGACGCGATTGGGCATTTGTGTAGGTGGTCATGAGGTGTCTGGGTTTTCGTGGGAATGACTGGAGGCTTCTGGGGTGCTGCGCTTGGTTTTCCGCCCCCGGACGGATGTCTGTTGCGGGAGCCTGTCCGGGGCCGGAAGTTTATGCTGCTGGAGGTTCAGTGGCCTGCGCGGTGTTGCCGGGCCCGTTCTTTACTTGGCGTGTTCGGGCTTGCCGTCGATCAGGCGGTTGATGTGCCAAGGGTTGGCGTCCTGGAGGGCTGCGGGGCGGAGCTGGTCGGGGAAGTTCTGGTAGGCGACCGGGCGCAGGAAGCGGTCGATCGCGAGGGATCCCACTGAGGTGGTTTTGGCGTCCGAGGTGGCGGGGTAGGGGCCGCCGTGGACCACGGCGTGGCCGACTTCGACGCCGGTGGGCCAGCCGTTGACGATGATCCGGCCTACCTTGCGCTCAAGCGTCGGGATGAGCGGTCTGGCGGCGGAATAGTCGGCCTCGGTGATGTGCAGGGATGCGGTCAGCTGTCCCTCCAGTCTTCCGGTGGCTTCAATCAGGTCCTCGATGCCCTTGTAGCGGACCACCAGGGACGCGGCGCCGAAGACCTCTTCGTGCAGGACCGGGTTGTTGATGAAGACGTCCAGCGCGGCGGTGAAGACCGCCGGTGCGGGTGCGTTTTCGCCCGGCCCCTCGGTGCCGCGGCCGATGAGTTCGACGTCGGGGGCTGCTTCGAGCGCGTCGTGGCCGTGCTGCCAGGCGGTGGCGATCCCGCCGCTGAGCATGGTCTGGCCGGACAGTTCACTGATGGCCTCGGTGACGGCGGCGGTGAAGCGGTTGCCTGCGTCGCCTTCCGGAACGAAGACGAGTCCGGGGGAGGTGCAGAGCTGTCCGGAGCTGCCGGTGACAGAGGCAACGTACTGCCGGGCAAGGTTGGCCACGTCGCCTTCGAGGGCGCCGGGGAAGACATACACCGGGTTGATGGAGGACATTTCGGCGTAGACCGGAATCGGCTCAGGGCGAGCGGCGGCGGTGCGCATCAGGGCGGTTCCGCCGGCGCGGGAGCCGGTGAAGCCGACGGCCTTGATGGCCGGATCTGCGACGAGGGCCTGGCCGATGCTGGCGCCGGAGCCGTAGATCAGGGAGAAGACGCCCGGGTGCAGGCCGAGGTCAGTGACGGCCTTGGTGATGGCCTGGCCCACGAGTTCGGCGGTGCCCGGGTGGGCGTTGTGTGCCTTGACGATCACGGGGCAGCCGGCGGCGAAGGCCGAGGCCGTGTCTCCGCCGGCAACTGAGAACGCGAGCGGGAAATTGCTGGCGCCGAAGACGGCCACAGGTCCCAACGGGATCTGCCGCTGGCGGATGTCGGCGCGGGGCACGGGAGTGCGGTCGGGGATGGCGGGGTCGATGCGGACACCACGGAAGTCGCCGTGTCGGACGACGTCGGCGAAGAGCCGCAGCTGGCCGGTGGTGCGGGCGCGTTCGCCGCGCAGCCGGTCCAGGCCAAGACCGGTTTCGACGGCGGTCCGTTCGATCAGCTCGTCGCCGATGGCCTCGATGTTCTCGGCGATCGTCTCGAGGAACCGGGCATGCGGCTCCGGGCCGAGGGCGCTGAAGGAATCAAAAGCGTCGGCGGCGGCCGCAGTGGCCGTCTTGAGCTGCTTGTCGCTGATCAGGGTGTAGGCGGGTTGGAGCTTTTCATTGGTGGCCGGGTTGATCCCGTGGACGGTACCGCTGGTGCCGGGGGTGGTTTTCCCGGCGATGAGGGAATGTCCTGCAAGTGTCATGTGTGGCGCCTCCTAAGGCGGTTGAAACAGAAGGGGTCGGAATTCCAGGCGTTGGAGAACGTGTCCCGTGTCGGGTCAGGGTGTGTTTGTTGCAGGTTCGTGTGGAGGGCTTCTGCCAGGGGGACAGACATATGTGGGACTCCGGGGATGTCACGGTTAGTGGGAGAACCCGGAAGCGGTTTCGGTCAGGCTCTTGCCCTTTGTCTCGGGAGCGAGCCACTGCGAGAGAGCGGCGCCGACGAGTGCGATACCGGCGGCGATCAGCATGGACACGGCGGGTCCCAGGTTCGCCATGGACCATGGCAGCAGGAAGGTGCCCAGCCCGGCACCGACCCGGCTGACTGCTGCCGCGAAGCCTGTTCCGATGCCGCGGATTTCGGTCGGGAAAACTTCGCCGGGGTAGACCCCGGTCAGGGTGGTGTACATGGCGTTGAAGAAGGAGAACGCGAGGAAGAGGACCAGCACCATGAGGGGCGGTGCCCCGGCCCACAGGCCGATGGCCGCGAGGAGGACGGTACACAGCCACTGGGGTGGAACGGTGAGAACCCGCCGCCCGGCTTTGTCGATCAGCAGGAAGGTGACCACAACCCCGGCGAGGGCGACCGCGGAGAGACCCACCCCGCCGGCCAGCCCGCCGCTGAGGCCGTATTGCTGCAGGACGCTGTCGGCGAAGGTGGCGATGGCGAAGTATGGTGCGACGGCGCAGAACCAGAACATCGAGACGAAGAGCGTGGCCCGCCAGTAGCTGCGGGAGAAGAGCATGCCGAAGGTGCCTTTTTGCGTGTCCTCGTGTTCGACGTCGGTCATTTCCGTGGAGCTTTCCATGTACCTGTGGGCGATGCGCCGTGCATCGTGGATGCGTCCCTGGTTCCAGAGCCAGCGCGGGGATTCGGGCAGGCCGAACCGGGAGAGGAACAGGATCAGCGCCAGGAGCGTGCTTGTGCCCAGGATGATGTGCCAGCTGAGGTCGGTCGAGTGGACCAGCACGTAGCCGACCAGGAAGGCGATCATGAAGCCGGCGTACCAGGCGACGAGAGTCAGAGCCATCAGCCTTCCGCGGAGGCGGGCCGGGGCGAACTCGGACATCATGGGCCAGCCGACGGCGTACTCGGTGCCGATGGCAACGCCCATCAGCAGGCGCACCACAAAGAGAATCAGCGGTGAGTCGACGAAGAACTGCAGTCCCGAGGCGATCACGAACAGGCCCATGTCCATCATGAACAGCGGCTTGCGGCCGAACTTGTCACCGGCCCACCCCCCGAGCGGGGAGCCGAGGAGGATACCGAACAACGGGCCGGCTGCGATCAGGCCCTCCCAGAACGTTGACAGCTCCAGGTCGGTAGCGATGCTGCCGGTCACCGGACCAACGATTCCAAGGATGTAGCCGTCCAGGAACATGCCCCCGGTGAGGACGAAGATCAGCCGCGCCATAAAGCGCCTCTTGAAGGCCGGTGATGTATCGGCCAGGTTGTCGGTGATGTTTCCTGTGACTTCCACGTCACTCCTCAAGGTCGGGCCCGCTCATTGGATGCGACGATCGGGCTGTGCCGTCGTGCCTGGCGGGCGGGAGTCGCGGCCGGACGCGGGCCCCGCGTCCGGTGGTGAACCGCTGTCAAAAATGTGGGACAAGATGCAGCCCGTTGGGGCTGGTGTGCTGCGAGTCGCTGAAGCAGCTGGCGCGGCGAAGGTTGCCGTCGGTCCTGCTCCGGGCAGGGGATCAGAGTTTCGCCGGAGGCTAGTCGTTTTCCTCGAGGGACAGGCTCTCCCACGGCCTGCACACCCAATGGCCGGCGGACGGCCGAGAATCTGGTCCCGAAACGACTGATTCCCCGGGTGCCCGGCGGCCGGTGGCGTGCGGGTGGGCCAACGTGGTGGAGATAAAGCGGACGATCTGGAGCACGGTGTCCTCCTCGGAACCCTTTTTCGTAAGGGGGCATCATCGCCCCAGTTGCAGTCCGGGGACAGCCAGTGCCCCGTCCGTTGAAGATTATGGATTGCGGTCGTGGTTCGGCCGCATCTTTATTGTGGCCCGCACCACGTTGAAATGCAAGTTTTTTGAACAAAACGTTCACTGGATGAACGAACGCTTCGAGGCTTCCTGCGTGCCCCCCGCGAATCCCTGGCGGGGCGAACCCCTCGACTGCCAGCGATAACCCCGGCTCCCTGCGCGCCTGAATTGCGGGAATCTGATCAACGAGCCTGCCCCCTACGGCACGTCTGCACCTCGGCATAGCTGGGCCTCAGGCAAAGCTCGGCGGCCGTGGAGCGCGGTACAGCAGGCCCGGACAGCGAAACGGGCGGACCTTGCCCACGTCCTGTTACCCATGTCATAGTTATTTCATTCATCTGATGAACGCTACGTTCAAAATGCCAGGCGTGGCAGTTGAACGTTGTAGTCAGAGCAGATTGTGGTCGTAGGAGAGGGGAAGTCCCGTTGACGATTGTCTTTCGTTCCGGGCCGGTCCGGACGGATCGGGCGGATGGGGCTGCTGACCCGGCAGAACGCAATCACGCCGGGACCCGGGGGCTGGGCCCTGGCATCCGTAGGGCCTCTTCCCCTTGGGAGGAGATCTACCTGGAGCAGGCTCACTCCTTCCGTTCCAGGGTGCCCGAAACGGTCTGGCGGCAGCGGTTAGGGGGACCGGTATGAGCACCATCGCCGATTTCACAAGGATGCAGGCTCCGGCTCCGTCACCGGGGCGGAAGGTTGTCGCCGTGGTTGTCGAGTGGCGGGACAAAATCGCTCTGTTGAAGCGGAGCCGGGATCTGGCACATGACAGGGGCCGCTGGCACTGCGTCACCGGATACCTGGAGCCGGATGCTTCGCCGGAGGAACAGGCGTTCCGGGAACTGTTCGAGGAGACAGGGCTGGCAACGGGCGATCTCCTTGAGCTCCGCGAGGGACCGGTCCTGATGCTCAGCGACGGGTCAGGAACACCATGGCTGGTTCACACCTTTACTGCTGTCACGTCCCGTCGGCGGTTGTCGCTGGACTGGGAACACGAGTCCTACCGCTGGACTCTTCCGGGCAAGACGGCCCGTTTCACCAACAGGGTTTCCTGGCTCGACTCGGTACTGGAGGCGACCGGACACCTCGTCCGCTGAAGGCTTAGAACAACAAGGCAGTGCCGGTAATCCGTGTTTTCCGGCACTGCCCTTGCTTTGTTTATTGGACCCGGTCAGGGGATTAAGCGCGTCCGAAGAACCGCCCGGACAGGCGGTGATTGTTATGCCTGCGGAGGGTTCATCCGCTGCTGCATGCGTTCGGCGGCCGCAATCAGGAGGTCTGGCAGCTCCGCCTGTTTTTCTTCGTTGTCCATGCGGTGGCGGGGGCCAACGATGGCCACAGCACCCACGAGGGCCCCGACAGAGTCCCTCACGGGGGCAGCGAAGGCAATGATGCCATCTTCGAGTTCCTCGATGGTGCTGGCCCAGCCGCGTTCGCGGACGGCTTTCAGTTCCCGGACCAGGTCCTCGTAATTGGTGATCGTTGCTGCGGTGAGGGCCTCGAGCCGGTCACCCACAGCCATATGCAGCTGGTCCTCAGTGAGTTCGGCCAGCAGCAGCTTGCCGGTGGCAGAGGCGTGATGCGGCCAGTGCATGCCGTACATCTCGGACATCGTGATGCCCAGGAGGCGGGGCGATGCCTGAAGCACCACGTCCAGCTCGTACAGGCCGCGCCTGAGGCTGAACGTGACGGTCTCGTTCGTCTCGTTCGCAAATTCCTGAAGGATGTCCTTGATCCGCGGCACCAGCCCCGAAGCAGGGTCGACTGACTGGGCGATGCGGCCCAGGTCCCACCCCAGGGAGTACAGCGTGTCCTGGCGGTCCACGATGCCTTCTTCCTCCAGCGTCATCAGGAGGCGGAAGGTTGTGGCGCGTGCCAGGTCGATTTTCTTGGCGACATCGGTGACCGTCATGGGGGCTCCCGATGCCGCCAGCGCGCGCAGTACCCGGATGGCCCGGGTCACTGAGCGGTTGGACGCGTAACCTGGCTGGGGTGGTTCCTGGCTGGTGCTCATCGTCGGTGGGGGCCTTTCAAGTAGTGGTCTACTCAACCCTAACCGGCGGCGGTGTAGTCGAAGCTGACTTCCCCCCAGCCTTCGAAACGGCCGGTGATGCGGGTACCGGGGACCATCCTGGCCGCGGCAAGGCAGCTGCCCGGGAGGATCAGCTGGCCGGCCCGCAGTGTGATGTCGTATTCGGCGATGCGGTGGCACAGCCATACCAGGGCCGAGAGCGGGCTGCCGTAGATCGCGTTGGTGTTCCCCTCGGCGACGGCTTCACCATCGAAAGTGATTACCCCAGGGGTGTCGGAGAGGTTCACTTCGCTGAGCTTCCGTGGCTGGCCGCCGAGGATGACGCCGGCGCCGGAGCCGCTGTCGGCCAGCGTGTCGAAGATGCCGATATTCCAGTCCCGTACCCGGGAGTCGATGATTTCCAGGGCGGGGACCACGAAGTCGGTCGCGGCGATGATGTCCGCCACGGTCACGTGCGGGCCTCCGACGTCGTGCTTGAGGACGAAGGCCGGTTCCAGTTCGACGAAGGGCTTGATGAACTCGTCCTCGGAACGGGGCAGGTTCTCGGGGTAGAACTGGCTTGCGAGCAAATACCCGTAGTCGGGTTCATCGACGCCGAACTTGGCCTGCATTGCCTTGGCAATATTCCCGAGCTTGAAACCGGCTACCTTGTCGCCAGCGGCCACCTGGCGGCGGATCACTTCCTGCTGGACGCGGAACGCATCGGCGACGGTGGGTGCGTCCTCGTCCCGGATCAGGATGTCGACGGGAGTCCGTGTGGCCTTGGCATCCAGGATGCGCTGGGCCGTGTCGGCGATGTTAATCGGCAATTTTCTCTGTCTTTCGGCGCTGGGAGCGCGGGTCACCGAGGTGCCAGATGCTCATGGAGGACAACATTTCGCGGGGGTCCCAGACGACCGCTTCGGCGGTGATGAGGCCGTCGCGGTGGCTGATGAAGGAGGCACCCTGGACGGTCACGGTACGGCCCGTCGGGGGGACGCCCATGAACTCACCGGTGTGCTTGCCGACGGTTTCCCAGTGGATGGCCACGAGGTTGTCGTTTTCGATGGCCCGAAGGACCTTGACCTGGAAGTCGCTGAAGGCCCGGTGGGAGTCCTCGATCTGCTGGACCACCTCGGGGAGACCTTCCGATCCGGACTTTGACTGCCGTTCGTAGTCGGGGGCGACGAGGCGTTCGAAGGCAGCGGTGTCCCCCTCACCCCAGGCCTTGGTCCAGGCCTGTGTCACGCGCTCAAGCATGCTGGTCATTTCATAAAGCCTTTCCGGTAGGGGCCGAAGTTCCGGCAGGAGCAGGAGCCGGCCACTGGTTGAACTCGCCGAATTTGCCGCCGCGGAACAGGAGGGCTTCCCCTTCGCCGGGGACGAGTTCCTCGATGGAACCGACGATCATGTAGTGGTCGCCTGCGACGACCTCGGAGAGCACTTCGCAGTCGACCCAGGCGGTGGCTCCCAGGATGCGGGGGGTGCCGATGGGGCTGGTTTCGTATTCGACGCCGTTGAACTTTTCATCGCCCTTGCGGGAGAGCGCTCGGCATACCGGCAGCTGTTCCGTGGAGAGGATGTTCGCGGTGAAGCGGCCCAGGGATCTCAGGGTCGGCCAGGTGCTTGAGGACTTGTCGACGCAGAACGTGACCAGGGGCGGTTCGAGGGAGAGGGACTGGAACGTGCCGACGACGAACCCGCGGGGAGTGCCGTCCTCGGTCAGGCCTGTGATCGCGGTGACGCCCGTGGGCAGGGCGCCGAACACCTGGCGCTGCATGGCCGGGTCGATCGAGGGGGTCTCGGCGGTGACGATGATGGACATTTTTGGGCCTGCCTATTGTGCCTGGGTGGTGAGGGAATGGTGGTAAGCGGCGCCGGGGTGGTCTGAAGCGAGCCGCTTCTGTCCGGCGCCGAAAAGCGTTTCGCGCAGCGTGTCGCCGTCGTAGGCGGTGCGCATGAGGCCCCGGGTCTGGAGTTCGGGGACGACGTGGCGGGCGAAGTCCTCGATGTCGCCGAACTTGACCGCGTGAGAGATGTTGAAGCCGTCCGCTCCGGTCTCCTCGATCCAGGAGGCCAGTTCATCCGCCACGGTCTGGGGGCCGCCGACGATTACCGGCGAGGTGCCGCCGATGCCGTTGTATTCGGCGATGTCGCGGGGGGTCCAGCGCTTGTCCGGGTCGATCTTGGTGAAGAAGTTGACCATGGTCTGGCCGGCGTTGGTCTGGACGTTTTCGAACGGCTCGTCCGGGTCGAACTGGGCCATGTCCAGGCCGGTCCAGCCGCTGTACCGTGCCATGGCGCCGTCGTAGTCAACGTATTGCAGGTATTCCTGGTACTTGGCCTGCGCCTCCTCGTCGGTGGCCGCGCTGATGATGGTGATCATCTGTAGGACAGCGATGTGCGAGGGTTGGCGGCCGACCTCGACGGCCTTGGCGCGCAGGGCGTCGATCTGTTTCTTCAGGCCGGCCTTCGTGGCGGAGTTCATGAAGACGGCCTCGGCGGTTTTGGCTGCCAGTTCCACGCCGCGCGGTGAACCGCCGGCCTGGAAGATCACCGGGGTGCGCTGGGGGGACGGTTCGCAGAGGAAGATCCCCGGTACGGTGAAGTGCTTACCGGCATGGCCGATTTCGTGGACCCGGCTGGGGTCCACGTAGGTACGTGTCTCCTTGTCGCGGACGACGGCGTCGTCGTCCCACGAGCCTTCCCAAAGCTTGAGCGCGACGTCGATGAACTCCTCGGCGATTTCGTAGCGGTCATCGTGCGCCGTCTGGGTGCCGGTTCCCAGGTTGCGGGCTGCGCTGTCGGAGTAGGAGGTCACGACGTTCCAGCCGATGCGGCCGCCGGTGAGGTGGTCGAGGGTGGCGAACTTCCGGGCCAGCGCGTAAGGGTGGTCATAGGCCGTGGACGAAGTCACGCCAAAGCCCAGGTGTTTCGTCCCCGCGGCCATCGCAGGAATCAGGTAGGCCGGGTCGTTGGCCGGGATCTGTGCAGCGTCGCGCAGGGCGCCGTCCACACTGCCGTTGTACTTGTCGTGGTAGCCGTTGTTGTCGGCGAAAAAGATGCCGTCGAAACCAGCGTTCTCCAGCAGCCGCGCGTACTCAACCCAGCGGTGCACGTTGGTGTACTCGGCGCTGCCGTCCTTCTCATGCCGCCACAGGCCGGCGGAAAGGTGCGCTGGCCCGTTGAAGTCAAAGGCAAACATCTTCATCTGCTTTGTCATAGTTATTCCTTGCGACGTGTTCACTCAGTGAACGTACCATTTATCTACTGAACATCAACGGTAGAGTGGTGCACGCCACATCGTCAAGCGCACCGATCATTCCCGCCAGAAAACGGGAAGCGCAGCGCGTCAACCTCCCCGGCAGCAGTAAGCACACGCTGGACTGTCCTGACAGCCCAAGCAGCATCGGATGCATCTGGCCTAAGGGCAGGCAGCCCCAGAGGGCGCCTTGTTTGAACTTGCCGTTCACATCTTGACGTAGTGATAAACATCACCCTATGCTCATGATCACCAACTAACCGAAGTGTTCACTGTATGAACACCGAACTAGAGTGTGAGCAGTATCTGCGCCCCTTATCGGGCAGAAGCCCTTTCGTCCTTTCACGGCTTCATCGTCGAACCCGCGGAAGTGCTGGACCAGACATTCATTACTGAGGAATTCATGACAGCCCAGCCCCTTGCATTACAGACCACCCTTCAGCGCGAGGAACCTATGGACTCTGACAAGCCCTTCATTCGTGTGGAAAACCTCTCCAAGGTCTTCCACCTCGGCGGCGCCCGGCGGATGTTCGGGCTCCTGCCCCCGACGTCCGGCCAAAAGGGCTTCACCGCGGTCGATGACGTCTCGTTCGAGGTGAAGCGCGGCCAGATCTTTGTCATCATGGGCCTGTCCGGTTCGGGCAAGTCGACCATCATCCGCATGGTCAACCGGCTTATTGACGCCAGCGACGGCACCATCACGGTCGATGGCAAGGATGTCCGTTCACTGGCGCCGGCCGCCCTGCGCGACTACCGGAACCGGACCATCAACATGGTTTTCCAGCATTTCGGGCTGTTCCCGCACAAGTCCCTCGTGGACAATGTGGCCTTCGGGCTGAAGGTCCGCGGCGTGGACAAGGAAGCACGGGAAGCCAAGGCGGCAGAAGCCCTTGCCATCGTGGGCCTGGGAGACCGCATCCACGCCCTGCCGGACCAGCTCAGCGGTGGCATGAAACAGCGCGTCGGGCTGGCCCGGGCGTTGGCCACCGACGCCGAAATCCTGCTGATGGACGAACCGTTCAGCGCCCTTGATCCACTGATCCGCAAGGACATGCAGGAGCTGCTGATCAAGCTGCAACAGAATTTCAAGAAAACCATCATCTTCGTTACGCACGACCTCAACGAGGCAATGTACCTCGGCGACAAGATCATGGTGATGAAGCAGGGCAAGAACGTCCAGTGCGGCACCGCCCTGGACCTGCTCGAGGCACCGGCAGATCCCTACATCGAGGCGTTCGTCACCGAAGTCGATCGCAGCCGGGTACTCACCGCCGGCATGATCGCACGCCGGACCGCCCGCCACGGTACGGCAGGACAGGCGGTAGACCTGCCCGCATCGTCCTTGGCGCGGGTACCGGAGGGCACAATCGTCCACGACCTCCTGCCCATCCTCGCCGCCGGCGCAGACCCCGTGGAAGTCCTCGACGAGCAAGGGGCCATCATCGGCAAGATCACCGCCGGGGACGTCTTCTCGGCCCTCTCACCCAGCAAGGGGAACAGCAACAATGCCGCTTAATGTCGGAACATGGTTCGCATCATTCATCGACTGGTCGCTGGCCAACTTCGGCTGGTTCTTCGACGCCGTCTCCTGGCTGGTCAGCCTTCTGGTAGGAAACGTGGAGGCAGTCTTCGTCGGCCTCCACCCGATCCTGATCATCGCCGTGCTGGCCGGAGCAGCAGCCTTCCTCACCCGCAGCCTGGGCCTGACGATCTATTCCGTCCTTGCACTCCTTCTTATCGTCTCCATGGGACTCTGGGTCGAGAGCATGTCCACCCTGGCCGTCGTGCTGGTGTCAGTCGTTTTCTCCCTCGCCATCGGCATCCCTGTCGGCATCTGGGCGGCGCTTAATTCAAAGGTCAGCGCGGTGGTCCGCCCGGTCCTTGACCTCATGCAGGCAATGCCGGTGTTCGTCTACCTCATTCCCGCAGTCTTCTTCTTCGGCGTCGGCATGGTCCCCGGCATCGCGGCCACCATCATCTTCGCCATCCCGCCAGCCGTCCGCCTGACCGAACTCGGCATCCGAAAACTGGACGCGGACCTGCTCGAGGCAGCCACCGCCTTCGGAGCCAAGAAAAGCCTGATCCTCAAGGACATCCAGTTGCCGCTGGCCTTCGCCTCCATCATGGCCGGCGTCAACCAGGTCATCATGCTCGCCCTCTCCATGGTCGTCGTCGCAGGACTGGTCGGCGCAGGCGGCCTCGGCGGCGTCGTCGTCCAGGGCGTCGCCCAGCTCGACACCGCCCGCGGCTTCGAAGGAGGCCTCGCCGTTGTCATCCTCGCGATCTACCTGGACCGCGTCACCAGCGGCGCACGCTCCATCGGCGACGTCCTGCGCAGCCGCCGCATCCGCAAAGCACAACGCAACGACGTCAAGGCGCCCGCTCCGGCGGCCGCCGTCTAACACCACCTTCAGCTACCTCTACAAGACAATCGGAGACCTACCTTGATCAAGAAGATTGGGGCCTTCCTGGCCTGCACACTCCTCGCCGCCGGCGTCAGCTCCTGCTCCGGAGTTACCGCCCCCGGCGCACAGGCCAGCGACAAGACCATTACAGTGGCCACCGTGGCCGGATACGACGACACCGTTGCCGTCACCGGACTCTGGACAGAGCTGCTCTCACAGCACGGATACACGCTGCAGACCAAGCAGGTGGACCTGGCCGCCGGATTCGCCGGCATCGCCCGTGGAGACCTTGACGGCTACCTCAACGCCTGGCTTCCCACTACGCACGGAACCTACATCGATAAGTACAAGGACCAGCTGAACATCCTCGACAAGCCCTACTTCGACAACGACCGCCTCGTGCTGGTCGCACCAAAGTCCGTTCCCGAGAACACCATCGAAGACGTCGTGAACAACGCATCCAAGTACGGTTCGAAAATCGTCGGCATCGAAGCCGGCTCCGGCGAAATGAAAATCCTCCCCGATGTGCTCAAGAAGTACAACGCGACGGACAAGCTCAACATCGTCGCGGGAAGCACCCCCGCCACCCTGGCAGCGCTCAAGGACGCCGCGGCCAAGAACAAGCCCCTGCTGGCCGCCCTGTGGACACCACACTGGGCCTTCGCCTCAATGCCGATCAAAGCCCTCGACGACAACCTGCAGGGCTGGCCCAAGCCTGACGGCTCCTACATCGTCCTTTCCAAGGAGTTTGCTGCCAAGGACACCGAGGTAGTGAAGTGGATGTCCAACTTCAAACTCACAGACGAGCAGTACGCAAGCCTGATGCTCGACGTCAGCCAAGCCTCCAGCGCCACCGACGGAGCCAAGAAGTGGCTCGAAAATCCGGCCAACCGCAAGGCGGCCGACAGCTGGTTCAACTGACAGGAAGCCGCTTCGGCGCATTCAGCCCGTCCATGAAACTCGGCAGCGCGCGCCCGGCCGCGCGCGCTGCCGGGTATCAATCTCCTTCCCACACTCCGGCTTCTCATGACGGAGGAAATCGACGGCGTTGTGGCCTGCGCCTTCAGAGTGAATTCGCGGCTCTCACCAGGCGGAACGGCCGCTTGGTCACCCAGACCGTTGTAGGCCCACGGCCTAAAGGGGCGCCCTCGCCATGCAACCCTGTGCTATCAATGGCCCGAGTGCCAACGGGAATTCCTAGGGGTGCTCTTAGAGAATGAGGCGGAGACTCTCAAGTGATTTCCACGCCGAGCTCAAGACGAAGAGTCCCAAGCGCCGATGCTTGCAGTCAGCAAGGCCCGGGATCCAGTCGACGGCGCCTGCTCCAAAGGCCACCGAGAGTTGGTTCAGCTGGCACGCCGTCAGCCTATGGTCCCGCAAGCCGGCACTATCAATGCAAGTGCGCCGTGACACGCACGCCCATGGGCTTGCCACGGACGTCGCTGCATTGCTCGATAATCCCGGGCCCCCTGAGTTTTGTTCATCTTGGAGCAATCCGAGTGTTTCAGATATGTAAAAGCTTTCTCTCAACATGCCGGACCTCTTGCGCAGCCCACCCTTGGTCGCGAATATTGAACATGACGTTCATTGAATGAACAGCGTTGTTTCCTTGGAGGAGCATCAAAACCACGGTTCTGCCGCCTCGGATCAAACCTTGTGATGCATTGGTGGCGGCCAGCATTATCTGGGCTAGCACAGACCTTCCTGGCCGGCGCCACGGCAGGGAAAACGCAGGTCTTCGAAAATCGGCCGGACACGGGGGAGCGCTCAATCCCGCATCCCCGTTCCAGTAACAGCAGATAGGAAAACTTATGTCCCGACAGCTCACCGGTGTACTCACCGCTTTGGCCACACCGTTCACCCCCGACGGCGGGATCGACGTCGACGCGTTGCGGTACCTGGTCGACCGTTCCATTGACGGCGGAGTCAATGGGGTTGTTGCCTGTGGTTCCACGGGCGAGTTCGCGACACTGAGCGGGGACGAACGCCGTCTGGTGGTGGAAACGGTGGTGGAGCACACTGCCGGTCGCGTGCCGGTGGTGGCTCAGACCGGTGCAACCAGCACACGGGAGGCTATCAGCTTGTCCCGGCATGCCCAGGAGTGCGGTGCCGACGTACTTATGGTTGTGGCTCCCTACTACGAGCCGCTCTCCTTCTCGGAGGCCAAAGGTTATTTCCGCGCGGTGGCCGGAGCCGTGGACGTACCGGTCATGCTGTACAATATGCCCCCGCAGACGGGGATCAACCTCGATGCGGACACGGTGGGAACGCTGGCCCGCGAGGTAGAGAACATCCGCTACGTCAAGGACTCCAGCGGCGACATGGGGCAGGCGACCCAACTGATCCACCAGCACGGCGAGCACATCTCCACCATCGTGGGATGGGACAGCCTCATCCTGGCGGCCCTGAACGAGGGTGCTGCTGCCGTCATGGCCGGCACGGCGAACATCGTGCCGCGGGAGATCGTGGCGGTCCAGCGCGCCGTCGCAGCTGGCGATCATGCCGCGGCCAAGGCCGAATGGACCCGCATCTACCCGCTGATCGACGCCGTCCTTACCTCGCCGTATGTGCCGGCAGTCAAGGCCGCCCTGAGGCTGCTCGGCCACCCGATCGGCTCACCCCGCCTTCCCACCGAGGACCTGGCACCGGCGGCCGTGGCGCGTATCGAGAAACTCGTGACCGAGCTTCAGCTCGAGGCAACGTACGCCTAACCCTTTTCGATTTACTAACAGGAGTGATCATGACATCTTCAGCAACCACCATTTCCGGCACAGTGCGCCGTCCCACCGAAGCGACGCCGCTTCTGGCCGCCGGCGAGCTTCCTCCCACCCAGCACTTCATCGCCGGACAGTTCCAGCCCGGAGCCGGCAACGAGTCACAGGAGATCGTGGATCCCTGCACCGAAACCACCATCTGCGCTGTCCCGCAAGGCACCGCCGCCGACGTTGACACCGCCGTCGCCGCAGCACTCGAGGCCCGGCAGGCATGGGGCCGCACCCTTCCGAAAGAACGCTCAGAAATCCTGCTGGCCATCGCCGACCGTCTTGCCGAGAACGCGGACCTGCTGGCCCGCCTCGAATCCGCCAACACCGGCAAGCCGCTCATGGTCTCCGAGGACGACATCGCCTCCTCCATCGACTCGTTCCGTTTCATGGCCGGGGCAGTCAGGGCACAGACATCCATTGCCGCCGGCGAATACGCCCAAGACCACCTTTCCGTCATCCTCCGCGAACCGCTCGGAGTCGTCGGAGTGGTCACGCCGTGGAACTACCCGCTGCTGATGGCCGTATGGAAGATCGCCCCGATCCTCGCCGCGGGCAACACGATCGTGCTCAAGCCCTCCGAGCAGACTCCGCTGACCACCCTGAAGTTCGCCGAACTCACCGCAGACCTGCTGCCGGCGGGCGTACTGAACATCGTCACGGGCCTCGGCCCGGTAGTCGGCCAGCGCCTGGCCGAGCACCCCCAGGTGGACATGATCGCCCTCACCGGCTCAGTCAACAGCGGCCGCGCCGTAGCACGTGCAGCCTCCGACACCGTCAAGCGCGTCCACCTGGAACTGGGCGGGAAAGCACCCGTGGTCATCTTCGCCGACGCTGACCTCGCCGCCGCAGCCGAGTCCCTGCGCGTCGCCGGCTACTGGAACTCCGGCCAGGAGTGCGGCGCCGGAACCCGCGTGCTCGTTCACGAATCCGTGGCTGAGCGCTTCACCGAACTGCTCGTTGAGCAGGTCAGCACTTTGGTGGTCGGGGAGCCGACCGCAGGGTCCGACATCGAAATCGGTCCGATGATCTCGAAAGCGCACTATGAGCGGGTCCTGAAGCACCTCGAAGGCGCACAGTCCGACGGCGCCCGCGCAGCCTTGGGCGGCGGACCGTTGGAGGGACAGGGCTACTTCGTTGCGCCGACGGTGCTCACAGACGTGCCGGAAGGCGCTGCCTGCGCGCTCGAGGAAATCTTCGGCCCCGTCGTCACCGTCGAGACCTTCTCCACAGAAGAAGAGGCAGTGACCCGGGCAAACGGCGTCCCGTACGGGCTTGCTGCCTCTGTCTGGACGCTCAGCGCCCAGCTCGGCCACGACATCTCATCCCGCCTCGACGCCGGCACAGTCTGGGTCAACTCGCACCTTGTGCTGGCCAACGAGATGCCCTGGGCCGGCTTCAAGGGCTCCGGCTACGGCCGCGACCTGTCCGCCTACGCACTTGACGACTACTCACGCACGAAGCACGTGATGCACAACAAGGGGCGCTAAGCCGAAACCTGCCCCGTCAACACTCCAACACCGGATCGGTACCGAGTGGTGACACAGGGCTGGGACGCCAAGCCGTCGGGCGATGACTCGAAAGTTAAAACATTGCACGACGGCTTCGCGTGCCCAAAAGGGTATCGCCATGCCCCACGCCGAGGCCGGCGTCGAGCCTCCGGTGGCACCAGCCTCCAAGAACTCCCCAGGAACCAAACCCCGCGCAATGGCGCGCCACACAGGAAGAATCCCATGACTGAGAAAACAAGATCCGCTGACAGCACCGGAATGGAGGAATTCGGGTACGCCCAGTCACTGGACCGAAAAGTCGGCAAGTTCTCCAGCTTTGCTGCCGGCGTCAGCTATATCTCGATCCTTACCGGCGTTTTCCAGCTCTTCTACTTCGGCTATTCCATGGCAGGTCCGGCCTACGCATGGTCGTGGCCAATGGTCTTCGCCGGTCAGCTCATGGTTGCACTTTGCTTCGCCGAACTCGCCGGCCGCTATCCCGTCGCCGGCTCCGTCTACAACTGGGCCAAGCGCCTCTCATCGAAGACATCCGCCTGGATGGCTGGATGGCTCCTGCTCATTTCCTCGATCGTGACGGTCGGCGGGGTAGCCCTTGCCCTGCAGATCACCCTCCCCCAGATCTGGAGCGGATTCCAGCTTGTCGGCGACGGAACGGGAACCTACGACTTCGCCATCAACAGCGTCATCCTCGCCGGCATCCTGATCACCTTCACCACCATCGTGAACGCCTTCGGCGTCAAACTGACCGCCGCCATCAACAGCGTCGGCGTGTTCGTCGAGCTAACAGCCGCGGTCCTGATCATCCTCGCGCTGGGCTGGCACATCATCCGCGGTCCAGAGGTGTTCGTCTCCGCACACGGGTTCGGCGACGGCCAGCCGCTCGGATTCTTTGGAGCCTTCCTCGTCGCCTCCATGGCCGCCGGCTCCGTGATGTACGGCTTCGACACCGCTTCCTCCCTGGGCGAAGAGACGAAGGATCCCAAGCGCACCGCACCCAAGGCCATCATCCAGGCCGTCACCGCGTCCTTCGTACTGGGCGGACTGCTGCTCGTATTCGGCATCATGGCCGCCGCCAATGTCGACGATCCCAAGCTCGGCTCACCCGAAGGCGGACTCCAGTACATCCTGCTCTCCGTCCTCGGCAACCCCTTCGGCAAGGCCTTCCTCGTCTGCATCTGCATCGCCATCACGGTTTGTACGCTGGCGATCCAGGCGGCAGCCATCCGCATGATGTTCGCAATGGCCCGGGACAACAACCTGCCCTTCGCCAAACAGCTCTCCTGGGTCCATCCCAAGCGCAAGACACCGACTATCGCGTCCATCGTCACCGGCGTACTGGCCATGGTTCCGCTAATCGTCAACATCACCCAGCCCGCAATCTTCACCATCGTGCTGACCATCGGCATCGTCCTCATCTACCTGTCGTACCTACTGGTGACCATCCCCATGCTGCGCAACCGAATTAAGGGCCGCTGGCCCCTGAGGGACGGCGTGGAGGCAGGATTCAAGCTCGGCAAGTGGGGGCTTCCGGTCAACATCCTTGCCGTCCTCTGGGGAGTGGCCATGACCATCAACCTCATCTGGCCGCGCAAAGAGCTCTACAACTCCACCCCGCCCTTCGAGTGGTACCTCCAATGGGGCGGCGTCATCTTCGTGGTGGTCGCCGTCATCGCCGGGCTTTTGCTCTACCGGCTGCGGCTACGGCACGGCGAGGGCGTCCTGGCCGCCCATGCCGCCGGTCCGGCAGGAGAGACGACCGGCGGCCTCGAGCCTGAAGCCGCCGATTCTGTCGTGCTGGAACCGGCCGAATAGACCAAACGAATGATTTCGAAGGAGACGGAAATGAACGCACTATCGCTAGCAGGCCAGGTTGCCCTGGTCACCGGCGCCGGGCATGGCATTGGACGGGCCAGCGCTCTGGCCCTCGCCCAGGCCGGTGCCCTGGTGGTCGCGTCCGACATCGATTTCGCGGGCGCCACGGAAACCGCGCAGCTGATCAAGGAAGCGGGCTACGAAGGCGCTGCAGCGACAGCCGACATCACCGACGAACAGGCAATGATCGCCGTCGTGGACGACATCGTCCGCACCCACGGCCGGCTGGATATCGTGCATGCCAATGCCGGAGTGCTCGTGGCCGGAACGGCGCTGACCCAAACCCTCGACGAGTGGGACAAGACCTACCTGGTCAACGTCCGCGGCACTTTCCTTACCGTCCGGGCGGTTCTCCCACAGATGATCAAGCAGAAGTCCGGCGCCATCATCATCACGGCCTCGATCTCCGGGCTCGTCGGCGAACCGGACCTGGTTGCCTACAACTCCTCCAAGGGCGCGCTCGTGAACCTCACGCGGCAGCTCGCGGTGGAATATGCCGGGCAGGGGATCCGGGTGAACGCAGTCTGCCCCGGATGGATCGAAACCGGCTTCAACGACCCCGTGCTCAACCACCTCGACGACAAGGAGCTCGACGACATGGTCCAACGCCAGGTGCCACTCGGGCGCCAGGGCAGCCCGGAGGACATCGCCCCCTCCGTAGTGTTCCTCGCCTCCGACTGGGCACGGTACATCACAGGACAACTGCTTCCGATCGATGGCGGACTGACCGCCACGTAACGCCATGAACGGGGGCGGCAAGCAGGCCTTCAGCGATGAGCTGTTGGCAGCATTTCCCCGGGCAGTGCTCCGTCCTATGCGGAGCACTGCCACGTTCCGCCAGGCCCGTCGTCAGTCTGGATCTCAGTTTCACAATCGGCTTCAGAAGGCTTTAGAAGGAGGAGCACATGGTGCTCGCTGAGGGGCACACAATGACTTGTCCTTTACTCGAACTGGGGGAAGAGAAAGCGCAGAAGTTCGTGCTCACACTGTCGTGTGTCGAGCGTGCCGGGATCGTTCAGGCAGTAACTACTTTCCTGTTTGAGCGCGGATTCAACATTGAAGAGCACCAGCAGTTCGATGACGGCCTGCGCCAGACGCTGCACCTGCGCACGGCTTTCTCGGGTGCCACGGATTACGATCTGCAGGCGCTCGAGGAGGAGTTCCGCCCCATCGCGGAACGCTTCGAGATGAAGTTCAACGTCCATGACGAGACCAAGCAGCGGGTTCTGGTCATGGTGTCCAAGTTCGGGCACTGCCTCAACGACCTGATTTTCCGCTGGCGGGGCGGGAGCCTTGGCGGGGACCTGGCCCTGGTGGTTTCCAATCACGAAACGCACCGGGCCATGGCCGAGGCCGCCGGTCTCCCGTTCGTCCACATTCCGGTGACTCCGGAAACCAAGCAGGATGCCGAGCGGCGCCTGCTGGAGCTGGTGGAGGAGTACAACATCGACCTCGTGGTCCTGGCCCGGTACATGCAGGTGCTTTCCGATGACCTGTGCCGGTCGCTGGCGGGCCGGGCGATTAACATCCACCACTCGTTCCTGCCGGGGTTCAAGGGTGCACGCCCCTACCACCAGGCTTACGACCGCGGCGTCAAGCTGGTGGGCGCGACCGCGCACTACGTCACCGCCGACCTTGACGAGGGTCCGATCATCGAGCAGGAAGTCATCCGCGTGGACCACAGCTACGGACCCACCACGCTCTCCACTATCGGGCAGGACGCGGAGGCCCTGGCGTTGTCCCGCGCGGTGCGGTGGCACTGCGAGCACCGTGTGCTGATCGACCAGTCCAGCACCATCGTCTTCCGCTAAAGCGGCCACGCACCGGCCGCGCAGCAGCCCAATACTTAGATCCGCAGGAGAAAGCACATGGCATCCACGCCACGTATTGTCATCATCGGTGCCGGCATCGTCGGCACCAACCTGGCCGACGAACTGGTCGCCCGGGGCTGGAACAACATCACGGTCCTGGACCAGGGGCCGCTGAACATGCCCGGGGGCTCCACCTCCCACGCCCCGGGCCTGGTCTTCCAGACCAACCCGTCCAAGACCATGGCGTCCTTTGCCAAGTACACGGTCGAAAAGCTGCTCTCCCTGACCGAGGACGGTGTCAGCTGCTTCAACCAGGTGGGAGGCCTGGAGGTCGCCACCACCGAAACCCGCCTCGCCGATTTGAAGCGCAAGCTCGGTTACGCAGCCTCCTGGGGCATCGAGGGCTCCATCCTTTCGGCGGCGGAGTGCAAGGACCTCTACCCGCTGATCAACGAGGAGGACATCCTGGGCGGCCTCCACGTCCCCAGCGATGGCCTGGCCAGCGCCGCGCGGGCCGTGCAGTTGCTGATCAAGCGCACCGAAGCCGCGGGCGTGAAGTACCAGGGCAACACCACCGTCACCGGGATCGAACAGTCCGGCCGCCGGGTCACCGGCGTGCAGACGGCCGAGGGCGTGATCCCGGCTGACATTGTCATCTCCTGCGCCGGGTTCTGGGGCGCCAAGATCGGCGCCATGATCGGCATGGCCGTTCCCCTGCTTCCGCTGGCCCACCAGTACGTGAAGACGACGGCGGTACCCCAGCTGAGCGGCCGCAACGAACTGCCCAACGGGGCCACCCTGCCGATCCTGCGCCACCAGGACCAGGACCTCTACTACCGCGAACACGGCGACCGCTACGGCATCGGCTCCTACGCCCACCGCCCCATGCCCGTGGACCTCGAGACTCTGGGAACCTACGCCCCCGAGTCCGTCAGCGAGCACAACATGCCCTCCCGCCTGGACTTCACCCTCGAGGACTTCCTGCCCGCATGGGAGGCGTCCAAGCAGATCCTCCCCGGCCTGGCCGAAAGCGAGATCGAGGATGGCTTCAACGGCATCTTCTCCTTCACCCCCGACGGCGGGCCCCTCCTTGGCGAGTCCAGGGAACTGGACGGCTTCTACGTCGCCGAGGCCGTCTGGGTCACGCACTCCGCCGGTGTCGCCAAGGCGATGGCCGAACTGCTGACCACCGGCCGGTCCGAAACAGACCTCGGCGAATGCGACATCAACCGCTTCGAGGAAGTCCAGCTCACCCCCGAATACGTCAGCGAAACCTCGCAGCAGAACTTCGTGGAAATCTACGACGTCCTGCACCCGCTCCAGCCCAAACTCTCCCCCCGGAACCTGCGCGTCAGCCCGTTCCACGCCCGGCACAAGGAACTCGGAGCCTTCTTCCTGGAATCCGGCGGGTGGGAACGGCCCTACTGGTTCGAAGCCAACGCCCCGCTCCTGAAGGAGATGCCGGCCCAGTGGCTGCCCCCGGCCCGGGACGCCTGGTCCAACATGTTCAGCTCCCCCATCGCCGCCGCCGAAGCGTGGAAGACCCGCACCGCCGTGGCCATGTACGACATGACCCCGCTCAAGCGCCTGGAAGTCTCCGGCCCCGGCGCCCTGAAACTGCTGCAGGAGCTGACCACCGCGGACCTGGACAAGAAACCCGGCGCGGTCACCTACACCCTCCTGCTCGACCACGCCGGCGGTATCCGCAGCGACATCACCGTCGCCCGGCTGGACGAGGACACCTTCCAGCTCGGCGCCAACGGCAACATCGACACCGCCTACTTCACCAGGGCAGCCCGGCACCAGAGCCAAAGCGGCTCCGCCTCCGACTGGGTCCAGGTCCGCGACACCACCGGCGGCACCTGCTGCATCGGCCTCTGGGGCCCCCTGGCCCGCGACCTCATCGGCAAGGTCAGCGAGGACGACTTCACCAACGACGGGCTGAAATACTTCCGCGCCAAGAACGTCGTCATCGGCGGCATCCCGGTCACCGCCATGCGCCTGTCCTACGTCGGCGAACTCGGCTGGGAACTCTACACCTCCGCGGACAACGGACAACGGCTCTGGGACGCGCTCTGGCAGGCAGGACAGCCCTTCGGCGTCATCGCAGCCGGCCGGGCAGCCTTCAGCTCCCTGCGCCTCGAAAAGGGCTACCGCTCCTGGGGAACAGACATGACCACCGAACACGACCCCTACGAAGCCGGCCTCGGCTTCGCCGTCAAGATGGCCAAGGAAAGCTTCATCGGCAAGGCCGCCCTCGAAGGCCGGACCGAAGAAGGCTCCGCCCGCCGGCTGCGCTGCCTGACCATCGACGACGGCCGCTCCATCGTCCTCGGCAAGGAACCCGTCTTCTACAAGGAACAGGCCCTCGGCTACGTCACCAGCGCCGCCTACGGCTACACCGTGGCCAAACCCATCGCCTACGCCTACCTCCCAGCCACCGTTTCCCTGGGCGACTCCGTCGAGATCGAATACTTCGGACGACGCATCACCGCCACCGTCACCGAAGACCCCCTGTACGACCCGAAAATGACCAGGCTCCGCGGCTAAGCAGCCCGCAGGGCCCTCCGGGGGCACGCGGCCCGGCTCATCCTCGCAACGGGAGCCGGGCTGCTGCCTTTATCCGGTCATCAACAGCCACTCGATGAGCGCGGCGGCGGTGACTTCGGGTCCGTTATCGCACCGAGCAAAGGCCTCCTAAGAACATGTGAGGGTCAGGGCTGGTCCTTCTGACAGTTGACGGCCGCCCTGCACGCTTGCACTTGTTAAACGTCGAACTGGGGCTGAAGATACTGCCTGCCTGTTCTAAAGCATGGTTGAAGCTAGTCGAAAGGACAGTTACTCCTATTCATTTGTAGCCCGAGGATTAATATCACCCACACGGTTCCGTCTGACGCCTACCGGTCGATGACAATCAACGGCGACACCTTATGGAGCGGCGTCATGTCAGCGAAGGGAGCTGATCGCCTCGGATGTAGGTTCCGAGGCACGTAGACGGTCCTTGAGGAGGCTAGCTGATGTCTAACCTGTTCGAGGCATCAGTCTCGCGGCATCAACGATGAGCTTTCGGTCTCCTGGTGCATAGGCACGACCAAAGGAAGGCTGTGGGTGAGGATGCGGTCATCCTCACCCAAGAAGTAACCAGGATGCGTCGCCTGCGCGAAGAAGGTCTTGTCCTTCCCGAAGGGAACAACAGTGAAGTTCGAAAGCCATGACTACGCAATGAGGTTCTTCACCAGCCCCTGCTGATCCGCATCCTAAATGACCGGACAGACTGAAAGGAAAGCTCATGATTCTTAAGGAAAATTCGCTCGAACGGTTCAATTTCATTTGCACTCGTTGTGACCACGCCTGGGTAGCAGACTATGACGTCCAGCACGTCGAGGACGGTCACGGGCACGAGCGGGACTATTTCTTTCGCGCCCAGTTGCACTGCCCAGATCCCACCGGGTTAGGGGAAACGACGTGCCCACGCTGCGGCCGTGCGTCCATCTTGGCCTCCCGCAGCACTCAGTCAACCCATCAAGCGGTAGCGAACAAAGCACCCGACAGGCAGGTCGAAACTACCGCCGCTGACTATGCCACTGGACAGGTCTCGGACCCGCTGCTCACTGCCGTACCATAGCCGCCGCAAGTCATTGATCCAATCAATCCGCGAGGCCACAGCCTCTTTCATGAGGGCTGGAGCGCCTCCGCATCCGGACGGAGAAGAAAGGAAGAACCCCCACGCGAGTCTGGGGGAGACTCAAGCGTGCTCCACTTTGGCAGGAACGGCATCCTGATGCCCGTGGGCGGGGAAGGGCTGGACATTGGGTAGTGGGGCGGCGCTGCTGGGCGGCTGGGCCCCTGCGGCGTCGGTGCAGGGCTTGCCGACGGTAGCGGCTGGCCGTCTCTCAACGCTGATAGGGTTTTGCCTGCTCTCTTGGGCCGGCGAAACCCCCCGATGATGGCCGGTCCTTCAGATCAAGAACGGGAGCGGATGGATTCAGAGCGCCGGCCGATCTTTACGTAGAGGTCCAAGCCTGAGTCGTTTCCTACGAGCCCGTGGAGAAGGTACGCGCGGAGTGCGGGTGGTGGTTGTGTGTGCGGCGGGGAGGGCTTCGCCGGTGAGCAGCGCGTACGAGTCGCTGATGTGGAACACGGACAGGATGCAGTCTTTGAGGTCGGCCAGCTCCAGACTCAGAACGGTGTTGCGGAAGCTGTCCTGTGCACCGTTTTTGGGCACCGCTGTCATGGAAAATGTCACTGCCTTTGCCACGGGCTGATCCTCTGCTCTCGGCACACCATCATTGCCTCCGGCCACCGTCGAGAGGTTAGCCTGCGCGCTGGGCCAAAATTAGCCTACCCGGGCAGTAAGTTTGGCTGGATAATGATTAGTCCGGCACATTCCCTTCTTGCATGCCGGCCCAACGAAGCTCGCTTGTGTCCTCGATGGAGTATGCCTTGTTCTGGTGCCGTCGCGGTTTTCCGCGGTCACCGGAGTCCGTGGCTGTGTGCCAGGGCGATGGCTTCGGTGCGGGAGCCGACGTCGAGTTTCTTGAACAGGTTCCGTACATGGAACTTGACCGTGTTCTCGCTGATGCCCATCGTTGAGGCGATGGTGCGGTTGCGTTGTCCGGCGGCGAGGTGCTGGAGTACTTCGAGTTCCCGGGTGGCCAGGTTCCATCCGGCGGCATCCCCGGAAGGACGTGTCGGAAGGTCCAGGGGGAGCGAGACGAAGATATCCGCACCCCAGCCTGGCATGACGTCCATCCGCAGCTGTCCGGTGAGCGCCTGGACCCGGCGGTCCAGGCGGGCGATACTTGGCGCGTCGGCGGCGAGTGCACCGCGGCCGTCGTCGCGTACGTTGATCAGCAGGTTTTCGCCGTCGCAGTCCCATTGCGTCCGGATTCTGCTGACCTCGGGCTGTTCCGTCATGGCCAGCACCAGCCCGCGGACGACGGCGCGTGCGGCGTGGGCGACTTCCCCGGGGAGTGCTCTTCCGTTCAATGGCGGTTCGATGAACTCGACCTCGATGCCGCTGAAGCGTGTGAGTGGTCGCAGGTCCTCCCGCAGGCGTTCGAAGGCTTTGGCGACGGGCTCTTCCACCAGGTCCGTCGTGCGGTGGCTAAGGGTGCGGAGCCCGACCAAGGCTTTGGCGGCGAGGTCAGTGACGGTTGTGCGGGCTGCCGCGTCATCGAGGGAGGATGAGCGCAGGGCGGCGAGGAGGGTCTCCAGTGTGGTGGAGTGCAGATCGGTCAGTTCGGCCGTCACTCGGATGCGTTCAGCTGACGCCGCGCGGGATTCCGCCAGGTAAGACGGCGGCGCATCTGCCACTTTCTCCTGGATTCGCCGGGCGGCGATGCCCCACAGATACGTCACCAATTCCAGTCCGGGGTTGCCCTGCGGATTTGCCGGGCGAGGATCGGTGAGAACGAGGAGGGCCTGGCTCGGGGCGTGTTTCAGGGCCAGTACGGGCCGGGGCCGGCCGGCGAGTACGGCTTCCCCGAACCAGGGGGACCCATCCGAAAGGTCAGCGCGAAGCTCGTCGAGCTCGGCGATGGAGACCCGGGAAACGATGTCTTCCTGACCCGACTTCTTCTGTGGCCGCCCTGTGCAGTCTTCGGTGAAGATGACCAGGGCGCTGCTTCCCATGTGGGGGAGCAGCGCGTCACGCAGCTGGTCCGCTATCTGGGTCAGGGGAGCATCGGCTATTGCTGCAACTGTCTGCAACAACGGCCACGGCAGGTCGGAAAAGCTCATCGCGGACTCCTTCAGCGGTTCGTCGGTGACTGTATTCAAGGGACGTTGAAGCGCCCGGCGGGCACGTTCCGTGCCGCTTCTCTGCAAGGGGTGTGCTCCAGATTTACGGGTGCGTAGGCGAGGAGAGGTTCCGCAAATTTGTTTCCCTGGCACCGCGACGGCTTGTTTGGCTTTGCGTTGAGCTGTTCCGCCTAAGGAGATTTCGGCGGTCGGGCCGGGCTGGTTCTAGTTTGACTAACGGCTGCCGACGGCCTGCGGTGCGCAAGTAAAGAACAGCGGCTGCTCCACCTGTGCGAACGGAACGACGAGCCAACGCCCACCATAGAACTCGACATACGAGTCGGGGGTGCATCGTGCGAAAGCTTCTTCGCGCGTCATCGTCTTTCCTTTCACACCGGGCTATTTTCTTGCTATCTCCGCGTCCTCCCGGAGTTATACTCTAATCATAGACATTCATTCATAAAGGTCAATAGACCTTCAAGGTTAAATGTTACTTGCCTAGGAGTAGCCGGTGAAGACTTGGAAAGAGCAACTTGCTTTCGCCCCGTTGGAGGCCGCGGACCGGGGAGAGGAAGTCGGCCGCCGTCTGAGGCACGCGATCGAGCTCGGCGTCCTTGAAGATGGTTCTCAGCTTCCGAGTGAGAGCTATCTTGCCTCCGCCATGGGCGTTTCCACCCTGACACTCCGCGCCGCGCTTGCCGAACTGCGCGGGCTGGGTCTGGTGGAGACCCGCCGCGGCAAAGGAGGTGGAAGTTTCGTTAAGGCCAACACGGGCGATATCGCCCGCATACAACGCCAGTCGCTCGTGACGTATTCTCTCGAAGACTTGCGTGATTTGAGGGAGTACCACGCTTTCCTGGCTGGTAGTGCCGCCGCGGCCGCGGCGGATGCCTGCCGGTCTCATCGGCTGTCTACCACGCGCCTTGAGCACGCGTCGACGGGCATACGGGCCTGTGAACACCCGGCAGACGCGATCCGTGCTGACAGCAAATTCCATATCGAGCTCGCGGCCAGTTCAGGGTCGGTCCGACTCACCCGCCAGGAAGTTGCACTCCAGGCCGAAGTTGGCTCACTGCTGTGGTTGGAGCCGGCCGGCCACAAGGATGTTGCCGCGGAAGACCATGCTCGAATTGTGGAGGCGGTCCGGGCCGGTGACCCCGTCCTGGCACGGGAGTTGGCTGAAGAACACATCAGGCGGGATATGAACCGGGTCATCGATGAACGAATGGAACTGAGCGGCACGCCGGTCGGCTTGCCGCACGCTCCGGGTTCCGTCGATGACGCTGTCACCGCCATCGAATCGCTTGCTGGAATGTTTTATGGAGCCGCTGCCGCGTCCATACGCGAGGTCGAGCAGGCCGTGCATGCAAGCATCGGATCAGGGGCCGGCAGAGAGCGGGCCGACGCCGAAATCTACGGTGCGGCGCGAAGGGCGATGGCCATTGGTGTCCCGCTTCTCTACGGGGCCGGCTTTATCGCAGAGCAGTCCTACTTCGGTGAGGCCTGGATAGCCTGGTGCTACACACCCGCGGGTCCTGAATCACCGCAGAGGCTGTACATCGATATGGACCTCTATGACGTGGACACGGCGCCATGGCGCCCCGCCGACGACGTCGATGATAACCCGATCCACACCAGCCATGCCTACGTAGATTCAAGCGGAACGAACGAGAACCTCATCTCGTGCAGCAAGCGCGTCATCATCGCCGGAAACTACGTGGGGGTCGTCGGCGCTGATATCCGCGTCAGCCAGCTCCAGACTGCGTTCGAACCCCTCCTGCGGTCCCTGCCGCCGAACACGTGCATCATTGACCAGCACGCGGCGGTCATCGCCACCAACACAGGCCGATTCGTCGGTGGCACCATACCCGCAGCTCACCGCGACCCTTGCCGGTCGCTTCCGGGAGTCCCCTGGTCGCTCTGCATCGGGATCTCGGACGAGGACGCGGAGCCGTGCCGATAAGCGAACCAGGTTCCGCCCGCTGCCTCATCGCGAACGGAGACCGCAGGAGTTTCCTAATCCCAAGGTGCTGACGAGCCTCCCAGTCGGCTGAAACCGGCCCCGTATCGGCCGTAACCCAGAGGGCAGGTCAAGGGCGGATGGATGAGCATACACAAGTCTTTGGAGCCGCTTGTTTCCGAGAAAAGGCCGTGTAATGGAGGCAGGAAACAGCCCCTTTTGCAGGCACGTCCCCGACCATTTTCGAACGCCGATAATGTAGATTCCGTCAATCTAGCCAGTTCCAGCTAAAGCGTACTGGCTGGGCCGGCAGGGGAGGGGCTCAGGACAACTTGGCCTGCCGGAGGTACTGGTACACCGTTTCCCGGCTGATGTCGTCGTCACTGGCGAGGACGGATTTGGGGAGCCCACTGGCTGCACGCCGTACCAGTTCGGCCGCCCGTTCCGGGGGGAGGGTTTTCTTGCGTCCGCGGTAGGCGCCTCGCTGCTTGGCCAGGGCGATGCCTTCGCGCTGGCGCTCCCTGATCAGTGAGCGTTCAAATTCCGCGAAGGCACCCATGACAGACAGCATGAGATCGGCCATGGGGGAGTCCTCCCCGGTGAAGACCAGGCTCTCTTTGACGAACTCCACCCGCACCCCTTTGCGGTCAGGCGTTGGACCAGGGCCCGAAGGTCGTCCACGTTACGGGCGAGCCGGTCCATGCTGTGCACCACGACGGTGTCCCCGTCACGGGCGAAGTCCAGGAGTTCGGCCACTTGAGGTCGCGCTGTGTCCCTGCCGGAGGCCTTGTCCGTGAAGACCCGGTCCAGAACCAACCCGTCGAGCTGGTGTTTCTCGTTCTGGTCCAGCGTGCTCACTCGGACGTACCCGATCCGCTGTCCGGCCACCGTCGCCTCCAAACCATCAACCTTCAGATTGAGTTCTAAGGGCCTTCCAGAAGGACGTCAAGACACTACGGCTCGACGACGTCAGGTTTGGGTGTACCTCAGACCGGCAGGAGGTGGCCGCCGATACGCAGTCCTTACGCCGGAGAGCTTTGCCATGCGCAACGCCGAAAGCAGGGAGCCGCGACGAGCGTTCTGACCTTGTCGCGCAGCGCGTGTTCGCTGAAGCTTATCGGTCCGATTTTTGACCAGGTTAGAGGTCGAATCGTAGTTTGGCTGTGGTCCAGTCGGTCGTCATGGCTTACTGCCGGCGGCGAGGAAAACCCGCCCTTGCACCCTGGGCGTGGAGCGGGTTCCCGGTGTCGTTCTTGCGATTGTTCGCGTCGTTTCCGTGGCGGTGTTGGAACCTGGAATTATCTGGCAGTTCACGAGTTGGCAGTAGCCGTTCCGGGGCCTGGTCTCGGCCAGCAAGGTCAGCAAGCATGTCCGGAGCCGAATATCAAGACTTAATTTGGCTGGGAAAAATCCTTGACACTAGCGGCTGCCCTGCCGCAATCTGTTGCTTATCGCGAAGCCGATTGATTCATACGGAACAAATCAAGGGGTGTCTATCGGTTTCGTAATTTCTTCTGCGAGCGAAAGAGATGCGCCCTGCACTAATGCGGCTCTGTGGAACGTGAACCTCGCTCCCGGAACGCAGCAACACCTGTCTCGACGAATCAACCCTGTCGCCAGGGTTGGTCGTCGACGGTCCTATCCGAGGTATCCGCAGTATTCAGCAAAGGAAACCCTTTCATGACAAGCAAACGTGATGTCAATGTCGATAAACGTAGCGAGAGACCCGAACCCAACGGACGCCGCCAGCTCAAGGTGTCAGATATTAATGTCGTCATCCAGCCGATGCTCAAGAAGGCACTCTAGTGCCGTCAGCGGTTTGCGCTGAAACGGCACCTTGGTGCGGTCAGCGGTTTGCGCTGAAACCAGAAGGGAACAAATCTCAATGATCAATCCGACCGGGACGGCGGCCTCCGTCGACATCCCCATAGCAAAAGAGACCAGCTCCAAGTTCAAACGCCGCTTCATGGTGCGGCTTGTCGCCGTCTTCATCGGCGGGATGTTCCTCGACGGTTACATCCTCGGAATCATCGGCCCCGTCGCCGGATCCATGCGGTCAGATCTCCAGCTCGACGCACTGTCTCTGGGCATGATCGCTGCAGGCCCGCTGGCTGGTATCTTCGTCGGCTCCCCGCTGGCCGGCTGGGCTACTGACAAGTTCGGACGCAAGCCCATGTTCCTCGTGGACATGGGCCTGTTCCTGGTCGCCTCAGCGGCCCAGTTCTTCATAACCTCCGGAGACGGGGCCGTGATCCAGCTGGCCATCATCCGGTTCTTAATGGGCGTCGCGATCGGCGGCGAGTACTCCATCGGTGGGCCGTTGCTCTCAGAGTTCTCCCCTCCCAAGCTCCGGGGGCGATTGCTCGGGCTGACTCTGATCGCCTGGTACGTCGGTTTCATGATGGCATTCATCGTCGGCACGCTCCTGCACGACGCCGGCACCCCATGGCGCCTCGTACTCGGCACCTGCGCGATACTCGCATTCGTCCTGTTCCTCGCCCGCTTGGGCCTCCCCGAATCGCCGAGCTGGCTCATCACGAAGGGACGGCGTGAGGAAGCACTCGCGATCGCACGCCGATATGTCGAATCGCCCCAGATGCACGAAAGCATCACCGGAGAGATCGATCTGAGAATGATCCAGGAGGCCCAAGCCGCGAAGAGTGGGACCAAAATCAAGAACGCCTCCTTCGGAATGCTGTTCTCGAGGCAGTACTGGCGCACCACCCTCTTCACTGCAGGTTTTTGGTTCTGCGCGGTCACTCCGTACTTCGCGATCGCGACCTTCGCCGACGAGGTGCTCAACCAATTCGGCTTCGGCGGCGGCTGGGCCGGTGGAGTCGGCCTGTCCGCACTTGCGGTCGCTGGCGTTGTCACCAGCGTGCTTCTGATTGACAAGCTCGGCCGCCGAATCCTCACCGTGCCCGGGCAGTGGCTCTGCGCAGGTATCCTGCTGATCATCGGCGTCTGGGGGAACGCACCAGCGATCCTCGTGCTCGTCCTGTTTCTCGCCTTCTCCTACTTCAATGCCGGCTACACCACGATGACCCAGGTCTATCCGGCCGAGGTATTCCCCGGCCACCTGCGCGGCGTCGGTATGGGCTTCGCAGCGGCCTTCAGCCGCATCGGAGCCGCACTCGGCACCTTTGCCCTGCCATGGGCGATCGCCAACATCGGCATGGGCGCAACCATGGTCGTAGCCGCCGCCGTCGCATTACTCGGCGCAGTCCTCTCGCAATGGCTCGCGCCTGAGACGAAGGGGCGCACCCTCGCCGAGATCTCAGCAAACTTCTCCCACTGACACCGGACGGCACGCTGCTGTGCGGACGAGTTGTTCCCATGTCGGGCACATCTTTCCGCATGCTGCCGGGGCGGCGCTCGGTCATCCGGCGCCGCCCGGCGGCCCAACGACGATTTGCCGCTTCTAGAAGCCCGACAAGTGGGAGCGGGCGGCCCGTTAGAGCTGGAACGAGGTCTCGGCAGCAGTCGCTGCGCCGGGGCCCGTCTCGGAAGGGGAATGCTGCGGCAACCCACGTCCTCTGGATGGAGACCGCATTCCAGCAATATCGGTGTTGGCAGGCCTGCGTTGAAAAGTCATCATGACTTTGAGGTCAGTGACGGGAAGAGCGTAGTGGAGACAATGGCGGCGGTGCCTGGAGAATGTAGGTGCTGTGAAGGATCCGACGCTGGCGGCGGTGTTGAAGGTGTTCGGCCACGAGGACATCGCCGCGGCCGTGGAGTCCCTGCCCGAGCGGTGGCGGACCGTGCTCTGGTACGCCGAGTTGACGGGCCGGCCTCTCTGAGATTGCGCCGCCGCTGGGGATCGGACCCCATGCGGTCTCCTCCCTGCTGATCCGGGCCCATGCGGGCTCCGTGCAGCCTACGAACTGCAAACCCAACCCGCTAGGGGCTCGGTAAGGTCAATTACGGCAAGGGATCAAACAATGACGTTTCAATCCAGGCCTTTTGAGGCCCGCTCTCGCAACGGGAGCGGCGGCGGTACACGGGCCTCCAAAGTCAAGGGCAGCGGCAGCCAACGGGTTCCTGACGATGAGACCCCTCTGGTGAAGACAGGCCAGGCACAGCAGTGGCAGGAGCTGAACAGCGGTGACCGGGTCGAGGTGGTCTATGAAGGGAAACCTGGCAGAAGAGGGACAGTCGACGGGCGTACAGGCAATGGCACCACCGTGTGGGTAATCCTGGATCAAGGGATGGGCCGGATCGCGATAACTGAAGGGACCCCGTACCTCTGGTCCCCGTCTGAGAACTGCGAACAGGCGCGGAACCCACAGCCCACCCCCGTATCTGCGCGGGCTAAGGCCTGTTGGCGGATCCGTGGCAGGTTGTTACTTCGATGTGAAGGAGGAGTGCGCCGCAGTCCCCCAGACGTCTCCTAGCTGGAGTTCTTGGTGCCCTGCCTGCTCGTGGCCAGGAAGGTAGCCACGCCGAGAACCAGTGACGTAGCTAGAACAGCTGGCAACGGGATGTTTCCGTTCACGCACGCTGCAAGCAGTGAAATTGCCGCAACCGAAAGGCCCGCGACAACGGCGAAGGTCCTACCTTTGATGGTTTTCCCCATGGTGGGAGCTTAGCGGCATTAGCGGAGTACTCGGGAGGACTATTTCCGAAGTCAGCGGCAAATCATCGGAGCTTCTTGAGGGGACGCCTTGCCGGCATAGCCCCTTCCGCCTGGCTGGCTTTCGCACCATTCCTCGGCAACAGCTCCTCTGAACGACATCACGGCCGGGCAGGAGGCGGCAACAATCAGCGCCAATGCCGTCCAAAACCAGAACCAGCGGAGACGCTTCGTCCTTCCGACGAAGGGTGCAGGAAACCCTGCTCTTCGCGCGGCGGTCGAGGACGATCTGGCATCCTGGCGCGACCCCTATGGCAACGCCGGTTTCGGCCCGTTCTAGGCGTCCTGATGCTGGTGAACTGACCGTCTCCCGGGTCGAGACAATTCGGAAAAGACGCTTGATGACGGGTGGACGGTGACCGAGCCGCGAGTTCTACAAGGCCCAGGAAGGCGAGCAGCGAGACCGGACGCCCGAACGTATGCGGAGTGCGTCTCCGGCCCCAATGCCCACGGTGCCGTGAAGCTGACCAGCCACCCTTCCTGGCTCCATGTCCCGAGTGGGGGCGAGGGTCAGGACAGACGGCGGAATTCACCTGGCCGGATCTGCACCAGGATCGGCAGGGCCATTTGTATTGGAGTAGCTCCGATCGGATCGTCGAGCAGGTCATTGACGGACGTCTGCCCTTCCAGCTCCTCGGGCTCATCCCTCTCCATGGTTTGACCATAAGTGGGCTACATGCTCTGTAATCCCAAGACACGCGGTCGATGACCACCGGGTGCCCTCAGCCATTTGGTGGTCTTGGACGCTCCAGACGATTGGCCCTCAGACTGTGGACTCTTTGTCAGGCAGTACCTACACTGAGCCATGCCCATGGTCGGCCGAACCGTCGCTGCCGCGGTGCTGCTCGTTATCGGGGCAGCACTGGCGTTGCTGGCTGTGTTGGTCCACTACGAATTCATGAGAATCTACGGCGATGTCAGCAGTACCGCGTTCGAGGGGCTCACTTGGGGATTGACTGCCGGACCCTCCGGATTGGCGCTCGGACTGGTCGCGGTGGCTGCCATGATCGGCTTCATGATCTCGACACGACGGTGGATGCGGCTGCTGGCCGTGGCCATCCCGGTCCTCATGCTGATCGGGATGCTCGCTGTCACCCCCGCGGCGCTGGGACAGAAGATGGAGAAACAATTTGTTTCCGCTCCACAATGCCTGACCGAGGGCACGGCTGAGCCCCTAGCCACCGCAGATCGTGAGTCCCAGCAGGCCTTCGATTCCATTAGTCACATCGGCCATTTCAGCGGTGGCGGCATGAGCGGTGTCGGCGGCTGTACGCGCTGGTTTGTGCTCTCAGGAGACGCCGATGTGTTGCAGCACTATCGTGCAGCGCTGCCAGCGGCGGGCTGGAAAGTGATCGAGGACGACGGGCGCCGCCTCCGGGCCCAGCGCGATGGCCGGGCCTTCGAGGTGATGCCCTGCCCTGGAGGCGGTGTCATCTGGGCCGGAAACGAGGAAGACCCCGCGTTCGGGCAGGGAACGGTTATGCCGGCCGGTTCAGACATTTGTGCTGCACACCACTGAAAACGACAAAATAAGGGGGACTGCCCCCGGTTTTGTTGACTCCTTGACCTACCGAGCTTCTGCTCGTGGAAGGATGTTGACCATGCCCACGCCTTATGGGGCGGAGTTCCGCCAGGATGTTATCGATGTGGCCCGCAAGGGCGAGGCGCCGCTGGCGCAGATTGCGAAGGATTTCGGGCTGTCGGTCACGACGCTGAAGCGCTGGATCGCCATCGCCGACCGTAAAGATGCCGGGGCCGTCCCGGCTGCGACGGAGTCGGCCGAGATGCGGGAACTGAAGAAGCGCAACCGCTTGTTGGAGCAGGAGAATGAGATTCTGCGTAGGGCTGCTGCCTATTTGGCCAGGGACATCAACCCAAAATGATCTACCCGCTGGTCACGGATCTTGCCGCCGACGGCGTCCCCGTGGCGGTGACCTGCAGGGTGTTGAAATTCAGCAAGCAAGGCTACTACCGGTGGAGAGCCAGCCCGGTGACAGAACGGGATTGGGCGGATGCGCACCTGGTCAACGCCGCCTTGGACATCCACGTCGACGATCCGACCTTTGGTTACCGTTTTATCGCCGACGAGCTTCCGGAGAAGGGCATCAAGGCGGGCGAAAACCGGGTCCAGCGATTGTGCAGGGATCACAGCATCTGGTCGGTGTTCTCGAAGAAGCGGGGCCTGAACAGGAAGCCGGGCCCGCCGGTCCATGATGACCTGGTGGAGCGGGACTTCACTGCGTCGGCACTGAACGAACTGTGGCTGACAGACATTACCGAACACCCCACCGCCGAGGGCAAGCTCTACCTCTGCGCGGTGAAGGACGTCTACTCCGGAAGGATCGTCGGCTACTCGATGGACGCCCGGATGAAGTCCTCACTGGCCGTGGCCGCCCTCGAAAGCGCCGTGCGGGCGCGCCGCCCGGCTGGGACCGTGGTGCACTCGGATCGTGGTTCCCAGTTCCGGTCCCGCCACTTCGTTGAATCGCTCCGGCACCACGGGCTGACAGGCTCGATGGGCAGGGTCGGTGCGTGCGCGGACAACGCTGCGATGGAGTCGTTCTTCTCGCTGCTGCAGAAAAACGTCCTGGACCGTCAGCGGTGGCTCACCAGGCAGGAATTGCGGTTGGCCATCACGACGTGGATCGAGCGGACATACCACCGCCGGCGACGGCAACGACGGCTAGGCAAACTCACTCCGATCGAATATGAAACAATCAACCGGACCGCGCTCACCGCGGCCTAAGACCCCGAGTCAACAAAAGCCGGGGCAGTCCCAATGGCGGCCACTCCCAGTTAAAGCAGGGCGGTTTCCAACGAAGGTCGCAACAGGCTCGACGTGAAGGCAACCATATCGCTCGATTGCCCGTTGCCGGCACGACCGCGCCCGTGATGACTACCGGGCGACCTCTCCGGAACGACCGGCCACGTTCGCCTTATGGATCGCGCCAACCGGAGTGGCCTTGACCGACAGCGCTACGCTATGAGCATTCAGTTACACAGCCGGAGAGACCACGCTCTGATTCCAGTGGTTGGCGGAGGGGGAACAACAACATGAATGCTAAGGCTGTTCTAGTCGCCCTTATCGGTACTACCTTCCTGGTATTTGCCTTGCCTTACCTTCTTGCTTCGTTCAGCATGGCTCCGAACGGTGCCGAAACACTTTTGCTCGCCGTGGCCCTATGGACCGCTTGCTGGGCGGCCAACCGCTTAGTCGATAGGCGCCACCGACAAAGCCGCCGATTTAACCAGCGACCGGCCAATTACTGACCCCGGTAGCCGGTTGGGTAAACGGACCCTGCACAAAATGCAGGAAGGCAGGGGTTCACCGGCCGAGGTGGCGAGCCGCCGGGTACTTCCGAAAAGCGAGAGTGCTAGCTGCGCAATGCCGCTGCCATCCGGGGGGCCTCCGCGGCGAGCCAGCGCTCCGCGCGCTGCAAACGCTCTTCCATCCCTTCCTTCCACCACCGGTTGAAGACAGGATCGGCATCGGCGGCGGCCCGCATAGTAATGAGAGAGTTTTTCGATCGTTGAACGGCGAGGGGGACGACCAGAGCACGTTGCCGGGAGTCCATCCCGTACGCGTCCGCGAAGAGCCGCAGGCGCTCGACCCCGTGGGTGTCCGACAAGGAGGGCGAACGGTCGAAGGGATGGAGCAGAGGCGCCCACCAATATGCTGCGTTGACGCAGTCGGCCACACGGGTGGTGGGACGGGCGAGGTCAAAATCAATGAATCCGAAGGGGCGCCTGTCACGGAAGACCACATTTCCGGGGCAGTAATCCTGATGAGAAACCAGCTCGGGAACGTCGAAGAGAGGCGGGACGGGGGTGCTGGGGGTGCCAGGAATGGTTCCCCATATTGCATCCCTCGGTGGCTCCCAAGCGACCGACACATCGTGAAGCCGGCGAATCAGCTGAGCCAAGTCGCCCAGTGCGTCATCGCTCGTCGCCCACGAGGGCAAGGGTTCTACCGGTACCTCACCCTCGACGAAACTCAGGATCTCACGGCCCTGGCCGTCATAACCGTGGGGTTCCGGTACGAAGCCGATTCCAGCGTTGCACAGGTACCGAAGGTATTCCTGCACCGTGGCGGTGAAAGGCCTAACGGGCCTTCGCACCGTATCGCCGATCCTCACCACATGGGTCACCCCTCCGGTCGCCAACACCTGCTCCTCGGGGTGCATCTACAGTCCTTCCATCAGATGGCAGCATGACATCGCTCCAGCAACTACCTACGGCGGCTATCCGCTTGCCTCTGCTGACCGTTCTGCTTTCAGCTGCCGCAAATACCAGCCCGAGTGCAGCAGCCAGACGACCAAAACTCCTGCCCCGCCCATTACCAGGACCGGCAGGTTAACCTCATTGACCGGTTTGGACAGGTCCGCGAACGCGATCCAGATCGCCGCTGCAACCGCCGCGACGCCGAAGCTGCGGCAAAGCACCTCGAATCCGGCCAATCCTCCTTGCCGGATATTCACCAGGAGCTCGATGACCATGATGACCGGGCCGCCCCTACTGAATACGTGACAACGTCGCTGGGCGTGCCGATTCCCGCAGCCCAAGAGAGGAAGAAAACCAGACCCAGGAGCAGTGCCAGCGCTTTGACACTTTCGCTCCATATCGTAAGCCTGGACAGGATCCGGTTCGTGTCCTGTCGCTTCCGGGGTACGAAATCCCAGGATCGTCTGATGAATTGCCTACCAACAAAGCCGGTGATGCCGACGGTTATCAGAGGCGCGAGAACCGGCGTGACGACGTTGTTGCTGATTGACAACAGCACTGCGGCCAAGGCAATGAACAGCTGAGGCGTGGCAACGACGCCGAGCCACCATCCCGCCAGATACTCCTTCCGCGCCTCGGGCAGATCTAGGGGGTGCACCTTGTGCTGCTGCTGCGGGTCGGGGAGTGAACCCTGTTCTTTGATGAAGTTCATAACGGTCTCCAGGGAACTTTGTCGAGGTAAGGCAGACGTAAGCCAGCCCGTGCAATTTCGTATACTTTCTGGCGGGAGACCCCCAGGGTCTCGGCAACCGACACGGCGCTGTACTCCTCCAGCAGTTCAGCCACCGCCACTGACCGAATGCCAGACGCCCTGGAATTCAAATGAGCCATGAGAGCACTGATTTCTGCCGACAATAAAGCGACGGCAACCGCACCGTTAGAGACCTCGCCCCACTGCTCCGGACCAACGTGAGCGGCGGCAAACAAAGCATCCCCACCATCCATGAGGGCTGCCCGGACCTGTTCCACCGTTACACCGCACTCCAGGAAACGCCGCGCCGTCGCTATCCTCGAATGCTCATCCACGCGTTGCGCCAACGCGTCGTGCCATTCATCGGGGATGGTAGCGGCTGCCCGTTTGTCACCCTGGGGTTGCATCTCCATAAAACTAATGATTTGACTGCGCATGGCGTGTTGTCAGCCCCGGGGCGACAACGACGGGCCACTTTGTTGGGGGAGCCGGCAAGCGCCGATGACCCGACTGGCCCTGCCCTTGAAGCGTTGACCTGGCCGAAAGGCAAAGATGAGTTCAGACCGGGAGCATCTCGTCGGCGAGCGGTCTTCCCGTCAACAGGCCGAAATGATGTTTGCCGGGCTACTGGAGCGAGGATGCTCAGAACGGCTCGTCTTCGGAAGTGACTGGCCCTTCACACGCCACGAAGAACATACCTTTACGGAACTCTTGGCTTGGGCGCAGGCTCTCGCGGGCGAAGATCTCTTCCGGAACATGATGACACGAATCCGGCTTCTCTCTTTGGCTGGCCTGCAACATCCGATGACAAAGTTTCAGAGCCAATGCTTTATTCATAAGCAGCGTGTGTACTTGCAAAGTACACAGAACCCGCCGGCCTGTTTCAGATCGCCTTTAGCCTGGTCGGTCTGGCCCTCGGTCCGCAGGCTCTCATCGCCCGTGGCATCGCCTGCCGCCTCCTTGCCCTTACCGTTCGCCGCGGAACGGAAGCCCTCGCAGCCACTTCCACTCCCGTGCTTTAATGGCCGATAACCATGATTCCGTCAAACTGCCTGGCCGGGCAAGCCTGTGCATGCTGGTCACGTGGCCGGAACCGGAGGCGACTCTGATCCGTCCATGACTGGGAACAAATCGGGTTATCCACGGCTGGGAGTAGGAGCCGTTGGAGTAGCTCCATGGCAGCAGTAGCGGTGGATAACCTATAAGAATTGTCCCCGGCTGTGGGCGGCCGCGGCAAACTGGAGAACCAGTTCCTACTGCTTCTGCCGTGTAGGCAAGGAGTCCTTTGTCAGCATGGGGTGTGGCTGATCTTGTCACAAGCTGTCCGTGTCCGGATGTGGGGAGCGGCTCTGCGTGCTCTGAGGTTGCTGAAAGACATTCCATGGCAGTCGATTCGGTCCCCAGCTCAGGGAAGAACCTGCACTCCGGCCTCCTGCTCATTTCGATCCTGACCGATCCCTTTCCTGCGCGTGGCTGACTAACCTCTACCGCCGGCCGCCCCTGCTGAGGGCCTTGCGCGCCCCCGTCTCCCCAGTTCTTCGGTTGCCTGTCCAGGGTTGAAGCGTAATCTGGGCAGCAGGCATCAGGTATTCCCGGAAGCCGCACGGGCATCAACGACCGAAGGCACATCGTGGCACGTGACCATAATCAGGACAACCCGGACGGTTCCCAGTCCACCGCCTCCGCCACCGGCCCTCGGACGCCGGCCAGCTTCCGGGAGGAGCTCTCAACTGAAGCGAACACCGTCGTAGATGACTCCTGGGCCGGGTCCGCCCCTGCCCAATACGGCGTGACGCCGCGGGTGCTCATAGGGAAAAGCAAATGGTTCAACGTGCTTTGGTTGCTGCCAATCGGGTTCGTGCTGCTGATCACTGCCGTGGGCGTGGCCAAGGGGCTGCGTAGTGTCCCTACGGTCGTGGAGTTCATCAGCGAATATCCAGGGCGGGTTATTCCGCCCGGGGCCGAAGGACGGGCGGGCTTCCCTGCCTGGATCGGGTGGCAGCACTTCTTCAACATGCTGCTCCTGATCCCCATCATCCGGGCCGGGATAACCATCCTTGCCGATCATCCCCGGCTGTACTGGACCCGGCACTCAACCCCGGGCAAGGAATGGTTCCGGATGCAAACGCCGATACCCGCGGACCCGCTGTAACGGCCAAGCAGGACTCCATCACCCTCCCCGACGGCGTGGGCCTGCCGGGCCGGCGGCACTCGATCGGGCTGGCACGCTGGTGGCACCTGGGCATGGACACGCTCTGGCTGCTCAACGGCCTGATCTTTTACATTCTCGTCTTCACCACCGGCCACTGGCTCCGCCTGGTGCCCACCAATTGGGACGTCCTCCCCAACGCCCTCTCGATGTCCCTCCAGTACGCCTCCCTGAACTGGCCAACCGACGACAGCTGGGTGGCCTACAACAGCCTCCAGCTCATGGCCTACTTCATAACGGTCTTTATCGCCGCGCCGCTGGCGTTCATCACCGGGCTGGGCATGTCCCCGGCGCTGTCCACAAAATTCAGATGGATCAGCAGAGTCTTCAGCATCCAGATCGCCCGATCACTGCATTTCCTGGTCCTGATCTGGTTCGTGCTATTCGTCGTGATGCACGTCTCCCTCGTCGTCGCGACAGAGGCACTGCGGAACCTCAACTACATGTACGCGGACCGCAACTCCGGCGACTGGAACGGGTTCTGGGTCTTCGCCGCATCCCTGGCCATAATGATCGTGATCTGGGTGGGGGTCACCCCGCTCACCTACCGCCATCCGCGCCAGGTCCAACGGATCGGGTTTGCGCTCATCGGCCCGGCGCAACGGCTGTTCGAACACCTCGATTCAAAACCCGGCCGCTACACCGACAAAGACATCTCCCCGTATATGTGGCACAACGGGAAGTACCCCGAATCCACCGAATACAAAACGCTCCTGGCTGCAGGCTTCACCGACTACCGACTCCAGATATCCGGCATCGTGAAGAACCCGGTGGAACTCGACCTGGCCCAGCTCCACGACCTGGCGCACCATGAGCAGATCACCCAGCACTTCTGCATCCAGGGCTGGTCCGGCGTCGCCAAATGGGGCGGCGTCTGCATGCAAACCATCATCGACCTCGTACAGCCAGACCCGGAGGCAAAGTGGGTGATCTTCTACTCCTTCGCCGACGGACCCGACGGCGGCATCTACTATGACGCGCACCCGATCGAACAGATGAACTACCACCTCACCATGCTCGCCTACGACATGAACGACGCGCCGCTGTCCTACGGACACGGCGCTCCACTGCGGCTGCGCAACGAGGTCCAGCTCGGCTTCAAACTCGTCAAATGGATCAAAGGCATCGAATTCGTCAAAGACTTTTCCCACATCGGAGGCGGCGAAGGCGGGTACAACAACGACCACGAATTCTTCGGCTACCGCCAATCCATCTAGCGTCAAGCCCACACCCGGCATGCCAAACGGAAACCCGGTGTCTGCCACGAGGATCAACGCCCTGGGCCGGGTCTTAAGCCCGGCCCGTAGCGCTCGGCAAAATTCGTCGAACTTGGCAGTCGTTCGCCTTTTACCATTGGTAAATCCTCTGCAGGATCTCGTGCCGCGGTGCCTGTGCCGGTCCCGGATAGGCCACCATGACCGGCACACTGTCAGGGCCTTGACCCTCGACCAGGCTGTAACCCTCTACTGTCCGCCGGGTGACCTGGGAAGAGTGTTTCCGCAACGCCTGCTCGCAGCGGTCCAGGTCCGCTTCGTCCTGGGCGGTCCATATGAGGTATTGGATGCCAATGTTGCCGAGGGGGTGTTGCGCATTCTCTCCCATGCTGCGCAAGTACAGCTGGTATCCGACCGGGCCGACCAGCAAAGCCGCGGATTCGTCATGAATGGTCACCTCCCATCCCAGGAACTCCTGGTAAAAGGCTACCGAACGGTCAAGGTCGCCCACGAACATCACGGCTGAGGCCAAGTGCAGCGCCTGATGCCCACCGCTTCCCATGGTTTCGCGGCCTTCCGAAGCACTGCTCTTCGGGGCTTCCGGTTGTTCTGAATCCTCAAATCCCATTGCAGAAAACCAATCTCTCGGCCCAGACGACCTGCCGCGACACCGCGACGGACCGTTGTCAGGCTATCGGCCGGGAGCAGAGGGCGTAAAGGGGACCTCTGGTCCCCACCGCGGCGGCGGCCCGGCCGCTCAGAAAAGTCCACCGTGCCGGAACGAGTCATCGCCGCCAGGGTTACGCGTCACAGGAGCGCTGCCGTATTCCTTCGCGATCGCTTCACGGCCGCTCCGGCCAGCTGAGTAAGCGCGTCCCGTGTGTACGGCAACGGGGCCAGCGCACCCGAGGCACTCGTACTCAGCGGATGATGACGTCGTTCCAGACGCAAGACGCCCCAAGGGCGGAGTCGACAGGCGAAACAGCTGCAGTCCGAGGGTTGTCCTTAAGCGATTCAAAACGCCGATAGCGAATATTCCGTCAAGCTGCCGCAGCTCCTTCTACGGCACACGGTTTTGCCGTAGGGGATTGCTTCACTCCAGCTTGGCTTGGTGCAGGTACTGACAGATGGTCTCCCTCCTGATCCTGTGTGACGGGTAAGGAGGGTTTCGGTACGCCCTTGCCGGCGCTGTACCATTTCGGCGGCCGGTTCCGTTGTGAGGGTCTTTTTCCGCCGGTCGCAACGCGAATTCGGCAGACGGACATAGATTAGCCACACCCAGATTCCTTAGTCCGAAAAGAGCTTGCGCTAAACACGGCAAACTCACGAGACTACACAGCAGGAACCTTTGCACCGGCCCGTAATCGAAGTCGAGGTAACTATGGGTATAAAACCGGAAGTCGGCGAACCTGATGCGGGACCCTGGCAAGCCGAGTCCCTAGAAGTCTTAGTCGTGCGGCTACTGCCGGCAGTCGGAAAACGTCCGGACCGTCCCTGGATTGTGGCGGTAGATGGAAGGAGCGGGGCAGGCAAGACCACTCTGGTCGATCGTCTACTGGCTCGAGTGCCGGACTCAGCTGTCGTTCACACGGACGATGTAGCGTGGCATCTCTCGTTTTTTGACTGGGCCGATGAACTCCGTGACGGTGTCCTCGAACCGCTGCTCCAAGGCGAGGCAGTGCATTATCGTCCGCCGGGTTGGGTGGCCCGAGAACGTCCAGGTGCCATAGCTCTACCCGTCGGGCGCTCCGTTGTGTGGGTGGAAGGGAGCGGATCATCACGCCAAGCGCTCTCCGACCTCATCGACGCTTCAATCTGGGTGCAGTGCGACAATCTCGAAGCCCAGCGTCGCCTCCAGGCGCGAGATGGCCAGGAAGAAGAAGACCTGCACAGGGAGTGGGAAGAACAAGAAATTCCCTTCCTACTTCAAGACCGCCCATGGGAACGGGCGACAGTAATCGTGGCCGGAAGGCCGACCCTAGAGCACGATCCGAATACCCAAGTAATAACCGCCCAGCCGGCGCCAGCATGCGCGGAGATCATCTAAGCCACCGTCAGGCAAGCCCGGTAGGGCACATCTGAACCGTGAGGGACAGGCTTTGAAAAACCCCTGCGGGCACGAGATATGTCAGGTTGGGGTGTACTTCAACCTGATGTTTGCTCGGCACTGGACGCCATCATAGGTACGGAGATGCCGAGGGTCTCTCGAATCAGGAAAGGTGACTTCTGAGGGAGCTGAGTGTTTTCGCGAATCTTGCTATCGTGCTCGGTAAGTTGTCCTAACCGGGGTTTGGAGAAAGGAACGAGTGAAGATGCTGGGGCGCGCGCACGTACTCATGGAGGGGCAGGAGCCTGCCCGGCAGTCCGATGACATCATTTCGGTCGTTAGCCGTCGCGGATCCCGCCCGGCTAACGGCTCCCGTATCGGGTGGATGATCGCCGGTATCGTGGCCGTTGCTGTCACGCTGACGGTGGTCGTGCGGGAGGTTCTTAACCGGACTGGAGATCCTGATGTCGAGCGGACCGGAGTAGAGGCTGCAGCCGACGCTCTTGCCGGTCCGCGAGAGCATGTGATTCACAGGCCGCCGGCCGGAGCATTTTTATCACGGCACCGGCGCCGAGGGGCGGGATAGGTCTAGGGTAGGGACTGTCGGCAATCGCCGCGGATACCCTCAAGGAGGGTGCATGAACTCCATCCAGTCCAGCTCCGAACACTTTGGGCAGCATCTGAAAAGTGTCGGGGGCTCAGAAGCTGACGTCAGCGGCTCAAACTACGACGTCACACCGGAAGACACCGTCGAAAGCGCCGCGTCGGGCCTCCGAATCAAACAGCAGCTGCAAGGCAACGCACCGAGCAAACAGTCCACGCTCCATGCGGCCGCCCAGGTGCTGATAAGCCGACGGGACGAGCAGGACCCCGGCAACTACCCCGGGACCTCCCAGCCAGGGGAGTACCAGCTGGATATCCACCGCGAGGCGGGTCGCATTACGCGTGAACCGGTCCCGGAAACCGATCTGGAGGCGGCTCAGATCTGGGCCCAGGGACGGATTGAAGCCGAGGACGCTAACTTTGGTGCCATCTACTTCCCCGCAGGAGGAGGAACTGATCCAGGTACGGGCGCGCTGGAGTGCAGCTATGACCGCGCCGTGGGCTGGTACCGGTAGCCGATCCGCCGGGCTAACCGCCGCCGCGGCCGGCGCGGTACCAATCATCAGCCACCGCGCCTGATCTGCCCGGGCGGCAGGTATGACAGCTGGATTCCGCCAGTAACCGTATTTGGTGCGCGGGCTATCCGACCACGACGATATTCCCGGTACCGTCGTGACTCGACGCGCCGATACCGTGATTCCGGCAACCTGGGGGAGTGGCACGACAAGCGTTGCTCGCCGTCAATCCGGCTCCGACTGTCGCCAGCTTCAACTGTCGCCTTGTGCAAGGCATTTGCGACGGCGTCCGGTCGTGTGCGCTGTCAGCTTCCCGGACCGCACGCGCGGCTGCCGCGTCGCGATGGTCCGGCAGGTCCTATTTCCAGAGGAAAGAGCGCTGGATAGTAGTGTCCCTGGTCGAGGCGGGCTGTTGCTGCGCTTCGGAAGTTTCGAACATCAGGCGTTCTTCCGAGCGGGTTATTGCATCATCGGTGGTCGGGCCGGACCTGTCTTGGCCCGACGGTTCCGCAGACGTGGCGGTCCGCGGTCACTCCCCTATCCGGGGCATGCCGATAGCAGCGGGTGTTCAAACGTCCCGGTAACCGGCTGTGCCGGTGCGGTAGCCGGATCTGCGTGCGTGTGCCTGGCAACGGGAGGTATACGCTTAGCCCAACTCGTGTACGACAGCGATACCGCCGGAGGCAGCTCTCAGGTGAGAGCGTCCGGGCCGATCGAAGGAATGACGATGAAGGCGTTTGTCTATCACGGTCCCGGCCAGATGGCATGGGACGACGTCCAGGATGCAGGAGCGAGCCGACGTCCTCGTGAAGACCGAAACCGCGACCGTTTGCAGCTGGTCGGGTTCCCGCAGCCGTGAGTAAGCGGCCATCGTGATCCGGGGAAGGTTGAGGGGTGAGAAGCAGGCCTTCGTCCTCCCAGCGCGCACGGTCCAGATAAAGGGGCTTTCTGCTGGTGAGGTCGCTGTGCGGGTCGAAGCCGGTTCGACCAACGTCGTGCCCGATTTTTCCAGCCGGAGCCTGTGGGACATCCTCAGAGCCAACGTCCTGACCCTTTTTAATGCCATCGTGGCCGGCAGCTTCGTGCTGCTCCTGCTGCTCGGTCAGTGGCGGGACGCGTTGTTCGGTTTCGCGGCCATCAGTAACGCTCTGATCGGTGTCGTCCAGGAATATCAGGCGAAGAAGTCACTCGATCGCCTTGCCGTTCTTAACTCCCCGCAAGCCCGGGTGCTCCGGGACGGCGTTGTCCAGGACATTGACGTTGAAGACGTTGTTCAGGACGACATTCTTGTCCTCCGCGCCGGAGACCAGGTCACCGCGGATGCCGTGGTGCTGGACGCCGACGGACTTGAAATTGATGAGTCACTGCTCACCGGGGAATCGAACCCCGTGGGAAAGGACGCCGGCGCCCAAGTGCTCTCCGGCTCCAGCGTCATTAGTGGCCAAGGCAGGGCGACCGTCACCAGGGTGGGCGCGGAGTCCTTCGCGAGCCGCCTGACGGCCGAGGCCAAGCGCTTCTCGCTGGTCCACTCCGAGATCCGCGGGGGCCTCAACCGGGTCCTTCGGTGGGTCACCTTGGCCCTGCTGCCCATCATGGCCATCGTCATTAACGGACAGATGCAGAATCAGGGTGGATGGCAGCAGGCCATCGCGACCGGAAGCTGGCAAGCCGGGGCGGTCGGCGCCGTCGCAAGCATCCTCGCCATGATTCCTTTGGGTCTGGTCCTCATGACAAGTGTTGCGTTCGCCGTGGGCGCCGTGCGGCTCGCACGGCAAAAAGTGCTCATCCAGGAACTGGCTGCGGTGGAGGGTCTCGCCCGGGTGGACGTGCTTTGCCTCGACAAGACAGGCACCCTCACAGCAGGCCGGATCGTTTTCGACGCCGTCCACGACATCGGCACCGTAACGCCGGCGGGTTGGAAGCAGGTCCTGGGCTGGTTCGGCGCAGACCCAAACGCCAACGCTACCGCCCGGTGCCTGGCGGAGGCTTTCCCGCAGGAAAGCGCGGACCGCCCGCTCTCCTCGGTTGCGTTTTCCTCGGCCAGGAAGTGGAGCTCGGTCAGCTTCTCCGCCGGCACATCCCCGGCCGGGACATGGGTGCTGGGAGCCCCCGAGATTGTCCTCAGCCCAAGGACGGCCGGCCCCAACCGGGTACTCGACATGGCAACCGTTCTTGCTGCCACAGGTTTACGGACGCTTGTTCTGGCGCACACAGCCGCGACCATCCGGGGCGGACGAGTAGATGAACCGGCACTTCCATCCGCGCTGGCTCCCGCCGTCCTGCTGACCTTTCGGGAGCAAGTCCGGCCGGACGCCTCCCGAACACTGGCCTTTTTCAGAGACCAGGGCGTCGGGCTAAGGATCATCTCCGGGGATGACCCCCGCACCGTCGCAGCAGTGGCGCGGGAAGTCGGCGTGGCCCCGGACGGTGGCTTCGATGCCCGACAACTGCCCGAAGACCCCGAAGCGATGGCTGAACTAATGGAGCACCAGACCGTGTTTGGCCGGGTCACCCCGGCCCAGAAGAAGGACATGGTCCGTGCCCTGCAACGACGGGGGCACGTCGTAGCCATGACCGGTGATGGGGTCAACGATGCCCTGGCTCTGAAGGAAGCCGACATAGGCATCGCCATGGACTCGGCCGCGCCAGCGACCAAGGCCGTGTCGCGGCTGGTGCTGCTGGACGGCCGGTTCGACAGGCTCCCGGGAGTCGTGGCCGAAGGTCGACGGGTGATCGCCAACATTGAGCGCGTCTCCATGCTGTTCCTGGCAAAAACCGCCTACGCCGTCATCTTGTCGGAAACGTTCGGAGCCCTGCTCTGGGCCTTCCCGTTGCTGCCCCGTCAACTTTCTGCCACCGACGGCATCACCATAGGAATTCCCGCGTTTTTTCTGGCATTGATGCCGAACACGCGCCGCTACCGCCCCGGCTTCCTGAAACGCTCACTGTCTTTCGCCGTACCAGCAGGGTTAATTACCGCTGTAACAGTCCTCGCCATCAACACATATTCCCTGCTGCAGGCTACCGGCACCGCGGCCGCGCGGACGGCTTCTGTTCTCGTGCTGACGCTGGTGGCCCTTTGGGTGCTGGTCGTTCTCTCACGGCCCCTGAACCATTGGCGGATGGTGATCATCGGTGCCATGTACGCGGCACTGGTCCTCCTGCTGACCATACCTCCGCTGCGGGACTTCTTTGATTTCACCGTGCTCCGGCAAGAACACCTCATTGTATCCCTGCTGGCCGGCCTCCTCGGCGCCCTCGCCGTCGAAGTCCTGTTCCGGTTCCACCGCCGCGGCCTCAACGCCGACCCGGCCCTTCGTCATTGAAGCACCCACCGGCTCGCTGAGCGGGCTGGCTGTGGGCGAGGTGTCTCCAAACAGGGCCCGCCACCAGGGACACCCGCCCAGATTCCCGGCTGCGGCATCCCCCGGCCGCACAAACCCCCTCCGCCGGCCATCCAGGAGGGCAGACGGGTCGCCCGGGTCTAGTCTGAGGCATGAGCGAGCAACAAAAGACCTGGCACGACAGACACAAGGCTTCCCTGACCAAAGGCCAACGCGCAGCTGACATCATGCGCAACGGGATGGGAAGCTGGCCTTTCGTTGGCGGCTTTATCGGCTTCATGATCATCTGGGCCACCATTAACACCTGGGCCCTGGCGACGAAGGCGTGGGACCCCTACCCGTACATACTTCTGAACCTCCTGCTCTCCATGTTGGCAGGGCTCCAAGGTGCCATTCTTCTGATCGCCGCGAAACGACAGGACGCGATTGCTGCGGCCATGGCCCAGCACGACTACGACACGAATTTGCGGGCGAAGGAAGAGATCGAACTGTTGATAGCCATCAACCGTGAGCAGCTTGAAATCCTGAAGGAACTCAAGATGTCTGCGACTCCTTAAGACCTTCACCACCGATAGCCCGGCAACCGCCAAGGGAAGCCGAATCCGGGAAATAAGCAGACCGCGGCGAGCTGCTGACAAAAGGCCGATAATTGAGGTTCCGTCAACGTGCCTCGGTTGGGAAAACCGTGCGTGCTGATCCCGCGGAGCAAGAAGAGCGGTGCGAAGGGCATGGGTGAACTCCTCGACCGGGCTCTGGTCAGCGCGTTCTACCGAATAGCTGGGCGCGGAGTGCCCTTACAACGGTCCTCTGTGAAGGACACCCCGCGGGGTCCGCTACTGCTGGTTCAGCCATTCTTCGAAGCGGGTTTCATAAATGGTCGCGTCGATTCCTGGAAGCAGTTCGCCATCCTGGAGCATGGCGTTGAAGTAGCGTGCGGTGGGGTCGGTGACGACCTCGCGGGGGTCCCCATGGAAGCTGAGGCCTTTGCGGATGAGGTCGTCGAGACCGAACTGCTCGGGGCCGGCGACCTCAACGGTAGCGTTTAATGGACGTTCGAGTGCGGTGCGTGCAACGGCGGTGGCTACGTCTTCGGCGGCCATGGGCTGGATCAGGGCGGGTGACAGCCGAACGGTGTTTCCCTCGGTCGCTGCCTGGGCGATGCTCTTGACGAACTCGAAAAACTGCGTTGCATGAACGATCGAATACGGGACGCCCGCTTCCTTGATGAGCTTCTCCTGAGCAATTTTCGCCCGGAAGTAGCCGCTCTCGGCCAGGCGCTCGGTGCCCACGACCGACAGGGCGACATGGTGCCCAACACCGGCCTGTTTCTCGGCGGCGAGCTGGTTGCGGGTGGAGGTGGTAAAGAAATCCAGCACAGCAGTATGTTCAAACGAGGGTGAGTTCGACACATCGACTACGGTGTCGGCTCCCTGCAGCATATTCGAGAGGCCCTCGCCGGTGAGCGTGTTCACCCCCGAGTCAGGGGAGGCGGCCACTGCTTCGTGTCCGTGTTCGCGGAGCCTGCCGACCAGTTTCGAGCCGATCAGGCCAGTACCGCCGATAACTACGATCTTCATGATCTTCCTTTCAATAATTTCTTGTAACGAGCTACAGGCCGGGCTGGGAGGTCGCATTCAGCCACTCCTTGAGGGTGATGTCCCCGATGCGGGATTCACCCACGGGAACGATGCTGGTCTCTTCGATTGGTATGCCGAAGTAGCCGGCCTGGGGATCAGTGACCACTGGGCGGGAGTCGTTGCGGGCAGCGAGAACACGACCTACGAATTCAGTAAGTCCTGCGCGCTCAGGGCCCGCCATTTCAAGGACGCCGTCAATCGCGGGCGAGAGGGCCGTCTCCGCCACAATGCGGGCAACGTCGGCAGCAGCCATCGGCTGCATCAGGTGACTTGTCACGTAAACCGACCCGTCGCGGGTTCCTGCATCGGCGATCATCGGGAGGAACTCGAAGAATTGAGTGGCCCGCAGAATGGTGTATGGCACTCCGCCTTCTCTAATTGCCTTCTCCTGCGCGGTTTTTCCGGCGAAGTAGCCGACGCCGATGCGGTCGGTTCCCACGACTGACAGGGCCACGTGATGCCGTACGCCGGCCCTTTTCCCGGCAGCGAGGAGGTTGCGGGATGACGTGGAGAAGAAGGGAACGACCACCTTCTCATCGAAATCGGCGGTGTTCGTCAAGTCGACGACTACGTCCGCCCCCACCATCGCCTCATCCAATCCCTGGCCGGTCACGGAATTGACCCCGGTGGAAGGGGACGCCGCTTTAGCCTCATGGCCCTGACTGCTGAGGATCTCCACAACCTGCTTGCCGATCAGCCCAGTGCCGCCGGTTACAACGATCTTCATGATGATCTTCCCTCCGATAAAGGCTTAGCGGAATGCAGTGGCATCCCGTCCACCAGCTATGACCGGAGATCACACCAATCTGTGACAGGCTTTGGAAAATTGCGTCAGCCGCCAACCCTTGTCACGCCGGAGAGTTTGTCTGGATTCATCGTCCACAACAGCCGGTCGATACCATCGGCAGACGCAGTGAGAGTCACCACCGCAAACACCACACCGTCCTGGGCCAGCAGTGCGCAAGGCCGGCCGTTGGCCATAAAGGGCTGGGTATCGACACCAAGCCAGAAACGCGACGCGAACGCCTGGTAGTACTTCGCGACCCGTTCCCGTCCGACAACAGGGAATTTGGAAGCCCGCACCTTACCGCCGCCGTCGGAGTAACTGACGACGTCGGCGGCGAACAGTGCCTCCAGCGCGGCCAGGTTTCCGGTCCGGGCAGCAGCAAGGAATGCCTCCAGCAGCTGCCGCTGCTCACTCACGCTCACCTCGGCGCGTTTCTCCTCAGCAAGGCGTTTGCGCGCCCGGCTGACCAATTGGCGGGCATTCCCTTCTGTCTGCTGGATGACCTCAGCGATCTGCTCATACGGGTAGTCGAACGCTTGCCGCAGCACGTAGGCCGCCCGTTCGGTCGGCGACAACTTTTCCAGTATCAGCAACACCGCAAACTCGAGCGCTTCACCGTGCAAGGCGCCCAGTTCGGGGTCGGCGCTTGTGTCCACAGGCTCGGGCAGCCAGGGACCGACGTACGTCTCACGACGGACACGTGCCGACTGCCCGGCGTTGATGGCAAGACGGGTGGCGGTGGTCGCCAGGAACGCCGGGGCATGCCGAACCAGGCTGCGGTCGCATGTCTGCCATCGGACCCACGTCTCCTGGACGATGTCCTCCGCCTCGCTGACACTGCCGAGCATGCGGTAGGCGATCCCGAACAATCGAGGACGGACCTCAGCGAAAATTGTCGATGCCGTTTCCAGTTCGGCCGTTGACCCTGTGTCGGCATCCATGCGCCCAATGTTACTGCTCACGGGTTGGAGCCTGGGCTGGCTGTGAACGCTGGAATTGTTCTCCCAAGCAATTCAAGGAGCCGATAGTTGATATTCCGTCGACCCTGCATATTCCTGCCGAAGCTTCACACGAGTAGGGCCCGAACACGCCGACCTTTCCTGGCGGTCCAAGTAGCGGAACCCTGGCCAAGAGCGGCAGACCGGAGTTCCGTGTCTAAAAGCTACGTCCCGCCCCCTGAAGTTGGCTAGGGATGTCGCCGACAACTGAAGCGAGCCAAGGAAGCGGGGGGCAAGTGGCGTTGACGACCCCTTCCAGCAGGCCAAGTCAAAGAGCCGATAACTGCGATTCCGTCATGGAGGGGAAGCGAGCTGGGCCTCTTGGCCGTTCGATGCCCCGATGGGGCGAGGTTCGGTCATGCCCTCTTCTATTGTTTCGCCCATGAGATAGATGTTCGAAGGAGGCCCAATGCGGATTTTCAGAGGGAGCGCCCGGTTCGAGTCCCACCTCGTGCACGTGTTTTCCCTGTTCAGGGGCTTGTGAGCCTCTGAGTGTGCACATATTGTTCACCTCTGGGCCTCTTCGGGGGCCTTTTTCATTGGTGGCAGGTGCTGCTGTGGCGGGCTGCCTCCTTGCCTTTCTGGATGGACGGGTTGTTGTTCGTTACCACTTCATGGGCGTTTATGGCTCTGCCAACATGACCTGTGAAAAATTTGGTGCGGGTTTCTTTGGTGCATCGCGGTGTGTTCACTAGGTTCCTCCTGCACCGCTTCGGTGGCCGTTCTTGTTCTTCATGGAAGGTCCGGGGGAGGACGACATGATTCCAGAACAATTCGGAGCCAGATTCTTTTTGCGCCCGGCGGTAGCTTTTCACCTGGCCCATCGTCGGCTTTGAGTGTCTGTTCTGCTTATTCATGGCGCGGCTAGGGGAAAGGGAACATGACTTGTGCCCGGCCGGTGGAATAGGGTCCAGGGGTCCGTACTTCTTCAAGGGCCTATCTCCTTTGGCGTTTGTTGGCGTGTGTTGACGTATGGTTCGTTACCTAGCCATGGGGGTTCCCGGGCGTTAGGGCATGACTTCGCTGACGAGGCGGCCGTGTTCCCTGCGGCGGTGGCTGCCGATCATCCCTCAGGGCGTCATTGCGACACGGATCGCTTGCCGGTCAGGGTGCGGCGTGCGCTCGGCGCTCCTCAGGTGCATTCCACCGCCGGTCCTCCTTTGTGCCGGGAGTTACTCGGCGATGTCCTCAGCCCACAGTTCGGGGTGTTTGTCCTGAAAGGTGCGCATCATCTCCACGCACCGGGCATCATTCAACACCACCACTTCGACGCCGCATGAGCGCAGAAGATCGAATTCGACTGGGAACGTCTCGGCCTCGCCCACCACTACGCGCGGGATCTTGAACTGGATAATGGTCCCAGTACACATCGCACATGGCGCCAGGGTGGTGTAGAGCGTTGTGTCCCGGCAACTCTTCTGGCGTCCGGCAGCGCGCAGCGCGGACATCTCGCGGTGGGCGATTGGATCGCCATTTTGGACACGCACGTTGTGACCGCTGTGGCCGGGCTGCTAACGGAGCCTGACGCCCGGGGCGAAGGGGACTGGTCAGTCTCGGTCGACTCGATGGTGAACCGCGCCCACCAGCACGGCACCAACCTTTCCCGCACCACAGAGGGCCACGTCGAATTACATGAATCTGTTTGATGACCCAGACCGATCATGCGATCGGCCGTTCCCGCGGCGGTCTGAGTACCAAGATCCAAGCCCTCGTCGACGGCAAAGGCATGCCATTACTACTGCTGGTCGCCACCGGTCAGGGCGGAGATGCGCGGATGTTCACCCACCTGATGGACCAACTGAAGATCAACCGCGCCCGCCCGGGCGGGCCACGAACCCGCCCGGACCGAGCCCGCGCATACTCATCCAGGGCGATCCGGACCCACCTTAGCGACCGCGGCATCGCGGCGGTCATCCCGCAACCATCCGATCAGATCGGTCACCGAAAACGACGCGGCTCCACCGGCGGCAGGCCGTCGGCCTTCGACAAAGAGGACTACAAAGGCCGCAACGTCGTCGAACGCAACTTCAACATCTTCAAGCAGTGGCGTGCGTTGGCAACGCGCTACGACAAACTCGCACTCACCTACCGCGGCGGAGCCGTTCTCCGGGCAGTTAGCATCTGGCTGACAGCTTTAGGAGCTGGGGAGCCGCTCCGCGGCGTTGTGGGCTTGAGAAATCGGCCTTGTGGCTCGCTTGGGTAGTAGCGGATGATGGCGGTGCCGCGGTCGACGCCGCTGTGTCTTAGTGCTCAGAGCCTGTTTAGGAGCGTGGCGTGGAGGGCTTCCACGGGAACCGTGGATTGGTGCCGCAAGCCCTGCAGCCTGGGGTTTTGACGAGCCCGTTTAGTAGATTCCTGAATCATTTCCCCGCCCTTCCCGCGGCACCTGACACCACCAGTCGGTGGTGTTCTTGGACCGGAGGTGAGGAGTAGATGATGGACATCGTGCACGAGCGTGCCGCGGGAATGGATATCTCCAAAGGCGATGCGAAGGTCTGCATCCGGATACCAGGAGCGCGGGCAGGAACGTCCAGTAGGACAGTGACCACATATGGGTCGACGACGAATGAGATCGTGCGCCTGCGCCGTGATCTGGAGGCCGCCGCAGTGACAGTGGTGGTGATGGAGGCCACCGGCGACTACTGGAAACCGTTCTACTTCCTGCTGGCGGAGTCGCTGAATGTGCAACTGGTCAATGCTAAAGCTGCGCGGAATATCCCGGGGCGCAAGTCCGATGTTTCAGATGCGACATGGCTGGCGGAGCTTGCTGCCCACAACCTGCTGCGGGGCAGTTTCGTGCCGCCCGAGCCGATCCGTCAGTTGCGGGATTTGACCCGGACGCGGTCGAACCTGACTCATGAGCGCACCCGCGAATTTTCACGGCTGGAAAAAGCGCTGGAAGATTCCAACATCAAGTTGTCATCGGTCGTCAGCACGCTGAGCACCCAGTCCGCCCGCAGCATCCTCAACGCTCTCGTATCCGGAGAACGTGACCCGCATGCCTTAGCTTCGCTGGCGCACGCCTCGATGCACCGCAAATCCGCGGCGCTGATCGAAGCCCTCACGGGCCGCTTCACCGACCACCACGCATTCATGGTGCAGCTGCACCTGAACCGCATCGACCAAATCGAGGCGACCCTCGCGGCCCTCGACACCCGCATCGACACGGTCATGGAACCTTTTTCCTTAGCCCGGGAGCTGCTGATGACCGTCCCTGGGATTTCGAAGAATGTCGCCAACGTCATCATTGCCGAAGCCGGCGTCGACATGAACGTGTTTGACACTGCGGGGCATCTGGCATCGTGGGCGGGAGTATGTCCGAGCCAAAACGAGTCCGCTGGACGAATCAAGTCCACCCAAACCCGACCCGGCGACCACTACCTCAAAGCCGCACTGGGAATCGCGGCCCTGGCCGTGTCCCGATCAAAAACGACCTACCTCGCCGTGAAATACCGTCGCATACAGTCCCATGCCGGCGCCCTGCGTGCCGTAGTCGCACTCCAACACACGCTGCTCGTCGTCATCTGGAACATGCTCCACGACGGAGTCGCCTACGACGAACTCGGCATCGATCATTACGACAAAACGAACCCCGAACGCGCCAGGAAACGCCTCCAACGCCGAATGGTCGCCCTCGGATTCGAGCCCAACCTCACCCCACTTTCCGCAGGGAGCTCACCTTCGTTTTCTTAGTAGACACACCCTAGGCGTCGATCACCAAGTCGCTCTGCGCGGTGGAGCAGCACGGCAGGAACTTCCCTGCATCGATTTCGCGTTTCCGGATCCCGCCCTGGTGGTTCATCTCGACCTCGCCGGAAAGCTTGACGACCTTGCAGGAGCCGCACATGCCTTCCTTGCAGTTCGCGCCGATCCTGACGCCCGCACGCTGGGCCGCGCCGAGGATGTGTTCGTCGGGGTCGATCTGCACATTGATGCCTGTGCGCATGAAGGACAGGGTGAGGCTTCCCGTTCCCACGGTGTCAAAGCCCGAGGCGTCCGGGGTCCCAGCCTCCGGCCCCAGATCCGACCTGCCGTCGGGGGCGGGGGAGTCCGGGTCGACAGTTTCCAGCGGCAGCCCCGTGGCCTTCAGTGGTCCCTCGGCGTCGTAGCCGGGCTCGTAGAGCCCGAACGCGCTGGGCTGGCTTTCGTAGTAGTCCTCGGCGGAATCGGCGATCTCCTCGGCGATTTCCTCCGCGATGTCCGACGCAAGCGCGATCTCCGCCTGGTATTCCAGGATCGTCTGGCGGTCCCCCGTGAAGAATTCCATGTTGATGGAGGTGTCATCGACGCCGACATTCTCCAGGAGCTCGGTCGCGGTGTTCAGGTAACCCTCGGGGCCGCAGGCATAGACCTGGCGGCCGTTGGCATCGGGGGCAACCTCGTCGAGCATGGCCGCAGTCAGCCTTCCGCTGAGCCATTCCCACCCTTCAGGCTTGCTCCGGTCACCCAGGGAGTAGAAGACCTTGACGCGCGAGTCCACGGAGGCGATGTAGGCCAGCTCCTGGTGGAAGGCATATCCTCCGGCCTCCGCTCCGTGGTAGAGCACCACGACATCGGCCTGCCCGGGCAGGGAGTGGATGGTCCGCACCATGGACATGATGGGGGTGATGCCTGCGCCGGCGGCCAGCAAGAGGTACCGTGCCCGACGGTCCGCGTCAGGCAGGTGGAATGCCCCGACCGGTCCGAGCATCTCGAGGACGGTGCCGGGTTTGACGTTTTCGTGGACCCAGGGTGAGACGAGTCCAGTGGGGTCGCGTTTGACTGTGATGTTGAAGGTCCACGGCTGGGTGGGCGAACTGGACAGCGAGTAGCTGCGGTCCACCGGATCCTGGTCCTCGCCGTTCACAGGAAAGGCGACGTTCACGTACTGGCCCGCACGGAATGCCAGCGGCGCACCGTCGCAGCGGCGGAACACGAAGGTCATCATGCCGCCCGCCTCGGGAACGGTCTCGACGCATTCGGCCATGAACTCCTGCGGATGCCAGGGGCCCAATGCGTGGGCGGCGCGGGCGGGTCCCTCGGTACTGCCCAGCACCCTGTTCCACGGCATCTCAAGACCGCGAATGCGCTGTGGTTCCTGGATTGCCGTGTCGGTGCGGAGTTCAATCATGCCAAGTGCTCCTGCACGCGCTGCACGTACCAGTTGATGAACGCCTCGACCTGGTATTCGCTCTTCATGTAGGGGCCGGGCTCGTAGGCGGGGCTGCCGGCGCCCTTCTGGCACAGCTCCACGAACGCTTTGTCCTGCAGATTTGTCTGCTTCCAGGTGTAGGTGAGTTTTTCCAGATCGTAATCAACGCTTTCCTCGGCGTCGTCAGCCACCAGCCAGGTGGTGCGTACGAGGGTCTGGTGTTCGTTGATGGGGAAGACGCCGAATGTGATGACGTGGTCCCCCAGGAAATGGAACCAGCTGTTGGGCTGCAGGTGCATCGAGCAGCGGCCAAGGCGGAAGTCCCGCAAGTCACCGAGCAGTTTCTTGGAAAGCCTGCGTCCGTCGGGAGAGAACGATTCGCCCTCACCGTCAAGCGATTCCCGTGAGATGCGGATTCCCGCGATGCGCGTGTCAAGCTCCTCGATGACCTCGTACGGAAGGCCATAGCGGCGGCAACGCTCCTCGAGCGAGGACTGTGCTTCCTTGTTGCGGTTCCACACTTCCTCGAGATGGGCCGGGATCAGGCCCTCGGTCAGGCCCCAGGTGGGGAAAAGGGAGCACGCGAGCTCCGGGTGGCCGTCGCAGTGGTAGCACTCACGGTTATTCTCCATGACGAGCTTCCAGTTGCCCTCTTCGATGATGTTCTGCTGGTAGGCGATTTTCGTCTTCGACAGATCGTGGGGCGCGAGGTAGGGCTCAAAGATCTTTGAGGTTTCGTCGAAGTCCGTCGGCGGCTCATCAGCAATGCAAACGAAGATGAGTCCGGCGACCTCGCGGCCGTGGGCGCGCTTGAGGCCGAAGCAACTCTTGTCGAACTTCGTTTCCCCCGGTGCCGACGCGTGGATCAAATCGCCGCTGGGGGAGTAAGTCCAGGAGTGGTAGCCGCATACCAGGTTTCCAGTGGACCCCACGGGTTCGGTCAGGACGCGGGCGCCACGGTGGCGGCATACGTTGTGCAGGACGTTCACGCCGCCGTCGTCGTTGCGCAGCACGATCAGGGAGTAGGGCCCGTAGTCGACCGTGACGTAATCGCCCGGCTCCGGCAGCTCAGCAGTGCTGGCGGCAAAGATCCAGTGCTTGCCAAATATGGCCTCCATGTCGATTTTGAAAACCGTGGGGTCCGTGTAGAAGGGGGCGTCGAGGGAATATCCCGTGCGCCGGGACGCAAACAACTCAGTGATCTCTGCCAGCTGCTCTGCAGGCAACGATGAAGCGAGTTTTCCGCGTGAATTGAGGGGCACGCTCACTGAAGTAGTCATGTGTTTCCTCCCGGGAGGGCTGGGTAGTGGAGTTCACGGGTTTAGTGGGGCAACCGGCGTTGTCGAGAATGTTGTGGTCATGCGATTAGAGGATCGATGTGCAATAAAAGAGCACGATTTGGGAAAAGCCGTGGATAGCGGTAACGATTCCAACATTTCAATTTCCAAGTGCGTCCTACGCAACAATAATCAGGATACGCAACAGCGTGACTCACGCCACGGCGGTTGTCAAGCTCACGCGCCAGTCGTGCGATCACCTCTGCCCCCAGGCATCCCTACACCCAACAACTCCTTCTGGCCGCCCCAGTGCCCCATCCCCGACTCCAAGCGGAACGACGGGCGGCCCGCCACCTCCGGAAACAGCACAGCAACGCCGCCTGAGCAACGCACAGCAGCCGAAAGTTCCGAGCTGTTTCAGGTCCAGTTGCCCAGCTTTCCGAGACTTTAAGATGGACGCTCGGTTTCCTTCAAGACTGGGAGTCCGCCCGCGTCCACTTCTGCTGCCGTGCTCTAAAGGCCTGTGAGGATTGTCGTGGCTGGTCCGGGACTGGCTAGCAGAGTAGGTTCTGGCCGTTCCGCCGTATGGTCGTGACTCATTTAAACGCTTGGCCCCCATTGGGTGCCCTCTTATCGACTTGTCCGACCGTGGGGTGGGCGGCCGGCACCCGCCCGGCCGACCTCGGTAACTTGATCAGAAGATTGTACGCCCCCGGGGGCGTGAGTCGTCACAGTGCTTTTCCGAAGTGACCTCTACCCGGACTGGTACCGGCCCATAGCGGCCTGACTATGTCCGCGGAATGAGGAAGGTGCCAGAACGACTATGACCATAGTTGCGTACTCCCACCCGTTTGTCGTGGTGGTCGACACTCATGCCAGAAATCACCTGTACGCCATCGTTACCACCGCAAATGGCGAGCTCCTTGATACCCGGGATTTCCCGACGACTGGCGCCGGAATCAACCGGGCCATTGCTTGGGTAGCGCGCCGCACAGGCGCCGATCTGGCTACCTTGTGGGTGATCGAGGGGAGCGGCTTCCTATGGCGCTGTGCTGGCCGGGGCCGTCGCAGCTGCCGACTACCAAGTCGCCGAAACTTCACGCGTGAATGCCCTGCCCGTCGCGGGATTGGCAATTCCGATCCGTTGGACGCGCACCGGATTGCCGCTGCCGCCCTCCCCTTGGAAGAGGATGTGTTGCGTCGGCCCCGCGCGCCAGGCGGATCGGCCAGTCTTATACATCAGGTGCCCTCGGTCTTCCTCCTGCTGAAGGAAGCCGGCGATGATGCTGGCAGCGACGATGACCCGGATTGATGTCGGGGACTTGTGGTCCGTTCAAGATTCGTCGCCTGATGTTGACCTGCTAATGAGGGCGTGGGCGGCAGTTGAGGTCGGTCGGCGGGTTCTACCCGCGATCATCGCCCCAGATCGAGCCGTATTCTGTGGCGGGAGGTCAGAGGCATTGGGCACTAGGGCGATGAGCAGGTCCTGCCAGAAGAACGTGACTACGGGCGGTGATCCGTTCAGGTTGAAGGGCTTGATTTTCGAGTAGGCCTCGGGACTATTCCTGCATGGTGATCATGCACTCGACTGTTTCTTGGCGGCGATGGCTGTCGTCGTGCCGCGCGTTGCGGTGATGTGGAAGAGGATTGACTTCATCGCAATCATCAGGACGAAGAGCGTGAGGGCGGCGAGCAGTCCAACGGTGATGGCTTGCCAGGCAAGTGGTCGGAGCAGGTGCAACCAGGTGATCGCGAGTGCAGCGACGCTCGCGGCCGGGAAGGTGAAGGACCAGAAGCCGAGCGAGAACGGCAGTGCCCGGTAGCGCGGAAAGAGCATCACCTGCATCAGCACCATGAACACTGTCATCGCCGTCAACCCCTCGAACACATGATCGGGCCGGCCGCCGGAGATCGTGAGCCACGCCGCTGACGCGACGGCCGGGGGAGCGACCAGGATCGAGAGTGTCGGCACGAGTGATGACGGCATGGCTGGACGGAGCGCGAGCCGGAGGAAGAAGAACACGGAGATCACCAGCCAGAAGAAGATGCCCACCAGGAAGCTTCCGACAGCCAGCCAGTCGAGCCCCGTCTGTGCAGCGGCGAGTGCACCGACGAGGCCGGTTGCACTGATGGGCAGGAAGTAGCCACCGTGAACGGATTCAAGCGGCAGTTCCCCCTGCATCCAGAAGCTCAGAATCCATGCGGCGAACGCGGCAGCGGCGCCCACCGACACAAGCGTCAGCACGGTTCCGGCAATCGGGACCGTGCGGTGAAGGCCCGCTCCGAGCAGCATCGCGGCGAGGGGAAGCAATGCCGCAAGCGGGCCCTGAGCCAAGTGCGTCAGCTGATGGGAGAAGGGTTGATCGGTGCGCCTCCCGCGATGCACGTGCACCGACACGGTCCAGATCCAGGCGATCGCAGCGATCAGCCAGAACGCTTGCCCAAGCTCGAACGGGAGGCCGAGCGCGGAGGCCGCCACGGACCAGACCTGGGCGAGGCCGGCCAGGCCCAGGGGGAGGGCGAGGGTGTTCAGCGGGACACGAGTGGGCCCGGCTGTTGGAACCGCGGCAGGTGCCGTGTGGAGTTGAGTGGACATGGGAATCCCGTTTCTGACAGGGGGCAGGAAGACCCCGGCGATTGCTTGGGCTGGTTTTTGACCTTGAAGTACAATACCATGGGGGTTAGGCTTTTCCTATGGGTAGACCGATGCAGTTCGAGGCTGCTGAGGCTGTAGACAGGGCGATGGACCTGTTCTGGCGTCAGGGGTACGCCGGCACCACGCCGCAAGAGTTGGCCAGCGAGTTGGGGATCGGGAAAGGCAGCCTCTACAACACTTTTGAGAGCAAGCACGCGCTGTTCATGCGTGCCCTGGAGCGCTACAGCGAGACGCGGCTGGAGTTCTTGAGTGACATGTTCGCCTCGCCCGGGCCTGTCCGGCCGCGGCTCAAAGAGGCAATGGCTGTCCTGGCCGGCGTGGGCGAGCACCGGCGGGGCTGTGTCATGGTCAACGCTGCCGCGGAGCTGGGCACCGCCGACGATGAAGTGAACCGCATCGCGGACCACCTCTTCACCCAGATTGAAGGCGTGTTTCGGCAAGCCATTGCGAAGGGACAACAGGCTGGAGAATTCAGCGTGGATCAGGCCGCCGAGACGACCGCCAGCGAACTACTGGCCGCCGTGGTCGGGCTTAGCGTGCTCGTCAAGGCAGGCGGGACGCCGGAGAGATTCCGCGCTGTCATTGATGGCATCGTCGACGGCCTGTGACGTCGAGAGCATGCGCCATCAGACCTGGCGGGCACTGGAGGTTCGCTCGGGCAGCTTCGAGAAAAGCTTGGAATTTCTTAGACCGGCCCAGTTTTAGGGGTTTCAGAATCCTCGAAAGCCTGGTGCTGGTATGGCTGACGGATCCGAGTAACTGCTACGGCTGCTGGCATCCGGCGGACCGTGGCCATAGCATCCCCAGTCTCACATCGAGCAAGCTGCGGAACTGGTGCGGGTACCTGCTGGTGAAGCCGGGCCAGAATCCCGCACGCTTTCCGGCGTCACATACGCGCATATCTCTCATTCGGTAACGAATATTCAAATGCCGATAATCGAGATTCCGTTACTTCAGAGTGCCTCCATTGGCCGAGTCGGCCAGCTAGGACCTTGTAAAGCTTGGGCGTGGGGCTGTTCCCACTGCTTTTGGGGAATTCTTACCGTGTCCTGTACGTTGCAGGACCGGTAAACCCCCAACAGAAAAGAGATGCACTCCCGTGGCAACCGATTACGACGAACTGCGCACCGACGTCAAGGAGTCCCAGGAAAACTCACTTGAAGCCCTGAAGTCCGCCAAAGCACCGGACGCGCAGTCTGTGGTTCAAGAGCTCGACGAAGCTGACGCCCTCGACGGCCTGACCCCCGGCGGCGAGTTCATTGCCGAAGAACTCGTCGTGCAGGTCATCCCGCAGGCTGACGATGAGTTCACCTGCTACTCGTGCTTCCTGGTCCGCCACCGTTCGCAGAAGGCGCGCGAGAGGGACGGCCATGCCTACTGTGTCGAATGTGAGGGCTGAGCCCCACTACTGACCGGCTGTCCCGGAGCGCATCCGGGACAGCATCTGCGAGGAATTCACCCCGCTGTCCAGGACCTCGCGGAGCAACCGTTATTCGTCGCGCCGCGCCCACGTATAGGGGTTTGGCTCGCGGCTGCCACGCATGCCTTGCTCAAACCCCTGCTGCCACGCCTTTCCGACCGCGGACACCAGGCCCGCGAGCAAGGGGTAGTAGGGATGGTCCGGACCGATATAGATCATTTCGTCGGTGGCCCGGTCCACGGCGGCCCGGACTTCATTCTCGGTAGCGGGACTGCTCATGGTGCCGCCCTTCCTCCCTGGAACTTCTGCGTCCGCCTCGACGGTAACGCCCGCCTGCGGAAAGCGTCCATGGGTGCAACGGCCGGCACCTTGGGGAGAAAGCTCCCCTGAAAAATGCCCGGAATCAGCAATATTTGCAGGCACTCCCCCGGGCATTTTGGATCGCCATAATGGTGAGTCCGTAACCCTAACCGCTACCAGCGGTTAGTCGGCCAACAGTGGTTCACTGTGCTCCCATCGCCCTTCACGGCAGATGTCCCACGGCTTATGGCACAGGCAAATTCGGAGCCCTATGAGCCTCGGATTGATTCGTCCCCGCCAGCAGATCCACGGTGGTTTTCCCAGCCCAGCGGGGTCATAACCGTTCCCAGCTCGGTCCGGGAGGTGCGCTGGCTGGCGGCGGACATCATCGCGATGGGGGAGGAGATTTCGAACTGCAGATGGCGGTGGCACGGCCAGGCACTGTCGGATCCGAGCCGGTCGCCAAGGTCGATGATCTGCAATGTGGATTGGTGATCCCTGGGCGGGATCCTTCGGATCGAACGGCCAAACAGGGAGGAATCAGGGCTTGCTCAAATGACATTTGAAGATGGTTATGGGCCTTACCCAAGGCGTGGCTTTGGGTGCCGAGGGTTAGGTGGTGATCGTCTGTTGCCTCATGTCTTTAGGTTCGGGGAAGGGGTAGATCTCGCGACGCCACTGGGGTACGTTGAGCGCAATATCAGCGTCGCCGGGGAGTCAACCGTGACCAGTAGCAGGCACAATCACAATTGCCATGGCGCCTTCCGCCCCCTCATCGCGCTCAGCATCGCAACCGTAACTGCGTTGGCGATCTCCGGGTGCACGTCCACGCCAACGCAGGCGCCGGCGTCGCCCACTGCACGGCCATCGGTAGCCGCTTCATCTACCGGCACGACGGCGGGAGTAAAGACAGGATCGGCGACTCTGGGCGGACTGGACAAAGCCAAGGTCCAGGACACTTTCCGGACTTTGGCCAAGGAGCTGCTCGTACCGGGAGCGGCCATGATGCTCCGCACCACTCAAGGCGACGTCAGCCTCACGTACGGCGTGACGAGCGCCGGCGGGTCAACACCAGTCTCACTCGAAGACCACATCCGCATCGGCTCCGTCACCAAGACGTGGACGGGGACTGTCATCCTGCAGCTCGTGCAGGAAGGCAAACTCAAGCTTGAGGATCCCGTTTCGAAGTACCGTTCTGACGTACCGAACGGCGACAGCATCACCATCGAACAACTCCTGACCATGCGCAGCGGAATCTACAACTACTCAGAGTCGTACGAGCTGAACAAGGCCCTCGATACCACGCCGCAACGGGTCTGGACGCCTGAGCAACTCGTAGCGATCGCCCTGCCGCTGCCCGCATATTTCGGCCCCGGCGAAGGCTTTCACTATTCGAACACCAACACGGTTCTGCTGGGGCTCATAGCCGAGAAACGCGATGGCAAGGGCTTCGGCCAGATCGTGCGCGACCGGATCCTGGGACCACTCGGCCTGAAACAAACATCATTCCCGGCGTCAGACTCTTCGGACCTTCCCAAGCCGTTCTCCCGCGGCTACATGTACATGGACAACCTCCTCACCCTGTCCACGACCAGGCTTCCGGCGGACTTGATCGCCAAGGCACAGGACGGCACATTGAAACCGAATGACTACACAAACGCCAACCCTTCATGGACATGGGCCGCCGGGCAGGGCGTCTCCACGGCGGGCGACCTCATGACCTTGGCTGAGGGCCTCACCGATGGCAAGCTGCTCAAGCCGGACCTTCAAAAGAAGCGCATGGACAGCCTTTCGCCGATCGACCCGGACAACCCAGACGCTGCGCGGTACGGCATGGCACTGGCCCAGTTCGGCCCGCTCTACGGACACACCGGCGAACTCCCCGGCTACAACACCTTCATGGGCAGAGATCCGCGGAACAACGTGACCTTGGTGGTGTGGACCAACCTTGCCCCGTCACCGGACGGACGGGACCCGGCATCGACTATCGCCAAGGCCATCATCGGGGACCTCTACGGCGCAGCGCCGACAGGTCCAGCTACGCGGTGAACCTCAGGCGCGGCGTCGCCCGCGGCCTTCCTGTCTGCAGGGTCCCGGTTAGGGCGCTTCCATTTCTTCGCCCATGGGATGCCTGAAGGAGCTCCCAACACTATGACGCTCGTTGAATCTAGTCCTCGGCTTACCGGGCACGTCAACGCTCAAGAAGGTCGTATAAGGAGTCCGGCTGAGCACGGGGAATGCCGCGACACAGGGCGGAATGACGGTGGGCGGTCGAGAGGATTCTCCAAGGTCCCAACTGACTACTGCACCCGCTTGGGTTGCGGCCGAAAAGGTCAAAAAGTGGGTGTGCACAATGTGCACACCCCGGGCTTCGGATTCGGTTTGTGATGTCTCGGGACATGGGTGACGGTTCTGTATCAGGACATCGGTGACATTTGGTGTGTCAGGACATTGGTGACGGTTGTGGGTTGTTTCAGCGTGCGTCCTGGGGGCTTGCCGTTTCCGACTGTTTTGGTCCCGGCCTGTGGGCGGGGGTAGGACGTGATGTGGGTGCCCTGGTCATCGAAGAACTGGATTGTCTCGGGGTCCCAGAGCGCGCGTGCCCCCGGCCAATGCAGCTCCGATGTGAACGCCGCCCTCCCGGAGGCTCTTCTGTGCGGCTTCGTATGCAGCTTCGAACAGCGGTTCGGTGGTGGTTCGTTGAGTTTCGTTCACGGTGGCAGTCTGAAGCGGGATGAAAGTGAATTGCCGGTGGATCCAATGTGCGTTTCGCCCGCTTGCACCCGAAAGTCCAACAGGCTCCTGATGTCAGGTTGGGGTGTAGTCATGCCTTTCGGGGAGTGGGATAGGAGTAGGAGACCTGTTTGTCGATCCCTCCGGTTGCCCCGTGCAAAAGCCGTCCGCCAGCCGCGTCAGGTGCCGTCCCGCGGCGTCGCAAACGTCCGAAGGTGGTCAACGGCGGCGTACAGCGAGTCTCGCATCGGTGCGATGTCACCCGCGATCTGAGCGAGGAGCGCGCCTCCCTGGTAGGCGGACATGAACATGTGGGCCAGCCGGGCGGGGTCGGCCGACGCGTGGATGCGGCCGAGCCGCTGCATCCGCTCGAGTCCTTCTCGAAAGATGTCTCGCCACTCCTCGAAAACGCGTGCGAGCTCGCCATGGACGTCGAGATCGGTTTTGACGATCTCGCTCGCGAGGGCACCGAGGCTGCAGCCGTCCTCGAACGGGCGCCCGGAGAGGATATAGAAATCCGCCCAGTCCTGAAAAGCGTCGATGGTGTCGAAACCCGCGAAGCGTTCGCTGCGGTGGAATTCGAGGACTTTGCTGGCCTGCCAGTCGATTACGCCGAGGACGAGGCTCTCCTTGTTCGGGAAGTAATGGGTGAGCTGTGAACCGCTGACGCCGGCGGCGCTGCGGAGCAGCTTGTTGTTCGTCGTATGGACGCCGTTCGTGTAGATCAGGTCGGCGGCGTGGAGCAAGATGCGTGTACGCGTGGACTGGCCCTTCTTGGTGAGTTTCTGCGGCCCCTCAGAGTTCATGCTGATCTCCATGCCGTAACCGTAGCAAATAATGGGCTTGACAACCCACTTTAGGTGGTATTCACTCCATTATGGACGAAATAGTCCAAAACCGATACCTGGAGGTTCCCACACAATGTCCCGATTGACCGTTCCTGCCCTCGAAGACGTGCCCGCCAGGGCGAGGAGCATCCTCGACGGAGTCCGTAAGCACTTCGGGTTTGCGCCGGGCATGTTCAACATGCTGGCGGCCAACCCCGCCGTGCTCGAGATCGTGATGTCCCTGCAAAGCAACGTCAGCCGCCTCCTCGACGCGAAGACCCGGCACACGATTGCGCTGGCCGTCTCACGGTCCAATGACTGCGACTACTGCCAGGCTCTGCACGCTTATACATCGTCGGAGCTCGGGGGCATGGCGGGTGATGACATCGAGCTCGCGCTCACTGGTAGCTCCACCGATCCCCGCCGCGCCGCCGTGGCTCGTTTCGTGCAGCAGGTGATCGAGAAGCGCGGACAAGTCGCTGATGCCGACCTCGCAGCCATACGTGGCGCCGCATACAGCGACGCGGAGATCCTCGCGATCGTCACCACCGCGGTAGTGTCACTTCTCACCAACTACCTCAACAACGTCAACCAGACAGTCATAGACATCCCCGCCATCACGACGAAGACCGCCTGACATGTCCGGTTCTGAGATTTACGAGAGGTTCATGGCCCTGCACGCCCGAGAGGCTGGCCTCGTGATGCCGAACGCGTGGGATGGCCTCTCGGCGCAGCTCTTCGCCGATTCGGGCTTCGAGGCGATCGCCACGTCCTCCTTTGCCCTCGCAGCGTCGCTCGGCCGGTTGGACGGGCGACACCAGGTCAGCCGCGCCGAGCATCTCGAGCATGCAGGCTTGCTCGCTCGCCTGACGGGCCTGCCTGTCAACGGCGACTTCGAGGACGGCTATGGGGATACTCCCGAGGACGTTGCGGCCACGGTGAACGCTGCGGTCGAGAACGGGCTGGCAGGCATCGGGATCGAGGACACATCCGGCGATCCCGACCGGCCCATGCGCGACTTCGACGAGGCAGTCGCCCGGGTGCGCGCGGCGGCCACGGCGGCGAAGGGCCGCATCGTGGTCACCGGGCGCACGGACAATTTCCTGCAGGGGCTACCCGATCTGGACGACACGATCCGCCGCCTCACCGCCTTCGCCGAGGTCGGGGCCGACGTGGTCCACGCGCCATTTCCGCCCGACCTGGATTCGCTGGTCGCGATCGTTGCGGCGGTCGCACCAACTCCAGTCAACGTTCTTATCTCGCCGGCGGATGCGGTGCGGTCCGTCGCCGAGTTGCGCACGGCGGGTGTCAGCCGGATCAGCCTTGGCCCGGCTCTGTACGCTCACGCGATGGGCGCGCTTGACGATGCGGTCGGTGCGCTCCTGCGCGGCGACCTCGCGACCGCGGCGACAGGTATGGACTTCGAGCGGATGGGCACCCTGCTCAGCCGCCGCGTGACCTGATCCTAACCGGGTTGGCCTGACTCCGAATACCGATTCTGCATTCCGCCTCGATCACTCTCATCACGAAAGAAGACTACTCATGGATCTCGACAAGATCATGAACAAGCACCTGAGCCGCTACTTCGACGGCAGCAAGACCATCACGGAGGAGACGATTCAGAAGCTCCTGAAATTCCTGCGCTCGGCGCCCACGTCGACGAACATCCAGCCCAACCACTTCTATGTTCTGTCCACACGAGAGGGCAAGGAGAAGCTGGCCGCCAACCTCGGCGAACGTTTCGCCGACAACGCGGAGAAGATCCTCAACGCCTCGCACACGATCATCATGACCACGCGGGCGGACGTGCCCGAGCATCACCTCGAATCGGTGTTCGCGAAGGAGCGGGTTGACGGCCGGTTCCCGGACCTCGCCAAGCAGGAGCGATGGGAATACATGACCCGCGACTTCGTGAATCTGCGCAACTACACCTACAAGGACACGCACCACTGGATGGAGAAGCAGACCTATATGGTGATGGGTCTGACGATGATGGCAGCCGCTGAACTCGGCGTCGAAGCCATGCCACTTGAAGGCTTCGACCCGGTCACCGTCGACAAAGCCTTCAACATCCGTGAGACCGGACGCACCACGACCGTGCTACTGGCGCTTGGCTACCCCGACGAGGCGAAGCAGTACAAAACCCCGGTCTCCCGTTTCGAGCCCGAGCGTCTGTTCACCTTCGCCTGAACTGCCCCGCCCAGCCCATGACGAACCTATCGACGACACGGCAGCAGAGGAGCTAGGCATCATGGAGGGACAGGAGCTGCAGCGTATAGCGAACGAGTATGCGAGCGGGCTGCCGGAGGTGACGGTGGAGCACCGTGTCAGCCCGGAGTGGGAAACGTACAAGGTGGGCGGCAAGGTCTTCATGCTCATGACCGACATGCCGGGTCACCCGGTCCTGGTCGTCAAGGCCGACCCGGAAGAGGCTCTGTTGCTACGTGAGCAATACGCGGAGATCACGGCCGGCTACCACATGGACAAGAAGCACTGGATCACGGCAGCAGGCGGACCGGGCCTCGATAGTGACCTGGTGATGGAGCTCGTCACCCACTCGTACCAGCTCGTGGTCGACAAACTGCCGAGATCCGCGCGCCCCGTGAACCGGGCGCATAAAACGACAACATGAACTGACGTTCGTCAATGCAGAAGGAGAAAACATGAATGGACTTGGTGTTCGAGCCGCGAATAACGGACTCGAGATCCTCGATCTCCCTCACCCCCGTCAGCCGGAGGCGGGCGAGCTCATCCTGGACGTGGTCGCCGCAGGCATCGGCCCGTGGGATGCTCTACTCCATACAGGCGGATGGGACGTGAATCTCGTACCGCCGGCAGCGCTGGCCGTCGAAGCCGTGGGCCGTGTCGCCGAGACCGGCCCAGACGAGATAGAGTTCCGCACGGGCGACCTTGTGGTCGTACACGAGGCACCTCTTCCGGGCGGCAGCGGCACTTGGGCGGAACAGGTCCTTGTCAGGTCCGCGCACATCGGACTGCTGCCTGAGAACCTGGCTCCGGCGTTAGCGGCAGCATTGCCGGTTGCCGGGCTCACCGCCCAGCAGACTCTCGACGAGCTCCAGGTCGACGCCTCCACCCGCCTGCTCGTCGTCGGAGCTTCCGGCCCAACCGCTTCACTCGCGGTTCAACTGGCACATCTGCGGGGCGCTGAGGTCGTCGCCGGCGCGGGACCCGCTCACGCCGATCAGCTTCGCGCACTCGGCGCCGATGATGTCATCGATACCCACGTCGAAGGGTGGGCGGACAAGACCGCTCGCCGATTCGACTCCGTCCTTATCGCCGCAACGGGCACCGCTGAAGACGCGATGAGGCTTCTTGTCGACGGCGGCAGGCTCTGTTGCATCACGTCGGACGCCCCCCACTCAGTTCCCGGAATCACCACCTCGAACCTGTACGTGCAGCCTGACGGGCAGGCACTCGACGAGCTCGCTGCACTCGCTGCCGCGGGCGAGCTGAGACTCGAGGTCCAGGCGACGCCCGTCAAGGACGGCATCCCGATCGCGAATCGGGTCGCGGAAGGCCGCTCAGGCGGGATAAAGCACGTCCTCGAATTCTGAGGTTCATCCCCACCGCGAGCCCCCCATTCCCACTGATCGCACTGGTGTGCGTTGTCGAGGACGATCTGCTCAACCTCACTGGCCCTTCACCTCCATAGAACCATTTGCAATTACCCGGCGGAAGTGGGGCGGTCTGCCACCGGTCGCACGGGTCATGAGCATGCCGAGCATTTGACTTTGAAGTACGGACGTTGGCGCCGGATTAGTGGCGAGATAATCGTCGAAATAGTCCAAGAGCCTGATGAAATCCGCTTGGGGCCGGGGCGGCGATGTCACATGTTGTGATTGGCGGGCGCCCTAGAACAAGCCGGAGCTCCGCCCACAGGCTAAATCCTCCCGTATCAGGCGCCCTGACAACAGCTGGCGATGTAACTCAGCCTCAAAGCCTGATTCATCCACCGCGTATCCAACATCCGTGCCTCACCCATACCGATAGTTGCTTCTGTGACAGGTGCTAATGTCAGCGATCGGGGAAGCACGAACTCGTTCCACAGGTTCCTCCCACAGCCTAGTCATCGCAGGGGCAGTGGTCGTTCGGGAGGCTTGCGAAGCCATGTTATTGCTTCCTGGGAGGAAGTGAAGTACCTGCTGGGGAATGGCAACGGGACCACATGCAATACGAAAAGGGCAATAACGTAATCCACCGCGGATGACCCCACGAGGGCAGTCCGGGAAATCTGCGAGGCTGAAGGAAGGATTCGCCTCGCAGCTCGTGAGAAATTGACTCCTTGAATATGGATGAGCATCGAAGGCTCGCGCCCTGGCCCAGCGCCTCGATGGCAGCCAGTGCTGCTTGAGCTTCGTCCCCTCCTACTGTCGCGCCTTCTCTCCACCGCAGCCGCAGGAATCCGTCAGCTAGTTCCATAGTGCCCTTAGAGGCGATATCGAGACTGCGCATCTGGCCCTTCGTCCGCCCGCGCAACGGCGGGGTCAGCTGCCTTGTTACTGCCTCCCGAGGCGGGCTGCAAGGTGACACGCCCTCCGATGATCGTTATGGCAAAACCAGGGACCCCGACACGGATTCTGAACTGCTGTTCGAACTGCTCGAGTACGACCTTCTCGTGTTCTCATAGCGCCATTATTGGCGCCCCCGGCTTGGCGCGCATCTGGGGCGTATTCATAGGCCGGTATCCCGGACGGCGGGGCCGACCCGGTGTCTGCATCAACGGTCTTCCCGGTCCCACGCGCCGCCGTTGAATGGCTGCGGGCGGCGCCATGCATGCCGGGGGACAATTTCTCCTATTCGGCCCATTGTTCACGGCCAGCGCCGATCCTCTTGATCCAGGACGATGTGGACTGCTGCTTCCTCCGCTGATGCACCGGCACCGTCAATGCCGTTGTCGTCCGCCCAGTAATCCGTTGCCGGGTCGAAGCTCTCTGAGAAGGCCCACGTCAGTCGGCCAGCTCGGACTGAACCGACCTGATCGTCGATAACCTCGCCGTCTGTGTCCGTGGTGTCTCCAATACCGTCTCCGAGAACTTCTTCTGTCTCGTCGGGAATCTCTCGGGCAAGCCGGGCGGATAGAGGCTCTCGGGACCGCGCCTCGCGCAGTGTGAAGCCCCAGGAGAGGTCGGCAGGCCGCCAATCCAACGGGGAGTACCCGGTTTCGTCTATATCGTCGCCCAGTTCATCGGTGTCGAGGCTCTCGTCGGGCGGAAGCAAGCCGAAATTCTCGGCCTGATTCTCGAAATTGTCGCCACCATCGGTGTTGGTCATATTCGCTCGCCTCTCATCAAGTTCTTGACGAGTTAGCGGCGCCAAACCACTTCGTCTTACAAGGCTGGCGGCAGTTTCGCACACCTGGTCGGCGGGCACACTCATTTGAGGTTGTTGGTAAGACGGCGCGACAGATTGACACAGATGATGTAGGTGCAGGGTGAGGGGGTGCACACATTGCGTGAAAGGAACCGTCAAGTGACAGCTGGATTTGTTAGCAGGAACGCACCGATCACCGGCGCTGGCCGGGGCACCGGCGCAGCGATCGTACCGTCGTCACCTAAGGTCGGAGCCAGTGTGATTATTCTCGCCCGTACTGCCGACCGGCTCGACGAGATCGGCAACCCCATCAGGGCCTGTGCGCCGCGTGTTGAGGTTCGTGTGATGACTGCCGATCTGACCGATGACACAGAACACACCATCGCTGTCGGCGACATGCTGTCAGGCGGTCCGGCCGATGTTCTGATCAATAACGGTCCGCCGGTGCGTGGAACGATCTGGAAGAGGCCGTCAATGCGGTCCACAAGCCCGAAGACTCTGACCTCATATTTTGGTACGAGGTTCCCAACACCATCGCCAACGGCGGACCGCATGCGGGGGCGCGCCACGGCCGCCATTGGCGCCTGGGTTGAGAACTGCTCGCGCATGCGCTGCGAGCAGGTGGGCGGGACGGAATGAGCCACGAGGAGCGGCAGCAGGCCCGGTACTGCGACTACTACTGCTTTATGTCGCTGGCCGATTTTACCGCCTGGCAGCAAGGCAAAGGCACCGAGACGATCTCACAGAACGAACGCGGGCTGTGAGCAAGGCGGCCACTGTCGAATTCCTAGGTGCCAGCGCCACAGTCAACCCCAAACTGCTGCGGCAAGCATTTGGTATCAAGGTCATTGCTCCGTTTCGTCGAGCGTCGTGGGCCAACCCCGCTCGATGGTCGGCGGTAATGCCTACGCAGCCACGAAAAGCTGCTCTCGAAGTCCAAAGTCGCGATCTCGCGGCCGAACAGGATTGCAGGGTGGGCGTCCACAAGACCGCGCGGGATGAACCATCGTCGGGATCCGCAAGGCATAGATGCTGGGCCTGCGGCGGCTTCATCAGCAGGTACGGCTCTGGGGTCCGGTCACTCAGCAGGATCTGCCAACGCTCTGCTCGAGATCGTCGTCGAGTAGGTGAAGAAACGCTTGATCCGGCGTTCGGGCGCTCCTGAGGGCCGATAGGAGAAATGATTAGGAGGCAGCATGGCAGGAAAGGCTGAGGGCATGGTCAGATTGACCGGCATCGAACGGTGTGACGCTGAGGTGAACCGGCCCGCAATGATAACGCCCCATGCAGTAGACCTCATCATCACCGAAAACAGCGAGGGCTGTATATACGAGGCCGTGTCTGGGGGTGAGGCCGTCGCTGGAGTCGTTTACAGCAAAGCGGGTAACCATCTGACACTGCGGGCGACATCCGTTTTCCCCGGCAAGGGGATCGCCGCCTGGCTCCTCGGCAGCGTCCTTGACAGGCTGCGGATGCAGGGCGAGACCGTCGCTGCATCTTGTCCATTAGCGGCAGCATTCGTCAGCGCACATCCCGAGTATGCCGATGTTGTTGGTTCGACTGTCCCGGGTCATATCACCAAAGGGTAGGCGTGGGCGCGTCAGTGCACCCGACATCATGTCCGGGTAAGCGACCGTCGGAGGTGATGGACGCTTAGATGACCGTGCCATTGAGGTTCATGAGGACGGTTGACCTTCATGGACGAAATTTCGCGAGCACCATCAAGGACAACGGCATTGTCCTCGTCGATTTTGGCGCCCGTGTCAGGTGCCGGAGCGGCATCTGCTGCGCCCGAGCGTGAGCGCTAATGTTCTGATCTCCACGGGAACGGGGCACAGCTCAGGGTTCCTGCGCACCACTAATACGAATCTCACGGGGGTCTTCGCAGCGGATACTCGTCAAAGAGGCAGCGTCCTCCAGTTCAATCCTTGCGGCGAGCCGAAATGTTTCGTCAACTAGCGTGGATGGGATGATCACCGCGGCTGCTGCGTCCGCGTACACGAAGTCGCCGGGAAGTACAGTTACACCTCCAATAACAACGGGTACATTGGCAGCAACGGGCATCAGATCAGCCGTTCCTGCCTTCACGGTCTCGCCGCTGCAGTAGAAGACGGGATCGTATTGTTCAAGCTCCCCGAAATCCCGAAGCCGGCCGTCTGTGAGGAGCCCGGCAAGTTTCTGATTCTGCAATCGGAAAAACTTCGTCCCGCCACCCACCGAAGTACCGGGATGACCACCGCTGTCCATTACCAGCACAGTATCTTCAGGATGAGCAGGAACCGCCTCATAGAAGAACCGGGCGAAATTGTTCACCTGTGCGGTGAAAACATCCTGCCGAAAGGGGATAAACCGGATGGTCACAGCTGTTCCCTGCAATACGCGCCCTGGCGTGGGCGACACTAGGTCCAGGACATGTGCCCGATGGGCAGAAAGGCGGCCGAGCGCATCCGTCAGCGCTGCCGAGGATACTGCGACCTTTCGGCTATTGCTAAAGTTCCTCAATGCTGCCCCGACTTGACGTTGAGGTTGAGGCGAAGGGTTCCTCCTGCGAACCCGGTAAAGTTCTCGGCGCACATTGGATCTCCTCTTAATCTCCGGCTGAAATTCGGTCGTTTCTTGCCTCGTCGCCGACCCGTAGCCAGCGGAGTCCGCGCATGTTGAGGGATTTCTGCCCGGCGTGTTCGACGATGACGACGAGTACGTTGTCGCAGTAGCGGCAGCGGGCCACGAATCCCATTGGTTGGCCGTACACCATGGCTTGGCCCAGCGTAGCGATATCGGCACACGACTGACATTGACACTGTGTCGTGGTCGGGTCGAAAGCGAAAAGACCCATGCCCGGGCCCGCGAGAACGTTGCCGTCGAGGTGGTTCATCAGATTCCTCCGAATCGTTCCGTGCGGATGTTGTCGGCTGCGTGCCCAAGGCTAATGAGGGCGCGAGAGACTGTTTCGACGAATCCGGTGGGGCCACAAATGTAGGTGAGTGGTACTTGTTCCGGCGGCAGAGTCTCGCTCTTCAGGTCCTTAACGGTGAGCCGTCCGGCTGAGCGGGACCATCCCGGCGGTACCGTACGGGTGTAGTGCCAGGTTGTCGGAGCGGTCGCTGAGGGCTGGGACAGTTCGTCACGGAAAAACGCGTCACAGGGTGCGCGGAGGGAATAGAGCAGCTGCATGGGGATGGAGTTGCCGGCACTGGCGTGAGCGCGGGTCATCGCGATGAATGGCACGACACCGGAGCCGCCGGCGATCAGTTGGACTGGTTGGGTCTGTTCCGGCCGCCACACGAACCATCCGCCGAGGGGACCGCGGAGTTCGACGGTGTCACCGAGTTCGAGGTCGTCGACGAGGAAGGGGGAGACTTCACCGTCCGGCAGCCGGTCGATGGCTAGCTCAATCTCCTCACCGGTACCAGTGCTGGCGATAGAGTAAGAGCGGACAACCTGATACCCGTCCGGCGCCGTGAGCCGGACATCGACGTGATGCCCTGGATCATTTCCCGGCCAGCCGGGGACCGCGAAGGTGATGCTGCGCGCGGAAGCGGTCAGCGGGTGTGCACGCGCGAGGCTACCGGTGAGCCAAGCGTTGGTCCGCCGGCTCACGCGTAGCGCTCTTCCCGCCAAGGATCGCCGTGCAGGTTGTAGCCGTTCTCCTCCCAGAAGCCGGGCTTGTCCCCGCTTTGCATGACTAGTCCCCGTATCCATTTGGCGCTCTTCCAGAAATAGAGGTGGGGCACCAGGAGGCGTGCCGGGCCGCCATGTTCGGGGTCGATTTCGCCGCCGTCGTACTCATAGGCGATCCAGGCCCGACCGTTGAGGAGATCCTCCAGTGGAAGGTTGGTAGTGTAACCGCCGTAGGAGTGGGCCATCACGAAATCGAAACCCGTCTCGACCCCAGCGAACAGGGTGTCCAGTGCCACGCCTCTCCATCCCGCGCCCAACTTGGACCAGCTGGTCACGCAATGGATATCTGCTGTGATGTCCTCGGACGGGAGGGCAATGAACTGATCCCAGGTCCACTGGTGGGTGTGCGCGGCCTCGGTGTGGATGAAGAACTCCCAGTCCTGTGTATCGATCGACGGGGTCGGGCCTGCCGACAGCACAGGGAACGACTCCGTCAGGTACTGCCCGGGCGGGAGCGCGGGGTTGTCGTCGCGGCGGCGACCTCCGAAAACTGCCATCATTTCTCCTTCAACGGATCGGCACGTGGATCTCACGGCCTGCTGGCCGGGGACCGGGTTTACGCGGTCTGGCTCTCACGCTGGGGGAGCTTCCATCCTGGGCGGGCGTAGTGGCACGTGTAGCCGTCGGGGTACTTCTGGAGGTAGTCCTGGTGTACGTCCTCGGCTTCCCAGAAATCTCCGGCCGGTTCGACCTCGGTGACGACCTTTCCGGGCCAAAGTCCGGACGCATCGACATCTGTGATGGTCTCCAGGGCGACCTGTCTCTGCTCGTCACTGGTGTAGAAGATCGCGGAGCGGTAGCTGCGGCCGATGTCGTTGCCCTGCCTGTCCAGGGTGGAAGGGTCGTGGATCTGGAAGAAGAACTCGAGCACGTCCCGGAAGGAGATGATGTCTGGATCGAAGACGATCTCGACGCTTTCGGCGTGGTCACCGTGGTTACGGTAGGTGGCGTTTGGCGTGTTGCCGCCTGAGTATCCGGCGCGGGTGGAGATCACGCCCGGCTTCTTCCGGAGCAACTCCTGGGCGCCCCAGAAGCAGCCGCTGGCCAGTATCGCGTGCTCGCGGCTCATGATTCTGCCCCCGTGGCGAAGAGTACGCGGAACTGCCCGTATCCGGCGGACTCGAGCTGGTCCAAAGGGATGAAGCGCAACGCGGCCGAGTTGATGCAGTAACGCCAACCGCCGTCGACGGCGGGGCCGTCGTTGAACAGGTGACCGAGGTGGCTGTCACCATGCTTGGAACGCACCTCGGTTCGGATTATGCCGTAGCTGCGGTCCTCGTTGAGGACGATATTGCTGCGGTCGATCGGCATCGTGAAGCTGGGCCAACCGGTGCGGCTGTCGAATTTGTGGAGGGACGTGAACAGCGGCTCTCCGGAGACGATGTCGACGTACAGGCCGGCATCGTGGTTGTCCCAGTACTCGTTCCGGAACGCCGGCTCGGTCGCCGCTTTCTGGGTGACGTTGTACTGCTCGGGGGGTAAGTTTCGCAACTTTGCCGGGATCTCTGCGGTAATCGGGGGTGGACATGGCTTCCTTCTTTTCTCTGCGGGTGGTCTTCAGATCGGACTAAGCCCAAGAGCGGGCATGATCGATGGAGCGGAGTGTTAGGGGGATCAACCCGGAGAGGACAGGGGCTTGGAGATGTATCGTCCTTCAGAGCTCACTCCGCGATTGAGGTCGGTGAATCGGATGCCGACAGCATCAGCATTTGCATCTGTAATCCAGAAGACGTCATAGGTTGCGCGATAGGTCGGTGGCCAGAAGGACCAGAAGTGCCCCTGATCATCGACTCCCCATTTTCCGGAGGTGGTGTGCCCGTCCTCGGTGTAGGTGGTGTGGCCGCCGCGGGCGAACACTTGGGTTGCCCCGTCCGTGTAGGTGAATGGTGCTCTTGTCAGCGCTTCCGCTATGTCGCCTGCGTCAATGCGGTCTCCGCTTTTGACTCCAGGCCTCGCAGTGTTTGACATGTCATGTTCCCTTCGAATGGTGTGTCGCTCTGGGGCATCCAGGCCGGCCGGCCGTTGCACCGGTCACTCGATTAGGTAGCTCGCCGGCACCGCTGCTTGGCGACGGCAGCCGTTTAGTCCGCGGTCGGCCCGGTGCCGTGAACGATGTTTCCGTTGAGCCCATCGGGGTAGAAGCCGCCGGAGGTACCTGATTGGGGGTCGAGGTAGACGATGTTGAGGATCTGCGCGGCGCTTCGGCCAAAGGTCCGGCCGTATTCGTCGGTGGGAACGAGGTTGGCCACGTCTCTGGTGCCGAGGTCCTGGTCATCGTCTGCGGGGCCGCTGACTGCGTTGCGGACCGCGGAGATCTTGTGCACGACGTCGAACACGGAGTCGTCCGCGAGCCCTTCACTGAACAGCGTGGCCCGCACGATCCCGGCGTGGTAGGCCTCTGTGGCCAGCAGGCCTGCTGCTGCGTCCAGGTATGTCTTGTTGGAGATGAACGGCGCCGCGCCTTTGAAAGCGGTGACTCCCACGTCTTCGAAGAGGAAGGCGGCGAAGAGGAAGTTGCGGTCGTTGGCGTAGGCGTCGAAGGTCTGCCCGGGCTTGATCAACCCGGCAGCGATGGCTGCGGCAGTGAAACTGTGGTCGAGAGAGATACGTGGGCGTGCAACGGCCGCATCTCCGAGTGCGCCCCGGAGGAACGCGACGTGGGCCCGCTCGTCCATGGCGATTTCCCGGGCGATGTTCTTGATCAAGGGACTGCGGAAATCAACCTGCCGGCCACCGTACACCTGGCCGGGTGTCCCGATCCCTCCGATCATGTCCTCGGGAAGTCCCTGCCCCGTTGCGCCACGAAGGTAGAACTCGGCTTCAAGGTATTCAAGGTTGAGCGCGAAGTTCAGGATCGAGGCATCGCTGGGCCCGTCCTCGGCTGTCGTAGCCGGCGGCGCACTGGTCGCGGTTTGGCCGATTATTTCGGTCAGCCTCACACGGTCCTCGGCGGTCTCCGCACTGGCGTTGATGGCGTCGCTGATAAAGCGGTTCTCAGACATGCTGACTCCCTTGTCAAATGACACGGCCGTGCCGGAGGCAAAGCCCTGCGTGCTCGAATCGGTTGCCGAAACACTCTTACAGTTTTACCCCTTATAGGACTATTTAGTCCAGAATATGTTTTCCGGAGGCGCTATGGAAGGCCTGCGGCGAGAGTCCATGCCCGCACGGGCAAGCCGGTCAACTCCCTGATAGCGCTTCGCGTTACGCGCTTATGAGTGCGCCCAAGTCCAGCCAGCAAGAGTGAACGGGGGGCTTGCCGTGGGGTCGGCGGCAGACTATTCTGGACTAAATAGTTCTTTTCTGCGTGATCGACAAATGGGCCCACCCTCAGCGGCCAAACCACGAGCGCAGCTCGACGACGAGCCGCAGGAGCCGCCCGCAGCAGAGCCGACTGTGCCGGTGCTGAACCACCAACGACAGACGGCGCCCTCACCGAATTTGGATTTAACGACATGGACATGGACTCCTCATTGTGGCTGACCGCACTTGGCGATGCCGGAACGAAACGGGACGCGGCATTGGCACGCCTGCACAAGATGTTGCTGAGGGTCGCCTTCCATGAGACGTATCGACGTGGACCCGGCTTCCGCATCGACGGGCCGGAGCTCGACGACCTCGCACATCAGGCCGCCAATGATGCGATGGTTTCCCTCCTGGAGAAACTCGATACCTTTCGCGGGGACAGCAGATTCACGACCTGGGCGTACCGCTTTGTCGCGCTGGAGGTCTCCAATAAATTCGGCCGCCACTTATGGCGCCGGCCATCCGTGTCTCTTGATGCAGAAGACTGGGAACAACTCCCTGCGTTGACAGCTACCGACCCACTCGCCCAGACACAGCAGCGGGAACTGATCACGGCCGTGCAGCGCGCAATGAACGAGACATTGACCGCTCACCAGCGCCACGTCTTCGTCGCCATCGTGATCAACGGCGTGTCCATGGACGCCATGGTGTCCCGGTCCGGCTCGAATCGGGGCGCGATATACAAAACCGTTTTCGATGCACGGCGCAAAATCCGCGCCTACCTGATCGCTAACGGATACCTGGAAGGGGAGCAGACCACTGCCCAACCTATTGAACAGGCGAAGTCGGAAGCTCATGTCCAGGTGGCATGAGTGGCTCGAGCAGGTCGCGGACACCCATCTGCATGACCTCGGGTGGTGTGATGAGGTGATGGCTGTTCTTCAGGTCTATGTCCACCCACTGCAGGCCGGAGCCGATGGTGCCGGGGTACCGCCCCGGACCGACACCGCGCTTCCAGCAGCGGATGCCGCTGCATCACGATTACGTGCGGCTACTGCGCGATAGCCCAGGACCGAGACAAGGTAGAGCAGGCGTGAGCTCGAACTGAATCTCGGGCGAGAATTTCAGCCTTACCTGTTTGCCTGGCTGGAAGTGAAACTCATTCAGTGGACAGGCTCTCGATATGCGCAAGCGCCATGTCAATTGATGTTGCCATGGGTGTGACATCGCGCGCGGTCTGTGCCAGCATGTATCCTCCCTGGACGGCGCCCATAAGTCCGGTCGCGAGCTGGTCGATCGATGCCTCCGGCGGAAGCGCCCCACCGTCCTGAAGCCTGCGCAACACGTCTGCCAGCAGCCCCTGCCATTCACTAAAGAGCTGAGACACGGCCCTGCGGGCGGCATCGTCTTGATCGGAGACCTCGGAGGCCAGCGAACCGAGCGCACAGCCGTAGGCGCCATGCCGTAAGGCGTTGTTCTGTACCAACGCATCGCGCCAGCGTCGCAGGCCCGGGATCGTCGCGACATGACCGAGGGCATCGCGCTCACGCTCGATGATGCGTTCGCCTACATGATCGATGACGGCCCGCACGAGCTCGTCTTTGCCTGCGAAGTGGTGGTACAACTGCGACTTGCTCACTCCACTGGCCATTAGAACGTCGTCGAGCGTGGTAGCCCCCACGCCCTGGACATACATCAGGTCGGCCGCTGCGGCGATGATCTTTGCCCGCGTCTTTTCACCGCGCGCCGTCAGGCGCCGGCCACTGCGCGAGTCAACGGTTGTCATCACAAGTCCATGTTACTTATCGAACTGCTCGTTCCCGTCCTTGCGGGGCTGATGTCCTCGGCTGCCTCAAAAGACACGAGTGCGAGGTCGAGTGCGGCGTTGAGGGGCCGAGGGTCTTGTGCAAGCTGACTCAGAGTGCTGCCTCCATGAAGCGCCGCAAGAATCAGCACAGCAGTCTTCTGAGCGTCGACATCGGCCCTCGGGCTCTCCGGGAAAGCACAGGGGGTGTCCCTCGTGACGCTTGTGCACAGTAAACGACCCACCGTCTCGGCGAGGAGCTCGCGCCACTGATCGAGGAAGTCGGCGCGGTCACGCACATCCCCGGTCTGCCGCAACGCCAACGCGTACGGCGACTGCGGGGTCATGATCTCCTCGACGACGCGACAGCGCCAACGTGCCAGCATAGCCCGGTCAGTGATTCCGGCCAGACAAGCCCGTTCCCGGGCTAAGACCTCCGCAAAGTATGTCATCATCCATCCTCTTTCCGCATCGGCCCGGATGGCCTTGCCTCCCGCATCCGGCAATTCCTCACACCATGGCGTCAAGCTCTTGATCCTGAATCCGTTGTGGCCACGCGCAGTTTGATGATTCGCTTTCGGTCCAAGCCGGCCCCTGCCGTAGGCCTTCCTCCGACAAGGCGGGCGCATGCGCCCTTCGCTGCCTTCCCCGGCTCCGAAAGGGGCTTGTCGATGTAGGGACGCGTTCCCCTTCCGGATACATCAATTCTCCGACGCGGACTTATTATTTTGGGCGGCAATGTCTGCGCGGACCCCGCGCATGTCGAGGTTCTTGACGGACTCTACGACCTGCGTGAGAGCCGTGGCCTGAAGGGCGCCGGCCTGATTGAAGACCAGGATACCCTCACGAAACGCCATCAGAGTCGGGATGGACGTGATCCCTGCGGCCGCCGCTACGCGCTGCTCGGCCTCGGTATCGAGCTTGCCGTGAACTATGTCCGGATTATCCTGTGCAGATCGCTCAAAGATTGGGCCGAACTGCCGGCAAGGCCCACACCACGGGGCCCAAAAATCAACCAGGACGATGTGGTTGTCCTTGATGGTGGTCTCGAAATTGTCGTCGGTGAGCTCGATGGTTGTCATGATGTTCCTCTCCTCGATACGGGTGCCAAACAAAGGGGTCTTCACGTGCCCTGGACGTTCGGGCGTAGGCTCAATGCCCGGGCCCTATACTGTTGTTGCCCGGGACAGCCAAGCCGAGAACATCGGCATATTCGGGATGGGCGCCAACGATTTCTGCCGCGAATGGACAGGAGATAGTGACGGTCGCTCCCTCCGCCCGCAGCCTGTCAAGGACGCCGCTGAGGAGCTTTGCAGGGATCCCTTTGCCTCGGAACGCTGGGAACACGGAGGTCGCCAGCAGTGCGACCCGGTTGAGCGCTTTACTGTAAATGACCCCGGCGACGATCTCGCCTCCCAACACGGCTTCATAGATGCCGATAGCGCTGTTTTCGGTGATGACGAGCTCTTCCGCATCGGGCGGGGTTGTTGCCGACAGATCCGCGTCTGCACCGTCCTGCTCTCTGCCGGCAGGGAAGACCATGCTCTCAGCCGTACCCGCCATGCCGGCTCCTTATCGTTCCGATTGTGGGCTGCACCTACTTATATGCGTCCGTTCTTCGCGCCGTCTTACCAGCAATCTCCATCGCGATTCGCTTTGCAGATTGGATGTGCCACGACTCGCATCGGTCGTTTACCCGGCTCCCGGAACTGACCGTCCAGGGTCGCGGGCAGGAGACTGCCTTTCCGACTCTGATTGCCTCCCGTCCGACCGTTTCTCTCCCGAAGATGCTTCAGATCCCAACCATGGGGTCGAAGATGGCAGCCACTTCCAGGGGCCAGACTTTTATCGACGTGCGTGGTAAGACATCTCGATTTGGTGCCACTAACCTTGCGGACCCAGAAATGCCGGTGGAAAAGGCCGCTTAGGCAAGGGCTGGATACAAGGAGTGCATGGTGACGGCAGTTGCAGTGACCGGTCAAGGCTGCCGCAGCGGCCGTAGCGGGATGCGGGCCGGGAAGGATGTCCTACCCAGGTTCATTGCGTAGGATTCACCCCCGTTTCAGCTCGCTCGAGCAGGTCAAGGGGAAGACGTTCATCCTCATCCGTCCGTAGGGATACCTCCCGTACAGTCAATCAGCGAAAGGACACCTGCATGACCGACCCATCCGAGCCAACCCGTTATGCCTTTGAGTACCCGGACGCCGCCGGATATCCCGACGGAATGGGCACCCTCAGCCAGGACCAGACCGGCCTCATCGATGAGGTAATCGATGATCCCCATGCCCCTGCGTTCGATTTCTACCTCGTCAACAACGAGAAAACCCGCATCTACGAGGCCATCGTCGGGGACAACGAAATCGCCGGCCTGCCGTACAACGTCGTCGACGACGACCGACTCGTGCTGCTGGCCACGTCAGTGTTCCCCGAGTTCCGTAAACAGGGAATCGCCACCGAGCTGATCCGACGCGTCCTCGATGATGTGCGCGCACAAGGAAAAACGGTCACCATCATGTGCCCGATCGTGCGCACCTTCATCGAGCACAACCCCCAGTACGCCGACCTCATCGACCCCAAGCACCCGGGAGTGCTCAGAGGGTCACACCGATCCTAAACCCAGCCCTCTGGGCTTCCCGACAGAAAGTGTGACAGTGACGACCAACATCGAGGCGGAGGAGACCAACCGTGAAGAGAGGAACGCCGCACTCATCGATACCCTGAAAACCGAGGCTCCCGGTGAGGTGGAGTCCAGCTGGGAGCTCGATGTAATCAACGATCCGGGGCGGGGCCGGTGGATCGCCGCCCTCGGCGCTGAGGCGATCGGGGAGCTCACATATCGTTTCGTGGGCGGCCGGGTCGTATTGCTTTCAACATGGGTCAGCCATGCCTACCGCAACCATCGGGTGGCGACAGAACTCGTCGCTCGGGTGCTGGACGAGATCCGCGAGAGCGGGAAGAAGATCACCATCATCTGCCCGCTCGTGGGCGAGTTCATTGCCCGCAACCCGGAATACCTGGGTCTCATCGACAAGGTCCATCCCGGCTCCGGTGCCTACCCCCAGCACGAACCCGCGGCCGGCCAGGACGACGACGAGCACGTCACCGCGTTTGAGCATGACATGACTTAGCCGTCCGACGCTGAGACCTGGGCCAAGTTGTCCAACGCGTCCGGAATTGTCAGCGGCGGACGAACACCGGCACCAGAGCGGTCTCGGCGAATTCGCTGCCGCCTTCAACCCGATTGAGCCAACGGCAAGACGGCAAACCGGGTCGGCCAGGGTCATGAAGACCACGAAGATTCCGTTTAAGTCGAAGCGGAGTGAACGAGAACTGTTAGAGAAGTGCCGAATTTTCCAGTTGAGAGGTCGAATGGTGGCAATCGCACTTGGTTTTTTAAAGCGACATTTTCGTCCGGTGTGGTGGGCTTACGTCCTTCTGGGCCCCGCCTCCCGGGGCGATTACTTCGCACCGATCGTGCATTCGCACGACGACTTCGAGCAGGCCTCTGAAACGGACCTTGCCGGATTCGAAGTCGAGACCGATGCGCGCGCGTACCGCTACGCGGTACGGCGGGACGACCTACCGAACGAACACTTCTAAGACCGCCCCGGCAAGGAGCGTCGGGTGAGGCTCTTTTTGTCGTTTGTCGTGTGTCGGCTCGTCGAACGGCGGTCTTGGCCGCTCCGCAGATGGGAATGCAGCGATGCCGCACCAAGCCGTGGCCCGGGCGACGGCCATCGTCCAACCATTGATGATGCATCAGTACCCTCAACGCCAAGGAGTAACCATGGGCCATACCACCCGCTTCCAGCTGACGGTCTCCGCAGCTGATCGACCAAGCATGGAAAGAAGGCTCGATGAAGCACACGCGGAAGCCGAGAAGCAGGCAGTGGAAACAGGCAAATACGGAATACTGGTCACCCGTCACTCCTGCGAACGGTTCACGGTAGCGCTCAGCGATTCCGTCCCGTTTGGGATGACACTGGAACGGCAACTGTGGCGATAAGTGCGGGCAGCTCACGTTCGCCAGACTCTCCCTACCGAGAAACCTGCTGCCGCACATAAAGCATTTCCAGGCCTGTCATTAAGAGCAAATCATTAAACAAAACAACAGAGAGGCAATCGAATGAAAGCGATAGTGGTAACGGATCAGGCCGCAGGCGCGGCCGGAATGAGGCTGCTGGAACGTCCAGAGCCAGCTGCGGCGATCAACGACGTCATCGTTGAGATCCACGCGGCCGGATACGTGCCGACGGAGGTGGAATGGCCGTCTACCTGGACGGATCGGGCCGGACGCGACCGCACTCCGTCGATCCTCGGACACGAACTGGCCGGAGTGGTCACGGCCCTTGGCTACGGCACGACAGGGCTTTCGGTGGGACAACGGGTGTTCGGTATCTCGGACTGGCATCGTGACGGCACCCTTGCAGAGTATGTCGCGGTCGAGGCGCGCAACCTGGCGCCGCTGCCGGGCGATGTCGACTTCACGGTCGGCGCGAGCCTGCCGATCTCGGGCCTCACAGCGTGGCAGGGACTGTTCGTGCACGGTCGCCTCCAAGCCGGGCAGAGCGTCCTCGCGCACGGTGCGGCCGGCGCCGTCGGGACCATGGTCACACAACTCGCGCGCGAGGCAGGTGCCCACGTCATCGGCACCGGACGCGCCGCCGACCGGCAGAAGGCTCTCGACTTCGGTTCTCACGAATTCGTCGATCTCGAAAATGACACCCTCGAAGACATCGGCGCAGTCGACCTGGTGTTCGACGTCATCGGCGGGGACATCCAGAAGCGGTCCGCAAGCCTGATCCGGGCCGGCGGAACGCTGGTGACGGTCACCGGGCTGACCGACGCGCGGCCCGCAGACGGGCTGGCGATCGACTTCGTGGTCGAGTCCATTCCCGCTCAACTGACGGAGATCGCCCGGCGCGTGCGGGACGGCCGGCTGGGAACGAACATCGGCAACGTCGCGACTCTCGACGACGCCATCGCCGCCCTCAACCCGACCGAGCGACGCCAGGGCAAGACGATCATCACCGTTCGTTCATAAGCTCCCGGTACGCCGGCCGGCCATCGACCCTGGCGTCGTGTCCGTTCCCCCTCAACGGACGGAGGTCGGCCCGCCGGCGCGGGATAAACAGGCTGAGTACGAACCTCGCTGCCGTGCGACTCGCGACGATGCCGGGTCGTCTACACCCAGACCAGCCGGCACCCGCGGAAGACGGTCATCCGGGTCCCTCCGAGGGCCATGAAGGGGCCGCACGGACCCTTTCGGCCTCGCAACAGCAATACGGACTGACAACCGCGCGCAGAGAAGGACCACGAAACGAGCAATACTAAGCAGTCGGTCGAAGATCTTGCGATCCTCGAACAGCTCAACCTCGACTACAACCGGGCGGACCAGGCCAGCGATGCTGAGCGCTTCCGCGAGCTGCTCGCCGAGGATTTCATCGTGCAGACTCCAGGAGTCACCCGCGACTGCAACGAGTACCTCGAGTACATAGCGAAGCCGCGCCCCTTCAAGGATCTCGCTCTCGTGGACGCCAAGATCCGCGCCCTCGGCGAGGTCGCCCTGATCCACGGGCGCGCCCGCTACACCATGATCGCCGACGGATCTGTGCAGGAAGCCCTGTACACGGACGCGTACCAAAAGCGTGAGGGCCTCGGCCTGCGCAATCGCTCCGGGGGCCTGACCTGCTGCGGCGCGGCTCGACGTACGACATGGCGTCGGTGATTGACGAGACTGGCCGGGGCTCCAGGCTGCGGCTGGCCTTCATCTCCGCGGTGTTCTCCCTAGTCGCCGCGTTCGCCGCGGTGGGCTCGACGATCCCGCTGTTCAACGTCTACCGGGCCGAGGACGGGTTCAACAACGCTGGCATCTCGATGACTGTCGTCGCCTACTCCGCCGCTACCCTCGCCACCCTGCTGGTGCTCGGACGACTGTCCAATCATCTGGGCCGGCGACCTACCTCGATGGCAAGCCTGGGTCTGCTGCTTTTTGGGTGTCTGCTGTTGTTGAACGTGCGGGAGATCGGCACCCTCATCACCGGTCGGCTTCTATTGGGCCTCGGCGCCGGGCTGGCCAGCAGCAGCCTCACCTCCTATATCGTCGACACCGCACCCTCCAGGCCGGCATGGTTGGCCTCTGTCGCCTCCAGCCAGACAGTCATGCTCGGCCTCGCCGTCGGCGCAGTCGCCTCCGGCGCCCTGGTCCAGTTCGGCCCCTGGCCACGCGAACTCATCTACCTCGTCGTCATCGTCCTCCTCCTCCTGTCAGCCGTACTCATCGCGATCAGCCCCGAGACGGTGACTCGAACGCCGGGTGCGTGGCTATCGCTGAGGCCCAGCGTCCGCGTACCGGTCAGAGTCAGGTATCTATTGCCCGTCACGGCTGCGGTTCTCCTGCCTACGTGGGCGGTCGGCGCCTTCTACCAGGCGTTCGTGCCCGCGCTGGTCGAAAATCAACTCCACACCACCAGTCCTCTCGTCCTCGCACTCGTGTTTGCCGCATACATGGGTTCCAGCGCTCTCGGCGCTCCGCTCGGCAGCCGGTTCACCCCCGCGGCAGCCCGACGCTTCGGCCTGGTCGCCTTCTTGGCGGGGGATGACCGGGATCATCACAGCGATCGCCACCGGCACACTGGTGCTGTTCGTCGCCGCGACCATCATCGCCGGCGCCGCTCAAGGCATCGCCATCAGTGCCGCCACCCGCGGTCTGCTACACGGCAGCACCTCCACGGACCGGGCACCAACCTTCAGCGTTATCTACCTCATCAGCTACAGCGGCGCCACGATCCCCGCCCTCATCGCCGGGCAACTCACCAACACCTTCTCACTACCGCAGATCGCGCTCGGATACGGCGCACTTGCCCTTGTCGCCACCGTGTACACCGTTGCCTGGCCGCAACCAATTCAAAGAGGCCCCGATCGCTTTCCCACCGCAAAGCCCGCACCCAACACGTCCAACCCCGCGGCGGAACTTTCAGACCGTCCTAATCATGCTCATCTGCGAAGGGCCCCTGAAGCCCGAGCGACATCCCCTAAGAGCGGCAGATCTTTGCTCGGCCAGACCGGGCGGCACATGAAATGAGATCAGTGACAACGCCAGCAATGAGACCACCCCGTGCCCCCCAAATCCCGAGAGGTACACAGCTTCGGCGGCGAACACAGCGCCGAATCGCTGCTTCACGAGCCCCACGAAGGCTGAAATCGAAATGTAGAAACACGTGGGCGGCCAAAGTCGGCAGCGCACAAATTATTTTCATCCAAGCAGACCTGAGGAACTTTCCCATGTCCATTCTAAAAATCTTTAAGGGGCCCGAGGCCTCAATTGATGACCAAATCGAGAGCTACGCCATCGAAAGGGTGCCAGCCGAGAAGCGATGGTCCATCCCCGCGATTAGCCTGGTTCTGCTGGGCAACGCCACAGCGATGTTCTTCTTCTCCTTCGGTGCCCAGCAAACATTCCTTGTGGGCTGGCCGATGATGCTGATCCCCATCGGCTATTTCTTCTTCGGTGCCATACTGATCGGTGCGCTGACCATGCGGATGGCGAGCCGGGAAGGTCTGTCACAAAGCCTGATCTCCCGCGGGCTAGGCTTCGGCAGCCGCGGCGCAGCGCTCACGTCATTTATCTACGCCGTCAACTTCATTTACTACTTTCTGTTCGAAGGGACGATCGTTTCACACGCGGTTGCCTACTACTTCAACATCGAGATCAATTCCTTCGGCGGCATTTTGATCTTCGCGGGTATCGGGCTGGCCACCATTGCCTTTGTCTGGCGCGGCATGTACGCCATGTCAGTACTTCAGACCTGGGGCTTCCCCATCTTTGTTGGCCTGCTGATTTGGGCGCTTCTTGAGCTTCAGGGGCAAGGCGGCGGTGTCGGACCTGAGGGCTGGGCAGCCACCGGGGTCTCCGGGGGAGCCGCGATGTGGACGGCGATGAGCTTCGCCAACGGCCAAATGATTTTCCAGGGTCTGATGGCCACCGACTACGGACGGTTCGCTGCCAAGAACATCCGGTACCGCGGCACAGCCATGATCATGATCCTGGAACTCATACCGATGTTCGTGGTGATCTTCCTCGGGGCCTTCCTGGGAGCCTCCCTCGTTGGACAGTTTGGCGCCGAAAAGGCCCAGGACCCAGGGTTTGTATTCGTGCATCTGCTCGGACTGGCCGGCGTCATTTTTGTCGTCGTAACTCAGATCCGCATCAACGTAATGAACCTGTAAGGCGGATCGATCACGCTCTCGAGCGGGTTCGATGTGGCCGCGCACTTCCGTCCCGGCCGGCCCTGGTGGATGTTCGCTGTCTGGCTCTTCGGTGTGATCTTCTACGCGACCAATGTCATCAATCATCTGGGCACCTTCCTCGCCATCACCGGCGTTCTCACGAACACCTGGGTCCTGATTATTCTTGCGGACTATTTCATCTGCCGCCGGTGGCTCAGACTCGGCCGCGGAGAGGACATCGAATACCGGGAGGAAGACGTCCGGGCATGGAATCCCTGCGGCCTCTTTGCCCTGGGGCTGGCCGTAGCGGTGGGTGCTCTTGGCATCATCGAGGTGTACCCAATCGCCTACGCGTCGTTCATCTCGATGATTCTCGGACCCATCGTGCATGTGGTTCTTACGGTCGCCACCAAGGGCAAGTACTACCTGCCCAAGAAAGTCACAGAACTCGATGAGGCGCTGGTTTGAACGGGGACATGTTGAAGCCATGGAGCTGTGACGCATTTGTTGCTCAGACAGATGCGACAGCGGATGGCCGGCTCATATTCGGCAAGAACAGCGACCGTCCTGCCGGCGAAGCGCAGCCTCTGCGCTACGTGCCACGACGCCCAAAGGCAGGTCGGCTCGAATTGGCATATGTCTCCATCGACGACGAGCCCGCGTATGCCCATCTAGGTGGAGCGCCCTTCTGGTGCTGGGGATACGAGTTCGGCGTCAACGAGCACAATGTCACCATCGGAAATGAAGCCCAGTTCACTCGGTCATGGGCAAGCAGCGTTGAAGCAGCGCGGGCGGGGAGCCCGCCGTCGGCCGGCATTATCGGAATGGAACTTATCAAGCTCGGACTGGAACGAGGACGAACAGCTTCACATGCCCTGGAAGTCATGACGGGACTCCTTGAGCGTTACGGGCAATGGGGCTCAGACCTGCACGGCAAACAGCCGGTGGATGGCTCCTACGACAACTCGTACCTGATTGCGGATGGGAAGGACGCCTGGGTTCTCGAAACCAGCGGTCGCGAGTGGATCAGTCGCCGAGTGGAGTCCGGCATTTACTCGATCAGCAACGAGCGCCTGCTGCAAGAATATCTCCGGCCAGCCGCAGGGCCTGATGATGCTCAGCAAGGCCTCAACCACGCTGCAGACGGGTGGTGGGTGTTCCAAGACCTACATGAGAGCCGAGATCCCGGCGGGCACCGCACGGCCCTGAGGCGGAGCCAAGGAATCCGGGGTGGGACGCGAAGGGGCCCTCGATGACCCTTGACTACCGCAGGGGAGGGGACACGATGTCCCACACGGAAGCGAGCCCCAAATAAAAGACTGCATGGGCCGATCTTGATCCCAGCAGCATTAAAAATGTGCATGCGAATCCTCCTACCTGTTGGGCGCAAGGTTTGCTCAAGAAGTATCGAAATCGGCTGCGCCAGCGGCTACGGTGCCGGGGCTCCGCATAGGTTATCTGCAGGCACCCAGCTTTCCCCAAGAGCTGGAGCGGCCTAGGAGCCCCTGCGTCACGCCCTGTACGGCGCAGGGGCCCCATTCAACCGCCAGTCAGGTTGGGGTGTAATCCAAACGAATGAAACGATGAGGCATGGGACAACGGCCTCTCCGAGGTGCTGAAAAGTACGTGCGCGAAGTGAACGTGGATGCTCTGACCGGCCAGCCCGCAGACGACGTAGGCCGCCCACACCGGGCAGCTGCAAGCCTCGCCGAAAGGATCCTCCTGACGGCATGACCACCGGAACCTCCAGTGCAACATCGCCGGCGTGGGCGGCAGCATCTTCAACTTCGCCACTGCCACCAAAGCCGCCGACATTACCGGGCGCATCGCCGCGCCCGCGCCGGGCCCGGCCCAACGAATCGCCACGCGGGAGCCGATCGTGCCCTTTAGTTATTCCGGGCAGCGTCACCATGCTGAAGAGCGGCATCATCGCAGAGTGGTGTCCGTTTGAAGGACGTGCCGGCGCTTGCCATCAGGGGTGTCGCACACATTGGGAAACAGGGCACACTGGTGTCCGTATCACCGACTAGGAAAGGAAAGACGCCATGGCCTCGCGAAAGAAGCCCCGAAAGCCTGGCTTCGCTCTGCCGGCTGAGTTGGTCCGCCAGCGGGTCCAGTTCGCCTCTTCCGGGGCTGCCGGCACCCATCAGGACCAGAAGGCCCGCAAGCAGCGTACAGGGCAAACAAACCGGATCGGGTCCCGCTCCGTCCGGCTCCGCGCCGTCCTCCGGCACGAGGGCTGACGAGCCGTATCCCTGTGAAGGTCAGTCCGGCCGTCCACAAGCGACTTACTGCTGTCTTGCCTCTCGACCGAGAGACCGATAGGAGCCTGCAAGTGGGACTGCCAGGATGGCGAGGAGCCCCGCAATGTGTCAACGCGGTCTCTACGGAAAAACCTTTTCATTTGGGGGGAGTGGAGGTGTGCCCGCACTTAAGTTACTGGCTCTAACTTCTATAGCGACTTTAGGAACCCGCCTTTCCCGATCCCAGTTGTCGCGAACGTTGATCGGAGCCTGAGAGGGGGACCTCCGGCTTGCACGGAGGCTGGGAATAGCAAGTAGAGTGATTCAAGAATTGGGGTAGCTTTATGGCTGATTTGACCTGCGATCCTGGGACGCTCGGATCGTGACCGCTGCGGACCGTCGTCCTGGCGACTCACTTCCGGGGCAGCCCACGTCAGCCTCGACCGACACGATGGAACGCATCCTCAGTACTGCCTACGGCCTGTTCTCGAGGCGCGGCATTCGGGATGTCGGCGTGAACGAACTGATCGAGTCGTCCAGGGTGGCCAAGTCGACGTTCTACCGGCATTTTCCCTCCAAGGATGACCTGGTTCTGGCAGTTCTGGCCCGACGGGATCAGGTTTGGTTTGGGGATGTCGTGGCGGAGGCGAAGCGCCGCAGCGCCACACCGGAAGAGGAGTTGCTGGTCATCTTCGAGGTTGTCGCTGAGTGGCTCAGTGGTGGCGGCTACAAATCCAACATGCTTATCAGGGTCCTCATGGAGATGGGTCCGGAACATCCCTTGGGCCGCGCGAGCGTCGAATACCTGGCTAGGATCCGTGGACATGTCCAAGCCTTGGCCGAAGACGCCGGGCTGGAGCGCTGGGACATGTTTGCCCGTGCGTGGCACCTCCTGCTGAAGGGTTCCATCATCTCCGCCATGGAAGGTGATCAGGAGGCCGCCGGGCTCGCCAAGCAGATGGCCATATCCCTCGTAGAGCGCCACCGACGCTCTGTGCCCTGACTCGACACAGGCGGCAGGTGCCGGAGCACACTCAAAAGACACCTCCGTTTGCGCGTTCGGGTAGCGGCAACGGGCCAGATTCAGGTAGGGGCTACTCGGGCCAGCGGCCCGTTTCCGGGGGAAACTTGGTGCAGGCCGGCGGCGACGAGTGCCTTGAGACCGGGCACCTCCCCCCAAGTTGCCGCCGGCCCCCACACTGGAGCCATCCCTTTGGGCAATATGGGCTTCAGATGAAGGGGTACACCGGGAAGAAATCGGGGAACTGCAGCTCGCGCTTGCTGGCAGACGGCGGCTCCTCCGGCCCGGCAGCCGGGGTCCGGTCACGCTGGGGCAATCCGAAGAGCTGAACGGACGAGTGTTCTTCGATAAGGCTTCCGGTGATGACCGCTGGCTGGATCTGCATTGCTGTTCCCCTTTGCCCTGCCCGGACTCATCCCGGGTTCCTGACCGAGTAACCCTCTTGCAAGGCACACTCTTCTCCTGATGGCTCAAGGGCTCATCGGGGAATGGTCAATACTGGATCAAGAAATCCGTTCCAAGAGTCACAGCCTGTGCATGGCTGACCGGTAGCCCGATTGTGATGAGGTGTGATGCGGGCACCCACAATACGGCCATCATCCCAGATGGCGGGGCCATGGAAATGGTGCGACTTGGACTTGGGCAGTGAATTACAGGCTCGACCGGAACGCGGATGAGCTTGCTCATGTCGTCTGCTGCCGCGACCTGGAGGCGGAAAGCCAAGGACACCCCCGACCCCAGCCGGTCGCAGATCCTCTCGCGCCGGCCTGCGGAGCGTTGGCCTCAGCGTCTCGGCTGCCATCAATGCGTCCCTGTCCTGGCCATTACCTGGAGGAGATTGTCCGCCGGGTCCGGATGCAAGGGGGAATGCGTTGCGGGCCCGGCGATCTGAAGCGGCGGTTCGCGAGCACATCGCCGCCCGCGAACTCAATGACGACGGGGAGCCTGACACGGAGCAGACATGATGCACCTCCCTGGTCACATGTACGCCGCCGACCGCCCCTGTCCACGGCGTACCGCCCGGGCTGGGCAGCAAAAGATGAGTGAGAAGGTCCGGAACGAGGCCCGCTGACCGCCGCGCTCACGAACCTGGAAGATCCCCGGTTCGCTGGAAGATCCCCGGTTCAGGGGCACATTGACCATAAGCACGGACAGCAATCAGTTCTATCGACTTGGGCCAGGTGCTGCAGATGCTCTCCATCGAACGCACAGATCCAGATGCTGGCTGCCAGGCTGTTCTCGGCTACATCAGGGCCAGTGTCCCGCGGGCCGCTGCCAGACGAGGCTCGACGTGGCATGTCAGAACGACTGGATCGGCCAGCCCGGACGCCATAGGGCTATTGTTCCTTGGCCTCTGCAGTGTATGCAGCCACTCCCGACGTCGGTACGTGTGACCCATCGGGGTGAATAGTCAACCATATAGTGCACCAAGTGAGGGGTGACTTTCCCGCACTCGTCGCAGTGGCGGGCTTCGATGTTCGTTCGGCTCTCCATGTGGGCGATCTTAGGAGGCGGGTGCAAGTCATGTAGGCGCATGGTTAGCTGCCTCCGGGATCGGGAAGAACGTCGGCCTCCCAGGGGCCGACGCTTCGATTGGTGGCACGATGGAGCATGGATATTATCGAGTTCCTGCAAGACCGGATCAGTGAAGACGAAACTGTCGCCCAGGCAGCTTCCCCTGCGCCTTGGGAATGGTTCAGGAAAGACGGAACGCGGAGTCCGGCGCTCTACGCCGCGGACGAACAAACGGTCCTCGACGCCTACGCTGACGACGTCCCCGGCTACCTCTCTTCCAAGGACGAAGACAGGATATATATCGCGCAGTTCAATCCGGGTCGCATCCTCGCGGAGTGCGCGGCGAAGCGACAGATACTGGCAAACGTACCTCTCGTCGTCACCGACATGGCCAGCGAGGTTGGCGGGACCAGTGAGTACGTCCTCATGTGTATGGCGTCGCCATACAGGGACCACCCCGACTACCAGGAAGGCTGGGCAATCGAGTTGTGAGGGTTCGGGAACATGACGAGGAAATTTCGGTGGCGGGTCGTGGTTACAAATGGCCACGATCGCACCGAAGTCTGGTTCGGAATCGCAGCCAGCAAGACGGAAGCTGAAACCAAGGCTTTGTCCGGTCATCCAGGATGGTCCGTCCAGGAATCCGGCAGTGTTGTCACCCCCTACGGTTAGCGTTGGAGGCTCCGGCCAAGGGTAGAAATCATTCTGCTAACCGACGTGCAGAAGAACACGTGAGCTCAGCCCTATTGCCCCCCGCCTGGGCACATGGCTGTGCTGCTGGTATCGCTTTCCCCTGCCCGTCGAGGCTAAAAGGGGAGGGCTGCGGTGGCGACTCCGATGAGAGTCGCATGCTCCCCGTCCTGCGGTTCGAGTTCCAGCTGGACAGTGCGGCGTTGGTGGACGGTGGCGGTGACCCTGAACTCCGCCCGCCGGCCCGGACAGTGTCGCCCACCTGCAGATGCTGCAGTTGCGGTTGGGTGTCTTGCTGATTCTCGGCGAACATGGTGTGCAGTCGTGGTCGTGATGCCGGGCACCGTGCAAGTGGCCGCCACGGTTTCGGTGCCGGCGAAAACGGCGCCCCGGCCACTTGCGTGGCCGGGGGCCGCCGGGCGGGATGTTCCGTGCGCTGCTGCTGCATGTGCGCTATCAAGGCGCGGTGGCGCGTGTAGTAATACCAACCGCCCAAATAGGCAGCGTTAGCGTGTAACGGCCATCCCGTCCCGGTCTGTTAGGCGCCGATCTGGTGCTGGCCGCCCTTGGTCTCGATTTCGATCTTGCGCGGAGCTGCCTGGCCTGCCATCGGGATGCGGAGCGTCAGGACGCCCGCGTCATAGTTGGCTTTGACCTTCTCCGTCTCCAGGGCGTCACCAAGGATCAGCTGCCGGCTGAAGACGCCACGGGGCCGCTCGGCCGCAAGCAGCTCAGTGCCTTCACTCACGGGTGCCTTCCGTTCAGCGCGAACGGTCAGCACATTCCGTTCCACGCCCAGATCGATCGAATCGACCTCCACACCTGGCAGATCGAATGCGACGACATATTCATCACCTTCCCGCCAGGCGTCCATCGGCATTGCTGCCGGACGGGCCACCGTGCCCAGAACCTGCTCGGCAAGACGGTCCAGCTGGCGGAACGGATCTAGCATCAACATGACATACCTCCTTGGCCAACGATGACCGGATCTATATCCGCTGACATAGATTTATATAGCACCCGTCACCTGGTGTGACAAGAGGTTTCCCCTGCCCGGAATCGGATTTTCCCGGGAAAATTTGAGGCTGCGCCGAAGGTGACGCGGTCCCCTCTTTCAGGCCGCTGTAGGCAACGGCGCGTCTCTTCGTCGGTCACTTCATGCCCCTCCTGACGCACCCCGCAGTCCCGCCTAAAGAGATCAGCAGGCACAGGCAAGTCCTATGCGTGGCCGAATCGTTCACTGGGCGAAGTGTGAAAGGCGATCCTGGCCGAAGCCCTGTTCCTCGCTCTGCCAGAACCCCGCCCTGGGGTTGTCCTAACAGCGCTTAGCGCTCCTCCCATTTCTCTGAGCCCAGCCATTCAATCGCTTCCTGAGAAATTTCGGGGGGAACCGCATGGCCGCCCCGGAACTCCCGGTAGGTGACGTTGTAGCCCTCCCTGCTGAGGAGGGGCACCAGCCGGCGGCTGGTCCGGTCAATTGGCAGGACGTTGTCCCGGTCTCCGTGGGAAACGAAAATGCGGGGTTTGCCGGTCCGAGGCGCGGGAGGGACAAACCCGGGGGAGAAGGCAATGATCCTGGAAAAGAGTCCGCCGTTTGCCAGGCCCAGCCCCAACGCGTAGGAAGCTCCATCGGAGAACCCGCCGATGGCGATACGGTTCTGGTCAACGAAGACCATTTGAAAGATCCGTTCAAGCGCCCGGTCAATCGCCTTGACGTCGGTGCCGAAAACGCCGCGGACACCGTCCCAGGTTGACGTCCTCGACGACGGTGCGGCAAGGACAAGTCTGTGTTTTTCGGCATAGCCGGACAGCAGCCCCAGGCCTCCTGCCGCCTCACCTCCCGCTCCGTGAAGCAAGAGGACCAGCGGAGCCGGCTGTCCTCGGCGCAACGCTGCAGGCACGTAGAGCAGGGTGTCCCGTTCCGGTTCAACAGCGAGGGCATACTGTCCCGGAGCGGGTGCTGGGCCGGGTTCCTTGCCTGGCACCGCGGTCAAGGAAGCGAGATTCCATGTGGCTTGCAACGGACGATCCATGGTTTCTTCGGACAGCGGAGAGGGCAGCCGCCGTTGGTGCAGCTACCCTCCCCAGAAGGCTGGCAGGGCGACAGGCCTCTAATAGGGCGACAGGCCTCTAATAGAAGGAGATGAGCTCGACGAGTTCGCCGACACGGTCCTCCGGGTAGTTCCGGGCAATGTCTGCCTGGCTGATGATGCCAATCAGGTCGTGGCCGTCGATGACGGGCAGCCGGCGGACCTGGTGCTCTCCCATGGTCCTGATTGCTTCCTCGATGGAGTCATCGGCCCCGATGGTGACCGGCTTGCCCTGACCGAAATCCCCCGCCTTGGCCGTACGTGGGTCGCCGCCTTCGGCGAAGCACTTGATGACGATGTCGCGGTCGGTGATCATGCCTTTGAGCCGGTTGTCCTCCCCGCAGATCGGCAGGGCGCCGACGTCCAGCTCTTTCATCTTTCGGGCCGCCGCTTCCAGAGTTTCGTTTTCACCGACGCATTCAACGCCGCCGGTCATGATTTCACGTGCTGTCGTCATGGCGATCTCCTCAAACTGAGTGGCTGGTTCTGGACCGCGCCCCTGCCGCCGTCCTCCGTTGGCTCGGGCACGCCTTAACGCTAGGAATGCTGAGCGTTGCTGTCCAGAGCCCGAAAAGTCCCCACCCGGGGCAGACTACCGGCACGCGGTATCGCCGTCCGCAAGACTGTCACTGCCCGGGAGGACGATGGTCCTATGACGGCTCCAACGGTTGAGGCGGCGATCCACGAACGAATGGATCTCGCTTGGAATCTTGTCTACGACCTTCTTCAAGAGCGGGGCCTGCTGGGTGACGGGCTGGACGTCGAGGAATACACCGGGATCCACTCCTGGGTGGACGGGCCGACTCGGTACACGGTGGTCCATTCAAGACAGGTGGCGGTCCTGTTCTTGGACACCCGGCCGGTGGACGCCATCCCGTTTCATCACGATCTCCTCGACGCCGACGACCCGAAGACCTTCTTCAGTCTGTAGGTCGACGTGCCTCACTGGGAGCGTCCTGCGATATGTTGGCGCATAAGATGCAGGGGTGGCCGGTCAGTTCCCGGGCCATTCTCCGGTCCAACGTTCGAAGAGCCGCGCTCCGCCGCGGTCGATGACCGTCTTTATCACAGCGTAAATAGCGCCCTGTATGGCGGCGGCGATGAGGATCTCTTTCAGCGCATAGTCGGTGGACAGCGGGTTGGGTGCCTCGCCCCGGTCGCCTGGGGCGGCGTGCTTCCATACCTGTTTGAAGATTTGGCCAGCGATGATGCCGCCGAGCATTCCTGAAGCCAGCCCGATCGGCCGATACAGTTTCGCTGGCTTGCTGGTGGGTTTCTTGACCATGACATCCCTCGGGTACAACAGGGGCTGGCCGCTCGAACGCGGCGCCGGGTGGCTACCCAAATTACTCCAAACACCGCCACGGCATAACCCGTTCTGTGGTCGTGGTCCATTCCAGCGAAATTCGACATCATTCTTCACCGTTCCGGGGTGAAGCCGGAATCTCGTTTTAGTCCGTCGTTCACGTCCCCGTTGCTGCCCCCTGGTAGTGTCCGGTCATGGACGAACTGCCGATAACTCCGACCGCGACCGTCGAATCCCTTGCCGGCCGCAAGGGAGTCGACGAGAACTTCCTGGGCCAGCCCGTCCCGCTGCCTGCTCTGGCCGGAACGGAGACAATCCTGCTTCCCTACACGCACTTCTCGGTGCTGATGCGCTCTGACAAGCGCCTGGCGGCAGTCACGGGCGTGGGAATCGACGGGGAGACGCTGACGGACCTGGACCGGGCAGGAATCCCCTGGAAGCTGGATCCGAGGATCCCGGCGGACCAGCAGACGGGGTAGCGGGTTTACGCCCGGAACGACATCGACCGCGGCCATCTCGTGTGCAGGTCCTCGGCCGTGTGGGGTGACACCATCGCCGAATCCCAGCTCGTCAACGAGGACACCTTCCACTACACGAACGCGGCCCCGCAGGCGGCCAAGTCCAACCAGGGCATCGAACTGTGGCTGGGCATCGAGGACTACCTCCAGGAACACGCCGCCCAATACCGCAGCGGATCGTGGTCTTCACCGGCCCGATCTTCAGCGCCCTTGATCCGGTCTACTGGGGCGTGGACATTCCGCTGCGCTTCTTCAAGGTCGCCGCCTTCATCCACCAGGGGCAGCTGGCGGCCACCGGCTACGTTGTGGACCAGACCCCGCAGCTGGCCGAGCTGCCGGACGTGCCGCGGCCCGGGGTCACCGAGGACGTCCCGCCGCTGGGACCGTTCCGGACTTTCCGGGCACCCATCCGGGACATCGCCGAGCTGACCGGCCTGAACCTGGACCAACTGGTTACCGTCGACAGGATGCCCATCGCCGCTACCATCGGCGCAGCGCCCGTTGGCTCCACCTGACGGAAGCTGACCGCGCCGGAAGACCTCGACCTGGACTTCGAGTTGGAGGACTAGGGCCGCCAAAACCGGTACATGTTCGGGCTCTCAGCAGGGTCGCCGGACCATTTGTGCCAGACTGCGGCCACAACCTCCGAGGTGACGGATTCACCCCGGGCTGTCAGGCGGACATAGCCAGTCACCATATCCGTCTGCTGGCTAATGTTCTTGTATGGTGCTAGTTCCCGATCAGGAGAATGCCATGAACAGCAATACAACACCCCGCAGGTCGCCACTCATCGCCGTAGTTGGGGCAAGCGGCAACCAGGGCGGCTCCGTCGTTCAGGCGCTACTGGAAGGGGACGTGCGGGTGCGAGCCCTGGTCCGTGACCCGGGCAAGCCTGCAGCACAAGCGCTGGCCGCCCGCGGCGTCGAACTCACTGTCGGCGATCTGACCGACCCGGCATCTCTCGACGCCTTCTTAGACGGGGTGGAGGCCGCATTCGCGATGACCACGCCGTTCACGGAAGGCACCGAACGGGAGACCGCCACGGGCATCGCGATCGCCGACGCCGCGGCCCGCGCTGGCGTACGGCACCTCGTTTACAGCTCCGTCGGCGGCGCCGAACGGGAGTCGGGCATCCCGCACTTCGAGAGCAAGCGCCGCGTCGAGGAGCACATCGAATCGCTCGGCATCCACCACACGTTCCTTCGCCCGGTCTTCTTCATGGACAATTTCAGCCGCTACTCGACGAGCGTTGAGGAGGGCCAGATTGTGGTTCGAATGGCCATGCCCGGCGACATTCCGCTGCAGATGATCGCCGTGCGCGACCTCGGGAAAGCGGCTGCGGCAATACTGCTGGGCGGAAGCGCCGTCGAGGGTGCCAGCGTGGAGATTGCCGGTGATTCGCTCACGGGCTCGCAGATCGCCCGGGCCATGGGGGAGTATGCCGGTCTTCCCGCAAAGTACGAGGCGGTGCCATTGGAGGCGATCGCCTCGCTCGGGGACCAGGCCGCGATGTTCCGCTGGTTTTCCGAGACCCCCGCCTACCGGGCCGACTTCGCTGCAACCCGCTCCCTTGTGCCCGACGTTCTCGATTTCGCCGGGTGGCTTGCCGCCTCGGGCTGGACGCCTCCCGCCTGACAAATTTGGCGGAGGTGTCTCCCGGCCGGTTCCACAGGTTTGACCAAGCTTTTCCGCGGGAAGGTTCCGCCGCACCATGACCGCTGTGGACATTGACGGGTAACCCTGTGAGGGGCCAACAACCGTGTCAGCCCTAAACGGAGCGAGGTGTTGCAGTCAGCTGCTGAGTCAATGAGCCTTGGCCCCCTCGATAACCAGGGCCGCGGAGATCGTGGACCTCCGCAGCGCCAGCGTCATTCACTTGTTCTGGCAGCCGGACCGCACAGTTGACGCCACAGACGCGCTTGCAGCCGTAGCAAGCCGTGAACAGAATGTCGCCCGCGGGCGAGTACCCGCTACTGATCGACGTTTCCAGGACGGAGGTCGTGCGCCATGATGCCTGGTCAAGCTTCGCCGAGCCCTGGCCCGCCTCCCGCGTCGCGCTGCTGGGCTTGAAGCCGGCCGACAAGGTTGTGGCCACGATCTTCCTCCGTGCCGGCACGCTGTTGCACCCTACACGTTTTTTTACATCCAGGACTCAGGCCGTGAGCTGGCTGTCCACAGGACCAGACGAGCGGGCGGCGGGTTAGGGACCCTGATGCCTAACTGGTACCGCGGCTGGCAGCTCTACTCTTTCGCAGAAGGACGACGAAGAAGACTGAAACGATTGCTCCGAAAATTCCTGCATGCAGGCACGACCAATGGATCACCGGGAGTTTGGTGATCACGAAGACAAGGTTCGAGAGCGAAGAAATCGTGGCGATCGCCGCCACTGAAATGAAGACTCTGTCTTCTGTGTCATCCTCTACCCTCCAAAATGTTCCGGCCTACTTGCATCAACAACCACACCACACGTGGTGACACGAATGGCAGCCGGCCGCGAGCTGAGGGAAGTCTTCTAGGTAGTCTGCTGGCGGTCGGGGAATTCCCGGAGTGTCGCGGCCACGGCGCGGACAGAGACGGGATCCTGGGCCCATGGGATTCCGCTGCGGGGGCAGGCGTGGAAGCTCATCACCTTGGAGCCCTGGGCGGCTTCAGTCAGTTCGGCCCAGGCCTCCTGCAGGTCCTCAGTCTGCGCTGGCGGGGCTTTCGCCTCGCCGGTGCCGGCGAGTTCGGTTGCGAGTCTGCGTGGCCCTTTGGTTTTACGGTGAAAAAGATGTTTGAGGCGCACGCCTGTCTCCTTTCTGATAGTGCCTTGGCGGATTTGACTCGTCTAGGGTGCCGGGACCATCCAGAAGCCGGCGACGGCTGCGGTGCCCGGCTCGGTGGTCATGGGCACCAGATGGGCGAAGACCTGACCGACCTCGAGGTTCACGGTCATGCTACTGGCTGTTCCGCACTTGAGGGCGGGTTCGTGGCTTGATCCTCCTCTGCGGTCGGGCTGCGTGATGAGGAGGGCTGCATCCGAGACGCCGACGCATGCAGAGGTCACCTTGTAGCGTCCCTTTGGGATGCCGGGCAGCGAGGTGCGGTGGCCGTCGCCGACAAGTCCACCAGATCCGCCAAGAACGAGGTCGGAAGGTCTGGGGCCGAGGAGCCGGTCCAGCTGCGTCTGGTTGCTTGCCTGTTCCTGGGCAAGGGCGGGGTTGGCCGTGGGCGGTGGAGGTGGGGCCGGCCGGGATGTTGAGGCTGGCGGGGCGGTCGCAGGTCCCGCCTCGTCGTCCGTATATGCGCAGGCGCTCAAGGGCCCTGCCGAGCTGGAAGGACCAGCAACAGTGCCATGCCGCTGACTTGTTTCCCCCCAAGGAACCCCATGCCCGCAGCCTATCCGTACCCGCGTGCGCCTGCTACCCGCCGAACCGCGCATTGGGGGCTGAACCCGGCTGTTTGTGCCGGCCAAACCCACTTCACCGCCCACACAAAGGGTTTTGGATCCCTAGCGTGACAGTCCGCCGTCCTGCCATCGTTGTGCATGACACGCGCAACGCGGCCAGCGAGGAGTGACTATGTGGAGCGCCGTAAAGGAGGCCGTACCGTCAGCATCATGGGCGGAACTGACAGAGAACGGCTGGGGAGCCTTGATGGGATGGGCCACCGGCGCAGAGAACCTCCGCCGCCACGCGACCTCGGACGCCGGCAGGACGGTGACCGGGTACATCGAGAGAGCGGGGGAGCGGGAACCCTTTGTGGAATCTCTTTCAGCCGCTGACCGGGAAATGATCGATGACGACATCGATACCTATCTCCGGGACGCCGGCCTTCCGCCGCGGCCCAGAGGCTACGTTTGGATGATCCGCGTGCCGGACGGGTATCCATCGCCCCAGGCGTTCCTGGCAGACATTGACGCCGCCATCAACCGGGCTGCCGACGGTGCTGTCGACCCTAAACAGCTCCGACCCATATTTGCTCAAGTGCTCCGTGGCTACTACTCTAAGGGCAACTAAGCAACCGAGAGCAGAGATCTGGCATTTACAGTCCGAGCCACCGCTTCTGCGGGCCGCCAAGCATGCGAAGAGCCCCGCAGAGAGGGCTGGCTGTGCGGGGCTCCTCTATGCGCGCACCTGGCGCTTCGACTTTCAGGTGCACCGCCACTGAAGATGCTGGTGGCGCTCGGCGCCGCATCTTCAGGAACCGGCAGCATTCGCAGCTGCCCGGCAGCCGGCCCCGGTAGACGTGAAGGCGACCGTGCTGCCGGATACAAGGTTCTCGCGCCGACCTTGCGGACAGCCGATTAAACCTATGGGGCTTGAGGTGGGAAGCATATACTGGCACCGATACGTGCACACGTATCACATCAGCACCACAACGGGGGGAACATCGCGATGAAAAAGCTTGCCGCCACACTTCTAATGACCGGCATTCTCGCTGCAGCAGGATTTGCCGCCCCGGCTAACGCCGCACCCAAGGATCAGGACAGCACCACGTCCTCCGCCTCGACAAACCACGCAACCATCGGCTGGTGGCCGAACTAAGTTCGGCCGCATTTAGCGCCAGCCAAAAAGCCGCCCTCACCTCTCTCGGCTTGGGGCGGCTTTTTGACGCCGCGACAACGCTCGATGATTGCTGATGGTCAGGTTTTGCGGGACACGCAACGGATCCACACTCTTTCGTCGTGCCCACACACCCCGATAAGAATCGCTCAACGCGCTGCTAGCCGGTACACCGATACGTGACTGCGGGCTTCCGTGGAGAATTCGCTTCCGTCCCAGTCTGCCCATCTGGATTCGAGCTTAAATCCGGCCAGCCGAGCCATGAGATCCAGCTCGCTGGGCCAGATGTATCGGTGCGGTGTTCGTGCGATCCGGGCATCGCGTCCATCCGATAGTTCCGGGCCGAAGCGCACGTGGTGGGAGATGACGTGCTGGTGGAGCACGTCGTAGGTATCGACCAGGAGGTACCCGGGCTCACTCACCTCGACGGTTCCGCCATGTCCGGGTGGCAGCGAATGCAGTTGGGGCACCCAGAGTTCAACGACGAAGCACCCGCCAGGTGCAAGGTGGCGGGCAACATTTTGGAAGCAGCGGATTTGTTCTTCCTGGGTAAGGAGGTTGGAGATGGTGTTGAACACAAGGAATGCAAGGGAGAAATTGTCGCCCGCCCACAGAAGAATCCGGCCAGCCAACGTCCGTCAGGAGCAACGGCCCCGTCGGCAGCATCGGAACCCCGGACGACATCGCACGCGTTCCTTTTCTGCGCGAGCGACCTCTCCACCATCATGACCGGAAGCACCCTCCTCGCCGACGCCGGGCAGACTATCTGAGCGCAACCCGACAAGACCTCCCCGTTTTTGCCGCACTCGCCGCCTGTTGGAAACCGCGATACCGGGGCCATTGAGGTTCGAACGGACTGCCGTAGCGCAGTCGACAGCGGAACGATATGAGTTCCAGCAGAGGTCCCGGCCTCCACCGCGCTACTCCTCCGGTGGATTATGGTGGAGGACATCCTGATTCTCCACCATTCTGCGTTCTTCACGCGGCAGACGCATGGAGTCGACCCTCCTCGACCGTTCCTGCACCTGGCTGCCCTCGGAAGCGCGCTCCCACCGGGCTAAAGAGTCTCCGCTGGACGTGTCTGTCAGACAGAGGCAGGCTCAGGCGGGTTCTGGCCGGTTGCGTGTTCCCGCGGCGAGGTGTCGAGGATCATGAGGGCAAGTTCTTTGGCTAGTCGGACCGCGTCCGGATGCTTATCGAGCTGGGAGTTGGCGACTGCTCCGTCGTAGAGCAGGCGTAGGCGGTCCGCGACATCATGGGGGTCGGTAAACCCGGCCTCCGTGGTGAGTGCGAGGAACATGGTGGCCAGCCAGCCACGGAAGGTCCGCAGCGCTTCGGCTTCCACACTTCCCGGGAGCGCTTCGGCGTTCGCGTTCGCGAACGCGCACCCGTTGTAACCCGGCGTGAGAACCGCTTCCTGTAGCGAATCAAAGACGGCCAGCAGTTTCTCGACAGGATCGTCCAGGCCTTCCTGGTGCCGGGCGATCCGGTCACGTCGCCGCTGGTCCCAAACCGCGAGGTAGGCACCTATGAGCGCGTCCTTGCCGGAGAAGTTGTAGAAGAGTGAACGTTTGGCGACCCCGGCCTCGCCGATGACCCGGTCGATCCCCACGGTGTGCACACCCTCGGCATAGAAGAGGCGGTCGGCAGCATCCAGAAGGCGCTGCCGGGCGGGGGACCGGGGGGAGGAGGTCATACCCCAAAACGATATCAGACAGATTTGTCTAAAAATATCTTGACTTGTTGAGACAGGTCTGTCTAACTGGTTTCTGTTAGACCGTTCTGTCTAAAGGAGCCTTTCTTGTCCCGTACCGTCTCACCCGCCACGGCCTTCGCCGGCATCGCGGCAGTCTTCGCAGCGTTCTTCTTCGCCGCGGGCGCGCCCACGCCCTTGCTCTCGCTCCGCCAGCAGGAGTGGGGCTTCCCGGCCGGAACCCTCACCGTTGCCTTTTCCGTCTATGCCTTGGGCCTGTTGGTGGCTCTCCTGGTCGCAGGGTCACTCCCAGACCACATAGGCCGGCGCCCGGTCATGCTCGCCGCCCTCTACGGCGAACTCGTATCAATGCTCGCGTTCCTGGCGGCGCCGGACATCACCTGGGTCATCGTCGCCCGCACCATCCAGGGCCTCGCCACCGGTCTGGCGACCAGTGCGTTCAGCCCGGCCATCGCCGAGCATGCACCCGACCACCTGAAAAAGCTCGCCGGGGGGCTGGCCGGAGCCTCCGTGGCAGGCGGCCTGGGGATCGGCGCCCTGCTGACCGGGGCGGCAGTCCAATTCACCCCGGACGCGAACACCCTCATCTTCGGCATCCTGACAGCGGTCATGGTCCTGGGCATCGTTTTTGTGAGCTTCACTGCCGAGACGGCTGTGCAACGACCCGGGGCGCTACGCTCGCTCACTCCGCGCCTTGGCCTCCCGGCCCACATCCGGGCTGAATTTCTCGCGGGCCTCCCCATGCAGATCGCAGGGTGGATGTTCCCGGCCCTCTTCCTCGGGCTCTCACCGGCCGTGCTCCGGCTCCACTTTGGCCTGGACGGTGGCCTGGTTGCGGGCTTCACAGCCTTCCTGGGCCCGTTCGCCGCCGCAGTTGCGGGCTTCGTCTTCGCCCGGCACCCCGCACGGCGCAGCACCCTCATCGGGGCAAGCCTCATCCTCACGGGAATGATCCTGGTCCTTCTCGGTGTCACCGAAACCTGGCTGCCGGCAGTCTGGATTGGAGCGGTACTTGGCGGAATCGGCTTCGGCGGCACCTTCGGCGGACAGCTCCGACTGATCGCCCCGCACGTGCAGGCCCACCAGCGCGCCGGTGTCTTCTCCGGCATCTACACCGCCGCCTACCTGTCCTTCGGCGTCCCCGTCATCATCGCCGGCCAACTCGCGCCCCGGTGGGGACTCATCCCCACCCTGCAGTCCTACGCCGCCACCGTCATCATCCAGGCAGTCCTCCTACGGCGCGATGCGGCGGCACAGCCTGCCCCAACACGATCGGCTCCTCGACCCGCGGCCGTCCCGGGGCGGCTCTTGAGTGATCGCCAGCAGAGCTGACGTAAAAATAACTACCACCGCAGTGTCCTGGCCCCCCCGACTCCCGCTATGGAACCGCCGATAATGGTGATTCCGTCAATTGGGTGGAAGGGCAGTGACGGGGAATGCCGTTTTGCCATTGCGAGGTTAGCCGTAGTTTCGGGGGGACCCCGAAACTACGGCTCTTTCGTCTTGGAGTTGTTCAGGCTTGGCGCCACGAAACTTTGAGCTTCCCTGACAGTGCCTTCGGCCCAATGCTTGAAGCCGGAACGCCGGGTGTTCACGCCCAGAGGCGCGGAACGTGTCGGCAGACCAGCGCATAGAGGTGCAGGGATTCGTTCCTCGGAAGCCTGCCAGTGTTTGCCTGCACAGGCTTCCCAAGAAGCTCATAAGCATTCGGTATGCGTGTCACTTGCCACCGTCGGGCGTCGGCAACACTCCTTGACTGGTCTCCGCCTAGCCCTGCTGGACCCGATTGAGAAAGTGCCCGATGCGGTTTTTGAGGCCCTCGATCTGGCGGAGGACGACGGCTGCCGGGTCCGGGTTGATCTCATTGGCGGGAGGCTCCTTTCGCACGTTTCCGCAGCACAGGAAGTCTGCGCAGATCAACGTGCCGACGGTGTTCCCGTCGCGGCCGGACTGGCCGGCGCGTTTGGCCACCCAAAGGAGCACATCCTCCTTAGAGAACACATCTCGGCACAACTCACAGAGCACCGAGCGGTTCTTCTTGGCCCCACCCTCGGGTGCGCGGAGCATAATCCCGGTCACGCCTTTTGGTCCGGGCACTACCAAATACCCCCTAAGCGGCATCTTCTCGTCGCGCCAGCCCAGAAAGTCCAGGCTGTCCCATGGCTGGGAACCGAGGTTTTTGGGCAGGGTGAGCCTTGCGGCCTCCGAGCGGGTTGCGTTGATAAAGGATGAACGGATCTGTTGCGGCGTGATTGCCTGCATGACTGACTCTTTCGACGATGTGGCTTCCCCTTCCGGGGGCGGTCATGGAGCGTCAGCATCCGGGCGCGCGAAAAGGGATCACAATCTGCGTTTTTTGTCAGTTGGTGACCTGAAGAACTAGGGTCGGTTCCGCGTCGAGGGGAAGCTGGGCGCAGCAGCGGGCACAGTGCAGGCCGTAACGGCCACCTCGCTCACTATGGCCGCAGCGGCCATAAAGGTCCCCTGCGCACTCATTGCCCTCGTTCCCCCGCCCTTCTTCACCAGATGATCCCGGTTCCCATATCGTGCCAAACCATGACTAGATCTGTCTAAAGCACTGTTGCCACCTTCCTTGAAACGTAGCGCCAGTTGCGAGCAGCAGGACGCAGAAACGAGGACCGATGCAGGGTTCTCCGTTGAATGAGAGCTCTTGAAACACCGATAATGGCCTTTCGTCAAGCTGCCTCAAAGGCAGGGGAGAGGTCGCTGGCGGCGTCGAAGTATGGCCGGTAGGGGCTGGAAGAATGGTCGCTTGGGCAACTTTGTGCCGGACGCGGGGCTGGGCAGGATTCGATGCTGGAGGTTCGCGTGATGCTGGTCGGCAGCGTCCTTGAGATATGGCGTCTGCTCGGGATTCGAAGCCACATGGCACTTGATCAGGTACACGAAGTGCTGCAGCTAGTCTTTGGCTGGGAGGACGCACATCTGCACAGGTTCACGCCGGATGATCCGTTTGCGCCGCTGCGGCCGGTCGACGGCGAGACTCCGGAGGTCCAGCAATGGCTTCCCAGACGGGATTGTGAAGAACCGGAGACAGGCCTGAGGAGGATTGCTTGCTCGAAGGGTTGCTCGCGCTGGGTACCGGAACCCCGTACTATTGTCAACGGCCATTAGGAATTGCCCGTAGGCGGCCAGCATTTCTGCCCGCTGGTGGCCAGTAGAACTGCCCAGTGGTGGCCTGCTGGTTTGCCCGCTTTTGGGGTGGGGTTTGTGCTGGCCACCGGTTTGGGGGTTAGTTCAGTGGCATGACGCCCTTTCCGGCCAGGGCCTGGGTAAGGCGGATGGAATCGCCGGTTGTTTGGCAGACGTGGGCGTGGTGCAGGAGCCGGTCGACGGTCGCGGTGGCGAGGGTCTTGGGCATGAGCTCGTCAAAGCCTGCGGGGTGGAGATTCGAGGAGACCGCGACGGCCCGTTTTTCATAGGCTGCGTCGACGACCCGGTAGAGGCCTTCGGCGGCGTCGGTGGCCACGGCGAGGAGGCCGATGTCATCCACGACGACCAAATCTGCGCGGAGGATCCTGGCCACGGCCCGGGTGACGGTGTCGTCGGCCCGGTGTGAGCGGATGAGGGCGCCGAGGTCCTCGAGGGTGAACCACGCGACCCGCATCCCTTCTTCGACGGCCTGCTGGCCGAGGGCTTCGAGGAAGAAGGTCTTCCCGGTTCCGGAGGGCCCGCAGACGACGAGATTTTCTTTCCGGTGGATCCATTCCAGGGTGCGCAGGGCCTGCTGGGTCGGTGCCGGAATGGATGACGCGGCTTCGTCCCAGAGGGCGAAGGTCTTGCCGGTCGGGAACCCTGCGGCCTTACGCCGGGTGGCGAGCATCGACCGTGCCCGGCCCTTGGTTTCTTCGGCGAGCAGGGCTTTGATGACCTCGGCCGGTTCCCAGCGCTGGGCGCGGGCGGTGGCCAGGACGTCCGGGGCGATGGCGCGGGCGTGGGGCATTTTCAGTTGCCGCATGAGTGCTTCGAGGTCGGCGGGCAGGGCCGGGGCGGTGGTGTTCGCGGTCGTGATGCTCATCGGGTGCCCTCCCCGGCGCCGGTGGTGCCGAGGCCGGCCCAGCCGGCGGTGCCCTGGGTGAGGGACTTGTCCTCTGCGGCGGTGCGCAGCCCGGTGCGGGTTCCGCCGGCGTTCAGCAGGGACGCGAGGTCTCCGTGCGCGAAGCGGTGGTGGATCGCGGCGACGCCGAGGGCCTTATCGACCTCGTCGGTCCCGGCGATCTTCGCCAGCGCGACGGCCTCAGCCATCTTCACGTTGATCCGTTGCGCTCCGGCCGCGGCGGCCTCGAGCAGCCAGGTGCGCGCGCCGGCGCCGATGCCAAGGAATTCGGCTTCTGCCTTGGAGCGGGGCACGGGTTTGTAGTCGCCGGGCACCTTCTGTTGGTGGTCTGGGAAGTGGGCGTCCAGGATCGCGGGGGACCCCGGCCGGGCAAGTGCGTGGCGGGCGACTTCGACCGGCCCGCCGGTGCCGACGTGCACGATCACGACCTGCGCGTCCGGGCCGGTCCCGTGGAACCGGGCGAACACTTCGGCCCCGAGCAGATGGGCAGGCACGGAGTATTGGGCGTTTTCGAACGAGACCATGGGCGTGTTTTCCGGCACCCGGCGCCCAACCCCGTAGGCGAGGGTGTGGGCTGTGTCCGGGACGCGGTGCAGGGAGGAGGCTTCCTCGGCGAGCATGTCGACCGGGCGGCGGCGGGTGGTCCGGTGCTCGCGCATGTTGACCTGGTCCATGAACGCAGTGCAGGCTGCCTCGAGCTCAGTGAACGAGGCGTAGGCGTTTCGCAGGTTGGTGTCTTTGGGCACCAGGTCTGCCTTGGCGATCTTCACGGACGATTCGACGCCGCCTTTGGATGCCGGGTCCGCCGGTTGGCAGGTGAGCACCTCGACGGAGTAGTGCTTGGCGAACGCCAGGGTCTGCTGGTTCCTGACCGGCACGCCGGCCACATGCATGGTGGTGACGGTCTTCTCGTTGTCGGTCAGCACATACGTCGGCGCGCCGCCGAGCAGCCGGAATGACCGGTCCAGGGCGGTGAAAACGCTCGGCGCCGTCCGGTCACGCAGCGGGATCACGATGCGGAACCTGGACCAGGCCAGCCAGGCGACGAACAGGACAGTCTTGACTCCATCGATGACCGGTCCGTCGCCGAAATCGTACTGAAGCCAGGCGCCCGGCTCGGTGATCCAGGGACGGTGGACCCGCTTGTTCCCGCGCCGGTAAGCCTCTTTGACCTGGGAGACGGCGCGGCGGGTCGAGCGGTCCGAACCCTGGTAGCCCATGGCGGCGAGCTTGGCATGGACGACATCGGCGCGGATCCGTCCCTTGGACTTTTCGACCCATTCCTCGATCTTCGGCAGCCACGCATCGGTCACCCTGGGCCGGTCGGACACGGCCCCCGGTGCACGCCCGGCATCACGGGCCTGGACCAGTCGGTCGACAGTGTGGTGGGAACAACCTGACAGCTCGGCTGCACCGCGCAGCGACCTGGTCAGATCATAAGCAGCAAGAATTTTCACGGTTTCTAGGGCATCCTTCATTCAGGGCCTCTTCCTGTCAGCGGATTCGATTCGACACCGAAATCCAAACGGGAAGAGGCCCCCGCCGTCTCACGACACGGCGGGATAAGCGAACAATGCGGGCAAACCAAACGGCCATAACTGGGCAGAACTCATGGCCATATATGGGCAGCCCCGGTGGCCATCAGCGGGCAATTCCATGGCCATCTACGGGCAGTTTTTCATGGCCGCTAACATACTATGGAGGATTTGCCGGCTACGCCACATCCGGGCCACGCCGAACACACCGCACGGATAGCCGGCATGACAGGCTCCGCTGGGCCTTTTGACCCTGCCTTCCCGAACATCCCGGCCATGAACCCGATGCTGGCCGAGCAGTTCTCACTTCCAGAGTCTGGGGAGAAAACGCCCTGGGCTGGAGGCAGGAAACATCCCCTTGTGAAGGCAGTCTCCGGCCAGTTTTCAACTGGCATGCGGTATTCGTGGGACGGGGGTTGCCCGTCTCTGTCGGTCGGGAGGAGAGGAGCGGTGAAATGTTGATTCCGTGCGGGGCCGAGTGAACGGTTGACGGATAGCCACCTGAGAGCCGGCAGTTTCCGCGTCGGTGATCGTTGACTTGAGGGTGTGTTTCTAAGCGGAATCCCTCCGGGCAGGATCAGACGCGGTCTTGCTCCTCGTCGAAGCGGTCGCGTGCCGCCTCGATGTGCGGCATGTTCTGCTCCGCCCACTCCAGCAGCACGTCAACCGGGCGGCGGAGCGTCTTGCCGAGCGGGGTAATCCGGTATGTGACGGCGACCGGACGCGTCGAGGTCACCTCGCGTTCGATGATGCCGTTGCGTTCCAGCCGACGGAGCGTCCCGGTAAGCGATTTCTGCGTGACCTCCGGGATGGCGCGGCGAAGCTCGTTGAAGCGGGAAGGCCGTTCGCACAGCTCGTTCAGGACGCTGAGCGACCACTTGTCGAGCACCTGGTCGAGGAGGTCTTGGTGCGCGGTCGTGATGCGGGGCTCGGTGGGGGTATCCATGGTGAAACCTGGTCTCGTTGAAGTGCCCTCCGGCGTCTAAGTACCTTGATGATACCTAGGTATAGGTACCTTGACGATACACATAGGACGAGAAGAGGAGTTTCGAGATGACGGTCCAGCACTTTACCCCTGAGGGCATGCTTCAGCCGGTCCCGTACCATCACGTCACCGTCGGCACGGGTACACGGCACGTGCACGTCAGCGGGCAGGTCGCGCGCAAGGCCGACGGTGCTCCCGTCGCGCCGGGCGATCTGGCGGGGCAGGTCGCGGAGGCCCTGCGGAACACAGCCACAGGGCTGTCGGGTGCCGGCGCGACGTTCGCGGACGTGCTGCGGTTAACGTTCTACGTCACGCAGTGGCGGCCCGAGCGGATCGGTGACTTCATGGCCGGCGTGAAAGCCGTCGCCGACGAGATCGGCCTCGAGGTCCCGATGCCGCCCACCTCACTCATCGGCGTCGAGGCCTTGTTCGAGGAGGACGTGCTCGTGGAGGTCGAGGCCACCGCGCTCGTGGACTGAGGACGGACAGTCATCGGGCTCAGTTGGGCGGCCGGCGAAGGGGAGCATTGGAATCGTCCCTGTCAGTGCTCCGTCGGGAGTTCGGGTCAGGCATCACGGAGATCACCGCTGACCTCGGACGGGTCGTGATGGAGCCGAAGCTGGCCGACGTCGTCGCCATCCGCATTTCGCCCCGTCCCCCCGCGGACGACTTCCACACGACCGTCCTGCCACCCTTTGTTGAGCCGGCAGTGACCCGGACGGTGAATGTCCGCGGCGGTCACGACCTGCGGGGACGGCCCCTGTCCCGGTTGGACCTGGAGGCGTTCCTGGCCGATCTCCCCGGCATCCTTGCCAGCGACGTGCGCTGCGCTGCATCGCCAAGGCAATCCCGTCCCGCTGGCGTTCCCTGATCAGGGCACGTTCGATCTCGGCGAAGGCCCCTCATCACCGAGAGCATGAGATTGGACATGGGGGAGTCCTCGGGGTTGTGACCAAATCGATCAGAGCTCACCTACAACGAGGACGTCTAGGGGCTGTTGGGCCTCATGCCGCCCTGCTTTGAGGATTTCCATCTGTTTCTTTCGCGCAGGTGACAGGGGGGCAGCCCGGGCGGCAAGATGACCTGCCGGAACGCTGCGGGTTGGACTAGCGCGTCGGGTTGATTTCGTTGATTGTCAGATCGCGGAAAGTGGCAGTTCCTTCGTGCACGTAGAGGCGGATACCGTTGTCCCCCTCAAGAGGGAATACCCGGTGTGAGTGCACAAACCGTCCGTCTCCTACGAACATTTCGACGCTTGTGCGGTCCACGAGGATGCGGAGCGTGAGGCGCCCTGCCAAGGGGTCGATCGGAGTTTGGGTTTCACCGCCGGTTGGGTTGATGGTGGGTCGCCGGTTGAGGTACGCGAAGGGGCCTCGCAGGAACGCACCGGCGGCGACGTGCCTGCCTCCGCCGGCTGCCCGGCATATCTCGAGACCAATGTTGGCGGGCGGAGTGGCCGGGTTCCATTGCAGCTCGCAGGTCAGGTCATACGCGGGTGAGCGGACGTCGAGGTCACGGGTGCCCATTACGGCTAGGTCACCAAGGCGATGGGTGCGCTTGACATGGTTTGCCAGGGCGGACGTGGGGGTGGAGGCGAGGTGGTAGCTCCCGCTTCCCTGCTTCAGGCGGACGTCGCGCACGATCATGTCATCGCCGTTGTACGCGTCGGTCGCCAGGGTCGGTGTGTTGTGGGGGTAGTCCCAGAAGTTCGCCCATCCGAGAGCTCTGCGCAGGGTCTCATCCTCTGCGCCGGAGGGATCGTGATGGGGATAGGTCACTGCCCCGTAGAAGTCACAGCCGTAGTCCAGCCATTCCGGTTCGGCATGGTCAGGAGTAAAGGCGGTGCCGTTGAAGGTCCCTGTCCAATACGCATAGGTTGCCGGCAGTCCCCGGCCCTTGCCGTTGGCGCTGGTGCCAAGGATCCAGTGGGAAGTGCCGTCGTCGGCGGTCATGCGGAAAAGGTCGGGGCACTCAAGCAACCCAAGATCCGTGCGGACGAATTCGCCGACGCGCTGCCAGGAGTGCAGGTTGGGAGATGTGTAGAAGCCAAGCTTCTGCCCCTCGGCGTTCACCATGAACCACCGCCCCCGGTCGGCGTCCCAGATCACCTTTGGATCGCGAAAATCCTGCACACCTGGGTTCGGCAGTACCGGGGCTGTGTCACCAGGGTGGAATGAGCGCCCACGGTCCGTCGAGTACCAGAGGTATTGGGCCTGGCGGCCTTGGGGCGCTTGCGTTACGAGGGCTATAACAGCATTCTGGCCGTATCCGGCGGTGTTTCGTTCGTCGATGACAAGGCATCCTGACCAGCAGTCGCCGTTGCCGTTGCTGAACTTTGGGATGGCGACGCCGCGGTCGCGGAAGGAGACGTGGTCGGTGGTGGTCGCACGGCGCCACGATGTGCCTCCACCGCCCTGCAGGTAATCGCCCTTGTAGAGGTAGTAGTAGTGGTACTCGCCGTCGATGTAGATGGGCCGCTGAGGGTCGTTCTTCCAGTTGTCGGGGACGCTGAAGTGATAGGTCGGGCGCATACGGGTTGGTCCTTTTGAGAGCGGGTTGGCCGGCGCGGTGTCGGGACTGTTTGGAGGCGATGCTGCTGCCGGCTCGGCGAATGACGTTGCGAGTGCGAGCGATCCGGTGAGCGCAACAGCCCCGCTTCCGGTCAGGAGAGCACGCCGAGAGAAGGGCGGTGAATCCTCCGTCGGTTCCCTTTCTGTGGGCAGCTTCGATGCTTAGCGCAGTTCGATCACCGGCGGCTCCCCGGCGTGAGAGCTTCCCCGTCAGCAGGTGCCGGTAGGGGTTCTGTCGCCAGTGCGTGGCCGCCGGCGCCGGCGCGTGGCCGGTAGAGGTGGCAGCGGACCCAGTGGCGGTTGCCGCGGTCGCCCACCTGGTGCCGGACGGGTTCCTCGGACGAGCAGCGCTGTTCGGGGTCGTTTTCGAAGGCACAGGTGGTTGAAGCCATGACGGCCTGCCGGAGCGTGGCGCGGCGCACGGGGTCGTAGGAACCGGCCCTGGCGGGGTCCGGGACGGCTGAGACAAGCAATTGCGTGTAGGGGTGGGCCGGATTGGCCAGCAGGTCCAGTGATTCGCCCTCTTCAACGATCTCGCCGGCGAACATGACGGCCGTCCGGTCCGCGAGGTACCGGGCGGAGGCGAGATCGTGGGTGATGTAGAGCATGGAGATTCCCTGCTCATCGCGCAGTTTCCGCATCAGGTTCAGCACGCCGATGCGGACCGATACGTCCAGCATGGACGTCGGTTCGTCGGCGAGGATGACTTCTGGTTCGACGGCGAGGGCGCGGGCGATCGCGACTCGTTGACGTTGCCCGCCGGAGAGCTCGTGGGGGTAGGAGTTGAGCATGTCGGCCTGAAGCCCGACGGTGGTCATGAGCTCTTCGAGCCGGCGCCTGGTCTGCTCTTCGGAACCGTGTCGGCCGGTGCCGCCTTTGCCGTGAATTGCGAGCGACCGTAGCAGGAAGTGCCCGACCCGGTGTGCGGGGTTCAGGGAGCCGAAGGGGTCCTGGAAGACCATCTGCAGCCGGGATCGGAACGTCCGTGAGGCTTGGAAACGGTCGCGTTTGAGGACGTCGACGCCGTCTAGGAGGATGGCACCTTCGCTGGGTTTCTCGAGCCGGGCGACACAGCGGGCCAGGGTGCTCTTGCCCGAACCGGACTCCCCGACCAGTGCCACGATTTCCCCGCGGCCGATGGTCAGGTCGACGCGGTGCAGCGCCCGGACTGCCTGGTTGGAAAACAGGCCGCCAATGTTGAATGACTTACCCAGTCCACGGACCTCAAGGGGCGGGGTTCGGGTCGAAACCTCTGGCCGTGTCGGGGAGTGTAGGGCGTGGCTCATTGTGCTGCTCCTTCAAAAACGGCGACTTCGGCGTCGGCATTAAACGGGGCCACGAAATGGCCCGGCGCAATTTCGGCGAGGTCCGGGATGTTCTGGAACTTCACGCCTTCGGGCAGGCCTTTGAGTGGAACCCGCGGGCCCGTAAGCGGCGGGAAGGCGCCCATGAGAGCCTGGGTGTAGGGGTGCCCCGGGGTGGTGTAGATGTCGTGGGCTTTGGCGGTCTCCACGATCCGGCCGCCGTACATGACGGCCATGCGGTGGGAGAGTTCCACCATCAGGGACATGTCGTGGGTGATGAATAGGACGGAGAAGCCCAGTTCGCGCTGGAGGTCCTTGATCTGGGCCATAATCTCCTGCTGCACCACCACGTCCAGCGCTGTGGTGGGCTCGTCCAGAATCAGCAGTGATGGCTTCAGTGCTACGGCCATGGCGATGACGGCGCGTTGCCGCATTCCGCCGGAGAGTTGGTGCGGGTAGGACTTCAGGCGCGCAGGATCGATTCTTACGAGTTCCAGTAGCTGTGTTGCGCGTCGAAGGGATTCTTGGCGTGAGTAGCCGGCGTGTGTGGTGAAGATGTCTGCCATCTGTTCCCCGATGGTCAGGACAGGGTTCAGCGAGTTCATGGCGGATTGGAACACCATGGCAACGTCCTGCCAGCGGAAACGGCGCAGCTCATCCTGGCTCATGGCCAGAACGTCTTTGCCGCCGAAGGAGATGCTGCCGGCGGCGATCTTCGCGGGGTCCTTGAGCAGCCGCATGATTGAGTTGGCGATGGTTGATTTTCCGCAGCCGGATTCGCCGGCCAGCCCGAATACTTCACCGGCGCCGATGCTGAAGGAGACGTTGTTTACGGCAGTCGTTGAGCGGGTGTCGCCGATGTACTTGACGGTGAGGTTCTTGACGTCGAGGACCGCTTCGTGGGAGCCGAAGGAGACTTGGGAGACGGTCACTTTGCGGTGCTCCTTTCGGTGGTTGCGGGTTTGCGGATCTTCCGCAGCCGCGGGTTGGTTACCTCGTCGACTGCGTAGTTGATGAGTGCCAGGGCGAACGCCACCAGTGCAATGCAGAGGCCGGAGGGGATGAATACCCACCAGCTTCCGGTGAGCAGGGCACCTTCGTTCCCGGCCCAGAAGAGGTTGTTGCCCCAGGAGACTGTGCTGACGTCGCCCAGCCCCAGGAATTCGAGGCCGGCCTGGGCCCCGATACCGTAGATGACGCAGGCAAGCAATGTTCCCATCACGATTGAGGCCATGTTCGGGAGGATTTCGCGGAACATGATCCGGCCCGCCCGTTCACCGGACACCACGGCCGCGGCCACGAAATCTTTGGAACGGATGGACAGGGCCTGTGACCGGAGCACGCGCGCTGATCCGGCCCATCCCGTGACCGTGAGTACCAGGATCACGGTGCCCAGCCCCGGTGGAAGGAACGCAGCCAGGATGACGAGCAGCGGAAGTCCGGGAAGGAGGAGGAAGGCGTTGGTCAGCAAGGACAGTGCTTCGTCGGTGAATTTGCCGAAATAGGCCGATGCCAGGCCGACGAGGATGCCGATGAAGGTGGACGCCAGCCCGACGGTGAGGCCCACCAGCAGGGAACTCCGGACGCCGTGGATTGTCAGGGCGAGCACATCCTGGCCCTTGGCGGTGGTTCCGAGCCAGTGCTCCCCGTCCGGTTCCAGGGAGGCCATCCCGGTGATCCGGGAGGGATCGCCCGGGAACAGTACCGGCGCGGCCAGCGCCAGCACGATGAACACGAGCATGATGGCCATGCCTGTCATGGCCTTCTTGTTGGTGATAAGTCCGTGGACGAAGCCGCGGTTGGGTTTGCGGGCAGCTTTTGGTTCGGTCGGCTGCTGAAGGATAACGCTGGTCATGGTCGGTCCCTTGGTTACTGGGTACGCAATGCTCAGTTGCTGCGCACGCGGGGGTCGAGGCGGACATAGAGGATGTCCACCAGGAAGTTCGCCAGCAGCACGGCGGCGGTGATGGTCAGGAACAGTCCCTGCATGAGCGGATAGTCCAGGCCCTGGACGGCGTTGAGGAGCTGGTAGCCGACGCCGGGGTAGGCGAAGACGACCTCGGTGAGAAGGGCGCCGCCCACCACGAAGCCCAGGCCCATTCCGAAGCTGGTCACCGAGGGCAGCATCGCGTTCCGGGCGGCGTAGCGGAGCATGATCCGTCCGGGGCGCAGGCCCTTGGCTTCGGCCATGGTGATGTAGTCCTCAGAGTTCGTGGCGATCATGGTGTTCCGCATGCCCAGCATCCAGCCGCCGATCGAGACCAGGACGATCGTCAGCGCCGGGAGCACGAGGTGGGCGGCGGCGTCGCCGATGAACTCCCACGTGAAGCCGGGCTGCAGCCCGTCCGTGAACGCGTGGCGGATAGGGAACCAGCCCAGCACGACGCCGAACAGGTACAGCGCGCCCATCGCGAGCCAGAAGTACGGGAACGATCCGATGAACACAAGCAACGGCGGCAGCGCCGAATCGATCGCGCCGCCGCGGCGCCAGGCGGCCAGGATGCCCAGCAGGTTACCGACGACGGCGGCTATGACCAGTGCGGTTCCGCCGAGCAGCAGGGTCCATCCGACCTGGGACGAGATAACCTCGGTGACCGGTGTGGGGAAGCGTGAAATGGATACCCCCATCTGGCCGGTGAGGATGTTCTGGAGGTAGCCGGCGTATTGTTCCCAGAGAGGCCGGTCATCCACGCCAAGCAGCTTGCGCAGGGCCTCGATCTGTTCGGGCTGCATTCTGTCCTGGGAGCGGGCGAACATGCGTGAGACGGGGTCCCCGGGCATGAAGCGGGGGAGCAGGAAATTCAGGGTGATGGATGCCCAGAAGGCGAGCAGGTAGAAACCCAGTCGGCGCAGGATGAAGCGCACGGTTTCCCTCCAATTCGGGATTGGTCAAAATTGTGGGGTACGCCCGACGGCTGGCGTTTCGAATCGGCCAGGCCGTCGGGCGTGCGTGGCATGAGGGCGGTCTGGCCTCATGCTCCGTTGGACGCTACTTGCGTGGTTCCAGACTGGTCAGCACCAGAACCGTGGTGGGTGCCCGGACCGAGAGGGTGGCGTAAGGGTTGTCCTGGGTGGGCCAGCCGGTGAAGCGGGTGTCGTTGTACGCCCCCCATTCCGGGCCGGAGAAGAGCGGCACCAGCGGTGCGACGTTGTTGTATTCTTCCTGCAGCTGGTTGGCGATGTCCTTCTGCTTGGGCTGGTCCGATGCTGTAGCGAACTCGGCCAGCAGGGCATCAGCCTTGGGGTCGCCGAGGCGGTGGTAGTTGTCGAAGGTCTTGGTGCCCACCGGCTTCACGGTTGCCGTGCCCATGGAAGTGTTGAAGTACTTGTACGGGCTCGGATCGTTGGCGCTCCATACAATGCCCGAATCGAACTTGCCTGTTTCGTACCCGGCGACCACAGCGGCCCAGTCCGGGGAGTCGACCTTCGCGGTCACGCCAACCTCTGCCATGTTCTGGGCGATCACGTTTGCCACGGACAGCCAGTCGGACGAGGTGGCACCCACGGAGATCTTGAACTGGAAGGGTGAACCGTCCTTGAGCGTGCGTTTGCCGTCGGGGCCCTTGGGGTAGCCGGCCTTATCCAACAGTTCGTTGGCTTTCTGGACATCATGGTTGGTCCAGGTGCAGTTGTCCTTGACCTGGCTGTTCTTCCACGTCTCGTAATTGCCTGACAGGCCGGTGCAGTCGGCTGGTTGGGCGTAACCGCTCATGCCGATCTTGGTGACCTGGTCGCGGTCAACGGCCATGCTCAACGCCTTCCGGACATCCACATCGTTGAAGGGTGCCTTGGTGGTGTTGAGCTGCCAGTTGATCATGGCACCGGTCGGGGGGAACCAGTAGTGCCGGTGTTCCTTGTCCTTGGAGACGAATGTCTTTTCGATGTTCGGGATGTACTGCGGGGCCCAGTCCACGTCACCGTTGGCGGCAGCGAGGTTGGCGCCGTCGTTCCCTGCAAAGGCGAGCATCTTGATGCCGGCGATCTTTTGCTTGTCCGGCTGCCAGTAGTTGGGGTTCTTCTTCAGCACGAAGGACTGGGCCTGGAAGTTGTCCACCTCTGTGTACGGCCCTGTGCCCACCGGCTTGGCGTTGGCGTCCTTTTCGGGATCGGACAGCGCGGACCAGATGTGCTTGGGCAGGATGCTGAGCTGACCGACGTCGTACAGTGCGGGGGACCACGGCTTGTTGAAGTTGAACGTGACCCTGTTGCTGCCCTGGGCGGTCACGTTCTTCAGATATTCGTAGCCGCCCTTGAGCTTCTTTTGAAGCTCGAAGGTGTAAGCCACGTCGTCGGCAACGAACGGCTGGCCATCGGACCACTTCACGGCGTCACGCAAGGTGAAGGTGATGGACTTGCCATCCTTGGCCGCCTTCCAGTCGGTGGCGAGCCACGGCACGGTGTCTCCCTTGGCCGGGTTGAAGATCAGGAGCGACTCGTAAATGGACTGCTGGACCATCGGGTTCACTGTGGGTGCGAACGGGTTGAAGTTCTGCACAAACGTGCCCATGTCCTCACGCGGGATGGTGAGGAACGCACTGGCGTTGGTCGCGGCGCCACCGTCTGCGGGCTTGTCGACTTTGGCTACGCAGCCGGTCAGCAACATCGCGCCTACCGCCAGACCGGCCGCGGCGATGCGGGCCGGCCTGAAGAATGTGGGTTGTGTCATGATTGGGTTGTCTCTTTCCTGTCTTCATCAGCAAGGTGAAGGGTGGGTGGGGTAGCTCTTCGACGTTGATTTCGCGGTCAGACCGAAGAGCGTTCTAGCAGCGGACAGTCGACCAACTGCTGGTCGGCAGTGATCGGCTGTCCTGCTGTAAGCGCGGCGAGCGTCTGGACTCCCAGGGCGCCCATTTTTTCGAACGGCAACGCAACAGTGGTCAGCTTGGGCCTGAGGTAGGCGGCAATGAGTTCCTGGTTGTCGAAGCCGATCACGGCGATGTCCCCGGGGATGGCCAGGCCGCGTTCCTTGATGGCGTCGTAGGCGCCCATGGCCATGCGGTCATTGAGGCAGAACAGGGCCGTTGGCCTGTCCTTGGCGGGGTAGCGGTCAAGGATTTGGCAGGCAGCGTCGTAGCCGCCGTCGGCCGTCGCATACCCGGCCACCACGAGCTCCGGATCAAGCTCCAGCCCGGCGTCGGCCAGGGCCTCACGGACGCCCTGCAAACGCCCAACGGCTGCCGGGATGCGGGGGTCCAGGTTGATCACACCGATCTTGGTGTGGTCGGCCTGGAGCAGCCGTTCGACGGCGACCCGTCCGCCCGTCCGTTCGTCCGGGACGATCGAGGGCAGTTTCCCGTCCAGGTCGAAACAGTTGATGAGCACCGTGGGCACTTCGTGGGCGCTTCGGGGCACATGTACGCCGCGGTGGTGCGTTGCGGCGTACAGCAAACCTTCCACCCGCTGTTCCAGCAGCTTCTCGACAGCAGCATCCTCCATTCCCTGTTTGGGTCCGGCCGCATCACCCTGGACCGACGGGGCGATAAGGAGGAAGCGGCGGTCAAGCCATGCCTGGTCCTGGGCGCCTTTGATGATGTCCACGGCGAACGGCGCCGTGACGATCTCGGTGACTATTCCGTACCAGTCGCTGCGCTGGGATGCCAGGGCCCTCGCCCCTGCGTTTGGACGGTAGCCCAACGCCTGAACCGCGTCAGCGATGCGGATCCGCGTCTCCTCCGAGATGCTGGCGTTTTCGCGGTTGCTCAGCACGAATGAAACAGCCGTCCGGGACACTCCGGCATGCCTGGCGACGTCATTCATGGTGACACCACGCTGCCGGGCAGTGCCGGCTTTGTCTGAGGAAGTGGTTTTCGCCATTGAATGCTCCAGTGGTCTTCGTTGAGCTGGGTGATGCCAGTAGTGACTCGCGTTGGAGTCTGGCAATTGCCGAAGGTAACACGCGTTACCAAGGCGACTGTGATCTAAGTTACCCGCGTTACTCATCCGTGTCAACCAATTTTTTGTCGACGCGGTGATTTCCCAGGTCTCCGTCCAGGGAGCTGCGGGCAGAACCCGGGCCGGATTGCGGTGGGCTGGGGTGTCCAGCACCGCCGTCCTTGATGGGGTCGTAGGGCGGTTCAGGGACGGTTCTGAAAGGATTCGACCTTCCCCGGGTCTCTTTCGACCACGGGGCCGAGGATGTCGTCGATCTTCAGGAGCAATTCGGGGTCGAGTCTGACTCCTGCGGCCTGGACGTTGTCTACGAGTTGCTCTGGCCGATGCTCCGACGATGGCTGCTGAGACGTTGGGGCTCTGCAGGACCCATGCGACAGCGAAGGCTGCCATGGACAGTCCGGCCTCGTCGGCCAGGGGCCACAGTTGCTGGACGCGGGTGAGGATGTCCTCGCGGAGAAAGCGGTGGTCGTTCTTGAGGTCGCCGTTGTCGGCACGGAAGCGGGAGCCTTGCGGGGCTGCCGCGCCGGGGGCGTACTTGCCGGTGAGGACTCCCTGGGCGAGCGGAGACCAGCAGATCTGCCCGATGCCCAGTTCCTCGCTGAGGGGAACGATTTCCTGTTCGATGACGCGCCAGAGCATGGAATACTGCGGCTGGTTGGAGATGAGCTGGACGCCAAGTTCGTTGGCAAGGGCAACTCCGGATCGGATCTCGTCCGCCGTCCACTCCGACACCCCGATGTAGTGCGCTTTCCCGGCCCTGACAATATCGGCGAAGGCCTGCATGGTCTCTTCCAGTGGGGTCTCGTAGTCGTACCTGTGAGCCTGGTAGAGGTCGACGTAGTCGGTTTGGAGCCGGCGGAGCGATGAGTTGATGGACTCCATGACGTGTTTGCGGGACAGGCCACGATCGTTCCGGCCCTCCCCGGTAGGGAAGTAGACCTTGGTGAAAATCTCCACGCTTTCGCGGCGTGTACCTTTGAGCGCCTCGCCCAAGGCTTCTTCGGCCCGGTTTCGGGCATAGGCATCGGCGGTGTCGAATGTGGTGATGCCCAGGTCCAGTGCCTGCTTGACGCACTGCGCCGCGGCGGCCTGGTCGATCTGCTCACCGTGGGTGAACCAGTTTCCGTAGGCGATTTCGCTGATGTACAGGCCCGAGGAACCCAGCTTGCGGTGTTCCATCAGGCTTTTTCCTTTCCGAAGTCGGTGAGTTGGAGCGCAGCGTCGGTTGTGCCGCCGGTGGAGTACAAGGTGAGGGATGTTTGGGCGGCATCGGGGAAGATCAGTTCGGTCACGGTGGCGAGCCCGGCGTTCGCGAAGACTTCCACGGAGCAGTGGTCAACGAAGATCTGCAGGGTGTAGCTGCCGTCCTGTCCGGCAGCAATCGGGGCGCGGCTGGCGGAGGGAAAGGCTTCATGGAAGCCGGTGTCGCCGGAGTGGGTCCGGTCCACGATGAGTTCTCCGCTGCCGGGGCGGATCCCGATCCGTGTCCCGACCGTGCCGTCGGCTGCCCCCCGGACCACAAGGCCGAATTCCTCGGCACTGCCTGGCGTGAAGGTGATGTCAACGAGCTGCACTGCCGTGCCCCCCTTGACTTCCATTGCCCCGTCTACGCTCACCCGCCTCACGGGACCCGGTTGCGAAGTTGCTCTCACTTCCGTCACGGGTTGCTGCACGAGCCGGGGTTGCCCGTTCACGGAAACGAGGGACACATCCCGGACGAGGCTCATGGGGCTGCGCCAGGGCGAGGTGGGAATGTGGTTGGCATACTGCCAGTTGTTCATCCAGCCGATCATCAGCCGCCGGCCGTCCGGGACATTGCTGAACGAGACGGCGGCGTAGTAGTCACGGCCCCAGTCAAGCCACTGGTAGTCGGTTATGCATTCCGGGTCCTGCATCCCCTCGGTGAGCGTTGTCTCGGAGCTGAACGTAACGCCGTCGAACTGTCCCACAAAGTACTGGCCTGCGGAACCGCCGTTGGGTCCCCCGGGGTTCATGTTCACCGTCAGGACCCATTTCCTGGCCGCGGCATCACCGTCCAGCGGCAGCTCAAAGAGGTCCGGGCATTCCCAGATTCCACCGGTGCCGTTTGCAGGGCCGAAGGTGCTGAGGTATTCCCAGTTTTTGAGGTCCTCCGAGCGGTAAAGCAGGACGGTGAAGTCGTGTGCTTCCACGGCCACCATAACCCAGTAGCTGCCGGCCGGGCCGTTGTAGCGGAAGACCTTGGGGTCCCGGAATTCCGGTGAGTTCCTGGTCAGGACTGGGTTGCCGGCGTACTTGGTCCAGGTGTAGCCGCCGTCGGTGCTCCACGCGATGGACTGGGCCTGGGTGCCCTGGCGGGGGGAACCCGGTTTGTACGCGCTGGTGTAGACGGCCACCAGAGGAGGTTTTCCGTCTGCGCCGAATCCGCTGGTGTTGTGGGTGTCTACCACGATGCTGCCGGAGAAGATCTCCTCAATGTCATCGCAGGGGATCGCAACCGGCTGTTCCTCCCAGCTGACCAGGTCCGTGGAGGTCGCATGACCCCAGGACATGTTGCTGTGGACGTTTCCGAAGGGGTTGTTCTGGTAATACAGGTGATAAGTGCCCTCGTGGAAGACCAGTCCGTTGGGATCGTTAAGCCACGTGTCCCTGGCGGCATAGTGCATGGCCGGTCTGTAGGTCTCAAGGGTGGAGGTGACGCTGTTCATTGTTCTCGTTTCATGGACGGGCGTGAGGTCCGCGGACCCGTAAAGGAGGCGTGCTTCGGCGTGGAGGAGCAGCCCGAACTCGGACAGGCTGGGCCGGAGCAGGAGCAAGGTGGTCAGGAGATCATTTGTATTGGGGCTACACCTGGCCGGCCGGCCTGAAGAATGTGGGTTGTGTCATGATTGGGTTATCTCTTTCCTGTCTTCATCAGCAAGGTGAAGGGTGGGTGGGGTAGCTCTTCGACGTTGATTTCGCGGTCAGACCGAAGAGCGTTCTAGCAGCGGACAGTCGACCAACTGCTGGTCGGCAGTGATCGGCTGTCCTGCTGTAAGCGCGGCGAGCGTCTGGACTCCCAGGGCGCCCATTTTTTCGAACGGCAACGCAACAGTGGTCAGCTTGGGCCTGAGGTAGGCGGCAATGGGTTCCTGGTTGTCGAAGCCGATCACGGCGATGTCCCCGGGGATGGCCAGGCCGCGTTCCTTGATGGCATCGTAGGCGCCCATGGCCATGCGGTCATTGAGGCAGAACAGGGCCGTTGGCCTGTCCTTGGCGGGGTAGCGGTCAAGGATTTGGCAGGCAGCGTCGTAGCCGCCGTCGGCCGTCGCATACCCGGCCACCACCAGCTCCGGATCAAGCTCCAGCCCGGCGTCGGCCAGAGCCTCACCATGGACGCCCCACAAATGCCCGGCCGTAACCGCGAGGCCACGGCGGGGAGCGGTTCGGGATCCCTCTTCAGGGAGGCGGTTCTCGCCATTGAATACTCCAGTGGTGTCGTTGAACTGGGGGTGCTGCCAGTAGAGGGATTGTAGTTGGGCGCTTCTTGGTAACTCGCGTTACTAGGAGTGCTGTGATCTAAGTTACCCGCGTTACTTCTCGAGTGTCAAAGAGTTTTTTAAGTTGGGGGTAGCCATCCACAGACTTTCCCCTCGCCAGAGCCGGACGATCATCGTCGGCAGACTAACCGTCAGCCGCAGGGCCACCACGTTGTATACGGCGCTCGGCCGCTTGGCCGGTAAGGATCAGACAACTGCGTACGACCGCTGTGTTAGTCAACGGTCTTGAGAAGCCCCGCGTAGGGAGAGAGAGTATCGCGTGCGCCAGCCCATGGCTTTGTAAGTCTTTACCCGGTTGTTCTGTGAGCGGCTGGCAGTCTGGTGATGTGGCCGGGGCAGGGATGTGACTCACCCGTCCGGCCGGCCGGACCGAGAGGATAGAGCGTGCATCTGCTGCTTCGGGGTTTTCCCGGCTCGATATTGAATGTTATCGAGCGGCCGTCCGGGCAGGAGTGACACGCTCCGGGATCCTGGTCACAAGTACACCGCCCACCGCTCCTGTCCACGGTGTATCGCCTGGGCCGGGCAGCAAGAGATGCGCGAAAACGTAGCCCTGCTGAAGCGCAATGACCTGTGAGGTGGTCTTGGTGCAATCCAGCGCGAGCTCTATGGGCCGGAAGGGGGCGCCGGGATGCTCCTGCCCGACGGCGACCTTCGCACCGGAAGCACCAACACAGGCTGCGTTGACGGTGTATTGCCCGCTAGCCGGTACCTTCTCGGTACTGCCGAATCCCCTCAGCGGGCCGTCCAGGGGTCCCACGTCGTAAAGGATAACGGGCTCCGGCAATGGCGCGAGGAGCCGGTCCAGCTCAGCGTAGTTCCTGGCCTCCTGTTCCAGTACCAGCCGATCGCTATAAGGCTTCGGGGCGCCCCTTGCCGGTGCCGGATCGGCAGTTGGGGTATGCCCCGGACCGGGGCCAGCTGCTGGGATGTGCACGGGCTCGGGGTAGTCGTAGATGCACCCCGCCGTTCCACTCAGAGGGATCAGTAGACACAGCACAAAACAGAGGCTGCGCCCGCCCTTGGTACACACAATTCCATGGTGGGCGGGCCGGCCGTACAAAGCAACCACCGCCGATCCAGGCGGTCACGGCTCACATTCAGGACACGCCCGCTACCTTCACCGCGTAGGGCAGTGACAGAGGGACCATGAATCCATGACGGCTCCAACAGTGGAAGCATCGATCAACGCCCAATGGATCGCGCCTGGAATGTTGTCTATGACCTGTTCTCGGAGCGGGGCCTGCTCCGTGACGGGCTGGACGTCGAAGAGTACGTCAACAAATCCGGGTCCCCAATATCAGGTTGGGGTGTAGTTTCAGCTGATATGACGCATGTCTGACGCTGATGTGGTCAGGAGGTTCTTGCGTCAGCGGGCAGGAGCAGGCGGATCTGGGCCCTGATGTCCTGCACAATGTCCTCGACGCGAAAAGCGGGATCTGCACTCGCTGCCATGCTGAGGAACATGATCGCCGAAACGATGCGTGCGGTGGTTGTGGCATCACCGGCATTGAAAAGTCCATTGCGGCCCAAGACGGCAGCGATGGCCTCTTCGGTCCGTGCGACGATGGAGAGGGCCTCATTGTGGTGTGGCTCCGTCGGGTCGCCGAAGACCATCTCCCGCAGGTAGGTGCGTCCGTTGTCGACCTGGGTGCGGTTGCATTCAACGATCGGTTGCACGATGGACGTCACCGCTTCCAGCACATCCGGAACGGTCTCAGCAGCAGCCCGGCCCCGGGCAAGGGCCTCGGCGTAATGGGCGTTTTGCACGAGCAGGAGGAGTTCTCCCTTAGTTCTGGCGTAAAGGAACAAGGTGCCGGTGCCGACGTCGGCCTTATCGGCGATCTGCTGCGTCGTGACATCCTCGACGCCGTGTTCAGCGAACAGCTCGCTGGCTGCGGCAGTGATGCGGTCCAGCTTCTGCTGCTTGTTCCGCTCGCGCCGTCCGACGGGCTGGGGAGCGACAGGCATGATGGTTCCTCCCGGAATAAACTGACTATGCTCAGTTATGAGTATAATCTCCCGGCAGTGCTCATAACCATTCGCACGAGATGTTCATTGTTGTCTTCCCGTCGGCGTGCCCATCAGGTGGCAAGGAAGTTGACGGCGACGGGGGTGAATCTGGCGTGGTGCTGGAAGATGCCGCCGTGGCCGGAGTCGGGGTAGATGATCAGTTCGGATCCCTTGATGCGCTGGTGCAGGTCTTCAGAGAGGACTGACGGAACCATGCGGTCGTTGTCGCCGTTGACGATAAGCGTGGGCTGGGTGAGCTTTGATAGGTCCGCCGGGACGGAGCGGCCGAACTTCTGGATTGCCTTCAACTGCGTCTGGAAAGTCCTGGTGCTGATCGGTTTGTCGCGGTCGACAGTGCGCTCCTGGAGGCGCGTGATGAAAGCCTTCGCAGCCGCCTTGCCGGCGGCGTTGCGGCTGAAAAACAGAAATTCCTTCGGGTCCGACCGTGTCAGTACGGCACGGAGGACGTCGTAGTAGGTAGTGCCGACGACCTTGTCCATATTCTTGCCGCCGCGTGGCCCGGTGCCGGTAAGTACGAGTTTGCGGACAAGGTTGGGATGCTTGAGGACCAGGTCCTGGGCAATCATTCCTCCCATCGAAAAAGAGAAGACATCGATCTTGTCGAACCCGAGGGCCCTGATGAAGCTGTAGGCGTCCTCGGCCATTGCCTCGATGCTGTCGGGAACCAGCCCCGTGGAGGCGCCGACGCCGCGCTGATCGAAGGTGATAACGTGTCGGTTCTTCGCGACGGGGTCGATGATGCCGGGGTCCCAGTTGTCCAGGGTTGCGGCGAGGTGCACGAAGAAGAAGACCGGGATGCCGCCCTTCGGTCCCAGCTCGCGGTACGCGAAGGTGACGCCGCCGGCGGTGACCGTACGGGTTGGTGCGTCCGCATAGGAGGTGACGACGGATTCGTCCGGGCTGGCGGTGTTGTTCATGATGATGTTCTCCTGGATGGCGCACGAAGTGAATGGCCGACGGCGGGTCCGCCGGCAAGGGTGACGACGGCTTTGCCGCGGATGCCGCCGCCGGATAGTGATTGCAGCGCTTGGGGCGTCTGGGCGAAGTCGAAAACCTTCCCCACGATCGGGCGCAGCACGCCCTCGTCCACGAGGGTTGCGATCTCACGCAGCTGGTCGCCGCTGGCATGCATGAAGAGGAACTCGTAATGGACGCCGAGCTTTTTCGCCTGCCTCCGGATCTTGCTGCTAAGCCCGGTGATCGCCAACCTCAGCATCGGGTTGAGGCCGACCTCGCTAGCGAATGCCGGGTCCGGCGGCCCGGTGATCCCAATCGCTTTCCCGCCGGGCCTCAGGATGCGAAGCGACTTCTCGAGGTTCCTTCCGCCGAGGCTGTCCAGGACGAGGTCATATCCGTTGAGGATCTGTTCGAAGTTCTGCGTGCGGTAATCGATCACCGTGTCCGCGCCCAGGCCGCGCACGAAGTCGGCGTTGGGACTGCTCGCGGTGGTCGCAACGGTCGCGCCGAGGTGCTTGGCGAGTTGGATCGCGATCGACCCGACCCCGCCGGCGCCGGCGTGAATGAGAACCTTCTGCCCCGGCTGTACATTGCCCTTCTCGACGAGCGCCTGCCACGCCGTAAGCGCCACCAGCGGCAGAGAGCCAGCCTCCACCATACTGACGGATGCGGGCTTAAGTGCCAGATCGGTTTCGGCGACGGCGATGCGCTCGGCGAACGTGCCGATGCGGTCCTTGTCGGGGCGGCCATAAACCTCGTCTCCCGGTTTGAACCGGCGCACATTTGCGCCTACGCGAATGACGGTGCCCGCGAGGTCGTTGCCGAGGATCAGCTGCAGCTTGTAGGGAAGGATCTGCTTGAACTCACCCAACCGGATCTTCTCATCCAACTGGTTCAGGCCAGCTGCCTGCACCTGAACGAGCACATCCCCGTCGCCGACAGCGGGCTCAGGGACGTCCACTTCGCGCAGCGGCTCCTTGTACTTCGTGACGACGAACGCTCGCATGCCTTGATGCTCCTTTTTGACGATGGTGGGCTAACAGTTGCTGCCAGTGACGCAGGCAAATCCCTTGGGGCGCCGGTCGGGTCGCAGGGGCATTGTCCGTAAACGCCGCTCCTGTAATCGGACTGAGATGGACTCCGACTATGCTCAATTATGAGTAGAGTCAGTAATTTAGTCAAGGGAGAGCCGTGGCTATAGGTGCCGTGATCATGACCCCAGGTCATAATCACGGCATTACCGTTTCCCTAGGCTTTGGTGTGCGCAAGTTGTGGGTAGAGAGCCTCGATTGGGCCGCTGAGCCCGGCTTTGAGCTGTACGGAGGTTTCGTCCGCGAGAACCTCGTACTCGCCGGCTTCCACGGCATCCATCACGGTGCGTAGTAGATCGGCTGGGTCCATCTTGGGCCCGGCGGCCTGCGTAGCCATCGCGGTGTCGACGTAGCCGACGTGGACGCCCAGCACGTGTACACCAGTGGGGGCGAGTTCCAGGCGCAGTGAGTTGGTTACAGACCAGAGGGCGGCTTTGGTGGCGCTATAAATGCCACCGATGGCGTACCAGCTCATTGCGGAGTGGATGTCGATGATCACGGATTCATCGTTCGCGGACAGGGTCGGTGCGAATGCGCGGGTGAGGAACAGCGGGCCGAGGAAGTTCGTCTCGACATTGGTTCGGATTTCCTCCTCGGTGTGGGTGAGGATGCCCGTGCTTGCCACGCCGGCTCCGGCGTTGTTGATCAACACCGTGACGTCCCCGGCGGTCTCGGCTGTTGCCTGGATGGAGGCGGGGTCGGTGACGTCGAGGGTGAGCGGGACGATGCGCTCGTCGTCCCAGGTGCGGGGGGTGCGGGCGGTGGCGTAGGCCTTGCTGGCGCCGCGGGCGAGGGCGTCGTGGACGAAGTTTGTTCCGATGCCGCCGTTTGCTCCGGTGACGAGGACGACTGCTCCATTGAATGTAGGCATTTCAGAGTTCCTTCTTGTTGCTGGGTGCATCGCACAGCAGGTCGGCGCGGATGGTTTGGCTGTTGTGTGTGAACCACGAATCAGGACCACGAGTAAATGCCAGCCAAAGAATCGTAGTGATTACACTCGTAACTGAGCGCAGTCAGGAAAAATTCCCATCGCCATACCTTCGTCCTTTGTCGTCAGCCTGCCCTGCCACCTGCGAGCTAGCAGGGGAGCGTCGATAGGAGGGCTCCGGACGGTATGCGGAATCTTCACTCCGTCATTGACGAGCACAGAAACCGCGAAACGTGACGTCACCTACTTGTCGGCCCTGTCTCGCTCCTCCGAAAACGGTCCAGGCTGAATGTCGTCGTCGCGATGAGATCTAAGACCGTCACGACAATTTGTCGCTCATCGGGCCTCCGCTGGCCCATATGCGTGCTTCGTAGACAGCCCCCGCGGCCACCACCCGGTACGAGGCCGCCGAACGCTACGCTGCCGCGGATGGAGCGTGAGCGTGTGGTCCTGCCGAAGTGCCCCCGCACAGTCGTGATCGGCGGGTGTTAGAACAGCTTCTCTACAACCGCGCGGGTGAGTTTGTGGATGACCCCGGTTCGCGCTGGAATGTCCGCCATGCTCCTGCCCAGGGTGTACACCACGAAGGCGTAGGCCCGGCCGCTCTGGACCAGGATGGACGCGTCGTGGAGGTACCCGTTCAGCAGCCCGTACTTGTGGAACACGGTGATGGCGGGTGGGACGGCGGCGGGGATGAGGGTTTCGTAGTTCGTGTGTTGCATGTAGGAGAGCAATTGGTTCGCATGGGCAGTGGTGATCAGGCGCCCGGTGTACAACAGATAGAGCAGTGTGGCCGTCTCCGCGGGGGACAGCTCGTTGAGGGTCCTGTAATAGGAAATCCCCAGGGCTGCGGCGTAATCATGGATCCGTTGGTTGCCGAGGGCGCCAAGAATCAGTGCCCAGGACTGGTTGTTGCTCTGCTGGATCATCTGGTGGATCTGATAGGCCGCGGTATGGCCGCCCATCGGTGCCGTGAGGGACAGCAGGCCCCGCTCCGCGTAGTGGTAGTAGGCGCCCGCGGCCAAGATCTTCGCTGTGCTGGCCGCAACAAACTTTCCCTGGACGCCGTAGGTGTGGATGACGCCATCCGACATGTCAATGAGGGCGACGCCGAGCTGGTACTGGGGATAGGTGGCTATGATGGCGTTTAGCTGTTTCCGGAGAGCGCCGTAGGGTGGTGCGGCCTGAATGAGTCGTTCAGCTGGAACGGCAGCTGTTCCGACAGACGGGCTGAAGGGCTTGGGCCACTGGCCGCGTGCCGGAAAGGCCACGGTGCGGATTTCTGTGGAACTGGTCTCCGACGTGATCGTGTCGCCGACATTGACGTAAATGCTGGCGCGGGGGAAGGACATGCGCTGGATGGCCTGGCCGGGTGCCTCCGAGCCGACCGCGATGTTCCAGCTCTTGGGGGATGATGGCTCATCGTCGGCAACGGCGAAGCTGCTAAGCGACAGTGGCAGGACCAGCGCCGCAATGGATGCGATGAGGCCGCGCCCGAGCCATGTTGTCGGGTGGGTAGTCGATCGGGGAGACATGCGACGTACGCCTTCTACTCTGGGCGGAGTGCCCGCCGGGCTCTCTGGAACGAGCTCGGCGGCGGGGTTCGTTCTGCGAGCAGCAGAGTCCTGGTTGATAACCGATGCAGGCCTGGTCAAAGCCCGATCGGCTCGACATGGTAAATACAAGTTCATGGTGCTCCGGGCGGTTGGAATTGTCGAGGACTTTGGGTTGTTGTCCCGGCTGGTGCATAGCGCGGGTCATTGGTTCAAGAACTCCCGCCTGAAGGTTGGCTACCTAGAGCTCGAGGAAACACCGAATGGTCTGTTCCGGACAAACAGGGCAAAGGCCAGTGAAAGGCCGGTCCCTGTCCAAGGAGGCACCACTCGCCTTCCAGCACACGAACTGAAATCTGGCGCCGGACCAAGGCGCTTGCCCAGGGCCGGGTCCTGCTTCTGATATGCAAGCAAGGAGATGTGGTCCAGGCTCGGTGTACTTCAAGCTGACGGGTAATCACTTCTTCAAGCGCCCGAGCTCTGTGCCTGGAGGACGGCGGGCGGAAACCGGAACTGGGCTCGTGTCGGTTGAGGCGCAAGGCGGACGCTCGGAGTCTTGAGCCGGGTTGCCCTGAAGCGGCGAGGTGTTTGCGGATGGCTTCTTCACCAGCCAGCTCTACGCGTCAGAGCTGATGCGGACAGAGTGAGGCTCCGGGTGGCTGAGTCGGGAAATTTTCCTCGACTACTTGGCTCGCGGGACTTTGGAAACCTGAAGCTGAAAAGCAGTATCTTATGATTCAGCGTCTCTTTGTTGCATTAAATTTCGCGATTACAAGCTCTGCCCGAAAGCGACTCGACGCCATTCATCGCTCATATACCTGAAAACCGGCTAATGGAGCCGCTGGGCTCCATGGGCTTTTGCTGCCGAGGCGAGCGACCAACGGAAGCAGCTTCCCCTGGACTGGCTAAAAAAATATAAGTGGGTAGGGTATCGAGTAACGCAAGCAAAGAAAGGTGTGATTCCGATGTCCGGAAAATCCCCCAGAAGCGGCGCGGCCAAAAAAGCCGGCAAATCCATTCTGGAAAAGCGCGTCGAAAAAAGAGCCAAAAATGAAAACAGCGAACTGAATTTTGTAAAACCCCGCAAAAACCAGCGCTGACATGTCAGCGGGCGCCGGCTCCGGGACTCCTGGCCCGGCCGGCCGCCCTCTGCACATCACGAACCACGTTTTTGAAGGACTTGATCATGCATACCCCCTGCAACGCCCTCGTTGTCCCGGCCCGACTAGCCCACCCGGTACACATCAAAGCTGTTGAACTGGACACGACAACACTGCAGCGGGTGGCCAACGGGGAGGTCGGCGTCATCGCCGGCCGTGCCTGGCACGTCTACCTGGACAGCGAAGCGAACCGGATGGCCGCCCAGAACCTCCGCGCCGAGGTACTCATACGCGAAACCGGCATCAATGTCGAGGAAACCCTCCACGGCACCGCCCTGTTCCTGGGCCACGGGTGTTCCGGCGAAGAGGCCGACGTGCCCCGCCACCTCATCAGGCTTGCTGAGCAACTGTTCGACATGCCGCTCGCCGCCTAAGCAGTGGTGCACAGGGCGCGATGGAGGGCCCTGCCAACGGTAGCGGACGACGGCGGGTAGTCCCGCCGTCGTCCGCTTGCTTTATGTGCGTCCCGCGTAAGGGGGACTCGGCGTGCCAAGCCAACCGCGGATCCGCGTTATTTCACACAGTCCCGTCACGCTTTTTCTGCAGTCTCCGCCGGACTAGATGTTCGAGAGCCCGGAAGGGCTTCGCCACCTCGCTGCGTGGTCCCTCAAAAGACAAAAAGGACGTGCACAATGTGCACACCAGGCTTCGGGTCTTCGTCCTCACCGGCGGACAGGCACTGGCCGAGCACGGCGTGATCGCGCGGATAAGAGAGGACGTCGATGTCTTTGCGCTGTCTTGCCCAGAGAGCGCTGGTGATGGCTGCCGTGGCGATCAGCGGTCTGCAATTGACCGGCAACGAGGGCAGTTCGGTTCCTTCGGTCCGAAGTTGGCGGGGCTCCAGGACGCCTGCCCCGATCAGCGTGTCGGCGGCATCAGTCCGAGCGATTCCGCCGGCCAGTCCTGCCACTCGTACTTGTTGCCGTCATTGCCAGGCCCTATGGCCAGGTGGTTCAAACTTAGGGTGCTCTTCAGCCGCAGCTGACGCAGCGCCAGACGAAGCCAACGATCGCGGCGGCCCCTTCTCGGGGAGCGGTCTCCGGGTTAGTACCCTCCCACTGCTGACTTGATCATCTCCCCGGCGGGACTCACGAGGTACCAGACATTGTTGACTCCCTGGCCCAGGATGTCTCCGGCCTGCTTGTCCTTGGCGTAGTAGTAGACGGGCATGCCATTGATGGTGATCTGCTTGGAACCATCAGCCGTGGTGATGGTACCGATGGTGCCGCTCACTCCATCCGCGGCGGGTGCTGTGGACGTTGTGGTGACTGCGGGCCAGGCCGCCGCGCAGGCATCCTTGCAGGCACTCTTTCCGGAGTCCTTGATGTCCTTGGTGAAGAAATAGACGCTCCTACCGTCTTTGTCCACCACAATCTGCCCCGCCGTTGATGCTGCGGTTTTGAGCTCGACGCCGGCTGCAGGGGTAGTGGACACGCCCGGCGCCGGAGCGGTGGCGCTCGTTGGCAGAGAGCCTGTGGTGGGGCTTGTTGTGCCTGAGTTCCCGCCGCAACCGGCAAGCGCCACAGTCACGGCCAGCGCGGCGAGGCTGACGCGCAGTTGCTTATTCATGTCTCCTCCTTGACCTGATCTCTTGGGGATTTTGCCCCCGCTGGCGCCCAAATCAACGGTCAGAGCACAGGCCTGCAGATCAGAGCGGCTATACGGTACGACGCCGTCTGCCAAAGAATGGTTCAGATTAACCGACGAGGCAGGCTCAACTCCCGATCCATCCGGCTGCCTTCATCACGGCAGCCGCCCCTCAATGTTCTATTGCGGCAGGGATTTTGACGACGGCGGCGCACGCGATTGGGCCTGTCGAGACCAACGCGCCTTACCTCCGCTGTTTGTCCCGTCGCTTGTCCAGGGGCGGGGCGGGCCTCACCCGTGTTCCCTTGGTGCCGATGAAGGTGCAGTGGTCTCCGTCTGGTGCCTGGAGTGTCAGGTGTACCAGGCCATCGTGTTGCTCGGCGGCCAACACGTGGTAGTCATGGTTCCTGATACGCAGTACTGTGCCTTTAATCACAGCGTTGAGTTTGAGCGGATTGTCCGCAGTAGCTTGTTTTGTCTTCATGCAACTTCATCCTGATCTATATCTGTTGATATAGATTTAGTAGCACTCGCCGCCGCATCGCACAAGGTTTCTGTTCCGGTTTCCCGCCCGAAAACTCTTGCGCCCGCGCTGCTGCAGTGCTAAAAATCTATGGTGGTTGATATAGATCATTGATGAGGCTGACACGAACTGACCGGTATTGCACAGGCGGCACGCACCCGTAGCTCAGCCGGGAGAGCAGGGGACTTTTAATCCTCGGGTCGTGGGTTCGATTCCCACCGGGTGCACGCCGGAACAGTGCCGCCGGACTCCTGGTTCGGCGGGGTCCAGACGAAGGGGCGGTGATGCGAAATGGACTCAGAACTCCAGAGGCTGCGGGCACTGGCGGCGGTCATAGCAACCGCCGAAGCCACCCTGGATGTTGCATACAGAACGCTTCGGGAATCCGCCGCGGCGCTGCTGAGAACCGGGGATGCCACCCTTGCCGAGGTCAGCGAGGCGACCGGGCTGAATCAGGGTGAACTGCTGGATCTGCTCAGCCGGAACATTCCCGGCCGGGAACCGTCTTGGAAGAAACCAGGGATTGCAGGCCTTTCGTAGGGATGCATAGGTTCTGTTCCGCCGTGTCAGCGGGCCCCGTGGACGCTGCAGGGCGGGCGCGCCTGTCCTGCCGGAGCCGGTCCGTGCCGCGCAGCCGGCGTGAGGCGGCGGGGGTCCTGGTGCATTACATGCTGTCCTCGTTCGGGCGGGCGCTTCGGGCGCGCTTTAGCTGGCGCCGGAGTCGGGCATTGTCCATTTCCAGTTCCAGTACCTTGGCGACGCCGGCCAGATTGAGCCCCTCCTCCAGGAGTTCTCCGATCCGGCGAAGGACGGCAAGGTCGGATTCGCTGTACTGGCGGGTGCCTCCCTCGGTCCGTTCGGGCGTGAGCAGGCCGCGGCGTTCATAGAGCCGGATGTTTTGTTGGCCCGTCCCCAGGAGTTCCGCCACCACCGAAATCGCGTAGAGCCTTCGTCCGCTCCTGTGCTGGTTTGCCATCACTTTCCCGTCAATTCAGTTGGATTTCCTCTTGCACCAGTTTGTCACCAGTGCTATAAGAAATCTATATCCACTGTCACAGATACCCGGCGGTGGGTAACCATGAAACCTAGATGCTGAAGGGAGTGGGAAATGATGCTAATCCGTACTGACCCGTTCCGTGAGCTGGACCGGCTCACCCAGCAGGTCTTCGGAACAGCAGCCCGTCCGGCCGCCATGCCGATGGACGCATGGCAGGAAGACGGGGAATTTGTCGTGGCCTTCGACCTGCCAGGGATCTCACCCGACGCCGTGGACCTGAACGTTGAAAGGAACGTCCTCACCGTCCGGGCAGAGCGCCGGGACGCCACCCAGCCCAATGTCGAACTAGTGGTCTCCGAACGGCCACGCGGCGTCTTCAGCCGCCAGCTTATCCTCGGCGACACCCTCGACACCGAGAACATCAAGGCCAGTTACGACGTCGGTGTGCTGACATTGCGGATCCCCGTGGCGGAGCAGGCAAAGCCGCGCAAGATTGAGATCGAAAGCAAAGGCCAGCAGCACCAGATCGAGACATAGCCCTTCGATGCGCGTGACGGGACGGCGTCCGGATTTCTGCCTTTGGGCGTCTGCCGGAGGCCGCCCCGGGCCGCTGCCAGCCGCAAAGACCAGCACAATGTTGCAGTAGCCACAGGCTTCATGATGACCAGATCTGTCCCGGACTATTACGCAGTCCTGCACGTTTCCCCTGGCGCATCGCCACGGGAAATCGCGCGCGCCTACCGCACCCTCATGCGCCGGCACCACCCCGATGTTGCCGGCCCCGAAGTGACAGGCGGAGGGGCTGCGCCGGCCGAACTGCAGCTGATCATGCAGGCCTTCTCCGTGCTCCGTGACCCCAAGCGCCGCCACGCCTACGACCGGGAAGCCTCCCGCGCCGGGACCGCAGTTCCGACTCCGGAGCGCAATCGGCCGCAGCAGCGTGGGGACGCGGATGGCCAGGAAACCCGCCGGAGCACCGAAAAGTGGGACGGCAACAGTCCGCAAGATATTCCGGTCCGCTTGGTCCGGCGCCGGGAGCCGCCACTGCGCGTCACACCCGTCAGGTGGGAGAGCGGACCGTGGGCGTAACAACACATGAATCAGACCCAGAGGAGAACAACCACGATGAGCGACTGGCGCCGCTACGACTCGCACCTGATCCCGGCCTTCCACGAGCGCTTCGAACAGCGCTGGGGCAAGGGCACGGCCCCGTTCCTGGACCCCGAGGCCCACGAGGAGCCGCTGCCACGGGCGCAATGGATCAACCCTGCAACCGGTGCCGCCCTGGCTGTGGTGCCCATCTGGAGCGACGACGACCATCAGCACCGTTCCTTCGGGGTGTTCTACCTGCCGCCGGCCGGGGATATCTGGGTGCTTCGCCCGGGCTTTACCGGATTTCTTGAACCCGGCGTGGATGACATTGAACACCTGGCGGCGCTTCGGAATGACGCGTTCCGCAAAGCCGTGTCGCACGCCAACGAATTCCTCTTCGGCCCTCCTCCGCTCGTGGACTAGCTTCAGTCCTGTTCGCACGCGCCCGTGTTATCAGCGGGGCACGGCTGGGCCCACGGCCTATGCGTGGATGGGGACCGTGCCGATGACCAGTGTTCCCTGGGCTGCGGCGTGCCGGATGTCCAGCCCATTGGTCGTGATGACGAGATTGTCTCCGCTGATGACCAGGACGTGGCCGCCGCGGGCGGCCTCGAGCCACAGCGCGTCCTCGGCTTCATCCGGGTGGAGCTGTTCCCCGAAGAGGGTTCTGCCGCCGATGCTGAGGGTGATCAGGCCCTGTCCTGTCAGGGAGAAGCTGCAGCTGGCCGACGTTTCGACGGCGTCTTCCAGGATGCCGGCGTAGTCGGGGCTCATGGCCAATTGGAAGCCGTGGAAGAGCAGGATTGAGACGAGGGCGGAGGTCAGGTCGCCGTCGTTCTCCCGAAAAGCCACCACGGGGACCAGTGTGTACGCCAGCATCGGCACCAGGCGTTCCTGCCCGTTACCGGACTGCTGGGTGAGAACCATCCGGGCGGCCATGGGGGTGAGTCTGTTTGGTACCCACTGGCTCCGCTGGACATTCAGGCCGGGATCACTGCACCGGCGGTGGCAGACGCAGTCGGTGAAGGTGACGTAACTGGTTCCGTCCGGTGCCGTGCTTTCCGTGACGTTCACCAGCAGTGAGAGCGGCTCGCCGGACTCAAGGGGTCCCCCGCAGGCTGCGCACGCGCTGGCCATGGAGGCAGCCGTGAGCACATACTGTGTCGTGTCCCTGCCCTTAAAGCATTCCAAACGCCTGTCCCAGGCAACATTGCGTGTGACTGGCATTTCACTGAGTCTCCCGTCCTCCTCATGGTCTGGTCACGTCGTGCCCCTTCGTCGTGTGGTGTGGCGCGGTCCCCGGGTCACCGGTACCGGGGACCGCGCCCGGGAGGGGCGTCTATCGCCCCGCGACTGCCTGTGCGCGAATGACACGTCGACGTTCATCCCTGAAGGTCAGGCGCGCTGAAACAGCCTGGCGGTTCGGGGCCCCTCCATCCCGGCTAGGCACTGATCTGCTGCTGGGCGCCCTGGCCGCTGGTGATTTCGATCTTCCGTGGCTGAGCCTTGGCAGCGACCGGGATCCGCAGGGTCAGCACCCCGCCGTCGTACCCGGCGGTCACCTTCTCGCCATCCAACGCCTCGCCCAGGACCAACTGCCTGCTGAAGACGCCCTGCGGCCGCTCGGCGGCCACCAGCTCGGCCCCTTCGGGGGCGGTGTTCTTCCGTTCAGCCTTCACGGTCAGGACGTTCCGCTCGATGTCGACGTCAATTGAGTTCACGTCCACACCTGGCAGGTCAACCGCGATCACAAACTCGGTGTCCTCCCGCCAGGCATCCAGTGGCATGGCGGCCGGGTGGGCGGCCGTGCCAAAGACCTGCTGGGCAAGCCGGTCGAGCTGGCGGAAGGGATCGCTCATCATCAACATGACGTACCTCCTTGATCATCATTGACTCAGGCGGATCGATCTATATCCGCTGATATAGATTTTTTACCACTTCGGTTAACCACTGGCAAGAGGTCGGGCGCGTGAAATTCGGCCACCATAACCCCCTTGCTGGCTCGTTCCTCGGCGGAATTCGACGGTGACTGTTTGGCCGGGGCTCTTGCTTCTCAGTGCGGCGAGCAGGTCCTCGGGAGATTCGAGCTCGTCGTCACCGAGTCTGGTGAGGACGTCACCGGGCCGGAGACCGGCTTTGTCTGCGGTCCGCCTTCCTGGACCGTGAGTGCCAGCGCCCCACGGGTGGTGTCCGGCAGCCCCAGTTCTTCGGCGATCTGCCGGGTGATCTCGCCCAATCCCAAGCCTATGAAGGAATGCTCGGCTGTTCCGTCCGCGTGGAGTTGGTCGGCTACCTTTACCGCAGGGCAGCCGGGATGGCGAACCTGAGTGCCACGGCCCCGGACTGCGCGGGTATGTAGGCCTCGCTGATCCCGACGACTTCGCCGCTGCTGTTCACGACTGCGCCGCCGGAGTTTCCGGGGCGATCGCGGCATCGGTTTGGATGAGGTCTGCCAGGGACTGGCTGCGGGACGCAGCCCCCGGGATCTGCCGGTGCAGGACCGAGATTATGCCGGCCGTCGCCGTGTTCTCAAATCCGAGCGGTCAGCCGATCACGACGGCAAGTTCACCGATGCGGGGCAGGGCAGGCTGGAATTTGGCGGCAGTCAGGCCTGTCCGCTTAGCCTCCACCACGGCAAGGTCCGAGATTGGATCCATTGCCCGTACCGTTCCTCTCTCGTATAGGGCCTGGTGCCGCCAGGTGCACCTCGTCCTCCCGCCAGGATTCAGCCGTGGTGAAGTTTTCGAAGTCCGTGGCAAAGGGGAGCGGCACCTGAGTGCGAACGTCGGCCATGTGGAGATCGCCGACGATCAGGCTCAGGTTTTCTGCCGCGCGGTGCGTCGCCGCCAACCCCGCCGGCTAAGCGGTCCGGCTTGAGCCACAAACCACATCGATGTATACGTGCTGACATAGATTTAATAGCAGCGGCGTAACGGGCTGACAAGGTAGTTTCCCGACCGTAGGCGATCTACCCTCGAACCGAATTTGAGACCCCAGTTCTCCCCGTCGGGGACCGCCGCCGGCTTCTCCGGCGCGGGGAGCCCTTCAGTCCTCCCAGCGTAGGATCCCACTCCGCTTCGGCGGGAATGCGCAATCCGCCATGTCAGTTGTAAAGGTTAGATGGATAAGAAAGGAGGAGTACCAACTAGCGTGGGCACATATGAACGAGCGGGTGCGAGGTTCTGTGACTACTACTCTTTCATGTCGTACGCAGACTTCACGGCGTGGGTTGCGGCCGATGATGAGTCCCTCCCCGAGATCTCGTTTTCCGAGACCTCGCTCCGCGGCTGACACTTTCGGCCCCACTGCACAGCCTTTCCCCAGGGCCGCCACCGTCGCCCGTAGTGGAACGCTTGGCCGGGCAGGTGGTGCGGCCCGGTGGATCCGGGCTTGGTCTTTGATTGAGGCGTGACCTGGGGGCTGCGACGCTCAACCGGGCTCGGTTTCGTTGATCGTCACTCCCAAGGGCGCGCGAGGTGGAGCAGAGTGCCATGTCCGGTCAATTCGAAGTTTTCTCGTCTCCCGACGGCGACTAGTGGTTCCGGCTGGTGGATTCTTCCGGGGCTACGTGGGCGACCTCCTCGGAGACGTTTGCCACGAAAGGGGCAGTAGCGGCGGCCATAGCCCCTGTCCGGGTGATCGCCGGGACTGGATACGGATTGATGTCATTGGCCGGCGGTTTCACCAGGCCGTTCGCAGGGCACACCGGAAACCCGGAGCAGTTGAGGCTTCCGATGGTGTCGCGGTTCAGGTGGCGCCGAAGGAAGGAGACGTCATCCCTGTGGATCACCTGCCCGCCCTGGTCCGGATGGATTTCGATGGCCTGACTGACGCCGATCTGATCTTCAGGTACCGGACTATAGGTAGCCCCCGGTGGATCAGTCCCGGTGAGCCCGGGTGACGAAGTGCTCAACCCGGCGGTCAGGAATCAGCCAGATCAGGGCCACGATGGTGTAGACGGCAACCCCAAGCAGTGGCTGGACTGCGGTCAGCCCAAGGCCTGCGAGATAAATCAATGGCGACGTTTTGCCTTTCCAGTCCCGGCCAATTGCCTGCGCGAGGGGGCCATTCCGGCCCTGTTGACGGATCAGTGCCTGTTCCAGGATGAAGTACGCGATCGCGGCGCACAGCAAGTTGATCCCGTATGTCAGCACCGGGATCTGCACGAAGCCGGACTCATCCATCCAGCGGGTGGTGAACGGGATCAGTGAAAGCCAGAACAACAAGTGCAGATTGGCCCAGAGGATCGCGCCGTTGACCCTGCTTGCCAGATGGATCATGTGGTGGTGATTGTTCCAGTAGATTCCGACGTAGACGAAGCTGAGCAGGTAACTGAGGAACGTCGGCAGGACGGACCCCAAACCACGCCAGGTCGGTTCGTCCGGCACATGGAGTTCCAGCACCATGATTGTGATGATAATGGCGAGCACACCATCACTGAACGCCTCCAGGCGGTTCTTGTTCACCGGATTCCCTCCGTCAAAGCAACATCATAATTATGGATCCTCAGCCAGGACCCGGAGAGCTCGGCACGTGACGATCGTCCGTTCATCAAGACCTCCCCGCTGCCAGAATCTGAAGCTCATGCAGGGCCTGCACGGAAAACGCCAAACCGTCATTTTTCCGGGAGTGGGACGTCTCTTCCCCGATCTGGCTCCGGCGTGGGCGATACCTTTCTGCCCCGCGGGGTAGGGAGCAGAGCGCGCAATGTCTGGATGGTGTCGGCCTCCGCGGCCGTCTTGTCGTCACGGTAGCGCTTGACGCGTGCGAACCGGAGGGCGATTCCACCCGGATAGCGGGGAGAGTGCTGAACGCCGTCGATGGCGATCTCGACCACGGTGACCGGCTCGGTCCAGACCGTACCCGCCGTACGCCGCACCTCCAACTCCTGGAACCTCTCCGTCTGCCATCGCAGCAGCGCGTCGGTGAGGCCTTTGAATGTCTTGCCCACCATCACGTAACCGCCGGGTTCACCAAACTCGCCAACAGGGTCCAGGGCTCCCAGGTGCAGGTTCGACAGCAGCCCAGTGCGCCGTCCTGACCCCCATTCGCAGGCGAGCACCACCAGGTCGTAGGTGAGCACCGGCTTCACCTTGATCCAGTTCGAACCCCGCCGCCCGGCGGCGTACGCCGAGCCCACCGCCTTCACGACCACACCCTCATGGCCGGCGGCAAGCGCATCGCGTGACACTCGCTCGGCAACAGCCGCATCCGCAGTGATTTTTCCCGGGATACGGTGACCAGGGGCGATGCGCTCGAGCACGCCGATGCGTGTGGACAGCGGCTCGTCGAGCAGGTCGCGCCCGTCGATATGCAGCACGTCGAAAAACCATGGATGCAGCAGCGTGGTGCGTGCCGCGTCCGCCCCGAACCGGGACATGGTCTCCTGGAACGGCCGGGGCCCGCCGTCCTCGTCGAGGGCTAGGGTCTCGCCGTCGAGGATCACATCGCGCACGGGCAGTCCTCGCACCACCTCCACCACCTCAGGCAGCCGGTGGGTCACTTCGGCCAAGGTGCGGGTGTAGATATGCACGTCGTCGCCGGCACGGTGGACCTGGATGCGTGCGCCGTCGAGCTTGTATTCCACTGAGGCTTCCCCCGTCGCCGCCAACGCCTCGGCGGCATTGGCCGCGGTTGCGGCGAGCATGGGCTGCACGGGACGTCCGACGACGAGGCCGACTGCGTCAAGCTGGGCCGCGGTCCCCGTGATCGCCAGCAGGGCGGCTCCGCCGAGGTCGCCGGAGAGCATCGCAGCACGCCGTACGGCCTCGACCGGCCGGCCGGCGGCGCGGGCAATTGCATCCGTCAGTACGCCTTCGAGCGCACCGGTACGAAGTTCTCCGAGCAGCACGCCGGCGATGAAGGCCTGCTCCCGTTCGGTGGCTTCCGCCATCAGAGCCCGAAGGGTGGTGGCGCGTTCCACGGTCGAGCCGGCGCCTGCGGCTGCCCGCAGCCGGTCGAAGGCAGCGTTGAGGTGGGCGATAGTGAGATTCGGCTCAGGAGCGGGTTCGCCCGCCGCCGCCCTCATGCCGCTCCAGCCGATCCCGAGTCGGCCTTGGCGAGGCTTGGCGGTGAGCAAGCCGACCGCCGTCGGGATGTCCGTTGGGTCGAGCCGGAGCAGCAGGCCTGCCAGCTCGTTGACCTTGGTGAGCCGGGAGCGGGTGGCCGCGACGGCTTCCAAGGTCCTCACGAGCTCGTCGAGCAGCATGACACCAGTCTGTCACGGCCGCTGGCTATGGACAGCGAATAGGCCCTGTTCCAGAATGGGCACGTGGGAATTATCGTCGCCAACCTGTTTGTCACCCTCGACGGCGTCTACCAGGCGCCGGGCGGCAGCGAAGAAGATACCGCGGACGGGTTCGCCTTCGGAGGCTGGCAGGCTCCCGTGTCCGATGACGAGGCCGGCGCTGCCATCGGCGAGGAGATTCGCCGCATCGACGCCCTGCTCCTCGGCAGAAAGACCTACGACATTTTCGCGGCCTACTGGCCGCACCAGTCTGACGAGATCGGCAGCACGCTCAACCGGGTACCCAAGTTCGTCGTCTCCAAGTCGCTGGTTGATCCGGCGTGGGCGGGCACCAAGGTGCTGCCAAATGCAGAGGCAGCGGGCCAGCTCCGTGAAGAGTTCAACGAGGTGCACATGTTCGGCAGCGGCGTCCTCATCCGGTCGCTACTCGCGGCGGACATGCTCGACCGCCTCCACCTCTGGCTCTATCCGATCACCCTTGGGCAGGGCAAGCGCATCTTCGACGCTGGAACCGTACCCGCCTCCTTCCGCCTCGCCGAGCCGGCGCGCACCTTCCCGAAGGGGGCAGTGTCGCTGGTCTACGAGCGAGCAGGCAGCGTGGAGACGCAGGACATGCCGGGGGCCTGATGGGAGGGCATCGCGTCTGTCCCGACGTCCGTTGACGGGTTTATTACCGGCCCAGACGACAGGCCCGGGTGCAGCCCGGGCAAGGGCGGAGACCGTATGCGCTGCTGCGTGATGGGCGGCGCGTGGACCTACTACGGCGGGCACAAGTTCCGGATGCACGGCCCCGCCAAAACCGTTGGCTGGTCCAAGACGACCGCTACCTGAAGACGCATGCGGCCCCGTAAAAAGCTGTCCGACCGAAGTGGGCCACGGGCCGGTCAAGCTTCGGGCCGGTCAGGCTTCGCCCGGAATACAACGCTGCGGACCGCCAGTATCCAGGGTGTAGCCCGGACCGGTCCTACGGCGGTGTCTTGTTGTTGGTTCTCGGGTGCGGGAACCTTGGTGAGTCAGGTCAGTTCACGTTCTACGGGGAGACCAGCCGTGTCATCCACGAGCACCAGGGGCGCGTTCCACGTCTCAGAGCAAGTGGCCGCAGCCGTGGCGGGAGGGCGCCCTGTCGTCGCTTTGGAATCGACCATTTTTACTCACGGCCTTCCCCGTCCGCGCAATCTCGAGGTTGCTTTGGAAGCCGAGGAACGCCTCCGCGGTCAAGGGGTCGTTCCTGCAACAATCGGTGTCTTCGCCGGCGCTCCGACGGTAGGGCTCAGCCTTGAGCAGATCACCTCGCTCGCCAATGACGCGGCAGTGACGAAAATCAGCCTCCGTGATCTTCCTGTAGCCGCTGCTCTTCGGCTCCATGGCGGCACCACGGTGGCGGCGACGGCGTTCCTGGCACACCGAGCCGGCATCAGAGTGTTCTCGACCGGTGGCTTGGGCGGAGTTCACCATGGCGCGGCAACATCATTCGATGAATCTGCCGACATGACGACCTTGGCTACTACCCCGATCATCGTCGTCAGCGCCGGCGTGAAGTCCATACTGGATGTCGCCGCCACCCTCGAACGGTTCGAAACGCTCAACATCCCGGTCGTCGGCTACAAGACCAGGAAGTACCCCGGCTTCTTCGTTTCCGACTCGGGGCATGAGATCGAGTACGTGGTCAACACTCCGGACGAAGTTGCGGCGATCTGCAGCGCCCGCGATGACCTGCACATCGAATCGGCCATCCTGTTGGCAAACCCGGTCGCAGAGGACAAGCAGTTCCCTCCGGCCGAGCTCGAGGACATTCTCTCCCGGGCGTGGGCGCAGGCAGCGAAGAACGGGATCAAGGGCAAGGACACCACACCGTTCCTTTTGGACTTCATTCAGCGCGAGACGAACGGCCGCAGCGTGACTGTAAATGTCGAGGTGTACCGCAATAACGTCTTTCTCGGTGGCGAAGTCGCCATTGCGCTGACCCGTTAACCCGGGGGAGTGACCTTGCTAAGTGCGGTCGGGCGGTTAAGTGCGGTCGGGCGGTTAAGTGCGGTCGGGCGGCGGATTACGCGGGGCGCTCATGGCGGTCCTTTAACGAACCCGCGCTGGGGCAGCTTCTGCCCCCAGAGTGGTGTTTCCCCTGTTCGGTGGCCTCCAGGCCCCTGAGTCCATGGCCGCCACGCCATCGTCGCTCTCCTCGAAATTAATTCCAATCTCGTGATACAGCTTGAGCCGATGACGTATGGCGGAGTGGTTATCGTCGCTGCGGCCAGTTTCCTTCGCGCGCCCCAAAAGGCGTGCAGCCGGCTCCTCGTCGTCAGCAGTCAGCCGGAGAACGACATCGAGTCTCTGGCCACCATCGGCCAGTATCTCGTCCAAGTACTCTCCCTGGGCCGTGGTGCGTGGGAAGCCTACGAGCAGATCCTTCAGGATGCCTTTGGCCGCGCATGCACACGGTATGGCATTGGGCCGACCGGCGGCGCCGACGCAGAGCTCGCTGCGGCTGTACGCAACGCCGTTGCCCACGAGGACATGCCGGCTGCCGTTGAAACTCCAGGGCGACAACCACAAGCTGGTGGCTCGGTCCAACGCCGACGACAGCTTCCTGGACATCAGCATTCCCAAACTAGGTGCAGATTGGCATGCCGTGTTTACCGCTGAGCAGGCCGGGGCCTACAAGCTGGGTTTCCGGGACCTTGTCATGCTGGACCGTGGCGCTGAACCCTTCGCTGATGGCTACAACATCTTCACCGTGAACTCCCTGGACGAGCTCAACAAGCACCTCGGTCTCTGAGCCGACTACGGCCCGGGGGGACGCGGTCTCCTGGAGCCCATCCTTATCGTCAATGGTGCTCATTCCCCGGACGAGGATTAGCATTTCCGGGAAGCCTGCCAGCGATGCTGGCAGGCTTCTTAAATTTTCCGGAACTCTGCCTGGTTCTCGCGGCGAGCGCAAGGAACTCCGGGACTTCGTGACGGAGACCATCGCCCGGTCAGGGTACCGGCTCGGTTGCTGGAATCTGGCCGGCCCTGCTAGGCCTTGCGGTGCTGCTCCGCTTCTTTCACTAGTTCAGTCAGCCAGGGCCGGTGCCCCTTGTGGAAAATCATTCCTGCGGGCAGGCCCTGGACCGTCGGTACCGAATTGGCGATGTCGATCGTGATCCGGCCGCCGCCCATGGGGGCGTTGGTGATGTGCAGGTCGCCGTAGGACTCCGGGAGGACGGGATCCATCCAGAAGCCGCCGCGGGAAACATGGGTGTCGTACCGCATCAGAGTCGTCACGAGCTGGATCGGTGTTGTGGCTGCCCAGGCCTGGGGCGAACACGCTGTCGGGTAGGGGACAGGCTCGGCGAACTGGTCCCGGCTGAAGCCGCAGAACAGCTCCGGCAGGCGGCCGTCTGAATATTCGGCCGCCTCCAGGAGGGCCGTGGAGATGCGTTGCGCCTCCGCCACGAATCCGTACCGCATCAGGCCTGCCGCAATGACCGCGTTGTCGTGCGGCCAGACCGAGCCGTTGTGATAGCTGGCGGGGTTGTAGGCGCCCATGTCGCTGGCCAAAGTGCGCACGCCCCAGCCGCTGAACATCTCCGGCGACATGAGGTGTTCAGCCACCTGCGGCGCCTTATCCTCATCCACCAGGCCCACCCACAGGCAGTGGCCCATGTTGGACGCGCACGCATCGACTTGCCGCTTCTTGCCGTCCAGGGCTATGGCGTAATATCCGCGCTCTGGGATCCAGAACTGCTCGTTGAACCGCTTCTTCAGTAGCTTCGCGCGGTCGGCGAGTTCATCGCCCAAAGGCGTGTCGCCGGCGTCGTACGCAATCCAGGCGCGGGCCATGTAGGCGTCGTAGACGTACGCCTGCACTTCACAGAGCGCGATAGGGGGCTCGGCCATGCGGCCGTTGGCGAAGTTGATGCCGTCCCAGGAGTCCTTCCAGCCTTGGTTGATAAGCCCCCGCGGATTAAGGCGCTCGTATTCGACGAACCCGTCGCCGTCCCTGTCGCCGTAGTCGCGGATCCAGTCCAGTGCACGGTCCGCGTGGGGCAGCAGTGCGGCGATGGTTTCCTTGCCGAAGCCCCAGCGGCTCACCGATCCAAGTACTGTCACGAAGAGCGGGGTGGCGTCGATGCTGCCGTAGTAGACGGACTTGCCGCCGAGCGCGAGCCCGCTGGAGACGTCCAGCCTGACCTCGTGCAGGATCTTGCCCGGTTCCTCCTCGCTCATCCGGTCCACCACGTTGCCTTGGCGGTCGGCCAGCGTTTGCAGCGTGCCCAGCGCCAGGGAAGGGTCGACAGGCATTGCCATCTCCGACGCCCACAATGAGTCGCGGCCGAACAGGGTCATGAACCACGGCGCACCGGCCGCCACCACGACCCGCTCTGGATGGTTCGGGTCCTCGATGCGGAGCGCGCCCAGATCGTCGTAGCTGCGCCGCAGGGTCCGTTCGATGGAGTGGTTGGCCATATGGAGCTTGGGAATCTTGGCCACCCACTCCTGCCGGCGGCGGTCCCGCGGGGACAGTTTCTCGCCGTCACTATGGATGAACGACGGCGGGGGAGGACTCGTTGCCTCGGCGCTCGGCACCGCGGTGAGCACCGTACTCCACTGGCTGTGCGGCGCGAGGGACACGCGGTAGGTCAGGGCATCCTGCACGACGTCGGCTCCGGGAGCCTGGACCAGAAGTCCCTTCCGAACATCCTGCCAGACAGCGCGGATGGTCAAGGTATCGCCGTCCACTTCCCGGGTTTCTTCCCAGCGACCCTGGATCCGCGCCTCCTTGACCTCGAAAAGGTCCGCGAAATCTGCCTCAGCCCTGACGGAAATGGTGCATTCGGCCGGGTCCGTGGAGTAGTTGCGAATCGTGACCTGCTCCTGGATGCCTGCCCCCACTTCGCGGAGGCGCTCCACAATCAGCGGGCTGTCGGCATACCCATCGGAACGGGTGACCCGACCGGCAAACAGCGCGCGATACGGTTCCTTCGTCTCCGCGGCCAGCGGTTCCAGAGCCTGGCCGTTAACGGTCAGGCTCCAACGGGAAAGGATGCGCGTGTCCTGAAAGAAAACTCCGTGCGGATATTCCGGATGGATGTCCCCGTTCGGCAGGGAGATGCAGAAGTACGTGCCTTCCACCAGGGTGATCGTCCCCGCCCCCACAGGTCCGGCAGCAGTGTCAGCGTTCCATCCAGCCACTCCCGGCCCCTCCAAGAACCCAACGCCACGGTGCCTGACCTCATGTGCAGGCAGCCGCCGTCGCCAATTCTGCCACCGACGGTACTCTTGCTTGCTGGCGTAGGCCAGAGCTCCGTACACCGAATCATTCCAGCGACGTCTTCTTCACCCTCATCCGCGTGTGGTGTGCGCTTCTGAGCAGGTCCAGATGTAGGAGTAGACATTGCGGGAAACCAGCAGGTCGTAGTCATCCTCGACATGGAACAGGCGACGGTCTCCGATCTGGTCTGTTACCCAGATCGTTCGACCATCCTCAGTCCGATCATCGATCGAACCCTTGTAGCATTCGACGCCCTGCCGGCAAAGAGTGATGACGTCTCCGCGCTGAAGTGACGTCCACATGGATACACGACGGCTCTGTCGCATGTTGTGTGCCTTTCTGTAACTGCCCCGGTGGCCCCGCCCGCCCTTCCTATCATTCGCTCCGGAAAAACGGTCATTCGCGGGCAGCTGCCGGTGGAAAAACTTCCACGCAAAGCCTATCGTCGATTGTTGACAATTGCTAGGATGAGATCCGTGCCTTCCAACGCAGGCAGGCAGCTACGTACAGGGCGCACAGCCCAGAAGGAGCAACTATGGTCAAGGCGACCGTCATGAGCGACGCAACAACTGCACACCCGGGGGAACCCAAAGCCAAGGAAACCTCAATTACCGAAGGGCAGACCGAGGTCTCCCTGCGTCTCTGGGCCAGGGACGACCTCAAGACGGGCATCTGGGAGGTAACACCGGGAACGTTCAAGAGCACCCGGCCCGGCTACGACGAGATCTGCCAGATTCTGAGCGGGACCGGCACCATCACCGAGCCGGACGGCACAAGCTTCGACATCGGCCCGGGTACCCTGTTCGTTACTCCTGCCGGCTGGGAGGGGAGTTGGACTATCCACGAGACGGTACGCAAGATGTGGGTTGTCAAGGACCTTCCGGCCACGGCTGAGTAGTTCTCAGCACCCCGAGTCCCCCCGGGCAGCAGCAGCAGTTGTCCGGGGGCTCGTGTCCCCGAAGATGCGGCCAGGTACTGGGCCCGGGGTGTCAGCTACTTGGTGGCGGTGAGATCGTCCACGGCCTTTTGCATGTGCCGTTTGATGGCGTTCTGGAGTCCCCTTCTGTCCCGTGCTGCCAGGAGATCCAGGATGTTCTGGTGTTCCTGCACGAGATCATCCACACGGGGATAGGAGACCTCCAGACTGAGAATACACATCCGGGATTCGGCGGCCAGGGTCTCGTAGACCCGGATCAGGCGGGAATTTCCTGTGCCGGCGACGAAGGAGGTGTGGAATTGCATGTCCAGCCGTGCGATTGCCTGCCAGTCGGAAACGGCAACCTGCTTTGCCATGTCCTTGATGATTCCCTGCAGCACGTCGCAGGTGTCTGTGATCTGTGCCTCGCTGCCGTCCAGCAGCGTATTTGCTGCGGCTATTTCCACGGCCTCGCGGACTGCGTAGATCTCCTTGATGTCCTCGGTTGTAAGCTCCAGAACGAACACTCCGCGGTTGCGGTGATTGACCAGTATCCCTTCCTGGCACAGTCGCTGCAGTGCTTCCCGGAGCGGTCCCCTGGACGTGCGCAGCCGGCTGGCCATGGCAGACTCATTGATCTGCTCGCCCGGACGGAAGATCCCCTGCACGATTTGCTCCCGCAGTTGATCGGCAATCAGCTGGGCCGTGGGCCTTCCCTCCAGGACAAATAATCCTTCGGTCGCTGCCATTTCATTCCTCATTTCACTCTTCGGCATATTACCTTTACCAGCCCAGGGCCGGATGCCTGTTCATGCTTTGTTAGAGCACCTTTTCCAGGAAGGACCGAGTCCGGCGCTCCTTCGGGTTGCGGAGAATTTCCCTGGCGTCGCCGCGCTCGATGACGCAGCCTTCCGCCATGAACAGCAGCGAATCTGCGACTTCGCGGGCGAACCCCATTTCGTGGGTAACCACCACCATGGTCATCCCTTTGCTGGCCAGGTCCTTCATGACGGCGAGGACTTCGCCGACCTTTTCGGGGTCCAGGGCCGACGTCGGTTCATCGAAGAGCATGATCTCGGGGTCCATCGCCAGGGAACGCGCGATGGCCACGCGCTGCTGTTGGCCGCCGGACAGCTGAGCGGGATAGTGGTCGCCGAAACCAGAGAGGCCCACACTGGCCAACAGCTCGCTTGCCTGCGTGGCGGCCCGCTTCCTGTCATGGCCTTTGACCAGCACGGGGCCGGCCATGACATTCTCCTGGGCGGTCATGTTGGGGAAGAGGTTGAACTGCTGGAAGACCATGCCGATCCTGGTGCGCTGCCGGGCGACATCCTTCGGGCTGAGGGCGTGATAGGCAGTTTCGGTTTCGTAGTACCCCAAATTTTCACCGTTGACTTTCAGCACTCCAGTATCGACGGTCTCGAGGCCGTTGATGCAGCGCAGGAGGGTGGACTTTCCGGAGCCGCTGGGGCCGATGATGCAGCAGACCTCTCCGCTGGCGATGTCCAGATCGATGCCTTGCAGCACTGTTTTCGGTCCGAACGACTTCCGGATTCCACGGGCGTGAATGGTGCCGTCGGCAGTCATCGTGCCATGCCTTCCGGTGCTGTCAGGGACCCTCGTCTTGCCTTCCTCGGCAGTGCGGAGGTTGCACGCGAGTACCTTTTCTCGAGCCTGGATTGCGGGTAGCTCAGCAGCAGGGTCATCGCGAGGTACCAGAGGCTGGCGACGATAAGCAGCGGGATGGTCTCGTAGGTGCGGGCGTAGATGAGCTGGGCGCTTTGGAGCAGCTCGGCGACGCCGAGCACGCTGACGAGGGAGGTTTCCTTGAACATACCGATGACCTGGTTTCCGGTCGCAGGGATGATCGAGGGCATCGCCTGGGGAATGATGACCTTGCGCATCTTCATCCCGGCGCTCATGCCGAGGGAGTCCGCGGCCTCGATCTGGCCCTTTCCGACGGCGGAGAAGCCTCCTCGGATGATCTCCGCCATGTAGGCGGCTTCATTGAGCGTGAGGCCGACAAGTGCTGCAGTGATGGGTGCCATCAAGGCATTGACATCGACGGCGGTGCTGATGTCGGTGAACGGAATGCCGATCGTCAGGTTCGGGTACAGCGCAGCGATGTTGAACCAGAAGATCAGCTGGACCAGGACCGGGGTGCCGCGGAACAGCGTGATGTAGACGCCCGCGGTGACGGCCACCGGTTTGATGCTGGACGCCCTCATGATGGCAAGCAGCAGGCCCAGCAGGGTACCGAGGGCCATGCTTGCCAGGGTCAGGAAGACCGTGAGCAGCAGGCCGCGGATGATGGTCTCATGGGTGAAGTATCTGGCGACAACATGCCACTTGAAGTTGGGATTGGTTGCAACAGAGATCAGAATGCCAAGACCAAGCAGGGTGCACAGAACCCACGCCACGTACTCAGGGGTGCTCCGGCGCCGCAGCCTCGGTTTAAGGGCGGGGTTTGTGGCGCGCAATGTCTGCTGCCTTCCGCGATTGATGAACTTCAGCACTGTGGGTCCTCAGTTAAGCTTCGCTTCGGTGATGGCGCCTGATTCCAAGCCCCAGTTGCCGAGCGACTTCTTGTATTCGGGGCTTTCAAGCACGGACTGCGTGGCCTTCTGCAGTGCAGGAGTCAGCGGTGATCCCTTCTTCAGGCCAATGGCGGCCACGTGATCCGAGCGCGTATCTACCTGCGGAGACAGAATCGTGAAGGTGTTCGGCTGCTGCAGGTCTGCCCAGACCAGTGAAGGGGTGTCATACAAGATGCCGTCGATCCGCTTGGATGCCAGCTGCGTGAGGGCTTCCTGGATGTTGGGGAGCGTCACAGCGTTAATGGCCTGCTTGCCCTTGGAAGTGCAGGTCCACTCCGAGATGTTCGGAAGATGCTTCAACTGGGCGTTGGATCCCTTGGTGACCGCGATGTTCCTGCCGCACATGTCGTCGTTGCTGATATTCAAAGGATTGCCGGCGCTCACGGCAACCGACAGGCCGCTGTTGAAGTAGTCAATCATGTCCAGCACCTTCAGCCGTTCGGCGGTGGGGGACATGGTAGTGACAGTAAAGTCGTACCGGCCGCCATCAATGCCGGGAATGATGGTGTCAAACGAGGTGTTCTCGAACTTCAGCTTCAGGCCCAGTTTCTTGGCCACGAGGCGTGCGATGTCCGGGTTCAGGCCGATCGGCGTGCTGTTATCGTCTGCCAGGAACGTGGTGGGCGGGTAGTGCAGGTCCATCGCCACCGTCAGTTCACCCTTGTCCTTGTAGGACTGCGGCAACAGCTTGCCTGCGGCCGCGTCGGGCTGGACACCCTCGGAGATGTCGGCCGTACTTGACGTCTTGGAATCGGCTTCCGAATCGCTGTTGGCACCCGAGCCACACGCGGCCAATGCCAATACAACCGCCAAGCCTGCTACCACGCTCTGGACCCTGGTTCTGATCCTCATCGCTGCTTTCCTATTACGACGGCGGTGCCGGACTTGTTCTGCATGCTTTCCCGCCGCCTCCTACCTAATAATGCAACCACCGGATAGCAGATCATCGACAATTTACAGAAAAATTTTTAAGTTTTATCTCCGCCTATCCCTTCCGCGCCGGTGATCCGGTCCTCCCCTCGCGCTCGTGCACTTCCAACGAAGTGCGCTTCGAGTGACTCTCTAGGCGGTGATATCGATGTCCTGCCTGGATGCGGTGAGGTCCTCCACACCCTTTTGCATATGCCGCTTGATGGCGTGCTGGAGTCCCTTTCGGTCTCCTGCTCCCAGCAGGTCCAGGATGCTCTGGTGTTCCTGCACCAGAACATCCACCCGAGGGTAGGCGACTTCCAGGTTGAGAATACACATTCTCGATTCCGCTGCCAGGGTCTTGTAGATCCTGATCAGGCGTGTGTTGCCGGCACCGGCAACGAAGCCGGTGTGGAATTCCATGTCCAGTCGAGCGATCGCCTGCCAGTCTGAGACAGCGACCTGCTTCGCCATGTCCCCGATGATTCCCTTCAGCACCTCGCAGGTGTCGTTGATTTCCTGCTGCCCGGCGTCGAGCAGTATATTCGCGGCGGCTAGTTCCACGGACTCGCGGACGGCGTAGATCTCCTTGACGTCCGCCGTAGAAAGCTCGAGGACGAAGACTCCGCGGTTGCGGTGGCTAACCAGGATCCCCTCCTGGCACAGACGCTGCAAAGCTTCCCGGAGAGGTCCCCGGGACGTTCGAAGCTGGCTGGCCAGGAGAGATTCGTTGATCTGCTGCCCGGGACGGAAGGTTCCTTGGACGATTTGTTCCCGCAGCTGATCTGCAATCAGCTGCGCCGTGGGCCTTCCCTCCAGTACGAACAGTCCCTCTGGTGCCGCCATTGATATCCCCTCATCTCACTCTTCGGCATATTGCATTTTCAGACGGCTATTGCCGTGTACTTGTACTCAAGAAATTCTTCAATGCCGACCTTGCCGCCTTCACGTCCCAGTCCCGACTGCTTGATGCCACCAAAGGGAGCTATGGGGTTGGACACGAGGCCTGTGTTGAGGCCGACCATTCCTACTTCCAGTTCTGCAGAGAAGCGGAGGGCCTTGTCCATGTTTTCGGTAAAAACGTAACCAACGAGACCCCATTCGGTGTCATTGGCCAGGCGGAGCACTTCATCCTCGCTGTCGAAGGGGGTGATGGCGGCTACCGGCCCGAAGATCTCCGTGGTCATTAGCTCTGCATCCGTGGTCACGTCGGTCAGGACGGTGGGGGTGAAGAAGTATCCCGGGCCTTCCGGGCGGCTTCCGCCGGTGAGGATCCGCGCACCCTTCGCGATGGCATCGGTGACGAGGCCTTCGACCTTGTCCAGGCCCTTCTGTTCGATCAAGGGTCCGACGTCGGTTCCCGCCAGGGCGCCATTGCCGACCTGCAGTTCCGACATCCTCTTGGCGAACTTCTCGCCGAATTCCTCGACGGCGGAACGGTGCACGAAGAAGCGGTTCGCCGCGGTGCAGGCTTCGCCCATGTTGCGCATCTTGGCCTTCATGGCACCGTCCACGGCCTTTTCGATGTCCGCGTCGGCGAGGACGATGAACGGAGCATTGCCGCCCAGTTCCATGGAGGAGCGCATGACGTTCTCCGCTGCCTGGCGGAGCAGAATCTTGCCGACCCCAGTAGACCCTGTGAAGCTGATCTTGCGGGCGATGCCACTGTTGGTCCAGTGCTCAACCACGGTGGCTGCAGTGGACGTGGTCACGACGTTGAGGACTCCCTCCGGTAGACCCGCCTGCCGGAAGATGTCCGCGAGGGCCAAGGAGGTCAGCGGTGTCAGCTCGGCAGGTTTGAAGACCATGGTGCAGCCTGCTGCCACGGCGGGAGCAATTTTGCGGGCGCCCATGGCCAGCGGGAAATTCCAGGGGGTGACCAGCACGCAGGGGCCGACGGGTTCCTTGGTGATCAGGATTCGCGTGTTGCCATCCACTGAAGTGGTGTGGTCTCCGCCGATCCGCACGGCTTCTTCGGAGAACCAGCGGAGCATTTCGGCGCCGTAGGCCACTTCGCCCTTGGCCTCGGCCAGGGGCTTGCCCATCTCCGCGGTCATGATGGCTGCCAGCCGGTCGGTGCTGGCGATGACCAGTTCGTAGGCGCGGCGCAGGATGTCGGCGCGTTCACGGGGAGTGGACTTGCCCCATTCCGCCTGGGCGCGGCCTGCTGCTTCGATAGCGCGTGCGGCGTCTTCAGCGTCGCCGTCCGCCACCTGGGCGATGATTTCATTCGTGGCCGGGTTCTCGACGGGGAACGTCGCGCCATTGCTGGCTTTCTGCCAGGCGCCGCCGATAAACAAGTCTGTGTGAAGGGTGCTGGGGTCAAATGAGAGGCTCATTGTCACACTTTCAGTGATGGTAGGACGGGGCCATGCCCGGGCGGGGTCTGGATGCGCCACCGGCGAAGCCCATTCCGGGTTTGGACTAGGAGGTGGCCGCTTTCAGCGCCTGGGTAAACCTGGCGAGACCGCTCTGGATCTCGTCACTGCTGACGTTGAGTGCCGGAATGATCCGGATGACGTTGCCGTAAGGGCCGCAGGTGAGGAGCAGGAGCTCTTCCTTGACTGCCGCCTGCTGGACCGCCAGTGCGGTGGCGGCATCCGGAGTTCCATCTGCTGCGGTGAATTCGACAGACTGCATCAGACCCCGGCCCCGAACGTCCCCGACGGCCGTAAATTGAGCCTTGAGGCCTTCAAGTCCGGAGCGCAGCTCGTCGCCGCGGACGTGTGCATTGGACACCAGGTTCTCGCGCTCAATGACGCCCAGGGTTGCAACCCCGGCTGCGGCGGCGACGGCGTTTCCGCCGTACGTGCCGCCCTGGGAGCCAGGCCATGCTTTGCCCATCAGTTCCGTCGAGGCGGCAATCGCTGAAATGGGGTATCCGCTCGCGAGGCCTTTGGCGGTGATGACAACGTCCGGGGTGATGCCCGCCCAGTCGTGTCCCCAGAACTTGCCGGTGCGGCCCACGCCCGCCTGGACTTCGTCCAGGATGAGGATGATCCCGTGCCGGTCGGCGCGTTCCCGCAAGCCCTGCAGGAATGCCACTGGGGTGGGAATGTAGCCGCCGTCACCGAGAACGGGCTCGATGATGAAACCTGCCGTATCACTGGGGCTGCTGATGCTGACCAGGAGGTGGTCCAGTTCCTTCAGGGCAAAGGCAACGGCTGTTTCTTCATCCCAGCCGTACCTGTAGGCGTGCGGGAAGGGTGCAACGTGCACGCCGCCCATCAGGGGGGAGAATCCGGAACGGAATTTCGTGCCTGCAGTAGTGAGGGAAGCTGCCCCGACAGTGCGGCCGTGGAAGCCGCCCTGGAAGGAAATGATGTTCGGCCGGCCGGTTGCCATCCGGGCCAGGCGCACTGAAGCTTCCACGGCTTCGGAGCCCGAGGTGGCGTAGAAGACGCTGTCCAGCCCCGAGGGCAGGAATTCCCCCAACTTTTCTGTGAGCTCAAGGAGGGGCTTGTGCATCACGGTGGTGTATTGCGCATGGACAATCTTGCCCACCTGTTCGCGGGCGGCGGCGACGACGTCCGGGTGGCAGTGGCCCGTGCTGGTGACACCGATGCCGGTGGTGAAATCGAGATACTTTTTGCCGTCGGTGGCGTGAATCCAGGAGCCGACTGCGTGATCAACGATGACCGGAGTGGCCTGCTTGAGGATGGGGCTAAGAGTTGCCATGGCTTCATACTTTCTCAGGAGGTGTAGATTGTCAACAATTGGCGATACTGGGTGCGCCACGTTGTGTCCGACAAGATGGGTGGTCAGGCGGTGAAACGTTGGGGCCGCGTGAAATCCAGTCCGTCGAAGGACCGTTTGCCGAGGGCTTCGTGGGCGGCGATTTCGCCGAAGCCGGTGGCGTTTTTGAAGCCGGCGCCGGAGAAGCCGGTGGCAACGTAGATTCTGCTGCCCTCGCTGAACCGGCCAAGGAGGGGGTGGCTGTCTTTGGTGTAGAGGTCGGGGAATGCGTCGGAACGGACGATATTGGGGAACAATCCGGGGAAGAACTCGGTGACGGTTTCGGTCGTTTCAGTGATTTCCGCGCTAGTCAGTTCCCTGGGGACGGTGTCAGGGGAAGGGGTTGGTGTTCCGCGGCCGTCGAGGGTGGCTTTGACGGTGACGCCGTCGACGGCGGGTGCGCCGTACATGGACCGGTCCCCGGAGATGCGGATGAAGACGGGGAACTTGTCCGGGGCGAACTGGGCTGCGTCGCGGGCGACGAACCAGGTCAGGAAGATGCGTTTGGTTTGGGTTGCTGCTTTGAGGTGGTCGGGCATGAGCTTGCGGGACCAGCCGCCGGAGGAGACGATGACGTTCTCGTAGGTCCAGGACTTCTCGCCGGAGGTGATGAGGACGCCGTCGTCGGTTTCGGTGATGCTGTCGATGGGGGTGTTGGTGTGGATGGTGGCGCCGTTGGCCTGGGCGGCGGTGACGGCGGCGGTGACGGCGCGGTCGGTGCGCAGGGCGCCGGCGTGGGGGTCGTAGACGGCGATGTCGTCGGGCCGGAGGTTGTGCTGGGGGTAGCGTTCGGCCATTTCGGCGCGGCTGAGGATGGCGTGGTCCGCGCCGTTGGTCCTGGTGGTTTCGAGCAGGGCGGTGAGGTAGGGGCCGTCTTTGGTGCCGATGGAGAGGCCGCCGCAGCGGGTGAGGATGTCCTGTCCGGTTTCGGCTTCGAGTTCGGCCCAGAGGCTGCGGGAGCGTTCCAGGATGTGGTAGTAGCCGGGGTTGCCGCGGTAGATCATGCGGAACAGGCGGGTGTCGCCGCCCACGGCGCTGCGGGTGTGGGCGGGTGTGTGGGCTTCGAATCCGGTGACGGAGTCGGTGAGGCGGGAGGCCTGCCAGAGGGCCATGGAGCCGATGCTGCCCAGGCCGATGACTGCGAGTTTGCCGTTGGTCATTTAGATCACCTTGTCCAGGAAGGCCTTGGTGCGGGGTTCTTTGGGGTTGGACAGGACGTCGCGGGCGTCTCCGCGTTCGACGACGCAGCCGTCGTCCATGAAGATCAGGGAGTCGGCGACTTCGCGGGCGAAGCCCATTTCGTGGGTGACGACGACCATGGTCATGCCTTTTTTGGCGAGGTCCTGCATGACGGCGAGGACTTCGCCGACCTTTTCGGGGTCCAGGGCGGAGGTGGGTTCGTCGAAGAGGATGATCTCGGGGTCCATGGCCAGGGACCGGGCGATCGCGACGCGCTGTTGCTGGCCGCCGGAGAGCTGGGCCGGGTAGTAGTCCCCGAACCCGGCCAGGCCGACACTGGCGAGCAGGTCGTGCGCCCGTTTTATGGCTTGTTTCTTGTCGTGGCGTTTGACCAGGACGGGGCCGGCCATGATGTTTTCGTTGGCGGTCATGTTGGGGAAGAGGTTGAACTGCTGGAAGACCATGCCGACCCGGGTGCGCTGCTCGGCGAGCTTCTTGGGGGGCAGGGCGTGGTAGGCGGTGTCGGTTTCGTAGTAGCCGAAGTTTTCGCCGTTGACTTTCAGGATTCCGGTGTCGACGGTTTCCAGGCCGTTGATGCAGCGCAGGACGGTGGACTTGCCCGAGCCGGACGGGCCGATGATGCAGCAGATCTCGCCGCTGGCGATGTCCAGGTCGATGTCTTTCAGGACTGTTTTGGATCCGAAGGACTTGCGGATTTTACGGGCGTGAATGGTGCCGTCGGTACTCATCGGGCGATACCTTCCGGTGCTGTCAGGACAACCTTTTTCGCCTTCCGGGGAAGCCTGGAGGTTGAACGGGAATATTTTTGCTCGAGCTTGGACTGCGGGTAGCTCAGCAGCAGGGTCATCACGAGGTACCAGAGGCTGGCGACCAGCAGCAGCGGGATGGTCTCGTAGGTGCGCGCGTAGACGAGCTGGGCGCTTTGGAGCAGTTCGGCGACGCCGAGCACGCTGACGAGGGAGGTTTCCTTGAACATGCCGATGAACTGGTTTCCGGTGGCCGGGATGATCGAGGGCATGGCCTGGGGGATGATGACCTTGCGCATCTTCATTCCGGCGCTCATGCCCAGGGAGTCGGCGGCCTCGATCTGGCCCTTGCCGACGGCGGAGAACCCGCCGCGGATGATCTCGGCCATGTAGGCGGCCTGGTTCAAGGTCAGCCCGATCAGGGCTGCGGTGATCGGGCCCATGATCGCGTTCGTGTCCACGGCCGTGCTGATGTTGGTGAACGGGACGCCGATGGTCAGGTTCGGGTACAGGGCTGAGATGTTGAACCAGAAGATCAGCTGGACCAGGACCGGGGTGCCGCGGAACAGGGTGATATAGAGCCCTGCGGCGATGGAAACCGGCTTCACGTGAGAGGCGCGCATGACCGCCAGGAAAAGACCCAGCAGGGTACCCAGGGCCATGCTGGCAAGTGTCAGGAAGATCGTGAGCATCAGCCCGCGCAGGATCGACTCGGCGAAGAAGTACTTCCCGACCACGCCCCACTTAAAGTTGGGGTTGGTCAGAACCGAGACGAGGATCCCGATGCCGACGAGAATGCTGAGGACCCATCCGGCGTACTCGGACGGAGTCCGAAGCCGAAGCCGTGGCTTCAGGGCTGCGTCAGTGCTGACCATCGTTGATCTGCTGCTTCCTTTGTCAATAGCTGTGACCATGACGGGGCTCCCGCTAGTTCAGCTTGGCGTCGGTGATGGCCCCGGACTCCAGGCCCCAGTTCTGCAGGGACTTCTTGTACTCCGGGCTCTTAAGCACGGACTGGAGCGCTGCCTGCATGGCCGGGGTCAGCGGTGAGCCCTTCTTCAGGCCAATGGCGGTCAGGTCGCTGTTGCCGACGTTGACCTGGCCGATGATCGTGAAGGAGTCCGGCTGCTGCTTCTGGGCCCACGCGAGGGAGGTCGTGTCGTAAAGGACGCCGTCGATCCGCTTGGAGTGCAGCTGCGTCAGCGCCTCCTGGACATTGGGCAGCGTCACGGCATTGATCGCCGGCTGTCCCTTGGAGGTGCAGGTCTGCTCACTCAGGGCCGGGAGGCGCTTGAGCTGGCCGGTCGAGCCCTGGGTGACAGCGATGTTCTTCCCGCAAAGGGTCTCAACGGTGAGGTTAAGCGGGTTCCCCGCGGCTGCGGCCACGGAGTTGCCGGCCTTGAAATAGTCGATCATGTCCAGGACCTTGAGCCGCTCTTCGGTCTTGGACATGGTCGTAGCGGTGAAGTCGAAGCGGCCGCCGTCCAGGCCGGGCACGATCGTGTCGAACTTCGTGTCCTCGAACTTCAGCTTCAGGTCAAGCTTCTTGGCAAGGAGCCTGGCAATGTCCGGGTTCAGGCCGATCGGGGTCTGGTTGTCCTCCGCGAGGAAGGTCGTCGGCGGGTAATGCAGGTCCATCGCGACGGTGAGCTCGCCCTTGTCCTTATAGGACTGCGGCAAAAGCTTGACCGCGGCCTCGTCAGGCTTGATGCCCTCCGAGATGTCCGAGGTGTTCGAGGTCTTAGAGCTGTCCGCGGCAGTATCGCTGGCAGCAGTACCTCCACAGGCGCTCAATGACAACAGGACGGCAAGGCCCGCGGCGGCTGTCTGTACTTTGCTGATGGTCTTCATGGTGCTTCCCTTCGAATGGTTTCAGCTGAACTGGGTCCGCTGAAACGGGTGCATTCTTTCCTGGACCGTTCGCTCGTCTTGCCGTGCTGCCGGAAGAGGCGAAAGCGGTGCGTGGTGCTTGGTGCTTCATGCGGTTTGTGATCCGGATCTCGTTCCGCATCCAACAGCAATGGAACGCGCTCAATCACCGATTGTCAACAATTGACGATAAATAAAGACTGGTGATTTTCTGTCCGGCGCGATGAGAAGGAATCTCACTAGGAACTGTTGACAATTTACAATTTACGCGCCTACAGTCGAGAGCAACGGGCTGAAGAGTCTTCCAGCCTGGAAGAAACCAGCAGCTCGGACCACATAGCGGATGGCCAGCAGCCCGGCCACGCATAGAATTTCTAATGGACGGACGAATCATGGCAGAGACCAATTTCCGGCCGAAGTACATCTCTTTCGATGTCTACGGCACGCTGATCAACTTCGACATTGACCCGACCACGCGCCGCCTGCTGGATGGCCGCATCTCTGACGAGCAGTGGCCTACGTTCAAGAAGCAGTTCCGCGGGTACCGGTTCGACGAGGTCCTTGGCGACTTCAAGCCCTACGAGCAGATCCTTCAGGATTCCTTTGACCGCGTGTGCAAGCGCTGGGGCATTGGACCGACCGAAGGCGCCGGTGCCGCGTTCGCTGAGGCGGTACGCGGCTGGGTTGCCCACGAGGACGTGCCGGTTCCGCTGAAACTCATGGGCGATAACTATAAGCTGGTGGCTCTGTCCAACGCCGACGACAGCTTCCTGGACATCAGCATTCCCAAGCTCGGCGCAGATTTCCACGCCGTGCTTACCGCTGAGCAGGCACAGGCCTACAAGCCGCGCTACCAGGCCTTCGAGTACATGCTGGACACCCTGAACGCCAAGCCGGAGGACTTCCTGCACATCTCCTCGCACACACGCTACGACATGCATCCGATGCACGACATGGGCTTCCGGAACCTCTGGATGCTGGACCGTGGCTATGACCCCATTGGCCCGGGCTACGACCTCAACATTGCTAAGTCCCTGGACGAGATCAACAAGCACCTCGGTCTCTAAACCGACTTCGAGGCGAAAGGTCAAACCGTGAAACTCATTCCTTACTGGCTGGACACAGCCGAAGCATCCGGGGACTACCGGCAGACTCCGGTACCCCAGAATGTCGATGTGGCAATCATCGGCGCCGGATTTACGGGGCTGTCCGCGGCCCTTGAATTTGCCAGGCAAGGCGCCAGCGTTGCCGTTCTCGAACGCCACACCGTGGGGTGGGGCGCGTCGGGCCGCAACGGGGGAATGGCGACGACCGGGTTGGCCATCAGCTTCAGCACCGCGGTCAAGCGCTACGGCGCGACGCGCGCCGTGGAGATGTTCCAGGAATACAACGACGCCATCGACACCATCGAGAAGCTCGTCCATGACAATGGCATCGACTGCGACTACAACCGCTTTGGAAAGCTCTCGCTGGCCTTCCACAAGTCCCACTACGAGGGCTTCCTGAAGTCGCAGGACAAGCTGGCCACCCTGGCCAACCACCATGTCACCGTGATCCCCAAGTCCGAGATCCACAGCGAAATCGGCACGGACTTCTACCAGGGCGCGATGGTTGACCCGCTCGGGGCGGGCCTACACGTGGGCAAGTTCGTGCATGGCCTGGCCGGGGTGGCCGTTGCTGCCGGGGCCGATATCTGCGAGAACGCTGCCGTGACCGAGCTGAAGAAGGTCTCCGGCACCGTGCACGACGTGCACACCACCCGGGGCATCACCCGGGCCAAGCAGGTACTGGTCGCCACCAGCGGCTACACCGGCGGGATCACCCCGTGGCTGCAGCGCCGCGTGATCCCGGTGGGCAGCTTCATCATTGTGACCGACCCGCTGCCCGAAGACGTGGTCAACCGCATCCTGCCCAACCGCCGCCAGGCCTCGGACAGCAAGATGCTGACCTACTACTTCCGGATCACCCCGGACAACAGGCTCCTCTTCGGCGGCCGCGCCCGCTTCGCGCTGTCCAGCCCGGACTCGGACGTCAAGAGCGCGGAGATCCTGCGGAAGGCCATGCTCGAACTCTTCCCCTACCTTTCCAACGCCAAGGTGGACTACATCTGGGGCGGATTGGTGGACCTCTCCATGGACCAGATGGTCCACGCAGGTGTCCACGACGGTCTCTTCTACTCCCTCTGCTACAGCGGACACGGGGTACAGATGGCCGCCCACATGGGCAAGAGAATGGCCCACTACATGGCCGGAGACAAGAGGGCCAACGTGTGGGAGGACCTGAAAAACCCGCCCGTGCCCGGCCACTTCGGCCCGCCCTGGTTCCTGCCCTTCATCGGCGCGGCCGCCAAGATCATCGACCGGGTCAAGTAGGCAAGGGCTAACATGACGCTATCCGAATCCCTCGCTGACGCGCGCCCGGAAACAGGGTACAGCCGGGCAGAAATCGCTAACCTTCCCGGCGGTGCCTTCTTCGAAGGCCAATGGCAGACCACCGACATGATCCTGGAAATACGGGACCCTGAAGACGGCATTCTGCTCGGCCGGGTCTGCTCCTCTTCGCCCCAGGACGTCCGCAGGGCGGTCGCCCACATCCACCGCCATCTAATGGGTGCGGAGTGGCCTCTGCGGTCCCGCAGACAGGCGTTGGAGACCGCAGCGCAGATTCTCGCCGATCAATCTGGGCGGTTCGCCAGGATCATCGCCGCGGAGAGCAGCAAAACCATCACCGAGGCGGAACGTGAGGTGCGCCGCTGCATCGAAACCCTGCGCCTTTCAGCTGCCGCTTCCGGAGAACTCACAGGGGAGACCCTGGGCTTCGAGGACAGCATGGCCGGTGCGGGCAAGATCGGCTGGTACAGCCGGAAGCCGGTGGGAATCGTCGCGGCGATCACCCCGTTCAACGATCCGCTCAACCTCGTGGCACACAAGCTGGGCCCGGCCCTCATCGGAGGCAACGGCGTCGTGCTTAAACCGTCCGGCCGGACCCCGCTGACCGGGCTGGCGTTCGTCCAGTTGCTTCTGGAAGCGGGTGTCCCCTCCGGACGCCTCGCCGCGATCGTCGCCGGGCCCGGAGTTTCCGAAGCGCTGGTGGGCGATGAGCAGGTCGATCTGATTTCCTTCACCGGCGGTCCCCGGACTGCGGACCGCATTGCGGCGACAGCCGGAGCAAAAAAAATCCTTTCTGAACTCGGCGGCAACAATGCGACGATCGTGTGTTCCGACGCGGATGCGGTGCAGGCATCTGATGCCATCGTGGCCGGGGCGTTCGGTGTTGCCGGGCAAAACTGCCTCTCGGTTCAGCGCGTCTACGTGCACATCTCGCTGTTCGAGGACGTACTCGAGCGGGTAACCCGCGGCACAAAGGCGCTTAGGACCGGGCCCAAACTGGACCGCAGCACCGACGTCGGGCCGCTCATTTCTGAGGCGGAAGCCCGGAGGGTTGAGGAGTGGGTCGACGAGGCCAGGGCTGCCGGGGCGCGCGTGCACGCCGGGGGTAAGCGGCGGAATGCCTATTATGAGCCGACGGTCCTGACCGATGTGCCGGCGCAGTGCCGGGTGATCTCCGAGGAAGTTTTCGGACCGGTGGTCAGCATCATGCCCTTCATCAGCGTCGCAGACGCTGTCCATGCCGCCAACGGGTCCGACTACGGACTTCAGGCAGGCGTCTTCACCCAGTCTATTGACCGGGCGCTGGCAATAGCCGAGAAGCTGCAGGTGGGCGCCGTGGTGATCAATGAGACCAGTGATGTGCGGATTGATTCCATGCCCTTCGGCGGCTTCAAGAAGTCCGGCGTAGGCCGCGAAGGCGTTAGGTACGCCGTCCGTGAGATGACGGAACCCAAAAGCACCATAGTCAACCTTGGAGAATCGCGTACCGGCTGGCAGCAGCTGCCGGGCGGCCTGCCGGAACGGAAAACGTCATGAGAATCCACAAGATCGCTGTAATTCCGGGCGACGGCATCGGGAACGAAGTCGTCCCCGCCGCCATCGACTGCCTCGAGCGGATCGCAGAACTTCACTCCCTGGAGTTGGAGTTCACATACTTCGACTGGGGATCCGCATACTATGCCAGCCACGGACGGATGATGGCCGCTGACGGGCTGGAGCAGCTCGCCAAGCACGACGCAATTTTCCTCGGTGCGGTAGGTTCCCCGGAGATCCCCGATGCCGAATCGCTGTGGGGGCTGCTGATCCCCATCCGCCGGGAGTTCCAGCAATACATCAACCTCCGTCCCGTGAAAACGCTCGACGGCGTTGCGTCACCTCTTGCGGCCAAGCATCCGATCGACCTCCTCATCGTCCGGGAAAACAACGAAGGGGAATACTCGGAGATCGGCGGAAGGATGTACCGAGGACTGCCCGAGGAAAGCGCCATGCAAACCACGGTCTTCACACGACTTGGCATCCTGCGGGCCGCACATTACGCAGCCCGTCTCGCCGCGTCCAGGAGCGGGCACCTGACCTCGGCCACCAAGAGTAACGGCATCGTGCACACCATGCCGTTCTGGGACGAGATCGTCGCGGAAACGGTTCGCGAGTACCCCACTGTAACTCTCACCAGCGAACTGGTGGACGCCCTGGCCGCACATCTTGTCCTGAAGCCCTGGACCCTGGATGTCATCGTGGCTTCCAACCTGTTCGGCGACATCCTCTCGGACCTGGGCAGCGCAGCTACAGGATCCATTGGTCTGGCACCCAGCGCTAACCTGAACCCGGAGGGGGATTTCCCGTCCCTGTTTGAGCCGGTTCACGGCTCGGCCCCGGATATCGCCGGGAAGGGTCTGGCAAACCCTGTGGGGCAGATCTGGTCGGGCGCCATGATGCTTGAACACCTCGGCCACCCCGAGGCCGCCGCCCACCTGCAAGCCGCGTTCGAATCCGCTCTCCGGGAGGGCCACGGGACCCGTGACGTCGGGGGAACCGCATCGACGTCGGAATTCACCGCCGCTGTGCTGTCCTCTGTCGATGCCCTTGCCGGGAACTACGCCGACAGCACGCCCGCGATATCGGCGCGATGAAGGTCCGGGAACGCAAACGCCCCGTTGTCGCGGCACTCTACCGCGAGGCGCTGCCGCCCCGCCTGACGGAGGTCGAGGAGCTCGCGGAGGTTAGGCTGACCAAGGCCGACGGACTTGCGCAGGCCTTGGACGGCGCAGACGTGCTGTATCAGTGGCACTCGTTCTCGCCGGCCTTGCGGGAGAACTGGGGCGCCGCCTCGTCCCTGAAGTGGGTCCATGTCACGGCGGCGGGAGTCAGCCAGCTGATGTTTGACGGGCTGGTGGCGAGCGACATTACCTACACAAACTCCCGCGGCGTGCTGAGCAGGGCGATCGCTGAGTTCGCGCTGGGTTTTGTGCTGGACATGGCCAAGGATGCACCGGGCTCGTTCAGGCTGCAGCAGCAACAGCGCTGGCAGCACCGGGTCACCCGCAAAATCCACGGGCGAAGCGCCCTCGTGGTGGGTACCGGATCCATCGGCAGGGAGATCGCGCGGCTTTTCCGTGCCGTCGGCATGGACGTCGACGGCGCCGGCCGGACCGGCCGTCCCGGGGACGAGGACTTTGGGCGGATTCATTCCTCCCGGCACCTGGGCGGCGTCGTGCACGACTACGACTATCTCGTGCTCACGGCACCTTTGACCGATGAGACCAGGGGACTCGTGGATGTCGAGGTCCTTGCCGCGATGAAGGCGTCCGCCTGTCTGCTCAACGTGGGTCGCGGGGAACTGGTTGATACCGAAGCGCTGGCGGAAGCGCTGGCCTCGGGAGCCATCGCCGGTGCCGCGCTTGATGTCGTGCATCCCGAGCCCCTGCCGGAAGGGCATGCCCTGTGGGGCATGGAGAACCTCATCATCACACCCCACATGAGCGGCGACACCGAGGGCTATCTCGACGATCTCGGCAAGCTGTTCGTGGACAACCTGAAGCGGTATAGCAGCGGTGAGCCACTGGAAAATGTCGTGGATAAGGCTCTCGGGTTCGTCCCTGCTCCACCCGAGGATTGAGCAATGACACACAGGACCGTGGCGTATTGGTCCTCTTCTCCGGGATGCTCAAGCGCGTCGCAGTGAAGCTGTAGCAAATTTGCAGGTCCACACCGCCTGCACCAGTAGTTAAGGAACTTTCATGCCCACCCTCGCCAAAGCCTATGTCGCAATCTCGCCCACCGCCCCGTTGGAATCCGGCACCGTTGAACGCCGCGATCCCGGTGAGTGCGAGGTGGGCATCGCCATCAAGTTCACAGGGATCTGCCACTCCGACATCCACACGGCCCGTGGCGACTGGACCAGCATAAATTACCCGGTGGTCGTCGGACACGAGATCGCCGGTGTCGTAGAAGCCGTCGGCGCCAAGGTGACGCGCTATTCAGTGGGGGACCGTGTGGGCGTGGGTTGCTTTGTCGATTCCTGCCGCGACTGTGCCAACTGCCGTGCCGGCGAGGAGCAGCACTGCCTCCTGGGAGCCGTCAGCACCTACAACTCGGTGGGCCGGGACGGGCTGCCGACCGCCGGAGGCTACAGCAGCAGCATAGTGGTGGACGAGAACTACGTCCTTCGGATTCCTGATGGTCTTCCGCTCGATTCCGCCGCCCCTCTGCTGTGCGCCGGCATCACTATGTACTCGCCTTTGCGGAACTGGAACGCCGGACCCGGGAAGCGGGTCGCAATTATTGGTATGGGCGGGCTGGGCCATATGGGCGTCAAGATGGCGGCTGCCATGGGTGCCGAAGTCACTGTACTCAGCCAGTCACTCAAGAAGGAGGAGGACGCGCGCCGGCTGGGGGCGCAGCATTACTACGCCACCTCCGACCGCGCCAGCTTCGAAGTCCTGGCGGGTCGCTTTGACCTGATCATCAACACTGTCTCGGCGGATATCGACGTCGACCAGTACCTTTCGTTGCTTGCCCTGGACGGCACCCTGGTACTCGTAGGTCTGCCTTCGAAGCCGCTGACGCAACGCGCCTGGTCACTTGTAGCTTTCAGGCGGAACCTGGCCGGATCCAAAATGGGCGGTGTCCCTCAGACGCAGGAGATGCTGAATTTCTGTGCAGCCCACGGCCTCGGGGCAGAGGTCGAGGTCATTCAAGCGAGCAAAATCAACGACGCTTTCGACCGGGTTATCGCGAGTGATGTGCGGTACCGCTTCGTGATCGACGCCGGCACGTTCTAGGATGCCCTATTCCGGCCCGACGGCTGGTTGCACCAGGTGGTACATTCTGCTCGCCGGACGGGCACTTACCTTGAAACTCACCACGGACGTCGTCGATCGTTGGCCTGGCCGAAGCCCTGCCTGCCCGGCAGCCACTTGTTCGCATACCAACGGCAAGCAGACGCAGTCTCTTGCCGGGGGAAGGGGATGCCCAGATCCTGACGGCTTCGATAATTCGGGAACTCGGCATGAACCGGGTTCAGCTCTGGATCTACTATCTGGATATCGGGGGCAACGCCGATGACAGCAAGTCAGTGCCTACGCCGCCGAGAAGGGCGGCCGCCTACCCGTTCAGTCCTCGAAGTGCAGTCGATTTTCGGCGCTGCCGCTGAGACGGGCGATGATGTCCGCGGCGACGGCATGCAGTTTCTGGTTTCTGTGGCTTGAGGCTTTGCTGAGCAGATCGAACGCTTCCTCGGGACCGCAACGGCTCTGTGACATGATGACTCCACAGGCGCGGTCGATAACGGTTCTGGTGGCCATCGCCGATTTCAAGTCCGCATTGAGCTGTTCCACGGCTTCGATCCTGATCGCCAGGCGTAGGGTGCTGCCGGCAACGTGCGCGAAGGCCGTTGCTTCTTTGATCACGGACTCCGTGAACAAGCCTGCCCTCGGGGCGAAGAAGTTCAAGACCGCTTCGGATGTTTCGCCCAGGTCCATGGGCACACCCAGGGCGCTGTGGCAGCCCTCGGCGGCCAGCGCGCTGCTGTACTGGGGCCAGCTGGTGTCGGTGGCGACATCGGCCAGCAGCACGGGGCGGCCGGCGTCCAGAGCCTCCAGGCACGGTCCTTGGCGAAGTGTTTGTTCGATGTGGTCCAGGTGCACGGCCCGCTCACTGCTTCCGGCGATCGTGGCAGTGCGTTTGCGCCGGCGAAGCGTCAGCGCGCAGTCGATCGTTTCCCTGGTCGCTTGGCTCATCGCGTCCGAGGCAAAGACTGTCACTCCATTGAGGATTACTTTGAGGTCTGCGCTGCCCGCCACGAGCTCATGCAGGCTCCGGATGTGCTCAGCATGTCCTATGGATGTCATAGGCCTAATCGTAAGAAGACATCTGCTCCGCGTCACCTGCTATTCGGCCCGGTCTTCCCACCTGGCCCGCCTTCGACAAGACGACGGGGAAAGTCGGCAGTCCGCAAAGACCGGGCGCAGCCGTCAGTCGTCATTGCCACGAGCCAACAAAGCGAGCGGTTCTTCCGTGTAGCAGACACATGTCCACCAGTCCGGAACGGGCGGCCGTTCCTCGGCCTGCACGGTCCCGGCCCATGGGCCACCGGAAGAGCTTCCCGCTGCCATCCGGTTCCTCCCCAGAACTTCGTTAAGCCTTTTGGCCGGGAAGCACCGGACCGTCGGGGCCGACGAGGATCCCTGCTTTTACCAGGTGTCGGGCTGCCTCTGCGATGTGCTGGGCGTCAATGCCTGCCCAGGCGAGAAGCTCCTGGCCGGTTCCGGATCCGGGCATGCCCCGGACGGCCAGGTGGGTAATGGACAGATCACTTGGTGGTGCCATGAGCAGGGCGTCCTTGGCTGCTGATCCCATGCCGCCTTCAGGGTGGTGGTCTTCAGCTATGACGACGCGGCCCTGAGTCTCGCCTGCTGCGGTGAGCAGCGTCTCTGTGTCTATGGGCTTGATGGAGTAGCAGTCGACGACGCGGGCCTGGATTCCTTCAGCGGCCAGGATTTCTGCAGCCTTGAGTGCTTCATGAAGGGTGACCCCCGCGCCGATGAGGGTGACGTCATCGTTGTCGGAGGACCGGAGGAGCTTGGAACCGCCCACGGGGAACTGCTCTGCAGGGCTGTACAGGACGGGGTAGGCACCGCGTGTGGTCCGGAGATAGCTGATGCCTGGGGTTTCCGCCATGCTCTGCACCAGTGCGGCTGTGCTGGTGGCGTCGGCAGGGTAGAGGACAGTGGAATCATGCACGGCCCGCATCATTGCGAGGTCTTCCAAGGCCATCTGGGAGGGGCCGTCGGCGCCAATCTCAACGCCCGAGTGGGACCCGCAAAGGCGAAGATCGATCCCGGATATGGAACCCATGCGGATGAAGTCATAGGCGCGGGTGAGAAATGCGGCAAAGGTGGAGGCGAAGGCTTTATATCCCCGGGTGCTGAGGCCAGCTGCGGCCGCAATGAGTTGCTGCTCTGCGATGTACATCTCAAAGAACCGGTCAGGGAACGCCTTGGCGAATTCATCGGAATGGGTGGAATTGCCGACCTCCCCGTCCAAGGCGACAACGGCGGGGTCGTTGCCACCAAGCGCCGCCAACGCGTCGCCGTAAGCCTTTCGCGTTGCGATCTTCTCGCCAATTTTGTAGCTGGGGAGCGCTCTGCTGGGAGCGTTGATGTCCGCTTTTGACCCGGCCTCTGGCTGAGGCCCGCGCAGGGTCAGCGCCCTTTCGCCGCCGAGTTCGGCAATCGCCCTCTCAGCCATTTCGGGCGGGAAGGGTTTTCCATGCCAGTCAGGGCTGTCTTCGACCTCGGCGAAGCCCTTTCCCTTGATGGTTTTGGCAAGGATGACAACAGGCTTGTCCTCGGGCGCTTCTGCTGCAGCCGAAAAGGCCTCGTCTATCATGTCGAGATCGTGACCGTCGATGATGATGGCCTGCGCGCCGAAAGCCTGGACCCGCCGGGCGTAGTTCTCCATGTCCCAGCCGAGCTCGGTCGCGCCCCGCTGCCCCAGCCGGTTGACGTCGACGATGGTGATCAGGTTGGTGAGGCCATAGTGGGAGGCCTTGTCCAGGGCTTCCCAGATGGAGCCTTCCGCCATTTCGCTGTCGCCACACAGCACCCAGACCCGGTAGGGGAGCCGGTCAAGGTACTTCCCGGCCAGGGCGACGCCGACGCCGTCGGGTAGTCCCTGCCCCAGTGAACCGGTCGCGACGTCTACCCACGGCAGTGCCGGCGTCGGATGTCCTTGCAGGCGCTGGCCGAAGCGGCGGTAGCCGGTCATGAGCTCCTCGTCAGAGACGACGCCGACCGCCTTGAAGACCGAGTACAGCAGGGGAGAGGCGTGGCCTTTCGAGAAGATCAGGTGATCGTTGACGTCCAGGTCCGGTGCGTCCCAGTCGTAGCGCAAATGACGGCTCACGAGGACAGCCAGCAAGTCTGCGGCGGACATGCTCGACGTTGGGTGGCCGGACCCTGCGGAGGTGCTCGACCGGATGGAGTCCACCCGAAGCTGCGCAGCGAGTTCAGCGACCCTTAAGAGGTCGGGGCCGAGGTTTTCGTGATTTGGCGTGGGCATGGTGATGTCCTTCATCGATGAAACTTCCCGGACCCCTGCAGCGTGCCCCCGGGAGCGGGAGCGAGTCAAGGGCTCTGGTAGTTGTCCGGGACGAAGGCTGCGACGTTGGTGTTGAGTGGTAGCCAGGCTGCGTTCGCGGTTCCGCACAGATACGGGCGGCCTGTTGCCGCGGAAGGGCCCTCGATAAACTTTAAATGCGCCTTTAGCGGGGCGCAGAGATTCGTCAGCGAAAGGCAAGATCATGACGGACAGCAACGGATTTGACGAGCCCACGGATGAGTCAGCCGGTGAAGAACCCGAACTCCGTGGCAGGTATGTCAAAGGCGATTACGGAACCGCGGGAACCGAACGTGGCCGCCACACCGACGATGAGGAAGGCCAGTACATCCAAGGGGACTTTGGCGGGGCCGGCAGAGAGGGCGGCCTACCCGAACCCCTCGGCAGCAAGGCCCGGGAAGCTGGGCGCTTCGTGAAAGGCGACTACGGCTTGGCAGGGGGCGCCGGTGGGCGAACTGCGGAGTCGGAGATAGGCCGCTACACAGAAGGCGACTACGGGCGCGACGGAACTGTAGACCCGACTCGCAAGGCCGCCACCGGAACGGAACAAACCGGCGGACCGGATGAGAAGCCAAGCACATAGTTGGTGATTCATGCGGCCGAAGGAGGCCTGCCTGAGGGCCGCCGGGTGGCTCCGCCCATGATAACCATGGCGGGATCCAAGGGGTTGTGGATAGATCCCGCGATACAGAGGTTCACTTCACGCCGGGAGAGGTCCTCGGCGATGTCCCGCGCGCTCACGTGCCGCCAAGAGGTGGATCCCCAGCCCTGTTTGTCCGATCTTTGCGGGCGTAAGATCTGGCTGCGCCGACTCTGTCCGCGGAACCCGTCCGCCCGGCCGGCAGGCACATATTGAGGGAGTCCACCATGACAATCCTGACCTATAGCACCGTGCCCGGCATGACCCGGGAACAATATGAAGGAACCGCGGCTGCCCTTACGGACAAGCTCAAAACCACTCCTGGATTCATCGCGCATTACGCCTGGGAGCAGGATGGCGGGCTAAGGGTTGTGGAGGTCTGGGAGAGTGCGGAGCAGCACGACGGTTGGTTCAACGACAGCGTCAAGCCAAACTTGCCGGTAGAGGTCACCCCGGAAAAACACGAGCTGATGAACAAGGTGACGCCGTAGCAGTCGCCATCTGCCCTGGCCGCAGAACGGCACTCTGTTATCGCCTGACCCAGCGGCGGTGCGATTCCAGCCGCACGGGGCACGTGGCATAACCGAACTGGTCTGCACGCTGATGACGGCATCGAGGCCCGGGCAACGCCTGCGCCAACAACCGCATTGAGCGACCGCAGATCCTGAAGCCGACGACGGCCTGGGTGGCCAATCCGATCCCGGAGGGCGGAAGGGCAGCCAGCGGGAGAGGTGCCCGATAGTTTGAAACGGAATGCTAAGCATGCTTAGCTGATGTTTATGGCCGTTTGGAACGGCCGCCAACCAGAGGAGGAAACACCATGGGACTGGGCGACAAGATCGAGAACGCCGCTGAGAAGGCCGGCGGCAAGGGCAAAGAAACTGCAGGCGCCGCAACCGGTGATGAGAGCCTGCGCGCCGAAGGCCAGGCCGATCAGGCCAAGGGCGATTTGAAGCAGGCCGGTGAGAAGGTCAAGGACGCCTTCAGGAAGGACTGAGCCGAATGCCCGCGAAAGGGGTGCGCCGCATCGCGGCGCACCCCTTTCACGTGTCGCGGTTATGGCGTGCCCCATCGGCTGGCTGGTTTCACCGTACCCAGCTTTGGCCCCTGGAAATCAGGACTCCCGGCAGAAATGTCGGCGGTTCAGGTCACGAGCAAGAGCGGGCCGATTCTGACACCCGGGCGATCTTTACGTCCAGGTCCAAGTCGGTGCCTTCTCCGGCGAGCCGCTGGAGCAGGTACGCCCGGAGTGCAGCGCTGCTGGTCGTATGCGGGGCAGGCAGGGCTTCACCGCTGAACAGGGCGTAGGAGTCGCTGACGTGAAACACGGAAAGGATGCAGTCGTGGACCTCATCAGTCCGCAGACTCAAGACGGTGTCGCGGAAGCTGCCCTGTGCACCGTTTTTGGGCATGGCCGTCATGGAAAATGTAACTGCCTTCGCCATGAATTCGGCCCTCCGCACGTTTCCTGCCCATGATCGTTGCCCCGGGCCACCACCGAAAGGTTAGCGTCTGAATCCGGCGAGCATAACCCTTACGCGCCAGTAAGTTCTGGGGCTTTTAGCCTTTGCCTTGTTCAAGGGCAATCCGGCCGGGGGCGGTGACCGGGGGTTCAGCCTTTCAGCGTCGTGTCGAGTAGAGCCCGCAGCTCCCGGAAGTGCCGTTCGGTGGCGTCCGGGTCGAAGACGGAGGTGTCGGCCATGGTGTAGCCGTGAGGCGCCCCCGCGTAGATTTGGTTGGATGCCTCAAGCCCTGCGGTCTGGAGGGCTTCGCCGAGCCGGGCGACGGCGTCCGCTGCCATGCTGCGGTCATGGTCCGCATGGCCGAATACGAACCGGGCCCGCGCGTTGCCAAGCTTGAGGTGCGGGCTGTCCGGCTCGTCCGTGGCCAGGCCGCCGCCGTGGAAGCCGCCACACGCTGCCACCACGTCCGGATGTGAGGTTGCCGTCCGCACAGCCAGCCGGGCGCCCATGCAGTAACCTGTGGTCCCGATGGGACCGGGAGTTACGCCGTCGAGCCCGGCCAGCGCGGACACCCACGCATCGATGTCCCGCAGCGCCTTGTCCGGCGTCAGGCGGCCAACCCGGGGAAAGGCAGCCTTGCCTGCAGCCTCCCTGCCTTCCTGGGTGGACATGTCCCCGGCCGGGGCAAGCTCAGCGACTGATCCATCACGATAGAAGACGTTTGGCGCCAACACCACGTAGCCCCAGTCGGCGATGCGCTGGGCCATCTCCTGGATTCGGGGCCGCAGGCCGAAGGCGTCCATGTAGAGGATGACGCCGGGAACAGGGCCGGTTGCGGTGGACGGCCGTGCCACGAGGGCCTCAGCGGTGCCTTCTGCGGCAGGGATTTCGAGGGGCATGAGCCCACACTATCGGAGGCCAGCAGTAATGCCGGGTCCCGCCATGAAATCGGGATGCGGAGCGGTGCCCCCACGGCTACGTACAGTTAGCCGACGACGGCGGGAGGTACCGCCGTCGTCGGCTGTTCCGTCAGACGGTGCTTGAATACGCCTTGACGCGTTGTTCTACCACAAGGTGGATGAGGGCGAAGACGCCGTCATTATCGATGGCGGCAAGGGCCGCGGCGAGGGCCGCGGGAACGTCCTTGTCCTCGGTGACTGTGACGCCGAAACCGCCGAACGCCCTGGCCATCAGTCCGAAGTCGGGGTTCTTCAGTTGGGTGCCGGAAACGCGGTCCGGGTAGTGGCGCTCCTGATGGGTGCGGATGGTGCCATACTCCTGGTTGTCCATGACGATGACCAGCGGGGTGGCGCCATACTGGGCTGCCGTGGCCAGTTCCTGCCCGTTCATGAGGAATTCCCCGTCGCCGGCGATGGTCACCACCCGGCGCTGCGGTTCCGCAAGGGATGCCGCGACGGCCGACGGGATGGAGTAGCCCATGGAGCCGTTGCGGGCGCTGATCATGGAGGCATAGCGGCGGGTGGGGAAGTATCGGTGCGCCCAGTTGGTGTGTTCGCCAGCGCCGAAGGTCACCAGCGCGTCCTCCGGCAGTCCGGGGACCAGGTTTGCCATCAATGTGTCCATCCTTGCCCTGCCTGCAGATGGAGTCGACGCCGGGAGCGCGGCAAAGGACTCCTGCTCGGCCCTCATCCGGCCCGTCCATGCCTTCCACTCCTCCTTGACCGGTAGGTCGATCAGCGCAAGGTCGTGGACAAACGCCTCCGGTTTCGCGAGGATCTGCCGGGAGACCGGACCCGAACGGCCGCGCAGTGCGGGGTCGCTTGTGACCAGGAAGTTCTGCTTGCTCCAGTCCTGCCGGCAGACGAATCCGTCCGTAATCACGTCTCCCGGCACCGTGCCAACAAATACCAGGAGGTCGGTTTCGTCAAGCAGGTCATACGTGGGGCGCGGCCGGCCGTATCCGATGGGCCCGACATAGGACGGGGAATCGAAGGAAACGGTTCCTTGGGTGCGCCACTCCGCTGCAGCGGGTATCTGGTGCCGTTCCAGCCAAGCGGTCAGCTGGTCCGCCGCTGACTGGGTCCAGTCGTTGCCGCCAGTCACAAACAGCGGCTTAGTGGACTCGGCAAGCGCTGCCCTGAGAGCCTCCGCATCCCGGCTGCTCATTCCGCCAGCCGCGACGGGGATAGGCGGGTGCAGTTCCGGCTTAACCTTCTGTTGGAGGATGTCCTCGGGCAGGCCCACCACTACTGGCCCGGGACGTCCGCTCATGGCGGCGAACATCGCCTCGGCGACAATCTCGGAGGCCCGCTCCGCGTGGTCAAGGACCATAACCCGTTTGGCGCCGGTGTCGAACCAGGCTTTGATGTCGAACTCCTGGAACGCTTCGCGGTCACGGTGCGCGAATGGGATCAGGCCGACGAACAGGAGCACCGGCGTCGAATCCTGCCATGCCGTGTGCAGCCCGACGTGCGCGTTGGCGGCGCCGGGCCCGCGGGTGACCATGGCGACTCCAGGCAGCTGGTTCATTTTGCCGTCCGCCTCAGCCATGTAGGCTGCCCCGCCCTCATGGCGGCACACGATCGTCTCGATGTCGGAGTTGTGCAGCCCGTCCAGCACGTCGAGGAAGCTTTCACCGGGAACGACGTAGGTGCGCGCCACGCCATGGGCCGCGAGCGAGTCCACGATCACGTGGCCGGCAGATTTCAGGGCCGGGCCGTGTGCTTCGGCTTCGCCATCGGACTGGACCTGTCGGGGCTTTGGTTCTTGGGGCCGATCATCGTGCGAACGGTTGTCGGATGCGGTCAAGGTGGACTGAGACTCTGTTGTCATGTGCTTTCTTTGTCTTGCTGGCGGGCTGGGTTTTGTGGTGATGCAGGTCTTATTTGATGGGTATCGGGTTGGCGATGACGGGGGACATGCCGGTGAAGCCTTCGCGGGCTTCGGCGATTTCGTGGATGCGTTTGCGGCAGGCGTACCAGCCGGCGACCATGAGGGCGATGGCGATGAGTGTGACTACGAGGGTCAGGGGTGAGTCGATGAAGACCATGACGAGCACGCCGATGAGGAAGAGCAGGGAGAGGTAGCCGGTGTAGGGGGCGCCGAACATCCGGAAGGAGGGGCGTTTGAGCCAGCCTTTGTCTGCCCAGCGTTTGAGTTGGATCTGGCAGAGGACGATGGTGGCCCAGGTGACGATGATGCCGACGGAGGCGATGTTCAGGACGATCTCGAAGGCCTGGGAGGGGACGAGGTAGTTCAGCGGGACGCCGAGCAGGGAGACGCCGGCGGTGATGGCGATGCCGCCGTAGGGGACGCCGGCCTTGTTCATGCGCTGGGCGAATTTGGGGGCGGAGCCGGCCACGGACATGGAGCGCAGGATCCGGCCGGTGGAGTAGAGGCCGGCGTTCAGGGAGGACAGGGCGGCGGTGAGGACGACGAGGTTCATGATGACGTCCACGCCCTGGATGCCGATGGAGCCGAAGAACGTCACGAAGGGGCTGACGCCTTTTTGGTAGGAGGTGAAGGGCAGGAGCAGGGCGAGCAGGATGACGGAGCCGACGTAGAACACGGCGATCCGGAAGACCACGGAGTTGATGGCCTTGGGCATGATTTTTTCGGGGTTTTCGGTTTCGCCGGCGGCGGTGCCGACGAGTTCGATGGAGGCGTAGGCGAACAGGACGCCCTGCATGAGGATGATCATGGGCAGCAGGCCGTTGGGGAAGATGCCGCCGTTGTCGGTGAGGAGGCTGAAGCCGACCTCCTGGCCGGGGACGGGGGTGCCGAAGATGACGAAGTAGGTGCCGATGAGCAGGAACGCGACGAGGGCTGCGACTTTGATGATGGCGAACCAGAATTCCATTTCGCCGAAGACCTTGACGGAGACGAGGTTCAGGCCGAGGACGACGATGAGGGCGGTCAGTGCCCAGACCCACTGGGGGACGTCGGCCATCCAGGGGACGTAGTTGCCGAAGAAGTTCATGTAGAGGGCGGCGGCGGTGATGTCCACGATGGTGGTGGTGGCCCAGTTGATCCAGTAGAACCAGCCGGAGACGAAGGCTGCCTTTTCGCCGAAGAATTCGCGGGCGTAGGAGACGAACGAGCCCGAGGAGGGCCGGTGCAGCACCAGTTCGCCGAGGGCGCGCAGGATCAGGAAGGCGAAGAAGCCGCAGACGGCGTAGGCGATGACCAGGGACGGGCCGGCGGCGTTGAGCCGGCCGCCGGCGCCGAGGAACAGGCCGGTGCCGATCGCGCCGCCGATGGCGATCATCTGGATCTGCCGCGGCTTAAGGCTCTTGTGGTAGCCCTTGTCCTCGGCATGCAACGCCGCTTCCGAAGCATGTGCCTGCTGCGGGATCGCCTGGCGCAAAGCAACCGCATCATTGGGGCTGTTGTGAGGCATGGTGTTCCTTTCTATTGGGAAAGATCTGGCTGGGGTGAGAGGGGAAGGAACCGGTCCGGGGGTATCCGGGACGGGCTGCAGGTCAGAAAACGGACCAGCCGGTGCGGTCGGACAGGTCGGCGAGGGCCGCACTGCCGGCCAGGGAGTTGCCTTTGGCATCCAGGCGGGGGCTCCAGACGCAGATGGCGCAGTGGCCGGGGACGATAACCACGATCCCGCCGCCCACACCGCTTTTTCCGGGCAGTCCTACCCGGTACGCGAATTCACCGGCGGCGTCGTACATACCGCAGGTCAGCATGATGGAACCGATGCGTTTCGCTTCACTCCGGGACAGCACCGTGCCGGAGGCTCCGATACCGCCCCGTGCGAGGAACAGAGCGGCCTTGGCCACTTCCTCGCAGGTCATCATGATGGAACACTGGCGCACGTAGTTTTCCACCACAGACTCAGCGGACTGTCGAAGATTGCCGAAGTCTTTGAGGAAGTGGGCCAGGGCGAGGTTGCGGCTGCTGTTGGAAAGCTCGGTCAGTGCCGCTGCTTCGTCAATGAACGGCCCAGGGCCACCGGCCTCTTCAGTGAGGAAGCGCAGGAGCGCAGAGGCGGCGTCTTGAGTTTCCTTCATCAGGTGGTCGGTGACTACCAGGGCGCCGGCATTAATGAATGGGTTCCTCGGGATGCCGTGCTCCACCTCCAGCTGGACCAGCGAATTGAAGGCGGTGCCGGACGGTTCGCGTAAGACCCTGGACCACACCGAGACAGGACCCTCCCGCTGCAGGGCCATGGCCAGGGTGAACACCTTGGAAATGCTCTGGATTGAGAATGGAACGTACGCGTCCCCTGAAGTAAAGACCTCCCCGGACACGGTAGCCACTGCTATCCCGAACCTGTTGAAGGGGACTGCCGCTAGGGACGGGATGTGAGTCGGGACCGTTCCGGATTCCCGCTGAGGCCTGTGGGTGCGGACGATGTCATCGAGTAGCGGGTCCAGAGGCGGGGCATCGAGTGTTGTAGTCATTTCCTGCCTTGACGTTCGTTATTGGTAGCGCCCAATGCCTGGATATGCAGGATGGCGACCAGCGCATCACGGGGCTTGCCGAAATCCAGCCCAGTGACACGGGCCGCCTTGCTGATCCGGTAGTAGACGGTGTTTTTGTGCAGCGCCATGCGCTTGGCGCATTCGGCAACGTCAAGCGAGACGTCGAAGTACACCCGCAGGGTTTCGGCGAGCTCGGCGTCGTCCCGCAAAAGGGCGGACAGACTGCTGTGACGGAACGGTGACGTCAGGAAGCTCCGAACGGCGTCACGGAAGAGGATTTCGCCCTCGAAATCCGCCACGGTGGCTACGGACCTTTCACCTGATGTCCCAACACAGTCCAGCAGCGCCTCGGTGATCGGGGTAAGGGAATGCAGGGTCAGCAGGTCAGGAGCCACCGGGCTCACAGCGGCGAAGGGGCTGATGCCCAGGTGCTTGTCCGCGTCGCGGACGATGGATTCGGCCATGCTGCGCAGACCGGGTTCCGCGGCGGCTGACTGCAGGCCCGGGATAACGACGGCGGTGACGCCCTTGAACTGACCGACGACCGCTGACGCCTTGTAAGCCGCGGCGTGGATGGAGGCCAGGCTGGCGAGCTCGCCATGCTTCAGCGCGGCATCATCAGCCTGGGAGTCGGTTGGGGACATTCCTATCAGGATCAATGCCGCGGGCCGCTCCGCGGGGATCTTCCCGCTGCGGGCACTGGCGGCGGCCTCCGCCGAACCGGACAGAATCCGGGCAATGCGGTCCTCGCGCATATGCACGGACTGCTGATTGCGGTAACGGATGAGCTCGGCGGAGGCCCGGGCAGCGGATCCGGTGAGCACGTAGTCAACATCGGCGGTGAAACCATCCCCGGTTTCCTGGAGCCAGATATAGCCCATGATCCGGTCACCGGCAAACAGCGTGATGGCCACGCGCTCCCTCAGCCCGTCCTGCGGCCTGGCCGGCACACGCACGGGGAGCCGGGTTCTGTGCAGTTCGCGGTAGGCACCGAGGTCCTTGAGCAGCAGTTCGTACTTCCGCGGGCCGCGCCGGGCCAGGATGGACGCCTTCCGCAGTTCGTCGATGTCGTTCGAGACCGTGGAGTAGGCCAGGACCTTGTTGGCAGCATCCTCTATAACCACATGGCTCGAGGTCAGGCGTGCGGTGGTCTGGGCGATGGCAAACAGGTCTTCTTCCAGCAGGGTCAGCACTTCACTCTGGTAACTGCGCGGCTGGATCCGGTCCTTGGCGATCGACAGGAGTCGGTCCCAATCGGCAGCGGGGTCCACCAGCAGCAGTCCCGTGCCGGCGGCGCCCAGCAGTTCCTCGGCGTCAGTCAGCTCTTCGCGGTTTCCCTTGACCGCAACAACCGGCGGCGGGTTCTTCAGAAGCCGGCGCAGCGCCGGCAAAGCTGAGCGGCCACGGACGCCGATCAGCAGGACAAAGGCTGCGCCGGCGTCGGACGTTTCATCATCGGCATCGACGATCAGGAACCTTTCGACCGCCGAACGCTCGGGGGCGGGGCGCATGATGAGGGTGGCGAAACCCAAGGGGAAGTCCGAAAGGATATCGTCCACAGTAACCGCGGTCATGGTTTCCTTCTGCGTCGATCCGCCCGGACGGCTCTGTCCGGTCACCTCATGGTAGCGAGCGAACTCCACCGAAAATATGTGACGCGATCCAAATGGACCGGTGGATTTTCGGTTTCCGGTCCAAATCGTCTTCAGGTCGCGAGCGGGAAGGTCCTGCACGGATCGTGAATCCGCGCCGTGACGTTGGACTCGTATCTTCCGTCATAGGAATAACGCCGGCCCCAAGGGCCTTGTTCTAATCGGGCTCCGACCATCGGCTGCCCCGCGAAAGGACCACTTTGCCTACTGCTTTTATCCCGTTCACCATGTGCGCCACAGTGCGCGACGAGCATGCGCGCTCCTTCCGCACCGACTTGGAACGCCTCACCTCCAGCCACCGTGGCTGGGCGCCGTTGGACATGGTTAAGTCAACCAACACCAAGGCATTTCTCCGTGGAGCGGTTCCGCAAAGCGATCACACCGCCACCGACGCGAGTCTTGCCCGTTACCTCCAGGACCGCCTCGTCGCCGACAAGGACATCCACTTGGACCTTGTCGTCAGCATCCAGCGGTAACTGAAAGCTGCGAGGGCTGGGGCACCGCTGCTGCCCGGGCTACTGCTCCAGCGCCCCGCCCACCCCGCCGTCACGGGTCCGGAAGGGCATCTGGATTCCCCTGACGATCGGGCGAATCAGCGTCCTCATCGCCTGCGGTCCCGGCTGAGGAGCTCCCCGGGTGGGGATGGCCCAGGGTCGTGGAGCCTGATGCGGGGGAGAGGCCGAGTCGTCGGACCACCTCGGCGGCTTCCTCCGCAGGGGTCCGGCCAACGTCCACGACAATGGTGTTCTCATCTGGTCCGGGCGGCTCCAGCGTCGCGATCTGTGAATCCAGGAGCGTGGCTGGCATGTAGTGGTCCATGCGCGCCGTGAGGCGGCGGGCGATCTGTTCCCTGGAGCCGGACAGGTGAACGAAAACGACGTTTTTTTCGCGGAGGCGGTCCCGGTAGATCCTCTTGAGCGCAGAGCACGTGATGATGCCCGGTATCCCGGCCATGGTGTGCTCGATGATCCAGGATGCGATGGTATCGAGCCAGGGCCACCGGTCCTCGTCCGTCAGCGGAACGCCTGAGGCCATTTTCGCGACGTTTTCCGCCGGGTGCAGGTCGTCTCCCTCTTCGAGGTCCCAGCCCAACTGGCCGGCAAGTATGCCCGCGACCGTGGATTTCCCGGATCCGGACACGCCCATGATCACGAGGACGGGTTGTTGGACCGACGCGGGGACCGGTGCTGCTCCCGGCTGGGTCATAAGATCACCAGGGACAGGATCAGGACCAGCCCGAAGCCGACGACGGAGATGAGCGTCTCCATGACGGACCAGGTTTTGAACGTTTCCCCAACCGTCAGGCCGAACAGTTCTTTGACCAACCAGAAGCCTGCATCGTTCACATGCGAAAGGAAGAGCGAACCGGCGCCTACGGCGAGGACCAGCAGACCTGCGTGGCCTGGGGACAGGGAACTTGCGAGGGGTGCCACGATGCCGGCCGCGGTCACCGTGGCCACCGTAGCGGAGCCGGTGGCCAATCGTATCGCGACGGCGATCAAGTAGCCCAGCACAAGCACGGAGATGTTGGCACCCGTGGCCCACTTGGCTACGGCATCGCCCACGCCCGCGCCGATGAGGGTCTGCTTGAATCCTCCGCCGGCACCGACGATAAGGATCACTGCCGCGATGGGGCCTACTGAAGCGCCGACCTTGCTGCCGATTTTTCCGCCGCCGAAACCGACCGCGTAGCCGAACGTCACTATGGCCAGCAGTACTGCCAATGTCATGGCCACCAGCGGTTCGCCGATGAAGTCGAAGAACACGCGGACGCCGCTCGGGTTCTTGGCGTCCGGATCAACGATGTCGACGATGGCCTTGAGGAGCATCAGCACGACCGGGAAGACGATGGTCAGCAGCGTGATGAGGAAGGTGGGTTGGCGCTTTGCATCGGGATCCGCCTGGGTGTGCTCGGTGTCGACGCCGCCCGCAAGCTTGGGTGCGTCCACCGGCACCCAGCGGGCGGCCAGAGTGGAAAACAGCGGCCCACAAATGATGACGGTCGGAACGGCCACCAGCAGACCGAGCGCCAGGGTGATGCCGAGCGGCGCGTTCAGGCTGGCGATGGCGACAAGCGGACCCGGATGCGGCGGGACCAGCCCGTGCAGGACAGACAGGCCGGCGAGGGCTGGAATCGCCACCCGCATGAGCCTCCCGCCGGAGCGCAGGGCGACCAGGACGATGACCGGCAGCAGCAGCACGAGGCCGATTTCGAAGAACATCGGCAGGCCGATGATCACGGCGACGAGCGCCATGGCCCAGGGGAGCAGTCTCGGAGAGACCTTGCCGAGCAGGGTATCCACTACGCGGTTGGCACCGCCGGAATCAGCCAGTAATTTCCCCAGCATGGCACCCAGCGCGATCAGCAGACCGACCTCTTTGAGTGTGGCTCCAACGCCGTCCTCAAAGTTGCTGATGACCTTGCCGAACTCAACGCCTGACGCCAGGCCAACAAACGCAGAACCGAGGACGAGCGAGAGGAACGGGTGGAGCTTGATCTTAACGATCAGGACCACGATCAGTGCGATGCCTATGGCGGCCACCACCACTAGCTGGGTGTCGTGGCCATTCCACGGCTCCACTGCAGCCGGAAAAAGAAGGGGTTCCATGAGTGTCCTCGAAGTTGAAGGGCAGCCGGCACCCTCATGCTAGTCCCCGACCTGCAGATATGCGACGGCGCACACCCAGAACACGGGAACGGCTCCAAAAGTAGAGACAGCGTTCACGGCCGGTATGAGCCCTGCTTAGGAATCGTTCCGCCACAGTGACAGTGGCACCACGCTGCGGCTGCATCCTGATTCATCCAGGACGTGGCCCAGGCGCTTAAAAGTCCTGACTACAGCTTGGCGGGAGATGACAGTGCTGCCGGGAGCCCTCTCGGACAGTTCGCGTTCGTAGGCCTGGACTTCCAGGTAGTTGCGGACCCACAGGGTGACCAGCAGGTTCTGCGCACCGAGGACTTGGGCGCTGAGCCGGCAGTTGCCCAAAGCGGCGAAGTAGCGTCCGACGTCGTCAATGTGTTGGGCCGGGACGTTCAGGACGAGCGTGACTTCCCGGAGGCCCTGCTGGGCAGAGGTGGACGTATCGCACCGAAGCGCTATGTAACCCGTGGCGAGGAACCGTTCTACCCGCCGTCGGGCTGTCTGCGGTGAGACGCCGCAGGCGGCCCCCAGCTCTGCCCAGCTGGCGCGGCCATCCTTCGTGAGTTCGTCCAGCAGCGCCGCATCAATCCGGTCCGGCGCGAAGGCCGGCTGCTCACGGAGGGGTTCCGCGGATACGAGCCGGGCGCGTGCGGGTTCGAGGGTCCCGCTGCGCCATTCCGAGGCTTGCCGGTACAGCTTGGTGACGAAAACGACCTCGCGGTGCGTGATGCCGGGCAGCCCCGGAAAGGCGCCCGTGACGATGTCCATCAGTTCATCGTGGCTGGACGCGAAGCAGTCCACAAAGAGGTCGTGTGCGCCGGTGACCAGGGAGACGGTGCCGAATGCGGGTTCCGAGCACAGACGTTCGATGAGTGCCTCACTGTCGCGGGGTGTTGAGGAGATGTGGATGAAGGCCGACCAGCCTGCGCTGAGGTAGCGCTGACCGGGAGCAGGCGTGATCCACGCCTGGCCCTGGTCGCTGAGGGCGTGCCATCGCCGTGCCACAGTCGGGCCCGACAGGCCCAGGGCATCCGCAACGCGGCTCCACTCGGCCCGGGGGTTGATCTGGAGGGCATTTACGATTTCAAGATCCGATTCTGAAATCATGGCTGATTCATTCAATGTTTCCTGCCCAAGCAACGATTTAGAGCATTTCCAAGGCCAGCTTAGACGGTGGTCATAGCGTGGTGGCTTGCATCACCACCACTGGCGAGTCCCGCCAAAACAGCAGGCACACACACCATAAGGAATCACATGGAAAGCAAGACGGCCCCTCCAGCTACCGCGGGCACAACACGCAGGACGATCGCGGGCATGATCCTGGCAATGGCGCTGATTGAATCGCTCAGCGGGGTCACCCAGGGATACCTGAATCCCATCCTGCCGGCACTCGGGCCGGTCTTCGAGATTGACGACCCCACCATCAACGGCATCTTTCTCATCTCGAACGTCAGCTTTGCGGTGCTCACCCCGATCATTTCCCGGCTCGGCGACAGCTACGGATACCGCCTGGTGCTCCGCTGGTCCATCGGCGTTGTAGCGGCTGGCGTGCTTCAAATGGCCCTGTGGCCGTCCCTGTGGACAGTGACGCTGGGCGTCGTCATGCTCACCTGCGTGGTGGGCTTCATCCCGCTGATGATGGGAATCCTGCGGGTGAGCAGCCCTGCTCATACCCGCACGGGCGTGAGCGTCCTGATCGGCATGCTGATGATCATGGTGGGGGCCGGCGGGCTTCTCGCCGGAATCGTTGGCGTCACCGATCCGACGCTCGGCTTCTGGGTGGCTGTCCCGTTCGCGGTGGCCGCGGTCGCCTGCTCGTTTGCGCTGCCCTACGCCGGGATCCCGACTCGTGAGGGCATCGCCATGGCGCCGCTCCTGGCTTGCTCGCTCGGGCTGATTGGTTTTGTTGTGGCGCTCTCCATGGCACCGGAGTGGGGTTGGCTCGACGGCCGGACCCTGGTGGCAGGAGTGGTGGGCCTCGCACTTCTGGCGTACTGGGCCACACGCGACTCCAGCGCCAGCGAAGGCCGGAGATTCGTGGATCTGCGGATGCTCACCAACCCGCGTATCCGCATCGTCTCGCTGGCTACCTTCTTTTTCGGCTTCGCCTCCATCAGCTACTTCGGCACCAATGGCATCTTCCTGCATGCCGACCCGGACAAGACCGGTTATGGCTTCGCCATGAGCCCCCTGATGATCGCGATTGTCCTCGCTCTGGCCTCGGTTCTCTCGCTGGTCTCCTCGCTGCTGACGGCCAAGGCCATGAGGAAGTTCGGCGAACGCGCGACTCTGGTTTTCGCCGGCCTCCTGCTGGCGGCCGGCTTCCTGGTGATGGTCGCTGCCCACGGCTCGCTTGCGGGCTACTTCGCGGGCTTCGCCATGTTTAACCTGAGCCTGGGCATGTACCAGGCGGGAACCCGCGCGCTATCCGTTGAGGGCGTCCCCTTGGAGGAAACTTCGACCGCAGCCGGGCTCAACGAACTGGCCCTGTCCGTTGGTATCGCGGTAGGAGCAGCCGTTGTGAAGCTGATCTCTTCAGCGTCTGTGGAATCCGGGCACATCACTGAGGCCGGGCTCGTCCTAATCTGGGGGGCCCTGGCCACCGCAGCCCTGGTCGCCGCAGCTGCGGGTGCCCGCTACCCGAAGCGGCTGACTACGGAGGCGAGTGCATGATGACTGGACCCAACACCGGTATGCGGGGAACCGCCGTCGAACACCCGTCCCACGATGACATCCAGGCCGCACTTGCTGCCGCGGTGGAACGCTGGGAGGCAGACGTCCTGGATCTAAGCCATGCTATCCACGCAGACCCTGAGCTTGGCGGGCGGGAATTCCGTGCCGTCAAACGGGTGCGGCGGGTGCTTCGGATGGCCGGGTTCAGCTTTGATGAGGTCCAGCCCGGGCAACCCACGGCATTCAGTGCGCGCTTCGGAACCGGCAGTCTTGTGGTGGCACTCTGTGTTGAATACGACGCACTGCCTGCCATCGGCCATGCATGCGGGCACAACGTCAACGCGGCCAGCGCGGTTGGGGCGGCCCTGGCTCTGGCAGCGGTCGCTGACGACGTAGGTTTAACCGTCAAAGTGCTCGGCACCCCCGCCGAAGAAACCACAGGCGGCAAAGTCGACCTCATCGAGGAAGGGTTCTTCGACGACGTGTCCTTGGCCATGATGGCCCACGCCGCCGCAACGGATGTGGTTGGTGGTACGTCGTTGGCCATGTGCATGTGGGATGTGCTGTTTGAGGGGCATCCGTCCCATGCCGCCGCTGCCCCCTCGGAGGGTGTCAACGCCTTGGACGCGCTGGTTGTTGCACAAACCGCGATCGCCTTGGCCCGGCAGCAGCTGCCCGCAGGTTCGATCGTTTCGCTGATCGTCACCGAAGGCGGCAGTGCAGTGAACGTCATCCCGGACAGGGCCCGGGCGAACATCGAAATGCGGGCCCCAGGCATCGAGAGCCTCGGCAGGATCCAGGACAAGGTGCGGCGGGCCCTTGAAGCGGGCGCCCATGCGAGCGGCAGCACGTTACAGATCACGCCGCACGGCAACGACTACGCCGAACTGCGTCAGGACGCCTTCCTCACGGAGGCCTACCGGGCAGCCATGACGTCACGGGGGAGGAACGTCGTCTTCAGTGCCAAGCCCGTCGCCTCCACAGACATGGGAAACGTTTCACGGATGGTGCCAAGCATCCATCCGATGGTCGGCTACGACGTAAGGGGCAGCGCCCACCACACCGCAGAATTCGCCTCGTTCGGCGCCTCAGCAGGGGCGGACAGGGCAGTCCTGGACGGCTCCTTCGGCTTGGCCGCAGCTGCATGCGCTGCCGCCTTGGACCCGGAGGAGAGGAACCGATTGCTATCAATGAAGTTGGCGCCGGACTCAACGTCCGGCGCCAACCACGTCACATGCCCGGCGGACAATTTGTCCGCCACCCGCCACTAACCGATCGGCGTGGGCGGCTGCTCGCCGCGGAGCACGGCAAGCGTGTTGTCGGCGGCCAGCACTGCCATGGCGGTGCGCGTCTCGACGGTGGCCGAGCCGAGGTGCGGCACGAGTGTCACATTCTCGAGGTCCAGCAACTCGGGGTGGACCTTGGGCTCGTGCTCGAAGACGTCCAGCCCGGCGCCGGCGATGACGCCCTCGCGCAACGCGGCGGCGAGCGCCGCTTCGTCGACGATGGGTCCGCGTGCGGTGTTGACGAGGTACGTGGAGCTCTTCATCGCTGAAAGCTGTTCCGCGCCGATCAGATGGTGCGTGGCGGGTCCGTACGGACAGTGCAACGAAATGACATCGGAGACAGTCAGCAATTCGTCGAGGTCGACCCGCCGGGCGCCCAGTTCCGCGGCGATGGCAGGGTCGATCTCGCTGCGTGACTGGTAGACGATGTCCATGCCGAAGGCCTTGGCGCGGCGTGCCGTCGCCTGGCCGATGCCGCCCATGCCGACGACACCAAGGGTCTTGCCCTGCAGGCTGCTGCCGAGCAGGAAGAACATGCCCCACTTCCACGCCTGGCCGGCGCGGATGAGCCGTTCGCCCTCACCGAGCCGGCGCGTTGCCATGAGGATGAGCCCGAACGCGATGTCGGCCGTCGCCTCGGTGAGGACACCGGGTGTGTTGGTGGCGACGATACCCCGTTCCGTGCAGGCAGGCACGTTGATGTTGTCATAGCCGACGGCCACGTTAGAGACGACCTTGAGCTGGGGGCCCGCGGCGTCGAGCAGTTCGGCGTCGATGCGTTCGGTGAGCAGGCTCACGATGGCATCGGCCCCCGCGACGCGGCGCAGGAGCTCGTCGCGGCCAATCGACTCCGGACCGGCCCATGCATCGACCTCATGCTCGGCACGGAGCTTTTCGAGCGCTGCCTCGGGCACCCTGCCCGTCACGACTACCCGGCTCATGCCGTCACGATCCATTCGCGCAGGCGTCCGAGGCCCTCGCGGATATCTGCCGCCTCGATGCCCGAGTAGGCGAGCCGGATGTACTGCCGGTCCTCACCGGGCAGTCGCCGGCCAAAGTGCTCCCGCGTGCAGAAGGAGACGCCGGTCTTGTACAGGGCGTCGGAGGCGAAGTCGCCGACTGCCTTGTATCCCATGCGCTCCATGACCTCGGTGACATCGGGGAACAGGTAGAACGTCGACTGCGGCACGGCGACGTGCATGCCGGGGATGGAATTGACGAGCTCGCACGCGGTGTCGCGGCGCGTCTGCAGGGTGTCAAGCATCTGCTGCACAGAATCCTGGGGGCCGCGGAGCGCTTCGATGCCGGCCCACTGCACATAGTGGGTGGTGCAGGACTCGTCGTTGGTGTTCAGGGTGCTGAGGACCTGGGCGATCTCACGTGGCGCGACAGCGCAGCCGAGGCGTGAGCCGGTCATGGCGAACTTCTTGCTGAACGTGTAGAGGATGACCGTACGCTCTGCCATGCCGGGGATCGATGTGATCGAGCTCGAGACGCCCTCGTAGCGGGTCTCGAAGTAGGCCTCGTCGGAGAGTACCCACAGGTCGTGTTCGATGGCGAGCTGTGCGATGGCCTCGCGCTCGGCTGCAGTCGACTCGGCGGAGATGGGGTTCTGCAGGTCGTTGTAGATGATGGCGACCGTGTTCGGGGTGATCGAGGCGCGGATCTGCTCAAGGTCGATCGCGAAGCCCGTGCTCGTGGGCACATAGCGGTACGGAACGGCCGTTCCGCCGAGGTACTCGATCTGTGATTCATAGATCGGGAAGCCGGGGTTGGGGTAGAGCACTTCCTGGCCGGGGTTCATGACAGCCTGCAGGAACTTGGTGATCACGGGCTTGCCGCCGGTCATCACGACTACGTTCTCGGGGGAGAACTCGATGCCGCGGCGTGAGCCGATATCGTCCGCGAGGGCTTCACGCAGCTGCGGGATGCCCGGCCCGGGGCAGTAGCCCGTGTAGCCGTCAGCGATCGCCCGGTTCATCGCATCAACGATGTTCGGGGCGGTAGGGATGTTGATATCGCCGAGATGGAAGGGGTACACCAGGTTCCCCTTGGCCTTCCAGGCGGCGGCGGCTTGCGCGACGCTGAAGGCGGTTTCGGTGCCTAGGCGTTCAAGCCGGTGCGCGAGTTGCTGCATATTCCACTCCTCATCGAGTTGACGGTCGATCTTCTATTGACCACACCTAGTATAGGACTAATATATTAGAACGCGGAAGTTGATCGGCAAATGAAATTTCAGAAAGTTCCGCCACGCTCGCTGCCCTGAACGACGGCCCGTCCGGCCGCCGGCCCAAGGGTCTGGCCGGCCGCACCTAAGGCTTCTTCCCGAGGGGCATCGCAGTTGTGGGACGGGCCGCTTACTTCGACTCTTGCCTAACCTCAGCCGGAGTCCATCCCAGCGCGGGACCCAGATTGCCGGCGATGTCGGTAAGGATCTGGAGGTAGTCCTCGTGATCGAAGCTGAATGGCAGCGCGAAGGCCACCTCGTCGACTTCCTGAAATCCCGCGTGCGCGTACAGTTGCCCGGCGATATCATCGCTGGTGCCGATGAGATCCGGGGCGAACAGCATGCCCTTTGGCCCCTGCGGCGCCCGTGTGCGGGGAGTGCGTTCGTCGACGTACCGCTGGTACTTCTCCCGCTGAGCCGGCGACGCTGAATCGGTCGGGATTACCACCAAGCCCTGCGAGACGCGGGCGGGTCCGTGTGCTTGGGACGAGGTTGCGGCGGCTTCACGGAAGGCACGAATCTGCGATTGCTGAATCTGGGCAAAGTCCGGTTCCTGATCCATCTCGGGAAAGACCACACTGCTGGAGAGCAGATTAAAGCCGTTTGCCCCGGCCCAGACGGCCGACTTCCTGCTGGCCGCCCCGTACCAAAGGCGATCACGCAGCCCGGGGGAGTGCGGCTCGACGCGGTTGGAGTATTCCTCGACCACACCCTGCCTGCCGGAAAAGTCCCGTACCTGTTCGCCTGCGACCAGGCGGGCGAACCGGTCCACGCGGGCGTAGCCGAAGTCCTCCACCTCTGACGAATCCGGGTACAGCTGGTGCTTCACTGTGTCATAAAGCATCGGTTCGCCCACGCTCAGCCCAGGGTTGATGCGTCCTCCGGCGAGCAGATCCACGGTGGCCAGGTCCTCGGCCAGGCGCAATGGATTTTCCCAGCCCAACGGGGTCACAGCGGTTCCAAGCTCGATCCGTGAAGTGCGCTGGCTGGCAGCGGCCATCATCGCGACGGGAGAGGAGATTCCGAACTGCAGGTGGCGGTGGCGCAGCCACGCGCTGTCGAAGCCAAGCCGCTCGCCAAATTCGATGATGCGCAATGTGGATTCATGGCCCGAGGCGGGATCCGCAGGATCGAACAGGCCAATGGTGAGAAACCCAAGCTTGCGTAGAGGGCGTGAGGTGTCGGGCATGACTTCCTTCTGGATCGGCGCGGCTGATCCCCAGACTATGCGTCCGGACCCGGCGGTTCTGCTGACAATGAAGGAGATTGCCCATCGTGTCATTGACAGACGATTTCAAACTTCGAGATGCAACTGCTGAGTTGCCAGGGCATCATTTCATTTCCCCTTGGGTACGGTATCCCCATGGCGGCATCCGAGAAGCGAAAAGAGTCCGGCTCCACACTGCTGACAGTTATCATCGCCTTTACGGCGAACGCGCTTGTTGCCGCCGCCAAGTCGGTCGCCGCCGTCCTCACTGGATCTGCCTCAGTGACCGCAGAAGCCGCGCACTCCTGGGCGGACACCGGCAACCAGGTGTTCCTCTTCATGGCCGAACGTCGCTCCCGGCGCCCGCGGGACACAAGCCATCCGATGGGCTACGGCCGCGAAGCATATGTCTGGTCGATGTTCGCCGCTTTCGGGCTTTTCACCGCAGGGGCGGTGGTGTCCATCCTGCACGGCATCCAGCAGATCATCGAACCGGAGCCCGCGTCCGACTTCCTGGTCGCGTACGTGGTCCTGGCGGTGGCATTTGTCCTCGAAGGAGTTTCGTTTGTCCAGGCTTTCCGCCAGACCAGGTCGGCAGCCCATGAGCTGGACCGGAACACCCTGGAGCAGGTCTTGACCAGCTCCGATCCCACCCTGCGCGCGGTATTTGCAGAAGATGCCGCCGCGCTCGTCGGCCTGGTGGTCGCATTTGCGGGCGTTTTCCTGCACCAGGTCACCGGATCGGCTCTGCCGGACGCCGTGGGATCGATAATTGTCGGCGTTCTGTTGGCAGTTGTTGCGGTTGTTCTGATCGACCGAAACCGGCGGTTCCTGGTGGGCCAGGGCGTCACCCCGGACATCGAACAATCCATGGCCCGGCGGATCCTCGAACACCGGGACATTGCCCGGCTCACCTACCTCCACCTGGAGTTCGTCGGCCCCCGCAAGCTGTACCTTGTTGCGGCAGTGGATCTGCAGGGCGACCACCCGGAACACGAGGTAGCCGTGGCCCTGCGCAGGATCGAGCGCGAGTTGGAAGACCACGAGACCGTGGAGGAAGCCGTTCTGACGCTTGCGACTCCGGACGAATCCGCCTTGCGCTTCTAGGAGGCCGTTGTTGATGACGGGGACCTTGAAGAAAGCTCCGAACAAAGAGCCATGCCCACAAAGATGAGGAGCGGCGCGGCCGTCCGCGAGGATGCCGCGTGCTATGCTCCCACAATTCCACTCGAACGGATGCCAGTTGCAGTCACTGAGGAGGTTCGCTTTGCCGGACACCACCTGCCACATGTCGATCTCACTGGACGGCTTCGTCGCCGGGCCCGACCAAAGCCGCGATGACCCCCTTGGCAAGCGGGGGAGGGAGTTGCACGGCTGGCACATCGGCGACCCGCGGGCCAACGATGCCGACAAGGTTGCCAACGGGTGGCTCATGCGCCCGAGGGGCGCCTATGTGATGGGCAGAAACATGTTCGGCCCGGTCCGTGGGGATTGGGATGAGGAATGGACCGGCTGGTGGGGCCCAGAACCGCCTTACCACGCGCCGGTGTTCGTGCTCACCCACCACGCACATGACCCCATCCAGATGGACGGCGGAACAACCTTCCACTTCGTCACCGGGGGCTTCGACGCTGCCTACACAGCAGCATGCCAGGCCGCCGGGGACAAGGGTGTGGACATCGCCGGCGGGGCCTCGACCGTCCGGCAGGCGCTGATCGCCGGCGTGATCGATGAACTCACCCTCGACATCGCGCCGGTCCTGCTCGGTTCGGGCGAGCGCATTTTCGATGGCGTTGAATCCTTCGGTTTCGAACCCGCCGAGGTGCTGCACTCGCCGCTGTCCACCCACATCCGCTATCGCCGTGTTAGGTAGCTCCGGAGGACGAAGAAATCCTGACCAGGGGCAGTGTCCGATGCGTCATGCCGCCCTCTGTTCCTGCTTCTAACAGTGGTCAGAATGATCCGACGAGGGCCGCGAATTGTGCTGCCAGGGAAAGCTGTTCGCTGTCGCGCGGGTTGAAAAGGGCGGGTTCGCGGCTGTCCTTGGCCTCGGCTTCGGTCATCCGCTGCCCATCCAGCGCTTCGTATGGTTCTCTGTCGGAGTACACCAGGCGGTGCAGGCCGGTCATACTAAATTCTTCGATGCACGACGAGCAAATGGGCAAGCCGCGGATGTGGGCGTGGTTCGGATTCGTCCAGCAGATGTCGCAATAAATAGTTTCTTCAGGCATTCGGTTCCTAACTGTCTGTTGATGCGGGTCTCACATGCACCACGTGCCCGACGCCGGGAGCGCAAGTGACCACGGGCCAGTGCCAGGGATCGCGCTCCTGGACCAAGTCACCGGCTGCCGCCAGGAAGTTCGGGTTTCGGACCGGTGATCAGAAGCCTGGCAGGGGGATGTGTCGGGGCATATGGTCACCACGACCAAATCACGTAGTGGTCTGTGAATTGGCCTTACCCTAGGGGCGCAGGTGCGTCGCGGACGTTCGGTAGGGCCATTGTCGGGTTGAACTCCTGCCCTCAATTTTGCCAGTTCACGACGTCAGAGTTGGCATAGCGGACTTGTGAGATTCGCCATTGGACGGCCTGTTGCGACCCCGGGTGCGACGTCGACATGGGGCGTTTCCCAGTCACCTTCGAGGCTTTTGCCCTTGGCACTGCGGCCTGCATCCTTGCCCTGGGTCACAAAGCAGCGCCACGGAGGGTATTCCGTGGCGCCTGGTTGCCTTGAATGGCTCGGCCCTTATGAGCCGCTCGGCTGCATTCGTTTGCGTTCCGAAATGTGCTCCACCAGTTCGCCCACACGGTCTTCCGAGTAGTTACGTGCGATGTCACCCTGGCTGATGATGCCAACCAGCTTGTGGTCAGCGATGACTGGGAGCCGCCGGACCTGGTACCTTTCCATCATTTCGATGGCCGCGTCGACGTTCGCGTCGGCGTCGATCCAGTAGGGCCTGCCCGTGGCGAGGTCGCGGGCCATCATCTCGCGTGGATCGTGGCCCACGGCCACGCACTTGAGCACGATGTCCCGGTCGGTGATCATGCCCCGCAACTTGCCGTCGTCGCCACAGATAGGCAACGAGCCGCAGTCCAGATCCAGCATCATCCTTGCTGCATCTGCGAGGGACTGGTTCTCCTTGATGCACTGTGCATCCGTAGTCATGAATTCACGTACAGCACTCATTGGTCCTCCTCCATCGATTGGGGTATCGACGCAAGAGTCACCGGGCAGATGCGCCGATGTTGCCAGCCTACGCCGGGTCTTGCGCCGATGTCGACGGCGATTGCGAACCTTCGGGGAGGGGCGCATCGGCCAGCATCGTTGTGCTTCACCAACACGGCGCATGCCCATCCGTCGGAAATATCTTTCCGACTGAGCGCGTGGGCCATGCCCCGAAGCTACTGGCTCACAGAACCGGAAGAATATTGCAGGTTCATGCAGAATGCGGCAGAGTGGGATCCTAGGTGTAATTCCCACTGAGGTTGTGAACGCGGCTGATGGGGGTCTTGCCGCCGATGCCGGTATGGGTTCTGTGGTGATTGTAGTGGTGGAGCCAGGCCTCGTAGGTGGCGGCGCGCTCGGTTTCTGAGGTGTAGGGCCTGGCGTAGGCCCATTCACTGGCGAGGGTCCGGTTGAAGCGTTCGACCTTGCCGTTAGTCTGCGGCCGGTAGGGGCGGGTCCGCCGGTGCTTGACGTGCGGGCCCAGGGCAGCTGCGAAGGCCCGGGAGCGGTAGCAGGATCCGTTATCGGTGAGCACGGCCTTGACGGTGATTCCGTGCGCGGCGAAGAACGCGACGGCCCGGATCCAGAAAGCGGCAGCGGTTTCCTTTTTCTCATCGCCGAGGATTTCTGAGTACGCCAGACGCGAATGGTCATCGACGGCGTGGTGCAGATACGCGTACCCGGTCCCGGCACGGCGGTTCCGCCGACCCCTGGCACGTCCCAAGGCGCGGTGTCCGCCGCCATCGGGGATTCGTCCGAGCTTCTTGATGTCCACGTGGACCAGATCCCCGGCGTTCTCGTGTTCATAGCGTTGCGGCGCCGGCTTTCGGACGGGCAGTCCGGTGCCCTGGTCCAGGCAGGCCAGCCTCGGCATCCGGTACCTGGCCAGAACCTTGCCCACGGTCGAGCGGGCCAGGTGAAGGTGGGCAGCGATCCGGTGCGGTCCCCAGCGGCGTGTGAAACGCAGCGCCACAATCCGTCGCTCAGTGCGCGCGGGCGTGCGGTTCGGGCTCCGTCGAGGCCGGGACGACGCATCAGCCATGCCATCCTCACCCAAGGCCCGGTAGCGGTCCACCCATTTCTTGGCCGTTGCCGGCGAGCACTGGAACCGCTCCGCGGCCCGGCGCAGCGTCCAGCCCTGCTCGATGACCAAACAAGCGAGTTTCCCCCTGGCCTTAGGTGTCAGGTCGGCATTGGCATGGGTAACGTAGGACACGAGGGCCTCCTGGCGTCGAGATGAGTGTGGTAACCCAAATCGATACCGGAGGCCCTCGCCCTTTACATCACGCCACGCTGTTCACAACGTCCCTGGGAATTACACCTAGGGCAGCTAGATCAGCAACATATTTCAGAATCGGGTCGGGTCTTGGACGACGTCAAAAGCATTGGGGCGAACATCAGGCGAGCGCGGAAAGCCGCAGGCATAACGCAGGACATCCTCGCCGACCTGGTCGGCACCTCAGTGCGGACGATCCATGCGATTGAGACAGGGACGGGCAACCCGTCGCTGCTCACGGTCGCTGCCGCCGCCAACGCGGTGGGCCTGCGCCTGAGGGCAAGTGATGACTGAGGAGCTGGAGCGCCTGAAATTCGTCCGCAACGCTGACGTGTACAAAGCAGGGGTGTTGGCTGGTCACCTGGAGCGGACTGGGCACGGCAGTGTGCTCTTTGCGTACGCGCCCGACTACGCCGGATCCGGCGGCGGCCCGGTGGCCAGCTCGCTGCCCGTTACGACGCACTCCGTGGAGGCTCCAAGCGGGGCGCTGCCCGCCTTCTTCGCTGGCCTTCTCCCCGAAGGTCACCGTCTCACCGTGCTTAAGGATGCCGTCAAGACCAGCCTGGCGGATGAGCTGACCCTGCTTTTGGCCATCGGGGCCGATGTCCCCGGCGATGTCCAGGTTGTCCCCAAGGGGAAGCTCCCCGTGGAACCGCAGCCCCTGGCCGACGCCACACGGCCCGAAGATCTGGACTTCGCCGCCCTTGCCGAGGCCGTGGACCTGCACGGTCTGCCGGGTGTTCAGAACAAGGCCAGCGCCTCAATGCTGACCACGCCGCTGGCTCTGGCCAGCCGGCGTTACCTGCTCAAGCTGGATCCGCCGGCCCACCGGCATCTGGTGGTCAACGAGGCCGCGCATCTGGCCGGGGCGAGGGAGTTGAAGATCCCGGTGGCGACCCACCGCGTTGTCGCCGACCGGAACGGGCTGCCCGGGCTGCTCGTCGAACGCTTCGACCGGGTCAAGAACGGCGACGGGCCGCTGCGGCTGCCTCTGGAGGACGCCGCGCAGGTCCTGGATCTGCCGCCAGCCTCCAAGTACGCCGTTAGCTCCGAGGAGGCCGTACTCGCACTGGCAGGGCTCTGCAAAGCGAGGCCGTGGCCGTGAGAAACCAACCGCCATTGACCTGGAGACCCTGCCGTTCACCGGGTCACCGCTTAAAGGTGCCCTGCGCGAGCTACGGTTTCGCCGCGCGGAGCTCGCACGTGCCTAGCTGTCCGCAGGACGCCGCGAGGCCAGGGCGGTGTACTTCAGGGCATTGCCCCGAGCGAGTTCGACGGGGTATTTCTGCGCGTTGACGTCGATTTTGGCCCGGAGCGCCATTTCAAGGTCGACGTCCAGCACGTCGGCGAGCCGCAGCAGGTACCCGAAAACGTCAGCCATCTCGTGTTCCACGGCAGTCCTGTTGGACGGGTCATCGAGCCATCCACTGACCTGCCCGTCCCGGAGCCACTGAAAAAGCGACAGCAGCTCGCCGGCCTCGCCGCTCAGGGCCATGGCCAGGTTCCTGGGCGTGTGGAACTGCTCCCACTCGCGGTCCTGGGCGAAGTCGCGCAACTGGGCCGTCAAAGACTCGATACTCATGGAGCCAGCCTAGGCGAACCTCTTCGGCCGGATGCAGCGCCGGGGCTGCCTTCGTTGGCTCCGAGGGCACGCCGGCGTCGCGTTCACCGGCGTTGCCGCGCGGAGTATATTGGCATTGATGGACGCATTCCCGCTGATGGGCTGAACATACTCCCTCTCGAATGCTGAAGTTCGGAAGTGAGGATCCGATGTCTCACCCAATCCCGCCGGGCGCCAGTGCCCGTCTGTACAACGAGGATTTGGCACCGGCCAAACATCGCACGTGGGGTTTCTATTCACTGTTTGCGATGTGGATGTCGGATATTCACTCGCTCGGCGGTTACACCTTCGCCGCGGGTCTTTTCGCCTTGGGCCTGGGTGCCTGGCAGGTTTTTCTTGCCCTGGTGATCGGAATCATCCTCGTCTTTGTCCTGATGAACTTCTCCGGCTACGCCGGCCAGAAGACCGGCGTTCCCTACCCGGTGCTGGCGCGGATTTCGTTCGGGACATTCGGTGCCAACCTGCCTGCCCTGATTCGCGCGCTGGTGGCCATCGCCTGGTACGGCATCCAGACCTGGCTCGCCTCCCGCGCCGTCATCGTCATCGCTCTGAAGCTCTGGCCCGAACTGAACGGGCTGGCGGCGAACAACTTCCTGGGTGAATCCACTCTCGGCTGGCTGGCCTTCCTGCTGATGTGGGCGCTGCAGCTTCTGCTGCTACGCAACGGCATGGAGACTATCCGGAGATTCCAGGACTGGGCCGGCCCTGCTGTCTGGGCGGTCATGGGCCTGCTGGTGATCTACATCCTGATCAACGCGGGCTGGAACGTTTCCCTTGACCTGCCGGGAGGAATTTCCCAGTGGGGTGCCTTGCATGCCTTCTTTGCCGCCATAGCGCTGACCGTCACGTACTTTTCCACGCTGATGCTCAACTTCTGTGACTTTTCGCGCTTCGCCCCCTCCCGGCGGGCGGTTCGAACGGCGAACCTGTGGGGGCTGCCGGTGAACTTCATTGCGTTCTCCGTGGTCTCGGTCGTCGTTACTGCGGGAACCTTCAAGGTGTACGGGGAACACATTTACGATCCGGTTGAGATCGTCGGGCGGATCGACAGCATCTGGGCGCTTCTGCTCGGGGCTGTCACTTTCGCTATCGCAACCCTGGGTATCAACGTGGTCGCGAACTTCGTTTCTCCGGCTTATGACCTGGCGAATGCGTGGCCGTCAAAGATCGATTTCAGGCGCGGTGGCCTGATCGCAGCGATGATCGCACTCGTCATCACACCCTGGAACCTGTTTAACAGTCCGGTCGTGATCAACCTGTTCCTCGGCGGGCTGGGTGCGCTGCTCGGGCCGCTGTTCGGAATCATCATGGTTGACTACTACGTGCTCCGCGGGCAGCACGTGATCGTGCAGGACCTCTTCAGCGAATCGGGCTACTACACGTACTCGCGCGGCTGGAACCCCAAGGCCGTGGCCTCCTTCGTTCTCTCTGCTGTCCCTGCAGTTATCCTGGCGCTCGTCCCGCTCTTTGGAGCCCTCTCAGCCTTCTCATGGTTTATCGGGGCAATCCTTGCGGCCGCGATGCACTACGCCATCTCGCGCAACGACACGACTCTGGCTGAATCGGTCAGAGCCGCGATAGCCGCAGAAGCCGAACCTAACCCGACATCAGCGCACACTTGGTGAGACGCCGTCTGAGGGCGTACGCCCTGTCATCGACCAGACGGGCGGGCGGTCGGCTCCTAGTCGGGCCTTCCGACGACGACGCTTGACGGGCTGTGCGTGACGTATCCAGTGAGCCAGGAGGAGAGGGCACGGATCTTCTGTTGCGTGCCGGGAAGCAGTGCGAGGTGAACCCCGAGCCAGGAGAGGAACGCCAGTGGTCCTTGCAGCTGGATGCGTTTGCGGCCCAGTTCGGCGACGGCTGCGCCACGGCCCACCATGGCCATGTAACCCTTGTCCCAGTAGGCGAAGGGTTGCCGCGTGCCGCCGGTAAGGTCTGCCTGGATGTTACGGGCTGCCCATTTCCCGGACTGCTGGGCGACGGACCCGAGTTGGGGCAGTTTGGCGCCGGTGGCATCTGTGATGTTGGCGGCGTCGCCCAGGACGTAGACACCTTCGGCGCCGGGCGCGGTCAGGTCCGGCGCCACGTCGATCCGTCCGCCTTTCCCCTGCGGCAGGCCGGACTCGGCAATGACTTTTCCCGCCTTCAGCCCGCCGGCCCAGACGACGATCTGCGCGGGGATGGTGGTCCCGTCCGCCAAGGACACGCCGTCGGCGCGGACTTCGGTAACCCCCTGGCCCATGTGCAGTTGAACGCCGAGTTTTGTCAGCCGGTCACGGGTGTACGCCTGCGACTTGGCAGAGAAGGGCATGAGCACGTTCGGCACCATGTCCACGAGATGGACCCGGCACCGCGCTGCCAGCGCGGGCGAAAAGTATTTTGGAACCAGGTACTTGATGTTCTCGGCGAGGGCTCCCGCGGTCTCGACTCCGGTGGGGCCGCCGCCGACCACCACCACGTCTGCGCGGCCGGAGTTCGCACGGTCCGCGTGGTCCAGGGCTGTAGTCAGGGCGGTGCTCAGGCGGGTGGCGTCGGCCACTGAGTACAGCGGGTAGGCATGTTCCTCGGCTCCGGGTGTGTTGAAGAAGTTCGGGACCGCTCCCGCCGCAATGACCAGGATCTTCGCCTGGTAACGGGAGCCGTCGACGGTGGTGACGGTGCGGGTGGAGGAATCGATCGCTGTCACCTCCGCGGTGAGGACCCGGACAGTTCTGGTGCCGCGGAACACCGACCGCAGCGGCCGGGCCACGGCGGACACGCCGATCTGCGAAGCAGCAACCTGGTAGAGGAGGGGCTGGAACTGGTGGTAGTTGTTGGCATCGATGAGGAGCACCCGGATGCCTTTACGCCCGAGCTGCTCGGCTGCTGTCATGCCGGCGAACCCGCCGCCGACCACGATCACCTGATATGAATCGTCCATTCGTGCAACATACCTTGCCTGGCGACCGTGCAACAGGGCAAGGAATAGACCGCACACTCAGCCCCGGGCCCGACGGGACCGGGGCCTTTCCGAGCACCACAAGCCCATGTGTACCGTCCGACCGCTTTAGACGTAGGTCAGGCTCACCAGCAGCGCCTTGAGTTGGGCGTATTGGTCTGTTGCCATCCACGCCCGGGCGGCGCCCCTGTTCGGGAATCCGTGATTGAAAAGAACACGGGTGCTCAGGCCGCCGTTACCTGTTGGCACGAGATTGCACCACGATGCGACGTCCTCGCCTTCCTCCAATGACCGGGGACCGGTCAGTCCCATGACGTAGGCAATACCAACACCGTTTCCATAGCTTTCCTCGGCGAACCCGAAAACGGGCTCTGTGCCGTCCGGTGCGATCATTCCCGGAACCGCTGCCTGGTCGAGAACACGACGCGATACGGGACCGCCGGCACAACCAGCGGTGAAGCCATTGCCAAGGGAGAGCAGATCGTTGGCCGAATCATCAGTGACGATCGCTTCAACTCCAGGAACGCCGGCAGGGGGGAGCACGGTCCGCACCGACCACGCCGCCGGGTAGGCGAAGGAGATGTGGCCGTCGGGGAATTTGAAGGTCTTCAGTTCTGGATCTGCATGCTTCTTCGAAGAGGCAGCCACCACCGACACAGGCACCTCATTCGCGGCAGCATTGCCTCGCGCCGGTGACCCCCATCCCCCAAGCAACATGCTGGCGGCAAAACCCGCCGTGATGACGGCCGTAAAGAAGCCGCTGCGCTGTGCATTCATTTTCTGTACCCCCGGTTTCTGTGACGGCGGGCTGAACTGCCCGCTCGATAACTAGGTTTCCGGGACCTGGCCAGGAGTTACCGTCAGCAGAAGGAAATCCGGCCGCTGCACCGGCCCGGATGGATCCTGGCGCCGTGACCGCCTAATTGTGCATTGCCTCGTGGATCTGCAATGCAAACCAGAGCTGGGCCGGCGTGGACGTTTCTGTCATGTCCAGCCCCGTCAATTCGCTTATTTTGCGGATGCGGTACATGACGGTTTGCCGGTGGGTGAAGAGCGCCGCGGCGGTCTTTTGCCAGCGCGCTGGCCATCGGCGAGAAGCTGCACGCCCCGGAGTTGCTGCCGGAATTCCTCGCGGCTTGCGAGCAGTTGCCTTTGCGGACCTACCTGGACACCAAAGGTAGCCAGATGGGGTGTGCGCGTGTGCACAACCCATCTGTCGCCGGACTGCACGTACCGCCACCTGAATGGCTCGCCCTTTGCGAGCCGTGCCGCCCGTAAAGTAAGCAGGGTGACCAACAGAATCTGCCCCTACGACGCATGGCAACGTCTGCTTGAAGGGAACGAGCGCTTCGTCTCGGGGGATTCGAAGCACCCAAACCAGAACGCCTCCCGGCGCAGCGAACTGGTGCACTCCCAAAATCCGTTCGCAGTCATCTTCGGCTGCGCGGACTCCCGGCTGGCGGCGGAGATCATTTTCGACGTCGGCCTTGGTGACGTTTTCGTCGTGCGTACCGCCGGGCATGTTATTGATGACGCCGTTCTCGGCTCGCTCGAATACGGCGTCTCGGTGCTCCATGTGCCGCTGATCGTTGTCCTCGGACACGACAACTGCAGCGCCGTTACGGCCGCGAAAGACGCCGTGGAAACTGGAGATGTGCCGCAGGGCCACATCCGCGATTTGGTTGAACGGATCACGCCGTCGGTACTGAGCTCGCTGCGTGAGCACAAGACTGACATCAATGACATGGTGGTCGAACACGCCAAGCAGACGGTACGCCGGCTGCTTGACAGTTCACGGATGATCTACGACGCCGTTGACAACTACTCCACCGCGGTGATCGGCGTCGCGTACCGGCTCGAAGAAGGGCGCGCGCAGCTCGTATCCACGTCGGGCGTCCTCTAGAGCCAGCGGTAGATCGGGGCACGGACCGGCGGCCTGCACAGCGTCGAGGTTTTTCTGCTGCCGGCCTAACGTGAGGCAAGCCACTTGTGCTTTAGTAAAGCCATGGCTGCTCCCATCGAGGATTACGCTCTGCTGTCTGATCTCCAAACCGGGCCCCTGATCTCCAGGAACGGGAGCATCGACTGGCTCTGCTTCCCGCGGTTCGACTCGCCGTCCTTATTCAGTTCCCTGCTTGGAGTCGACAGTCACGGCCGCTGGCTGCTTGCTCCCCGCCAGTCCGAAGCAGCAGTGGTGGAGCGGCATTACGTCGATTCAACGTTTGTGTTGGAAACGGTATGGAGGACGCCCACAGGACTTGCCCAGGTCACGGACTTCATGCCGGTTGGGCATACGGGATCGTCCATTCTGCGCCGGGTCACCGGGCTGGAGGGGCGGGTGCAGATGTGCCAGGAACTCATTATCCGTCCGCGGTACGGCACGGTGGTGCCCTGGTCCAGGCGAATCCAGGACGGCGCTGCCCCCGGCGGAATGGTGCTTTTGGCCATGGCCGGTCCGGATGCCGTTGCGCTGCGGGCACCGCACCTGCCTGAGGCGCACGCGCATGGGCACTCGGGTGAATTCGATGTAGCGCAGGGGGAGGTTGTCGATTTTGAACTGACATGGTTTCCTTCACACCGGCCTGTCCCTCCGGCGGTGGACGTCGAAGCCGCACTTGAACAGTCCATCGATTACTGGACGCGGTGGGGCAGCCACTGCCGTTCCGACGGTCCTTACGGGGGCGCGGTGAAGCGTTCCCTTTTGGTGCTGAGGGCGCTGACGAATTATGAGACCGGCGGCATCGTTGCCGCGCCTACGACTTCGTTGCCGGAGGAGTTCGGCGGTCCGCGCAACTGGGACTACCGCTTCTGCTGGCTGCGTGACGCTGCCTTGACGCTGGAGTCCATGCTGACCCACGGCTATGAAACCGAAGCCCTCCACTGGCGCAACTGGCTGCTTCGGGCCCTCGCCGGCGAGCCCGAAGATTTGCAGATCATGTACGGCATTGGTGGGGAACGGGACTTGCCGGAGAGCGTCCTTGACCATCTGCCGGGTTACCAGGACTCACGGCCGGTGCGCATTGGTAACGCTGCAGTCGCCCAGTTCCAGGCCGACGTCGTAGGTGAAGTGATGGTCGCCCTTGAAAGACTCCGTCTGGCCGGCGGCAAGGAAGACCACTTCTCCTGGGCGTTGCAGCAAATCCTGCTCGGCTACGTTGAGAAGCACATCGAGGACAAGGACTTTGGCCTGTGGGAAATGCGTGGAGATCCGCAGTTCTTTACACACTCACGGGTGATGATGTGGGCTGCCTTCGACTGCGGCATACGCGCAGTCCGGAACCATGGCCTGGACGGACCGGCTAATCACTGGGAACAGCTGCGCGAGAGGCTACGGGCCGAGATTCTGCGCGAAGGGTTCGATCCGGATCTCAACGCCTTCACGCAGACCTACGGCGGGGGGCAGACGGACGCCGCGCTGCTCGTCATGCCCCAAGTCGGCTTTCTGCCCTACGACGATGACCGCATGCTGGGAACCGTAGCCCGGCTGGAGGAGGAACTCCTCACCGAGGACGGGCTGTTGTTGCGGTACCGCACCGAGACCGGCGTCGACGGACTGGACCCGGGGGAGCACCCCTTCCTTGCATGTTCCTTTTGGCTGGTTGAGCAGTACGCGCGCACTGGCCGCAAGTTCGAGGCGAGGAACCTCATGGAAAAACTGGTGGGCTTCTCCAATGAACTCGGCCTGCTAAGCGAGGAGTACGCCACGAAGGAAGGCCGGATGGCCGGCAATTTCCCGCAGGCGTTCTCGCACCTGGCGCTGGTCCGCGCGGCGGACGCCATGCACGGCGTGGACCTGCTTAGCTTGGCAACCCACGCCAACGTTTGACTGCCTCGACGATCTTCCGGAGCGCCCGGGGACAGCGGGCCAGGACGTCCCATACAAAAGGGTAGTTAAAACCATCCAGAATAGGTGTTTTATCTGCCCGGCAACACAAGAATGATGGAGTCAGGCCCACCCCTCGGGGGAGGGGTTGAAGTTACCCGCACTTCGCCGTTGCCGACCCGGCGTGTACAACAGAAAGGCAGATCCAATGAGCAAAACCTTCCAGCCCACCGAGCTCTTCCAGGGCAAGCTCGACGAAGCACCGCTCGGCCCTCCACTGGCCGAGGTGCTGGGTGACGAGATTCAGACGCGAATCGCCGTTCCTTTTACCAGCGACGACTCCCGCATCCTCTCCGGAGTCTGGGAAGCTGAACCGGGCCTCTCCCGCTGGGAGTTCCTGGAGCGCGGCGAGGTCATTCACGTCCTCGAAGGACGCATGGTTGTCACCGAGGACGGCGGGCAACCGGTCACTCTGGAAGCTGGTACTGCCGGCTTCTTCCCCATTGGATGGCAAGGAACCTGGGAGATCCAGGAACGGATCCGCAAGTTCTTCGTGATTTTCAATTCCTAACCAACAACCCTGTACATCTCCGCCTGGGACATTCTCCTGCGGAGACAAATGCCGACCCAGACGTCGATCAGACGAGGCGGAGATGTACAGGATCTTCACGGCGTGCCCACGTGGATGATAGTGCACGGTGTGATCTAAATAACACATGCCTGTGATGGGAACCACATTTAGCCCGATTCCTGCCTTGCATATTCGGGTGTAGCCTGGTATAAGTCACCAGCGATGGTGCTGGTGCTGACCAAGGAGTCGTACCATGAGTATCGAATCAAGCTCCGCGGCAGGGACAGTCCCGGCGGGAAGTGGTCGCAGGACTGAAAATCCCCCAACAGCCCAAGGCGCTGTTGTGTCCCCGCAGGCGGGCATCACGCCGCCATTTGCTGATCCGGCGGCTTTAGGTCTGGGCGCATTTGCGATGACCACGTTTGTCCTCAGTGTGATCAACGCCGGCCTTATCCCCAAGGCCGACGAACCCGTGGTCCTCGGGCTTGCGCTGTTCTACGGAGGAATTGCGCAGTTCGGCGCCGGAATCTGGGAATTTGCCAACCGCAATGTCTTCGGCGCGACGGCCTTCTGCTCATACGGGGCCTTCTGGCTGTCGTTCTGGTTCCTGAGCCAGTTCAACGCGGCCAGCCTTCCGGCAGCGGACGCCGGGAAAGCAGTCGGACTCTATCTGCTGGCCTGGGCCATCTTTACGGCCTACATGACTGTCTCCGCCTGGCGCGTAAGCATGGGTGTCTTCGCCGTCTTCGTCTTGTTGACCCTGACGTTCATCGCACTGTTCCTCGGTGCCTTCGCCGGGGCAACCGGGCTGACGGTGCTGGGCGGCTGGCTGGGCATCGTGACGGCGCTTATCGCTTGGTACTGCTCCCTCGCCGTGGTCGCGAACGCCACCTACAAGCGGTCCGTACTCCCGGTGGGACGACGGTGAGAGGCCATGACCGCAGGCCCAAACGAATCGGATGAGACTCTCGCAAACCTGTTGCACGAGCAGCGCCGGTTTCCTCCGGAAGCAGGCTTCTCCGCCCAGGCCAATGCCACGTTGTCGGACTATGAGGAAGCCGACGGCGACAGGCTGGCGTTCTGGGCACGGCAGGCGGAGCGGCTGGACTGGTCCCAAAAATGGACCGATGTATTGGACTGGTCCTCTCCGCCATTCGCCAAATGGTTCGTCGGGGGCAGGCTCAATGCCGCCTACAACTGCCTCGACCGGCATGTAGCTGCCGGCCGCGGAGACAGAGTCGCCTACTACTTTGAAGGCGAAGGCGGAGATGCCCGTACGATCACCTATGCCCAGCTCACCCACATGGTCTGCCAGGCAGCAAACACGCTGAGCAGTCTGGGCGTGCGGGCGGGTGACAGGGTCGCCATCTACATGCCCATGATTCCCGAGACGGTCGTGGCGATGCTGGCCTGCGCGCGAATTGGCGCACCGCACACGGTCGTGTTCGGCGGGTTCTCCGCGGACGCCCTCCGCACGCGGATCCACGACTGCGATGCGCGGATCGTCATCACCTCCGACGGCGCCTACCGCCGCGGCAAGGCCAACGGGCTGAAGCCCGCCGTCGACGAAGCGCTGCAGGACTGTCCGGATGTCCGCAACGTCCTGGTGGTACGGCGCACGGGACAGGAGGTTGACTGGACCGAGGGGCGCGACATCTGGTGGCACGAATCGGTCGAGCAGGCGCCCATTGAGCACCATGCCGAATCCTTCGACGCCGAGCATCCCCTGTACGTGATGTACACCTCGGGCACCACGGGCAAGCCCAAAGGCATCCTGCACACCACCGGCGGCTATCTGACCGAATGCGCCTACACCCACTGGGCAGTGTTCGACCTTAAAGCCGATACCGATATTTTCTGGACCGCCGCGGACATCGGCTGGGTTACCGGACACAGTTACATCGTGTACGGTCCGTTGGTGAACGGGGCCACGTCCGTTCTGTACGAGGGCACCCCCGACACTCCGCACCAGGGCCGCTGGTGGGAAATCATCGACAAGTACAAGGTCTCGATTCTCTACTGTGCCCCGACGGCCATCCGTACGTTCATGAAATGGGGCGCCCAGATACCGGCGAAATACAGCCTCAGCAGTCTGCGGGTGATCGGCACCGTGGGCGAACCCATCAACCCCGCTGCCTACATCTGGTATCGGGAGAACATCGGTCACAATCAAACGCCTGTTGTGGACACCTGGTGGCAGACCGAGACCGGATCCATCATGATCAGTCCGCTCCCGGGAGTGACGGCAGGCAAACCCGGTGCCGCCATGAGGGCGCTGCCGGGCGTCGTGGCAGACGTCGTGAACGACGCCGGCGCGCCCGTTCCTAACGGCTCGGGCGGCTACCTCGTCCTGGGCGAACCTTGGCCATCGATGCTGCGCACGATCTGGGGCGACAACGACCGTTACGTGGAAACATACTGGTCACGGTTCCCCGGACTATATTTTGCCGGGGACGGCGCGAAGAAGGACGAGGACGGGGATATCTGGCTTCTCGGCCGGGTGGACGACGTGATGAACGTGGCAGGACACCGGCTTTCGACGACAGAAATAGAATCAGCGCTCGTCGCGCATCCCAAAGTCGCCGAAGCCGCTGTCGTCGGCGCCCTCGACGACACCACCGGGCAGGCCATCGTAGCCTTCGTCATCCTTCGCAGCGAGGCGGGCGACGGCGGGCCGGAGGTGGTGCAGGAACTGCGGGAACATGTGGCCAGGGAAATTGGCAAAATTGCCCGGCCCCGGCAAATCATGGTGGTGGCCGAGCTGCCCAAAACCCGTTCCGGCAAGATCATGCGACGGCTCCTCAAAGACGTGGCACAGGACAAGCCGATTGGGGATGTCACCACCTTGGCGGACTCGTCGGTCATGGATCTCATCAAGGCCGGCATGCCGGGCGGCGCAGGCGGCGCGCAATAAAACCAAATTGCAGGCGGCACGCTGACACAGAGATTTTTTGGATACTTAGTCGACACTGGCCCGCTGCACCTGTCGGCCATCAGAGGCGGAGCACGGCACCCGGTCAGTGCAGTATCGCGCTGATCTCCGCCCGGACCAGCCGCTCGGCCAGTTCGCCAAGGTCCAGGTTCAGAACGGCCTTGAGGGCGCGCGCCATGTTGGGAGCGGCGGCGAGGAATTCGGCCAGCCCGGGATCGGATTCCAGCTCCCGGCCAAGCTTTTCCCTGACGTCATCGGCGGTCCAGTGGCTGTCGGTATGCTGACTGGTGAGTACAGTCCTGGTGTTCATGGCCCCGCCCTTCCTTCGTCCTGTGCATTTGGCTTTGCCATAACCGACTTTGCCGCGGCGGGGTCAAGAATCGGTCAGGCAACAGGCCGGATTTGGACAGGTTTCGGCCAAGTTTTGAGAAAGTAAGTGGCGCCGGACACCCGGGGAAGCGGGACTAATTCGGCGGCTGGTGCAGTTATGCGGAAAGGGCTGGGACCTGGACCAGACCGGGATGGGCGCACGCACCGCACTCGAATGACGACGGGAATGAGATTTATGACGACGACGGCTGCCGAAGGAGTCGGATTCCGTTCCCGGCGGGGACCCATCCTTATTGCCCTAATGCTTTCGACAGGCTTGGTGGCGATTGATTCAACCATTGTTGCGACGGCGGTGCCTTCGATCGTGGCCGACGTTGGCGGATTCACGTCGTTTCCGTGGCTTTTCTCCGCCTACTTGCTGGCGCAGGCCGTCTCGGTGCCCGTCTACGCGAAACTCTCGGACGTGGTCGGCCGCAAGCCGATCATTCTGACCGGTATCGGCCTTTTCCTGCTCGGTTCGATCCTCTGCGGAGTGGCCTGGAGCATGCCGGCCCTCATCGCGTTCCGTGTGCTGCAGGGCCTGGGCGCCGGAGCCGTCCAGCCGGTGGCGATCACCATAGCCGGCGATATCTACTCTCTGGCCGAACGGGCGAAGGTGCAGGGCTACCTTGCCAGCGTGTGGGCGGTCTCCTCTGTTGTTGGCCCGACGCTCGGGGGCGTGTTCTCCTCGCTGGGCATCTGGCGCGGCATCTTCCTCGTGAACATCCCGCTGTGCCTCCTGGCAGGGTGGATGCTGGTCCGGGCGTTCCATGAGGATGTCGAGCGCGCGAAGCACCGGGTGGACTACCTGGGGGCAGGGCTGCTGACGGTTTCGCTCAGCCTGCTCATCCTTGGAGCCCTCGAGGGCGGCCAGGCGTGGGCCTGGAACTCTCCGGTCAGCATCGCCGTCTTTGCCATCGGCGCACTCCTGTTCGCCGTCTTCATGCTCGTCGAGCGGAAGGCAGCGGAGCCGGTCCTCCCGCCGTGGGTTGTGTCCCGGCGGCTGCTGGCTACGACGGCGCTGATCTCGTTCGGCGTCGGTGCCGTCATGCTTGGCCTCACCTCATACGTTCCGACGTTCCTCGAAGGGGCACTCCGGACCTCTCCGGTTCTCGCCGGGCTCGCCCTGGCGGCACTGACCATCGGCTGGCCCATCAGCGCGTCCCAGGCGGGCCGGTTCTATCTGCGGATCGGGTTCCGGAGGACCGCCCTGATCGGCGTCACGGTCACGGTCATCGGGACAGCCGTGTTGGCTCTCACCGCCCCGGCACCGAACATTTTGGTGGCAGCGGCAGGTTGCTTCGTCGTCGGACTTGGCCTGGGGCTGGTGGCGACCCCGAGCCTCATTGCCGCCCAGTCAAGCGTCGAATGGAATGAGCGCGGTGTGGTCACCGGCACCAATCTTTTCGCGCGCTCGATCGGCAGCTCCATCGGTGTCGCCGTTTTCGGGGCAGTGGCCAACGCAATCTACGCCGGTGCCCCCAATGGCGTTACCGATCCGCAGACCATCGTGTCGGCGTCGACAGCTGTCTTCATCGCCGTGCTGGTCAGTGCCGTACTCACCGTGGTTGCCGTAATCGCGATGCCGGCCGTGGACGGCAAGAGCGCCGCCCCCGGCGCGGCCGCCAAGGCCGGCACTGCGGCCGCACAGGACTAAGACCGGACGGGCCCCGCGGGCGCCGCCAGCCGCTGCCTCTTCGATCGAACAGCCGGAACTGGCTGCGGGCGGGTGACGGCCAGGATCATGCCGACGCCGGCGAGGGAAGATATCATCGCGGAGCCGCCGTAGGAGATGAACGGCAGGGGCACGCCAATGACCGGCAGCAGACCGGTGACCATCGCGATGTTCACCACGGCCTGGCCGATGATCCAGGTGATTACGCTGGAGGAGACAATGCGGGCGAACGTGTCCTGGGTCCGGGCAATGACCTTGAAAACGGCGATACCGAGGACCGTGAACAGCACAAGCACCAGGAGGGTTCCGGCCAGGCCGAGTTCCTCGCCCAGGATCGTAAAGATGAAGTCATTGTGGGCTTCGGGGATCCAGTTCCACTTTTGGCGGCTCTGCCCAAGCCCCACTCCCAGCCAGCCGCCGGAGGCCAGGGCGTACTGGCCGTGCAGCGCCTGGTAGCCGACTCCCTGGGAGTCGTCAGCCGAACCCGCGCCGAGCCAGGACGAAATGCGGGACACCCGGTTGCCGCTGGTGGCCGCCAGGACGAGGGCCAGCAGGGCGCCGGCGATGCCCGCGGCTCCGAAGACTTTCATCCGTACGCCGCCGTAAAACATGGTGGCGGCGAGGATCATCATGATGATCATGGCCGTGCCCAGGTCGTGACCGAAGGCGACAAGCCCGATGATGATGGCGCCGGTCGGCAGCAGCAACGGGACGATGGCGTGCTTCGACTCATGAAGAAGTGCCTGCTTGCGGGACAGGACGGCCGCCGCCCAGACGATGAGCGCGAGCTTGGCGAACTCGGACGGCTGGACGGTGAAACCTCCGAAGCCCAGCCAATTGCGGTTGCCGTTCACGGTCATGCCCAAGGGTGTGAACACCAGGCCGAGGGATACGACGGCGGCCCCCAGAAGCGGCCATGCCAGCCGGCGGATGTGCCGGGTCCGGAGGCGTGCCAGCCCGAACATGATGGCTATCCCGGCAGCCGTCCACATGGCCTGCTTCAGCGGAAGGTCGTAGGGGTTCTTACCGGCCGCCACGGACTCCACCGACGACGCCGAGGCCACCTCGATGAGGCCGAGCGCGGCCAGAACCAGCACCACTGCCAGGATGACCGGCCGGGTGCGGTCCCCGGACTCATCACCGAGCCAGCGCCCGATGCGGAGCAGAACGTCGCCGCGCTCCGTCACCGTGCCCGACGGAAGCTTCACGCTCATTTGGCCATCACTTGATTCCTTCCCGCGGGTCCGGCCCTTGTTCCGGGCCATTCCGGGAAGGAGAAACCCACCGGGGAGAAATCATACGTCCTGGCGGGCGGGATCCGGTGCTTTGCCGGCTGCGGCTGTTATGCCGGACACCGGGTCATCCCCGATAGAGGTGCCGGCGGTAGAGGTGGCTGCGCCGTGGCTGCCCGACCGGGGGAGCGGAACAGAATCGCTGGAGGTCGGCGACCATCCGGAAGTACCTGTCGGATTCGAGGGCGGCGAGTGCCCGGTCGTAGGCCGCTTCGTACGCGGGTCCTTGGGCGGGGCCGTGGATGTGGGCCCGGTTCTGATCGTGCACCGGTGCCGACTGGCTGAGCGGGCCCAGGGCTTCGGAGAGCCAGGCCAGCTCGCCTCGGAGCCCATCCACTGCGGTCCTGTCGAAGAGTCTGCGGTCGCCGAGAACAGACCAGACCCGCCCCGCGGCGGCATTCATTTCACTGGAGGCATCCCGTTCACCGGCTCGCACGCCGGGATCGTAACCGAGTAACGCCGCGACCTGATCGCTAAGGAAGGATGATGCCTCCGGTGCGGCTTGTTGGTGGGTTTTCTCCAGAGCTTTCAGCATTTTCTGTCCCCGACTGTCCCGATGCCCGGGCCGGAAGAAGGCCCAGATAATTTCATCGCCATCGATACCTTTATGATGATCCGGGGACCTGAGACAGCCATGAGAAGCCTGTGAGGGTCTTCTCATAAGCAGCGCCATTGGACCCTGTGCCATGGGTGTTTATGCTGATGCTTGCAAGGAAGCTCACCGCGAGGCGAACAAGGTCGCCGTCAGGAGGGTAGCGCAATGACTGAAGGTACGGGCCGGGTGGTCTGCGACATCACGGTTACAGCCGACGGATTCTCAGCCGGGCTCAACCAGACCGAGCAGCGCCCGTTCGGTGACGACGGCGGCGACGGCAGCGGCGACGCACTGCACGCCTGGATGTTTAAGACTCCGGACGAGAACCGGGCGGAAATCGACCAAATCACCCGTGCCAAGGCATTCATCATGGGACGCAACATGTTCGGCCCCGTACGTGGTGAGTGGGACCGGCAGTGGAACGGGTGGTGGGGCGAAGACCCGCCGTTCCACGGCCCGGTCTTCGTGCTCACGCACCACGCCCGCGAACCGCAGCCGATGGATGGCGGCACCACCTTCCACTTCGTCACCGACGGCATCGGGTCGGCGTTGGCTCAGGCACGCGCGGCGGCCGGCGGCGGAGACGTCGCGATCGGGGGCGGCGCCACCACCGTCAACCAGTACCTCGCCGCCGGCCTGATCGACGAGCTGCGCCTGCATATCGCGCCGCTCACGTTCGGCGCCGGCACGCGGTTGTTTGAGGGGGTGCCGCCGCTGAAGCTCGAGCAGGTGAAGTCGCGGGCAGCGAGCCTGGTCACGCACGTGACATACCGCGTGCTGTCCTGATCCGGTCGAGCAGCAGCTCTAGGCCAGGTACGCGTCGGCCACAGACAGGGCCTCGTCCAGGATAGCCACGCCAGCGGCCGCATCAGCGTCGGTCACGTTGAGGGGTGGAGCGACATTGACCCGGTTGCCCTGGACCAGCGGCAACAGCCCCCGGTCCAGGCACGCCCTGGCGACGGCAGTCATCGGCGCGTTGTCAGCGGCTGTTGCTCCGGCGCGCACGAGCGGTTCTTTCGTCTGCCTGCTCCGTACCAGCTCCAGGCTCCAGAGCCCCCCGATACCCCGCGCATCACCAACGGACTGGTGCTTCTCTGCCAACCCCCTGAGTGCCGGCCCAAGGACATCGTTGCCCAGGCGGGCAGCTGCCGCCGCGGTCCCTTCCTCGTGCATCGCATTGATGGCGCCCACTGCTGCTGCGCAGGCAAGGGGGTGGCCGCTGTAGGTCATGCCCGCCGGGTAAGGGCGTTTGGTGAACGCCTCGTAGATCGCGTCGCTGACCAGGACGCCGCCGAGCGGAACGTACCCGGAGTTGACCCCCTTCGCGAACGCCATCAGGTCTGGTGCCACATGGGCGTGGTCCACACCGAACCAGGCTCCGGTGCGGCAAAAACCAACCATTACCTCGTCGGCGATATAAACAATCCCGTGGCGGTCGCACAACTCGCGGACCCCGCGCAGGTAGCCAGGCGGCGGCACGAGGACTCCCGAACTGCCAACGACTGATTCCAGGACCAGTCCTGCGATCGTGGTCGGGCCTTCCAGCAGGATCACCTGCTCGAGATGGGCCAGCGCCCGCTCGGACTCTTCCTCCGGCGTCTGCGAACCGAAGGCCGATCGGTACAGGAATGGACCGAAGAAGTGCACGGCGCCCGCCGTGCCCGTGTCCGAGGCCCAGCGGCGCGGATCGCCTGTGAGGTGGATCGATGTGGTCGTGGAGCCGTGGTACGAGCGGTAGGCTGCGAGCACTTTGGGCCGCCCCGTGAAAAGCCGCGCCATCCGCACCGCATGCTCGATGGCCTCGGTCCCGCCGGTGGTGAACAGCACGTGCCCCAGATGCTCCGGTGCCACCTCGATGATCAACCGGGCCGCCTCGCCCCGCACATCGGAAGCATGGCCCGGCGCGAGGGTGCACAGGCGGTCGGCTTGCTCCTTGATCGCAGCCACAATACGCGGATGCTGGTGACCGAGGTTGGTGAACACCAGCTGCGAGCTGAAGTCCAGGTAGCGCCGTCCGTCGACGTCGACGACGTGGCTTCCTGAGCCGCCGACCATCGTGGGCACCTCGCGCGGCCCCTGCACAACCCAGGGATGGAAGACCAGATCATCGGGATTCATGACATCCTCCGTTGGTTGCGTGCGGGGTTGTTTGCATGCCGGGCGTGTTCCGCTCCACTGCTTCACCTTGGCACCTTCCGGCAGCAGTTTCCAGATGCCGGGGACCCTTGAACGGCCGCTCGCTCCGCGGATAGCATTGCCGGCACGGGCGTCGACGGCGCAGCGTTCCGGCGGCCCTCACTGTCGATCAGATCGGGGACACGGCCATGGGCGAGACAACTGCAGAAACGTCATCAGCGGAACTGATGGTAGACCTGATCATCTCGCTGGACGGATATGCCTCGGCCGAGGGGTGGCCCGGCTGGTGGGGACTGGAGGGCCCGGAATACCTGGCCTGGCTCGAGGAGGAGGGAAAGAAAAACTACACCTTCCTCCTGGGCGCAAACACCTACCGCGTGATGTCCAGCATGTCCGGGGAGGCCGCGGCCGAGGGGTCAGGATTCTCCGAGGACGAGGGAGCCGCCCTGACCGGTCTCGATTCCGTGCCCAAGGTGGTCTTCTCCTCCACCCTGCAGGCACCCCTGACGTGGCCCAACTCGGAGCTGGTCACCGGCGACGCCGTCGAGGCCGTGAGGGAAATGAAGCGGACCGGAACAAGGCCTTTGAGCACCCTGGGCAGTCTCAGCCTCTGCCGGTCGCTGCTGACCGCAGGCCTTGTGGACAGGTTCCGGCTGGTCGTCTTCCCGGTGATCACGGGCCGGACCGGGCGGGAGCGCATCTACGACGGCTATCCGGACGTCTCGCTGGAGATGGTGGACAGCAGGACCTTCGACGGCCGGCTTCAGCTCCTCGAGTACGTCCCCACGGTGCTCACCGGGCCGCCGGACAGCAGCCCGGCGTGAGTTGACGTACCACCGTTCTGCGGCTTTTTCGACCATTGACGGCTTGCCCGGGGCTTGGCAAGGTGGAATTTGGATGGAGGAGGCGACCACCATGCAAGAGAAAAGCTGGTCGGTGAACATCGCAATCGACGAACATGAAGGCCAAACGAGGGCCACGGCGCGATTGCGCGCCGGGAACAGCCCGGAACTGGAAGGTATCGGAATGGCCAGGCTGAACCCCGCCGACTCCGACGTCCCCGACATCGGGGATGAGCTGGCGACCGCCCGCGCTCTGGCGGATTTGGCGCATCAGCTGATTGAGGTCACCGCTGCCGATATTGAAAAAGTCACCAACGCTCCTGCGCATCTGCGCGCCTAGCCCTGAATGGGCAGCTCTGAAGGATCAGAGCAACGCCCGGCCGGGAAATCCCGGCCGGGCGTCGGAGTGGCTTGCTTGAGCTGCTACAGGTTCGCTTCAGCGTAGATGCGCAACGCGTCACGGACGAAAGCGGCTCCGGACTCGCCGCCGTAGTTTGCGCTGAACCGCGGATCCGCGACATACATCTCACCCAGGCCCATGACATAGCCCTTCACGTCACCGTGGGGCGCTGCCGCGGGTGTTCCTGGGATGCCGCGAAGCCATTCCACCTGCCGCCGGGCAAGATCCTGGGCCTCGGCGCTGTCGGCTGCGATACCCGAGCCCGCCGCGGCGGTCCAGTCGCTGCCGAGCTGCTGTGAGCGTTGCTTCCAAGCCGCCCTCTGGCCGGCGTCCATTCCGCGCCACCAGGCGTCGCTGCTGGCATAGGCATCCTTGCCCCAGCGCTCCTCCACCTCATCCTTGTAGCGGGCGTGGTCAAAGCCATCGAACATGTTTTCTGCCATAAGTTCTCCACCTCCTTTCACCGCGTCAATCGTGCGCTGGACCGACGAAATTTGCCGGTTCAGCCTGTCCTGCTCCTGCCGGAGCCACTGCAGGTGGCCACTCAGGGCTGTGGCGGCGTCCGCCTCCTTGCCCAGCACCTCGGCGATCACCGGCAGGCCCAGGCCCAGCTCACGCAGCAGCAGGATCCGCTGAAGCTGGATCAGTGCTTCCTGGTCGTAGTGCCGATAGCCGTTGCGGGCAATGCGGCTGGGCCTCAGCAGGCCGATGTCGTCATAGTGGCGCAGGGTCCGGCTGGTGGTCCCGGCGATCCTGGCGATCTGCTGGATCGACCAGTCCATGCCCTCCTCCTTCCGCTTTTGATCCGATCTTCCGACTCTAAAGGTTGACGTTGCGGCAAGGTCAAGGCCGGCCATCGAGACGCCTGGGCTCGTACTTTGCCTCAAGGGAGAGATTCCGGGATGGCGACGGCGCGGTCACAGGACGACAAATTCTTTGAAGCTTTAACTAACTGGGATTACGCTTAACTTCAAGGTTCAAGTAATCCGCAATGGAACGGCGAGGACCCCAGATGACCGGTTGCGCCGCCCAGATGCTGGACGCCCTCGGCGACACGAGCATCCGGCTGCTCAGCAACAACCCGGACAAGGCCGCGCAGCTGACAGCTCTGGGCATCAGCGTCACCGAACAGGTTCCCACCGGCGTGTACCTCTCGCCGGCCAATCGCGCCTACCTGGCGGCCAAGCGGGACCGCACTGCACATACGCTGGAACTTTCGAGGGCCGACGTCGGGCCCGTACGGCCGGCACCGGCAGGCACCGTTCCAGCCACGATGAGATGCTCAGCCGCGTTGACGATCTGGTTCCCCGCCTGCGGGAACGGGCGGAGGAAACGGAGCAGTTGCGCCGCCTCCCGGAGACAACCATGAAAGACCTGAAGGAGGCCGGCGTCTTCAGGATCCTCGCTCCGAAGAGTGTGCGCGGCTACGGCATGGGTGTGGAAACCTATGCCCAGGTCATCCGGCGGCTTGCCCGGGGCTGCGCGTCCACGGCATGGACAGCCGGGCACCTGATCGAGCATGTCTGGATGCTGGCCCGGTGGCCCCGGCGGGTCCAGGACGAAGTCTTCGCCAACGGGCCTGCTCCGCTGGCTGCGGCCACGAGTGCTCCCGTGGGCACGGCCAGGAAGGTCACGGGCGGATTCTCGATCTCGGGCCACTGGAGTTTTGCGTCCGGGATCATGCATTCGGAGTGGGCCCTGCTTGCGGTGGACTCCGACGGCGTTCGGCTGCAGTGCCTGGTCCCTGTGGCCGAGCTGGAGCTGCTTGATGTGTGGCACACGGACGGGCTGCGGGGAACGGGCAGCAACGACCTGCTGGCGGAGGACCTGTTTGTTCCGGAGCACCGGGCCATGGAATGGACACACCTGGGCGCCGCAGACAATCCAGGCAGCCTGATCCATGCGGACACGCTGATCCACACGCCCATGGCAACGCTGCTGAACCTGGTGGAACCCGCGGCTGCCCTGGGAGCAGCCGAGTACGCTCTCGGCGTCTTCCGGGAACAGATGCTGGTGCGCAAGGTGAAGAACACTGCTGACAACCGCCAGGCGGATTCACCGCTGGCCCAGGCGCGCTACTCGAAAGCCTTCGGACTTGTGGCCACTGCGCGCCTGCACTGGCAGGAGGCGGTCAGAACGGTGGCTGGATCCCATCGGCGCCAGCCAGCAACACTGACGGACGAGGAGCGGGCCGGCTACCGGCTCTCGCTTGCGCTCAGCGGTGAGGCAGCGGATCCAGCGCGACGTGAATGTGCTCCACAACCACCCGACCCTGAGCCTGGATCCGATCCTTGAGCAGGCGGGCCGGGGCTTGCTGGGCCGTGGGTTCACAGTTACGTCCTTCTAACTCCCCGCCGGTTCACCGGCACCTTGGCGGCCCCGCCGGTCGACCACACTGACGGTCCTTGGTGCCTGGAAGGACAGCAGCCGGATCCATTCCGGTTCGTGGTCCCGCAGCTGGATCCCGGGCAGCGCCGCCGCGGCTTCCTGGACGATAACGGCGGCCTCCAGTTCGGCGAGCTTGGCTCCGAGGCAGCGGTGGATGCCCGAACCGAAGACCAGGCCGGTTGACGGTCCGCGCCTGGCCTGCTCCGGCAGGGACTGGCTTTCCGATCCGGCGCCCGCAGTGATCTGGTTGCCGGACAGCTCAAGGAGTATCTCGGTACCGGCCGGGATCCGGTCGCCGCCGAGGTCCGTGCTGTGGGCTGCTACCCGGCGCCAGGTGGGGACGGATGATTCGGTGGCGAGCACATGCCGGACAACCGACTGGGCACCGGCGTCAGAAGCCGCTTCCGTCCATGCCACGGGTGCGGCACCCTCCAGCAGCCGGAACAGCGTGGTGCTGATCAGCTGGGTGGTGGTTTCCTGTCCGGCGATCAGCAGGAAGTAGCCGAGTGAGCACATCTCGGTCCTCGAGAGGCCGTGTCCGGCCAGTGACTTGAACAGGTTGCGTCCCGGAGCCGCCACGGAGTCGGCGACGAGCCGGCGCAGCCAGTCGTAAAACTCGGCGGCGCTGCGGGCCAGTTCAAGCTGCCGGTCCGCGTCAGGCCAGCCCCAGAACAGTTCCATTGAGTCAAGGCCCCAGAGCTTGAGGGCCGCCAGGTCCCGGACGGGCAGCCCGAGCAGTTCCAACATGATGACTGCCGGGGAAAGTGCCGCCACTGTCTGCACGAGGTCCGCGTGCCCGGTCCGCGCGAGCTGGTCCGCGGTGTTCACGGCCGCTTCCCGGGCGAGTTCGCGGATCCGAGGCTCCATCGCGGCGACAGTGGCGGGCGTGAAGAAGCCGGCTACCACCTTCCGGATTCCGCCGTGCGTGTCGGTGTCGTTGCTGGCCAGCACGGGTGGCAGCGCGAAGCCCGCCCGCTGCAGCACGCGCAGGGCGGGTCCCTCCAGCGGGGTCACCGCCACCAGCGCATTCGCGGGGCTGAAGTCGGCGGGCCGGTGCAGGATGTCGCGGACCGCGTCCGGGTCCCGGACCACGAGGTATGGGCACCTGGACCCGTCGGGAGCATGCGCCGGGGGCGCCTCCATCGCCGCCGCGATCATGCGGGCATCCCGTTCAGCCATGCGGCGGCGCCGGCGCGGAAGTCAGCCGGGGACAGTTCCGAGGCGCGCTCGGGCAGGGCCCCGATGACCGGCACGCGCAAAGATCCGAGTACCTGCCGGTTGCTGTGGTGTACCGCATCGGGGCTGGCGGGCCAGCTGCCGAGCACGACGCCGAGAACCTCCAGCCCGCGCGCGGCCAGTGCCTCGAGGGTCAGGGCGGTGTGGTTCAGCGTCCCGAGGCCGGGCCGGGCAACAACCACAAATGGCGACGCCAGCAGCGATCCGAGGTCTGCCAGGGTGCCGCCGTCCGAATCCAGCTCCACCAGGACCCCGCCGGCGCCCTCGATCAGGACGTGGTCGTGGGTTGCGGCGAGTTCGCGGATCCGCCCTGCGTGCGAAGCCAAGGCCGGCAGCGGAGTTCCGTCGATGGCGGCAGCCGCGACGGGCGCCATGGGTTCCTGCAGAACAACGCCGGCTTCGGCCGGCACGCCGGCGAGCCGGACAATTTCGGCTGCGTCGGAGTCGCCGTCCGCGGCACCCGACTGGCACGGCTTGAAGACCGCCACGCTGCGCCCCTTTCCGTTCAGGGCGGCGGCGAGGGCCGCCGTCGTAATGGTTTTGCCGACGCCGGTGTCCGTTCCGGTGACCAGAATGACGGGGGACAGGTTCATGGAAGTTCCTCCAAAATGCCGCGCAGCACCGCGCAGCTGTCTTCGATTTCTTCGGGGGTGAGGGTGGCGCGGGCGGTGAGCCGCAGCCGGGAGATGCCATCCGGAACGGACGGCGGCCGGAAACAGCCGATCCGGACGCCGGCGCGGCGGGCGGACTCCCCGGCGGCCAGTGCCGATTCCGCGGACGGCATGGGAATGGACTGGACGGCGCCTACTCGCGGGTCCGGCATAACGCCGCGGGCGGCGAGGGCTGGCGCAAGCCCGACGGCCAGCGCTGCCGCGTTGCTGTGCACAGATCCCGCCCGCCATGTTTCGTCCCCGAGGATCTGCACCGCGGCGAGGGCGGCTGCGGCGGACGCTGGCGCCAGACCGGTGTCGAAAATGAAGCTACGTGCCCGGTTCAGGAGGTGTTCCCGCAGCAGTCCGGATCCCAGGACAGCACCGCCCTGGCTGCCCAGCGCCTTGGACAGGGTTGCCGTCACGATCACGTTCGGGTGCCCGGCAAGCGCGGACCCGGCGACAGAGCCGCGCCCCTGGAAGTTGCCGGCGCCGGTGACGCCGAGGCTGTGCGCTTCATCGATGAGCAGCATGGCGTCGTACTGCTCGGCCAGGGCCAGCAGCTCAGCGAGCGGCGCCGCGTCGCCGAGGACGCTATAGACGGATTCGACGGCGATCATCGCCCGCGGCTCCGGCCGGCCCGCGAGCAGCCGGCCGGCTTCCTCAACGCAGTTGTGGGCGAATGACTCGGTGCGCGAGCGGCTGAGCCGGAACCCGTCGATCATCGAGGCGTGGCAGTGCTCGTCCGCGATGATCAGGGTCCCGGGGCCGCCGAGCGCCGTGATCACCCCGATATTGGCCAGGTAGCCGGAGGAGAAGACCAGCGCCGCTTCCATCCCGGCCAGCGTGGCCAGTTCCTGCTCCAGGTCCAGGTGCAGGTTTGTGGTTCCGGCGACCAGGCGTGAGGAGGTGGCGCCGGCGCCCCACCGCGCCGCGGCCTCCGCGGCTGCCCCGGTAACCCGCGGGTCCGTTGCAAGGCCCAGGTAGTCGTTGCTGGCCAGGTCGATGAACCGTTCGTGCGGGGCGCGGGGAAGAGGCCGGCGCACCTGGCCCCGCCGTTCCCGGACGGCGGCCTGCCGCTCGAGCCACTGGTTCATCGAGCCGCTCACGAGGCACTTCCGGTGTAGGCCGGGACGCGTTCGACCCGGGCTTCGTGGACCTCCGCGACGGCTGCGGTCATGCCCGCGGTGATCTGGGCGATGTCCGTGGCGGTGCTGATGTAGGGCGGCATGGTGTAGATGAGGTTCCGGAACGGCCGGACCCAGACGCCGCGGCGGATGGCTGCCGCGGTGACGGCTGTGACGTCAACGGCGTCGTGCAGCTCGATGACTCCGACGGCGCCGATGGTTCGGACGTCCCGGACGGCCCCGAGTTCCAGGGCAGGCGCCAGCCCGGATGCCAGTCCGGTGCCGATCCGGGCAACGTCGGCACGCCAGCGCCCGTTCTCTATAATGCCGAGGCTGGCATTGGCGACGGCACACGCCAGCGGGTTGCCCATGAAGGTGGGGCCGTGCAGCAGGGCGCCGGCCTGGCTGGCCGAAACAGCCGAGGCCACCTCAGCCGTGCAGAGCATGGCGGCAAGGGTCAGGTAACCACCGGTCAGGGCCTTGCCCACGCACATGATGTCCGGCACGACGCCGGCATGGCCGGCCGCGAACAGTTCGCCGGTGCGGCCGAAGCCGGTGGCGATCTCGTCGAAGATGAGCAGCAGTCCGTGCCGGTCCGCCACCTCGCGCAGTACTGTGAGGCATTGGGCCGGGTAGGCGTGCATGCCGCCGGCACCCTGCAGGACGGGTTCGACGACGATCGCCGCCAGTTCCGCCGCGTTCGCGGCCGCCAGCTCCGCCACACCGTCTGCCCACGCCTGCACCGCTTCCGGGGTCGCCGACGCCGCAGCGGGAGGGCGGGGCCCAAACAGGTTGCCGGCAAGCAGACCCGGAAATGCCGAGTGCATGCCGTCCACCGGATCGCAGACCCCCATGGCCGCGAACGTGTCGCCGTGGTAGCCGCCCCGGAGGCTCAGGAACCGCTGCCGGCGCGGCCGCCGGGCCGCAGTCTGGAACTGCACCGCCAGCTTCAGCGCCACCTCGACGGCCACAGACCCCGAGTCCGCGAGGAACACCCGCTCCAGCCCGGGACCGCCGGGCGCGGCAGGGGCCATGGCGACGAGCCGCTCGGCCAGTTCCACCGCCGGAGCGTGCGTTAGCCCGCCGAACATCACGTGGCTGAACGTGTCCAGCTGTCTTTTGGCGGCGGCATCCAGGACCGGGTGGCGGTAGCCGTGGATCACCGACCACCACGAGGACATTGCATCGGTCACCTCGTGCCGGGTGCCGTCTTCGCCGCGGAGGCGCAGCCGCACGCCGTCGGCCGCCTCCACCTCCCACAGCGGAAGGTCGGGTGAGGCGGGCGCGTAGGGGTGCCAAAGCCGGGCGCGGTCCCGCTGGATCAGGTCCTTCTGCTGCGAATCCTGCATCACGGGACCAACACCCCGTGCCGCGAACATTCGGCGGACCAGCCCAGCGGCGTCACCTGCACTTTCATCCGCCGCCGGCAGGCGGTGCAGTACCGCGGCGGTTCCATGGCCAGCCGTTCGCCGCACTCCCGATGGGCGGACGACGGCGGCCCGTCGCCGCGGTCGTGCGTCCCGCCGCAGTGTCCGCAAAAGGCTGCACCAGTGGTTGGGCTCCCGTTGCTTGAGCGCGTCGAAACCCCGGTCACAGCGTCTTCTGGAGTTCCTTGATCGGCATGTTCAGCTCGACCAATAGATTCAGGTCTGCCGTCGCCGGGCGCCCCAGCGTGGTGAGGTAATTGCCGACGATCACGGCGTTGATGCCGCCGAGGAGACCGTCGCGGGTGCCGAGGTCGCCGAGCGTGAGTTCGCGGCCGCCGGCATAGCGCAGCACGGTGCGTGGCATGGCGAGGCGGAAAGCGGCGATGGCGCGGAGTGCGTCCTTGCCGTCCATGATGCCCTGGTTCTCGAGCGGGGTGCCGGGGCGGGGGTTGAGGAAGTTCAGCGGGACCTCGTGCGGTTCCAGGGCCGCGAGCTGGCCGGCGAGTTCGGCACGCTGTTCGAGGGTTTCGCCCATGCCGATCAGGGCGCCGCAGCACAGCTCCATGCCGGCGGCCTTGACCATGTTGCAGGTGTCGAGGCGTTCCTCGTAGGTGTGCGTGGTGACCACTTCGGGGAAGTAGCTGCGGGCCGTTTCCAGGTTGTGGTTGTAGCGGTGCACGCCCCACTCTGCGAGCTGGTCCACCTGGCGCTGGGTGAGCATCCCCAGCGAGCAGGCGATGTTGATGTCCACTTCCTCGTTGATGCGGTCGATCGCGAACTTGATCTGGTTCATGAGCTTGATGTCGGGGCCGCGGACGGCGGCGACGATGCAGAACTCGGTGGCTCCTGTGGCGGCGGTTTCCTTCGCGGCTTTGACCAGTTCGGGGATGTCCAGCCAGACGCCGCGGACGGGAGAGTCGAACAGGCCGGACTGGCTGCAGAAGTGGCAGTCCTCCGGGCAGCCGCCGGTCTTGATGGAGATGATGCCCTCCACCTCGACGTCCTCGCCGCAGTGCCGGAGCCGGACCTCGTGGGCCAGTTGCAGCGCGGCGGGAAGGGCTTCGTCCGGAAGCCGAAGTACTTCCTCTAGTTGCGCCTGGGTGAGCCCGATGCCGTCCTCGAGGACCTGCTGCCTGGCGGTTTCAAGGATGGGGAAAGGGGCCGGGATGGTCGCGTGGCTTGTGGTTTCGCTCGCGTCTGCCTGAATCGTCATTGATGGGTCCTTTGCGTGTGATGGCTGCGGATATTCCTCTGAACTGACGCTAATTCCCCATCAAGGGCAAGATTTTGTGGGGTACCGACAAGGAGACGGAGGGACGTTGGTCGGGTCCCTACTTCGACCGCGGATCGGACGGGCAAGGGCCGCCGTCGCATTGGTGCGGTGGCGGCCCTTGGGTTCCGGTGGGGCGGTTGGCCGGTGGGGGTTAGCCGTTGATGATTTGGGGGATGCCGAGGTGTTTGAGGCCTTCGACGCCGAATTCGAGGCCGTAGCCGGATTGTTTGGCGCCGCCGAAGGGGACGCGGGGGTCCACGGCGCCGTGTTTGTTGATCCAGACGGTGCCGGCTTGGATGCGGTTGGCGACTTCGCGGGCTGCGGTCAGGTTGGGGGACCAGACGGAGGCGCCGAGTCCGACGTCGAGGGCGTTGGCGTAGTCGATGGCCTGGTCGATGGTGGTGTAGCGGATGATGGGCAGGGCGGGGCCGAACTGTTCTTCGGTGACGAGGGGGTTGTTGTTGTCGATGTCGGCCACGAGGGTGGTGGGGTAGAAGTAGCCGGGCTGGTCGGGGTGGGGGTTGCCGCCGAGCAGGATCCGGGCGCCGGAGTCGCGGGCTTCTTCGACGAGGGCGGCGACGATGTCGTACTGGGCTTTGTTTTGGAGCGGGCCGAGGACGTTGTTTTCGTCCAGGCCGTTGCCCATGGGCATGGTTTTGGCGATGGTGGTGAGTTCGTCGCAGACGGCGTCGTAGATGTCGTCGTGGACGTAGAGGCGTTTGAGGGCGGCGCAGGTCTGGCCGGTGTTGATGAAGGCGCCCCAGAAGAGGCCTTCGGCGATGGTTTTGGGGTCGGCGTCGGGCAGGACGATGCCGGCGTCGTTGCCGCCCAGTTCCAGGGTGAGGCGTTTGACGGTGTCGGCGGAGGATTTGATGATCGCTTTGCCGGCGGCGGTGGAGCCGGTGAACATGATCTTGCCGACGGCGGGGTGTTCGGCGAGGCGGGCGCCGACCTCACGGTCCCCGGCGATGGCGGTCAGGACGCCGTCGGGGAGTTCTTCGTTGAGGACCTTGATCAGGGCCAGGACGGAGAGCGGGGTCATTTTGGAGGGTTTGACCACGGCGGTGTTGCCCATGCGCAGTGCGGGGGCGATCTGCCAGATGGTGATCATCATGGGCCAGTTCCAGGGGCCGATCGCGCCGACGACGCCGATGGGCTTGTAGTGCAGTTCGGCGTAGGTTTCGCCGTCGTCCACGACGACTTCGGGTGTGAGTTCGGTGTCGGCGGTGGCGCGCAGCCAGGCGGCGCAGGCGCCGACCTCGAAGCGGGCGTTGGGGCCGTTGAGGGGTTTGCCCTGTTCGCGGGAGAGCAGGTGGGCGAGTTCCTCGGCGGAGCGTTCGACGGCGTCGGCGGCCTTGAGCAGCGCGGCGGACCGGGCGTCGTGGCCCAGCGCGGCCCAGGCCGGCTGGGCGGCGAGGGCCGCCGCCACCGCGGTCTCGAGGTCCTCAACGGTGTGGACCGGCGCCTGGCCGACGACGCCGCCGGTAGCGGGATCGAAAATGGTCCGGCCGTCTTGACCGGGCGCTGCGGTAACGCTGGCAAGCAATGAATCGTAGGTTTCCATGGGTGTTCCTCAGGAGAGTGGCTTCGTGGGCTAATGCTTGTGGTTGTCCTGCGGGTATTCGGTGTGGTTCAGGACGGTGAGACGGGAGTTGAAAGGCAGAATCACAGGTTCGGCGGCGGGTTCGTCCCAGCCGAACATCCGCCCGATGGAGCGTTGCTCGCGCAGGTCAATGAGGAGGACGGCCTCAACGGTCATCACCTTTTCGGTCCAGAAGAACAGGTACAGGTCCTCGCCAACGTCGAAAGTGAGGCAGCGGTCGGTGTCGGCGAGTCCGGACTCACCGCCGCGAAGGCAGTGCCAGGTGAAGGTGCCGGCGTTCAGGTAGATGTGTTCGTAGGTTTCGACGTCGCTGTAGCGGTAGTAGATCCGTTTGCCGACCAGCCCGCTGGAGCGGGAATGAAGGGCAGCAGACCCTTCCACGTTTCCGTGGCTGAATGTGGTGGCGCAGCGGGTCTTGTCTCCTTCGGCGATGAAAGAACTGACCGCTGTTGTGACGGCGCCGGTGTTCCTGTCGAAGATGATGGTGACATTCTCAGCCTGGTGGTCTTCGCCCCGGATGAGGTCGATGATGAAGATCCCTGGGCGGGCTTCGATCGCCTTGTAGCTGGCTGCTCCGCTGTGGCGGTCTTCGCCGGCAGAGGTCCACGTCAGGGACTGCGCGTCGTGGAAGGTGTACGTCGTGGTGTGGCCCCGGTCCTGGGGGAGGTGCAGTGCGGTGCCGGCCAGGGCCGCGGAGGCGGGGAGGGTCTGGTCTCCGAATCCGTCGAGCATAGTGGCCACGGAGGGCCATTCGTTTTCGGGAACGTAGTCCTGGATATCAGTCGCGGTCATGGGTTTTCCTTTGGTTGAGGTGATTCCTGTTGATCGAGGTTGGAGGAGCGTTTTAGCGTCAGACGATTTCGGAGGCGTAGTCGATGGACCGTTTCTGGGCTCCCCGGGCTATTCCTGCGATGAGGGCCAGGGGGATGCCGAGCAGGAGCCAGCGCGCAACACCGCCGGCGCCGCCGAGCAGGGCGTCGTAATTGTCCAGGGTCAGGTAGCCGATGATGATGAACGAAATGAGGGACAGGACGGGTGCGATGACGGTTACCCAGAGGTTGTCCCGCATCTTCGCCCTGGCGAAGAAGACGATGATCGCTGCGGACGTCAGGAGGAGGATGCTGATGAAGCCGGCGGTTCCGAGGGCGACGAACCACGCGAAGACTGTGGTTATGGGATCGGCCCCTGAAATCAGGAAGACGCTGATGATCACCAGCACGGTGACGCCGTTGACCAGCCCGGCGAATGTCGGGGCGCCGGTCTTGGAAACGGACGCCAGCTTTGCTGGCAGTGTTCCTGCCCGGCCCAAGGCGAAGAGGTATCGTGCGAACATGTTGGCAAGTCCCAGCATCATGGCAATAAAGCTGGTGACGACGAGGATTTGCATGGACAGACTGAGCCACGAGCCGGCACTGGACTGGGCGAGATCGAAGATCATGCCGGCGGGATTCCCGGCGGCTTCTGACTGGATGCGGTCAATGCCGATCGCTCCGCTGATGGCCCAGGTTGAAATCATGTAGAAGAGGCCAACGAAGGCAATGACCAGGTATGCCGCTCGGGGAATCGTCTTGCGCGGGTTCACCGCTTCTTCAGCGAAGACGACTGTCGCCTCGAAGCTTGTGAAGCAGGCAAAGGCAAACAGCAGCGAGATGCCCAGTCCGGGACCCACGATGTTGGCGCCGGTGAACCCCTCGAACGTGAAGATCCCCAGCCCCTTTTGTGCGATCAGAGAGACAACCAGGGCCGCAACGACGAGGGTTTCGCCCAGGATCAGTACGCCCAGAACCTTCAGGCTGGCGTCCACCCCTTTCATGGTCAGGGCGGTGGCCATAGACAGCACGAGGACAATCCAAAAGTACGGCGGGAGCCCCAGGCCTGTCAGGCTCTCAACGAGTTGCTGGGCGAAGACACCGAACTGGGACCAGAGTCCCACCTGGAGGCTGATGTAGGTCAGGATCGCGATGCCTGCACCGCCGGTGGCCCACTTCGTTCCAAGCCCCTTGGCTATGTAGGCAACAAATCCGCCCGCGTTGGTGATGCTGTGGCTCATGCGAAGGTACCCAACGGAAAACAGGGCCACGAGAAGGGCCGCGATGACGTAGATGACGGGGGTGCCGGGGCCGCTGGCCGCGAAGAGGACGGGACTCGCGCCGACAACGGCGGCCATGGGTGCGGCAGCAGCTATGGCGAAGAAAGCAACCGCGAGGACCCCCAGCTTGTTAGGCCGCAGGCGGCCCGACGTGACCGGGGTGTTCTGGTACGCGGGCATCTGCCCGGTTTGTTGGTTCATGATGTGGCTCTTTCGCCAGGGCATGGATTCATGGGTCATGCCGGTGTGGGTAAGTAGGGATACCGGCTGAAGGCGCACCCCCTCGTGCGCGTCTTCCGGCAGAAGCGTTGGTGGTCTCCGGCACGTGAGCCGGATCACGAAACAAAACTCTACAAGTGTTTAGTTTCGTGTGTCAAGGGTCCCAACGCCGAAGGTGCGGGCGGGCTAAAATCGGCTTATGAGCCTCGATTCCCAACGTTTGCCCTACGGGGATGGCCGCGATGCCCTGCTGGCGGCGGTCATTGATGTAGTGGCCGAGAAGGGCCTCCGGGGAGTCACCTACCGTTCTGTGGCCGCCCGTGCGGGTGTGAACCATACGCTGATCACGCATCACTTCGGATCGATCGAGGGGTTACTTGCCGCCACCCTTGAATGGGCCGTGCAGCGGTCGATCGAGGAAACCGGGCTTGCCCGCGTGGCGGATTTCGACGAGAAGTTCGCCGACGCTCTCCTGGCGTCCGTGTCCTCCGAGCCGGAACTGCAACTTTTTCAGTTCGAGATGCTTCTCGAGGCCCGGCGAAAGCCCGAGCTGAAAGCCCTCCTGGACCGCCTCTATGACAACTACATCTCCACGGTGGAGACGGCTCTCCGCGGGCGTTCCCTCGATACCGACGATGAACTTTCCAGGGCAATTTTCGCTGCGCTGGACGGGCTCATGCTCCAGTTTCTGACCTTCGGAAATCCAGCGAAGATCCGTTCCGCCGTCATCCAGGTTGGCCGCCTACTGGAACGTTCGGGCGCAGCCGGCGACGCGAACGCCGCCGGCCTCTCCCCGGCCGGGAAGTAACATCTTTCACTTACCTCCGCTCAGGCATTGCGCCCGTTGAGGATGCCCCGGGCTGCTTCCAGGCCGCTTTCGATGGCGCCGTCGATGAAGCCGCCCCAGCCATTGGCGTAGTCCGAACCTGCGAAGAGGAGGGCACCCTGCGGCTGTTGGAAGCTGGCCAGGGACTCTGTCAGGAAGCCCGGCCGGTGCATGGGCCAGGTCTGGCCCGACAGCGGGTCACTGGTCCAGTCGTGGCTGGCGACGTCCAGGACTTCAAGGTCCGGTGCGAGCAGGTCGAGGGCTGTCTGGACCTGCGTGGCGTCGCTGGCGTCGAGCCGGGCAGTGTCGGGCCCGAAGGCAACGAGAATGGTGTTGCCGTCCTGGTCGTATTCGGCCTGGACAAAATTCAGTGGCCAGTCAGCGGCGCCGAGGGCAACGAACGGCTGCACTTCGCCCTTGACCGTGATCCAGACCTTGATGCCCTTGGAGACCTGGCCTTCGGCGATGCCCTTCCGGCCAGGCGCCGGCAGGGGAGGATCGAAGGCGATGGCGCCCATGGCGCCGAGGGGAAGCGTGCAGACCACGTGCGCTGCCCGGAATTCCTCGCCGTCGTTGGTAATGACGGTGGCGTTCCCTTCGGTGTAGGTGACGGCCGAAACGGTCTTCCCGAGGCGGACGTCTGCTCCGGCGGCGATGGCGTTGATGAGTTCGCCGGTCCCGCCCTGGATCTTGTACGTGGCGCAGGCCTCGAAGTTGACCATCCAGTCGCCATTGGTGAGCGCCACCCAGCGCAGCGCCTGGGTGTAGGCGGCGTCGTCGATGGGGCCGTTGAAGTTCAGTGCCCAGAAGGATTCCAGGATCTCGCGGGAGGAGTCCGGGATTTGCAGTTCGGCGATTTTCTGGGATAGGGACACATGGTCGATGCCTTTGATGTCCGGGTTGGTGAACGGGGCGAAGGGCTGCGGGAAGAACTCGCGGGACTGTTCCATGAGCCTTCGGTTGGGGGCATCGATTTCCTTCAGCAGCTCGTCCGGGCTGCCCTCGTGCCGCGCACTGCCCGACCACCAGTAGGCCCGTTCCGGGACGGGGCTCTGAACGGTGCCGATTCCGTAGCGCTTCATTTCCGCCCAGACGTAGGGCTGGGTCCAGTGGACCCAGGTGCCGCCGATTTCCAGCGGGCGGCCAAGGCGGTCATCCAGCCAGGTGCGGCCGCCGATCCGGTCCCGTGCTTCGAGAACGGTTACGGACAGGCCGGCCTGGAGAAGTTCACGGGCGGCCGTGAGGCCGGCGAAGCCTGCGCCGATAACGACGACGTCGGTCGGCTGGGTGTTGTGGGTGGTGGCAGTCACGGTAGGCCTTCTGTTTCAGATGTTCTGGTTGGCGGTCAGGAGTAGACAAAGAATTCGGTGGTGTCTTCCACGACAGTCCAGCGGGTCTGTGCACCTTTGTTGAAGGAAGCGGCCGAGCCGGGCAGCAGGTCGAAGGTCCCGCCGCCGTCGACCTCAATGTGCATGTGGCCCTCGATGATGTGGATGGTCTCATCCGCCTCGATGAGCAGGTCGAACGGCTCGGGAGCCTCCTCAGTGGTGACGTGCCAGAAACCGGCAGACAGCGCAGGACGGCCGCCGTCTCCGGGGCGTCGCACCCAGTGGACCCGGCCCAGGATGAAGGGCTCGTACCTCTGCGGGTCAAGGGCGTCGTGCACGGTGAATTCGACGGCGTTCGTGGACGTGGACATTGGTTCCTCCTTGGATTGCCAACAACTCCGCAGTTGCTTAGTTGTGTATTGCATCACAGCTAAGCATTTGCTGAGGTTTGAAGTCAATACCCGTCTGCCGGGAGCTAGAATCGGAGACATGAGCGGGCAGAAACAGAACGGCTACGGCACAGGGCGGGAGGCTTTGTTGGCCGCGACTGTGCATGTTGTGGCGCGCAAGGGACTGCGGGGCCTTACATTCCGTGCCGTTGCCGAGCACGCCGGCGTCAATAACACCCTGGTGGTCCATCACTTCGGCAAGCGGGATGCCCTCATCGAAGCCGCACTCGAATGGTCCGTGCGGCAGTCGATCGGGCTGTCACACCTGGAAGCGCTGCCTGCCACCGAGGAGGAGTTCTGCCAAAGCATCCTGTCGCTGATTGACGACAACCCCGACATCCAGATCTTCCAGTACGAGATGATCCTGGAATCGCGGCGGCGCCCCGAACTGGCGGCGCCGGTGCAGCACCTGTACGAAAGCTACATTGCAGCGCTCTCCGACGGCCTGCAACGGATCGGTTTCGGCGGCCAGGAAGGTGCTGCCCAGGCCGCCTTCGCGGCGTTGGACGGCCTGGTGCTGCAGCTCCTGGCCGGTGCGAACACCAAGGGCGTCGAGGCGGCCATCCGCTACCTTTGGGCGGCGTTGGGCGGCCACGTAACCATACCGGCGGTCAACGCCAGCTGATATAGGACGGAGTCCCGCATGCGCGTTCTGGCAGTGAACCACCTCAGCCTCGACGGCGTCCTGCAGGGGCCGGGGCGCCCCGACGAAGACACCCGTGACGGCTTCCGGCACGGCGGATGGGCCCAGGATGACAATGACCCGGCCATGTTCGCCGCCATGGGTGAGCGGCTTGGCCAGGGTTTCTCATGGCTGTTCGGCCGACGCAGCTACGATGACATGCTCGCCTACTGGAACCAGGCCGGCGGCCCATTCAAGGACAGCCTCAACGCGACACGGAAATACGTCGCCTCCGCCAACCCCGACACCCAGCTGAAGTGGCCGAACTCCATGCTCCTGGGTGGGGACGTCCCCGCTCAAGTTGCTGCGCTGCGCGGTCAGCCCGGGGGCAACCTGGTGATCATGGGCAGCGGCCAGCTCATCCGGTCCCTGCTCCCGCTCGGCCTCGTCGACGAGCTGTTCCTGATGATTCACCCGCTGGTGCTCGGCTCGGGCCGCCGCTTGTTCGGACCGGACCACGACGCGCGCCGGCTCCGGCTGGTCGACTCCGCGACCACAGGGACGGGCGTGCTGATGGTGACATACCGGCCGGCGTAACGCTTTCCTCCCGGTGACATCGGCTCCATACTCGATCTAGGTGTGGCCAAACACGACCAGGTGGCGGTGATCATGACTAATACGGGCAGCCGCAGCATTGACCTGCCCCTGGTCGACCACCACTGCCACGGCGTTGCCGAGGCCGAACTGACCGAGGACGAGTTCCGGAGCCTGGCCACGGAGTCCGACTGGCCGGCACCGGCAGGAACGGACAGCCTCGACTCGCCCTTCGGCCTGGCGGTTCGGCGTTTCTGTGCACCGGTCCTCGGACTCGAGCCGCTTGCGCCCCTGGACGAATACCTGGCGCGCCGCAGGAGCATCGGCGCCGCCGAAGCGAACAGGCTGCTGCTTCGCAGTACCGGAACTTCCGACTACCTCCTTGACACGGGCATACGGGATGATCGGCTGCCTGGCCCCGACGCCATGGCGGTGCGTGCTGGCGCGCGGGTTCGCGAGATCGTCCGCATCGAGAGAGTAGCCGAGGACTTAGCGGGGGTGTCCACTGCGGCCGGCTTCGTGGCAAAGTTCCCGGAGACGCTGGCAGCCAGAACCCGGGCGGCTGTGGGAGTGAAATCCATCATCGCCTACCGTCACGGGTTCGACATCCCCGCGGAACGGCCATCCGGGCGTGAGGTCCTCCAGGCGGCTGATGAATGGTTCCGAACCGCCGAGGAAACCGGGTCGTTCAGGATCACTGACCCGGTCCTGCTGAGGTTCGGGCTCTGGTCCGGGATCGACACCGGCCTCCCCATGCAGCTTCACACGGGATACGGCGATTCGGACGTCCAGCTCTTCCGGGCCGATCCATCCCGGCTCAGTCCGCTGTTCCACGCCGCCAGGTCACTGGGCGTTGATTTCATGCTGCTCCACTGCTACCCCTTCGTCAGGGAGGCGGGCATCCTTGCCCAGGTTTTCCCGCACGTCTACCTCGATGTGGGCCTCGTCTCGCATTACCTGGGCCCGAGCGCCGGCACGTCAATCCGCCAGGCACTGGAGATCGCACCATTCAGCAAGATCCTCTACTCATCGGATTCGTACGGCCTTGCCGAGCATTACGCCGTCAGCGCGGCCAACTGGCGGGCTTCCTTCGCTGCCCTGATGGACGACTGGATCGCCTCGCGCTGGGCAACCGCCGATGACGCCGAAAGGATCGCCGGGATGATCGCCTCGGAGAACGCCAAACGCGTCTACACCCTGAATCCCTGAAGCTCAATGCCAATCGCCTGAACAAGTCGTCAGAAGCATGGAAAGGAAAGCTGTGACTTCAAATCCAAAGGCGGATATGGATCTCCAGTATGTCAGGGCTCTCGTCATTTCCTGCCTGGACAACGCGGGGGTAGCAAGGGTCAAGGTTCTGCCGGGACCCAAGGTTGAGGATGCCTTCTCCAATGGCTGCGGCGTCTCAGTGAGCGTCGGAGTCCTGTTGGCCGCCGACGACCACGTCACCCGGTCGTCGGAGATCGATCCCATCGTTGGAGACCTCCGCGGCATACCTGACCGCTCGGCTGTTGCTGTCGTCGATAAGACCACCGGCCTCGCCTGGGCGCCCGCCGACCTGGTGGACATGCATGGTGCTCCTTATCCAACCTGCCAGCGCACGGCACTCAAACGGGTGGCATCCGAATGGGCCACGGCAGGGCTGGAGGTTTCCGTGGGCCTCGAGCTGGAGTTTACGGTGTTCGGCGGCACTCAGGACGCGCCTGTCCTGGCGCACGAAGGTCCGGGTTACAGTGCGGCCGCCTTCCTGCAGCTGGAAGCATGGAGCCTGGACGTGCTGACGGCGCTTGTGGAAGCCGGCGTTCCGGTGGAACAGATCCACCCCGAGTATGGCCGGGGCCAGGTGGAGATCGCCCTGGCCCCGCGGAACCCGGTCCAGGCCGTCGATGATTACCTCCTTGCGCGGTTCATCGTCGCCAGGGTCTCCCGCCGGCATGGACTGCACGTTTCGTACTCCCCGATAGCGGATTCCACAACTGCGACCAACGGATGCCACATCCATTTCTCCGCGAGGAACGGTGACGGAAACGTCTTCTATGACGCAGCAGCCGGCACCGGGATGAGCCCCGGGGGCGAGAGCATGATCGCGGGCGTCCTCGGCAAGCTGGCCGAAAGCGCATCATTGCTGGGCGGAAGCGCCCTGAGCGTGGCCCGGCTTCAGCCGCAACAGTGGGCGGGCAGCTTCATCTGCTGGGGCACGGGCAACCGCGAGGCCGCCGTGCGCTTCGTGCCGGGCCTCAAGGGCTACGAGGACAGGCAATCGAACGTGGAAGTGAAATGCTGCGATGGTGCCGCCAACCAGTACCTCGCCGTGGCAGCAATTCTTGCAGCTGCGCTCGAGGGCTTCAGGGGACAGCTGAGACTCACCGCCGAGGTCACCGTCGACCCCGGGACATTGAGCGCGGCGGAGAGGGAGCGCCTGGACATCCGGGCATTTGCCCCCGACATGTTCACGGCCCTGGACGATCTGGACGGCAGCAATTTCCTCCGCTCAGCATTGGGCCATGAATTGGTGAATGCTTATGTGGCGGTGCGGAGGGGCGAAGCCGAGCGGTTTGCACAGCTCGACCGTGAAGCAGTGATCGCCGCCCTGCGGTGGCGGTACTAGCGGAAGATGAGCCCGTCCGAAGCCTTCAATGCGGGTACAGCCTTTGCACGCCTGGCCGGCGAGGTGCAAAACGTCGAGGAGCTGCACAGGCTGTCCGCGGTACTCACGGTCGGGACCATTCATGCCGGCGGCAGCCCCAATGCAATCCCGGAAGAGGCAACGGTGGCGGGAACCATCCGCACCATGACGGAGCCGCAACGCCAGATGATCCACACCCGCCTGCGCCAGGTGGCAAACGGCGTCGCCACTGCCCACGACTGCACAGTGCGGCTCGAAATCCGGAGGGGTGAGCCGATACTGGAAAGCGACGCCGAACTTGCCGCCGGGATCGGGCGCCACCTTGGCGCCCAAGGGTACGAAGTACGTGAGTTCCGTTCGTATGGTTCGGATGATTTCGCGTTTTATGCCTCGGCGGCCCGCGCCGTGATGATCTTCACCGGGATGCCGGCGGCGAGCGGCAACCTGCACGCCAGCACATTCGCGCCCGATGAACAGGCGGTCGGCCGGGTGGCCACTGCCATGCTCACCGGCTACCTGGTGTCCGCCCAGGTGCTGGCCGGGGGAGGGCGTGAAGCAGGCAGCCAACCAATCAGGAATCGAGAAGCCGGGCCACCGCAAGTGAGATTAGGGTGAGGAGTGCGAAGAATCACAACCAGGAGGGCGCATGCCATACACCGTAGACTTCCAGAACGTGTCCACCGTCGGCCTGGAGTCGTCCCCAGTGGCGGACGCCTTGGCGGGACTGCGTGCCAACGAGGCACGTTATTACAAGAACAAATACGACCACGTGTTCACCGTCGAGCCCGCCGGCGATGCGCCGGAAACGCTCGACTGGGTGAACCGCATCCTGTCCGACGAACGCAACATCGCGTTCTCAGCCCGGCCGCTCGAGGTGACTTCCTTCGAGGTGGACGGCCTTCGGATGGCGTATGTGTTCTACGAATCCGGGCTGTCCGTCAACGTCATGTACGGCATCGAGCAGGGTGCGAAGCGGGCAGTCGGTTTCAAGCTCTCACAGGGCATGGAAGTTCCCGAGGAACTCGCCTCCAGCTTCAAGTTCGCACGGCAGAAGTCGAAGCTGGCCGGCGAGATCCGCGGCTCCTACTTCGTGATCAAGGGCGAGTACTAAGCGGCCCCGCGAAGGCAACCGGCCGCCGTCGTCATTAGCTAGTCGGCGGCCGGCGCTTTTGCTGCCTTTGCGGCGGCCTTGGCTGCCTGCTTGCTGGCGCGCACCTTCGTCAGCGACTCCGGGTCCACGATGTCCGCCACCGAGAGGTAGGAACCCTCCTCGCCGTAGTGGCCCGCGGCCTCACGCCAGCCCGGCGCTTGGAGCCCGCACTGCTTACCGAGCAGCGCCAGGAAGATCTTGGCCTTCTGCTCGCCGAATCCCGGCAGTGCCTTCAGCCTGCGCAGGACTTCCTTGCCGTCGGGTTCCTCCCGGGTCCAGATGGCAGTTGCCTCGCCGCCCCACTCGCTCTGCACGGCCTCGGCGAGCGCCTGGACGCGGGCGGCCATGGAACCGGGGAAGCGGTGGACAGCCGGGCGTTCCTTGAAGACCTCAACGAAGCCTGCCGGGTCATGTTCGGCCACGGCGGCAGGGCTGATGGAGCCGATGCGCGTGCGGATCTTTTCGGGTCCGGCGAAAGCGGACTCCATGGTCACCTGCTGGTCAAGCAGCATGCCGGTGAGAAGCGCGAAGGCGTCGTCGCTGAGCAGTTTGTCGGCGGCATCGTCGCCGGTGATGTGCAGTTCCATGCGCCCATCCTCCCACTTCCGGCCCGTGTCCCGGGTACCGCACGGTGAATCCGTGTCAGGATCAGTCATGGTCAACCGCCTGATGCTGCTCGACACCGCGTCCCTGTACTTCCGCGCCTTCTACGGCCTGCCCGACACCATCCGCCGCGCCGACGGCACCCCGGTGAACGCCGTCCGCGGCCTGCTCGACATGATCGCCCGGCTCACCACCGACTACGGCGCCACGCACCTGGTGGCCTGCTGGGATGATGACTGGCGGCCCCAGTGGCGGGTGGACCTCATTCCCACCTACAAGGCCCACCGGGTGGCGGAGGTGGTGGCCGGGGCGGCCGACGTGGAAGTGGTGCCGGACGGGCTGTCGGCACAGATCCCGCTGATCCGGCACGTGCTGGGCCTGGCCGGCATCGCCGTCGTGGGTGTCCCGGAGCATGAGGCCGACGACGTCGTGGGCACCTACGCCAGCCACGCCGGCCTTCCCGTCGATGTGGTGACGGGGGACCGGGACCTCTTCCAGCTGGTCGACGACGACCGCCGGGTGCGCGTGATCTACACCGCCCGCGGCATGCGGAACCTCGAAGTCCTCACCGACGCTGTCGTCGTCGAAAAGTACCGCGTGCTGCCGCAGCAGTATGCCGACTACGCCACCCTCCGCGGCGACGCCTCGGACGGGCTGCCCGGTGTGGCCGGCATCGGCGAGAAGACCGCGGCAGCACTGCTCCTGGAGCACGGCACCCTCGACGGGCTGCTCATGGCCGCGGCCGATCCCGGCGGCGGGGTGTCCGCGTCGGTGCGCTCCAAGCTTGCCGCCGCCGCGGGTTATCTCAAGGTGGCGCCCGCCGTAGTCAATGTGGTGCGCAATCTGGAGCTGCCGTCCCTGGAGGAAGCGGGCGCGGAACTGCAAACCGTCACCGGTGAGGCGAGGGAGGAACTCGACCGGCTCGCCACCGAGTGGAACCTCGGCGGCTCGGTCCGGCGGCTCCTGCAGGCGCTGGACCGCCTCGGCTAGCCTTCACTTACCCAGCCCGGCCTCAGCCATCAGCTCCGTCAGCCACGGCCGGTGTTCGCGGTGGAAGGTCAGCCCCTCCGGCAGTCCCTGCACGGACGCCTCGGAACCCGTGATGTCGATGGTGATCCGGCCGGCCCCCATGGGCGCGTTGGTGATGTGCAGATCGCCATAGGATGCGGGCAGCACCGGATCCATCCACACGCCGCCACGGGACACGTGGGCGTCGTAGCGCATCAGGCTGGTCACCAGCATGATCGGTGTGGTGGCCGCCCACGCCTGCGGGGAGCACGCCGTCGGATACGGCACAGGTTCAGTGACCTGGTCCCGGCTGAAGCCGCAGAACAGTTCCGGAAGCCGGCCGTCGGTGTAATCTGCCGCCTCGAGCAGGGCCGTGGCGATCCGTTGCGCCTCCTCCACGAAGCCGTAGCGCAGCAGGCCCACCGCAATGACAGCGTTGTCGTGCGGCCAGACAGAGCCGTTGTGATAACTGGCAGGGTTGTAGGCGCCCATGTCGGTGCCCAGCGTCCGGACGCCCCAGCCGCTGAACATCTCGGGGGACATCAGCCGCTCGGCTACGAGCGGCAGCTTGTCCTCATCCACGATGCCGTGCCACAGGCACTGCCCCATGTTCGAAGCGCACGCATCAACGGGCCGCTTGTCCCTGTCGAGTGCCACAGCGTAGTACCCGCGGTCAGGCAGCCAGAACTGCTCGTTGAATTTCCTTTTCAGCTCCGCCGCCTCATCGGTGAGCCGCGCCGCCAAAGCCGTGTCACCGGCGTCGTACGCCATCCACGCCCGGGACAAAAACGCCGAGTACACCAACGCCTGCACTTCGCACAGTGCGATCGGCGGCTCTGCCAGGGTCCCGTCGGCAAAGTTGATGCCGTCCCACGAATCCTTCCAGCCCTGGTTGATGAGGCCCTGGTCGTTGAGCCGCTCATACTCAACGAATCCATCGCCGTCCTTGTCGCCGTATATCCGGACCCAATCCAGCGCACGGTCGGCGTGGGGCAGCAGTGCGGCGATGGTGTCGCGGCCGAATCCCCAGCGGCTCACCGAACCGAGCGCCATGACGAACTGCGGGGTGGCATCGACGCTGCCGTAGTAGGCGGACTTGCCGCCCAGCGCCAGCCCGCTGGAGACGCCCAGCCTGACTTCGTGCAGGATCTTCCCGGGCTCCTCCTCGCTCATCGGGTCCACCACTTTGCCCTGCCGGTCGGCCAGCGTCTTCAAGGTGCCCAGCGCCAGGGACGGGTCCACCGGAAGCGCCATTTCCGATGCCCACAGTGAGTCCCGGCCGAACAGCGTCATGAACCACGGCGCACCCGCGGCCACCACGATCCGCTCAGGGTGGGCGGGATCCTCGATCCGGAGGGCGCCCAGGTCGTCGTAGCTGCGCCGCAGGGTGCGCTCGATGGAGCGGTTGCCCATGTGCAGCTTGGGAATCTTGGCGACCCATTCCTGCCGGCGCCGGTCGCTCGGGGACAGCTCACCGGCGGCCGGACGGATCAACGACGACGGCGGGACCCCGCCGCCGTTGGCGGCAGGCGCCACGCTCACCCGAGAGCTCCACACACCGCGCGGCGGGACCACCGTCCGGAAAGTCAGCGAGTCGGCGGTGACCTCGGCGCCGGCTGCGTTGACGATGACGCTCTTAACGAGGTCCTGCCAGCCGGCCTTGATCACCAGCGAGTCGCCCTCTGGCTGTCGGGATTCCTCCCAGCGCCGCTGGACGCGGGCCTCCTTCACTTCAAAGAGATCCGCGAAGTCCGATTCAACACTGAGCGAAACGACGCACTCGGTCTCCTTCGAGGAATAGTTCCGGATGGTGATCTCCTCGCGGATGCCCGCACCAACCTCCCGCAGGCGCTCCACGATCAGGGGACTGTCCGCGTACCCGTCAGAGCGGGGAACCCGGCCGATGAACAGGGCCCGGTACGGCTCCTTGGTCTCCGCCGTCAGCGCCTCCAGGGGCAGGCCGTTCACTGACAGGTTCCAGCGGGACAAAATGCGGGTGTCCTCATGGAAGACCCCGTGCGGATGTTCCGGATGGATATCCCCGTTCGCCAAGGAAATACAGAAGGACGAACCTTCCACCAGGGTGACCGTGCCCGCCCCCACCGGACCGGCGGCCGTATCAGCGTTCCAGCCAGCAGCCATTTCCGCCTCCTTCGACGGCTCAGGAGGGAGACGGCGCTGCGCGGACCGGAGCCGCACTGCCCTTCACCGCCTACTCCGTTGGGCATGACGCTACGCTCGAACGCGCCCCGATAAAAGGGTCTCTGGCGGCCTTCGGTGAAGACGGCGAGAATGGATTCGTGCCCCAACTTCGCGCCGGGACGGACAACGAGGCGATGAATCCGGCGGCCCGCAAGGTGCAGCGCATCTACCTGACGCTGACACTGGGCAATACCCTTGCAGCCTCCTTCATTTGGGGCATCAACACGCTCTTCCTGCTCGATGCCGGGCTCAGCAACCTTGAAGCCTTTGCCGCCAACGCGTTCTTCACCGCCGGGATGGTCATTTTCGAGGTACCCACCGGCGTGGTGGCTGACGGCTGGGGGCGCCGGGTGTCCTTCCTGCTCGGCACCGCCACGCTGTCCATCTCGACACTCCTCTATTACCTGCTGTGGCAGCTTTCAGCGCCATTCTGGGCGTGGGCACTCGTGTCAGTACTGCTCGGCCTGGGCTTCACGTTCTTCTCCGGCGCCGTGGAGGCATGGCTCGTGGATGCACTGCATTTTTCCGGCTACGACGGCGCGCTGGAGACGGTGCTCGGGCGCGGCCAGATGGTCTCCGGCACCGCCATGCTCATCGGATCAGTCGCAGGCGGCGTGATCGCCCAGGCCACCAACCTCGGCGTGCCATTCCTGCTCCGGGTTGGCGTGCTGCTGGCCATGTTCGGAGTGGCCCTCTGGCTCATGCACGACGTCGGCTTCACCCCCGAACGCTCGGCGCGGCCCCTTCAGGCGACGCGCGCCGTTCTGTCTGCCTCCATCGAGAACGGCCTGAAAAATCCGCCTGTGCGCTATGTGATGCTGGCCGCGCCATTCACTGCAGGCGTCGGGATTTATGTCTTCTATGCCCTGCAGCCGTTCCTGCTTGAGCTGTTCGGCGACCGCGGCGCATACGCCATCGCGGGCCTGGCGGCAGCCATCGTGGCGGCGGCGGAGGTCCTGGGCGGCTGGCTGGCACCCCGCTTTCGGCGCCTGGTCCGCAAACGCACCACGGTGCTGATCCTCAGCGGGGCAGTCAGCGCACTGATCCTGGTGGCGCTCGGATTCACGCGCGCGTTCTGGGTGGCCCTGGTGCTGCTGGCTGTGTGGGCGCTGGTGGCCGAGGTGGGGATTCCGGTGGGGCAGGCCTATCTCAACGACATGATTGACTCCAGGCAGCGGGCCACGGTGCTCAGCTTCGCCTCCCTCATGGGCTCCAGCGGCGGCGTGGTAGTGCAGCCGGTTCTCGGCCGGGCAGCCGACGTGTACGGCTACTCAGCGTCGCTGGCGTTCAGCGGCGTGATCCAACTGCTCGCCGTACCGTTCCTGTATGCAAGCCGCCGGCAGCGCGCCGCCGCTGACGAAGCACACAGCCGGTGACCGGGCCCTACAAGGGCAGGGCTGAAACTCCGGGCCGGTGAATGTTTTCGCCGTTGAGTGTCCTTCCGCCGCGGAGTAGCGTGACAGTACCGTCAACCCGCAATACTCACACCCGGGAGCGACCATGCCATACCTGAGAAGCCGAGTAGCAGCCGTCACCACGGCACTGGCAATGAGCGTGACGGCAGGGGCCGTCGTCAGCCCCGCGTTTGCTGACGAGCGGGTGACCGAAAAGACGGCCACCGCCACCGGCTACGGCGGCGCAGTGAGCACCGTGGACCCCGAGGCATCCGCCGCGGCCATCGAGATCCTCCGCAGGGGCGGGAACGCGGCGGACGCCGCCGTCGCAGCTGCGGCCACCCTCGGCGTGACCGAGCCCTACAGCGCAGGCGTGGGCGGCGGCGGGTACTTCCTCTTCTACAGCTCACACACCGGCCATGTGAGCACCATCGACGGCCGTGAGACAGCGCCGGCCGCCATGCCGCATGACGCCTTCATCGACCCCAAGACCGGCAAGCCCTACAACTTCACTCCCGAGCTCGTTACCAGCGGCGTCTCGGTGGGCGTGCCCGGCACGCCGGCAACGTGGGAGCGCGCGCTGGACCGGTGGGGAACCAAGGACCTTGATGACGTCCTCGAACCCGCCATCAAAGTGGCCGACCGCGGCTTCGTGGTGGACGACACCTTCCGCCAGCAGACCCTGGACAACAAGCTGCGCTTCGAGGCGTTCACCCCCACCAGCAAGCTCTTCCTCCCCGGCGGTGACGCACCCGCCGTCGGCAGCATCTTCAAAAACCCGGACCTCGCGGCAACCTACCGGCTGTTGGCAGACAAGGGCACCCGCGGCTTCTATCACGGCGCGCTCGCCAAAGAGATCGCGGCAACGGTCCAGGCCCCGCCGAAGACCAAGACCACCAAGCTGCCCATCCCGGCCGGCCACATGACGACGGCGGACCTGGCCAGGTACCGCGCCCTGAACCAGCCGCCCACCCACGTGGAATACCGCGGCCTGGACGTCTACGGCATGGCTCCATCGAGCAGCGGCGGCACCACCGTGGGCGAGGCGCTGAACATCCTTGAGCCGTCCGACCTTTCAGGGATGTCCACGCCCAGCGCGCTGCACCACTACCTCGAAGCCAGCGCCCTCGCCTTTGCGGACCGCGGCAAGTACGTGGGCGACCCCGCCTTCGTCGAGGTTCCCACGGACGCACTCACGGACCCGCTGTTCGGCAAGGAACGCTCGTGCGAGATCAACCCGAAGCTTGCGGCCGTGAAGCCCGTCGCGCCGGGTAACGTAACAAATTACGACGGCGCGTGCCCGGCCGCCGCGGCGACCCCCGCCAGCGAGAAGGACACCGAGAACATCTCCACCACCAACCTGACGGTCGCCGACAAATGGGGCAACGTCGTCGAGTACACGCTCACTATCGAGCAGACCGGCGGGTCGGGCATTGTGGTCCCCGGCCGCGGCTTCCTGCTGAACAACGAGCTCACCGACTTCTCCACCGTGTATGACCCGAAGGATCCGAACCGGATCGATCCCGGCAAGCGCCCGCGGTCCTCGATGTCGCCGACGATCATCCTCGAGGACGGCGACCCGTTCCTCGCCCTCGGCTCGCCCGGCGGTTCGACGATTATCACCACCGTCCTGCAGACCCTCCTGAACCGGGTGGACCTGGGGATGAACATCTCCGAGGCCATCGCGGCTCCACGGGCGGCGCAGCGCAACTCGGCCAAGGTCACGGCCGAGCCCGGATTCATCGCAGCGTACGAGAGCAAGCTGGCGCCGTTCGGCCATGAGTTCACACCGTCCGGCGACGCGTTCACCTCGGCAGCGGAGATCGGTGCGGCCACCGCCATCGAGTTCAAGTCAGGCGGGCGCCTGGTCGCCGCGGCTGAACCGGTCAGACGCGGGGGAGGCTCCGCCATGGTGGTCCAACCCGCCCGGTAAGACCCGGCGCGTCGTGCTTCTGCTGTCGTGCTTCTGCTAAGGCCGGCCGCCGCCGGAGCCCGGCAGCAGCTGCCGGTTCCTGATCTGGGACGGTCCGAACTCCACCGTGAGCGGACGTATCTCCCAGGAGCCGCTGCTTTCCCGTGGCCGGTGTCCGCCCGGGCGGTCCTGTAACTTCGGCTTGCCGACGGCAACGTGGGGGCGCCACCGCGGATACCTGTAGCCCAGGGCACGGGAGCTGAGGATGAAGTCGTCGGGGTTGTCCACCAGCAGGTCATCCAGCAGCTCACGGAGTGCCTGAACGAGCGAGACCTGGAAGTCCCGGACGCTCTGGGGCACGTCCACCTCAAGGCCGGACACCCGGCCGCCGCCCAGCAGGACCAGCCGCTCCGCCGTTCCGGAGAAGCCCTCCAGCACGGGCAGGGCGCGCAGCCAGTCAGCCGTCATGACGGTAGCCTCGGCGGGATCCGTGGCGCCCTTGGTCCAGTCGGCAACGTCGGCCGCGAAGTCCTCCAGGACGCCGATGTGGAGCAGAGTCATGTGCAGGCCCTGCGGGCTGCGGAGCCCGTCCGCGTAGACGGCGAGCTGTTCGTAGTCCGCCGGTTTGGTCCCGATGCCAAGCACCGGAACCTCAACTGTGATGCGGGGAAGCCTCAGCATCCGGACCTCCTTAGTCCCATGCCGCCGTCGTGATTTTTGCCTGTGACTGATGCCATTATGCGCTTCCTAGGGTTCCCCGAGGTTTTCCCAACTTGCGGAGCCGAGCATATGCCCGGGGTGCAAGCTGTATGGCTGCGGAGACTAAACCGATCAACAGTGAGGACATGCCATGGGCGCGCTACGGAAACTCAGCACGATCGGGAGCCTTGGGCTGCTGCTGTCGGGTAGCCTGGTTTTCGGTTCATCACCTGCCGCGCTGCGGCCACCTGCCGTCCCGGAACGGCCGTCCCTGTGACCAACCCTGGGGGCAAGGTACTGACCGCCACAACCTTCGAGGGCAACACCATCGCCCCGTTCGTGGCCACGCGGTCGGGCAACGCAACGGTGGCCGTTGCGAGCCCCAGGGCCCACACCGGCACCTGCTCGGTCCGGCTGCGGGCCACCGATACCGTCGGGTCAGTGGCCAATATGGGATACGGCCTGGAGGCCGGCACTAAGCGGGCAAGCGCCGACGCCTGGGTCAACATCGTTTCCGGCGGGCTCCGGGGAAACAACGTGCCCTACTTGCGGTTCTTCTCAGGCGGCACCCGCATTGCCGACGTCTTCCGTGACAACGTCACGGGCATGCCCTGGCTGCGGACCACGAACCCCAACGGGACGTTCTCGTACACCAGGCTCCTGGCCCGGAACATGACCCTGAACACCTGGCACCATGTGCAGATGCAGGTCAGGGCCAATGGCGACAAGTCCTCGATTGAGATTTGGCTCGACGGCGCCCGGGTGTTCGCCAACAACAGGGTCGCCCTTGGCGGCACAAGCCTGAGCAAGGTTCAGTTCGGCGCCGAGCACCCACGCCAGATGGGCGACACCTACATCGACGACGTCGTGGTGCGGCGGTAGTTCGGCTGTCTGCGGGGCCAAAGCTCCTGCACGGTCTGCTTTCCCAGGCCGTGCAGGTCCCGGTGTGGGCCTTCGTTCACTTGAGTGCCCAAGTCGGTAGCAGATCAGGGCGTTCCCAGCGCTGGGAACGCCCTGATCTGCTACCCGGTTTTCATTCAAAAAGATTTTTTCGGTCCGGTCCGCAGGGGGTGTGCTTTCCGCCCTTATATTGTCGTAGCCCCCTGTCATGCTGTGAATATGGATAGCGCAGTAGTTGCGGAGACGTTGGAGGCCATCGGTGCCTCTGCTCTTTCGCTGGCTGCTGGGCTGGAACGGGTGGCTGGTCCGGGTCCGCTGCCTGGTGCGGTGGATCCTTTGGGGGATCTGGCGGATGCGTGCCTGGAGGGTCTGGCCGGTGTGACTGCGATGGAGGCCCGCCTGGCGGCGGTGAAGGTGCACCTCGCCGCCGGGTTCGCCGCGGCGGAGGAGGCCATGACTCCGCCGGGCGCGTCCGGGCAGGACCGCACCGTCCGGCAGATGTCACTGACTGCTGAGGTGGCGTGCGCGCTGACCGTCAGCGAAGGATCGGCGGGACGGTTGCTGGTCGAATCCGCCAAACTCACCCGGGATCTGCCGTTGGCACTGGCCGCGCTCGGGGCGGGAACGCTCTCATGGCAGCACGGGCGGATCATGTGCGACGAAACCGAGGGGCTGGGACCGGAAGCGGCGGCAGCGTTTGAGGCGCACTTCCTGGACCCGGACGCACCCGGGTACGCGCGGGGTTGCCCGGCGGGGGAACTGACGCCGGCGAGGTTCCGGGCCAAGGCCCGGTATTGGCGGGAACGGCATCATCCGGTCAGCATCGAAAAACGCCACCACAAGTGTGTGCAGGACCGGCGGCTGGAGTATGCCCCGGACCGGGACGGCATGGCCTGGCTCTCCGCGTATCTGCCCGCGGACCAGGCCGCCGGGATCTGGAACCGCACCACCACCGCCGCCCGTGCCCTGCAGGGCCCAGCCGAAACCCGCACCCTGACCCAGCTCCGCGTCGACGCCGCCGCCGCATGGCTGCTCGGCCCAGCCCCGGAAGTGGGCAGCCCGGCTGACGACCCGGCCACAGGGTCGGAGCTGGCCGGGCCCCGAGGGTCTGTGCCGGCAGGTGGATCGCTTTCCACAGATCTCCCGCCCGCGGCTTCCCCGTCCACGGGATCCGAGTCGGCCGGGTCTGCGGAATCGGTATCGGCTGGTTCCGTTTTGCCCGGTGGTGTGCCGTCACCGGCGGCGCAGGTCCTGGTCACCGTGCCGGTGTTTTCGCTGCTCGGCCTCTCCGGGGAACCGGCCACTCTCGACGGGCACGGTCCGATCCCGCCGTCCATGGCCCGGCGGCTCGTCGCCGACGGCGCAACCTCATTCCTCCGGGTCCTCACCGACCCGCGCGACGGAGCACCCCTGGAGATCGGCCGCACCAGCTACCGGCTAACCAAACCAATGCGCCAATGGCTGCGGCTCCGCGACGCCAAATGCACATTCCCCAACTGCAACAACCACTCCCTGGACAACGACGCCGACCACATCCTCGCCTGGGCCGACGGCGGCGGCACCGGGGCCGCCAACCTCGGCCAGCCCTGCCCCAAACACCACAGGCTCAAACACACCACAGCGTGGCAACCAGTCGGCGCCACCCGCGACACCCCACCGGGCTGGATCTCACCCAAGGGACGGTCCTACCCCGCCGAGCACCAGGACTGGGAACCACCCACCTGGCCAGAACCACCGCCCGGCCAAGACTGGCGCCAAGCGCCAATCAGCGAAGTCTGGCCCATGCCATCGAACTGGCGGGACGTATCGGACCCTCCCGACGATCTTGACGATGTTGAGCACCCGATGGATATCGACGGCGTTGACCCACCGCTGCCCGCGGATCCATGGCCCTATTGGTCCTCCATAGCTGCCTAGTAATACACCTGCCCGTATCAAGTCCCCTCGCTGTCACCGGCACAATGGAAGGGTGACTTCCGCCCCCCTCCCGCAAGACGACCTACTCGATGCCTTGGGCCAATCCGCGCCGTTCGACCTCCAGGCCATCGGCTCCGGCCTGGTTTTTGCGGAGTCGCTGGCGGAGTTGGCCAGTGTGCTGGCAAGGCAGGGCGCAGGCGGAACCGCGGTGGTCCAGGCCCCGCCGGGCACCGGAAAAACAACCTTGGTCCCCCCATTGGTTGCCAACCTTGCACAGGCTGCCGCAAACGGCGGCAGGCCGCGCATCGTCGTGACCCAGCCGCGCCGGGTCGCCGTCCGCTCCGCCGCCCGGCGGCTGGCGGCCCTGGACGGGACGAAGCTGGGGGACCGGGCGGGCTACACTGTGCGCGGCGAACGACAGGCCGGCTCCGCCACGCTGATCGAGTTCGTGACGCCGGGCATCCTGCTGCGCCGCCTGCTGGCCGATCCCGGCCTCGAAGGCACCGCCGCCGTCATTCTCGATGAGGTGCACGAACGCGGCCTGGAAACCGACCTGCTGCTGGGCATGCTTGCGGAGGTGCGCCAGCTGCGCGGCGACCTCACGCTCGTCGCAATGTCCGCAACCCTGGACGCACCGCGGTTCGCGGCGCTGCTCGGTGGCGACCCCGGCTCCGGGGCGGACCCAGACGGGGAGCACAGCGAGGCCGACGGCGGCGGGCCGGCTCCCGTCGTCGATTGCCCTTCCGCCCTTCACCCGCTCCAAACGGCATGGGCACCCGCGCCGGTACCGCGGATCGACGCCCGTGGCGTGACCCGCGGCTTCCTCGACCACGTGGCGGACACTGCCGCCGCGTCCTACGCGGCAGTCCTTGCCGCAGATCCCGGCACCGACGCCCTGGTGTTCCTGCCGGGCGCCGCGGAGGTGTCCCATGTGGCCGGCCGGCTGCGCACCCGGGTGGGTCCCGGCGTCGAAATCCTGGAACTTCACGGCCAGGTTAGCCCGGCAGCCCAAGACCGCGCTGTTTCCGGCCGCAAGCCCGGGGAACTGGCCAGGATCATCGTGTCCACCGGGCTCGCCGAATCATGCCTGACCGTGCCCGGTGTCCGGCTGGTGGTCGACGCGGGGCTGTCCCGCGAACCGCGCCGCGACGCCGGCCGCGGCATGACCGGCCTGGTCACCGTCTCCTGCTCGCGGGCCTCCGCGGAACAGCGCGCCGGACGCGCTGCGCGGCAGGGGCCGGGGAAGGTGGTCCGCTGCTACGACCAGAAGACCCTCGGGGCCTCACCTGCACACCAGACACCCGAGATCGCCGTGTCCGATCTGACGGGCGCTGCCCTGGTCCTCGCGTGCTGGGGTTCACCGGGCGGCCGCGGGCTGGCCCTGCCTGACGCCCCGCCGCAGGCAGCCATGGCCGATGCCGAAGAGGTGCTGCGCGAGCTCGGCGCGGTGGGGGAGGACGGCCTGGCCACGGACTTGGGCAAAGCCCTGGCACGTATTCCTGCCGATCCACGCCTCGGACGTGCCCTGCTCGTCGGGTCAGCGCTGCTGGGGCACAGGCTGGCAGCAGAGGTTGTTGCCGCCGTCGCAGGGGACCAGCGTGCCGCGGGCGCCGACCTGCCGCGGTTGGTGTCCGTTCTCCGGTCCGGCAAGGATCCTGCTTCCAGGCGCTGGACCGAGGAGGCACGTCGCCTGGACGCCCTGGCACGCCAGTCGCCGCCCGGCGTCGGGCTTCCCTCGGTGGAGGTTCCGGTACTCGACGTGCCGGCGGCAACCGCCGAACAGATCGGCCTGGTGGTGGCCCTGGCGTTCCCGGACCGGGTGGCCCGCCGGGTCCCCGGGGACGGGCCGGAGCGCTACCTGCTGACCTCCGGTACGCGGGCTGGCCTTCCCACCGGCAGCCCGCTCGCCGGGCACGAATGGCTGGCCGTAGCCGAGGTAGCGCGGGCAGAAGGACGGCACACCGCCGGGACCGGCGCGGTGATCCGTTGCGCCGCACCGCTGACGGCGGAGACAGCCGAGGCCGCCGCGGCGCACCTGCTGCTCGACTCGGTGGAGGCAACGTTCAGCCAGGGCCGGGTTACGGCCCGCCGGGAGCGGCGGCTGGGCGCCATCCAGCTCTCCTCCACGCCGGTCCGGGCGTCGGCAGGTGACGGCCGCGCCGCCGTCGCCCGGGCTTTGGCGGAGCAGGGGCTGGGAGCCATCGGATGGTCGACGGCGGCAGAGGCGCTGCGCCGTCGACTCGCCCTGCTGCACCGGGAACTTGGCGATCCCTGGCCGGACATGTCCGAACAGGCGCTGCTGGCCCGGCTCGACGACTGGCTGGGGCCGGAGCTGGAAGCGCTGGCCGGAGGTGCCGGAACCTCCGGCATTGACCTCACGGACCCGCTGCGGCGGCTGCTGCCGTGGCCCGAAGCCGCCAGGCTGGGCGAGCTCGCGCCGGAATTCCTTGAGGTGCCCAGCGGCTCCCGCGTACGGATTGACTATCCGGACGCGGGGGACGACGCCGGCAGGCCGGTAGTAGCCGTCAAACTCCAGGAATGCTTTGGCTTGGACCGGACGCCTCTGCTGGCCGGCGGAAGGGTGGCGGTGCAGTTCCATCTGCTGTCCCCGGCCCGGCGGCCGTTGGCTGTCACGGACGACCTCGCCTCGTTCTGGTCCGGACCTTATGCGCAGGTGCGCGCCGAGATGCGCGGCCGCTACCCGAAGCACCCTTGGCCCGAGGACCCTTGGACAGCGACGGCCACCGCACGGACCAAGGCGCGGAAATGACCGACGCGCTGCACCAAATGGTGCCGAGTTGACTACCGGGCGGACGGCACACCGGTTAGCCGGGCGTACAGGGCCAGATGGGCATCCACCATGCGTTCGGTGCTGAAACGGTCTTCAGCCTGTGCCCGGACTGCCCCGCGGTCCAGGTCCGCCGCGCGTTGTAGAAGGCCCGCCAGGTCTTCCGGCGAGGAAGCCAGGTAGCCGCTCACGCCGTCGTCAACGATTTCCGGGGCTGAGCCCATCGGGGTGGCTACGACGGGTGTGCCGGTGGCCATCGCCTCGATCATCACCAGCCCGAACGGCTCCATCCACTGGATCGGATTGAGCAGGGCGATGGCTTGTCCGAGCAGTTCATACTTGTCCGCGCCGCCCACCTCGCCCAGGAACTCCACGTCCGGACCCTGCAGCGGTTTCACGACATCGTGGTAGTACTGCACTTCGGCGGGTTCCCGCATCTTTGCCGCGATCCGCAGCGGAATTCCGGCCAGTTGGGCCACGTTGATGGCCTCCAGTACGCCTTTGTCGGGGCACATCCGGCCAAGGAAACACGCATAACCGCCCTGTCCGTGCCCTATCGGAACAGCGGCCACCTCCATGCCATGGGGGATGATGGCCGCGACGCGGTCCGCCAGCACGCTGCTGACCTGGCTTTTGGAGATGGCGATCAGGGTTGTGTCCCGGGCGGCTGCGCCATAAACGGCGGCGAACGAAGGGGACAGATCGCTGTGAATGGTTGTCACGACGGGCAGTCCCTCCGGCCGGCCCCGGTAGAGCGGGCCGGCCAGCGTGTGGTCATGGACCAGGTCCACCATGCCGTCCATCCCGGCATACGCGTTGATGACGTGGCTGAGCTCCGAGGAGGTGAAGCCAACGAAGTCAGGTTCGGAGGAACGCATCCCGGGGAGCCGTTCCACCGGGCAGGTGCTGTCCGAGGCGGCGGCGAGCAGCACCTCATGGCCCGCCCTGGTGAAGCCCCTGGCCAAGGCGTCGACCACCAGTTCGATGCCTCCGTAACCGGCCGGGGGAATCGGGTACCAAGGCCCCGCAATTAAACCGATACGCATCAGCAGCTCCCTTGTCGTCCGGATGTACTGAGACCGATTTATTACTGAGACCATTCAGTTGTGGGTGGGACCGGCAGTTACGGCGCCATCAGCCGCTCCAGCGGCGGCCGGGGCTGGTTGAGCACGATCATGCCCTGCGGCAGGCCCTCAATGGAACCCTCGCTACCGGTGGCGCTCAGGGTGATCCGGGAATGATCCATCTGCACGTTATCGGCGCGGAAGCTGCCGAACCCGGCGGGCAGAACCGGGGCCAGGCAGACCTCCTCGCGGGGAAGCAGGGGATCGAAGCGGAGAAGGGTCCGCATCAGGTGCACCGGCGCCGCCGAGGCCCAGGCCTGCGGCGAGCAGGATGTGGGGAAGGGCACGGGATCGGGGAAATCGTCCCGGGAGAATCCGCAGAAGAGTTCCGGCAGCCGCCCGTCGAACAGCTCGGCTGCGTCGAACAGGCCCGTGGCAACCCGTGTGGCCTCCTCGACGAACCCGTACCGCATGAGTCCGCCGGCGATCAATGCAGTGTCGTGGGGCCACACCGAACCGTTGTGGTAGCTGACGGGGTTGTAGGCGCCCATGTCAGAGGCAAGCGTCCGGATTCCCCATCCCGTGAACATCTCCGGCGACATGAGCCGCTCTGCCACCAGGGGTGCCTTGTCCGCGTCGACGATGCCCACCCAGAGGCAGTGTCCCATGTTGGAGGTACAGGCATCCACCGGGCGCTTGTCCTTGTCCAGGGCCACGGCGAAGTATCCCCGCTCCGGGAGCCAGAACTTCTCGTTGAACTCTGCCTTGATATCGGCAGCGCGGCGGTTCCACTTGCTCGCGGTCTCCTCGTCGCCCAGCTGCTGGGCGAGCAGCGCGCGTCCCAAGTAGGCGCTGTAGACGTAGCCCTGCACCTCACACAGTGCGATCGGAGCCTCCGCCATCCGGCCGTCAGCGAAGTTGATGCCGTCCCAGGAGTCCTTCCAGCCCTGGTTTAGCAGCCCGTGCTCGTTGGCGCGCTGGTACTCCACGAAGCCGTCGCTGTCCCGGTCGCCGTAGTGCTCCACCCAATCCAGCGCCCGGTCGGCGTGTGGCAGGAGCGAGTCCAGCAGGTCGCCCGCCAGCCCCCAGCGTCCCAGTTCCGCCAGCAGCGACACGAACAGGGGCGTCGCATCCGCGGTTCCGTAGTACGCCTGGCTGCCGCCGAGTGCGAGTCCGGCGGTGACGCCCAGCCGCACCTCGTGCAGGATCCTCCCTGGCTCCTCCTCGGTGTCCGGGTCAACCTTCTCGCCCTGCAGTGAGGCCAGCGTCTGGAGGGTCCCCGCGGCCAGCTTCGGATCCACGGGCAGCGCCATGTAGGAGGACAGGATGGAGTCCCTGCCGAAGAGTGCCATGAACCAGGGGGCGCCGGCGGCCACTGCTGCCCGCTCCGGGTGGTCGGGATCGAAAATCCGGAGGGCACCAAGATCCTCCTGGCTGCGGGTGAGGACCTTCTCCACGTTCTTGTCCGTCACGGTCAGCCGGGGAACATGTTCCTCCCAGGCGGCGTAGCGCTGGGCGCCCACGTGCGGAGCCGACTCATGCGTGAACGGCTGTTCCGGTCCCGTGCCGTCAATCAGGGGTGTGGTGAGCACGGTGGCAGTCCACAAGCCACGCGGTGCCAGTTCGGCGTCGAACGTCAGGGAATCCTCGGAGATCGCAGCGCCCTCCGCGCTGATGACCACCCCGCGGTGGACGCCGTTACGGATGGCGTCAATCTGCAGGGCGTCGGCCCGGACCTTGCGGCTGTGCTCCGCGGACGGCACCACCTTTCCGCCTTTGACGTCGAACAGGTCGCTCAGGTCTGCATCCACCCGGATCTGGATCCGGCAGGTCCGCGGCTGTTCCGAATAGTTGTGGATCTTGATGTCGTCACGCAGGCCGGGCCCGACCTGCCGGCTGTGTTCCACCACCAGCGGGCTCTCCACCGCACCGTTGGCCCCGCGGGGCCTGCCGACGAAGACCGCCCGGTAGGGCTCACGGGTCTGGCCTGACAGCGGCTCGAGAGGAACGCCGTCGACGGTCAACTGCCAGCGGGACAGAATCCGGGTGTCCTGGTAAAAGGCGCCCTGCGGCTGGCCGGGAAGCACGTCCCCGCTCTCGGCCGAGATGCAAAAGGACGAGCCTTCCACCACGGTCACTGCTGTCAGTCCGGATGATCCAGCACCGATATTTTCATTCCACGCACTCATCGACTGCTCCCTGGCGACTAGTCGGATGGCATGGGCCGGCCTGTGCGGCCACCTTATCCATCGTCCCCCTACCGTGATGACGCCGCAACGGTTATTCCCTGCCGGCGCGGCCGGGGGCGGGAGCGGCCCCGCCGCGCCCGTCGGACTCGCGGTATGGCGCCCGGACCCCTTGCTGATCAGCAGCTTTAGGTGTCGAATCTTCTTACTAAGGCCGCTTGGCGGCTTACGACTAGCAAGCCGGGAGATGGTCATGTCGGCAAGAGGTACTAATGGCCGGGGCAAGGGCCCCGGCCGAGGCAGTTCCGATCTCCGGCGGGCGGACGCGTCCGCCGGAGCACCGGTGGACAAGCCGGAGGGCATCCGCAACGTCGCGCTCGTGGGGCACTCCGGAGCCGGCAAGACCATGCTCCTCGAGGCGCTTCTCGCCGCCGCCGGAGCCATCCCGCGGATGGGTTCCATTGTCGACGGCAACACGGTCAGCGATGCGGAACCGTCCGAGATCCACCAGCAGCGCTCCGTGGTCCTGTCCGTGGCGCCGCTGATTTACGACGGCGTTAAGGTGAACCTGCTGGACACTCCGGGCTACGGGGACTTCACCGGCGAGCTGCGGGCCGGGTTGCGCGCCGCAGACGCGGCACTGTTCGTGGTGTCGGCCGTGGACGGCATCGACGCCGCCACCACCGCGCTGTGGGCAGAGTGCGCCCAACTGGATACGCCGCGGGCCGTGGTGGTCAGCCGGCTTGACCACCCGCGGGCGAATTTCGACGCCGCCCTGGCCGCCTGCCAGGGCGCCTTCGGCCAGTCGGTGGTGCCCGCCTACCTGCCGGTCAGCGGGAATGGCGGCGTGACGGGACTGCTGGGGCTTCTCTCAGGTCAGGTGTCGGAGTACGACGGCGAATCCCCGGAACCAGCGGTCCGGGACGCCAGCGCCGATGAGCTCGCCGCCGCCGAGTCCGAGCGGGGCACACTGATCGAGGGCATCATCTCCGAGAGCGAGGATGAGTCCCTGATGGACCGCTACCTTGGCGGGGAGGACATCGACGTCGATGTCCTGGTGGGCGACCTCGAAACGGCTGTGGCGCGCGGATCGTTCTTCCCCGTCCTGCCTACCTCGGCGGAAACGGGCCTTGGGATCACGGAGCTGCTGGACATGCTGACCAGAGCTTTCCCGACCCCCTTGGAGCGTGCCGTCCCGGACGTGACGGACCTCTCCGGGGAACCGGCCGGGCCGTTGTCCTGTGACCCCGACGGGCCCCTGGCCGGTGAGGTGGTCCGCACCACCATGGACCCGTTCCTGGGACGGGTCTGCCTGGTGCGCGTCTTCTCCGGCACGCTGCGCGAGGATTCGGCCGTGCACGTCAGCGGCCGCGGCCTGGCCGAACGGGGCCATGAGGACCACGACAGCGACGAGCGCCTCACCCACCTCTATTCCCCAATGGGGGCCAGCTTGAAGCCCGTCCCGTTCAGCGTGGCCGGCGACATCTGCGCCATCACCAAGCTGGGCAGCGCCGAGACTGGCGATACCGTGTCCGCGAAGGACGCCCCGCTGCTGATCACCGCGTGGGACATGCCGGAGCCGCTCATGCCGGTCGCCGTCGAGGCCGCCACCCGCAGCGACGAGGACGCCCTGGCCAAGAGCCTGGGCAAGGTGGCCGCCGGCGACCCGACCCTCCGGGTGGAACGAAACTCGGAAACCCATCAGCTGATCCTGTGGTGCATGGGTGAGGCGCACGGCGAGGTGATCCTGGACCGGCTGCGGGACCAGGGCGTGAAGCTGCAGACCGTGCCCGTGGTGACGCCGCTGCGGGAGACCTTCGCCGCGCCGGCCGCGGGGCACGGGCGCTACGTCAAGCAGTCCGGCGGCCACGGCCAGTACGCGATCTGCGACATCGAGGTGGAGGCGCTTGACCGGGGCGCGGGCTTCGAGTTTGTGGACAAGACCGTGGGCGGTGTGGTGCCGAACCAGTTCATTGGCTCTGTGGAGAAGGGCGTGCGGGCGCAGATGCAAAAAGGCGTTTCCGCCGGCTTCCCGGTGGTGGACATCCGTGTGACCCTGGTGGGCGGCAAGGCCCACAGCGTTGACTCCTCGGACGCCGCGTTCCAGTCCGCCGGCGCGCTTGCCCTGCGCGAGGCCGCTGCCGCCGGCCGCATCCAGCTGCTGGAGCCGGTCTCTTCGGTCACTATCAGCATCCCGGACGAATACGTGGGGGCCGTGATGAGCGACCTGTCGTCGCGCCGTGGCAGGCTCACAGGCACGACGTCGTCCGGCGGGGATTTCACGGAGGTCACCGCCGAGGTCCCGGACGGAGAATTGCTGCGGTATGCGGTCCAGCTGCGGGCGCTGACCGCCGGCACGGGCCGGTTCCGGCGCAGCTACCTGCGGCACGAACCGGTCCCGGGCAACGTGGCACCGGCGGCGGCGAACGCCTGAGGTGCCTGGCCGGCCGGACCGGGAATCAACGGGCGCGGGCGTCAGGCGGAGCTGTTGGCCCGCATGAACGCGGCGACCGGCGCCGCCAGCGAGGCACCGATGTCCTCTGCGGTGCGCTTGTTTCCGGCAACCGCGAACGAGTGGTCCCCACCCTCGCACCACTGCAGCGTCGCGGTGGGCCCGATTCGTGCAACCACGCCCTCCAGCAGTTCCCGGGTGGCGAAGGTGTCGCGCGTCCCCTGCAGGAAAAGCATCGGGGCAGTTACCCCGTAGAGGTGCTCATCGCGGAGCTTCTCCGGCTTGCCCGGCGGGTGCAGCGGGTAGCCGAGATAGATCAGGCCGGCGGCCTGCATACCCTCGGCCACGGCCATGGACGCCATCCGGCCGCCGAACGACTTCCCGGCCGCCCACACCGGTTCAGTGCCCCCGGCGGATTCTTCCCGGGCGGTTGCCTCAGCCATTGCCGCCCGCCAGGTGGCGATCGCGGCTGGCGGCCGGTCAGGGAACTTCCGCCCAGCCTCGCGGTACGGGAAGTTGAAGCGCAGGGTGGCGACGCCGTCGTCGTTTAAAGCGCCGGTGAACCCGCGCATGAACGGATGCTCCATGCCAGCGCCGGCGCCGTGGGCCAGCACGAGCGTTGCGAACGGATCGGCCGGACGCGCGTAGGAGCCGGAGACGTGGCCGTCACCGACGGCAATGGTGATGGGCGAGTCAGCGGTGGGCATGACTCCATCATGCCCGATCCGGCGGGCAGGTCTGCGGTCCGGCCGTCAGCCTGGATGAAGCCGCAGTGGGTCAGTTAGCGGGCCGGGACCACCCGGAGCCAGGTGTAGTCCTGCGGCAGCAGCACCAGTCCCTCGTCGATCCGCACCGGCTGCTCGGAAAACAGGTCCAAGGCTTCGGCCGCGAACCCGGACAGCGTTTCTGCCGCCACCACCTGCGGCCCGTCACTGAAGTTGGCCAGCGCCAGGACAACCGTCCCCTCTCCGGGCCGCTGGTACCCCAGCACGGCGGGGTTGTTCGAGGTGAACGGAATGAGGCGGGTGCCAGCCAGCTCCGGGGTTGCAGCGCGGACCTCCACCAGCCGCCGGAGCCCCGCATACACCGCCCCCTCAGGTGTCGCGGGGTCGAGGCGCTTCGCGTATTTTTCGGCCGGGAACTGCGGACGGTGCACCCACCGGCTGTCCGTCTCGTGGCCTTCCTCCTGCGCATAGCCATAATCGTTAAGCTGCCCCACCTCGTCGCCCAGGTACAGCAACGGGATGCCGCCGGTGCTGAAGGCCACCGAATGGGTCAGCAGGACGCGGCGGATGGCCTCGGCCGACCCGTCCTCAAGGCCGCACAACGACGCCGTGGTGCCGGAGATGCGGCAGTCACCGGTCCGCGGGTTGTCCTGGAACGGGACACCGTAGGCGAAGCTGCCGGGGAAACGGTTGACGTAGAAAGAGTTCAGGAACCGGCGGTGGTCGAAGCCGTTGATGCCGAACTCAGCCGCGTCCTCATCGGCGAACGTCCAGCCGATGTCATCATGGCTCCGTACGTAGTTCACCCAGGAAGTGCCTGCTGCAATGTTGTGCCGCCGCTCCAGGGCCTGGGCCAGCAGCGACACGTTGCGCGTGGCCAGGGCTTCCCACGTCAGCGCCATCTGCAGCGGGTTGTAGGAGAGCTGGCATTCTGCCGGATCGATGTACAGTGCCACTTCGTCCGGGTGCACTATCGCCTCGGACTTGAACAGCAGCGACGGCGCGGCGAGCCGGCAGACCGCGTTGAACGCCCGCAGCAGGGTGTGCGCCTCGGGCCGGCTTTCGCACGAGGTTCCGAGCTGCTTCCAGATGAAGGCCACCGCGTCCATCCGCAGGATGTCCACGCCGAGGTTGGCCAGGAACAGCATTTCGCCCGCCATGGCCCGGAACACCTCGGGGTTGGAGTAGTTCAGGTCCCATTGGAAGGTGTGGAAGGTGGCCCAGACCCACCGGCCGTCCGGCAGCTGCACGAAGGAGCCGGGGTGGTCCTCCGGGAAGATCTCCCGCACGTTCTGCTCGAACGCGTCGGGCATCGCCCGGTCCGGGAAGATCCAGTAATAGTCGCTGTACCGCGGATCGCCATTGGCCGCCCGTTGCGCCCACTCGTGTTCGTTGGAGGTGTGGTTGAAGATGAAGTCCACCACCAGGCTGATGCCGTTGGCCCGCAGTTCGGCGGCGAGCGCCCGCAGCTGGTCCATGGTGCCGAGCTTCGGGTTGACCTCGCGGTAGCTGGACACGGCATAGCCGCCGTCGGACATGGGCTCCGGGGCCAGGAACAGCGGCATCAGGTGCAGATAGGTGAGCCCGAGCTCTTTGAAATAGGGGACGCGGGCCCGCACGCCTTCCAGGTCGGCCGCATACCGGTCCACGTAGCAGACGCCGCCGAGCATCCGGTTGGACTGGAACCATTCGGTATTTCCCTCGCGGCCGGCGTCGAGTTCCTTCAGGTCTGCGGGCCGCTCCTGCCAGGAACGCGCGATCTCTAACGCCAGGGCGGCCAGCTGCTCCTCGACATCCGGCCGCGATCCGTAAAGCGAACGGAACAGCCTGGACAGGTCGGGGAAGTGGCGGTCGAAGCGCTGCTCCAGTTCGTTCCAGTCCCGGCCTCCCGGCGCCATGCCTGCCTGCCCGGCCACCGTGCCGAACAGCTGGTGGTTGCCTGTGGGGGACACCCCGGATGGCTGCGGTGCACCCGATTCCTGTGCTGTACCGGATCCCTGAGCGGCGGATGGTCCTTGGGCTGCGTCCAGACTCGGGGATTCAACCATGGAACGGGTCTCCTTCGAGGGTGTTCTGCGCCTGCCGGCGCCCGGTGTTTTCATCCTTACAGATGGCCCCGCCGGTGCCCAGAGCGCACGGAGAAGTTTCTTGAGGCCCGACGGCGGGACCCACCTGAGCGGTCCGCCGGCCATGGACAGCGGCACGAATCGCGGCAGGCGTACTGCTGACGCCGCGGGCCTCGCGGGGTAGGTTGTCCCCATGGCCAGTGAACAGACCACCATCAGTGTCGACGGGCCCCACGGCCCCCGGGAAATGCGCGTCTCCAGTCCGAGCCGGGTGTTGTGGCCCGACCTGGGACTGACCAAGCTGGACCTGGCGCGCTACTTCGTGGATGTGGGGGAGGCGTTCATCCGGGCCAATGGCGACCGGCCGGTGGCGCTGCAGCGGTTTTCAGACACCGTGGACGGCGACCAGTTCTTCTCCAAGAACCCGCCGAAGGGAACGCCGGACTTCATCCGCACGGTCAAGGTCACCTTCCCGAGCGCGCGCTCGCATCCCATGCTGGTCCTGGACGAGCCCGCTGCGGCGGTCTGGGCAGCGCAGATGAACACGGTGGTTTTTCATCCGTGGCCGTCCCACGCGGACAACTCCGACAACCCGGACCAGCTGCGGATCGATCTGGACCCCCAGCCGGGCACCGACTACGACGACGCCATCCCCGCCGCCCTCGAACTGCGCAAGGTGCTCGCCGAGGCAGGGCTGGACGCCTTCCTGAAAACCTCGGGAAACCGCGGACTGCACGTCTATGCCCCCATAGAGCCGACGCGCGAGTTCCTCGATGTCCGGCACGCCGTGATCGCCGCCGCCAGGGAGCTCGAGCGGCGCATGCCAGACAAGGTCACTACCAACTGGTGGAAGGAGGAACGCGGGAAGCGCATCTTCGTCGACTTCAACCAGGCTAACCGGGACCGCACCATCGCGGGCGCATACAGCCCGCGTGCCCTGCCCCATGCGTCCGTGTCCTGCCCGATCACTTGGGCCGAGCTGCCGGACGTCCGCCCCAAGGACTTCACCATCCTCACCGTGCCGGACAGGCTGAAAACTGTGGGGGACCCGTGGGCGGACATGCACACCAAGGCGGGCACCATCGACACGCTGCTCGAATGGTGGGAGCGCGACGTCAGGAACGGACTCGGCGAGCTGCCGTTCCCGCCGGACTATCCGAAGATGCCGGGCGAGCCGCCCCGCGTGCAGCCAAGCCGGGCGAAGAAGCCGGAGTAGCCGGCGGGGCAACGCCTGCCCGGGATGGCGCGGCCAGCTGCCTGAACCGAAACCCTACTCGAACCGGGACGGATCGCCGGTGCCGCGTCGCACTACCTCAGCGGTGCCGCCGGAGAAGTCGACGACGGTGGTTGGCTCGGCGCCGGTGTCGCCGGACTCGATGACGGCGTCCACCACATGGTCCAGACGCTCCTTGATTTCCCAGCCCTGGGTCAGCGGGTCCTCCTCGTCCGGCAGCAGCAGCGTGCTGGACAGCAGTGGTTCGCCGAGTTCGGCCAGCAGCGCCTGCACGAAGTTGTGCCGCGGGATGCGCACACCCACGGTCTTCTTCTTGGGGTGCAGGAGCCTGCGTGGGACTTCCTTGGTGGCGGGCAGGATGAACGTGTAGCTGCCCGGCGTGACGGACTTGATGCTGCGGAACACGTCGTTGCCGATGTTCACGAACTGCCCCAGCTGGGCGAAGTCCCGGCAGACCAGCGTGAAATGGTGCTTGTCATCCAGCTGTCGGATGGAACGGATCCTGTCCAGCGCTTCCTTGTTTCCCAGCTGGGCGCCGAGGGCGTAGCAGGAGTCGGTGGGGTAGGCGATCAGCCCGCCCGAATGAAGGAGCTGCACGATCTGTGAGATCGCGCGGGGCTGGGGGTCTTCGGGGTGGACATCAAAGAATTTCGCCATGCGTTGAGCCTACGGCCCGGCGGCCGTCGGTGCACGCACCCGCGCAATAAGCTCACCCCACGTGCACCCAAGGACGCTTGGTGACATCCGGCTCGGCTTCGCGCAGGACCTCCCGGGTGACGGGGGCGATCTCACCCTCCCCCAGGAACAGGAAGCGCAGCAGGTTCACCACCGGGTTGCCCTCGGTCCAGCGGAAATAGATGTGGGGCATGAGCCCGGTAACGTCCCGGATGTGCAGGAGCACGGAGGCGATGGTGTTCGGCACCACCGGCCCGTGAACTTCGAGTACGCGGTAACCGTGCCGCACCACGCCCTGCACCTGCAGTTCGGTTTCGAAGTCCGAGGAGTCGTCAACGATCACCTCGAGGAACAGCGCCTGGTAGTGGACCGGCAGGTGGCTGACCTCGATGGCTGACGTCAGCTTGTCCCGGTATGCCTCCGCGGTCAGCCGGCGCGGCTCGTGCGCAATGATGCCGATGGGGCCGCTCTCATCCGCGGCGACGAACTCCAGGGCCGTCCGGTCGAGGCGCACGTGCGTGGCGTGCAGCTCAAAGGACCGCCCGATCCTGGACAGCAGCGAAACCACGATGATGCCCGCGATGAAGAATGCGGCGATGCGGATGCCCTCGGGCCGCTCAACAATGTTCGCCACCGTCGTGTAGATGAACACCACGGCGACCAGCCCGAAGCCGGCAGTGCGCGCCCGCTGCCGGCGGCGCCGGGCGGACAGGGCGACGGCGACTGCCGCCGAGGTCATCAGCACCAGCACGCCGGTGGCGTAGGCACCGCCCTGGGCGTCGACGTCGGCTTCGAAAAGAATGGTGACCAGGAATGCAATGGCGCCAAACACCAGAACCAGCGGCCGGACGGCCTTGGCCCACTCGGGCGCCATCCCGTACCGCGGCAGGTACCTCGGCACGAGGTTCAGCAGCCCTGCCATGGCGGACGCCCCGGCGAACCAGAGGATGGCGATGGTGCTGAGGTCGTAGACGGTGCCGAACCCGTTCCCCAGATACTCGTGGGCCAAGTAGGCGAGGGCGCGTCCGTTGGCCTGGCCGCCGGGCTGGAATTCGGCGGCGGGAATGAGAATCACCGTGCTGAAGCTGCTGGTGATGAGGAACGCGCTCATGATCAGCGCGGCCGTGGTCAGCATGCGGCGGGTCCCCTCGACGCGGCCCGCCGGATGCTCCTCCGTGTCCGAATCCCTGCCACGGACCTGCGGCATGACCGCCACACCGGTTTCGAAGCCGGACAGGCCCAGCGCCAGCCTGGGGAACACCAGCAGCGCGATGGCGACGGCGAGTACCGGATTTCCGTGGGATGTCCCCAGGGCCTGCCACCAGTCCCCGACGGCGGCCGGGTGGCCCAGGGTTTCGACGGCGGCTCTCGCCACCACCACGACGTTCAGTCCCAGATAGATCGCCACCAGGACGACGGCGATCCCGATCGCCTCCTTGAACCCCCGCAGGAACACGGCGGCGAGCAGGGCGAGGAGGACGAGGGTCACCGTCACCTCCTGCCCCTGCAGCCAGGCCGGGGCAAAGGGGTTCTGGATGAGGTGCGCGGTGGCGTCGGCGGCGGAGAGGGTCATGGTGATCATGAAGTCCGTCGCGGCAAAGCCCAGCAGCACCAGGACAAACAGCTTGCCGCCCCAGCGGGGGAGCAGCCGCTCCAGCATGGCGATGGAACCCTCGCCGTGGGAACTCTCGCCTGCCACGCGGCGGTACACCGGCAGTGCGCCGAACAGCGTGACGGCTACCAGAACCAGCGTGGCCAGCGGGGAAATGACGCCTGCCGCGAGCGCGGCGATGGCGGGCTGGTAGCCGAGGGTGGAGAAGTAGTCCACGCCGGTCAGGCACATGACCTGCCACCACGCATGCTTCGGTTCATGCGCCATGGTGCGGCCGCCGGGCCCCTGATGGGATCCCTTGCTGTCCTGAAGGCCCAGCAGCAGCCAGCTGGCAAGCCGCTGCCTGCGGGTAGGGTGCAGCTCAGAGGGTTCCGCCGGCGGGCGGCTCATGGTGGTCATGGTGCCTTTCATCCGTGTGGTGCCCCTCTGCCTATCGCAGCGGGCAAAGCCGAACGTAGCACCGGGCAGGAAGGCAGGAACCGCCGGCAGCGGAATCTTGACGGATCCTTAACGCGGTTGTGAGGCACCCCCATCGCGCGTGCTGCCCGGGCCGGTGGACAGCACAGAGGCCGGTGACAGCTGGGAGACGGGCAGTGAAAGAATGGCGTCATGGCAGGGGAACGGATCGTCATTGGCCTGTCGGGAGGCCTTGAGGGGGAGGTCCTGATCCGCCGCGCCGTCAAGGTCCTGGACGGCGCCGGCGGCGGGGACCTGATCGCCGTGCACATCCGCTCGGCGGAGGGCGCGTCGCGCGAATCAACCAGCGCCCTCGAATCCCAGCGCAGGCTGGTGGTGGATCTGGGCGGCAGCTACCACACCGTCGCCGCGCACGACCCCGTCGAAGCACTCCTCGCGTTCGCGTCCCACGTCGGCGCCACCCGGCTGGTCATCGGCCAGTCACGGGCACACCCGGTGTCCAGGATCCTGACCGGCGCAACGGAGACGCGGATCATCCGCCGTGCCTGTGACCTCGACGTGCAGGTGGTGCCGCATCCGCTGGCCGGGCGCGGTGCGGGCCGCAGGCGGCAGCGGGACCTTGGCCGCGTGCGCGTCGCCGCCGGGTTCGTGCTGGCGGTCGCCATTCCCATCCTGATGCAGCTGGCGCTCGCCGTGATCGAGCACAGCGTGGCCACCGCCACCCTGGTCCAGCTCGCCGGGGCCGTGGCCGTGGCACTCGTGGGCGGCCTGTGGCCGGGTGTGGCGGGTGCGCTCTGGAGCAGCCTGCTGGTCAACTACTTCTCGACGCCGCCGGTGGGTGAGCTGGCCATCAAGGACCCGCAGGACCTGCTGGCCCTTGGCGTGTTCGTGGGTGTCTCGGTGGCCGTGGCAGGCGTGGTGGACAGGTCTGCCCGGCGCTCCAAGGAGGCCGCCCGGGCGCGGGCCGAGGCGGCAACACTCGGCGAGCTGGCCCGCGGCGCCACCCGCGCGGAGGACACGGTGGGCAGCCTGCTGGAACAGGCACTGGACGTCTTCGGTGTCCGCGGCGCGGCGCTGTACAGCGGGCCCGCTTTCCGGAATGGGGCAGATTCCCCTGACACGCCGGCTTTCGGAGACCCGGAGGCCATCCGGGACGGGGAGAGCATCCCACGGAGGAAGCTGCTCGCGAGCGCGGGCGAGCTGACCGATTCTGAACGGGACGGCGCGGACTTCGCCGGGGACGCCGTGGAACCCGAGCACACCGTGGAGCCGGTCGACGACGACACCTGGCTGGTACTGTTCGGCAGGACGGTGCCCGCCGCGGACAGCAGCCTGCTGGGCGCCTTTGCCGCGCACGTGCTGGCCCAGCTGGAGCGCCAGCAGCTGGCAGCCAGCCGCCTGGAGGTGCTGCGGCTGGCCGAGGGAAACACCATGCGCACCGCCATCCTGCGGGCCGTCTCGCACGACCTCCGCACACCGCTCGCCGGTATCAAGCTCGCCGTCGGCGGTCTTCTGCAGACCGCCGTCACGTACACACCTGAGGAGCAACAGGAGCTGTTGGAAACCATCGACGAATGCTCGGACCGGCTGGACGCCCTGGTGGGGAACCTCCTCGACATGTCCAGGATCACGGCCGACTCTGTACGCCCCCTGCTGAAGCCCGTCCGCTGGCTCGACGTCGTTCCGGCAGCGCTGCGCGGCCTGCCGCAGGGCAGCGTGCGGGTAGTGCTGCCGCCGAACCTGCCCGCCGTCGACGCCGACGCCGTCCTGCTGGAGCGCGTCATCGCCAACATCGCGGAAAACGCCGTCAAATACGCGCCGGCATCCGACGTCACCGTGACGTCGGCGTCGGGCGGGCTCAGCGGCGCGGTCCTCAACGGCCACCCGGCCGGTGAACTGCGGATCATCGACCACGGGCGCGGCGTGCCGGACCGCAACGTGCCGGCCATGTTCCGCCCCTTCCAGCGCCTGGACGATCTTTCCCAGTCAACCGGCGTCGGCCTGGGACTCGCCGTGGCCAGGGGATTCGTCTCGGCCATGGGCGGCAGCCTGGCGGCAGAGGAGACGCCCGGCGGGGGACTCACCATGGTCATCCGGCTTCCGCTGTCGACGGGACACGGTGCAACGGGACACGGCGGGGACGACGGCGGGTCTTCCGCCGCTGCTGCAGTCCCACCTGCCGTTTCGCCGCAGGAGACTGCCCAGTGACCGGCGTCCTGGTGGTCGACGATGACCAGCATCTGCTGAAGGCCCTGCGGATCACGCTGCAGGCGCACGGCTACACAGTGGAAACTGCCGCGGACGGTGAGGCCGCCCTGATTGCTGCCTCACGCAACCCGCCGGGGATTGTTGTCCTGGACCTCGGACTGCCGGACATGGACGGCGCGGCGGTGCTTCGGGAGCTCCGCCGCTGGAGCACCGCCCCGGTGCTGGTGCTCTCGGCCCGTCACGGCTCATCAGACAAGGTGGACGCCCTCGACGCCGGTGCGGACGACTACATCACCAAGCCCTTCGGGCTCGAGGAACTACTTGCCCGGCTTCGCGCACTCCTGCGCCGGGCCCCGGAAGCCACTGAGCCGTCCACGGTGGACACGCCGGAGTTCAGCGTGGACCTGGGCCGGCGGATGGTCACCCGGAATGGCGAGCCCGTAAAGCTCACTCCCACGGAGTGGAGCATTCTCGAGCTGCTGGTGCGGAATCCCGGGAAGCTCATCACCCAGCAGCAGATCCTGGCCAGCGTGTGGGGACCCGCCTACGAGAAGGAGGCCAACTACCTGCGGGTCTACATGGCGCAGCTCCGGCGCAAACTGGAGGCGGACACAGGCAATCCGCGCCATCTGCTGACCGAGGCGGGCGTGGGCTACCGCTTCCGGCCCTGACCTGCGCTTATGAACGGCCCGTGAACTTCCGTGAACCCCTATGAAGGGGCGCCGGATTCCGGCAACATGTGTAGTGCCGGGCGCCGCACACCGGGCGCCGTACGTACAGCCGAAGGAGAACCGATCGTGTCCACCCTGCTTAACCCGTACCTCAGCTTCCGTGACAACGCCCGCGACGCCATGACCTTCTACCAGTCGGTGTTCGGCGGCGACCTGGCGCTCAGCACCTTCGGGGAGTTCCAGGCCAGTGAGGATCCCGCGGAGGCGGATAAGATCATGCACGGGATGCTGACCTCGGAGAAGGGGCTCGTGCTCATGGGCGCCGACACCCCCAATTCCATGGACTACACGCCGGGGAGCAGCATCTCCGTGTCGCTCAGCGGCGACGACGAGGCCGAACTGCGAGGCTACTACGACAAACTGTCCGGGGACGGCGGTTCCGTCACCGTCCCGATGGAGAAGGCTCCCTGGGGCGACATCTTTGGCATGTGCACCGATAAGTTCGGCATCGCGTGGCTGGTGAACGTCAGCGGAGCTTCAGCGGCTCCTGCTTCCTAGATGTCCCCGGTTCCTGAATAAGGGACGCGGGGTCATTAGTCGCCCAATGGCAGGAGCTTATTGGGCGACAAGTGACCCCGCGTTGCAGTTTCGGCAACTTATGGTCCGGGAGCGGGACGGGTGTTAGGACTGCGGCGGCGACCAGACCCACCCGCGGATGTCGGGCAGGTCCTCGAAATGCTCCCGGATATATTGGGCGTGGGCGTCCAGCTGCCGGTTGCAGTGATCGGCCAGTCCCTCCGCGCCGGCGAACTGCCGCGGCAGCCGGCGGAGTGCCTCCAGCGCCAGGTGGTAGCGGCTCATCCTGTTGACCACCACCATGTCGAACGGCGTGGTGGTGGTGCCCTGCTGGCTGTAGCCGCGGACGTGGAACCTTTCCGGGTTCGGCCGTCCGTGCAGGAGCTGGTGGAAGGAGCGGGCGTAGCCGTGCCACGCCACCACCACTTCGCAGGAGTCCGTGAACAGTGACGTGAACGTCGCGTCGTCGAGCCCGTGCGGGTGCGTGTCCCGCGGCGGCAGCACCATGGCGTCCATGATGTTCACCACGCGCACGGTGGCATCGGGAACGTGGCGCTGCAGCAGCCAGGCCGCCGCCAGTGCCTCCTCGGTGGGGATGTCGCCGGCGCAGGCGAGAATGACGTCGGGTTCAGTGCCGCCGTCCTCGTTGCCGGCCCACTCCCACGTGGAGGCTCCCGCCTCGGCGTGCGCACAGGCTTCTGCCAGTGTCAGGTACTGGGGATGGGACTGTTTGTCCACGACCACAAGGTTGACGTAGTCCTTGCTGCGCAGGGCGTGCTCTGCCGCGGCCAGCAGGGTGTTGGTGTCCGGCGGCAGGTAGATCCTCGTCACCTCGCCGGACAGGGACAGCACCGTGTCGATCAGGCCCGGCCCCTGGTGGCTGAACCCGTTGTGGTCGTTGCGCCAGCATGTGGAGGTCAGCAGGATGTTCAGGCTCGGCACCGGTGACCGCCATTCCAGCTCGCGGGCATGCTGCAGCCATTTGGCGTGCTGGACGGTCATGGAGGCGCTGACCATGGCGAACGCCTCGTAGCTGGCGAAGAAACCGTGCCGGCCGGTCAGCAAGTAGCCTTCCAGCCAGCCCTGGCACAGGTGCTCGGAGAGCACCTCCATCACGCGGCCGTCCGTGGAAACGTGGTCGTCTCCGTCGCCCCCGTCCTGCCCGGGGAGCATGAGGCAGCGGTCGGTGGCCTCGAAAACGGCGCCCAGCCTGTTGCTGTTGGTTTCGTCAGGGCAGAACAGCCGGAACCTCGGATTGTCCGCCGTGCCGGTGTAGAGGTCGCGGAACAGCTCGCCCAGCGGCTTGGTGGTTTCGATGCTGGTGGAACCCGGCTGTCCCGGGTCGACTGCGTACTCCGCGAGGTCCGGAATCTCCAGGGGTACGGACGGCTGGCCGTTGGCCCACGGCGCCGCCCCCATCCGGAGCCTGCCTTCGGGAGCAAGCGCTGCCAGTTCGGGAACAAGCCGGCCGTCGTCGTCGAACAGCGATTCCGGCCGGTAGGAGCGCATCCACTGCTCCAGCAGCGCCAGGTGCTCGGGATCGTCCTTGACCCCGGACAGGGGAACCTGGTGGGCGCGGAATGTGCCCTCCACCGGGCGGCCGTCCACGGTTTCCGGGCCCGTCCAGCCCTTGGGCGTGCGCAGGATGATCGCCGGCCAGCGGGCCGCCGTCACTCTTTTACTGCTGCCGGAGCCGCCATCCCGTGCTATCTGCTGGATATCCCGGATGGTGGCATAAGCGTCATCCACGGCGCCGGCCAGGGCCCGGTGGACCTTCTCGGGCTGGTCGCCGGAAACGGTCACGGGCTCCCAGCCGTTGGCGCGCAGCAGGGCCTCAACATCGTCGTCCGAGCGGCGTCCCAGGACGGTAGGCCCGGAAATCTTGGCCCCGTTGAGGTGCAGGATGGGCAGGACCGCGCCGTCCCGCGAGGGGTTGAGGAAGAACGGCGCCGTCCAGGAAGCGGCGAGCGGGCCGGTTTCGGCTTCGCCGTCGCCCACCACGCAGGCGGCAATGAGATCCGGGTTGTCCAGCACCGCGCCGGTGGCGTGCATGAGTGAATAGCCCAGCTCGCCGCCCTCATGGATGGATCCGGGGGTGGCCGGGCCCACGTGGCTGCCCACACCGCCCGGGGTCGAGAACTGCCGGGCCAGCCGGCGCAGGCCGGCGGCGTCGCGGCTGATGTCCGGGTAGATCTCGGAGTAGGTGCCCTCGAGGTAGACGTTCGCCACCACGGACGGCCCGCCGTGGCCCGGTCCGGCGATGAACAGGACCTCGGCCGAGGTGTTCCTGATCAGCCGGTTCAGGTGCGCGTAAATGAGTGACAGCCCTGGTCCCGTGCCCCAGTGGCCCAGCAGCCGCGGCTTGATATGCTCCGGCCGCAGCGGCTCCCTCAGCAGCGCATTGTCCTGAAGGTAGATCTGGGCCACCGTCAGGTAGTTCGCCGCGCTCCAGTAGCGGTGCAGGAGGTCCAGTTCTTCGTCCGAAATCGTTCCGCTTGCCCCGGCCATGCCCATGTATTGCCTTCCGTCGAATCCGCTCCAGCGCTGACCGGCACAGTCTACCGCGGCGATTTACTGGCCCTCAGATCCACTGCCCGCGCCAGATTCAGCCGGCCCTCAGATCCACTTAGGGGCTGCGGGAACGCGGGACAGCACTTCTGTCCCGCGGCTGGCGGTGACGCCGGAGCCGCCTGCTGCAGCTGTCCGTCCGGCGGCCCAGGCAGCCACGCCGGCGAGCGGGCCGCTGACCGTTACCGGATCCCGCCCGCCCTTGTCGCCGAACTCCATGTTGGTGCCCACCACCCGGATGACCAGCCCGGCATCGGTGCCGCGGGCCTGCCAGGCGCCGGTGATGTCCCGTAGCAGCCGTTCGAGGACGGGTTCCGGGATGTCGGCGAAGGTTGCGCCGTTGTCGAGGTCGACGGCGTGGGTCCAGACTTCGCGGGTGCGCATCCACACGGTTTCGGTCGCGGGGACGGTGCGGCCCTGGATGGTCTTGACTTCGTTGGCCCAGTCCCGCCCGGGCAGGTCTCGCCATTCGGCGGACAGGTGCACGGCGGAGTGGTCGAAGAGATTCCGCAAGGCAATAGGGCTCAGCGTGGCGCCGAAGTTGATCTCGTGGTCCCGGACCTCGGTGGAGGGGTACATGGGTGTCTCCACCCCGGTGCCGGCCCATTCCACCAGGCGGGCGATCGCGCGGGCGTTGTAGCCGACGTGGGCCACGACGTGGCGGCGGGTCCAGCCGGGGAGGAGGGAGCCGCCGTCGAGTTCCGTGTCGGTGAGTTCGTTGAGTTTGCGGGCGAAGAACGCGGTGCCCCGCCGGGCCTGCAGGAGCTGTTCCTGCAGGCCCGGATCGGTGGTGAGGTCGTGCCGGGCGGGCATCAGGCCTCCTTGACCACGCGGTTGGTCAGCTGGCCCAGGCCCTCGATGGTGGTGACCAGGACCTGGTCTTCCTGCAGGTAGCGTTTGGGGTCCTGTGCGTGGCCCACGCCGCCGGGGGTGCCGGTGGCGATCACGTCGCCGGGGTTCAGCGTGATGATCGTGGAGATGTACGAGACCAGGAATTCCGGGGTGAACACGAGGTCCCCGGTGGGGGTGGTCTGCTGGATCTCGCCGTCCACGGCCGAGGTCATGAGCGGGCCTGCGCTGAATTCGTCCTTGGTGACCAGGGCGGGGCCGAACGGGGTGGAGTTTTCCCAGGTCTTGCCCTGCAGCCACTGGACGGTGCGGAACTGGTAGTCGCGCATGCTGATGTCGTTCAGCACGGAGTAGCCGGCGATGTGGTCGGCGGCGTCGGCCTCGCTGATCCGGCGGCCCTGCTTGCCGATCACGACGGCGAGCTCGGCTTCCCAGTCCACGTTGTCGGATTCCTGCGGCAGCGCCAGGTCATCGTTCGGGCCGATCAGGGATTCGGTGTACTTGGCGAACAGGGTGGGGTGGTCCGGGATTTCGCGGCCCATCTCCTTGATGTGGTTCCGGTAGTTGTGGCCCACGCAGATGATCTTGCCCGGGGAGGGTACGACGGCGGCGAGGTCGGCGCCGTCGAGCGCGCGCGTCGCGCCGTTGGCCGCCTTCGCCGTGGCCTCCCAGTTTTCGTTGCGGAGGAGTGCTCCGACGTCGGCGAAGCCGTCGATTTCGGTGAGGGTTCCGCCGTCCTGGCGGACGGCTTTGGTTCCTTCAGCGGTGCGGAGGGTGAGGAGTCTCATGCGTTCTAGCGTCCTTCGGTGTAGGTGCGGTTGAAGTTCAGGCGTTCAAAGATGGGGGCGTCGCTGAACCGGAAAAGATCAAACTCGGTTTCCGCGTCAAGAGACCATTCCTGCCAGGACGGAACCACGAACAGGTCGCCCTTGGCGAGGCCCTTGCGTTCGCCGTTGAGAAGGACGCTGCCGGTGCCTTCGAAGACCTGCCAGACGCTGGAGCCGACCTCGCGCAGCGGCTCGGTGGTGGCGCCGGCGCGGAGCCGGTGGAATTCGGCGCGGATGGTGGGCATGACGTCCCCGCCGGTGGTGGGGTTGGTGTAGCGGATCGCGGCGTGGCCCTGGGAGACGGTGGCGGGGTGGCCCTCGTCCTCCAGGAGGAGCTGTTCGCGCAGGGCCCGGTCGGTGTGTTCCCAGCGGTACGCGGCGATGGGGGAGTTGGTGGTGTTGTCCAGGCCGGACAGGGGGCGCAGGCCGGGGTAGGCCCAGAGGCGTTCGGACCGGGAGATGTCAGGGGTGGCCTCGTCGGTGACGCGCTCGGTGCCGAACTCGAAGAACCCGGCATCGGCGTAGTGCACGAACGGGATGTCCAGGCCGTCGATCCACGCCATCGGTTGATCGGTGTCGTTGTGGTGGCCATGGAAGTTCCAGCCGGGCGTGAGCAGGAAGTCGCCGCGGCGCATCGCCACCGGATCCCCATTCACCACTGTCCAGACGCCTTCGCCCTCGACGACGAACCGGAAGGCATTCTGTGAGTGGCGGTGCTCGGGTGCGGTCTCCCGGGCGCCCAGGTACTGGATGGCTGCCCACAGCGTCGGTGTCGCATAGGGCGTGCCCCCTAACCCCGGGTTGGCCAGCGCTATGGCCCGGCGTTCCCCGCCCCGCCCCACCGGAACCAGGTCTCCGGCGCGGGCAGCCAAGGGATAGAGATCGTTCCAGCGCCACACATGGGGCCGGGCCCTCGGTGACGGAACCATCGGCATCAGGTCACCGATCTCGGTCCACAAGGGGATCAGGTTCTCCTGCTCGAAGTCCTTGTACAGCTGCTCCAGCTGCTCGGCCTCCTCCGGAGTGGGCTCCTGGGCCACCTGGGCGGCGGCAACAGATTCATGGGTCGTGGTCTCGGCGCTGATGGACACGGCGGCCTCCTCGGTGTGTACGGATGATGATGTCTTCGCGTACTACCGAGATTAGGTAGACCGGGGCTGTGAACCACAGCATATTCTGGCTTGCAGAATTATGCGCTCTGGCCCGGCTGCCCTCAGCCGGGTGAGGCGGGATTTGCCGCGATGTCGATCTCCAGCTGCCTGCGCGTTTCGAGCATGACCGGCACCAGCCCGGCGTCGAACACCGCGCGGAACCTGGTCACCGGGGTGGCGACGCTGAAGGCGCCCACCACCTCGCCCTTCCCGTTGTGCAGGGCCACGCCCATAGCACTGATGCCCTCCTCGGTGCCCTCGAAATTCGCCGCGAAGCCGTTGCTGCGGACCGTTTCGAGCTCGCGCAGGAACGCCGGGTACTCGGCCTCGGGAATGCTGTCGCCGCCAATCTCCGCATTGGCGCTCCGGAACAGCTGCTCAAGCAGCGCCGGCTCCAGTTCGGCGAGCATCGCCTTGCCGCCCGAGGCCCTGTTGGCCGGCAGCACTGTGCCCTGCCTGTCGCCCACACGGAGGGCGCTGGTGCCTTCCACCGTTTCCAGGAACCGGACCTTGGTGCCCACCCGGATCATGAGGTTTACGGTCTCGTTGAGGCGGGCGCTCAGCAGCTCCATGTGGGGGCGGGCCAGGTTCCGCAGCAGCCGGGTCCAGGTAACACCTGCCGGGCCTGCCCCCATCGCAGGCCCGGGGACGTAGCGGCGGGTCTCGTCCTGCACGGCGAAGCCCCGGTACACCAGCATGGCCAGCAGGCGGTGCGCGGTGGACGGGGCCACGCCCAGTTCCGTGGCCGCATCCTTGAGCCGCAGGCTTCCCCCGTCGCGCAGGAGCTGCAGGAGCTGCAGCGCGTTGTCCACTGCCTCGATCGAGTAGGTGGGCTTCTTCCGGAGCGGCAAGTTCTGCATAACAGAATTCTATTGGAGGGCCGGTGCTTCAGCCATGAGAGTTGGTGGCATGAATCACACACCTTCCGCTGCCGCGACGGAGCGGCCCGCGCCCGGAGCAGCCCTTCCGCCGGCAACGCCCCGGTTTTCCAAACAGTCCGCCCTGGCCGTGCTCGTCTGCTGGCTGCTGGTGGTCTTCGACGGCTACGACCTCATCGTCTATGGGACCGTCCAGTCGGCCCTCATCAACGACACCGGCTGGGGACTGACGAAAGCCACCGCCGGGACGGTCGGGTCCATGGCGTTCCTGGGCATGATGATCGGCGCCGTCTTCGCTGGCCGGATGGCCGACACCTGGGGCCGCCGCCGCACCATCCTCGGATGCGCCGTGCTGTTCTCCGTGTTCACCATCCTCTGCGCCTTCGCCCCGACCGCCATCATTTTCGGCGCGCTTCGGCTGCTGGCCGGCATCGGACTCGGTGGACTCGTGCCCTCCGCCAACGCCCTCGTGGCGGAACTCGTGCCGGCCAAATGGCGGTCCACCATCGCCACCCTGATGATGTCCGGCGTGCCGATCGGCGGATCACTGGCCGCGCTGGCCGGAATCCCGCTGATCCCGGCCTTCGGCTGGCCCGTGATGTTCCTCGTGGCGGTAGTGGCCCTGGCGGTCATCATCCCCCTGGGCCTGCGCTACCTGCCGGAGACCCTGCCGCCGGCAGGCGTCAAAGGGACCAGCCCAACACAGTTGCCGGACGGACCCGCAGCCGCGGAAAACCGGCGCGCAGGTTTCGGTTCCCTGCTGCGGGCACCCTACCTGGGCGTGAGCGTCCTCTATGCCGTGGCCACGCTGGTGACCCTCTTTGCCTGGTACGGCCTCGGTACCTGGCTGCCAAACCTGATGCAGCTGGCCGGCTACAACCTCGGTTCCGCGCTCACCTTCGCTCTGGCCCTGAACCTCGGTGCCGTGGTCGGCTCCGTCGCCACGGCCTGGGCCGGCACCCGCTTCGGCCCCGTCCCGACGGCGGTCGTGGCCGCGGCGGTAGCCGCCGTCGCCCTCCTGGTGCTCGTCACCGGTCCGCCCGTCACCGTGGTGTACCTGATGCTGGTCCTTGCCGGCGTCGGGACACACGGGACACAGTGCCTGGTGATCGCCGCCGTTGCCAGCCATTACCCCGCCCACCTGCGGGGGACGGCCCTGGGCTGGGCCCTCGGCGTGGGCAGGATCGGCGCGGTGGCCGCCCCGCAGGCCGGAGGCCTGCTGCTGGCTGCCGGCCTGGGCGTCAACTCCAACTTCCTGGCATTCGCCGGGGCGGCCGCCGTCGCAGCACTCCTGCTGATCGCCGTCCGCGCCAAAACCATCCGCACAACCTCAACCCCCGTAGGAGTCAATAATGTCTAACCCGAAACCGTCCACGGACGTCCTGGTGATCGGCGGCGGAATGGCCGGCCTTGCCGGCGCCCTCGCCCTCCGTGAGAACGGCGCCGAGGTCACCCTGCTTGAACGGGCGCCGGAGTTCGGCGAGGTCGGGGCGGGCCTGCAGATGGCACCCAACGCCTCCCGCGTCCTCAAGCGCTGGGGCCTGCTGGAGAAGGCGCTCGAGATCGGTGTCCGGCCCAGGCACCTCGTCTTCCGGGACGCCGTGACGGGTGAGGAACTCACGCGGCAGTCTCTCGGCGACAGCTTCGAGGAGCGCTACGGCGCCCCCTACGTCGTCATCCACCGCAGCGATCTGCACCGCATCCTCCTCGACGCCTGCCGGGACGCCGGCGTCCGCCTCGTCAACGATGTCCTGGTCGAAACTGTCCGTACCGTTGACGGCCGCGCCACCGCACAGGCGGCGGACGGGGCCGCCTACGAGGCAGACGTCGTTCTCGGGGCGGACGGACTCAAGTCCACGCTCCGCCGCGAGGTGGCGCAGGACGGCCCGGTGTCGTCGTCGTACGTGGCCTACCGCGGAACGGTTCCCATCACGGCTGACACGCCCCGGGGCGACCTCGAGGACGTCATCGTCTACCTTGGTCCGGACTGCCACCTGGTCCAGTACCCGCTGCGGAAGGGCGAGCTGCTCAACACGGTGGCCGTCTTCAAATCGGCATCCTTCGAACGCGGCGAGGAACAGTACGGGGGAGTGGACGAGCTCGAGGCCGCTTACCGGGACTGCGTGCCGGCGGTCCGTGACGCACTGAAGAACCTGGCCACCGGCATCCGCTGGCCCATGTACGACCGCGATCCCATCGAAAACTGGGTGGCCGGCCGGATGGTCCTGATGGGCGACGCCGCGCACCCCATGCTCCAGTACCTGGCCCAGGGCGCCTGCCAGGCCCTGGAGGACGCCGCCGTGCTGCAGGAGACCAGCCTCGGGACCGTCTTCACCGCGGACGGCGCCGACGCCGGCGGCTGGGACGCCGCCATCCGGAACTTCAACGCGGCCCGCGCCGCACGCACGGCCCGGGTGCAGCGCACCGCCCGCGTATGGGGCGAGTCCTGGCACGTCTCCGGACTGGCCCGCACACTCCGGAACCTGCTCTTCAAGAGCCGCAAGGACGGCGACTACCAGTACAACGACTGGCTTTACGGCCAGGACGGCGACGGCGTGCCCTCCGCAGCGGCGCCTGCTGCCCGGGAGCAGGTTTCCGCCTAGCGTGGCCCCTTGCCCGTCCCGGCGCCCTGTCCGTAGCGTTGGCGGCAGAGCCGCGGGCAGTGAAGGAACCGGGTGGAGAATACAGTCACGCTGTACCTGGATGTTGACGGCGTCGTGTGCCCGTTCGGCCCCACGGGCACCACGCCGTGGGGCTCGGCCTGGCACTACGCGTACGCGGGGATGCTGGAAGTGGCCTATGCCGCGGAGCTGGTGGCGGCCCTGAACCGGCTGGCGCTGCGGCCCGGGGTCCGGTTCGCCTGGCTGACCAGCTGGGAGGAACTTGCGCCTGCCGTGCTGTGCCCGGTCACCGGACTGGCCGGAAGCACATGGCCGGTGCTCACCGCCGACGGGGCCGGAAGCGGAGCGGAGTGGTGGAAGCTGGAGGCTATCCAGGCCGATGTGGGCAGGAACACGCCGGAGCGGATCATCTGGGTGGACGACCAGCTCGCCTTCGAGGGCCGCGCGCAGGCCTGGGCACGGATCCTTGGCCGCCGGGCCCTGCTGGTCTCACCGGATCCCCGGACCGGCCTGTCGCCGGGCGACCTGGAGGCCATCCGTGCCTTCGCGGGCCGCCAGGACCGGCAGGTGTGACAGTGCCAACGCGTTGCAGGTTGGACCTCGTCTGCATGGCGCGTACCATCGATAAGGTTTCAAGCCGCGCTGCAGCTCCGCTACCCCCACCCCCAGACGTTTTCTTAGACATCGGGTGAACTATGCTGTGCAGTGCAGGCAGGGGAAGTGGAACTGCTGTACGTAGACTCTGCAGATTGGGCAACAGGTGGACATCACCTTCATGGTGGCGCTGGTCATTGCGCTGGCGTTATTTTTCGACTTCACTAACGGTTTCCACGACACCGCGAACGCTATGGCCACCCCCATTGCCACCGGTGCCATCAAGCCGAAGACTGCCGTTGCCCTCGCGGCGGCCCTCAACCTCGTCGGTGCGTTCCTGTCCACGGAAGTCGCCAAAACGGTTTCAGGCGGCATCATCCGGGAGGGGTCCGGCGGGGTCCAGATCACGCCGGACATCATTTTCGCCGGTCTGATGGGCGCCATTCTGTGGAACATGATCACCTGGCTCAAGGGCCTGCCCTCCAGTTCGTCCCATGCGCTGTTCGGAGGACTCATCGGTGCCGCGATCGTTGGCATCGGTTTCCACTCCGTCAACCTTGAGACGCTGCTTCAGAAGGTCATCCTGCCCGCCGTTTTCGCCCCGGTCATCGCCGGGCTTGTGGCCTACGTCTGCACCCGCATCGCCTATGCGCTGACGTCCCGGCACGATCCGGAGACGGGCAGCAAGCTCACGCAGAAGCGCGGCGGCTTCCGGACCGGCCAGATCTTCACCTCCAGCCTGGTGGCGCTGGCCCATGGCACCAACGACGCCCAGAAGACCATGGGCATCATCACCCTGGTGCTCATCTCGGCGGGAACGCAGCAGCCCGGTTCGGGCCCGCAGCTGTGGGTCATCACCGCATGCGCCCTCGCCATCGCCGTCGGAACGTACGCCGGCGGCTGGCGGATCATCAGGACCATGGGCGCCGGCCTCACCGAAGTGAAGCCCGCCCAGGGCTTCGCGGCCGAGTCGAGCACCGCCTCAGCGATTCTGGCCTCCTCGCACCTTGGCTTTGCCCTGTCCACCACGCAGGTGGCCTCCGGATCGGTGATCGGCTCCGGCATGGGCCGCAGGGGCACCACGGTGCGCTGGGGCATGGTGGGCCGGATCGCCCTCGGCTGGCTCCTCACGCTGCCGGCCGCAGGCATCGTCGGTGCCCTGACCGCGCTGCTGGTCAAGACCGGCGTTGTCGGTGTGGTGATTGCAGCAGTGGCCGGCATCGGCACCGTCATGTACATGTTCCTGGTGTCCCGCAAGTCCCAGGTTGGCCACCACAACGCCGTTGAGGTCGAAGAGGCCGGTCAGGCCGTCCGCTTCGCGAAAAAGAAGGCCCTCGCCAGGGCACGCGCCGCCGAGCGCGCCAAGAACAACAACCCGAAGGGCCCGCAGCGATGAAGTGGCTGGAACTCCTCACCGTGGCCGGCGCCACCCTGATTGCCGCCGTGACCGTAGTGGTCCTGTATTCCCTCGGCGTCCGGCTGACCGCCATCGCCGGTGACCGCCAGGCCGTCGCCCCGGCGTGGGTCAGGTATCTCTCTTATGTCTGCTTCGGGCTCTGCGGCATCGCCGTGCTGTTCGGCCTCTACCTGATCATTCCGTACTTCAGCAGCTAGCCGGCCGGGTCCGGCACGGACGCCGCCGGGAGCTTCCCCGCCTCTGGGAAGAGGGAACCTGAGTGGCTAGGCTGGGCCCATGCCCAGTGTCCAGTATTACGTTGCGTCCTCCCTCGACGGCTTCATCGCCACCGCAGACGACGACCTCGCTTGGCTGCTGCAGTTCGACGGTTTCGAAGGCGGCAAGGAAAGCTACGAAAACTTCATGGCCGGCGTCGGCTGCATCGTCATGGGCGGGACCACCTACGAGTGGCTGATGGAGCACGAACCCGGCAACTGGCCCTACCCCGGCACGCCCTGCTGGATCTTCACCCATCACGAGTTCAGCACCCCGCCCGAAGCCGACATCACGCTCGTGCGCGGCGAGGTGACCGAATTCATCGACGACCTCCGGCGTGACGCCGCCGGCAAAAACATCTGGATGGTGGGCGGCGGCGAGCTAGCCGCCCAGTTCGCCCGCGCCGGCCTGCTGGACGAACTGATCGTGTCGGTCATCCCGGTGGTGCTCGGTGCGGGAAAGCGGCTGCTTCCCCTCGCCCAGGGCCCGACGGCGCCACTTGAGTTGCAGGAGGCCCGTCCCCAGGGGCGGGGAATCGTAGAGCTCCGGTACCGCTGGCCCGAACGCTAGGGTTACCGGCGCTGCCCCAAAGACGGCCGTCACCGGCCGATGTCCCGGATGAGGTTGGTGATGCGCGCCGTGGACAGCCGGCGTCCCTGCTCATCGGTCATCACGATTTCGTGGGTGGCCAGCGTGCGGCCCAGGTGAATGGCCGTGCAGGTTCCGGTCACCGTGCCGGCGGACACGGCGCGGTGGTGTGTGGCGCCAACCTCGATGCCCAGTGCCTGGCGGCCGGGACCGGCATGCATCCCGGCCGCAAACGACCCCAGCGTTTCAGCCAGCACCACGTGCGCGCCGCCGTGCAGGATGCCCGCCACCTGCGTGTTCCCCTCCACCGGCATCGTGGCCACGCACCGTTCCGGACTCATCTCCAGGAACCGGATCCCCATCTTCACCACGAGGGCGCCGATGCCGTACCCGGCAAGCCAGTCGTGGAGGTGTTCCGGGACGCCGGCGGCAAACAGCTCTTCCCTGAAGTCGGCTTTGGCTGCGGCCTCCACGGCTGTGGGGCTGGCCTCACTGGCAGGGCCGGGCGTGAAATTGTCCATCATGGCAACTAGGCTGGCACCTGTGAGTGAAACAACCAAACCGGCCCCAATTCCGTCCACAACCCAGACCCTCGAGGACATCGCCGTGTCCCCGTCCGACGCCCCGTCGGTGTCGGCCACCGAGGCGCCCGTCGTCCCCCTGACGGAGCAGCCACGGCTTCTGGTGCTGGACGGCCACTCCATGGCCTTCCGGGCCTTCTTTGCCCTTCCGGCCGACAAATTCTCCACCGCCCGGGGCCAGCACACCAACGCGATCCACGGCTTCACGTCCATGCTCATCAACCTGATCAAGGAACAGAAGCCCACCCACATCGCGGTCGCTTTCGACGTCTCCGACGACACCACTCACCGCAAAGCCGAGTACAGCGAGTACAAGGGCGGCCGCAACGAGACGCCCCGGGAGATGAGCGGCCAGATCGACCTCATCGACCAGGTCATGGGCGCGTGGGGCATCAAGACCATCAAGATGCCCGGCTACGAGGCCGATGACATCCTGGCGACGCTCGCCGCCATGGGTGAGAAGGCCGGCTATGAGGTCCTGCTCGTGTCCGGCGACCGTGACGCCTTCCAGCTCATCACCGACAACGTCTTCGTGCTGTACCCGAAGAAGGGCGTCAGCGACATCCCGCGGATGGACGCCACCGCCGTCGAGGAAAAGTACTTCGTCACCCCCTCCCGGTACTCCGACCTCGCCGCCCTGGTGGGCGAGACCGCGGACAACCTGCCGGGCGTTCCCGGCGTCGGGCCCAAGACGGCGGCGAAGTGGATCAACCTCTACGGCGGCCTGGAGGGCGTGCTGGAAAACCTCGACGCCATCGGCGGGAAGGTGGGCGACTCGCTGCGCGCCAACGTGGATGCCGTGAAGCGCAACCGCAAGCTGAACCAGCTCCACACCGATCTTGCCCTCCCGGTGACGCTGGAAGAACTCGCCGATCCGCGGCCCGACCAGCAGGCCCTCGAAGAGCTCTTTGACGAGCTCGAATTCAAGACCATCCGCACCAGGCTCTTTGACCTTTACGCCAGCGAGGCGCCCGTGCCGGAGCGCGAAGCCCTGGAGACAAGGGACTTCGCCACGCTGACGGACGCCGACACGCTCCGGGCCTTTTTCGCGGCGGGGGCCGGTCAGCGCTCAGCCCTGGCCGTGGACGTGCTGCCCGGCCGGATTGGCGAGGACGCGGACGCGGTCGCGATCGTGCGGCACGATGCCGCTGCGTACGTGGACCTCACCACGCTCGACGCCGAGGCGGAAAACGTCCTGGCGCAGTGGCTCCGGGACGCGGAATCCCCGAAAGTGATGCACGGCTACAAGGCGGCACTGAAAGCCCTGGGTAACCGCGGGTTCGGTCTGGAAGGCGTGGTGGACGACACCTCCATCTCCGGCTACCTCATCCAGCCCGACCGCCGCACCTACGAACTCGGCGAGCTGGCCCAGTTCCACCTGAACATCCACATCACGCCCGAGGCCGCCAAGGCGGGCCAGCTCGAGCTGTCGTTCGACGACGACGCCGCGGCGTCCGGCGCGCTGGTCCAGGTGGCCGCCGTCGTCCATAAACTGAGCCACTACTTCGAATCGGAACTGAAGGAGCGCAAGGCCGAGGACCTGCTGGCCACGCTGGAACTGCCGGTGAGCCGGGTGCTGGCGGACATGGAGACCACCGGCATCGCCGTCTCCATGGAGCTGATGGACGAACAGCTGGCGGACCTGGCCAGGGTGATCGACGACGCCCAGGAGCGGGCGTTCGCCGCTATTGGCCACGAGGTGAACCTCGGCTCGCCGAAGCAGCTGCAGACCGTTCTCTTCGAGGAGCTGCAGCTGCCCAAGACGAAGAAGATCAAGTCCGGCTACACCACGGACGCCGCATCCCTGAAGAACCTGCTGGAGAAGACCGGCCACGAATTCCTGGTCCAGCTCATGGCCCACCGCGAATCGGCCAAGCTGCGGCAGATGGTGGAGACGCTGAAGAAGTCTGTGGCCGAGGACGGCCGCATCCACACCACCTACGCCCAAAACGTGGCTGCCACCGGACGCATCTCGTCCAACAACCCCAACCTGCAGAACATCCCGATCCGGAGTGAGGAAGGCCGCCGCGTCCGCGGCATCTTCGTGGTCAGCGACGGCTACGAGTGCCTGCTCTCCGCCGACTACTCGCAGATCGAAATGCGCATCATGGCGCACCTGTCCGGGGACGCCGGCCTGATCGAGGCCTACCGCGAGGGGGAGGACCTGCACCGCTTCGTCGGCTCGTCCATCTTCCACGTGCCGCCGGCCGAGGTCACCAGCGCCATGCGGTCCAAGGTCAAGGCCATGTCCTACGGCCTGGCCTACGGGCTGACGTCCTTCGGCCTGTCCAAGCAGCTCGAGATCTCCGTGGACGAGGCCAGGAACCTCATGAAGGACTACTTCGACCGCTTCGGCGCCGTGCGCGACTACCTGCGCGGCGTGGTGGACCAGGCCAGGGTGGACGGCTTCACGGCCACGATCGAAGGCCGGCGGCGCTACTTGCCGGACCTCACCAGCACGGACCGGCAACTGCGGGAGAACGCAGAACGGATCGCGCTGAACTCGCCCATCCAGGGTTCGGCCGCGGACATCATCAAGCGCGCCATGCTGGGCGTGCATTCGGAACTGGCAGCACAGGGACTGAAGTCACGCATGCTGCTGCAGGTCCACGACGAACTCGTGCTGGAAGTGGCCAAGGGCGAACGTGCAGCCGTTGAAAAGCTCGTCACGGAGCAGATGGCTGCCGCCGCGGAACTCAGTGTTCCGCTTGAAGTCCAGATCGGCGTCGGCACCAGCTGGTACGACGCCGGCCACTAGCCTTACCGGGTTAAGCCGAACTGTGACGCGCCCGCCGCAGGCGCTTCAGCGTGCCTGTGGCGGGCCGGCGGGTCCATTGGCTAGGCTCGGGGTTGTGTCGAATCTGAGCGTGGACTATGAAATCCGCCGGTTCCAAGCGGCGGCCAAGGACGATCCTGCGTATGCGGACTCGGTTGCGTGGATGCGCGCGGTAGCCTTCGGCTTCCACGAAGCCCGTCGCAGCGACGAGCGCGTGGACAGGAGCATCGAGCTGCAGCGCACCGACGGGCGCGTCATGACCGGTGTTTACCAGACCGGAACCGTGGCCGACCATTCACTCGGCGCCGATGTTCCCGTGGCCACCTTCGGGACCATGACCAAGACTCTGAACATCGGTTTTGGCCGGCTGCTGGATACCCGGCTGGTGACCGCCGTGACGGTCCGAACCTCGCACCGGCGCCGCGGCCTGCTGCGCCGCATGATGGGGGAGGACCTCGCCCTGGCCAAGGCGGAAGGCCTCTCCATGGCAGCCCTCACCGCCTCCGAGGCATCGATCTACGGCCGGTTCGGGTTCGGCGTGGCAACGTCCGAGCAGGCTGTGAAGGTGGACACCACCGGACGTTTTCTTCTCAACCACGCCCCCGTGGGCAGCGTCGAGGTCGCCGACCCCAGCGTGCTACTGGAGCTGGCTCCGGAAATCTTCGACCGGGTGCACCGCAGCACGCCCGGATCGATCGGCCGGCATGAGTTCTACCGGCAGTTCGCCTCCGGTTCCGTCAGCCGCGACGGCGGCGAGGACCCGAAGGTCAAGGTGGCACTGCACTACGGGCCCGGCGGCGACGTGGACGGGTACGTCTCGTACAGGTTCGCCGGCTGGTCCAGCGCGCCGTACACCATGGAGGTCGTGGACCTGGCGGCGGCCACCGGGGCGGCCTACCTTGAGCTGTGGCAGTACCTGGCCGCCATCGACCTGGTGGAACGCGTCACCTGGGAGGAAGCGCCTGTGGATGATCCGCTGCGGTGGGCCCTCGAGGACGCGCGTTGCGTGGAGTCCTCGGCTGCCCGGGACATGCTCTGGCTGCGGATCCTCGACGTGAAGCAGGCACTCGAGGCCCGGCACTACCCTGCCGACGGGCGGCTCGTGCTGAAAGTCGCCGACCCCCTTGGCCTGACCGGCGGCACCTTCACCTTGGAAGTTGACGGTGGCACCGCCGTCGTCACAGCCGCGGCGGGCGGCATGCCGGATCCCGGTACTCCCGACCTGGAACTGGGTGTGGCGGCGCTGTCCGCCATCTACCTCGGGGGCGTCAATCCCGTGACGCTGGCGGCGTCCGGGCGTATTCTGGAGTGCACGCCGGGCGCGGCGTTCCGGGCGGCCCGGATGTTCGCCGTCGAACGCGCACCGCACTGCCTGACGCATTTCTAGCGCTTTGACCCCGGTTGGCGCTTGCCACTAGAATAAACGGGCGTGTACTACGTACATGTTTTTTCTTCAATCCACAAAATCAGGATGACCAGGCACTTCGTTGCGGAGTGCCCACACCTGCGCCTGCGTTCCATAACGCAGGCGCGGCGGTTTGCCTGACCGACTAACTATCCACAACGGAGCCCCTACTACATGACCATCACCTCCACCGAGAAGCCCGGTACCCCCGTAGTCGCGATCAACGACATCGGTACCGCTGAGGACTTCCTCGCAGCTGTCGACGCGACCATCAAGTACTTCAACGACGGAGACCTCGTCGAAGGTACCGTCGTCAAGGTCGACCGCGACGAAGTTCTGCTCGACATCGGTTACAAGACCGAAGGTGTCATCCCCTCCCGCGAGCTTTCCATCAAGCACGACGTTGACCCCGGAGACGTCGTCTCCGTTGGCGATCAGGTCGAAGCCCTGGTGCTCACCAAGGAAGACAAAGAAGGCCGCCTGATCCTCTCCAAGAAGCGTGCTCAGTACGAGCGCGCCTGGGGCGACATCGAGAAGGTCAAGGAAGAAGACGGTGTTGTCACCGGTACCGTCATCGAGGTTGTCAAGGGTGGTCTTATCCTCGACATCGGCCTGCGCGGCTTCCTGCCCGCATCCCTCGTCGAGATGCGCCGCGTGCGCGACCTGGCTCCGTACATCGGTCAGCAGATCGAAGCCAAGATCATCGAACTGGACAAGAACCGCAACAACGTTGTGCTGTCCCGCCGCGCATGGCTGGAGCAGACCCAGTCCGAGGTCCGCTCCACTTTCCTCAACAAGCTGGAAAAGGGCCAGGTCCGTCCCGGCGTCGTTTCCTCCATCGTCAACTTCGGTGCCTTCGTGGACCTGGGCGGCGTAGACGGCCTCGTTCACGTTTCCGAGCTGTCCTGGAAGCACATCGACCACCCGTCCGAGGTTGTCGAGGTTGGCCAGGAAGTCACCGTCGAGGTCCTCGAAGTGGATCTGGACCGCGAGCGTGTCTCCCTGTCGCTCAAGGCTACGCAGGAAGACCCGTGGCAGACCTTCGCCCGCACCCACGCCCTCGGCCAGGTTGTTCCGGGTAAGGTCACCAAGCTGGTTCCGTTCGGTGCGTTCGTTCGCGTCGAAGACGGCATCGAAGGCCTCGTGCACATCTCCGAGCTGGCTGTCCGCCACGTTGAGCTGGCCGAGCAGGTTGTCTCCGTTGGCGACGAACTGTTCGTCAAGGTCATCGACATCGACCTCGAGCGCCGCCGCATCTCCCTCTCCCTCAAGCAGGCGAACGAGGGCGTTGACGCCGACAGCACCGAGTTCGACCCGGCTCTGTACGGCATGGCCGCAGAGTACGACGAAGAGGGCAACTACAAGTACCCGGAGGGCTTCGACCCCGAGTCCAACGAGTGGCTTGAAGGCTACGAAGCACAGCGCGCAGCATGGGAGCAGCAGTACGCTGACGCCCAGACCCGCTGGGAAGCACACAAGAAGCAGGTTGCCCAGCACGCTGCCGACGACGCCGCTGCTGCGACGTCCGGCGACAGCGACTCCGGCACCACCAGCTACTCCTCCGAGCCGGCTGCCACCGATTCCGGTGCAGGCACGCTTGCTTCGGACGAGGCTCTTGCCGCTCTGCGCGAGAAGCTGACCGGCAACTAATTGCCCGGTGCTGGCTAACAGCCAGTAGAACTGCACAGCAGTAAAAAGGTGGCCGTCCCCGGAAGGGGGCGGCCACCTTTTTTAGTCCCGGCGCTTTGCTGTGCCGGCTGAAATGAAGATGTCAGGCGGTCTGCCCGGCATGCTCGCCCTCGGCAATCTCCTCCAGCACTTTGTCGTTGAACGCGGGGAGGTCGTCCGGCTTCCTGCTGGTCACAAACCCCTGGTCCACCACGACTTCCTGGTCGCTCCAGTTGGCGCCGGCATTCCGAAGGTCAGTGGCCAACGTGTGGTAACTGGTGAGGTTCCGGCCCCTGACGACGCCCGCATCGATGAGCAGCCACGGTCCGTGGCAGATGGCCGCGACCGGTTTGTGCTGTTCAAAGAAGCTGCGGGCAAATGCCTGCGCGTCCTTGTCCACCCTCAGGTGGTCGGCGTTCACCACGCCGCCCGGAAGCACCAGGGCGTGGAAGTCCGAGGCGTTGGCGTCCTTCAGGGCCAGGTCGACGTCGAAGGTGTCGCCCTTCTCCACGCCTTGGAAACCCTGCAGCTTTCCACTCTTTGGAGCCACCAGGACTGGCTCGCCGCCGGCGTTCTTGACCGCGTCCCACGGGCTGGTCAGTTCAACCTGCTCCACGCCGTCCGTCAGCAGGAAGGCCACCCTCTTGCCGGTGATGTCGTGCTCTGACATGTGTCCTCCTTCTCCGTGTTGATGCCTTACAGGACCACCCTAGGAAAGCAGAAACTCATAAGCAAGCTGATTATTCCCTGGACCTGCCGTCAGGGCGGGACGTCAATCCACTCCGTGCCCTCGGGCTGGAGGACCGCACTCCCGGCAGTCATGGCAGCCAGCCGGTCCGCAGCCGCCGCCAGGTCATCGGCCGTATCCGGCAGGGCCAGGCGCAGCACCGTGGAACGGGCCTCGTAGCCGGTCTCCGCCATCGCATAGCCCGCGCTCCGAAGGTCGTTCTCCAGGCGCCCAGCGGCGGCGTGCGGTACCCGCACGGCACAGATGCGAAGACGGCGCCGCTGCACCATCGGAGCGAGCTCCAGCGCCGTCGAGACCGACTCGGAGTAGGCGCGCACCAGTCCGCCGGCTCCCAGCAGAATCCCGCCGAAGTAACGCACGACGACGGCACTCACGTCACTGAGGTCCGTCACCCCGGGCGCGGTTTCCCGCCGGAGAAGGGCTTCCAGCATGGGGATCCCGGCGGTGCCGGAGGGTTCGCCGTCGTCGCTGGAACGCTTGATGTCCCGGTCCGGCCCCAGCACAAAGGCGGAGCAGTGGTGCCGGGCGTCATGGAACTCGCGGCGCAGTTCGGACACCAGGGTGCGGGCCTGCTCCTCGGTGGCCGCGCGGCGCAGCACGGTGATGAACCGGGAGCGCTTGATCTCGATCTCGTGGCGGAATCCGTCCCCGGCAGCCAGCGTTGTGAAGGACGACGTCCTGCTCTCTTGCTCTTGCACCGCCCAAGTCTAGTCCGGGCATAGTCTTGGGGGGTGCTGAAGATTGGGTTGACGGGCGGCATCGCCTCGGGGAAGTCGCTGGTGGCAACACGCCTGGCGGAGCTGGGGGCGGTGCTCGTCGACGCCGACGCGATCGCCCGGGAAGTGGTGGAACCGGGCACTCCGGGCCTGGCCGCCGTCGTGGACGCTTTCGGCCCGGAGATCCTCGACGGCGGGGGGCGGCTCGACCGGCCACGGCTCGGGGCCATAGTGTTCCAGCATCCTGAACGGCGGGCGGAGCTCAATGGCATCATCCATCCGCTGGTCCGCGAACGCGCCGCGGCGGTAATCGCGACCGCATCGGCGGAGGCCGTGGTGGTGCAGGACATCCCGCTCCTTGTGGAAACCGGACAGCAGACGAACTTCCACCTCGTGCTGGTGGTGGATGCGCCCGAGGATGTCCGGCTGCAGCGCATGACCGAGCACCGTGGCATGACGGAAGCGGACGCCCGCTCACGGATGGCCGCGCAGGCGTCCCGGCAGGACAGGCTCGCCGCAGCGGACGTGGTCCTCATCAACACCGGGACGCGCGAAGAGCTGCTGGCCGCGGTGGACCGGCTGTGGAACGAACGGCTCGTACCCTTCGCGCGGAACATCAGCCAGGCCGCGGTGGCTGCCCGCAGCGGCGCGCCAGTCCTCGTCGCCGCGGACTCCGACTGGCCGCGCCAGGCTGCCGGCCTGGCCGAACGGCTGAAGGCCGCCGCTCCGGAGGATGTGCTGGCGGTGGACCACATTGGGTCGACGGCGGTTCCCGGCCTCGAGGCGAAGGACGTCATCGACCTGCAGCTCGCGGTTGCTGACCTGGCCACGGCTGACCGGATTGCGCCCCTGCTGGGTGCCGCGGGGTTCCCGCTCTGGCCGGGGATCCTGATGGACAGCCCGCATGGGCGTCCCGGCCCTGCTGCCTGGTCCAAGCGCCTGCACGGCAACGCCGATCCCGCACGTCCGGTGAATCTCCATGTCCGGGTGGCCGGCTCGCCGGGCTGGCGCTTTGCCCTCTGCTTCCGCGACTGGCTGCGCGCCGATCCGGCCGCCCGGTCGGAGTACGCCGCCGAAAAGCGGCGCGTGGTTGCCCTGCATGCCGCCGACGACTCCACCGCAGGCTACGCCCAGGGCAAGGAAGCCTGGTTCAGCGAGGTGGCGGTGCCGCGCATGGAACGGTGGGCCGAAAGCAGCGGCTGGCAGCCGCCGTCGTACGTTTCCACCTCCGCCGACGCCGGCCAACCGTGACGGGTACAGCCCAAAGCTGAATCAGAGGTTCCTGTCAGTGGCCAGCGGTAGATTAGATGCATGAGTCTTGCGCAGGAGATCAACCGCGTCGTTGCGCCCTTCGAGGTCATCAGCGAATTCAAGCCGGCAGGTGACCAGCCGGCGGCCATCGCCGAACTCACCGAACGCATCAAGAACGGTGAAAAGGACGTGGTCCTGCTCGGCGCCACGGGTACAGGTAAGAGCGCCACCACGGCGTGGCTGGTGGAGCAGATTCAGCGGCCCACACTGGTGATGGTCCAGAACAAGACCCTCGCCGCGCAGCTGGCCAACGAGTTCCGCGAACTGCTGCCCAACAACGCGGTGGAGTACTTCGTCTCGTACTACGACTACTACCAGCCTGAAGCCTACGTGGCGCAGACGGACACCTTCATCGAGAAGGACTCCTCCATCAATGAGGAAGTGGAACGGCTTCGCCACTCAGCCACCAACGCCCTGCTGACCCGCCGCGATGTGATCGTGGTGGCCACGGTGTCCTGCATCTATGGCCTCGGCACACCCGAAGAGTACATCGCCGGCATGGTCACTCTCCGCAAGGGTGATGAGATGAACCGCGATGACCTCCTGCGGAAATTCGTGTCCATGCAATACGTGCGCAATGACATGGACTTCCACCGCGGTACCTTCCGGGTTCGCGGCGACACCGTGGAGATTATCCCGATGTACGAGGAACTGGCCATCCGGATCGAGTTTTTCGGCGATGAGATTGAGAACATCCACACGCTGCATCCGCTGACCGGTGAAGTGATCCGGGACGAGGAGGAAATGTATGTCTTCCCGGCCTCGCACTACGTCGCCGGACCCGAGCGCATGGCCAGGGCCATCAAGCGGATCGAAGACGAACTTGCCGACCGGCTGCAGGTCCTGGAAAGCCAGAACAAACTCGTGGAAGCCCAGCGGCTGCGGATGCGCACCACGTACGACCTCGAGATGATGCAGCAGATGGGCTTCTGCAACGGTATCGAGAACTACTCCGTACACATTGATGGCCGTGCCCCCGGTACGGCTCCGCACTGCCTCCTTGACTATTTCCCCGACGACTTCCTGCTGGTGATCGATGAATCCCACGTCACCGTCCCGCAGATCGGCGCCATGTACGAGGGCGACATGTCCCGCAAGCGGAACCTGGTGGACTTTGGGTTCCGCCTGCCCTCCGCCATGGACAACCGTCCGCTTAAATGGGATGAATTCCTCCAACGCGTAGGCCAGACCGTCTACTTGTCCGCCACCCCCGGCAAGTATGAACTCGGCAAGGCCGACGGCTTTGTCCAGCAGATCATCCGCCCCACCGGTCTGATCGACCCCGAAGTGGTGGTCAAGCCCACCAAGGGTCAGATCGATGACCTGCTCGGTGAAATCAAGACCCGGACGGAAAAGAATGAACGTGTCCTTGTCACGACGCTCACCAAGCGGATGGCGGAGGACCTCACAGACTACCTCCTCGGCCACGGAGTGAAGGTGGAATACCTGCACTCCGACGTGGACACGCTGCGGCGCGTGGAGCTGCTCCGCGAACTCCGGATGGGCACTTTCGACGTCCTGGTCGGCATCAATCTGCTCCGGGAAGGCCTGGACCTGCCCGAGGTCTCGCTGGTGAGCATTCTGGACGCGGACAAGGAAGGCTTCCTGCGGTCCTCCACGTCGCTGATCCAGACCATCGGCCGTGCCGCACGTAACGTCTCCGGACAGGTGCACATGTACGCCGACCGCATCACGGACTCCATGGCCCACGCCATCGAGGAGACCAACCGGCGCCGCGCCATCCAGGTGGCGTACAACACGGAAAGAGGCATCGATCCGCAGCCGCTGCGGAAGAAGATCGCCGACATCACGGACCAACTGGCCAAGGAAGACGCCGACACCCATGCGCTGTTGGGAAGCTTCGACTACGGCAAGGGCAAGCGCGGTATTACCTCGGCGGCCAAGCCCGGTGCCAAGGATGGCAAGGGGGCCAAGAAGGGCGCTGCTATCGTCCGGGCAGACGGGCTGGCGGCCGCGCCTGCCGAGGACCTGGTAGGCCTTATCGAGCAGCTGACCGAACAGATGCACGGAGCGGCCGCCGAGCTGCAGTTCGAAGTCGCGGCCAGGATCCGCGACGAGGTCGCCGAGCTCAAGAAGGAACTGCGCCAGATGCAGTCGGCGGGACACGCGTAGCCTCACGTGGAGCGGAGCACGCCGCCTCTAGGGTAAAGTTGTGGACACGTAGGGGAGTATCCCAAGCGCTACGAACGTCAACACGCAGGGCACGGATGCCTTGCCGGGCGTAGCGGGCAGCCACATCAGCACAAAGTGCACAGGTTCGCCGGAGAGACTTACACCGGTTTTCTGTACCCTGCGAAAGGCATTTTTGTGGAACTTCCCGTCTGGTTCGAGGTCGGCTCGTTCGTCGTCCTCGGCATCATCCTCCTTATGGACCTGCTTCTGGTCGTGCGCCGTCCGCACGAACCCTCCATGAAGGAAGCCGGCCTCTGGGTGGCCTTCTATGTGGCACTGGCCCTCGTGTTCGCCGGTGCCATGTTCTTGTTCACGGGACCCGAGTACGGCAGCCAGTTCGTGGCCGGTTGGGTGACTGAGTACAGCCTCAGCATCGACAACCTGTTCGTCTTCATCATCATCATGGCCCGGTTCTCGGTGCCCCGTAAGTACCAGCAGGAAGTGCTGATGGTGGGCATCATCATCGCGCTGATCCTGCGCGGCATTTTCATCATGCTCGGCGCGATCGTGATCGAGCAGTTCAGCTGGGTCTTCTACATCTTCGGCGCCTTCCTTCTCTGGACCGCCTGGAAGCAGGCGCAGGACGAGGGCGAGGACGAAGAGGACAAGGAAAACGCCCTCATCGGCAAGCTCCGCAAGGTGATCCCGATGTCCGAGAAGTTCGACGGCGGCAAGCTGCGCACCACCGTGGACGGCCGGAAGGTGTTCACGCCAATGGTGATCGTCTTCATCACCATCGGCATGACGGACCTGCTGTTCGCCGTCGATTCCATCCCCGCAATCTTCGGCCTCACGCAGAGCGCCTTCATCGTCTTCACCGCGAACATCTTCGCCCTGATGGGCCTGCGGCAGCTGTACTTCCTGCTCGGCGGCCTGATGAACCGCCTCATCTACCTGAAGCACGCGCTGTCCATCATTCTGGCCTTCATCGGCGTGAAGCTGGTCCTGCACGCCATGCACGTCAATGAACTGCCGTTCATCAACGGCGGCCACCACATCGAGTGGGCTCCCGAAATCCCGACGTACGTCTCGCTGGCTGTCATCATCGGCACGATCATCATCGCCGTCATCGCCAGCCTCGTCAGCTCCGGAGCGCAGAAGGCCAAGCTGGACGCCCGCCTTGAAGAGGACGCCCGGAAGAGCCTGAGCGACGTCGACTAGGCTTCGGCTCCCCGTCACAACAGAAAGCAACCCCGGCCACCTGATGGCCGGGGTTGCTTTGTCCGTATTGGAATCTGTCTGGCGAGTTCGCGCGGCATATGTGCCCGTTCGCGCTTTGCCTCAGCGGGCGGAGCGGACCATGCCCAGCAGCCGCCCGAAGATGGCTTCGCCGTCGTCGGCAATGCCGTCGTGGTGGAACTCCCCGGTCTCCCAGGTCTTCAGCTTGCGGACGGCGGCAGCGGTCTCCAGCGAGAGCCCGTGGTCCACATAGATGTCGTCGCGGTAGACGGCAGCGGCGGCCGGAACGGTGTTGGCTGCCAGCTGGTGCGCGTCGTACAGCGGCTTCCAGTCGGCCTTGGCTGCCAGCAGTTCCGCCACGTCCTTCAACGGACTGAGTGCGGGATCCTGCTCGAAGTACCACGGGTAGACCATCTCGCCGGTGAGAAGGATCTCGGCAGCGTCCGGGCTGAACTCGGGGAACTCGTCGAGCACCCGCCAGGCCGCCCATGCCGTGGCCGCGCCCTGGCCGTAGATGGATTCGTGCATGAGCGCGTACAGGGGATTGGCAGCGCGCGAGACCAGGCTGCGGACCTGCTCCAGGAACGGGTCGGAGAGCCGGGGACCGCCAGGCGTCTCCACGAAGGCGTCCTCCAGCAGGTTGTGCAGGTTGTCCACCCGGGTGTTCCCGCCGAGGAAGGATCCCACCATCTGGAACCGCTCCACCGTGAGCTGGGAGCCGTCGGCGAGGTGTTCCGGGATGCTGCGGAGGTGACGGGCAATCCGGTTGACGGCGTCCCGGTCCTCCGGGTACCAGCCGAAGTACTCGGCGTTGCGGGCCGCCACCCGCTGGAACGTCTCGCGGTAGACCCGGTCGGGGGGACCGGTCAGCGGGGCGAGCCCGCCGGTGATCAGCACTTCGCGCAGGCCGGTGGGCGCGAACGACAGGTACGTCAGCGCACAGAAGCCGCCGTAGCTCTGCCCGTAGACCGTCCATGGCCCGGAACCGAGCGCCTGACGGATCAGCTCGGCATCGGCAACGATCGAGTCGGCCCGGAAGTGCTCAAGGTATTTCGCCTGCGCCGCGGTGTCACCGCGCAGCGGCAGCGTGTTGCGGTCAATGGGGGAGGAGAGGCCGGTGCCCCGCTGGTCCAGCATCAGGATGCGGAAGTCCTTGGCGGCCGCCTTGCTCCAGCCGCCCAGCGACGCGAAGCGGTTGCCGCGCCCGCCGGGGCCGCCCTGCAGGTACAGCAGCCACGGCAGTCCGGCCGCCTCGGCCTCGCTGTGGTCGGTGGACACGTATTCCCGGGCGAAGACCGTGATGGTCTCGTCCGCGTCCTCGCCGTCAGCCCCGGCAAAATGGTCCAGCGGCACCGTGAAGTAGTGTTCTGCCGTCCGCATGCCGCGGAACTTGTGCCGGGCGCGTACTGTATGGACAGGGTCCTTCCTTGCAGTGGTGTCCAGCGTTGCCTCAGCCATGGACACCAACCTCGCTGCGGCTGCCGAATTCGGCCAGCGCCGTTCCGGTCAGCCGGAACGTGGACCATTCCTCCATCGGGAACGCGCCGAGCTTCCGGTAGAAGTTGATGGACGGTTCGTTCCAGTCCAGGACGCTCCATTCGACGCGTGCGTATCCGCGTTCGACGGCGGTCGCTGCCAGATGCTGCAACAGCGCCTTTCCGTGGCCCTCGCCGCGTGCCTCCGGGGTGACGTAGAGGTCCTCCAGGTAGATCCCGTGCACGCCCTCCCACGTGGAGTAGTTCAGGAACCAGAGTGCAAAGCCACGCACCTCGCCGTCCTCGTTCTCGGCCATGTTGGCGTACACGCGGGGGTTGCTGCCGAAGAGCACCTCGGTGAGCATCTCAGGGGTGTTGCGGACGGCGTCCGGCTCCTTTTCGTAGACAGCCAGTTCGTGGATCAGCTGCAGGATGACGGGAACGTCGGCGGGTGTTGCGGGGCGGATTACACTCATGGTTCGAGCTTACTGCGTCCCCAAGAGAGCACAGGCGGAGGAAATTGGAGTACATGCTGTTCAATCGAATGCCCTATTACCAGTACCCTAAAAACGGTGCAGCAACCCTATGGAGGCAATGTGGAAAGGCCCGCAGAGCGAGGCATTGACCGGATCCTCTTGGCGGCCGTGAGGCTGTCCGGTGTCGACCTTGGCCAGGCCGGCATCCTGGACCAGGCCGAGCGGCAGCTGGCACTGTCCTTCGGTGCCGGGATCCACCGGGACAGGTTCGTGGCCGGGCGTATCGCCCTGCGCCTACACGCCGCCGCAGTAGCGGACGTCAGTGCCGGCGGGCTGCGAGCAGACTACCTCTGCCGGGAGTGCCGGAAGGACGACCACGTGCACGGTATGCCCCGGTACACGCCCCGCCCCTCCGGTCCGGTTGTCCTCGCGAGCCTGAGCCGGGCCGAGGATTGGTGCCTGCTGGCCGCAACAGCGGATGACCAGGTGCTGGGAGTCGGCGTAGACCTGGAGGCCAGTACAGCCGCTGGCTTCGCCGGCTTCAATGAGGTCGCACTTTCCGAGCGTGAGCGGCAACATCTTCAGCGGGCTGAGCCCGCCCTCAGGCCGGGTATTCAGACACTCCTGTGGACTCGGAAAGAGGCAGTCCTCAAGGCGTTGGGGAGGGGGCTGGCCGTCATCGATCCCAGTCTCGTGGACGTTGCCGGTCCGCTCCCTCTTCTGCCGGGCTTTTTGGAGCCACCTGCCGTCCGGGTGGCCCCTCCGGATGGACTGTCGCCGGTCCGGCCTTCGAAGACGGGCGTGCCTGTGGTGGGGGGCCAGTCAGGCAGCGGCCACCATTGGTTGGTCGACTCCGTGAATCCAGATTTGCTAGGTTTGCCGGATTACTTCACCGGGGCAGTAGCGGTTCTCCTGAAGCGTTATTCGTAGCCCGCGACTCCAGTGCCCCGGAGGTCAGTCCGGACGTGGCCAGTGGTCGGAATCGCCATCTTCAAATGGCGTGGGCCCGGCCGCGAATCCGTTTTGTGCGAAATAGTCCAGGAAGGTGCGCTCGATTACGTCCGAGCCGGCCGGACCGGCAGCTCCGAAGCTTGAGCCATCACCGTCGTGGACGAACCGTCCGCCGTTGGGCGACGCGACCATATCCAGGTTCAGGTTCAGCGTGGTCTGGGACAGTTCGCTGCTGCTTAGGGAATCCACGAAGTGCTTGGAACCGAGCAGATCAACCTCTTCAGCCCCCAGAAAGCAGAACGCACCCTGTTTTTCGGCTTGACCCCGGATTCGGCCATCCAGCGGGCGGTTTCGGGGATAGGGGCTACACCGCTGCCGTTGTCGTTGATCCCGGGACCGCGGCGCACTGAGTCCAAATGTCCTCCCACCACGATGGTGCGGGCCGGATCGCCGGCGGTGTCCGCCAGGATGTTGAAGGTCTCCACGTTGGTGTCCCGCCTGTCGTCACGGTACGTAAAGACCTGACGCACCGGCTTGTACCCGGCTGCACGCAACTGTTGCTCAACGTAGCTGGCGGCGGCGTCGTAGCCTAAAGTGCCGGAAGCACGGTTTCCTCTCACAGCAAATAATGCTCCTGCTGTCGTCCTTCGCAGTCTACGCCTTGAGCGGAACGCGTCTACGATTGAAAGTCACTGTCTGGTGAGCTGCCCGGAAAGACTTTGACAAGAGTCGAGTATGAGGCCGCGCGGGGGGTGCAAGTGTGAGTAAGTAGGTACTCACAGGGCTTTGGATGCAGGTACTCGAAGTGGTTGCGGTTGACCTCGAAACCTGTCTACTGTCGAACCAGCAGGTTGGAAGACTCAACTTCATCTCGGGGTATTCGCGGTGGGGAAACCGGGTATTCGCTGCTGGGGGAAATAGCGGTGGCCGCAGTGTTCCATTCGTGCCGCTTTGCGCGGCTCTTCTTGAAAAGTGAATTGGTCCGGACGCAGATGTCCGCCACCTTCACACACAAGCTGGCATGAACATGGCAGGAAGATCCCCACCCCTGGCCAGGCTCATGGCAGGGGGAACGAGTGAGAACATGCCGATTATCAAGGATCCGCATCTGTTCAACGAGGAATGCCTGTTCATCGACCTGGAAGGAGTGCTGGACCGCCGTCTCTATCTGAAGATCGAGGGGTTCAATTTCGCTGGCTCAATCAAGCTCAAGCCCGCGCGGGAGATGGTTGAGCGCGCCGAGCGCGAGGGGCTGATCGGCCCCGGCTCCATGCTCGTGGAGTCCTCCTCGGGCAACCTCGGGGTCGCGCTCAGCATGATCGCCGCCAGCAAGGGGTACCGCTTCGTGTGCGTGATCGATCCGCGCTGCAACCCGGCAACCCGGCAGCTCATGGAGTCGCTCGGGGCGCAGGTGGACCTGGTCACCGAACCGGATCCCGTCGACGGCTTCCTCGGAGCCCGGCTGAACCACGTGCGGGACCTGTGCGCGTCCGACGAGCGGTACATCTGGCTCAACCAATACACCAATCCCGGCAACTGGGGAGCGCACTACCGCTGGACTGCCCCCGAGATCTCCGATCAGTTCCCCGACCTGGACGTGCTATTCGTGGGAGCCGGGACAACGGGGACCCTGATGGGTTGCGCGCGGTACTTCCGCGAGCACCGGCCCGATGTCCGGATTGTCGCGGTCGACGCTGCAGGATCGGTCTCGTTCGGCGGCCAGCCGGCCACCCGCCTGATCCCGGGACTGGGCATGAGCGTGCGGCCGCCGCAGCTCGACGAGTCCTTGATCGATGACGTGGTGATGGTCGAAGAACTGGACACGGTGCGCGCCTGCCACCGCCTCGCGGCGGCCGGCTTCATGCTCGGTGGCTCCACCGGGACCGTGGTCCACGGCGCCACGTCCTGGCTCGCCGACCACGACGCCCAGGACCTGACGGCGGTGGCCATCTCCCCGGACATGGGCCGCCCCTACCTGGACACCATCTACAACCCCGACTGGGTGCACGATCATTTCGGAGCCGCAGCGCTGGCAACCGCCGATTTGACAGGGGCCCCGGGCCGCCGGTCCGACCCGGTGCCCGGGTCACAGCACCCAGCCCGCGTACCCGTGGCCGCTTACGTGGCCACCGCCGCACTGGGGAGTTTCCTGCGGTGAAAATGCGTCTCGATAACCTGCAGGGCGCCCCGCGTTCCACATCTACCATCGATCCCCGCATTCCTGAGACACCCGCCGCTCCGGCCGGGGACGGCGCTGCAGCCACGCCGGCCACGGGAGCGGACGTTGTCCTGGAGCGCCGGCTGGCGGATCTGCTCGCATCGGTGGTGAACAAGGACGCTGTCCCGGTGAACGCCAACTTCTTCTACGAATTGGGCGCGGACTCGCTGGCGATGGCGCAGTTCTGCGCCCGGGTGCGCAAACAGCCGGACCTGCCGACGGTGTCCATCAAGGACATCTACCAGTACCCCACGATCTCGGCGCTGGCCGCGGCCCTGGCCCCGGTGGAAGAGGCGACGGTGCAGGTGCAGGTGCAGGACCGGTTGGCGGAGATGCTCGCCGGCGTGCTGGACATCGAGCACGTGCCGGTGGGCGCTGACTTCTTTCAGGATCTGGGCGCGGACTCGCTGGTGATGGCGCGGTTCTGTGCCCGGGTGCGCAAGCATCCGGACCTGCCGGCGGTGTCGATCAAGGACATCTACCAGTACCCCACGATCTCGGCGCTGGCCGCGGCCCTGGCCCCGGTGGAAGAGGCGACGGTGCAGGTGCAGGTGCAGGACCGGTTGGCGGAGGTGCTCGCCGGCGTGCTGGACATCGAGCACGTGCCGGTGGGCGCTGACTTCTTTCAGGATCTGGGCGCGGACTCGCTGGTGATGGCGCGGTTCTGTGCCCGGGTGCGCAAGCTGCCGGACCTGCCGGCGGTGTCGATCAAGGACATCTACCAGTACCCCACGATCTCGGCGCTGGCCGCGGCCCTGGGTAGTGCCGAACCGTTGGCTTCGGGCAGCCTGGTGGTTGCAGGCACGCCGGGCTCAAAGGCAACAACTACGGGTACGCCGTTGGCCCGCACACCTGTGGTGGCGTCTGCGCGGAAATCTCGCGGCGGCCGGTACCGCGCTTTCCCCGCGGAACGGGCACGGGCTAGTACGGTCGAGTACGTCGTATGCGGCATGCTGCAGGTGCTGATCTTCCTGGCTTACGCTGCATTGTTTTCGGTGATGTTCGAGAGTGGCCTGGGGTGGATCTGGGCAAGCCGGACTCCGTTTGAGGTCTACCTGAGAAGTGCCGCCTTCGGGGCTGGCAGCTTCGGGGTGATGTGCGCGTTTCCTATCCTGGCCAAATGGGTTCTCGTCGGCCGTTGGAAGCCCGAAGAGATCCGAATTTGGAGTCTGGCGTACGTGCGGTTCTGGTTGGTCAAGACGTTGGTGGTGGCTAACCCGCTGGTTCTCTTTGCAGGCTCCCCACTGTATCTGCTTTACCTGCGTGCCCTGGGAGCCAGGGTAGGGAAGGGCGCGGTCGTTTTCACCCGGCACGTGCCTGTCTGCACTGACATGCTTAGGATCGGCGAGCATGCCGTGATCGACAAGGACACCTTCCTCCTCGGCTACCGAGCCGTCAGCGGTGTGATCCAGACCGGGTACGTGTCAATCGGCAAGAACGTCCTCATCGGTGAGAAGGCCGTGCTGGACATCGATACCTCACTGGGGGACGGGGCCCAGTTGGGCCATGCTTCCTCACTGTATGCTGGTCAGGCCGTTCCCGCCGGCGAGCATTGGCACGGTTCGCCCGGGCGCCGGACGGATTCGGATTACCGTGCTGTCGCACCGGTTGAATGCCGCCCCTGGAAGAGGACGCGGTACGGCATTCTCCAACTGATGCTCCATCTGGGCTTGACGCTCCCGTTGGCATTCGGTGGACTTACATTGGTACTTAAGGTGCCGTGGCTGTCGACCCTCCTCACGGCTCCAGCGGTTTCGTTCACCGGCGCAGCGTTTCTCGGCCTCGTGCTTGCCACCTCCGTGATCGTCTTCTTCGGACGCATCCTCCTCAGCCTCTTTTTTGTCATGACTGTCCCTCGCGTGCTCAACCTCTTTATTAGACCGGATCAGGCCTATCCTCTATACGGTTTCCGTTTCGCATGCCACCGGGCTGTCGAGCGACTGTCCAATCGGCGTTTACTGCACACCCTTTTTGGTGACAGTTCCTTCATCGTCCCGTACCTTCAGCGCCTTGGGTACAAGCTCGCCCCGGTGGTTCAAACCGGGTCGAACTTCGGCACTGAAATCAAACACGACAATCCATACCTCAGCTCCGTCGGCCGCGGAACAGTGGTTGCCAGCGGCATCTCAATCGTCAATGCCAATTACTCCAGCACCTCGTTCAGCCTCTCTCGGACTTCAATCGCGGCCAACAGCTTCTTGGGAAATGAGATCCTCTACCCTCCCCAGTCCAAGGTCGGCCAGGATTGCCTCATTGCCACGAAGGCTCTCGTACCCATCGATGGGCCGGTCCGGGAGGGTGTCGGGCTCTTGGGCTCACCGGCCTTCGAGATCCCCCGCACAGTGCTGCGGGACAGCGAATTTATCCGTATGGCCGGCGACGATGAGTTCCCGCGTCGGCTCGCAGCAAAGAACCGGCACAATCTCGGCACCATCGGGTTGTTCCTGATGGCACGCTGGTTCTACGCCTTTGCTGTCTCCTTCTTCGGGTTCTTGGCGATAGACCTAAACGATACGTTAGGAGCTGCATCAGTGATACTGCTCACGGTGTCCACGCTGCTGTTCAGTGTGTTCTACGGCGTCATCATTGAGCGCGCATCCACGGGATTCAAACCCTTGAAGCCCAAGCACTGCTCAATCTACGACATTGACTTCTGGCGGACGGAACGCTTCTTCAAGCTCGAAGCCGAGGTCAGTCCGCTCTTTAATGGCACGCCGTTCAAGGGCACGATTCTGAAGATGCTGGGTGTACAGGTCGGCAGGCGACTCTTCGACGACGGCGCACAGATGGCGGAGAAAAATCTCATCACCCTCGGCGACGACGTTGCCCTCAACGCTGGGGCCTGGGTTCAGTGCCACTCGCAGGAAGACTACGCCTTCAAATCCGACGCGATCACGATCGGTTCGGGCTGCACGGTCGGCGTCTCCGCGATGATCCTATACAGCGCGAAGATGGGCGACGGCGCTGTGCTCGCGCCGGACTCCTTCCTGATGAAGGGTGAGGAGATTCCCGCGTTCGAGCGTTGGGGAGGTAATCCTGCCGAGGCGTTGGCCGCTTCGGCCTCTGGCCGGCCGGGTCGGCCACTCGGCATTGCCTCACCAGCATCGAGTGGCGGTGCCACAGATGCAGTCGCAGCCTTTTGATCGAGGAGACCAAAGTATGGTTGTGCTGAGTGATGAGCAGCGTGACTTCTGGCGGGCCATGCTCGCTGGAGGCGGGCGCACTGCCCTCCCGCGGTGGACCCCGGATCCCCATCCCGGACTGGACGAGCACCACGAGAACATCCCCCATGATCTGATGGGGACCCTGAGTCGCCTGGTGGACGGCCTTGGGACGACCCCGGACGTTCTGCTGCTGGCCGCCCACGCCAAAGTGGTCGCCGTGTTGGCAGGGGAGCGGGAGGTCATCATCGGGTATGCAGCGGTTCCCGGGCGCCAGCCGGTGCCGTGCCGGTTGACGACCGAACCGACGTCCTGGCGGGCGCTCCTGACAGAAGCGGGCCGCCGGGAGCGGGAGTGCCGCCAGCACCTTGAGGCCGGCGGGTACGGGGATCGCCTCGACGGCCTTTGCCAGGAACTGAATCTGAGCCGCCCGCTCTTTGAGACCGTGCTCGACCCGCGGGACGCCCTGCGGGAGCTGGCCGAGGACACGGTTCTGCAGGTGGCCATATCCCAAGGCATCACCGGTTCCCGGTTGCGGCTGCGGTATCGGACCGATGCTCTTGACGCTGCCGCCGCGGCGCGCATTGCCGGCTACCACGTGGCTGCTTTGAAAGCGATCGCGGCGGACCCCGACGAAGAGCATGCTCGCGTGTGTCTGCTCGCCCCTGAGGAACTGCGTCTGCAATTGGAGGAGTTGGCGGGCCCCAAGCGTGAGCTCCCGGATCTGCGGGTGCACGAGATCTTCGAGCAGCGGACCGAGTCCGGTCCGGAAGCTGTCGCTGCCATTCACGGCGAAAGCCGTCTGACCTACCGCGAGCTGAACGCCCGGGCGAACCGGCTGGGCAGGGCGCTGCAGGCTCGGGGACTCGACCAAGAGGCGGTGGTCACCGTGGTGATGGAACGCAATTTGGATTGGATGGTGACCGTTCTGGCGATCTGGAAAGCCGGGCTGGCGTACCTGCCGCTTGAGCCGCACTTCCCACCCGAGCGCATGGCCACGGCCATATCGCGGGCGGAGTCACCACTGGTCATTACAGAGCGCGCCAGTACCGCCACGCTCGACCAAGCGCTTGCCGCCCTGCCCGAGGTGGAGGAGCTCTTCATCGAGGACCTCGCCGCCGAGGACCACGCCGAGGGGAATCTCGGCGTGGTCGTTGCCCCGGACCAGCTCGCGTACATCCTGTTCACGTCCGGGTCCACCGGGCAGCCGAAGGGCGTGATGTGCGAGCACGCCGGGATGCTGAACCACATGTATGCCAAAATCGAGGACCTCGGAGTGCGCGAAGGCGAAGTCATCCCCCAAACCGGTCCACAATGCTTCGACATCTCGGTGTGGCAGCTGGTGGCGGCCCTGCTCGTTGGCGGGCGGACCCTGTTCGTGGACCAGGACGCGATCCTTGACGCCGAGCGGTTCGTTGACACGGTCGTGGACGGGCGGGCGGGCGTGATCCAGGTTGTTCCGTCATACCTTGAGGTCATCGTGTCTTACCTGGAGCAAAACCCGCGGAAGCTGCCGGACCTGCACTGCGTGTGCCCCACCGGGGACTTCCTGAAGAAGGAGCTCGTCCAGCGCTGGTTCGCGCTCTACCCTGATGTTCCGGTCGTGAACACGTATGGGCTCACCGAGACGTCGGACGACGCGGTCCACGAGATCATGGACCGGGCCCCGGCAGGGCCACGGGTGCCCCTCGGAAGACCGATCAACAATGTACACGTTGACGTGGTCGACGAGTTCGGCAGCCCGGTACCGCTCGGCGCGCCTGGGCTGATTGTGTTCTCCGGCGTGTGCGTGGGCCGCGGGTACGTCAACGATGCAGAGCGGACCGCCGCGATGTTCGGCCCCGATCCGAACCGTGCCGGTGAGCGCATCTGCCGTACCGGTGATTATGGCCGGTGGATGCCGGACGGAAAGCTCGATTTCCTGGGACGGCGCGACAACCAGGTGAAGATCAGGGGATTCCGGATCGAAATCGGAGAGATCGAGAATGCCCTGCTTCGCGTGCCCGGAGTGCGCGACGGCGCCGTCGTCGTCGGTGAGGGCGCCGATCAGGCCAAGTTCCTCGTGGCCTTCTACTCGGGCAGGCGGCCACTCGAGATCGCCGAGTTGCGCAAGCAGATCGCCTCGCAGGTACCGGAGTACATGGTCCCGTCCTCGTACCGGTGGCAGGAGAGCCTGCCTCTGACCGGCAACGGGAAGATCGACCGGAAGTCCCTGGCCAGTACGGCGCAGGACATCGTTCCCGAGGCCGGCAACGTCACTGACGCCCTGTCCGCCACCGAAGCCCTCTCAGCCGCCGAGCAGCGGCTCGCCGGGGCCTGGGCGAGCGTGCTCGGACTGCCAGCGGCCAGGATCGGCGGACAGGACTCCTTCTTTGCGCTGGGTGGGACCTCGCTGTCCGCAGTGAAACTCGCCGTCCTGCTCAAGCGCGCAGTGTCGATCAAGGACATCATGCAGACGCCCGTCCTGTCGGACCTGGCAGCCCTGCTCGAGGCCGCTTCCCCGGCAGACACTGCCGTTCCGCCCGCACCCCGTCCGGCACCAGCCGCCGCCGGGCCCGACTCCATGGCCCCGGTGGGAAGACCTGTCGGCCGCCCCCACCCGCTACCCGTGAAACGAAAGGACCTCTGATGCCGTCGCCTTCACCCAGACTCCAGTTCGACCTGGAACGCCAAGCCGGCCAGCCACCAATGCTCACCGTCGCGGACGGCCACAACCCCGTCCAGTGGGCCGAACAGCACCAGGAATCCCTGCGCACGGCGGTAGCGGAGCACGGCGCCGTGCTGGTACGCGGTCTCGCCCTCCGGGATCCAGCCGAAGTCGCCGATGTCTTTCACCGGCTGGCCCCGGACGGGCTCATGCCGGACCGGGAGGCCTTCGCCGCACGGCAACCCTACCTCGACGGCGTCTACTCGTCCCTGAAATGGCCCGCTAACCAGCCCATGTGCATGCACCACGAGCTCAGCTACGCGCTCGAGTTCCCCGGCCTGATGCTCTTCGCCTGCCTCCACGCACCCAGCGCCGGTGGCGTAACCGGCGTGGCCGACTCCCGCGCCGTGCTCAATGCCCTGCCCCCGAACATCGTCGAGCGGTTCGAAAGCGAGGGATGGCTGCTCGCCCGCAGCTTCAACGAGGACATCGGTGCCTCCTACGAGGAAGCGTTCGGGGTGGCCGACCGCGCCGGCGTCGAGGAGTACTGCCACACCCACGCCATTGAGTTCCAGTGGCAACCCGACGGAGAGCTCCGCACCCGGCAACGGCGCCCCGCCCTAATCCGACACCCCCTGACCGGCCAACGCTGCTGGTTCAACCAGATCGCCTTCCTGAGCGAATGGACGATCGCTCCCGAAGTGCGGGAGTACCTCGTGGACGTCTACGGCCCGGACGGGCTGCCGTTCAACACCCGCTTCGGCAACGGCGAACCGATCGGCGAGGACATCATCGCCCTCCTGAACGATACCTACGAGACCCACACCCTCCGCACCCCCTGGGAGACAGGGGATCTCATGCTGGTCGACAACATCCGCATGGCCCACAGCCGGGAAGCCTATGAGGGGCCGCGGGAGGTGCTGGTCGGCATGGCCGAACCGCGCAACGTATTCGATCTCGACACCCACGCCCAGGACGGTGCACGATGACAGAATTTGCCACTTCCCCAGTCACAGCGACCGCAGAGCCGAAGACGGTCCCGCCGTTCGCGGTCATTCCCGGGGCACAGGTACAGGAAGTACTCAGCGGCCGCGAGAAGCAGCTCGTCGAGCTGGTCGAGCAGACCTACCGCACGCACGCGGCCGGCGACTCGGTAAACCCCCCGTCCTACTTCCTGCGCTTCCCGGACCGGCCCACCGCTCGCATCATCGCCCTGCCCGCCTCGATTGGAGGTGACATAGGAGTCGACGGCATCAAATGGGTCTCCAGCTTCCCGGACAACGTGGCGTCAGGGATACCCCGCGCCTCCGCAGTGTTGATCCTCAACGACCCGGCCACAGGCTACCCCTTCGCCTGCATGGAGAGCTCCATCATCAGCGCCTCCAGGACGGCTGCATCGGCCGCCGCAGCCGCCGACTGGCTCAGCCGCGGCCGCAGACGCCCACGGAGCATCGGGTTCTTCGGGGTCGGCCTCATTGCCCGCTACATCCACACCTTCCTGGACGCAACCGGCTGGACCTTCGACGACATCGGAGTGTTCGACCTCTCAGGTGAAAGTGCAGAGGGATTCAAGGGCTACCTTGAACGCAGCGGCACGCCAGCCCGGGTGACAGTGCACAACGGCCCCGAACAGCTGATACGAAACAGCGACCTCGTCGTATTCGCCACCATAGCGGGCCAGCCACACGTGCACGAAGTGGCGTGGTTCGATCACAACCCGCTGGTACTTCACGTGTCCCTGCGCGACCTCGCCCCGGAAATCCTGCTGGCCTCAACCAACATCCTCGACGACGTCGACCACTGCCTGAAAGCCGAAACGTCGGCCCACCTCGTGGAGCAGATGGCCGGCAACAGGGACTTCGTGGACGGCACCCTGGCCGACGTCATGGAAGGCAAGGTCTCACCCGCCGACGACCGCCCCATCGTGTTCTCCCCGTTCGGCCTGGGCGTGCTCGACCTGGCAGTAGGCAAATACATCTACGACGAACTTGCCCGCAGCGGCCAGCTCGGCGTAATCGACGGCTTCTTCTCGGAGCTGCGTCGGTATGGCTAACGTGGAAAGCTCGGACACGCGGGAGGAGGCGTATCCGGCATGGGCAGAGTGACAGGCTCAGTACGTACCGCCGGGTGCGAGTGGCTGCAGTACGACTATGGTCCCGGTTTGGTTCCGGAAGAGGGGCCTGGACCATTTACGATGTGGCGGTACCGCCACCTCCTGCCCATGTCCGACGGGCCAGTGCGTTACCCCCTGCCCATCGGAGGCACGCCGCTGCTTCCGGCCCCAGCGCTAAGAGTCGCCTTGGGGACACCGTCCCTGTGGATCAAGGATGAGACCCGGGGCCCGACGGCGTCAAACAAAGACCGGGCTACGGCGCTGGTGATTGAGGACGGGTTGCGGCGCGGCCTGGATACCATCACGACGGCTTCGACGGGCAACGCCGCAGTTGCGACGGCGTTCGGGGCGGCAGCTGCGGGAATGCGGGCAGCGATCTTCGTATCGATCGATTGTCAGGAGGACAAACTCGCACTGATGACTCAGGCCGGGGCATGGGTGTTCCAGGTGCCTGATGGCTACGCGGCCGCCGTCGACCTTTCGCGCGCAGCGGTCGAGGAGTTCGGCTGGGTGGACCGGAACACCGGAGTGAATCCGCTGACGACCGAGGCCAAGAAGACCGTGGCGCTGGAGATCTGGGAGCAGCTTGGCCGCCGGATGCCGGACGTGATGGTCGCTCCGGTGGGGGACGGTCCCACTCTCGCCGCGCTCGAGAAGGGCTTCGCCGAGTTGGTCGCGTGTGGAGTTGCCGCCAGTAAGCCCCGCCTGGTCGGTGTGCAGGCCCGGGCCTGCCAACCGCTGGTGCGCGCCTGGCAGGGAACCGATCCAGCACCCGACGAACTGGACCCGGGGTCCACGGTGGCCGACGGGATCGCCGTCTTGCGGCCCGCCGTCGGCGATGCGGTGCTCCAGGCGGTACGTTCCAGCGGCGGCGCGATGGTCGCGGTGAGCGATTCTGAGCTCATGGACGCCGTCGGTTTGCTGGCCTCGACGGCGGGGGTCGGTGCGGAGCCGGCCGGCGCCGCGTCGCTGGCGGGCTTGCGGAGTGCTCTGCGTGAGGGGTTGGTGAACCGCAATGAGACCGTCGTCGTGCTGGTCACCGGCCGCGAGATCAAGGCGGCGGGCTCCCCGAGCCGGGGCAGGGTCGCAGTGGCCGACCGGCTGGATGACGTACGGCAGGCATTCGGAAGGGTTCCCCTGTAACGGAGACTCCGAAGGTGACCGCCCGCTGGCGCAAGGAAGGAAGAGATGACGCAATGAGGAGCAATCCCAAGACCACCGATGACTAGGCTGCCAGCGCGCGCGTGCTGCCAATCCAGTCCCATCAATTCGTGCCCATCCGGGCATCAATTCGCACTCAATGAGGAGTGACACAATGCTCTCGTTACTGCAGATGCTGGGGGATGTGTCCAAAGCGCACGTCCAGTCGCCTGATGGCTGGGCACGGTCGGTCACCGACGTCGTGCGGGACGCCGCGATCTACCACCAAGCCGGAAACGGCTTCTACCGTGCCCAATGTGACGCGTTGGGAGTCGATCCCGCCGCGATCAATGACATCAGGGACCTGCAAGACCTCCCTCTGTTGCCGGTCGCCATGTTCAAGCGTCCCGACGCCCAGGTGCTGCTCACCTGCTCCCTGGCCGACGTCGAGACCGAAACCCGCTCCAGCGGAACCCGCGGTGTCCAGTCCGTCGCCCCCCGCAACAGCGAGACATTGACCCGGGCGCTGGTCGGCCTGACCGGGACCTACCGGGAGTTCTTCAGCCTGTCCGGAGGCGCGGGACTTTTCTTGAACCCGTCGGACCCCGAAGCCTCCGAGATGGGACTGCTCAAGGACTTGAACCTCCTGAACAGCGTCTTCGACCACCACACATATCTCGTCGCCGACGAGGCGTTTGACGCCGGTGAGGCGCTGGAGCACCTGCGCCGGTGGAAGGGCCACATGACACGCCACATCGTCAGTCCGCCATTCCTCATCGGCCGGCTCCTCCGGTTCCTTGAGCGGGAAGAGATCAATGTGCGCATGGACCCGTACAGCATGATCATCACTCTCGGCGGCTGGAAACGGCACACGGCCGAGGCCATCCCTGATGAAGGCTTTCGGCAGCGGTGCCACGACTTGCTCGGCGTGCGCGAGGAGAACGTGCGCGACATGTACGGGATGATCGAGTCGAACATGCTCGCTGTCGAATGCCACCTGCATCGCAAGCACGTTCCGCCGTGGTGCTACATCTCCATCCGGGACCCTGGCCAGGGCGGCAAGGAGCTCGCCCCGGGGGAGACCGGCACCATCGCCATACTGGACGCCCTCAGCACAAGCTACCCCGGTTTCCTCCTCACCGACGATATGGGCGACGTCGAAACCGGCACCTGCGGGTGCGGCAGAACCGGCCAGGTCATCAACTTCCGCCGCCGGGGACAGGGCGGCGCGCTTGGCCATTGCCCCGTCAGCATCGAGCGCTACCTCGGTTCGGGCACCACCGCCGAGGCTGAGGCGGCGGCACTGCTGGGCCGTGTCACGGTGATGGAAACGACAGACCCATGGAATTGGCAACTTCCATCGCCGGAACCCGCCCGTTCCTGAGTACCGCCACCGCCAAGCATAAGGAACCGGTACCGACCGTGGTCAGCCAGATGCATGAGATAACGACGGGCAGCAGCATGCCACCCGCAGTGCAGACGGATCCCGCCGCGAATGTACAGGCGGACGTCACCATCTATTTTCTGGGCGGCGAGCAGAACCTGCTCTACGTTGAGGTCAACGGGCAGTGGGTGGAATACGTCAAGTCCGCCCCGCCGTTTCAGGACCCGGACCCGGTAGCTCAAGCACCCCTGACCCAGCCAATTCCGCACACGGATACAAGCCAAAATGCCCGGCCGGGCCCTGATCCCTGCCCGGGCCCTGTGCACTGGGCAGGCTACACCTGCCACAGCCCGTACGAAATTACGCGGGAACGGAAGCGGCGGGTCTACCATGACCCGGCCGCCAGGCCGGACCTGTTCCCTGTTTTTGACGGGCAGCCGCCCACCCTGCCCCTGCCGGTCCTGGAGCTGACCGGCGACCCGGACCCTGCACCGTGGCTCGACCCCGACACCGGGGAGCGGTTCTCCTCCGACCGGGCAAGCTTGGTCCTGAGACTTTTGATGTACTCCCCTCGAAGTCCGTTTACGACATCCGCTGTTTGGTAAGGCACACGGAGGTTCAGTTTGGCGAATAGCCTGAATGGTCAGCAAGGGCCAGGCCGGCTAAATCGTACGGCCCCCAGACTGTCCGCTAGAGCCTGTTCACCCCGGTCACCCGGACTACTGCCGTACCGGTCCCGTCCGAGGCGGCCAGATCCACCTCCGCGGAAATCCCCCAGTCGTGGTTGCCCGCCGGGTCGTCGAAGATCTGCCGGACCTTCCATACGCCGGGTTCTTCGGTGATGATGAGCAGTCCGGGGCCGCGGGCGTCAGGGCCGGTGCCGATGTCGTCGTGCTCGTCGAAGTAGTCGTCCAGGACGTCTTCCCAGCGGTCCGCATCCCAGCCGGCGTCACCGTCGAGCTCTCCGAGTGCAGCGGCGTCCTCGTCGGCAAAAAGCTCCACGCGCCGGAACATCTCGTTCCGGACCATGACCCGGAACGCCCGGATGTTGGACGTGAGCGACGGCGGCGGGGGAGGCGGCGCGTCGTGCGGCGTCGGGGCGGCCCCGGAGGTCAGTTCCTCCCACTCATCCAGCAGGCTCGAGTCCACCTGCCGCACCAGTTCGCCGAGCCAGGCGATCAGGTCCTCGAGGTCCTCCCGCAGCGCATCCTGCGGCACCGTCTGGCGTAGCGCTTTGAAGCCGTCCGCCAGGTACCGCAGCACGATGCCCTCGGAGCGGGCAAGGCCGTAGAACTGCACGAACTCGCCGAAGTTCATCGCGCGTTCGTACATGTCCCGGATCACCGACTTGGGGGCCAGTTCAAAGTCGCCCACCCACGGCGCAGCCTTCCGGTACACCTCGAACGCCTCGCCCAGGATTTCCGCGAGCGGCTGGGGATAGGTGACCTCGTCGAGCATGGCCATCCGCTGCTCATACTCGATGCCGTCCGCCTTCATGGCGGCCACGGCCTCGCCGCGCGCCTTCTTCTGCTGCGCAGACAGGATCTGCCGCGGCTTCTCCAGCGTGGCCTCAATGACGGAGACCACATCGACGGCGTAGGACGGGGATTCCGGATCCATCAGGTCCAGCGCGGCCAGGGCGAACGGGGACAGCGGCTGGTTGAGTGCGAAGTTCGGCTGCAGGTGGACGGTCAGGCGAACCGTGCGGCCGTCCGCCCCCTGCTCCGCCGCCGGGATGCGCTCCACAACCTCGGCCGCGAGCAGCTCCCGGTAGATCCCCAGCGCCTTCTTCATCAACCGCAGCTGGGAAGGCCGGCTTTCGTGGTTCTCCGTGAGGAGACGCCGGGCCGCGGCGAACGGGTCGCCTGGACGCTCCATGAGGTTCATGAGCATCGCATGGGTCACGGTGAAGCTGGAGTTCAGCGGCTCCGGCACGGATTCCACCAGGCGGTTGTAGGTGGGCTGGCCCCAGGACACGAACCCCTCCGGCGGCTTTTTCTTCACCACCTGGCGCAGCTTCCGCTGGTCGTCGCCGAACTTCGCGGTGGCCTTGGCCATCGCCTTGACGTTCTCCACCACGTGTTCGGGCGCCTGCACCACCACGGTGCCGGCTGTGTCGTACCCTGCCCGGCCGGCCCGGCCGGCAATCTGGTGGAACTCACGGGAGTTGAGCAGGCGGGTGCGTACGCCGTCGTACTTGCTCAGTGCGGTGAGCACGACGGTGCGGATGGGCACGTTGATTCCCACGCCCAGCGTGTCCGTGCCGCAGATGACCTTGAGCAGGCCGGCCTGGGCCAGCTGCTCCACGAGCCGGCGGTATTTGGGCAGCATGCCCGCATGGTGGACGCCGATGCCGTGCCGGACCAGCCGGTTCAGCGTCTTGCCGAAGCCTGCCGCAAAGCGGAAGTTCGCGATCAGCTCAGCGATTTTGTCCTTTTCTTCGCGCGTGCACACGTTGATGCTCATGAGCGTCTGGGCGCGCTCGATCGCCTCCGCCTGGCTGAAATGCACTACGTAGACCGGCACCTCCCTGGTGCCCAGCAGCTCTTCAAGGGTCTCGTGGACCGGCGTCTCGCGGTAGTAATAGTGCAGCGGAATGGGGCGCTCAGCCGAGCTGACGGTGGTGGTGGGCCGTCCCGTGAGTTCGGTCATGCCGGCTTCGAAGCGGCTGACGTCGCCCAGCGTGGCGGACATCAGGAGGAACTGTGCCTGCGGAAGTTCCAGCAGGGGAACCTGCCACGCCCAGCCGCGCTGGGGATCGGAGTAGAAATGGAACTCGTCCATGATGACGGAGCCCAGCTCGGCCGCCGAGCCTTCGCGCAGGGCGGTATTGGCCAGGATCTCTGCGGTGCAGCAGATGATCGGCGCGTCCTGGTTCACCCCGGAGTCGCCGGTGATCATGCCCACGTTCTCCGCACCGAAAATCTCGCAGAGGGCAAAGAACTTTTCGGACACCAGGGCCTTGATGGGCGCGGTGTAGTAGCTACGTTCGCCGCGGGCCATCGCCTGGAAGTGGGCGGCAATGGCAACGAGGGACTTGCCCGATCCGGTGGGCGTCGCCAGGATCACATTCGCGCCGGAAGCCAGCTCCATGATCGCCTCGTCCTGGGCCGGGTAAAGCTGCAGGCCACGGCTTTCGGTCCAGTCCACGAAGCGCTCGTACAGCGTGTCCGGGTCCGCGCCGGCTCCGGTGGCGATCCGTGCGGACGGGGCGGGGAGCTGTTCAACGAGTTTCATTGCCTTCCAGCTTAGTGCCAGCGCGTCCCTCAACGTTTTCGCGCCGGCCCGGCGCTAGGCTCGCTCTGCCAGCACAAATCGTCAACAGGCAACCGGAGGCCATGTGTGGGATCCCGCCAGATACGTCCAGTTTGGTGACTACCGGCAGCGTCCGTTTTTTGACCTGACGGGCCTCGTCCTCGCCGACGCCCCGCGGGAGGTGGTGGACCTGGGCTGCGGCCCCGGGGACCTGACCGCCACCCTCGCGACGCGTTGGCCTGACGCGCGGGTGGTGGGCCTGGACTCCTCCGCCGAGATGCTGGCCACCGCCGAACGGCACCGGCAGTCCGCGCCGGGGCTGGAGTTCAGCCTCGGTGACATCGCCTCCTGGCAGCCGTCCCCGGACACCGATGTGGTGGTGACCAACGCGGCACTGCAGTGGGTCCCGGGGCACCCCGAACTGCTGGCTGGCTGGCTGGGGGCGCTGAAGCCGGGCGCGTGGTTCGCCCTGCAGGTGCCGGGCAACTTCACCTCCGCGTCCCACACGCTGATGCGCGACGTCGCCGAGTCGCCCAGGTGGGCCGGCAAGCTCGCCGGCGTGCTGCGCCACGATGAGGCGGTTGCCGCGCCCGCACGGTACCTGGAGATAATGCTCGACGCCGGGTGCGCGGCGGACGCGTGGGAAACCACCTACCAGCAGGTGCTTTCCGGCGATAATCCGGTGCTGGACTGGGTGCGCGGCGCCGGCCTTCGGCCGGTGCTGGCCGCGCTGCCGCCGGAGGACGCCGCCGCGTTCGAGGCCGACTACGGCGCCCGGCTGGCCGACGCCTATCCGGCCACGGCGCACGGCACGGTGTACCCGTTCCGCAGGATCTTCGCGGTGGCCCGCAAGCTTTAAGGCCGCTGCACCCGCCGCGCGGGTAATGCCCCGCGCGGACCCATGTGATCTGGCTTACAATGGCCAAGCGGTTATTGGGGGCCTGCCCGGGCTCCCGTACGCCTTGGCAATGGAGGAGGCGCGGTGCTGATTCGCTTATTGCTCCGCCTCCTCGGCGAGCACCGGGCCGCGGTCTGGGCGATCATCCTGCTGCAGGTGCTGCAGACGGCGGGAAATCTGCTGCTGCCCACTCTGAATGCCAGCATCATCGACGACGGCATCCTAGCCAACCAGCCCCCAGTGATCCTGGGGCTTGGGGGCTGGATGCTGATCATCACGGCAGTGCAGGCCGCAGCCGCCCTGGGCGCCGGGTACCTCGGCGCCGGTGTCGCCATGAAGATCGGCCACCGGCTGCGGCGGGAGCTGTTCGACCAGGTGCAGGCGATGTCGTCGCAGGAGATCGGCATCTTCGGCACCCCCAGCCTCGTCACCAGGGCCACCAACGACGTCCAGCAAATCCAGACCTTTGCCGTCCTGGTCTTCACCATGCTTGCCGCGGCACCTGTCATGGGCATCGGCGGAATCATCCTGGCCGTCCAGCAGAATGCGGCCCTGTCCTCCGTCGTGATCGTCATCGTCCCCGTGCTTGTCCTCATCATGTACCTGATCGTGCGGCGCCTCATCCCGCTCTACCGGCAGGGACAGGCCCTCATCGACGGCATCACCCGGATCCTCCGCGAGCAGATCATCGGCGCCAACGTCATCCGCGGCTTCGTCCGGCAGCGGCACGAGATTGCCCGCTTCGCGGAAGCCAACCGGCGGCTGACCCGGAACAACCTCCTATCGGCCCTTCTGGTGGCCGGCATGCTGCCGATGATCATGATCGTGGTGAACCTCTCCTCCGTGGCGGTGGTCTGGTTCGGCGGGCACCTGATCAGCAGCGGTGCGATGGAGGTGGGCGCCCTGACCGCCTTCATCGCCTACATCCTGCAGATCCTGCTGGCCATCATGATGGCCATGTACGTATTCAGCACCGCACCTCGCGCGGCCGTCTGCGCGGAACGGATCCAGGACGTGCTGGACGTGACGCCGGCCGTGGCCGGACCTGCTGCGGCAGGGTCCGCCGGAGCAGGGCATGCCGGGGGGCCACCGGTGAGGACACGGCCCGCCGCCGCTGCTTCTGCGAGCCGGGACGGCGGGGGAGTGGAGTTCAGCCACGTCTGGTTCGCCTACCCCGGGGCGGAATCCCCGGTCCTGGCCGACATCTCGTTTTCTGCCCGCCCCGGCACCACCACGGCCATCATCGGGGCCACCGGCAGCGGCAAGACCACGCTGCTGAATCTCCTGCCGCGGTTCCTGAACGCCACCTCCGGTGAGGTCCGGCTCGGCGGAGCCGACGTCCGGGGCCTGCCCGCCGAGCGGCTGAGGCAACGGATTTCCGTGGTGCCGCAGCACTCCTACCTGTTCTCCGGAACGGTGGCGGGCAACCTGCGGATGGGCGCGCCGGAGGCCACCGAGGACGAACTGTGGCGGGCCCTGCAGCTGGCGCAGGCCGAGGACTTCGTCCGTAAGCTCCCGGACGGCCTGCAGGCGCCCGTCGCCCAGGGCGGCGCCGGGCTTTCCGGCGGGCAGCGGCAGCGCCTCTGCATCGCCCGTGCCATGCTCCGCGCCGCGGATCTGTACCTCTTCGATGACAGTTTTTCCGCTCTGGACTACGCCACCGAGGCCGCCGTCCGGCAGGCGCTGGCGCCCGTGTTGCAGGCAGCCACCGTGCTGATGGTGGCCGAACGCATTCCCACCATCATGGGTGCGGACCGGATCCTGGTGCTGGAGGAAGGCCGGTTGGTGGCCCAGGGAACCCATGCCGAGCTGCTGGGATCGTCTCCCACGTACCGGGAGATCGCCGAGTCCCAGCTGGCCCTGGATGAGCAGCCGTGAGCAGCGGTCCGTCGTGAAGGGCACGCACGCGGCCATACGGACCACCGGCAGTTTCCTGCCGGCGGCCAAACGCCTGCTGGGCCTGCTGCGTCCGTCCAAGGGCAGGATGGCCCTGGCCGTCGCAGCAACCTGCGGCTTCGCCGCCCTCAATGTGGCCGCTCCCAAGCTCCTCGGTGACGCCACAGATGTCGTCGTTGACGGTTTCATGCACGGCAGGTTCGACGCCGGCAAACTCGCCATGCTGCTCGGTGTGGTGTCCCTGATGTACGTCGGCACTTCCGTCTTCAACTGGGTCCAGGGCGCCCTGACCGCCCAGGCGGTGCAGCGGCTGGTCTTCGGCCTCCGTGCCGCCGTCGAGGACAAACTGCACCGGCTGCCGTCGACGCACTTCCACGAGCAGGCCCGGGGCGATGTCCTCAGCCGGGCCACCAACGACGTTGACAACATCTCCCAGGCCCTCAACCAGCTGCTTACGCAGCTGATCATGTCCGTTCTGATGCTGTGCGGTTCCCTGGCCATGATGCTGTGGATCTCGCCGCTGCTGGCGGCCATCGCCCTGGTGTCCGTTCCCATCTCCACGCTGATAACCGTGTACATGGCCCGGCAGGCCCAGACCTACTTCGCCGCCCAGTGGGCCTCCACCGGGGAGCTGAACGCCCACATCGAGGAATTCATCACCGGACATGAGGTCATCAAGGCGTTCGGGCAGCAGGACACGGCGTCGGGCATCTTCGGCCGCGGCAATGACCGGCTGGCCCGCACCAGCGCACGCGCCCAGTTTGTTTCCGGAGCGGTGCAGCCGCTGATGGTCTTCGTCGCCAACATCAACTACGTGGCGGTGGCCGTCGTGGGCGCCCTGCAGGTGGCAGCCGGGGCCATGACGATCGGCGGGATCCAGGCGTTCATCCAGTTCAGCCGCCTGTTCACCCAGCCCATGGGGCAGATCGGCGGCATGCTCACCCTGATGCAGTCCTGTGTGGCCTCGGCGGAGCGGGTCTTCGAGCTGCTTGACGAGCCGGAGATCCCCCGCCAGCAGGCTGCCCCTGCCGGCCAGGAAAACCTGCGCGGCCGGATTGACTTCGAGGACGTCACCTTCGCCTACACGCCGGGGTCGCCGGCCGTCAGCGGGCTGTCCTTCTCGGTCCTGCCGGGCCAGACCGTGGCCATCGTCGGCCACACGGGTGCCGGCAAGACCACCGTGGTGAACCTCCTGATGCGCTTCTATGAACCTGATTCGGGCCGCATCACGATTGACGGCACGGACATTGCCACTGTGCCTGTGGACTCCCTGCGGTCCAATTTCGCCGTGGTCATGCAGGATGTCTGGCTGTTCAGCGGAACGGTCCGCGACAACATCGAATACGGCTGGCCGGGCGCCGATGATGACCGGGTCCTGGCAGCCGCCGAGGCCAGCCACGTGGACCACTTTGTGCGGTCGCTGCCCGCCGGTTACGCCACGGTCCTGGGAGACGACGGCGATTCGCTGAGCCAGGGCCAAAGGCAACTGATCACCATCGCCCGGGCCCGCCTCGCCGACCGCAGCGTCTTGATCCTGGACGAGGCAACAAGCTCCGTGGATACCCGGACCGAGGTGCAGATCAAGCTTGCGATGAACCGGCTGAGGAAGGGCAGGACGAGCTTCATCATTGCCCACAGGTTGTCCACGGTGCGCGACGCTGATCTAATTCTCGTCATGGATCACGGACGCATTGTTGAACAGGGGACGCACACCAGCCTGCTGTCCGTGGACGGGCATTACCGGCACCTGTATGAGGCCCAGTTCCGCGGGGTGGACCGCGAACTCGGCTCTATCCGCCGGCACCACGGCAGGCACGCCGCCGGCCAGCACCGCTACCGGGAGTCCGGCCTGTGACCGCCGGCGATGCCTTCCCAGGACAGTGGAAGCCGAACACCGGCAGCTCCGTGGCCCTCTTTGAGCAGCTGCGTCTCCACGTGATCGAGCAGGCCGACAAGGGAAAACTTGCCCCGGGCACGCGGCTGCCTGCGGTGCGGGCCCTCGCCGAAACCCTGGGCGTCGCACCCCACACCGTGGCGAGGGCGTACAAGGAGCTGGAGGCCGCGGGCGTCGTCGCCACCAAGGGCCGCAACGGCACGGTGGTCTGCGCCCGGGACGAGCGCTGGGGCGCTTTGTCCGAGGCCGCAGCCGACTATGCCGCAGCCGCCAAATCGCAGGGTGCAACCTTCGCCCAGGCGGTCCACCTGCTGGCGGCCGCCTACGACGCCGAGTAACGGCAGTGTCGTAGCACACCCGCGTGGATATTCGAAGAAGTTTTCGACTAGCATTAGTGGGTGCCTAAAGCCGTAGCTGAAGAAACCGCTGTTGCCCCCTCCGCCGTCGTCCCCCTGAGCCCCGCCAAACCGGCGCGCCCGGACCTGTCCCGGCTGGTGGTCAAGGGCGCCCGCGAGCACAACCTCCGCAACGTCGACCTCGACCTGCCGCGCGACGCCATGATCGTCTTCACGGGGTTGTCCGGCTCCGGAAAGTCGTCCCTGGCCTTCGACACCATCTTCGCCGAAGGCCAGCGCCGCTACGTCGAATCGCTCTCCGCCTACGCCAGGCAGTTCCTGGGGCAGGTGGACAAGCCCGACGTCGACTTCATCGAGGGCCTGTCGCCCGCGGTCTCGATCGACCAGAAGTCCACCAGCAAGAACCCCCGTTCCACCGTGGGGACCATCACGGAAATCTACGACTACATGCGTCTGCTGTGGGCGCGCGTGGGCCGTCCGCACTGTCCCGTCTGCGGCGAACCGGTCATCAAGCAGACCCCGCAGCAGATCGTGGACCAGCTGCTCGAGCTGGAGGACGGCACCCGTTTCCAGATCCTCGCGCCGGTGGTGCGCGGGCGCAAGGGTGAATTCGTCGACCTCTTCAAGGAGCTGACGGCGAAGGGCTATTCCCGCGCCCGGGTGGACGGCGACCTGGTCCAGCTGAGCGATCCGCCCAAGCTGGGCAAGCAGTTCAAGCACACCATCGAGGTGGTGGTGGACCGGCTCGTGGTCAAGGAAGGCATCCGGCAGCGGCTGACTGACTCCATCGAGACGGCGCTCGGCCTCGCCGAGGGGCGCGTCCTGGCTGACTTCGTCGACCTCGAGTCCGACGACCCCCACCGTACCCGTGCCTTCTCGGAAAACCTTGCCTGCCCCAACGAGCACCCGCTGGCCATCGACGAAATCGAGCCCCGGTCCTTCTCGTTCAACAACCCGTTCGGTGCCTGCTCGGCGTGCAGCGGCATCGGCACCCGGCTGGAAGTCGATGAGGAACTGATCATTCCCAACCCGGAGCTGGCACTGGAGGACGGAGCCATCGCGCCGTGGTCCCTCGGCACCGCCACCACCGAGTACTGGAACCGGCTGCTTGCCGGGCTCGCCAAGGAGCTCGGGTTCTCCATGACCACGCCGTGGCAGGACCTCCCGTCAAACATCCGGCAGACTGTCCTGCACGGCAAGGACCACAAGGTCGTGGTGCAGTACCGCAACCGGTTCGGCCGGGAGCGGAAGTACAGCACCGGCTTCGAAGGCGTGGTGCAGTACGTGCACCGCAAGCACACCGAAACCGAGTCTGACTACGCCCGGGACCGCTACGAGGAATACATGCGGCAGATTCCCTGCGCCGCCTGCGACGGCGCGCGGCTGAACCCGGCGTCGCTCTCGGTTCTCATCAATGGCAAGTCCATTGCCGACGTCGCGCGTCTCCCCATGCGGGAATGCGCAGCATTCCTGGACAACCTCGTGCTGACCGGCCGTGAGGCGCAGATCGCCCATCAGGTCCTCAAGGAGATCCAGGCCCGCCTGACCTTCCTGCTGGACGTCGGCCTGGAGTACCTGAACCTGGAACGCCCCTCCGGCACCCTTTCCGGCGGCGAAGCCCAACGCATCAGGCTGGCCACCCAGATCGGCTCGGGGCTCGTGGGTGTCCTCTATGTCCTGGACGAGCCCTCCATCGGGCTGCACCAGCGGGACAACCGGCGCCTCATCGAGACCCTGACCAGGCTGCGGGACCTGGGCAACACGCTCATCGTGGTCGAACACGACGAGGACACCATCCACGAGGCCGACTGGATCGTGGACATCGGCCCGGGAGCCGGCGAGCACGGCGGGCAGGTGGTCCATTCCGGGTCCTACAAGGAACTCCTGGCGAACACGGAGTCCCTCACCGGCGACTACCTCTCCGGCAGGAAGAGCATCGACGTCCCCAAAGAAGCGGCGCAAATACGACAAGAAGCGCGAACTGAAGGTGGTCGGCGCCCGCGAGAACAACCTCGTCAACGTTGATGCCGCTTTCCCGCTGGGACTGTTCACCGCGGTGACCGGCGTCAGCGGCTCCGGCAAGTCCACCCTGGTCAACGAGATCCTGTACAAGGTACTGGCCAACAAGCTCAACGGCGCCAAGCAGGTGGCCGGCCGCCACCGCACCATCCAGGGCCTCGAACACCTGGACAAGGTGGTGCACGTGGACCAGAGCCCGATCGGCCGCACGCCGCGCTCCAACCCGGCCACGTATACGGGCGTGTTCGACCACATCCGGAAGCTCTTCGCGGAGACCACGGAGGCCAAGGTCCGCGGTTACCTCCCAGGACGTTTCTCCTTCAACGTTAAGGGCGGCCGCTGTGAAGCCTGCTCCGGTGACGGCACGCTCAAGATCGAGATGAACTTCCTGCCGGACGTCTACGTGCCGTGCGAGGTCTGCCACGGTGCGCGGTACAACCGCGAGACCCTCGAGGTGCACTACAAGGGCAAGACCATCGCCGACGTGCTGAACATGCCCATCGAGGAGGGTGCCGAGTTCTTCGCCGCATTCTCCCCGATTGCACGCCACCTCAAGACACTCGTGGACGTCGGCCTCGGCTACGTCCGGCTCGGCCAGCCCGCCACCACGCTGTCCGGCGGCGAGGCGCAGCGCGTCAAGCTCGCGGCCGAACTCCAGAAGCGGTCCAACGGGCGCAGCGTCTACGTCCTGGACGAGCCCACCACCGGGCTGCACTTCGAGGACATCCGGAAGCTGCTCATGGTGCTGCAGGGACTCGTGGAGAAGGGCAACACCGTCATCACCATCGAGCACAACCTCGACGTCATCAAGAGCGCCGACTGGATCGTGGACCTCGGCCCCGACGGCGGCTCCGGCGGCGGACGCATCGTCGCCACCGGCACCCCCGAGCAAGTCTCCAAGTCCTCGGAAAGCCACACGGCGAAGTTCCTCGCCGAGATCCTCGGCTAGGAGCCCCCGCCAGTACGGCGGACAAAAACTCCACATAAGTGGCGGAAGTATTCCTCCGACGGCATACGAGTTTGAGCAGGCGTGCCATCGTGAGAAACTAAGCCGGTGACTTCAACAACAGTGCCCGTGATCTTCGACTTGGACGGCACTCTTGTCGATCCGGCCGGTGGAATAACGGACGGCATAGCCACCGCCCTTCGGGAACATGGCCTCCCCGTCCCCAGCCAGGAGCTCCTCGATGCGATGGTGGGACCCAAGCTGAGCGATTCCCTGCTGAAGGTCGCGGCTGTACCCCCGGCCATGCTGGAGGCGGTCATCCGCACCTACCGGATGCATTACCTCGACGTTGGCATCGCCCAAAGCCGCCTGTACCCGGGCATCGTCGAGCTGCTGGACGAGTACGTGGAGGCGGGGCGGCCCGTGGCGGTTGCGACGCAAAAGCCGGAAGCCCTTGCCCACATTGTTCTTGAGCACCACAAGATCGCCCGCCAGTTCCTCGCCATCAGGGGGTCAGCCGCAGACGAGGCCGCGGCCGCCGCCGGTCCGGTCGGAAAGGCCGGCATCATTGCCGCGGCCATGACGGCCCTCGGTACGCAGCACGCCATGATGGTGGGAGACCGTGCCCAGGATGTGGCCGGTGCCCTGGCCAACGGTCTCGACTGCATCGGAGTCAGTTGGGGCTTCGCGCCCGACGGCGAGCTGGAGGCGGCCGGGGCCGTGGCGGTGGTGGATGACGCCGACGGCCTCCGCAACAAGGTGGACGAGCTGGAAAGCGTCCGTTCCACGGCCCTGAGCGAGGTGCGCAACGATGGAGCTGTTTGACGGCGTCCGCTGGACCACGCGGACCCTCATCTCCGGCAGTTGCCGGCCGACCGTTATCGGACTGGAGAATGTGCCCAAGAGCGGGCCGTTCATTGTGGCGCCCAACCACCTCTCCTTTCTGGACAGCGTGATCGTCCAGGCGCTCATGCCCCGGCCCGTCGCGTTCTTTGCCAAGGCGGAGTACTTCACCACCAAGGGCTTCAAGGGCCGCGTGATGAAGTCCTTCTTCACCGCCGTGGGCTCCATTCCGGTCGAGCGCGGCGAGCAGGCCGCGAGCGTGCAGGCCCTCAAGACACTCCTGGACATCCTCGAGGACGGCAGGGGAATCGGCATCTACCCGGAGGGCACCCGCTCCCGCGACGGAATCCTGTACCGCGGCCGGACCGGCGTCGGCTGGCTGGCCCTCACCACGGGTGCGCCGGTGATTCCGGTGGGACTGATCGGCACCGAGAAGCTGCAGCCCGCGGGCCGCAACGCCGTTAAGCCCCAGCACTTCACCATGAAGGTGGGGGAGCCGATCTACTTCGACAAGACCGGCCCGGACCATTCGCTTCCCGCCCGGCGCCAGGTGACCGACAAGATCATGGACGCCATCGCCGAGCTCAGCGGCCAGCAGCGCTCCACGAGCTACAACCAGAGCAAGGTCATCGAGTAGACCGGCTGTCCGCGGCGGCAATCCGCATCCCCTCAGCTCAGTAGACTGGAAACGTGGCAGATCCATCGAGTTATCGACCCCAGACGGGTGAAATTCCAACCAATCCGGGTGTTTACAGGTTCAGGGATCCCCATGGGCGGGTCATTTACGTCGGCAAGGCCAAGAACCTCCGGTCGCGCCTGAACTCGTACTTCGCGAACCCCGCGGGGCTGCTGCCCAAGACCCACGCCATGGTGTACGCGGCCAGCAGCGTCGAGTGGACCGTGGTGGGCAGCGAGCTGGAATCCTTGCAGCTGGAATACACCTGGATCAAGGAATTCAAGCCGCGGTTCAACGTGGTTTTCCGGGACGACAAGACCTACCCGTACCTTGCCGTCACCATGGGCGAGAAGCTGCCCCGCGTGCAGGTCATGCGCGGCGAGCGGCGGAAGGGCACCCGGTACTTCGGGCCCTATACGGCCGGTGCCATCCGGGAAACCATGGACACCCTGCTGCGCGTCTTCCCCGTGCGCAGCTGCAGCCCCGGCGTGCTAAAGCGTGCCCAGGCCAGCGGCCGGCCCTGCCTGCTGGGCTACATCGACAAATGCTCGGCGCCCTGCGTCGGCCGGGTCACCCCCGAGGAACACCGCGCCCTCGCCGAGGACTTCTGCGCCTTCATGGGAGGCGAGGCGAAGCGCTTCATTTCGCGGCTCGAAAAGGAGATGGGCGCTGCCGTCGCCGTCCTTGACTACGAACGCGCCGCCCGGCTGCGCGACGACATCACCGCCCTCCGGAAGGTCTTCGAGCGGAACGCCGTGGTGCTCGCCGAGGACACCGACGCCGACGTTTTCGCCCTGCACGAGGACGAGCTCGAAGCGGCCGTCCAGGTGTTCCACGTCCGGGGCGGACGGGTCCGCGGCCAGCGAGGCTGGGTGGTCGAAAAGGTGGAGGACTTCACCACTCCCGACCTCGTCGAGCACCTCCTCCAGCAGGTCTACGGCGAGGACGCCGAGGTCCAGGGCAGGCTTCCCCGTGAGGTCCTCGTTCCTGTCGAGCCGAGCAACGCGCAGGACCTCGCCGTCTGGCTCGCCGGCATCCGCGGGACCAAGGTGGACATCCGCGTGCCGCAGCGCGGCGACAAAGCCGCCCTCATGTCCACGGTCCGCGAGAACGCCGAGCACGCGCTCCGGCTGCACAAGACCCGCCGGGCCGGTGACCTGACCGTCCGCTCGCAGGCGCTCCAGGAACTGCAGGAGGCACTGGAACTACCCGTCCCGCTGCTGCGCATCGAATGCTACGACGTCTCACATGTCCAGGGCACCAACGTGGTGGCCTCCATGGTGGTGGTGGAGGACGGGCTGCCGAAGAAGTCGGACTACCGGAAGTTCTCCATCACCGGGGCTGCGGCAACGGACGATACCGCCGCGATGCACGACGTCCTGACCCGCCGCTTCCGCCACTACCTCGTGGACAAGACAGCCCAGGTCGAGGCCGCCGAACTCGTCGCGACGCCGGCGGCCGGCGCCAACGCGGCGGCCGCCAACGGAACCAACGGGACCAACGGGACCAACAAGGCGGCCGTCGCCGCCCTCGACGCCGCACTGTCCGACACCACCACGCCCGCACCGCGCGCAAAATTCGCGTACCCGCCCAACCTCGTGGTGGTGGACGGCGGCAAGCCCCAGGTCAACGCGGCCGCCCGGGCCCTCGAATCGCTGGGCATCGACGACGTCTACGTGGTCGGGCTCGCCAAGCGCCTCGAGGAAGTGTGGCTGCCGGACAGCGACTTCCCGGTCATCCTGCCCCGCTCCTCCCAGGGCCTCTACATGCTGCAGCGCATCCGTGACGAGGCCCACCGTTTCGCCATCTCGTTCCACCGGCAAAAGCGCGGCAAGGCGATGACCGTCTCTGCCCTCGACGGCGTGCCCGGCCTGGGCGATTCCAAGCGGAAGGCGCTGCTCACCCACTTTGGCTCCGTCAAGAAGATCAAGGCGGCATCGGCGGAGGAACTGACGGCTGCCAAGGGGGTCGGGCCGGCGCTGGCCGCTGCCATCGTCACGCACTTCAGTCCGGGCGGAGCCGGCGGCGACACGGGGGACGCCGTTCCGGCGATCAACATGACCACGGGTGAAGTGCTCGAAACTTAGCCCGCGCCCGGAAACTTGGTTAGGGTAAGTACGGGAAATCGGCGTGTGCCGCAAACACTAGCAAACGGCTACCGGGCGGTAATTGCGCGCGGGTAGCAGCAGCAGGAATGAGGCTGGAATCAATGGCAGAGTCGACGGCGGAGTCCAGCACGGAAGAGGACGGCCTGACACCGGTCAAGCCCGCCGAAGCGGAACTGCTTATCGTGACCGGAATGTCCGGCGCAGGCCGCAGCACCGCGTCCGATGCCCTGGAGGACCACGGCTGGTACGTCGTCGAGAACCTGCCGCCGCAGATGCTCGGAACGCTCGCCGAACTCGTGTCCCACGCCCCGCAGTCCATCCCCAAGCTTGCCGTGGTGATGGACGTCCGCAGCAAGGCGCTCTTCGCCGACATCCGGGCGGCGCTGCGGGCGCTCGAAGCCAGCGGCGTCACGTTCCGGGTGCTGTTCCTTGACGCCAGCGACGACGTCCTGGTCCGCCGTTTCGAACAGGGCCGGCGCCCGCACCCGCTCCAGGCCGGCGGCAGGATCCTGGACGGCATCGCCGCGGAGCGTGAACTCCTCAAGGAACTGCGCGACTCCTCCGACCTCGTCCTGGACACCTCGTCCCTGAACGTGCACGGGCTCGCCACCGCGATCACCGAACTGTTCACCGACACCGGACCCATCGCGATCCGCCTGAACATCATGAGCTTCGGCTTCAAGTACGGCCTGCCCGTGGACGCCAACTACGTGGCCGACGTCAGGTTCATCCCGAACCCGCACTGGGTGCCCGCGCTGCGGCCGCACACCGGCCTGGACCAGGACGTCAGCGAGTACGTCCTCGGAGCCGAGGGCGTGCCGAACTTCGTGGAGCGCTATGTCCTCGCGCTTGAGCCTGTCCTGGAGGGCTATCGGCGGGAGAACAAGCACTACGCCACCATCGCCGTCGGATGCACAGGCGGAAAGCACCGCTCGGTTGCGGTCGCCATGGAGCTGTCCAAACGGCTCGCGCAGTATCCCCGGGTTACCGTGACCACGACGCACCGGGACCTGGGCCGCGAGTAATGGGTGTTCTAACCGGCCCGCTGCCCCTGATTCCGCCGGCCGGCCTGACCGGTTCCCAACAGGCCAAGGGGCCCACCGTCGTCGCGCTCGGCGGCGGCCACGGCCTTTCGGCCTCCCTCTCCGCACTGCGCCTGCTGACGTCGGAACTGACAGCGGTGGTCACCGTGGCGGACGACGGCGGGTCCTCCGGCCGCCTCCGGGAGGAGTACGGCGTCCTTCCGCCCGGTGACCTGCGGATGGCGCTGTCCGCCCTGTGCGATGACACCGACTGGGGCCGCACCTGGCGCGACGTCATGCAGCACCGCTTCCGGTCCGCCCGCGGCGGCGCCTCCCTGGATGAACACGCCATGGGGAACCTGCTGATCGTTACCCTCTGGGAACTGCTCGGCGACGCCGTGGCCGGCCTGAAATGGGCCGGCGCCCTGCTCGGCGCCCGGGGACAGGTGCTGCCCATGTCCACCGTTCCGCTCACCATCGAGGGCGACGTCCGCGTGACGGCACCGGACGGCACCAGCACTGTCACCACCATCACGGGCCAAGCCCGCTGCGCGGTCGCGGGTTCGCTGGAGAGCGTCCGGCTGCTTCCCGAGCAGGCTCCCGCCTGCGTTGAGGCCCTGACCGCCGTCGAGCTTGCCGACTGGGTGGTGCTGGGTCCCGGCTCCTGGTACACGTCCGTGCTCCCGCACCTGCTGCTGCCGGAAATGCGGCAGGCGCTCTGCGACACGCCTGCGAAGCGCTGCCTCACCATGAACCTCGCCATGGACACCAAGGAAACGTCAGGCATGTCCGCCGCCGACCACCTTCACGTCCTGCGTGACTACGCGCCGGAGTTCAGCGCCGATGTGGTACTCGCGGACCCGGCGTCGGTTTCAGACCTGGCCGAGTTTAAGCGGGCAGCGGGGATGATCGGCGCCGAGGTTGTCTTGGGTAGAGTAGGGGCTTCGGGCCGGCGACCGGTCCACGACCCCTTGCGGCTGGCCACGGCCTACCAGGATATTTTCGGGAACAGTTAGGAAAGGTGCCATGGCACTGACAGCATCAGTCAAGGAAGAACTCTCCCGCCTGGACATTAAGAAATCATCAGTCCGCAAGGCTGAGGTCTCGGCCATGCTCCGCTTCGCCGGAGGACTGCACATCATCTCGGGCCGGATCGTCATCGAGGCCGAGGTGGACCTCGCCTCCACCGCCCGGCGCCTGCGCGCCGCAATCGCTGAGGTCTACGGGCACCAGAGCGAGATCATCGTCGTCTCCGGCAGCGGCCTGCGCCGCGGCAGCCGGTACGTGGTCCGCGTGGTCCGCGACGGCGAGGCGCTGGCCCGGCAGACCGGCCTCCTTGACGGCCGGGGACGGCCCGTGCGCGGGCTGCCGTCCGTCGTCGTAAATGGCTCGGCCGCCGACGCCGAAGCGGTGTGGCGCGGCGCCTTCCTGGCCCACGGTTCCCTCACCGAGCCCGGCCGGTCCTCGTCCATGGAGGTCACCTGCCCCGGCCCGGAATCGGCCCTCGCACTGGTCGGCGCGGCGCGCCGGCTCGGCATTCAGGCCAAGGCCAGGGAAGTCAGGGGAGTGGACCGCGTGGTGATCCGCGACGGCGATACCATCGCCGCGCTGCTCACCCGGATGGGCGCCCACGACGCCCTCATGGTCTGGGAGGAACGGCGCATGCGCAAGGAGGTCCGGGCGACGGCGAACCGGCTCGCCAACTTTGACGACGCCAACCTCCGCCGCTCGGCGCAGGCTGCCGTCGCGGCCGGCGCACGGGTTGACCGGGCCCTTGAGATCCTCGGCGACGACGTCCCGGACCACCTCAAGTACGCCGGTGAACTCCGGGTGGCCCACAAGCAGGCCAGCCTCGACGAACTCGGCCGGCTTGCCGATCCACCCATGACCAAGGACGCCATCGCCGGGCGCATCCGCCGGCTGCTGGCAATGGCGGACAAACGCGCCTCCGATCTTGGCATCCCGGGTACGGATGCCAATGTGACGCCGGAAATGCTGGACGAGTAAACGGCGCCCATAGAATCAAGACCAGGTGGCGGCTGTTGCCGCCATCGTAGTTTTCCGGATGACCCGTCGTCCGGGATGCACAATCCGAGAGTTAGCACAACCGGACAAACTGTCCACGACATTGGAGGATTTTGTGACCGAGTACGTTCTGCCCGAACTCAGCTACGACTACGCAGCGCTCGAGCCCCACATCTCTGCACGGATCATGGAGCTGCACCACAGCAAGCACCACGCCGCGTACGTGACGGGCGCCAACAACGCGCTGGCCCAGCTGGCCGAGGCGCGCGAAAAGGGCGACTTCGCCAACATCAACCGGCTTTCCAAGGACCTGGCCTTCCACACCGGCGGCCACATCAACCACTCCGTGTTCTGGAACAACCTCTCCCCGGACGGAGGCGACAAGCCCGAAGGTGAGCTCGCCGCAGCCATCGACGACGCCTTCGGCTCGTTCGACGCCTTCCGTGCCCAGTTCTCCGCAGCCGCCCTCGGCCTGCAGGGATCGGGCTGGGGCTTCCTGGCCTATGAGCCCATCGGCGGCAACCTCGTCATCGAGCAGCTCTACGACCAGCAGGGCAACGTCGCATTGGGCACCACCCCGCTGCTGATGCTGGACATGTGGGAGCACGCCTTCTACCTGGACTACGTCAACGTCAAGGCCGACTACGTCAAGGCGTTCTGGAACATCGTGAACTGGGCTGACGTGTCCGCCCGTTTTGCCGCCGCGCGCGCCAATGCGACGGGCCTCATCACCCTCTAAGTGTGATTTGGCGAACATAAAGCAGTAACAAACTTCACATTCGGCGACTTTAGGGCCGAATTCTGGACGGTCTGCCCCCGCACTTGCGGGGGCAGACCTACTTAAACGTAAGATGGATCACGGAAGGCGGTTAGCCTTCAGCAATGAGGCTGGTCGCCCTCCGATCTGAAAAATATCTCTGCCCAATGGCGTGCGGGATCTGTTAGTTGGCTTCAACGCCCGCTTACTAGTTGTGCTTCCAAGGCACAAAGGAGACTAAAGTGACGACCCGTATTGGTATCAACGGCTTCGGCCGCATCGGCCGCAACTACTTCCGCGCAGCGCTTGCCCAGGGCGCGGATCTTGAGATCGTAGCCGTCAACGACCTCACCAGCCCCGAGGCGCTGGCACACCTGCTCAAGTACGATTCCGTGGGCGGACGCCTGGCCGAAACCATTGAGGTCAAGGAAGGCAACCTCGTCGTCAACGGCAACGCCATCAAGGTCCTGGCCGAGCGCGACCCCGCCAACCTCCCTTGGAAGGACCTGGGCGTTGACATCGTCATCGAGTCCACCGGCTTTTTCACCAAGGCTGCTGCGGCCAAGAAGCACATCGAAGCCGGCGCCAAGAAGGTCCTGATCTCCGCCCCCGCCTCGGACGAGGACATCACCATCGTGATGGGCGTCAACGACGGCCTCTACGACCCCGAGAACCACCACATCATCTCCAACGCTTCCTGCACCACCAACTGCCTCGGACCGCTGGCCAAGGTTGTCAACGATGCCTTCGGCATCGAGCGTGGCCTGATGACCACCGTGCACGCCTACACCGCAGACCAAAACCTGCAGGACGGCCCGCACAACGACCTCCGCCGTGCCCGCGCCGCCGCCATCAACATGGTTCCCACCTCCACGGGTGCGGCCAAGGCCATCGGCCTGGTCCTGCCGGAGCTCAAGGGCAAGCTGGACGGCTACGCCATCCGCGTTCCGGTCCCCACCGGCTCCGCCACCGACCTCACCGTGACGGTCTCCCGCGAGACCACCGTCGAGGAAGTCAACGCCACGCTCAAGAAGGCCGCAGAGTCGGACGAGTGGCAGGGCATCCTGACCTACACCGACGCCCCGATCGTCTCCTCGGACATCGTCGGCGACCCCGCCTCGTCCATCTTTGACTCCGGTTTGACCAAGGTCATTGGCAACCAGGTCAAGGTTGTTTCCTGGTATGACAACGAATGGGGCTACTCCAACCGCCTCGTGGACCTGACGGAGCTTGTAGCGGCCAAGCTGGGCTAGGGTTAGCTACATGACATCTCACACCCTCAACGAACTGATCGCTGAAGGTGTCCGCGGGCGGTACATTCTGGTTCGAAGTGACCTGAATGTGCCGCTCGACGGCTCTACAGTGACTGACGACGGCCGCATCCGGGCCTCACTGCCAGTACTGGGAAAGCTCACGGACGCCGGTGCCCGCGTGCTGGTAACAGCCCACCTCGGCCGCCCCAAGGGCGCCCCCGAAGACAAGTACTCGCTCAAGCCGGCGGTGGCCCGCCTGGCCGAGCTGGCTTCCTTCCCTGTCTCCCTCGCGGAGGACACGGTAGGACCCTCGGCCAAGGAGAAGGCGGCTGCGCTGCAGGACGGCCAGGTCCTGGTCCTCGAGAACGTGCGGTTCGACGCGCGCGAGACCAGCAAGGACGGGGCCGAGCGCGGCGCGTTCGCTGACGAACTGGTAGGACTCACCGGTGACAACGGCGCCTTCGTGAACGACGCCTTCGGCGCCGTGCACCGCAAGCACGCCAGCGTTTACGACGTCGCCACCCGGCTCCCGTCGTACCTCGGCGACCTTGTGGGCACCGAGGTGGAAGTCCTCCGCAAGCTGACCGCAGACACCCAGCGTCCCTACGTTGTGGTCCTCGGCGGTTCGAAGGTTTCTGACAAGCTCGCGGTCATCGACAACCTGCTCGGCAAGGCTGACACCATCCTGGTGGGCGGCGGCATGCTGTTCACGTTCCTGGCAGCCGAGGGTCACAAGGTGGCCGGAAGCCTGCTGGAAGAGGACCAGATCCCGGTCGTCCAGGACTACCTCAAGCGCGCAGCCGACGCCGGCACGGAGTTCGTTATCCCAACGGACGTCGTGGTGGCAGCCAAGTTCGCCGCCGACGCCGACCACGAGACGGTCAGCGCCGACGCCATCGAAGGCAGCAGCTTCGGGGCGCAGGGCATCGGCCTGGACATCGGACCCGAGTCCGCCCGGGCGTTTGCCGAGCAGATCAAGGGCGCCAAGACCGTGTTCTGGAACGGCCCCATGGGCGTCTTCGAGTTCGAGGCATTTTCCGCAGGCACCCGGGCCATCGCCCAGGCGCTGACGGAGACCGACGCGTTCACCGTCGTCGGCGGCGGCGACTCCGCCGCTGCCGTCCGCACGCTCGGCTTCGCCGATGACCAGTTCGGACACATTTCCACCGGCGGCGGCGCCAGCCTGGAATACCTTGAAGGCAAGGAACTTCCCGGCCTGAGCGTTCTGGACCGCTAAAGACACACCAGCCGGCAGGGCACCTTCCGCACCGCGGAGGCGCCCTGCCGGCTGTTCACATGATCAGCAGATTGACCGGCACTATTGGAGAACACGTGACTACGTCAACCAACGGCACCTTTGACCGTACGCCTTTGATCGCAGGCAACTGGAAGATGAACATGGACCACGTCCAGGGCATCACCCTCCTGCAGAAGCTGGCCTGGACACTGTCCGACGCCAAGCACGACTACAGCCGTGTGGAAGCCGCCGTCTTCCCGCCCTTCACCGACCTCCGGGGTGTGCAGACCCTCGTCCAGGGCGACGAACTGGACATCGTCTACGGCGGCCAGGACCTGTCGCAGTTCGATTCCGGCGCCTACACCGGGGACATTTCCGGCCAGTTCCTGAACAAGCTCGGCTGCAAGTACGTCCTCGTCGGCCACAGCGAACGCCGGACCATCCATGCTGAATCTGACAAAGTCCTGAACGCCAAGGTCAAGGCTGCCTACCGCCACAACCTCATCCCCGTGCTCTGCGTCGGGGAAGGCCTGGAGATCCGCCAGGCGGGCACACACGTCCAGCACACACTGGACCAGCTCCGCGCCGACGTCGAAGGCCTCACCCCCGAGCAGGCGGCCGAACTCGTCGTCGCCTATGAGCCTGTCTGGGCCATCGGCACCGGTGAGGTTGCGGGCCCGGAGGACGCCCAGGAGATGTGCGCCGCGATCCGTGCCGAGCTCACCGAGCTGTTCGACGCTGACGTGGCCGCCAAGGTCCGCCTGCTGTACGGCGGTTCGGTCAAGGCCAGCAACGCTGCCGCCATCCTCAAAGAGCGCGACGTCGACGGCGTGCTGGTGGGCGGTGCCAGCCTTGATCCCGCTGAGTTTGCTAATATTGTCAAGTTCGAGAGCCACCTCGTAACGGACTAGTCCGGTACCGGCACGCTCCCGCATCCACCAACTTTGGAAAGGCCGTCGTGGACGTTCTTCATGTGATTCTGCAGATCCTGCTGGGCATTACCAGCCTTCTGCTGACCCTGCTCATCCTGCTCCACAAGGGGCGCGGCGGCGGCCTGTCGGACATGTTCGGCGGCGGCATGAGCTCGGGGCTGGCCTCCTCAGGCGTTGCTGAGCGCAATCTGAACAGGTTCACCATCATCCTCGGCGTCACCTGGGGCGTCGTGATTATCGCGCTCGGCCTGCTGATGCGCTTCACGGGTGTGGCTGACTCCTAAGGCTGACGCAGCCGTTTAGTACGACGAGCCCGGCCCGGTCAGGATCTGTTCCTGATTGGGCCGGGCTTTTCCGTGCCGCCAAGGGAAGCACGCACTGATATGTAGATCCGGTTGTCAAGAGGCATATGGATGAGCGGCCTCCTGGGCTCGGTTTTTTGGGGGCCGCTCATCCATATGCCAGCCGGGCGGTGGGCTGCTGGGGTGTTGGCGGGTCGTTGTCGACTGCAGTGTCAGTCTGATATTCGCGGGTTGGTTACCGCAGGACGATTTGTTCGGCTGGAGCAATATCGGTGTCTAAGATCGAGCGTCGGCGGAGATGGGTGGCCCGTCTGCTCATAGTGCGTTCTCGAGTTAGCTCCGGATGCTGGCCTTCGCCCTCCGCTGCTTTCACCGCTCGGTGGCACGTTCGTTAGGCCGCGGTCATGCGACCTCCCTGCTGGAGCGGGGCCGCCAGAGACCAGCACCAGCCGGCGAGTTCGCGGGCGATCGCGGTGTTGGCCTTGACGGGCATCTTGTGGCGTTCGTCGAAGTGTCGCCACTTGCGATGCAGCCGGTGGTTCCCTTCCAGAGCCCGGATGCGGGTTGCTGGGGGACGAGATCAAACTGGCGCAGCAATCGATCCCCCGGCCGGGAGTAGGGGCGCCGGTGCTGCCAGGCTGCTTCAATCAGGAGGCTTCGGGCGTAGGTGTTCCCCGCCTTGGTGATCGGGCCTTGGTGCCGTGATTGGCCGGATGATTCTTCGCTGGGGACCAGGCCAAGATAGGAGCCGATGGACGAGCCGGTGAAGCGGGTCCATTCACCGATCTCGACGGCGAGCCCGAACGCTGTCGTGAGTCGGATGCCGCGAAGACACATCAGTGCGTCAATGACCTGCGTGTAGCGGCAGTTTGCCGCCCTGCTGGCGATTTGTGTATCGATGCGCGCCAGGTGGGTGGCCAGCAGCTCGGCCTGCTCGACATCGGCGTCGTAAGTGAACTGCAGCGCTAGCTCAGGAAAGTGCTGGTGGAGCAACCACGCACGGTGCTCCTGAGTCCACCTTGTAACTTTGGGGTAGCGGATCCCGTGGCGCAACAGGACGGCATTTACCCGCTGGCGGGAGTGCGCGAGGTCCTTGGCCGTGGCGGCGCGCAGCCGCGACAGATCGCGCAAGGCTTCTTCGTCAGGATCCGGGATGCGGACCTCCGTGACCGACCCGACCGCCAGCATGTCAGCCAGAACCTGCGCATCCCGCCGGTCCGTTTTCACCCGGTCGCCGGGGGCCCTCAGCAGCTTTGAAGAAGCCGCCACCACACAGTTGATGCCCGCCTCCTGCAGGTACCGGGCCAAAGAAAACCCGGTGGGGCCGGACTCGTACACAACCTTGACAGGCGGCTCGAACCGCCGCACCCACTCCAGAACTACGGCCGGGTCGACGCCCATCGTGTGCCTGACAATTTCACCGGTGCCTGGGTTCAGTGCATGACCAACTACGTTGACCGCGTGAACATCCAGACCAATGAAAGTATGCTCGAACATAGCCGGGACCTCCCAACCTCACATGTGGCACTACCATTGCACCCCCGATTGGTCACCCAGGCCACGGGAGCCGCCTAATGGCAACCCACGGATGCCGTGAAACAGAAGGCCCCGGCCCCCGTCCCTGTGTACCTGGCCCGTCCGGGATAAAGGACATGACCGCCGGGAAACAGGCCCTGCAGCGCCGCTCCCCGCATCAGGCCAACCGAATCACATCAAGCCGGCGCTGCAGGACCGGCCCCGGCGATGATGGCCGGCACCCCGGGCGGACCAGGTGACCCGTTCCACTTCATATCGTCTAAACTGTCGCTATCGGATCTAACGGCAGCGCCGCCATTAGCAGCGAGGGAGTTCCCATGGTGCATACCTCTTCAGGATTCCGCGGCACCCGCGTGGGTGTCATTCAAGGAGCCGGAATGAAGAACCAGGGGGATGATCCTCTCGGGGAGCCCCTGCCACGTATTTGTGTCTCCTACTGGTGCGCCATGGGACACGAGACGCGGCCTGTCTTTCTTAAGCTGCCGGACGACCAGATTCCGGACTTGTGGGACTGCCGCCACTGCGGCCGCCCGGCGTCGCGCAATCCCGGTGCCGGGCTGCCCGGCGAAACCCCGGAAGAGGGCTTCAAGACCCACCTCGAATACGTTAAAGAAAGACGCTCCAGCCAGGACGCCGAAGACGTACTGGCTGGAGCGCTGGAGCGGCTAAGAGCCGGCCGGCGCCTTCCTGACTAGCTGTTCAGGAACGCGCGAGGCCGCGTTTTCGTCGATCAGCCACAGCGTCCGGGACCGGCCCGCGGGACCGGACGCCGGCACCTGCACGGGATTGGCCCCGGCGAGGGCCAGGCCCACGGCACCGGCCTTGTCCTCGCCTGCCACCACCATCCACACCTCAGCGGAGGTGTTGATCGCCGGCAGGGTCAGGGAGATGCGCTCGGGCGGCGGCTTGGGGGAGTTGCGGACCCCCACCACCGTCAGCTGCTTCTCGCGGATGCCGCCCTGCTCCGGGAACAGGGACGCCACGTGCGCGTCGGGACCCACGCCCAGCAGCACGACGTCGAACCGGGGTAGCCGGCCCGGCTCCTCGGGGCGGTCGTCCGAAGCGTCCGCGGCGTGCTCGGCCGCTGCCGCCTCGCTGAGGCGGCGTGCGTAGTCCTCTGCAGCCTCCTCCGGTGAGCCGAAGTCATCCGTCGACCCGGGCACGTGGACGCGCGCGGGATCAACATTGATGTGCTTCAGGAGCGCTTCCTGGGCCTGGACCGCATTGCGGTCCGGGTCCTGGGCGCCCACGAAACGCTCGTCGCCCCACCAAAAGTTCACCTTTGCCCAGTCCACCGCGGGCGCGGCCGGCGAATCGGCCACGGCCTTCAGCGTTCCGATGCCCACCGTGCCTCCGGTTAGCACCACCGTCGCTTCACCGAATCGGTCCTGCACGTCCACGAGCTTGGTGATCAGGCGGGCCGCAATGGCTGCCATGAGTACGGAAGAGTCAGGATGGATGCTTACTCTGGGCTCAGCGCTCACTGGGACGGACACTCCTTAGATTGGTACGTGGCAGTCCAATAGTAATCACTTCGCCGAATACTTCGTCGGGGTCCAAGCGGCGGAGCTCCTCAGCGAGGCAGTCGCGGAGGCTGCGGCGCGGCAGGGAGATCCGTTGCGCGGGCTGGCCGGGCTGGGTGAGTTCGGCGATGGAGAGTCCGGGGCGGAAGAGCTGGACGTCGCCGCCCGGGCGGGTGAGCCGGACGCGGCGGATGCCGGTGCCTGCGGGGTCCGCCACGATCGTGACCGGGGCGTCCAGGGACAGGGTCAGCCAGGCCGCGAGCAGGATGGTGCTGGGCGAGTCCGAGGCGCCTTCGACCGCGACGGCGGTGACGGGCGAGGAGTCGGCCTGGTCCAGTACGGCGGCGAGCTGGATGCGCCAGTTCGTCAGCCGGGTCCAGGCGAGGTCGGTGTCGCCGGCCTTGTAGGTGTTCCGGATGTTCTCCAGCGCCACCTGCGGCTCGGCCTCGTTCGCCGAGTCGGTGATCCTGCGGTGCGCGATGCGGCCAATCGAGGTTTCGGATGCGTTTTTCGGTGCACCGTGCGGCCACCAGGCCACGATCGGAGCGTCGGGCAGCAGCAGCGCGGCGACCAGGGACTCGCTTTCCTCGGCGAGCTCACCGAAGCCCCGCAGCACGATGACCTCGGAGGCTCCGGCGTCGCCGCCGACCCGGATCTGCGCGTCGAGGCGGTTGGGCGCGGACGAGCCGGCGTCGGCGAGCACGATGATCCGGCAGGGGTGTTCGCGGCTGGCCTCGTTGGCCGCCTCGATCGCTTCTTCCTCGAGCCCGGACTTGGTGACCACCACGAGGGTCAGGACCCGGCCCAGGGCGATCACGCCGCCCTGCTCGCGCAGGGACTGGATCTTCTTGGAAACGTTCGAGGTGGTGGTGTTCGGCAGGTCTACGATCATGGCCTTCTCCAGGTGCGTCCGTCGCGGGCGAGCAGCTCGTCAGCCGAGGCCGGGCCCCAGCTTCCGGGCGCGTACGGCTCGGGCTGTTCGCCCAGGCCGGCCCAGTACTCTTCGAAGGGGTCCAGGATCTTCCAGGACAGCTCCACTTCCTCGTGCCGCGGGAACAGCGGCGGCTCGCCCAGGAGCACGTCCAGGATCAGCCGCTCGTAGGCTTCGGGGCTGGACTCGGTGAACGAGTGCCCGTAGCCAAAGTCCATGGTCACGTCCCGGACTTCCATCTGCGTGCCGGGGACCTTGGACCCGAACCGGATCGTGGCGCCCTCGTCGGGCTGGACCCGGATCACTACCGCGTTCTGCCCGAAATCGTCGTCGCTGTGGTCCCGGAAGAGCAGGTTCGGTGCCCGCTTGAACACCACCGCGATCTCCGTCACGCGGCGTCCGAGCCGCTTGCCGGCCCGCAGGTAGAACGGCACCCCGGACCAGCGGCGGGTATTGATATCCACCCGGATCGCGGCATACGTTTCGGTGGTCGAGTCCGCCGGGATGCCCTCTTCCTCCAGGTACCCCTGAACCTGCTCCCCGCCCTGCCAGCCGCCGGCGAACTGCCCGCGGGCCGAATGCGTGGACAGGTCTTCGGGGAGCCTGACCGCGGCCAGGACCTTTTCCTTCTCCGCGCGCAGGTCATCGGCGTTGAAGGAGATGGGTTCCTCCATCGCTGTCAGGGCCAGCAGCTGCAGCAGGTGGTTCTGGATCACGTCCCGGGCCGCGCCCACGCCGTCGTAATACCCTGCCCGGCCGCCGGTGCCGATGTCCTCGGCCATGGTGATCTGCACGTGGTCCACGTAGTTCGCGTTCCAGAGCGGCTCGAACAGCTGGTTCGCGAAGCGCAGCGCCAGGATGTTCTGGACCGTCTCCTTGCCCAGGTAGTGGTCGATCCGGAACACCGCGTCCTGCGGGAACACCGACTCGACAATGTCATTGAGTTGCCGTGCGGATTCGAGGTCGTGGCCGAACGGCTTCTCGATCACCACCCGGCGCCACTTCTCGCCCTCGGCCTGCGCCAGGCCATGCTTGGACAGCTGCCGGCAGACCTGCTCAAACGCCTTCGGCGGGATCGACAGGTAGAACGCGTGGTTCCCGCGGGTGCCGCGGTTCTCGTCGAGTTCCTTGATCGTCTCGCCGAGCCGCTCAAACGCGGCATCGTCGTCGAACGCGCCCTGCACGAACCGGATGCCCTCGGAGAGCTGGTTCCAGACCGCCTCATCGAACGGGGTCCGGGCGTAGGACTTCACGGCGTCCTTGACCTCGGAGGCGAAGTCCTCGTTGTCCCAGTCCCGCCGGCCGAAACCGACCAGCGCGAAGCTCGGCGGCAGCAGGCCACGGTTGGCGAGGTCATACACGGCGGGCATGAGCTTCTTACGGGCAAGGTCCCCGGTGACTCCGAAGAGCACAAGCGAGGACGGTCCGGCAATCCGGTTCAGCCGCCGGTCCCGCGGGTCCCGCAAGGGGTTCCCGGACCGGCTGGCTGTCCTTTTGCCGTTCAAAGTATCTGGCATGGTGGAATCGGTGCCTTAGCTCTCAGTGGCGGATGCTGCCGTGGCGGCCAGCGACGAAACAATCTCCTGCAGCTGGGCCACGCCCGCTGCCCGGTCGGTCAGGTGCAGGCGCAGCACGGGCCGGCCGTGCTCGCTGAGGACCTGGGCGTCGCCGGCGGCCTGGGCCGCGATCAGCTCGCCGAAGGTGAACGGACGCTCCGGAATCGCGAGGTCCTGCGCGGACGCCGCCGTGACCTGCAGGAAGACACCGATGGCGGGGCCGCCCTTGTGGAACTGGCCGGTGGAGTGCAGGAACCGGGGTCCCCAGCCGAAGGTGACCGGACGGCCGCTCACGGCGGCGAGGTCGTCCCGGACGCCCTCAAGCGGCGCGTAGGCCAGGCGGTCGAAGTAGGCCTGGACGCTCAGGTAGCTGTCGGCCTCGAGTGTGTCCAGCAGTGCCTTTACGGCGCCCTCTGCAGTGGAAGCCTTGCCCAGCCAGTCGCCGCCGCGGACCTCGATGGCACCGTCAACGAAAGCAGCCGGCGTCGGTTCCGGCTGCGCGTCCAGCAGACCGCGGGCAGCCACCTTGGCGGCTTCGACGTCGGGCTGGTCAAACGGGTTGATGCCCAGCAGGCGCCCGGCGACGGCGGTGGCGAATTCCCAGACCATCATCTGCGAGGCGAGGCCCCCGGCAATCGCAACTTCGTTCTCGCCGAGTTCGACGTCGGCATCCGGGTTCACGAGGCGGACCACCAGGACATCTTCGGCGCCGGAGGTGACCTCCGGGGCGTCCGGCCCGGCGACCACCGGCAGGATGCCGGTGCCCAGCTTGCCCGTGGATTCGGCGATGAGCTGTTCGGCCCAGTCAGCGAAGCCGACGATGCCGGAGCCGTCCTCCGCGATGACCACCTTGTTCCGCAGCGGGTTGGTGCCGCCCAGGGTGGCACCCAGGACCAGCCCGATGTTCTCGGGTGCGTCCTCGTTCAGGATCTCGGCGGCTTCCTCTGCCTCGTCCAGCAGGGCCGCGATGTCCACCCCGGCCAGGCCGGAGGGGACCAGGCCGAAGGCCGTCAGGGCCGAGTAGCGGCCGCCCACGTTCGGGTCCGCGTTGAACACGGCCCGGTAACCGGCGTCCCGGGACGCCTTGTCCAGCGGGGACCCCGGATCGGTGACAACGATGATCCGGCTCTTGGCGTCGAGGCCGGCCTCGGTGAAGGCGTGCTCAAAGATCCGGCGCTGCGAATCGGTTTCCAGGGTTGAACCGGACTTCGAGGACACCACGATCGCGGTTTCCTCCAGACGTTCCGCGAGGGCAGCACCGACCTGTTCGGGGTCGGTGCTGTCCAGCACAGTCAGCTCGACGCCAGCGGTGCCGGCAATCACTTCAGGAGCGAGGGAGGACCCGCCCATGCCGCACAGGACAATCCGGGTCACCCCCTCGGCCTTTAGGGCATCCCGGAGTTCCAGGATGCCGTCCACCAGGGACCGGGAGACGGTGGCCGCCTCGACCCAGCCCAGGCGGATGGCCGACTCGGCTTCCGCATCCGGACCCCACAGGGTGTGGTCCTTGGCGAAGATCCGGGTGGCAACCCGGTCTTCCACGAGGGCGGGCAGGTGCTGCTCAAGAGCCTTCCGGGCGGCACCGGTGGCGTCGTAGCTGAGTGTGCTCATGTTGGGTTAGGAAGCCTTCCGTGCGGTGGCGAGAGCGCCTTCAACGTCGGCCAGCAGTTCCTTCCAGCTGGCCACAAACTTGTCCAGGCCTTCGGATTCCAGCAGGGCGACGACCTCGTTGTAGGACACGCCGAGCGCGTCGAGGGCGTTGAGGGTGGCGTTCGCTTCATCGTAGCCGCCGGTGATGGTGTCACCGGTGACCACGCCGTGGTCGAACGTGGCGTCCAGGGTCTTCTCCGGCATGGTGTTGACTACGCCGGGGGCAACGAGCTCCGTGACGTACAGGGTGTCCGGGTAGGCCGGGTCCTTCACGCCGGTGGAGGCCCACAGCGGGCGCTGCGGCAGGGCGCCGGCTTCGGCCAGCACAGCCCAGCGTTCGGTGGAGAAGAGCTCCTCGTAGACCTGGTAGGCGAGGCGGGCGTTGGCGACGCCGGCCTTGCCCTTGAGGGCCTTGGCTTCCTCGGTGCCGATCGCGTCCAGTCGCTTGTCGATCTCGGTGTCCACGCGGGACACGAAGAACGAGGCGACGGAGTGGATCTTGGAGAGGTCGTGGCCGTTGTCCTTGGCCTGCTCCAGACCGCTCTGGAAGGCGTTGATGACGGCGCGGTAGCGCTCCAGCGAGAAGATCAGGGTCACGTTGACGCTGATGCCCTCAGCCAGGGTGGCCGTGATGGCTTCCAGGCCCTCAAGCGTTGCAGGGATCTTGATGTGGACGTTGTCGCGGTTGACCTTCTTGTACAGGTGCTTGGCCTCGGCGATCGTTCCGGCAGTGTCCCAGGCGAGGCGGGGGTCCACCTCGATGGAGACGCGGCCGTCCACACCCTTGGTGGCGGCGGCAACCGGGGCGAAGAGGTCGCAGGCGTCGGCGACGTCCGTCGTCGTGATTTCGAAGATGGTCTCTTCGATGGAGGCGCCGGCAGCGGCCTGGGCCGCGATGGTGGCGTCGTAGTCGTGCCCGGTGGTGATGGCGGCGTGGAAGATGCTGGGGTTCGTGGTGACACCCACAACGTTCTTCTCTTCGATCAGCTTCTGCAGCGTGCCGGTCTTCAGGCGGCCGCGGGAGAGGTCATCGAGCCAGATGGAAACACCGGCGTCGGAAAGCTGCTGGGTGGGAGTGCTAGTCATTTCTAATCTCCTTGAACTGTGGGGTGCTGTCAGGACTGGAGTCCGGCGAGGGAATCCTTGGCGGCGGCGGCAACTGCTTCTGCCGTGATGCCGAATTCCTGGAAGAGGCGCTTGTAGTCTGCCGAGGCGCCGTAGTGCTCGAGGCTGACGGAGCGGCCGGCGTCGCCGACGAATTCCTTCCAGCCAAGGGCAAGTCCCGCTTCGACGGACACGCGGGCCTTGACCGCTGCGGGCAGGACTGCCTCGCGGTAGGCGGCGTCCTGCTTGTTGAACCACTCGACACACGGCATGGACACCACGCGGGTGGCGATGCCTTCGGCCTGGAGTGCCTCGCGGGCCTCGACAGCCAGCTGGACCTCGGAGCCGGTGCCGATCAGGATGACCTGCGCGTCCACGGTCTTGCCGTCCTTGGACGCCTCGGCCAGCACGTAGCCGCCCTTGGCAACGCCAGCAGTCGAACCGAAGGTGTCACCCTCGGCCGCGCCCTCGCCACGCTCGTAGGTGGGGATGTTCTGGCGGGTCAGGACAATGCCGGCCGGGTTCTCGTGGTTTTCCAGCATGGTCTTCCACGCTGCCGCGACCTCATTGGCATCGCCCGGACGGACGACGTCGAGGCCGACGATCGCACGCAGCGAGGCGAGCTGCTCCACCGGCTGGTGCGTCGGGCCGTCCTCGCCCAGGCCGATGGAGTCGTGCGTCCAGACATACAGGGACGGCACGCCCATGAGGGCGCCGAGGCGGATGGCGGGACGCTGGTAGTCGCTGAAGATCAGGAACGTGCCGGAGAATGCGCGGGTCTTGCCGTGCAGGCTGATGCCGTTCACGATCGAGGCTGCGGCGTGCTCACGGATACCGAAGTGCAGGACGCGGCCGTACGGGTTGCCGGACCAGGCGGTGGTCTGCTTCCCTGCAGGAACGAACGACGGCGAGCCTTCGATCGTGGTGTTGTTGGACTCGGCGAGGTCGGCCGAGCCGCCCCAGAGTTCCGGCATGACCGGGCCGATGGCGTTCAGGACCTTGCCGGACGCAGCGCGGGTGGAAACATCCTTGCCGGCCGGGAAGACCGGCAGGGCGCCGTCGAGCTCGGCGGGGAGCTGGCGGGCCTCGACGCGCTCCAGCAGGGCGGCAGCTTCCGGGTTGGCGGACTGCCAGGCGGAGAAGGACTCTTCCCATTCCTTGCGTGCGTGGGCACCGCGGTCGACGACGGCACGGGCGTGGGCCAGCACGTCCTCGTCCACCTCGAAGGACTTCTCGGGGTCAAAGCCGAGGACGTTCTTCAGCGCTGCCACTTCTTCCGAACCCAGGGCTGAACCGTGGATCTTGCCGGTGTTCTGCTTCTTCGGGGCCGGGTAGCCGATGATGGTGCGCAGCGAAATGATGGACGGCTTCGAGGTTTCCGCCTTGGCGGCCAGCAGGGCCGAGTAGAGCTCCTGGACGTCTTCCTTGTAGTCGCCGGTCTTGGTCCAGTCAACGCGCTGGGTGTGCCAGCCGTAGGCTTCGTAGCGCTTCAGGACGTCCTCGGTGAAGGCGATGTCGGTGTCGTCCTCGATGGAGATGTGGTTCTCATCGTAGATGACCACGAGGTTGCCAAGCTCCTGGTGGCCGGCGAGGGAAGAAGCCTCGGAGGTCACGCCTTCCTGGAGGTCGCCGTCGGACGCGATGACCCAAATGGTGTGGTCGAACGGGCTCTCGCCGGCGGGAGCATCGGCGTCGAACAGGCCGCGCTGGCGGCGCTGCGAGTATGCGAAGCCGACCGAGGAGGCGAGGCCCTGGCCCAGCGGGCCGGTGGTGATCTCAACGCCGGCGGTGTGCTTGTACTCCGGGTGGCCCGGGGTCAGCGAGCCCCAGGTGCGCAGAGCTTCCAGGTCCTTCAGTTCCAGGCCGTAGCCGGAGAGGAACAGCTGGATGTAAAGCGTCAGGGAAGTGTGGCCGGGGGAGAGGATGAAGCGGTCGCGGCCGATCCAGTCCGGGTTCGCCGGGTCGTGCCGCATCAGCTTCTGGAACAGAAGGTAGGCGGCCGGCGCCAGGCTCATCGCGGTGCCGGGGTGGCCGTTGCCCACCTTCTCGACGGCGTCGGCGGCCAGGACGCGCACAGTGTCAACGGCGCGCTGGTCGAGGTCGGTCCAAGTCAGTTCTTGCTCTTTCAAATGTGCCACGTAACCGGGCCCCTCTCTGTGTTAACGGCAGCGATAAGAACACACAGCGGCAGGGCATAATTGGTGCCCGCTGCATTTCGTGCCTACCAGCCGTTCACCATTGAAACGTTGATCTTCATTCAGTCGCCGGACGGTCTGGAATGCGGTTTCTAGCCCGTCTTCCAGTGTGCGCTGATCTGCAGACAGCTTAGCTCTATTCCACACTTCGGGCGGCCAAAATCTCACCAGTTGGACGCAATTTCTCTTTTGTGAATCATCCGTGCCGTGAGGCTGCGTTAATGTGATTGAAGCAAGCACGAACGAATCATTTTCAGTGATTTGCCGTCACACGCCGATGCCAACGATCCATGCGGGACCGCGGTATGATATCGGGAGGCCACCGGCGGACAGGGCGGGTTCCACTGCGCACACGACAGCCCCGCCAGCCGCCGTTGAGGGATCGGTCCGGACCGCGTGTCCAGAGCGGCCGATCAGATAAACAGCCAGACAGAAACAGAGTGACTGCCACGTGAGCACAACAGATACGCCGCTGACCTCTTCCCGGGTCCACGGAAGAGCCGGACTAGCCCGCAAGGCGAAGGCGTACCTTGCACTCACCAAGCCCAGGGTCATTGAACTCCTGCTGGTCAGCACCCTGCCCACCATGATCTACGCGCAGCGCGGCTTCCCCTCGCTGGGCCTCATCATGGCCACCCTCGTCGGCGGCGCATTCGCAGCCGGCAGCGCCGGTGCCTTCAACTGCTACATCGACCGCGACATCGACAAGCTGATGCACCGCACCGAGAAGCGCCCCCTGGTGACCGGCGAAGTCACGCCGCGCGAGGCCCTCATCTTTGCGTGGCTGCTGGGAGCTGCGGCCATCGCCATCCTCTGGTTCGGTGCGAACCCGCTCTCCGCGTGGCTCGGACTCGGCGCCATCGTTTTCTATGTGGTCATTTACACGATGATCCTCAAGCGCCGCACGGCACAGAACATCGTCTGGGGCGGCGCCGCCGGGTGTTTCCCTGTACTGATCGCCTGGTCCGCCGTCACCAACACCGTCGAGTGGCCGGCCATCGTCCTCTTCATGGTGATCTTCCTCTGGACCCCGCCGCACTACTGGCCGCTGTCCATGCGTTACGGCGAGGACTACCGCAACGCCAACGTGCCGATGCTCGGTGCCATTGCCGGCGCCAAGGTCGTGTCCGTGCAGGTGGTCCTGTATGCCTGGGCCATGGTGGCTTGCTCGCTGCTCATGATCCCGGCCGGCAACGCGGGCTGGGTCTACACCGCCGTTGCCGTGCTGGCTGGCGCCTGGTTCCTGTACGAGTCCCATGCGCTCTACAACCGTGCGCAGGGCGGAGACCTCTCCGACAAGGGCGCCATGAAGGTCTTCCACGGTTCCATAAGCTACCTGACGCTGCTCTTCATCGCGCTGGCGGTCGACCCGTTCGTCGGCTTGCCGCTCATGGGCTAACCCGCAACCCGCCCAGAACGCTTCCTCACCTCCCGCACGTTTTCCCCGGACGCTCCCTCAGGTCCTGCAGGTTTTCAAGGGACGCTCCCTCACATCCTGCGGGTTTTCCCCGGACGCTTCCTCAAATCCTGCCGAATGCAGAAACGCCCCTTCGCTTCATGTGAAGGGGCGTTTTCCTTCGCCGCAGGGACTATACATTTTCTGGGTAACTGCTGAGGAAGAAGGAAAGCCCGTGACGGATGTGACGGCCGCCGCGAACGACGCGGAGGATGAGGAACTGGTCCGGCAGCTGACGGAGCGTGCCCGGGCCGAGGGCCTTGCAGCTGACCGGTGAGGGCGGACTGCTGCAGTAACTGACCAAGCTGGTGATGGAGCTGGCCCTGACCGCAAGCGGCCCCACTGAGGAAGCGTCAGGGGTGAAGCAACGAAACCTGAGGAAGCGTCGAAAACTACCCGACGGGGCTGGAGCGGGCAATGTCGGCGGCGTTGGTTGCCGCGGCCATCAGCAGGGCGGCACCCAGCATGTGCGCGCCCACGAGCAGCGCCGGAATGCCGTTGTAGTACTGCGTGAAGCCGATGATGGCCTGCAGCACGGTAACGCCGAGGAGCATCAGCACGGCCGTCCTGAACGTGCCGGAGATCCCGCGGCGGAACACGAAGTACAGGGCGAGCAGCGTGCCGGCGGTGACCAGATACGCGGGCACGGCGTGGATGTGCGAGAACAGGTCCCAGTCCAGGTCGTTGCGTGGCGCGTTGGCGTCACCCGCGTGCGGGCCGGCGCCGGTCACCACGACGCCAAGCATGACCGCAATCCATGCAAACACTGCGACGGCGGTCATGGCCGGCCGAAGCACGCCCGGCAGGGCAGCGAGCGGCGAGCTCCGGAACTGGCCGGTCCTGCCGTATGCCCGGTTAACCAGCAGCGTGGCGAATACCACCAGGGCCATGGACACCAGGAAATGCAGTCCAACCACCCACGGGTTCAGCTGGGTAAGCACGGTGATGCCGCCGATGATGGCCTGCGCCGGGATGCTCGCCAGCAGGCCAAGGGCCAGCAGGAACAGGTCCTTGCGCTCCCTGCGCAGATTCCACAGGTACACGAGCATGAGTGCAGCGACGGCGGCCAGGGCAAACGTCAGGAGACGGTTGCCGAACTCGATGAAGCCGTGGATGCCCATCTCGGGGGTGTTCACCAGGGAGTTGCTCGTGCACCTGGGCCAGGTGGGGCAGCCCAAGCCCGAGGCGGTCAGCCGGACGGCGCCGCCGGTGACCACCAGGACCGTCTGTCCGATCAGGGACAGCACGGCCAGGCGGCGGACGGTCGAATCGACGGTGACGGGAAGCTTGGATGCCAGGCGGCCGACGAACTGGGGGAGGCGCGAAGCCGTGCTCACTTTAGTCTCAATTCCATTTGAACCAGCGGATGGCTGCTGCGCCGGCGAGAACCGTCCACATCAGCAGGACAAGAACAGCGTTGCCGTTCACGGCGCCGTGCAGGAACGCGTCCCGCAGGCCTTCGCCGAGGGACCCGGACGGCAGCAGGTGAACGGTGTTCTGGGCGAGTTCCGGCAGCCGCTGCATGGGGATCACGATGCCGCCCAGGGCGCCGAGCAGGATCCACAGCAGGTTGGTGATCGCCAGGGTCGCCTCGGGTCGGACGGTGCCCGCCACCAGCAGGCCAAGGGCCGTGAACGCGGCAGCGCCCAGGACCAGCAGGCCCAGGCCCGGCAGAATCCCCAGGGCATTGGGATGCCAACCGAGGGGAAGGGCGACGGCAGCGACGATGACCACCTGGATCACCAGGACGGCCAGGACCGCGAGGATCTTCCCGGCGATGAGGCCTGCGCGCCCCAGCGGTGTGGTGGACAGAAACCGGAGCACGCCGTAGCGGCGGTCGAAGCCGGTGGCGATGCCCTGCCCGGTGAACGCAGTGGACATGGCGCAGAGCGCGAGGATGCCGGGGACGGCAACGTTGACCCGGCTGTCCCCGATGCCGTCAAGCAGCGGGGTGACCGTCAGTCCGATCAGCGCCAGGAGCGGCAGGACCACGGCCAGAATCAGCTGCTCACCGTTCCGGAGCATGGTGGTGGCCTCGTATTTACCCTGCAGCAGGATCCGGCGGAGCAGGGGAGCGGGTGCGCTGCCCGTGGCTGTCGTCATCGGATTTCCCTTCCGGAAATGTCAAGGAATACATCTTCGAGGCTACGGGCCTCCATGCTCAGCGAGCCCGGCATGATGCCGTGGTGCGCCCACCAGGCCGTCAGCGCGGCGAGGTCCTCGGGTGTCAGCGCCCCCGTGGCCGCGTAGCTTCCGGAACGCGTCTCACGGATCTCGATCTCGGCCGGCAGCACGCCGTCGAAATCCAGCCCCGGCACGGCATCGAAGTGCAGCGTCCGCACGTGGTCCCGGTGGGGCGTCTCCGGCATGTTGTGCTGGAGAAGCTGGGCGACGGTGCCCTCCGCAACGTTCCTGCCGGCGTCGATGATGTACACGTAATCGGCCAGCCGCTGCGCGTCATCCATGAGGTGGGTGGTGAGGATGATCCCCATCCCGCCGTCCCGGAGTTCGGCAATGAGTTCGAAGACCAGCTGGCGGGACTGCGGATCCAGGCCGGCGCTGGGTTCGTCCAGGAACAGGACCTCCGGGTTGCCGATCAGCGCGGCGGCGAGGGCCAGCCGCTGCTTCTGTCCGCCGGACAGCCGCCGGACATTGGTCCTGCTGAACGTGTCGATGCCCAGCCGCTGCACCAATTCATCCAGCGGCCTGGGATTGCGGTACATGCCGGCAACGTGCCGGAGCAAGGGAATGGGGCGGGCCGACGGCGGGAGCCCGCCGTCCTGGAGCATCACTCCCACGCGGGCGCGCAGTTCCGCACCGGCGGTGCCGGGATCCGAGCCGAGCAGCGTAATGGACCCGCCCGTCCGCTGCTGCAGCCCCTGGGCGCATTCGATGGTGGTAGTCTTGCCGGCACCGTTGGCTCCGAGCAGCGCAGTGACCTCGCCACGTCCGGCGACGAGCGAGACGTCGCTCACCACCCTGAGCATCTTGCCATCGAGGGTGGGGAGCGGACCGACGTCCTTGATGAGCCCGTCGATGGTCAGTACGGGGGATTTGGGGGATCGCACCCCAATATTCTACGTGAAGTAGTACTGTCACGTTGGAGCACCGTGCCGGAGCCGCGTATCGGACACAGGTCAGCCTTGCCTTACTGGTACGCCGCAATAAATTACGACATGATTGTGTTGTGTATTCCATGACCAAGACCACTTCCGCGCCTTTGGCCGGACAGGGCGCGCCTGCGGGTGCGCTGCGCGGTGGAAATCGTGCTGCCCTGGCATCCGTGCCTGCCGCGGCCGACTCCGATGAGCGCACGCGCGACCGCGTCCTCAGCGCCGTCCTGGAACACGGGCCGGTCAGCGCCGCGGAACTGGGTGACCTCCTCGGGTTCACCCCGGCCGCCGTCCGCCGCCACCTGGACCACCTGTCCCGCGCCGGCGTTATCGAGGTCAAGCGCGTGGCCCGCGCAGGCGCCGGTGCCGGACGGCCCGCCCGCCGCTACGTCCTCAGCTCCCAGGGCCAGTCCTCACTGGGCGACGACTATCTGAACATCGCCACCCTGGCGCTCAAGCAGCTCGGCGCGGTGGCAGGCGATGAAGCCGTCCGCCAGTTCGCCGTCGAGCGCTTCGCGGAGATGGAACGGCGGTACGCCCCCGAGGTAGAGGCGGCCGGAACGGACATCACCGCCCGCGCGCAGGCACTGTCCGCCGCCCTCTCCCGGGACGGCTTCGTCGCTTCCACTGCCACCATCGAAGCCAAGGCCCCGCTGCCCGCAGCACTGTCCAGCGTCCAACTGTGCCAGGGCCACTGCCCCATCCAGCAGCTGGCCACCCAGTTTCCCGTGTTCTGCGACGCGGAAACGGAAATGTTTTCGCGCCTCGTTGGTGTCGATGTCCGCAGGCTTTCCACGCTCGCCCGCGGGGGACACGTCTGCACCACCCATATACCCACAGGCCGTCCGGCCGTGACGGTGGCCCTGGCCACCGACGCACCGGACAACCTGGACGAAGTATCCAACCATCTGCAAGAAAGGCCGTTATGACGGACCAACTATCAGAGAAGAAGGTTGCCGAGCCTGGTGTTATCGCCGAGATTCTGGAAAAGAATCCCGAGCTGCACGGCATCGGAACCTATGAGTACGGCTGGGCCGACAAGAACGACGTCGGCGCTAACGCCCGCCGCGGCCTTAACGAGGACGTGGTCCGCGACATCTCGGCCAAGAAGAGCGAGCCGGAATGGATGCTTGACCTACGCCTCAAGGGTCTGAAGTACTTCGACCGCAAGCCGATGCCCACCTGGGGTGCTGACCTCTCCGGCATCGACTTCGACAACATCAAGTACTTCGTGCGCTCCACCGAGAAGCAGGCCGCCACCTGGGAAGACCTGCCCGAGGACATCCGCAACACGTACGAGAAGCTCGGCATCCCGGAAGCCGAGCGCAGCCGCCTGGTCTCCGGTGTGGCAGCCCAGTACGAGTCCGAGGTTGTCTACCACCAGATCCGCGAGGACCTCGAGGCCCAGGGCGTCATCTTCCTGGACACGGACACCGCGCTGCGCGAGCACCCGGAGATCTTCCAGGAATACTTCGGCACCATCATCCCGGTGGGCGACAACAAGTTCGCCTCGCTGAACACGGCTGTTTGGTCCGGCGGATCCTTCGTGTATGTGCCCAAGGGCGTTCACGTCGATATCCCGCTGCAGGCCTACTTCCGCATCAACACGGAAAACATGGGTCAGTTCGAGCGCACGCTGATCATCGCCGACGAGGACTCCTACGTCCACTACATCGAAGGCTGCACCGCGCCGATCTACACCTCGGACTCGCTGCACTCGGCCGTCGTCGAGATCGTGGTCAAGAAGGGCGCCCGCGTCCGCTACACCACCATCCAGAACTGGTCCAACAACGTGTACAACCTCGTGACCAAGCGCGCCATCTGCGAAGAGGGCGGCACCATGGAGTGGATCGATGGCAACATCGGCTCCAAGGTCACCATGAAGTACCCGGCCGTGTACCTCACGGGCGAGCACGCCAAGGGCGAGACCCTGTCCATCGCGTTCGCCGGCGAAGGCCAGCACCAGGACACCGGCTCCAAGATGGTGCACATCGCGCCGAACACCAAGAGCTCCATCATCTCCAAGTCCGTTGCCCGCGGCGGCGGACGCGCGGCCTACCGCGGCCTGGTCCAGGTCCGCGAGGGTGCCAAGCACTCCGCGAACACGGTCCGCTGCGACGCGCTTCTGGTGGACACCATCAGCCGCTCGGACACCTACCCGTACATCGACATCCGCGAGGATGACGTCCAGCTGGGCCACGAGGCCACCGTCTCGCGCGTTTCCGAGGAGCAGCTCTTCTACCTCATGTCCCGCGGCATGCGCGAAGACGAAGCCATGGCCATGATCGTGCGCGGCTTCATCGAGCCGATCGCCCGCGAGCTGCCGATGGAATACGCCCTCGAGCTGAACCGCCTCATTGAACTCCAGATGGAAGGATCCGTCGGTTAATGACTGCCGAAATTACTACTGAAAAGGCCCGCATCGGAGCTCCTTCCATCGCCGGGTTCACCGAGGAAGGCGAGGCGCTGGTCCCCGCTAAGGTGGACCACAGCCACAACCACGGCGTCACCGTCATGTCCTCGCGCGCCGAACGGCTCACGAGCTTCGACGTCGCCGACTTCGCGCTGCCCACCGGCCGCGAAGAGGAATGGCGCTTCACTCCGGTCCGCGGACTGGCCAACCTGTTCTCCGACGCAGCGTCGGACGGCGAGGCGGCCACGTTCACCGTGGAAGCCCCCGAGGGCTACGTCCGGGGGAGCCTGGCACAGGGCGCCGCCCCGCGCGGCACCGTCCTGACCCCGGCCGACCGTGCCGCCGTCGTCGCCTCCGCCAACACGGACGAGGCCCTGCACGTGGTCATCCCGGCCGACGCGGAACCGGCTGAGCCGGTCCGCATCCTGGTCGACGGCGCGAGCGCAGGCCGCCGCTCCAACGCACACTTCGTGCTGGAAGCCGGCGCCAACTCCCGCAGCGTCGTTATCGTCGAGCACACGGGTGCCGCCGACCACAACGGAAACCTGGAAGTCATCGTCGGCGACGGCGCGCAGCTCACCTTGATCTCGGTGCAGCTCTGGGACGACGGCGCGCGGCACCTGGGCCAGCACGACGCCCAGGTGGGCAAGGACGCCGTCTACAAGCACATCGCCGTTTCGCTCGGCGGTTCCGTGGTGCGACTGAACTCCAACGTCCGCTTCTCCGGTGAGGGCGCCGAGGCCGAGCTCCTGGGCCTCTACTTCGCCGACGCCGGGCAGCACCTGGAGCACCGGTCCTTCGTTGACCACAACGTGGCCAACTGCAAGTCCAACGTGCTCTACAAGGGCGCCCTGCAGGGCAAGAACGCGCACACCGTCTGGGTGGGCGACGTGCTGATCCAGAAGCAGGCCCTGGGCACCGACTCATACGAGAAGAACCAGAACCTGGTGCTCACCGACGGTTGCCGTGCGGACTCCGTGCCCAACCTCGAAATCGAGACGGGCCTCATCGAGGGTGCCGGCCACGCCAGCTCCACCGGACGCTTCGACGACGAGCACCTGTTCTACCTGATGGCCCGCGGCATTCCCGAAGACGTGGCCCGCCGTCTCGTGGTGCGCGGCTTCCTCAACGAGATCATCCAGCAGATCAAGGTTCCGGCACTCGAAGAGCGCCTGACCGAGGAAGTCGAGCGCGAGCTCGCCGCCACCGAGAACTGACCGTACGGAAACCAGGCCCGGCCCAACCAGCCGGAAACGACAGCACAGGACAACGGATGACTGAACAGCCAAAGGGCGAGCTCGTCTGCAAAGCAAACGAGATCCAGCCCAAGCAGGCCCTGCGGATCCTGATCGACGACTTCCCCGTCGCGATCGTCAAGGACTCCATGGGAGAAATCCACGCAATCGGCGACACGTGCTCGCACGCCGATATCTCCCTCTCCGAGGGTGAAGTGGAAGGCTGCGCCATCGAGTGCTGGGGCCACGGCTCACAGTTCGACCTGCGCAGCGGCGAACCCCTGCAGTTGCCGGCCTACGACCCCGTTCCAGTGTTCGCGGTGGAGATCCACGGAGACGACGTCTACGTGGACTTCACCAACGTCCTGAACGGCGCCGAAGCGCCGAACTTCAGCTGATCCGCAGCCAAGCCTGAAGCCCAGGCGGGCCTGAACCAGAACTTAACAACTTCCAGACCAAAGACCGCACCGCCGACAGAACGGCACGGTGCAGAGGAGAACAAGACACATGTCTACTCTTGAGATCAAGGACCTGCACGTCAGCATCGACACCGAGCAGGGCACCAAGGAGATCCTGAAGGGCGTCAGCCTGACCATCCGCACCGGTGAGACCCACGCCATCATGGGCCCCAACGGCTCCGGCAAGTCCACCCTGGCGTCCACCATCGCCGGCCACCCGCGCTACAACGTCACCCGCGGCACCATCACGCTGGACGGCGAAGATGTGCTGGCCATGAGCGTTGACGAGCGCGCCCGCGCCGGCGTCTTCCTGGCCATGCAGTACCCGGTGGAGGTCCCCGGCGTTACCATGACCAACTTCCTGCGGACCGCCAAGACCGCCATCGACGGCGAAGCCCCGGCCCTGCGCACCTGGACCAAGGACGTCAAGGCCGCCATGCAGCAGCTGCGCATCGACGCCGACTTCGCCCAGCGCAACGTCAACGAAGGCTTCTCCGGCGGTGAGAAGAAGCGCGTGGAGATCCTGCAGCTGGAGCTCTTCAAGCCGAAGTTCGCCGTCCTCGACGAGACCGATTCCGGCCTGGACGTCGACGCCCTCAAGGTGGTCTCCGAAGGCGTCAACCGCGCACACGCCACGGGCAACATGGGCACCCTGCTCATCACCCACTACACCCGCATCCTGCGCTACATCAAGCCTGACTTCGTTCACGTTTTCGTGAACGGCCAGGTTGTGGAAGAGGGCGGCCCGGAACTCGCCGACCGCCTCGAAGAAGAAGGCTACGACCGCTACGCCGCGGGCGCCGGATCAGCCACGGCTGCCGCAGCGGTCCAGGCCTAGTTAGGACTGACCGACCATGACCGAAATCGACGCAGCCCGCACCGGGCTGGAGGATGTCGAAGAGGCACTCAAGGACGTCATCGACCCCGAGCTCGGGGTCAACATCGTGGACCTGGGCCTGCTGTACGGGCTCAAGTACTCGGAGGACGACGGCGCCCTGCTGATCGACATGACCCTCACCACCGCCGCCTGTCCGCTGACCGACGTGCTCGAGGAGCAGGTCGGCAAGGCGCTTGACGGCGTCGTGGACGACTGGCGCCTGAACTGGGTATGGATGCCGCCATGGGGTCCGGAGCGGATCACCGACGACGGCAAGGACCAGATGCGGGCCCTCGGCTTCAACATCTGAATAAGTACGACGGCGGCCGGTCACCTTCCCAGTGAAGGTGACCGGCCGTCGTCTTAATCAGCCTGAGGGTTACAGGGTTCTGGCGCTGAACGTGTCGCACTGGTTAATGTCGCCGGTCTTGTAGCCCTGGTAGAACCACTTCTGCCGCTGTGCGCTGGACCCGTGCGTCCAGCCTTCCGGGTTGACGCGTCCCGTGGCGGCCTTCTGGATCCGGTCGTCGCCAACGGCGGACGCTGCGGAGAGCGCGTCGTTCAGGTCCTGCTGCTTGAGCGGCTCAAGGAAGGGCTTGCCGGTTTTCGGGTCCTTCTGCGTGGTGGCGTACCGGGTCCAGAGCCCCGCGTAGCAGTCGGCCTGCAGCTCCACCCGGACAGCACCGGATTCCGCACCCTGCGGATCCTGCTGGGCCTTGTCCAGGTCGCCGAGGATGTTCTGAATGTGGTGTCCGAACTCGTGGGCCACCACATACTCCTGGGCCAGCGGGCCGCCGGAAGAACCGAAGCGGGTCACCAGGTCCTGGAAGAAGCCGGGATCGAAGTAGGCCGTGGTGTCCGGCGGGCAGTAGAACGGGCCCACCTCGGACGTGGCCGTGCCGCAGCCCGTGCGCGTGGCGCCCTCGAACAGCACAGCCTTCGGCCGCGGGTACTTCACGTTGTAGTCGGCGAGGTACGCGGGCCAGAACGCGTTGAGGCTGTTCACCGTCCCGGCAATCCGGCAGTCGAGGTCCTTGTCGGCGTCGGAACCCAGCTTGCACTGGGTGAGGGGTGTTCCCGTGCTCCGGGCCGGCTGTTCCTGCCCGCTGCCCAGAAGCGGGCCAAGCAGCTGCGGGTTGATGCCAAACAGTGCCGCAAGGAGCAGGATGACGCCGCCCCCGATGCCTCCGCCGATCTTTGTGCCGCGGCCTACTCCGCCGCCGCGCCGGTCTTCCACTTGGGATGGGTCCAGCTCGACCCCGTCATTGAAGCTCATGTTGTCACAATAGTCTTCACCTCGGGGCGGTGGCGGGTTCGGCCCGGTAAAGTTGGTCCGATGCCTTTTCTCAACAATCTCCAGCGTTGGGCCGATGAACGCCCCGACGACACCGCCGTCGTCGTGGCCGGAAAACGGCTCAGCTGGGCCGAACTGCGCGACGCCGCGCAGGCTGCCGCAGCCTCCAGCACGGCTCCGATCACAGTCCTCGCCCAGCCCAATTCCACCCGGTTCGCCGTTGACTTCGCCGCCGCCGTGGCCGGTGACCGTGAGTGCGCGGTCCTGGACCCCACATGGCCGGAACAGCTGCGGGACGAGATCGTCCGGCGTCTGGGCAGCGGCGTTGATCCGGTTGCCGGGGGTGCCGGCAGTGACCTGGCGGATGGGGACCCGGCCGCGTCTTTCCTCATCGGCCTGACCTCCGGCACCACCTCCGTACCCAAGGCGTTCACCCGTTCGCGCCGCTCCTGGCAGCAGTCCTTCGAAGCGTCGATGGAGTTCTTCCGGCTTAGCCAGCAGGACAAGACGCTGGCACCCGGACCGCTGGCCGCCAGCCTGAACCTGTATGCGCTGGCTGAATGCCTCTACGCCGGTTCGGAGTTCCACACCCTGGAATCGTTCGACGTCGGGGATGTCCACGCGGCCATCACCCACGACGGCATCACCCGGCTGGTGCTGGTTCCCACCATGCTGCGGCTGCTCAGCGAACGCGGACTCCTGGGCTGCGTGGACGCGTCGGGTGTCCGGACCATCATCTGTGCGGGTTCGAAGCTGGACGCGCGCACGCTGGAGGCGGCCCGCCGATGGGCGCCGCATGCCACCATCTACGAGTATTACGGGGCGTCGGAACTGAGCTTTGTCTCCGGCGCAGGCCTGGCCGCGGGGGAGCCGTTCGCCGCCGGCAGCACCGCGATCGGCCGGCCGTTCCCGGGCGTCGAGGTGCGGATCCTGGACGACTCCGGCGCGGTGCTCCCCGACGGGGCGGCCGGCAACATCAGCGTCCAAAGCGGGATGGTCAGCAACGGCTACCTCTGGGGCGACGACGGCCAGGCGCTGCGCTGCTTCGACGGCTGGTTCACCGTGGGCGACCAGGGCTACCTTGCCGACGGGGTGCTGCACATCCTCGGCCGCCGCGCCGACATGATCATCACAGCAGGCAAGAACGTCTATCCGCATGAGGTGGAGCTGGCGCTGTCCTCGGTGCCCGGCGTCGCCTCGGCCATTGCCGCCGGCATGGATGACGACCTGCGCGGCCAGCGCGTGGTGGCCGGCATCGTTCCCTCGCATGGCGGCGTCACCGCGACGCAGCTCAAGACCGGGCTGGAGGACGTCCTGCCCAAGGACAAGCGGCCGCTGCAGTACTATGCCCTCGACGAGCTTCCGGTGACGGACCGCGGCAAGGTCAGCCGGCGCCTCCTGCTCGACTGGATCGCGGCCCGTGACAGCCGGGTCCGGCACCTTGTCTAGCGTGCCGTCCGGGCCGGTACCCGGGCATCCGGGGTTCCAGCTGCCGGACGACCGGCAGCCGGTAATCATCGCGGCGCTGCGCACACCCGTCTGCCGGGCGAACGGTGCGCTCAAGCACCTGCGCTCCCACGAACTGCTGGCACCGGTCCTGACGGCGCTGCTGGCTGAAACGGGGGTGGGCGCCCGCGAGGTGGCTGACGTGGTCATCGGCAACGCCGTCGGTGCGGGCGGCAACGTCGCCCGGCTCGCTGCCCTCGAGGCCGGACTGCCCGTCACGGTTCCGGGCCTGACGGTGGACCGCCAGTGCGGCTCCGGCCTGGACGCCATCGTCCTCGCGTCCCGGCTCGTCGCGGCGGGCGCCGGCACGTACCTTGCGGGCGGCGTCGAAAGCATCAGCACCGCGCCGCTGCGCGCGCACCGGAACGACGACGGCGAACCCGCCTTCTTCAGCCGTGCCCAGTTTGCGCCGCACACCCACGGCGACCCGGACATGGGCGTCGCGGCCGAGAACGTTGCCCAGGAATACGGCATCAGCCGCGCCCGGCAGGACGAGTTTGCGCTGCGCAGCCACCGCAGGGCAGTGGCTGCGCAGTCAGACGGCACGTTTGGCCGGGAGACGGTGCCGCTGCCTGCAGCGTCAGGAACGGTTCCGGGGACGGTGACGGCCGACGACGGTCCCCGCCCCAAACTCAGCGAAGCCCTGATGGCGCGGTTCCCCGCGGCCTTCGTGGACTCCGGGACTGTCACCGCGGGAAACTCGTGCTTCGACGCTGACGGGGCCGCCGCCGTCGTGATCACCTCACTGGCCAGGGCCCGGGAACTGGGTGCCGCCGACGGGCTGGCCGTCCTGGGCACGGACACGGCCGGGGTGGAACCGCAGCTGCTGGGGATCGGTGCCGCAGCCGCCGCCTCGCGGCTACTGGCCGCGCAGTCGGTGGACGCGGCGGACATGGACCTTGTGGAGTTTAATGAGGCGTTCGCCTCGCAGACCCTTGCGTGCCTGGACCACCTGGGGATCGATCCGTCCCGGGCCAACGCCGACGGCGGGGCGCTGGCTTTGGGTCATGCGTACGGCGCGTCCGGCGCCGTGCTGGTGACCAGGCTGCTGGCGCAGGCCCGGCAGTCACCGGCCGCGGCTGCTGACGGGAAGCTGGCCCTGGCCATGATCAGCATCGCGGGCGGCATGGGCACTGCGGCACTGTTCCGCCACATCCGGCTGTAAGCCGGGCGCACCTACGGACGTCGATGACTCCCTTGAGGTGCTGCAGCTGGGCGACCTCTGCCCCCAACGCTCTATCAGTTCCTGCAGGTTTTCCCGCGACGCTTCCTCAGCTTCCGCAGGTTTTCCCGCGACGCTTCCTCAGCTCGTGCAGTTCACAGCTCGAGGGGCGCGCGGGTTGGCTGACAATGGAGCCATGTGAGCGTGCCGGCCGCGAACAGCCACAAGGCCGCAGCCAGTGGACGGGCCGATGCACTTCGGTGGGTGACGGACCGCTTCTTCGTATCGGTCCCGGGACCAGGGCCGTGAGGAGGAGCCGGACGAACGGCAGAAGGAGCCTCTAACGCCACTACGGCCCCGAACCTTCGCCGTCAGTCCGCCCCTTGGCCATCCGCAGAATCCAGCCGGCGATGAAAACCACCGCAACGACGGCAACCGCCATCAGCGCCAACGCCAAAAACACGACGACGTGCCAGCCCTCAAGCCTCATCGGTTCCCCATTCCCAATCCGACGCTTTCACCGACCCTACCCCTGCCAAGGTCCATCTCGTAACCTTTGTTGGATGACGGGGGAGAATGCGGGCCGGGTAAAAGTGGGCGGCGCAGAAATCTATTGGGAGACGTCGGGAAATCCCGCGGGGATTCCCGTGCTCTACCTCCACGGCGGCCCCGGCGCCTCTCCTGGCCAGGGTTACCGGACCCGCCATGACGCTTCAAGGTTCTGGACCGTCGGCCTGCACCAGCGCGGCTGTGGGCAGAGCACGCCGGCCGTCCAGGACGATCTTGCTTTCCTGCCGGCCAACACCACCCAGGCCCTGATCGAGGACATCGAGGCCGTGCGCCGGCACCTCCAGGTCAGGAAGTGGATTGTCACAGGAGCGTCGTGGGGGAGCACCCTCGCCCTGGCATATGCCCTTCAGCACCGGGACCGTGTGCTTGGGCTCGCACTGATGGCCGTGACCACCACGAGCCGCGAGGAGGTCGAGTGGATCACCGAGGGCGTGGGCCGGATCTTCCCGGAAGCATGGGCGCAGTTCTCAAGCCAAGCCAAATGCCGGTCCGGGGAACGGGTGGTGGACGCGTACGCCCGCCGCCTCGCGGGCGAGGACCGCGACGATGCCGAGGCGGCAGCCCTGGCATGGGATCGGTGGGAGTCCACGCACATCTCGCTGGATCCGCTGTGGCAGCCCGGCCTGATGTTCGACGACGATCGCAGGCGTATGACCTTCGCCATCCTCGTCACCCACTACTGGTCGCACGACGCATTCCTCAGCGGCGGGCAAGCCATCACGCAAAGGATCCACCAACTCAACGGTATTCCCGGCTACCTCATTCATGGGCGCAAAGACGTCAGCGGGCCCGTGATCACGCCTTGGAGGCTTCATCAGCGCTGGGAGGGGAGCCGACTCCTCGTCGTTGAGAACGAAGGGCACGGCGGCCCGGAGTCGATGGCCGCACTCGTCGACGCCGTCGAAGAAATCGCGGCTGGGCGGCACCGAGCGGTCAGGCCGGGGACATAACAGGACAGCACATCGTGCTTTAGGCTTACACCACATCTCGCGGCCACCCGTCGCGGGTGGCGTATGGACCTGAAGGAAGAGAGGCAGAGCTATGCAGCCAGACCTCGGCCAGCGCGCCGCGAACGAGCACGCCGACGTCGCCCGGTCCCTGCTCGCCGCAGCCGAGCAAGCACTGTCGGGCGCCGATGTCGACGCCGAACTCCAGATCAGGCTGGCCCAGGCCCATGCCACCCTTGCCCTCGCACTCGAAACGCGCGCCGCCGCCTACGACACCCGGACTGCCGCGTACGTTGCATATTTGGCAACGCTCAAATCGGAAGCCCGCGCGGAGAAGAACCAGCACGCCGCCGTCGTCGCGAAGCTTGTCCGCGACCGCCTCGGTTTCGAGGCCGAGTAAGCGGCGGCCCCGTCAGCTCCACCGCTCCCAGTAATCGTCTGCGGCCTGCAGGAACCGGCGCTTGCGGATTTGTTCTCCCAACAGCGGATAGCCGTCGGCCCTTCCCAGCGGTCCTGAGGCATCACCCATGGGTGAATAGCTGATCGCCACCAGCACGGCCAGTGCGGGCAGGGAACCAAGATTGACGGCGGCAAGCGCAAGACCGAGACGGCGACAGCAGGCCCCCAGACAAGAACAGAATAGGTAAGGAAAGCGAAAAGAAGCGAAGGCCAATCGACTAATAAGACCTCCGGATCGTTCATCCGCCGATTCTTACATGAGGGGCCCGCTGGGAGCCGAGCCGTGCCGTTTGTTACTCGTCGATGCCCGTGCTGAGGCTCAGGTCACGCCACTGGTCCAGTTCCGCGCGCTGCGCGTCTGCAACGGCGGCAAACGCGCCGTACGCGTCCTGGCCCAGAACCAGCAGCGACGGCGGGGTGGGGCTTTCGACGACGGCGATGATCGCCTCCGCTGCCTTGACCGGGTCGCCCGGCTGGGTGCCGTGGACGGTGTCGTGCTCCTTGCGGCGCTTGCCGGCCGTCTCCGCGTAGTCCGGAATCGCCGTCGCTGACTGGGTGAGTGAACGGCCGGCGAAGTCGGTGCGGAACGCGCCGGGTTCGATGGCCGTGACACTGATGCCGAGCGGCTGGAGTTCCTTGTGCAGCGAACCCGAGAGGCCCTCCAGTGCCGCCTTGGTGGCGGAGTAGTAGCCGGAACCGGCGGGTGAGATGCGGGCGCCGATGGAGGAGATGTTCAGGATCGCGCCCGCCCGCTTTGCGCGCATGCCCGGCAGGACTGCTTTGATCATGTCGACGGCGCCGAAAAGGTTCGTGTCGAACAGCTGCCGGATATCGGCGTCGTCGGCTTCTTCCACGGCGGCACGGTAGCCGTAGCCGGCGTTGTTGACGAGGACGTCGATACCGCCGAACCGGGCCTGCGCCTGCTGCACCGCGGAGCTGATCTGTTCCTTGTCGGTGACGTCGAGGGGGAGTGCCAGTGCAGTGTCCGGGTAGTCGGCCGCGAGGTCCTTCACTGCGTTGACGTTCCGTGCGGTGACCACCGCGTTATGGCCGTGGGCGAGTACGGCCTGGGCCAGGGCGCGGCCAAGGCCGGTGGAGCAGCCTGTGATGAGCCATGTGGTCATTCGATTTACCTTCCGTCGGTCATACGGGACTTGCGAGTGACATGTCCAGAAAACCGTACTCCGGGCGCGTATGACAGTGGCTGCTGGTACAGGTAACGCCAATGCCTCCCAAGGAGGCCCGAGCGGAGAAATTAATTAAGGCAAACCGTCAGGACACGCCGAGCACGGTCAGGACGATCAGCACGCAGTTCAGGCCGACGATGAGCGTGGCGCTGGTCCATCCGGCGATCTTCAGCGGCGTCGAATCAGTGTGGATGCCCATGACTTCGCGCTTCCCGGTGAGCCGGATCAGCGGAATCAGCGCAAACGGGATGCCGAAGCTGAGGAGCACCTGGCTCAGGACCAGGGCCAGCGTCGGCTCGATGCCGGCCCCGAGGATCACCAGCGCCGGAATCAGGGTGATCACCCGCCGGGTCAGCAGCGGAATCCGGACCTTCAGCAGACCGCCCATGATCGTGGCACCGGCGTAGCAGCCGACGGAGGTGGAGGCCAGGCCCGAGGCGAGCAGGCCGATGGCGAAAACGACGCCGATCGCCGGGCCCAGTGCCTGCGTCACCGCCGCGTGCGCACCGGCAATGGTGTCGGTCCCTTCCACGCCGCGCAGGCTGGATGCCGCCAGCAGCAACATTGCGATGTTGACGACGCCGGCCAGCAGCAGCGCACCGGCTACGTCAAACCGGGTGGCCCGGATCAGGCGGGTCCGCACGGCGGGGTTTTCGGAGAAGCCGTGCCGGTCCCGGGCGAGGGCGGAGTGGAGGTAAATGGCGTGCGGCATCACCGTAGCACCGAGCATGCTCGCGGCGAGCAGGATGGTGTCCGTTCCTTCAAAGCGCGGCACCAGGCCGGTCAGCGCGCTGCCGGCGTCCGGCGGACTGACGAACAGGCCCGACACAAACCCGACGGCGATGACGCCGAGAAGGGTCAGAATGGCCACTTCGAAGGACTTCTGGCTCCGGTTCGACTGCAGCGAGAGGAGTGCCATCGACGCGAGGCCGATGATAATCCCGCCTGCCAGCAGCGGAAGTCCGAACAACAGGTTCAGAGCGACGGCGCCGCCGATCACCTCGGCCATGTCGGTCGCTCCGGCCACGATTTCCGCCTGGGCCCAGTACGCGCGCCGGCGGCGGGTGCCCAGGCGTTTACCCAGGATTTCGGGCAGGCTCATGCCGGTGGCCAGTCCCAGCTTCGCGGACTGGTACTGCACCAGCACGGCCATGGCATTGGCTGCTACGAGCACCCAGACCAGCAGATATCCGTAACTGGCCCCGGCGGTCAGGTTCGCTGCAACATTGCCCGGGTCGACATAGGCGATGGCCGCCACGAACGCAGGACCCAGCAGCAGCAGGCGCGACCACACCCGTGCCGGTGCAGTGCGTTCTGAAAGGGTCGAAACAGCCATCATTCATCCTCGCCATTGGGGGTACCGATAAGACGAGGATAACCGAGATTTAGGTGTACCGAAAAGTAGGGATTAGGCGAACAGGTGGATGCTGGTTCCGGTCAGTAGGCATGCCCTTCCATCGACTTAAGAGGAGAGTGCCCCGCGCACCTCGTGAGAGGCGGTGCGGGGCCTTCCTAGCGGCAGTCCCACGAATCTGCGTGGCAACTGGGGACAAGGTTCTAAAGCAATCCTTCGGACACGCTTATTAGCAACTGGGAATTGCCTGAGAATCAGGCAGCGGCCGAGCCTAGGCAGCTCCAGTTGCGGAAAGCCATCGCAGGGCCGGCCGCCGGAAGTGGGTGGACCCCCTGATCTGGGGGAGGTCGTTGCCGCCGTGCGGTCCAAACCCCCCAGCCAGCACCGGGCGCAGGCCTCGCCAGCGGTGCAATCGGCATCTCTACCGGCAAAAACGGCCCAAGGTTTCCGCAAGGCATCCTCCGCAATCTTGCACCGTCCAATGCAACGTTCAATCAGCGTTCAATCAACAAAATAGGCAGGTACGTCATGAAAGCGTTCCACCCAATAAAAGCCATCGGAGGTGATCGGACGGCATCCCGTGGAGCACCTCGGCGCCCGAAGCACGCACGCGGGAGCCGGCGGCGCCTCTTCGGCGCACCTAACCGCATCGTCGCCGCCGGCGTGGTCATGTCCCTGGTGGCGGCCATCGGCCAGTCAGCAACCATCGCGGCCAACGCAGTGACCGCCCCGGTGGGCCAAGGCTTTACCGTCACGGCATCAGACCTGGCGTTCATCCTCAAGCAGATCAAGATCGCGGAAGCCCATGTGGCCAACACGACGTCGGCCACCGGCCCCTGCGGCGCCCTCATCGGTACGGGGCCCAACCAGATCCCGGACGCCCTGACCTCCTACGGCCTGCGCACTGTCGACGGTTCCTGCAACAACCTCCTGGCCGGGCGCGAAACCTACGGCGCCGCTGATCAGAAGTTCCCCCGCTACACCACGCCGGTCTTCAACGATGCAGACCCCGTGCCCGCCGGTTTCGGTCCCGCCGGCCCCACCTCTTACAAGCAGAAGAGCGGGAACGTTTTCGACAGCAAGCCTCGCGACATCAGTAACCTGATCGTGGACCAGACCTCCACCAACCCTGCGGCCGTGGCTGCTGCCGGCTTCCCGGTCCGCACCCAGGGCGACGTAGGCGTCCACCCCTGCACCACCGACCCGGATCCGCTGGCCACCCCGCCCGTGGAGGGAGTTCCCGCCGGCTGCGTGCCGTCACACAACACGCTCTTCATCCCGAATGTCACCACCGACGTCGGCCTCTCGCCACCCTACAACTCGATGTTCACGCTGTTCGGACAGTTCTTCGACCACGGCGTGGACCAGACCGTCAAGAGCGGCGGCAACGTGTTTGTGCCGCTCCGCTCCGACGACCCGCTGGTGGCCGGCCCGGACCACATCTTTGGCAACGCCGACGACCTGCCCGCCAACCAGCGCTTCATGGTGCTGACGCGTGCCCAGAACCAGCCCGGCCCCGACGGTGTAATGGGCACCGCTGACGACGTCCAGGAGGCCTCCAACACGGATTCCCCGTATGTGGACCAGTCACAGACCTACACGTCGCACCCGTCCCACCAGGTGTTCCTGCGCGAGTACGTGAATGATCCCGACGGCAAGCCGGTTTCCACAGGCAAGCTGCTCGGCGGTGCCGCAGGCACCAACGCGGAGAAGGGCATGGCCAACTGGGCCAACGTCAAGGAACAGGCCAAGACGCTGCTCGGCATCCAGCTCCTGGACAAGGACGTCCTGAACGTGCCGCAGCTCGCCGTCGATCCCTACGGCAAATTCATCCCCGGCCCCGCCCGCGGCCTGCCGCAGTTCGTGACCGCAAGCGGTCTCGTCGAGGCGAACCGTGCCGACAACGGCGGCCTTGGCACCCTGGTGCCGGCGGACGTCCGCTACTTCGACACCCCGTTCCTCACGGACATTGCGCACAACGCGGACCCGTCCCCGCAGGACACGGACCACAACCCGGCCACCCCGCCGGTTACACCGGCGCCCGACGCCGATACGGTTGCCTCGGCTGATTTCGCCAGCCAGCCCCCGGGAACCTACGACGACGAAATGCTGAACGCTCACTTCATCGCCGGTGACGGCCGCGTCAACGAGAACATCGGCCTCACAACCATCCACCAGATCTTCCACTCCGAACACGACCGGCTCGTGGATGATTTCAAGAACACGCTGACCAACGACACCTCGGCCACCGGCGTCGCGGCCCTGGCCGAGTGGAAGCTGGCCGCCGGCACCACCGACGGCTGGAACGGCGAACGCCTCTTCCAGGCCGCCCGTTTCGTCACTGAGATGGAATACCAGCACCTCGTCTTCGAGGAGTTCGCCCGCAAGGTCCAGCCCGCGATCCAGCCGTTCCACGTCTACCACACGGACGTCAACCCTGCGATCCATGCCGAGTTCGCCCATGCGGTGTACCGGTTCGGCCACTCGATGCTGACCGAGACCATCGCCCGCACCAACCCGGACGGAACGGACAACTCGATCCCGCTGCTGAACGGCTTCCTGAACCCGCCGTCGTATACCGATGACGGCCACGGAAACCAGCTCACCTCACAGCAGGCCGCAGGTGCCGTCGTCATGGGCATGAGCGACCAGACGGGCAACGAGCTGGATGAGTTCGTCACCGACACGCTCCGCAACAACCTGCTGGGCCTGCCGCTTGACCTCGCGACGATCAACATGACCCGTGCACGTGAAGCCGGCGTTCCGCCGCTGAACGAGGTGCGCCGCCAGCTCCACGACTCCACCGGTGACGGACAGCTTGCCCCGTACACCAGCTGGGCTGACTTCGGCCAGAACATCAAGCACCCCGAGTCGTTGATCAACTTCGTGGCCGCCTACGGCACCTACCCGAGCATCGTGAACGCCGCCACCTTGGCGGACAAGCGTGCAGCCGCGAAGGCAATCGTGGATCCGGGCCCCAATGCCGTGCCTCCCACGGCGGACATGATCGACTTCATGAACAGCTCCGGCGCCTGGGCCAACCAGGAAACCGGCCTGAACAAGGTTGACCTGTGGGTCGGCGGCCTCGCCGAGAAGACCAACCTCTTCGGCGGCCTCCTCGGCAGCACGTTCAACTACGTGTTCGAGAACCAGCTGACGGACCTGCAGAACGGCGACCGGCTGTACTACCTGGCCCGTACGCCCGGCATGAACCTGCGCACGCAGCTCGAAGGCAACAGCTTCTCCGAGATGATCATGCGCAACACTGACGGCGTGAACACGCTCAAGGCCGATGTGTTTGCCACGGCAGACTGCAAGTTCCAGCTGGGCAACCTCTCCGGCACGTCAGCTGGGTTCACCTCATTCGGTCCCGCAGTCGCAGACGACACCACGACCACCGACTGCAACGAGAACGCGCTGCTCCTGCGGAAGCCTGACGGCACCATCCAGTACCAGGAGAAGAACACCGTGGATCCCTCCGGCATCAACGGCCAGTCCGTGTACAACGGCACTGACGGCGTGGACCGGGTGACCGGCGGCAATGACAACGACACGTTCTGGGGCAACGCCGGCAACGACGTCATTGAAGGCAACGGCGGCGACGACGTGGCGCTCGGCGGCGAAGGCAACGACAGGATCACGGACCTTGCCGGTGCCGATGTGCTCAAGGGCGGTCCCGGCAACGACTACACCAATGCCGGCATCGGCGACGACATCATGATGGGCGGTGACGGCCAGGACTTCATGAACGGCGGCGCCAATGACAACGAGACGTTCGCAGGTCCCGGCAACGACTTCGTCCGGGCCGGTGACGGTGCGGACGCGGTGTTCGGCGACGGCGGCGACGACTGGATCGAGGGCGGCTCGGGGCAGGATCTGCTCCAGGGCGACCACGGTGCTCCGTTCTTCGATGATCCGGCCCAGACCAAGCCGGGCAACGACATCATGGTTGGCCAAGTCGGCGAGAACGACTACGACGCTGAAGGTGGCGACGACCTCATGGCCGCCAACGCTGCGATCGACCGGTTCGCCGGTGCGGCAGGGTTCGACTGGGCCATCCACCAGTACGACACGGTGGGCGCCAACGATGACATGAAGATCAACCAGAACCTGGGCGGCCTGCTGCTGCAGATTGTGGTCAACCGCGACCGGTGGCAGGAAACGGAAGCCAACTCCGGATCCGCGTTCGACGACGTGATCAAGGGTGATGACCGGGTGCCCAGCACCGTGGGCGGCGCCGGCTTCAGCGGCTGCGACGTTCTCGACCAGGCAGGCATCGACAGGATCGCCGGCCTGGGGGACATCCTCCCCGCGCCCAGCACACCGCTGGAACCGATCGCGGCGGCTTCGGCAATGGGAGCCTGCCCGCTTGAGGGCCCGGTATGGGGCGACGGCAACATCCTGCTCGGCGGCCTCGGCAGCGACCGGCTGGAAGGCCGCGGCGCCAACGATGTCCTCGACGGTGACCGTTACGTCCAGGTCCGGATCAGCGTCCGCACCAACCCGAGCGATCCGGCAACGGAGATCGGCAGCACGGACCTCATGGAGCACACCTACCAGGCGGGCAACCCGCACACCCTGGAGGCCGACGTCGCCGCTGGCGTCATCGACCCGGGCAACCTGGTGGCAGTCCGTGAAGTCATCACGCCGACGGCGGCCCAGACCGCGGGCAACGTCGACACCGCAGTGTTCTCCGGTCCGGAGGCCAACTACACCGTCACCACCACCGGCGGCGACGGCACCCTCGGCTCACCCGGTTCGACCACGACGGTAACCGACAACGTCGGCGCCGACGGCACCGATACGCTGCGGAACATCGAATCCCTGGCCTTCGCCGACACGGTGGTCACCAACGCTCCGGTCATCGGTGTCGCAACCGCCGGCAACGCCCGGGCCACGATTACCTGGACCGCGCCGACCATCGGCATCGCCAGCAGCTTCAACGTGAAGACGCTCGATGTGACGACGAACGCGGGCGGTGTCCAGGTGGGCGGCCTGCTCACCGCGCCGGGTACGGACACCAGCCTCGTGGTGCCGGGCCTGACCAACGGCAACAAGTACGTGTTCCAGGTTTCGGCAACGAACGCCCAGGGCACGAGCCCGTTCTCGGCAGCATCCAACGTGGTGACTCCGGCAGCAACCGTGGAGGTTCCCCCGCCGCCTGCCGCCACCGCACCCGGTGCTCCCACCGGAGTGACCGCCACCTCGGGCAACGCGGCAGCGACGCTGGCCTGGACCGTTCCGGCCTCCGACGGCGGTGCGCCGATCTCCGGCTACGAGGTCCGCACGTTCGTTGGCTCGGCAACCACGCCGACACGGACACTGACCGTCGGAACCGGCGCGGGCGCCGTCGTGGACGGGCTGATCAACGCCACCGGCTACACCTTCGATGTGGCGGCGATCAACTCGGCCGGCACCGGAGCCAGGTCGGCCCGGACGGCAGTCACCACCCCGCGCACGGAGTTCGTTGCCCCGACCATCACGGCACGGACCCCGGCAGCCGGAGCGAAGTCGGTCAGCCAGAGCAACAACCTGGCTGTCACCTTCAGCGAGCCGGTGGCCAACGTCACCACGACGTCCGTTGTCCTCCGGCTCGGCACGACGGCCATTCCTTCAAGCGTGGTTTACAACAATGCCACGAGGACTGCCACCATCAACCCGAACGCGAACCTTCTCGCTGACCGGACCTACACGGTCTCGGTGTCCGGGGCTGCTGCGGCCGTCGCAATCCGTGACACGGCCGGCAATACCATGCCGAACGCGGCGTGGCAGTTCACCACAGGTCCCGCCCCCACACTGGTCTCGGTAAGCCCCGGGATCTCGGCTCGGGGCGTGTCCCGGACGGCCAACGTGACGGCCCGCTTCAGCGAACCGATCACCGGAGCCAGCACGGGAACGGTGGTGCTGCGGCTCGGCACAACGGTCGTCCCCGCTGCGGTGAGCTACAACAACGTCACCCGGACGGTGACGCTGAACCCGTCGGCCACTCTGGCGGCGAACCGGACCTACACCATGTCGATCTCGTCCTCGATACACGACCTGGCCGGCAACCCGTTCGTCACCCGGAGCTGGACCTTCACCACGGGAACGCGGTGATCGGGACTAGCCACTGAACCGCAATAACCAAGGGAGCGGGGACCGTCTGTTGCAGACGGTCCCCGTTCCGCTGCGCTGTTGGGCCATGATGGCGGTGTGGCTTACTATGCAGGGTGCCGGGGATTCGCCGCCGTTGCTTCTGCCAGTGCGATGGTGGTGATGGCTGCTGCGGGCTGCGCAAGCTCCTCGGCCGGGGAACCGCCCTGCTTCCCGCCCCCATATTCGGTGAGCCCATCAGAAGCCAGACCGGGGGAGCACGTGACCGTCCAGGCACAGGATGCGGGCTGCAGTCCCCGCTACGGCGCGAACGCGCGGATCCAAATAGGTGTGACTGATTCCTCGGGAGCAAAAGTCATCAACACTACTTCGGCAATGAACGACGGCGGCGCCTTTACTTACACTTTCGTCGTCCCCGCCCGGACTGCCAAGGGCCAAGCAACGGTCACGGCGGTGCCGTACAACATTGACTGGTGCGACGACACCGGCAGGAACAACCGCGTGGCGGTGGGCGCCGTCGTTCTACTGCAGCGGGCGTCGTGTGTATTTCCGGTGAAGCCGTTGACCATCAGCCGGTAGGGCTCCGTCTCCCGAAAGCCGGGAGGCGGACTGCCCCAGGCGTGCCCGGTGAATTGCATGCGCAGAGCATGGCAGCAAGGGCCGCTATGAACCACCCCCCTGCGCTGCCCGGTCACGGATTCACTTATGGATTTACGCGCGTTTCCCGGTCGCTGCCCCGGCCGCTTTGCACTTGGCCCTGAGAAAGGACTGCTCTGCCTGTGACAGCTGATGTTCGCCGTGCTGGTCCTGGGCGACGTGGCCGCCTGAGACCTGGTACACCACATTTGCCACGGTCCGCGGAAGAACCACGCAACCGGGATTTTCAATGAGCCACTTCTTTGTGGGCTCATCAAGCTCATTCCACCACTCAGCAATCGGCCGTTGGCCCATGACGTGCTCCTCGGATTTGAGACCTCAACTAGTTGACTGCGGCCGTCGGGGCTTGCGCTTCAGGCCACATGACGTGCAGAAATCGCCAAAACACACATCGCCTAGGTACTCATGCCCACCTGCCCCCGTCGCGGCGCCGGACCGTCAACACCGCTGCCTGTGAGGTGTCGAGAAGAATTCACGAATTTGTTAATGGGTAATCAGTATCGAGTGTGGTCCCGATGCAGGGAGGGGTCAAGGGGCACCCGTAACGTCGCGCAACCGGCAACGAAAGCCATTCCTGGTGGTCAGCCACTATGCGGGGAAGGGACGGTGGAGTAGCTTTTACACGTCCGGATGGCCGTGCGGCGTCCGCCAGCGAAGACCCTGCTGCCACCCGCCACGAGGAGCCCTCGATGACACGTAAGACAACCGGCCCCCTTGCTGATTTCGGCAGCGGGGACCTTGCGGCCGCCGGTGGGAAGGGCGCAGCACTGGGCGAACTGCTGCGGCACGGGTTTCCGGTGCCTCCCGGATTCATCGTCACCACGGATGCCTACCGCTCGCTCCTCGACGAGACAGGACTGGGAGCGGCCCTGGACGGCATGGATCAAAACATGGCCGACGGCGGCGCCCTCCGTGCGCTGTTCACCCGCTTTGGCATGCCGGCAGCTGTCCGGTCGGAGATTGGCGAAGCGTACGCCGCTCTGGGAGGGGGAGCCGTGGCAGTGCGTTCCAGCGCCACGGCCGAAGACCTGCCCGGGGCGGCGTTCGCCGGCCAGCAGGACACGTTCCTGAATGTCGCCGGTGAGGAAGCTGTCGCCCAAGCGGTCGCCGGCTGCTGGGCGTCGCTCTGGACCGACCGGGCCATTGCCTACCGGCAGCGGCGAGGGATCGACCCCCGCGAGGTGGCGATCGCCGTCGTCGTCCAAAAAATGGTGCCGGCCGACGTTGCCGGCGTCATGTTCACGGCGAACCCGGTCACGGGTGAGCGCGGCGAGATCGTGGTGGATGCCAGCCGGGGCCTGGGGGAGGCGGTGGTCTCGGGAAGGGTGACGCCCGAACACTATGTGCTGGACCGCACGGGCAGGATCCGTAGCTTCGCTCCCGGCGGCGGAGAGGTGGTGATCAGTCCGGACGCAGACGGCGGCACGACGGAGCACCCCGGCAACCGGTCGCCCGTGCCGTCCCTTGCCGAGGCCCGGCTGCGGGAGCTGGCCGACCTGGGCTGCAAGGCGCAGGAGCACTTCGGCCGGCCGCAGGACTTGGAATGGGCGCTGGCCGGGGGCCGGATCCATGTCCTGCAGTCGAGGCCCATGACGGCCCTGCCGCCGCAGCCGCTGCGGCTCAATGCGGTGCAGCGCCGGGTGGGGCCGTTCTTCATCGAGATGTTCCAGGAGCGGCCCTATCCGCTGGATGTATCCGGCTGGATGGGGCGGGGGATCCTGGCCATGCTGCACCGGATGGCCGGCAGCGTCGGAGTGCGGTTCCCCGGAGTTGGGGAGCTGCTGCCGGAGGAGGATGGTGTGGTGGTGCAGCTGGTGCCGCCGGTCCCGCACCCTACGCTCCGCACCCTGGCGGCACCGCTGACCCTGGCCCGCCTTGCGAGACGGTTCAGAATGGCTGAGTGGAAGAACGATCCCCGGTTCATCACCTTCCTGGAGCAGGTGGACCGGCTGAACGCACGGGACCCCCAAGCCTTGCGCTGGTCCGAAATTGTGGGCGTAGCGCGGGACTCCTTCGCCACGATGCAGGGCATCACCGGGCTGCGCAGCTCTTACATGCCCGGGATATTCCTGCCCATGCTTCGGCTGCGCCTGATGCTTCTGCTGTTGGGGCGCCTGAGGCTGGCGTCCGCCCTGGTCGCGGGTTCGGAAACCATGACGAGCCGCGCGAACCGGTCCCTGGAGCAGCTGGCTGCAATGGTCCGGGCGGATCCCGGTCTGGCGGACGCCTTCGCTTCGTTCGACGGCCCGGCCTTGCTCCAGCTTGTGGAGCAGGACCCGGCGCACGCAGCCTTTCGCGAGGCGTTCGCCGGGTTCCTGCGCGAATACGGGAACCGCGAGACCGTCAGCGTGGTGTTGAGCAGTTCGCCCACCTGGTCCGACGCTCCTGACGTGGTGCTGGGGCTCATCAAAGCGCTCCTGGGCCAGCGGCCCGCCACGGCTGACCAGACCGGCGCGGCGCTGGCGGAGCTGAAGCGCCATCCGTTCCTGCGCATCGGGCCGGTCCGTCGGAAGGTGCTGGCCTCCGTCGACGACGCCCGGGCCGGCATGGCGTTCCGCGAGGACAGCCATTTCTACGCCACAAAGGTCATCCCGCCCATGCGGCGGGCGTATCGGGAGCTTGGCCGGCGCCTCGCTGCTGCCGGTGCGATTGACACCGTAGAGGACGTCTACCACCTGCGGTTCGAGGAACTGGAGGCAATAACGGACGACGGCGGCGCGCTGCCGGCTTCCGTCGGGCAGCGTTACCGGCCGCTGGTGCAGGCCAGGGCGGCCAAACGCCTCGAGCTGGAGGGGATTCCGCTGCTGGACACGGCGTTGCTGTTCAGGAACCGCCGCCGTGCGGCGGGCGTTCTGGTGGCCGGTACGCCGGCCAGCCGGGGCCGTGCCGAGGGGCCGGTGCGGATCATCAGGGGACCGGGTGAGTTCGGCCGGCTGCGCAGCGGCGACGTCCTCGTCTGCCCGTACACGAATCCTTCCTGGACGCCGCTGTTCCAGCGCGCGGCCGCGGTCGTCGTCGACATGGGTGGGCTCGGCTCCCATGCGGCGATTGTGGCACGGGAGTACGGCATCCCGGCTGTCATGGGAACGGGCACAGGCACTGGCATCCTGGCCGAGGGGCAGCGCGTCGTGGTGGACGGAAGTGAGGGGACGGTGGTTTCTGCCGCGACCGGTTAGGTGCGGACCTGCCGCTGTCATGCTTTCGCTATGAAGGTCACGGGGGCTTTCGCCCGACGAGTTCTGGTACGGGTACGGGCGTTCACGCGAATCCGGCCCGGTGACAAGTCCTTCGCCTATCTTGCCCGAAACTTTCGCCGATCTTGTCCGAACGGGGTGAGCATAAAACCGAGGCTGAAAGGGGTGAACATAATGGCTGACGACAAAGAAGTGCTGGACTGGGTCTCTCCCCGCAGGCAGCGGGAAATCGACAACCAGGCCGCCTTCCTGCGCTTCCTCCTGGAGCGAGACGAGACGATCGCTCAAGGCAGTGAGAAGTTGTATGGGTGAGTGACTTCCCCAATGCGATGCGGCAACGCGACGATCGGCCCACCTAGGCATGAGGCCCAGGCCACGGTGCCAAACCCCGCGGTAGAGCGGATGCCTGCCAGGGATCTTTAGGGCAGACTGGTGGCGTGAGCGGAATCCCGTGGGTACTGCACGTCGATATTGACCAGTTCATCGCGGCAGTCGAGGTGCTTCGGCGGCCGGAGCTTGCTGGCAAGCCGATCATTGTCGGCGGCCGGGGCGACCCCACGGAACGGGCTGTGGTGTCCACAGCGTCCTACGAAGCCCGGGCATTCGGCGTCGGTTCCGGAATGCCGTTGCGCGTCGCCGCCCGGAAAGTGCCGGACGCTGTGATCCTGCCCGTCGATCATGAGGCGTACCTCGCGGCGTCTGAAACCGTGATGACTACCCTGCGCGCGCAGCCCGGCGCCACCGTGCAGGTGCTGGGCTGGGATGAAGCCTTTGTTGGCACTGAGACAGAGAACCCGGAGGCCTACGCCCGGCAGGTTCAGGCCGCTGTCCTGGACCGAACGCAGCTGCATTGCAGCGTGGGCATCGGCGATACCCTGGTCCGGGCCAAGGTGGCCACGGGTTTCGGCAAACCGGCCGGCGTCTTTCGTCTCACTTCAGCGAACTGGCTCGACGTCATGGGCAGCCGGCCCACGAAAGAACTGTGGGGCGTCGGAACGAAAGTGTCAGGCCGGTTGGCCAAACTCGGCATCAACACGGTCGCCGAGCTCGCCGCGACCGACCCCCAGGACCTGGTCCCGGAGTTCGGCCCGAAGATGGGCCCTTGGTACGCGTCGCTCGGACGAGGGGACGGCGCCAGCGTTGTGGACGACACCCCGTGGGTAGCCCGCGGGCATAGCCGGGAAACCACCTTCCAGCGGGACCTAACCGAGCCTGCCCAGGTGGACGACGCCCTGAAGGAGCTGACAGCGCGCGTTCTTGAAGACGTTGTGGCCGAAGGACGGCCCGTGATTGGGCTGACCCTCAAGGTTCGGTACGCGCCGTTCTTCACCACCACCCACGCGAAGAAGATCCCCGAGACATTCGACCGGAGCGAAATCCTCGCGCGGGTCTTTGACCTCGTAGCCACAATCGAAACGGGCCGTCCCATCCGGCTCCTGGGCCTGCGGGCCGAAATGGCCATGCCCGACGATGCCAGGAAGGGACACACGCCAACGCGCGGCGGTTGGTGATGCCGTCGTTGGGAGAGTCCGAATATCTGATGCTGGTGGACAGCACCCTTGTGCATCGGGTTAGGTTTTGAAAAAAGGAGATTTTAATGAGCGAGAAATTGCGTTGGGGCGTTCTCGGCAGCGCCCGGATCGTCCGCAAGACAATTCCGGCATTGCAGGAAACCAAAAACGGCGAGGTGGTAGGTATCGCTTCCCGCACCGAGGAAAAGGCCAGGGAATACGCGGACAAACACGGCATCCCACAGGCGTTTGCCTCCTATGAGGCGCTGCTGGCATCCCCGGACATCGACGCCGTCTACATTCCGCTGCCGAACGCACTGCATCTCGAGTGGATTCTGAAATCCCTGGACGCAGGCAAGCACGTCCTCTGCGAAAAGCCTCTGGCGATGAGCGTGGCTGAGTGCGAGGAGATTGCGCGTAAGGCCGATGAGACTGGCCTCAAAGTCCTTGAAGGCTTCATGTACCGTTTCCACCCGCGTTTCGAGATGCTGCAGGAGCTGCTCGCGGCAAGCACGGTGGGCCAACTGACCTTCATCCATGTCGCCCACACGTTCGACGCCGGCGGGGACGACAACATACGCTGGTACACAGGGCTGGGCGGCGGAGCGCTGTTCGACACAGGCGGGTACTGCGTCAACGTCAGCCGGATGGTCACGGCAGAGGAGCCGGCGCGTGTCGCGGCCTTCGGCAACTACCGCGACGCCAACGACGGCGGTCAGGTCGACACCAGCATTGCGGGCATGCTGCGGTTTCCCAGCGGCGCAACCGCCCTTTTCGATACCGGGGTGAACCTCGAGCGCCGCAACTTTCTGGAAGTCACTGGCACTGAGGGCCGGCTGTACCTGGACAATCCTTTTGGGCTTTTGGAGGAGGATTCGGTCCTGGAGGAGCACCACTTCGGGCAGGACACGATCTATCACAAGGTCAGGGGCGAAAACCACTTCGTTCGGATGGGCGAACACTTTGCCAACAGCGTCCTCAACGGTACGCCGCTGCGCTATGGACTCACGGACGCAGCGAACAACACGAAGGTGCTGGAAGCTCTGGACAGCGAGGCGCGGAAACAGGAGCGCCTGCCGGGGGAGTGAGCGGCGATCGAATCGAACCGGAAAAGTCGGGCGCGGGCCGAGGCTGATCAGCAGACTTAATGCTGAAAGGGGAAAGCGTGATCGCAGTTCTCAACCGGCTCGTCGATTTCATCGAGACCCACTTGTCCGAGGAAATCGATGTCACCGGCCTGGCGAGCAGCCTTGGCACCACGGAGTACCACCTCCGCAGGATGTTTTCGTCGCTGGCCGGCATGCCGTTGTCCGAGTACGTCCGGCGGCGGCGCATGGGAGTTGCCGCGGCCGACGTCGTCGGAAATGGCGACCTGTTGGGCATTGCGGTGCGGTACGGCTACGGCTCCGCCGAGGCATTCAGCCGAGCGTTCCGGTCGGTGCACGGTGTCAGCCCGGGCGACGTGCGCAGAAACGGCGGCCCCCTTCGCATACAACCGCAGCTCAGGTTCCGCCTGACCGTAGATGGGAACAACTCCATGGACACCCGCATTGCAGAGCATCCGGCGTTCCGGCTCGTCGGCTATTCGGCCCGCGTGCCGCTCATCCACCATGGCGTCAATCCGCACATCCAAGCGCACATCGCCTCGCTTTCCGAAGCCGCGCACCTGCGCCTCAAAGACTTGAGCAATACCGAGCCGGCGGGCCTGCTCCAGGTGAGTGCCGACGTCGACCCCGACTATACGGAAGGCAGTGAGCTGACGTACCTCCACGGCGTCGCCGTGGGCGAAACGACGCCGGTGCCCGCGGACCTTGACGCGATCGAGGTTCCGGCCGGCACCTGGGCGGTGTTCCGCACAGCGGGCCCGTACCCGGCGGCCCTGCAGTCCACGTGGGCAGCGACTGCCACCGACTGGTTTCCCTCCAGCCTCTGGCGGTTGAGGCGTGGCCCCTCGATCGTGGCCATACTCGACCGCGCCAGTGACTTCAGCACGGCGACGTGCGAGTTGTGGCTGCCGGTGGAACGCGCCTAAGGCGTTCCTGACACACAGCCGAGGTCGGCCCCTGACCTTTGCGCGGCACGATGGTGGGCGGTGCTTGCAAGGACCACTCAGAAGTAGCAAGGTCCAGCAAAACACGCTGTACTGTGCCTACGGCGCTTAGTCCTTCTTCAGTTCCTCGGCAAGCATCACGATGATCCCGCTGGGACCGCGGACGTATGTGAGCTTGTAAATGTCCTTGTAGGTCGCCACGCCGCGAAGCGGATGGCAGCCATGCCTGGCGGCTATCTCCAAGGCTTTGTCGATGTCCTCGACTGAGAACGCGATGCGGTGCATGCCAATCTCGTTGGGGAGAGTGGGCTCCGTCTCGATCGCTTCGGGGTGGATGTACTCGAAGAGCTCCAGACGACCTTGCCCGTCTGGTGTCTGCAACATGGCAATGTTGGCGTGATTGCCGTCAAGGCCCACGGCAGTGTCGGTCCATTCGCCACTAACGGTGTCCCGGCCGACAACCGTGAGGCCGAGGTCGGTGAAGAAGGCGATGGTTGCTTCGAGATCGCGAACGGCGATGCCGACGTTCTCAAGTCTGATGGTCATGGTTGCACGCTACCGAGGTGATCGGTACAGGTCCAGCAGCGGCAGGTGCCCTGCTACGCAAAGCTCGAGTTGCCGGCAAATAGTTCGCTTAAGGATTCGAGGGGATAGCGACAGGTGGGGAATGTTCTCAAGCCTTTGGTGGTGGGCATTCTTGGATTGCTCTTTTGCCTGTCCGGCTGCGCAAGGCTGGACGGACATGCAGGCTCTGGGGGAGGGGCGCCCCAGGAAACGCCGGAAACCAGCAAGCCTGTCCGCATCTACACCGATCCTGTCTATACGGGACAGGCCAGTGGCGAGCTGAATGCAATAGGCAACAAGATCAACGACTACACCGCCGCCCATCCGGATACTTTCTCCGGGACCTACTTCTCCTCGGATTCCTCCAAGATTTTCGTCGGTGTCGTGGAGCCTGGCGACGAAGCCGCTTCGGTTTTCGAGAGACTGGCAGACAGGCTTGATCCTGGGCGGAAACGGGTGGTCACAGTGGACGCTCAGTGGTCTTGGACCGAGCTCGACGCGCTGCGCTGAATCGCTTTTGCTTGCCCCAGGCTGCTTATATTCTGCGTACCTTCTCGGCATTCCCGCTGGCAGTCTCTGCGTCGGGATCTTCGGGAATTCTCGTGTGGTCATCCTAGGCACACCCGTTTCGCGTTGGTCGGATTACCGGCTACTGAACGCTATCCGGACGGATCATCGGCGGTAAAGAACAGGATCCGGCAGGGACGTCACGATCGCCTCGGAACACAGCGCCAGGCGGTCCTTGGTGGCCGAAGCCGGCGCTGATCCGACGTCGGGCACTCAGCGCCTGGTCTCGTACCTGGTCAGGACCACACCGTCGGGAAACGTCCGGGTCTCCAGCAGTTTCAGGTTCACCCAGTTGTCCAGGGCTGTGAAGAACGGCGTGCCGCCGCCCACGAGGACCGGATGGGTGACGAGCGCGTACTCGTCGATCAGCCCGGCCCGCATGGCCGCCGCGGCGAGTGTGGCACCGGCGATGTCCATGGGGCCGCCGTCGTCGGCCTTGAGCCGGGTGATCTCGGTGACCGCGTCGCCGGTGACCAGGCGGGTATTCCAGTCGACCTTCCTGGTCGTCGAGGAGAACATCACCTTCGGCATGTCCCGCCACCGGCGGGCGAACTCGATCTGCGCCGGTGTGATGCCTGGCTGCTGGTCGGCGGTCGGCCAGTGGGAGCTCATCGTCTCCCACAGTTTGCGCCCGTACAGCGCCAGGCCCGTCGCCCCCACCCGGTCGGACCACCATTGGAACAGCTCGTCGCTCGGTACGCTCCAGCCGAGGTCGTCGCCGGGCGCGGCGATGTAGCCGTCCAGGCTCACGTTCATGCCGAAGGTCAGGTAGCGCATGGCGTCAGTCTCCCGCGAGCCGGTATTCGTTGTACAGACCAGCACGGCCCCGGCAAAGTCATCGGACAGGCCACACCGAGGGCCAGTTGATCACCATGCCAAGCAAAGCCTGAAAATAGGGCCAGGATGGCCACACCATGATTACTTCGCCGTACTGCCGTGGTGCACTGGTCATTCTGAGGCGCAACGACGACGAGGCAACGTGCCGGCCCGAATATGACGAAGCGGAGCATGACTCACCTCCCGAGCTGGAGCTAAATGCTAGCTTCAGCCTTCGAGCATGACAGTGGGATGGGTGGCTGGCCCGCCATCTCGCCGTACGAGTTTCGAGGTTCTGCAGGTGGATAAATCAGCCCAGGCAATTTCCCGCAGGATTTTGCAAATGCGCAGCCCAAGCCTCGCCGTTCGCGGTCAAACTCGCTAACGTTCGAGGCATCTTCCCGGCGAAGGAATTCTTGACGTTACCGATGTAATGAAGGCGTCGGCATCAGACCTCGGGAGGAGTGCAGATATGCCCGCCGGCGTCTATGGGGTAACCGCAGCGCGGGCATATGGGACGTCCGGCTTCTACTACCTCACGTGTGCGTTTGGCGAATGCGCGAGCGGTGCCTACCGGCATGCGTACCAGCAGCATTTCGGGTACTTCATTACCGTCCTGATCAAGGGGTTCGCCGTTGTCACCAGCGTCGACATCGGTGATGGGGTAAGCCTCTATGACCACATGCGCCATCGTCGGATCCCAACCTAGGCTCATTGCGCCGGTTCGAAACTGTTCCTGAACGGCCTCGAGTGGATCATTGTCGACCAATTCGATGGGAGTCCTGGTGGGAACACTGAAGGGGTTACCTTCAACGGTGATGAGCTGATCGAGAATCTCGTCAATTTTCTCGGCGAGCAGAGCGGATTGCTGCTTCTCCAGAGCGACAGAAACAATTTGCGTCCCTGTGCGTACCTGCAGGTAAAACGTGCGCGCGCCCGGAACGCCGATGGTGCCGATGACGACGCGATCAGGCCAGACAAACTCGTGAACACGTGTAGGCATGACAGTATTTTAGGCGGCATGAGGTGCATTAGACGTTCCATTGGCCTGGTGGGAGTGCCGGGTCGGCGGCGGCTGGGGGCGAGAAATAGGAAAGAAGTAACCCGAAGAGGGCAATCCGCTGGGTATGGCGGATTTACCTCCACCTCCACCCATTGGATACGTGACGATCGGATCGTCCGTGAGCCGTGGTCGCTTCATGTCGCACCGTTGCGCGCAGGTGTCTTGGATCCATTTCAGACGCAGAGGTTTCGAGCTGCGGAGCGCTCCGCGGCGTTGTGGTCTTGAGAAAACGATCTTGTGGCTGGGGTGGGTAGCGGCGGATGATGGCGGTGCCGCGGTCGACGCCGCTGAGTCTTAGTGCTTAGAGCCTGTTTTCGAGCGTGGTGTGGAGGGCTTCCACGGGAACCGTGGATTGGTGCCGCAAGCCCGGCAGCATCGGGTTTGAAGAGCCCGTTTAGTAGATTCCTGAATCATTTCCCCGCCCTTCCCGCGGCATCTGGCACCACCAGCCGGTGGGTGCTGTTGGACCGGATGCGAGGAGTAGATGATGGACATCGTGCACGAGCGTGCCGCGGGAATGGATATCTCGAAACGCGATGCGAAGGTCTGCATCCGGATTCCAGGAGCGCGGGCAGGAACGTCCAGTAGGACAGTGACACATATGGCGCGACGACGAACGAGATCGTGCGCCTGCGCCGTGATCTGGAGGCGGCCGCGGTGACAGTAGTGGTGATGGAGGCCACGGCGACTACTGGAAACCGTTCTACTTCCTGCTGTCAGAGTCGCTGAATGTGCAACTGGTCAATGCCAAAGCTGCGCGGAACATCCCGGGGCGAAAGAGCGACGTTTCAGACGCGACGTGGCTGGCGGAGCTCGCCGCCCACAACCTGCTGCGGGCCAGTTTCGTGCCGCCCGAACCGATTCGCCAGTTACGGGACCTGACTCGCACGCGGTCGAACCTGACCCATGAACGCACCCGCTTGGGACCACTGGGAACGCCACATTAGAGTAACCTACAACGGAACTTCAGCTCAGGATGACGGTCAAACCGGAGAAGAACAACGATCCGGGGACGAATTTAAGCTTTTCCACTTAGCGCCAGCAAGCACGAGAACAATAGGGACATGAAGTCCCATGGCAGGTTTCCCTCGCGGCCACCGTGGGCCGCGAGCTGGCAGCGCCGGAAGATCACGACTACGCAGAGAGCCGCCTCGATGCTTGTTGCCGTGGTGGCCTTTTTGGGTCTTGTGTCATGCAGCGCCGGAGAGCAGCAACCAGGAGGAAGCCAGCCGGCATCCGTTACTCCAGCCGGTAAGACAAGCCCGTCCATCCATGCCATTACTCCACTTGCGAACCGACTCCCAACAGACAGCTCAACGGCGACGGGTAAGACAGTTCCATGGACTCTCGTGAGAATCGACAACGAAGAAAACCGCATCTATCTGTCAGCCGGACAGGTTAGCTGTAAAGTGCCCTCTGTCGTGCACCTCCGGGAAACGCCGACGGAGATCATCCTCGCGGTCACCGGTCCACCGTCCGGTAGCCCATGCACCGCTCAGAAACTGAGCCTCGTCGGTTACGTTCAGCTCAACGACCCCATCGGCGGACGTCGAGTTGTGGGAAACAGCGCGTAGGAGGCAGGGCCGACATTGTGTTCGGACCACCGACGGTAGACGACCACTGTTCCGAAACAGTCACCCGTGATTTCCGAACGGGTTCCCTAGCCAACAATTGCGGGCTGTGGGAGCAGTCCTGGCCCCGTGTGGGAACGGCAACCGGAACGATTCCGATGGACTGACATGAAAATAAGGTTGGTCCCACAAATCGGTTGGCTACGGATCCGGAGGGCAGGGCATGTTGTTTGGGCCCTCGGATCTATCCGGTTGCCGTCAGTGGTTCGATGGTGACTTTGTAGCCGAGTGATTCGAGCTGTCCGATCGCGCGGGTTTGTTTTGGCGGGTGTGTGTCGGGTGAAGTAGTTAACTCCGGGGTCCCTGTAGAGCTCGCCGATGGTGAGCATGTGCCAGGCCGCGGTGAGCATGGCTCGTTCGACGGCGACGAGGGCCTTGAGGGGTCCGCGGCGGGACGCGATGCCGAGGGCGCCCTTGAGGTAACGGTTCCCTGGCCGGGTTTTGGCGGATTTGACCCGGCCGGCGGACTCTTACTGGCGGCCGTTCTACTACCTCCTCGAAGACGACGGGCTGGACGTGATCCTGGTCAACGCTCGCGATGCCAGAAACGTCCCGGGCCCTCCCATGGGCCAACCCTCACTACTAACAACTCGCTAGTTTCTAAGCGCAGAGGTTTAGTGGCCAGCTTCCACGCTCTCGGCCGGCATCCTTCGTCCAGGGTCAGGCGGGAGTGCCTTCTGGCGCCGTCATTTATCTTGTCCGGGAGCAATGACTGAATGGATGGCATGCTGCACATGTAATGGCACGCTGGCCACGCCATTTTCGATTTGAACGATTGGTTCATAGTGGCGTAAAGCGCACAGCTCATTAGCCATTTGAATGGTCTCCTCGTCGGCGGAGGAAAGTGAGCTCGGTGCTCGATGATCTTGTCCAGAATGAGGCGGAGATTTCTAAGCTCCAGTGTTGATGCAAGGTCGAACGGAGCTAGATCAAATCCTTCAACGACCCTCGGCTCGTCCCACTTGTAAGGCGAGCCACCATCGCGCGGCACGTAATCGTAGCGTTTCGTCTCCATGACCTCGATTGGTCTCCCTCAGATGTCACACGTGAAGAGGTCGCCGTCAAAGGCAAGTCAAACGTCTGTCATCAGGTTTCGAGAGGCCGAAATCGAAGTCGGCCGCCTTCAGAAGGAACCAACTACGGGACACATCCGCCGAACTTGAGCCCCGAGGCTAGGATCAGGACTCGACGGGTTGCAACGGTCCAAAGTTGGGGGATGTGAAGATGTTCGTTCTTGCTATCACCGCGTGGGTCCTGTCTGGCGTGATCGCATTACTCGGCGTGAGCGCCGGGTTCCACCATTTGGTTCTACATGGAGCCATTAGTCGATACAGTGCCTGATCCGGCAAGCTACTATGTCGCCGCCGCGGCCGCTTCTTGGCACTGTTCGTTAGCTTGGTAGTAAGTGTCGGCGTGACTGTCCACGCAGCCCGCTACAACGCCGGCGGAAAAGCCCGATCCATGGCTAATCGACTGCCGAACCAGTAATCGAGGGAAAACACGAAGTCCTCAGCGGCTGTCACGCAACTTTGATCTAAGTTCTTCTGCATAGGAAGCCATCGCCTGACGCTGGTCTCGGGTGAATCTTCTGGCCTGCATGTCGAGGACAAACCGACTTCCCAGCTCTCCAACACCCAACAGCTGACCCACCCGACGTCTGGCTTCGTCCACGTCCTCTGAATCCTCAATCTCTTGGAAGACCTCGTCGCGCCGATCCATCGCCTGCACCAGAGCCTCGTGAATCATCAGTTGTTCCCTCGTCTGCCGCTCATCCTCATCCATGCCGCGATTCTTGCACGACGGAAGACATTGGGGCATTGTGCCCAGTTGGGGATCGTGAGCCCAAAACCCTCAATGGGCCGGGGAGGCGGTGTCTACCCGAGTCCTGGGAGGGGGCTTACAGTCAAAGCAATCAAATTGGGGGATTTGTGACGCAGAAATTGACCAGCCCGGACTGTGTCTGGGTTCTTTCAATTGGACTTTCCGGCATTTTGCCGCGTCTTCAACCCTGCCCGCGCCACCGGAGTCGCCAGGAGGTGGGCAGAAGTTGCTGGAACGGCCGTCACTATTACCGGCAGGACGCAGTGGCGGGATGTAGCCATGCAGCCCGGACCCTCCGAACTGCCCCGGGTGGACCCGATAATGGGCGGCATGGACCTGGAGGTAGCGACCACGTTGGCCTCCATTTTGGGTGAACACACCCAGACTCCAGCTTCTGTCTATTTTCTTGCGTGGGAGGGTTACGCCGACCTGAACGATGCCTACCGTGGTTCGGGCACTATCCTTGGCTCCTACGGCAGGCAAATGCATGTGCGGCATGGTTCGCTTGCAGATGTGGGCCCAGTTGCAGCGGCTCGTGGGACGGATATGCCTCTCTGGTGGATCCCCGAGGACTGTTCCTGGACAGTCGGCAACGACATCTATGCACGCAGCGTCTACGTAGGGGGATCTGCAGAGTGCATCGACGACATACTCCAACAGCCCTTGCTCGAAAGCGTTCGAGTGGCAGCAAGCGAGAAAGTAGTCGCGGAGGATTACTAAATAGCGCGGGTTTGCTGTGTCGCTCGGCCAGCGGCTCGGCTATGCGGTTCGAGGAACCGCCAGCGGACAGAATTGATACTTGATACCACTTCCGGCCGTTGCGAAGAGGGTCGGACCCAGCCGGCCAGTCTTCTTCTACAGCTCTCGCCCGACGACTTCGACGACGTGGGCATAGTTTTGTTCGAGGGTGGGTATCGGCGTAGCCAGGCGTCGTAGCGCGACTCTAACGACGTCGACGGCAGACTTCCTGGTGATACGAACCCGAGGGTATCCCTCCTCGACTACCTCCCAGTGGGCGCCGGGAACAGTGTGCGTGAGGAGATCTCCGTAGAACATCCCGATAGGGCGGGCAAATTCGGCCGTCAAACCATCATTGATGGCCTGATCAAGAGTGGCTAGGCTTTCTGCTTGCGTGGCAATGTTTGACCTCGCTCTTGAAAATAGCTGAGGAGTTCGTCGTATCCGCCGACGTTAGTTGGCGGGATTACCACAGCACCCGAAGTGACTGGCTTATATTCTGCGTACCTTCTTGGCATTCCCGCTGGCAGTTTCTGCAGAGGTTCGTCGGGATCTTCGGGTCGGCTCATGTGACTCTCGTGACAGCAAGGTCAGCTCGTTGATCTGGCTGCCGCCTTCGAATTTACAGTGGCTGCTGCACGTCGTAGACGCCGCCCCACAATGACGAATCACACTCTGAAGGAACGGACACATTCCCAAAGCCGCCGCCAAGTCCAACCACCAAGTCGAAAGCAAGGCGCTTGCCGGACAACCCCACGACGGCCTTTCCGTCCTCTGACAGGCGTGTCCCGGCGGGCCAGCGTAAGAGTTTCGGCTTTGACTTTGGGTCGTTGAGGGCGCCCAGTCCGAGGCAGCCGTCGGACTGCTTGATCAGGACTCCAGAGTATTGGGCGAGCATGGCGTCATCTCCATTGCGCCAACTCGTGACAATGAGATGTGCAGCAGCCGGTGAACTGGATACCGGAGCGGGACCACCGCCCGGTCCCTGGGAACATGCTGTCAGACTAAGGCACAGCATCAACGCCGCATCGCCTGCGACTGAGTGGGAAGCCGGGATTTTCGTGGCATTGCTGCCGTCTCCTGACCCGGCGGAAGACCTGACAGAAGAGACCGACAAGCAGCCATGCTGCGCCCCCAAAATTGTGTGCTCCCAAAGCGAGCTACTTCGCGCTCCTCTTTGAGCACAGGACGATCATCTGGCCAGACCAAATCATAAGCAACAGAACCCGAAAGATTTTTCCCCCCCACGACGCAAAATTGTCCCGAAAGGGGCCTGTTCCCATAACGTCCCGTAAGCCGGTCACTCATCGGACGCCCCGCCATCTGATCTGCACCGTTAGGTCTTGGCGGAGACAACCGTTCCGCATGAACAGTCCGGTGATATGTCCGGTGACGGGCTGCTATATGGCGCACTGCCACCCATGTGGCGGACCCTCCTGTTCATGGTTGAAATAAAGGTTGGCTACGCAAGGGTTTCCACCGACGAACAAGACCTCACTGTCCAACGGGATGCCTTGGCGGCCATGGGCGTCGAACCAGATCGTATCTATGTCGATCATGGCCTCACTGGCAGCAACACGAACCGCCCAGGACTGCGTGAAGCGCTGGCCGCGTGCCGAAGCGGCGACACCTTCATGGTGACGAAACTTGACCGGCTGGCCCGCTCCGTCCGGGACGCGCATCAGATCGCGGACGACCTCGCAGCGCACGGGGTGAAGCTGAACATCGGCGGGTCGTTGCATGATCCCGCGGACCCGGTAGGAAAGCTGCTGTTCAACGTTCTGGCCATGGTTGCTGACTTTGAAGGCGATCTCATCCGGGCGCGCACGCGCGAAGGCATGAAGATCGCCAAGGCCAAGGGCCGCCTGCGAGGGAAACAGCCTAAACTATCGGCGAATCAGGAGGCACTCCTGGTCCAGCTGCATGACGCTGGCGAACACACCATGTATGAGCTGGCCGAGCTGTTCTCCGTTGGCCGTGCCACCGTCTACCGCGCGCTCGACCGGGCGCGCGGTAGACGGCGGAAAAGAAGGCCGGCTCTTGACGCATGCATAACTAGAGCTCCCAAGGCAGACACCGCCGTCTGGCGCGCCCTAACGAGCCTCACCGCGCGTCCGAACAAGCCCAAGGCAGGCCACCGCCGCGGCGACCGACACCACAGTGACGACGCCAAACGGGAGGGCGTTCTCCGCCCCGCCGATGCCCACCAGCGGTGCGGCGACGCCGCCGAAGGCAAACCGGGCCAGGCCCAGCAGCGACGACGCGGTACCGGCGATGTCCGGATATCCCTTCAGCGCCAGGGAGGTCGCGGACGGGCTGGCTGCCGCCACGCCGCCAACCATTGTGAACAGGGACAGGATCACCGCAATCAGGGGAAGGTGCAGGAGCGCAGTCACGAGCAGTCCAAAGGAACCGGCAGTGGCCATCGCCAGCCCGATCACCAGCGTCGCCTTCTCCGACCACCGTTCGGCCAGCCGGCCGCCAAAGAAGCCAAAGATCATGAACCCCAGGGAGTTCAGGCCGAAGGCAAACGAGTAGCCCTGCGGCGACAACCCGTAGATGCCCTGCAGGACGAACGTGGCGCCGCTGAGGTAGGCAAAGATCGCAGAGTACGTAAAGCCCGTGATCAGCACCGCGCCGACGAACACACGGTCTGCAAGCAGGCGCCTGAAGTCCTGCAGGGTATGGGCAAATCCGCCAGCCGCCCGCCGCCCGGCCGGAAGGGTCTCCTTGAAGATCACCAGGCAGGCCACCAGGATCGCGACGCCGACCGCCGCGAGGAAGAGGAAGACACCACGCCAGTCTGTGACGGAAGCCAGCTGGCCGCCGATGACCGGTCCCACGATTGCCGCCAGTCCGCCGAGCACGGTCAGGCGGCCGTAGTAACGGAGGAGCTTGGCGCCCCCGTACACGTCCCGCCCTGCGGCCTGCGCAATCACGATGCCCACAGCCCCGGCGAGGCCCTGGACGAACCGGGCGGCGATCAGGGTCTCAACAGTGGGGCTGATAGCACAAAGAACGGACGTCACCGTGTAGGCGGCGACGCCGATCAGCAGGGGGAGCCGGCGGCCAAAGCCGTCCGACAGCGGGCCCGCAATCACTTGACCGATGGCCAATCCAAGCAGGCAGGCCGTGATGGTCAGCTGGGCGGTCGAGGTGGAACTCCGCAGCTCCGCCGTCAGCGCCGGCAGGACGGGCAGGTACAGGTCCATGGAAATCGGACCGAAGATGGTCAGCAAGCCAAGGACAATTGCCAACGGCCGTCCTACTGCCTGTTCGCGCGTGGTCACCGGAGCGTCGGTCACAGTCACGCTGCCTCCGTTCAAGGGGTAAAGGGCTGCCGTCAGTTCGACGGCGGTGATGGGGTGCTGTTCCACCTAACCAGCGTTTTACAACGCTGTGGGAGTCCCTGCTGGTACCCCCTCCACGAGGGACTCCCACCCCCGTCTACCCTTGGGCCGTGGAAACAGCCTGCCCGGAATACCCAGCCCGTTCCAGGGCCTCGAGCGGCGACGCCCAAGCCGCCAGAACCTCCCTGGCGGCAGGGACCTGCTCGACGGCGAGCGCGTGCCGGTGCGCGTCGTCGAGGACGTCCCTGATGAGCACCTTCTGCCCGGTCTGCGAGGACTTCACGGCCGCCTCGACCATCGCCAGGCTCAGGACGTTGGCGTGGATTTCGCCCGAGGGAACCTCGCCCGTCCGCAGGCTCCGGACGAACTCAGCCAGCGCCCCGGCGATCTCTTCCGGCCCGCCGGCCGAAGCGTTGGCGTCCCCGGCCACCGAACCCGGCACCGAAGAAGCTGAACCCAGCTCCCCGCCGTCGTCCTCCAAACCGGCCCCGGCTACAAGCTCCGCGACCGGCGCTAAAACCCCGTCCCACACCGCCGTTCCGTTGGCGCCGTTGATCCGCCAGCTGCCGTTCCACGAGGTCTCCAGCCCGTCGGCGCACCAGCTTCCGGTGTAGACAAAGCGCGTCCCGCCGTCCATCTCGAAGACGGCCGTGGCGGCCGCATCCCCGGCGTACCAGCTCCAGCCCGGGTTGAACTCCTCGCAGTATACGGAGACCGGGTTCTGGCCGAGGAGATACCTCGCGGCATCGAACGCGTGGATCGCCATGTCCACCAGCAGCACGTGCTCCATCTCCTCCCGGAAGCCGCCGAAGTGCGGCGCCTTGAAGAAGTCGCAGGTCAGCACCCCGATCTCGCCGAGCCGGTCGGCCTGCCGCTGGAAGGCGGCGAGCGTCCGGAAGTACCGGCGCGACTGGCTGATCATCAGCACCTGGCCCGTTGCCTCGGCCACCGCAGCCAGTGAGAGGGCCTCCGCAACGGTCGGCGCCGCCGGCTTCTCGCACAGCACGGGCAGCCCGAGGAAGTGCGCCTCGACGTTCACCGGATGATGCGCGGCCGGAACCGTCACGTTGACCACCGCCTGCGCCCCGACGGTGCCGGCCAGCTCGGTCAGGCTCGTCCCCACCGGTACGGAGCCGAGCCCCAGCTCGGCGAGCGCGTCCCGTGCCGCCTGCGGGTTGAGGTCCACCACGCCGGCCAGTTCGACGTCGGCCGACCCACCGAGCAGCCGCAGCCAGGCCCGGCCCATCCCGCCGGCCCCCACCTGCACCACGCGGACGGGCGCCGAAGGATCAGGCAAAGTTGCGAAGCGGCTCAATTCGCCATCGCCCCCTCGTAGCTGTGGCCGGTGTAGAACGCCTCGGTCTCGTACCGCAGCAGGACCGGGTCGGTGCGCTCGGGCCGGACGGTGCGGGCCCATTCCACGCCGTTGGCGATGACCCTGCGCACGTCCTTGTGGTAGTAGACCGGGTAGTCCTGGTCGCCGGGGCTGAAGAAGAAGATCTTGCCGTAGCCCCGCCTGAACGTGCAGCCGCTGCGGAACACCTCGCCGCCGGAGAAGGTGCTCAGGAAGATCAACTCGTCCGGTGCCGGGATGTCGAAATGCTCGCCGTACATCTCCTGCTCCGGAATGATGAAAGGGTGCGGCACGCCCTGCGCGATCGGGTGCGTCGGATCCACCGTCCAGACAATCTCGCGGTCCCGTTCGGAGCGCCAGCGCAGCGTGCAGGTGGTGCCCATGAGCTTGCCGAAGATCTTGGACCAGTGCCCGGAGTGGAGCACCACCAGGCCCATCCCGGCCAGCACGTGCCGGTGGACCCGGTCCACCACCTCGTCCGCCACCTCGGCGTGCGCGGCGTGGCCCCACCAGACCAGGACGTCCGTGTTCCGCAGCTTTTCCTCGGTCAGGCCGTGCTCTGGGTCGTCCAGGGTCACGGTCGCCACCTCTGCCCGCTTGCCGAGGTTCTCCTCGATGCCCTCGCGGATGGTGTTGTGCATGCCGTCCGGGTAGATCTCGGCCACGTGCGGCTGGTGCTGTTCGTGGCGGTTTTCGCCCCATACGGTGACGCGCAGGGGAGTGTGGTTCTCAATCATGAAGGGTTCCTTAGGTTGAAGGCTATTTGACGGCGCCGCCGGTGGCCCCGGCCGCGATGTATTTCTGCGCCAGGACCAGCAGCACGACGGCCGGCAGCGAGGACAGCACCGCCGTCGCCATCACGGCACTCCAGTTGGACACCTGGGTGCCCAGGTACTGGTAGATGCCCAGCGTCACGGGCCGCACGTCCTCGGTGGTGGTCAGCGTCAGGGCGAACAGGAAGTCGCTCCAGGAGAACAGGAAAGCGAACAGGCCCGCCGTGATGAGCGAGTTGCGGCTGATGGGCAGCACGATCGAGACGAACGCCCGCACCAGCCCGGCGCCGTCCACCCTCGCCGCCTCCACAATGCTGGGCGGGATCCGCATCATGAACGCCCGCATGATCAGGATCACGAAGGGGATGGCGTGGGTCGAGTCGGCCAGGATCAGCCCCGGGATGGAGTTGAGCAGGCCGAGATCGTTGTAGGCCGCGTAGAGGGCGTTGGCGATCACGATGCCGGGGATCATCTGCGAAATGAGGATCGCCAGCAGCGCGGCGTTGATCCAGCGGAACCGGAACTGCGCCAGCATGTACGCGGCGGGGGCCGCTACGGCCAGGCTGAACACCACTGTGCCGAGCGAGATGACCAGGCTGGTGAGCAGGTTCGGGCCCTGCTGTGCGATCGCCTTCTCATAGCCCTCAAAACTGGGGTTCAGCGGCAGGAAGTCCGCGGTGAGGGTGTTGCCGGATGGCTGCAGGGACGCGTTGACCATCCAGTACACCGGGAACAGCATCACCGCGAGGAGCAGAAGTCCGACGGCGGTGTGCCCCAGCTTGGGCCTGTTGGCCTTCCGCGGCCGCGGCGCGGCCGGCGCGGAGCCAGCCGTCGTTATTTCCAGGGTTGTCATGGTGGTCCTCTTATTCGTCGACCGCACGGCGGTTCATGCGGAGGTAGACCACCGCGAACACCAGTGAAATCAGGATCAGGATGTTGCTGAAGGCAGCGCCAACGCCGAACTGGAAGTTCACGAACGACTCCTGGTAGGAGCGCACGGCCAGGGTCTGCGTGGCGTTCGCCGGTCCGCCGTTGGTCAGGCCGAGAATGATGTCCAGGACCTTGAGCGTGTAGACGACGCCGAGCACCAGCACCACGCTGACCACCGGCCGCAGGTTGGGCCAGGTGATGTGCCAGAACGCCTTCCAGCCCGTGGCACCGTCAACCGCGCCCGCCTCGTACAGCTCCTCGGGAATCTCCTGGAGCCCTCCGTAGAGCAGGGTGACGTTGAAGGGAATGCCCACCCAGACGTTGACCAGGACCACAGCCAGCAGCGCCACTGATGGGCTGGTCAGCCAGGGGACAGGTTCCTGGATGACGCCGAGGTTCCGCAGGAATGCGTTGAGGATGCCGCTGTCCTGGTCGAGGATCGAGCGCCACGTGGCACTCGAGACGATCAGCGGCAGCAGCCACGGGAGCAGCAGCATCGAACGCAGGAAGCCGCTCAGCGGGAACCGCCGCTTGAAGAAGCTGGCCAGGGCCAGGCCGATCACAAACTGGCCGGCGATCGAGCCGAGCGTGAACAGTGCCGTATTGAGCATGGCAGGGGCGAAAAGGCTGCTCCCGACGGCCGTGGCATAGTTCGCCCGGCCAACCCAGGGCGCTTCTCCGGTGAAGAAGGTCCGGGTGGTGTACTCCTGCAGGCTCATGGCAACGTTCTTCACCACGGGGTAGCCGAAGAACAGCAGGAGGAAGAGCGCGGCCGGTGCCAGGAAGAGTGCCTGGACCAGGCGCTCCCGGCGGGAGCCCCGCCGTCGTCCTTCCCGTTCTGGCGTGACCGGGGCGGCGGGCGAGAGGCCTCCCGGCGCCGGGCTGGTGGTCAGTGTCGGCATGGCGCTGGCTCCTTTCCGCGATGAGTGCTGGTTCTTTGCGTCATCCCGGGCTACTTCCCTTCAGCCTTGCTGAAGGCCTCCTGCGGGGACGCCTGGTCGGTCAGCGCCAGCTGGATCGCCGTGTACATGACCGTCGCCGTCTTGGGCCATTCCTTGCCGAGCTTGCCGGTCCGGGACTGCGCGTGGGCCACCTGCTCCGTGAACGCTGCCATTTCCGGAACGGCCTTCACGTACTCACCGGCGAGCGCGGTCTTGGTGGGTACGGTAAAGCGTTCCTTGGCCAGGGCCAGCTGGTTCTCGTCACTGCTGATGCACTGCACCAGCTGGGCGGACTTGGCCTGCTTGGCCTTATTGCCGGTCTGCGGCACGGTCCAGACCTCACCGCCCAGCGGCGCCACCGGAGTCTGCCCCTGCGCGTTGACCGGGACCTGGACAGCCGCCCACTTGATGTCCGGCGTCTTGGCCAGGGACGGGATCTGCCACGGTCCGTTGATCATCATGGCGGCCTTGCCGGCTGCGAACTGGTCGCGCACGTCCGCCTGGCTCCAGTTCACCACGCTCTTGGACGCGGAGCCTGAGGACACCAGGCCGTCAATGAAGCCCAGCGCCTCAGCCACCTTCGGGCTCTTCAGGTCCGTTTCCTCACCGCCGTTGGTCCACATGAACGGCAGGAACTGCCAGCTGCCCTCGTAGGTGGCGATCGCGGAGAACGCCAGGCCATAGCGGTCGCCGGTTGTGAGTTTCGCCGCCGCCGCCTTGAGCTCATCCCAGGTCTTGGGCGGCTGGATGCCGGCCGCGGCGAGCATCTCCTTGTTGTAGAACAGGCCCAGCGTGTTGGCCGTGGGCGCCAGGCCGTAGACCTTGCCCTCATAGGTGGCGGCGTCCAGCATGCCCTGCGCAAACCCGGAGGTGTCCACGCCGAAGTCGTTCAGCGGGGCCAGCCCGCCGGTTGCCGCGATCTCCTGCACATCCGGGTTGTCCAGCATCAGTACGTCCGGCAGGGTCCGCGAGCTCGACCGCTGAAGAACCTTCTGGATGAGGTCCTTGCCGGGGACAGTCTCACGCTTGAGTGTCACGCCCAGCTGCGCGGCGCACTTGTCCAGCGCACCCTGGATGTGGGTCTTGTCAGGTTCGTTGTTGTAGTAGTCCAGGACAGTGAGCGAGTCGACCTTCTCGTTGGCGGACGCCTGGCTGCTGCCCCCGCCACAGGCGGTGAGGGCGAGGGGTGCGATGGCGGCCATGGCCATCAGGCAGGTGAGTGATGCTTTCTTCATGGGGGGCTCCTTTGCCGTGCTGTGGTTGTTTCGCTGGTTTGGGTTGTTCGGTGGTTCCGGTGTTCGGTTATTTGGGGCGCAATGGATCGGCCGGGCGGCCTGCGGCCGCTGCGGTTGGCGTTTGGTGCTTGGCTCGGGTGTTGGTTCCGGTGGGTGCGTTACGGTGCGTGCTTTGCGGTGCGTGCTTTGCGGTGACGGGAACGACGGCGGCTACGCGCCGGCAGTTACGTCCTGCCATTGGGCGTTGTTGGCGGCGCTGGTTTCGGCGGCGTCGAGGAGGCGCTGGATCTGCAGCCCCTCCGCGAATGATGGCTCTGGCTGTTCGCCGCGGGCAATGCACCGGGCGAAGTCGGCAGCCTGGTGGACGAAGACGTGGTCGTACCCGAGCCCGTGTCCGGGCGGCCACCACGCTCCGGTATACGGGTGATTGGGCTCGGTGACGAGGATCCGGCGGAAGCCCGCCGACTCGGCAGGGTCGGTGTGGTCATGGAACCAGAGCTCGTTCAGTTCTTCGAAGTCGAACGCCACGGAGCCGAGCGAGCCGTTGACTTCAAGCCGGACGGCGTTCTTGCGGCCTGTGGCGAAGCGGGTCGCCTCGAACGTGGCCAGGGCGCCTTCGACGGTCCGGCCGATGACGACGGCGGCATCACCCACGGTTACCGTGCCCAGCCCACCCTTGGTGCCGCCGTGCCCTTCGAGCCCGGGTTGCGCCTGCAGGCCGGAAGACGCGCCGGCGAGCGGCCTGGTCTTGACGAAGGTTTCGGTCAGTTCCCGGGCGTAGGCGAGGGCAGGGGTCTGCCGGTAGCTGAAGCCGACCATGGCCAGCGCCCCGTGGGTCTTGGCTTCCTCCGCGGCCAGGGTCATCTTCTCGGCCTCCGCCAGCGTGTTGGCGAGGGGCTTTTCGCAGAGGACATGCTTGCCGGCCTGGAGAGCGGCGATGGCAATCTCGGCGTGCAGGTTTCCGGGAACGCAGATGTCGACGGCGTCGATATCCGGGTCGTTCACCAGAGTCCGCCAGTCGGTCTCCACCCGGCCGATGCCAAACTTATCCGCAAAAGATCGGGCCGCTTCCTTGTCCCGGCCGCAGACTGCGGCGAGGACGGGCACAACGCCGAGGTCGAAAAACCGTGGTGCCGCGGTCCAGGCCTGGGCGTGGATGGAACCCATGAACGAATAGCCGATGAGTGCTATCCGAAGCTTCCCGGGTTCTGCTGTCGTGGACGTCATCGTCCTCCTGTCGAAGGGTAGGCCGGGTGGGACCAGAGGAGTTAAGCGGTTAACTCAAGAGCCAAAGTCCTGTCACGGTTCAATGTGTTGGGGGATGTCGAAACAACTGTGCATGCCGGGGTGAGGGGTTGTCAAGGAAAAAGTTAACCGGTTTACTGGAGGCCTGTCCTGTTCCCCCCGAGTCCTGAAAGAGGCGTTCTGTGCCCACCATGAGAGACGTTGCGAAGCTGGCGGACGTCTCGATCGCCACGGTGTCGTTCGTTATCAACGACACGAAGCCGGTTGCTCCCGCCACCCGGGCCCGGGTTGAGGAGGCCATGCTGCAGCTCGGCTACCGCCGGAACGCCCTCGGCCGCGCGCTGGCCAGCAAGCGCACCCGGATCATTGCCCTGCTATACCCGGCGCTGCAGCGGAGGCTCAGCGAGACCGCCGTGAAGTTCTTCACCAGCGCCACGCAGACGGCGAAGGACCTCGGCTACAACCTGGTGCTGTGGCCCATCAGCAACGACGCCGAACAGGTTGAGGAGCTCATTTCCAGCGGCTTCATCGACGGCGTTCTGCTCATGGAGGTGCAGCTGGACGATGCACGCGTGGAGCGGCTACAGGGATCCACGCTGCCGTTCGCACTGATCGGACGGACGCGGCATCCGGAAGACCTGCCGTACGTGGACGTCGACTTCGAGAATTCTATGATCGAGGCCGTCTCCTATCTGGAAGGACTGGGCCACCGCCGGCTCTGCTTCGTTGACAGCGGCGGGGCCGAGCATGCCCTGAACGGTTACGGCCCCGTCGTGCGCAGCCGGGCGGCCTTCGCCGCGGAAGTGGACCGCCGAGGGCTGGAATCGGTCCACATCTCGTGCGAGGAATCGCCGATCTCCGGTCAGGGAGCTGCTGAAAGGCTGCTCAGGACCGCCCCGGACACGACGGCCGTGATCCTCATGAACGACAACGCGTCCTTCGGCTTCATCAACGGCCTGGACAAGCACGGCATCGACGTTCCCGGCGACATGTCAGTCCTGCTGATCGGCTCGACGCCCGATGTGGCGGCCACGACGGATCCGCGGCTGACTGTCCTCACCCTGCCCAGCACCGAGCTGGGACGGATGGGTGTGGAGACGCTGGTGGATCAGCTCGAGGAACCGGGCGGTCCCATGCGCCAAGCCGTCGTGATCTGCCGTTTCGAGGAAGGGCAGTCAACGGGGCCGGCAGGGAAGAAGCGGTCGACGGCGGCCAGTTGAGACGGGCGACTGTGGCTCGCTCAGTCCTCCGGCTCACCCAGTCCGCGCGCAGCCAGCGCCTCGCCGGTATGGCGGGCGTAGGCGACAGTGGTGATGAATACCGGCAGGACGAGTGCTCGCGGGTTACGTTCCAGTCCGCGGGCGCGCGCCGAGTCCCGGACGTCGGCGAAGGCCCCGGCGATAAAGGGAATGCTCCGCAGCATGATGGCGATGGTCAGGGCGAAGCGCTCGGGGTCCGCACCGAAGCGCCGGAACGGGCGGGCGAGGGACACCACGCCGTCGAGCAGCCGGTGCAGCGGCGTGGTGGCGGTCAGCAGGGACGCTGCCACGACGCACAGCAGGATGTTCAGGACGATCCGCGCGGCAACGGACCCGCCCAGCTGCCACCACTGGAACGCGCCGATGACCAGCAGGATCGGCAGCAGCGGCCGCACCGCGCGGAAAAGGCGCACGGCCCCGGCGCCACTGAGCAGGAACAGCGCGCACATCACGCCGAGGGCTCCGGCGGCCAGCCGCCAGTCGACTATCAGGAACGAGGCCATTCCGCAGGCCAGGACCAGCAGGAACTTCAGCCACAGCGGCATGCGGTGGATCAGTGACGTGCCGGGCACGTAGTTGGCGAGCAGGAAGCCGTGGCCCCTCACCGGAAGTCCCCGCCTGACAGGCTCCGCGCGGAAAGCGAGCGGTAATGCTCGACGGCGGCGGCAGCAGCGCCGTCGTACGCTATCCGTCCGGCTTCGACCACCAAAACCCGGTCCATGTCCAGCGCCAGCTCCAGGTCATGGGTGGACATGACGATCTGCTGGCTCAGCCCGGCGAGAGTGCGGCGCAGCAGTTCGCGGTTCCGGAGGTCCAGGAGCGTGGAGGGCTCGTCCAGCACCAGGATTCCAGGTTCCACCGCCAGCACGGATGCCAGTGCCAGGAGCTGCCGTTCGCCGCCGGAGAGTTCGTAGATGCTCTGGTCAGCCAGCGGCAGGAGCCCGAAGCGGTCCAGCGCGGCGGTGGCCTGCTCCCGGCGCTCCCTGCCATTCCGCACCGAGCGCCGGAGCGAGAGTTCCACGTCCTCGCGGCCGGTGGGCATGACCAGCTGGGAAAGGGGATCGGTGAACACGAAGCCCACCTGCCGGCGCACGGCGCTTACGTTGCGGAGGGTGTCGGCGCCGTTGACCGTCACGGTCCCTTCGGTGGGGGCCACGAGTCCGTTGAGAAGGCGGAGCAGGGTGGACTTGCCGGAACCGTTGGCACCGATCACACCGATCCGCTGCTCGGTGAGCTCCAGCGAGAGGTCCTGCAGCAGGACTTTGGGGTCAGGGCGGCCGTCCACGGCCACGCTGACCCCTGCGTTCCTGAGGGAGACGGTGCTCACTGCTGGGTGGTTGCTTTCGGCTCCGTGGCTTCCGGCGTTGTTGCCTCCGGCCTGGCAGCCTGCTGCGTGGCCGGCTGCTGCGGGAGCTTCCGGACGCGGCGGACCAGCAGGTCGGGGAACGCCTTGTGCAGGGCGGTGGCCACCGCAACGGCGAGGACGTTCTTGATGATGTCACCCGGGTAGAAGGGGAGGTCGGCCAGGACCGCCTTGTCGAAGTCCAGCTTGGCGTTGACCATCATGCCGGCGACGCCCAGTCCGTGGATCAGCACGATGCTGGCGGCCATGGCGGCGGCGAACAGGAACACGGCACGGAACTTGACCGTGCGGCGGACGACGACGGCGGCCAGCCAGCCCACCGCTGCGGCGGCAAGCGGGAAGGCGATGATGTAACCGGCAGACGGTCCGGCCAGGATGCCCAGTCCGCTGCGGCCACCGCTGAAAATGGGGAGCCCGGCGAGCCCAAGGAGGGTGTAGAGGCCGACGGCGGCGAACGCGCGGCCGGGGCCAAGGGCAAGGCCGGTCAGTATGACGGCGAGGGTCTGGAGCGTGATGGGGACGCCGAGGCCACCCACGGGGATGGCGGCCACCAGGGCTGACGCCGCCACGAGCGCGGCGAAGACTGCGATGAGTCCGAGGTCGGTGGCGTTCCAGCGGCTGCGCTTTGCCGGCTGCACGGTGCCGGCGGAATGGGTCTGGGTCATGGGAGGTCCTGTCGGAGGGGTACAAACAATTATCAGCTGTTCTCGACGTTACTGGTCCGGGATTAGCCGCATTTTGTTGCTGTTCTACAAGAGGGACTGCCCGGGGTCTGGTGCTAGGCACAAATACTCCGCTCTGCTTGGCCGGGAAGCCACTGCTCCGGGTGGATTGGGAAGGTGCTCGTGCGGGCGGGGAAGAGGTGTTCTGGCCGGGTTGCCCCGGCCGGTAGACTTGGACAGGCCGTTCTCCGGCCGGCATCCCCGGCGTTCCATACTTCGCGCCGCGCGGCATGCAATCCGCCGTGCTGCGGCATTCCCTGTTGTGAAAGGCCTTACCTGCTGTGATTACCGTTCAGGAACTTGAACTCCGTGCCGGCGCCCGCCTGCTCATGGACCAGGTGAGCTTCCGCATCGACAAGGGTGACAAGATCGGCCTCGTGGGCCGCAACGGCGCCGGCAAGACGACGCTGACCCGCGTGCTGGCCGGCGAAGGCCTGCCCGCCGCCGGCAAGGTGACCCGCAGCGGCGAAATCGGCTACCTGCCCCAGGACCCGCGCACCCCGGACATGGAGCAGCTGGCGCGGGACCGCATTCTGTCCGCCCGAGGCCTGGACGTCGTCGTCGGCAAGCTGAAGAAGGCGCAGGCGGACATGGCCAGCGAGGACCCGGAGGTCCAGCGCAAGGCGATGGGCCGGTATGACCGGCTCGAGGCCGAATTCCTGTCCGGCGGCGGATACGCGGCGGAAGCCGAAGCGGCCGCTATCTCCTCCAACCTGGCACTGCCGGAACGGATCCTCAACCAGCCGCTCAAAACCCTGTCCGGTGGCCAGCGCCGCCGTGTGGAACTGGCGCGCATCCTCTACTCCGGCGCGGAAACCATGCTGCTGGATGAGCCCACCAACCACCTCGACGCGGATTCCATCTCCTGGCTCCGCGACTTCCTCAAGAACCACCAGGGCGGCCTGATCGTGATCAGCCACGACGTGGAACTGCTGGAGGCCACCGTCAACAAGGTGTACCACCTGGACGCGAACCGGGCGCAGATCGATTTCTACAACATGGGGTGGAAGCGCTACCTGCAGCAGCGCGAGACGGACGAGCGTGCCCGCAAGCGCGAACGCGCCAACGCCGAGAAAAAGGCGCAGGTCCTGATGGACCAGGCCAACAAAATGCGCGCCAAGGCCACCAAGGCCGTCGCCGCGCAGAACATGGCCAAGCGCGCCGAGCGGCTGCTCAGCGGCCTGGAAGCCGTCCGCGAGCACGACCGCGTGGCAGCGCTGCGGTTCCCGGACCCGTCGCCGTGTGGCCGGACCCCGCTGACCGCCGAGGGCCTGAGCAAGTCCTACGGTTCGCTGGAGATCTTCACCGATGTGGACCTCGCCATCGACCGTGGCTCCAAGGTGGTCATCCTCGGGCTCAACGGTGCCGGCAAGACCACGCTGCTGCGGATGCTGGCGGGCGTGGACCGGCCGGACACCGGCGATATCGTCCCCGGGCACGGGCTCAAAGTGGGCTACTACGCCCAGGAGCACGAGACCCTGGACCACGACCGGACAGTCCTCGAGAACATGCGCTCCTCCGCGCCGGACATGAAGGACGCTGAGGTCCGCGGCATCCTGGGCTCGTTCCTGTTCTCCGGTGACGACGTCGACAAGCCCGCCGGCGTTCTCTCCGGCGGTGAGAAGACCCGTCTGGCGCTGGCCACCATCGTGGCCTCCAGCGCCAACGTCCTCCTGTTGGACGAGCCCACCAACAACCTCGACCCCGCCAGCCGTGCAGAGATCCTGGGAGCACTGCGCAATTACACCGGCGCCGTCGTCCTGGTCAGCCACGACGAAGGCGCCGTAGAGGCACTCAACCCGGAGCGCGTGGTGCTGCTGCCCGACGGTGTTGAGGACCTCTGGAACGAGGACTACCTGGACCTCATCACGCTGGCGTAGTTTCGTTGGGGCGCTGGCGTCCGGTTGTTTGCTGATGGTCGCGCTGGAAGCCCTTTAATGTCAGACCCCCGCTTCAGACTGGGTCCATGGAAGGCGTTGGGGGATTCACTGGGGACCGGGCCGGTCGGCCGGGTGCCGGTGGGTTGGCTTCTGGGCTGGTTTCAGTGGGTGCCAACGCCCTTCACAGCGTTCCTGCCGAGGCGGACGCCCGCGTCTTTGAGGGGGACGTGGTTGATCAGGCCCTGGCTTTGTTGTCATCGGATGCGGTCACCGCCGAGGACGCCGCGTTGTGGGGTTTCGGGCACGCCGCGGATTTCGCGGACCGGCTCGAGCGGCTCTCCCGGAGGGTGGAGCGCCTGCAGGTGATCGCCGCCGGGGCGGTGGACCGGTCCCGCACCGCCGCGCTCACCGCCGCCGCCTCACCCCTGGTCCCCGTCCCTGACCCCGCCGCGGTCGCTGAGCCTTCGCCGGGGGATGACGGGTCCCGGAACAGTGTCGAGTTCCTCCGGGACAGGCTGCGGATCAGCTCCGCCGAAGCCCGGCGCCGGATCGGCCTGGCCGATTCGGTCCTGCCCCGGACCGGGTTCGGCGGGCAACAGCTCCCGCCCCGCTACGAACAGCTCGCCGCCGCGGTCGACACCGCCCGGATCAGCTCCCGCACCGCGACCACCATCACCCTGGCCCTGGACCGGGCACGGCATTTCACCACCCCGGACCACACCGCCGCGATGGAACACGACCTGACCCAAGCCGCGGTCGAGAACGACGCCGACTTCCTCACCCGGGTCGCCCGGCACTGGGCCGAGGCCATCGACCAGGACGGCACCGAACCCTCCGAAGGAGCCCTCCGGCAGATCCAGGGCGCCTTCATCCGCCGGCCCAAACACGGCCTGCAGCACCTGGAAATCTTCGCGACCGCCGAACAGTTCGAAACCATCACCACCGTCATGAACACCGCCACCAACCCCCGCACCCCACAACAGGAAGACCGCAAGGACACCGACGGCAACGGCGCCGACGGGAACAGCGCCGACGGGAACGGCGCCGGCAGAACGATCAGTGGCGGGATGGACAGTGGCGGGATGGACAGTGCCGGGGCGGGTGCCGCCGCACCGGCCAGCCTCGCAGGATCCGGCACCGCGGATCCGCCGGAAATCTGCCTGGATCACCGGTCACAGGGTCAGAAACGGCTCGACGGGCTCGTCGGCGCGTTGCAAACAGTGCTCACCACCGACACCCTGCCCGCCAACGGCGGACACCGGCCCCAGATCCTGGTCACCATCAACTACCGCGACCTCCTCGCCGACCTCCAACACCGCCGCAACGCCCAATGGGCCCACAACGCCCAAGACCTCGAAAAATCCCACGGCACTCAGATCACTCAGGGCCCGCGGCCGGCGTACTCTGCCGCCGCCGGCCGCGGAACCAGCCAAGGCACGGCCCTGTTCGCGTTCGGCGGCCCGGTGAACCCGGCCACGATCCGCAAAATCGCCTGCGACGCCGACATCATCCCCGTCGTCCTCGGCAGCCAGGGCCGGATCCTGGACATCGGCCGCGCCTCACGCGTCTTCCCACCCCACATCCGCAAAGCCATCACCGCCCGCGACCAGGGCTGCGCGTTCCCGGGCTGCACCATCCCCGCCGCATGGTGCGAAGCCCACCACATCACCTACTGGTCCCGCGCCGGAACCACCGGCACCGGCAACGGCGTCCTGCTCTGCAGCCATCACCACCACCTCATCCACAAAGAACACTGGAGCATCGAAGTCGCCAACGAAGTGCCATGGTTCAAACCCCCACCAGAACTCGACCCCCAACGAAAACCCCGCCGCAACAACTACTTCCACTCACGACCCCAACACGAATGAACGGCGTTCACCTCCTGCTGGGCCTGGCTCACGCCCTCCCGCGAGCTGCAGAGGCAGCAGCACACCTCCGACCCCTATATAGGCCGGACAGCGGGGGATGCCATTTCACGGGTTGTCCGCTTATGGGCGCCCGGCCCCGCCAGCCGTGTGGGCTCGAAAACCTGTACGCCCGTGCGTTCGCCCGCGATGATCTGCGCACCGCCCGGATGATCGGCGAGGCAGTCTGGAACTGCGGCCCTGATCCTTTCCGGCGTTTCGACACTAAACGGGAAAGAGTGATTAGCCGCGGGAGTTGACAACAAGCGGCGGCTCTGGACGGCAGACTCTATTTGTTCTATAACAAATAGAGTAAAGCGGGTGGAGTCATGATTCTCAACGTCGATCTGTCCAGCGACGTGCCAATCTACCAGCAGCTTCGCGACCGCATCACGGAGGCGATCGCCGAAGGCGTGCTGGCTGAGGGCAGCACGCTGCCGGCCACCAGAACGCTTGCTGCGGACTTCGGGATCAACTTCCACACCGTGAACAAAGCCTACGACCTCCTGCGGCAACAGGGCCTGATCAGGCTCAACCGCAAGACCGGCGCTGTGGTGACCTCCGCCGTCGCGGACCAGCCGTTCCGCGCGGAGTGGACCGCAAGGGCACGCACCCTGTTGGCCGAGGCAGTCGCCAAAGGGCTGCCGGACGCCGAGATTCTCGAAACCTGCCGGTCCCTACTCGATTCATTTGGTGCCCCACATCCAGAGGACACGCCATGACCGTTGCCATCATCGTGAGCTCCGCACTATCGGCACTGCTGCTAACGCTGGCCCTGGTGCTGCCCTCAATCACCAGTCCGACCGTCCCGTTCGGAGTCCGGGTACCGGTCCAGCGCGCAGGCGATCCGGTGGTGGTCCGGCAGACGAGCATCTACCGATGGCGTGTATTCCTCGGCGGAATCCTTGCCGTCGGCCTCGGGGTCGCCATCTACGGGACAACGGGTGAGGCCTGGCTGCTGCCGTTGCCGGTCCTGGTGCTCCTCGCGGTCTGGTACGGCTGCTTTTTTCTGGCCAATCACGCGATCCGGGCCGCCAAAGCCGCCGGGGGATGGTACAAGGGATTGCGCCAAGGGATCGCTGTGGACACCGGACTGCGGACGGATCCGCCGCGGTTCCCCTGGCGCTGGCTTGCACCGGCGCTGATCCTCACTCTCGCCACGATGACTATCGGCGTGGTCAGCTTCCCCTCGATGCCCGAACAGCTTGTAGTGCACTACGGGGCCAACGGCGCACCCGACAGGATAGCGGCCAAGTCGGTGGGCACCGCCTTTTCCCTCGTGTTCGTGCAAATAGGAATGACGGCGCTATTGGCAGGCATGGCAGCGGCCATCTTCCGCGGCCGGCCGGACATCGACCCGGGGCACCCGGTCGGCTCCGCGCGCTGGCACCGTCAGTACACCGCGCTCGGCGCGAAGGCACTGCTCGGACTTGCAGGGGCGATCGACCTGGGCTTGATGGGTTCATCGTTGCTGATGTGGACCGGGACGGCTACGCCGTTGGCGCCGCTGGTGATCGTCCTCCCGGTTCTGGCAGCAGTTGTCGTGGCCGTCCTAGCGATGGCCAGGCACAACCGGGAGCCTCTCGGGGGCGAACGGGATACCGGTCTGGCCCACCGCGACGATGACAAGTACTGGCGGGGCGGCCTGATCTATGTCAACCGCGAAGACCACGCCCTGATGGTTCCGCGCCGGTTTGGTCTCGGGTGGACACTGAACTTTGGCAATCCCCGGGCTGCGATGCTTCTGGCTGGCGTGGCTGCACTCATCAGCCTGGTAGTCATCCTCCGCTTCGGTAGCTAAGCTCTTCCCGCTGTGACATCTGTATTCCCAAGCCCGATCGGCCGAACTCGAGGAGAGCCGCATGAGCGCCACCTACACCTTCGACGTCTTTTCCAGCCTCGACGGCTTCGGCTCGAACCGCGGCAACTGGGGCGGCTACTGGGGCAAGCAAGGTCCCGAACTTCTCGAACACCGCCTCGCCCTCTACGGGGAGGAGCAGCGGATGGTCTTTGGCGCCAACACGTACCGTGCGTTCGCGCGGATGCTGGCCTCGAGCAGCGAGGACTCCGACGTCCGGGACCCCTGGGTCACGCGCATGACGAATCTGCCGGCAACCGTGGTATCGAGAACGCTGCAGGAACCGCTCGACTGGCCGGACGCAGCTGTCGTGAGTGGCGACGCCATCGACGTGGTCACCCGGCTCAAGGAGGAGTCGGATGTGCCGCTGCGCTCCCACGGCAGCCTGTCCATGAACAGGGCACTGATGGCCGCGGGTCTGGTGGACCGTGTCCAGGTGACGGTCTTCCCAGTGATCACCGGCCAGACCGGAGAAGAACCGATCTTCCAGGGTGCCGCCGACTTTGACCTCGAGCTGATTGAGAGCCGGACGCTCGACGGCCACACCCAACAGCTCATCTACCGGCCCAGCCTGCACGTCTGAGTACGGGAAACCGCAGGTCACCGCACGGTAAGCAGTCAGCGCACCCGAAGCGCGTGGGCGTCAGTGATGCGCTGCAGCTCGCCGTAGCTGATCGAAAACATGGAGTGGTGGTCGCCGGCTCCGGCCCACAGCGTTGAGTGCTCCTGGAGAGAGGCATCCAGCAGGGTGCGGATCTTTGCCGGATGCCCCACCGGTGCAACCCCGCCCACTTCCTGGCCGGTGTGGTGCAGGACGAAGTCCGGTGCCGCGCGGCGGATCCGCCCGGTGCCCAGCTGGGAGGCGACCAGCCGGACGTCCACTTTCGCGGCGCCGCTGGCAAGAATCAGCAGGGGAGTGCCGTCCACTTCAAACACCAGGCTGTTGGTGATGGCCGCGACGTCGCAGCCGAGCGCCTCAGCAGCGGCGGCCGCCGTCGGAACTGCACCGGGCAGAACCGTGACGGTGTCGCAGGCGCCTGCTGCTGTGAGGGCACGGCGCACGTTGGCTACCGGGTCGGCAAGCATGTCCGTGCTCCTGTCGTCAGTAGCCCTGGGCATCCAGGATCGCGTCTTCCTCTTCTTCCGCCGTCGGCCGCTTGCGCTTCCGGGGTTCCGGCGGACGACGGCGGGCTCCCGCGGCGGTGAGCGCAGGCCCGCCGTCCAACGCTTCCGCGTCCTCGGCATCCATGACGGCGTTGCGCGCCTGCTGCCGGGCCGCGTACCCGAAGCCCACGAACATGAGGATGCCGAAGGCGAACCACTGCAGCGAGTAGGACAGGTGCGTCCCCTCGTCCACCGAGGGCATGGGGAACGGCTGCGGCATGTCCGCTACCGGCGGTGTCTCCGAGGCGAGCTGCCCGTAGGCTCCGGTCAGCAGCGGGTAGCCGAGCTCAGAGGCGTAGGTGGGTAGGTCAATGGAGGCCAGCTGGCCTTCCGGCGCGCCGCGCTGCAGCGTCGGTTCGCCGTGCTTGAGGCGCACCACGGCCGTGATCTTTCCGGACGGAGGGGCCGGGATCGAGTCCGGCCGGCCGGGGGTCTTGTTACCGATCGGCAGCCAGCCGCGGTCAATCACCACGGTCTCGCCGGACACGAGCTTGAACGGCACCACCACTTCATAGCCAGGCTGCCCGTTGAGGGGCCGGTTGCGCACGATCCGCTGCCCGGCGACGTCGTAGGTGCCCTGCAGCTTAACCTGGGTCCATTCCTTCGAAGGGTCCAACTGGTTGAACTCTTCCCGGGCCTGGGCAAACGTGATGGGAGTGGCGGAGTAGTTGGACGTGACGCGCTGGATTTCCGCCAGCGTCTCTGCCCGGCGGTCCATCTGCCAGCGACCCAGGAACACGCAGCCTGTGGCGAAGACCGCAGCCAGCAGGAGGTAGCCCAGCCACTTGCTGGAAAACAGGAACCTGTACATTCAGCTGTTCCCGCCTGTTCGGGCGGCCTCCAGCGGCACGGTTTCCTTCCAGAGCCCGCGCGTCTGCAGGTAGTCCTCCAGCCAGGCCTTGTGCTCATCGCATGCCAGCCATACTTTGCGGCGCTCGGGCGTGTGGATCTTGGGGTTGTTCCAGAGCAGCTGCCAGGATGCGTCGGCCCGGCAGGCCTTGCGGGAGCACGTCGCCGCGGATGCCGGCCCGGCAAGCTCGCCGCTGCCGTCACCCAGGTTGAAAATGTTCATGAAGCTTTCTGTCCCCGGCCGTCGTCGTCTTCTTCGTCATCAGCAATGAGTTCGCCTTGGAGCACCGTCGGTTCATCGGAACTGTCGGCGCTTTCCGCTGTCCCGGATTCCTCGGCCACGCCCAGCTCAGCGTACGGCGTGTAATCGAGCAGCGCGTCACTGTGGATCTCCGCCTTGTCCGAACCGTTGGCGATCACCACGGCGATCCACGGAAGAAATACCGCGCCCGCCACAGCGACCAGCTTCAACCAGCCGTCCACCACGAAGATCAGAATCAGGCACACCATGCGGATACCCATGGCGAGGGCGTACTTGATCATGCGCTCCCGCATATCTTCGGAATGCGCTGCGGCGGCGTCCGTGATGCTGATTACTTCCGGATGGCCGGCGGCTGCGTCACGCTTCCCGGGCGTCTGCTGTCCGGGTTGGGGTTCAGGTATCACGACTGTCTCATCACGCTCCAATGGCTACCCCAATTCTCTCACCATCCGAAGTTGGCTCCCAATCGGGCGATAAGATCGGAGGCAGTCAAAATTCCAGCCACCACAGCGGAGCCATGCTCCGCGGAAATCCGGAGCACACATGTCTGAAGCAGCAACCAAGGCCCGCAGCGTCCTCATCACCGGCGGAAACCGCGGCATCGGCCTGGCCATCGCGGAGGCATTCCTGGCCAACGGCGACAAGGTGGCAGTGACCTACCGCAGCGAATCGAAGCTGCCGGAGGGCGTCCTGGGCGTCAAGGCCGACGTGACCGACGAGGCCTCTATTGACGCTGCGTTCACCGAGGTTGAGGCCGCCCACGGCCCGGTCGAGGTACTGGTGGCCAACGCCGGCATCACAAAAGACACCCTGCTGCTGCGCATGAGCGAGGACGACTTCACCTCCGTCATCGACACCAACCTGACGGGCGCGTTCCGCGTCATCAAGCGAGCCTCCAAGGGCATGATCCGCCTGCGCCGGGGCCGCGTGGTGCTCATCTCCTCCGTTTCGGGCCTGTACGGCGCGCCGGGCCAGATCAACTACTCCGCCTCCAAGGCCGGGCTCGTGGGCATGGCCCGCTCCCTGACCCGCGAGCTCGGATCGCGCGGGATCACGGCGAATGTGGTGGCTCCCGGGTTCATCAACACGGACATGACGGCCGAACTGCCGGAGGCAACCCAGAAGGATTACCTGTCCGGCATCCCCGCCGGCCGCTTCGCCGAAGCCTCCGAGGTGGCCAATGTGGTGCGCTGGATCTCCAGCGACGAGGCTGCCTACATTTCCGGCGCCGTTATTCCGGTCGACGGCGGCCTGGGCATGGGGCACTAGGCGCCGCCGGCGCCAGCACAACTTTTGCCAACGCGGAGGCCGCCGGGTTCTTTGTGGCGTTCCGACAAAGGAAGGCGTCGCCCCCGCTGGCATGATGGACTTCAGGCCATCAGTAATTAGATGTTTTGAATAAATTAAGACAAGGGAGCCCACATGGGACAGCTGGACAACAAGACAGCCATCGTCACCGGTTCTTCGCGCGGCATCGGCGCCGAAGTTGCCAAGATCCTCGCGGGCGAGGGTGCCGCCGTCGTCGTTAACTATCGCCAGAAGGCGCCGCGCGCCAACAAAGTGGTGGCCGGGATCGAGGCCGAGGGCGGCCGCGCCGTCGCCGTCGGCGCGGACCTGACCACACTTGAAGGCGTGCAGGCGCTGGCCAGCGCCGCCATGGAAAACTTCGGCTCGCTCGACGTGCTGGTCCTCAATGCCTCGGGCGGCATGGAATCCGGCATGGAGGAGGGCTACGCCCTCAAGCTCAACCGCGACGCCCAGGTCAACATGCTCAACGCCGCCGTGCCGCTCATGAAGGAAGGCTCCCGCGTGGTCTTCGTGACCAGCCACCAGGCCCACTTCATCAACTCGGTCGCCACCATGCCCGAGTACGAGCCCGTGGCCCGCAGCAAGCGTGCCGGCGAGGACGCCCTGCGCGAACTGCTGCCGAACCTGGCGGACAAGGGCATCTCCCTGGTAGTCGTATCCGGAGACATGATCGAAGGCACCGTCACCGCCACGCTGCTGGACCGTTCAAACCCGGGCGCCATCGAGGCCCGCCGTGCCGAGGCCGGCAAGCTCTACTCCGTGGAGGAGTTCGCCGCTGTGGTTGCCAGCATGGCCACCGCCGACGTCGAGTCCGGCCACACGGAATACGCCGGCGGCGCGGACTACTTCGGCAAGAACGCCGGCTAGCCACCCCGGCTCTTGCCTCCGCGGATTCCGGACGCGGTGCTTGTACCCGAAGGCCCGGCGCACCAGCGCCGGGCCTTCGGCGTCACTGGCTCTTCGGTGTCCCTCAGTCTTCATTGTCCTGGGTCTTCATTGTCCTGGGTCTTCACTGCCCTGGGTCTTCGCGCCCCGGCCGTTATCTCCGCTTGGCCCCAATTCACGCCCGCGCAGGCGTTGTCCAAGCGGCCCATCGCGCCTAGGGTCGTAGCCATGGCAGAGGATGCGGGAGTACAGAAGCGGACCTATCCGGCCGGCGTGCCGTGTTGGGTGGACAGCCAGCAGCCCGACGTGGCAGCGGCCCGTGAGTTCTACGGGGGACTGCTCGGGTGGGAGTTCGACGGCGGTACGGCACCTCCCGGGGACACCGGCAGTTATGCGATTGCCCGGCTGGGTGGCCAGGAGACGGCCGCCATCACGGACTTGGACGCAGGTCCCCACGGCGTACCGGCCTGGAACACGTACATCGCGGTTGACGATGCAGAGGCGGCGGTGCGTCACCTGCTGTCGGCCGGGGCCACCCTGAAGTCAGCTCCTGCCGATACCGGCGTGGGCGGCGTGCGGGCTTCGCTGGCCGACCCCGAAGGTGCGGAGTTCCGTATCTGGCAGCCGGGGGAGCGGCCGGGCGCCCAGGCGGTCAACCTGCCGGGTGGCTGGAACTTCAGCGACCTCCATGCTGCGGACACGGAGGCCGCCGCGGACTTCTACGCCAGGGCTTTCGCTTGGGAGTTCGACCGTCTCGACTTCGGCATCATGATCCGCCGCCCCGGCTACGGCGACCACTTGGAAGCCACCGTCGACCCCGGGATCCGGGCCCGGCAGTCCGGGGACCTGGTTCCGGGCGGCTTCGCCGACGCCGTTGGCTGGCTCGCTCCGGTGGCCCCAGGCGAGCGGCCGCACTGGCATGTCACCTTCACCGTGGCTGACAGGGACCGGGCGGTGCAGGAGGCCGAGCGCCTTGGCGGTCACGTCCTTGGCCAGGATGACACCATGTGGACCCGGACCGCCCTGGTCCGCGATCCCGGCGGTGCCGTGTTCACCGCAAGCCAGTTCACGCCGCCGTCGGGCTTCTAGCGCCGTAAGATCAGGCCCGCCGGCGGGCCACCGGCTCCCCCCGGGTCTCCAGTTCCCGGCTTTCCAGTGGGGACTTGTTCAGACGCCGGCGATGTGCCGCACAGCGTCGAGGTACGGCATGTTGATGGCGGCGTCAGCCACGGCGCGGACCGCGGGCTTGCCATTGAAGGCCACGCCGATGCCCGCGGCGCCGAGCATGTCAAGGTCGTTGGCGCCGTCACCGACTGCGATGGTGTGCTCCAGTGCAATGCCCTCGGCGGCCGACCAATCGCGGAGGTATTTTTCCTTGGCGGCGCGGTCGATCACGGCGCCGAGGACCTTGCCGGTCAGGGCCCCGTCCACGATCTCAAGCTCGTTGGCGATCCAGTAGTCCATGCCGAGTTCCTCCGCGATGGGGCGCAGGATCTGGTTGAAGCCGCCGGACACCACCGCCACGGCATGGCCTGCGGCCTTAAACGCGGCCACCAGTTCGGCGGCACCCTCGCTCAGCTTCACTTCCGCGATGACCGAGTCGACGACGGCGGCCGGCAGCCCCGCCAGGACAGCCACGCGGGCGTGCAGGCTTTGCGCGAAGTCGAGCTCACCGCGCATGGCAGCTTCTGTGACGGCTGTGACTTCGTCCCGCTTTCCGGCATACGCGGCAAGGAGTTCGACGACCTCCTGCTGGATCAGGGTGGAGTCAACGTCCATGATGAGCAGCTTGCGTTCCGCGTTCCGAAGTTCGGCCGGAACGATGGCGGTGTCCACGCCGGTCCGCTCCGCGTCCTCCTTCGCGGCGGCGATCGCGTGCCGCAGTCCGGCAATGTCCGCAGCGGAGCCAGAGGGTACGGAAAAGTCCACTGTGCAGACTTCGAAGCGTGCGTCACCGGCGCTGGAGGCTTCCCCGAAGGTGGCGCCGGAATCCGCCAGCAGGGACCGCAGGATTTCCGGTTCCGAGGGGGAGAGTTTCAGGCCATAGCTGACCGCAGTCACGTTCGAAGTCATGGCTTCAATCTTATCCAGCGCGGCGCCGCCGCCCGAATCCGTCACGCGGATGCCACGGCCGTGGCATCCGCCGGGCAGCACAACAGCAGTCCCCAGCCGGCTCCCAGCAAACCTCCGGCCTACCCGGAGGCCGGTCCGGCAGAATGGCCCGATGCTCTTTGCCCTGATTGCCCGCCTGCGCCCGGCGCCCTTGCTGAGAGCCTCGCAGCAGGTCCTGTTCTGCTGGGCCGGGGCCCTCCTGGTGGCCGGCGATGCAGTTTTCTGGGTCATGTTCGCTGCCGTCCAGTCGGATTCGGGGCTGGCCGCCCTGGATGGTCCCGTGCACAGCCTGATGGTGGATTCCCGGAACCCTGCGGCCACCGTGCTCCTGGCGGCCCTGACCACAGTGACAGCGCCGGAAACGCTAAGCGTCATCGGCGCGGTGTTTGCCCTGGCCTGGGCGCTGTGGAAGCGGGAGCTGTGGCGCCCGGCTGTGCTGATGGGTGCCATGGTGCTGGCCGTTGTGCTGACAACCCTCATCAAGCAATTCGTCGCCCGGTCGCGCCCTCCCGCCTCCGATTTCCTGCTCGGACCGGACGACGCCCTGTCCTTCCCCTCGGGCCACACCGTAGGCATAGGCGTGTTCACGGTTGTGCTCGCCTACCTCGTCCTGTCAAGGTCAGGGACACGTACGACGGCGGTACTTTGGTTCTCCGCGGCTTTTGCAGTCACGGCGCTGGTTGGCTTAAGCCGGCTGTATTTGGGCTATCACTGGCTCACCGACGTCGTGGCTTCCTTTGGGGTGGCTCTGGTGGTAGCGGCGGTGGCGGTGTTCACCGACGCAGCCCGGCACGGCACTGCCTGGGACGGTACTGCCCGGAACGGCACGGCGAAGAATCGTTCCGCAGCGCGCACCCGCCGGGCACCAAGCAGTCTGCGGGTTTCTGATCCGTCAGCTCCGGACGCGCAGGCGTAGCAGCGCCACGGCTGCGGCGGCGACCACAGCCGCCGCCAGGGCACTGACGCCGGAGTAGCCGGTCAGGCCCATGACAGGCCCTGCGGCCGCGCTTCCCACTGCCCCGGCCAGGGACATCGTGGCGTCGGAGAACCCCTGCACCGGGACACGTTCAGCAGGTGTGAGGGAAGCGACGAGCAGGGTGGAACCGGCTACGGTGGTTGCCGACCAGCCCAGTCCGAGAAGGATCAGGCCGACGGTCACCGAGCCCATGTTCTGGGACACCAGTCCGGTCAGTGCCACAGCCGCGAGCAAGGTGAGCAGGCCAGCCAGCGCGGTGGTGCGCGGCCCTAGGCGGTCGGTGAGGACGCCCATCACGGGTGACAGGGCGTACATGCCCGCGATGTGCAGGGAGATTGTCAGGCCGATCAGTGCGATGGTGTCTGCGTTACCGGCAGCGTGTCCGGCGTGGTGCTGCATGTGAAGCGGTGTCATGGACATCACGGCGACCATTACTGCGTGGGCCGCAACGACTGCGACCACGGCTCCGCGGGCTGTGGGATGCTGCTTGACGATCCGCCATCCTTCCTGCCATGAGCCGGAAAGCTTTGCAGCAGGTGTACGGTCCGCCCCGTCGAGGGCGCGGCGGGTCAGGAGCGGGTCCGGGTGCAGGGACACTGCGACGATGGCAGCGCCCACTACCATCCCCAGCGCGGAAATCAGGAAGGGGCCGGCAGCAGGCGGAATGTCCAGCCAGCCGGCCAGGACGGCTCCGGGGGAGACCATATTGGGGCCCGCGACGGCGCCGATGGTGATCGCCCACACCACCAGGGACAGGTCCCGTCCCCGGTGGGCCGGCTCGGCCAGGTCCGTGGCAGCGAAGCGGGCCTGCAGGTTGACCGCCGAAGCCAGGCCGACGAGGAAGGATCCGGCCAGCAGGACCACGAACAGTTGCGCTGTCACTGCCGTCACCATCAGGAAGGTGCCGGCGATCGCCGCGGCCAGGCCGGTGGTGAGAGCCACGCGGCGGCCCCGCTGCAGTGCCAGCCGCGAGAGCGGAATCGCTGTGACAGCCGTGCCCAGGGTGAGGGCGGTGTTGACGGATCCCGCCCACGCTTCGGAGCCTGAAAGGTCGACGGCCAGGATGGAGCCCAGGGCCAGGGTTGAGCCGTTGCCCAGGCCGGAGAAGATCTGCGCGACCGACAGGGTCCGCACGATTCGGCGCTGGGTGGTACGGGTTGCTTCGGCGGTGCTGGTCAAGTTGCGTGGTCCCCTCGGGCAGGTGCTTGTCGTGGAAAACTCCACACACACAACAACTGTGATGTCATGGGTTTAGGCAGTTCAACCATGACAACGTGCACGGAGTGCGGCTGGCGGAGTCCCTCGTCAACAGGCTGGCCGATGCTCCCGCATCTTCATTTTGAAACGCCGACGCCGTCCGGCGCTACCGGGGCAGGGCGCGCTCAGGCTGATGCGGGTCAGGCTGACCCTGGTCAGGCGGTCACAGGTCGGGTTGACGCGGGCACCGGGGTGAGAGTCATCTCGTCGAGCTTGGGCAGGGCGTGGCGGAGCCGGTGCCCGGCCTCGTGCATGGTCTGCTCAGCCAGCAGAAGGCTGGTTCCGTCGTCGACGCCGATGGTCGCCGCACCCTGGAGGCGGTGCCCGACCCACCGCAGCTGAACGCGTTTCACATCAACGACTCCTGGTGTGCCTTCAAGGGTGCTGCGCGCGCGGTCCACCAGTTCCGGCTCGATTCCGTCCATCAGCCGGCGCCCGATGCTGCCGACGGTTCCCCACAGCAGGATGATGATGGCCGCCGAGATCAGCAGGCCAACGATGGGGTCCGCCAGCGGGAAGCCGAGCATGACGCCGCCGGCGCCAAGCACCACCGCCAGCGAGGTGAAGCCATCCATCCGCGCATGGACGCCGTCTGCCACCAGCGCAGCCGAGCCGATCCTGCGCCCAATCCTGATGCGGTAGATCGCCACGGCCTCGTTTCCGGCGAAGCCGATCAGTCCTGCACCCATGACCCAGCCCAGGTTCTGCAGCGCCTGCGGGTGGAGCAGCCTGTCCACCGACTGCCAGGCAGCCAGCACCGCCGAAAGGGCAACCACGGCCACGATGAACAGCCCTGCCAGATCCTCTGCCCTGCCGAAGCCGTAGGTGTAGCGGCGGGTGGCCGCGCGGCGGCCCAGGATGAACGCGATCCACAGGGGAAGGGCGGTCAGGGCGTCGGAGAAGTTGTGAATGGTGTCAGCCAGCAGCGCGACCGAACCGCTCACCAGGACCACGAGGAATTGCAGGACGGTGGTCCCGAGGAGCAGGAACAGGCTGATCTTCAACGCCCGGATGCCCTGCTCGCTGGCCTCGAGAGCGTCATCCACGGAATCGGCGGCGTCATGGGTGTGCGGGACGAACAGCCCGAAAAGCCAGCCCTTCAGCCCCTTGTGATGCGTGTGGGCGTGATCATGGCCGTGTAAGTGATCGTGTCCGTGTGAGTGGCCATGATCGCCTGAACGACCGTGCGGGTGGTCTTGCCCGTGGTCGTGGTGATGATGCCCCTCGCCGCCCTCAGTCCCGATAGTCACTTTCCGGTCATTCACAGTCCGGTCATTCACAGTCCGGTCATTCACTGTCCGGTCGCTCACGATGCCGCTCCCTTCATGCGGTGGTGGGCCGGCTGCCCGCCGAGCGCGTGCTCGGCCTGGAAGATTGCATCCGCGACGAGCTGGCGTGCGTGCTCGTTTTCGAGCCGGTAGAGGACCCTGGTTCCGTCCTGGCGGGTGGACACCATGCGCGCCAGCCGCATCTTGGCCAGGTGCTGGGAGACCGCCGCCGGCGACTTTCCGACCACTTCGGCCAGGGCGCCCACGGCCATCTCACCCTCGCGCAGGGCCAGGATAATCCGCACCCTGGTGGCGTCTGCCAGCATGGCGAAAATCTCCACCGCCAGCTCCACGTACTGGCTGTCCACGTCGAGCCTGCAAGGATGCTTATCTGCGTTCATACGCATATATTGTCATAAATGGAGACGGTCGGCCGACGGCCGGCGTTACCGGTTATCAGTCGCACCGTGTTTTGTCCTAGTGTCTACTTCTATGAGTGATGTTCTTGAAATGGCCGCCGTCAGCGTTGTGCGCGGAGCCAAAACGCTCCTGAGCAAGGTGGATTGGCAGGTCAGGGAAGGCGAGCGGTGGGTCATTCTGGGCCCCAACGGCGCCGGCAAGACCACTCTGCTGCAGATCGCCGCGGCCCGGCTTCACCCCACCAGCGGCATCGCCGGCATTCTGGACGAAAGCCTCGGAAAGGTGGACGTCTTCGAGCTGCGGCCGCGGATCGGCCTCTCCTCGGCCGCTCTGGCCAACCAGATTCCCGAGTACGAGAAGGTGCTCAACGTCGTCGTCACCGCGGCCTACGGCGTGACCGGCCGCTGGCGCGAAGGCTACGAGAAGGACGACGAACGCCGTGCCTTCGCCCTCCTGAATGACTGGGGCATGGGCCCGCTCCTCAACCGCAAGTTCTCCACGCTCTCCGAGGGTGAGCGCAAGCGCGTGCAGATCGCCCGGGCCCTCATGACAGACCCCGAACTGCTGCTGCTCGACGAGCCCGCCGCCGGCCTGGATCTCGGCGGCCGCGAGGACCTGGTGCACCGCCTCAGCCAGCTGGCCATGGACGAGGACGCCCCCGCGATCGTGCTGGTCACCCACCACCTCGAGGAAGTACCCCCGGGCTTCACCCACGCCATGCTCATGCGCGACGGCGAAGTCGTGGCGGCCGGGCCCGTAAACGAGGTCCTCACCTCCGGTAACCTGAGCCAGACGTTCGGCCTGCCCCTGGACGTTTCGGTGAACGCCGGCCGTTACACGGCAACCGCCCGCCGCTAGCGGGGCGGCCGGCACACGTGGAGTTTTTCAGCGGCATCCTTGTGTTCTTCGCCGGTCTCTGGGCCGGCACCATCAACAGCGTCGTCGGGTCCGGAACCCTGGTCACCTTCCCGGTGCTGATCGCACTGGGCATCGCACCCGTGACGGCCTCGATGAGCAATGCCATGGGCCTGGTGGCCGGCGGCGCAGCCGGGGCCTGGGGTTACCGCCGGGAGCTGAAGGGCCGCGGCCGCCAGCTCCTGCGGCTCCTCCCGGCATCCCTGTTGGGCGGGATCAGCGGCGCCTGGCTCCTGCTCCACCTGCCTGAGAAGGTATTCCACTACGCGGCGCCGGTGCTGATTGTCCTGGCCCTGCTGATGGTGGTGTTCCAGCCCCGGCTCCAGCAATGGGTACGGAACCGTGAGGAAAATCCCGAGCATGCCCTGCGGGACAAGCACCACGGCGTATTGCTGGTGGTCCTCGTCTTCCTCGCCGGTGTGTATGGCGGGTACTTCGTTGCGGCGCAGGGAATCCTGCTGGTGGGCATCCTCGGCGTCTTCATGACGGGCACCATCCAGAACGCCAACGCCATGAAGAACGTCCTGGTGCTGGGCGTGAACCTGATCGCGGCCGCGTCCTATCTGCTGTTTGCCTTCGACCGGATCAACTGGACGGTGGTGGCCATCATCGCCGTCAGCTCCCTCATCGGCGGCCTCGTCGGCGCCAAGGTGGGCCGCCGGCTGTCGCCGCCCGTACTGCGCGGCGTGATTTTTGCCCTCGGCCTGGTGGCGCTCGGCTTCCTGGTCGCGAACCTGCTCAAGTAATGACTGAAATGACTACCAGGTGACTTTCCACTATCTCGAGTCGGCTGCCGATCCACGCGTCGCCGACTACACCCAGCTGACGGACGTGCACCTGCGGAAGCTGCGCGAGCCCGCCGAGGGCATGTACATCGCCGAATCCTCCCGCGTCCTGCGGCGCGCCCTCGCCGCCGGGCACCGGCCGCGGTCCTTCTTCCTCGCCGAAAAGTGGGTTGCGGACCTCGCGGACATCTTCGAGCAGTACCCCGACGTCCCGGCATACATCGGCAGCGCCGGACTCCTGGAGGAAATCACCGGATTCCACCTCCACCGCGGAGCCATGGCGGCCATGCACCGCCCGGCGCCTGTACCGCTGCCGGAACTGCTGGCCGGGGCCCGGCGCGTGGCCGTCCTGGAGGACATCGTGGACCACACGAACGTGGGCGCGATCTTCCGGTCGGCAGCGGCGCTCGACGTCGACGCCGTGCTGGTCTCGCCCCGCTGCGGCGACCCGCTGTACCGCCGCAGCGTCCGGGTCAGCATGGGCACCGTCTTCCAGGTGCCGTGGGCCAGGCTGGAAAGCTGGCCGCAGGATCTCACACTCCTCAAGGAGCAGGGCTTCACGGTGGCGGCGATGGAACTCACCGACGATGCCGTGGACCTGGACGCGCTGGCGGCAGGAAACCCGGAGCGGCTCGCCCTGGTGCTGGGCACGGAAGGTGCCGGCTTGAGCGCTGAGACGCTTGCCGCCGTCGACCTCGCTGTGAAGATCCCGATGCGGGCGGGTGTGGACTCCTTGAACGTGGCGGCGGCGTCCGCCGTCGCCTTCTGGGAGTTGCGGCCGCGGGGCTGAACCCGCCGGAAGGCCGGGGTTCGTTAGTTCCTCCGCGATCCGCTATGATTGATAGCTGGTTCCCCTGTGTTTTTCGCTGGCCTTGCGCCGGCCGAAGCACGGACGGAAGCCATCCCATTCATACCTGGCAACTGGCAAAATCCAGCTGCGTGAACAAAAGGTCCCATTATGAAGTCTGATATCCACCCGAAGTACGAAGCTGTTGTTTTCAACGACCTGGCCTCCGGCACGAAGTTCCTGACCCGCTCCACCGTGTCTTCCTCGAAGACCATCGAGTGGGAAGACGGCAACACCTACCCGGTCATCGACGTCGAAATCTCCTCCGAGTCCCACCCGTTCTACACGGGCAAGCAGCGCATCATGGACTCCGCTGGCCGCGTCGAGCGCTTCAACGCTCGCTTCAAGGGCTTCGGCGGCAAGAAGTAATTCACTTCTCCCCAAGGTTCTTTGGAAAGCCCGCACCGGCAACGGTGCGGGCTTTTCGCGTTTGTGGGGCAGGATGGAAGGCATGACTGCCACGCCAGATTCTGCAATTGAGGAAGCAGCCCCGCGGCTGCACGGTGAATACAAGGTCCCGGGCGGCAAGCTCGTGGTGGTGGACCTGGACGTCGAGGACGGCGCCTTCACGGACGTCTCCCTTAGCGGCGATTTCTTCCTCGAACCGGACGAGGCCCTTCTGGCCATCAACGGAGCCTTGAAGGGACTGCCGGAAAGTTCGACCGCGGCCGAGATCACCGCCGCCGTGGAGGCCTCCCTCCCGGAGGACACGGTCCTGTTCGGGTTCACCGCCGACGCCGTGGCCATCGCCGTCCGCCGGGCCCTGGCCAAGGCCACTGCATGGACGGACCACCGCTGGAGCATCATCCCGCCGAGCGTCCTGCCCACGCACCTGAATGTGGCGCTGGACGAGGTGCTTACCGAGGAGGTCGGCGCCGGGCGTCGCAACCCCACCATCCGCTTCTGGGACTGGGAGGAACCGTCGGTGGTGATCGGCAGCTTCCAGTCGTACCGCAACGAGGTGCATCCCGACGGTGTGTCCCGGCACGGCATCACCGTTGTACGCCGCATCAGCGGCGGGGGAGCGATGTTCATGGAGGCGGGCAACTGCATCACGTACTCGCTCTACCTGCCGCAGACCCTCGTGGACGGCATCAGCTTCGCCGACTCCTACGCGTTCCTCGACGCCTGGGTCATGGCCGCCTTGAAGAAGCTGGGGATCGACGCCTTCTACGTTCCGCTCAACGACATCGCCACCGGACAGGGCAAAATCGGCGGCGCGGCACAGAAGCGGCTCGCAAACGGCGGCATGCTCCACCACGTCACCATGAGCTATGACATCGACGCCGACAAGATGGTGGACGTGCTCCGGATCGGCAAGGAAAAGCTCTCGGACAAGGGAACTACCAGCGCCAAGAAGCGCGTGGACCCGCTGCGCCGCCAGACAGGCCTGGCCCGCGCCGAAATCGTGGCGGCCATGATGGAGGTCTTCGCCGAGCGCTACGGGGCCACGCCGTCGGAGATCACGGACCAGGAACTGGCAACCGCCCGTGAGCGCGTCGCGTCAAAGTTCGGCACGGACGCATGGCTGCACCGGGTGCCCTAGACCCCCGCTGACACCGCCTGCGCCGACAGCGAGCGGTGCAGCTGGCTCCGCTGTTCGACGATGATCCGGCGCAGGGCACGCGGGGCGTCCGGGTGCTCCGCGAGCCAGCGGTCAGTGCGTGCCAGCACGGGATGGTCGTCCGGGTTGTTCGCCGGGCCCAGATGCTGGACGCCGGGGTAAAGTCCGCGGACGATCCGGGTGGCGATTTCGATGCTCCGCTGCGCCCACACCGTTTCCAGGCACTCGAAGTACGGTTCCACGAACGGGTCCAGGAGTTCTTCAGAGGCGGTATTGAACCCTGCGATGGTGGCGCTGAGCAACTGGTTGGAGAGCTCCGCCCGGCGCACTGCGGCGTCCCAGGCCGCCGCCTTGACCGCCGCCCCAGGCCGGGCGGCCAGCGCCGTGGCGTGGCCGGTCTGGCCGGACGCTGTGGTGTCCCTGGCCAGCTCGGCGTCGAGCTCCTGGACAGTGGCCAGGCCGCGGGCAGCCAGCGCGTGCCACAGGCTCCAGCGGAGCTCCGCGTCCACAGCCAGTCCGGGTACCCGCTCACTGCCGTCCAGCAGGCCGCGGAGCAGCACCGCCTGGCTGCCCTCGGTCCGGCTGACCGTGGCAAGCGTCCTGGCCCACGCAAGCTGCTGGTCCGAGCCCGGCTCCGCAGCGTACAGTTCCCGTGCCGCACCCTCGGCAAAGGACTTCCGCAGGGCTTCGCGCTCCGTGGCCGGAACATACTGCTCAATGGCAAGGGTGGCGTTGCCCAGGATGTTCAGGAGAACGCCGATGCCGGTCTCGGCGGCAGCGAAGCGAAGGACAGCATCCACGTACTGCGACGCCGGCGTAATGCCGTCGCGGGCCGAATTCCACAGCGCGGACCAGCTCAGGGCGCGGGCCATGGGGTCGCTGATCCGGTCCAGCGATGACCGGACGGTGGCCTCGGAGCCGCGGTCGAGCCGGACCTTGGCGTAGGTCAGGTCCTCGTCATTGACCAGCAGCAGCGCCGGCCGGCCCTTCCCGGCGAGGGCAGCTATTTCCTGGGCTCCGCCGGCCAGGTCGGTCTCCACGGAATCCGTGCGGACCAGCCCGCCGTCGGCGCCGAAGTTGTACAGCCCGATCCGCAGCCGGTGCGGGCGCGGCTCCTGCTGCCCGGTGACGGGATCGGAAGCGTCCTGCAGCAGCGTGACCCGCTCGAGGATGCCTCCGCCGGGAGTGGGAGTGCCGTCAGCCGCCCCAGCGGTCTCCAGTTCGGCGCTCAGCGTTGAGATGCCGGAAGTCTGGAGCCACTGCCTCGCCCAGGTGGTGAGGTCGCGGCCGGAGGATGCGGCCAGGGCGCCGAGGAGGTCAGCGAGCGTGGTGTTGCCGTACTCGTGGTCCCTGAAATACTGCCGGGAGCCGGCAATGAAGGCGTCGAAGCCGACGTACGCCACGAGCTGCTTCAGGACGGAGGCCCCCTTCGCGTAGGTGATGCCGTCGAAGTTCTGCTTGGCCGCCTCGAGGTCCGGGATGTCGGCGACGATCGGGTGGGTGGTGGGCAGTTGGTCCTGCACGTAGGCCCAGGCCTTGCGGTTGTTCGCGAAGTTGACCCAGGCGGTGTCCCAGTCCGTGGCACTGTCCACGGCGAGGGTGCCCATGTAGTCCGCGAAGGACTCCTTCAGCCACAGGTCGTCCCACCACTGCATGGTTACGAGGTCGCCGAACCACATGTGGGCCATCTCGTGCAGCAGGGTGTTGGCGCGGCCCTGGTACTGGGAATCGGTGGCCCGGGAGGTGAACACGTAGTCTTCCGTGAACGTGACCAGGCCCGGGTTCTCCATGGCCCCGAGGTTGTATTCGGGCACGAAGGCCTGATCGTACTTGCCCCACGGATACGGGTAGTCGAACAGCCCGTTGAAGAAGTCAAGCCCCTGCTTGGTGAGCCTGAACAGCTCTGGGGTGTCGAACGAGGGCGCCATGGAGGCCCGGCAGTAAAGTGCCAGCGGCACGTCAAGGCGTGTCCCGCCGTCGTCCGTCCTGCTCCAGTGGTCCTCGGCCTTGAAGTAGGGGCCGGCCAGGACGGTGGTGATGTACGTGGACATCGGCAGGGTGGGTACGAAGTCCCAGCGGGAGGCCGCGGCGTCCCCTGCCAGGGGCAGGCGCGCCGCCACGGCGCCGTTGGAGGCCACCTCCCAGCCGGCCGGGGCGGTGACGGAGAACGTGAAGCGGGCCTTGAGGTCGGGCTGTTCGAAGTTCGCGAACACCCGGCGGGCATCGGCCGGCTCGTACTGGGTGTAAAGGTAGCACTGGCCATCAGCCGGGTCGAAGAACCGGTGCATGCCCTCGCCCGAACTGCTGTACAGCGCAGTTCCGGTGACCGTCACCCTGTTCTCGGCCTGCAGGTTGTCCAGCCGGATCCGTGCCCCGTCCACCACGTCCGCGACCGGCAGTTCCACGCCGTTGAGGACCACGCTGTGCACGTCACCGGCGATGAAGTCCAGGAAGGTGGACGCACCCGGCTGCACGGCCGAAAAGGAGATAGTGCTGCGGCTGGTGTAACCGGCCTTATCCGGATCCGGTGCGCTGCGGACGTCTAGCGCGACGTCGTAGCTGTGGGTGGTGATCAGGGCGGAACGCTCTGCCGCTTCGCTGCGCTGGAGATTCTGGTTCGGCACCCAGCTATTGAACCATGGGCGTTACTGCACCATGAGCAGCGCGGCGGCCAGGCCCAGGGCCGCGATCAGCAGCCACGCCGCGAGGGCGGCCAGCACGGCGCGCGCCCCGGTGTGCAGCAGGGCGCGGATGCGCACCGCCGAGCCCAGGCCGAACAGGGCCGCGCCCAGCAGCACGTCCTGCAGGCCGGCCGCTGCCTCCAGCCACCCGGCGGAGAGCCAGCCGCTGGAACGCAGCGCCACCATCGCGATGAAACCGATTACGAACAGCGGAACAATCGGAGGCTTGCCCGCAGCAGATCCCCCGTCCCGGCCGCCTGCCGTACTGCCGCCTGCCCTCTGGCGGCCTGCCTCCCGACGGTGCCGGATCCGCTGTTCTGCCCCGGCCATGGCCGCCATGGGTGCCAGCAGAATCACCCGGGTGAGCTTAACGACGACGGCGAGAGCCAGCGCCGCCGGACCCGCGGTTTGCGCCGTGGCCACCACCTGCCCCACGTCGTGGACCGAGGCACCGGTCCACGCACCAAAGGCCTCGGTGCTCAGCTGCAGCGGATGGACCAGCAGAGGCAGCACGCCGATGGCCAGCGTCCCGCACAGCGTCACGAGCGCGACCGGAAGGACCGTGTCCCGGTGGCTGATCCGCCGCACAGCCGCCATCGCGCCGATCGCCGAGGCCCCGCAGATGGAAAACCCGGTGGCGATCAGCAGGGCCGTGTCGGCCGGAAGCCGGAACAGCCGGGAAATCCCGTAGGTGCCGGCGAAGCTGGCCACCACCACAGCCGCGATCAGCAGGAGGGCCAGCCAACCGAGGCCCAGCACGTCGGAGAGGCTCACCTTCAGACCCAGGAGCACGATGCCGCCGCGCATCAGGTGCTTGCCGGCGAAGTCGAGCCCCGGCCGGGCCCGCCCGGCCGTCCACACCGCCGTGCCGGGCAGGTTGGCCGCCAGCAGGCCAAGGACCACGGCCAGCGTCATGGCCGGCAGCGCCGGCACGGCGGCATGGATGGCGAACGCGAAGGCCAGGGCGACGACGGCGGTGAGCAGGCCGGGCAGAATCCGGGTAAGGTTCTGATGCGTCATCCCGCGCAACTGCGACGGCAGCGGCGGCGGGAGTCGGAAGTCTGGCACCTCCCAACCTTGCCGGACGTCGACGCCAAAGACCAACCGGAAGTCCCGCCAACACGCCAGGGCGGAACGGGAAATGAATTCGCAACAAAAAGGTGGTTGGCTAATGACCATGTCTGACCTATTCCAGGATTACTCCGAGGCTGCCGGCCGCACCGGCGCCTACGACGAGATGTTTGCCCCCGGGCAGAAAGCACGCCAGTCGTACGGCCAGGTTGCCGGTGCCCTGCGGGAGCTGTCCCTGGCGGACGTCAGCGCGCGGGCGGACTCGATGGCGAGAACGTTCCTGGACCGCGGCGTGACCTTCGACTTCGCGGGCGAGGAGCGCCCGTTTCCGCTGGACATCGTGCCGCGCGTCATCCCTGCCAGTGAGTGGGACGTGCTGGAACGCGGCGTCGCCCAGCGGGTGCGCGCCCTCGAGGCGTTCCTGAACGACGTCTACGACAAGATGACCGTGGTGTCCGACGGCGTGATCCCGCGCCAGCTGATCACCACCAGCGCCCACTTCCACCGCGCCGTGCACGGCTTTGAACCTGCCGGCGGGGTCCGGGTGCACATCTCCGGCATCGACGTGGTGCGGGACGCCGCGGGGACTTTTCGGGTCCTGGAGGACAACGTCCGCGTGCCGTCCGGGGTGAGCTACGTGCTGGAGAACCGCCGTGCCATGGCAAAGGGCCTCCCGGAGGCCTTCGGCCAGCAGCTCATCCGCCCGGTGGAGGAGTACCCGCGCCGGCTGCTTTCCGCCCTCCGCAAGACGGCGCCGTCGGGCGTGGACGACCCCACTGTGGTGGTGCTCACCCCCGGGGTCTTCAACAGCGCCTACTTCGAGCACACCCTGCTGGCCGGCCTGATGGGGGTGGAGCTCGTGGAGGGCCGCGACCTCATCTGCCGCGGCAACCGCGTGTACATGCGCACTACCGCCGGCGAGCAGCGCGTGGACGTCATCTACAAGCGCATCGACGACGACTTCCTCGATCCCCTGCAGTTCCGCTCCGACTCCATGCTGGGCTGCCCCGGCCTGGTCAACGCCGCCCGTGCAGGAGGCGTCACCATCGCCAACGCCGTGGGCAACGGCGTCGCGGACGACAAGCTCGTCTACAGCTACGTTCCGGACCTGATCCGGTACTACCTCGGCGAGGAACCCGTGATCGCCAACGTGGACACCTTCCGCCTCGAGGAGAAGGAAGCCCGCGAGCATGTCCTGGACCGGCTGGACGAACTCGTGGTCAAGCCCGTGGACGGCTCGGGCGGCAAGGGCCTGGTGATCGGCCCGGACGCGTCCCACGACGAACTGGAGGCGCTGCGCAAGCGCATCATTGCCGACCCCCGCGGCTGGATCGCGCAGCCGGTGCTGCAGCTGTCCACCGTGCCCACGCTCAGCGGCGACAAGTTCGGCCCCCGGCACGTCGACCTCCGCCCGTTCGCGGTCAACGACGGCGACGACGTCTGGGTGCTGCCGGGCGGGCTCACCCGGGTGGCCCTGAAGGAAGGGTCACTGATCGTGAATTCCAGCCAGGGCGGCGGGTCGAAGGACACGTGGGTGCTGGCCGGTTCGCCGCAGGTACCGGTGGAGCGGCTGCCGCGGCCGTCCGTCACCGTCCGCGAGCGGGTCTCCGTGTGGCCGGTCGAGAGCAACTGGCGCGACCGGCAGTCGGAACAGCAGCAGCAGCAGATTTCTGACGCGCAGGAGGTACCCGCGAATGCTTAGCCGAATTGCCGAATCCCTGTTCTGGATCGGCCGCTACGTCGAACGTGCCGACGGCACGGCCCGCATCCTCGACGTCCACCTGGAGCGCCTGAACCACCTGCCCACCGATGAGCGGCGCAGCGTTGCCCGCGAACTGCTCGGCGTCATGGGTGCGCGCCCGCAGAGCGAGGACTTCGGGCTGGAGGAACTGCTCCACGCCCTCGCCTACGACAAGCACAGCGCCACCTCGATTGCCGGGTCCCTTGGCGCCGCCCGCGAGAACGCCCGGCGTGCCCGCGAAACGGTGTCGTCCGGCCTCTGGGAGAGCCTCAACACCACGTACTACGGGCTGAACCAGCACCGCAAGGACGTGGTGGGCACGTACCGCTTCTGCCACTGGGTGCTCGAGCGCACCGCCATGGTCAGCGGCCTGGCCGACACGACGGTCAGCCACGATGACAGCTGGCTCTTCCTGGCACTGGGCCGTTCGCTGGAGCGTGCCGACATGACTGCCCGGATGCTCTCCACCCGTGACGTCCTCTCCGCAGGCATGTCGTGGGTGAACATGCTCCGCTGCGCCGGCGCCTATGAGTCCTTCCTGCGGACCCGCCGCGCCGCGTTCGGCGACCAGCACGCGGCCGAGTTCCTTCTGCTGGACCGGCTGTTTCCGCGCTCCATCGTCTACGCCCTGCGCGACGCCGACGACTGCCTGGCCAAGCTGGACCCCTCGGCCCAGCGCGTCGGCTTCATCAACGACGCCCGCCGGATCGTGGGCCAGGCCCGCACGTTCCTGGAGTTCCACCGCACGGACGACCTCATGTCCGAGCTTCCGGAGCACATGGAGCGCGTGCAGAAGGCCGTCGCCCAGGCGTCCGACGCCATTTCCCGTAAGTACTTCAATCAGGCGGATGAACTGGCCTGGGTGGGAGAAGTTTCATGACCCGGCTGAGCATCGTCCACCGGACCGGCTACAAGTACAAGCGGCGCGTCACGCTGTCCTACAACGAGGCACGCATGACGCCGCTGACGGACCCGCAGCAGGTGGTGCTGGAGTCCTCCATGAAGGTCACGCCGTCGCAGGCCGCGGTCAGCAGCTACCGCGACTACTGGGGCACCAGGGTCACCGCGTTCGACATGCAGATGCCGCATGAGCACCTGGAAGTCCTGGCCACCACCACCGTGGAGGTTCACCGGGCGGTGCGTGTTCCGTCGGAGGCCGACATTGTGGGCTGGGACGACCTTGCTTCCCCCGAGACGCTGAACCAGTTCAGCGACTGGGTCCCGCAGTCACAGCTGACCGGCCCGGGGGAGGAGGTCCTCGGCATCATCCCCGGCGTGGTGGAGGGCAAGAACCCGCATGAGGCCGCCATGGCCATCTTCGCGTGGATGCGCGGCGAGATGACCTACATGAAGGGCACCACCGGGGTCACCACCAACGCCGAGGAAGCCTGGAACCAACGCCAGGGCGTCTGCCAGGACCTGGCCCACCTCGCTATCGGCGCACTGCGCAGCTGCCGCATCCCGGCCCGTTACGTCTCCGGTTACCTGCACCCGCGTTCGACGGCGGACATCGGTGAGACGGTGGCCGGCCAGTCCCACGCGTGGCTGGAATGGTGGGACGGCGAATGGCGCAGCTGGGACCCGACCAACCACAAGCCGGCCGGCGACTTCCACGTGACGGTGGCCCGCGGCCGCGACTACCGGGACGTGCCTCCGCTGAAGGGCATCCTGTCCGGCGGCGGCGGCTCGAACCTGAGCGTGAGCGTGGAGATCACCCGCCTGGCCTAAGCCAGTACGGGCGGGTCACTCCGGCGAGGCCTTCACCGCGCCGCTGAGCTGGGTCCACCAGGTGAGCGGCGGCGTGACCTTGAAGCGCCGGCCCGTGACCGAATCAGGCGTAATGCGGACGAAGTGGTCCTTCTGGCCTGCCTGCCACGGGAAAAGGTAGAGGCTCGCGGAATCGAGGATCTCATCGGTGCCCTTGAGCGCCGCGGCCTTCCCCTTGACCACCACGCTCCAGGCCATCCCCGAATCGGCATCCACGCCATCGGCTTCCAGGGCCACAGGGGATTCCCCGAGGGCGCCACCAAGCTTGGTGCCCTCGGCAGTGCGGAACACCAGCGTGCCGTGGTCCACGGTGTAGTTGAGCGGAAAAATATCCGGGTGGTCCTCCACCCAGACAGCCAACCTGCCAACCGAAACCTGCCGGAGCAGGCTCCAGCACTGGCTGGAGTCCAGATGCTCGACGGAATGTTGGGAAGCGTCGGTAGGCTGAACGTTCGTCATGGACCAGAGCCTACGCTGGAGCCGTAGGTCCCGCCAGAGCGCAGCTGGCTACTCGAACGACGCCCTGCGGCGGTCATCGATCCGGGTTGACCGGATGTGCGGGGCTGCCACTTGAAGCGGTGGCCGGTCAGCACCGCGAGAAAGACAGTCCCGGTTCTACCAGGGGCTTGCTTTGTAATCCTTCAGGAACACCCCGTACTGGTCTTCGCCCTTTTCGCCCATGACGATGGGGTCGTAGACCCTGGCCGCGCCGTCCACCAGGTCCAGGGGCGCGTGGAAGCCTTCCTCCATCAGCCGGACCTTGGTGTAGTGCGGACGTTCGTCGGTGATCCATCCGGTATCGACGGCGGTCATGAGAATCCCGTCGGTCTCCAGCATCTCCTGGGCACTGGTCCGGGTCATCATGTTCAGGGCCGCCTTGGCCATATTGGTGTGCGGGTGCCCGGGCCCCTTGTACGCGCGGGAGAACTGGCCCTCCATGGCGGAGACGTTGACGATGTACTTGCGGCGGGCAGTGGACCGTTTCATGGCATCCCGCAGCCGGCTGACCAGCAGGAAGGGAGCGGTGACGTTGCAGAGCTGCACCTCAAGCATCTCCAGCGGATCCACCTCGTCCACCACCTGCGTCCAGCTGTTGATGGTGGCGAGGTCCGGGACCAGGCCGCCGGCGTCGATGGCCGTTCCGGCGGCGATGCGCTCCAGGGACGCCGAACCGGTGGAGAGCGCCAGCGAGGTGACAGCGTCGCCTGCCAGCACCGGGTGCTCGGTGACGCTGCTGGCGATCGCGAGGGGGTGCTTGTCGTGCGCGTGGCCGAAGGTCACGAGTTCCGGGCCTCCATTGGCTGCCTCCAGGGCTGCGGGGAGCGGCTCGTCCTCGGCATCCACCAGCGGCTTGTAGGCATTGCCGGAGCGGCGCACCGTCTGGGCGGCGTTGTTGATGATGATGTCCAGCGGCCCGGCGGCATTGAGGTCGTCGGTCAGTGCCATGACCTGCGAGGGGTCGCGGAGGTCGATGCCCACGATCTTCAGCCGGTGCAGCCAGTCCCCGCTGTCCTCCATGGCGGCGAAGCGGCGCGCGGCGTCCTTGGGGAAGCGCGTGGTGATGGTGGTGTGCGCGCCGTCGCGCAGCAGCCGCAGGGCGATGTACATGCCAATCTTGGCACGGCCGCCGGTCAGCAGGGCGCGCCGGCCGGTGAGGTCAGTGCGTGCATCGCGCTTGGAATGGCTGAACGCCGCGCATTCGGGGCACAGCTGGTGGTAGAAGGCGTCCACCTGGGTGTAGTGCTGCTTGCAGATGTAGCAGGGCCGGGACCTGATGAGGTGGCCGGCGACCTTGCCCGTGGCGGACGGGGCGAGCTTGTTGCCGCGCGTCTCGTCGTCGATCCGGTCCGGTGCGGCCGTGGCGGTCTGGGCAATGACGGCGCGGTCCGCTTCCGCGATCAGGTCGCGCTTGGTGACGCGGCGGTGCCGCTTGACCGCCTTGAACATCTTGCCGGTGGCGCGGCGCACCGAGACGTAGTCGGGGTGCTCCTCGTCGTAGACGTGGATGGTGTTCAAAACCTTGAGGCAGGCCTGAATCTCTTCAGGCGTCAGATCGGCGGAGCTCATTGATCTGATTTTACAGCCTGCGGAGGGTCAGACCTGCCTCAAGGAAATCCCTTGAACAGGGGATCAGGAACGGACGGCCTGCTGGGCCGGGGAGTCAACGCCCACGGCGGCAGCCTGGCCCTTGCCCACCTGTTCAACTGAGTTGCGGACCTCGGGCCAGTTCTCCGTGGCGGCCTTCACCGCATCCGGGACCAAGTGCAGGTTGGCGGCAGACAGCGCCCGCTCCTCGTCGCCCGGCTCAGGAACAGCCTGGCCCTTGGAGAGCACAGTGATGCCCGAGTCAGTCACCTTGAAGCCGCGGGCGCGGTCCAGCTCAGGATCGAGGCCGATGGCCGCTCCGGCGGGCACCTTGACGTTCTTGTCGATGATGGCCCGGCGCACCACGGCGCCTTCGCCGATCTGGACCTTGTCCATGAGCACCGAGTCGATGACGCGGCTGGCCGACCCGACGTAGACGTCGTTGGACAGCACGGAGCCCTCCACGATGCCGCCGGAGATGACCACGCCGCTGGCCACGATGGAATCGAGGGCCGTTCCCACGGTGTTGTTTTCACCGCGGACGAACTTGGCGGGCGGGGCGATGCTCTGGCGCGTGTAGATGGGCCATTCGGAGTTGTACAGGTTGAACACCGGCAGCGGCGAGATCAGGTCCATGTGGGCGTCGTAGAAGGAGTCGATGGTGCCTACGTCGCGCCAGTACGTCCTGTCCCGTTCGGTGGAGCCGGGAATGTCGTTGAGGGTGAAGTCGTACACCCCGGCCTGTCCCTGGTTCACGAAGTAGGGGATGATGTCCCCGCCCATGTCGTGCTTGGTGTCCAGCCGTTCCGCGTCGACGTGGAGGGCGTCCACCAGGGCGTCGGCGTCAAAGACGTAGTTGCCCATGGATGCGAGGAACTGCGTGGGATCTGCGGCCAGGCCCGGGGTGGAGGCGGGTTTCTCCACGAACGCAGCGATCTTCTGCGGGTCTTCGGGGTCCACCTCGATGACGCCGAACTGGTTCGCCATGTTCAGGGGCTGGCGGACGGCGGCCACCGTGGCCTTCGCGCCGCTCAGGACGTGCTGCTCAACCATCTGGGCGAAGTCCATGCGGTAAACGTGGTCGGCACCCACCACGACGACGATGTCCGGGTTGGCGTCATGGATCAGGTTCAGGGACTGGTAGATGGCGTTGGCGCTGCCCAGGAACCAGCTCTTGCCGACGCGCTGCTGGGCCGGGACGGAGGCGACGTAGTTGCCGAGCTGCGTGGACATCCGCCACGTCTCGGAGATGTGGCGGTCAAGGCTGTGGGACTTGTACTGCGTCAGGACCACGATCTGCAGGTACCGGGAGTTGACGAGGTTGGACAGCGCGAAGTCGATGAGGCGGTAACTGCCGGCAAAAGGCACGCCAGGTTTCGCCCGGTCTGCCGTCAGCGGCATAAGACGGTTTCCCTCGCCCCCTGCAAGGACAATGGCCAGGACTTTCTTTGTTAACGGCATGGTCGCTCCTGTACGCCTTCGTATCTCCCCAAAAAATCCGGTTTGTCCGGACTTTCTTCACACTAGAACAGTTCCACCGTAACGACTACCTTGGGTAACGTGCGAATAGACATTGTGACTAAAGAATTCCCGCCGGAAATTTATGGCGGCGCGGGCGTCCACGTTGCCGAGCTGAGCCGGGTCCTGGCCCAGCACGTCGACCTTCAGGTGCGTGCCTTTGGCGCGCCCCGGGACGCCGACTACCATGGCGCCTCCGTGACCTCCTACTCGGTGCCCGAGGATCTGGGGGCAGCGAATGCTGCTGTGCAGACCCTGGGCGTGGACCTGCGCATCGTCCCGGACGTTGCCGGCGCGGATCTGGTGCATTCGCACACGTGGTACGCCAACATGGCAGGCCACCTGGCCTCGCTGCTGCACGGCATCCCGCACGTGCTCAGCGCCCACAGCCTGGAACCGCTGCGGCCCTGGAAGGCCGAGCAGCTGGGCGGCGGCTACGCCCTGTCCTCGTGGGTGGAGAAAACCGCGTACGAGGCTGCAGCCGCGATCATCGCCGTGTCCGAGGGCATGCGCCAGGACATCCTGCGCAGCTATCCGGACGTGGACCCGGCCAAGGTCAAGGTGGTGCACAACGGCATCGACGTCAGCCTGTGGAACCGCGACGAAAACGACGACGTCATCCGCACCCTGGGCATCGACCCCGCACGTCCCAGCGTGGTGTTTGTGGGCCGCAACACCCGGCAGAAGGGTGTCCCGTACCTGCTGCGGGCAGCCGCCAAACTCCCCGCGGACGTGCAGCTGGTTCTTTGCCTCGGCGCCGCCGATACGCCGGAACTGGCAGCCGAGACCGCCCGGCTGATCGAGGAGCTGCAGAGCCAGCGCAGCGGTGTGGTGCTGATCGAGCGCATGCTTCCCCGCAACGAGCTCATCCAGGTCCTGAGCCACGCCACCGCGTTCGCCTGCCCCTCCATCTACGAACCGCTCGGCATCGTGAACCTCGAAGCGATGGCCTGCGGCGCCGCCGTGGTGGCCAGCGCGACCGGCGGCATCCCCGAGGTGGTCAACCACGGCGAGACCGGGCTGCTGGTGGACCTCGAGCAGGTGACCGACGGAACCGGCACGCCGCTGGACCCGGAGAAGTTCGTCAGCGAGTTCGCCGCGGCCCTGACCGAGGTCGTGTCCGACCCGGAACGGGCCCGCGCCATGGGCCAGGCCGGCCGCAAGCGCGCCGAGGAGCACTTCTCCTGGGAGTCGATCACCCAGACCACGCTGGACGTCTACCGCTCCGTCTTGAGCTAGCGTCTCCCAATCAACACAAACGCCCGACGGCGGCGCCCCCCTTTCGGAGGCACCGCCGTCGGGCGTTGTGCTGTTCAATCACTGGTTGAGCCTGGGGCCACGACCGCCAGGCACCCTGGCCGAGCTTGCTAGGTTAGGGAGCGGTTGGGGAGCGGAGCGACTTCTCCGGCACGGGGGCTGTGCCGCTGGCTCGCTGCACCCGATAGTAATCGCGGGCCTCATCCTGGCGGACCTTTTCAGCGCCGGTGGCGATGGCGGCGCGGAGGTGGGCCTGGCCGTAGCCGAACGCGTCCACGAGGTCCAGCGCATGCGGGCGCAGCTTGACCAGGAGCCGGTTGATGTACCCGCCCACCGTCCGTGCGCGCTGCATCGAGAGCCTGCCGTTCATGAGGTACCACGAGAGGCTGTTCTCGATGAGGGACAGCCCGAACAGGTCTCGGAGCCAGGTCAGCACGGTCCGGGTTCCCGGGTCGGTGATCTTGCCCAGCGCCTCGGTGAAGGCCTCCCACTGCAGCAGTTCGGCATGCGCACGCGCGGCGTCGATGAGCTCGTCCTGGTGCCGGTTGAACAGGGCCGACGCCTCGCGCTGCGGCAGCCGGCTGGCTCCCCTGAGTGCCGTGGCTGCTTCGGCAACCATGGTCTGGACCCGGTCCGTGAGGAGGGCGCGCTGGCTCTCCTCGTCGCGGAGGGCAATGGCCGCCTTCTGGACGGAGCCGTTGTCCGCCACGAACTGTGCCACTTGGCGCAGGCCGGTGCGGTGCACGGCAGTCCCGGCGGCCTGGTTGACCACGTACCGAGCCAGCACCCCGAACGTGGCGCTGCGGAATTCCTTGGCGTAGTCGGCCAGCAGACGCTTGGCCACGAGCTGCAGCAGGACAGTGTTGTCACCCTCGAAGGTGACATAGACATCCAGGTCGGCACGGAGCGAGGCAAAGCGGTTCTCGATCAGGAACCCCGCTCCGCCGCAGGCTTCGCGGCATTCCTGCAGCGTGTCCAGTGCGTGCCAGGTGCTCAGCGGCTTCAGCGCCGCGGCGAGGGTTTCCAGGTCCTGGCGGTCCTCGTCTGTGTCGTGGGCGCCGGAAAAGACGTCGTCCAGCTTGTCAAGCAGCTGGTCATGGGCGAAGCCCGCGGCGTACGTGGTGGCAAGCCGGGTGAAGAGCCGGCGCTGGTGCCGCTGATAGTCCAGCAGCACCTCTTCCTCGACGGGGGAGGACGCGTTGAACTGCCGCCGTTCCGCGGCGTAGGTGATGGCCGTTTTCAGGGCGATCTTGGACGCTGCGACGGCGGCACCGTCCAGGCTCACGCGGCCCTGCACCAGCGTGCCGAGCATGGTGAAGAACCGCCGCCCGGGGCTCGCGATGGGCGACGTGTAGTTGCCCTCGGCATCGACGTCGCCGTAGCGGTTGAGCAGGTTGGTGCGGGGAACCCGTACATGGTCGAAGTGCAGCCTGCCGTTGTCGATGCCATTGAGCCCGCCCTTCACGCCGTCATCCTCGCCGCCGATCCCCGGCAGGAACGCCTTGGTGACGGGATCGCGCAGGTCCACGTAGAACGCGTGCACACCATGGTTGACCCCGCGCGTCACCAACTGGGCGAACACCACCGCGCCGAGGCCGTCAATGGCCGCGTTGCCGATGTAGTCCTTCCAGGCGGCGCGGAACGGGGTGTGGATCACAAACTCCTGCGCGTCCGGGTCATAGGTTGCCGTGGTGGCGATGCTGGCGACGTCCGAGCCGTGTCCGGTTTCGGTCATGGCGAAGCAGCCCGGGATGTCCAGGTTCATGATGCCGGGCAGCCACTTCCCGTGGTGTTCCGCCGTGCCCAGGTGCATCACGGCCGAGCCGAACAGGCCCCACTGCACGCCGGCCTTGATCTGCAGGGACGGGTCTGCCGTGACGAGCTCCTCAAAGCCGGCGATGTTGCCGCCGTGGTCGTCGGATCCGCCGAAGGCGGCCGGGAAGGCGCGGTGGACGGCGCCGCTGTCCACCAGGTGCTTCAGCTGCCCGAAAGTGCGGGTCCGGTGCTCAGTGTGCGTGAGCCCTTCCGTCTTGTGAAGCTCCTCGCGTGCTGCCAGGTCCCGCGCCTGCCGGCGGACGTCGGCCCACTTGCCCAGGAGCAGCTCACCCAGGGCGGCGACGTCGACGGCGGGCGGCGGACCGGCCGTCCCGGTCGAAGCTGCGTGGGTGGTTGTGCCCGCCGGGCGGTCGGCTACTTCAGTCATGTCGCTTCCTTCGTTGGTGATGACAGGTTCGGTGCTATTGCATGTCCGTGAGTTCCGGCGCGATGCCGACGCACAGCCAATCGGTGATTTGGCGTGCCATGGTTTCCTGATCGGGCTTCGCCGCGGATTCCGGGCTGGCCAGCCACTGTTCGCCGGCGTTGCGGACCAGGCCGATGGCGGCGTTGGGCCAATAGCCGACGATGGACTCCCTGCCTTCGCCGAGGTGGGCGCGCATCGGCGTGGCGATCATTTCCGCGATGGCATCAAAGAAATGGCCCAGGGCGCCGGCGGTCGTGATCGAGGTGGGACCGCCGTCGGACTCCGCGGCGGAGTGCCGGGTCACGAACGTGTAGACGTTGGGGCTGGTTTCAGCCATCTGCAGGTAGGCCGAGACCATGGCGAGCAGACCCTCGCGCGGCGTCTGCGCGCTTTGCGCCGCCTCCCTGATGCGCTGCTGCATCTGTCCCAGCACCACTTCCCCCACGGCCTGCTGCAGTCCGGCCTTGTCCCCGAAGTACCGGTAGAACACGGACTTTGATGTGCCGGCCGCCGCGGCAATGTCCTCCATGGACGCGTCGCTGCCGAGCGCGTGCACGGCCCGCCGGGCCGCCTTGATGAGTTCGCGCCTGCGTTCTTCCCGGTGCCCCTGCCAGCGCGAGGCGCGGCCGTCCACGGCTTCTGTTGGGGAGCCGTCGGACGGGGGAGGAGTGGTCAAGTTCACGATACCCAGCGTATCAGGTACGCTGGGTATCGATAACCAGCCGGATCAAAGGAGATAGCACATGCCCGTGAATCGTCAGCCTCAAACCGTGCGGAAAGCCGTGGTGGTGGGCGGCAACAGGATCCCCTTCGCCCGGACAGGCGGTGCGTACACCAAGTCGTCCAACCAGGACATGCTCACCGCAGCACTCGACGGCCTGATCGCCCGCTTCGGCCTGCAGGAGGAGCGCATCGGCGAAGTGGCCGCGGGTGCCGTCCTCAAACACTCCCGGGACTTCAACCTGACGCGCGAGGCAGTCCTGGGCTCGGCACTGTCGCCGGAAACTCCCGCCTATGACCTGCAGCAGGCCTGCGCCACCGGCCTGGAAACAGTGCTGGGCCTGGCCAACAAGATCAGGCTCGGCCAACTGGAGTCCGCCATCGCCGGCGGCGTGGACTCCGCCTCGGATGCTCCCATTGCCGTCAGCGAAGGCCTCCGCGAGGTTCTGCTGGACCTTAGCCGCGCCAAGACGCTTCCGCAGCGGCTTCAGATCCTGGCCCGCCTTCGCCCCAAGGACCTGGCCCCGGACGCACCCAACACGGGAGAGCCCAGGACCGGCCTCTCGATGGGTGAGCATCAGGCCCTGACCACGGCCCAGTGGAACATCTCCCGCGAGGCCCAGGACGAGCTCGCCCTCAACAGCCACCGGAACCTCGCGGCCGCCTATGATGCCGGCTTCTTCGACGATCTCCTCACGCCGTACCGCGGGCTTACCCGGGACTCCAACCTCCGGCCCAATACCAGTTCCGAAAAGCTGGCTTCGCTCAAGCCCGTGTTCGGCCGGAACCTCGGTTCGGAAGCCACCATGACGGCCGGCAACTCCACGCCGCTCACCGACGGCGCCTCTACGGTGCTGCTCGCCTCGGAGGACTGGGCAGACCAGCACGACCTGCCCAAGCTCGCCACCATCCTCGATGGCGAGGCAGCCGCCGTCGATTTTGTCCACGGCAAGGACGGACTGCTGATGGCACCGGTTTTCGCCGTCCCGCGCCTGCTGGCGCGCAACGGCCTCACCTTGGACGACATCGACTTCTTCGAGATCCACGAAGCCTTCGCCGGGACGGTGCTGAGCACGCTCGCCGCCTGGGAGGACGAAAAGTTCGGCCGCGAGCGCCTCGGATTGGATGGTGCGTTCGGCAAGGTCGACCGGTCCAGGCTCAACGTCAACGGATCATCGCTCGCAGCCGGGCACCCGTTCGCTGCCACGGGCGGACGCATCGTGGCCACGCTGGCCAAGATGCTGCATGAGAAGGGCAACGCCGGTGGACGCCCCGCCCTGGGGCTTGTGTCCGTCTGCGCCGCCGGCGGCCAGGGCGTCGTCGCGCTGCTCGAGGCGTACACGGAAAGGAACACCCCGGGGGATATCGATGACTGACACCTACGCCCGGCTGGTGAACCGCGGCCTCGGACGGGATCTCGCCCGGAAACTCGGCCTTCCACAGCCGGCCGAACTGCGGCGCTACCGGAGTGGCCAGCCACTGATCGAGGGGCCGGTCCTGGTGGGCGGTTCAGGCCCCGGTGCCGACGCGATTGCCGCAGAACTGCTTTCGTGGGGACTCGACGTCCGGCGCCACGCCGTGCCCAAGGAAAAGCTTGGCGGAATCGTGCTGGTGCTCGACACCCTCGAAGCCCCCGGCGACCTGGAGCACCCTGTCCTTGCGGCTGCTCCGTCACTGCGGGATCTTGCCCCCGGCGGACGGGTGGTGACTGTCTCGCGCGTGCCCGGCGGTCCGCCAGCCACGGCCGCCGCACGGCAGGGCGTAGACGGTCTGCTGCGGTCGCTGGCCAAGGAACTGCGGGCGGGAGCCACCGGAAACGGCATCCTCCTCGCCGAGGACGTCAGTCCCACCGCCCCTTCGGCCCTGGGGGCCCTGCGCTTCTTCCTCTCGGGCCGGTCAGCGTTCGTGGACGGCCAGTTCGTCCGCGTCACTTCCGGGGAAGGCAGGCTGCCCGACGACGCCGAGGCACCCCTCGCGGGCAAGGTCGCGGTTGTGACCGGTGCGGCCCGCGGTATTGGCGCGGCCATCGCCCGGACGCTGCACCGTGACGGCGCCACCGTGGTGGCGGTGGACGTTCCCGCCGCCGGGGACCATCTGGCGGAGGTTGCCAACGGGATCCGCGGCACCGCGCTGCAGCTGGACATTACCCGCGACGACGCCGGGCAACGCATCATCGACCATGCCGTGCACCGCCACGGCCGGCTCGACATCGTGGTCCACAATGCCGGCATCACCCGGGACAAGCTGCTGGTCAACATGGACCCGACCCGGTGGGGTTCGGTCATTGAGGTGAACATCGCCGCCCAGCTGCGCATCAATGAGGCGCTCCTTGCCTCCGGGCACTTCCGTTCCGCGCCGCGCATCGTGTCGGTGGCCTCCACGAGCGGAATCGCCGGCAACCGCGGGCAGACCAACTACGCGGCGTCCAAGGGCGCGGTCATGGGCATGGTCCGGGCCACCGCACCGCTTCTGGGGCAGTACGGCGGCTCGATCAACGCCGTGGCACCCGGATTCATCGAGACAGAGATGACGGCCCGCATCCCGTTCGCCACACGGGAGATTGCCCGGCGGCTGAACTCCCTGCAGCAGGGCGGGCAGCCGGGGGACGTTGCCGAGGCCATTTCCTTCCTCGCGGGCGATGCCGCCGGGGGCATTTCCGGAGAGGTGCTGAGGGTATGCGGACAAAACCTGGTGGGGGCATGACCGCCAGCCAGCCCCTGATCCTGGAGGAGATGCCGTCCCTCTCCAAGCTGTACGTGAACGCGGCGGCCACGGCCGCCCGCCGCAGGATCCTGGGTTCCCAGGCCGAGGGCGTGCTGCCCGCAGTAAGCCACGAAGTCAGGGACGTCCGGCCCGACGTCGAAATCCTCACGGCCTACCAGCACCTGCTGGGTGAGTCTGCCAGCGACATTCTTCCGGCGGGGTTCATCCATGCAATGGCATTCCCGGTGGCGATGAGCGTCATGAACCGCGAAGATTTTCCGCTTCCCCTGCTGGGGATGATCCATCTGCGGAACGTGATTGAGTACCGCAGACCGGTCAGGTTCACTGAACCCCTGGACATTGTGGCCGCAGCGGAGACGCTCCGGGCTCACCGCGCCGGAACCCAGGTGGATATTGCGGTGGAGGTGCGCGCGGCCGGTGACAGCGCCGTGTCCTGGTGCGGCGTGTCCACCTATCTTGCCAAGGGTGTGTTCCTGCCCGGCATCGATAAGGCCTCGGCGGCGGCGGCGCCCCAGGGGTTCTCGGCACCGGATCCCACCGGGCTCTGGGAACTTGGGGTGGACACCGGCCGCGCGTACGCCGCCGTGTCCGGGGACTTCAACCCCATCCACCTCAGTGTCCTTTCCGCCAAGGCCCTGGGCCTGCGCCGGTCCATCGCCCACGGCATGTACCTCGCGTCGCGGGCACTGGCGGACGTGGGCGCAGCCAAGGGCGACGCCTTCCGCTGGGACGTGCAGTTCGAGGCACCGGTTTTCCTTCCCGCACGTGTGGCGCTGGAGATTTCGACGGCGGAGTCCGGGGACGGCGGCTGGCTCCGGTCCCACTATGTGGCCTGGAGCCAGCGGTCCGGCCGGAAGCACTTCAGCGGATCGGTGGCTGCCCTCTAATTGCTGCGGTCGGGCTGCCTGCCGTTGGGGTTGGCGACCCGGAGGATACGGTGCAGGCTGAGCAGGATTGATCCTGCGGCGCTCGGCGTGCCGGCCTCGATGTCCTCGGAGGCGGTGCGCCCCTCGAGGGAGGAGACGGCCGAGCGGGCCGCCTGGAACAGCTCAGCCTGCCGGTCGGCATCGTCCTCCTCCGCCGAACGCAGCACCTCGCCCACAGCGGCAAGGGCCTCCGCCAGCGGTTCGCTGTAGGGAAGGGGAATCGTGAACGGCATGTCTTCGTTCCAGATGACGTCGGAAAGCACCTCGGTCATGTCCTGGATGTGGAAGGTGATCTGCTCCAGCTCGCGTACGGTGCGGTAGTCCTTGTCCACGTCGCGGGGATGGAAGCGGCGCCGCGGATTGGCCTCTCTGCTGGCATCGGCCTTCTGCACGGCTGCCCGGACCGAACGCGCGGACTGGGCGAGGTCCTCGGACCGGCGAGACCAGTCCTCGTGTTCGGGAGGCCACTTTTCGTGCATGGCCGCCCCCATGTCCTGCAGCTGGCGGGCCAGCGACAGCCGGAGCTCCGCGAGGCTGAGGGCGGCAGCATTGAAGTGCAGCGGGGGAAACACCAGGAGGTTGACGGCGATGCCAACCACGACACCCACGCCCATCTGCAACAGATACCCGAAGGAAAAATCATCCGGGTTCTGTCCGCCAACCAGCAACACCAGCAGGGCCGCCGTCGGAATCCAGTCGCGGCCCGCACCCAGGCGCGGCAGCCCCGCCAGCAGGACGCCCAGTGCCATGACAACCGCCACGCTGAGCGGTGTGGCACCGAAACTGATCAGGACAAACGCCAGGCCGATGCCCACACCCAGCCCCAGCAGGGTCTGAAAACCCTGGCGCATCGAACCCGAAACGTTCTCGTACATGGCCACCAGCGCACCGAGCGGAGCATAGTACGCGTAGTGGGCGGCAACCCCGGGCATGAGGGGCGCCACCCAGATCGCGATGCCCGCTGCCAGTCCTGCCTTCGCCGCCAGCTGCAGGCGCGGCGCGGCGAGGGCGCGCGCAACGCTGGTGGCCGCGGAGCGCCAGATCTTCCGCGGCAACGTATCCCGTTCCATCTTTTCTCCAGCCCTGGCAGCGCCGGCTAGGCGGCCCCGTGCCCCGCGGCCACTTCCTCGCCGGCCTTGACCGGCCCCGGGGGCGTGCCCTCGCCAAAGGGGGTGCCACCCAGCGACTCCCGCCCGTGTGCCGTCAGCCAGCCGGACAGCTCGGGGCCCGCGGGGACGATCTGCGTGGGATTAATGTCCTCGTGCACTATGTAGTAGTGCTGCTTGATCTGCACGAAGTCGATCGTGTCCCCGAAGCCGGGCGTCTGGAACAGGTCCCGGGCATAACCCCAGAGCGCCGGCATTTCGATGAGCTTGTTCCGGTTGCACTTGAAGTGGCCGTGGTAGACGGCATCGAAGCGCGCGAGCGTGGTGAAGAGCCGGACGTCCGCCTCGGTGATCGAGTCGCCCACGAGGTACCTCTGGCCGGTCAGCCGCTCCTCGAGCCAGTCCATGGTGTCCCACAGCCGGGTGTAGGCAGCATCGTAGGCCTCCTGGGATCCGGCGAAGCCGCACCTGTAGACACCGTTATTGACCTCGGTGAAGACGCGCTTGTTGACGCTGTCGATTTCCTCGCGCAGGTGCTCCGGGTACAGCTGCGGAGCGCCGGGGCGGTGGAAGTCGGTCCATTCCGTGGAGAAGTCCAGCGTTATCTGCGGGTAGTTGTTGGTCACCACCGCGCCGCTGGCAACGTCCACCAGGGCAGGAACCGTGATGCCGCGGGGGTAGTCCGGGAAACGGCGGAAATACGCTTCCTGCAGGCGCTCGATGCCCAGCACAGGATCCTTGCCGTCCGCATCCAGGTCGAAGGTCCAGGACCGGGCATCGTGGGTGGGGCCAGGCTGGCCGAGGCTGATGACGTCCTCGAGACCCAGGAGCCGGCGGACGATGACGGTGCGGTTGGCCCACGGGCATGCCCGCGCGGCGATCAGCCGGTAGCGTCCCGGCTCCGCCGGCCAGCCTGGTTCACCGTTAGGCCCGGGGGTGCCGTTCCTGGTGATGCGGTCCTCGATGTAGTTGGTGTCCCGGTTGAACTCGCCGCCCGTGACATAGGCACCCTTTGTACTAAGTTGATCCGTGCCTTCTTGTTCGGTGCCTTGTTGTTCGGTGCCTTGTTGTTCCGTGGTGCGGGGCTCCGCGGCGTGCAGTTCCCTGCTGCGCGGTTCCCCGGCATGGCGTCCCCTGCTGTGTGCTTCGACTGTGCTGGTCTTCTCACTCATGGCACCAGACTATGTTGCCGCGCCAAAGACCCGCGACATCGGCAGCCAGGCAAGTACCCAGCAGCCTGCCACCACAAGGGAGAACAGTGCGATCCAGACGCCGGACGGCACGGCGGTGGCGCGGTACAGGATGTAAGCGTCGGAGGACCGCAGCTGGTCGCGGCGCCGGAGGTGGACGTTCGTGAGCTTGAACAGGTCACGGACGGCGGCAACCAGGAGGGCCACGCCCAGGATGATCGCCACGTGGCCGGTGAACGCGGCGGGCACATTGATGATCATGGCAGCCACCGCCACCACAGCCCCCAGGAGGATGAGCACGCCGGCGGCATTCCGGATGAAAATCAGCGACGCCAGCAGGATCAGCAGTCCGGCAGACATGGCTGCCGGCCCCCACCCGCTGAAGCCCGCCCACACCAGGGCGGCACCGGTCACGCCGGGAACAGGATAGCCCCAAAAGCCTGACCATACGGCGGCTGCACGTCCCCGGGTATAGGACGTGGTGGTGCCGCCGTGGATGAGCTGCAGCCTGATGCCGCCCAGCCGCTGTCCGCTGGTGAGGGCGGCAAAGGCGTGCCCCAGTTCATGGGTCACCGTGGCGAGCAGGCCGAAATAGCGCCACGTGGCACGGGGGACAGAAAGGACCGCCGCGATGAGCACGACGGCCAGGAGCTCGGTGACGGAGACTGCGGGAACGGCGGCCTGGGTGAATCCGGCAATCACCCGGTCGTACCATTGTTCGGGCAGCGACGGGCCGGGGACTTGCACATAAACCATAGGAATCAAGGCTACAGGGGCTATGCCCTTGGGGCCCGGCTCACAGGCCGGGCAGTGTGGGCGGATCCTCCATCAGCGATGAAGCGTCGTCCGGAACCACCAGATCCAGCATGCTCACCACGGGGGCTTCGCCCATCGCGACAAGGAGCTCATTGATTGACATCTGCCCGGCAAGTTCACCGGGATGTTCCTCTTCCATACCTAGAACATATGTGCGAGTGACGCTGACGGGGGCGAAGGACACGCGGCAACAGCCGATCCGGGGCGCTGCAGGTCCCGGACAGTGGGGGGTTCTGGCAGTGCAGCCCGGCCGGGTCCACGATTGAGGTACACACTGATCCCGAGAGAAGGACATCATGGCCACGCTGAAGGAACGCCTCCACGGGGACGTCGTTGCACATCTGAAGGAGCACAACAAGGTGGCCCTGGGCACCGTTCGCAGCGTCCTGGGCGAGATCGAGACCCGGGAGAAGTCCGGCAAGACGCCGGTGGAGCTCGACGACGCCCAGGTGACGGCGCTGCTGCAGAAGGAGGCCGCGAAACGGCGCGACACCGCCCGCATCTACACGGAGGCCGGGGAACCGGAGCGGGCAGCCACGGAAGTCGCCGAAGCCGAGGTCATTGAGGCCTACCTGCCGAAGGCTCTCTCCGCCGCCGAGGTGGAAGGCATCGTGGACGAGGTCATCGAGGGCTTGCGGGCGGACGGCACGGAGCTGTCGGTGCGGCACATGGGCGCCGTGATGAAGCCAGTCACAGCCCGGGTCGCGGGGCGCTTCGACGGAAAGGCCGTGAGCGACATCGTCCGCCAGCGGCTCGCCTGAGCAGCACAGTTTCCAGCCCATCGGCACCATCCCCTCAACGCGCACCGTCCCCTCAATCGACACGCTCGCTCAATCGACCGTCCCCTCAATCGACAGCGTCCGGCAATGGGAGGACGATTAAGCTACACCAACTGTTAGGAGGTCGGTGATGTGCTATTCATCGTGTGAGGGATGGCGGAATTACAGGAAGGAAGCGGCGAAGGAGGCCGAGGGACGTCCGGAGGCAAGGCCGGCCGAGACCCCCGAACCCCAGGTGCAGGCAGAGGAAAGCAGAATGTGGGCCTACCTCGCCCGGCTGGAGGAAGCCGCCGACCGCGAGCCTGACCGCATCCGCGAGAACGCGTAGGCACAACAAAGGAAAGACCCCGCCAGCGCGGGGCCTTTCTTTGGGACTTCTGCTCTTTCTGCTTTCTGCCCTGCCTGTCTCCGGCTACAGGATGTCTGCCGCTATGTCCTGCCCGATCCGGCGCAGCAGGGCGGCGGACAGCCCGGGGTCCCTGGCGGAGTCCCGGTCCGTGTACTCCGCCAGTGTGTAGACCCGGCTCAGTGACATCTCGGCCCAGCGCTCCTCCGGGAGCAGTGACCTGCCTGCGACGGCGATGACCGGTTTCCCGCCCGAGCGCTGTGCGACGGCGGCAGGGAGTTTGCCGGCCAGGGTCTGTTCGTCGATGCTGCCCTCGCCGGTGATGACGACATCGCAGCCGTCCTTGCGGGTGTTGAAGTCCAACAGGTCCAAAAAGTAGTCCGCGCCTGACACCTGCGTTGCCGCCAGGAGCAGGCAGGCGAAGCCGAGTCCGCCGGCGCTGCCGGCGCCGGCGGACTCCGCCAGCTTCCCGGCGTCGGCGATCCCCGCCTCCGACAGCTTGTCCACAAAGCACTTCAGCCCGTCCTCGAGAACCGCGATTTCCCTGGGCCCCGCACCCTTCTGCGGCCCGAAGACGGCGGGAGCGCCCTGACGGCCAAGCAACGGATTGTGCACATCGCTGGCCATGACCAGCTCGACGCCGGCCAACCCTGGAGGGCTGGTCCACTCAATGGACCGGATCCGGCCCAGTGCTTCGCCGGTGCCGTTGAGCTCATGTCCGGCAGCGTCAAGGAAGCGGTAGCCCACAGCGGACAGCATGCCCATGCCGCCGTCGGTGCTGGAGCTGCCGCCCAGCGCCAGCACTACCCGAGCCGGCTTGAGGCCGAGGGCGAACAGGACCGCTTCCCCGAAACCGCGGCTCGAGGCATTCAGCGGGTCCAGCTTGCCGTCCGGCAGCAGTGCGAAGCCACAGGTATTGGCCACCTCGACGACGGCCGTGGCGCCGTCGAAAGCGACGTCCGCCTGGACGGGCCGGCCGGTAGGACCGGCCACGGTGACGCTGTGCCGGGCAAAACCGGAGGTGACTGCGGCATCCACACTGCCATCCCCGCCGTCGGCCAGCGGAAGCAGGTCACAGCGGACCGCCCCGGGCCTGCCGGCCGTGTCAGTCGCGGAGCGGAGCCCTGCAGCCAGGGCATCGGCCACCTCAGCCGCGGTGAGGCTGCCTTTGAACTTGTCGGGTGCGATCAGGACCCTCAGGGGAACCGGTGCGGTGGCGTGGTCCATGTCAGATGGATTCCGAGTAGGCGGGGCTGCGGTCAAGGGCGGGGTCCGCCGTGCGGTGTTTCGCATCCTGGCTGGTGTGGTGCCCGTATTCGCTCAGGTTCGCGTCGATAGAAGTGGCCTCGCCGGCGTGCACGGGATCCTCGGCAGCCAGCGGCTCGACCGTCTCCCCGGCGAAGACCCGGCGGGCCCGGTCGGCGTCGAGGGTGCGGTCCCACCAGGCGATGAAGAGCGTGGCGACGGCGTTGCCGGTGAAGTTCACCAGGGCACGGCACTCCGACATGAACTTGTCAATGCCGAAGATGAGCATGATGCCGGCGGCGGGGATGGTGCCGAGCGTGGTCAGTGTGGCGGTCAGGGCGATGAAGCCGCCGCCGGCAACGCCGGCCGCACCCTTGGAGGTCAGCAGCATCACGGCGAGCAGGCCCAGCTGCTGGCCGATGGTGAGGTTCGTGTTGGTGGCCTGGGCGATGTAGAGCGCGGCCAGGGACAGGTAGATGGCGGCGCCGTCGAGGTTGAAGCTGTACCCGGTGGGGACAACGAGGCCCACGGTTTCCTTCTTCACGCCGGCATGCTCGAGCTTGCGCATCAGGCCGGGCAGCGCCGGTTCGGCGGTGGAGGTGCCCAGGATGAGCATGTACTCCTCTTTGAGGTGGCGGATCATCGTGAAGATGTTCAGCTTCAGGAAGGCCATGACCGAGCCGAGCACGATCACGACGAAGAGGATCGAGGTGGCGTAGAAGAGGGCGATGAGGCCGCCCATGCTGGTGAGGGACGAGACGCCGAACTTCCCCACGGCGTAGGCCATCGCTCCGAAGGCGCCGATCGGGGCGGCCTTCATGATGAAGCCCAGGATCTTGAACATCACTGCGGTGAGGCGCTGCACGCCGTCCAGGACGGGCGCGCCCACCTTGCCCATGGCGTTCAGGGCGATGCCGAAGACGACGGCGATGAAAATGATCTGCAGGATATCGCCTTCAACGAAGGGCCCCACGATGCTGTTGGGGATGATGTGCGTGAGGAACTGCCACCACTCCTGGTGCTGGCCGGCGTCGATGAGCTTCGCAGCGGATTCGGTGGTCTTGATAGTGCTCGCGTCGGCGTTGACGCCGTCTCCGAGCCGGAAGATGTTGATGGCCACCAGGCCGAAGGCCAAAGCGCAGATTGTGCCGATCTGGAAGTAGGTGAGCGCTTTCAGCCCGGTCATCCCCACCTTTTTCAGGTCGGCGACGCTGGCGATGCCGCCCACGATGGTCAGGAACACGATCGGGCCGATGAGCATCTTCATCGCGTTGACGAAGGTGGTGCCGATGGGTTCCATGGCGATGCCGGCGGCCGGGGCCAGCCAGCCGAGCAGGATGCCGAAGACAATGGCTGTCAGCACCCAGAAGTACAGCTGCCTGTACCAGCGTGTCTTACGGGCCGGCGTTGCCTGGCCCGCAGTGGTGGTGTGGTCCATGATTCCTACCTCGTTGTGGAATGTCTTTGGAGAAAGTTAGGGGTTGGCTATGCGCCGTCCCGGGGACCCGATGCGAGCATGCGAGCGTTGGGACGGGGCTTCCGCGGGACGACGGCGGCCGGCCGGCCGCCGTCGTACGTTTTAAGTGCGCGGCCTAGACAGTGGCCAGCGAGTGGGTCAGCGCCGCGATGATCGCTTCGGTGACGTCGTCGGTAGTGGATTCGCCGCCCACGTCGCGGGTCAGGTGGCCGGTGCCGGTGGTCTGTTCGATGGCGGCCTCGACGCGGCGGGCTTCCTCGTGCAGGCCGAAGTGGTCAAGCATCAGGGCTGCGCTGGCGATCGCCCCGATGGGGTTGCTGATGCCCTTGCCGGCGATGTCCGGCGCTGAGCCGTGGACGGGTTCGAACATGCTCGGGAAGCGGCGCTCGGGGTTCAGGTTGGCGCTCGCGGCCAGGCCGAGGCTGCCGGCCAGGGCCGAGCCGAGGTCGGACAGGATGTCGGCGTTCAGGTTGGACGCGACGACGACGGACAGGTCCTCGGGGTGCAGGATGAACTTGGCGCTCATCGCATCGACAAGCACGCTTTCCGTCTGCACGTCGGGGTAGTCCAGGGCCACGCGCCTGAAGGTTTCGTCCCAGAGGACCATGCCGTACTGCTGTGCGTTGGACTTGGTCACCGAGGAGACCTTCTTCACCGTGCGCGTCCGGGCGAGCTCGAAGGCGAACCGCATGATGCGCTCGCAGCCCTTCTCGGTGAACAGCGCGGTCTGCAGGGCCACCTCATTGCCCGGGCCGCGGCCGCTCAGGTTCCGTCCGCCGAGGCCTGCATATTCGCCCTCGGAGTTCTCGCGGACAACGATCCAGTCGAGTTCGGTGTTGTCCGCCTTGCGGAGCGGGGACTGGATGCCGGGGAGGAACTTGACCGGCCGGATGTTGGCCCACTGGTCGAAGTTCTGCGTGATGTTCAGGCGCAGGCCCCACAGGCTGATGTGGTCCGGGACGTTTTCCCAGCCGACGGCACCGAAGTAGATGGCGTCGAAGTCCTTCAGTGCGTCCAGGCCCTTGGGGTCCATCATCTGGCCGGTTTTTTCGAAGTAGCCGCAGCCCCACGGGAATTCGGTCCATTCGAAGGCGAATTTGCCGTCGGAGTTCACTGCCAGCGCGTCGAGGACGCGGCGGCCGGCGGAAACGACTTCCTTGCCGACGCCGTCTGCGGGGATTGAAGCGATGCTGAATGTCTGGGTGGCGCTCATTGCGTTCCTCCTCATTGAGTGTGTTGGCAGGCTCACACTGCCTTTCCTCTTCAAGTAGAGGCCACGCCGGTTGGATGCGTCCAAGACCAAGATTCAATTCGGCAGATAGGTTCAGCCTATGAGTCGGCGTCTGCGTGCTCCTGGGCAACGTGCCGTTCCGCGACGTCGAGGAACGCCCGGGCAGCAGGCGTCAGGCCGTCCTTCCGGCTCAGGATGGCCACATCCAGGTGGGAGACGGGTTCGATCTGCAGGGTACGAAGCCCTGCCTTGTGTGCGGTGGGCGCCCAGGAGGACGGCATAACGGCGTGTCCGACGCCGGCCAGCACCAGTGGCAGTATCGAGGTCCGGTGCGCGACTTCGACGACGATTTCAGCTTTGACGCCGTGGGCCAGTGCATCGTCCACGAGCCAGCGCATCAGCGATCCGCGCTGGCTGGCGATCAGCCGGTGTCCGTCCAGGTCCTCCCGCTGGATGGTGCTCCCGGCGGGGAATGCGTCCGCCGTGGGGTTGACGATGAGGATAAGCGGCTGGCGTTCCACATCCAGGACATTGACTCCCGGGACACGGATGGGGCCGGAGGAGCCGGCCAGCCCTATTTCGGTGCTGCCGCTGCGGACGGATTCGATGACCTCCTCTGGAGTGAAGGCGGCGCTGACGTTGAGGCGGACCTCCGGGTGCAGTCTGGTGAAGGCAGCGGTCATGGACGTCAGCGGCTCGATGCCGGGGGAGGGCATGGTGATGATGTCCAGGCGTCCGCTGCGCAAACCGCGAAGTGCCTGCACGGCGGACTGCGCGGCGTCCAGGTCCCGCATCACCAGCCGGGCGGGACCAACGAGCTCTTTTCCTGCTTCGCTCAGGACTGCCCGGCGCCCGATGCGGTGGAATAGGGGCACGCCCAATTCCTTCTCCAGGCTGGCAATGGTCTGGGACAGGGACGGCTGGGCGATGAGCAGGTGTTCTGCCGCGCGGTTGAAGCCGTCGTGGTCCACCACCGCGAGGAAATACTTCAGCTTCCGGGTGTCCACGCTGGCTCCTGTTCCGGCCCGCCGTGCTGTTCGTCCCGGGCCTGGCCCCGCAGCGCGCCCCGGGGTGGGGCGGACTGCCGGAGCCCTGATAGCTTACGCCTATCAGCGGCTGAGGGCCGTGAGCCGGCAGAGCAGCGCGGTGAAACTGCTGGCATACTCTGGGCATGGCCGTCACCTTTGAAAGCACCACACGGACAACCATCGGGATGACCGAACTGTTCGACCTCTCCCGGAGCATCGATGCCCACAGGGACTCAATGGCCCGCTCGCGGGAGGAAGCCGTCGGTGGCGTCACTTCCGGGCTGATCTCTCTGGGGGAGGAAGTAACCTGGCGCGCCTGGCACTTCGGGCTGCCGATACGGATGACGAGCCGGATTACCGAGATGCAGCAGCCCCACTACTTCGTGGACGAGCAGGTCCGCGGGCCGTTTCGTCACTTCCGCCACGTCCATGAATTCACTGCGGACGGGGCCGGAACCGGAACCATCATGGTGGACAGGATCGACTTCGCGGCGCCGTGCGGGCTCCTGGGACGCCTGGCGGAGAAACTCTTCCTGGCGCGCTACCTCCGCCAACTCATCGAGACGCGCAACCCGCACCTGGCCGCGGGAGCACGGGCTGAGTAATGCCCCCGGCGGTCAGGCGCAGGAGTCCGCTACTGGACTCTGCCTACTGGACTGCAAGCTCCTGAAGGGCGCGCTCCTGTTCTGCCGCTTTCCGGGTTTTCCTTGACTGGGCGAACCGCAGATAGAGCGACGGCACAATGAACAGGTTGAGCAGCGTGGACGTCAGGAGCCCGCCCAGGATGACCACGGCCATCGGGTATTCGATCTCATGGCCGGGGACATCCCCCATGACGACCAGCGGCACCAGGGCAAGTCCGGTGGCAAGGGTGGTCATGAGGATCGGGGAGAGCCTTTCGCCGGCACCCCTCAGCACGAGCGAGCCGCTGAACGGAACGCCCTCAATCCTTTCCAGATGCAGGCAGTGGCTGATGAGCAGGATGCCGTTCCGGGCCGCGATGCCCATGACCGTCAGGAACCCAACGAGCGAACCCAGTGAGAGGACCCCGCCGGTGAAGTAAGCGGCCAGGACTCCGCCCACCAGCGCGATCGGCAGGGTCAGGAGGGCCAGGATGGCCAGCCGCCAGCTGCGGAACGATGCCTGCAGGAGCACGAGGATCAGGATCAGCGCCGCAATGGCGAAAATCGTGAGGCGCTCCGTGGCTGCCTGCCGTTCAGTGTATTCGCCCAGGAGCTGGACGCTGTAGCCGGCCGGCAGGTTCAGGGTTTCCAGGCGTTCCTGCAGTTGTGTGACAACGGCGCCAAGGTCCGCTTTGGGGTCGATGAAGGATCCAACCTCGACCCTGCGGGACCCGTTCGTGCGGTCGATGAGGTTCGGGGTGGACTGCACCTTGACGGCGGCGACGTCGGCAAGCCGCACGCGCTGCCCGTTGGGCGTATCGATGGGCAGGTTCTGGATGCTGGTGAGGCTGGCGCGCGTCTCCGGTGTGCTCCACACCTGGACGTCGTAGGCGCGTCCGTCGCGGAAGACGTCACCCACTTCCTCCCCGGCCACGAGCGTCGCAGCAGCGCGCCGCACGTCCCCGGGCTTGAGGCCGTACCGTTCCGCCGCGGCCAGGTTCACTTTGACAGTGATCTGCGGGACGTCGACTTCCAGGGAAATGTGGGGATCATCGGTCCCCTCAATCTCGCTAAGGACTTGCTTGACCCGCTGGGCCTGTTCGCGAAGCACATCAAGATCGTCACCGTAAACCCGGACCAGGATGGGTTCACTGGCGCCCGTCAGGACCTCTTCGATCCGCTCTTTCAGGTACGTCTGCACGTCCCGGTGCAGTCCCGGGTATCCGTCCACGACCTCCTGGACGGCGGCGACTGTCTCCTCGTAATTGGCATGCCGGTCAATGCTGATCCAGTGCTCTCCGGCGTTAACGCCAACGATTTCGTCTGCCTGGAACGCCTGGCCAATATGTGTTCCGCAGTTAAGGACTCCCGGCACCTTGAGGAACGCCGCACAGCCCCGCTGGGCGATGCGGTATTCCTCCGCTGCCGAGGTGCCGGGTTCCGAAACCCAGTGCATCAGGAAGTCGCGTTCCTTGAACGTGGGGAACAGGGACTGCCCCAGCAGCGGGGCAATCGCCAGCCCGACCAGCGCAAGCGCGCCGAAGCCGGCGTAGCCGTAGCGCGGCCGGTTCATGATCCGGGACAGGACCGCATGGTAGCCGCGTTTGAGCACCCGGACCAGCGGGGGATCGAGTTGCTCCAGCTTCGCCCGGGCCAACAGGATCAGGGCCAGTGCCGGCGTGACAGTCAGGGCCACGAGCATCGATGCGAGGACTGCCAGTGTGTAGGAGACGGCAAGAGGTCTGAAGAACACTCCCGTGAGCCCGTTCAGGAAAAAGATGGGCAAGGCGGCAACCACGATGATCAGCGTGGCATAGACGATCGGGCTGCGCATTTCCAGGGAGGCCTTCAACACCACGGACGCCGTCGATTCACCGCCGCCGTAGGCGCGGTGCTGCCTTAGCCGGCGCATGATGTTTTCGACGTCGATGATCGCATCGTCGACGACGACCCCCACCGCTATGACCAGCCCCGCCAGGATCATGGTGTTGACCGAGCCGCCGGTGAGGTAGAGCACCATGACGGCGGTGAGCAGGGACAGCGGTATGGCGATCAGGCTGATCAGCGCTGTGCGCCACTGGAACAGGAACGCGCTCAGGATCATGACCACCAGCAGGCATCCCAGCAGGAGGGCGAGACTGAGGTTGGAAATGGCCTCCTCGATGAAGCTCGCCGGGCGGAAGATGGTGGTGTCGAAGGTGACACCGCTCAGTCCGGGCTGGAGTTCGTGGAGGGCCTCCTCAACGCCCTTGGTGACGTCGAGAGTGTTGCCCCAGGGGAGCTTCTCGACAATCAGCATCAGGCCGTGGCCGTTGTTGATGACGGCGTCACCGATCAGCGGCTGGTGGTCCTCCACCACCCGCGCCACGTCACCCAGGTGCAGGGCGGTGCCGTGGTCCTCACGGATGGTCACCTTGGCCAGGTCCGCGGGGCTGGTAATCGGCTGGACGTGGCGGATGCTCATCTGCTGGTTCGGGCTGCCGACGAAGCCGCCGGTGCCGATGAATTTCCCGGGTGAGTACTGAAGCAGGCCGGCGTCCACAGCCCCGGCCGTTACCTCCATGACCTGGTTGAGCGAGACATGCTTGGCCTTGAGCCGCTCCGGCTGGACCTGGACCTGAAGCATCTGGAGCCGCTCGCCCCAGATCGCGACGTTGGCCACGCCCGGAACCCGCAGCAGCCGGGCCCGGATGGTCCAGTACGACAGCATGGACATCTCGATCAGGGACCGCTTGGAGGACGTCATGCCGATTTTCATCACACGGCTGGTCGAGGACAGCGGCTGCAGCATGACCGGGGGCGCTGCCCACGTGGGCAGGGCCGCCGTCACCGCGGCCATCCGCTCCGATACCTGCTGCCGCGCGTTCAGCAGGTCCGTGCCCTGTTTGAAGATCAGGATGATCGAGGAAAGCTGGGGCACCGATTTTGACCTCAGCTCATCCAGGCCCGGCATGCCGGACAGGGACGCCTCGATCGGCACGGAGACAAGCTCCTCGACCTCCTGGGCCGTAAGCCCCAGGCATGCAGTCTGGATCTCGACCTGCGGGGGAGCGAACTCCGGGAAGACATCCAGGGATGCCTTACTAAGCTGGACCGATCCCAGCAGCATCACCACGCACGCGATGGCTACCACGATCGTCCTGAACCGGAGGCTGATTCCTACGATCCACCGCATGTCAGCTCGCCACATCCAGTTCAGCGCCGAAGAGTTCTTCGGCGCCCACGGTGACCACAGTCGTGCCCGCGGCCGGACCGTCGCTTAGCGTGGCCACGTCGCCGTCGATCCGCTCCACGATGACGGGCTGGCGGAAGTAGACCCGTGGCCCGGCTATCGTGTAAACCCAGGTCTTGCCTTCGCTGTCGTAGAGGATCGCCAGGTAGGGGACGGTAAGCTTCCCGCTCTTGGCATCCCGCTTCGTCGCCGACGTCTCGAGGCCAATGTTCCCCGCGGCGTGTTCGTTCAGCGTGATCCGCTTCAGGTCGGTTCCCGGTACCTCCTCAAGGCTCGCGGCAACGTCACCGGCCGCCGCAGTCTCCGGCGACGGCTGGCTGCAGGCCGGCAATGCCTGGGTCAGCAGACCCAGGACGGTAAGGACCATCAGGCCGCGCATCCGCGGCGACGTCGTTGTCATGATGCATTCCGGCTTTCACAGGCTTCGGGCTTCGGCAACTGCGGGATCTGTCGCGGGTTGTGTCCCGGCCTGGCCGTGTTCGAAGCGGAGCAGGATGGCGGGGAGCACAAACAGGACGAAAAGCGTGGTGGTCAGCAGGCCACCCCAGATGATGATGGCGATCGGCTGGATGACCTCGGTGCCTGTCACCCCGCCCAGGAGGACAAGCGGAACAAGGGCGACGGCGGTGGTCACCACGGATGCCAGGGTCGGCTTGAGCCTATCCCGGGCGGCGCGGATCACGAGGGCGGGCCCGGCGGCTTCGCTTTGACCGGCGCGGAGGTTCCTGACCTCGCCGGCGAGCAGCAGGCAGCTGCGGACTGCTATGCCCAGGACCGCGGAGAACGCGACAAACGCCGCCAGATAGTTGGCTTCGCCGTCGGCCAAGGCGGCAATGACGGCGCCTGACAGGGACGCGATCAGTCCGAGGAACACCGCGGCTGCGAGCCGCCACCCGCCGAGCGCTGTCTGCAGCAGCACCAGGATGCCGAAGGCAGCTACGCCTGTAAGCAGCCACAGCCACTGGAAGCTGGACTGCTGCTGTGCAAACTGGGTGAGGATCTCCGCGTGGTACGACACCGGGAACTGGATCTGCTGCAGGCCCCTGTCGATGTCCTGCTGCACCTCAGCCAGCCCGCGCCCCTGGATGTCCGCCTTGACATCCACACGCCGCGAAGTGTCGTCATGCAGGATGACCGCATCGTTGGGAACGATGGTCACCTCGGCCACGTCGCCAAGTCGCATATGCCGGCCAGTGGGGGTGTCGATCAGCAGCTCACGGACGCTGGTGAGGCTGTTCCGGGTTGCCGGCGTTCCCTTGACCACCACGGAGAAGACCTTCTGCTGTTCGTAGACGTTGCCCACCTCGATGCCCTGCAGCAGCGCGGCCGCCGCACGCCGGACATCGCCGGGTATGAGGCCTGCCTTCTGTGCTTTCGCCAGGTCCACCTTGACCTGGACGGTGGGCTGTTCAACAGGGGCATCGACCCTGGGATTCACCACGCCGGCCGTGTGCGCCAGAAGCTGCCGCACCTCCTCGGCCTTTGCCCGAAGGGTGGCCATATCCACGCCGTAGACCCTGACGCCGAAGCCGGAATCGGCAGCCGCCCGGATCTGGTCAATTTTCTGTTGGGGGTAGGTGGAAACTGTTGCGCTCAGGCCCGGGTACCCGGCCACGACGCGTCGCACGTCCTCGAAGGTGCTGGAGTACGAGGCATCCTTCGCCACTCCCACCCACAGCTCCCCGGAGCTGATGTCACCCACCTGGTCGGACGTAACGGCACGGCCAACCTCGGCGGCAACGTTGGAAACGCCCTGCACGGCACGCAGTTCGCGGGCCGCGGCGTCGGTGATCCGGACCATCTCCTGGTCAGAGATGCCGGGAGCGGCACTCCACTGGACCACCAGCGTGTTGTCTGCCAGTACCGGCACCACTGGATGGTTGGGGACCAGTTGCGGTGCCAGCGCCAGCGTGGCGAGCGCCATGACTGCCGCGGCGGCGAAGACCAGCGCGGACTTGCCGGGCTGGCGGGACAGCGTCCGCCCATACCGGAGCCGGAGCCGCTGCATGGCCTGGCGCTCGCGGCCCCGGGCCGCAGATGCCGGGGGCAGGAAGAACACCAGGGCCGCCGTCACTGTTAGCGCCACGGCCATGGAGACGCCCAGGGCGAGCAGATACGTCAGCACCAGGGGTCCGAACATGGCCCCGTTCTCGCCGGGGACAAAGAGCATGGGGAGCACGCTCAGTGCCATGATCAGCAGCGCGTAGAAGAGCGAGGTGCGGACAGGCCGCAGTGCCTCCGCAAGCATGACGCCCCTGGAGTCCCCGGCGTCCGTTCCGCGGGAGGCGCGGTACGCCCGGGCGGCGCAGTTCAGGTCTTCCGCCACGTCCCCGATGATGACGCTGAGGGCGAGGATCATGCCGGCGAAGACCATGGTGTTCAATCCGGCCCCGCGGAGGGTTATCAACAGGGCCGCCGCAAGAAGGGAGAGCGGAATGGCGATCAGGCTGATGAGTGCCCTGCGCCAGGACCGGAAGACCACTCCGAACGCCACCGCCACCAGGAGCAGCGTGACGAGCAGCGCAACGCCAAGGGTGCCCATTTCCTGTTCGACATACGACTCTTGCCGGTACACGTTCGTGTCAACGGTGACGCCCGGCAGTCCGGGCTGGAGCTCGCGCAGCGTCTCGTCGAGCCCACGCGTCACTTCCGCGGTGTTCGTCTCCGGGAACTTCTCAATCACCAGCAACAGCTCGGCGTCCTGGCCGGGTTGCGCATCGCCGATCAGCGGCTGGTGATCCGTCTGGACCTGGGCGACATCCCCGAGAGGCAGTTTGCTGGAGGTGCCCTGGAGGCTGACTTTGCCGAGGTCCTCGGGCGTGGTGATGGGCAGGACGTGCTGGACTCCCAGCCTCTGGTGTCCCGTCTCCAGGAAACCGCCCGTGCCCGGTGTTGAGGCCTCAAGGTAACTCAGCGGCGACACCCACACGGAGTTGCCTGTGGTCCTGATGACCTGGTCCAAAGTGACGCCCTTGGCCTCCAGCTGCTTGGGGTCCACGAGCACCTGCAGCTGCTGGTCACGCTGGCCCCAGATGGAAATGTTGGCCACTCCGGGAACGGCCAAAAGTGCCGGCTTCATGGTCCACCGCGCCAGAACGGACATGTCGATGGGGGACATGTCCTTTGACGTGAGCTTGACCATCATCACCCGGCTGGTGGAGGACAGCGGCTGCATGAGCACAGGCGCTGCTGACACGTTGGGCAGCGCCCTCGCCTGGGTCAGGCGCTCGGCGACGAGCTGGCGTGCCCGGAACATGTCCGTCCCCGGCTGGAAGACCAGCTGGATGGAGGACAGGCCGGGAAGCGACTTGGATCGGATCGCCTCCACCCATGCCACGCCGTTCAGCAGGTCGGCCTCCATGGGCGACGTGATGAGCTGTTCGACTTCGGCAGCGGAGAGGCCGAGCGCCTCGGTCTGTATCTCGACCTGCGGCGGTGCGAACTCGGGGAAGGCGTCAACCGGCATGCTGGGCAGCGCGGTGAAGCCGTACCCGAGGACGCCTGCGGCCACAACCAGGACCAGGATCCTGAACTGCAGAACCCAGCCCAAAACCGCGCCCATCATGGCCTGTTCACCGCCAACGTCATTCCCTCTGGATTTACGGTGAACGACAGGCTGCGGGTGCAGCCAAGCCGACGGCGATGTCGGTGTTTGCCGGGCAGTTCGGAGGGTGTCGGCGTTTCAGGAAGCACTGCATGGGGGTTCACCGTCACATCCGCTCTGGCGTGACCGGGAAAAGACGTCTCAACTGCAGAATAAATGCTCACGGCGCGGCTCCATTGCGTTTGCCATAGCGCCCCCCCAAACGTCTAGGAGAATGATGGTCCTCCCAAAGGGCCACGTCAATGGCATCGGCTGGAGCCGTTTTCCAGCGGGCTCAGCGGCCCGCAATGAGCTCTGCGACCCGGACCAGCTCTTCCTCGAGATTGTAGAAATGGATAGCCAGCCGAATGCTGCCGGCCCGGACGGACACAACCACGTTCGCATGGCGCAGCCGGTCCATGACGGCTCCGGATCGTCCACCGGAACGGAGATGATGGTGGAGCGGTGCGGTTCGGGGAAGGAGCGGTAGCTGACGCCTTCCGCCTCCAGCGCGTTCCGCAGGTGAAGGGCAAGCCGCGCGTTGCGTTCGAGGACCGGGCCGATACCGAACCGGTGCAGGACAGCAAGCGCCGCCTGGTCGGCCAGCGCGGGAAACCAGGCCAGCGACGCGTCCAGCTTGGACGCCGTCGGGGACAGGTCCATGTCCGGACCAAGGAAGCTTTCGAGCGGCAGCCGGGCGGCTTTCCAGCCCGGCACGACGGGTCGGAGACGGTCGATCAGTCCCGGGCGGACGTAGAGGTAGCCCATGCCGCGCGAGCCGAGCAGGAACTTGTGGCTGGCGGTGGCGAGGAAATCCACGCCATCGCGCGCCACGTCAAGGGGAACGGCACCGGCCGCCTGGCATGCATCCACGAAAAACCATGCGCCCGAGTCGGCCGCAGTGCGGCTGAGGGAGGCCAGGTCCGCCCGGAAACCGGTGACGGGGTGCACGGCACTGACAGCGATGAGCCGGGTGCCGCCGTCGGCCGCCCGGGTGAGGGCCTCGGCCGGCACCACGTCCCCTTCCGCTGCGACAGCACGGACGTCGTAGCCACGATCCCGGAGCAGAAGCCAGGGGTAGTAGTTCGACGCGAATTCGTTCTCGGCCACAACGATGTTTTCACCGCTTCCGGCGGGCGGCAGGTTGGCGGCAACAATCCCCGCCGCGGTGCTGACAGCGGGGACGATGGCGATGTCTGCCGCTGTGGCTCCGATGATCGCGGCGAACATGCCGCGGGCGTCATCGCCGGCCTGCTCTGCTTCCATCCAGTCGAACCGCCCTGCCGACCAGCGCCCCAGGGCCAGTTCATAGGCCTGCCTGGCAGGCGTGCAGCCGGCGCACATGGTGGCAGTGTTGAGGTAGATGGTGTCCTTGAGGCCGGGGAAAAGCCCGCGGATGTCGCTGACGTTCATTGCGTGGACCTTCAGAGTCACCGCTACTACACCGGTGACGGTCCTCCTGGTTCAACGAACCGCTGGGTCCGCTCGATCTCGGCAACCTTCGGGTCCGTTTCATCGGCGCCGTAGTCCGACCGGCGTGTCTTGTCCTCGCCCTGGGGCACCTTGAGCGCGCGCAGCACCAGGGTCAGTGCGACGGCGACAAGCAGGTTGAGCACAAACGCCGACACGGCGATGTACACGGTGAAACCGGTCCCGGGGACGGGAGCAATGGAGCCACCGAAGTGGGCATGCGTGACTGGGTTGATGACGCTGTAGGCCGAGGCGGTGCCGAACGCAATGCCCACAGCCCATCCAGCCAGCAGCGCCCAGCGGTCAAACCACCGCGTGTAGAGGCCCGCCACAACCGCCGGGAAGGTCTGCAGAATCCAGATGCCGCCCAGCAGCTGCATGTTGATGGCTGCGGACTGGTCCATGGCAATGACGAAAATCAGCGCACCGACCTTCACCACAAGCGAGACAATCTTGGACACCTTCGCCTCGGTCTTGGGGTCGACTTCAGGCCGGAGGAAATCCCGGTAGATGTTGCGGGTAAACATGTTCGCCGCGGCAATGGACATGATGGCCGCCGGCACCAGCGCCCCGATGGCGATGGCTGCCAGCGCCACCCCTGCGAACCACGCGGGGAAGTGGTCCAGGAACAGCTGCGGCACCACGAGCTGTGGGTTGACCGACCCGTTCAGGTCGATCGGCCTGGTGCCGGCCTTGATGGCCACAAAACCCAGCAGTGCAAGGAAGCCGAGCATGAGCGAGTACAGCGGCAGAATTGCGGCGTTGCGCCGGATGGTATTGCGCCCCTTGGACGCGAGCACACCGGTAATGGAGTGCGGGTACATGAACAGTGCCATGGCCGACCCGAGCGCCAGCGTCCAGTACGCCGAGTAGTTCGCGGCCGACGGAATGAACACCCCGTTGGGCTTGCCCGTCGCGTCGTTCACGGTGTCCAGCTTCGTTTTCGCCGCCCCGAAGATGGCGTCCCACCCGCCGAACTTGATCGGCAGGTAGATGACCGCAACGATCACCGCCAGGTAGATCAGCAGGTCCTTGACGACCGCGATCATCGCCGGCGCCCGCAACCCCGAGGTGTAGGTGTATGCGGCCAGCACGACGAACGCCAGGATGAGCGGCAGGTCCGTCAGCAGCACGTTCTCCGAGCTGCCCAGGCCGAGCACGGTGAGGACGGCCTTGATGCCTACCAGCTGGAGGGCGATATAGGGCATGGTTGCCACAATGCCCGTGACGGCGATGGCGAGGGACAGCCACCGGCTCCCGTAGCGGCCGCCCACGAAGTCCGCCGAGGTGACGTAGCCGTGCCGGTGGGACACCGACCAGAGCCGGCTCATGATGATGAAGATGATGGGGTAGAGGACGATCGTGTACGGGACGGCGAAGAAGCCGCTGACCGCGCCCGTCGCCCACATCGCAGCCGGAACCGCCACGAACGTGTAGGCGGTATAGAGATCGCCGCCCAGCAGGAACCAGGTAATCCATGTCCCGAAGCCGCGTCCACCCAGCCCCCATTCGTCGAGGCTGTGCAGTCCCTCGCTCTCCGCCGTCCGGCGCCACCGGGCGGCGAGGAAGCCCATGACGGCGACAACGACGAAGAGCAGCACCACGATGATGAGGGCGACCCAGTTGATCTCGCGCCCGTTCATGACCGCTCTTCTCCGTTAGCTTCGTCCGCGTCGGCGTCGGCAGCGCCCGCGCGGATCGCCGCCCGCCGTCGTCGGTCTTCCGTTGTCACGAGCCAGTACGCCACGCCGCTCAAGGCTGCGGAAATGGGAACCCAGAGCAGCTGGTACCAGTAGAAGAAGGGCATGCCGCCCAAGGTTGGGGCACTGAACGAGTAGGTCTGCGGCATGAGCGGAAGCAGGATCGCCACGGAAAGCAGGACGCCGGCGACGACGTACGGCGCACGCCGTGCCGGGCCACGGGTTGCAGTATTGCGGGTTGGCTGTCCGGCGCCCGGGGGAGCCCCCGGGACGGGGCGCCGTTTCGGGTCAGGACGATCTTGATGGGACACCCGACGACCTCCTTGTCAGCCCGTCTCCCGCACGCCGGTTTGCCGGAGAGCGGTGAGGCGAAGGTTACAAATGTTGCCCTCCAGTTCCTTTTTACGCCCGTCGGCAGCGCTCGGGAAGAGCATGGCCGGTGCCGTCACAGTCAGTAACGCGCCTGACTTTTCTTGATCATCAGCAGTGCGTTTTCGGGGCCTTTTCCGGCAGACGGCAGAAGAACTATGCCCAGCTTTGCAGCGCCGGACCCGGGCGGCGGGGTTGCCGGGTTGGGTGCGTCCCGGAGTTTGGGAAGAAACGAAAAAACCCCCGGGAATCCATTGGATTCCCGGGGTTTTCCCTTTGTGCGCGGAGGGGGACTTGAACCCCCACCCCCTTTCGAGGACTAGCACCTCAAGCTAGCGCGTCTGCCATTCCGCCACCCGCGCAGGTGGTATTTCGGAGGACTCTCTCACGCCTTTCAGCGGTTCGCTTCTCTCCGAAGCAGCGAGAAAAACTCTAACACGAACTTTCCGGAAAGATGGAATCGAGTCGACTGGGTAGGCTGAACCCGGGAGTTACGGCCGCCAAAAGCCGCCACAACCCGCATGAATCCGCGTTTCCCCCGCTACAAGGAGTGATCAATGTCTCACGTTCGGCCAGAGGATGAAGTCGTCACCATCTGCCAGGAGCTCATCCGCATCGATTCATCCAACTACGGGGATGGCTCGGGTCCCGGCGAACGCGCGGCGGCCGAATACACCGCAGGCCTGATCAGCGAGGTGGGGCTGGAGGCGGAAATCTTCGAATCGGAACCGGGCCGGGCCAGCGTGGTCACCCGGATGGCGGGCGAGGACCCCTCTGCCAGCGCCCTCGTGGTCCACGGCCACCTGGACGTGGTGCCCGCCCTCCGTGAGCAGTGGTCCGTGGACCCGTTCAGCGGCGAGCTCAAGGACGGCCTGATCTGGGGCCGCGGCGCGGTGGACATGAAGGACATGGATGCGATGATCCTGTCCGTGCTGCGCAACTTCGCCCGCACCGGGCGCAAGCCCAAGCGGGACATTGTCTTTGCGTTCTTTGCCGATGAGGAGGCGGGCGGCGTGCACGGCGCCCAGTACGCGGTGAAGCACCGGCCCGAGCTGTTCGAGGGTGCCACCGAGGCCATTTCCGAAGTGGGCGGCTTCTCGACCACCATCGGCGGCCAGCGCGCCTACCTGCTGCAGACGGCAGAAAAGGGCATCTCCTGGCTCCGGCTCGTGGCGCACGGCCGCGCCGGCCACGGCTCGCAGATCAACACTGACAATGCCATCACCCGTCTCGCCGGCGCCGTAACCCGCATCGGTGAGTACCAGTGGCCCATCGAGCTGACCGCCACCACGCGCCAGTTCCTGGACGGCGTGACGGAACTGACCGGCGTCGAATTCGATCCCGACAACCCGGAACTGCTGCTGAAGGAACTGGGCACGGTGGCCCGCTTCGTGGGGGCCACGCTGCAGAATACGTCCAACCCGACGCTGCTGGGCGGCGGCTACAAGCACAACGTCATCCCCGAGTCCGCTGAGGCACTGGTGGACTGCCGGACCCTCGCGGGCCAGCAGGACCAGGTCCTCGAGATCGTCAAGGAGCTGGCGGGCAGCGGCGTTGACGTCAGCTACGTGCACAACGATGTCTCCCTGGAAGTGCCGTTCGCCGGTAACCTGGTCGACTCGATGATCGACGCCCTGCACTCTGAAGATCCGGGCGCGAAGGTTCTCCCGTACACCCTGTCCGGCGGCACCGACAACAAGTCGCTTTCCAAGCTCGGCATCACCGGCTACGGCTTCGCACCCCTGCAGCTGCCGGACGACCTCGACTTCACCGGCATGTTCCATGGCGTCGACGAACGGGTTCCTGCGGAATCGCTGAAGTTCGGCGCCCGCGTCCTGAATACGCTGCTCACCAACTACTGAGGCTAGCGGTGGAACCGGAACAGCTGCTGCCCGACAGCCTGCTCGAACGGATCCGGGGGCGGGCAGCGGAGTACGACCAGCAGAACCGCTTTTTCACGGAGGATCTGGAGGAGCTCGCCGCCGCCGGGTACCTGAAGCTTTTCGTGCCGAAGTCCGACGGCGGGGCGGGCCTGGGTCTGGAGGCCGCGGTCCGCTGCCAGCGGCGACTGGCGACGGCGGCTCCCGCCACCGCGCTGGCCGTCAACATGCACCTGGTCTGGACAGGCGTAGCCCGCGTCCTCGCTGCACGCGGCGACTCTTCCCTGGACTTCGTGCTGCAGGAGGCAGCGGCGGGGGAGGTCTTCGCCTTCGGCAACTCGGAGGCCGGCAACGACTCCGTTTTGTTCGATTCGCTGACAGAGGCAAGGCCCCTGCCGGACGGCGGGTACTCGTTCACGGGCACCAAGATCTTCACGAGCCTCTCGCCGGCCTGGACGCGCCTGGGCATCTTCGGGAAGGACCCTGCTGCACGCGACGGCGACGGCGAACTGGTGCACGGCTTCATCCGGCGGGACACTCCCGGCTACCGGATCCTGGAGGACTGGAACACGCTGGGCATGCGGGCCAGCCAGTCCAACACCACCATCCTGGACGGTGCAGTTGTCCCGCCCGGCCGCATCTTCCGGAAGCTCCCGGTGGGTCCCAACCCGGATCCGCTGATCTTTGCGATCTTCGCGTGCTTTGAGACCCTGCTTGCGGGCGTCTACGCGGGCATCGGTGAGCGGGCCCTGGTGCTGTCCGTGGAAGCCGCCAGGCGCCGGACATCATTCAAGAACGGCGGCCGGAGCCTGGCGCAGGATCCCGACATCAGGTGGAAGGTGGCCGAGGCCGCCATGGCCATGGATGCGCTCTACCCCCAGCTTTCGGTGGTGGCCGGCGATGTGGACCGCGTGGCGGACCACGGCAGCCAGTGGTTTCCCAAGCTGGTGGGCGTCAAGGTCCGGGCCACGGAAACGGCGCGGACTGTGGTGGACCTTGCCATCCGGGTCTCCGGCGGCTCCAGCTACTTCCGCGGTTCGGAACTGGAGCGCCTGTACCGTGACGTCCTGGCCGGAATGTTCCACCCCTCGGACGACGAGTCGGCCCACAACACCGTGGCCAACGCCTGGCTGGGCCCGCTCGAAGACTAGCGGGGCGCAGCACATAGCGGGCGCGCATCATCGCGGTGCGCGCCCGGAAGGCCGGAGCGGCCTAGACGGTACGCTGCACCTGAGTGACCCGGCGGCGCAGCCAGAAGCGCCTGCCGCCACCCACGTACAGCCTGCTGCGCTCGAGTTCCCACTTGCCGTACTCGGAGTGTTCCACGAGCCGGCGCCGGGCTTCGGGCAGGGAATCCTCAGGACCGACGGTCAATACGAGGTACTCGTATTGACGTGCGTAGTCCCGTTCCCGCAGGACCGAGCTGGTCAGAAAATGTTCCTTCATTGCTCTCCATTTTCGTCCTTTTCCCGCTAACGTGAAGGCATGAGCATCGATCCGCGTGTCGCGCTTCAGTCCTTGACTGCCGCTTTGGAAGAACACCTTGCAGCCGCCTCGGCCCGCCGCGGGGATGGTGACCCCTCAGTGGAGACGGCATTCTTTGCAGTTGCCGATGCCTTCGAAGTCTATGAGGACGCCCTTTATGAGGCCTACAACGAAGTGACGCCGCTGCAGGTTTTCGATGACGAGGAAGACGAAGAGGAAGAGGGCGAAGTCGACGACGAGGATCTCGAAATCGTCGAAGAGTAACCCTAGGCCAGGCTGCTGGAGACATCCTCCAGGGCACGTGCTATTTCCGCCGGCAGCGGCGTGAGCTGGGCATCCAGGATTTCCTTGAGCTGGACCGGCATGCGCGCACCCACGATGGCGGTAGCCACTCCGTGTTGGGACAGCAGCCAGCTGAGCGCCACGTCCAGGGACGAACGGCCCAGCCCGCGGGCCGCCATGGCAACAGCCTCAACCACCTGCGACGAGGGCTGCTCAAGGTAGGGCTCCACGTAGTTGGCCAGCCGGGTGCCGGCCGCCCTGGAATCGGCGGGCACATGACCGCGGTACTTGCCGGTGAGGACGCCGCGGCCCAGCGGCGCCCACGCCATCAGCCCCAGGCCCGCGTCCTCGATGGCCGGCACCAGTTCCGCCTCGGGCCCGCGCCGCAGGAGCGAGTACTCGGACTGGTTGGCCACGAGCGGGAATTCCGCGATGGCGGCGGCCTTGGCGGTCTGCCAGCCGTTGTAGTTGGCGATTCCCGCATAGCGGGCCCGTCCGCTGCGGACGGCGAAGTCGAGGGCGGACAACGTCTCGCCAAGCGGGACGTTGGGGTCCCATGCCTGGGCGAGCCAGAGATCGACGTAGTCGGTGCCGAGCCGCGCCAGGCTGGCATCCAGTCCGGACAGCATGGCGTTCCGTGACGCGTCCACCCGCTGCCGCCCGTCCGACGGCGACACGCCGGCTTTGGTGGAGATGACCACTTCCGTGCGGGAGACGACGTCGCCCAGCATCGACCCGAGCATGGCTTCAGCCTGGCCGTCCGCATAGGAGGCAGCGGTGTCCACGAGCGTCCCGCCGGCGTCCACGAAGGTGCGCAGCAGCTCCGAGGCATCCTGCTCGTCCGTTTCACGGGACCACGACATAGTACCCAGGGAGAGGGAGGAGGCGCGGAGCCCGCTGTTGCCGATGTAACGCTGCTGCATAGCAGCTAGCTTACGGGGAAACCACCCGCATCATGACGTAGGGTCTTAGCGTGAACTGGATTGAAGCGGCCCTGCTGGGTCTTGTGCAGGGACTGACCGAATTCCTCCCGATTTCATCGAGCGCCCACCTCCGGATTGTGGGGTCCTTCCTGCCGAATGCGGCGGACCCCGGCGCGGCCTTCACCGCCATCACACAGCTCGGCACGGAGACGGCCGTCATCGTCTACTTCTGGCGGGACATCGTCCGGATCGTGAAGGCCTGGTTCGGCTCGCTGACCGGGCGGGTCCCGCGCCAGGACCCGGACGCCCGGATGGGCTGGCTGGTGATTCTGGGCAGCCTGCCCATCATCGTCCTGGGCCTGCTGTTCCAGGACCAGATCGAATCAGTCCTGCGGAGCCTGTGGATCGTTGCCACCATGCTGATCGTCTTCGGCCTCATCCTCGCCGTGGCGGACGCCGTCGGCAAGCAGGACCGGGACCTCTCCAGGCTCACCTACAAGCACGGCATCCTCTACGGCTTCGCCCAGGCCATGGCCCTGATTCCGGGTGTTTCCCGCTCCGGCGGCACCATCACGGCCGGGCTCCTCATGGGCTACACGCGTGAAGCCGCCGCCCGCTACTCCTTCCTGCTTGCCATCCCTGCAGTTTTCGGCAGCGGCCTTTACCAGCTCTTCAAGGTGGTGGCCAAGGACGGCGTGAGCGGCCCCTTCGGCCTGGGGGAGACAGCCCTGGCAACGGTGATTGCGTTCGCGATCGGCTACGTCATCATCGGCTGGTTCCTGAAGTTCATCTCAACGCGGAGCTACCGGCTGTTTGTCTGGTACCGCATCTTCCTGGGCCTCGCCCTGTACCTGCTGCTCGGTTTCAATGTCATCAGCGCCTAGCACTAGGCTTGGTCTGTGAAGTCCTGGATCTCCCGCCCCGTGCCTGTCCTGCCGGGGGAAATGCCCGCGCTCCGCTTGTTTGACACAACCGCGGACCGCGCCGTAACCCTGAATGCCGATGGCGAAAAGTCGATGTATGTCTGCGGGATCACCCCGTATGACGCGACCCACATGGGCCACGCCGCCAGCTACATAGCGTTTGACCTCCTGAACCGCGCCTGGCGCGACGGCGGGCAGCAGGTTGCCTACGTCCAGAACATCACCGACGTCGATGACCCGCTGCTGGAGCGTGCCGAGGCCACCGGCGTCGACTGGCGTGAACTGGCCGAGAGCCAGATCGAGCTTTTCCGGACCGATATGGAAGCCCTCAACGTCCTCGCCCCCGACCATTACGTAGGTGCCGTTGAAGCCATGCCGCTGATCGTGCCCGCGATTGAACGGCTCCTGCACCTGGGACTGGCCTACCGCGTCACCGGCACCCCCGGCGAGCCCGACGGCGACGTCTACTACGACGTCGAAGCTGCCAGCAAGCACGCCGTCGGCGTGGACGCCTGGACACTCGGCGCCGTCTCCGGACTGACCGAAGCCGAGATGCTGGAACTGTTTGCCGAACGGGGCGGCGACCCCGGCCGGGCAGGCAAGCGCCAGGCCCTCGACCCGCTGCTGTGGCGCGTGGCCCGCGACGGCGAGCCCAGCTGGCCCGGCGGCGAGCTGGGGGAGGGCCGCCCCGGCTGGCACATCGAGTGCACCGTCATAGCCCAGAAGTACCTCCCCGCTCCCTTCACCGTGCAGGGCGGCGGCTCGGACCTGGTCTTCCCGCACCACGAGATGGGCGCCGGGCACGCCTACTCACTGTCCGGTGTTCCCCTCGCCGAGCACTTCGCGCATGCCGGCATGGTGGGCCTCGACGGCGAAAAGATGTCCAAGTCCAAGGGCAACCTGGTCCTCGTCTCCAAGCTCCGCGCTGCCGGTGAAGAACCTGCGGCCATCCGCCTTGCCATCCTGGCGCACCATTACCGGTCCGACTGGTCCTGGACGGCGGAAGGCTTCGAGCAGGCGAAGGCGCGCCTCGAACGGTGGCGTTCAGCGCTGGCAGCCGCGCCCGCCGGAACCGCCGTCGAACTGATCGGGCAAATGCGCGAAGCCCTTGCCGACGACCTGGATGCCCCGACAGCCCTGGCAGCCGTCGACCAATGGGCAGACGCGGCCCTTGGCAACCCAGGCCACGCCGGCAGCGCGTCTGAAGCAGACCAGGCTTTGGTGCGCGACGCCGTCAACGCGCTTCTCGGCGTCGAACTCTAACGCCATTTAGACGGTTCCCTGCCCGTTAGACGTTACGCAACGTCTAACGGGCAGGGAACCGTCTAAACGGGGGAGCCGGCCCTTAGGGCTTGTCCTTGCCCCGCCGCTTCAGGTAGCGCTCAAACTCGCGCGCAATGGATTCACCGCTGGCCTCGGGCAGGTCGGCGGTGTCCTTGGCTTCCTCCAGCTGCCGTACGTACGCGGCGATTTCGGGATCCTCGGTGGCCAGTTCGTTGACGCCGCGCTCCCACGCCTCGGCCTCTTCGGCGAGTTCGTGGGTGTCCAGCGGAACCTGGAGCAGTTCCTCGATGCGGTGCAGCAGCGCCAGCTGTGCCTTGGGTGACGGGGCCTGGGCAACGTAGTGCGGTACCGCAGCCCAGAGGGAGACCGTGGGGATGCCGGCGAGCAGGGATACCTCGGACAGTACCCCCACAATTCCCACCGGTCCTTCATACTGCGAAGCCTCGAGGTTCAGCCGTTCCCGGAGTGCACTGTCGTCAGTGGAGGTGCTGACCGGGATGGGGCGGCTGTGCGGCACGTCCGCCAGGAGCGCTCCCACCAGGACCACGTAGTCAACGTGGAGCGCCTCGGCGTGAACCAGCAGTTCCGCCGTATACGCGCGCCACTTATAGGACGGTTCGGTTCCCTGGATGAAAATAACGTCCACGTTGGTGCCGGGGGCGCTGGCCTTGTAGATCCGCGTGGACGGCCACTTGATCTTGCGTTCGCCGGAGGAAGTGCGGCGGACGGTGGGCCGGGTGAACTGGAAGTCGTAGTACTCGTCGGCGTCGATGGACGCGACCTTCTTCCCGCCCCACAGCTTGTTGAGGTAACGGAGCGCATCGCTGGCGGCTTCCCCCGCGTCATTCCAGCCCTCGAACGCAGCCAGCATCACAGTAATGCGCTGACCTTCGGGAACAGGCTGCAGCAGCTGCTCCGTCTCAGGCGCGGTGCCCGGTTCGTTGGTGTCTCCCTCGAAGCTATTCATCCCTTCACCCTACGTCCACAAGTGTTGCTGTTGCATAGAACGAACCGCCGCAGATCCGGACAAACCCCTGTCCCATCGGGTCATTCGTGCGGAACACCCCTCCCGGTCATCCCTGCAGGCCGGCGTGATATTCGCCGACGGCGGACGCCCGGGGGCCTGCGGCAGGGCGCCGCCGGGCGGCCCGGTACAGTGGAAAGTATGGAATCTGCCGCCGCTCAGCCCTTGCTCAAAGCCGTTTTATGGGACATGGACGGCACCATTGTTGACACTGAACCGTACTGGATCGAAGCCGAGCACAACCTTGTCGAGGCCTACGGGGGGACGTGGTCGCACGAACAGGCCATGCAGCTCGTGGGGCAATCGCTGGTGCACTCGGCCGGCATCCTCCAGCGCGCCGGCGTGCGCCTGGAGATCCGCGAGATCATCGATACCCTCACCGCGCAGGTGATCAGCCGCGTCCGGGAAAACGTGCCGTGGCGTCCAGGCGCCCGCGAACTGCTGGATGAACTGTTCAACGCCGGCGTGCGTTGTGCCCTTGTGACCATGTCAGAGGCGCCGCTGGCCCGCGAGATTGTGGCGAGCCTGCCCCGGCCCTACTTCGAGTTCCTCGTCACCGGTGACACCGTGACCAAGGGCAAGCCGCACCCGGAGGCATACCTCAAGGCGATGGACCTGCTGAAGCAGGCGGACCCCCAGCTCACCGTCGACCACTGCGTGGCGCTGGAGGACTCGGAGCCGGGTGTTGCCGCTGCCGTGGGGTCGGGCGCCGTGACCGTGGCCATTCCGCACCTGGTGCCGCTGCCGGAGGACGCCCGCAGGACCACCTGGGACACCCTCGCGGACCGCTCGGTGGGCGAACTCGAGGAGCTGGTCAGGCTCCGCCTCGGCTCCCGCGAATCGGCGGCAGCTTTCGAGAACGTCAACTAAGGAGCCCGAACGTGTCTGAGCCCGCGGGATCCGGTCAGCAGCCCCCGGCCGTGAAGGCCCCTGCCAGCCGCCGGGAGGGAATCCCGCTCGGCAGGATCGCCGGTATCCCCATCGTCCTGGCCTACTCATGGTTCATCATCGCCGGCTTCACGGTGATCGTGTACGGACCCGTGCTGCAGCACGGCACCCCGTCACTCGGTATCGGGGCGTACTACGTGGCGTTCGCCTACGCGCTGCTGCTCCTGCTCTCGGTGCTCGTCCACGAGCTCGCGCACGCGCTGACGGCCAAGGCCTACGGGTGGCCCAGTGAGAAAATCGTGCTCAACCTGTGGGGCGGCCACACCCAGTTTGAAAGCTTCACCGCCACCCCCGGGCGGTCCGTGCTGGTAGCCATGGCCGGGCCCGCCGCCAACTTTGTGCTCGCCGGGGCGGCCTGGCTGGTGATTTCCTCGGGCGGACTGTCCGGCGTCGCGGACACCCTCCTGAACATCTTCTTCTGGGCGAACCTCGTGATCGGCATCTTCAACGTGCTGCCCGGGCTGCCGCTGGACGGCGGCCGCCTGGTGGAGTCCGCCGTCTGGAAGGCAACCGGCAGCCATGCCAAGGGAACTATCGCCGCGGGCTGGGGCGGACGCATCATCGTCATCGCGCTGGGCCTGTGGTTTTTGGTCCGGCCCCTGCTCAGCGGGGACGTTCCGGACACCAGCATGCTGCTCATTACCATCCTGGTCGGCGGTTTCCTGTGGATGGGCGCCTCCGCCTCGATCCAGCAGGGCCGCCTGCGCAGCAGGCTCCATCTGGTCAGCGCCGCCGCGCTGGCCGAACCCGCCGTCGGCCTTCCCGAAACGGGCAGCGTCAGCGACGTCCTGGGGGCAGCAGCAGGCGGCCGGACCGCCGTCGTGCTTTGCGCTCCGGACGGCAGGCCCAACAGCGTGGTGGACCCCGCGGCCCTGGCCGCCGTACCGGCCCAAGTGGCCCGCAGCACGCCCGCCGGAGCGGTCGCTTACCCCCTCGGAGCCGGCGCCTACGTGCCTGAATGGTCCAAGGGGCAGGAGCTGCTCCAGTACCTGGCGCAGCTCGAAGGGCACGACTACGCGGTGGTCGACCACAACGGCCGGGTCACCGGACTGCTGCGGCAGTCCACCGTGGTGACGGCCATAACAGGCAAGGCCCCCCGCTGAACACGCGCCGGCACGGCCGGAACCGGTAGAGTTACGTGCCGGTCGTGAAATCGGCAGCGGGTGCACGGCGCCCTGCCCGACCGCCACGGTGCACGCCAACACAGCTTTCACAGGAGCGAGGACACAGTCATGAGCAGCGAATCTGCCGCCAACGGAACCAGCACGGGCCCTTCCTCCGGCACTGCAGCCGGGACGGCGGACCAGCCGGTGGGCGCTGCCCGGCGGCGCGGCCCCTTCCGGGAAGGCGAACGGGTCCAGCTGACGGACGAGCGCGGGCGCATGAACACCATCAGCCTCGAGTCCGGCGGAGCCTTCCACACCCACCGGGGCTTCCTCAACCACGATGACATCATCGGCAAGGTGGACGGCTCGGTGGTGGTCAACAACGTCGGCCAGCAGTACCAGACGCTCCGCCCGCTGCTGTCCGACTTCGTCCTGTCCATGCCCCGCGGCGCGGCGGTGGTCTACCCCAAGGACGCCGGCCAGATCATCACCATGGCCGACATCTTCCCCGGTGCCCGTGTGGTGGAAGCAGGCGTGGGCTCAGGCGCACTCTCCATCTCGCTGCTGCGTGCCGTGGGGGACCAGGGCTACCTGCACTCCTTTGAACGCCGCGAAGAATTCGCCGCTATCGCCCGCGGCAACGTGGAGACCATTTTCGGCGGCCCGCACCCGGCGTGGCAGATCTCCCTCGGGGACTTTCAGGAGGAAGTGGTCCGCACCGAAGAGCCCGGCTCCATCGACCGCGTGGTCCTGGACATGCTGGCACCCTGGGAATGCCTTGACGCGGTAGCCACCGTCCTGGCTCCCGGCGGCGTGTGGATCAACTACGTCGCCACCGTCACCCAGCTCTCCCGCACGGCGGAGGCCATCCGCGCGGACGGCCGCTTCACCGAACCGGACGCCTGGGAATCCATGGTCCGCGGCTGGCACCTCGAAGGACTGGCCGTGCGCCCGGACCACCGCATGGTGGCCCACACCGGCTTCCTCCTGGTCACCCGGCGGCTCGCCGACGGCGTCACCGGCATCTCCGTTAAGCGGCGCCCCTCCAAGACCGAGTTCAACGAGGAGGACGTCAACGCCTGGACACCCGGCGCCGTGGGGGAGCGCCTCGTCTCCGACAAGAAGCTCCGCCGGGCCGCGCGGGACGCAATCGCCGGCACCAACGTGAAGGACGATCCGGAGATTACAAACTAGTCCGTATTTCGGATGTCGTCGGCTCTACCAGCCAACTTGGGGCTATGGTCTTAAGAGAAGCGCAGGAAGGGGCTGATGATCATGGAGACTCCAAACAACGACTCCGTGCCAACGCCGGCTGAACAGGCTGGCGCCAACGAACTGTCTGTCGCGGACCGGCAGGTCAATATCCTTAGGGACAAACTGAGGCATATCGACCGCCAACTGGCAGCTGCCACGCAAAACAACACCAAGCTCGTGGCGATGCTGGAAACTGCCAAGGCCGAAATACTCCGGCTGAAGAACGCCCTGGACCAGGAGGGGCAGCCGCCATACAGTTTCGGCACCATCCTCCAGCTGAACCCGCGGCGGCAGGCCACAGGCAGCGGCCAGGCAGCCACCGAGGAATCGGTGGACATCTTCAACGCCGGCCGCAAGATGCGGGTTGGCATCAGCCCCCTGGTCAACATCAACCAGTTGGCCGTCGGCCAGGAGGTCCTCCTCAACGAGGCGCTCCTGGTGGTGGCCGGCCTTGGCTATGAGCGCGCGGGCGAACTCGTCACGCTCAAGGAAATGCTCGGTCCGGACCGTGCCCTGGTGCTGGGCCGTGCCGACGAGGAGCGCGTCATCCGGCTCGCCGGCCCGCTGCTGAGCGAGAAGCTGCGGGTAGGCGACGCCCTGTCCATCGATTCCCGCACAGGGTACGCCCTCGAAAAAGTCCCTCGCTCCGAGGTTGAGAACCTCGTCCTGGAGGAAGTCCCGGACATCACCTACGAGGACATCGGTGGACTGGGCCCGCAGATCGAGCAGATCCGGGACGCCATCGAACTGCCGTTCCTGCACCCTGACCTGTACCGCGAGCACGGGCTAAAGGCGCCCAAGGGCATCCTGCTCTACGGCCCTCCGGGCTGCGGCAAGACCCTCATCGCCAAGGCAGTGGCAAACTCGCTGGCCGCACGCGCCGCGGAACGCTCGGGCAACGTAGACCTGAAGAGCTACTTCCTCAACATCAAGGGCCCCGAACTCCTCGACAAGTACGTCGGCGAAACAGAACGCCACATCCGGCTGATCTTCTCCCGGGCACGCGAAAAGGCCTCGGACGGCAGCCCCGTAGTGGTCTTTTTCGACGAGATGGATTCGCTCTTCCGCACCCGCGGCACGGGCATCTCGTCCGACGTCGAAACCACGATTGTGCCGCAGCTGCTGAGCGAGATCGACGGCGTGGAGCGGCTGGACAACGTCATTGTCATCGGTGCCTCCAACCGCGAGGACATGATCGACCCCGCTATCCTGCGCCCTGGCCGCCTGGACGTGAAGGTCAAGATCCAGCGTCCCGACGCCGAGGCCGCGGCGGACATCTTCAGGAAATACATCACCCCGGACCTGCCCTTCCACGAGGACGACCTGGTGGAGCACGACGGCGATGTGCTGGCGACCGTTGATGCCATGGTCCAGCGGACCGTGGAGTCGATGTACTCGACGGAGAAATCCAACGAGTTCCTGGAAGTCACCTACGCCAACGGCGACACCGAGATGCTGTACTTCAAGGACTTCAACTCCGGTGCCGTGGTCCAGAACGTCGTGGACCGTGCCAAGAAGTACGCCATCAAGGACCTCCTGACGACGCAGCAGAAGGGCCTGCGCATCGACCACCTGCTGCGCGCCGTCGTCGATGAGTTCCGAGAGCACGAGGACATGCCCAACACCACCAATCCCGATGACTGGGCACGCATCTCCGGCAAGAAGGGTGAGCGCATCACGTACATCCGCACCATCGTCCAGGGCAAGGCCGGCCAGGAGCCCGGCAAATCCATCGAGACAATGCCCAACACGGGCCAGTACCTGTGACGGCCGGCTCCGAATCAGCGCTGGGAGGTGGCCTGCCGGTTGGCGGCGCCATGCGCGTCATGGGGTCCGAAACCGAATACGGGATTCACGCGCCGGCTGCTCCGGGTGCCAATGCCACCATGATGTCCGCCCGGGTGGTCCAGGCCTACGCCCAGGTCACCCGGCTGCGGGCCGCCGGCGGCGCCGAAACCCGTTGGGACTACACGGACGAAGAACCGCTGCACGACGCCCGCGGCTGGACGCTGGAACGCGGCCAGGCCCACCCCAGCCAGCTGACCGACCAGCCGCCGGTGCTCGACGCCGAGGCCGTGGCCCTTGCCTACGGCCGGGAAGAGCTAGAACTCGACGGCGAGGACGAATCGGGCTCGCTGCTGATGAACATGGTGCTGGGCAACGGGGCACGCCTCTACGTGGACCATGCCCACCCCGAGTACTCCAGCCCGGAGGTCACAAACCCCGCGGCGGCAGTGGCCTGGGACGCGGCCGGTGACCTCGTGGGCCTGGCTGCGGTCCGCAGGCTGGCCAGCGACACGGAACTTCCCGCCGTCAACCTCTACAAGAACAACACGGACAACAAGTCCGTGTCCTACGGGTCGCACGAGAACTACCTCATGCCGAGATCAGTGCCGTTCGGCGACATTGTCCGCGGGCTGACCCCGTTCTTCGTCTCGCGGCAGATCATCTGCGGCTCGGGGCGGGTGGGCCTGAGCCAGGACAGTTCCCGGTCCGGCTACCAGATCAGCCAGCGGGCGGACTTCTTCGAGGCGGAAGTGGGCCTTGAGACCACCATCCGGCGCCCCATCATCAACACCCGCGATGAACCGCATGCAACGGCGGACAAGTACCGGCGGCTGCACGTCATCATCGGCGACGCCAACCTGAGCCAGGTGTCCAACTACCTGAAGTTCGGGACCACCGCCATGGTGCTGAGCCTGATCGAGGCGGGCCTCGCCCCGCGGATTGAGGTCCACGAGCCGGTGGCCGCACTGCAGGCCATCAGCCACGACACCACCCTGACCACCAAGGTCAGGCTGCTGGACGGCCGCCGGGTGACTGCGCTGGACCTGCAGTGGATGTACCACGAGGCCGCCGCCAAGCTCGCCCAGGACACCGGGGTGGGGGACGCCGTTGACGGCGATGGACACACCCACGCCGTGCTGGAGCGCTGGGCCACCACCCTGACCCAGCTGGACAGCGACCGGGCCGCCGCGGCAACGTCGGTCGAATGGCTGGCCAAGCTGTCCATCCTGGAGGGCTACCGCCAGCGCGACGGGCTCCAGTGGGACGACGCCCGGCTGGGCCTGGTGGACCTGCAGTGGGCTGACCTCCGCCCCGAAAAGGGGCTCTACTACCGGTTGCTCTCCCGGAACCGGATGCAGGGGATCGTGGACGACGCCGACATCGCCGCCGCGGTGACCACACCCCCGTCGGACACCCGGGCGTACTTTCGCGGACGCTGCGTCAGCAGCTTCAGCAAGGACGTGGTGGGCGCCAGCTGGGACTCGGTGATTTTCGACGTGCCGGGCTACGGACGGCTGCAGCGCGTCCCCACCCGGGAGCCGCTGCGCGGCACCAAAGCCCTGACCGGCGCGCTGTTTGACCGGCACCGCGAGGCGGGCCCCTTCCTGGCCGAACTCCTCGGATCGGCACCGGCTCCGCCACCGGCATAATGCACCCCGAAAAGGCCCTTTGCGTGGCAATATGGGCATACAAGATGTCCTCCGGAACGGGGGACTGGATAAAGGAGAAGGACATGGCAGGCCAGGAGCAACAGCAGCCACAGCCACGCGACACCGAGGTCGAGGAAGAGGTCCCCGTACCGCCGGCGCCCGCAGAAGGACAGGCATCCGCCTCGACGCAGGGCGTTGACGATCTCCTCGACGAGATCGACGGCGTCCTGGAGTCCAACGCGGAGGAATTCGTCCGGGCATTCGTGCAAAAGGGCGGCCAGTAGACCGGCAGCCACACCACCCGCACCGGGCACGGAGGCCAGAGGGACCGGACAGCCGCTGAAGTATCACGTTGAAGGAGTGCACCAGTGCAGGAGACAACAGCCAACAAGGTAGCCGCCCACGCGACGTCGTCGTTCACTGAGCATCTCCAACGCGACCGTCCGGAACTGCTTCCCCAGTACGCACCATTCGCCACGGGCACGCCCGCCGGCCAGCCCCTCGCCGTGCCCCACGCCACCACCATCGTGGCCATGACCTACGCCGGCGGCATCGTCATGGCCGGCGACCGCCGGGCCACCATGGGCAACATCATCGCCAGCCGACACATCGAAAAGGTCTTCCCCGCCGACCAGTATTCGGTCCTCGGAATTGCCGGCACGGCAGGCATCGCGATCGACCTGACCCGCCTGTTCCAGGTGGAGCTCGAGCACTACGAGAAGATCGAGGGCACCCTCCTGAGCCTGGACGGCAAGGCAAACCGGCTCGGCGCCATGATCCGCGGCAACCTGCCCATGGCGCTGCAGGGCCTCGCAGTGGTCCCGCTTTTCGCAGGCTTCGACACTGCCGCCGGGATAGGGCGGCTCTTCTCCTATGACGTAACCGGCGGCCGCTACGAGGAACAGGAACACCACGCCGTGGGTTCCGGATCAATGTTCGCCCGCGGCGCCCTCAAAAAACTTTGGCGGCCCAACCTGCCCGAAGAGGAAGCCATAGCCGTGGCTGTCGAATCCCTCTACGACGCCGCCGACGACGACTCCGCCACCGGCGGCCCCGACCCCGTGCGGCAACTGTGGCCCGTGGTCTATGCCGTCAACCGGGCCGGTGCCCGGAGGGTTTCCGAGCGGGAACTCGCGGCCATGGCCGGAAACATCATCGAGTCCAGGGCAGCTGCCAGGAGGGAGGCCTGATATGACACAGCAGTTCTATGTCTCTCCCGAACAGCTGATGAAGGACCGTGCGGACTTCGCACGGAAAGGCATCGCCCGCGGCCGGTCCGTCATCGTAATCAGCTGCGAGGACGGGATCGCCCTGGTGGCGGAGAACCCGTCACCGTCGCTGCACAAGATCGGCGAGATCTACGACAAGATCGCCTTCGCCGCCGTCGGAAAGTACAACGAGTTTGAAAGCCTCCGCCAGGCCGGCGTGCGCTACGCCGACGTCCGCGGCTATTCCTACGACCGCGAGGACGTCACCGCCCGGGGACTGGCCAGCGTCTACGCCCAGAGCCTGGGTGCCGTCTTCACCGCGGAACAGAAGCCGTTCGAGGTCGAGCTCGCTGTGGCCGAAGTGGGTGCGAGCCAGGACCTCGACCACCTCTACCGCCTGACGTTTGACGGCTCGATCGCGGACGAGCACAACTTCATCGTGATGGGCGGCCAGGCGGACAAGGTGTCCGGTTCGATCGAGGGCGGCTGGCAGCGCGACCTGTCGTTCGCGGCGGCGATCCGGCTCGCCGTCAGGGGCCTCGCGACGGACAACGAGGCACCTGACCTGCCGGCCAAGGCTTTGGAAGTGGCGGTGCTGCACCGCAGTTCGGAAAGCAACAGGGGGACGCGGAGGGCTTTCCGCAGATTGTCCGACCAGGACGTTGTGGAACTGCTGGCTGAGGAGAGCTGACATGGACAAGAGGATCTTCGGCATTGAAACCGAATTCGGGATTTCCTATTCGAGCCCGGACTCCCGCCCCCTCGCCCCGGAGGAAGTGGCCCGCTACCTGTTCCGCAAAGTGGTCAGCTGGGGACGGTCCTCCAACGTGTTCCTCACCAACGGGTCCCGCCTGTACCTCGACGTGGGCTCGCATCCGGAGTATGCAACCGCAGAATGCGACGACCTCGCCCAGCTGATTGCCCATGACCGCGCCGGGGAGCTCATCCTGGACGACCTCGTGGACGAGGCCCAGTCCAGGCTGGCTGCCGAGGGCTTCAACGGGACGGTGTACCTGTTCAAGAACAACACCGACTCCGCGGGCAACTCCTACGGCAGCCACGAGAACTACCTCATTCCCCGCCGCGGCGAGTTCACCCGGCTGGCCGAGATCCTTATCCCGTTCCTCGTCACGCGCCAGCTCATCGCCGGTGCCGGCAAGATCCTGAAGACGCCGCACGGAGCCACCTACGCGTTTTCGCAACGGGCTGACCACATCTGGGAGGGCGTGTCCTCCGCTACCACCCGTTCGCGGCCCATCATCAACACCCGCGACGAGCCGCATGCCGATGCCGAGTTCTACCGCCGCCTGCACGTGATCGTCGGGGACTCCAACATGTCCGAGACCACGGCACTGCTCAAGGTGGGCACCGTGGACCTCATCCTGCGGATGATCGAGGCGGGAGTGATCATGCGGGACATGCGGATGGAAAACCCCATCCGCAGCATCCGGGAGATCTCCCATGACCTGAGCGGCCGCGCGCTTGTCCGGCTCGCCAACGGCCGCCAGCTCACCGCGCTGGAGATCCAGCAGGAGTACCTGAGCAAAGTCACGGCGTTCGTCGAGGAAAACGGAGCCCACAACCCGCACGTCCCGCTGATCCTGGACCTGTGGGGGCGGACGCTGCGCGCCATCGAAAGCGGCGACTCCAGCACTATCGACACCGAAATCGACTGGGCGATCAAGAAAAAGCTGATGGACAGCTACCGCAGGCGCCACGGCCTGGGCCTGGACGCCCCCCGGATCGCGCAACTGGACCTCACCTACCACGACATCTCCCGTTCCCGCGGCCTGTACTACCTGCTGCAGTCACGCGGCGCAGTCCGCCGGGTGACCGAGGAAACGGCCATCAAGGACGCCGTCGACGCCCCGCCGCAGACCACCCGGGCCAAGCTGCGTGGCGACTTCGTCCGCAAGGCGCAGGAGCTGGGCCGTGACTACACCGTGGACTGGGTCCATCTGAAGCTCAACGACCGCGCGCACCAGACCATTCTGTGCAAGGACCCGTTCCGCAACGAGGACGAGCGGGTGGACGCCCTTCTGGACTCTATGGGCTGATACCCAGCTTTCCGCGTTACTCTGGAAGAGGCCGTTCTGCGGTCCTGACTGCCTTGCCGTGTCCAGCATCCCGGCAGGGCATCCATCTTGCCCCGACGAAAGTTCTTACGTGCGCCGACTACTAGCAATCCTTCTTCCCGTGCTGCTTCTGCTGACCGCCTGCGGTGGCCAGGAGCCCGCAGCCCCGGAACCGACCAGCCAGTCCGCGGGTGAGACCGCCAAGCTCGACTCACTCAAGCTGACGGACAAGGGGGACAAGAAAGCCCCGGGCGTCGAGTTCACCAAGCCCCTCGAGGTTGCCGAACCCACCGTCAAGGTTGTCACCGAAGGCAGCGGGGACCGCGTGAAGGCCAACCAGATCGCCGAGATCTCCGTTCTTGCCCTCAATGCCAAGGACGGCTCCACGCTGGACGACAGCTTCCCCCGCGATCCCGAGCCCCTCGAACTGAACGATGAACTCAAGACCGGCAGCGCGATCGTCTACAACGCGTTTGTCGGCGCCAAGGTGGGCTCCCAGCTCGCCCTCGCCATCCCGGGCAAGGCCGCTGCAAAAGGTGCCGCTGCCCAGCCGACCCAGCTCCTGATCATCAAGGTCATCTCAGCCAAGGAGGCCCCGAAGGTCCTGGAGAAGCCGGAAGGCGAAAAGGTCACCCCGCCGGCCGGCCTGCCGACCGTCACCGAGAAGGACGGCGTTCCGGAGATCTCGGTCAAGGGTGTCGCAGCCCCGAAGAAGCTCATCGCCCAGGACCTGATCAAGGGCAAGGGCGCCGCCGTCAAGGCCACGGATACCCTGACCGTCAACTACGTCGGCGTGGCCCTGGCCAGCGGCAAGAAGTTCGACTCCAGCTTCGACCGCAAGCAGACCGCATCGTTCGCGCTGAACCAGGTCATCAAGGGCTGGACCCAGGGCCTGACCGGCAAGACGGTCGGCTCGCGCGTCCTGCTCGTCATCCCCAAGGACCTCGCCTATGGCGATAAGGGCCAGGGTGACGCCAAGGGGGACCTCGTGTTCGTCGTCGACATCCTCGGCACCAAGTAACGCCACAGCGTAAAGTATCAAGGCGAATACCCAAGTTCCACCAGCAGAAGGAGCAACCATGTCATTTGGCCAGCGCAAGCTCGACCGCGAAAAGCCCGAAATCGACTTCCCCGAAGGCCCGGTGCCCACGGAACTCGTCATCACCGACATCATTGAAGGCGACGGTCCCGAGGCCAAGGCCGGCGACACCGTCTCCACGCACTACGTCGGCGTGGCCTGGTCCACCGGCGAAGAGTTCGACGCGTCCTGGGGCCGCGGCGCCCCGCTGGACTTCCGCGTCGGCGTCGGCCAGGTCATCCAGGGCTGGGACCAGGGTCTGCTCGGCATGAAGGTGGGCGGACGCCGCCGCCTGGAGATCCCCTCCGAGCTGGCCTACGGCTCGCGCGGTGCCGGCGGAGCGATCGGCCCGAACGAGGCCCTCATCTTCGTCGTGGACCTGGTGGGCGTCCGCTAGTCCCCACCCGCCCCCTATCCTCGCAAGTTCGGACAGGGAACCCGGCGGTCGTGGGCCCCCCACCCGCCGCCTATCCTCACAGGTTCGGACAGGGAACCCGGCGGGCGTGGGCCCCCACCCGGCCGCTTTAACTGCGGAAGCGCGGTAACAATCGGAAGGATTTTCCGGATTGTTGCCGCACTTTCGCGTTTTTGCCTGAGCGGCTTTAGTAACGTAACGAGGGTGTCCGCCCAACGTACTGAACGCCTGCTGAACCTCCTGATCGCCCTGCTGAACTCGCGGTACGGCCTGCGGCGCAGTGAGCTGCGGGAGAAAATCTATGCCGGCGGCGCCGCCAGCGACGCCGCGTTTGGCCGCATGTTCGAACGCGACAAGAACGACCTGCGCGACTTCGGCTTCGACGTCGAGACGGTCACGGACCTGGGTTGGAGTTCGGACGATCCCGGCACCACCCGCTACCGGATCGGCAAGGAATCGAACCGCCTGCCGGATGTGGAACTGACTCCGGACGAATGGACTGTCCTGCTGCTGGCCTCGCAGCTTTGGGAGCAGGCTGCCTTGGGCACGGCGGCGGGCAACGCCCTCCGCAAGCTTCAGGCGGCGGGCGGCCTGGCCGACGTCGAACTTCCGGCCGGCGTGCAGCCGCGCATCAAGCCTGCCGGGCAGGTGTTCGAGGACCTGGTGGCCGCCATGCACGCGCAGCACGCTGTCCGTTTTCACTACCTCGCCGGCAGTACGGGCCGGGAAGAGGAACGCATCGTTGAACCGTGGGGCCTGGGCAGCCGCTTCGGCCAGTGGTACCTCGTCGGCTTCGACCGGGGCCGCGGCGCCAAGCGCTTCTTCCGGCTGTCGCGCTTCACGTCGGCGGTCACGGTTCTGGCAAGGGAGGCTTTCACGCCGCCCACCGGTTTCAATGTCCGTGCCGAGCTGAACAGCCTTCCGGAGCTCCCGGTGAGCACCGCCGTCGTGGACGTCCGCGGCGGCAAGCTGCTGGGGCTGCGCAAGCGCGCCGCCGAGACCACCCCGTCCCCGGAGGCAGACGCGGATCCGGGCGACAACAAGGACGGGAAGGCCGACGCCGGCTGGGACCGGCTGGCCGTTCCCTACCGTGACGCTGAGGTGCTTGGGGAGGAACTTGCCTCGTATGGGCCGAATGTCCGGGTGGTGAGCCCCGCGGAGCTCTCCGTAGCCGTGCAGCGGCGCCTGGCGAATGCCGCCGCCTTCATCGACGCTCCGGCACCGTCCTATTCGTTCGGTCATGCGGGGGCGGGAAAGCGGACCCGCAAGCGGACCTCGGAGGACCAGCTCAAGCGGATGCTGCAGCTGGTCCCGTTCCTGGTCCGCAACCAGGGCCTCCCGATCGAGGAGGTCGCCGACAGGTTCGGGGTGACCCGCCAGGAACTGGAGGGCGATCTGCTGATCCTGATCTGTTCCGGCCTGCCGCAGGGGTACCCGGACGAGCTGCTGGACATCCAGTGGGAGGAAGGCCACGTTTTCATCAGCCAGTCCATGGAGCTGAACCGGCCGGTCCGCTTCACCGTGGACGAGGCGTGCGCCCTGCTCACGGGCCTGGAGACCCTGAACGGGCTGCCGGAACTGGCTGAGGGAAGTGCCCTGGACTCGGTGACGCTCAAGCTGATGGCGGCTGCGGGGGAGGAGGGGCTCCGTGCCGCCGCCCTGTCCGGGCCTGAGGTGGGACCGGGAAACTCGGCCAACCTCGAGATCATCCGCGACGCGATCGAATCAGGGTCCCAGCTGCACCTCGTCTACCTCTCCCCGCAGAAGGACACCTTTTCGGAGCGGGACGTGGACCCGCTCCGCCTCTACTCGCTGGACAACACCTGGTACTTCGAGGCCTACTGCCATTCAGCGGCCGGCCTCCGGAATTTCCGGCTGGACCGGATCGAGGACCTCACCCCAACCGGCAGGCCGGTCTCGTCGGGAATAACGCCCGACGGCGGATTCCCGGCAAAGCTGTTCACTCCGAACGACGACGACACTCTGGTCACCGTCCAGCTCACCGCCCGAGGTGCCGGGCTCGCGGACGACTACTATGCCGAGCGGACGGCACCGCTGCCCGACGGCGGCCTGGTGGCGGAAATCCGGTTCGGCAACACGGCATGGCTGCCCATGTTCGTGGCCCAGCACGGCGGAACGGCACGGATCCTGGAACCTGATGCACTTGCGCGCGCCTCCCGGGACTGGATCGAAGCGGCCCTGGCTCAATACAATGGCTGGGCCCAATACAAGAGCTAGCGCCCATTACAAGAGCTAGCAGTACAACGGCCAACCAATACGCCCGCTAGACTACTCAGCATGCCTTGGTGGTCCTGGATCCTAATTTGGGTGGCGCTCGTGTCGCTGTCCCTGCTGTTCTTCGTAGTCATGGGTGTCCGCCTGTTCCGCCAGTTCATGGCGACGGTCAAGGAGCTGGGTGAGGCGGGGGACAAGCTCACCAGCCTCCCGGTTCCCGCGGCAGCATCCGCTGGCGCCGCCGTCACGTCGACCGGTTCCGCCGTCGTCGTGGTTGCACAACCAGTCGGGGTTGCGCAACCAGTCGGGGTTGCACCGGGCACCGCCCCTTTTGCCTCACCCCACCAGGTGCGCCATGAATACCACGTGTCCAAAGAAGCCCGCAAGGAGGCCCGGCGCCGGCGCCGGGTCCGCCGGAAGGCCGAACGCGGCCAGCCCCAGTCGCTGCGCGACATCGAATTCAGATAAACGTAGGATGTTACTAAACGAAAGGAACACCCACCATGAGGCTTGAAGGCTGGCATCTCATCATCATCATCGTCCTGGCTTTGGTGCTCTTCGCTGCACCGAAGCTGCCCGGCATGGCCCGGAGCCTCGGCCAGTCGATGCGTATTTTCAAGTCGGAAGTCCGCGAAATGAAGAAAGACGGAGCTCCGGAAGCCAAGGACGGCACGGATCCCGTTGAAGGCACCGTCGTCAACCACCCGCGGTCCGCCGCGACGGAAAACCGCCCGGCAGACGGCAACGACGTTCCGCCCCCCAACCGCGCCTAAGATTACGTGGCACTAACCATGAGTCGTCGCTCCAACCCTGAGGGACGGATGGCTCTGCTGGACCATCTGCGCGAACTCAGGAACAGGCTGTTCAAGTCCGCCATCGCCGTTGTGCTCGCCACCGTTGCGGGTTTCATGGTGTATCAGCCCATGCTGTCGGCCCTGATCAAACCGATCAAGGACCTCAATAACAACGCGGGCCGCCAGGCGTCGCTCAACTTCGACGGCGTGGCGAGCTCGTTCGACCTCATGATCCAGGTGTCAGTCTTCCTGGGCGTCATCCTGGCCAGTCCCGTGTGGCTGTACCAGCTCTGGGCTTTCATCGTCCCGGGTCTGCATAAGAAGGAACGCCGGCTGGCGCTGTCCTTCGTGGCGGCTGCCGTGCCGCTCTTCGTCGGCGGCGTGGCGATGGCGTGGCTCGTCCTGCCCAATGCCGTCCGTGTCCTCACCGAATTCACTCCCTCCGGCGGCTCAAACTTCATCAGCGCCCAGGTGTATCTGTCCTTCGTGCTGAGGCTGCTGCTCGCCTTCGGCATCGCGTTCCTGCTGCCGGTTGTGCTCGTCGGCCTGAACATGGCCGGGCTGCTGCGGGGGGAACAGCTCATGAGGAGCTGGCGCATCACCGTGTTCCTGGTCTGCCTCTTTGCCGCCATGGCTGCCCCAGGGGCGGACGCGATGAGCATGTTCTACCTTGCCACGCCCATGCTGGTGCTCTTCTTCGCAGCCATCGGCCTGTGTGTGCTGAATGATCGGCGTCGTGCCCGCCGGGCAGAGAAGCGGGCCGCTGAGACCGAGGCCACAGCCGATATCGCGACCCCGAGCAGTGAGCTGAAGAATCTCTAGTCACGCCACCGCTAGGCTTGAGGCATGTCCACCACCACCCCGTCGCCCTCCGAACGGTACCGTGCCAGCGCCGAACGGGCCGCGGAAGCAAAGACCCACCTGGGTGCATTCGCCCGCACACTGAGCTTCGAACTGGATGACTTCCAGCGGCAGGCGTGCAAGTCCCTCCAGGAAGGCCGCGGGGTCCTGGTGGCCGCGCCCACCGGTGCCGGCAAGACGATCGTGGGCGAGTTCGCCGTATACCTGGCGCTCCAGCGCGGGCTGAAGGCCTTCTACACCACGCCCATCAAGGCGCTCAGCAACCAGAAGTTCACCGAGCTGACGGAGAAATACGGCGAGGAGAACGTCGGACTCCTGACCGGCGACACCAGCATCAACGGCGACGCACCCGTGGTGGTCATGACCACCGAGGTCCTGCGCAACATGCTCTACGCCGACTCCGACACCCTGTTCGACCTGGGTTTTGTGGTCATGGACGAGGTCCATTACCTGGCCGACCGTTTCCGCGGTGCAGTCTGGGAGGAAGTCATCATCCACCTGCCCAGCGAGGTGCAGGTGGCATCCCTGAGCGCCACAGTCTCCAACGCGGAGGAGTTCGGCGCGTGGCTGGATACAGTGCGCGGCGACACGGACGTCATCGTCTCCGAACACCGTCCTGTGCCGCTCTGGCAGCACGTCATGGTGGGCCGGGACATCGTGGATCTCTTCGCGGGCGAGACCGCCTTCGACGAAATCGCCCCGGCGGGCAATCCCGCCACGGCTGCTGCGCTGCCCTCGGCACCTTCAGCGGACGAGGCCGGCCAGCGGGGATTCGAGGTCAACCCGGAACTGCTGTCCCTTTCCAGGGCCGAAAGCCAGCTCAACTTCCAGGGCCGCTTCGGCCACGGCGGCCGGAGCCAGCGGCGGCAGCAGCGCCAGCGGTACGGCGACAGGCCCCAGCAGGAGACCCGCAGCGCGGTGCGCCGCGCCAGCCGGCCGCAGGTCATCGCCAGCCTGGACCGGCAGGACCTGCTGCCCGCCATCACCTTCATCTTTTCCCGGGCCGGCTGTGACGCGGCCGTCGCCCAGTGCGTGTCGTCCGGACTGTGGCTCACCACGGAGCGGGAGCAGCGCATCATCGCCCAGCGGGTCGACGAGGCGGGCCAGGACATCCCGTCCGACGACCTTGAGGTGCTGGGCTTTTGGAACTGGCGCGACGGGCTCCTGCGCGGCATCGCGGCCCACCATGCCGGCATGCTTCCCACATTCAAGGAAGTGGTGGAGAAGCTCTTTGCCGACGGCCTGGTGAAGGCCGTCTTTGCCACCGAGACGCTGGCCCTCGGGGTCAACATGCCGGCGCGTTCTGTGGTGCTGGAGAAGCTGGACAAGTTCAACGGCGAAGCCCACGTGGACATCACGGCGGGGGAATACACGCAGCTCACCGGCAGGGCGGGCCGGCGCGGCATCGACGTCGAGGGCCATGCCGTGGTCCTGTGGCAGCCGGGCACGGACCCCGCTGCGGTGGCCGGCCTTGCCTCCCGCCGGACGTACCCGCTGAATTCCAGCTTCCAGCCCACGTACAACATGAGCATCAACCTGCTCGCGCAATTCGGCCGGCCCCGGGCCCGGGAAATCCTGGAGTCCTCCTTCGCCCAGTTCCAGGCTGACCGGTCCGTGGTGGGGCTGGCCCGGCAGGTCCGCAGCCGGGAGGAATCACTGGCTGGCTATGCCAAGTCGATGACGTGCCATCTGGGCGACTTCACCGAGTACGCCCGGCTGCGGCGGGAACTTTCCGACGCCGAGAATTTCAGTTCCCGAACAAAGTCGCGTGCCCGCAAATCGCTTAACGAGGACTCCCTGAGCCGGCTTTTACCGGGCGACGTCGTGGATGTCCCGGCAGGCAGGGCCCCCGGCTTTGCCGTGGTGCTGAGCTCGGACCACAGCTCCCGCGAGCCCCGGCCGGCGGTCCTGACGCTGGAAAGCCAGCTGCGCCGGATCGGCGTCGACGACCTCGAAGGGCCCATTGCGCCGCTCACGAGGATCAGGATCCCCAAGTCCTTCAACGCCAAGGTGCCCAAGTCACGGCGGGACCTGGCCTCTTCCGTCCGGAACGCGCTGCGGGAGAACCGGCCGCCTGCGCGGGGAAGCAGCCGCAACAACGACTTCGGGCTGGGCTCCGCCTCGCAAAACCAGGAGAAGAAGATCGCCGAGCTGCGGCGTGCCCTGCGGGCCCACCCCTGCCATGGCTGCAGTGAGCGCGAAGACCACGCCCGGTGGTCAGAGCGCTGGTGGAAGCTCCGCAAGGAAACGGACGGCCTGGTCCGCCAGATCCAGGGCCGCACCAACACCATCGCCAAAACCTTCGACCGGGTCTGCGATGTCCTCTCGGCATACGGCTACCTCGAGTCCACCGGGGACGGACAGCACCGCATCAGCACCGACGGCCAGCGCCTGCGCCGAATCTACGGTGAGAAGGACCTGCTGATTTCGCAGGCCCTGCGGCAGGGCGCCTTCGATGACCTGGACGCGGTGGAGGTGGCGGCGTTCGCCAGCGTGCTGGTTTACCAGGCGAAACGCGAGGACCGCGGACTGCGGCCCCGCATGCCCAGCATTTCGCTGGAGACCGCCGTGGACATCGTGGTCCGGGAGTGGTCGGCGCTGGAGGACGTGGAGGAACAGAACAAGCTCCCGCTCACCGGCGAGCCTGAGCTGGGCCTGATCTGGCCCATGTACAAGTGGGCCCGCGGCAGGCATCTGCAGGAGGTGCTCAGCGGCTCCGACCTGGCCGCCGGCGACTTCGTCCGCTGGGTGAAGCAGGTAATCGACCTGCTGGACCAGCTGGCCAAGATTCCCGGCCTGGACCCCCGGCTGGCGCGGCTCTGCACCGAGGCCATCCGGCTGATCAGGCGGGGCGTCGTCGCCTACTCCACCGTGGGCTGAGGAACAGCCGGCGCAACATCCGTACCAACTCTGTCTCGACATACCAAGGAGCGCCTCCATGGCCGATGCCCCCGCCCGCCCGCAGGAAGGAACCGGACCGTCAAAGGTCACGCTGTACCGCAACGGTTCGGTCTACACCGCAGCTGATCCCTTCGCCACCGCGATGCTCGTCGACGGCGACACCATCGCGTGGGTCGGCTCGGAGCAGGCTGCCACCTCCATTGCCGACAGCTCCATGGACATCATCGACCTCCGCGGCGCCCTCGTTGCCCCGGGTTTTGTCGATTCGCACGTCCACCTGACCGAGACCGGCATCGCCTTGGACTCGCTGCAGCTGGCCGGTGTCCGGTCGGCCCGCGAGCTGCTGGACGCCGTCGCGGCCTCCGGCGGTGACGGCGCGGTACTGGGGCACGGATGGGATGAGTCCCAGTGGGACGATCCCACGCTCCCGGACGCCGGAGAGCTGGAGCGGGCTGCCGCCGGGCGCCCGGTGTATCTCTCCCGGGTGGATGTGCACTCAGCGCTCGTCTCGCCGTCGCTCGTGGCCAGTGCCGGGCTGGCGGAGTTGGACGGCTACGCGCCGGGTGGCCACGTCAGGCGCCAGGCCCACAGTGCTGCCCGGCAGGCCACCCGCCGTCTGCCTGCCGGTGCGCTGCAGGAATACCAGCGGCGCGCACTGGATGAGGCCGCGGCAAACGGTTATGTGGCGCTGGCCGAGATGGGTGCGCCGAAAATCAGCAGCGTCGCCGACCTGCGGCTGGCCGCCGGCTGGAATGACTCGGCAGGCGCCCGCCCGGCGCCTGAGGTGCTGCCGTACTGGGGACAACTGACGCCGACGGCGGCCGACGCCGAGGCGCTGCTGGCCGGGCTTGGGGTCCGGGTCCGCGGATTCGCCGGGGACCTGAACATCGACGGATCAATCGGTTCCCGCACGGCGTCCCTGCGGTCGCCGTACACGGATGCCCCGGCAGAAACCGGTACCACGTACCTCTCCGTAGCCGAGGCGGCAGCGCACCTGGCGGCGTGCTCCGTGCTGGGCATCCAGGGCGGATTCCACGTCATTGGCGACGCCGGTCTCGACGCGGCCCTGCAGGCCCTCGAGGAAGCTGCCGCCGAAGTCGGGGAGCAGCGGGTCCGGGCCGCGGGGCACCGCCTCGAGCACGTTGAAATGGCCGACGCCGATGCCATCGCCCGCCTGGCGAAGTATTCCGTGACGGTCAGCGCACAGCCGGCGTTCGACGCCGCGTGGGGCGGCCAGGGACGGCTTTACGAGCAGCGGCTCGGATCCCGCAGCCGGGGCATGAACCCCTTCGCCTCGTTCTACTCGGCCGGCGTCCCCGTCTGCTTCGGCAGTGACACCCCGGTGACGCCCCTCCGTCCCTGGTCCAGCGTACGGGCGTGCCTCGAGCACCACGACGTCGACCAGCGGATCTCGGCCCGCGCAGCATTCCTCGGACACACGCGGGCCGGGTGGCGCGCCGCCCGCTACGAAAACCCCATGGCGGGCCAGCTGGTACCGGGCGCACCGGCAACCTTCGCCGTCTGGGAAGTGGATGAGCTGATGGTCCAGGTGGCCGACAACAGGGTCCAGTCCTGGAGCACGGATCCCCGCGCCCGCACGCCGCTGCTGCCCGCGCTGGACACCGGCAACGATCCCCGGTGCCTGCAAACCGTCCGGAACGGGCTGGAGCTGTTCTCCGCAGACGCCCTCCGAGCCTGACCCGCAGCAGACTTAATTCGGCGACACATAGCGCCCGGATCCGACTGGATTACCCTCGCAGACATGCCTCTGACCTGCGGCGATACGTGAACAGGCAGGTCAGGGGACTGTTGACAGCCCCCAGCCAGTCCGTAGCATGGAGCTTCCGGGGGCGGGTCCAAAGCGCAGCAGAAAACAGTTCCTCCATCCGCTTATCGCGGCATCAGGAACTGGCCCGTGGCGCGTGGACCCGCCCGTGGCGGACGGAAGCGCCCCGCAAGGCCCGTATAATAGGGAGTTGCGCTTTACGAGCCGGCGTTCCGCCGGGCTCCCGCGTGCTGACCGCTCCCATCCAGGAAAGGCCTCCCTGTGCGTGTCCTCACCATCATCCCCACCTACAACGAGCTGGAGTCGCTTCCGAAGACTCTGGGACGCCTCCGCGCCGCGGTGCCGGCCTCTGACGTGCTCGTTGTGGACGACAACAGCCCGGACGGCACCGGACAGCTGGCGGACAGCATCGCGGCTGCAGACAACCAAGTCCACGTCCTGCACCGGAAGGGCAAGGAAGGCCTGGGCGCCGCCTACATCGCAGGCTTCAGGTGGGGACTGGATGCCGGCTACGACGTCCTGGTGGAAATGGACGCCGACGGGTCGCACCAGCCCGAGCAGCTCCCCGCCCTCCTGGAGGCCGTTGACCAGGGCGCAGACCTCGCCATGGGCTCCCGCTGGGTGAAGGGCGGAAGTGTCGTGAACTGGCCGCTTTACCGCCAGGCAATTTCCCGGACCGGCAGCACGTACGCGCGCATCATGCTCGGCCTCAAAATCAAGGACGTAACCGGCGGTTACCGCGCATTCCGGCGCACCACGCTGGAGAAGCTGAACCTGGACCAGGTCGATTCAGTGGGTTACGGCTTCCAGGTGGACCTCGCATGGCGTGTCGCCAAGATGGGGCTGAACATCGTGGAGCGGCCCATCACCTTCGTGGAGCGTGAACTGGGGGCCTCCAAGATGAGCGGCAACATCGTGGTGGAGGCCATGATCAACGTGACGAAGTGGGGCCTGACCGCCCGCTGGAAGAAGCTGACCGGCAAAAGCCCCCGCGGCTAGCCGGACACCGGGCCAGGCTGATACCCAAAAGGCCGGACCCGCTGCATCCATGGATGCAGCGGGTCCGGCCTTTTGGCAGTAGCGCCTGCCGACTGGCTAGCAGCGGTTAGGCTGAACGCCGTTCGCCGCGACGCTCGCGCAGAATGGTGAGGCGGTCTTCGAGGATCTGCTCCAGCTCAGGAAGCGAACGACGCTCCAGCAGCATGTCCCAGTGCGTACGGACTGCCTTTTCGTTGCTGGTGTCGGGGCGTTCGCCATCAACGAGCAGCGCTTCCTTGCCGGTCTTGGAAACCCAGACAGGGGGAATTTCGGCTTCGGAGGAAAAGGTTACAAAAACCTGTTCGCCGTCCTCGCACCGGTACTCAACCCGCTGACGCGGAGCCGGCTCCACGCCGGATTCGGTCTCCATGCTTTGGGCGCCAAGACGCATGCCCCGCAGGCTGCGATCGCTCATGATTTCTCCCTCTAATCGGTTCGCGGAGCGGACTCCGCGCTAGTCGGAAGCCCCTGATAAGGGTGCCTCCGGACTACGGTGTGGTTCACGTAGCATCACTAGGTGAAACGCTTCGCCAAGCATTGTTGTTCCGCACGGACTGATCCGGCCGGACAAATATCCCATTATACGGATTCGGACGGGGTGCAGCAATCCGAACCGGCGCAGCGTGCAAAGCAAAGGGAGGCAGGCCGTTGCGGCCTGCCTCCCTGTTGCTCGCCTTGTAGCGCTACGACTGGGTCCGGGCCGCTGCCTCGCCGGGCTGGGCGCTGTCCTGGCTCCCGAACAGGTCGCCGGAGCGGGGATCGGGGTTGGTTCCGCCCAGAGCGCTGCCGATGCCCTTCAGTGCCTCGCCGACTTCGCTGGGGATGATCCACAGCTTGTTGGAGGAGCCGTCGGCGAGCTTTGGCAGGGTCTGCAGGTACTGGTAGGCCAGCAGCTTCTGGTCCGGGTTTCCCTTGTGGATGGCGTCGAAGACCTTCTGGATGGCCTGCGCCTCACCGTCGGCACGAAGGATGGCGGCTTTTGCGTCGCCCTCGGCCTTGAGGATGGCGGCCTGCCGCTGCCCTTCTGCTGTCAGGATGGCGGACTGCTTGGTACCCTCGGCGGTCAGGATGGCGGCGCGGCGGTCACGTTCCGCCCTCATCTGCTTCTCCATCGAATCCTGGATGGAGTGCGGCGGGTCGATGGCCTTCAGCTCCACCCGGGAGACGCGGATGCCCCAGCGGCCGGTGGCTTCGTCCAGGACGCCGCGCAGCTGGCCGTTGATCTGGTCGCGGGAGGTGAGCGCCTCTTCGAGGTTCAGGCCGCCAACCACGTTGCGCAGGGTGGTGGTGGTCAGCTGCTCCACAGCCTGGATGTAGTTGGCGATCTCGTAGGTGGCCGCACGCGGGTCGGTGACCTGGAAGTAGACCACCGTGTCGATGGACACCACGAGGTTGTCCTCGGTGATCACGGGCTGCGGCGGGAAGGACACCACCTGCTCGCGCAGGTCCAGCAGCGGCAGGAGCCGGTCAACGAAGGGGATGAGGAGGGTCAGGCCGGGATTGAGTGTCCGCTGGTACTTGCCCAGCCGTTCCACGACGCCGGCCCGGGCCTGGGGCACGATCCGCACCGACCGGACCAGCACGATGATGACGAAAATAATCAGGACCACCATCACGAACGTGAGGGCAACTCCTCCTGGGCTATCCATACTTCTCCTTTGTCCCCAACTTTCAGTGAAGCTCTAACCTGGCGAAAAACTCGCCGCAATCTGCTGCTCCGCCGCGGCGGGAGCAGAAACCCATGGGAGAACGCCTACTGGATGGCGGTCTCAGCCTGTGGTGAGACGACCGCCGTCGCACCTTCAATGGCCGAGACGATCACGCGCTGCCCTTCGGCCAGGACGCCGGACTGCGAGCGGGCGCTCCAGATGTCGCCGCCGATCTTCACGCGTCCGCCGGAGGCCGTGACCGCCTCCAGGACCAGTGCTGATTCACCGATCAGGCGGTCGATGTTGGTGCGCTGTTCGGGCGGGCCCTTGTGCAGGTGCTTGAGGGTCACCGGGCGGACGAAGGCGATCATAAGCAGCGAGACGACGCAGAACACGACGATCTCCAGCCAGAGGTCGGCGCCTGCGAAGTCGGCCACCAGGCCGGCCAGGGCGCCTCCGCCCAGCATGATGAAAAACAGATCAAGGGTCAGCATCTCCACGGCGGCGAACACCAGGAAGAGGGTGAGCCACACTGCCCACCAGTTTTGGCCAAGCCATTCAAACATCGCGTTCCCCCTTGATCCCGAGGGCTGCGGGGCAGACCCTCAGTAACTTTCTTCCATCGTAGACCGAAGCGGGAGCGCCCGGCAGGGGAATGGGCGGGCAGCGCAGGAACGTGGCCAAGCCGTTATGGAGCGCGGTTTTCCGAGGGCACGAAGACGCTTATGCGGAACCGTGCGGACACCCCGGTGGTTGGCGGCAGGCCGGCCAGCCGCCCGATCAGTGCGGCGCGGTCCGTATGGTGGCCGGCGGGGCCCATAAGCGCAATGTTGGCCACGTCCTCCGGGGAAAGCGAGAGGTCCACGTCAATGTCCAGCGTCGACAGCGCGGAGAAGCGGCCGGCGAGCGCCTCGGCCAGGCGCTCGTCCTTGGCAGGGTCGATGCCCAGCATCCCGGCCTGGCTGGCGATCTCCCCGAGGTGGCCGGCGCGTGGCGTCACCACGATGAGCCTGCCTGAGGGTTTGAGGACCCGGGCGAACTCGGCAGCGTTGCGGGGCGCGAACACCACGGTGATGACGTCGACGGCGGCGTCGGGCAGGGGCAGCGGCTGCCAGACGTCCCCCACCAGGTTGATGGCTTCCGGATTGAGTTTGGCTGCGCGGCGCAGCGCGAACTTGGAGATGTCCAGCCCGACGGCGGCCACGCCGTTGGCCACGGCAGGTATAGGGGCGCCGTCCGCATGTGCGCTCTGCAGATAATCCAGGACCGCCCGCAGGTAGTGTCCCGTTCCCGTGCCGGAGTCAAGGATGGTTGGGGCTGGCCCGTTCAGGGCCGGCGCGGCTGCCCGGGCCAGCGCGTCGGCCAGCGGATGGTAGTGGCCGGCATCGAGAAAGGCTGTCCGCGCCGCGACCATTTCGGCGGTGTCCGGTTCGAAGGCGGTTCCCTTGCCCACCAGCATGTTGAAATACCCCTGCCGGGCGGCGTCGAAGCTGTGCCGCTCCCGGCACGCCAGCGCCCGGATCCGGCCGGTGCCGCCCTCGTGGACCGCCTGGAGATCCTGGCGGCAGACGGGGCAAAGGAGAACGGGCAGGCGCGAAAGCATGAGGACAATCCTAGGGCAGGTGTTTTGTGCCCCTGCCGTTCCGTGCCCCTGCCCGACCCGCTAGGCTCACGTGGATGAAGCCTGAACATTTGCCGCTGCTCAACTCCGTCTCCGCCCCCGCCGTCCACCCCGACGGCACCAGGGCCGTGGTCTCCGTCGTCCGGCCCGACTTTGACGCGGACTCCTATGTCGGCCAGCTGTGGAGCGTCCCGCGGGACCCGGAAAAACTGCCCCGTCGCATAACCCGGGGTTTCCGCGACACGGCGCCGGCTTTCTCGCCGGACGGCCGGGTGCTGGCATTCCTCCGCTCCGCCCCGGGAGGCAGTCCGCAGCTCCACGTCGTGGAGGCCGCAGGCGGAGAACCGCAGGCACTGACCGACAGGAAGATGGGCGTCGGCTCCTTTGCCTGGTCGCCGGATTCCGCGCGGATCGTCTTCGCAGCCAGGGAACCTGAGGCGGGCCGGTACGGAACGCTCGACGGCGTGGGGTCCGGCGCCGAAGACGCCCGGCTCATCACGGAGTACAAGTACAGGCTCAATGGTGAGGGCTACACGGGGGACAAGCCCCAGCAGCTTTTCCTGCTCGATGTTCCGGAACTCGGCGGGGAACCCTGGGTCAAGCCAGTGGGGCGCGCTGCCAAGCGGAGCGGCAGCGGAAAGGGCAAGGCCGATGGTGAGACTGAACGTACGGCCGGGTCCGGCGAGGATTCCGGCGGGTTCCCGAAGGCCCGCCAGCTCACGACGTCGGCAACCGACCACGCCGGCGCCACCTTCAGCAGCGACGGCACTACCGTCTACTTCGTGGCTGCCCTCCACGAGGATGCCGACCAGGACCTGGTGTCAGCGATCTACCGGGTAGCGGCCGACGGCGGGACGCCGGCTTTGGTGCCGGTCCCCAACCTGGGTGCCCAGACAGTTTTCGACGTCCGGGAGTCGTTTGACGGGCGATGGCTGTTCTTCACCGGCCAGGACCTGGGCAGCACCCGCCAGGACTTCGTTGCCAAGAACCCAGTCCTCTACGTCATGCCCGCCGCGGGCGGGGACGCCACAGCCCTCAGCGACGCGGAGAACATGGACGTCGAAGCGCCCGGTGCCAGCATCGGCCTCCGCGGCCCGGACAGTGCGCTGGTGCTCAACAATGCCCAGGGAACGGTGGAGCTGCTCGAATTCAGCGCCACGGGAGACCACTCCCTCCTCGTGCACGGCGACCGCGTGGTCGGCGGGGCCGGGGACGGTGCGGGCACCGTGTTCCTCAGCTACAGCGACGCCGCCACGGCAGGTGACGTGGGAGTCCTCGAGGACGGCCAGCTCCGGCTGCTCACCGACTTCTCCGCAGCGCTGCGGAGCGAGGCGGGCATCATCGAACCCCAGGAACTGACGTTCCCCGCCCCCGACGGCTACCCCGTCCACGGCTGGCTGGTTCTGCCGCCGGGCAAAGGCCCGCACCCGGTGCTGCTGAACATCCACGGCGGACCGTTCGCGCAGTACACCACCGCGTTCTTCGACGAGGCACAGATTTACGCCGCAGCCGGCTACGCCGTTTTGATGTGCAACCCCCGTGGCTCGGCCGGTTACGGCCAGGCCCACGGCCGGAGCATCAAGGAGCGGATGGGCACAGTGGACATGCAGGACGTGCTCGCGTTCCTGGACGGAAGCCTGGAGAAGTTCTCCTCCCTGGACGCCGGCGCGCTGGGAATCATGGGCGGTTCCTATGGCGGTTACCTCACGGCGTGGACCATCAGCCAGGACCACCGGTTCCGGGCAGCCATCGTGGAGCGGGGCTTCCTGGATCCCGTCAGCTTCACCGGCTCGTCGGACATCGGATGGTTCTTCGGCGGTGAATACGTTGGCTCGGCAGCCGAGCAGGTGGCCGCCCAGAGTCCCATGGCAACCGTGAGCGCCGTCCGGACGCCCACGCTGGTGATCCACAGCGAGGATGACCTGCGCTGCCCCGTGGAACAGGGCCAGCGCTACTTCACCGCCCTCAAGCTGCAGGGCGTCGACTCGGCGTTCCTCGTGTTCCCGGGGGAGGACCACGAGCTGTCACGCTCGGGCACGCCGCATCACCGGCGGCAGCGGTTTGAACACATCCTCGACTGGTGGGCGAAGTACCTGCCGACGGACAGCAACCGCCGCGGCTCCGATGCCGGGCCGGTCTGATCCGCTTCGCTAATCGGCCAGGGTCTCCAGGCCGGCCGGGAAGCCGAGCTCCCGGCTGGCCGTGGCGATGCCCGGTTCGGCCCAGCGGGCGGCGTACTCGGTGTTGGTGCTGAGCGAGCGCAGCTCGGCCCGGTCGATGTAGAGCCGGCCGTGGAGGTGGTCGGTTTCGTGCTGCACGATCCGTGCCTGCCAGCCGCTGAAGTCCTTGGCGACCTGGCCGCCGTCGGGCGTTACATACTCCAGCCGCACGCTTTCGGGACGCTCCACCACAGCCTGCAGCCCTGACAGGGAGAGGCAGCCTTCGAAGAAGGCGGCCGTGCCGTTGCCCAGGCGGGAGTACCGCGGATTAAGCATCGCGAAAAACTCCAGCGGTGCCCTGCCCCGGGCCGCGGCCGTGACCTCGTCGATCTCGAACTGGTCTTCGAGGACAGCCAGCTGAAGCGGAATACCCAGCTGCGGTGCTGCCAGCCCGACCCCCGGCGCGGCGTGCATGACCTTCCGCATCAGGACGATCAGCCGGCTGAGTTCCTCGGGCTCGAGCTGGCCCTCGAAGGGAGCCGCGTGCTGCCGCAGCACCGGGTGCCCGGCCTGCACGATGGGTGGCAGGGCCTCCAAGGCCAGCAGTTCCTGGACTGTTTCCCTGATCCGGGCGGGGCTGTAGGTGGTTGGCGGCGATGCGTGGGTCATGGGGACAGCCTAGTGCCGCGCACTGCGTCACTGCATGGTGAAGCGCCGGGCCACCAGGGCGTTGAATGCGGGTATGGCTGCGACGCCGGCGATGGCGGCGTTCCGGGACCGCAGCAGGCCGTCCGGCAGCGGACGGCCAAGTGCCATGTTCACCTCGGCCTGGTGTTTGGCGGCTACTGCCGCCCGCCGCCGCGAGGCATCGAAATGCCGCAGCGCTTGAGCGGACGGCTCACCGTGGAGGACTGCGAGGATCACAGGCAGCAGGGCCTCCGCATCCAGCCAGCCAAGGTTCATGCCCTGGCCGCCGATGGGGCTGATCTCGTGCGCGGCGTCACCGACCAGCGCCGTCCGGCCCGAGGCCATGCGCGCGGCCAGCCGCGCACGGACACTGAAGCTGCTGAGCATGGTGTTCCCACCGGCGTCCAGCGGGACGCCGGTTCTGCGGGCAACGAGTCCGGCCAGCTGCTCCGCATCGGGGCATGCGGGCGGGCTGCCCAGCCGGACCACCCAGCGGCGGACGCCGCCGGGAAGCGGGAAGGACTCCACAATGCCATCGGGTTCCAGGAACAGGGCGGCGTCGCTGCCGAAGGGGCTGGACTCAGGGAAGTCACCCATCAAATAGTTGTCCGGATACAGTTTCTCAGGCGCCGCGACCCCCAGAAGGGAACGCATTGTCGAGTAGGCACCGTCGGCACCCACCGCGAAAGCGGCGGAGTGCCTGGCGGCACCACCGCCACTGACGTTGAGCGTGACCCGGCCGCCGTCGTCGTCCATTCCGGTGACCCGGGCATTCCGCAGCAGCGCGGCGCCGTCCAGCTCCCGGAGCCGCCGCTCCAACACCTCCTCGGTCACGGGCTGGGGCACGGCCAGGACGAACGGATACCGGTCGGAAACCGGAGCGAACGGCATGCGGGCAATCCTGCGGCCTTTGCTCACGGCAAAGCCCTGGCGGATCGGGACGCCCCGGCCGATCAGCTCGCGGGCAACGCCGATGCGCTCCAGGGCGGCGAGCGCCGGCGGATGGATGCCTATGGCCCGGGTGTGGGCGTTACGGCCCGTCCGCCGTTCCAGGACCCGCACCGCGACCCCGTGCTGCAGGAGCAGCGAACCGAGGAAGAGTCCCACCGGTCCGCCGCCCACGATCAGCACATCGGTCATGCCGGACGCCGCCGGTAGCTGAGCAGGCAGTGGAAGGGTGCGTGCGGTTCCACCGTCCAGCCGGCGGGGACCACGGCGGCCAGCTCCGGGACGGTGTAACTGCGCCTGATGGACGTCAGCCCGTCCCCGCGGATGTAGGAGCCGGTGAGCGGCAGGGCCCCGGCGCTGAAAAGGGCATAGGCGGCCGCACTCCGGCTCAGGTCGTTGTGCAGGGCCACGCGGCGGGCGAGCCGGGCGGAATCGGCCAAAAACGACTGCAGCTCCGGCGCCGTCAGGTGGTGCAGCACGTGGTTGGAAATGACGACGTCGTACTGCCGGCCCTCGGCGAGCAGGTCACCGCTGCTCGCCTGGCGGAATCCGACGCCGGGTGCCGGCTTCCGCGCCGCCGCGAACCGGAACGCCCTTTCATCCGGGTCGATCCCCGTCACGTGGAGCCGGATCCCGTCCCTCGCAGCCCAGCGGGCGAGCATCACTGCCAGGTCCCCGCCGCCGCAGCCGACGTCCAGCAGGGTAGCCGGGCCGGTGCCGGACACCTGCGGGCGCACTCTGGTGCGGTACAGCCGGTGCCAGCCGGAGACCACACGGTTGACCAGTGCGAACTGTTCGTAGGTGCGCTGCAGCCGGCCCGGATCGCAGTCCGGCCGGTCCATGTCCTCGACGGCATCCGTGTCCCGCCGGCCGAGGATGCCTGGGCCCGCTCCCGGGATTCTCACCGGATCAGGCCAGGGACGGCTCTGTGTCGCCGGAAAGAGTGCCGCCCGCCAGCGCGTCCGGGTTATTCGCCCGCTGCCGCACCTTCGTGAACAGCCCGGTTTCCACTGTCAGGCCCGGGCCGAACGCCATGGAGCAGATGCGTTCGTCCCCCTCCCGCGGCGGAAGATCCAGAATGTGCTTGAGGACGAAGAGCACCGTGGCGCTGCTCATGTTGCCGTAGTTCCGCAGCGTTTCGCGGGCCGGCCGCAGCTGCTCGTCGGTGAGGTCCAGCCGGGACTGGACCTTGTCCAGGATGCTGCGGCCGCCCGGGTGGATGGCCCAGTGGGTGATGTCGCTGTACGCGAGTTCCCGCAGGGAAGGGTCGCGTGCCAGCAGCGGCTCGAGCGCTCCCACGATGTGGTCGTCGATGATGTGCGGCACGTAGTTGCCGAGCACCATCTCGAAACCTTCATCGCCGATATTCCAGGCCATGGCGTCCTCACCCACGGGAGTCAGGACCGTCTCGAAATGGTCCAGCTGGAGCAACGGCGGGGATGCCAGGTCCCCGCGGGCTGTCACGACGGCGGCTGCAGCGCCGTCCGCAAACAGCGCGGATCCCATGATCGTGTCGGGATCGTTGGAGGTCCGGACATGCAGCGAGCACAGTTCGGCGCACACCACCAGCACAACTGCCCCCGGGTCCGCCTGGCAGAAGGACTTGGCTGCCCGGAGCGCCGGAAAGGCCGCGTAGCAGCCCATGAAGCCCAGGTGGTAGCGCTGCACCGCAGGGTTGAGGCCGAGGGCGCGGACGATCTTGTAGTCGGGCCCAGGGTTGAAAAAGCCTGTGCAGGAGACCGTGATGAGGTGGGTGATATCCGCCGGGTCAACACCATCGCACTTGGATACGGCCGCGTCTGCCGCCTCGATGAAAAGCTTCGTTGCTTCTTCGGCGAAGAGGTTGTTGCGTGCCTTGGTGCTGGGGCTCCGCAGCAGGCCGGTCTGCGGATCGAAAAACTGGGGATTTTCGACGGTGGAGTCCAGGGTCAGTTCGCGGACCGCCGTGTACCGGGTGTCGATGGCGGCCGAATCGAAGCACGTGGACACGAGCCGTGACCCAAGGCGGGTCAGCCCCGGCTGGGCGGCGAACACGTCTCGGGCCTCATGCTGGATGAGGATAGTCGGCGGAACTGCAGTTTCGAGAGCTCTCACATAGACCGTCATTCGTTCATTCTTAACGAGAGCGCACAGTTAAGACAATGGATTGGAGCGGCCGCGAGCGAACGGCTCCGGACTGGACAACTCGGCCGGGAGGTAGCACCATCACGACTGTGACCACAAGACCCGCAGCAGAACAGCGTCTGGACGATCTGGCGCGGCTGCGCCGCGTCCGGGACCGCATCGACAGGGAGTACGCCCAGCCGCTGGATGTCGAGGCGCTTGCCCGCGGCGTGAACATGTCCGCCGGGCACCTCAGCAGGCAGTTCCGGGAAGCCTATGGCGAGCCGCCGTACGCCTACCTGATGACGCGGCGCATCGAGCGGGCGATGGCGCTTCTGCGGCGGGGCGACCTCAGCGTCACGGAGGTGTGTTTCGCCGTCGGCTGTTCCTCGCTGGGGACGTTCAGCACCCGCTTCACCGAGCTGGTCGGCATACCGCCCAGCGCGTACCGGGCACAGGCGGCGGAGGAGACGGCAGGGATGCCCTCGTGCGTGGTGAAACAGGTGAGCAGACCGATCAGGAATCGAGAAGCGGTCCCGTCCGGCCGTACCTAGACTGGCGTCATGAACCTCACCATTCACTGGACATTCCTTCCGCATAACGACGCCGACGCCTCCCTGGCGTTCTATCGCGACACCCTCGGGTTCGAACTCCGCAACGATGTGGGCTACGGCGGGATGCGCTGGCTCACCGTGGGCCCTCCGGACCAGCCCGGCACCTCTGTGGTCCTGGAACCGCCGGCGGCCGATCCCGGCATCACCGAGGAGGAGCGGCGCACCATCACCGAAATGATGGCCAAGGGCACCTACGCCCGCCTCGTGCTCGGCACCCCGGACCTGGACGCCACCTTCGAGAAAGTGCAGGCCAGCGGCGCCGAGGTGGTCCAGGAGCCCACCCAGCAGGCATACGGCGTCCGCGACTGCGCTTTCCGCGACCCGGCAGGCAACCTGATCCGCATCAACGAGGTCAGCTAGGTACTTTCCGATCACCAACCGGCGGGCGCAGCTGTTGCGCCCGCCGGTTGGCGTGCGGCATTACGGATGCCGCTGCCGCGCTTGCCGTTGCCGCAGCTGTTGCCGCAGCGGCGCCGACGAACAAGAATCAGACATGGCGTGCGAAAGCCGGCGGGCTCAGCCCATTACTGCTGAACAGATGGAGACACGATGACCACCACGACGAGGACGGACACGCAGCCGTCCGGACTGCACACCGCCGACGGCCATGACCTGATCCGTGTGCAGGGCGCGCGCGTGAACAACCTCAAGGATGTCAGCGTCGAGATCCCCAAGCGCCGCCTGACCGTGTTCACCGGTGTCTCCGGCTCGGGCAAGAGCTCCCTGGTGTTCGGCACCATCGCCGCGGAATCGCAGCGGATGATCAATGAGACGTACAGCGCCTTCGTGCAGGGGTTCATGCCCACACTGTCGCGGCCTGACGTCGACGTCCTGGAGGGGCTGACGACGGCCATCATCGTCGACCAGGAGCGGATGGGAGCCAACCCGCGCTCCACCGTAGGCACTGCGACCGACGCCAACGCGATGCTGCGGATCCTCTTCAGCAGGCTGGGCCAGCCCCACATCGGCTCACCCAATGCCTACTCCTTCAACATCCCCACTGTGAAGGCCAGCGGCGCAATCACCGTCGAGCGCGGCAACAAGACCAAGGCGGAAAAGGCCACGTTCAACCGGCTCGGCGGCATGTGCCCGCGCTGCGAAGGCATGGGCAACGTCAGCGACTTCGACCTCACGGCCCTGTATGACGACAGCAAGTCGCTCAGCGGGGGCGCCCTGACCATTCCGGGCTACAGCATGGACGGCTGGTACGGCCGCATCTTCAGCGGGGCCGGCTTCAACATGGACAAGCCGATCAACAAGTTCACCAAGAAGGAACTCCACGATCTGCTCTACAAGGAGCCGACGAAGATCAAGGTCGAGGGCATCAACCTGACCTACGAGGGCATCATCAACAAGATCCAGAAGTCGATGCTGTCCAAGGACGTGGACTCGCTGCAGCCGCACGTCCGCGCCTTCGTGGAGCGGGCCATCACCTTCACAACATGTCCCGACTGCGGCGGCACCCGGCTCAGCCAGGAAGCCCTGTCGTCGAAGATCAAAGGCAAGAACATCGCCGACGTCTGCAGCATGCAGATCACCGACCTGGCCGACTGGATCCGGGGACTGGACGAACCGTCCGTGGCCCCGCTGCTCGCCGGGCTGCAGCACCTTCTGGACTCATTCGCGGAAATCGGACTGGGCTACCTTTCGCTGGACCGGCCGTCGGGGACCCTGTCCGGGGGAGAGTCGCAGCGCACCAAGATGATCCGCCACCTCGGTTCGTCGCTGACGGACGTAACCTATGTCTTCGACGAGCCCACGATCGGCCTGCACCCGCACGACATCGAGCGCATGAACGCCCTGCTGCTCCAGCTGCGTGACAAAGGCAACACGGTGCTCGTCGTGGAGCACAAGCCGGAAAGCATCGCCATCGCTGACCACATCGTCGACCTCGGCCCTGGCGCCGGCACCGGAGGCGGCACCGTCTGCTTTGAAGGTACCGTCGACGGGCTCCGGGGGAGTGACACCATCACCGGCCGGCACCTCGATGACCGGGCTCAGCTCAAGAAGTCGGTGCGCTCCGCTTCCGGCGCGCTGGAGATCCGTGGCGCGTCGACAAACAACCTCAAGAATGTCGACGTCGACATCCCGCTTGGCGTGCTATGTGTCCTTACCGGCGTTGCCGGTTCCGGTAAGAGCTCGCTCATCCACGGCTCCGTAGCCAAGCGCGACGGCGTGGTGGTGATCGACCAGACCGGCATCCGCGGTTCACGGCGCAGCAACCCGGCCACCTACACCGGGCTGCTCGAGCCGATCCGCAAGGCGTTTGCCAAGGCTAACGGCGTGAAGCCCGCTTTGTTCAGCTCCAACTCCGAGGGTGCCTGCCCCACGTGCAACGGCGCCGGCGTCATCTACACGGACCTGGGTGTCATGGCCACCGTTGAGACCGTCTGCGAGGAATGCGACGGCAAGCGGTTCCAGGCAGCGGTGCTGGAGTTCACGCTCGGGGGACGGAACATCGCCGAAGTGCTGGCCATGTCGGTGGCGGAGGCGGAGGAGTTCTTCGAGGACGGCGATGCAAGTACGCCGGCCGCCCACAGGATCCTCGACCGGCTGGCCGACGTCGGGCTTGGTTACCTGACCCTCGGCCAGCCACTCACGACCCTGTCCGGCGGCGAGCGGCAGCGGCTGAAGCTGGCCGCGCAGATGGCAGACAAGGGCGATGTCTACATCCTCGACGAGCCAACCACCGGCCTGCATCTGGCCGACGTCCAGAACCTGCTGGGTCTGCTGGACCGGCTCGTTGACTCGGGCAAGTCTGTGATCGTCATCGAGCACCACCAGGCAGTCATGGCGCATGCCGACTGGATCATCGACCTCGGACCAGGCGCGGGGCACGACGGCGGCAGGATCGTTTTCGAAGGATCGCCGGCAGCCCTTGTGGCCGGCCGTTCAACGCTCACCGGCGAACACCTCGCGGCGTACGTCGGCGCCAACTGACGGACCGCGGGTGAACTGACAGGCCTGCGCGAACGTACAGTTAGGGCCCCAAATCCACCCGGTTTTGGGGCCACAACTGTACGTTCGCGCGTTCGGTGGCTAGGCAGCCGGGACCGGCAGGACGGACAGCCCGTCGGCGACCAGCCGGCCCTCGTGGATGACCGTGCGGTCGGTGCCCCGGTCCATGACGGTGCTCGTGACGGTTTCGCCGTCGACCAGGACGATGTCTGCTGAATCCCCGACTGCCAGGCCGGGCCGGTCGTCGGGGCTCGAGAGGCGCTGGACCGTGCGGTCCATGATGGAGGCACCACCCACTGTTGCAATCGCCGCACAGTGCTCGATCAGCCGGTCCTTGCGCAGACGGTGGGTGAAGGCCAGCTGCCAGGTGCGGTCGAGCATGTCGCAATTGCCGTAGGGGCTCCAGTAGTCCCGCTGTCCGTCCTCGCCCAGCCCAACCCGGATCCCGGCGTCGGTCATCTGGGCCAGGTCGAACTGGGTGCCTCCGCTTGCGGGGGCCACGGTCGCCCAGGCGATGTCCAGCTCAGCCATCTGCTCCATGAGCCGCGCGGTCACGTCGGGATGGATGTTGGCCAGGTCGTAGGCGTGGGACAGCGAGACGCGCCCCTCCATACGCAGTGCCCGGGTGCGTTCAAAGATGAGTTCCGCGCTGAAGACGCCGAGGTGGCCGGGCTCGTGGAGGTGGATGTCGACGTCGACGCCGTACTTCTCTGCCAGCCCGAAAACGATGTCCAGATGGCGGGCCGGATCCCGGTCCAGCTGGCAGGGATCGATGCCGCCGATGGTCGTGGCGCCTCCCCGGAGGGCGTCCTCCAGGAGTGGGACGGTCCCGTCCTCGAGCAGCAGTCCGGCCTGCGGAAAAGCCATGACCTCCACCGTTGCGGCGCGGGCGAAGTGTTCCTTGGCAGCCATGACCGCCTCGAAACGCTCCAGTTTGCAGTCGACGTCGATCTGGGCGTAGGAGCGGACACGCGTGGTGCCCCGCGCGATCATCCGTTCCAGCGTTCCCGCCACCACCTCCGGGTAGGGGATGGGGGTGTCGCGCCAGTTCTCCCTGTCGTTGCACATCATGTTCCACACCCCGGGCCCGCCGGTGTGCTCCCGGAACGGCAGGCCGATCCGGGTCGAATCGAGGTGGACGTGGACGTCGGTGAACGCGGGAAGTGCGATCCGGTTTCGCCCGTCCACTGCGTCATTGGAGTTCCCGGCATTTACGACGGCGGTCCCTCCGGCGTGAAGGGCGGCGATCCGCCCCTCCCGGACCTCGAGGTCCACCGCATCCCCGCCCCACGGACGGACGTTGGTGATGAGCATGGTTCCTTCCTTTCGGCCGGCAGTGGCTGGGTACAGCTGACACTGGAGAGGGTACGGGTGCCGGCAGGCCCGTGGCGAGTCGTCTTGACAAGACGACTCATTGAACCATCAACCAATGCCGTGTATATCCAGAATTACCGGAACGGGGGATCGGCCCGCGGAGCCCCGCTTTTGGCCTAGGGATAAAAAACCGGAACGACACCCATGCTGACCCTGACGATGACCACGAAATTCGCCAAGGACCCCGGCTGGCCGTTCGGACGGGATGATCGGCCCGTGCCACAGGAACCGAAATACTCCACAGGGTGCCGACCTGGCAACGTCTGCCGGTACGTCATGGCGGCAAACAGAGCTGAAGCGCCCAGCGAGCCGGTACGGAGATGCTCCGGGCAGCCTACGCCATATACGCATCCGCGATACCGAACGTTTACGCCCCCTTCTGAGCGCCGATACTTAACGCCGATAATCAGCATTATGTAAAGTAAAGCTGAGAGTGCCGCAGTGGATGCAGAATCGACCCTCCCCTCCGCCGCGGCGCGATGATATTCAGAGGCTTACCGGCCAGCGCAACCAACAGTTCGCGCTTGCCAGATCGACGCCGGGAACACCGGCTGATGCGATTCCTGGTATGACATTTTCGACCCGTGTCTGTTACGGCAACCGTGGCCCATATGGATGAGACCTTTGCGGATCGACGCATACTGAAGGATGCCGGCCGGTCCAGCGGTTAGGTTGCCTCAGTCATGGAGGGCTTGCTTTTCGAGGCGGCGTTCCACCGCCAGCTCCAACCGGTACCGCGAAGCTGCGGGCCGCGGCCTCTCCCCCACGCATTGCTCAAGTCGTCGCCGCTTCATGGAGCGCCCTTTCTTCTGGTGACGCCGAAGCTTCGAGCTCAAGCGTGGTGACTGCTGCGGACCGCCTGCGGTGCGCAAACAAAGAACATGGGCTGCTCCACCTGGGCGAACGGGACGACGAGCCACCGACCACCATAGAACTCGACATACGAGTCCGGTGTGCACTTGGCAAAAGCTTCTTCGCGTGTCATCGTCACTCCCTTCCCAACTGGGCTTCCGCTTCTCGGGACTGTCGCCGCTGCCAGAACTATTGAGCTCCGACCCGTTCTGCAGTCCCCGACAGATACTCCTAAGTGTAGACATTCATTGATAAAGGTCAATATACATTCAACGTTAAATGTCACTTCGCGTGGAGCCGCAATGGTCACCTGGAAAGAGCAGCTCGCCTTTGCCCCGCTCGAGAATGCGGACCGTGGCGAGGAGGTCGGACGTCGGCTTAGGCATGCCATCGAGCTCGGAGTGCTCGAGGACGGTTCCCAGCTGCCCAGCGAAAGCTACCTTGCATCGAGGATGGGCGTTTCCACTCTGACACTGAGGGCTGCCCTGGCCGAGTTTGCGCGGACTAGGCCTTGTGGAGACCCGGCGCGGCAAAGGCGGCGGAAGTTTCGTGAAGGCCAATATCGGGGACATCGCCCGCGTCCAACGCCAATCTCTTGCGGGCTATTCTCTTGAAGACCTCCACGATCTACGGGAGTACCGCGCTTTCCTGGCCGGCTGCGCCGCAGCCGCCGCCGCGACGGCCAGCCGGTCCCATCGACTCTCGATGGGACGCCTGCCGGAGAATGCGTGGGAGCCATCGCTGCCGACATCCGCGTCAGTCAACTCCAGGATGCGTTCGAGCCCCTCCTGCGGTCCCTACCGCCGAACAGCTGCATCGTGGACCAGCATGGCGGCATCATCGCCACCAACACGGGCCGCTTCGTAGGCGGAACCATCCCAACGGACGCCCAGGTCACCCGACGAGCCCTTCCGGGAGTCCCCTGGTGGCTCTGCACGAGAATCTCCGAAGAACACGCGGACCAAGCTCCGTAACGACCCACATGGAGCGGCATCAAGGTGTGCCGCTGGCGGGGCCCGCCGATTCACGCTTCAGGCATGAACTCGCCCTGGCCCACCGCCTGCTGGTCAGCGGATGTGAACCCAACCAATGCCGCCGCCGAAGCGTATGCCACCACCGCATACTGCGCACGACCACTTGCCATGGAGCCATCGACGCTCGGCTGCGGTACGGCAGTAGCTGATTTCCCAGGTGTCGGCATCGGCACCGGCCTGCACCATGGCGGCTAACATGACACGGACATCCGTCTCGTAGACGTCCATCGCGTGGAAGTCGCGCAGCTCGCAGCTGGCACTGCGCAGGCACGCCCCGTCGTGCAGCCGGCGGGCAATTGCAAGCACCGCCTGATCGTTGACGGTGACAGACAGGACAGGCGCAGCGAAGTCTTCTGCGGGGCAGGTCCGCGGCGCGGGATGATCAGCAAACGAGTCGTCGATCAGGTCGTTTATTGCGGCAGTCATGGCGTGCTCCTCGGTGCTCCTGCGGTTGTAGTTGTATCCCCCTCATCTGCGGCACTTGTGATGCCAGTAACGTTCACTTGGTTCAGAAGCAAAACTACGGCACTTTAAACATTCAGTCCAGCTTTTTTTATCGTCTTTACGTTAAAAGTGAAAAGCCCTATCGCGGATAGAACCGAATTGCTCCCCGCGTTACGTGGCAGTTCGATGCCGCAAGCACCCGCGGAGCTCACGAAGGTGTGCAACAAAAGAGTCAAGTCTGGGGTTTTAAAGTGGACGCTGCTCCCCCGCCCCTGGGGTTCGAGAACAAACCCGCGGGAGCAATCAGCCAGCCGGACGCAGACCCCCGTGTGACCTCCTGAATGGCCAGATCGAGTCCATCCCCAACGAGACCCTGGAGAGGCTCTGCTAGCGACGTTCCCGCACTCGATCCAGCCACTCGGTAATCAGGGCCTTGAGAAGGCCGGGCTGCTCGTGCGGTAATGCGTGCCCGGCCCGGTCGAGCACGGCGAAAGTGGCCCGTGGATAGTGCTCGAGCAGATCCCATTGACCGGCGTATCCCACCGTGGAGTCCTGGCGGCCGGTGACGATGAGGACGGGGCCGGAGTACGGTTGGCCCGCTTCGGGACTGCTGCCGAACTGCCAGTGTTGGCCGATCCGCTCAAGTCCGGCCTCGTCGACCAGACCCAGGGCGGGGGCAACGTACTCCTTGTATCGCTCCAGCGTGGCCTGAGTCTGCACGACAAAGTAGTCTCGATACACGCTCTCGTCGGCGGGACCAAGCATCTCGCCCGGATCGACCGAGGATTGCAACACCTGATGCACAGGAAGTTTTGGGGCATTCTCGCCCAGCGGACAGATCACCGCGAGCCCCGTCACCCGCTCAGGGCGCCTGCCGGCGATGGCCCGGGCGTAGTAGGCTCCGGCCGAATGGCCCATAAGCCCGAACTGTCCATCGCCGATCACCCCATCTACAAACGCGAGCAGGAGGTCAAGAACCTGATCGCCGCTGCCCAGCGTCCCCGCCGGCGTGCGCCCCATGCCCGGCAGGTCAGGGTAGACGCGCCGATAACCAGGTAGCTCGCTAAATATCGGCTCCAGGGCACCGACCATCTCCCGGTGATCAACCCCGGCACCGTGCAGTATCAAGACCGGAGCCCCGGCGCCGTGCTCGACATAATGCACGGCTATTTCGCGTGTGTTGTACTCCACAGGGTCAGCCTAATCTTGGTCTGTGGGCAACCGGGCCAACGTCGTCGCAAGCCTAACTGAACACGTCTTCGGGGCCGGCCGTGGAGGTCGCATACTCCGGCCGCCCGAGCGGCCGGTACGTCTGGATGGTGATGCCCCGGGACGTGGTCCGCGAGCTGACCAGCTCGAGCGCCATGTCAGGACCGGAATCGGGAAACAGCCGTGTGCCCTGGCCGACGACGACGGGATACGTCACCAGGTCGAGCCGGTCCACCAGGCCGTTGGCCAACAGCGACCGGACGAGGGCGCCGCTGCCCGGCACCAGCAGCTCGCCGTCGCGTTTCGCCTTCAGCTCAGCGATGGCCGTGACAACGTCGCCCCGCAGGACAGTCGTTCCCACCCACTGCGGATCGGTAAGGCTGGTGGACACCACATACTTGGGCCGGTTGTTAAGCGCGGCGGCAATCGGGTTCGTTTCGGGATTTGGCATCACTCCCCAGTAGCCCGCGAAGATTTCGTACGTCCGGCGGCCGAAGAGGAACGCTTCCGCCCCGCCGTAAACCTGGTTGAGGTAGTCCCCGGCTTCAGCGTCGATAAGCGGGATCGCCCAACCGCCGCGCTCGAAGCCGCCGCGGCGGTCCTCATCCGGTCCGCCCAACCCCTGCATCACGCCGTCAACCGAGACGTTGGTCGTGGTGGTCAACCTCATGTCGTGTCACCTCGTCGAACAACGGCCGCGGACCCCTGCTGGATCTGCGCTACCGGCTACAGACAAGCACACTTGCGGTGGCCATGCGAGGGAAAAATGCGCATGGATCCCGCTGTCCGGTGGCTAGGATGTGCATGTGAAACCGCGAACCCATCAGTGGCAGGCCTCCGCCAGCACGTCCGAGCCGTCCCGCGGTGTCTTTTTCGTTGAGGGACCAGCATCAAACTGGGTCGTGGTGCGCGACGAAACGGGATTCCTGGTCATCGACAGCGGCTACCCGTCCGACCGTCCCCTGGTCCTGGAATCCATCCGCCATCTGGGCCTGCGGCCGGCTGACGCCCGGGCGATGCTCATCACGCACGGCCACGTCGACCACACCGGGTCAGCGGCTTACTTCTCCGAAACCTACGGAACGCCCATCCTGTGCGCGCCGGAAGAGCTGGCCCACGTCCAGGGCAGGGAAAAACACCAGGTCACCCTGGGCCAGGTCGTCGTCCGCGCATGGCGGCCCCGCGTGTTCCGCTGGATGGCCCATGCCGTCAAGGCTGGAGCCCTCCAGTCGAAGCCGGCAACGGATGCCCGGGCCTGGAGCGCCGACACGCTGAAGAAGCTTCCCGGTAAGCCTGAGGCCGTTCTGCTGCCGGGGCACACCCCGGGCAATGTCGCGGTCCTGTTTCCCGAAGCGGGCGCCATAGCGGTCGGTGATTCCTTCGTCAGCGGCCATCCGCTGAGCAGGACCCGCGGGCCGCAGATGCTGCACCCGATGTTCCATTCCGATCCAGCACAGGCGCTCGCAGCCACGCACCGCCTGGACGACATCGACGCCTCGGTGGTGCTGCCGGGCCATGGTGCCGCGCTCCCCATGCCGCTGGCCGACGCACTAGCAGCGTTGCGGGGCTAGGAATAACGGCTCCCGTCGCATAAAATGAATGACGTTCATTTATATGGTGCCTGCCTCGTCAAGGGGTGGGGCCGACGCCGTTCAAAACCAAAGGAGCCACCGACAGTGACGCCGGGACAATTACAGGGAAAATCCATGATGCGCGCGACCTCATAGGGACCGAGGTGCGGGTGGAACGGGCAGGAAAGGTCATCCGCGTGGGGTATATGGAAACCGCCACGCCGTCCGGGGAGCTGTTCTGGATCAGGGCCAACGGGTGCGAGCCCCGTGAACTGTTCGGTTCGGCACTGGGCCACACGGTTGTCCCTGCGTCCGAACCTGACCAGGTGGCCGGCTGAATTCCTGCCCACACGGGCGTGGCAGCCCAGGAGCCAGAGCCTAGGGACCGCCAGCGCCGGAACGGTGGTTCACCTCAGCGGTCAGCCGGTCGATCCGGTCAACGGCGGCATCAAGCTTTGAGACAGTTGCCCACAGGGCAGGCTGCTCTTCCCGGATCTGTTCCGGCGTGCGGCCTGCAGACGTGAGCGCAGCGAGGTCGAAACTCACGTTGGTCCGGGCCCCGGTCACCGCCGCCCTGAGGGCCCCGAAGGCGACGACGACATCGGCAACCAACGCCGGGTTCCCGTTGGACGCCAGCCACGCCAGATCCGCAATGGCATCGATGGCGCGCTCCCCGAGCACGGCAGAGGCCTTGGCAGCGTCCACAGACGCCCGGTGTATCGCATCCTCCCGTGCCGGCCCCGGATCCAGCCGGAAGGCGGCGCCAAAAGCCTGGGACGCTGAAGCATCCTCATCGGCCAACCGCAGTGCGGCTTCCCGCAGGGACCGCACCCGCGCGTGAATATCGGCCAGTTCCTGCCTCGGGCGCCCGTCAACTTCCGTATATCCGGCGACCATGGACGCCAGTGAAGCCGCGATGGCAAGCATGACACCAGCTCCGGCGCCGCCGCCAGGGGAACCGACCGACTGCGCCAGGGCCTGCGTCCAATCCTCAACTGTCGAACGCTGGGTCGTCACCGCCATCGAATCATCACTCATGGCACCAGTCTGCCCCACGCCGCACTTTCTGCCCGGCCGAAAACGCCTGGGGAAAAGGCTGACAGAAAAAATGGACGACGGCGGGAACTCCCGCCGTCGTCCCCCGGAGACTTTCCTGATCCGGTGCTACCGGTAGACGCGCACCCAGTCGACGATCATCTGTGTTTGGTTGGTGATGGTTCCGTCCGGGAACCAGTCCAGCTGCAGTGTCTGGTGCATTCCCACCGTCGGCAGGTGGGACGGGTGCGTGTCGATGTACCACGGGACACCGTCGATGTAGCCGGTGATTCCGGTCCGGGTCCACTCGACGGCGTAGTTGTGCCACTGCGTCAGGTCGATGGCCTTGGCCGCCCTGGTCTGGTAGTTGGACCTGGTGCAGGCGTAGTGCAGGCTGAACTTGATCACATTGACGTTGCCCAGCGCCTCCGCGTAATCGACCTCGGCGCAGTTCGGCGACTTGTTGTCGTTGGGCCAGAGCAGTACCACGGGGTGGTATTCCACATCCCGGACACTTGTCCTCATCCGTGTTTCCCAGCGGCCGTACTTCTGTTGGGCGAACTTGGCCGATACCCCGCCCGTGGTGCCGTGTGCGTCACCAGTGATGAAGAGCGCACCGCTGGCAACTTTCACTGCTTTAGGGCTGCGGATCCCGTTGCCGGCGTGGCCCACGCTGTCGTACACCTTCCACTTCAGCGGGTTGGGCGGTCCCAAATAGTTGAACTCATCGCCGGCAACCACCGGACCCCACTTGCGCAGGACTGCCGCCTGCACGTTCGGCACGACGGTGGCGGCGAACGCGCCGTCCCCATGCCCTGCGGAGAAGTCTTCGTTCAGATTAATTGCCGCCACATTCAACGCAACGGCCGCGATGATTGCCGTTGCCAGCTTTCGCCTCCACAACATGTCCTCACCTCGGTTTGCAGCCTTCGCAGCGCCCCGCCCAACGCATCCTGTTCAGTACCCTGCCGACAGGCTACAAACAGCAGCTTGGGAAAACCTTGGGGTTCGTGGGGGGACGGCCCGCCCGGGTGACTACCCGCCGTCGTAAGCGCGCTGGAGGTCAGCGATATCCAGCTTCTGCATGCCCAGCATGGCCTGGACCGCGCGCTCGGCGCCGGCCGGGTCCGGCCTATTAATGAGCCGGCTGAGAACCTTCGGGACTATCTGCCACGAAACGCCGTACCCGTCCTTGAGCCAGCAGCCCTGGCCCTCGATTTCAAATTCGACGACGACAGCCTGGCCTTCCGGGCCGGCGCCGACCGCTCAGGCGGGCGTCCCGGCGCCGGGCGAATGGCTTACCAGCCCGACCGTGTTGCCTTCACTGTCCCTGATGAACGCCATCCATTCGTCCGTACCCGCGGGGCCGAGCCGGGCATCATCGTGGTGGAAGATCACGTGCGGTGCTCCCACCACCTCCACTCCCCTTGCTTCCAGCTCCGCGACACTTGACCGGACGTCGGTGACGTTGAGGTAGATCAGTGACGACGGCGCTCCCCGCTCCAGCAGCAGCCGGACGCCGTCGAGATCGAAAAACAGCAGACCCGGCGGGTCGAAGACCGCCGCCGGGTCTGAGCCCAGGAGAGCGGAGTAGAACTCCGCCGCACGGTCAAGGTCCTCGGCGTGCTGCGCGATCTGGGTGAGCTTCACCTGGCCTCCTTCAGGGGTGCACATGGGTTCCTGCCTGACATCGTCACGGCATATTCGTGCCGGGGCAAGAGCCGCCAAAAACGGATAGGCTCGGAAGCATGCCTTCCACAAGAGACCGTTCCGGAACACGGGCAGTTCCGGCCGTCACAGCAGCCTCAGCGGCGGCCGATGCCGTCCTCATCCTGGTTTTTGCCGCCATCGGCCGCGACGCCCACGCGCGCGGTGAATCGGTGACCGGAATCCTGTCCACCGCCTGGCCCTTCCTGGCCGGGGCAGCCGTCGCCTGGCTGCTGCTGCGGGTCTGGCGGCGGCCTCTGGCACTGTGGCCGGCCGGTGTGGCTGTCTGGCTGGGCACAGTGGCCATCGGCATGGCGCTGCGGGCGCTGACGGGACAGACGGTGGTCCTGCCATTTGTGATTGTGGCCCTGCTGAGCCTGGCGGTGTTCCTGCTTGGATACCGCCTCATCGCCGCCATAGTTCTCCGCCTGCGCGCACGCCGCCGCGCCTGACTCCATGCGGTGCACCCGCCGGGCCGCCCGGCGGACGGCCACCCATGTGCCGGCCAGCCTATGTATTAGGCTGGCAGCACAGCTCAACAGATCCGGAAGGGTTCACAGTGATCACCGCATTCGTCCTGATCAAGACAGACGCCTCGCGCATCCCCGAAACGGCCGAGGAGATATCAGCCATTGAGGGCATCAGCGAGGTCTACTCCGTCACCGGGGAATGGGACCTGATCGCCGTTGCACGAGTGGCACAGCACGAAGACCTCGCGGACGTCATCGCCGACAAGCTGTCCAAGGTGCCCGCCGTCGTGCACACGACTACCCATATCGCCTTCCGTGCTTACTCACAGCACGACCTCGATGCCGCGTTCGCGCTGGGTTTCGAGGAGTAGGTTTCCCGTAATCAACGCCGTTAGCTGACGTCAGAGGGCCGGGCACCTGCAGGTGCCCGGCCCTCTGACGTCAATGCCCTGGGAGGTTGGCTGTCCTAGGCCTGCGAGAGGCTGACCCATTTGTCGAGAACGGCAGCGGCCGCGCCCGAACCAATGGATTCCGCAGCCCGGTCCAGTGCAAGCTTCATGCGGTCCGTCAGCGTGCCGTCAGCCTGCAGGTCGTAGGCCACCAGGCCCGCCGCCGCGTTCAGCAGCACCGCGTCCCTGACCGGGCCCGTTTCCCCGGCCAGGACATTCCGAACGACGGCGGCATTCGCCTGGGCGTCGCCGCCACGCAACTGCTCCACGGTGGCCTGGCGGATCCCCAGGTCCCGGGGCGAGAAGGTCTGTTCGGTCACCCCGCCGCCGCGGATTTCCCACACGGTGGACGGCCCGGTGGTGGTCAGCTCGTCCAAGCCGTCGCTTCCACGGAACACCAGGCCTCGGCTGCCGCGCCGCGCCAGGACGCCTGCCACCAGCGGCGCCATGCGGGCGTTCGCCACGCCGACTGCGGAGGCCTGCACCCGGGCGGGGTTGGTGAGGGGGCCCAGGAAGTTAAACGCTGTGGGGATCGCCAGTTCACGCCGGGGCACCGCGGTGTGGCGAAAGGACGGGTGGAAGACCTGGGCGAAGCAGAACGTGATGCCCGCTTCCTCGGCGTTCCGGGCAACGTTGGCGATGGGGAGATCGAGCCGCACACCCAGCGCTTCCAGGACGTCCGCGGACCCCGACGACGACGACGCCGCCCGGTTGCCGTGCTTAACGACCTTTGCGCCCGCCCCGGCACAGACCAGGGCAGCCATCGTGGAGATGTTAACGGTGTTGAGTTGGTCACCGCCGGTGCCCACGATGTCCAGCTTTTCGCCGGTGATGGAGATCGGATTGGCATGGGACACCATGGCGTCCACCAGGCCGGCAATCTCCTCCACTGTCTCGCCCTTGGCGCGCAGCGCAACCAGGAAGCCGGCGATCTGGACGGGCGTGGCGGCCCCCGACATGATGGTGTCCATGGCCCATGCCGTGCTGTCCGCGCTCAGGTGGTCGCCGTTCAACAGTGCCGAGATGAGGCGCGGCCAGGTGTTGCCTGCCGGTGCCGATACCTGAGAAGTCACCTCCTGATGCTATCGAGGAGCCCGTCGCAAAGACCAATGTGAACGCCGCCGGGAACTTTTCAGCGCGATTTCGCGTCTTTGTAGAAAAAGTCTCCGCAAAAGGCGGTTTGCGTTGGGCAAGCCGAAGTTTTACAGACATAATGTCTATGTGACATCTGCGACCCATGCCCCCAGTACCCCTGCGCACCCCACGCTGAACCGCCCGAATATGGTCTCCGTCGGGACCGTTGTCTGGCTCTCCAGCGAGTTGATGTTCTTCGCCGGCCTCTTCGCCATGTACTTCACACTCCGGTCCACTTCCGGCCAGTTGTGGGCTGAAGAGACGGCCAAGCTCAACTTCCCCTTTGCGCTCGTTAACACCATCGTCCTCGTGGCAAGTTCCTTCACTTGCCAGATGGGCGTTTTCGCCGCCGAAAGGCTCCAGCCGCGACGCAGCGGCGGGCCCCTCCAGTTCACCCGCTGGGGCATGATCGAATGGTTCACCCTGACCTTCCTCATGGGCGCATTCTTCGTTGCCGGCCAGACCACGGAATACGCCATGCTGGTCTCCGAGCACGTGTCGCTGTCCTCTAACGCCTACGGCTCCGCCTTCTACATGACCACCGGCTTCCACGGCCTGCACGTCATCGGCGGCCTCGTCGCCTTCCTCCTCATCATGGGCCGCGCCTTCGCCGCCAAGAAGTTCGGCCACTTCGAGGCGACCTCGGCCATTGTCACCTCTTACTACTGGCACTTCGTGGACGTCGTGTGGATTGGCCTCTTCCTGGTCATCTACGTCCTCAAGTAGTCCGACTTTCCTCCCTCTTCACCAAGAGAACGTATTTCAAGAAGCGGCTCACGGAGCCGACGCACGATCGAATAAAGGAACCACCACGTGAAGGCACTCTCGCAGAAGCGACGTCACCCACTGGCAGCAATAGCCCTGCTGTTGATGGGCCTCCTCCTCACTGGTGGGCTGTACGCCGTTGCCACCACAGTCAACGAGGCCAAAGCCAGCACTGCAGAGTTCACCGCCAGCGATACACAGGAAGGCCAGAAGCTCTTCGAAGCCAACTGCGCCACCTGCCACGGCATGGGTGCCAGCGGTACGCAGGATGGTCCCTCACTGGTCGGCGTCGGCGCCGCCGCTGTTGACTTCCAGGTCGGCACCGGACGCATGCCCATGCAGATGAACGGCCCCCAGGCCTACAAGAAGCCGGCCCAGTTCAACGACACCCAGACCCACCAGCTGGCCGCGTACGTTGCTTCGCTGGGTGCGGGTCCGGCCATCCCGGCCGAGGAATACCTCGACGAAAAGGGTGATGCCGCCAAGGGTGGCGAGCTGTTCCGCACCAACTGCGCCATGTGCCACAACGCTGCGGCTGCAGGCGGTGCCCTCACGCGCGGCAAGTTCGCCCCTGCGCTGGCCGATGTCACCGGCAAGCACATCTACGAAGCCATGGCCACCGGCCCGCAGAACATGCCGGTGTTCAGTGACTCGAACATCACGCCCGAAGGCAAGCGCGACATCATCACCTTCCTGAAGCAGATTGAAGCCAACGGCTCCCCGGGTGGCGCAGACCTGGGTGCCCTGGGCCCCGTTTCGGAAGGCCTGTTCGTGTGGATCGCGGGCCTGGGCGTCATCATCGCCTTCACGATCTGGCTGACGTCCCGCACGTCCTAGCCAACCCGGCACAAAGAATGTCCTGCTGATCACTCAGCAGGTTTGGAACTGAACATTAACTCGGCAAAGGCCGAGACGAGAGAAGGATGAGGCGAATCATGGGCAACCATAGTGACGGCAGTCCGAACCACTCGGGCACCGTAGCTACGGCTGGTCAGCATGAGGTGGAGAAATTCCAGGATCCTGGAATTCCCCCGCACCGCTTGCGCCTGGCTGACACGGACCCGAAGGCCGCCAAGCGGGCAGAACGGCAGGTTGCTGCACTGTTCGCAATCTCAGTCGTTGGCACCATCATCTTCCTGGTGGCGTACTTCGCCATCGATCTGGGAGACGACTCCAGCGTTGCGACGATCCGGCTGCAGAACGCACTGCTCGGCATCGGAACGGCGTTTGCCATGCTCGGCATCGGCACCGGCATCGTGCACTGGGCCAAGGCCCTCATGCCGGACCACGAAGTTTCCGAGGAACGCCACGCGATCCGCACGGAGGACGACCGCCAGGCTGCGGTCCGCATCGTCGATGACATCGTGGAGGAAACGGGCATCAAGCGCCGTCCCCTCATCCGGAACACCCTGCTTGGCGCAGTCGCACTGGCACCCCTGCCGGCCCTCGCCATCTTCGGTGACCTTGGACCCCGCCCGGACGACAAGCTGGCGCACACCATGTGGGCCCCGCAGGACGGCAAGCTCAAGCGCCTGACCCGCGACCCCGATGGCACCCCCATCAAGGCCTCGGACGTCACCATCGGTTCCGCCTTCCACGTCATCCCGGAGGGCCTGAACGAACTGCACGAAGGCAAGCTCAACGAAAAGGCCAAGGCCGTCGTTCTGCTGATGCGCCTGAACCCGCAGGACCTCCACATTTCTGCGGGCCGTGAGAACTGGAGCTACAACGGCATCGTTGCGTACTCCAAGATCTGCACCCACGTCGGGTGCCCTGTTGCCCTGTACGAGCAGCAGACGCACCACCTGCTGTGCCCGTGCCACCAGTCAACCTTCGACCTGACCCAGGAATGCAAGGTTATCTTCGGCCCGGCCAGCCGCCCGCTCCCCCAGCTGCCCATCGCAGTTGACGATGAGGGCTACCTGGTCGCCACCAGCGACTTCAAAGAACCTGTAGGACCAAGTTACTGGGAGCGTGATGAGCATGACCGCCGCATCAACAGCTGAAGCCCCCGCCTACGTAGCCACCACTAAAACCGGACGCTTTACTGACTTCGTCGACGAGCGCGTCGGCGGATCCGGTATTCTCCGCGAATTCGGCCGCAAGGTATTCCCGGACCACTGGTCCTTCATGTTTGGCGAGGTGGCGCTGTACTCCTTCGTCATCCTGCTGATGTCGGGAACCTTCCTGACATTCTTCTTCGACCCCTCCATGGCGGAGACGCACTACGCCGGCTCCTACACGCCGCTGAAGAACGTCGAAATGTCCGTCGCCTACAGCTCGTCGCTGGACATCTCCTTCGACGTCCGTGGCGGCCTGTTCATGCGCCAGGTCCACCACTGGGCAGCACTGCTGTTCGTTGCCTCCGTGGCTGTGCACATGCTCCGCGTGTTCTTCACCGGTGCGTTCCGCAAGCCCCGTGAAATGAACTGGGTGGTGGGTGGCGTCCTGCTGATCCTGGCCATGGCTGCCGGCTTCACCGGTTACTCCCTCCCCGATGACCTGCTGTCCGGTAACGGCCTGCGCATCATCGACGGCGTGATCAAGTCGATCCCAGTGATCGGCACCTACATCTCGTTCTTCCTGTTCGGTGGAGAGTTCCCCGGCACGGTCATCATCAGCCGCCTCTACACGCTGCACATCCTGCTCGTGCCGGCACTGATCCTGCTCATGATCGTCATCCACCTCTTCATGGTGGTTGTCCACAAGCACACGCAGTACCCCGGCCCGGGCCGCAACGACCGCAACGTCGTTGGCTACCCGCTGGGCCCGGTCTACGCTGCGAAGGCCGGCGGCTTCTTCTTCATCGTGTTCGGTGTCATCGCGCTCATGGCTGCGTTCTTCACCATCAACCCGATCTGGAACTACGGCCCGTACGACCCCTCCCCCGTGTCCGCAGGCACACAGCCTGACTGGTACATCGGCTGGGTTGACGGCGCACTGCGCCTGATGCCCGGTGTGGTCAGCGGCTTCCACTTCGAATACATCATCTTCGGCCACGTCCTGACGCTGAATGTTCTGCTTCCGGCACTCGTTCCGGCAGGCGCTGTGTTCACCGTGCTGTTCACCTACCCGTGGATCGAACGCTGGATCACCAAGGACAACCGTGAGCACCACGTCCTGGACCGCCCGCGCAACGCCCCCACGCGTACGGCTATCGGCATGGCCGGCTTCACGTTCTACTGCGTCATGTGGGCCGCCGCGAGCTCCGACCTCATTGCAACGCACTTCCACGTTGCACTGAACGACGTCACGTACTGGCTGCGCGCGCTGTTCTTCCTCGGACCGATCATCGCGTTCGTCGTCACCAAGCGCGTGGCGCTGGCCCTGCAGCGCAAGGACCGCGAAATCGCCCTCCACGGCCGCGAGACCGGACGCATCGTCCGCCTCCCGCACGGCGAGTTCATCGAGGTGCACGCACCGCTGGACGAGTACAAGCGCTACAAGCTGGTTGGCTTTGAGTCACCCGTACCGCTGCCGGCACAGCCGAACGAGCACGGCGTGGTGACCCGCAAGGAAAACCGCCGCGCCAAGCTGTCCCGCTGGTTCTTCGAAGACAGGGTTGCCCCGGCAACGCCTGCCGAACTGGAGGCCGGCCACGGCCACCACGAAGCGGTTGAAGCCGGCGAGGGACAGAAGACCCTGAGCCACTAGAGTTTCACCCCAAGCACCACACAGAGAAGGCCCGGTCCGCCAGGACCGGGCCTTCTCTGTGTCTTAAGACCCCCACGCTGCGGTAGAGACCTGTCCCGCAGCGGCCCGCCCCAAAGGGAGCAGCCGGCCAGGCTACTGCTGGCGGTAACCCGACGCGTAATTGCGCGTAGGCCGGACACCGGGCCGCTGCAGGGGCACCCACAGCTTGTACCGGTCTGCACGGTAGTAGGACACCGAGTAGTCCACCATCGCCCGGGCCACGAAGGCATGCCGCTGAATCTTCAGCAGTGGCGCCCCGTTCTCAACGTTGAGCAGCCTGGCGATGGAGGGCGACGCAGCCGTGGCTTCGATCATGTCCTCGCCCCATTCCATGACCAGGCCGAACTGTTCGCTGAGGACGTTGTAGAGCGAGGTTGGCGGCTCGCCGTCGAGCAGCCCCGGCACCCGGTGGGCGGGGATGAAGTTTTCGTCCACGCTCATTGGCTCGTTATCGGCCAGCAGAAGGCGCCGGAAGCGCACCAGGGGTGTTCCCTCCTCCAGCTGGAGCTCGCGGGCCAGAAAGGCACTGGCAGCGATCTGCTCGAAACTCAGCACCTTCGCAGCCGGCACCATGCCGCGGCGCTGCATTTCCTCGCTGTAGGAGGTCAGCTTGACCTGGAGGTCGAGCTTCGGTTTCCGGACGAAGGTGCCGAGCCCTACCACCCGTTCGATGACCTCTTCCCCCACCAGGGCGTCGATGGCCTGGCGGACGGTCATCCGGGCCAGGCCAAACCGTTCGGCCAGGTCCCGCTCGGAGGGCAGTGCCGAACCTGGCGGGCACGACGTCGCGATGTAGGTCCTGAGGATCTCACGGAGCTGGACGTAGATCGGCGTCCCGCTGGTTCTGTCGATTTCACCGGCTATGCCGGCCACGTTAGCGGCCACGGCGGCCGCACCTGCATTGCATTCTCACAGTTCAAGGGTAAGCCAACCCGGCCACAGGTCTAGACCAGACCGGTCCCCGGCGCTGTGACGCCATGGGGGCCGATATTCTTAAAGGCGAACAAATTAGAGAGACGACGGCGGCGTCCCCCCAAATGTGCCATCCCGTCCAAGACGAAGGAGTCCAGTTGCCCGTTCGTAAGGCAATAGTTTCTGCGGCCATCGGCCTGCACGCCAGACCGGCAGCGGTGTTCGTCCGCGCAGTCACGGAGACAGGCCTGCCGGTGACCATCCGCAAGGACCGCATTGACGCCGTTGACGCCCGCTCGCTGCTCGAGGTCATGACTGCCGACTTCAACTTCGGCTGCGAGGTGGAGCTGGCAGTCAAGGAATCAGCCCTGCCTGCGGGCACGAGCCTTGGCGAGGCCGAGGCGGCACTCTCGGGCCTCGTGGATCTGTTGGCGTCGCAGAAGGCCAGCTAGCCGGCTGAAAGAGCGAATCAGCTGAAACGCAGAACGACGGCGGGCCCCACCGAAAAGGTGGGGCCCGCCGTCGTTCTTGGTACCGAAACTCTTAGTGCGCGTGGTCTCCGCGGCTGTACTCGTACACCCAGCCCACGAGGGCCACCAGCGCCATACCGCCGGCGATGAAGACGATCCAGAAGCCTACAGCCAAACCGAGGAATCCAGCTGCGCAGGAGAGGCCCAGAACCAGCGGCCACCAGCTCCACGGGCTGAAGTGGCCCTGCTCGCCGGCACCTTCATGGATTTCGGCGTCAGCGCGGTCCTCGGGACGCATGCCGACCCGCTTGCCGGTGAAGCCGAGGTAGGCACCGATCATGCCCGCGAGGCCACCTACCAGGAGGATTCCCAGGATGCCGACCCACTCAGACCAGTTGGTGAGGAAGCCGTAGATGATGGAAACCGGAACGAAGAAGAAGACTCCTGCCCCAAAAATCCATGACTCGATTCTCATTGCGCGGTGTCCTTCTGATCGGCGTTGCCCAGCACGCTTGCTGCAGGTGCCGGCGACTCAACGGTGTGTGACTGGGAAAGCTCAGGGTGGTGCAGGTCCAGTGCCGGACGCTCCGAGCGGATGCGCGGCAAGGAGGTGAAGTTGTGCCGCGGGGGCGGGCAGGACGTGGCCCACTCCAGCGAGGCACCGAAGCCCCAGGGATCGTCAACCTGAACCTTCTCGGCGCTGCGTGCGGTGATGTACACGTTCCAGAAGAACGGGATCAGGGACGCACCCAGGACGAACGAGGCGATGGTGGAGAACTGGTTCATCCAGGTGAAGCCATCCTCCACCAGGTAGTCGGCGTAGCGGCGGGGCATGCCTTCGACGCCGAGCCAGTGCTGGATCAGGAAGGTGCCGTGGAAGCCCAGGAACAGGAGCCAGAAGTGGATCTTGCCGAGGCGCTCGTTGAGCATCTTGCCCGTCCACTTCGGCCACCAGAAGTAGAAGCCGGCGAACATCGCGAACACCACGGTGCCGAACACCACGTAGTGGAAGTGGGCCACCACGAAGTAGGAGTCGGAGACGTGGAAGTCCAGCGGCGGGGAGGCCAGGATGATGCCGGTCAGGCCGCCGAAGAGGAACGTGATGAGGAAGCCGATGCTCCACAGCATGGGGGTTTCGAACGTCAGCGAACCGCGCCACATGGTGCCGATCCAGTTGAAGAACTTCACACCGGTCGGGACAGCAATGAGCATGGTCATGAAGGAGAAGAACGGCAGCAGCACCGAACCGGTGACGTACATGTGGTGCGCCCACACGGTCACGGACAGTGCGGCAATGGCGATGGTCGCGTAGACCAGGCCCTTGTAGCCGAAGATCGGCTTGCGGCTGAAGACCGGGAAGATCTCGGACACGATGCCGAAGAACGGCAGGGCGATGATGTACACCTCGGGGTGACCGAAGAACCAGAACAGGTGCTGCCACAGGACGGCGCCGCCGTTCTCCGGGTCGAAGATGTGGGCGCCGAAGCGGCGGTCCGCGCCGAGGGCGAAGAGTGCCGCTGCCAGCGGCGGGAACGCCATCAGGACCAGGATGGCCGTCACCAGCGTGTTCCAGGTGAAGATCGGCATGCGCCACATGGTCATGCCAGGGGCACGCATGCAGATGATGGTGGTGATGAAGTTGACCGCGCCCAGGATGGTGCCGAAGCCGGAGAGTGCCAGGCCGAAGACCCACAGGTCACCGCCCACGCCGGGGCTGAAGGTGGTGTTGGAAAGCGGCGCGTAGGCGAACCAGCCGAAGGAGGCAGCACCCTGCGGGGTGATGAAGCCGGAAACGGCGATGGTGGAGCCGAACAGGAAGAACCAGAAGGCCAGCGCGTTCAGTCGCGGGAACGCGACGTCGGGTGCACCGATCTGGAGCGGCATGATCACGTTCGCAAAGCCGGCAAAGAGCGGCGTGGCGAACATCAGCAGCATGACGGTGCCGTGCATGGTGAACAGCTGGTTGTACTGTTCCTTGGTTTGCAGGATCTGCATACCCGGTTCGAAGAGCTCGGCACGGATGAGCAGGGCCATCACGCCGCCGAAGCAGAAGAACACGAAGGACGCGATCAGGTACATGTACCCGATGGTCTTGTGGTCGGTGGAGGTGATCCAGTTGACGACGACGCGCCCCTTGGATTTGGGAACTACGGGAGCCTCAAGGATCCCGGGGGTCTGGGTGTAAGTAGCCACTTCGCTTCCCTTACTTCGTTGCGTTCAGGTTCGGGTTGCGGTCGTACTCGTCACCAAGCAGGCCCGTGTTGCCGTCCTGGCGAAGCTGGTTCATGTGAGCCTGGAATTCAGACTCGGAAACCACCTTGACGCGGAACAGCATCTCGGAGTGGTACTCACCGCAGAGCTCGGCGCACTTGCCGTCGTAGGTGCCCTCTTTGGTGGGGGTGAACCGGATGTAGTTGGTCTTGCCAGGGATCATGTCCCTCTTCTGCAGGAACGCAGGAACCCAGAAGGAGTGAATCACGTCGCGCGAGTTCAGTTCCAGGTCAACGGACTTGTTGACGGGCAGGTACAGGGTGGGGAGCTTGTCCTTGTTGATCGCCTCACCCGTCAGGTGCGCCTGGACGCCCGCTTCGTGGAGGTCCTCGGTGACGACGTCACCCTTCTTGTAGTTGAAGTCCCATGCCCACTGCTTGCCGCGGACGTCCACTACGACGTCGGCCGGCTGCGAGCGGTCATCGATCGCCTGCTGGTCGCGGTCGGTGAAGTAGAAGAACACCAGGACCATGAAAAGCGGGATCGTCAGGTAGAAGACCTCAAGGGGCAGGTTGAAGCTGGTCTGCCGCGGGAAGCCCACGGTGCCCTTGCGGCGGCGGTAGGCAACGAGGCACCAGACGATCAGGCCCCAAGTGATGATGCCCACCACGAGGGCGGCAATCCATGAGTTGACCCAGAGGTCCATGATGCGGTCAGTGTGATTGGTGGTGCCACGCTCGGTGGGCAGCCACCCCTTCTCTACCTCTGGCGAACATCCAGTCAAAACCAACGCGCCGGCAGTTGCCAAGCCAGTGATCGTAGTGATCGTTTTGCGTCGGCTGCCGGTTCGGTTCTGCGAACTCACAGACGGCCCTTCCTACTTGTTGCTGTTGCCAGGGCGGCAAAAAGCTTCCCGGGCACACTAAAAGTTTTACTACTCGGTGTAGAGCTTACCGCTCCACGCAGGTTTTCGCCCACATGTCCCCACCGTGTGGCGGCGCCGGTTTTCACCGGCGCCGCCAAGAGGTTCAGGAAGGGCTTACTTACCCTTTAGTGGAACGAGTCACCGCAGGCGCATGAGCCGCCCGCATTCGGGTTGTCGATGGTGAAGCCCTGCTTGGAGATGGTGTCTTCAAAGTCGATGCTGGCACCGCTGAGGTACGGCACGCTCATCTTGTCGACGACGACCTCGACACCGTCGAAGTCGCGTACCGCGTCACCCTCAAGGAGGCGCTCGTCGAAGTACAGCTGGTAAATGAGGCCGGAGCAGCCGCCCGGCTGCACAGCTACGCGGAGGCGAAGATCGGTACGGCCTTCCTGCTCCAGGAGGCTGCGGACCTTGCCTGCGGCAACGTCCGTCAGCTGAACCTCGTGGCTCGCCAGTTCCTCACTGGCCGTGCCGGTGGGTTCGGTGCTGTTTTCATTGGTCGTAGTGCTCATTGGCCTACCTTACTAACGACGGTTATGGCTGCCCCGCTTGCACGGTGCCTGCCCCTACGGAAACGGTACGGGCTATAGCTACATGCTACGTCGATCCGGCGCGGAGCTCTAACTTAGTCGTAACCCTCCAAGGCCCCTCATTGTTCCCTGCGCGGCCTAGCGGAGACCCTCTGAGTTCAGCCGTGCCAGCAGCAGCGCCTCGGCAACCACCGCGTTGCGGAAGTCCCCAAGGTGGAGCGATTCGTTGGCGGAATGCGCCCGCGAGTCGGGGTCCTCCACGCCCGTGACGAGGATCTGGACCTCGGGGTACAGCTCGGTCAGGTCGCTGATGAATGGAATCGATCCGCCAATCCCCATTTCCACGGCCGGTACGCCCCAGGCCTCGCCGAGCGCCCACATGGCCAGGCCGGCAGCCGCGGAACCCGTATCCGTCTGGAAGGCGTTGCCGCTCTCCCCCGGCGTGAAGGTCACCCTGGCGCCGAACGGCGCGTGGGTTTCGACGTGCCGGCGCACGGCCTCCATGGCCTCCGCCGGGTCCTGGCCCGGGGCCAGCCGGAGGCTGAACTTGGCGCGGGCGACGGGCAGCAGGGTGTTGGAAGCAACACTGACGGCCGGCGCATCAAAGCCGATGATCGAGAGGGCCGGCTTGGTCCACAGGCGCGAAGCGATGGTTCCCGTACCTGCCAGCTGCACGCCGTCGAGCACTGAACCATCAGCGCGGTACTCGGCCTCGGTGAGGTCCACGGCGGTTTCGTCCCGGCCCACGAGCCCCGCAATGGCCACACTGCCGTCGTCGTCGTGCAGTGTGGCGATCAGGCGCGAGAGCAGCGTGGGTGCATCGAGCACCGGGCCGCCGAACATTCCCGAATGCACGGCGTGGTCGAGGACCTGCACCTCGATGGTTCCATCGACCAGTCCGCGCAGGCTCGTGGTCAGGGCCGGCACGCCCACCTTCCAGTTGCTGGAATCTGCCACTACGATGACGTCGGCGCGGAGCAGCTCGCGGTGCGCTTCGAGGAACGTCCTGAACGTCGGCGAACCGGCTTCTTCCTCCCCCTCGAAGAACAGGGTCACGCCCAGCCCGAAGTCATCCCCGAGAACCCGGGTGACGGCGCCGTAAGCGGCGACATGGGCCATGATTCCGGCCTTGTCGTCGGCCGCGCCCCGCCCGTATAGGCGTCCGTTGCGTTCGACGGCGGTGAAGGGCTCGGACTCCCACAGCGCCGGGTCACCGGGCGGCTGGACGTCGTGGTGGGCGTAAAGAAGGATAGTCGGCTTGCCGGGCGCGGCTTCGCGGCGTGCGACGACGGCCGGGCCGCCGGGGGTGCCGTCTTCCTTGTCGCAGTGCAGGATCCGGACATCCCCGATGCCCGCCGCCCGCACCAGGGAGGCGACGGCCTCGGCGCTGGCATCCAGCGGGGCGGGGTCAAAGCTGGGCCAGGCGATGCCGGGTATCGCCACCAGGTCCTTCAGCTGAGCAACTGTGGTGGCGAAGGCCGCGTCAACGGCAGCCCGCAGGGCGTCGGTGTCGATGCCGGCCGCTGTCCCCCCAAACTGCTGGGCGTCGTACTCTTGCGGGGTCGCCGCAGGGAATGTAGTCATGGCCAAACACTACCTGTGTCACACGCCACAACAAACATCGCCGCTGGGGGGCGCCGGCTGCCACCGCCCGGCATTCTCCGGGCAGTCGGGCATGACCGGGGGCACAGTCCGCCAAGGTATTCTGTTGTGGTGTTCGGACGTAAAAAGGAAGCGCCAGCGGCGCAGGATTTAGTTGACCAGCAGGCTGCCGAGGCAGCCGCAGTAGCAGGCAAAGGCGTCCCGACGCCCAAGCGCAAAGCACAGGAAGCGGCCCGCAAGCGCCCGCTCGTGCCGGAGGACCGCAAGGCCTCCAAGGAAGCGGAACGTGCCGCCGCCCAGGAGCAGCGCCTGAAGATGCGCCAGGCGCTGGACACGGGCGATGAAAGGTTCCTGCCTATCCGTGACAAGGGCCCGCAGAAGCGGTTCGCCCGCGACTATGTGGATGCCCGCTTCAGCCTGGGCGAGTACCTCATGTTCGGCGCCCTGGTATTCGTCATCATCTCCCTCGTGGTGCCTGCCAGCAGCAACATGATGGTTTACGTGCTGGGCGGCTTCTGGGTGATGTTCCTGGCCGTTTTCGTGGACGTGTTCATCCTGTCCCGGAAGCTCCGCAAGCGCCTCGCCGAAAAGTTCGGCGAGATTGAGCGCGGCACCGTCTGGTACGGCTCCATGCGTTCGCTGCAGTTCCGGAAGCTTCGCCTGCCCAAGCCCCTGGTCCGCCGCGGGCAGTACCCGTCCTGATTCCTCGTTTTCCTCCTGCGGCGCAGCAGGCCAGGGGGCGGTCCCGGACCTAAAGCAGCAGCCCGGCGGTAGAACCGCCGGGCTGCTCTGTTTAACTCGCTGTTGTGTTTAACGCGCTGCTGTGTTGGCGCAGGTATTAGCGGTTCTTCGCCAGTTCCTTATTGATCCGGGCGGCCCAGAACGGCCCCTCGTACAGGAAGGCCGTGTAGCCCTGGACCAGGGTGGCTCCGGCGTCCAGCCGGTCCTGGACATCCTGGCCGGTCTCCACGCCGCCCACGGAAATCAGTGTCAGCCGGTCCTGGGTGACGGACTTCAGCCGGCGCAGCACCTCCAACGAACGGCCCTTCAGCGGAGCCCCCGAGAGGCCACCGGCGCCGCAGCCCTCCACCTTGTCCGCCGCGGAGCTGAGCCCGTCGCGGCCGATGGTGGTGTTCGTGGCGATGATGCCGTCCAGCCCAAGGTCCATCGCCAGCCGGGCGACGTCATCAATATCCTCATCGGTGAGGTCGGGTGCGATTTTGACCAGCAGGGGGACGTGCCGGCCCGCGGACTTGTCGGCTTCCTCCCCCACTGCCTTCAGCAGCGGCCGGAGGGTTTCCACGTTCTGCAGGAGCCGGAGCCCGGGCGTATTGGGCGAGCTGACGTTCACCACGAGGTAGTCGGCCGCCGGGGCAAGGCCGCGCGCGCTGATGAGGTAATCCTCCACGGCGTCCTCGAGCTCAACGACCTTGGTCTTGCCGATGTTGACACCGATCACAGGCCGCACCTTGGCGTGGCGCCGCTGCAGCGCTGCCCGGGCTGACTTCAGCCGGGGAGCCACGGCAGAGGCGCCGTCGTTATTGAATCCCATCCGGTTGATGACTGCCCGGTCCTCAATCAGCCTGAACAGCCGGGGCTTCTCATTGCCGGGCTGCGCCTGGCCGGTGATGGTGCCCACCTCGACGTGGCCGAAGCCGAGCTCCGTCAGGGCCTCGATTCCGTGGCCCTCCTTGTCGAAGCCGGCAGCCAGCCCGAACGGCGACGGGAAGGTCAGACCGAGCGCGCTCGTCTGCAAGGACGCCGGCGGGGCCGTAAACCGTTCGAGCAACCGTCCTGCTCCCACGGAATGGACCAGCCGGATTCCTTTGAAACCGATCTTGTGGGCGCGTTCGGCGTCCATCCATGAAAAGGCCAGCCTGAAAAAAGTGGGGTATACGCGCATGCCTCTAGTTTTCCGTCTTCGGCGGTACAGACCAAACCCGGCCGACACAACACCACCGCGCCGGGACCGGAAAGCCTACGCTGGTGCCATGGAGTGGCAAGGCGACATCCTGGGGCCGGGCTTCGAGTCCTGCGCCTTCGACGCCGCGGGCACGGACGGCATCCGCCGCCGGGCGACGCTGATCCGCTTCACTCCCCCGGACGTCCCGGACACTCCGGATACTCCGGACATCCGATCCCGCAGGCCGCGCCGTGCGGTGCTGTTCCTGCACGGCTGGAGCGACTACTTCTTCAACGTCGAGCTGGCCCGGTTCTGGGACGCGCAGGGCTTCAGGTTCTTTGCCCTGGACATGCACAACCACGGCCGCAGCCTGCAGCCGGGCACCCCTGGCGGCTACGTCGCGGATCTGGGAAACTACGACGCCGAGATCGGCACCGCGGTGGGAATGATCGCCGAGTCCGGCGGTGCGGAACCCGTGCAGCTCGCGCTCATGGGGCATTCCACCGGTGGGCTCGTCGCAGCCTTGTGGGCCAGCCGCAATCCCGGCGCGGCATCCCAACTGGTCCTGAACAGTCCATGGCTGGAAATGCACGGCAGCGCCCTGGTCCGGCGCGCGGCCTGGACCATGGTGGAGCCGATCGCCCGCCTGCGTCCGGAGGCGGTGCTCAGGCTGCCGGAGCGCGGATTCTACTGGCGGAGCATCAGCAGTGCCGCAGAAGGCGAGTGGACGCTGGACGCTGCCTACCGGCCGCCCCTTGCCTTTCCGGTGCGCGCGGCCTGGCTCAGCGCCATCCTGGCCGGGCAGGCCAAGGTGGCCCGGGGCCTGGGCATCACCATTCCCATCCTGGTGCTGCTGTCCGCGGCGAGCGAGAACGGGATGGTGTGGAACGAGGAAATGCGCCGCACGGACGCGGTGCTGGACGTCAACACGATCGCCGCCCGCGCGATGTCTCTGGGCAGGAGCGTCACCGTGGAGCGCATCGACGGCGCCCTGCACGATGTATTCCTTTCCAGCGCGGACGTGCGCGACGACGCCTACAGGCGACTGGCCAGGTGGATCAGGGGCTACGCCGCCTGAGCCGGCGCAGGGTATCCAGGACCACGGGACCTAGAGGGCCTTGGCGGCGTCCACTGCCCCGCCGTAACGGCGGTCCCGCTGGGCGTAGATCTCCACCGCATCCCAGAGGGTCCGGCGGTCGACGTCGGGCCACAGGGTGTCCAGAAAGACGAACTCGGCGTACGCCGACTGCCACAGCATGAAGTTGGACAGCCGCTGTTCGCCTGAACTGCGGAGGAACAGGTCGACATCGGGAAGGTCCGGCTCGTCGAGGTACTTCTGGATCGTCTTCTCGGTGATGGCACCGGGCTTGAGCCTTCCGTCGGCCACATCCCGGGCAATGGCGGACACGGCGTCGGCGATTTCCGCCCGGCCGCCGTAGTTCACGCACATGGTCAGCGTGCACGTGCTGTTTCCGGCGGTGTATTCCTCCGCTTCCTCGAGTTCGCGGATCACCGAGCCCCAGAGCCTGGGCCGCCGTCCGGACCAACGGATCCGCACGCCCCAGTCATCGAGCTGGTTGCGCTGCCTGCGCAACACTTCCTTGTTGAATCCCATCAGGAAGCGGACTTCCTCCGGGGACCGGCGCCAGTTCTCCGTGGAGAAGGCGTACACGCTGACATATTCGATGCCCAGCTCAATGGCGCCGGCCACGACGTCCAGCAGAGCCGGCTCCCCCGCTTTGTGGCCTTCGATCCGGGGCAGGCCGCGCTGGTTGGCCCACCTGCCGTTGCCGTCCATCACAATGGCCACATGCCTGGGCACGAACTCGGCCGGAATGGACGGCGGAACCGCGCCTGAGGAGTGCGGGTACGGGGCCACCACCGGGGCGGTGCGGCGCCGGGCAGGACTGGTCTTCTTTCCCAAGGACACTGTTAGGTACGCTCCACATGTTTGAGGGATTTCAGGACACGCTCCAGGTGCCACTGCAGATAGCTTGCCACCAGGCCCGCGGATTCGCGGCGGTGGAGCGGAAGGGAGGCATCCGCCGTCGTCCAGTCCCCGGTGAGCAGCGCACCCAGCAGGGACACCGTTTCCGGTGCCGGCGCCGGCGACCCCGGCGGGCGGCAGCCGCCGCAGACCATGCCGCCAAGAGGGGCGGAGAAGGCGGTGTGCGGTCCGGGCGCGCCGCAGCGCGCGCAGTCCGTGAAGCTGGGCGCCCAGCCGCCGGTGGAAAGGGCCCGCAGGAGATAGGAATCCAGGATCAGTTCCGGGGCGTGATCCCCGCGGCTCAGCGAGGCCAGGGCGCCGACCAGAAGGTTGTACTGCGCGGTTCCGGCTTCACCGTCGACGTCGGTCAGCTTCTCCGCAGTCTCGGTCATGGCCGCCGCCACCGTGTAGCGCCCGTAATCGGCGGCGATGCTGCCCCCGTAGGCCCCTTTCGCGATGGCCTGTGTCACGATGTCGAGGGTCTTGCCGGACACGAGCTGCAGGTCTGCCACCATGAAGGGCTCCAAGCGGGCGCCAAAGCGGCTGGTGGTCCGCCGGACTCCCTTGGCCACCGCCCGGACCTGGCCGTGGTGCTTGGTCAGCAGGGTGATGATGCGGTCCGCCTCGCCCAGCTTGTGGGTGCGCAACACCACGGCGTCGTCGCGGTAGCTGCGCGCTGCAAATGATTGGGCCACGCTTTATCTTCCCATTGACTCCGTGAAAACAGCTCAGCCGCCGAAACAGCTGCGCCGCCGGCGTGGACCGGCGGCGCAGCTGTTTCAGGAAGCTCAGGCCTGGGCGTCCCGGATGGCCCGGTTCACGGCAGAGATAACTGCCTTCAGTGCCGACGTGCTGGTGTTGGAATCGATGCCGACACCCCACAGGACACGTTCCCCGACGGCGCATTCGACGTAGGCCGCGGCGAGGGCGCTGCCGCCTTCAGACAGGGCGTGCTCGCTGTAGTCCAGCACCCGCACGTCCACGCCGTCCTGGCCCAGGATGTCCAGCAGCGCCGCGATGGGGCCGTTGCCGGTTCCGGTGCGGCTGGCGTGGGCGCCGTCGACGCCCAGTGAGGCGTGCAGGGTCATGGCGCCGTCCTCGTCCGATTCGGTTTTCACCGAGCCGAGCGAGTACCGGCCCCACTGGCTTTCCGTCTTGGCGGAGGGCAGGTACTCGTCCTGGAAAATCTGCCACAGCTGGGCGCCGCTGACTTCGCCGCCGACAGTGTCCGTGCGCTTCTGGATGACGCCGGAGAATTCGATCTGCGCGCGCCGCGGCAGGTCCAGGCTGTGCTCGTTCTTCAGCAGGTAGGCCACGCCTCCCTTGCCGGACTGGGAGTTGACCCGGATCACGGCCTCGTAGCTGCGGCCGAGGTCCTTCGGGTCCACGGGCAGGTACGGCACCTGCCAGGTGACGTCGCTGACGTCCTTGCCCGCGGCCGCAGCGTCCTTCTCCAGGGCTTCGAGGCCCTTCTTGATGGCGTCCTGGTGGGACCCGGAGAACGCCGTGAAGACGAGGTCGCCACCGTAAGGGGCACGCTCCGCGACGGGCAGCTGGTTGCAGTACTCCACGGTGCGCCGGACGTCATCGATGTCGGAAAAGTCGATCATCGGGTCGATGCCCTGCACGAACATGTTCAGCCCCAGGGTCACCAGGTCCACGTTGCCGGTGCGCTCACCGTTGCCGAACAGGCAGCCCTCGATGCGGTCGGCGCCGGCCTGGTAGCCCAGCTCGGCCGCGGCCACGCCGGTGCCGCGGTCGTTGTGCGGGTGCAGGGAGAGGATGATGCCTTCGCGCGGGTGCAGGTGCCGGCTCATCCACTCGATGGAGTCCGCGTAGACGTTCGGGGTGGCCATTTCCACGGTGGCGGGCAGGTTGATGATCACCTGGCGGTCGGCTGACGCCTCAAAGACGTCGGCGACGGCGTTGCAGACGCGGACCGCGTACTCCAGCTCAGTGCCGGTGAAGGACTCCGGTGAGTACTCGTAGGTGATGTGGGTGTCGCCCAGGGTTTCCTCGTACTTCTTGCAGAGGCGCGCGCCCTGCAGGGCGATGTCCAGGATGCCGTCCTCGTCCTGGTTGAACACCACGCGGCGCTGCAGGACGGAGGTGGAGTTGTACAGGTGCACGATGGCCTGCTTGGCGCCCACCAGGGACTCGTAGGTCCGCTCGATGAGGTGTTCGCGGGCCTGGGTCAGCACCTGGATGGTGACGTCGTCCGGGATGTGGTTGCCTTCGATCAGCTGGCGGACGAAGTCGAAGTCGGTCTGCGACGCGGAGGGGAAGCCGACTTCAATTTCCTTATAGCCCATGCGGACCAGCAGGTCGAACATCTTCATCTTGCGCGCCGGGCTCATGGGATCGATCAGTGCCTGGTTGCCGTCCCGCAGGTCCACTGCGCACCAGCGCGGCGCGGTGGTGATGATTTTATCCGGCCAGGTGCGGTCCGGCAGATCGACCTTGATCTGGTCCTGGAACGGGATGTAGCGGTGGATCGGCATTCCCGAGGGCTTCTGTGCGTTTCGCATTAATCTGGCCTTTTCTGTGATTCCTGAGTGAAAGGGTGGCCGGGCAACGCAAACTCCGCGACGAGGGTGGGCCTTGCGCTAGATCGCGTCTGAGGCCTCGCCGCGGCAGCTAAGAAGAAGGAGCTCTGCACGCACCATTTCACAGTAACACGGGTGCGTAAGATGAAGGTGCAACACCTCCAGCAACGTCCACCATGCAGACGCTGCACCGGTGAACGTGCCGGCCGCAGCCCGTCATCGAAGGAGCTCCTGTGCCAATTTCGGGGATCGCCCTGTCAAATATCGACCACAGCGTGAGGCCACAGGACGACCTCTACCAGCATGTGAACGGCGCCTGGCTGAAGGACACCACCATCCCCGACGACCGTCCGCTGGAAGGCACTTTCACCGCCCTTCGTGACGGCTCCGAGCTGGCTGTCCGGGAAATCATCGAGGAGGCCGCTGCCAAGGGCGGTGAGGCCAGCGGCATCGAGCGGAAGATCGGCGACCTCTACAGGAGCTTCATGGATGAGGCAGCCGTCGAGGCCAAGGGCATGGACCCCATCCGTGGACGCCTGGCCGAGGTCTTCGCCACGGCCAGCATTTCCGAGCTGCTGGCACTGGCCGGCCGGCTCTTCCGTGCCGACGTGTCGGGCCTTTTCTACATCTACCCTGCACCCGATGCAGGCAATCCCGACCGCGTTCTCCTGTACACGGGCCAGGGCGGCCTCGGGCTCCCGGACGAGTCCTACTACCGCGAAGAGAAATTCGCCCCGGTGGTGAAGTCCTACCGGGAGTACGTGGGCACCATGTTCGGCCTGGCCGGCGTGGCCGATGCCGAAAACGCTGCGGCCCGGGTGGTGACGCTGGAGACCTCGCTCGCCTCGCACCATTGGGACAACGTCACGCTCCGCGACCCGCAGAAGACCTACAACCTGAAGTCTGCTGACGAGGCACGCGAACTCTTCCCGCTGCTGGACACGTGGTTTGACGCCGCCGACGTTGCCGCGGAGAAGCGGCAGGAGATCGTGGTCAGCACCCCTGACTTCTTCGCCGGCGCGGCCGCGCTGCTGGCCTCGGAACCACTGCCGGTTTGGCAGGAGTGGCTTGCCCTGCGGGTCATCAACTCCGCGGCACCCTACCTCTCGTCCGCCTTCGTGGACACGAACTTCGCCTTCTACGGCACCACCATCAGCGGCACCCCGCGGAACAAGGACCGCTGGAAGCGGGGCGTCGCCGTCGTCGAGGCCGGACTCGGCGAGGCCGTGGGCCAGATCTACGTGGCCCGGCACTTCCCCGAGGGCCACAAGGCCCGCATGCAGACCCTGGTGGGTAACCTGATCGAGGCCTACCGGCAGAGCATCAGCGGCCTGGAATGGATGGGCGAGGACACCAAGGCCGAGGCGCTCCGGAAGCTTGGGGCGTTCCGGGCGAAGATCGGATTCCCGGACGAGTGGATCGACTACTCGGCCGTGGTCATCGACCCGGCTGACTTGCTCGGCAACGTCGAACGCGCCCACAACGCCGACGTCGACCGGCACCTTGACGAGGTCGGCAAGCCGGTGGACCTCAACAAGTGGCTCATGACACCGCAAACCGTCAACGCCTACTACCACCCGATGCTGAACGAAATCGTCTTCCCGGCGGCCATCCTGCAGCCGCCCTTCTTCACCGCCGAAGCGGACGACGCCGTGAACTACGGCGGCATCGGGGCCGTGATCGGGCACGAAATCGGCCATGGCTTCGATGACCAGGGCTCGCAGTTCGACGGCAAGGGCGAGCTGCGCAACTGGTGGACCGAGGACGACCGCAAGGCTTTCGAAGCCCTGACCGGGCGCCTCGTGGACCAGTTTGACGCCCTGTCCCCGTACGCCGCACCCGGCCACAACGTCAACGGCAAACTCACGCTGGGCGAGAACATCGGCGACCTGGGCGGACTGACCATTGCGCACAAGGCCTACCGCCTGAGCCTCGACGGCCAGGAACCTCCGGTGCTCGACGGGCTGACGGGTGAACAGCGCTTCTTTGCCTCCTGGGCGGCGGGCTGGCGCCAGGTGATCCGCACCGAGGAGGCCATACGGCGCCTCGCCACGGACCCGCACTCCCCCAACGAGTTCCGTACCAACGCCATTGCCAAGAACCTGGACTCCTTCCACGCCGCGTTCGGCGTCACGGAGGAGGACGGCATGTGGATGCCGCCGGCGGAGCGCGTCAGCATCTGGTAGGTGCAGAAATGCCGGGCCGCCCCCCCTCGGGGCGGTCCGGCATTTTCGTGCCCGGCTGTATGTCTCCGGCCTGCGGCCGGTTACTGCTGGACGACCAGCTCCGGGTTTGCCTGCTGGCAGACGGTGTCGCCCGCCGTCTGGTTGACGACGTCCTTGGGAACGGTGGTCTTGCCGTACTTGGTCCCGGACGGGAAGTCGGAGCCGAGGTACAGCTGCACACCCGCGACGCCCGACGACGGAGCCACCTGGGCGGCCGGAATACCGAACAGGGCTGCCACGTCAGCGGCGACGTCCGCAAACTCGGGCCCGTAGTACACCATGGTCTTTGCCGTGGTGTCGGCCTCCAGCTGCCCCACCTGGGTGAAGCCGCCGGCCACAACGGCGTCCACGATTTCCTGGGTCCGGCCGGCTGCGCCGGTGCCGTTGGCCACGGTGATCGGCTGCAGCGCCTTGTCATACGGCGCCGTCGTGGCCGTGGGCTTGGGGGTGGCCTTCGGAGTGGAGCTGGCCGACGGTGTGGGCTTCGCCGAAGGTGACGGGTTTTCCTTCCCGTCCGGGTCGGTCAGGTCGACATCCTTGCGCAGGGCGGCAAACAGCTGCGCAGCGGCCGGCGCGGCTTCCAGCCGGTTGGGATCGCTGGTGGCCGGGACGGTCGGCATCGCTACAAAGGCGACCTTGCCGACGTCGATCGTCTTTAGCCGGTTGGCGATGGTGATCATCGACGGCACGGAGGCGAGTCCGTCGTCGACCGTCAGGTTCTTGGTGATGACGTCGGCAATGTTCAGCAGCTTGGCCGGGTTGGAGAGGGTGCCGTCATCCTTGATCTTCCGGGTCAGGGAGGACAGGAAGCCCTGCTGGGCCTTGATGCGGCCGAGGTCGCCGCCGTCGCCGAACGCGTGGCGGGTGCGCAGGAACGCCAGGGCCTGTTCGCCCTGCACCTGGGAGGTGCCCTTGGGCAACCGCAGCCGCGAGTCGGGGTCATAGACGGCGTCGCTGATGCACACCGAGACGCCGCCCACGGCATTCGACAGCTCCTTGACGGCATTGAAGTCGGCCATCATGAAGTGGTCCACCTCCATGCCGGTCAACTTGTTGACGGTGTCCACGGCGCAGCCGATGCCGGCCTCCTTCATGGCCTCATTGATCATGATGCCGCTGCGGGCCGGGTACTGCTTGCCGGTCTTCTGGTCGGTGCACTTGGGGATGTTCACCAGCAGGTCGCGGGGGAAGCTGATGACGTTGACCCGCTTGTTGTCCTCGGAGATGTCCATCAGCATCATGACGTCGGAGTTGCCGTAGCCGGTGGAATCCTCCTTGCTGCCGTAATTGGAGTTCTTGCCGTCGCGGGTGTCGGATCCCAGGATCAGGATCTGTAACCTGCCAGTGGCGTCATCCGTAGTGTCCGTACGGCTGCTGCCCGCCCCCAGGGCGGACGTGGAGATGTTGGACTGCAGCCTGAAGTACCAGTAGCCGGCAAAGGCCAGGCCGCCGGCCAGGACCACGGCGACGACGGCGGTGGTCACCTTGAGCCATGCGGGCATGTGGTGGACATTCAAGTGCCGGGCAGCGCCCAGCCGGGCGTCCTCGGCATGCCGGGCAGCTGGCTCGGAGCGGGCGGGTGTGCCCGGTCCTTGGGCGCGGTTGTCGCGGCGTCGCACCACAGGGTGTACCTTCCTCGAAAAAATGGGATCCGGCCTATTTTAGTAGCCGTTTCTGGGAAAACCCCGGAAATCCGGCGTTTGCGGCCCGGCGTGCTGGCGCTTGGCGCCGGAATGCAGGCGGCAGCGGGTCAGAACCCGAGCTTCACCAGCTGCTTGGGGTCGCGCTGCCAGTCTTTGGCGACCTTGACGTGCAGGTCGAGGTAGATGCGTGTGCCCAGGAGCGCCTCGATGCCCTTCCGGGCATTGGTGCCGACCTCCCGCAGGCGGCTTCCGCCCTTGCCGATGATGATCGCCTTCTGCGACGGGCGCTCCACGTAGAGGTTGACGCGGACGTCCAGCAGGGGGTTGTCCTCGGTGCGGCCCTCGCGCGGGACGATCTCCTCGACCACAACAGCCAGTGAGTGCGGCAGCTCGTCGCGCACACCCTCCAGCGCAGCCTCGCGGATGAGTTCAGCCACCATGACGGCTTCGGGCTCGTCGGTCAGCTCACCGTCCGGGTAGAGCGGGGGCGACGGCGGCATGTGGCTGATCAGGACGTCCGCCACGGTGCCCACCTGGAACCCGTCCGCGGCGGAGACCGGAACGATGTCCTTCCAGCCGTCCTCGCCCAGCACTTCCCTGCCGAGTTCAGCGACAGCCAGCAGCTGCTCCGTCAGGGCCTGCCGGTCCACCAGGTCTGCCTTGGTGACCAGGGCAATCACCGGCTTGCGGCCCACGGCGGCAAGCTGGGCGGCGATGAACTTGTCACCGGGGCCGATCTTCTCGTTGGCGGGGATGCAGAACCCGATCGCATCCACCTCTGAGAGGGTGTCGGCGACGAGGTCGTTTAGCCGCTTGCCCAGCAGGGTGCGGGGCCGGTGCAGGCCGGGGGTGTCCACCAGGATCAGCTGGGCGTCCTCGCGATGGACGATCCCGCGGATGGTGTGCCGCGTGGTCTGCGGCTTGGCCGAGGTGATGGCCACCTTCTTGCCCACCAGGGCGTTGGTGAGGGTGGATTTGCCGGCGTTCGGCCGGCCCACCAGCACCGAGAATCCGGCATGGTACCCGCCGAACGGTTCGCCGCCGTCGGCTTTATTCTGCTTGCTCACGTGGAACTCCCTGTTGCATTGATTCGGCCTCGTCGAGAAGTTCTTCAAGGTCAGTATTTTGTGGAACGGGGCCTTTCGGCGCGGCGCCCGCAATGATGTGGCTGACGCGGTTCCGGCGGCCCTCCAGCCGCTCGGCGCGCAGCGAAACGCCGTCGACATCCACGGCGCTGCCCACGATCGGGACCCGGCCCAGGGCCTTGGCCAGCAGGCCGCCCACGGTGTCCACCTCGTCGTCCTCCAGTTCGATGCCGAACAGCTCGCCGAGGTCGTCGATCCCCATCCGGGCGCTCACCCTGAATGTTCCGTCGCCCAGATCGACGACGGCGGCGCTCTCCGAGTCGTACTCGTCCACGATTTCGCCGACAAGCTCTTCGATCAGGTCCTCGAGGGTCACCAGCCCTGCGGTGCCGCCGTATTCGTCGATGACGATGGCCACGTGCGTTGACTCCTTCTGGAGTTCGCGCAGGAGGTCGCTCACCGGCTTGGAATCCGGAACGTAGCGGACCTCGCGGGCCAGCACGTCCACCACAGGCGGTTCGGCCTCGGGGTCCATGCTGTGGATCGCGGCGGCAACGTCCTTCAGGTAGATGATGCCCAGGATCTGGTCGGTGTTTTCGCCGATGACCGGGATCCTGGAGTACCCCGACCGAAGGAACAGCGCCATCGCACTGTGCAGGCTCGAGCCGGCGTCGATGGTCAGGATGTCCGTCCGCGGCACCATGACGGCGCGGACGAGGGTGTCGCCGAACTCGAATACGGACTGGATGAGTTCGGCCTCGTTGTCCTCGATCATGTCCGACTCGGTGGCGCGGTCAACCAGTTCGCGGAACTCCTCCTCGCTGAAGTAGGAGTCGTCACCGTTGGGCGAACCCGGGGCCACGGCGCTGCCCAGACGGACCAGCCAGGCGGGGATGGGCCCCAGGATCCAGGCCAGGAACCGTACCAGCGATGCCGAGTTCCGCGCCACGGCGGCCGGATGCGAACGGCCCAGCTGGCGCGGCGAGACGCCCACCAGCACAAACCCGAGGACCGCCATGATGCCTGTGGCGGCCAGACCGGCCAGCCAGACGTTGTCCAGCAGGCTGTAAAGCAGCACGGCCACGGCCACAGCGGAGGCCGACTCGAACCAGATCCGCCAGAATCGCAGGGCACGCATGTGCGTCATCGGCTGGTCCAGGATCCTGCGCAGCGCCGGGCCCTGGCTCCCCTGCAAGGCCTGCTCGGCGTCGTGGCGCGGCAGAAAGCTGAACGCCGCCTCGGCAGCAGTCAGCAGCGCTGCGGCACCGAGAAACGCCAGCGCCATGCAGACAAGGAGCAGGGAGGTCACTGCGTGGTCTCGGCCGGTGCTTCTTTGCCGGTGAATGCCGTCAGCAGTTCGCGCTGCAGGCCGAACATTTCTGCCTTCTCCTCGGGTTCGGCGTGGTCATAGCCGAGCAGGTGGAGAATTCCGTGCGTGGTCAGCAGCAGCATCTCGTCCTGCGTGGAGTGCCCGGCACTCCGGGCCTGGACCTCGGCCACCTGCGGGCAGATCGCGATGTCGCCAAGCATCCCCTGCGGCGTCGGCTTGTCCGGGGTGCCCGGGGTCAGCTCGTCCATGGGCACTGACAGCACATCGGTGGCTCCGGGCTCATCCATCAGTTCGATGTGCAGCTTCTCCATGGCCGGTTCGTCCACGAGCAGGATGGACAGTTCCGCCTGCGGGTGGATGTACAGCTGTTCGAAGATAAAGCGCGCCAGCGCCACCAGGCCGGCCTCGTCCACCTGGATGCCGGACTCGTTGTTAACTTCGATGCTCATGCGTGCTCTCCCCGTCGTTCCCGGGGAACGGAATGCTTGACCCGGTTGCGTTGTGCTTCGTCCCAGATGCTGTAGGCGTTGACGATGTCGCCCACCAGGCGGTGGCGGACGACGTCGGCGGCGTCCAGGACAGAGAAGCTGACGTCGTCGATTCCGGTGAGGATCTCCTCGACGATGCGCAGGCCGGAGCGGGTCCCGAAGGGAAGGTCCACCTGCGTGACGTCGCCGGTGACCACCATCTTAGAGCCGAAGCCGAGGCGGGTGAGGAACATCTTCATCTGCTCCGGCGTGGTGTTCTGTGCCTCATCAAGGATGATGAAGGCGTCGTTCAGCGTCCGGCCCCTCATGTAGGCCAGCGGCGCCACCTCGATGGTGCCGGCGGCCATCAGCCGGGGAATGGACTCGGGGTCCATCATGTCGTGCAGCGCGTCGTACAGCGGCCGCAGGTACGGGTCGATCTTGTCGCTGAGCGTGCCGGGGAGGAACCCCAGCCGTTCGCCCGCCTCGACGGCGGGGCGGGTGAGGATGATCCGGCTGACTTCCTTCTGCTGCAGGGCCTGCACCGCCTTGGCGACCGCCAGGTAGGTCTTGCCGGTACCGGCCGGGCCGATTCCGAAGATCACCGTGTTGGCGTCGATGGCGTCCACGTAGTTCTTCTGGTTCAGCGTCTTGGGCCGGATGGTCTTGCCGCGGCTGGAGAGGATGTCGTGCGTCAGCACCTCCACCGGGTTCTGCAGCGACTGGCTGCGGAGCAGCGAGACCAGCTGCTGGAGAACTGCCGGCGTGATAACCGTGCCGCGGGCCACGAGACCCCGGACCTCGTTGAGCAGTCGCATGATCCGCGGAACATCGGCCGCGGGGCCGTTGATGGAAAGTTCGTTGCCGCGGACGTGGAAACTGACGGCCGGGAACTGGTCCTCGATAAAGCGGAGGGCCTCGTCGTGGCTACCCAGCGACTGCACCATCTGATCAGAGTTATCGAAGATGACCACCTCCGTCCGCACACCGGGGAGAGTATGGGGGAATTCGCCCGTGGTTCGGTCCCCCGTGTTGAGGCGGCGCTTTCCGTTTGCTGATTCAGTCATGGTGACGGCCCTCAGGCCTTCGGTTCCCTCCAGTTCGGAATATAACTCGTTTGCGTCCTTACATCTTACGCCAGCGCACGCCCCTGCCTGCCGTCCCGAAAGGTGACGGCGGACCGCTTTTCTGTAACGCGTTCCCGCAATTAGGTATCAACTTTGTATCGGCCTCATATCGTTCCCGTTGCAGTTCGGCCGCCTGCCGCGAAAGGGGCCCAGCGCTGCAATGTCTCGTGTAATGCTGGAAAAGGAGCTCGCCGGCAACGGTCCGGCGTGCCCGCACACAACTGCTCATTTGAAGGGATCGCCAGCATCAGTCAGCCAGGAACTCCGGGCCGGAAGGTACCGCGGATGCGCTCCGTGCTGCTGTCCGCGCTGCTTCCGGCTGCCCTGCTGCTGTCGGGGTGCATCGCCGACCCCGATCCCTCGGTGACCTCTGCGAACTCCCCGACTTCCTCGTCGCGGCGGGCAGCCGGTACGGACGGCGTCCCCACCACCAGCGCGCCGCTGGAAACAACACAGTCGTCCAACAAGGCGCCGGTCTATTGGATCGGGCGGAGCAACAGCAACGTCTTCCTGTACCGCGAGTTCCGCGACGTTCCTGACGACGAGAACCCGATCACCCGGGCCCTGCGCGCCATGATGTCCGAAACGCCGCTGGATCCTGATTACTTCACGCCGTGGCAGAACCCCAAAAACCTTGCCACATCGATCTCGGGCACCAATGTCATCACTGTGGACGTTTCCGCGGATGCCTTTAACAGCAACCTCGATGCGGACATGGCCCAGCGGGCCATCCAGCAGCTCGTGTACACCGCAACGGCCGCCGGTGCCAGCTCCGGCCTGATTGACGCGGGCCAGCAAATCGAAGTGGTCATCCTCGTGGACGGGCACACGGACTATCTGGCGTTCAAGCACGTCAAGCTGGGTGCCCCCACGTCCCGCAGCGTCGGAATGGTGGCGCCGGTGTGGATCATTGATCCGCAGGAGGGCACCGAAGTCGGCGACGGCCGGGTCAAGATCTCCGGGCGAAGCACCGTCCCCAACGGCAAACTCCACTGGCGCATCCTCAAGGTCCAGGACAACGGCGACAAGGAAAGCTACCTGACCGGGGAAGCCAGGGCCGCGGCTGATCCCGCCGCCTCGGGGGTCTTCGGCATCACGGTGAATCTCGCGCCCGGGAACTATGAGGTGCGAGTGTCCCAGATCGACCCCGGCAAGCCCGAGGACGAACTCAACGTGGAATCGCGCGGGTTCACCGTCCGCTAAAAGCACCGTCCGCCAAAAGCGCGGTCCGTCAAAAGCACGGTCCGCCAAAAGCACCGTCCGCCGGGTTGGCTGGCCGGCGGTCCCGCCCATCAACAGTGCGCTGGACTTACCAGCGGCCGAGAACGTCGCTGGCAATCACGACGCCGGCCGGTCCCGCCGTCGAGGAACGCAGCACGTGCGGTCCCAACAGTGCCGTGACCGCCCCTGCGCTGCACAGCCGGGTGACCTCGCGGGGACTGATGCCCCCTTCGGGGCCAACAATCAGCAGGATCTCGCCGGGGCCGGACGCCTCCTGGTGTGCCTCGGACCATTTGCCGAGGACCCGCCGCAGCGGCGTGACGGCGTCTTCGTGCAGGATCACGGCGAGGCCGGCTTCCGCCACTTCCCTGGCCAGGGCCTGGGTGTCGACGGCGGGGCGCACCTCGGGAATCCAGGCGCGGCGCGCCTGCTTGGCAGCCGCCGTTACGGCGGACTGCCATTTTCCGTGAGCCTTGGCCGCCCGCTCCCCCTTCCACCTGACGATGGAGCGTTCCGACTGCCAGGGGATCACGGCGTCGATGCCCAGTTCGGTGGCGGTTTCGATCGCGAGCTCGTCCCGGTCCCCCTTGGCGAGGGCCTGCACAAGGACCAGCCGGGTATCAGGCCGCGGTTCCGCGCTGACAGAGGTGCACTCGACCGTCAACTGGGCGGGGGCAGCATCAGCCACGGTTCCGGTGATGCGTTTGCCTGCGCCGTCGGCTATGTCCACCTGCTCGCCCACGGCCAGGCGCTTGACGGTGACCGCATGCCGGGCCTCGGCGCCGTCGAGAACGAACAGCGACCCGGGCGAGGTGCCGTCCAGCGTGCCGGCCGGGGTGAAGAATACGGGGTTGCTCACCGCTAAAGGTTACCGAGGCGGTCCCGCAGTTTGGCGAAGACGCCGCCGCTGGCGGCGAGCTTGCCCTCGGAGAACTGCTCGCCGCGGAGCTTGGCCAGCTGCCGGAGCAGGTCTTCCTGGGCGGGGTCGAGCTTGGATGGTGTTTCCACCTGCAGGTGGACCTTGAGATCCCCGCGGCCGTAACCCCGCAGGTGCGTAACGCCCAGGCCGCGCAGGGTAATAATCTCGCCGGACTGCGTGCCCGCCTTGACGTCGATCTCCTGCTTGCCGTCGAAGGTTTCCAGGCTCAGTTCCGTACCGAGGGCAGCGGCCGTCATGGGAATGTTCAGGGTGGCGTGGAGGTCGTCGCCCTCGCGGACATACGTGGCATCGTTGTTGACCCGGATTTCCACGTAAAGGTCGCCGGACGGGCCGCCAGCAGGGCCGGCCTCACCCTGCCCGGAGAGCTGAATCCGCGTTCCGGTGGCCACGCCGGCCGGAACCTTGATGGTCAGGGAGCGGCGGCTGCGGATGCGGCCCTGGCCGCTGCATTCGTTGCAGGGGTCCTTGATGACCGTGCCGAAGCCCTCGCACGATCCGCAGGGTGCGGCGGTCATGACCTGGCCGAGGATGGAACGGACCGCCCGCTGTACCTGTCCGCTGCCGCCGCAGATGTCGCAGCGCTCCGGATGCGTGCCCGGCTGGCAGCAGGATCCTTCGCAGGTGGGGCAGGTGACGGCCGTGTCCACTTCCAGCTTCTTGTTGACACCGAAGACGGCATCGCGCAGGTCGATGCGGACGCTGATGAGCGCGTCCTGGCCGCGGCGGACGCGGGACGCGGGCCCGGAGGTCCCGCCCGCACCGAAGAAGGTGTCAAAGATGTCCTGGAACGCGAAGCCCTGGCCGGCGTAGCCGCCGCCACCGAAGCCGTTGTCGGTGCCGTTCTCGTTACCGGTGGTGTCGTAGACCCTGCGCTTCTGCGGGTCGGACAGCACTTCATAGGCGTGGGTGACGGCCTTGAACCGTTCGGCTGCGTCTTCCCCGGAGTTGACGTCCGGGTGAAGCGAGCGGGCCAGCTTGCGGTAGGCCTTTTTGATCTCCTCGCCGGTGGCTTCCGGGGAGACTCCAAGAACGTCGTAGTGGCTGCTCAAAGTTCGTATCTCTTCCTGGTTGTACTGCCTGTGGTCAAAGGATGTCCGGGGCGTGCAGTCACGGGCCCAGAATCCTCGAAAGATAGCGGGCCACCGCGCGCACGGCGGCCATGGTGGTGGGATAGTCCATCCGGGTGGGGCCGAGGATGCCCACCTTCGCGGTGGCGTCGGGACCGTAGCCGGTGGCCACCACCGATGCCTCGGCCAGTCCGTCGTAGGGGTTTTCCCTACCGATGCTGACGGCCACGCCGCGCGGGTCCTGCGCCATGTCGCTCAGGAGCCGCAGCATCACCACCTGCTCCTCGAGCGCTTCCAGCACAGGCCCGATGCTGAGCGGGAAGTCCACGTTGGACCGCGCCAGGTTGGCCGTTCCGGCCATGACCATCCGGTCTTCCCGGCTGTTGTGGGCGAGGCCCTCCAGTCCCTTGCCCAGGGCCATGGCCACCGGGCGTTCGGCCGGCGTGCAGCCGGCCACGACGGCGGTCAGGTGCTGGGGCAGGATGGCCACCGGTGTTCCCGCCAGACCGGTCAGAAACCGGGTGCGGAGGGCGGCGAGCGTGTCGTCCGACAGGTCCTGGCCGGCGTCGACCACGCGCTGGTCGACCTTGCCGGAGTCGGCGATCAGCACGATCAGCACCTTCCGCGGCGCCAGCAGCACGAATTCAATGTGCCGCACCACGGCGCGGCTCAGGTGCGGGTACTGCACGACGGCGACCTGGTTGGTCAGCTGGGACAGGAGCCGGGCCGTGCGGTCCAGGACGTCGTCGAGGTCCTCCGACCCCTCAAGGAGGGTCTGGATGGCGCGCTTTTCCGCCGGGGACAACGGCTTGACGGCAGAAATTTGGTCGACGAACAGGCGGTAGCCCTTGTCCGTGGGAATCCTGCCGGCACTGGTGTGGGGGGCGGTGATGAGTCCCTCGTCTTCCAGCGCAGCCATGTCGTTGCGGATGGTGGCGCTGGATACGCCCAGATGGTGCCGCTCCACCAGGGCTTTGGAGCCGACAGGTTCGCGGGAATGGACATAGTCCTCCACGATGGCGCGCAGCACCTCAAGCTTCCGTGGTTCGCTCACAGTCCACCTCCTTTTGGCCTTCACGCGCCGGGCCTTAATCCTGCCCATAGACGCTGTGGTTAGCACTCGACATGCCTAAGTGCTAACAAGTCTAATATGAGTCGCCGCGTTGTTAGCATTGGTACCGCTCCGGGCGAAATTCCGGACTCGTGTCCCCCGGCGGCATGACCGCGGCCGGAGCGGCTCCTTCCTAGTGCAGAGCGGTGAACGAATGCAGTATCAGACCTGGGGCCCGCAGGAGATGGCAGCGCCCGCCAAGAACAGCCTGCCAGAGGTGGCGGTGGAGCGCGGCATGGTGCTCGAGGATGTCCAGTCCGGCTGGGTGGGCGCGGTGACCCGGGTGGAGAAGTCCGGCGGCATGCACGTGGTGGCGCTCGAGGACCGCCGGGGAAAGTCCCGGTCCTTCAAGCTGGGCTTCGGCTTCCTCCTGGACGGCCAGCCGATCCGGCTGATGCCCCCGGCCCCCAAGGCGAAGCCTGCAGGGCAGGGTCCCGCCGGCCGGACGGCGTCGGGGTCGGTGCGGGTGGAAGGGCAGCGGGCACAGGTGGCCAAGGCCAGCAGGATCTGGGTTGAAGGCAAGCATGACGCCGAACTCGTGGAAAAAGTCTGGGGCGACGACCTCCGGGTGGAGGGCATCGTCGTCGAACCTCTCCATGGCATTGATGACCTGGCGGCGGCTGTTGCCTCCTTCCGCCCCGGTCCCGGCCGGAGGCTGGGCGTCCTGGTGGACCACCTGGTCCCGGATTCCAAGGAGTCCAGAATCGCCGACGCCGTGATGGCCTCCCCCGGCGCCGCCGGGAATGTGCTGATCGTCGGCCACCCGTACGTCGACGTCTGGCAGGCGATCCGGCCGTCGGTGCTCGGCATTCCGCAGTGGCCCGTGGTTCCGCGGGGCACGGACTGGAAAACCGGCATCCTCACCGCCTTCGGGTGGCCGCACGAGACCAAGGAGGACATTGGCCTCGGCTGGCAGAAACTCCTGGGCGCCGTGCGCACCTACGCTGACCTTGAGCCCGCCCTGTTGGGCCGGGTGGAAGAGGTCATCGATTTCCTAACGGTTCCGTAGCTTCCACCGCGTGATTCGGCGTTGAGCCCGCGATTGCCCGTATGTCCCGGTATCCTTGGTACGGCGTCACCGCACCGCGGGCCCGGCGCCACATCAAAGCACTATCGCACCAACGCAAGCTAAAGGAAGACACCGTGGCAGAAGACGCTCGCGACCGCAGGGACACACAGTCCGGCCAGGACCTGCCCCAGTACCATGGCGTTCCGGCCAACGCGCTTCCGCTGACAGCGAGCGAGGACCGGCAGTGGGCCACCTTGGCGCACTTCGGCGGCATCCTCGGCTGCGTTCCGGCGCTGCTCATCTACCTCATCTTCCGCGACCGCGGCCCGTTCACCGCGCAGGAGTCCAAGGAAGCCCTCAACTTCACCCTGCCGCCCACCATTGCGGCCTTCGTCGCCAACCTGCTGGTGCTGCTCCCCGTCGTCGGCAACCTGTTCGCCGTCGTGGCCACACTCATCTGGATTGCCCTGACCTGCTTCGCGGTGTCCGCCGGCGTCCACGTCAACAAGGGCCAGCCGCACCGGTACCAGTACAACCTGCGCTGGATCAAGTAACCGGCCGGATCAGCTGGCCAAAAGCAACGCGGGGTCACTTAGCGCCCAATATCCCTACCGGATTGGGCTGGAAGTGACCCCGCGTTGTTTTTCTGTTGTGGCGAATCAGTCCGGCAGGAGCCTGCGGACCACGGCATCGGCCAGCAGCCGGCCTTTCAGGGTGAGGACCAGGCGGCCCCTGAAGGCATCCTCCGGCACCACCAGGCCGTCGGCGATCAGGCCGGCCACGGCCTTCCTGCCGGACGGCGCGAGGACAGCGGTGTCGAGACCCGAGGAAAGCCGCGCCTCCAGCATGACCTTTTCCACGCTCCTGGTTTCGTCGTCGAGCGTTTCACGTCCTGCCGCCGGCGAGACGCCTGAGCCGAGCCGGCCGGCATAGGCGGTGGGGTGCTTGACGTTCCACCACCGCACTCCGCCCACATGTGAGTGCGCGCCCGGGCCGATGCCCCACCAGTCGTCCCCGCGCCAATAGGCAAGGTTGTGGCGGCACGCCTGTTCCGGCGTCGCGGACCAGTTGCTGACCTCGTACCAGTGCAGGCCGGCGTCGGTGATCATCCTCTCGGCGAGTTCATACTTGTCGGCGTGGTCGTCGTCGTCGATTTCCGGAACTTCACCACGGCGGATCTGGGCGGCGAGCTTCGTGCCGTCCTCAATGATCAGCGCGTAGGCGCTGATGTGGTCAGGCTTGTAGGACAGAGCGGTCTCAAGCGAAAAGCGCCAGTCCTCGAGGGATTCCCCGGGTGTGCCGTAGATGAGGTCAAGGCTGACAGCCAGTCCGGCGTCCCGCGCCCACTGCACCACGAGCGGGACACGGCTCGGGGTGTGTGTGCGGTCAAGGACCTTCAGCACGTGGGGCACGGCGGACTGCATGCCGAAGGACACCCGCGTGAAGCCCGCGTCCGCGAGCAGCTGCAAAGATTCCGGCGTAACGGAGTCCGGATTAGCCTCCGTGGTCACTTCGGCGCCGGTTTCGATCCCCCAGGTGTCGATGGCGGCACGGAGGATCCGCGCCAGGTCCTCGGCAGGCAGCAGCGTGGGCGTACCGCCGCCGAAGAACACGGTGCTCAGTTTCCTGGCGGGCAGGCCCGACTCCGCAAGGACCCGCGCGGCAAAATCCACTTCCGAGATGGCAGTGGAGGCGTACGCGTCCTGGGAAGCACCGCCGCCGAGCTCGGTGGCGGTGTAGGTATTGAAGTCGCAGTAGCCGCAGCGCACCGCGCAAAACGGGATGTGCACGTACAGCCCGAAGGCCCGGTTGGCCGCGCCGTCCGCCGCCTGCTGCGGCAACAGGCCGTCCGACGGCGCGGGGTCACCCAGGGGAAGAACGCTAGGCATGCGTGCGGCCTCCGGAGGTTCGGGCCACGGTCATCACTACTTCTTGGCCTTGTCCTTGGAGTCGTCGGTGGTGAGGGCTGCGATGAAGGCTTCCTGCGGCACTTCCACGCGCCCCACCATCTTCATGCGCTTCTTGCCTTCTTTCTGCTTTTCCAGCAGTTTGCGCTTACGGGAGATGTCACCGCCGTAGCACTTGGCGAGAACGTCCTTGCGGATGGCGCGGATGGACTCGCGGGCGATGATCCGGGAGCCGATGGCGGCCTGGATGGGCACCTCGAACTGCTGGCGCGGGATGAGTTCGCGCAGCTTGCCGGTCATCATCACGCCGTAGGCGTAGGCCTTGTCCTTGTGGGTGATGGCGCTGAAAGCATCCACCTGTTCGCCCTGGAGCAGGATGTCCACCTTGACCAGGTCGGCGACCTGTTCGCCGTCGGCCTTCCAGTCCAGCGAGGCGTAGCCGCGCGTCTTGGACTTGAGCAGGTCGAAGAAGTCGAAGACGATCTCGGCCAGCGGCATCCAGTACCGCAGCTCAACCCGGTCCTCGGACAGGTAGTCCATGCCTCTCATGACGCCGCGGCGGCCCTGGCACAGCTCCATGATGGCACCGACGAACTCGTTGGGAGCCAGGATGGTGGCAGCCACCATGGGTTCGCGAACCTCGTTGATCTTGCCGGAGGGGAACTCGCTGGGGTTCGTCACGGTTACCACGTTCTTGTCCTCGAGCGTGACCTCGTAAACCACGTTCGGTGCGGTGGAGATCAGGTCCAGGTTGAATTCGCGTTCAAGGCGTTCACGGACGATCTCCAAGTGCAGCAGGCCGAGGAAGCCCACGCGGAAGCCGAAGCCCAGCGCTGCGGAGGTTTCCGGCTCGTAGATCAGGGCGGCGTCGTTCAGCTTGAGCTTGTCCAGCGCGTCGCGGAGCACGGGGTAGTCGGTGCCGTCGAGGGGGTAGAGGCCCGAGAACACCATCGGCTTGGGGTCAGCGTAGCCGCTCAGTGATTCCGCCGCAGGCTTGGCAAGGTTCGTGACGGTGTCGCCCACCTTCGACTGGCGGACGTCCTTCACACCGGTTATGAGGTAGCCCACCTCGCCAACACCAAGGCCCTTGGAGGGTATTGGCTCCGGGGAGCTGACGCCGATTTCCAAGAGCTCATGGCTGGCCTTGGTGGACATCATCTGGATGCGCTCACGCGGGTGCAGCATGCCGTCCACCACGCGGACATAGGTAACCACGCCACGGTACGTGTCATAGACGGAGTCAAAGATCATGGCCCGGGCAGGCGCGTCGGGGTCGCCGACGGGCGCGGGCAGGTCCCGGACGATCTTGTCCAGGAGGGCTTCAACACCCACGCCGGTCTTGCCGGACACCAGCAGCACGTCTTCGGGATCGCCGCCGATCAGGCTGGCGAGTTCGGCTGCGTACTTCTCGGGCTGGGCTGCCGGCAGGTCGATCTTGTTCAGGACCGGGATGATGGTGAGGTCATTTTCCATTGCCAGGTACAGGTTCGCCAGCGTCTGGGCCTCAATGCCCTGCGCGGCGTCCACCAGCAGAACGGCGCCTTCGCAAGCAGCGAGGGAACGGGACACCTCGTAGGTGAAGTCCACGTGGCCCGGCGTGTCGATCATGTTCAGGGCGTAGCTCAGGCCGTCAAGCTCCCAGGGCATGCGGACAGCCTGGGACTTGATGGTGATACCGCGCTCCCGCTCAATATCCATGCGGTCCAGATACTGGGCCTTCATGTCGCGGGACTGCACGACACCGGTGAACTGCAGCATCCGGTCGGCCAAGGTGGACTTACCGTGGTCAATGTGCGCGATGATGCAGAAATTCCGAATAATGGCCGGATCTGTCGCGGCGGGCACCGGGGCGGTGCGGGCCATGGGAGACACGCAGGGTCCTTACTGTTGGCATTTCAGCGGCGTTGTTCAGGCTGAACTCTGGCCATCCTGCTGCCTGCCGCAATATCTGAACCTCTAGTCTCCCACGTCCCGGGCGCTGGCAGTACATTTTGCGTGGCCCGCACAACCGGATGTCCAGCCGCTGCGGAGCCCACGCCGGTATGGTGGCCCGCATGGCCTTGAACTTCTCCCCGATCGGCGCCGCCGTCCGCGCCTCGCTCCGCTGGCTCGGCGTGCTAAGGCAACCGGCAGCCCGCACTCCTTCGCAGGTCCGCAGCAGGTCCGGAAACACGCCCCTGCCCCCGGCCGGGGTCACAGGCACTTACCCGGGCGACTTCACCGGCACGGCGACCCTGCGCTACTCCCCCTCCCTCGACGGGCGCCCGGACCCCGGTGAGATCGTATGGACCTGGGTTCCCTTCGAAGAGGACTACTCGCGCGGCAAGGACCGACCCGTCCTTCTGGTGGGCAGCCGCGGCAGGTATCTGCTGGGCCTGATGCTGACCAGCAAGGACCACGACGGCCACCCGCGCGGCCGCCTCGATTACGTGGACATCGGCACCGGGCCGTGGGACAGGCAAGGCCGCCCCAGCGAGGCCAAACTGGACCGCGTCCTGCAGATTCACCCGGCCGACATCCGGCGCGAGGGGTCGGTGCTGGAGCGGAAGAAGTTTAGGCTGGTGGCGGACGAGTTGCGTCGGTTGCACGGCTGGAAATGACGCCGACGCGCCCGTCCCCGCACTGAATGGCCACACATGGCTCCGACCTGCTAATATTTATAGCTGTGTGTCCGTGCAGGTCGACGGTCACTGATGGCTGGCCGCCATAGGTATCCCCACGCCGCTCAGTCAAGGCCAGCTTGAAAGCCCTCTAGACCATTTCCGCATTACAAAGAGAGTTCACACGTGGCAAATATCAAGTCCCAGAAGAAGCGCATCCTCACCAACGAGAAGGCCCGCCTGCGCAACAACGCAGTCAAGTCCGAGCTGAAGACGGCCATCCGCGCCGTCAACACCGCCGTTGAGTCCTCCGACAAGGAAGCTGCTACTACTGCGCTCGTTTCTGCCAGCCGTAAGCTGGACAAGGCTGTCAGCAAGGGTGTTCTGCACAAGAACAACGCTGCAAACCGCAAGTCGGCGATCTCCAAGAAGGTCAACGCACTCTAAGGTTTTCCGGTTCATCTGAACTGATGCTTGTGGCCGGCACCATTTGGTGCCGGCCACTTCTCTTTTAACTTCCGACGGCGGGGCTTCCGACGGCGGCCGCCCTCCCTTCTGAGCCCGGCGGCTTCCGAGCCTTCCGCGTGCGGCGCCTGCCGCTCCATTCGCGGCGCGGGCTAACGCCCGCGGGCAGCGGCCGCGATCACCGTCACGGCGTGTTCCACAGCGTAGACCGGATCACGCGATAGCCCTTTGACCTGCGCATCGGCTTCGGCTGTGACCTGGATGGACCGTGCCAGACCCTCGGGCGTCCACCTCCGGACGTCGCGCTGTGCCTGCTCCACCAGCCACGGCTGCATGCCCAACTGCTTGGCGATCTGCGCCGCTGAGCCTTTTGCGCCCGCGACCTTGGCGACTGTCCGGAGCTTCGCCGCCAGTGCCGCCACCAGCGGCACCGGATCGGCGCCGGTGGCCAGCGCATGCCGAAGGGTGGACAGAGCTACGGGCCCATTGCCCGCCATCGCAGCGTCGGCCACCTTGAAGGCCGTCGCCTCCACTCTTCCGCCGTAGTAGCGGTCGACCATGTCAGCATCAACGGCCGTGGAGGCGTCGGCTATGAGCTGGCTGCACGCCGCCGCCAGTTCGGACAGGTTGGCGCCGACCGCGTTGACCAGTGACTGGACTGCCTCCGGCGTGATCCGCCGGGCGGCGGCCTTGAACTCCGCCGTGACGAAGGCGGTCTTTTCCGCATCCTTCTTCAGCGGCTGGCAGTCGACAGTCGGCCATCCCCCGGCCTTCACGGCGTCGAGGAGCTTCTTGCCGCGTGTTCCGCCGCCGTGCCGGAGCACGAGGACAGCGTCCTGCTCCACGTGCTTGAGATAGGTCAGCGCGTCCGCCAGGAAGGCGTCGTTCATCGCCTCGAGGCCGTCAACCTCTATCAGTTTGCTTTCGCCGAACAGTGACGGGCTGACATTCATGGCCAGCGCCCCGGCCTCGTACGAGCCGGCAGTGAGCCTCGTGACTTCCACGTCCGGAGCCGCCGCACGCACTTGTGTCCGGATACGGTCCATCGCACGGATGCCGAGATACTCCTCGGGACCCGTGATCAGGACGACCGCAGCGGGGGCTACGTCCCGCCACGACGCCGAGTTAGCTGCCGGCGTCTTCGGTCGTTGCTGGGCAGCGGCCACTGGTATTTCCTCCCGGAGTTCAGATTGCAGACTCTAAGTCTCCCATGATCGTTGGGGCCGGCGCGGCGGAGCCTGACCTCCGGCAGCCGGTCAAGGATGCGGACAACGCCGGCGTGCGCGGCGAAGACCAGCTTGACGGTCCGCGCAGGGTGGGCAGCCATCCACACGGCGAACAATGTCACAACGGAGAAGAGCAGCATGGTCAGCAACCCGAACACGCCCTCCGGCCAGGGCGGCGCGGCGCCGGGAAGTCCAGCGGTGAACCGGGCGACGGCTGCCACAACACCGGCGAATAAGCCGGCAACGCCGATCAGGACGGTGGCAAGCCACGGCGCGAGGGGCAGGAGTGCCACAGCAGCCGTGCCCAGGATGGTGACGGGCGCTACGATCGGGGCAACAAGCACGTTGGCCAGCAGTGAGTACGTGGAAAACTGTGGCTGCAGCATCACAATGACGGGTCCGCACAGCACCTGGGCTGACAGGGGCACGGCAACAGCTGCCGCCGCCCAGCGCGGCACGCCTGCTGGAAACCAGCCCATGACGCAGCGGCCCAGCACAATGATCCCCAGAGTGGCGAGTACGGAGAGCAGGAACCCGAAGCTGACGCCCAGTTCCGGCTCCACGAGCAGCAGGGCAATTACCGCGAGGCAAAGGAAACTCAGTCCCCGGCCTGCCCGGCCGCCTGCAAGGGAGGCCAACGCAATGGCACCCATCAGCGATGCCCTGAGCACGCTCGCATCGGGACCCACCATGAGGACGAACAGGCCGAGGCCTGTGAGTGCGACGGCTGCGGCTGGAACCCTGGTCAGGCGCAACGAGCGAGCCGCCAACAGCAGAGCGCCAAGAATCAGGCTGCAGTTGGCGCCGGATACTGCCGTCAGGTGAGTGAGGCCCACGGTTTTCATGGCTGTCTCGAGTTCCTCGTCGAGGCCGCTGGTGTCGCCCGTGACCATGCCCGGGAGGAGCCCCCGCGCGTCATCGGCCAGCCACCCCGAAGCTGAGGCGAACCGCTTGCCCAGGGCGGCCGGTGCCCGCTGCCAATCCTGCTCTGCTGCAAGCCTTACAGGCGGCGACGACGCAGTCAGGATCGCAGCCTCCACCCTGCCCGGGTCCGGGGGCCGGAGCTTTCCGGTGACCCGCAGCAACTGCCCGCGGCCTGCATGCTGCCACTCCTCCCCGCCGATAATGACCACCGGCAGATGGGCATGCGTGACCTGGCCTCCGGAGGTCAATGACCGGGCCACCGCCCCGGCTGCCCAGCGTTCGGCACGGCCGGAGGGGCCCGGGGTCTTGAGTGCCCGCGGAGACGCGGTGACCTCGGCTTCCGCCACAACTGACGCCCGCCCGGCGATCAGTCCTGCCAGCTGCTCGTCGTGGCGCTGGGCTGCTGACACCGCAGAATGGGCAGTCGAGGCCGCGGCCAGCATGAGAGCCGCCGTCAGGGTGGTCAGGAAACTGCGGCGCCAGCGCCTTCCGGCCTTCTTCCTCCGCAGAACCGTTGCAAGTAACACTCCGGCAGACGCCGCGAGGCTACCCCACACAACCAGAAGGCTGCCTGGTGTCAGCCAGGGACCGGCGACAGTGGCGACCCACACGAGCAGCGCGGCCGGGGCAAGGCGAAGATCGGTCCGGCGCCGGTTCGTTTCGGTTACGTTTGTGTTCTGTTCACTTGAGAGCAGACGACGACGGATGTCCGCACGGATTTTCTGGCTGAGGCCATGAGCAGGACCGGGCTGGGACGGAGGCTTTGAGGGCACGGATTCCGTAGCGGCGGAATCACCAAAGCCTAAATCATCTGCTGCGAAGTCGGCCCTTGGGAAATCCACAGCCGCCTGGACATACCGCTGCCACCGGCTGGGCGTGGGTCCGGTCCTGCCCTCCATGTCAGACGGTCACCAGCGGGAGCAGAGTTTCCAGCATTTTGGGGCCGACGCCATCGACGGCGTCCAGTTCCTCGGGCGACTTGAAGGGGCCCTGCTGCGTGCGCCAGTCGACGATGCGCTGGGCCAGCACCGGGCCAACCCTGGGCAACTCGCCGAGTTCCTCCACGGTGGCGGTGTTGAGGTTGATCTTCCCGCCGCCATTCCCCGCAGGCCCACCAGTTCGATCGGGGGCACCGCCCGCTCCTGTAGTGCCCTCCGCTCCTGACGTGCCGGCGGCGCCGGATTTGTCCGCTGGCGCGGCACCGGTCGCATCAGCGGGTGCCACCTCGCCGCGGCGCGGTACGTAGATTTTCTGGCCGTCTTCCAGCGGGGAAGCGAGGTTAAGGCGGTCGGGGTCGGCCTCCGGGCGGGCGCCCCCGGCGGCGGCGATGGCCTCATGTACCCGGCTTCCGCGTGCGAGCCGGACTACTCCGGTTTTCTTCACCGCTCCTGCGACGTGCACCACGACGTTCCCAGCTACGCCGTCGTTGTTGGTCCCGTCAGACCCAGTCCGCTCACCGTCTTTCCCGTCAGTGTCTTTGCCCGCAGTTTCTTTCCCGACTCCGCCTGGCTCGCTGCTTTCCGGGCCGCTGCCGTCCGCGCCCTGTTGATCAGATGTGCTGGTGCCCGGTTTCCCCGCCGAATCGTGGGTCACTGAGCTGAGGGGAAGGACTTCAGGTCCATTGGCAGCCACCTGCCACCAGAGCAACGCCCCGGCAATCAGGGACAGCACGCCCACGAATGCCGCGGCTCGAATGCCCAGGCGCCAGCGGAACCGCGGTTCGGCCACTTCGCCGGACTCCGCAGGCCCGGCGGAACCGGACTTCTTGCCGTAGGCGAATCCGGCTCCCGTGCCCGCCTCCAGCAGTCCGATGGCGTCACCGCTGGGCAACTGGGCGGGCTCGTCATCAACGGTGAAGCCGGCATTACCTGTAACGCGAGGTGTGGCAGGCGGCCCGAGTGAGGCGGCCAGCCTTCTGGCTGCCCGCCCATCTGTTGCCCTCGACTGCCTGGAGCGACGTCCACCACGGGAGCGCCCCGGACTTGGGCTCTCCTCGTCAGCGCGCGGCTCAGCGCTGGCTGAGGCTCCAGCGGTCCGGTGTGACATATCCACCACGCTAGGGACCGGTCAGTCTTCCCGACAGTCCCGTAATGCCGTATGTGGAAAGCCTCCACTACCGCTGATAGGTGATGTACGCCTCGTACTGTACACGCCACTTCTCCGGGTCCTTGGGATCGGGGATGGTGGTGGTGAGGAACTGGACGCTCGTCACTTGGCCCTTCAAGTACTTCAGCCATTTTGTGACTTCGTCGGCCACATCCCGGTCAAGCTGGGCGACGTGGTGGACTTGCATGGACATGGGAGCCTCCTTGCTCGGTGGGGAGACTGTACTACCGCCGGGCAGGCACTGCTAGGGCATGACAAGTGGGCAGCGGTTTGAGCCCCCGACGCGGGCAGGGCCTGCGGCGGGGCGTTGGGACCAGCCTTTTCCTAGGCTGCTGATGACGAGTAGGGCCATGGATCAACCGGCAGTGGTGGTTCCGGGACGCCGAAAGCAAACGGGCTCTCGATCACGTCAAGCTCCTCGGGGGCTTCCAAGGGTTCGTCGTCGCGGTACCAGGCCGGGCGGAATTGGGCATCGAACCCGTCGAGGCTATTGGTACCGTCCGAACACTCTGGAGGGTCGGGCCAGTCCGGCGGCTCCGGCCAGTCTTGAGCAGGTGCTGATCCGGTCGAGACTCGGCCGCGTGGTGGCTCCGGCCAGTTCTGGACTGGCGCTGGTTCTGGCCAGGTGGGTGGTTCCCAGTCCTGGTGCTCGGCCTTGTAGGTCCGGCCCGATGGTGATGTCCAGCCCGGTGGGGTGTCGCGGGTGGCGCCGGCCGGTCTCCATTGCGTGGTGTGTTTGAGCCCGTGGTGTTTCGGGCAGGGCTGGCCGAGGTTGGCGACGCCGGTACCGCCGCCGCCGGCCCAGGCGAGGATGTGGTCGGCGTCGTTGTCCAGGGAGTGGTTGTTGCAGTTCGGGAATGAGCATTTGGCGTCGCGGAGCTGCAGCCATTGGCGCATCGGTTTGGTCAGCCGGTAGCTGGTGCGGCCGATCTCCAGGGGTGCACCGTCGCGCGGATCGGTGAGGACCTGGAGGAATGAGGTTGCGCCCTCGGCGACGAGCCGCCGGGCCATGGACGGCGGGATCGGCCCGTACCCGTCGAGAGTGGCCGGTTCCCCAGACAGGCCGAGCAGCGAAAACACCGGCACCGTGACCAGGACCTGCGCCGCCGGTGACGGCACACCACCGGGCAAAACGGAACCAGCCGATACCGATTCCGCAGACCCGGCCGACTCGGATCCAGTGGACGGGTCGTCAGCCGGGCTGCCCACGCCCGGGGCCGGGCCGAGCAGCCATCCGGCGGCGGCGTCGACCCGGCGCTGGGTCAGGGTGCGGGTTTCGGCCGGCCCCTGCATGGCACGGGCTGCGGCGGTGGTGCGGTTCCAGATCCCGGCCGCCTGGTCCGCGGGCAGATACGCCGAAAGCCAGGCCATGCCGTCCCGCTCCGGGGCATACTCCAGCCGCCGGTCCTGCACACACCTGTGGTGGCGTTTTTCGATGCTGACCGGATCATGCCGTTCCCGCCAGTACCGGGCCTTGGCCCGGAACCTCGCCGGCGTCAGCTCCCCCGCCGGGCAACCCCGCGCATACCCCGGCGCGTCCGGGTCCAAAAAATGCGCATCAAACGCCGCCGCCGCTTCCCGTCCCAGCCCCTCGGTTTCGTCGCACATGATCCGCCCGTGCTGCCACGACAGCGTCCCCGCCCCGAGCGCGGCCAGCGTCAACGGCAGATCCGTGCTGAGCCTGGCGCATTCGACCAGCAACCGGGCCGCCGACCCTTCGCTGACGGTCAGCGCACAGGCCACCTCAGCAGTCAGTGACATCTGCCGGACAACACGATCCGACGGGCTCTCAGCCGGCGGCGCCATCGCGGCGTCCGCGGCGGCGAGCCAGGCCGCAAATTGGACCTTCAGCGCCGCCACCTGGGCTTCCAACGTGGCCACCTCCGCCAGCCCCTCCAAGTACGCATCAGCCTGATCCTGGAGAAGATCCGACTGGTCCCCAGCGCCCCCAGCGTCGCCAGGGCCTACCTGGACCGGCCTGCCGGTCCCACGGCGAGCCAAAACAGCAAGCGTAGAGACAGAAGCACCGATGGCCTCCACCGCCTCCACTACTGCGTTCTCTTTCATGCCGAAAGCGTCTCACCAGGCACTGACATTTTTGGCTGATCCAGCCCCAGTTGTACGCCTTGAAGCCGGTTCCGTCGACCCGAACCGCCGATCCAGGCCCTAAATGCCGGCCGCGGTGCCGCTGGCGCCGCCGGCCTTGGAGGGGGCCGCGAGGCAACCAGCCACGGACGAGCTGCTTTCCCCCACGATCACCGCGAGGACGCCAAGTCCGGCGTGGGCCGCCAAGACTGCAGGCAGCGCGCTGATCTGTGCCGGCGGAAGGGCCGGGAGCTTCGCAGCCAGCCGGGCCGCGAGCAGCTCGGCCTCAGGCCGGTTGCCGAAGTGGTGGACGGCCAGCCGGGCTTCCCCCCGCGGCCGGCCCGCGGCCTCCGCCACCACGATCTCCTCAAGCCGGGCAATGGCCTTCGCCGCAGAGCGGACCTTTTCCAGCGGAACGATCTTGCCGCCGTCGACCGCCAGAATAGGCTTGATGGCCAACATGGCCCCGACCAGCGAAGCCGCGGCGCCGATGCGCCCGCCGCGCCGCAACTGCTCCAGGCTGGGCACGTAGAAAAACACCTTGGACCGTGCCGCGCGCTCCTCGGCGAGCCGACGCACTTCACTGGCATCGCGTCCGTCCGCCGCTGCCACCACGGCGCTCTGGACGGCGAGTCCCTGCGCCATGCCCACCGTGCGGGTGTCCAGCACCTCCACGGGGATCTTCACCCGGCCGGCAGCGAGGCGCGCGGCATCAGCGGTGCCGGACAGCCCACCGGAAATGTGGATGGACACGACGGACTCAAAGCCCTGCCGTTCGGCGGCCAGGTACGCCTGCTCAAACTGGCCAGGCGACGGCCGGGAAGTCTTGACAGGTGTCGCGGCGGCCAGGGCCACCGCGATGGTTCCGGCGATGTCGTCCTCGCCCTCGCCGTAGATCTCCTCACCCACCATGACGGGCATGGGGATGACGGCCAGGCGGCCGTTGATGGAGAAAGCCCGCACCCAGTCGGCGGGCAGGGCAGCGGCGGAGTCCGTCACCACGGCGGTACGGACGACGACGGCGGGCTCGCCCGTGGGCGGGACGTGGCCAGGCCTGGTTGCCTGGCGGAGACGGACCAGGTGCTCCTTTAACCACAGCCAGGCTGCCGGCTCTCGGTCAATCACGGCGCAACCCCCTGCAGTTATTTCCGGCCGCCGGCGGTGCCGGCGGCCGGAACCCGGCCAATCAGTCGTCCAAGCTGCTCAAATAACCCAGCTGCCCAAGTAACCCTGCTAGGCCGGGACGATGTTCACCAGTTTAGGTGCCCGCACAATGACGGTCCGGATGCCCCGGCCGTCGAGAGCTCGCTGGACGTTCTCGGAGGCCAGCGCAAGCTCGCGGAGCTCGTCCTCGGAGATGGCCGGCGACACCTCGAGCCGGTCCCTGACCTTGCCCTGGACCTGGACCACAGCGGTGATGGTCTCCTGCACCAGTAGGGCCTCGTCGTGCGATGGCCAGCCAGCGTTGGCGACGGACGCCGGGTGCCCCAGGACGTTCCACAGGTCCTCCGCCGTGTAAGGCGCAAAGAGGCTCAGGATGACGGCCACTGCTTCAGCGGCTTCACGCACGGCAGGATCGGCACCACCGACACCGGAGTCGATGGTCTTTCGCGTCGCGTTGACCAGTTCCATCAGCTTGGCCACCACCACGTTGAACTTGTTGTTGTCCAGCAGCTCCACGGCATCCGCGATGGTCCGGTGCGTGACAGAGCGCAGCGCGCGGTCACCGGTGCTGAAGTCCACCCCGGGTTCGCTGGTGACATCCTGGCCGAGGCGCCAGGCACGGGCCAGGAACTTGGCCGAGCCCGACGGCGAAACATCCGCCCAGTCGACGTCATCCTCGGGCGGGGAGGCGAAAATCATGGTGAGCCGGACGGCGTCGACGCCGTACTTGTCCAGCTGCTCGCCGAGGTCGACGCCGTTGCCCAGCGACTTGCTCATGGCCTTGCCGCCGTTGAGCACCTGGCCCTGGTTGAGCAGGGCGCTGAAGGGCTCGTCCGCTGCCAAGAGGCCCATGTCATGAATGACCTTCGTAAAAAAGCGGGCGTAGAGCAGGTGCAGGATGGCGTGCTCAACGCCGCCCACATACTGCCCGACCGGCATCCAGTCATTGATCTTCTCAGGGTCGAACGGGCCGTCGGTGTAGTGCGGGGAGACGAAGCGCAGGAAGTACCAGGACGAGTCCACGAACGTATCCATGGTGTCCGTGTCGCGCTGGGCCGCGCGTCCGCAGTTCGGACATTCGACGTTGACCCATTCTGCGGCTGCAGCCAGAGGCGACGTGCCCCTTGGTGACAGCGCTTCCCCACGCAGGTCCTCGGGGAGCCTAACCGGCAGTTGGTCGTCGGGGACCGGCACTTCCCCGCACTCAGCACAGTGGATGATGGGGATCGGGGTGCCCCAGAAGCGCTGGCGGCTCAGCAGCCAGTCACGCAGCCGGAAGTTGACGAACTTCTCGCCGGTACCCTGCTGCTCGAGAATCCGAATGGCTTCCGGGATGGCGTCGCTCTTGGGCAGCCCGTCAAGGACGCCGGAGTTGATCAGGGTGCCCTCCCCCGCGGTCGCCTTGCCGGAGACTGCGGGATCCTCCTCGCCGGTGTCCAGTACCGCGCGCACAGGCAGGCCGAACTCCTTGGCGAAGTCGAGGTCGCGCTGGTCGTGGGCGGGGACAGCCATGATGGCGCCCGTGCCGTAGTCGGCCAGGACGTAGTCCGCAGCCCAGACAGGCAGCTTTTCACCGTTCAGCGGGTTGATGGCATAGCGGCCGGTGAACACACCCGTCTTTTCACGCTCGGTGGATTGGCGTTCGATGTCCGAAAGGGCCTTTACTTTTTCACGGTAGGCCATGAGTGCGTCGTGGTGTTCGGGGGTAACCAGGTCCAGGGCCAGATGCGCATCGGCGGCCACGACGAAGAACGTGGCGCCGTACAGGGTATCCGGACGGGTGGTGAAAACCGTGACTTCACGCTCGCCGCGTCCGTCAGACGCCTCGATCACGAACCGGACGTGGGCCCCTTCCGAGCGGCCGATCCAGTTTTTCTGCATCGCCAGCACGCGCTCGGGCCAGTGCCCCTGCAGCTCGGACATGTCGTCCAGCAGCCGGTCCGCGTAGTCGGTGATCTTGAAATACCACTGGTTCAGCGACTTCTTGGTCACTGCCGTGCCGCAGCGTTCGCAGGCACCGTTGACAACCTGTTCGTTGGCCAGCACGGTGAGGTCCTTGGGGCACCAGTTGACCGGTGAATCCTTGCGGTAGGCCAGGCCGCGCTCGTAGAAGCGCTTGAACAGCCACTGCGTCCAGCGGTAGTACTCCGGATCGGAGGTGTGCAGCCTGCGTGACCAGTCAGCGGAGATGGCGTAGCGCTTGAAGGAAGCGGCCTGGGTGTCGATGTTGGCGTACGTCCACTCGCTGGGGTGGGCGTTGCGCTTGATCGCCGCGTTTTCAGCGGGCAGCCCGAAGGAGTCCCAGCCGATCGGGTGCAGCACGTCGTACCCCTGCTGGCGCAGGTACCGGGCCACCACGTCCCCCATGGCGAACGCCTCGGCGTGGCCCATGTGAAGGTCGCCGGACGGGTAGGGGAACATGTCCAGCACGTAGCGGCGCTCCCGGGATCCGTCGTCGGCGGGGGTAAAGACCTTCAGGTCTTCCCACACCTGCGGCCACCGGGCCTCCATCGCCGCGAAGCTGTACGCGCCCTCCTCGGGCGTCTCCGCTCCACCTGCTGCTGTTCCGGTTTCGGTCTCCGGCTGAACGCTCACTGCTGCCCTCTTCTGTTCTGTCATGACCTCTGTCCTGTCACAACGGTCTGATCCCCGCCGCCCGCCGGGAAGGTCTCCCCCGGACACACAAAAGCCCCTCGACATGGAGGGGCGGCCGCTCGATATTCCGGATTTGTTCGGGATACCAAGCGGCTAGCTAAGCAGAAGGATCGCACGCATACAGCCAGTCTAGCGCAACGCAATCACCCTCCCGCCCCTCGTTACCAGTCGCCACGAGCGGCTGAGTGGCAGACGCCGCGGAAGAGAGGAGCCCGCACCCGCCAAGGTGTGGTGGGCACCGCGAAGCGGGCGGGTGCGGCCTCCTCTCTGGAGCTGGACGCGGAAGCCTACCTCACGTCGGCGTCGACCCAGTCCATGGACTTGGTGACGGCCTTCCTCCAGAGCCGCAGCTGCCGTTCCCGCTCCTCTGTATCCATGTTCGGCTCCCAGCGCTTGTCCTCGGACCAGTTCGCGGACAGCTCGCCGAGGTCCTTCCAGAAGCCGACGGCGAGGCCCGCCGCGTACGCCGCGCCAAGCGCCGTCGTTTCCACTACCTTCGGGCGGATGACCGGAACGCCGAGGATGTCCGCCTGGAACTGCATGAGGGCATCGTTGGCGACCATCCCGCCGTCGACCTTCAGTTCGGTGAGCGGAACGCCCGAGTCCGCGTTGACCGCATCCAGCACCTCGCGGGTCTGGAAGGCCGTGGCCTCAAGCGCGGCCCTGGCGATGTGGCTCTTGTTGACGAACCTGGTCAGGCCCACGATGGCGCCGCGCGCGTCCGACCGCCAGTAGGGCGCGAAGAGGCCGGAGAACGCCGGCACGATGTACACGCCGCCGTTGTCCTTGACCGAAGCGGCGAGGGACTCCACCTCGGGGGCGCTGCTGATCATGTTGAGGTTGTCCCGCAGCCACTGGATGAGCGAACCCGTGACGGCGATCGACCCTTCCAGCGCATAGTGCGGCGCCGCGTCGCCCAGCTTGTAGCCGACAGTGGTCAGCAGCCCGTTCTTGGAGTGGACGATCTCCTCGCCGGTGTTGAAGATCAGGAAGCATCCGGTGCCGTAGGTGTTCTTGGCTTCGCCGGTCTCGAACGCTGCCTGGCCGAAGGTGGCTGCCTGCTGGTCGCCGAGGATGCCGGCCACCGGCACCTCCCGCAGCAGCTGCGAGGTGTGGACCGTGCCGTAGACCTCGGAGGAGGACTTGATGGCGGGCATCATGGACGCTGGAACACCGAAGATGCCCAGGATTTCCTGGTCCCACTGCAGCGTGTCGAGGTCCATGAACATGGTCCTGGAGGCGTTGGTGACGTCCGTGACGTGCACCCCGCCGTCCACACCGCCGGTGAGGTTCCACAGCACCCAGCAGTCGGTGTTGCCGAAGACCAGGTTCCCGGCCTCCGCCTTCTCCCGCGCGCCGTCGACGTTGTCCAGGATCCACTTGATCTTGGTTCCGGAGAAGTACGTGGCCAGCGGCAGCCCGACCTTCTGCTTGAACCGGTCCGCTCCCCCGTCCTTCGCCAGTTCGTCCACGATGGGCTGGGTCCGGGTGTCCTGCCACACGATCGCGTTATAGATCGGCTTGCCCGTGGTCTTGTCCCAGACCACCGCCGTCTCGCGCTGGTTGGTGATGCCGACGGCGGCAATATCGTGCCGGGTCAGGTTCGCCTTGGACAGGGCGGAGCCGATGACCTCGCGGGTGTTGTCCCAGATCTCCGCGGGATCGTGCTCCACCCAGCCGGCCTGCGGGAAGATCTGCTCGTGTTCCATCTGGCCGGAGGACACAATGCTGCCGCTGTGGTCGAAGACAATGGCGCGGGTGCTGGTGGTGCCCTGGTCGACGGCGATTACGTATTGGCTCATGATGACGTCCTTGTCGTTGTGCTTGAGTTTGAACAGATGTGGTTATGGATATGGTTTTCGGATGTGGGTGCCGCTTATGAGGGCGCTGTGTGAATCAGTGCCGTTTGAATCAGGCGCCGCGGTTCAGGTGGCTGCCTTGAACACAATGGGCAGCAGCCCCACGAGCCCGGCCAGGATGCCGCCGATGAGCGGACCCGCTACCGGGATCCAGGAGTAGCTCCAGTCGCTGGACCCCTTGCCCTTGATGGGGAGGATGGCGTGGGCGATGCGGGGTCCGAGGTCACGGGCGGGGTTGATCGCGTAGCCCGTGGGGCCGCCCAGCGAGACGCCGATGCCGACGACGAGCAGGGCCACGGCCAGCGGGCCAAGACCGGACGGCGTTCCGCCGAAGGTGAGGATCACGAAGACCAGCACAAACGTGCCGATGATTTCCGTGATCAGGTTCCAGGGGGTGGAACGGATGGCAGGGCCGGTCGAGAAGACGCCGAGCTTGTTGGCGGGCTCGGGTTCGGCATCGAAGTGCTGCTTGTGCGCCAGCCACGTCAACACGGCGCCCAGGAAAGCGCCCAAGAGCTCACCGCCGTAGTAAGTCAGCGTGGACGCGAGGTCGACCGGCACGCCGGGGGCGTATTCGGCCTTGCCGTTGACCAGCAGGCCTGTGGTGACGGCCGGGTTGAGGTGGGCGCCGGACCGGGCGGCAACGTACACGCCGGCGAAGACGGCGATGCCCCACCCCCACGTGACCATCAGGAATCCTCCGTTGTTGCCCTTCGTGCCTTTGAGCGCAACGTTGGCCACCACGCCACAACCCAGCAGGGTCAGCATGGCGGTTCCGAAAACTTCGGAAAGAAAAACCAATCCAAGAGACATCTTTGACTCCTCTATTTTCTGTTGTCAGTCCTTCGCGTGTTGAAGGACGGTTTCCCGCTAAGCGACGAGGCTGTGGACCTCGACGCCGTGGTATCGCTTCAGCACCTCCTGGGCGTGGTTGATCTCCGCGGCAACTCCTGCCGCATCCCAGCCGAGCGGCTCGGCCAAGGCCTCAGCAACATCGTTCAGCAGCTCTCCGGTGACCAGGCCGCGGAAGGCGAGCGAGGTGCGCCGGATCAGCACGTCCACCAGGTGCCCTACCTGTTCGCGGGCAGCCATGAACTGCAGTTCCCTGACACTGAGCTCCCGGGTGGAGCGCAGCAGCCGGTCTTCGCCGGCGTCGAGATAGCTGATGACTTCCTCTGCGCGGGTGCCGTACCTGGTCAGCAGGCCGGCCGTCCGGTCGGCATCGCGGGTGGCGGTCATGTGCGCCTTGATCCACTTCTGGATTCCGGCGTCGCTGTCCGGGAACCCGGCGCCGCCGCCGATGGCGAGCTTCGCCGTCGAAATTTTCCGTTCCAGTCCCAGTTCGGCGAGGACGTCGCCGGCCAAGTGTTCGGCCAGGGCCCGGAAGGTGGTCCATTTGCCACCCACCAGACTGAGCACGACGGCGCCGCCCTCCTGGGCGCCTGGTCCCGGGGCGCCTGGTCCCGGGGCAAGCCGTTCGATGCGGTAGTCCCGCGATACGAATCCCGGCTGGGTGGCGTCGTGCCGGGGCAGCGGACGCACGCCGGAGAACGTGTACACAATCTGGCCGCGGTTCACGGCGATGTCCGGGAAGACGTGCCCAATGAGGTCGAAGAAGTAGTCGATTTCCTCGTCGGTGCAGACGGCGTCCCGGGACATGTCGGCGTCGACGTCCGTGGTTCCCACCAGCACTCGGTCACCCATGGGGTAGATCAGCACGATCCGGCCGTCGGTGTGTTCGAAGAAGATCTCGCGTCCCTTGCAGGCCGCCAGCAGGCCGGGGTGGTCCAGGACGATGTGCGAACCCTTGGTCCCGCCCATGAACGTGGTGGGGGTACCCATGGCCTGGTTGGTGAGGTCCACCCATGCCCCGGTGGTGTTGACGATAACGTCCGCCGTGAAGCCGAATTCTTCGCCGGTCAGTTGGTCGCAGAGAACCGCGGTGCTGGAACCGTCTGCGTTGGACCTGACAGTCGTCAGGGCGAGGTAGTTGCTGGCCCTGGCTGAGTTACGTGCGCTGCCCGCCTTCTCGCCGTCCTGAAGGACGTCCAGGGTGAGGCGCTCCGGGTTGTGCACGGACGCGTCGAAGTAGGTGGCGGTGTATTTGACGCCCGGGTGCAGCATCGGGAGTTCGGCCAGCGCCTTGTGCCGCGTGCGGAACTGGTGGCGGGGGACACTGCCGCCGTCGCGGGAAAAGGAGTCATAGAGGCTAAGCCCCAGCTTGATCAGGAACGCGCCGCGCTCCTTGGGCTTGCCCTGCTGCTTGTGGGTCAGGAACCGCAGGGGCGCGGCCAGGACACCGGAGAAGGTGCTGAAGATCGGAATGGTGGTCTGCAGCGGCTTCACATAGTGGGGCGCGATCCGCAGGAGCCTGTTGCGCTCAACCACGGATTCCCGGACCAGCCGGAATTCCCCGTTTTCCAGGTAGCGGATGCCGCCGTGGATCATGTGCGACGAGGCACCGCTGGCGCCCTGGCAGTAGTCTCCGCGTTCCACCAGTGCCACATCGACGCCCTGGAGGGCGAGATCGCGGAATGTTCCGACGCCGTTGATGCCGCCGCCGATGATCAGGACCCGGGCATTGGGCCGCTGGCGCAGCCGGGAGACGGACTCGCGCTCCGCACCGGGGGCGGCAGCGCTGTTGGTATGGCCGGATGAATCCTTGAGTCCCAAATCTGCTCCTTTGGGTTTGGTTCGAAAAGGCTTGTTGCGGGCAGCGCACCGAATGGTGCGGGGCCGTTCACCACTATTGTTTGAATTATTGGAAAATAACGTCAAGCACTATGCACAAACGTGCAGAACGGAACCATGAATGCCCCGTCCCCGACATTCCGACGCGCTGCGCGCCGCCCAGCTTTACTACATGCAGGACCTGACCATGGACGCCATCGCCCGGGAGTTGCAGACCTCCCGTTCCACGGTTTCCCGGCTGCTTTCAACCGCCCGGGAGACCGGACTGGTACAGATCCAGATCCGCAGTCCGCTGGACACCGGACCTGAATTGGAGCGGCTGATCCGGGCGCAGTACAAGGTGGATGTGCACGTGGTGCCCGTCCTGGACACACTGAATGAGGCGGAGACGCTGGACCGGGTGGCCATGCAGGCAGCACGCACCATCGGCCCCCTGGTGGACTCCAACGCCATCATCGGGGTGGCGTGGGGCGCCACCCTCAGCGCGGTGAGCCGGCACCTGACGCGCAAGATCACCCACGACAGCGTGGTGGTCCAGCTGAACGGCGCGGGCAATATGCAGACCACCGGCATCACCTACGCCAGCGACATCATGCGGCGCTTTGGCAGCGCGTACGGGGCCAGGGTTGAACAGTTTCCCGTGCCGGCCTTCTTCGACCATGCGGCAACGAAGACCGCGATGTGGAACGAGCGGAGCGTGCAGCGCATCCTGGACTTGCAGTCCCGCATGAGCATCGCGATCTTCGGCGTGGGTTCCGTGGACGCGGACTACCCCAGCCACGTCTACGCGGGCGGGTACCTCGACGAGGACGACCTGGTCACCCTGGCGGAGTCCGACGTCGTCGGGGACGTGGCCACGGTGTTCTTTCGCGGCGACGGGTCATCTGATGGCATCACACTGAACGAACGCTCCACCGGACCATCGCTCGACCAGCTCCGCCAGGTGCGCCGCCGGATCTGCGTGGTTTCCGGGGCGTCCAAGATCAACGGGCTCCGCGGTGCACTGGTCGCCGGGCTGGCGACCGACCTGATCCTCGATGAGGCGTCGGCCCGGCGGCTGGTCAGCTTCGAGGGCGCGGGCTGAGCGGCCGGGACCCGTAGTGCTCGGCCAGCCGCGCCAGTCCTTCGTCCAGCGGGACGGCAGGAGTCCAGTCGAGGAGTTCGCGGGTCTCCCGCTGATCGAACCAGTGGGCGGTGGAAAGCTGCTCAGCAAGGAACCTGGTCATCGGCGGCTCCTCGCTCCGGCCGGCCCAGGTCCAGACCTTCTCCACCACCGCTCCAACCGCCCGTGCCATCCCGCCCGGAACAGTCCACGACGGCGCGGTGACGCCCCCTGCAGCGCAGATGCCTGCCAGCAGCTCGCCAACCGGGCGTGGCTCGCCATTGCTCACCACCAGGGCCCGGCCGTGAATGTGTTCGATGCGGTGCAGCGCGGCGACGATCGCCGAGGCGGCGTTGTCCACGTAGGTGGTGTCGATCAGGGCCGCGCCGGCGTCGAGCAGCGGCAGCCGGCCGCGGCCGGCGCGTGCGAGGACGCGTTCCACCAGCTGGGTGTCGCCGGGGCCCCAGACAATGTGGGGGCGCACCGCTGCGACCCGGAACCCGGGATCGTCTGCTGCCAGTGCCAGCAACTCTGCTTTGGCCTTGGTGCGGGAATAGTCGCCATGTGCATGCTCAGGGTCAGCCGGTTCCGCGCCCAGCCCGGCGATGGCGGCGCCGGAGTTGGCCACCGACGGGGAGGAGACGAAGACCAGGTCCCGCACCCCGGCAGCCCGTGCGGCATTCAGCAGACGGCGGGTCCCTTCGACGTTCACTTCGTCGAACTCCGCGGCACGGCCGGTGAAGGAAACCTTCGCAGCCAGGTGGATGATTCCTTCGGCGCCGGCGATGGCGCGGCCGAGCGCCTGATCGTCCGTGACGGACCCGCAGAAGTCCTCAGCGCCGTCGACTCCTGACGGACGGCGCTGGAACGTGGCCACGGCATGGCCCTGGCGGACCAGCAGCCGGGCCACCTCCCGGCCGAGCAGCCCGCTTGCACCGGTAACCAGGACCCTCATGGCTTTCCCGGCCGGCCGCCGGACAGCACGCGCGATGCCCAGCGGGACAGGCGCGTCCTGTCGATCTTGGCATTGTGCCGGATGTCGGTGGGCTGGGCCGGGACTTCGAGCACGGCAGCGATACTGACGCCCGTTTCGAGGGCCGCATCCCGTACCCGCCCCGCAAGGAGCGGCGCAGCCGGGCCGGCTTTGCGGGCGGAGGGTACGGTCTCGACGACGGCGACGACGGCCTGCGTTCCCGACGGACCGACCCCGACGACGGCAGCAAGTCCGACGTCGTCCAGGCGTTCGATGGCCTGCTCGGCGCCCACCGGCGTCACCACGCCACCGGGCGCCGTCACGATGTGGGCAAGGCGTCCCTCCACCCAGAGCCGGCCGGCGGCGTCGAAGTGCCCCACATCGCCGGTGCGGTGCCAGCCGGACGTGCGGATGCTCTCGCGCTGGGTCAGCCAGAGACGGTCGTAGGCTTGCTTGACATGCGGGGCGCTGACGAGGATCTCGCCGGTCACTCCGGCCTCCGTGACCGGTTCGTTCCCGGGTGCGGAGCCGTCCGCCGCCAACGGCACGACGGCGACGCGGGCCCCATGCACCGGCAGGCCCACGCACACGCCGTTGCCGGCCCCCGGCACTGTTCCGGCGGTGGCATCGGCCTCCGCCCCGCGGATCCCTTCAAGGCTGATGTCGGTCACGGGCAGTGCCTCGGTCATCCCGTACGGCGTGTGCAGCGAAGCCTGGGGCAGCAGCCGCTGCACGTCGGCCAGGAGCGGTTCCGGGACGGGCGCCCCGGCGGAGAGAAGCAGCTCCACGCGCCCCATGGCCATGTGTCCGGTCCGGCCCAGTCCGCCGCGGGTCGCGACGACATTGCGCAGCGCTGCGGGCGAGGCGAAGACCACTGTTGCGTCGATGGCTGCGGCGGCGTCCGCCAGCGCGCGGGCCGTCAAGGTTCGGGGCGCGGTGACATCCATGGCCGGCGTCACCGAGACCGCTCCGAGCGCGGGCCCCAGCAAGGCGAACGGCGCGAAAGCCGCCACAAGGCGGGCACCGGAACGGATCCCGAAAGTTTCCGCCACAGTGTCCCGCATCGCGCCCAGCTGACGGTGGGTGTACAGCACGCCTTTGGCGGGGCCGGTGGAGCCGGAGGTGAAGAGCACAGCGGCGTCGGCGTCCGGGTGCGGCGCGGGCGACGGCGCCTCCGGGCTCAGGCCGGAACCGTGCCGGGCAAGGGCGGCAAGGGAGGTTTCGGCGCCCAGAACTCGCTTGGCAGCCGGCGGGACATCACGCACGCTGATCCGGCGTCCCGGCCAACCGAGCACCGCGGCAGCCGCCAGCGCCCTTTCAATGCCGATGAGGAAATCGGGGGTGCCACCCTTCACGGCGCGGCTCAGGCCCCGGGTTCCCAGGCCTGCGTCGGCCACGACAACCACCGCGCCGAGCCGCAGGCAGGCGTAGAGGGCCACGGTCAGGTCCGCCCCGGGGGGAACCATCAGGCTCACCCGGCTGCCGCTCCCCACCCCTGTTGCGCGCAGCCCCGCCGCGAGGGCTGCGATGCTCCGTTCCAGTTCCTGCCAGCTGAGCCGGCGGGCGACGTTGCCGTCCGCGTCCATTTCGGCGACGGCGGTGTCCCCGCCGGCGGCTCCTGCCGCCAGTTCGGTGAGTGGCGCCCATAACGGCGGGACGCCGTCGGCCTCGGCTTTCGTCTCCTCCGGGACAAGGGCTCCGTCCCCACCGAGCTCGGCGAGCCACTCGAAGACCGGGGTGGCGATGTCCCGGTCTTCCGCGACCAGGTGACCGGCGCCTTCGAAGCGGTGCACTTTCGCGTGCGGCAGCCGGGTGATGAGGTCCTTGAGATATCGGTCGGAAAAGATCGGGTCCCGCGGCCCCCAGAGCATCAGGGCCGGAACCGTCAGCCCGTGCAGCCCTTCCGCCACGCCGCTGAGCGCCGGGAAGCTGGGATGGGAAGCATCCACCGGAATATCCGCAACGAAGTTCCCGACGCCGGCCCGGCGCCCGGCGCCACGGTAGGGGGCCATGTAGGCCTTCCGGATGTCGGCGGGCAGCGGCGGGTTCGCCAGCGAGTGCGTCACCCGAAGAAAGGCGTCCGACCTTGTGGTACCCCACCCGTGCACCGCGGGGTGCAGGGCAAGCCGCAGGGCCGGCGGGATCCCCGAATCGGAGGGCTGGTGGACGGCTGTGTTGGTGAGTACTGCCCCGGCGAGCTGCTGCGGATGCGCCAGCGCCCAGCCCAGGCTGATCACGCCGCCCCAGTCGTGGCCCACCGTGACAACCGGCCCGTCCAGGCCCAGCGCCTCGGTCAGGTCACCCAGGTCGTTGATCCGGTCCGCGAGGCGCCGGAATGTGCCGGTGCGTTCGGAGAACCCCATGTCCAGCTGGTCCACTGCCACTACGCGCCACGGATGCACGGGGTCCGATCCGGCTGCGAGCAGGCTCCGCCACAGGTAGGACCAGGTCGGGTTCCCGTGGACGCACAGCAGGGTGCCCGCGGGAGTGAGGCCACGGCGGGAGAGCTGGGCAGCGTTGTCGAGCAGGTGCCAGCGGCGAACGGTTCCGGGCACATCGGCGGCGGAGGTTGAGGCCACAGCGATTTCCCGCGACCATTCGTGGTCGACGCCTGGCCAGCCCGCGGCTACCAAACGATTTCCATCATGGCGGTGTTCAGGCCTGAACCGACTCCCATGCACAGCACCCGGTTGCCGGTTTCGAGGGTCTGGGCCTCTGCGGCCAGGGTCATCGGGAGCGAAGCCGGGCCCACATTGCCCCAGTGCGGGAACGTGATGGGAACCTTGTCCGGGTCCAGGTCGATCGCGTCGATGATGGCCTTCGTGTAAGCATTGCTCACCTGGTGCGTGACGTACCGGTCCATCGAGCCCCAGTCCCATTCCGGCTGCGCCTCGTGCCAGGCGTCGACCACGAGCTGCAGCCCGCCGTCGAGCAGGCCCTTCGTGTCCGTTGCCATGCCGTCGATGCCGCCAACGCACAGCTCATGGTGCTCGGTGCCGGCCCGCATCACCCCGCCCACGATCCGGTGCGCGCCGGGGTTTTGGTCCGCCGGGCCCAGGACCGCTGCGGCAGCCCCGGATCCAAGCGTGAGCGTGGCAAACTCCCGGTTGAAGTCTTCACGCGTGGTCTCGGGCCGCTGCAGCCGGGCCAGGGTGGCCTCCTGCGTTGCCTCGGCATCTTCACCGTTGACGATCATCGCGTACTTGATCTGGCCGGAGTCGATCATGCTGGCCGCCAGGGTCAGCCCGTTGACGAATCCGAGGCAAGCGTTGGCCAGATCGAAGTTCATGGCCGACGACGGCAGACCGAGGCCGTGGTGGATCTTCACCGCGACGGAGGGTTCCAGGTTGCGCCGCGTGACCGACGTATTGATCAGCAGGCCGATGTCGGACGGTTCGACTCCGGCCTCGGCCAGGGCCTTCGCGCCGGCTTCCACCGCGGCATCATCGAATGATGTCCCGGCGGCCCACCAGCGCCGGTGCGTGATGCCGGCTACGCGCTCCAGCAGCCGCGGCGGAAACTTCAGCCGCTGCAGGGTCGAAGCCAACCTGCGATCGAAATCCGTGGAACTCACGATCCGCGGAGCCTCGACGCTGCTCACCGACAGCAGCGCGGTGTTGCTGTGCCGGAAGGTTGCATTTCCTGCCAAGTCAAGCCCCTGTTCGTTTCCGTCTTGCATTCATGCGGTGACTGTACCCATAAACCCATCAGTGCAAGCCCAAGAGAGCTTAACTATGCCGGTGCGAGCCCGGATCATCCTATTTCGCGCCCGCGGCGCCGCCGGCGTTTTTGGGCGCTTTTGCCCGCAATTGCCCCCGAAACCGGTGGGAAACTCTCGGAAAACCATCGCGGCCGTGCGAGGATGACCGCATGAAAATCACCAGACAGATCGTTGTGTTCGACGCCGCCGACCTTCCTGCCGAGAGCACCTTCTGGGCCGGCCTGCTGGGCGGCACCGTGGATGCCGAGGATGACTGGCACACTGTCAGCGTCGACGGAAACGCGCGCCTGGGCTTCCAGCTCGCGCCGAACCACGTGCCGCCGGAATGGCCCGACGGGAATCCGCAGCAGATCCACCTCGACCTCTATGTCGAGGATGTCGCGTCCGCCCACGATGAGGCCATCTCCCTCGGTGCACGCCTGCTGAAGCCGGCGGAGGACATCACCTCCGCCGAGGGCTTCCAGGTCTACGCGGACCCCGCCGGCCACCCCTTCTGCCTCTGCTGGGGCTGAACCGGGGCCACGCTCCCGGGCCCGGGACGGAAACTCTACCTGCCGGTCCCACGCGCCGCGGCACGGTATCGGTAGAGTCGTATCCATGACTACCTCACCCCGGCTCAGCCTGAACAACGGCGTGCTGATCGACCAGTTGGGCTTCGGGCTGTACAAGGTTCCGCCGAAAGGCACCGCCAACCTGGTGGCCACGGCCCTGGAAGCCGGGTACCGCCATTTCGACACGGCTGCCATGTACGGGAACGAATCAGGGGTGGCGCGCGGACTGGTCGAGGTATTCGCCGCTGAAGCCTCCACCGGCGGTTCGGGTGAGGCCGCCCCGGGCACCTCGCGCGAGGACCTCTTCATCACCACCAAGGTGTGGAACGACGACCACGGCTACGACGCGACGCTGCGGGCGTTCGATACGTCGATGATTAATCTCGGCCTGGAATACGTGGATATGTACCTGATCCACTGGCCGTGTGCGAAGCGCGGGCTGTTCCAGGAGACCTACCGCGCCCTGGAGACGCTGTACCGCGAGGGCAAGGTGCGCGCCATCGGCGTCTCCAACTTCCTGCCGCAGCACCTGGACCAGCTACTGGAAACAGCCGAGGTGGTGCCGGCCGTCAACCAGATCGAACTCCATCCCTGGCTGCAGCAGGCCGAGCTGCGGGAGAAGCACCGCGGCCTGGGAATCCGCACCGAGGCGTGGAGCCCCCTGGGCCGCGGACAGGTCCTGGAGGACCCCGTCATCGGTGCCCTTGCGGCCGAACACAAGGTGAGCCCGGCCCAGGTGGTCCTGCGCTGGCAGATCCAGCTGGGCAACATCACCATTCCCAAGGCCAGCTCCGCGGCCCGGATCCGGGAAAACCTCGACGTCTTCGGCTTTGAGCTCTCAGACCTGGACATGGCGGACATCGAAGCCCTGGAGCGCGGATACCGCACCGGCTCCCACCCCGACAACGTCAACTAGGACTCCCCCAGCAGATGAGAACAACCGACTCCGAGCCCGCCACCGCACCATCCTTCGTCAGCAGCGGACTCGCCGCCCGCACCCGTGCCGCCACCGTGCAGCTGGCGGGCAGCAACGTTGCCTACTGGGTGTACGAACCGGAAAAGACCACGCCGGACACCCGCACCATCCTGGTCATCCACGGTTTCCGCGGCGACCACCACGGCCTGCTGCGGGTCGCCGACCAGCTGACTGAGATGCGGCTGATCATGCCGGACCTCCCCGGGTTTGGCAGCTCCGGAGCATTTACCGACGCGGGCCACAGCGTGGAACGCTACGGCCGGTTCATCAGCGACTTTCTGGCGGCGCTGGGACTGGGCCCGGACACCGTCCTGCTGGGCCACTCGTTCGGCTCCATCGTCGCCGCCCACTTCGTCGCAGCCCATCCGGAGGCGGTCTGGCCGCTCATCCTGGTCAACCCCATCGCCGCGCCCGCACTGGAAGGCCCGAAGGGCCTCATGACCCGGCTGGCAGTGCTGTACTACCGCCTCTCGGCGCGGCTCCCCCGCCCCCTCGGCCTCGCGCTCCTGCGCAGTCCGCTCATCGTGCGGGTCATGAGCGCGGCCATGGCCAAGACGAAGGACAAGGACCTGCTCCGCTTCATTCACGGCCAGCACCACGCGTACTTCAGTGCGTTCGCCAACCGGGACAGTCTGCTGGAATCCTTCACCGCGTCCGTCAGCAGCAATGTGGCCGAGATTGCGCCGCGGCTCACCCTGCCCGTGCTGCTCATCGCCGGCGAAAAGGACGAGATCGCCCTGCTGCGGGACCAGCACCGGCTTGCCTCCCTGCTCCCCGACGCAACGCTCGATGTCATCCCGGGCGTCGGACACCTGATCCACTACGAAACGCCCGGGCCTGCCGCAGGATTCATCCGCCGCTTCCTTAAGGACCACTCCGCGTGAAAATAGTGATCGATGCCCGGTTCACCCGGACGGACCACCACGACGGCATCAGCCGCTACGGCTCCAGCCTCATCGCGGCCGTCTCCAAGATCGCCGACGTGTCCATGCTCATCAGCGACCCGCGGCAACTGGCGCTGCTCCCCGATGTTCCCCACACCCTCATCAGCAGCCCGCTCTCCCCCGCGGAACTCTTCGTGGCCCGGAAGGTGAACCGGCTCGGGGCTGATGTGGTGGTGTGCCCCATGCAGACCATGGGCACGTGGGGACGCAAATACGGCCTGGTGCTCACCCTGCACGACCTCATCTACTACGAGCACCCGGCACCCCCGGGCTTCCTGCCGGCACCGGTCCGCATCCTGTGGCGCCTCTACCACAAGGCGTTCTGGCCCCAGCGAGTCCTGCTCAACCGTGCCGATGTCGTCGCCACCATCAGCAGGACCACCGAGGCCCTGATGGCCAAGTACCGCCTGACCAGCCGTCCGGTCCGCATCGTCAGCAACGCCCCGCAGCCGGCCCAGCAGCCCCGCGACCCGGAAGCGGCGCCGGAGAAGACCCTGCTCTACATGGGCTCATTCATGCCCTATAAGAACGTCGAAACCATGCTCGCCGGAATGGCCGGCCTGCCTGACTACACACTGCATCTGCTCAGCCGGATCACGCCGCACCGCCGCGCCGAGCTTGAGGCGCAGATCCCCGCCGGAGCGAACGTCGTGTTCCATAACGGAGTGACCGACGACGAATACGCGGCGATGCTGAACCGCGCCACCGCCCTGGTCACGCTGTCCAAGGCCGAGGGCTACGGCCTGCCCCTGGTGGAGGCCATGGCACTGGGCACCCCGGTGATCGCCAGCGACATCCCGATCTTCCGCGAGGTGGGAGCGGGCGCCGCCACCTACGTTGCGACCGAATCAGCCCCCGAGTTCACCGCCGCCGTCCGCAGCCTCGCGGACCGGCAGCACTGGCAGGACATCTCCCGGCGGTCTGTGACGAGGGCAGAGCAGTTCAGCTGGGACGAATCCGCCCGCCAGCTGGTGGACGTTGCGGCAGAGGTCATGGCACTGCGCCGCAAGTAGCGTCGCCGAACCCGAGGCGTCAGAGCACGTCCACGCCGTCGAGCCGCAGCTGGACCGGGTCCTCGGTGCGTTTCGCGGCGCCTGCGGCCTTCGCTGCCCGGAGCACCCTTGTCACGATGGCTGCCTGCGCGTATGGAATGAACAGCAGCGTGCGCACGTCCACACTCTCCATGCCCGCTGCACTGGTGCTTGCGGTCTGCAGCAGCGGCGCCGGGCCTGCAACGCGCAGCTCCACTCCCTCGTCGGCAAGGAGCTTGGTTGCCGAGGCGGTGAAATGGCCGACGGCGGTGCTGCCGCCGGTGACGGCGGCAACCCGCACCGCCGGCGGCAGCTGCAGCTCGGTGCGCAAGCCCAGTTCCCGCTGGGCATAGCCCGCCGGGTCCCACCGCAGCAGCGCGCCCACGGCGGCGGTGTCGTCGGCGGTGATGACGACGATCCCGCCCTCGGTGGCGGGCTTGACCAGTGAAGCGGCGTTGAACCAGCGCCGGACGGCGTCCTCGCCCGCGCGCAGGTTCTCCCGGCGGAGCAGTGAATCGCCGTCGAGCAGCAGCGCCGCGGCGTATCCGCCCGGAGCAACAGGCTCGGCACCCACCGTGGCGACCACCAGCGCGCACGCGTCCGTCACGGTGGCCTTGACGTTCTGGCCGGATGAGGTGACCACGGCCTTGCCGGGAAATGCCCGGCCCAGTTCCTCTGCCGTGCGGAGAACGCCGGCCGCACCGCGGCGGAGCCGGGTGCCCTGGCAGTGCACGCAGCGCCAGGCCGGTGCCGGCGTCGAACACCAGCGGCACTGAGGAACAGCGGCGCTGCCGGCGATGGCGAGCGGACCCTGGCAGGAAGGGCACCGCGCCGGTTCCCGGCAGGTTTCGCACGCCAGTGACGGCGCGTACCCGGCCCGGGCAACCTGGACCAGCACCGGGCCGCGTTCGAGTGCTTCCTTGGCGGTACGCCACGCGGCGCCAGGCAGCCTGGCCAGCCGGGCGAGCGGGTCGCGCTCCTGTTCGAAGCTGTCGGCCGTGTTCAGGACCCGGGGAACAGTGCGGCGGATTACCGTGCGTTCGGCTTCCACGGGCATCGCCCAGCCGGCGTCCACCAGCCGCTGCACCTCAGTGCTGCGCGCGTGCCCCGCCAACAGGCAGGCCGCGCCGTCCTGTTCGGCACGGAGCAGCAGCACCTCGCGGGTGTGGGCATAAGGGGAACGTTGTTCGACGTGGAGGTCGTCGCCGTCGTCCCAGCAGACGACGAGCCCCAGGTTCTGTACGGGGGCGTAGGCGGCCGAACGGGTGCCGACGGCGACGCCCGCGGTGCCGTTGAGGACCCGGAGGTAGCTGCGGTACCTGGGCGTCTGGCCATCGTCGGCCGTCAGCCGCGCCACGTCATCGGCGGGCAGGATTTCCTCGAGGGCAGCCTGGACCAGGTCCAGGTCGCGGTAGTCGGGAACGACGACGACGGCGCCGCGTCCGGACTGCCTGACCGCCGCCACGGCCTCCGCGATAAGCCGCGGCCAGCCGTCCGGCCCGAATCCCTGCAGCGCGCTGAGGGCAGCCCGGGGCGAGCCTCCGGACCCGAGATGGCGGAGGAAGGCGGCACCGTTCCGGTAGCGGGTCCAGCCGGAGCCGGACAGGTCCGGGCCGGCGGCGGACGGCGTGGCCGGTTCGGCGCCGGCAAGCTCCTTCTCCACCTTGACCACCCGCGGCGGGATCGCCACCCGGAGCACATCGCTGACGGTGCCCGCATAGCGTGCGGCCACGCGGCCAGCGAGCTCCTGCAGCGCGGGGGTCAGCACAGCAACCGGCGAGACGACCTTGTGCAGCGGGACGAGGGGCTGGCCGGCGTCGGACTCCGCAAGCCGTTCCAGGATGTAGCCGCCGAGTTCCTGGCCGCTGAACTTCACCCGGACCCGTACGCCCGGCCGGGCGTCATCATCCAGTTCGGCGGGCACGCTGTAGTCGAACGGCCTGTCCAGATGCGGCAGCGGGGATTCGATGAGCACGCGTGCCACCGGACGGACGGCAGCCAGGGCGGGGCCGCCGTTGGGCCTTGCCGTGGCAGGGAACCCCTGCAGCAATGACAGCTGCAGGGGTTCTGATGTTGGATGCGAAGACATGCGCCTTACCTCCGTCCTGGGTTGCTCATCAGCCAATCACAGGGGTCTGACATTCCCGGTGCCGGCGGACGCGGACGGGACGGCTCAGGCGTTGAAGTACGCCTTCAGGTCGTCCACGCGGTCCAGGCGCTCCCAGGTGAAGTCCGGATCGTCGCGGCCGAAGTGGCCGTGGGCGGCCGTCTTGGCGTAGATGGGACGCTTGAGGTCCAGGGCGTCGATGATGGCGCGGGGGCGCAGATCGAAGATCTCCGCAATTGCGGCGCTGATCTTTGCCGGGTCCACGGTTTCAGTCCCGAACGTCTCGACATAGGTTCCCACCGGGCGGGCCTGGCCGATCGCGTAGGCGATCTGGATCTCGGCGCGCTTGGCCAGTCCTGCGGCCACCACGTTCTTGGCAACCCACCGCATGGCGTAAGCCGCGGAGCGGTCCACCTTGGACGGGTCCTTGCCGGAGAAGGCGCCGCCACCGTGGCGGGCCATGCCGCCGTAGGTGTCCACGATAATCTTGCGGCCGGTGAGTCCGGCGTCGCCCACCGGGCCGCCGATCACGAACGCGCCGGCCGGGTTCAGGATGTTGGTGGTGCGCGAAATGTCCAGGTCCGCCAGGGCCAGGACGGGGTCGATGACGTGCGTCGCGAGGTCCGCCCGCAGCTGGTCAAGGCTGAAGCCGTCGGCGTGCTGGCTGGAGATCACGATGGTTTCCACCGAAACGGGCCGGTCGCCGTCGTACCCGATGGTGGCCTGGGTCTTGCCGTCCGGGCGGAGGTAGGAGAGTTCGCCGTTCTTGCGGACTTCGGTGAGCCGCTCCGACAGGCGGTGCGCGATCCAGATCGGCGTGGGCATGTAGGAGGGTGTCTCGTCGCTGGCGTAGCCGAACATGAGGCCCTGGTCGCCGGCGCCCTGGAGGTCGTAGTCGTCCTCCTGGCGGCCTTCGCGCGCTTCGAGGGAGTTGAAGACGCCGCCGGCGATGTCGTTGGACTGCTGGCCGATGGACACGGAAACGCCGCAGCGTGCGCCGTCGAAGCCGTTGGCGGACGAGTCATAGCCGATGCCCAGGATGGTCTCGCGGACGATCTGCGGGATTTCGACGTACGCGTCGGTGGTCACTTCGCCGGCCACGTGGACCAGGCCGGTGGTGGCCATGGTCTCGACGGCAACGCGGGACTCGGGGTCCTTGGCCAGCAGAGCGTCCAGGATCGCATCACTGATCTGGTCACAGATCTTGTCCGGGTGCCCTTCAGTCACCGACTCCGAGGTGAAGAGCCGAAGCGCGGCGGGTGCTGACCCGTGGGATTCTGGAATGTGCAGCGGTAAAGTCACTCAACTACCTTACTGGTTGGCAAACGGCGGGGCGGCAGCGTGTGTCCCCATGCTAAGGAGACGTTGCTAACGGCCGTCAGGTTCGCGGAAAGACCCGGCTCAGTTCGGAACCGATCCGATCAATGACAATGGCGGCGACGTCCTGCTTGGAGCCGGAGGCGGACTGGGGTTCGGAGCCTGCCCGCGAGAGGATGACCACGGAGTTCTGGTCCTGGCCAAAGACCTTGTCCGCGCCCACGTGGTTCACCACCAGCAGGTCGCAGCCCTTGCGCTTGAGCTTTGCCTCGGCGTAGGAGAGCACATCGCCCTGCTCATCGCCGGTCTCGGCGGCGAAGCCCACCACAATCTGGCTGCTGCCGGCGGCGTCGCGCACTGCGACGAGCTCGTGCAGGATGTCAGGGTTGCGGACCAGCGTGATCACGGGGTCAGCGGTGTCGTCGCGTTTCTTGATCTTGCTTCCGGACACCTCCGCCGGGCGGAAGTCGGCCACTGCCGCCGCCATAATCACGACGTCGGACCCGGCTGCCGCTGCCAGCATGACTTCGCGGAGCTGCAGGGCCGTTTCGACGGCGATGACTTCAACGCCCGCCGGGGCGGGCACCTCCATGTGGGCGGCCACGAGCCGCACGGTGGCTCCGGCGTCGCGGGCGGCCGCGGCCAGCGCCACACCCTGCTTGCCCGAAGAGCGGTTGCCCAGGAACCGGACGGGATCCAGGGGCTCCCGGGTTCCGCCGGCGCTGATGGTCACGGTACGGCCGGCCAGCGGCAACCCGGCGTCCGACCGGAGACCTTGGGCCAGGGCCAGGGCGGCTTCGAAGATGGCTTCAGGCTCGGGCAGCCGGCCGGGGCCTGAATCGCTGCCGGTCAGCCGCCCGCTGGCGGGTTCCAGGACCGTCACGCCGCGGCTGCGCAGAGTTTCGACGTTGGCCTGGGTGGCCGCATTCTGCCACATCTCGGTGTGCATGGCCGGGGCAAACAGCACCGGGCCGCCCGCCATCAGGAGCGTGTTGGTGAGCAGGTCGTTGGCCTGGCCGGTTGCGGCACGCGCCAGAAGGTCGGCCGTGGCGGGCGCCACCACGATCAGGTCTGCCTCGTGGCCGAGCCGGACGTGCTTCACCTGGTCGACGTCGTCGAAGACGCTGTTGGTCACCGGGTTTCCGGACAGGGCCTCCCAGGTGGCCACGCCGACAAAGCGGGTGGCAGCTTCCGTGGGGATGACAGTGACGTCATGGCCGGCTTCAGTAAAAAGCCGGAGGAGTGATGCCACCTTGTAGGCGGCAATCCCTCCCCCGACTCCGAGGACTATGCGCACGTGAACTCCGTCAGCAGGCAGTCTGTTTACTCTGCAGAGGTTACTCTGCAGCTTCGATCGGCGTGGAAACCAGCTTGCCCTCGTTGATCTCGCGCAGGGCGATGGACAGCGACTTCTCGTTCAGCTTGGTGTCAACCAGCGGGCCGACGTACTCGAACAGGCCCTCGTGCAGCTGTGCGTAGTAGGCGTTGATCTGGCGTGCACGCTTGGCACCGAAGATCACCAGGCCGTACTTGGAATCGGCTGCTTCGAGCAGCGAATCGATCGGCGGGTTGATGATGCCTTCAAGGTTCGTGGACACGAATTCTCCAAATTTCTAGCGGGCTGACGGCGTCTGCGACTGGCGCGGATGCGGCGTGAGCCCCATGAGTGAAACAAGCTCGTCCGCTGCCCGGCGGACGTCGTCATTGATGACGGTGTGGTCGAACTCCGGTTCAGCAGCAAGTTCTACTTTACCGGTTTCCAGACGGCGCTGCTGTTCCTCGGCTGATTCCGTGCCCCGGCCCACCAGCCGGCGCACCAGTTCTTCCCAGCTGGGCGGTGCAAGGAAGACGAACTGGGCATCCGGAACGGCCTTCTTCACCTGCCGGGCCCCCTGCAGGTCGATCTCCAGCAGCACGGACCGGCCTTCGGCGATGGCCTGGTTGACGGTGCTCTTCAGGGTCCCGTAGGTGTTTTGCCCGTGAACCACTGCCCATTCGAGGAATTCGCCGGCCGCCACGAGGGCCTCGAACTCCTCCTTGGACTTGAAGTAGTAGTGCACGCCGTCGATCTCGCCGGGCCGCGGGGCTCGGGTGGTGGCCGATACGGACAGCCAGACCTCGGGGTAGGTGTCGCGGATATAGGTGGACACGGTGCCTTTGCCAACAGCCGTAGGACCAGCGAGGACTGTCAGTCCGGGTTTGTTGCTCACGTATTCCTTTGGGCGGTGTCTACAGATGACTCTGTTCGGATAAAGCTATTTCTCGTTCATAAAATCTACCAGCGCCCGGCGCTGGTGGATGCCCAGGCCCCGGACCCTGCGGGACGCGGCGATGCCGAGGCTGTCCATGATGGCCGCGGCCCGGACCTTCCCGATCCCCGGCAGTGCCTCGAGGAGTTCCGAAACGCGCATGCGCGCTATGGCCTCCTCGGTGCCGCCGGAGTCCAGGATCTGGGCCACGGTCAGCTCTCCGGATTTGAGCCGTTCCTTGGCTGAGGCCCTGGCAGCCCTTGCCGCCGCGGCCTTCCTGAGTGCGTCGGAACGTTCCTGCGGTGACAAGGGTCGCAAGCTCACGGTCATTCCCCTGGGGTCAGCCAACGGATCCGCGGCCGGCGGCGTTGGAGCAGCCACGGATTTGTCCTGAACCTACTCCCTGCCGGCCGGAGAAATCAATGGACTATTCGGACCGGAGCCCCGCGAGGGTGCGCTGGGCCGCCTCGGTCAGCGCCCGGACGCCGGGGCCGGCCTTGAGGATGTCCCGGCTGGACGTTCCCAGGACCTGGGGGTACGCGGCGCCGAAGGTCCTACGGAGGTCTGCCGGAGTTGCCCCCTGCGCGCCCAGTCCAGGGGCGAGGATCGGCCCGCGGACGGCCCCGAGGTCAAGCTGCAGGTCCGTCAGCGCGGTCCCCACGGTGGCTCCCACCACGAGGCCCACCGACCCCAGGGCACCGGAGTACCGTTCGTTCTCCGCCGCGGCGGCCTGGACGATCCGGCGTGCCACGGAATCGCTTCCGCCCACGTGCTGCACGGAGGCGCCTTCCGGGTTGGAGGTCAGCGCCAGGACAAACACGCCGCGGCCGTGCCCGGCAGCGAGATCCAGGGCCGGCCGGAGGGACTCGAAACCCAGGTACGGGCTCAGCGTCACGGAATCCGCGGCGAGGGAAGAGCCGTCACTGAGCCAGGCGTCGGCGTACGCGGCCATGGTGGAGCCGATGTCCCCGCGCTTGGCGTCGGCGATGGTCAGCACCCCCTCGTCCCGCGCAGTGGCGAGAACCTCTTCGAGGACTGCCATGCCGGCCGACCCGTGGCGTTCGTACAGGGCCACCTGCGGCTTGACCGCGGCAGCGAGCGAAGACACGGCCTCCAGCGCGGTGAGCGAAAAGCGCCTCAGGCCGGCGGCGTCGTCGTTCAGGCCCCAGCTGGCCAGGAGGGCGGGGTGCGGATCAATCCCGACGCACAACGGACCGCGGTCCGCCATGGCCCGGCCCAGCCGGGAGCCGAACGACTCCCGGCCGGGGCCTGCGGCAGCGTTTCCTGCCTCAGGCATTCTGCTCTGCCGGGCTCTGCGCGGCGGCCTTCTTCAGGGCGGCCTCCTGCGACGCGAGGAGAGCTGCTGCGTGCTCCTGCAGGCTGGTCACGGACCAGGCGTAGGTGCGCAGGGCCTCGATGGCCTGGACGGCGGCGTTGAACTCGGCCACTGTGGTGATGCAGGGGATGCCGATGGACGTGGCGGCGGCACGGAGTTCGTAGCCGTCGCTGCGGGCCTCGCCGCCGGACGGGGTGTTGAACACCATGTCGATTTCGCCCGCAATCACGAGGTCGGCAATGGTGCCTTCACCTTCGGCGCTGCTGCCCTCGGCCACCTTTCGCACCGGGGTGGCCTGGATGCCGTTGCGGCGCAGGACGTCGGCGGTGCCGCCGGTGGAAACGATCTCGAAGCCGAGGTCGGAGAGGCGCTTGACGCCCATGATCACTGAACGCTTGTCGCGGTTGGCGACGGATACGAAGACCTTGCCTTCGGTGGGCAGCGCGTTGTTGGCCGCCGCCTGGCTCTTGGCGAAGGCGGTGTCGAAGTGCTTGTCGATGCCCATGACCTCGCCGGTGGAGCGCATTTCCGGCCCGAGCAGCGAGTCCACGACCTTGCCCTCCGGGGTGCGGAAGCGGCTGAACGGCAGGACCGCTTCCTTGACGGAGACGGGCGCGTCCAGCGGCAGCGTGGAGCCGTCGCCGGTTTCCGGCAGCATCTTGTACGCGCTGCGGAGCTGGCCGATGGTCACGCCGGTTCCGATCAGGGCAGCGGCCTTGGCCATCTGCACGCCGGTGGCCTTGGACACGAACGGCACCGTCCGGGAGGCGCGCGGGTTGGCTTCCAGGACGTAGAGGACGTCCGAGGCCAGCGCGAACTGGATGTTGATGAGGCCGCGGACGCCCACGCCTTCGGCGATGGCGCGGGTGGCGGTGCGGACGCGATCCAGCACGTTGTTGCCCAGGGTGATGGGCGGCAGGACGCACGCGGAGTCGCCGGAGTGGACGCCGGCCTCTTCGATGTGTTCCATGATGCCGCCGAGGTACATGTCCGTGCCGTCGAAGAGGGCGTCGACGTCGATCTCGACGGCGTCCTCGAGGAACCGGTCGATCAGCACCGGGTGCTCGGCGGTGATCTCGGTGGCGTTGGCGATGTAGCGGGACAGGTTCGGCTCGTCGTAGACGATCTCCATGCCCCGGCCGCCCAGGACGTAGGACGGGCGGACCAGGACCGGGTAGCCGATCTCGTCGGCGATCTTCTTGGCGTCCTCGAAGGACACGGCGGTGCCGTTCTTCGGGGAAACCAGTCCGGCCTCGTCCAGCACGCGGGCGAAGGCGCCGCGGTGCTCGGCGAGGTCGATCGCCTCGGGTGAGGTGCCGAGGATGGGCACGCCGGCGTCGGCCAGCTGCTGGGCCAGCTTCAGCGGGGTCTGGCCGCCGAGCTGGACGAAGACGCCCATCACGCCGCCGGTTCGTTCCTCGGCCGCGATGACCTCGAGGACGTCCTCGAGGGTCAGCGGCTCGAAGTACAGCCGGGTGGAGATGTCGTAGTCGGTGGAGACGGTTTCCGGGTTGCAGTTGACCATGACGGTCTCGTAGCCGGCCTTGCGCAGCGCCATGGAGGCGTGGACGCAGGAGTAGTCGAACTCAATGCCCTGGCCGATGCGGTTGGGCCCGGAGCCGAGGATCAGGATGGACGGCTTGGAGTGCAGCGCAACCTCGTCCTCCTCGTCGTAGGCCGAGTAGTGGTACGGCGTGTAGGCGGCGAACTCGGCGGCGCAGGTGTCCACGGTCTTGTAGACCGGGCGGATGCCCAGCGCCTGGCGGACGCCGCGGACCACGGCCTCGGAGTTGTGGGTCAGCGAGCCGATCTGTTCGTCGGAGAAGCCGTGGCGCTTGGCGTTGCGGAGCATGTCCGCGGTGAGGGCGCCGGAGCGGCGGATCTCCTGCGAGATCTCGTTGAGCAGCTGGAGCTGGTCCAGGAACCAGGGGTCGATCTTGGTGGCCTCGTGTAGTTCCTCCACGCTGGCTCCGCCGAGCAGGGCGCGCTGCACCTGGTGCAGGCGGTCCGTCGTCGGGCGCTTGGACTTCTCGATGAGCTCCGGGACTTCCCATTCGGGGACCGGGCTGAAGTCCAGTTGAGAGCCCTTCTGTTCGAGGGAGCGCAGGGCCTTCTGCAGGGCTTCGGTGAAGTTGCGGCCCATGGCCATGGCCTCACCCACCGACTTCATGGTGGTGGTGAGCGTGTTGTCCGCCGCGGGGAACTTCTCGAACGCGAACCGCGGGACCTTGACCACCACGTAGTCGAGCGTGGGCTCGAAGGAGGCGGGGGTCTTCTGCGTGATGTCATTCGGGATCTCGTCCAGGGTGTAGCCGAGCGAGAGCTTCGTGGCGATCTTGGCGATGGCGAAGCCGGTGGCCTTGGATGCCAGCGCCGAGGAGCGGGAAACGCGCGGGTTCATTTCGATGACCACGACGCGGCCGGTTGCGGGGTCGATGGCGAACTGGATGTTGCAGCCGCCGGTGTCCACGCCGACCTCGCGGATGACCGCGATGGAGATGTCGCGGAGCCGCTGGTATTCGCGGTCGGTGAGGGTCAGTGCCGGGGCCACGGTGATGGAGTCGCCGGTGTGCACGCCGACGGGATCGAAGTTCTCGATGGAGCAGACGACAACCACGTTGTCGTTCTTGTCCCGCATCATCTCGAGCTCGTATTCCTTCCAGCCGAGGATGCTCTCCTCGAGCAGCACCTCGCTGGTGGGGCTGTACTGCAGGCCCTGGCCGACGATGCGGCGGAGGTCCTCTTCGTTGTACGCCAGGCCGGAACCGAGGCCGCCCATGGTGAATGACGGGCGGACCACCATGGGGTAGCCCAGGTCGTCGGCAGCCTTCAGGGCCTCGTCCATGGTGTGGATGATGTGGCTGCGGGCGGATTCGGCGCCGCAGCGCTCCACGACGCCCTTGAACTTCTCGCGGTCCTCGCCGAGCTCGATCGCCGCGATGTTCGCGCCGATCAGTTCCACGTTGTACTTCTCCAGCACACCGTTCTTGTCCAGCGCGATGGCGGTGTTCAGCGCCGTCTGGCCGCCCAGGGTGGGCAGCACCGCGTCCGGGCGTTCCTTGGCGATAATCTTCTCCACCACCTCGGGGGTGATGGGCTCGATGTAGGTGGCGTCGGCGAACTCCGGGTCGGTCATGATGGTGGCCGGGTTGGAGTTGACGAGGATGACGCGAAGGCCTTCCTCCTTGAGGACGCGAAGGGCCTGCGTGCCGGAGTAGTCGAATTCAGCGGCCTGGCCGATGACGATCGGGCCGGAACCGATGACCAGGACGCTCTTAAGGTCAGTTCTCTTGGGCATTACTTCTTGTCCTCAGTCTTGTTGTCTGTCGTGTTCGGCTCGGCCTGGTTCTTAATGGCACCGTTTTGCTGGGCACCGGCGGGGTGCTGGGCGTCCACGGGTTCCTTGGACAGGTTGGCCGTGCGGCCGTCCCGGGTACCTTCCATCAGCTCGATAAAGCGGTCGAAGAGGTAGGCCGCGTCGTGCGGGCCGGCGGCGGCTTCGGGGTGGTACTGGACCGAGAAGGCCGGGATGTCCAGGCAGGCCAGCCCTTCCACGACCTCGTCGTTCAGGCTGACGTGGCTGACCTCGACACGGCCGTAGCGCTCTTCGGGCGCCTTGGTGGGGCCGTCCAGCGGGGCGTCGACGGCGAAGCCGTGGTTCTGCGAGGTGATCTCCACCTTGCCCGTGCGGCGGTCCATGACCGGCTGGTTGATGCCGCGGTGGCCGTAGCGCAGCTTGTAGGTGCCGAAGCCAAGGGCGCGGCCCAGGATCTGGTTGCCGAAGCAGATGCCGAAGTAGGGCAGCTTCTCGTCCAGGACGGTGCGGAGCAGCTTGACCTGGTTGTCGGCGGTGGCTGGGTCACCAGGGCCGTTTGACATGAAGAATCCGTCGGGGCTGACGGCCTTGACGTCGTCGATGGTGGCTGTGGCGGGCAGCACGTGCACGCGGACGCCGCGCTCGGCGAACCGCACCGGCGTCATGGCCTTGATGCCGAGGTCGATCGCCGCGATGCTGAAGCGCGCGTCGCCGTCCCAGCCGTGGTCCTTGGGCTCCACCACGTAGGCTTCCTCGATGCTGACTTCCTCGGCCAGCCGGGCGCCTTCCATCGGCTCGCTGGCGAGCACGGCGTCGACGAGTTCCTTGTCCGTGGCCTTGGCCGCCTCGCCGGAGAAGATGCCGGCGCGCATGGTCTTGTGCTCGCGCAGGTGGCGGGTGATGGCGCGGGTGTCCACGCCCTGGATGCCGACGATGCCCTGTTCGACGAGTTCGTCGTCGAGGCTGCGCTCGGAGCGCCAGTTGGACGGGCGGCGGGCGGCGTCACGGACGATGTAGCCGGCCACCCAGATGCGGCGGGATTCGGCGTCCTCGCTGTTCACACCGGTGTTGCCGATGTGCGGGGCCGTCTGCACCACCAGCTGGCGTGCGTAGGACGGGTCGGTAATGGTCTCCTGGTAGCCGGTCATGCCGGTGGCGAAGACCGCTTCCCCCAGGGCGGTGCCCTGCGCGCCGTAGCTGCGGCCGCGGAAGATGCGGCCGTCTTCGAGCACCAGGACGGCGGGGGCGGATGCTGCGGCCTGCGGCGCAGTTCCTGCGTTTACTGTCACTTCGGTTTCCGTCACTTTATTACTTTCCACTATGGGCACCTGCCTGGGGGCCTGGGGAGATCATTTCCTGAAGTTGTTGGAGGACTGCCGGCTTGTCCGCGGCGCGGCGGGTGCGGAAGCCGGTGTCCAGGGCGTGGGTTCCGAGCGTCCAGCTGAGGATCAGCAGCCCGTCCTTTTCCACGAATTTACCGGCCATGCCGCTGTCCTGCCGGACGCCGGCCAGCGAGGCCGCCGGGATGAACAGCGGCCGCGCGCCGGAGCGGTCCAGGAGCACACCTTCCGGATGGATGGAGAGCTCCGCGTTGGTGCGGATGCCGAGGCCGTGCACGGCGATCCTGTCCAGCCAGTCACCCGCGGTGGTGGAAGCCACGTACTGGCCGTCCGCCGAAATCAGCGGCTGGCCCAGCACGTCGGGGACTGCCGGCAGCTGCTCGATGCCGGACTGGCGCCGCAGCCGGCCGCGCCAGCCGATCCAGATCAGGACAAAAACGACGGCGACAACCGCCAGCATCGCAAGTCCGGGAAGGACTTTTTCCATCAGTTGGCACCTGCTGCGCCGGCAACCGGCGCTTCCGACAGGGAGCGGTAGGGCGTGTTGAGCTTGCCGTCCAGGACTGTGGGGTGGCCCTTGAAGAACGTGGCCACCACCTTGCCCGGAAGCTCCATGCCGCGGAACGGCGAGTTGCGTCCCATCGTTGCCATCGCGGAAGGGTCCACGGTCCAGCGTGCGGCCGGATCCACCAGGACGATGTTGGCGGGTTCGCCCTTCTCGAGCGGCCGGCCCTGGTCCGTGAGCCGGCCGATGCCGGCCGGCGCGGTGGAGGTGACCCGGGCGAAGTCGGCCCAGGTCATCAGGCCGGTTTCGATCATGGCGTGCTGGACCACCGACAGGGCGGTTTCCAGGCCGGTCATGCCCATGGCCGCCTGCGCCCACTCGCACTCCTTGTGCTCGCTCGGGTGCGGGGCGTGGTCGGTGCCGACCACGTCGATGGTGCCGTCGGCCAGACCGGCGCGCAGGGCCTGGACGTCGTCGTTGGTGCGCAGCGGCGGGTTGACCTTGTAGACGGGGTCGTAGCTGCGGACCAGGTCATCGGTGAGGAGCAGGTGGTGCGGGGTTACCTCGGCGGTGACATTGATGCCGCGGCTCTTGGCCCAGCGGATGATCTCGACCGAGCCTGCGGTGGACACGTGGCAGACGTGCAGCCTGGAACCGACGTGCTGGGCCAGGAGCACGTCGCGGGCGATGATGCTTTCCTCGGCCACTGCCGGCCAGCCGGTCAGGCCGAGGACGGCGGAAACCTGGCCTTCGTTCATCTGGGCGCCGGCGGTGAGCCGCGGTTCCTGCGCATGCTGGGCCACCACGCCGTCGAACGCCTTGACATACTCGAGGGCGCGGCGCATCAGGACCGGATCGTGGACGCAGATGCCGTCATCAGAGAACATGCGGACCCGGGCGCGGGAGTCTGCCATGGCGCCGAGCTCGGCGAGCTGTTCGCCGGCGAGGCCCACGGTGACGGCGCCCACCGGGCGGACGTCCACCCAGCCGGCGGCCTTGCCCAGGCTGTAGACCTGCTCGACGACGCCGGCTGTGTCCGCCACCGGGGTGCTGTTGGCCATGGCGTGCACGGCCGTGAAGCCGCCCAGGGCTGCGGCGCGGGTGCCGGTTTCCACCGTTTCCGCGTCTTCGCGGCCCGGTTCGCGCAGGTGCGTGTGGACGTCCACCATGCCCGGCAGGGCGACGAGGCCGGCCGCGTCGATTACCGTGGCGCCGTCCGCGGCGATGCCTGTTCCGCGGGCGGTGATCACGCCGTCGCGGATGAGCAGGTCCTCGGCGTCGCCGCCCAGGATCGCGGCGCCCCGGATCAGGTAAGTGGTTTCTTCAGCCATCAGTTGCTCTCCTTCAGGGTGGCGGCTGGTTCACGGGTGTCCCCGGAGAGCAGCAGATACAGGGCGGCCATGCGGATCGAGACGCCGTTCTTCACCTGTGCGAGCACGGTGGAACGGGGCGAATCGGCGGCGGCTGCGGAAATTTCCAGGCCCCGGTTCATCGGGCCGGGGTGCATGATGATGGTGTCCTTCAGGCCCAGTCTGTCCAGGGCCCGAAGCCTGTTGTCGTCAAAACCCCAGCGGCGGGAGTACTCCCGGGTGGAGGGGAAGAACGAGGCGTTCATCCGTTCGCCCTGGACGCGGAGCATCATCACCGCGTCGACGCCCTTTTCCAGGGTCTCGTCCATGTCGTAGCTGATGCTGCAGGGCCAGTGTTCGACGCCGATGGGCAGCAGGGTGGGCGGCGCCACCAGGGTGACGTCGGCACCCAGCGTGCGCAGCAGCCAGACGTTGGACCGGGCAACGCGGGAGTGCAGGACGTCGCCGGCGATGGCGACGCGCATGCCCCGCAGGTCCGCCCCCGTGGAGGGCAGGCCGGAGAGCTTGGTCCAGTGCCGGCGCATGGTGAACGCGTCCAGCAGTGCCTGGGTGGGGTGTTCGTGGGTGCCGTCACCGGCGTTGATGACGGCGGCGTCGATCCAGTCCGTGGCTGCCAGCCGGTGCGGTGCGCCGGAGGCCCAGTGGCGGATAACGACGGCGTCGGCCCCCATCGCGGACAGTGTCTGGGCGGTGTCCTTGAGTGACTCGCCCTTGGAGACCGAGGATCCCTTGGCGGCGAAGTTGATGACGTCAGCGGAGAGCCGCTTGGCTGCGGCTTCGAAGGAAATGCGGGTCCTGGTGGAATCCTCGAAGAAGAGGTTCACCACGGTCCGTCCGCGCAGGGCGGGAAGCTTCTTGACCTCGCGCTCCCCCACGGTCGACATCTCTTCGGCGGTGTCGAGGATGCGGACGGCGTTGGCCAGGCTGAGGTTTTCGGTGGAGAGCAGGTGCTTCATGCGCCGCCCTCGATTACCACTTCGTTGACCGCCTGGCCGTCGACAGCGTCGGTCTCCTCAAGCCGCACCCGGACTTTTTCGGCGGAGGAGGTGGGCAGGTTCTTGCCCACATGGTCGGCGCGGATGGGCAGTTCGCGGTGGCCGCGGTCGATCAGGACAGCCAGGCGCACGATGCGCGGCCGGCCGAGGTCCACGAGCGCGTCGAGGGCGGCCCGGATGGTCCGGCCGGAGTACAGCACGTCGTCGATCAGCACGACGACCTTGTTGTCGATGCCCGTCAGCGGCAGCTGGGTGTGGTGCGGTGGCCTCGTGGGCTGGTGGGAAAGATCGTCCCGGAACATGGTGACGTCCAGCTGGCCGACGATCGCGGCGGCGTCCACTGCGGGATCGGCGGCGGCGATTTTCTGGGCGAGCCGGACTGCAAGCGGGTAGCCGCGGCGGGGAATGCCGAGCAGCACCAGATCCTGGGAGCCCTTGTTGGCCTCGAGGATTTCATGGGCGATCCGAGTGAGGGCACGGTCAATGTCCGCCTGGTTGAGTACAACCCTGGCCGGAACCGGTGCCTGCGTGACATGAGTCATCGCTCGTCTCCCCTTTCCCCGCCTCACGGGACGGAATTAAAAAAGGAACATTTGCCTTCCAAAATTACCACACGGGCGTCTGCCTCCGGCCCCGGCAGAAGGCGTTGTCCGTCACACCGCACTAGGCTCGTGTCTATGTCGATGAACCCGCAGCAGAGGCAGTTCCCCGGACCTGAGTTTCCCGGGCAGCCCGCGAATCCCAGCTGGATGGGGCACGTCCAGCCGCAGAACTACAGGCCGGCGCCCGGGCACAGCGGCGGCGCCGTGGACCAGGTCATCCCGGAGGCCGCGTCCACCGTGGCCGCCCGCCCGGGGGCGGGGACGCTGGGGCTCGTCGTGGGCGGCGGGGTACTGGCCTTCGTGAGCCTGTTCCTGGTGGTGCCGTTCCTCCTGGCCAGCACCGGCGTCACCGGCTTCGTCATCGGTTTTGTTGCATCCCTGATCCCGCTGGCGGCGGTGCTCACCGCAGTGGCCGTCATTGACCGGTGGGAACCGGAACCGAAGCGCCTGCTAATTTTTGCCTTCACCTGGGGCGCGGCCGTTTCGATCGCGGTGACGCTGCTCATCCAGCCGGTCTTCGCCCTGGCGGCCCCGGCCACCGACGAGGAGTCCTTCCGCGATTTCATGACCACCGTGCAGGCCCCGGTGGTGGAGGAGTTCGCGAAGTCCCTGGGCCTGCTGCTGCTTCTTTTGTTCGCCCGCCGGAACTTCGACGGCCCCGTCGATGGCGTGGTGTTTGCTTTCACCATCGCCGGCGGCTTCGCGTTCACCGAGAACATCCTCTACTTCGGCCGGGCGATCGCCGAGTCAGGCACACCCGGCAGCGACCTTGTCCAGATCTTCTTCCTGCGCGGGGTGATGTCGCCGTTCGCGCATGCCATATTCACCGGGACCACTGGCCTGGTCATGGGCCTGGCGGCGCGGCGCGGGCACTCCGGAATCTCGGTGCTCGCGTTCTTCGTGGGCCTGGTCCCCGCCATGATCCTGCACAACAGGTGGAACAGCATGGGCCAGGACTTCCTGGCCCAGTACGTCCTGGTGCAGATCCCGATTTTCCTGCTCGCCGTGGCCTGCATCGTGGTGCTGCGGATCGCGGAAACGCGCCTCACCCGGCAGCGGCTCCAGGAGTACGCCGCCGCCGGCTGGTTCGCTCCAGCCGAGGTGGATCTCCTGTCCACTCCGGGCGGCCGGCGGCAGGCCGTCCGCTGGGCCGGGTCGTACAACCGGGGCGAGGAGATGAAGGAGTTCGTCAAGGCGGCGACGCGGCTGGCCTTCACCCGGCAGCGGATCCTCAGCGGCAGGGATGTCCCGTCGCACCAGCAGGACGAGGCGCAGCAGCTGCGCCATCTGACCGCGCTGCGGGCGGCTGTCCAGCAGTAGGGAACAGTTCAGCAGAAAAATGCAAAAAGTCCCTGCCGGCAAACCGGCAGGGACTTTCTGCGAATACCTCAGCTCAGGCGAGCAGGGACGGCTTCAGCTGCTGAAGGCGCCCCAGGAGGCCGTTGATGAACGACGGCGACTCGTCGGTGGAGAGCGTCTTGGCCAGAGCGACAGCTTCGCTGACGGCAACCCCGTCGGGAACGTCGTCGTTGTAGAGCAGTTCCCAGGTGCCGATCCGCAGGATGATGCGGTCCACGGACGGCATGCGCTCCAGGGTCCAGCCCTGTGAGTAGGTCTCCAGGAACTCGTCGATGGTGGCCTGCATCGACACGACGCCTTCGACGATCTCGAGGGTGTACGGATTGACGATCTGGTCGGTCCTCTCGCGGCGCGCACGCAGCACGTCGAACGCCGAGACAGAACGCTGCTCGGCTTCGAAGAGGACCTCGAGAGCCCTGTTGCGGGCTTTACCGCGGGCGCTCACTAGTCGTTGACCCGGCCCAGGTAGCTGCCGTCGCGGGTGTCAACCTTGACCTTGGTGTTGTTCTCGACGAACAGGGGCACCTGGATCTCGTAGCCTGTTTCCAGGGTGGCGGGCTTGGTGCCGGCGGAGGAGCGGTCGCCCTGCAGGCCCGGCTCGGTGTAGGTGATTTCCAGGACAACGCTCGGCGGCAGCTCGATGTACAGCGGGGTGCCTTCGTGGATGGCGATGTTGACCATCTGGTTTTCCAGCATGAAGTTGGTGGCATCGCCCACAGTGGCGCCGGAAACGGTGATCTGGTCGTAGTCCGAGGTGTCCATGAAGACGAAGTCGGCGCCGTCCTGGTACAGGTACTGGTAGTCGCGGCGGTCCACGGTGGCGGTCTCAATCTTGAGGCCGGCGTTGAAGGTCTTGTCGACGACCTTGCCGGACATGACGTTGCGCATCTTGGTGCGCACGAAAGCGCCGCCCTTGCCCGGCTTGACGTGCTGGAACTCGATAACGTTCCACAGCTGGCCCTCGAGCTTCAGGACGGTTCCGTTCTTGATGTCGTTTGTGGTTGCCACTGGTTTCCTCTGGTTGTGTCTGACTGGTTCTGGCTGCCAGCTGTTATGCCAAGCGGGCATGCCGAACGGCGCGCCAGCGTGTGTTTATCAAAAATCCAGAAACTATTCTATCGGAAAAGGCGGCCACGCTTTTCGGGCCCCCTGCCGGAGCGGCCGGAAGCCCGGCCCGGTCCGGCCGGAGGACCGGTCAGGACGCCAGTTCGAAGACGTCCCGCGCCCGCTGCAGCGCCACCGTTGAGGAGTAGATCAGCGCAGCGTCGGCGGACTGCGCCACCCGGAGGTCCAGCGCCCGTGTGAAGGATTCCACGGCGGCGCCGATGTTCCCTGCCGAAAAGTACGCCTGGCCCAGGTACTGGTGGGCGAGGGCCTCGTTGGCTGTGCCGTGCGCCTCGGAGAGGAGCTGCCGGAAGAGCTCGACGGCGCGGTCGTAGCGGTGCGAGACGCGCAGGACGTCCGCTTCGTAGGCCCGCAGCCGGAACGACTCGGGGTCCTTGTAGCGTGCCTCGGCCAGCAGTTCGGCGGCGTCGGCGGCGCGTCCCTCGACCAGCAGCACGAGGACCCGTTCGGCGGGGTCGGTGGATTCCTCGAGCGCGGCCGCGCACGTCTCTTCGCTGATGATTTCAGGCAGCAGGGATTCGGGGTTGACCCGGATCCCCGGGAATCCGCCGTCGGGCCATTCGATTGTTCCGCTCTGGTCGTCGCGCATCAGGAAGCAATCTCCTGGTAGGCGGCGAAAAGCAGGGAGGTATCCGGCACTTCCAGGATTCCCGGCTTGGCGATCCCGTCGAGGACCACAAAGCGGAGCAGGTCGCCGCGGGACTTCTTGTCACGGCGCATGCCGTCCAGCAGCCCCTGCCAGCGGTCGCGCCGGTAGGTGACGGGCAGCCCGAGGGATTCGAGGATGCTGCGGTGCCGGTCGGCGTCGGCGTCGCTGAGCCGGCCAACGCTGCGGGACAGCTCGGCTGCAAACATCATGCCCACCGAGACGGCGGCGCCGTGCCGCCAGGAATAGCGCTCCACGAGTTCGATCGCGTGGCCCAGGGTGTGGCCGTAGTTCAGGATTTCGCGGAGACCGGATTCCTTGAGGTCCTCCGACACGACGCGGGCCTTGACGGCGATGGCGCGTTCGATCAGCTCACGGAGAATGTCGGAGCCGGGATCCGTCACTGCGTCGGGATCCTTCTCCACGAGGTCCAGGATGGCGGGATCGGCAATGAAGCCGCACTTGATGACCTCGGCCATGCCGGAGATGATCTCGTTCCGCGGCAGGGTCTTCAGCGTGTCCAGGTCCGTGAGGACGGCTGCGGGCGGGTGGAAGGAACCAACCAGGTTCTTGCCTTCGGCGGTGTTGATGCCGGTCTTGCCGCCCACGGCGGCATCGACCATGCCGAGGAGGCTGGTGGGCATGTGGATGACCTTGACGCCGCGCAGCCAGGTGGCGGCCACGAAGCCGGCGAGGTCGGTGACGGCGCCGCCGCCGACGGAGACCACGGCATCGGAGCGGGTGAAATCGTTCTGGCCCAGGACCTGCCAGCAGAACGCGGCAACCTGGATGTGCTTGCCTTCCTCGGCGTCGGGGATTTCGGCGGTGACGGCCGTGAAGCCGGCAGCGGCCAGTTCATCCCGGACGGTGTCGCCGGTGAGCCGGAGGGCCCGGGGATGGATGACGAGGACGCGGCGGACGCGCTCCCCCAGCAGTCCCGGCAGCGTGCCGAGCAGGCCGCGGCCAACTACGACGTCGTAGTTGTCCCCGGCCGACTGGCCGGTGACCTTGATGACGGTTGATTCGCTCACTTTTCAACTTCCTGTTTCGCGGCAGCACTTCCGTTGGCTGCCGTCGTCGCGGTTTTGTTGATCTCGCGGGTGGTGGTTTGGTGCGGCTTGCCGGCGGCGAAGTCGCACAGTGCCGCTTCCAGCTTCAGGCCAAGCTGCGGCACGGTTCCCTGCCGGACATCAAGCACGATGTCCGCGAGGCGTTCATAGACCGGCTTTCGGGTTGCGAACAGCGCCTTCCAGCGCCGGATGCCGTCACCTGCCAACAGCGGCCGTCCGGAGTTCTTGGCGATCCGGGCGGCGACGGTGTCGGCGTCGCACTCCAGGTAGACCACCGTGCACCGTTCCAGCAGCTGCTGGGTGCCGGAGTCCAGGACCGAGCCGCCGCCCAGGGAAACTACGGTGGCGGTGCCGGCCGCGGCCTCAATGATGCGCGCAACCGTCCGGGCTTCGATCTCCCGGAAGGCCCGCTCGCCGCGGTTGGCGAAGATGTCCGCGATGGAACCGTGGCCCTCCACGATGACCGCGTCGGTGTCCACGAACGGGGCATCCAGCTGTTGCGCAAGCTGCTGCCCGATCGCGGACTTGCCGACCGCCATTGGCCCAATGAGCACAATGGGCCGGTCCCCTGCGGCGCAGGGTGTGTTGCTCCGGGGCACTAGAGTCCGATCGTATCCAGCGACGCCGGAATGCTCTCGAGGTAGCCCTTGATGTTGCGGGCGGTCTCGGCCACGGAGTCGCCGCCGAACTTTTCGGTGACGGCCTCGGCCAGGACCAGCGCAACCATGGCCTCGGCCACCACGCCGGCAGCCGGAACCGCACAGACGTCGGAGCGCTGGTGGTGGGCCTTGGCGGCCTCGCCGGTGCTGATGTCGATGGTCTTCAGGGCGCGCGGCACGGTGGCGATGGGCTTCATGGCGGCCCGGACGCGCAGGACGTCGCCGATGCTCATGCCGCCTTCGATGCCGCCGGCGCGGTTGGACGTGCGGATGATCCGGCCGTCGGAGTCCTTGACGATCTCGTCGTGGGCGGCCGAACCGCGGCGTGCGGCGGTGAGGAAACCGTCGCCCACCTCAACGCCCTTGATGGCCTGGATGCCCATGAGGGCGGCGGCCAGGCGGGAGTCCAGGCGGCGGTCCCAGTGGACGTAGCTGCCGAGTCCCGGGGGCAGGCCGTAGGCGAGCACCTCCACCACGCCGCCGAGGGTTTCGCCTTCCTTATGGGCGGCGTCCACCTCCGCAACCATGGCGTCGGATGTTTCGCGGTCGAAGCAGCGCAGGGGGTCGGCGTCGAGCGCAATCACGTTGTCCGGCAACGGCAGCGGCCGGCCCTCGGGGACGGTAACGCTGGCGATGGAGACGGTGTGGCTGACGAGCTCGATGCCGAGGTGCTTCAGGAACTGGGCGGCAACAGTGCCCATGGCAACACGTGTGGCGGTTTCCCGGGCGCTGGCACGTTCCAGCACGGGGCGGGCCTCGTCGAAGCCGTACTTCTGCATGCCTGTGAAGTCGGCGTGTCCGGGGCGCGGCCGGGTCAGCGGGGCGTTGCGGGCCTGGCCTTCGAGTTCCTCCGGGGCCACAGGATCGGCGGACATGATCTGTTCCCACTTGGGCCATTCGGTGTTGCCCACCTGGATGGCTACGGGGCCGCCCTGGGTGATGCCGTGGCGGACACCGCCGAGGATCGTGACGACGTCCTGCTCAAACTTCATCCGCGCCCCGCGGCCGTAGCCAAGCCGCCGGCGGGCAAGGGCATCGGCGATCTGCCCGCTGGTGAGTTCAACACCTGCGGGGACGCCTTCAATAATTCCGACCAGTGCCGGGCCATGGGATTCACCGGCGGTCAACCAACGCAACATAAAAACCATCCTGCCATGTCTGGCGGTCAGGACACCCGCCGGGGTGCCCCGACTGCGTCGCACATCACATCTATGACGTCGGCACTTCCGGCCTCTGCCAGGCCGGTGAAATGGCGGACCTGCTCCACCGCCTGGTAGAGCAGCATCTCCAAGCCGGGGACCACTGTTCCGCCACCGGCATGCCAAGCGGCGGCGATTTTGCTGGGCCAGGGGTCGTAGGCAACGTCCAGCAGGACGCCGTCGGTGCGCCGTCCCAGTGCTTCCAGCTCCGCCGCCATCCCGTCGGCCGCCCGCGGCGGCAGGGTGGAGATTACGACGCCGGCTCCAGCCATCGCTTCGACGGCACCGTCGAGGGAATGGACGGTGATGTCCATGCCGAGCCCGCTGGCCGCAGCCCTGGCTTCTTCAGCCCGGGCGGTGTTCCGGACGTACAGGTCCACGGACACGGCGCCAAGCTCCTGCAGGGCTGCCACTGCCGCGGCCGCCGTTCCGCCGCCGCCGAGTATGACGGCCGAGGGGCCCTCGGCCGCGCCGGCATTGCGGAGGGCGTTGACTATTCCCGCGACGTCGGTGTTGTAGCCGACGCGCCGCGCGGACGCTCCCGCCTCCTCGAACACCACAGTGTTGATGACGCCCAGGACCCGGGCGACGCCGCGGACCTCATCCACCTCGCTGACCATCGCCTTCTTCAGCGGCATGGTGACGGACAGCCCCCGCCAGCCGGGCTCGGTACGGACGGAGTCCATGAACGCCGGCAGCGCCTCCTCGGTCACGTCGATGGCGCTGTAGCCGATGTCCGCTCCGAGCCGCGCGTAGGCGGCAAGGTGGAGCGCCGGCGATTTCGAATGGCCGATGGGGTGCCCCAGGACGGCTGCCCGCAGGCTCATACGCAACGGCCCGGGTTGGCCTCGCACCAGGCGTTGTACTGCTCGACGTAGCCGTTGTGCTCGGCAAGCGTCTTGGAGAACTTCGTTTCCTTGGTGTCGAGGTTGATGGTCACCCAGTACAGGTAATCGTTGTTGTTCGGCTTGGCCGCCGCGTCGATGGCCGTCTTGCCCGGCGATCCGATGGGCCCGGCAGGCAGGCCCTTGATGGCGTAGGTGTTGTACGGATTGGACTTGTCGGCCTTTTCGGCCTCGTCGATGTGGAAGGTCTTCTTGCCCAGGCCGTAGGTGACGGTGGCGTCCGACTGGATCAGCCCGTTGGTTTCCGTGTTGGTGGGCTTCAGGCGGTTGTAGATGGCGCCCGCCACGTCCTTGTATTCGGCCTGGCCGCCCTCTGCCTGCACGATGCTGGCGACGGTCACGACGTCGTACTGCTTGGCGGCGTCCGTGACGCCCTGGGCCTTCAGTTCGTCCTGGGTGGACTTGACCAGCTTGGTGAGGATCTCCTTGGCGGTGGATCCCAGCGGGAAGCGATACTCCCCCGGGGCCAGGAAGCCTTCCAGGTTCTTCGCCTTCGAGGTCAGACCGAACTGCTTGGGTGAGTCGCTGAGTGCCTTGAGCTGGGCCAGGGAAAGGCCGGACCCTTCAGAGATGGCCTGCAGCGATTCATCGATGCGCAGGCCCGCGCTGAGGGCGAAGTACATGACCTTCGCCTGTCCCTCGTTGAGGAGCACGGAGACGGCGTCGGAGTTCTTCATTTCCTGCTTGAACTCGTACTCCCCCGGATTCAGCGTGCCGCCGGACGCGGTCAGGGCCGCCATGAAAGTTTCGGAGTTGGCCACCACCTTCGCGTCCTCGAGCTTGGCCGCGACGGACACCGGCCCTTCGCCCGGAACCACCGATACCTTGACCTGTCCGGTGCCGGGGCCGGGATAGTCGGCCGGCTTGTCGTTCCCCAGCAGCGGCTTCAGGAACTGCGCGCCGACGACGGTGGCGGTGACGAAGAGCGCGAGGGTCAGCAGGAGCGCCACGAGGCGGCGCCGGCGGCGGACCTTCTTGGAGGGCCGTGCCACCGTGGCCGCGCTTTCGGCGCCGGCCAGGAGCTGGTGCCCCACAGCCTGCTGCTCGTAGTGCGCATGGTCCTCGTAGGTCTCGTGGGCTGCCGCGTCATGGTGGACGTCATAGTGGTCGACGTCTTCGTGGTGGACGTCCCCGTGGTGGCCGTGTGCGAACTCGGCAAAGTGCGGCGCGTCCTCGTTCTGGACGCCGTGGATCTCAGCATCCACATACCCGGCGTCGGCGGGAGCTGCCGCGCCGGCATGTTCGGCGGGGTCGTGGATGGTTGGCGGAACCGGCGGAGCGTCGGGAACTTCGGCGGCCGGAAGCGGCTGGGCATCAGGAACCTCGGCGGCCGGAACAGGCCGCGCCTCCGGAACCTGGGCGGCAGGGATGCGGGGTTCCGGCACGGCGGATGCAGCCGGAACGGCGGCCGGTGTCGTCGCCATTGCCGCCGTCCGGGGGCTCGCCAAACCGGAGGCCGATGACCCGGCCCGCTGCGCGGTGCCGACTCCGACGTGCACCTCTTCACCGGACTCGTAGGCCTGCTCGGGCACGGCATCGCCGGACTCGGCGGTGATGGCCTTCTCGCGGGCGCGGATCTCCTTGCGTGTCAGGGGCCGTCCGGCGTCCATGAAGGGGCCGCCGGAGGAGTCGTCGCTATTGACCGGGCTCACTATAGCTGTCCATCCTCTGAAGATTGTGTTTCCTTTTCCGGATCAGGCCGTTCAGCAGTATCTGCGGCGGCGTGTCCGGGCAGCCCCGTACGGGGAAGCGCGCGCACACGGCTCCCCACATCCGTTCCCCTGGCTTTTTGCATATCGATGGCGTGCTGCAGGATTCCTGCAGCCGCAACCTGATCCACCACTTTACGGTGATTTTTGCTGCTCATGCCAGCTTCGTGAAGGTTGCGGTGGGCCGTGACGGTGCTGAGCCGTTCGTCAACCAGGTGCACCGGGACGTCCAAACCTGCGCGGTCCAGCTCGTCAGCCAGCAGCTGGGCGTACTCCGTCGCCATGCGGGCTGAGGCGTGTTCCTCGCCCTTCATGGTCCGTGGCAGGCCTACGAAAATCTGCACGGCTCCCCGGTCTGCCGCCAGGGCGGCAAGGACCCGGACATCCGAATTCTTCTTGGTATTGCGGTCCAGCGTCTTCAGCGGTGTGGCGAGAATCTCATCCCGGTCACAAATTGCGACGCCGACGCGGACGGTCCCCACATCCACCCCCAGTTTGATGCCCCGGGGGTGGACGTGCGGCTCAGCGGAGGAAGTCACGGTTGGTTAGCGCCTGGTGACAGCATCGACGACGGCGGTCAGTGCGGCGCCGACCTTGGAGGCGTCGGTACCGCCGCCCTGGGCGACGTCGTCCTTGCCGCCACCGCCGCCGCCGAGGATTCCGGCCGCGAGCCGGACCAGGGCACCGGCCTTCACGCCGGCTTCACGGGCGGCTGCGTTGGTTGCCACCAGGATGACCGGGCGGTCGTTGCTGACGCCTGCGACGGCAACCGTTGAGGCCTCGGAACCCAGCCGGTTGCGCAGGTCCAGGGCGAGGCCGCGGATGTCGTCGGCTCCGCTGACCTGGCCGGCGTCGTGCGCGATGACCCGGACGCCGGCGGCGTCCACGGCGGTTCCCGCGAGCTGGGCGGCAGCGGCCGCGAGCTGCTCCTTCCGGAGCCGCTCGAGTTCCTTTTCCGTGGCCTTCAGCTTGGCGAGGGTAGCGGAGATCCGGTCAGCCAGCTGGCCCGAGGGCACCTTGAGCATTTCGGTGAGTTCGGTCACCAGGGCGCGTTCGGCGGCCAGGTGCCGGAAGGCGTCCATGCCGACGAACGCCTCGACACGGCGGTTCCCTGACCCCACGGACTGCTCGCCGAGCAGGGACAGGCTGCCGATGAGGGAGGTGTTGGACACGTGCGTGCCGCCGCACAGCTCGCGGGACCACGCGCCGTCGATCTCCACAACCCGGACTTCGCTGCCGTAGTTCTCGCCGAACAGCGCCATGGCGCCGAGGGCCTTGGCTTCGGCGAGGCCCATGACCTTGGTCTCCACGTGGAAGTTGTTCCGGATGGCGAGGTTGGAGACTTCCTCGATCTCGGACTTGGTGGCGGCGCTCAGCCCTTCGCCCCAGGCGAAGTCGAAGCGCAGGTAGCCGGCCTTGTTGAACGAACCGCGCTGGGTGGCCTGCGGGCCGAGGATCTGGTGCAGCGCCGCGTGCACGATGTGCGTTCCGGTGTGCGCCTGCTCGGCAGCGTGGCGCCGTTCGCGGTCCACCGCTGCCCGGACCAGGGCGTCGGAGGCGATCTCGCCCTCGCGGACGATGGCCTTGTGGACGCTCAGGCCCTTGACCGGACGCTGGACGTCCAGGACCTCGACGACGAAGCCGTCGCCGGTGATCAGGCCGGTGTCGGCTGCCTGGCCGCCCGCTTCGGCGTAGAACGGGGTCTCGGCGAGGACGAGTTCGATTTCGTCGCCGGTGGCGGCCTGGGCCACCTTGCTGCCGCCGCTGAGGATGCCGCGGACGCGGGATTCGCCCTCGAGGTCGGTGTAGCCGGTGAAGACGGTCTCGCCCTCGGCCAGCAGCTCCTGGAAGGCGGAGAGGTCGGCGTGGCCGCCCTTCTTGCCCTTGGCGTCGGCCTGGGCGCGCTGGCGCTGCTCGAGCATGAGCTTGCGGAACTCGGGCTCGTCCACCTTCAGCCCGGCTTCCTCGGCCATTTCGAGCGTCAGGTCGATCGGGAAGCCGTAGGTGTCGTGCAGTGTGAAGGCGTCGGCACCGGAGAGCGGGCGGCCGGCGGCCTTGGACTCGTTGACGGCGTCCTCGAGGCGGGCCGTGCCGGACGCGATGGTACGCAGGAACGCCTTTTCTTCGGCGTAGGCGATCCGGCTGATGCGGTCGAAGTCCGTGTCCACGATGGGGTACACGCCCTTCATGGCGTCCCGCGACGCGGGCAGCAGGTCCGGCAGGCAGGCCTGTTCCACGCCCAGAAGGCGCATGGAGCGGACCGCGCGGCGGATGAGGCGGCGCAGCACGTAACCCCGGCCTTCGTTGGAGGGCGTGACGCCGTCGGCGATGAGCATCAGGGCCGAGCGGATGTGGTCGGCGACGACGCGCATGCGGACGTCATCGGTGTGGTGCGGATCGTCCTCGGTCTCGGCGGAGGTGTATTCCTTGCCCGAGAGCTTGGCAGCCATGTCGATGACCGGACGGACCTGGTCGGTCTCGTACATGTTCTCGACGTCCTGCAGGATCATGGCGAGGCGTTCCATGCCCAGGCCGGTGTCGATGTTCTTCTTGGGCAGTTCGCCCATGATGTCGAACTCGACCTTCGAGCGGACGTTGTCGATCTGGTACTGCATGAACACGAGGTTCCAGATCTCCACGTAGCGGTTCTCGTCGGCGATGGGGCCGCCCTCGGCGCCGTAGGCCGGGCCGCGGTCGTAGTAGATCTCCGAGCAGGGGCCGGCCGGGCCGGGCTGGCCGGTGGACCAGTAGTTGTCCGACTTGCCCATGCGCTGGATGCGCTCAGCGGGCACTCCGGTGTTCTTGAGCCAGAGTTCCTCGGCTTCGTCGTCCTCTTCGTAGACCGTCACCCAGAGCCGTTCGGGCGGAAGTCCGTATCCGCCGTCGGCAACGCCCGTGGTGAGCAGCTCCCACGCGAACTTGATGGCGTCTTCCTTGAAGTAGTCCCCGAAGGAGAAGTTGCCGCACATCTGGAAGAAGGTGCCGTGGCGGGCGGTCTTGCCCACCTCCTCAATGTCACCGGTGCGGATGCACTTCTGGACGCTGGTGGCCCGGGTGTAGGGCGGTTCCTCGCGCGCGGTCAGGTACGGGATGAACGGCACCATGCCGGCAACCGTGAACAGCAGGGAGGGGTCGCTGGAGACCAGCGATGCGGAGGGAACCGCCGTGTGGCCTTTGCTGACGAAAAAATCGACCCAGCGCTTTGTGATCTCCTGCGACTTCATGAGCTGATTACTTACCCTTCTTGGTTCACGCATGCTGGCGCGTGACAGTTTGATTCAGAGGCAGTCCCGGTGTCGGTGGGCACTGCAGGTTTTAATTCTCGCGCGTTTAGCGGCGGACGACGTCCTGGGATTCGACACCCAGCGCGGTGCGCAGGTCCGTTTCCCGTTCGCGCATGCCGGCGCGGACGGCGTCGGCAAAGTCGTACACGCCGTCGGCGAGCCGGCCCACGGCCCGGTTCAGGCCTTCGGGGCCCAGCGCCGACTGCGCTTCGGTGACCTTGCGGAACGCGATGACCCCGATGGCCACGCCGATTCCCATCCAGACAAGTCGTTTCATTTCAGTTCTCCGGTGGACTTAGCGGCTGCGGCGGCCGGTGGCGGGCTTCTTGCGGGTGGCGAACGCGGAGCGGACGCCGTAGCTGAACGCAGCCACCTTGATCAGCGGCGAACCGACAGTCGCGGCCACGAGGGAGGACAGGGCGGAGATGTTGGCCGAGGCATCGGAAACGTTGGAGGCGATGCCGTCCACTTTCTTCAGCTGCTGGTTGGTGGTGGAGACCGTCGCGGTGACCTCGTCCATGAGCGGGGTGGCGCCGTCACTGATGGAGCGGATGGAGGTCCGCACCTCATCAAACACCCGCCCCAGCTTGAGGATGGGCACAGCAAGCAACAGGACCAGGAGCGCAAATACCCCGGCCGCGATCAGGCCGGCAATATCGCCACCAGACATAGACGTTCATCTCCTTGAAACTCCGTGGAACTGTACCGGGCATGCGGCGGCCAAAGTGCTGCAGCCGCAAATGTCCCCCAAGTACCTTACATACAAAGAAGCCCGCGGCGCTTGCCACGGGCTTCTTTGTATACGCTGCCGGAATTTAGCGTGCGTAGAATTCGACGACGAGCTGCTCTTCGCAGGTCACGGGGACCTCGGAGCGCTTCGGGCGGCGAACCAGGCGGGCCTGCAGTGCGTCGAGCTTGACGTCCAGGTAGGCCGGAACCTGGGGCAGGACGTCGCGGTGGGCGCCGGCTGCTGCAACCTGGAACGGAGGCATGGTTTCGCTGCGGCTGTGGACGTGGACCAGCTGGCCCTCGCCGACGCGGAAGGACGGGCGGTCAACGCGGATGCCGTCAACCAGGATGTGGCGGTGCACAACCAGCTGGCGGGCCTGTGCGATGGTGCGGGCGAAGCCGGCACGCAGCACGAGGGCGTCGAGGCGCATTTCGAGCAGTTCGATGAGGTTTTCACCGGTCAGGCCCTTGGTGCGGCGTGCTTCTTCGAAGGCACGGGTCATCTGGGCTTCGCGGATGCCGTACTGGGCGCGCAGGCGCTGCTTCTCGCGCAGACGTACGGCGTAGTCGGAGTCCTGCTTCTTGCGGGCACGGCCATGCTCACCGGGGCCGTACGGGCGGCGCTCCATGTACTTGGCGGCCTTGGGGGTCAGAGCGATGCCGAGGGACCGCGAGAGGCGGGCCTGACGGCGAGCACGAGTGTTGTTAGCCACTTGTGTCCTTCCAAATATCTGCGGTGTGTCAGTGTTACTGGCCTCCACGATGGAGAGCATCGGCCAACCGCTGCCTTTTGCTACTGGGCACAGGGCACAGCTCCGTCGAACTAAAATTCGGTGGATTGTGCGTCCGTGCCTTGCCAGACAAACATCCATCCTACCACGGCGGTCACTTGCCCCGGACGATCTTCCGCAGCCGTTCAAGCCGGACAGCGATGTCCCGCTCCGCACCGTTTGCTGTGGGCTCGTAATAGTCGCGGCCCACAAGATCGTCCGGCGGATACTGCTGGGCGGCCACCGAGTGCGGGGCATCGTGGGCGTACTTGTAGCCCACTCCGTGGCCCAGCTGCTTTGACCCTGGATAGTGCGCGTCGCGCAGGTGCGCGGGGATCCCGTTGCCCAGGCCCGCCCGCACGTCAGCGACGGCCTTGTTGATGCCCATGTAGGCCGCGTTCGACTTGGGCGCCGTGGCCAGGTGGACCACTGCCTCGGCGAGGACGATGCGGCCCTCAGGCATACCGATGAGCTGCACGGCCTGTGCCGCGGCAACCGCCGTCTGCAGAGCCGTCGGATCCGCCATGCCCACGTCCTCCGCGGCCGAGATCACGATGCGCCGGGCCACGAAGCGCGGGTCCTCCCCCGCCTCCAGCATCCGCGCGAGGTAATGCAGGGCCGCGTCCACGTCAGAGCCCCGGATGGACTTGATGAACGCGCTGGCCACGTCGTAGTGCTGGTCCCCGGCCCGGTCGTATCGCACGGCTGCAGCGTCCACGGCACGCTCGGTGTGCCGCAGGTCCACGGTGACAGGCTCCCTTGCACCTACATCAACCGTGCCGCCTGCAGCACTGTCACCGTCCTCATCGGTGTCGCCGTCCCCCGCAACGGCACTTTCGACGTCGTCCGCGTCACCGAAGGCAACGCCGGCAGCGGCCTCCAGGGCCGTGAGCGCCCGGCGGGCGTCCCCGCCGGACAGCCGGACGAGGTGTTCCAGGGCCTCGTCGCTGAGCCGGACGTTGCCGTTCAGCCCGCGCGGATCCTCGACGGCCCGCACCAGCAGGCCCTCGATGTCCGCGTCCGTGAGCGGCTTGAGAGTCAGGAGCAGGGAGCGGGACAGCAGCGGCGAGACCACCGAGAACGACGGATTTTCCGTGGTTGCCGCCACCAGGACAACCCAGCCCTTTTCGACGCCGGGCAGCAGCGCGTCCTGCTGGGCCTTGTTGAAGCGGTGGATCTCGTCCAGGAACAGGACGGTGGTGGTCTTGTACAGGTCGCGGGCGGTCAGGGCGTCGTCCATGACGCGGCGGACATCCTTGACCCCGGACGTGATGGCGGAGAGCTCCACGAACTTGCGCCCGGGACCCCGTGCGATCACATGGGCCAGCGTGGTTTTCCCAGTGCCTGGCGGACCCCAGAGGATGAGCGAACTGGGGCCGGCCGGACCGGCAGCATCGGCACCAGCTGCCAGCTGCCGCAGCGGTGACCCCTGGCCCAGCAGGTGCTGCTGGCCCACCACCTCGTCAAGCGTGCGCGGACGCATCCGGACCGCCAGCGGGCTGCGCGGCTGGGCAGAACGGGACTGTGTTGAGCGGGACTGGGCTGAACGAAACTGGCCGGAGTCAGCGGCGTCGTCGTTGTCGCCGTCGTTCCCGTCGTCGCTGTCCTGTGCCGCCGAACCAAAGAGATCATCCACATAGATAGGCTACTTCTAGATTCAGCAGGAAAAATCCGGCCACGAAAGCGGGGAAAACCGGCCATGCCAGGCAGCCGTCCGGAACAGGGACATCAACCGCAGGGAGAGCCAGCGCAGGGACGCCCGGCGTCCACCAGGACCGCCTTCGTCCCCGGCCCGCGGCTGGCCGGGTGGGTTGACCGGTTTGCTGCCAGCCACGGTGCCCTTGACTATGGGGACCACGACGACGGCGTACGGCTGGCTGCCGCGGACGGCGCCACCGCCCTGCTGGTGCCGCCCTGGCCGGACGACGGCCGGCCGGGGCGCGGAGCCGGCCTGGTGGAGCGGCTGGCTGCGCTGGCGGCCCAGCCCCGCACGGTGGGCCTGCTCCTGGTCCGCCGCGGAGGATACGGCGTGGCCGTGGCCAGCGAGGGGATCATCCTCGCCGCCAAGACCGGTTCCAAATATGTGCAGTCCCGCACCGCGGCCGGCGGCCAGTCGCAGCAGCGGTTCGCCCGGCGCCGCGCCAACCAGGCGGACGCGATGGCGGAAGCGGTGGCGGAGCAGGCGCGGCTGGTGTTTTCCGGCCAGGCCTTCGAATACATCGTCCCCGGCGGTGACCGCGCCCTGGCCGACGAAGTTCTGGCACTGCCTGCCCTCAAGCCCTGGGCCGGCAGGCCGCGACTTGCCTACCTCGACGTCCCGGATCCCCGCGCGGCCGTCCTGAAGAAGGCCGCGGCGGACGCCTGCGCGGTGCGGGTCACGGTGACGGACCCGCCCGGCAGCTAGCTGCTCTACTCTTGCGGCGCCAGCGTCACGGTGACCCCGTTGAGGTCCCGGCTGAAGCCCACCTGGCAGGAGAGCCGCGAGCCGCATTCCCGGTAGCCCTCAGCCTCCGCGAGCAGCTCGAGTTCGTCCTCGCTGCGGTCCTCGAGGGTGTCGAAGACCTCCTGCTCCAGGAACACGTGGCACGTGGCGCAGGAGGCGGTGCCGCCACAGGATGCCAGCACGGGCAGGTCGTTGTCCCGCAGGGCCTCCATCATGCTCTGGTCCGGCTCCCATTCAAGGTCATGGGTGGCGCCTTCACGGTCGACGACGGTCAGTTTGTTGTTGCTCATGCCGGTTTCCTTAGGATCGGGCTGCCGCAAGGTCAGCGTCGGTGGGGTTGGGTGTGCCGCAGATGGCTTCGGCGAGCGGGATGGCGGGGTCAGCGGCGAGCACCGGGTCGATCCGGGCTCCCCGGGCGATCAGCCGCTTGGCCGTGCGGAACTCGGCCAGGTTGGCGATGGTGTCGACGGCGGCGAGGCGGCCGTCGCGGACGTAGACCACTGAGAATTTGCCGCCGGCGGGTTCGCCGCGAACGAAAACATCGTCCTCCGGATGGCGGACGCCGGCGGTCTGCAGCCGGACACCGTGCTGGACGGTCCAGAACCACGGAACCTCCGGTTCGGCGGCCGGTTGACCGGTGATGTGCGCCGCTACCCGGTCTGCCTGCGCCAGCGCATTCTGGATGCACTCGAGCCGCTGGCTGGCCCTGTCGATGGGACTGGTGAACCGCGTGACGTCCCCGCTGGCGTAGATGGCGGGATCGGAGGTCCCGCCGTCCCCGTCCACGAGGATGCCGTCCCGGCACTCGAGGCCTGCACCCGCGGCCAGCTCCTGGTTGGGCAGGACGCCGATGCCGGCGAGGACGACGTCGGCAGGAAAGCTCGTGCCGTCGGCCATGGTCACGCGTTCGGCCCGTTCCCCGCCGTCGATCGATGTGACCGCGGCGCCGAAGACGAACCGGACCCCGTGCCGCCCGTGGAGCTGCTCGAAGTGGCGGGAGACGGGGGCTGACGTTACCCTGCTCATCACCCGGTCCTGGAACTCGAGCACAGTGACCTCGCACCCTGCCGCGGCCGCCGCCGCGGCCACCTCCAGCCCGATGTACCCGGCGCCGATGATGGCCACGCGGGCTCCCGGCACCAGCAGCCTTTTGAGTTCGAGGGCATCGTCCCGCGTCCGCAGGGACCGCACCCCCGGAAGACCGGACCCCGGCACGGTGAGGGGCCGCGCCCGTGAACCCGTGGCGATGACCAGGCGGTGGTATGCCGGCCGCGTCCCGTCGGACAGCTGCACGGTCCGGCCTACCCTGTCTATGGACTCCGCGGTGACGCCGGCAAGCCTGGCGATGCCCTTGTCCGCATAGAACTTCTCCTTGCGGAGCACGGCTGGGTCGTCGGGGGCGCCGTCCTTCAGGAGTTCCTTGGAGAGCGGCGGCCGTTCATAGGGCAGTTCCTGCTGTGCGTCGATGAGCAGAATGCCGCCTTCCCAACCGCGGGTGCGGAGCCCTGCGGCGACAGCGACGCCGGAGTGTCCCGAACCGATGATGACCACGGGGTCCTGGGCCGCTGCGGGTGCTGCGGTGCCTGTGCCGTTACGCATTGGTCTCCTCCTTCAGCACCACGTGCAGGTGCTCCGGGCCCGAGTTGGTCAGGTTGTTGCCGCGCACGTATTCGATGGGTCTGTCCGGATCCAGCGTGAGCGAGGCCAGCTTTTCGGCAAGCAGCTTCACGGTGACCAGTACCTCAAGCCGGGCAAGCGGCGCGCCGAGGCAGCTGTGGACCCCGTGCCCGAAGCCGAGGTGGCCGTCGGTGTTGCGGTCGATGTCGAAGCGCTCGCCGTCGGGATACTTGCCGCTGTCCCGGTTGGCGGCGGCGGGCAGCAGCCGGACAATTGCGCCGGCCGGAATCGTCACGCCGGCAACCTCCACCTCCTCCGTGGTGATGCGGCTGGCCCGCTGGACGGTGCCGCGGTAGCGGGCCAGTTCCTCGACGAAGAGGCTCGCGTCATCCGGATTCCGGCGGATCCGGTCCAGCAGGGCGGGCTGCTCGCTGAAGATCCGGAAGGCGTTGGCCAGCAGGATGGTGGTGGTGTCGTGGCCTGCGACAAACACAAAGGCGCAGAGTTCCTTGGCTTCCTTTTCGCTGAGCAGGCCGTCCTTCCACATCCGGGCGATGTGGCCGCCGACCGAGTCGCTGTCCTCCCGGTACAGGCGCTCCATGGTGTCCTTGAGATAGGCGAAGAACTCGAAGGTGCTTTGCTCGTCGGTGCCTGTGCCCTGGGCGTTGCGGGCCAGCCGGCCAAAGTAGCTGAAGGTCTCGTCGGACCAGAACTTCATCTTCTCGAAGTCCTCGGCCGGAACGTCGAGCAGGGCGCTGATGGTGGACATGCTCAGCGGGATGGCGTAGTCGTCCACGGCGTCCCCGCCGCCGGCGGCGAGCATCGGCGCCAGGTACTTTTCAGCGTTCTCCCGCACCCGCTCCTCAAAGCGGGCGATGGCCTTGGGGATGAAGGCCTGCGCCACCACCTGGCGGAGCCGCGTGTGGTTGGGGGCGTCGAACAGCGTCAGGAAGGTCAGCGGGACCGGGTCCACAACCTGGGAGGAGAAGACCTTCGGTGCCCGCATGGCCCGGCGGACGTCGTCGTAGCGGGAGATGAACCAGACATCCGATACCGGTGAATGGGCTCGCAGGACCGGGGCGTTCTCGCGCATCCACTGGTAGTGGCGGTAGGGGTCGCCCTGGGTCCCGTCGTCCACCACTTTGAAGGGCGCCAGGCCCTCCGGCCAGTCAAGTTCGTGCGAATACGGGGGCAGCGTGGTTGGGGGCAGGGTGTTCGGGGACGGTGCGGAGACCGGGGGTGCTGCTGTCAGTGGGCAAGACATCATCGTCCTTCTTTCCGGTTGGCTTCGGCGTCATCGCGTGTGATCCGCCTCTCACACCACAGTGCGGGATCCGCCGCGCCCGCCCCCACAGGTCTTCCGTTCATCGGTTGCGAAAGCCGGCCCGGTAGTGGGCCGAGCGGATTTAGCCGGCCGCACAACTAAGCGGATTTCAGCGCGCGGGAGATCCCGTGCGCAGCGGTCAGCAGGGCGGGGACGATCAAGGGAACCGCGGCGTCCAGCCGCGGCACGATGGCGTTGAGCGCCGCAGCGACCGTATTGCCGGGCCCGAAGACGGGCACCGCGATGCCCGTCCACTCGGTGACGCCGATGCCGGGCAGGGCCACGTAGCCGCGCTGCCTGATCTCGGCCAGGTGCCTGCGGATAAGGGCAGGGTCCGTGATGGTTTCTGGGGTAACGGCCTTTAGGGGCTTTGTGAGCACCCCGGCCTGGACGGCAGGCGGCGAGAACGCCAGCAGTACCAGCCCGGACGAGGCTGCGTGGATGGGCATCCGCTGCGCAATGTGGGCTGCATCGAGGCTGGAGTGCGGCGAGGAGAGGCGCTCCACGTACAGCACGGTGCCGTGGTCCAGTACGGCGAGGGTGGTGTGCTGGTGGACGGCTGCCTGGACGTCCTCCATGAACGGCAGCGCCAGCTCGCGGAGGTTCAGGGCACGGGAGCCGCGGGCGGCGAGCTCCCACATCCGCATCCCTGAGCACAGGTTTCCGTCCGGCAGCCGCTCAATCAGGCCGTGCAGGACGAGGTCATCCACCAGCCGGTGCGCGGTGGTCAGCGGCAGGCCGGCGCGGCGGGCGAGGCCGGAGAGCGTCATGGCCGGCAAGTCCCGGTCGAAGGCGCCCATGAGCCGCACCACGCGGCTGATCACCGATTCCCCCGAGGGAGAGTTCGCCATGGCGGTCTCCGGCCCGGCGCCTAGCGGGGCACCGCGTTGGCTGGCCGCGATCCGGTGTGGTCCCCCGCCCGGTCCGCGTTCCGCTCCCCGGCAAGCCTGGCGATGTCGCGTCCGGCACGGTAGCCGAACACCAGAGCCGGTCCAATGTGGGAGCCGTAGCCGGGGTACCCGCCGCCGAAGACGCTGACCGCGGCCGCGCCCACTGCCAGAAGTCCGGGGACCACTGCCCCTTCGGCCGTGACAACCTCGGAGTTTTCGTTGACGCCGAGGCCGGCGAACGTGCCCAGATCGCCCATTTGGATCTTCGCCGCGTAGTAGGGGCCTCTGCCCACCGGCGCAAGGTTCGGGTTCGGCTTGTGCTCGAGGTCGCCCCGGAAGTGGTTGTACTGGGTGGAGCCGCGGCCGAAGGCAGGGTCCTCGCCTCGCTCAGCCGCCGGGTTGAAGCCGGCGACTGTGGCTTCCAGTCCCTCGGCATCGATGCCTAGCTTTCCGGCCAGCTCGGCCAGGGTGTTCCCCTTAACCAGGTAGCCGGTCCGGTAGAAGTAGCCGCGGGGCATCGGCCATGGCTTGGCGTAGCCGATGCCGTATTTGTGCATCGTTTTCGCGTCGCCGATCACGTAGCCGAAGGTCCTGTCCTCGTCCTTGTTGTGCTCGATCATGGCCCCGCCGAAGTCGTGGTAGCTCAGGGCCTCGTTGCCGAAGCGCCTGCCGTGGCGGTCGACGGCGATCAGGCCGGGCAGGCCGATGGCCCGCAGGTGCGGAAAGAGCCGCTGTGCGCCGCTGAGGTATTTGAACACTGTCACCGGGGCCCAGGAACCAACGCTGAACACGGAATCGTCGATGTAGCCGCCGGCTCGCATCGCAAGCGTGGCGGCGTCGCCGCCGTGGCCCACGGTGGGGGTGAAGTGGTCGTCGCCGCCGGCATCGTGCGGGAAATACCGCTGCCGCAGTTCCCTGTTTCCGGAGAAACCGCCGGCGGCGAGGATGACGCCGGCCCGCGCTGTGACGGTGACGTCCCGTTCTCCGCCGATGACAGCACCGGTGACGGTCCCGGCGTCGTCCCTGGTGAGGGACAGCGCCGGTGAGCCCTTCCACAGCCGGACGCCCAGGTCGTCCGCACTCTTAACCATGCGGGTCATCAGGGCGTTGCCGTTGGAGCGCAGGACCGGACGCTTGTAGCGGGCAGCGTCGGCCCAGGTCCGCAGCAGCTTTTTGGCGACGTAGATAAAGGATTTGACCGACTGGTTCACGTGGAAGAACTCGTTGATGTCCGGCCCCACCTGCGGCATGTAGCCAAAGACTGTGTAGGAACTCATGTACGGCTGCATTAGGAGCCGTTTGTCCCCCAGCACACGTGCGTCCACGTCCTGCGGCAGGATGGCCCTGCCGGACAGCTTCGCCCCGGGCAGGTCCATCTGGTAGTCCGGGGCCTTCTCCGGGTAAGTGAATTTCACGTCGGTTTCGTTTTCGAAGAAGGAGACCGCCTCGGGGACGGTATCCAGGAAGTTCCGGACCCCTGCCTCGTTGAAGGTCTCGGGCGCGAGGTTCTTCAGGTAGGTCTCGGCGTCCTCGCGCGTATCGCCCTGCGCCACGCCCTGCTTGTTGCCGGGGACCCAGGCCCAGCCCGCCGAAATGGCGGTGGTCCCGCCAAAGTACTGTTCCTTTTCGGCGACGATCACACTCAATCCCTGCGAGGCCGCCTTCAACGCTGCGGCCAGCCCGGCCACGCCCGATCCGATGACGAGGACGTCACAGACCGCCGACTTTGCGGGTTCTGTCATGGTTCCTGCTCCGTTCTGCCTGCGGGCCACTCCTTTGCGGCGGCAGGCGTTGACTGACAAACCCCCAGTAGACCCGGGGGCACGGCCGCCCGGGAGGAGGATTACCATTGAGCGGGAATCGACAGGAGGAACAGTGGCCAACTCCGCATCCGGCGAGTCGATCATCGGCCGGTTCGTGAAGATCGTGAGCGCTTTCGATGACCGGCACACCGCCATGAGCGTTGCCGAGCTCGGGCGCCGCACCGGCCTGCCGGTGACCACCACGTACCGCCTGGTCAACGACCTGCTGCTCGAGCGGCTGCTGGAACGCGAGCCCGGCGGGGACATTCACATCGGCACGCGCATGTGGGAACTGGCGTCCCGGGGCTCCAAGATGCTGGGCCTGCGCGAGGCTGCCCTGCCCTTCATGGAGGACGTCCAGGCCGTGGTGCAGCACTCCACCACGCTGGGCATCCTCGATTCGGACGAGGTGCTGTACATCGAGCGGCTCGGCTCGGACAGGACCATCGTGGACATCACCAAGATCGCCGGCAGGCTGCCGGTCCACGCCACGTCCTCGGGACTGGTGCTGCTGGCACACTCCCTGGCCGCGTACCAGGACGCCTTCCTGTCCCGGCCACTGACGAAGTTCACCGAGACGACACTGACCGAGCCGGCCGCGCTCCGGCGCCACCTGGCCGAGATCCGGCAGCGCGGCTTCGCTGCCATGCCCGGGGTGATCGTGCCGGAGTCCAGCGGCATCGCCGTGCCTGTGTTCGGCCCGGACAACACCGTCCGCGCCGCGCTCAGCGTGGTGGTGCCGCGCAACGAGGAGAACACGCCCGCCCGGGTGCCCGTCCTGATGGCGGCGGCCCGCGGGATCTCGCGGGCCCTGGGCTGGCGGGGCGAGCTGAAGGGAACGCTCCGGCAAAGCCACTGAAAGCCGCCTTTGCCGTTCATCGGTAATCGTGTGGTTCCGCTCACAGGTCCCCTGCCACGCTGGCTGGAAAGCAGCGATCAGGCTGCAGGATCACGAGGAGCACCATATGAACCCCACCCAGTACCGCGTGGCCGGAAAGACCGCCATTGTCACCGGCGGACGCGGAGACCTGGGCAGCGCCACCGCCGCCCTCCTTGCCGAACACGGCGCGAAGGTCGCCAGCCTGGACGTCGCCGGCATCCCGGCCGCCGCTGCCCACGAAAACATCAGTGAGTACGACGTCGACGTCACCGGCGAGGCCAGCGTCGCCGAGGCCATCCGCCGGGTCCGCGACGAACTGGGCACGCCGGACGTCCTGGTCAACGCCGCCGGCATCATCGGCCCGGCGGGCGCCTCCCATACCGCGTCGACGGCAGATTTCGACACGGTTTTCAACGTCAACGTCAAGGGCGTCTGGCTGATGACCAAGCACGTGGTGCCGGGCATGATCGAAAAGGGCACCGGCAGCATCGTTAATTTCTCCTCCATCCACGGCATCACCGGCGGCCGGAACGTGCCTCTGTACCACGCCACCAAGGGGGCCGTGCGGCTCCTGAGCAAGTCGGACGCCGCAGCCTACGGCGGTTACGGCATCCGGGTGAACTCCATCCACCCCGGATCCATGAACACCCGGATGAGCCGCCGCTCTGCGGAGCAGTCGGACATCGGACCCGAGGCCTACTACAAGCAGCTGGTGGGCTCCAATCCGCTGCCCCGCCAGGGCGAACCAAACGAAATCGCGTACGGCGTGCTCTACCTCGCCTCGGACGAGTCCCGCTTCACCACGGGTTCCGAGCTGGTCATCGACGGCGGCTACACGGCCGTCTGAGGCCGCCAACTCAGCAGCGCCCAACTGCCGCAGCACCATCATCTTCCTCTTGAAAGGCAACACCCCATGAAATTCGTCAACGGCACCTCCGCGGACACCTACGACGTCGTCGTCGTCGGTTCCGGTGCGGGAGCACTCACGGCGGCGGCCACTGCCGCCCGGGCCGGCAAGTCCGTCGTCGTCCTCGAAAAGAGTGACCTCCTGGGCGGGACCTCGTCCGTATCCGGCGGCATGCTGTGGGTGGCGGACAACCACCACGCCCGGAAGGCCGGGATCACCGATTCCAAGGCTGCGGCCGCGCAGTATGTCCGCGCCGTGGCCCGCGGCCGGGGCCGGGAGGAACTGCTGGACGCAGCGCTGAACTATGGCGACCAGATGCTCCGCTTCGTCGAGGAGCAGTGCGGCGTCCGCTTCATCTTCCTCGACAACTTTCCCGACTACCGGCAGGATCTCCCCGGCGCCATGACAGGCGGACGCACCGTGGAACCCGAGCTGTTCAACAGCACCGAAGCGCTGGGCGGCCTCCGGAAGCATGTTCGCAGTGACGGACGTGCGCCGTTCACCATGCAGGAATACGAGGAGTGGGGCGCCTTCACCAAGTTCCCGTGGGACGACCTGGCCGGCCGCCAGAACGACGGCCTGGTTGCCAAGGGGCAGGCGCTGGTTTCCATGCTGCTCGCCAGCCTGGTCCGCGACAACGCCGCGCTCGTCACCGGGGCACGCGGGCATCGCCTGCTCACCGACGGCCTGCTCAGCGAGGGAGGCCGGGTGGCCGGCGTCGAACTCGAAACAGGCGAAAGGTTCCATGCCCGCGACGGCGTGGTGCTCGCGACCGGCGGCTTCGAATGGGACAAGGCCCTGGCCGACTCCATGCTCGCGTCCCGGCTCTACACGATGTGCTCCCCGCCCTCGAACACCGGCGACGGACTGCGCATGTCGCAGCGCATCGGCGGCCAGACCCGCGGCACGCGCGAGGCCTGGTGGGCGCCGATGTCCGTCACCGGCGACACCCGTGACGGCCAGCCGGTGGGCACCCTGCTCCGGTTCGAACGGCAGGGCCCGGGATCCATCATGGTGAACCGGCACGGCCGCCGCTTCACCAACGAGTCGCAGAACTACAACGACCTCGCCCGCAGCCTGCAGTCCTGGGACTCCGCCGCGAACCGCACACTGAACACCCCGGCGCACGTGATCGTGGACCACGGCTACCTGGAGCGCTACGGAATCCTGGCCCACCGCGCCGGCCAGCCGACGCCGGACTACCTGGTCGAGGCGCCCACCCTGGCGGACCTCGCCGCCAAGATCAACGTTCCGGCCGAAAACCTGGAAGCCACCGTGGCCCGGTTCAACGGGTTCGCGGCCAGGGGCGAGGACCCCGACTTCGGCCGAGGCGAAAGCGCCTACGACAAGTACTGGGGCGACGCCGACTGCCCGTGGCCGAACCCGTCGCTGGGCCCGCTCGAGTCCGGGCCGTTCTATGCATTGGAGGTGGTGAACGGCGCCTTCGGCACCAATGGCGGCGTGGCCACCGACGGATCAGCCCGCGTGCTCGACGTCGACAACCGTCCCATCCCGGGCCTGTTCGCCGCCGGGAACACCACCGAGAACGCCTACGCGGCAGGATATCCCGGAGCCGGTGCCACCCTCGGTCCCATCATGACCATGGGCTACCTCGCCGGCCGCACCCTGGCCGGCCAGTCCCCCGAATATGTTTCTGCCGCGCCGTCACCGGTGGCCGAACTTGCCGGGACCGGTGCCTGAGATGATCCGGCACACCGTGCTCTTCCAGTTCAAGCCCGACTTCCCGCCGGCCGAGCGGCAGGCCTGGATTGACGGGCTCAACCACATGGCCGGAAGGATCCCCGGCATGCTCAGCCTCAGCCATGGCCCTGATGTGCTTAACACCGAGCGTTCCTTCGACTACGCCATCGTGGCCGACTTCGAAAGCGTTGAGGACATCGCGGTGTACAACACGCACCCGCTCCACGAGCCGCTGAAGGCGTACTCGTTCCCCAACAGCCGGCAGATCCTGGCGGTGGACTTCCACCTGCCGGACACCCCGCCGGCGCCCATTGAGACAACGCAGTCTTAAGGAGATTCCCGTGACCACCACCCCATCACCGCAGGTTCCGCTCCAGGTAAGTCAGCCGGCCCCGCGGAAAACGCCCCGCAAGGCCGCACTGGCGTCCTTCCTCGGCAGCACGCTGGAGTATTACGACTTCTTCATCTACGGCACCGCGGCAGCCCTGGTGTTCCCCCACCTGTTCTTCCCCTCCGCGGATCCGGCCATCGGCCTGATCGGCGCCTTCGCCACCTTCGGCGTCGCGTATGTGGCGCGGCCTGTCGGCGGCCTGGTGATGGGGCACTTCGGCGACAAGCTGGGCCGCAAGAAGATCCTGCTGCTGACCCTCGGCATCATGGGCCTGGCTTCCCTCGGCATCGGCTTCCTGCCCACTTACGAGCAGTTGGGCGTCTGGGCACCCATCCTGCTGGTGGCGGGCCGGCTGGCGCAGGGCTTCTCCGCCGGTGCGGAATCGGCGGGAGCCTCCACGCTGACGCTGGAACACTCGCCCGAAGGCAGGCGCGGGTTCTTCACCAGCTTCGTGATGACCGGGTACGCCTCCGGCATGGTGCTGGCCACCCTGGTTTTCATCCCGGTGACGTCACTGCCCCGGGACGCCATGATGGGCTGGGGCTGGCGCATCCCGTTCTGGCTGTCCATCGTGGTGCTGGCCATAGCCTACTGGGTCCGCACACACCTGGACGAAACACCCGTCTTCGAGGAGGCCCAGGAACGCCGGCAGGTGGCCCCGATGCCCCTCAAGGAAGTCCTCCGCTTCCAGGCACCGGACGTGCTGCGCGTGGCGGGAATGTCCATCATGTCCGTGATGCAGACCATTTTCACCGTGTTCGGACTCGCCTACGCCACGTCCGACGCCGGTTTCGACCGGGCCTCAATCCTGACGGTGAACGCCGTGGCCATCGGCCTGTCAATGTTCGCCATGCCGCTGGCGGCCAAGCTGTCGGACCGCATCGGCCGCCGCCCCCTTCTGCTGACCGCGGCGATCGGCTGCTCCGTCACGATCTTCCTGTACTTCCTGGCGCTCTCCTCGGGCAGCATCGTGCTGGTGTTCCTTGCCGCGTTCCTGAACATGACGGTGCTGTACTCGGGCTTCAACGGCGTCTGGCCGGCGTTCTTCGCCGAACAGTTCGCAGCGCCCGTCCGCTACTCCGGCATGGCACTGGGCAACCAGTTCGGCCTGGTCCTGGCAGGCTTCGGCCCGATGATCGCCGGGATGCTGCTGGCCCCCGGAGCCTGGGGCTGGGTGCCCGTGGCAGTCTTCGGCACCGTGTGCATGCTCATCGCCGCAGGATCCGCGTTCTGGTCCCGCGAGACTGCCGCCACGCCCATCGGCGAGCTCGGCGGACCGTACCTGGCGGGGACCGCACGCCGGCGTGAGGCGGAGGCGCAGCAGCCCGCCCTCCAGGACCGCTGAGCCGGCGCCGCCGGGAAGGAAAAGACCATGACGCAACCCACCCGCCGCGAACTGCAGTCAGATGCTGGGCACCCGGCAGAGATGCAGGGCGATTTCGACGGCGAGCTGGTCACCGCCCCCTGGCTGGGCCTGCACTACCGGTCCGAGACCGCGTAACAGGTCAGCAGCCGGTCAGGGATCGCCGCGGCCGCTCCTGCCGGTAGTAATAGCGGGACACCTCAGAGAACCCTGCCCGGGAGTACAGCTCCCGGGCAGCGGTGTTCGACGCCATCACCAGCAGCCAGTAGCCGGCCAGCCCTCTCGCCGCACCGGCGCTGAACAGGGCCTGCTGGACCCGGGTGGCGTACCCGCGGCGCCGGGCGTCGGGCCGGGTGGCCATGCAGTACAGCCCGCCCCAGCTGCCTGCCGCACCGGGAACAACGGCAAGGCGTCCGACGGCGGCCGGCCCGCCGTCGTCGGCCCTCACCAGCGCGTACAGCGCCGGGCAGCCGGTGAGGATGGCACGGGCCGTCTCAAGTTCCGCGGCGCCGCCGCGGCCGTCCACGGACCACCACAGGTCCAGCCATTCCGCCGACGGATACTCAGTGATTTCGACGCCGGCGCCGGGTTCCGGGGCATCCCCGCCGGCGGCAACGGCTAAGTCAGTTCTCCGCACCAGGATCAGCGTCTCGGATTGCCTGGTGAAGCCTTCCGCATCCAGGACGGCGTTCAGCGCGGAGCTGGCGGGAATATCGAACACCTGGAAGATCACCGGCAGCCGCCTGCGGCGGTACCAGGCCCGGGCGTCCCGCAGCGCGGTGAGCCGCTCATCGCCCGCATCCAGGGGCTCCGAGCGCGGCCAGATGGAGTTGGCGCGCTGGGTGACGCCGCCGGCCGCGCGGAGAACCCAGCCGCCGGACAGCGCGCGGTCCGGTGCGGGCCAGGCCGCGTCCATGGCGTACTCCAGATCAGGCAACACGGCCACGGCACTCCTTCGTCAACGGCAGGAGGCTCCCCCGATCTGGTGACAGATCCGGGGAGCCTCCTGCTCCCGGTTTAAGCCTCGCGGTAGCTCACGCGTCGAGCAGCGCGGCTCAGTCGGCCTTCTTCTCTTCCGGTTTCTTGGCCTCGGGCTTGAAGTCGACCCCGGCCTCCTTGCGCTGCTGCCCGGTGATCGGCGCCGGGGCGTCGGTCAGGGGGTCGTGGCCGCCGCCGGACTTCGGGAAGGCGATGACGTCGCGGATCGAGTCCACGCCTGCCAGCAGCGCCACCACGCGGTCCCAGCCGAAGGCGATGCCGCCGTGCGGCGGGGCGCCGTACTTGAAGCCCTCAAGCAGGAAGCCGAACTTCGTCTGGGCATCGGCCTTGTCCAGGCCCATGAGTTCAAAGACGCGCTCCTGGACTTCGCGTTCGTGGATACGGATGGAGCCGCCGCCGATTTCGTTGCCGTTGCAGACGATGTCGTAGGCGTAGGAGAGCGCGGCCTCCGGGTCCTGGTCAAAGTTGTCCAGGAACTCCGGCTTCGGCGAGGTGAAGGCGTGGTGCACGGCGGTCCACTGGCCACCGCCGACAGCCACATCGCCCGATGCCACCGCGGCGGCGGCGGGTTCGAACATGGGGGCGTCGACAACCCAGCAGAAGGCCCACGCGCTGGGGTCGATCAGGCCGGTGCGGTGTCCGATCTCAACGCGGGCAGCGCCGAGCAGCGCGCGGGACGGGGTCTTCTCGCCGGCGGCGAAGAAGATGCAGTCGCCCGGCTTGGCGCCAACGGCGTCGGCCAGGCCTGCGCGCTCGGTCTCGGTGAGGTTCTTGGCCACGGGGCCGGCGAGCTCGCCGTCCTCCTTGTAGAGGACGTACGCCAGGCCCTTGGCACCGCGCTGCTTGGCCCATTCCTGCCAGGCATCGAGTGCACGGCGGGCCTGCGAGGCACCGCCGGGCATGACGACGGCGCCGACATAGGGAGCCTTGAAGACGCCGAAGTTGGTGTCCTTGAAGAACTCGGTCAGTTCGGTCAGCTCCTGGCCGAACCGAAGGTCGGGCTTGTCCGATCCGAAGCGGGCCATGGCGTCGGCGTAGGTGATGCGCTGGATCGGCGTCGGGATTTCGACGTCGATCAGGTTCCAGACAGCCTTGACGATGCCCTCGCCGAGCCGGATGATGTCGTCCTGCTCGACGAAGCTGGCCTCGATGTCGAGCTGGGTGAACTCGGGCTGGCGGTCGGCGCGGAAGTCCTCATCGCGGTAGCAACGCGCGATCTGGTAATACTTCTCGAACCCGCCCACCTGCAGGAGCTGCTTGAACAGCTGCGGCGACTGCGGCAGCGCGTACCAGGAACCCGGCGCCAGGCGGGCGGGGACCAGGAAGTCACGGGCGCCTTCCGGCGTCGAACGCGTCAGGGTGGGCGTCTCGATTTCGACGAAGCCCTCTTCGTGCAGCAGCTCACGGGCCACGCGGTTGGCCTCGGAGCGGAGGCGGAGGTTGCGGCTGGGCCCCGGGCGGCGCAGGTCCAGGTAGCGGTGCTTGAGCCGGGCTTCCTCCCCCACTTCCACGTGCTCGTCGATCTGGAAGGGCAGCGCGTCGGCGGTGTTGAGGATGACCACCTTGTCCGCCATGACCTCCACCTCGCCCGTGGCCAGGGCAGGGTTCTCGTTGCCTTCCGGGCGCTTGGAGACCGTGCCGGTCACCTGGAGCACGTATTCGTTGCGCAGCCCGTGGAAGACCTCTTCCTCACGGACCACCACCTGCGCCACGCCCGAGGCGTCACGCAGATCGACGAATGCGACACCACCGTGATCACGACGGCGGCCAACCCAGCCTGCCAGGGTTACGGTTTGTCCAATGTGCTCGGAGCGAAGGGATCCGAGGTCATGTGTGCGCAGCACAGCATTCCTTTCAGAAGGAAGACAGAATGAAGTTTAAATACGATCGTTGCGGAAACGATCCCGTCCGAGTTTACCCGTTTGAAAGGTTCCTGCCCCGCCATGACCAAGCACCAGCAGCTGCAACGAAGGCTGGGTGTGGCCGACGCAACAGCCATCGGGCTCGGATCCATGCTCGGCGCCGGCGTATTTGTCGTCTTCGCACCGGCCGCCCGGCTCGCCGGATCGTTGCTCCTCGTGGCCATCGCCCTGGCCGGCGCCGTGGCGTACTGCAACGCCGTGGCGTCCGCCCAGCTCGCGGCGAAGTACCCGCAAAGCGGCGGGACATACATCTACGGCCGGAAGCAGCTGGGCGAGTGGCCCGGCTTCCTGGCCGGCTGGGGCTTTGTCACCGGCAAATCGGCCTCCTGCGCGGCCATGGCCCTGACCTTCGGCCAATACGTTGCACCGGGGTATGCCACCCCCGCGGCCATCGCAGCGGTGGCCGCACTGACCGGCGTGAACCTGCTGGGCATCACCCGGACCGCTTTCCTGACCCGCATCCTGCTGGCCGTGGTCCTCGCCACACTTGCGTTCGTGGCCGCGGCGAGCATTCTGGGACCGCACGTTGCCGGCGTCGGAACAGTTTCCGGACCGGGCAGCGCCTGGGGCATCCTGCCCGCAGCTGGCCTGGTCTTCTTCGCCTTTGCCGGGTACGCGCGCATCGCCACGCTCGGCGAGGAGGTCAAGGACCCGGCCCGCGTCATTCCGCGCGCCGTCCTCGGTGCCCTGGCCGGAGCGCTGGCCATCTACCTGCTGCTGGGTGCGCTGCTGCTGGCGCATCTTCCGGTGCAGGTGCTGGCCTCCTCCACGGCGCCGCTGCTCGACGCTGTGGAACAGTCACGCCTGGCCGCCGGAGCGCCGGCCGTCCAGGCCGGGGCCGCTGCCGCCTCGCTCGGTGCACTGCTGGCCCTCATCACCGGGGTGGGACGCACGGCCATGGCGATGGCCCGCGAACGCGACCTGCCCGTCCCCCTGGCCCGGGTGGGCGGCCGCCACCCGGTGCCGGTGACCGCCGAGCTGGCGGTGGCCGCCGTCGTCGTTCTGTTGTTGCTCACCACCGACGTGCTGACGGTGGTGGGTTTGTCCAGCTTTGGCGTCCTGCTCTACTACGCCGTGACGAATGCCGCCGCGTTCACGCTGCGGGACCGGCCCCGGCACGCGCCCAGGTGGCTGAACGCCGCGGGGCTGGCTGGCTGCCTGCTCCTGGCGTTCACCCTGCCAGCCGCCTCGGCGCTCGGCATGGCGGCCGTCATGGCCGCCGGACTCGCCGGCCGGGCCGTTGTGCTGGCGTTCCGGAAGCGGCGGTTGAGCTAGCCCAGGGCGGGAACGCTAGGCCGAGGGTGCGGCGATGACCTGGACGCGGATGTCGTCCTCCGACGGCGTCCACGTCGCCGGGTCGGCGTCAACCTGCACGCCGGAGCGGATGTCCTTGACCTGGTGCTTGCCGTCCTCGTCCGTGAACCAGACGAACGGGATGCCGCGCCGGTCAGCGAACTTGATCTGCTTGCCGAATTTCTCGGCCTTGGCGGCCACCTCTGCGGCGATGCCGCGGCTGCGCAGCTCCGTGGCCACGTCCTGCGCCTCGCCCCAGCTCTCGTCCGAGGTGAGCGCAACGAACACTGCCGTGGGCACTGAACGGGAAGCCTTGGCCAGGTCCTGGCTGAGGATGCGGGAGACGAGCCGGGTCACGCCGATGGACAGCCCGACGCCGGGGAACTTCCGGTTGCCCTTGCTGGCCAGGGCGTCGTAGCGGCCGCCGGAACAGATCGAGCCGAGCTGCTCGTGGCCCACCAGGACGGTTTCCACGACGGTTCCGGTGTAGTAGTCCAGGCCGCGGGCGATGCTGAGGTCGGCGACGACCTTGCCGGGGACCCGCTTTACTGCGGCCTCGATCACCTGTTCGAGTTCGTTCAGGCCCTCTTCCAGGAGGTCGTTGCTGACTCCCAGCGAGCGGACCTGCGCCGCGAAGGACGTGTCCTCGGTCTTGATGCCGGCCAGCTTGAGGGCAGCCTGTGCCTGCTCGTCTGTGGCGCCGAGCTCGGATTTGAGAAGCTCAGCCACCTTCTCCGGGCCGATCTTTTCCAGTTTGTCGATGCTGCGGAGCACGCCGGCGGTGTCGGTCAGGCCGATGCCCCGGTAAAAGCCTTCCGCGAGCTTCCTGTTGTTGATGCGCAGCCGGAACTCCGGGATCGGGAGGGCGCCCAGCGCCTCGGCGATGACCAAAGCGATCTCAACGTCGTAACGGAAAGGCAGCTCGCCGTCACCCACCACGTCAATGTCAGCCTGGGTGAATTCGCGGGCACGGCCCTCCTGCGGGCGTTCGCCGCGCCAGACCTTCTGGATCTGGTAGCGCCGGAACGGGAAGGCCAGGTAGCCGGCGTTTTCCACGACGTACCGGGCGAAGGGCACGGTGAGGTCGAAGTGCAGGGCGAGGGCGTGCGGGTCGTGCTTGCCCTTGGCGTCCTCTCCCTCGTCGTCCTGCAGCCGGCTCAGGCCATAGACCTCTTTGTCGATCTCGCCCTTGCGGAGCAGCTGGCCCACGGTCTCCACTGCGCGGGTTTCGATGGAGCCGAATCCGTGCAGCTCGAAGGTGCGGCGCAGAGAGTCCAGGACATGCTGCTCCACCAGCCGCTCCTCGGGAAGCCACTCGGGGAATCCGGACAGAGAGGCGGTGCGTGCCATGGTGGAGTTTCTCCTCAGGTAAACGAAGGCCGGTGCCGCTGCGCAAATTTCCGCGTCGCCATTTGAATCAAACAGCTGCGGCAGCGGCGGGAGTCCAGCCTGTTCTGCATAAACTTATGTGCGGCAGTCAGTTTATGCTTTCGGCGCCCGCATCTCTAATGCGGGAGGCCGGGCGCCGGGCGGCTGCCGCAGTTCAATCTGCAGCCGTGCAATCTGCTGCCGGGCATGCCTTCCAGGGGCCTGCCCGGCGGGGCAGTCCGATCGATGAGGAGGACCCGTGGCGGCCAGTCCACGCGAAACACGCGAAGCCAAAAGGCGCATCCAGCAGATGGAAGCCAAACGCGAGCTTCGCCGTGACCAGGAGAAGCGCCGCAAGCGGGACAACCTGATAGCGGGATGTGCGGGGGCCGCGGCGGTGGTGCTCGCCGTCGTTCTTCAACTGACGGTGTTTGCCGGGAATCCGACCGAAGAGGAATTCGCTGCCGCCGAGGCGGGACTGGCTTCGCCATCCGCAACCCCTTCCGCCTCCGCCACCCCGACTGCAACGCAGACCAACGCCGCCAACATCCCCAAGCCCGCGACGGCGGCGGGCAAGACCTTCACCGGCTCACTGAAGCTGAACCGCGGGACCCTCGGCGTGCAGCTGGACGGCACCAAGGCCCCGCAGGCAGCCGCGGTGTTCAAGTCACTGGCTGACCAGAACTACTACAAGGGCGTCAGCTGCCACCGGCTCACCACCGCCGAGAACTTCGGCGTCCTGCAGTGCGGCTCCAAGACCGGCGACGGCCAGGGCGACCCCAACTACACGTGGGGTCCGCTGGAGAACACACCGGCGGACAACAAGTACCCGGCCGGCACCATTGCAGTGGCCCGCACCGGAAACAACGCCTACGGCAACGGCACCCAGTTCTTCATCGTCTACAAGGACACCGTCATTCCGTCGGACTCCGCCGGCGGCTACACCGTCGTGGGAAAGGTGACCTCGGGCCTTGACGTCGTCACGAAGATTGCGGCTGCAGGTCTTAAGGCGGGCGAAAGTGGCACAGACGGCGCACCTGCGGAAGCAGTCACGATAGACTCATTTTCTCTGAAGTAGGAACCTTGTGGCACCAGCGGCTACAAGCAACCTATGAACGGGTATCTTCCTCCAAGCGAAAGACTTTTAGCGGTGACAGACAGTCAGCAATCCGACGAAACAGCAGCCGAAGTGACCGAGGTCCAGGCTTCCCCCGAGACGGCTTCCCCCGAGACCGTGGAAACGGCAGCGGACACGGCCGACGCCGTGGAAGGGGCACAGTCAGTGGAAGTGGCACAGGCCGCCGAGTCCGCACCGTCCGATGAGGGGGCTGCACCCTCCGACGAGGCGGCCGCACCGGAGGTTGATGCACAGGCCGAAGAGGCCGGACAGACCGAGGAGGCTGCACAGGCCGAAGAGGCTGCACAGACCGACGCCGCACCGGCGGCAGCGGCTGCCGGCCCGCTGCCGGAGGCTGCGGAGGAAACCGCGGCACCAAGCCCTGCACCGTCACCGCGTCCGGCGCCGGCACCCCGGCCCGCACCCACACCCGCCGCTTTTGCCGCAAGGCCCAAGGCCGGACCGGCTGCCATCGTGACGCCGGCACAGGCCCCGCCCGCCACGTCGCTGGCCGAAGCCGCCCGCTGGGGCCGCGTTGAGGGCGACGGCCACGTATTCCTGACCATCGACGGCGAAGAGCACCCGGTCGGCCAGTACCCGGACGTCAGCAACGACGAGGCTCTCGCCTACTTCGCCCGGAAGTACGACGACGTCGTCGCCCAGATTGTCCTGCTGGAACAGCGGGTGGCCTCGAAGGCCCCCACTACGGACATGCAGAAGACCGTGACGCACCTGCGCGAGCAGCTCGCCGAACGGAACATGGTGGGCGACATCCGTTCCGCGGAAGGCCGCCTCGACACCCTGTCCACCCAGATCACCGAGCTGGAGAAGGCGGAGAAGGCGCAGCACGACGCGGTCCGTGCCGCCGAGCTGGCCGCCCGGGAGGCCATCGTGGCCGAGGCCGAGGCAATCTCGGGCACCGATCCGGCCCAGGTTCAGTGGAAGACGTCCAGCGCGCGCATGAACGAGCTGTTCGAAAGCTGGAAGGCCGCGCAGAAGAGCGGCGTACGGCTGGGCCGCAGCAACGAGGACGCCCTCTGGAAGCGCTTCCGCGCCGCCCGGACGGTCTTCGACAGGCACCGCCGTGCCTACTTCTCCCAGCTGGACAGCAATAACTCGGCGGCAAAGGCCGCCAAGGAAAAGCTCATTGCAGAGGCCGAGGCACTCTCCTCGTCCACCGACTGGGGCTTCGCTGCGGGGGAATACCGCCGGCTAATGGACGAGTGGAAGGCATCACCGCGTGCCAGCCGCAAGGACGACGACGCGCTGTGGGCCCGGTTCCGCGCCGCGCAGGACGTCTTCTTCAGCTCGCGCCAGGCCGCCAACGACGAGATCGACCAGGAGTACGCCGCCAACCTGAAGGTCAAGGAGGCGCTCCTCGAGGAGGCATCGTCCATCGTTCCGGTCAAAGACATCGCGGCCGCCAAGAAGGCGCTGCAGTCCATCCACGACCGCTGGGAAGAGGCCGGCAAGGTCCCCCGTGCGGACATGGGCCGGATCGAGGCCGGGCTGCGCCGGATCGAGGACGCAGTCCGCCAGGCCGAGGACGAGAAGTGGCAGCGCTCCAACCCGGAGACCAAGGCCCGCACCAACAGCGCCCTGAGCCAGCTCGAATCCGCCATCGCCGGCCTGAAGGATGACCTGGCCGACGCAGAAAAGGCGGGCGACCAGCGTAAGATCAAGGCCGCCAGGGAAGCCCTGGAAGCCCGCCAGGCGTGGCTGGACCAGATCCAGCGTTCGGCGAGCGAGCTCTCCTAAGCAGCACCAGCACAGGCCCCGTTCCGGTTATCCACATAGCCGGGACGGGGCCTTACTGGTTAAGGCCCATTCCGGCAGGATGACGGAATGGCACCGTTCTCCCAGCTCCCTGTTTCGCAGACACCTGTGCTTCAGGCGCACCCGTCACACGGCCGGGGTGGTTCGCCGCCGGCCGACTCCCCAGTGCAGCTGCTGGAGCTCTATTCGCCGGGGCTTCCCTTCACCTGGCCGGAGCTGCAGTCCATGGCGGCCGACGGCGTGCTGACGCAGCTCTATCAGCACGGCTACACAGTTCCCGGGACTGATGCTTCCCCGCAGCTGCGGGCACGTGCCGCGGCCCACGGTGTGCCCGCCCCGGTCCGGAGGCGCGTGGTGGCGGGTCGGATGACGGCGGCCTGGATCTACGGCTGCGCACGCGAGCCGGACCGGCTGGCACTCCTGGTGGACGCCAAACGCCGGATCTCCAGCCTTCGCTCCACCCGGGGCTGCACCCTCCATGAGGTGCGGCTGGGTCCGTTCGACGTCGTCAGCCTTGGTGGCCTGATGGTGTCGAGTCCGCTCCGCACGGCTCTGGATATCGCCTTGCACGTCGAGGCCGAGAGGGCAGTTCCGGCCCTGCGGCTGCTCCTGGAGAAGCCCGAACTCGATGTCAGGCTCCGGCTCCTCGTGCTGGCGGTCGAGGCGATGCCCCGGCTGCCGCACAAGAATGCAGCCCTGGAGAAACTCTCGCTGCTAGCTTCGCCGGCGGTTGCCCGTGGTCCGGTAGACGTCGAACACCCCGTCGATCCGCCGTACGGCACTGAGCACGTGGCTGAGGTACTTGGGGTCGCCCATCTCGAAGGCAAACTTTGAGATGGCCACGCGGTCCGTGGATGTGTGGACGCTGGCCGCCAGGATGTTCACGTGGTTCTCGGAGAGCACGCGCGTCACGTCGGAGAGGAGGGACTTCCGGTCCAGCGCCTCCACCTGGATCTCCACCAAAAAGACGCTTGACTGCGTCGGCGCCCAGTCGACGTCGACGATCCGATCCGGCTGGTCCTTGAGGCCTGCCACGTTGGTGCAGTCCGTCCGGTGCACCGACACGCCCGAGCCGCGGGTGACGAAGCCCAGAATGGGGTCCGGCGGCACGGGGGTGCAACAGCGGGCCAGCTTCACCCAGACGTCGCCGACGCCGCGGACCACCACGCCGGAATCCGAGAACCGGGCCTTGCTGACCTGCGTGGGGATGCTGACTTCGGTGAGGTCGTCGTCGGGTGTTTCGTTGCCGCCGAGGCTCTCGACGAGCTTTTCCATGACGGACTGCGCGGAAGTGTGGCCGTCCCCCACCCCGGCGTACAGCCCGGAGATGTCGACGTACTTGAAGTCCTCGGCCACGGCGGCCAGCGCGTCGTGCGTCATCAGGCGCTGCAGCGGAAGGTTCTGCTTCCGCATGGCGCGGGTCAGAAGCTCCTTGCCGCGGTCAATCGCCTCTTCACGGCGTTCTTTGCTGAACCACTGCCGGATCTTGTTGCGTGCCCGGGCGCTCTTGACGAAGTGCTGCCAGTCCTGGCTGGGGCCTGCGCCCTCGGCCTTCGAGGTGAAGATCTCCACCCAGTCGCCGTGGTTGAGCTCGCTGTTGAGCGGCACCAGCTTGCCGTTGACCCGGGCGCCGATGGTGCGGTGGCCTACTTCGGTGTGCACGGCATAGGCGAAGTCCACCGGTGTGGAGCCGGCCGGCAGGGCCATAACCTCGCCCTTGGGGGTGAACACGAACACTTCGCGGGCGTTGATCTCGAACCGGAGCGAGTCCAGGAACTCGCCGGGATCGGAGGTCTCCTGCTGCCAGTCCACGAGGGAGCGGAGCCAGCCCATGTCGCCGTCGCGCGGGCTTCCGGGCCCGGTGGCGGTCCGGTTCGGCTGGTCCTTGTACTTCCAGTGCGCCGCCACACCGTACTCGGCACGGCGGTGCATCTCGTGCGTCCGGATTTGGATTTCAACCGGTTTGCCGCCGGGGCCGATGACAGTGGTGTGCAGGGACTGGTACATGTTGAATTTCGGCATCGCGATGTAGTCCTTGAACCGGCCCGGCAGCGGGTTCCAGCGCGAATGCAGGGTGCCCAGGGCGGCGTAACAGTCCCGGACCGAGTCCACCAGGACACGGACGCCCATGAGGTCGTTGATGTCGTCGAAGTCCTTGTCCCTGACGATCATCTTCTGGTAGATCGAATAATAGTGCTTGGGCCGGCCGGTAATCGTCGCCTTGATCCGCGCCGTTCGCAGATCGTCGGCGATCTGGTTCCGGATCACGCTGAGGCTCTTTTCACGCTCCGGCGTGCGGTCGCCCACCATGCGGACGATTTCCTCGTACACCTTGGGGTAGAGCGCCGCGAAGGACAAGTCCTCGAGCTCCCACTTGATGGTGTTCATTCCCAGCCGGTGTGCCAGCGGCGCGAAGATCTCCAGCGTTTCCCGGGCCTTGCGGGCGGACGACTCGGCGGAGACGAAGCGCCACGTGCGGGCGTTGTGGAGCCTGTCCGCGAGTTTGATCATGAGGACGCGAATGTCCTTGGCCATGGCCACGACCATCTTGCGGACGGTCTCGGACTGGGCAGCCTCGCCGAAGCTGACCTTGTCCAGCTTGGTGACACCGTCAACCAGCATGGCCACTTCGGGACCGAAGTCTGCCCGAAGGTCCTCAAGCGTGTAAGGCGTGTCCTCCACGGTGTCGTGGAGCAGCGCCGCGGCCAGGGTGGTGCCGCTGAGTCCGAGTTCCGCGAGGATCGTCGCGACGGCGACGGGATGGGTGATGTATGGATCACCGCTCTTGCGCTTCTGCCCGCGGTGGCTTTGCTCCGCGACCACGAAGGCGCGCTGGATCAGGTCGAAGTCTTCCTTGGGGTTGTTCGCCCGCACGGTCCGCAGCAGCGGCTCCAGGATGGGCGAGTATGTCGCGGTGCTGCGGCCCGTCAGCCGCGCCAGGCGGGACCTGGTGCGCTCACGCCGGCCCGGGAATGTGGGCCGGACACCGGAGTTGTCCACGGGCACGCCGGGCGCCGGGCGCCCGGCAGCCACCAGACCAGTCTGTTGTCCCTGGCCCGGACCGTTGCCTCCGGCAGCCGTTGGCGCCGACGTCGAACCCTCTTCCAATGAAGTACCCCTCACGACCCGTTTAATTATCCCAGTGTATTCCCGCTCCGGGCCCGACCGATAACCGCGTCCGTCACCAAAGGCGCAGCCGGCCACGCAGCCCGGTACCCGGGCGGTCCGGTGGGGGCGACGCATGCGCTTAACGCAAAGACCGGACGCCGTCGCGGTGACGGCATCCGGTCCGGACGCTCCAGGCTGTTGCGGGAGTTCCTTATGCTTTTGCAGGCTCGGCGGCGGCAGCCTTGGCGGCGGCGTCCACCCGGCGCTGCTTGACGCGCTGGGCTTGCTTGACCAGCGGCGCCTCGCCCTGGCGCAGCCAGGCATACATCGGCGCCGCGATGAAGATCGTCGCCGCGGTGCCGATCAGGATCCCGACGAACAGGGCCAGGGAAAGGTCGCGCAGGGTTCCGGCGCCCAGCAGGCCGGCCCCGATGAACAGGATCGCCCCGACCGGGAGGATGGCAACCATCATGGTGTTGATGGAGCGGACCAGGGTCTGGTTGACGGCCAGGTTGACTTCCTCGCCGAAGGTGCGGCGCGAGGAGGTATCGATGTCGGCCGTGTTTTCACGGATCTTGTCGAACACCACCACAGTGTCGTACAGCGAATAGCTGAGCACTGTCAGGAATCCGATAATCGCCGACGGCGTGACCTCGAAGTCGCTCAGGGCGTAGACACCGGCGGTGATGAACATGGTGACGAGCATGCCCACGATCGCCGAGAGCGACATCTTCCAGGTCCGGAAGTAGAGGGCCATCAGGACGGTCGCGAGGGCAACGAAGACCACGAGCCCGATCAGGGCCTGCTTGGTGACATCGGCACCCCAGGTGGGGCCAACGAAGGTGGAGGTCACCTCATTGTCCGTTACGCCGTAGGCCTTGGTGAGACCTTCCTTGATCTTGAGGGTCTCGTCGTCGGAGAGCTTGTCCGTCTGGATCCGCATAGTGGTTCCGGCCACGTTGGCCACGCGCGGCACGCTGCCGGGAACGACGTCGTGGACAGCCTTCTCTCCCACGGCCGATTCGGTGGTCTTGACGTTGGACACCGTGAACTCGGAACCGCCGCGGAACTCAATGCCCAGGTTGAAGCCGCCCTTGACCACCGGGATCAGGATAGACAGCGCAACCGCAATGGCGGCCACGGTGAACCAGATTTTCTTGGCCCCGACGAAGTCGTAGGAACGCTTGCCGGTATAGAGCTCGTTGCCGAATTTCGCGAAACTGGACATTTACTTGCCCTCCTTGGCCGGGCCCTTGGAGGAACCGGCTAGCTGCTCCTGCTGCTCCGCGCGGCGGCGTTCAGCGATGGTCATCCGGCGCTCAGCCTCAGCCGCGGCACCGGTGTTCTTGGCGCGTACCACTGACGGCTTGTCCTCGGGGCTGCGGAGCCTGCCGGCGCCCCGGTAGAGCGGCACCGCGCCGAGGCGCTCGGGATCAAGACCGGAGAACTTGTGGCCTTCGCCGAAGAACCGGGTCCTGGCCAGCTGCTGCAGCGTGGGGTGGGTGAACATGAACACGACGATGAGGTCGGCGATGGCGGTCAGGCCTAGCGTGAAGGCAAAGCCGCGCACGTTGCCGACGGCCACGAAGTACAGCACCAGTGCAGCCAGGAGGTTGACCGCTTTGGATGCCAGGACGGTCCGCTTGGCCCGCTTCCAGCCGTTCTCCACTGCCGACACCAGGCCGCGGCCCTCGCGGAGCTCATCACGGATGCGTTCGAAGTACACGATGAACGAGTCCGCTGTCTGGCCGATGGCCACGATGAGACCGGCGACGCCGGCGAGGGACAGCCGGTAATTCTCGGTCCAGCCAAGGATTGCAATGGCAAGGTATGTAAGCGCACCCGCCACCACGAGGGAGAAAATGGTGACGAAGCCGAGCGCCCGGTACTGGAACAGCGAGTAGACAACCACCAGCAGCAGGCCGATCAGGCCGGCGAGGAGGCCCATCCGGAGCTGCTCACCGCCGAGGGTGGCGGAAATCTGCTGCTCGCTCTGGATGTCGAAGCTGATGGGCAGGGCACCGAACCGGAGCTGGTCCGACAGCGCCTTGGCCGACTTCTCCGTGAAGCCGCCGGTGATCTGCGGGCGGCCGTCGGTGATGACCGCCTGGGACCGCGGGGCCGAAATGACCTGGTCATCCAGGACAATGGCGAACTGCGACTTGGGATCGCTGCCGGTCTCACCGCCCGCAGCAACGTAGAACTGGTTGAGGCGTTCTGTGACCGTCTTGAACTTGGCCGTACCCTCAGCGTTGAACTGGATGTTGACAGCCCATTCGTTGGTGACGGCACCCTGGGCGCCCTGCTGGAGCTGGAACGTCGAGCCCTGGATCTCCACGCCCTTGACCTCGACCGGACCCAGGATGTACTTGATCGCAGGTGTCTTGTCGGTGGCAGGCTCGCAGGTGACCAGCGGCTTGGCCGGGTCGGAACGCTCCTGCTTCTCCTGCGCCGGGTGGTCACAGTCGAGGGCCTCGAACTGCTTCTGGATGTCCGCGGTGATCCAGTTCGAATCGCTGGCGTTTGTCGGCTTGGCCGTCGGCTTCGGCAGCTGGGCAGCAGGTGTCCGCTGCGCGGCAGGGACCGCTGCTCCGGCGCCTGTGACGAGCACGGGCCGGAAGTTCATGTCCGCGGAGGCCTGGATGAGGGCACGGGTTTCCGTGGACGGGGTGCCGGGAAGGCTCACCACCACGTTGCGCCCGGACTGCGTGCTGATCTCAGCCTCTGCGACACCCGAGCCGTCCACCCGCTGGCGGATGATGGCCACCGCCTGGTTGAGCTGCTCCTCATTGATGTCCGAGTTGCCCTCAACTTTGGGTGCCAGGATCATCTGGGTGCCGCCCTCAAGGTCCAGGGCAAGCTTCGGGCTCCAGCTGGCAACCCCGGACATTGTGCCGCCCGCAAGGACGGCCGTCATGGCGGCCAGGATTACACCAAGCCAGACCAGCACCCGAAGTGATGGTTTTTTGCGGCCAGTTCGTGCCATTGCCTATCTTTCTATTATTTGCGGAGGGCCGCCGGGGCGAACCTCGCCGCCCCCGGCGGCTCCGCAGCCGTAGACAGCTGTACCGTGCGGAAGCGGCGGACTAGATGTCCTTCTTGCCCTCGTCGTTGAGGCGCTTGAGGGTTTCGTCCGGAGTTTCGCCGGCCGTGCCGGCGTTGTTTTCGGGAGTCAGCGCCTCGGGGTCCCGCGGCTCCTCGGCCGTCAGCGCCGATGCGTCATCGGGAACGGCCTGCGTTTCGACGGCGGGCTCCACGATCTTGGTTACGGCCTGGCGGTGGACGGTGGCCAGGTTGCCGGGCGACAGTTCCAGGACGACCTTGTTCTCCGCTTCGTCGATCGACTCGATGCGGCCGAACAGTCCGAAGCTGGTCATGACCTCGACGCCAGGAGCGAACTGCGACTGCAGCTGGGTCTGCTGCTGCTGCGTTTTCTTGTTGCGGCGGAACATCATGAAGATGAACACGCCGAGCATGACGAACAGCAGAATTGTCATTGGATCCAAGAGGATTTTTCCGTTCTGTAACTTGCGTAGCTGGTTGACAGCGACGTCCGCTTTGCACCGGGCTGCCCGCCCGGACACGGGAGACCGGCCGCGGGCGGCCCGCCGAAGCGGGACACGGAAACAAAGCCCGGACGTGCCGAGCGTCCTTCCAGTCTAGAGGGAAAAGCTGGGAGGGCGCTGCTATTGGGTGCTGGAAACCCACTCAGATGACGATTCCTCATCACCCGGCCCCGCCCCGAAAAGGTCCAGGGTTTCCTGGCCGAAGACGCCCGCCGGCACGGCCAGCCCCAAGTGGGTCCAGGCCGGCGCCATGGCGATCCGGCCCCGCGGCGTCCTGCCCAGCAGCCCCTCCCGGACCAAATACGGCTCGGCGACGGTCTCCACCGTCTCCGGCTCCTCCCCCACGGCGATGGCCAGGGTTGACAGGCCCACCGGGCCGCCGCCGAATTTGGTGATCAGCGCTTCCAGCACTGACCGGTCCAGCCGGTCCAGGCCTCGCTTGTCCACTTCGTACATGTCCAGCGCGGCGGAGGCGGAGCGGGCATCGATCTGCTCGATTCCGTGGACCAGCGCCCAGTCCCGGACCCGCCGCAGCAGCCGGTTGGCGATGCGGGGCGTACCGCGTGAGCGTCCGGCGATCTCAGTGAAGCCGGCCGAATTCACCTTCAGGTCGAGGAGTCCGGCGGACCGGCGGAGCACCAATTCCAGCTCTTCCACCGAATAAAACTCCAGGTGCCCGGTGAAGCCGAAGCGGTCCCGGAGCGGACCCGGCAGGAGGCCAGCACGTGTGGTGGCACCCACCAGCGTAAAGGGCGGCAGCTCCAGCGGAATGGCCGTGGCGCCAGCGCCCTTGCCCACCACGATGTCAACGCGGAAGTCCTCCATGGCCATGTAGAGCATTTCCTCGGCCGGGCGGGACATCCTGTGGATTTCGTCCAGGAAGAGGACTTCGCCTTCGGACAGCGAGGAAAGGATGGCGGCGAGGTCTCCGGCGTGCTGGATTGCGGGGCCGCTGCTGATCCGCAGCGGCGCGTTCATCTCGGACGCAACAATCATGGCGAGTGTGGTCTTGCCGAGGCCCGGCGGACCGGAAAAGAGGACGTGGTCCGCGCTGCGCCCGCGCATCCGGGATGCCTTCAGCACCAGGGAAAGCTGCTTGCGGACCCTGTGCTGGCCCACAAAGTCGTCGAGGTTCTTGGGCCGAAGCGCCGCCTCGATGGCCCGCTCTTCCGGCTCTTCTCCTCCGGCGACCAGGGACGGCTCAGCCACGGCTGCCTACCCTGTTGCCTGCCCGGGCGCCGTCCTGGCCCAGCCAGCGCAGTGTGGTGCGCAGGATCTCCGCAACATTGCCTTCGCCGGCGAGTTCCGGCGCATCCGCAAGGGCCTTGTCGATGCTGCCCGAGGCGTCCTTTTCGGACCATCCCAGGCTGGTCATGGCGGCCACGACCTGCGGCTTCCAGACGCCTTCCGATGAAGCAGCCGGCGCTCCCGCTGGCGTGGCTGTGCCGTGCGGCACCAGTTTCCCGGCCAGTTCCAGGACGATGCGCCCGGCGACCTTCGGGCCGATCCCCGGGACCTTGGTGAACGTCTTGCTGTCCTCGGTGTGCGCGGCGATGCGGATGGCCTCGGGATCGTGCACGGCCAGGACTGCGAGGGCGAGCCGCGGACCAACACCGCTGACACTGAGCAGAGTGTCGAAAACTTCCCGCTCGTCGGCGCTGGCGAAGCCGAACAGGGTCAGGGAGTCTTCCCGGACAATCAGGGAGGTGAAAAGCTTCCCCTCCTCACCGGTCCGGAGCTTGCTGAGCGTCTGCGGAGTGGCATAGACGCTCATGCCGGCGCCGTTGAGATCGATTACGGCGGTGGACAGCCCGACGTGCGCCACAGTTCCGCGGAGAAAACTAATCAAGGCCGGGGCTCCTGAACTTGCGCCGGCAAAAACCGACTATCCGAACATATCTACGAATACCCTAGCAAGGGCCGGCGACATTCAGCGCGCACGGCGCGCTTTCGCCTCGGCCTCGGCCCAGGCGCGCTGGGCAGGGGTCAGGGACTGGCTGCCCGGACCGGTGGTGGCGACGGATGCGCCGCTGCCCGCGCGCCAGGCGTGCGTGATGGCGAGGGCCAGGGCGTCCGCCGCGTCCGCCGGACGCGGCGGCGCATCGAGCCGCAGAATCTTGGTGACCAGCTTGGTGACGGCCTCCTTGTTGGAGGATCCGCTCCCGGTCACCGCGGCCTTGACCTCCGACGGCGTGTGCAAGGCCACGGGGATGCCGCGCCGGGCCGCGGCAGCGATGACGACGCCGGAGGCCTGGGCCACGCCCATGACCGTGCTGACGTTGAGCTGCGAGAAAACCCGTTCCACCGCCAGCACGTGCGGCTCGTAGCGGTCGAGCCAGTCGTCGATGGCGAGGGCGATCACCAGCAGCCGCTGGTCGAGCGTTTCCTCGGGGGACGTTCCCACCACGCCGACGGCCACCATGGTGGCGCGGCGGTTCTTTTCGACGTCCACCACGCCGATGCCACAGCGGGTCAGCCCGGGGTCGATGCCCAGTACGCGCAGCGTCACGTGCAAACGCCCCGGTCGGCCGCGCGGAAAATCACTCGGCTTCCAGGGCTGCCTGAACTTCGTCGCTGAGGTCAGCGTTGCTGTAAACGTTCTGGACGTCGTCGAGGTCCTCGAGGGCGTCAACGAGCTTCATGAACTTCTTGGCGGCGTCAAGGTCCAGCGGCACCTCCATGGAGGGCACGAACTCGGCCTCGTCGGTGTCGTAGTCGATGCCGGCTTCCTTGAGCGCATCGCGGACGGCCTGCAGGTCCTTCGGGTCCGAGTGGATCTCGAAGTTGTCCCCGTTGTCCTTGACTTCCTCGGCGCCGGCGTCCAGCACGGCCATCAGGACGTCATCCTCGGTGAGGTCGTTCTTGGGCAGGGTGACAACGCCCTTGCGGGTGAACAGGTAGCTGACCGAGCCGGGGTCGGCGATGGTGCCGCCGTTGCGGGAGATGGCCAGCCGGACCTCTGATGCCGCGCGGTTCTTGTTGTCGGTAAGGCACTCGATCAGCAGCGCCGAACCCTGCGGGCCGCGGCATTCGTACATGATCTCCGTGTAGTCCACGACCTCGCCGGTGAGCCCGGCGCCGCGCTTGATGGCGCGGTCAATGTTGTCGTTCGGCACCGAGGTCTTCTTGGCCTTGGTGACGGCCAGTTCGAGTCCGGGGTTGCCCGCCAGGTCCGGGCCGCCCATCCGGGCCGCAACTTCGATGTTCTTGATCAGCTTGGCGAACGACTTTGCCCGGCGGCTATCAATGATGGCCTTCTTGTGCTTGGTCGTTGCCCATTTGGAGTGGCCTGACATGCTTTACGCTTCTCCTCTGATCATGCGGATAAAAAGTTCATGCACGCGCTTCTCGCCTGTCACTTCCGGATGGAAGGAGGTGGCCAGCAGCTGGCCTGAACGCACTGCAACAATTCTAGCTGTCCCCTGCAGATCGGCCGCGTGGGAGGCATGTTCCTGGTCGGCCGGCTCCACCTGCGCCAGGACCTCAACGCCGGGGCCGACGCGCTCCACCCAGGGGCCGCGGATGAACACCGCGTGAACCGGAGCCACGCCCTGCTCTGTGGCGCTGAACTCCAGGCCCTTGAAGTCGAGGTCGGTCTCGAAGGACTCGCGCTGCCGGCCGAAGGCGTTGCGGCGCACCGTGATGTCCAGGCCGCCGAACGTCTGCTGGGGGTTTCCTGCGAGGTCTGCCGCGGGGTCGGCGATGTCGTCCGCCAGCAGGATCATGCCCGCGCAGGAACCGTATACCGGGAGGCCGTCGGCGATCCGCTGCCGCAGCGGTTCCGCAAGATCGAAGGCGCGGGCCAGCTTGTCGATGGCCGTCGATTCGCCGCCGGGGATGATGAGCCCGTCGAGCCCTTCGAGCTCGGCCGGGCGGCGGACGCCCACGCCGGCGGCGCCGGCGGTCTCGACCGCCCGGAGGTGCTCACGGAAGTCGCCCTGGAGCGCCAGAACGCCGATGCGCAGGCCGGACCCGGGCTTTTCGGCCACGCCGGCCGGGCGCGGAAGGGCGCTGGAAAGGGAATTGGTCATCTAAACAGCATAGTGTCCCGGGCACAAACCGACGTCTCCGCCGCCGGGGGCCGCCACATTGCATGCCGCTGCTGGGATATATTACAGAGCATGTTTTCCCTTAGCGTTCCGCTCGGCAAGTTCGTCCGCCGGGTTTCCCGGCTCAGGGGCGGAGGCTCTGCATTTCCCGGCCTGGTGGTCGAAAAAATCGACCCCGGCTTCATGCAGCGGACCCTGTCCACTCTCCCCCACGGCGTGGCCGTGGTCAGCGGCACCAACGGCAAGACCACTACCACCAAGATGGTGGTGGAACTGCTGGAAAGCCAGGGCCTGAAGGTGTTCACCAACCGTACCGGGAGCAACTTCACCCGGGGCGTGGCGGCCGCCCTGCTCGGCGACGTCGACTGGAGGGGACGGCTCGACGCTGATATCGCCGTGCTGGAGCTGGATGAGGCCCACGCCGTGCACTTCGTCAACCGGGTCCCGCCGCGCTACAGCCTGCTGCTGAATGTCCTCCGCGACCAGCTGGACCGTTTCGGTGAGATCGACAAGACCGCCCAGCTCCTCCAGCACATCGCCTCCAAGACCACCGGGACCGTCGTGCTGAACCGTGAGGACCCGCGGGTGGCCCGCATCGCCGATACGCTGCAGGGCCCCGAGGTCCTCTACTTTGGCCTGGACGACTCCCTGCTGGGCACCTTCCCCAGCGACGACGAACTCCGCGCCGGGCCCGGCAGCCCGGTACCCGCAGTGCCGGAACGGCCCCAGGCCGACGTCGTGCTCCGCCGGGTGGGCGCCTATGACGCCGATTTTGAGTACGACGGCGGCACGGTCACCACCGGGATGAAACTCCGTGGCGTGTACAACATCTTTAACGCCGCCGCTGCGCTGGCCCTTGCCCGCAGCATCTGCGGCAGCGGGGCCGCCACGGCGGACCACGGCACCCTGCTAAAGGCGCTTTCAGAGGTGGCCCCGGCATTCGGACGCGGCGAAAGCCTCACCGTGGACGGGCTCCCGCTGGATCTGGTCCTGGTCAAGAACCCCAGCGGTTTCCGGCTGGGCCTGAAATCGTTCCCCTCGGGCGGCTACGCCACCATGATCGCCATCAACGACAACTACGCCGACGGCCGCGACATGTCCTGGCTGTGGGATGTCGATTTCGACTCGCTGCGCGCCGAGGGCGTGGACCAGGTCACCGGCTCCCGCGCATACGACATGGCCCTTCGCCTGCAGTACGACGAAGTGCAGATCGGCGCGGTGGACACCGACATCCCGGCCGCCCTGGCCGACTTCATCCGCAAGGGCAAAGGCAAGCCGAAGCGGGTCTTCTGCACCTACACCGCGATGCTCGCCATCCGCCGTGAGCTGTCCAAAATCACCACAGTGGAGGTGGTCTCTTGACCCCCGATTCAGCGCCCGGCACCACCGCATCAAAGGGAACCATCCGGGTCCTGCAGTTGTACCCGAGGGAGATGAACATCTACGGTGACTGGGGCAATGCCCTGGTGCTGCAGCAGCGCCTCAAGTGGCACGGTTACACGCCGGAACTGCTCGAGTACAACGTGGGCGACGAGTTCCCCGAGGGTGTGGACATTATCCTCGGTGGCGGCGGGCAGGACAGCGGCCAGCTCGTCATCCAGGACGACCTCCAGTCCCGGGCCGGCCTCCTCAAGGGGATGGCCGAGGACGGCACGCCGATGCTCCTCATCTGCGGGCTCTACCAGCTGTTCGGCCGCTTCTTCAAGACCCGGTCCGGCCCGGTCATTCCCGGCATCGGGGTCCTGGACATTGAGACCCACGGCACGGATGAGCGGCTCATCGGCAACGTGAAGGTCACCACCGCCGAGTTCGGCGAGGTGCTCGGCTACGAAAACCACAGCGGCCAGACCACCCTGGGCCCCGGCGTCGAACCTCTCGGGACGGTGGCGAAGGGCACGGGCAACAACAGCAGCGACGGCCAGGAGGGTGCCCGGTACCGCAACATCGTGGCCAGCTACCTGCACGGTTCCCTGCTGCCCAAGAACCCGGCCATCGCCGACTTCCTGATCCGGACCGCCGTCGAACGCAAGTACGGAACCTTCACGCCCGGCCAACCGGACGACCGCTTCGCCGTCCTGGCCCGCGAGCACGCGGCCCGCAGGCCGCGCTAGGGAGTCACCAGCAACTCGTGGGCTCCGGCGGTTGGAGCCGTCAGCGTTGGAGGTGCATTGCTTCCGGATGGCGTGCCGGATTGTGGCCGGGCATGCTCTGCAGGTCGCTAAAAACGTTGTGAACCGGGGACCTGCATGAAAGGGTTGTTTCATGACCAATCCCCTCCTGTCCCCCAGCACGCTCCCCTTCGGTCTGCCGCCGTTTGCCGGCATCGACGACGCCCACTATGCCGAGGCGGTTGACGCCGGGCTCGCCGAACACCTGGCCGAGATCCAGGCCATCGTGGACAATCCCGAGCCCGCCACGTTCGAGAACACAGCACTGGCCATGGAACGGTCCGGCCGGCTGCTGGACCGCGCCGCGGCTTCGTTCTTCACCCTGGTTTCGGCCCACGCCTCCGAGGCGATCAGGAAACTGGAGACCGACCTGTCGCCCCGCTTCGCCGCCCACCAGGACGCTGTCTACCTCAACCGGGCGCTCTACGAGCGCTTCGCCGCCGTGGACACCGCGGGCCTGGACGCCGAATCGGCACGGCTGGTCGAGGAGTACCTCAAGGAGTTCCGCCAGTCGGGCATTCAATTGGACGACGCCGGCCAGGACCGGCTCCGTTCGCTGAACGCCGAGCTGTCCCGGCTGGGCACGGAATTCGGGCAGCGGGTCAAGGAAGCCATGAAGTCCGCCGCCCTGCTGCTGGACAGCGCCGAGGACCTCGCGGGCCTCCCCGCAGACGAGATCGCCAGCGCCGCGGAGGCAGCCCGCGTTGCCGGACATGACGGCAAGTTCCTCCTGACGCTCATCCAGCCGAGCAACCAGCCCGCCCTGGCATCATTGGACAACCGGGACGTGCGGCGGCGGCTCTTCGAGGCGTCCATTGCCCGAGGCAGCTCCGGCGGTGACCTCGACGTCCTGGACCTCGTGAAATCCATGGTCCGGCTCCGCGCCGAAAAGGGCGCCCTGCTGGGTTTCGCCAACTACGCCGAACTGGTGGTGGACCGGCAGACGGCCCCCGACTTCGGCGCCGTACGGACCATGCTGAACCGGCTCGCGCCCGCTGCCGTAAGGAACGCCGACGGCGAGGCTGCCGCCCTGGCCGAGAGCGCCGGCCACCCGCTCGAGGCCTGGGACTGGGCCTATTATTCCGCCAAAGTGCGGCGCGAACGGTACACCGTGGACGAGCAGGCCCTCAGGCCGTACTTCGAGCTGGACAGCGTGCTGACGGACGGCGTTTTCTTCGCCGCTACCTCGCTCTTCGGCATCACCTTCCACGGGCGCACGGACCTCGCTGGCTACCACGAGGACGTCCGGATCTGGGAGGTCCGGGACGCGGACGGAACAGAGCTTGGCCTGTTCCTGGGTGACTACTACACCCGCGAAACCAAGCGGGGCGGCGCGTGGATGAATTCGTTGGTGGACCAGTCGACGCTGCTCGGCACCAGGCCTGTGGTGATCAACAACCTGAACATCTCCAAGCCGCCGGCCGGTGAGCCTACGCTGCTCACGCTCGACGAGGTACGGACCGCATTCCACGAGTTCGGGCATGCCCTGCACGGGCTGTTTTCCAGCGTCACGTACCCCCGTTTCTCGGGCACGTCGGTGCCGCGGGACTTCGTGGAGTACCCGTCCCAGGTCAACGAGATGTGGATCATGTGGCCGGAAGTGCTGGCCAACTACGCCCGCCACCACGCCACGGGCGAGCCACTGGCCCAGGACGTCGTCGACCGGCTCAACGAGTCCCGTCTGTGGGGCGAGGGGTTCGCCACGACGGAGTACCTCGGCGCGGCGCTGCTGGACCTGGCCTGGCACGTTCTGGAGGCCGGCGGCGTTCCGGAGGACGCCCTCGAATTCGAGGCGAAGGCCCTGGCTGCCGCGGGGGTGGCCCATCCGTTGATTCCGCCGCGGTACCGGACGGGCTATTTCCAGCACATCTTTGCGGGCGACGGCTACGCTGCGGGCTACTACTCCTACATCTGGAGTGAGGTGCTGGACGCCGAGACCGTGGACTGGTTCACCGAGAACGGCGGGCTCAGCCGGGCCAACGGCGACCGGTTCCGCGCCGAACTGCTCTCCCGCGGCAACAGCCGGGACCCGCTCGAGTCGTTCCGCACCCTCCGCGGACGGGACGCCACCCTGGAGCCGCTCCTCAAGCGCCGCGGCCTTGAATGACCGCCGGCGCCCCACCCAAGTAGCGGTCCAGAGCCGCTGTCGCGCCGTGGGGATAGAAAGTTCGCATAACTCAGTCGCGTGCATGGCCGTGGTCGGTGTCAGCGGGGATTATTGAGGTGTCTGCCACGGCGACGCCGATGCTAACTTGGTGCCTTAGTGAGCCCGTCAAGTAGCGTGGCGTGGAGGGCTTCCACGGGAACCGTGGATTGTTGCCAGAGAGCACGAGTATTAGATTCCTGAATTGATTCCCTGTCCTCTCCGCGGCAGACACCACGATCGCAAGGTTCGAGGTGTCAGGAGGAACTGTCATGGATATTGTTCACGAGCGGGCCGCCGGGATGGATATCTCCAAACGCGATGCGAAGGTCTGCCTGCGGGTCCCTGGCGCGCGGGCCGGGACATACACGTCAACTGTCACGACCTGGGGCTCGACGTCCGGGCAGATCCTGGAACTGCGGGACTTTCTGGAACGCGAGCACGTCACCACAGTGGTCATGGAAGCCACCAGCGATTACTGGAAGCCGTTCTTCTACCTATTCGAAGAAACCTTGCCGGTGATGCTGGTCAACGCCAAGGCGGCAAGGAACATCCCGGGACGCAAAACTGATGTTTCCGACGCTGCGTGGCTCGCCCAGCTCGCCGCGCACGGACTGCTGAGGGCCTCGTTCATTCCGCCCGAACCGATCCGCGACCTGCGTGACCTCACCCGGGCCCGGTCCACGGCAACACGCGACCGGACACGTGAGATCCAGCGCCTGGAGAAGTTCCTTGAAGGTTCCGGGATCAAACTGTCCTCCGTGGTCTCGGACCTGACCGGAGTCTCGTCTCGGGCGATGCTCGAAGCCCTCATTCAGGGTGAACGGCACCCGGAAGTCCTCGCAGGTCTGGCCAAAGGAACCCTGCGCTCCAGGATCCCCGCCCTCGTTGATGCGCTCACCGGCAGATTCAAGGAACACCACGCGTTCATGGCCAGACTGCACCTGGACCAGATCGATGCCCAGACCCGTATCATCGATGCGCTCACCGACAGGATCGAGGAGGCGATGGCACCCTTTCGTGCAGCCAGGGATTTCCTGGCCACCATCCCCGGAGTCTCCCTCAAAGTCGCAGACGTAATCATCGCCGAAACCGGCGCCGACATGACCGTATTCGAGACACCCGGCCGGCTCGCGTCCTGGGCCGGTGTCTGTCCTGGTTCCAACGAATCAGCAGGCCGGATCAAATCAGCGCATATCCTGCCCGGCAACAAATACCTCAAAGCCGCTCTCGGCACCGCGGCGCTCTCCGTCTCGCGGAGTAAGAACACCTATCTCGCCGCCAAATACCAGCGCATCAAATTCCGGCGGAGCCCGATGATAGCCATCGTTGCCCTCCAACACTCGATACTCACCGCGGTCTGGCACCTCCTTGCCGACGGGGAATGCTACAAAGATCCCGGCGCCGACTACTTCACCCGGCTCGACCCAGTCAAAGCACGCACCAACGCCATCAACAAACTCAACAGCCTCGGCTACAACGTCACCCTCAGCCCGGCCACCGCAGCCTGACCCACCGACTTTCGTATTAGCTGGCATTTGTTGTCGTTCTGAGGGCTGAAAACGACCACAAGTGCGAGTTAGTTGGGAAGAACGACGCCGGCCGGTCACCTTGGAAGGTGACCGGCCGGCGTCGTAATTAAGCCTGGCGACAATGGCGCCTAACTCTCTCGGCTTAACAAGAGAGGGCGCAGAGGCTCAAGCGCCCGAACGCTACCAGCCGCGCTCGGCGAGGCGGTGCGGCTGCGGGATCTCGTCCACGTTGATGCCGACCATGGCCTCGCCCAGGCCGCGGGAGGCCTTGGCGATGACGTCCGGGTCATCGAAGAAGGTGGTGGCCTTCACGACGGCGGCGGCCCGCTGGGCCGGGTTGCCGGACTTGAAGATACCGGAGCCGACGAACACGCCGTCGGCGCCGAGCTGCATCATCATCGCGGCGTCGGCCGGGGTGGCGATGCCGCCGGCGGTGAACAGCACCACCGGGAGCTTGCCGGTGGCGGCAACTTCCTTGACCAGTTCGTAGGGGGCCTGCAGCTCCTTGGCCGCGACGTACAGCTCGTCCTCGGGCAGAGCCGCGAGCTTGGCGATCTCGGCGCGGATCTGCCGCATGTGACCGGTAGCGTTGGAGACGTCACCGGTGCCGGCCTCGCCCTTGGAGCGGATCATGGCCGCGCCCTCGTTGATGCGGCGCAGCGCCTCACCAAGGTTGGTGGAACCGCAGACGAAGGGAACGGTGAAGTTCCACTTGTCGATGTGGTTGACGTAGTCGGCCGGGGTCAGGACCTCGGACTCGTCAATGTAATCCACGCCGAGGGACTGCAGGACCTGGGCCTCGACGAAGTGCCCGATCCGGGCCTTGGCCATGACCGGGATGGACACGGCGTCGATGATCTGGTCGATCATGTCCGGATCGGACATGCGGGACACGCCGCCCTGGGCGCGGATGTCGGCCGGGACGCGCTCGAGCGCCATAACGGCAACGGCACCGGCATCTTCGGCGATGCGGGCCTGCTCGACGTTGACGACGTCCATGATGACGCCGCCCTTGAGCATCTCCGCCATGCCGCGCTTGACGCGGTTGCTGCCAGTCACGCTGTTGGCGGACGAGCCGGCTTCGTTGCTTACATCAGGTGTAGACACAAAAACCCCTATGGGTAGCTAGATGACCTTCGCCGGCAGTGCAGGCGGCACGGACATGCCGTTTTTACACACACCGGATTACCGGATCCATTGACCGGGCAGTCCTAATACTAGTCCCACCGCGGCAGCCCGGCTTAATCAGGTTTGTTCGGAGTCTTCCAGCGACTGGACGCGCACTGCCAGGACGCGCTGCACGACGGTGACGAGGCTCGCCGCCGCCAGCAGCACCAGGGTGGCCAGCAGCACCACGGGCGGCAGTCCGGCACCCGTCAGCCCGGTTATTACCAGGACTGAAACCAGCCGTTCAGCACGTTCGGCAATGCCCACGTTCGCCTGGAAGCCGAGGGATTCGGCCTTCGCCCGCACATATGAAACCACCATGCCAAGAACAAGGCAGACGACGGCGGCAATAGCTATGGGGGCATCGGCACCACCGGTGAAAAACCAGATGGCCAGGCCGGCAAAGAGGGCACCGTCCGCCAACCGGTCAAGGCTGGAGTCCAGGAAGTTTCCCCAGCGGCCGCCGAGGTTCTGCATCCGGGCCATGATGCCGTCGATGACGTCGGAGAAGATGAACGCCGTGATGAAGACGGTTCCCCAGAACAGCTGGCCCAGCGGATAGAACACCAGGGCCCCGACTACCACGCCGGCAGTTCCCACAATGGTGATGGCGTCCGGTGAGACGCCCAGTTTCAGGAGCCAGCGTGCAAGCGGGGTAAACAGCGCGGTGAAGAACCCGCGGGCATGCCTATTCAGCATGCGTCTCCCCGGGCCAGGCGTCGGCGACCTGCTGGCGGACCTCGTCGAGGGTCTGGGTGATCGCCTTGGTCTGGGCGATGATCGGGAAGAAGTTTCCGTCCCCGCCCCAGCGCGGCACGATGTGCTGGTGCAGGTGCCCCGCGATGCCGGCGCCACCCACAACCCCCTGGTTCATGCCGAGGTTGAAGCCGCCGGGATTCGCCACCTTCCGCAGCACGCGCATGGCGGTCTGCGTCAGGTCGGCGAATTCGGCGGTTTCCTCCACCGTCAGGTCCGTGTAATCGGGGACGTGGCGGTACGGGCACACCAGCAGGTGGCCGGGGTTGTAGGGGAACAGGTTAAGCACCACGTAGCTCGTGCGCCCCCGGTAGACGATGAGGGATTCCTCGTCGGTGCGCGCGGGCGCGATGCAGAACGGGCAGTCGTCAGTGTTCTTGAACTGGTGCTGCCCGCCCTTAATGTAGGCCATGCGGTGCGGAGTCCACAGCCGCTGGAAGGCATCCGGAACGCCGGCGAGGCCAAAATCGTCCGTCACTTCCGCGTCGCCCGGATAGCCCGACCCTGTGTTCTCCTGCACGTGTTCCCCCTCCGCCGCGGCTAGCTGGTCCGGTTGCGGACGGCGTCCACGATCCGCTGGACAGCCTCTTCCACGGGCACGCCGTTGTCCTGGCTGCCGTCCCTGAACCGGAAGGACACGGCGCCCACTTCGGCGTCCTCACCGCCGGCGATCAGCACGAACGGGATCTTGTCCTTGCTGGCCGTACGGATCTTCTTGGGGAAACGGTCCGAGGAGATGTCCACCTCGGCGCGGATGCCGGCAGCCTTGAGCTTGTCGACGACGTCGAACATGTAGTCGTTGAAGGCCTCCGCCACCGGGATGCCCACCACCTGTACGGGAGCGAGCCAGGCCGGGAAGGCACCGGCATAGTGCTCGGTGAGGACGCCCATGAACCGCTCCACCGATCCGAACAGGGCCCGGTGGATCATGACCGGGCGCTGGCGGGTGCCGTCAGCGGCCTGGAACTCGAGTTCGAAGCGCTCAGGCAGGTTGAAGTCGAGCTGGATCGTGGACATCTGCCAGGTGCGGCCCAGCGCATCCTTCGCCTGGACCGAGATCTTGGGTCCGTAGAACGCGGCTCCGCCCGGGTCCGGAACAAGCTCAAGCCCGGAGGCCTCGGCCACTTCGGCCAGGGTGCAGGTGGCTTCCTCCCAGGTGGCGTCGTCACCCACGAACTTGTCCTCGTTCTTGGTGGACAGCTCGAGGTAGAAGTCGTCCAGGCCATAGTCCTTGAGCAGGCCCAGGACGAAGTTCAGCGTGGTGGTGAGCTCGTCCTTCATCTGCTCGCGGGTGCAGTAGATGTGGGCGTCGTCCTGTGTCATGCCCCGCACGCGGGTCAGGCCGTGCACCACGCCGGACTTCTCGTAGCGGTAGACCGAGCCGAATTCGAACAGCCGCAGCGGCAGTTCGCGGTAGGACCGGCCGCGCGAGCGGAAGATCAGGTTGTGCATGGGGCAGTTCATCGGCTTGAGGTAGTAGTCCTGGCCGGGCTTGCGGACCGTCCCGTCCTCATTGTGCTCCGCGTCGATGTGCATCGCGGGGAACATGCCGTCGCGGTACCAGTCCAGGTGGCCGGACACCTCGTACAGGTGCCCCTTGGTGATGTGCGGGGTGTAGACGAACTCGTAGCCGGCGTCCACGTGGCGCTGCCGGGAGTAGTCCTCCATGGCCTTGCGGATGATGCCGCCCTTGGGGTGGAAGACCGGCAGGCCCGAGCCCAGCTCGTCCGGGAAGGAAAACAGGTCCAGCTCGGCGCCCAGCTTCCGGTGGTCGCGCCGCTCGGCTTCGGCGATGCGTTCCTGGTACGCCTTCAGGGCATCCTTGGTGGGCCACGCGGTGCCGTAGATGCGCTGCAGCTGCTGGTTGTTCTGGTTGCCCAGCCAGTACGCGGCCGAGGACCGGGTCAGGGCGAAGGCGTTGGAGATGAGCTTCGTGTTGGGCAGGTGCGGGCCGCGGCACAGGTCGCACCAGACGCTGTCCCCGCTCTTGCGGTCGACGTTGTCGTAGATGGTGATGTCGCCGGCGCCCACTTCGACGTTGACGCCTTCGCCGGCATCGGCGGCGTCGTTCTTCTTGCCCAGCAGTTCGAGCTTGTAGGGCTCGTTCTTCATCGCTTCGCGGGCCTCGTCCTCGGAGACGACGCGGCGGACAAACTTCTGGTTCTGGTTGACGATCTTGAGCATCATCTTTTCCAGCTGGCGCAGGTCCTCGGGAGTGAAGGGCTCCTCGACGTCGAAGTCGAAGTAGAACCCGTCAGTGATGTAGGGACCGATGCCCAGTTTGGCGTCCGGTCGCAGCTGCTGCACGGCTTGGGCCATGACGTGCGCGGTGGAGTGGCGCAGTACGTTGAGCCCGTCGGGGGAATCGATGGTGACGCCTTCAACCTCGGCACCCTCGGGAAGGGGCTGGTCCAGGTCCTTGAGTTCGCCGTCGACCCGGGCCACAACGACGTCGCGGCGCTCAAAGAAGAGTTCCGCGCCGGTGGTCCCGGTAGTCACCTTCATTTCTTCGCCATCGACGATGAGGGTGATCTGCTGGGCATCTGACACGGGTGTCTCCTATTCAAAGTTCAGGCTTCGTAGCTTGTGGCGTACGGGGACCACAGCCAGCCTCGTCAATGTTATCTGTTGCTGAAGTGGCGAGCCAAAGCGCCACGGCGGCAGCCAAGGGGAACACCGCGGAGTTCCGGCGGAAATGGACGGCGGGTCAGCTTCCCAGTCCGGTGATGGCCAGGTTCCTGCCGATGCCTTCGAGCGGCCCCGGCTGCCTAATTTCCTCAGGCACAGCGATCGGTGCAGATTCAGGGAACGGCAGGGTATCCACCTGGCTGAGGTCCCAGGCCATGCTGGCGCTCAGGCTGATGCCGCGCGGACCGGTCCGCCGGGTGGTTCCCCGGATAAGCAGCAGCCGGGTGCCGAACAGCAGCGGTCCGGCGTGCTCCTGCGCCTCGTGGAAGAACACGGAATCCACGCACCCGGTACCGTCGTCGATGCTGATGAAGACCACCCGCCTGCCGCCGCGCATGGGCGGGGTCTGGGTGGCGATCCTCACGCCGGCAACCAGGACCTCCGTGCCGTTGCGCAGCCCAAGCAGCTTGTCCGCTGTGGTGACGCCCAGCCGGTCCAGAAGGGGCCGGTGGCTGGACATCAGGTGTTCGCTGACGTCAACAGCCATCAGGTCAAGTTCTGCCCGGACGTTCTCCACTGTGGTGGGTTCCGGCAGCCCGGCTTTGACGTTCCGCAGTTCGACGTCCCCGAGGGGCAGCGCGAGCTGCCCCTCAACGATGCCGGCGCCTTTCTTTGCCGGCTTGCTCTGCAGGCTTTGCAGGTGCTGGACAAGGTCTGCCCGGTTGGCCGTCCCGCCGGACTCCCGGTGCAGGGTATCGAAGGCACCGAGCTGGGCGAGCCGCTTGATGCTTGGCTTGCTCAGCCTGGAGCGGTCCCTCAGGTCCGCCAGGGAGTCATAGGGCTGGCCCGCAACGATCCGCTTCAGTTCAGAACCGGACAGCCCGAAGATGCCGTTGAGGCTCAGCCGGATGCCCAGCTTCCCCTGGTCGGGGCCTTCCGCGACCCGTTCCACCCTGTACTGCGCACCGCTGCGGTTGATGTCCAGCGGAAGGATGGGGATCCCCATGCGGCGTGCTTCGGCCACCAGGAGCCGCTTGGGGTACATCCCGGGATCGTGCTCCCACAGGCCGGCAAGGAACGCTTCCGGGTGGTGGGCCTTCAGCCAGGCCGACTGGTAGGTGGGCACGGCAAAGGCGGCGCCGTGGGCTTTGCAGAACCCGAAGCTGGCGAACGACTTCAGGGTCCCCCAGACCTTGTCCACGACGTCCGGTTTGTATCCCCTGGCTTTTGCCTCGCGGCGGAAATACTCCTCAACCTGGCCAACCAGGGCGTCGTTGCTCAACGCCCTGCGGAACTCGTCTGCTTTCGCCAGCCCGCAGCCGGTCATCACATCGAAGGTCCGCAGGATCTGCTCATGGAAGACAGTCACCCCGTGGGTTTCCTGGAGCACCGGCTTCAGGTCCGGGTGCGGGTAGGTCTCCGGCGCGAAGCCGTGCCTGTGTTCGAGGAAGGGCCGGACCATGTCAGATTTCATGGGGCCGGGGCGGAACAGTGAGATGTCGATGATGAGGTCGTTGAATTCACGCGGGGCCATCTTGCCCACGAGCTCCCGCTGGCCTGGTGACTCGATCTGGAAGCATCCCAACGTGTGGGTGCTTCTGATCAGCTCGTATGTTGGCTCATCGTCCAGGGGCACGGCATTGAGGTCGATAAGCCCGTCCTCGGTGATGTAGTCGGGTCCGTTTCCGCCAGGGCCAACGGGATGTGCTCCGGCAGCCACAACTTCCGCCTTGGAGGGATGGATCCGGATGATCTCCCGCACGGCAAACGCCATGGCGCTTTGCATCCGGACGCCCAGGACATCCAGCTTCAGCATGCCCATGGGGTCCATGTCGTGCTTGTCGAACTGGCTCATGGGCAGGCCAAGGCCGCTGGGCTGGACGGGGGTCCGGTCCAGCAGGGTGGCATCCCCGAGGATCACACCGCAGGGGTGCATGGAGATGTGGCGGGGAAGGCGGTCCAGCCGTTCGGTGAGGTCCACCAGCAGGTCCAGTTGCTGATTCCCGGTGAAGTTCCGCTGTTCCACGCGTCCGGCGAACTCGCGGAGTTCCGGCTTTTCCTCCAGCGCCTCGCGGAACTTCCGTGCCGAGAAGCGCCACAGCTGTTTGGCGATCTCGCCGACATCACCGTCGTCCATTCCCAACGCCATGCCGGCGTCCCGCACCGCACCGCGAGCGCGGTAGCCGTTCTGCATGCTCATCAGCGTGACGCGCTGGGAGCCGAACCGGTCAAAGATCTTCCGGTAGACGTTGTGCCGCTCCGCGCTTTCCACATCTATGTCGATGTCAGGCAGGGTGGACCGGTCCCCGGAGAGGAACCGTTCGAAGATCAGGTCATGCTGGAGCGGGTTCACCTGGCTAATGTCGATCAGGTAGTTCACCAGGCTGGAAGCCCCCGATCCCCGCGCTGCCGCCCTCACGCCCATGTCCAGGATCATGCGGGAAACCTCGGCCACGGTGAGGAAGTAGGAGGCAAAGCCAAGGCGGGCAATGATCTTCAGCTCATGCTGCAGCCGGATGCGCATGTCCGCTTCCGCCTTCCCGGAGATGCCGGGGAAGCGCCGCGCAATTCCGGCTTCGCACCGCTGGGCGAGTTCTGCCAGCGGATCCCCTTCAATGCCGATGACGGAGGCCTCGGGGACCACCGGCTGCTTCCAGCCCATGTCAGACTCGGGATCCATGCGGCAACGGTCCGCGAGCGCCTCAGTCTGCGACAGCAGCACCTGGACATCGGCGGACCCGTAGCCGGCGGCATGGATGATTTCCTTGCCCAGCTCCACCATTTGGTCCGGGGTTTTCAGCCAGCCCTGCCCGTTGGGCTGGAGCAGCGGCGCGGCGGAGAGCTCTGGCAGTGACTTCAGCGTGCGTGCGGAGTCCAGGACGTCGGCGGTGGCGGCACCGTCCTCCTCGCAGTAACGGACTGCGTTGGTGAGCACGGCCGGCACGCTGTACTCCTGAGCCAGCTTGAGCATGCGGACCGCATGGGCCGTGCTCATTGGCTCCCCCGGTGCACTGAGGTGGGTGACGATCTCTGCCGCGACGCTTCCGGCCGGCATGGCGTCCAGCCAGCCCTTGAACAGGGTGCGGGGGCGGAGGTACCGCCGGCCGCCCAGTGCCAGCCCGACGTCGGAATCCGGTCCCAACAGAACGGTGAGCACCGGTTTCAGGGTTTCCGGTTCCAGGACGCGTGAGGCGAGTTCAGCCCTGGTGACGGCGACCGGCACTGTTCCCCCGGCCTTGCCCGAGGTGCGGGCGTGTGCGTCTGAGATCAGCCGGCACAGGGCCTTGTACCCTGCCCCGTTGTTGTGTCCGTGCGCAAGCACTACCACCCGCCCGGTGACGCGGTCCGCGGAAAACCGGGTTTTGGAAACCCTGGCATCAGGCAACCCGACCCCGTGGTCACCCTCGTCGTCGAACACTGACAGGTCGACGCCGACCACGGGGTCAATCCCGGCAGCCATGCATGCCTTGAGGTGCTTTACGGTGCCATACAGGCCGTCCCGGTCCGTGCAGCCCAGGGCGGTTGCGCCCTGGGCCGCTGCCGCCTGGGCGAGTTCATCCGGCCAGGAGACGCCGTAGTGGGCGCTGAAGGCGGTGGAAACGTGTAGGTGAGTGAAGCTCATGCTGATTTTTGCCGGAGTGCGTCTCTGGGTTTGAGGGCGTCGTGGATCCGGAGCAGCCGCCAGCGTCCGCTGCCGGTATGCCGCACCAGGTCAAGGGTTAGTGGTTCAGCCGGTTCTGCAGCCGGAGTTTCCGGCGGGCTGCTTCTGCCGGCAGGGCGGACCTGCACCCGCCAGATCTCATGGTCCACAAGCCCGGGGCCGCTTCCCAGCGGGGCACGCCGTTCTTCGGCCCACCACTGGCGGCGTTCGTACCAGCGCAGGGGTTCAGCGCAGACCCGGTATTCCCTGCCGCCCCACCGAAGCTCCGCCGGCTCACCTGTAGGTGCGCAGACGACGTCAACAGACTCGCTGAACGTTCCCATGGTGCCTCCGGATACCAATCCCATCCTGCGGATAATACACAGGTAGTCGAATATGTATTCGAATAGTTCCAGTCTACGCCGGGCCGGGGACAAAACCTAGATGGGTGTGGACGGACGGCGGCTCACAGGGCAGGATGGTCCCATGAGTTCCAATGACGCGCTCCTGAAGCAGGTAAGCATCGCCGCCAAAGAAAGCACATTGGTGGCCAGGTTCGATATCGACGGCAGCATTCCAGCATCGGGCGCCTTTGTTGTGGGGCTCGTTGCTGCCACTCCGGATTATTCACATCAACGGAGGCTGGGAATCGAGTTCATGAACGGCGAGGCGGTCTCGATCTACTCCTTCAGCCACGACGGCACGGAGGAGAACTTCGACATCAGCAGCGTTGAACACTCGGGCAACACCATCACGGGCAACTTCCCCATGAGCACGGTTATGGGGCTCGACAAGAGCCACCTCATGTCCGCGTTCAGCGAGGCCGACGGGCGGGAATTCCAGTCCGGCGTCCCTGTCGAGGAGAAGCTCTAGAGGGTCAGCGGCCCCGCGAGCGGCACCGGGCAGCAGCCCGATCGGCCGCCCCGCGGCCCCGGCGTGCCTATGGACAACGGCTGGACAACATCGTGCCAATGGACGACTCAGGCGATCATAAACAGTTCACGCGACTGTAAACAGCTCAGCTGTTGTCGTTGTGGATTTTCATCTCAAGCTCGATGAACTTCGAGATCATGGCCCGGTACGTGGTTTCCACGATGTCCGGGTCGATTTCTTTTTTCTCGGCGGCCTGGCGCACGTGCTCGATAACCCGCTCCACGCGGCCCGGGGCCCGCACTTCAGCGTCATCACCCTTCAGGGTTCCCGCGATGCGGATCAGGCGTTCGCGGCGGGCAATCAGCGTGACGATCTGCTCGTCCACCTCATCCACCGCGACCCGCACGGCGGCGAGCTGTTCCCGGTCTGCCTGGGCGTTTTTCTCGTCTCCGTGATTTGTGGGCATGATCATGACAGTATCGAACCATGCAGCCCAGAGTCGATTTTATTTCATTGGGAAGTGCGCAGCGTGGCCGCCTCCCGGCGCTTCTATGTGGAGGGCCTGGGCTGGCCGGTCCACCGCGAGGTTCCCGACGAAGTCATCTTCATCCAGGCCAACCACGGCCTGATTCTCTCCCTGTGGGATGCCGGGCAGATGCAAGCTGAGGCCGCCGTCGACGCCCCTTCCGCCGTTCCCTGCATTACGCTCAGCCACAACGTGGGCACTGCGGGGCAGGTGGACCAGGTGATGGCGCAGGCAGAGTCGGCCGGCGCCGCCGTCGTGGCTCCTGCCAAGACCCAGCCATGGGGCGGCTACACCGGATACTTCGCGGATCCTGACGGCTTCCGCTGGGAAATTGCGTTCAACCCCACCTGGACAGTGGACGACGGCGGACGGGTCACCGTCTGACCGCAGGCCCGCCCGGACCCGCAGCGTGTCAGAAGAGCGCCTCCACCGGTTCGATGAGCTCGGGAGAGTTGTTGCGGACGTTCCCCACCGCCTTGCCCACGGAATCCACGCGCCAGCCGGCGGCAACCTCGTTCACGCCGGACCGGACCAGATCCACGAGGCCGGCGGCGTCATCCGCCTGCGGGTCAAGCCAGGCCGCCATGGTGTCGCGGCTCATCGGGAGCGGGACACGGTCGTGGAGGGCGGTGAGTTCGGCGAACACAGTCCCTTCAGATCCCGCCGGCGGCGAGTCCGCCGTCATGATGGACATGGACAGCATCCACTGTGCGGGTTCGCCCGGGGGCACGGACGGGTCCTTCCACCACTCGTACAGTCCGGCGAAGGCGATGGCGGACTCGTCCCGGGGATGGACGTAATAGGGCTGCTTGCTGCGGCCCTCGCCCTGCTTCCATTCGTAGTAGCCGTCCGCCGGGACCGCGCAGCGCCTCGACTGCACGGCCTTGCGGAACGCCGGTTTCTCGAGGACCGACTCGCTCCTGGCATTGATCATCTTCGCGCCGATGGCCGGGCTTTTTGCCCAGGACGGCACCAGACCCCAGCGTGCGACGTGCAACTGGCGGACCGTGTCGCCGTCGATAAGCCGTTCCAGGACAATGGGCGCGCCGTCGGTGGGCGCAACGTTCCACGACGGCGGGATTTCAGTTTCATTCTCAAGTTCGGCGTCGAATTCGGCCAGCAGATCCCCCACTGCCCGGGCCATGACGTAGCGTCCACACATGGCACCAGCATGCCATTGCAACAGAGACGGGGGAATACCGGCGCCCGGGTTACGGTTGTGGGGAAGGAAACCGACAGAACCATATCAATCCGAGGAGAGCCCGTGGACTTTACCCCCGAAGACGGCACCATCACCATGTTCTCGACCACCTGGTGCGGCTACTGCAACCGGCTGAAGAAGCAGCTGGACGCCCAGGGCATCGGCTACACCGAGATCAACATCGAAGAGGTCGACGGCACGGCCGAGCTCGTGGAGCAGATCAACGGCGGCAACCGCACGGTCCCCACCGTCCTCTTCCCGGACGGCACCGCCGCCACGAACCCGTCCGCAGCCGAGGTCAAGAGCAGGCTCGCCGCCTAGGTGTAATTCCCAGGGACGTTGTGAACAGCGTGGCGTGATGTAAAGGGCGAGGGCCTCCGGTATCGATTTGGGTTACCACACTCATCTCGACGCCAGGAGGCCCTCGTGTCCTACGTTACCCATGCCAATGCCGACCTGACACCTAAGGCCAGGGGGAAACTCGCTTGTTTGGTCATCGAGCAGGGCTGGACGCTGCGCCGGGCCGCGGAGCGGTTCCAGTGCTCGCCGGCAACGGCCAAGAAATGGGTGGACCGCTACCGGGCCTTGGGTGAGGATGGCATGGCTGATGCGTCGTCCCGGCCTCGACGGAGCCCGAACCGCACGCCCGCGCGCACTGAGCGACGGATTGTGGCGCTGCGTTTCACACGCCGCTGGGGACCGCACCGGATCGCTGCCCACCTTCACCTGGCCCGCTCGACCGTGGGCAAGGTTCTGGCCAGGTACCGGATGCCGAGGCTGGCCTGCCTGGACCAGGGCACCGGACTGCCCGTCCGAAAGCCGGCGCCGCAACGCTATGAACACGAGAACGCCGGGGATCTGGTCCACGTGGACATCAAGAAGCTCGGACGAATCCCCGATGGCGGCGGACACCGCGCCTTGGGACGTGCCAGGGGTCGGCGGAACCGCCGTGCCGGGACCGGGTACGCGTATCTGCACCACGCCGTCGATGACCATTCGCGTCTGGCGTACTCAGAAATCCTCGGCGATGAGAAAAAGGAAACCGCTGCCGCTTTCTGGATCCGGGCCGTCGCGTTCTTCGCCGCGCACGGAATCACCGTCAAGGCCGTGCTCACCGATAACGGATCCTGCTACCGCTCCCGGGCCTTCGCAGCTGCCCTGGGCCCGCACGTCAAGCACCGGCGGACCCGCCCCTACCGGCCGCAGACTAACGGCAAGGTCGAACGCTTCAACCGGACCCTCGCCAGTGAATGGGCCTACGCCAGGCCCTACACCTCAGAAACCGAGCGCGCCGCCACCTACGAGGTCTGGCTCCACCACTACAATCACCACAGAACCCATACCGGCATCGGCGGCAAGACCCCCATCAGCCGCGTTCACAACCTCAGTGGGAATTACACCTAGGGCAGACGCCCCGGCAAGATTGACAGCAGGAAAAACCAGTAAAGGCACCGGAATCCGGTGCCTTTACTGGTTTTGTGACTTTTGCTGTTGCCTGCCCTGCGGCTCAGGCCCTCGGCGAATCAGACCTTTTCGCCGATCCTGTCCTGCACCCGCCCGGGCGCGTGGGCTTGCCTGCGGCGGGGCTCCTTGCGGCGGGCCAGGAAGGCCCACAGCCTTGTCTCGTCCGCGTGGCTCCGGGGTTCCGGATGGTCCACGGGCAACGGGTTGCCGTGCGCAGCTTCCGGCTGTGCCGGTTCCCGGTGCGCCTCAGGCTTTTGGACGGTATCCTTTCGGGTGTCCCAGCCGAAATCCGCCCGCGATGAATAGCACATCACCGACCTCCTTTTCAGCGGCTGTTCCTTAATCGTCCTCTTCCCGGCGTTTGAAATCGACAGCTCTGGGTATGAAAATTCCGGGCCCGGCGACGCTTCCGGCGGTGGCCAGTCCGGCGCGTTACAGTTCGAGTTCCTTCCCGCGTTCCAAAGGATTGCTGTGAACCCAGTTTCCCCGCAGATCGGCACCGTCTTTGTCCCCGTCAGCGATATCGAGGAAGCCCGTGACTGGTATTGCGGCATGCTGGGCGTTCCCGCTGATGACAAGGTCCTGCTGGACCACCTGTACATCCTCCCCATGGAGGGGACCGGCCTGGTCCTGGACAGCAGGATCTACTCCCCCGGCGCCGTCTTCCAGGTTCCGGCGTTCCACTTCAACACCGCGGACATCCATGCTGCCCACGCATTCATGAAAGCCCGGGGCGTGGAACTCACGGACGTCAACGACGACCAATGGTTCAACTTCCGGGACCCGGACGGAAACGTCCTCATGATCTGCCAGATCCCCCCGGCCACCGAATAACCCCGTCGCGGAGGGCGTTCTGCGTCCGGCCGCCACCGCGATCAGGATGTTGCGAGCCGTGCCTCGGGGATCTTCGGCTCGAACAGTTCGATCGGATTGCCGGAGGGATCTTCGATCAGTACCTGATTGCCTCCGACACCGGTGACGATGTCATTTCGGAACGGCACGCCCGCGTCGCGGAGCGCCCGGACGGTTGCCGCGAGGTCGGACACCTCGAGCGTGATTCGGTTCCAGCCGCCCGGCGCGGGACTGGTGCCGTCGGGCATGCTTCGGCCTCCCCCACCTTGGCGGCCCGGAGCACTGAGCAGCAGCCTCAGATCGCCGCGGTCGAGCATGGCAAAAGGCGGAGCGGGATGCATGACGAGCTTGAATGTCAGATGTTCGCAGTAGAAGTTGATCGCAGCATCGACATCATCGACGATATAGCGCACGCTTACGGTTGCCATAAGGAGACCTCCTCGCCCTGCACCCAGCAATACGCTCAGGGTCGCGGCCTGTCAACGCTGCGGTGGAGGCTGCTGAAGTCCGCCGGGCCCATCGTCGCGTAGTCCGCGTAGGTGCGGACCACCGCGTCCTCGATGGCCTGCACGTTCAGGCCGGGCACGAGGTCGTCGACCGCACCGGCTGTCGCCGGATCCCAGTCCAGCCCCAGGGCCGCGTAGCTGGCGGTGAGCACCTCGCGGATGGGGGCCGAGTTCTCCACCACGACGACGGAACTGAACAGCCAGGCGCCGGACACCACACGCTGGGCCGTACCCACCAGCTTGATCCGGTGCGCGGGAGCCACGGGGGCGAAGCCGTGGACGCTGTATTCACCGGGGCAGTACTCGCCGGGGATTTCACCGACGGCGGCGTGCACGCCCACGCTCTGCAGCGCCCCCGCCAGCATCTCGCCGAAAAAGGCGAACCGGCCCTTGGCTCCGGCAATGGCGTCGCTGTGCGGCTCCACGTGGTCGATGATGAGGGTGCCCTCGTGGTACGCGGCAGCGCGGCCTCCCGCCTTGCGGATCAGCGGTTCGAACCCCAGGTCACGACAGGCCTGGGCGGCGGTGCCGAAGCCTGGCAGGCGGGTGTCGCGCTGGCCGAAGGCAACAGTCGGTGCGGGCCGGTACAGCCGAAGGGTGGGTCCGATGTCCCCGGCCCTGGCCTTGCCGAGGAGCTCGATCCCGAAATCGAGGTCCCGGACGGCACCGAGGGACTGCTCCTGCCGGACGAGGGTCAGAGTCCGTGAATCAGCCCCGGCCTGCTGCATGTTGCTAAGCTCCCTTATGGTCATGTTGCAATTCCTGGTCGTCGCCGCTGCCTTCGCCGTGATCGACGCCGTGTGGCTCAAGCTCATGAACCCGTTCTACCGCAGCCACATCGGTGATTTGCTGGCCAGCCGGCCCAATCTAGGGTACGCCGTGGCGTTCTATTTGATTTACATTGCGGGCATCGTTTTCTTCGCCCTGCGGCCGGCGCTCGACGGCGGCACCTGGCTGACCGCCGTCGGCCACGGGGCGGGGCTGGGCGCCTTTGCCTACGCAACGTACGACCTCACCAACGCGGCGACGCTCAAGACCTGGCCGCTGCAGCTCATCGTCGTGGACATGGCATGGGGCGCCCTGCTGACCGCCCTCGCCACGCTGGCGGGCTGGCTGGTCTTCCACTAGGCGGCCAACGGTCGCCGGGCAGCCAGCGGCCAGCGGCAAGCGGGTCAGCTCCTCCGCAGCGTGAGGATCTGTTCCGCCCGCCCGAACGGGCCGGACAGGTCGTGGAGGACGGTCGAGGTGAGGCCGATGCCGTCGGCACCAAAGGACACGGCGTTGTCCAGTCCCAGCCACTCGCCCTCCGGCCGCCGGTACATGTGGATCTGGAGGTCCAGATTGGGGAACGCCCAGCTATCCTTGCCCGGCGGAACCCGCGCGGCAATACCGTTGGCGGTGTCCACCAGCCCCATCAGCCTTGCCGTGTCCGTGCTGTCGTTCCCGTCCGTCAGCGGATGGTCCGTGCGCAGCCACACCTTCCCGGCGCCTGGCCGGTGACCTTCCGCCACCCTCATTTCCAGGGATCGGATGTACCCACCCGGCCACACGCTCGCGCCGTCGTAGGGCTTGCATTCGTCCGGCGAGGGGATGGCGCCGTCCTCGACGGCGGCCACCGCGGACGTATCGCTGGTGATCATGCGCCAGGCCGTCGCCCTGATGGCCACGCGGCCGGCCGCCACCAGCTCAGCCTGCAGCAGCTCGATGGTGCGTCCCGGGCGCAGCGTGGTGGTGACGATGTCAAACTCACCGCCGGGGATCAGTCCCAGGATTTCGTAGCTGAGCCTGGCCATCCGCATGTCGCCCCGGGGCTCATGCCGGTCCAGCTGGTCAGCCAGGAGTCCCGATGCCGGGGCCATGTGCTGTTCGTGGGCGTTCCAGGCCCCCTGGGCGTGGATGGTGGAACGGAAGCGGCCGCCCCCCAGGTCCTGGTAGTAGAAGTCGCCGTCGGCGAGTTCCGGGAGTTCAGCAGTCAACGTTGACTCCTTCAAAGCGTGATCGGTTAATCCCGGTTCACTCTATCGCCTCCGGGCGGGCGGAGCCGCCCTTGGCGCGGACCGGCAAGGCAACAAGTGGGGCAGCACGCGGCGGTCAGGGGCCGCAGCGGTCAGTGGGATCAGGCATACGTCCGGCGCGGCATATTTTTGCTCCGCCGGACGCGCGCTTAATGTCCGGATCTCCATATGATGATCTGGGTAGACTCGGAGACTGGTCCTTCTAGCAGCCCTCGGAAGAGGTGTTCAATGCGAGTTATTAGCTACAACCTCCGCAAGCACAAGGCGAGCGGCGAACTGATGAGTCTGGCCCGCAACTTTGGGATAGATGTCCTCTGCCTTCAGGAATGTGACTCATCCGATCTGCCTGACACCCTCGGCCCTCTCCATCTGGCCGACTACACCAAGGGCAACAGGCTGGGCCTGGCTATCTACTACCGGGCTGACCGCTTCACGGCACTCGATACCCAGACCTTCGCCCTGAAGAAGTCCATGCACGACCGCGTGATGGCACCGGCCCATGAGCGGCTGATCGGCACCCGGATGGTGGACAACGAAACCGACCACGAACTGGTGGTGGGCTCGTTCCACGCCGCCCCGCTCACCGCGTCAAACTCGCTGCGGCGCAAGCAGATCCACGCGGCCCACGCCGAACTGCTGAGCATGGGCACCGGGCTCATGACACTGATGGTGGGCGACTTTAACTACCCGTTCTTCACCAAGAGCCTTGACGCGCACATGAAGAACTCCGGCTACGCGCTGTCCCTGAGCAACCGCAGGACATACACCCGGTACAAGGTCTTCAAGGGCCACTTCGACTTTGCTACATCACTGGGCCTGGACATTGAAAGCGTGGAGACGCTGCCCCGGGGAAAGTCTGACCACCTGCCCATCCTGGTGACGGCCGAATACGGTGCAGACCGGGCCCCGATCAAGGGGCAGCCGGTTTCCTGAGACCACAGCGAGCGCCACGGCGACGAAACCGGTAATGATGGCCGGGACTGCGACCAGGATCCGGTCGGGCCGTGGCGGTGCGGTTATCCGGGCAACTAAGTGGTGTGGTGCTCGACGGTAAAGTCGCCGCCGGGGTACAGGATGGTCTCGTGGCCATCGTCAAAACGGACGTGGTACGGCGGCGCTCCGTTCTGGCCCTTGACCTCCAGAATCTCACCGTGGCGGTCCGAAGACTCCACTGTCCTGCCCCGGATGATGATGCGGTCTCCCTGGGTTGCCTGCATGGCAATCACCTCCAAGCCCTAGAGTACGATGCTCTTCCCTTCCGCGGAACAGGTCCGGGGCATCCTCGGTGAAGTGGTGGGATTACGCCCGGCCCCCAGTGTGGCGGATGCAGAAAGGCGTCCAGGGGCGGGCCTCCAGCCGCCCTTCGGCGATCGGCTCCCCGCATACCGTGCATATGCCGTACGTGCCCGTGCGGATCCGCTCGAGGGCGGCGTCCACTTCCGCCAGTCCGGACCGGCTTTGATCCAGGAGTGCGGACGCCTGCGAGAGTTCGAAGGCGATGGTGGCTCCCTCGGGGTCATGCTCGTCGTCGACATTGGCGTTCTGCCGGGCGGCATTGGCCGAGGCTATGTCCGCGCTGAGCGCCGGCAGCAGGGCGAGCTTCCGCGCCCGTTCCTCTTCCAGCAGCAGCCGGAACTTATCGGTGTCCATCGCCAATGCCGTCCAGCAGCCTGCCTCGCAGCTCCGGCCAGGAGGCGGCGAAGGTAGGGTGCAGGTTGATGCCGGCCACCTCTTCGACGGGAATCCACAGCAGTTCGATGCTCTCCGGGTCATTGATGGCCGGTTCGAACGGTTCCAGCACCCGTACCGCCACGGTGGTGTAGGACCAGTAGCCGACGTCGAACACGGACGTGAAGAGCAGTTTGACGCTCTCTTCGGGAACGGCCGCTTCCTCGTGCGCCTCGCGCAGTGCGCCCGTCACGGCGTCCTCGCCCTGGTGCAGTGCGCCGCCGGGAAGTCCCCAGGTTCCGCCGTGGTGGCTCCATGTGGCGCGGTGCTGCAGCAGGACGCCCTTCGCGGGATCATGGGCCAGCAGGCCCGCCGAACCGAAGCGCCCCCAGAACTTCCCCCGGTCGCCCTCCACCCACGCGTCGCCCGGGTCGCGGGGGCCAAGGGGACGGCGGGGATCACCCGGTGAGGGCGGAATGATTTTCTCCATCGTCCCAGTCTGCCTCATGCGAAGATGCTTCGATGAGCCTCCGCCTGGTCCTTGTTGCCGACACCCACGTCCCGAAGCGCGCCCGGGCACTGCCTGAACAGGTGTGGGCCGCCGTCGAAGAAGCGGACGTGGTGTTCCACGCCGGTGACTGGGTCAGCGAGGGCCTGCTGGACGAGTTCGAACAGCGCAGCCGGCGACTGGTCGGCGTTTACGGTAACAACGACGGCGACGGGCTCCGGCGGCGCTTGCCCGAGACTGCTGGCGTGACGCTCGACGGCGTTCGGTTCAGCATGATCCACGAGACCGGTCAGGCGAAGGGCCGGGAGCAGCGTTGCGAGGCCCTCTTTCCGGATACCAACGTGCTGGTTTTCGGCCACTCGCACATTCCCTGGGACACAGTGGGGCCCGGCGGAATGCGCCTGCTCAACCCCGGCTCCCCCACGGACCGCCGCCGGCAACCAGTCTGCACGTACATGACCGCCGTCGTCGTGAACGGCAGTTTGACCGACGTCCAGCTGGTGGCGGTCGGCACCAAGCCCTGACCCGCGCACAGGAAAGGGAGCCCTGCCCGCAGTTCCAGGCAGGACTCCCTTCGAATCTCCGCTGCAGACGGAGAGCCAGACGTGGTGATCCTGTTTTGCTCAGTCCTTCTTGAAGGCGTCCTTGACCTTTTCACCGGCCTGTTTCAGATCGGCCTTCGCCTGGTCAGTCTTGCCCTCGGCTTCGAGGCCCGGATCGTCGCTGGCCTTGCCAGCCCCCTCCTTGGCCTTGCCGCCAAGCTTTTCCGCTGCATTGTCGATCTTGTCGTCCAGACCCATGCCACTGTCCTTCCGTCTGCCCAGCCCGCTGGCTGCAGGCTGGCTCGTCTTCCCAGTCTAGGTCCGCCACCTATCCGGGTGAAGGGCAGCTACCACTTAGCTGGGCGGGCCCGCCAACAGCCTGTCGGTGGCGGCGTCGGCCTCCCCGCCAAAGTAGTGTTCCAAAACGCGCCGGAATATCTGTTCTTCGGGGGCCGCCCGCAGGAACAGCGTCATGGAGGACTGAAGCTTCCGGGAGTCGATCCCGCCGAAAATCTCCGCCGCGCCGCGGTTGCCCACGTTATCCACCGCCGTGGCGCATTCGATCAGCCGCGGTCCCAGCACGGGATGCTGCAGATATGCCCGGGCTTCATCGAGGGATGCGATGGCATACCTTCTGGAGGTGGCGCTTTGCCCGAGGCCGGCAACCTGGGGAAAGACGAACCACATCCAGTGGCTGCGCTTGCTGCCTGCGCGGAGCTCCTGCAGGGCCTGGGGGTAGGTGGCACCGTCATTCTGCGCAGTGAGGAACCGCTCCAAGTCATAGGGGTCGTTCATGGCAGTCCCTAGCTGGACACGTCCCGTTCTATGTCCTCGGCGAGTTCATCCACGTCCTCGGGCCGCATGCTGATGCCGGCGCCGTCCAAACGTTCCTTGAGGACGTGGCTCACATCGTCGTCTACATGGCCCAGCCGAATCTCGTCGCGCACCTCCTCGGCGATGTCTTCGACGGTGCCGGGGCTGGTGTTCTCCGCCCCTGCCGTGGTTTCAGCGGCTTCCGCCGCAACATCCGCGTGCGGATTCTCAGTGAAATAGTCATCGCCGGTAGCTGCAGATTCAGTCATATCCCATGGTGGCGGCCCCGCTCAGATACGGTCAACAGCTCCGGCAAGGAAACCATCCGGCGCCGGGCAGGAAACCATCCTGTGCCCCGCTACCGCCCCGGCCGTGGATATGTTTCATTCATGTGCTGGTAACGCGGCCTTCCAGGGGCGCCTTTCACGGCCTTTGACCGACGAGCCCCCGGGTTCCCGGCAAAACAACGGCGGCGCCGGTCGAAAACCACCCCGGCCAACAGACTCCGTTAACAAACCCGAAACATGGCAGTCACGCGGGCTTTACGTAGGCGCGATTTTCGAAACGCCCGTGTAACCTTCCACGCCCAGTACCGAAACATGAATCCCCGAATATCAATGAGGGGCGTGGCACCGGCATCAGCGGGCCGCGGAAAGGATGAGTTTCCTGGGAAGGGAAAACGCGTGGAAATCACTGCGGCGAACGTTTGGATGATGGTGTCGGCGGCACTGGTGCTGCTCATGACCCCGGCACTGGGGCTCTTCTACGGCGGCATGACACGGGCCAAAGCCTCCCTCAACATGATCATGATGAGTTTCGTGTCCGCCGGTATCGTCGGCGTCGTCTGGGTGCTCTGGGGCTACTCCATGAGCACCGGCGAAGGCGTTCTGGGCCTGTTCGGCAACCCGTTCGCCAGCTTCGGCCTGAGCAGCCTCATGGGCACCCCCGACCTGATCAAGGCCGGCTTCGCCGGAACGTTTGCGATCCTCACCGTGGCCCTCATCAGCGGTGCGATTGCCGACCGCGCCAAGTTCACCGCCTGGGTACTTTTCGTGCCGATCTGGATCACTGCCGTCTACTGCCCGCTCGCATTCATGATCTGGGGCGGCGGCCTCATGAGCCAGGGTGGAGCGGTCACCGCCATCTTCGGCCAGGTCATCGACTTCGCCGGCGGCGCCGTCGTCGAAATCAGCTCCGGCATCGCCGCCCTGGTACTGGCCGTGATCGTCGGCAAGCGCCACGGTTTCGGCAAGGACCCGGGACACCGCCCGCACAACGTTCCGTTCATCATGCTCGGCGCCGGGCTCCTCTGGTTCGGATGGTTCGGCTTCAACGCCGGCGCCGCCACCACCGTAGAACAGGCCGGACTGATCTGGGTCAACACCCTCGTTACCCCGTGCGCCGCCATGCTCAGCTGGCTCCTCACCGAAAAGGTGCGCCACGGCCACCCCACCTCCCTGGGCGCAGCATCCGGTGCCGTCGCCGGGCTGGTGGCCATCACGCCTTCGTGCGCCAACATCAGCCCAGTGGCCGCCATCGGCCTGGGCCTGGTGTCCGGCGTAGCCTCAGCGCTCTTCGTCGAGCTGAAGTTCAAGTACGGCTACGACGACTCCCTGGACGTTGTCGGCGTGCACCTGGGCTCCGGCCTGGTGGGCACCCTCGCCCTCGGCTTCATCGCCCTCCCCGTCAACGGCGAAGGCGGCGGGCTCTTCTACGGTGGCGGCGTCCAGCAGCTCATCGCCCAGACGGTGGCCGTCCTCATCACGCTCGCACTCTCCGGACTGGTAACCGCTATCATCGGCCTTGCGATTCACAAGACCATCGGCTTCCGGGTCAGCCATGAGGCCGAGGTGGCCGGCGTCGACCGGTCCGAGCACGCCGAGAGCGCCTACGAATTCGGCAGCATGGGGCATAGCCAGTTCCACCCGCTCCGCCAGCACTTCGCCGCCGTTCCGTCCGTCCACCCGGCGGACACGCCTGCCGGTCCCGCCACGGAGGGCGACGTTTCCCCCGAGGCGGCGGAGGAACTGCAGCCCGCACCGGCTTCCGCCTAGTACCCCAGCAGCGCCCCGGATCCGCGGGTCAATGGCGGAAGGCGAGCCGGAGCTCGGGCCTTCGCTCCGCCACGGCATCCAGTACGGCTTCAACGCCCTCCCGATCAGGGCGGCTGCCCGCCGTCGTCGTTGCAGTTGGTGCGTCAGCTGCGATTTTGGCGCGCCGCACGAAACCGTCCCAGTCACCGCCACCCGCTCTGAGTGCCCGCAGGGGCGCCATCAGCGACGCGCGGCGGAGCCAGACGTCCGGGTCCCCCGCCCACCGGTCCAGCACCGCATCCGCACGCCCACGCTGCTGCCCCTCGAGCCCCTCCACCAGCGGGCCAACCACATCGACGGCGAGCGGGTCGACCAGCGTCGGCATGTGAGCGTCCCGCACAAAGCCCTCAATGCGCGTCAGGTCGGAGTTGGTCAGCAGCTCCACCTTGGACTGCAGGAGGACGACGGCGGCCAGGCGCCGCTCATAAACAGGCACCTCCCACAGCTCGGAACTCAGGGCGGTGACATCATCGTGCGCCAGTGCGGCATGACGGCGAAGGGCGTCACGGACCGTTCCGCGCACCGCCCCCACCGACGCCCCGTAGTACCGCATCGCACTGCCGAACCGGTGACGCATGTCCTCGGCCCGGTACCACGACGCCTCGCGCTGCAGGGTGTCGTCCACAAATTCGCCGGCAGCACTCACCCGCCCATTCTTTCGGCCAGGCACCGGGCAGTCCAACTCCGCACCTGATGCGGGTCCTCATGTTCGACGGCGGGGCGACCCCTTTTGTGGACGGCAGTGGACCCTGTTTCCGGCCTGCGTCATAAAAGTGTTCCCGCAGGTCAGTCAAGGGAAACCACCGCACGGCCCGCCCGCGGTCTCCGTGACGCTTTGCGGGCGTTGGTAACGGTCAAGTAACGTTGACGCCTGTTCCCATGGGACGGCCCCGCTGGGGGTCCCGGAGGCCAGCGCTGGGCTCCGGATGCGCAGGGCGGCAGTCAGGCCGCTCCGGCCCCGACGACCGGGGCCCAGAATCGCTTCGTGCTGTTCTTTTTCCACCTAGATTGTGGCTGCCTTCTGCGCGGCAGCCGTTTGCCCGGAGGGGTCTTTTGCTTAAGAAGAACATAGCCATTGCCATTAGCATCGGCGCGCTTTCGCTGACCGGCTGCGGTCTCACTCCCTCCGCGGAGCAGGCCGCCGAACATACTGCTGCCGCAGCCGGATCGCCCGCCACCAGCCAGGCCGCCGTCGCATCGTCCCCGGGCTCCACAGCCGCGAAGAGGGCATCGGCCGTCTCGGCGTCGAGCGCCACCAAAGCTGCGGCAGCGAAGGCTGCCGCAGCCAAGAAGGCCGCTGCTGCGAAAGCTGCTACGGCAAAAGCCGCAGCTGCCAAGACGGCAGCAGCGAAAGCTGCGGCTGCCAAAGCTGCTGCATTGACGGAGACCGCTGCTCAAGCCGCCGCTCCGGCGAAGGCCGCGACCGACGTCGTCGCCCCTGTTGCTGCCGCTCCCGCCCCTGCCGCCGGGGCCGCGGCGCCGAAGGCAGCGGCGGTTCCCGCCAAGACCGCGCCCGCTCCGGCCGCTGCCGCTCCGGCCGCCGCCGCTCCGGCAGCGTCCACGACGGGAAGCGGCACCCAGGCCGCAACCACTCTCGGTTGGGGTTCGGTCGTCACCGGTGACGAGTTCAACTACACGGGCGCTCCGGACGGCACAAAGTGGAGCGTCTACAACAGCTCCGGCCATGCAGGCAATGGCCTGCGCAGTCCCAAGGCGTGGTCAGTGGCCAACGGCGTGGCAACCGTCAGCGGTGACTCTGCGGGAACCACAGGCGGCATGTCTGCAAAGTTCGCGAAGCAGAAGTATGGCCGCTGGGAAACCCGCATGAAGACGAACCAGCGTGATCCGGAATACCATCCTGTCCTCATCCTGTGGCCCGACACCAAGTCCTCGACCTGCGCCGAGATCGACTACGCCGAGAGCACCTCCGAAACGGCACTGGTGAAGTTCTTCCTGCACTACGCCTGCAGCGGCTCCAGCAAGCAGACCTACGCCACGAAGGCCGTTGACACTACCCAGTGGCACAACTACGCGGTGGAGTGGACCCCCACGGGCATCACCGGTTACATCGACGGCGTGAAGACGTTCACCGACACCAACCCGGCCCACCAGCCCTCCGGTACCATGCACCAGACGCTGCAGCTCGACTGGTTCCCGGACGGTTCCAGCCTCACGCCTTCCCAGATGCAGGTCGACTGGGTGCGCGTCTACAAGTAAACAGCCCACCTGTCACCAAGGGTGCCCGCTTTGAGCGCGGGCACCCTTGGCTGTTTAATGCCCCATTCCTGAATGCCCCAGCGGATTCAGGAAGATTTTTTGAATCCGCCCAAATCAGGTGCCGGATCGGCCCTTTATTGTCGGACCCCCTTGGCAGACTGTGTCCATGGACGGCTTCGGGAGTTCGGCAGTGACAGCGGGGGCGCCGCACGGCGACGCGCTGCATGGTGCCGTGGTTCCTGACGGTTTTTTCCACGACCCTGACGCCGCGGTTCTCGACACCGATCCGTACTACGGGCTGCCGTACGACGACGATCTCGACGCCGTGTATCCGGTGTCGTTGCCGGAGGACCCGTTTCCCGAGGTCCTGTTTGCGGACCGTTCTTTCGATGGGGACCCCTTTGATGACGGGCCTTTTGATGACGGCGGCGTCCATGACCGTGGAACTACGCCCGGGTGTTTTCTCCCGGCAGCTGATCTCACGGCTGACAGTGCCGGGCTGATCGATCAGGTCCGCGGGTACGAGAACGTCAAGTGCTGGGCCGCCGGGCAACAGGCGCGGCTTTCGGTGGCCTTCGAGGCCCGGCTCCGGCAGGAACCCACCGACCGGCCGCCCCTGGCCGCCAAAGACCTGGGCAAGGACCGCGCCAGAGACCGGGATCTGGGCGCGGCCGAGCAGATCGCGCTGGCCCGCGGTGAATCCCCAAACCGCGGGCACCGGCTGCTCGGCATGTCCAAGGCCCTGGTCACCGAGATGCCGCACAGCCTGGCCGCACTGGACACCGGCCAGCTCAACGAAGAACGCGCCATGCACCTCGTGAAGGAAACAGCCTGCCTGAGTCCGTCCGACCGGGCCGCCGTGGATGAGGAACTCGCCGCCGACACCGGAACCTTCAACGGCGCCGGAACCCGGGCCGTCATCGCCGCCGTAAAGGCCGCCGCGATCCGCCGCGACCCCCGGTCCGTCACCCAGCGCGCCCGCCACGCCGCCTCGGAACGCAGGGTGAGCCTGCGCCCGGCACCGGACTGCATGACCTACCTGACAGCACTGCTGCCCGTCCACGAAGGCGTCGCAGTTCTCGCCGCACTGACCCGGAACGCCGACACCCTCCACGCCGCCGGCGACCCCCGCTCCCGCGACCAGGCCATGGCCGACACCCTGGTCGAATCCACCACCGGCACCCCCGGCGGCATCACCGGCATCGAACTGAACCTCGTCATGACCGACCGCACCCTCCTCCAAGGCGACACCGAACCCGCCCGCCTCCCGGGCTACGGCATCATCCCCGGCGCCTGGGCCCGGGAACTCATCACGCAAGGACAGGGACAGGGACAGCGACAGGGGCAGGGACAGGGAGAGCCGGGCCGGGTCCAGCCCGCGGCGCGCGATGCGGCTGCGGTCGATCCAACCAGCCTGACAGAACTCAAGATCTGGCTCCGGCGCCTCTACACCGCCCCCGGAACCGGCGACCTCGTCGCCATGGACTCCAAGCGGCGGCTGTTCCCGGCACCGCTGCGCCGCTTCATCCACATCCGCGACGACACCTGCCGCACCCCCTACTGCGATGCCCCGATCCGCCACCACGACCACATCATCCCCTGGCACGATAGCGGCGACACCTCGTTGAGCAACGGCGCGGGGCTCTGCGAAGCCTGCAACCACACCAAAGAACTCCCCGGCTGGAAAGTAAAACCCCGGCCGGGACCGAGACACACCATCGAAATCACCACCCCCACCGGCCACACCTACCACTCCACCGCACCACCCCTGCCAGGCAAGTCCATAGGAAATCCCACGCTGCCGGGTTCCATTTGACGCCCGTGTACTGGAAGATGCCTGCGAGCGCCGCCGTTGGGGCATCCGCGGCGTCATCTGCCCGCCTGCTGCCGGGCCTGTGAGACACTCGGTGCCATGCGCGAACTCGTCGTCCTTGGCACCGCATCGCAGGTCCCGACGCGGACGCGCAACCACAACGGCTACCTGCTGCGGTGGGACGGCGAGGGACTACTCTTCGACCCCGGCGAAGGCACCCAGCGGCAGATGATCCATGCCGGTGTCTCCGCCAGCCAAATCACCCGCATCTGCCTGACCCATGTCCACGGTGACCATTGCTACGGGCTTCCGGGCGTGCTGTCCCGCATGGCCCTGGACGGCGTGAAGCACCCGGTATACCTGCACTATCCCGCGTCCGGAGAAGATGTTGTCCGGGCGCTCGTCTCCGTGGCCTCGCCCGGCATCGACCTTCGCCTGCGGCCCCACTCCGATGCCGGGGAAATCGCCCCGGGGCTCGAGGTGCGGCCCCTCCGCCACCGGATCGAGACCTACGGCTACCGGCTGACCGAGCCGGATGGCCGCACGATGCTGCCGGAGCGGCTGGCGGCGGCGGGCATTACGGGCCCGGACGCGGGTCTTCTGCAGCGAGAGGGCGTCTTGCGCGGTGTGCGACTTGAGGACGTCAGCATTCCCCGCCCGGGACAGGGCTTCGCCTTCATCATGGACACGGCACCGTGCGAGGGAGCCGAAGGGCTGGCCGACGGCGTGGACCTCCTCGTCACCGAATGCACCTTCAGCGACGACGACGCGTCGTTGGCGGCACAGTACGCGCACCTCACGGCCGGGCAGGCCGGGGCCCTGGCCGCCAACGGCGGCGCCGGGACCCTCATCCTCACCCACTTTTCGTCCCGGTACGGGGAAGTGGATATCCTGGCCCAGCAGGCACGGGCCCGCTCAGGAGGCACCGCCGTCGTACCTGCCAATGACCTGGACCGGATCAGCCTTCCCAAGCGGCAGCGGCCGCCCTCCTGACGGGGACCGGAAGAAGCCCGCAGAAAAAGTAGAATTAACCAGACATGCAATGTTCCTACTTTGATGCCGCGCGCTGCCTCTCCTGCACCCACATGGGCAGGCCCTACCACGAGCAGTTGGCCGGCAAGCAGCTCCACTGCCAGACACTGCTCTCCGACCATGCGTCGGTAGAGTGGCTGCCGCCTGCGGCGAGCCGCGAGTCCGGATTCCGCAACAAGGCCAAAATGGTGGTGGGCGGAACGGCGAAGAAACCCACCATCGGGATTCTTGACGCCGAGGGCCGCGGCGTTGACCTGCGCGAATGCGGCGTCTGCTCCCCTGGCCTCCTCGCGTGCTTCCCTGTCCTGGCGGCCTTCATCAGCCGGGCCCGCCTGACGCCCTACGATGTTCCGCGGCGTAGCGGCGAGCTCAAGCACCTGATCATCACGGAATCCCCCGATGGCGAGATCATGCTCCGTCTGGTCCTGCGTTCGGAAAAGCTGGTGCCGCGCATCCGCGAGCACCTTCCCGCGCTCCTGGGCACCCTGCCGCAGGTGAAGGTTGTCTCAGTTAATCTGCACCCGGAACACAAGGCAGTTCTGGAAGGCGACCGCGAAATTCTGCTCACCGGACAGTCCACGCTGCGGATGCGGGTCAATGAGCTCGACCTCCACCTCCGGCCGCAGAGCTTCTTCCAGACGAACAGCGACATGGCAGCGGCCCTGTACCGGCAGGGGCGGGAGTGGGTCAACGAACTGGCTCCGGCGTCTGTCTGGGACCTGTACTGCGGCGTCGGCGGTTTTGCCCTGCACTGCGCCGATCCGTCCCGCGATGTCACCGGCATTGAAACCAGCCGCGAAGCCATCGTTTCGGCCAGGCTCAGCAGCGACGAGGCAGGCCTGCAGCGGATGCATTTTGAGGCGGGCGATGCCACTGCCTTTGCCGTCGCCGCGGACCGGGCGCCCGAGCTGGTTATCGTCAATCCGCCACGGCGCGGCATCGGCAAGGAACTGTGCGGCTGGCTGGAAGCGTCCTCCGTGCAGCACGTGGTGTACTCCAGCTGCAATGCGCAGTCACTGGCCCGTGACCTGGCGGCGCTCCCCTCGTTCACCGCCCGGCGGGCACGGGTGCTGGACATGTTCCCGCAGACCACGCACTACGAGGTCATGGTGCTGCTCGAACGGTCCTAGCGGCCTCCCGCATTCTTGATCCGAACATCGGCAAATGTTTCTCCCGTCTTGAGGTCCCCGCGGGACAGTGTCCGGTAAGCCGCGCAGCAGGGGTCGCGGCACGGACCGATGGGCAGGACATGCAGGGGACAGCAGCAGGCGGTGCACGATGAATGGCGCAGAGGACATCCCCGTCCTTGACGCCGGACCGCTGCAGACCCTTGCCACCGAGGTGGGGCCTGCCTTCGCAGAGGCCTTCATCGATGACTACCTTCAGATGTTGCCCGACCGGGCGTCGAAGATCCTTCGCGCCCTGGCCGGCGGTGACCCGCGGATGGCGGCGGACGCCGTCGTCAGCCTGAAGGCGACTTCCGCCATGGCCGGTGCCCTGCGTCTCGAGCGCTGCTGCAAGGAACTGGAATCACGCATCCGGCGCGGGCAGCGGCTCGAGCCCGATGCGGTCAGGGCAGTGCTGTACGCGAACATTCGGCTGCTGGTGCGTGAAGCCGGGCGGCAGGGGCACCTCCCGAAGTCACGGCCCAAGGGCCAGGACTAAGCACGACGGCGCGTACCCGGTGCACCGTGGGTGGGGGCACCGTGGTCGGGCGCACCGGAGCAAAGCCGCCTGATTCCCCGCCGCCCGCGGACGTAGAATCGTCGGACAGGATCGCCTGAAGATCAGCCGCACGGCTGAACCGATTACAGGAGAATGTCCATGAGCCGCACCAGCACCAGCCCAGTCGCCCCGGTCGCCGCCACGGCTGCACAGACCATTTTCCGTGTAGGCCTCGGCGGCGTCCTCATTGCCCACGGCACCCAGAAGCTCTTCGGCTGGTTCGGCGGCGGCGGGATCGAGGGCACCAGCAAGGGCATGCACGCCATGGGCTTCCGGCCCGCGAAGCCAAGCGCGGTCCTCGCGGGCCTGGGCGAAGCCGGCGCCGGCCTTGCCCTGGCACTGGGCCTCGGCACCCCGGCTGCGGGTGCAGCGGCTGCCACCACCATGGGTGTTGCGGCCAGCGTGCACGCCCCCAACGGCTTCTTCGCCACGGAAGGCGGCCTTGAATACCCGGCGGTCCTGGGGCTCGCGGCGGTATCCTTCACGATAGGCGGGCCAGGCAGCTTCTCGCTCGACTCCGTCACCGGCCACGTCCTGGACCGCCCCTGGATGCGGGCCTTTGCCCTGGCCGTCATACCAACGGCCATCGCGGCTCAGGTGTACCGCCGCCAGAAGGCTCTCGCCCACGACGCGTCCGGCCGCCAGTCCGGCCCGGACACCGCGGGCGCCGGAGCCCCGGACGGCGCCGGCTAAGCAACGTCCTCCAGGCAACGGCAGGCGAGGCAACGGCTAGACGTACTTCTTGAACCAGGCCAGCGTGTCGTTCCAGGCGGCCGTTGCCTGCTGCTCGTTGTAGCGGTCGCCGGTGTCGTTATGGAAGGCGTGGTCGACGCCGGGATACACCTTGAGCTGGTTGCGCACTCTGGTTGCCGCCAGGGCATCCCGGAGTTGCGGCATGGGGCCGGTGATCCTGTCATCGAGTTCGGCGTAGACACCGAATACGGCAGGCTTTATGGAGGGCACCTTGTCCAAGTCAGGGGCTGGCCCGTAGAAGGCCGACGTTGCCTTGAGGCCCGTGATCTCCACCGCCGACTGCCAGGTGATGCCGCCGCCGAAGCAGTATCCGGTCATGGCGATCCGGCCCTGTTCCACGTAGTCCTGCTTCTGGAGGTAGTCGAATCCCGCGGCAAAGTCCGCGACGTGCCGCTGGGCGCCCGCCTGCGTGAGGGCACCGGGGACGGCATCGCGGTCCAGGCTCGCCGTGCCGCCTTCCCTGCTCAGCAGGTCGATCGCCAGGGCCGCGTATCCTTCCTTGGCGAAGCGCCGGGCCACGTCCTGGATGTGGGGTGTCAGCCCGCGGTTCTCGTGGCAGACCAGGACGGCGGGCCCGGGCGTCCCGCCTTCGGGTCTGGCGAGGTAACCACTGATCTCAGTGCCGCCGGACGCAAACGTTACTGTCGACGTCGTAATTCCGGCTGCCCACTCGGGCACAGACAGCGGGCTCTTCGCCCCCGGCACGGCGCCGCCTGAGGCGGTGCCCGCAGCGGAGCCTGGCGTCGGGTTGGGACTGGGCATGGGATCGGTGCTGCGCGGGACTTCCTGGGGCGTGCACCCGACCAGGAGCATCGCAGCGGACGCGGCAGCCATGCTCCCGGTGATGAAGGCGACCCGGCGGGTGAAGGCGTGCTGGCTCATGGCCCCGGCACGGTAGTCGTCGAAGAATTCCTCGATCAGGTACTTCTCAAACTTGCCAAGCTGGGTCATGACGGCCTCCTGGAGTTTTTTGCCGCTCATCCTCCTCCGGTCCCCAACACCAAGCAAGGGGACCTGTGCGCCCGGGACGGCAGGCCTAGGCGCCGTCTTTGAGGCCCTTGGCATAGGCGGCCTGCCCCGCATGCTGAAGGCAGTCGGCAATCGTGCTGACCAAGCGGACGCCGAAGGTGACTGGCGGGTCCCAGCGGGTATCCACGACCCGGTCAAGGCCGTCGTCGACGAGTGCGCCCAGAACGTCCGCCGTCTGCCGGTGGACCGCCTCGTAATATTCCGCGAGCAGCTCCCGCGGTGCCCGCACGGCGTCCACCTTGTCCGACGAATGGCCGTAGCCGGTGTCCCGTTCGGGCAGCGGCAGGTCAAACCGGCCTGCGAATCCCTGCGAAGTCCAGACCTGTTGAAGCCCGGCAGCCGAAGCCACCTGTGCGTCCTCCACCCGGCTGAGGTGCCAGATCAGCCACGCGATGGAGTTGCCGTTGCCGGCTGGCCGGCGGGCCAGGGTTTCTTCGTCGAGCCCTTCGAGCGTGGCTTCCACGATTTCCCGGATGCGGCCAAAGGCGTCCAGCAACACTTCGTTGGATTTCATTGGATCCCCTTTACATCTGGCAGGCTGGCATTCGGTACTGCCTCGTTCGGCGTCATGAGAGTCCTCTGCTTCTGCGGCGGGTCCCCCTAAGTATGCACTGCCCTGCCGGGCCGGCGGCGGAGGGACCCGCGACTGAGCGGGCCACCTGGACCATTGGTATGACTTCGAAGCCATGCGCCCAACACGGCCAGCGCAATAGCCCAGGTTGTTCTCTGCCGTTTCGGGCCCGCTCATTCACAGTTGTCCCCGGGACCATTTCACATCACGACGCCGTCAGGGCGCCATAGCTTCGACGGGCCACTTCCGGCGGCGGAAGACGGATGCGGGCGAGCGCCTTCCGGCGTGAAGCGCCCGGGACTACGATTTTGCCTGTTGTACCGCCCGCGCCAGCCGGCACCGGCCCGGCCCGGCAGGCCAGAGCATATCCCGCCAGGCCAGAGCATATGAGGGGGAATCGCAGTGACCAGGGAGACCAGGCAGAGCGGGCCCCACTGGCGGCGGGTGATGGCGGCCCTCGCCAACCGGGACGCCCGGACTGCCTACGCACAGATAGTACTGGGGGCAGCGCCTCCCGGTCTGACCGGCCAAAGGCGTGACCGTGCCATCACCGCCCTGCTCGACGCAGGCCTGGTCGAACGGACCGCCGGCAACGAACTGGAAGCATCCGAGTCGATCTTCCGCGATCTCCTCACACAACAGCCCAAACGCCAGCCGCAGACTGGAGTAGCGAGGTTCATGCGGCTTGGCCGGATCGACAGGTATCCGGCAAACCAGGCGGAGCGGCGGGAACTTCTGGCCTGGATTGCCGAAGAGACCTTCGAGCCGGGCGAGGAGCTCACCGAGCGAAAGGTCAATGAACGGCTTCTCAGCTATACCGACGATGTGGTGCTGCTGCGACGCTACATGATCGATTTCGGCGTGCTGGAGCGGACGCCGTCGGGATCCTCCTACTTCCGCCCCAAAGACGAATAGCTCAGCCGCCCCGCGCCTTCCGGGTGGCGGCATCGTTGGCTTTCTGCAGTGCCTCGACAAGTTCGTCCTTGTCCATCTTCGAACGACCCTCGATGTTCAGCTCCCGGGCGCGCTTGTAGAGGTGCTCCTTGGAGGCGTTCGCGTCCACGCCTCCCGCGGTGGGCGCCGAGGAATCCAGTCCCTCCGCGGCATGCTGGTCTGAGGGTCCGCGCTGCTCCTTCGGCTCCCAGTGGTCGCCCACCTTCTCGTAGCTGTGTTTCAAGGATGCGAAGGCGGTCCGGGCCGCCCGGCTCTCGTCATTGTCATAGGACTCAAGCGCTGAATCGTAGGTCTTCGCGAAAGTGTCCTGGGCTTTCTGGTCCGAACGCTGCAGGGTCGAGGGAAGCTCATCCTTGCGGGCGTGATCGTTCTTGCCGGTCTTGGGCATGCCACCCACGCTCCTTCATCAAGCGACGAATCATGCGGATGGAACCAGCTTGGCACTGATGCTTCGCAATTGCATGGGCACGTCGGGACGAAGCTGTGCAGAATTTCGCGTGTGCCGGATAGTGGGCTCGATGCCGGTTGGTTAGGCTGTCGCGTATGTGAGTTTGCGGGATATGGGGGCGCGAGCATGACTGGACAGGAACACACTTCCCAATTTGCCGATGCTGTCGACAACCAGGTTGCGAGGTTGTCGGAACAGCATGGTCATCTTTCCGATTCCCTGACGGCAATTCAGGCGGCCATCGAGGCCCGATTACGGGACGACGGGCTCAATTACCACCTGGTCAAAGGGCGCGTGAAGAGTTCCGAGTCCGTCAAGGGAAAGCTAAGCAAACTCGGCCCCGAAGGCACTCCGAAATATCCCAATGGGTTGGATGACCTGGACGATATTTTGGGCGTCCGCGTGATCACCTACATTGAGCCTGACGTTGCCAACGTTGTGTCTGCGCTGACTGGCCAGTTCCGGGTTTTGGAGACCACAGACAAGAAGGCACAGCAGGTTGACAAAGGCGTGCTCGGGTACGCAGCCCACCATCTGATTCTCGAAGTAAGTGAGGACAACACACCCGTCGGATGTGCCGGATGCACAGGTCAGCGTTTTGAGGTACAGGTGAAGACCGTCCTGCAGCACGCCTGGGCGGAATTTGAGCACGACATCCGGTACAAGGCTGTGGGTGCCATACCTCCCGCAATCGACCGGGCTTTTACCCTGGCTTCAGGCCTCATCGAGTTGGCGGACAACGAATTCGTAAAAATACATGAGGCCGTTGCCCGCGAAGACGTAAGCCTGCCGGACGACGCAAAAAGCCGCGCCGAGCCCATAACCTCGGATGCACTGGCGGAGGTTCTCTTGGCGGAACTGCCCGACCACCCGCGAAGTAAGAAAGAACAATATGACTGGCTCGTTGATCTGCTCAATGCCGTGAGCATTACGACCGTTGAGGAGGCCGTGGACCTGATCGGCAGTGCGGACTGGAATTTCGTGCGGGAAAGGATGGCCTACAAGTTTCCTGCCGGACACGTGCGGATTGTGGACGACCTTCTTCTCAAGGAATTTGGGGACCGGTACATCGAGGAAACGAAAGCCCTCGGTGACGATCCCGCCCGCGCATCAAAGCTTCGCTTCCGCCTCAAAAAGCTTGGGTCGTCCTAGCAGCCAGGCATCAATTGCAGGTGCTAGGCATCCTCGGAATCGAGGTCGAAGTCGGGCAGGTCCAGCAGGCCCAGGTCCTCCAGGACCGTGGCGTCCTCATAGGTGGTTGCAATGCACCGGACCAGGGCAGGCGGTACCCGGAAATGGGTGTCGATCGACAGGATCCCCTGCTCCGCAAGGGCCTCGAGTTGGTGCATGGCCGCGGCCTTCAGGCTTTCGACTGTGGCCCTCTCCTCTGCCGACGCGCCCTTCCGCGGGTCCAGGATGGTGCCGGTCCGCGGAGGATCCTCCGAGGCCGCCGCCAGCAGCATCGAGGCCACCGTTGCGGCAACGAGGACTTCCCAGGGCTGTTCAGCGTCATAGCCAAGCACTGAGGCCGAGAGGAACTGTTCGACGAAGAACGCAAGTTCTTCCAGCCGGTCCGGGGTACTGCCGGCCTGGAAAACGGCGGTGGCCTCGGTCGGCTCCGCCTTCGTTGGCCCGATCTTGATCAGGTCGGTGCGGGCCAGCGCCTCCCACACCTGCGCCAGCAGCTGCACCTCATACATGCTGCGGACTGTCGGCACGGGCTTTTCGGAACCGCCGTCCCCGGCCTCCGGGCCGCCGGCCTGTTTGGGGCCGCCCCTGACTTCCAGCCCGAAGCACGCCGCCGCGTTTTCGATATCCTTCGTCCGCAGCGCACCGGTTGCGGTCACCGGCTTTGCGTCGCCCATCCACTGAAGCAGCGCAGTGGTCCGCCGGATCAACGGGAGCTTTGAAAAGACTTTCAGGGCGTCCTCGTCGGAGATGACTGGCACGTCGACGAGGGCCCACTCATTTGTCTCCCCCATAAGGGCGTTGAGAAGTTCAGCGACGTCGGCGAGCTGTTCGGCTGAACCTGACCACCGGTCAGTGTCAGCTAGAAAGTCGACAAATCCGTGCACAGCGGCGACGACAAACTCACCACGGTCGTCGTCTTCGTCTCCCGCCGGCGAGGCGAGATCAGCTGCCAGAGCCTCGGCCAGGATCACAGGATCAAGGCCTGTCAGGTCAGCAGCGGCCACACGGTCCATGTACCGGCCCATGACGCTTTCTATGGCTGCCAGGCAGTCCAGGGCGGCGGCAGCAGCGCCGGGAGCGCCGTCGTCGAACCACCGGACAAATGCCGGCGCAAGCGAGTCGACGGCCCGCCCGGCCCGGAAAGAGCTCAGGGAAGCGGGCGAAGAGCCGCGTGCGGCTGGACTCCCCTTACGGGCGGGACCCTTGCGCTTATTCCGGTTCCGGCCGTTCTTGCTCATGCTGCCCCTGTCTTGCTCATGCTGCCCCCGACTGATTTCGCGTTGGTTCTGTTGGTTCTTACGACGACGGTACTTAGCATTAGCGCGGCGTGCCACACGGCGCGCTGCACCCGCGGGCGTGCTTCCGACCACTAGGCTTCCCGCGCCGGGCTCCGGTTCCGGCCCTGGTAGAGGCCGCGGTAGCTGGAGGCAGCCGCACGAATGTCCACGGGTCTTCTGCCGCCTGGCTTCTGAGATCGCAGGGCCGTCTACACGGCCGTGACGTCAGGGCGCCAAATAATCCAGGCAATGATGATCGCAACGACAACCGCGACCATGAGAAAAGCCGTGACGAGGATTGCCTTGGGCTTCATGGCTTAAAGCCTAGCCCGTGACCCCGCCCCCCTCATTTTGGGGTGGGCCTCCGACTTTTTCCTAGGCCCCGGCACAGACAGTGGGATCGTCCTGAAGGTAAAGGTTTGGGAGGCCCCGTTCAGGACACACCGGGCCCGATGCAATCTCCAACTGCAGCGGACACGGCGCCTAGTCCAACCACGGTCTGAAGCAGGTCTCAAACATGCTCCGTCAACGAGGAACTGGGGCGTTGACTCGCGCCTCGGCCGCAAAGCTGTCCACCCGGCGCTCCTGGCGCCTGCAACGCCGAAGCGCATGGAGTGCCGTTCTGTCGGCAGTCCTTGCAGCGGCCGGACTGTCCGTGAGCGGAGTCGCCGCCGCGGACGTCGGCACGATTGGCCGCGATACGCTGCGGACCGGGTGGAATAACACCGAAAGCATCCTCTCGCCGTCGTCTGTCTCGTCCTCGAACTTCGGCAAGCTGTTCTCGACGGCGGTGAACGGACAGGTCTATGCCCAGCCCCTCGTGGTGGGCGGCACCGTAATTGCCGCGACGGAAAACAACGCCGTTTACGGGCTGGACAGCGCCACAGGAGAGACGAAGTGGCAGCGTTCCCTCGGGCCGGCCTGGCCGGCGTCGACCGTGAGCTGCGGTGACCTCACGCCCAACATCGGAATCACTTCCACGCCGGTCTTCGACCCGGCTACAAACAGCGTCTTCCTGCTGGCCAAGACGAACGACGGAGCGACCCCGCAACTCCCGCACTGGTACATGCACTCCCTCGACCAGGCGACGGGGACGGAACGGCCAGGGTTCCCAGTCCTCATCAGCGGTGCCCCCACCAATGATCCGACCCGCCCCTTCAACGCCATGACCGCCATGCAGCGGCCCGGACTGCTGCTCATGGACGGGGTGGTGTACGCGGGCTTCGCCAGCCACTGCGACTACACTCCCTTCGTCGGCTACGTCATCGGCGTGTCCACCAGCGGACATCAAACGACGATGTGGGCCACCGAGTCAGGCAATGCCAACGCCGAAGGCGGGATCTGGCAGTCCGGCGGAGGACTGGTATCCGACGGTCCCGGCCAGATCCTGTTCGCAACGGGGAACGGCATCTCCCCGCAGGCCGGCCCAGGCAAGACCCCTCCCGGCACCTTGGCTGAATCGGTGGTCAGGGTCCAGGTGGGAGCTGACGGCAACCTGAGCCCCACCGACTTCTTCAGCCCCGCCAACAACCTCAAGCTGGACCAGAACGACACCGATCTGGGCTCCGGGGCCCCGGTTGCCATTCCTGATGGATATGGCACGGCAGAGCACCCGCACCTGCTGGTCCAGGTCGGCAAGGACGGCCACGTCTACCTGCTGGACCGGGACAACCTGGGCGGCATGGGGCAGGGGCCGGCCGGAACCGATGCGGTCCTCGACTCCGCCGGACCGTACAACGGCGTCTGGGGACGGCCTGCGTTCCTCGGGACGAGTGATGGCGGGTATCTCTACACCGTCGAAAACAGAGGCTATCTGCGCGCGTTCAAGCTGGTGCCGACCAGCACGGGCGGGATCAGGCTCGCCTCCGTCGGAACCTCCACGGGGACTTTCGGGTACACGTCCGGCGCGCCAGCGGTGACCTCATCAGGCACGGACGGATCCACCGCCCTTGTCTGGGCGGTCTACTCCACCGGAGGGCCCGGGACCAACGCGGAACTGCGCGCCTACCGCGCCCTCCCGGACAGCACCGGATCCCTCCAACAGGTGTTCAGCGCCCCGATCGGCACAGCCGCCAAGTTCTCCTCCGTGGCCGCTGACAACGGCCGGGTCTACGTCGGCACCCGCGACGGCCATGTGCAAGGCTTCGGCGCCCCAACAACTGCGGCCGTGGGCGCCACGGACACCGACCTGGGCACGGCCGAAGTGGGCGCCACCCAAACCGGCAGCGTCACGATCACCGCCACCAGGGACGTGACGGTAAGCTCCGTCACAACCGGAGCACCCTTTGGGATCGGAACTCCGGCCGGCCTGCCCGCGACTTTGCCCGATGGCGGCAGCCTTACCGTCCCGGTGACCTTCTCCCCCGCAGCTCCCGGACAGGCTGACGGGATGCTGACCGTCACGACGAATGACGGCGAGACCGTCCTCCTCGGCATCCACGCCGTCGGCACAAAGGTTGGCCTGGGCGCCACACCGGCCGCGCTCCAGTTCACCGACGTGCCGACCCTGGCAAGCAACCGGCAGACAGTCAACATCGTCAACACCGGGACAACCGCCGTCGAAATCACCGGCGTCACCCTGCCAGCCAACGCGGCGCTTAGCGCCGACGCCGCCATGCTGCCCGTGGTGGGCCAGCAGATCCAGCCCCTCGCCTCGGTACCCGTGTCTGTGACTTTCAGCCCGACGACGGCGGACCCGGTCACCGACTCGCTGGTGGTCACCAGCGACCGCGGCTCCGTGACCGTGCCGCTGACCGCGACCGCGGTGTCCGGAGCGGCACACCTGGAAATGCCGGCCTCGCTGGACTTCGGGGACGTCCCCGTTGGAACATCGGCCACCGCTGACTTCACCATCTCCAACACCGGCAATATCCCGATGACGGTCACCAAGGCGAAGGCGCCGCAGGGCGCCTTCTCCACAGCCACCCCCATCTCCGAGGGCATCACCATCCCCCCTGATGAGTCCGCCTTCCAGAGCGTGACCTTCACGCCGGCGGCCCTGGGACAGGCCGGCACACAGGACACCTTCTACCTGATCACCACGGACGACAGCCAAGGCGAGCTGAAGGTGATGCTCACCGGCATCGGCACCGACGACCCGATCGCCGTCAAGGCACAACAGATCGGCGCCGGCCGCCCGTCGTCCTCACTCGGGCGGGCGCTCAGCGGAGAGTACGCCGTTGCGGACGGAAAGTGCCAGGACTTCGTTACCGGGGTGATCTGCTGGTCGCCGGCCACAGGGGCGCATGAGGTCCATGCCGCGATTTATACGAGCTACAAGGCTGCCGGCGGCGCCGCGGGCAGCCTTGGGTTCCCGACCACCGACGTAAAGGCCACGCCGGATGGGGTGGGGCGCTACAGCCACTTCACCGGTTCGGGCGGGGCTTCGATCTACTGGTCGCCGAAGACCGGCGCGCACGAGCTGCACGGTGACATCCGCGCCAAGTGGGCGTCGCTGGGCTGGGAGAAGGGCCTGCTCGGGTACCCAATCGCGGACCAGGCGGCCACTGCGGACGGGGCGGGGCAGTACAGCGACTTCTCGGGTTCGGGCGGAGCGTCGATCTACTGGTCGCCCACTACCGGCGCCCATGAGATCCACGGCGCGATCCGCACGAAATGGGCGTCCCTGGGCTCCGAGAAAGGCGTGCTCGGCTACCCAACCACCGATGAGAACATCACGCCGGACCGGATCGGCCGGTACACCCACTTCTCGGGTTCGGGCGGGGCATCGATCTTCTGGTCACCCTCGACCGGTGCCCATGAGGTGCACGGCGAGATCCGGGCCAAGTGGGCATCCCTGGGCTGGGAGAAGGGCCTGCTCGGCTACCCAACCACCGACCAGACGGCAGCTGTAGACGGGGCGGGGCAGTACAGCCACTTCTCCGGTTCCGGCGGAGCGTCGATCTTCTGGTCGCCCACGACAGGCGCCCATGAGATCCACGGCGCGATCCGCACCAAATGGGTGTCCCTGGGCTCGGAGAAGGGCCCGCTCGGTTACCCAACCACCGACCAGAAGATCACGCCGGACCGGGTCGGCCGGTACACCCACTTCTCCGGTTCCGGCGGGGCCTCGATCTACTGGTCACCCAAGACAGGTGCCCATGAGGTGCGCGGGGCGATCCGGGCCAAGTGGGCGTCCCTGGGCTGGGAGAAGGGCAAACTTGGCTATCCGCTGACCGACGAGATGGGCACCCTCGACAAAGTCGGCCGGTACAACCACTTCTCCGGTTCGGGCGGGGCCTCGATCTACTGGTCGCCGAAGACAGGCGGGCATGAGGTGCACGGTGCCATCCGGGCCAGGTGGGCATCACTGGGCTGGGAGAAGGGCCGGCTCGGCTATCCCGTCAGCGACGAGTATGCGGTGCCCGGTGGCCGGCAATCGGATTTCCGCAGCGGCCGGCTGGTCTGGACGGCGCGGACTGGAGTAGTCAGCGGATAAAAATTGCGGCCCCCGCTGCCCTGTTGTTCGGGAAGCGGGGGCCGCAGCGGCTCATGCCACAGTAGAGAAGAAGAACTAGAAGTCCCAGTCCTCATCCTCGGTGTTGACGGCCTTGCCGATGACGTAGGACGAACCCGAGCCCGAGAAGAAGTCGTGGTTCTCGTCGGCGTTCGGCGACAGGGCCGAGAGGATGGCCGGGTTCACGTCGGTGACGGAGGCCGGGAACATGGCCTCGTAGCCCAGGTTCATCAGCGCCTTGTTGGCGTTGTAGTGCAGGAACTTCTTGACGTCCTCTGCCAGGCCGACGCCGTCGTAGAGGTCGTGCGTGTACTGGACTTCGTTCTCGTACAGCTCGAAGAGCAGCTCGAAGGTGTAATCCTTGATTTCCTGCCGGCGGGCCTCGGAGACGGTCTCCAGCCCGCGCTGGAACTTGTAGCCGATGTAGTAGCCGTGCACGGCCTCGTCGCGGATGATCAGGCGGATCAGGTCGGCCGTGTTCGTCAGCTTGGCACGCGAGGACCAGTACATCGGCAGGTAGAAGCCGGAGTAGAAAAGGAAGCTCTCCAGCAGCGTGGAAGCCACCTTGCGCTTCAGGGGATCGTCGCCCTGGTAGTAGTCCATGACGATCTGGGCCTTCTTCTGAAGGTTCTCGTTCTCGGTGGACCAGCGGAAGGCGTCGTCGATCTCCTTGGTGGAGCACAGGGTGGAGAAGATCGAGGAGTAGCTCTTGGCGTGCACGGCCTCCATGAAGGCGATGTTGGTGTACACGGCCTCTTCGTGCGGGGTGATCGCATCCGGGATCAGCGAAACGGCGCCGACGGTTCCCTGGATGGTGTCCAGCAGGGTCAGGCCGGTAAACACGCGCATGGTCAGCTGCTGTTCAGCCGGGGTCAGTGTGTTCCACGACTGGACATCGTTGGACAGCGGCACCTTCTCGGGCAGCCAGAAGTTGTTGACGAGGCGGTTCCAGACCTCGACGTCCTTGTCGTCCTGGATGCGGTTCCAGTTGATGGCCTCGACGTGGCTCAGCAGCTTGACCTTCTCGGTCATGTCATCCCCTAAAAAGTTGGGTGGGTTCTTACTTAAAGCGTACGACGGCGGGCGGGCACCCGCCGTCGTGCGTGGCCTTGGTCTCGTCAGGCTCGACCGGCGGTCAGAGCATGCAGGAAACGCAACCCTCCACTTCCGTTCCTTCCAGCGCGAGCTGGCGCAGACGGATGTAGTAGATGGTCTTGATGCCCTTGCGCCAGGCGTAGATCTGGGCCTTGTTGATGTCGCGGGTGGTGGCGGTGTCCTTGAAGAACAGCGTCAGCGACAGACCCTGGTCCACGTGCTGGGTAGCAGCGGCGTAGGTGTCGATGATCTTCTCATAGCCGATCTCGTACGCGTCCTGGTAGTACTCCAGGTTGTCGTTCGTCAGGTACGGCGCCGGGTAGTAGACGCGGCCGATCTTGCCTTCCTTGCGGATCTCAATCTTGGACGCCACCGGGTGGATCGAGGAGGTGGAGTTGTTGATGTACGAGATCGAGCCGGTCGGCGGCACCGCCTGCAGGTTCTGGTTGTAGATGCCGTGCTCCATGACGGAGGCCTTCAGCTCGCGCCAGTCCTCCTGGGTGGGAATGTGCACGTCCTTGAAGAGCTCCCTGACCTTCTCGGTCTGCGGGACCCATTCCTGCTCGATGTACTTGTCGAAGAACTCGCCTGAGGCGTACTTGGACTTCTCGAAGCCGCCGAACGTCTGGCCGGTCTCGATGGAGAGCAGGTTCGACGCGCGGACCGCGTGGAACACCACGGAGTAGAAGTAGATGTTGGTGAAGTCCAGGCCCTCTTCTGAGCCGTAGTGGACCCGCTCGCGCGCCAGGTAGCCGTGCAGGTTCATCTGGCCCAGGCCGATGGCGTGCGACTGGTCGTTGCCGCGGGCGATGGACGGCACCGAGGTGATGTTGGACATGTCCGAGACAGCCGAGAGCGAGCGGATGGCCGTCTCGATGGTCAGGCCGAAGTCCGGCGAGTCCATGGTCTTCGCGATGTTCAGCGAGCCCAGGTTGCAGGAGATGTCCTTGCCGGTCTCGTCGTAGGACAGGTCATCGTGGTACGTCGTGGGCTGGGAAACCTGGAGGATCTCCGAGCACAGGTTGGACATGATGATCTTGCCGTCAATCGGGTTTTCCCGGTTAACGGTGTCCTCGAACATGATGTAGGGGTAGCCGGATTCGAACTGGATCTCGGCGAGGGTCTGGAAGAACTCGCGCGCCTTGATCTTGGTTTTCTTGATCCGGGAATCGTCCACCATCTCGTAGTACTTCTCAGTGACCGAGACGTCGGAGAACGGCATCCTGTAGACGCGCTCGACGTCGTACGGCGAGAACAGGTACATGTCCTCGTCCTTCTTGGCCAGCTCGAAGGTGATGTCCGGGATGACGACGCCGAGTGAAAGGGTCTTGATGCGGATCTTCTCGTCCGCGTTCTCCCGCTTGGTGTCCAGGAACCGGTAGATGTCGGGGTGGTGGGCGTGCAGGTACACGGCACCGGCGCCCTGTCGGGCACCCAGCTGGTTGGCGTAGGAGAAGCTGTCTTCGAGGAGCTTCATCACGGGGATAACGCCGGAGGACTGGTTCTCGATCTGCTTGATCGGAGCGCCGACCTCGCGGATGTTGGTCAGGGCGAACGCCACACCGCCGCCGCGCTTGGACAGCTGCAGGGCGGAGTTGATCGAGCGGCCGATCGACTCCATGTTGTCCTCGATGCGGAGCAGGAAGCAGGAGACCAGCTCGCCGCGCTGCTTTTTGCCGGCATTCAGGAACGTCGGGGTGGCAGGCTGGAACCGGCCCTCGATGATCTCGTCGACCATCTGGGTGGCCAGCTGCTCGTTGCCGCGGGCCAGGTGCAGGGCCACCATGCACACGCGGTCCTCGTAGCGCTCGAGGAAGCGCTTGCCGTCGAACGTCTTCAGCGTGTAGGACGTGTAGAACTTGAAGGCGCCCAGGAAGGTCTCGAAGCGGAACTTCTTCTTGTAGGCGCGGTTGAACAGGTCACGGATGAAGTTCATCGTGTACTGGTCGAGGGTTTCACGCTCGTAGTACTGGTTTTTTACCAGGTAGTCGAGCTTCTCCTCGAGGTCATGGAAGAAGACCGTGTTGTTGTTCACGTGCTGCAGGAAGTACTGATGGGCCGCCTCGCGGTCAGCCTCGAACTGGATCTCACCGTTTGGACCGTAGAGGTTCAGCATCGCGTTCAGCTCGTGGTAGCCCAGGCCCTTGTAGGCAGCGGGGAGCGCCGGCTTCTCCTGCTTTTCAACAGCCGTGTCCATGGACGCGTCCTTTCCTTCGGGCCTGGTTACTTCTGTGTCTGCGACAGTCGTGTCCAAAACTCTTCCAATCCTTTTTGTACACGGGAGACGTCTTCCGGCGTACCCATGAGTTCGAACCTGTATAGGTGGGGGACTTTGCACTTGGCGGCGATGATGTCGCCCGCCATGCAGTAGTTGTCCCCGAAATTCGTGTTTCCGGCGCCGATGACGCCCCGGAGCAGGCGCCGGTTTTCCGGGTTGTTCAGGAACCTGATGACCTGTTTCGGCACTGAACCCTCGCCGCCTGTCCCGCCGTAGGTGGGGACCACGAGCACGAACGGCTCACAGGCTACGAGGGGTTCATCCTTGGCATGCAGGGGGATCCTGGCGGCGTCCGCACCAAGCTTCTCGATGAAGCGCCTGGTGTTTTCGGAGGCCGAGGAGAAGTAGATGAGGCGGCTGCGGGTCTGGTTCACGGGCGGTGTCTGACTGACGGGCGTCGTGTCCGCAGCGCGGGCTGCGGCCGGCGCATCGGCAAGTGCCGGCGCGGCCATGCGAGTCACCTCATCTACTTGGGAATTCTTTGCCGGAAACGGCGGTGGTGCAGCCCTAGGCCACGGAAGCGGACGCGCTCAGCGCCAGCTCTTCGATCTTGTCCGGACGGAAACCGGACCAGTGGTCCTGGTCCGTGACGACGACCGGCGCCTGCATGTAACCGAGCGACTTCAGGCGCTCAAGGGCGTCCGCGTCCTGGGAGATGTCCACGCTCTGGTAGGCAATGCCCTTCTTGTCCAGCGCACGGTAGGTGGCGTTGCACTGTACGCAGGCCGGCTTGGTGTAAACCGTAACGGTCATGGTTCCTGTCCCCTTTGTTGAAGTCACTGCTGCTGCTCTTCTGAGACCTTGCTGGTGTCTCTGTCTTTAAATCTCTGTCGTGAAATCTCTGGCATCGTAGCGGTGGACTCTGCCCGGACCTTACCGTCCAGTACTGGCTGCGCCGGTCTCCCGCTCAATCTGTATGTCGATACTACATGTAGTGCGCGGCCCCGAATGGGACCCCAAGATGATGTATTACAAGTATGTCATTTAATGCACCTTTAATCCACAGGCCGGCGCCCTCAAAATGTCCGGATTTCCGCGTTTTTGGCGGACGGAATCCACACCCTGTGGAGTAGTTAGACACATTTAAACGCCAGCGTGTCGCGCCGCAGACGGCGTGTCGCGGCACCCCTGAAGGCGCTGTTTGGGTGGCCCGGAACACAACAGTGGGGGTCCCGAAGCATGCTTCGGGACCCCCACTGTGATTAAGAAAACGCCGGGTTACAGCTGCGCCTCCCGGCGGTCCAGGACGATCTGCTGAACATCCAGGTATCCGGACTGGAAACCGGCCCGCGAGTAGCACAGGTAGAACAGCCACATCCGCTGGAAGACCGCGTCGAACCCCAGCCCGCGCACTTCCGCGGCACGCAGCAGGAACCGCTCCTCCCACAGACGCAGCGTGGCGGCGTAGTGGTCACCCAGGCCACGGCGCTCCCTCACCCGGAGCGTGGTGTGCTGCTCCGTGACACTCTCGATCGCCCGCACGGACGGCAGGAAACCGCCCGGGAAGATGTACTTGTGCACCCAGGTGTAGGCGTTGCGGGTGGCGAGCATCCGCCCGTGCGGCATGGTGATGGCCTGGATGGCCACCTTGCCGCCGGGCGCCAGCACCCGGTCGACGGTCTGGAAGTAGACGGGCCAGTATTCGTACCCCACCGCTTCGATCATCTCCACGGACACGACGGCGTCGTACTCGCCTTCGACGGCCCGGTAGTCCTGCAGTCCCACTGTGACCTGTCCGGAGAAGCCCGCTTCCTCGATCCGCCGCTCGGCGAGCGCCTGCTGCTCGCTGGAGAGCGTAACCGTGTACACGGTGGCACCGCGTGCTGCCGCCCGCAGGGCCAGTTCGCCCCAGCCGGTGCCGATCTCCAGCAGGCGGGTGCCCTCCCTCACGCCGGCCTTGTCCAGCAGCCTGTCGATCTTCGCCAGCTGCGCCGCGGCCAGGTCATCCCAGCCCACCTCAGCCAGCCGGCCCGCCGACGCGGGGAACAGCGCCGAGGAGTAACTCATGGTGGCGTCGAGGAAGTTGCCGAACAGCTCGTTGGAGAGGTCATAATGCCGGGAGATGTTGCCGCGGGTGTTCTGCTCGGTGTTTCGCTCCTTCCGCGGCGCCCGCGGCAGGTACAGGCTCCGGAGTTTCTGCAGCGGCACGGGGATGAGTGTGTCCACCGAGGAGGCAAAGACCTCGAGGACACCGGCGAGGTCTGATGCTTCCCAGTCCCCCGCCATGAAGGACTCCCCCAGCCCGATCAGCCCGTTGTCGCCGATCCGGACCGCGAAGTCCTCCGGACGCACCATGGTCATCACCGGTGCGCCGCCGTCGCCGGTTCCCAGCACCGTCCCGTCAGGGTATTCAATCCGGAGCGGCAGGCGGCGTACCGCCGCCTGGAACAGTGAGGAGGCGGCCCTGCCGGCAACCAGCGCTTTGATCCCGGCAGGCGGACGGGCGACGCCGGGCCACACCTCGGCATCGATGGCCGCCGGCGCCGGCGGCACCCGGAAGGCCACGCCTGGCATGGTTCGCCGGTGTGAAGGGTCCCTGAAAGCGGGATCTGTGTATGACGGATCTGTGACAGTCACGAGACTGCCTCCTGTGCTCGGTGGTTAGGACGGTTGTTGATGGGCAATCCGCGGGCCCAGAGTTTGATCCCCTGCCAGCGGATCTGCAGGACAACGCGGAGCGGCGCGAGCGGTACTGTTGCCGCCGCAGCCAGGATGCTGCGGGCTGTGGCAGGCTGCCGGTCGCCGGTCATGGTGGCGGTGAAGGGCTTCCGCCCGGCGCGCTCCAGCACCACCGCCACGGCAAGTTTGTCCGCCGGTTCGGGCAGGCTCATCCGGTAGCTGCCGTCCACGTCGTTGAATGGGGACACGAAAAATTCCTTGCCGGTCCGGGCGCGGCCGGCCCCGTCCGGGTGCAGGAGGTAGCAGTGCCGTTCGCCGTACGTGTTGTGGACCTCGGCGATGACAGCGCGCAGCCTGCCATCGGCGTCATGGCACCAGAAGAGGCTGATCGGGTTGAAGACGTGGCCCAGCACCCTGGCACTGGCCAGCATGGTGACCGTGCCGCCGTCGTGCCCTTCGCCGTTCAGGGCGAGGAAACGGTCTACGTTCTCGCGGATGCTCGACGTTGAATCGCCCAGATGGTCCTTCGCATGGAAACCGGCGAGGGGCCGCAGCCACCAGGGCAGGTTGGGCAGGTCATCGAGGTCCACGTACCAGCTGTAGCTGCGATAGGTGAAGGTGTTCTTCAACGGATCCTGCCGCACATGGCGGATGCTGGTCCGGTAGATGGCCGCTGTCATGGCACCAGCTCCGCGGCCTGGCCGGTAACCGATGCTGCGGCCTCCGTTCCGGGAAAGTCCGGCTCCGCAGCGAAGGGATCCTCCCATCCGCGGCCCAGCTTGGCGGCGGCCCGGACACCGGAAGCGGCGCCGTCCTCGTGGAAACCCCAGCCGTGGTACGCACCGGCGAAGGCCAGCCGGTGGTCGCCCAGCTCCCCCAGGCGCCCCTGGGCGGCCACGGATTCGGGCGTGTACTGCGGGTGCTCGTAGACGAGGTCCTGCAGCACTGAGTCCGGTTCGATCAGGTCCGATTCGCCGAGGCTCACGATGTAGCTGCCGCCGTCGTCGGGGGTGAGTCGCTGCAGCCGGGTGAGGTCGTAGCTGACCAGCACAAGACCGAAGCTGGCGGCACAGGTCGGCAGCCGATAGTTCCAGGATGCACGGGCGGCACGGCTGTACGGCAGCACCGCCGGATCACGGTGGAACTTGATGTGGTTGACGGAATACGGGATGTTCCCCAGGACCTGGACCTCCGCGGGGGTAGGTTCAGCCAGCATGGCGAGTGCTTCGCGGGGGTGGGCGGCGATGACCGCCGCGTCGAAGTGTTCTGTTCCTGCCGCCGTCGTTATTTCCACTCCGGTGGGGATCCGGCGCACGGCGAGGACAGGACTGGAGAGGCGGACATCCTGGAGACCGTCGACCACACGCTCAACGTAGCGCCGGGACCCTCCCTTCACCGTCTTCCACTGCGGTGAGCCTTTGATGCCGAGCATGCCGTGGTGTTCGAGGAAGGTGAACAGATACCGGGCGGGATAGGCCAGGGCCGTGGTGGGGTCGCAGGACCAGACAGCGCTGACCACCGGCGCCATGAAGTGCGAGGTGAAGTAGTCACTGAACTGTTGGCGTTCAAGGAACTCGCCCAGCGTTTCCTCCGGTCCGCCGTGCTCCGCTGCGCCGTCGGCTGGGCTGGCCAGCAGCGCCCGCGCCTTCCGCCAGAACCTCAGGATCTCGGCAAGCATCAGCAGGAACCGCGGCCGGGCGAGGTTGGCGGGCCTGGCAAGGACACCGGCAGCGCCTTTCGCCCCCGCATATTCCAGGCCGCAGCCGTCGCAGCGGATGCTCATGGTCATGTCCGAATCCTGCGTCTCCACGCCCAGCTCGCCGAACAGCCGGACCAGGTTGGGGTAGGTGCGGTTGTTGTGCACAATGAAGCCGGTGTCCACGGCCAGGCTCACCGATTCCTGCGGCACGTCGTGAGTGTGGGCGTGCCCGCCCGGCCGGGCCTCCGCCTCAAAGAGGGTGACATGGTCCCGGCGGCTGAGGATGTACGCGGCCGTGAGGCCCGCCACCCCGCTGCCGACGACGGCGACGTGCCGTCTTTCGTCTCCAGTGCGTGCTGCGCTCGGTGACAATCTTTGCTCCTCTGCTGGACAGTTGCCGTGATTTGGGTAGTCACCGGCTATTCGGAGCAGCCGCGCGTGCCGGATGGGTGCGGAGTCCTTTTTTCCTCCCAAAGCACCCGGAGTAAGGTTGGCTGGTGGTCAACCCAGTGCATTTACGGACGCTCCTTGAAGTGACGCGGCTGGGTTCGTTCGCGGCTGCGGCGGCCCGGCTTGGCTACACCGCCTCAGCGGTGTCCCAGCAGATGTCAGCCCTGGAGCGGGACACCGGCGTCCGCCTGTTCCAGCGCTCCGCCCGGAGCGTGGTTCCCACCGATGCGGCCATGGTGATGGCGCGCCACGCGGCCAAAGTCCTTACGGACATCGAGGCGCTGATGGCGGCGGCCTCAAGGACGCAGGACACCACCAGCCAGGAGCTCCGGCTGGGCATTTTCCCGAGCCTCGCCACCTACGTCCTGCCCCGGATTCTGCGCAGTCCCGCCTGGAAGGACCTGGGCATCGACCTGAAGGTTTCAGTGGCCGAACCGGCGCAGACGATCCAGGGGCTGCGCACCGGAGGCGACACCGATGTGGCCCTCGTGTACCAGGTGGGACAGTCCGGGCTGGCGTGGCCGCACACCATCAACCGGCAGTGGATCGGCGACGACAATTTCCGCGTGGTCCTGCCGTCCGGCTGGGGGTTCCGCACCGACGCGAAGGTGGCGGCGGATCACCTGTCTGAGATGCCCTGGATCATGCACCATCCGGGCACGAGCGATGCAACCGTCATCGAGCGGTTGTTCGCGGGCTGCAACCTGCACCCCCGCGTGGTGGCCTACAGCGACGACTTCCATGCCAGCCTGGAAATGGCCGCCGCAGGGCTGGGGGCGGCACTGGTGCCGGAGCTTGCGCTGCTGCACCGGCCGACCGGCGTCGTGGTGCTGGACGTTCCGGAAATCCGGCTGGCCCGCAACGTCTTTGCGCTGCTCATCAATGACAAGAAGACTGCCCGGGTGCAGCTGTTCGTGGACCTGCTGGCCGAAACGATGGGCAACCTGGGGCAGTCAGTTAAATGATCCCCGAAGCTGGAATGCTCTGCTGTTCGGGTCTATGTTGAAGATATGACCACCAAGGTAGCGAGCCAGCACTTCGGAGTAATCGAGCTGAACCACGGCAGGGACCATAACATTGCCGCGGAGCACGAGCTGGCCGGCCAACGCCTTGAACTGGACCTGAACATCAACGCCCACGACCACTTCGACGAAGCGGCCATGCACAAGGTGGACTACCGCCTCCGGTACCTTCCCGAGCTCGTGGACGAAGTCCGGGAAATGATCGCCGAGGAGCTCGAGCAGGAGGGCACCAGCCCGCAGGAATACCTCCGCTTCCACTGCAACGCCATCAAGGACGAGCACCTGCAGAAAATCTTCGGCGTGAAGGAGAAGAGCCAGCTCACCAATGCGGTGTTCCTGAAGGCCCTCAAACTTGGGCATGTGGGAATCTACCCCGGCCAGCCGGAGCGCTACTTCGTTCTGGACTTCACCCTGGGCGAGCACTTCACGGACGAAGTCCTGGTGGCGTCCGCGGACGAGGACGGCGTGGTCGACGACGAGATCGTCTGGGAATCCTGAGGTTTCGAGAGGGTCAACCAGCCAAGCGCTAAACGACGACGGCGCCCGTCACCTTTTGGTGACGGGCGCCGCTTCGCGAGTGGTGCTCTTTACTACTTGGCTTCCTGCAGCAGTTCGGCGCGGACCGTCTTGGTGGCCGCTACCAGGTTACGCAGCGACGCTTCGGTCTCGGCGTAGCCGCGGGTCTTCAGGCCGCAGTCCGGGTTGACCCAGAGCTGGCGGGACGGAACGTGCTTCACGGCGGTGCTCAGCAGTTCGGTGACTTCCTGCTCGCCCGGAACGCGCGGCGAGTGGATGTCGTAAACGCCGGGTCCGACGCCGCGGCCGAAGCCGTGGGACTCGAGGTCGTGGACGACCTCCATGCGGGAGCGGGCGGCCTCGATCGAGGTCACGTCGGCGTCCAGGCCGTCGATCGCGTCGATGATCACGCCGAACTCGGAGTAGCACAGGTGGGTGTGGATCTGCGTTGCGTCGGCTGCACCGGCGGTGGCCAGGCGGAAGGAGTTGACGGACCAGTCCAGGTATGCGGGCTGGTCGGCCTTGCGCAGCGGGAGCAGTTCGCGCAGGGCGGGCTCGTCAACCTGGATGATCTTGATGCCGGCGGCTTCGAGGTCGGCGATCTCGTCGCGCAGCGCCAGGCCCACCTGGTTGGCGGTCTCGCCCAGCGGCTGGTCGTCGCGGACGAAGGACCAGGCCAGGATGGTGACCGGACCGGTCAGCATGCCCTTCATCGGCTTGTTCGTGAGGGACTGGGCGTACTCGGCCCACTTCACGGTGATGGGGGCGCTGCGGGTGACGTCGCCCCAGAGGATGGACGGACGGGTGCAGCGGGAGCCGTAGGACTGGACCCAGCCGTGGACGGTGACGTCGAAGCCTTCCAGGTTCTCGGCGAAGTACTGGACCATGTCGTTGCGCTCGGGCTCGCCGTGCACCAGGACGTCGTAGCCGAGCTCTTCCTGGAGCTCCACGACGCGCTTGATCTCGTCCTTCATGAGCTGCTCGTACTGCTCGTTGGTCAGGTCGCCCTTGTTGTTGCGGGCGCGGGCCGAGCGGATTTCGGAGGTCTGCGGGAAGGAGCCGATGGTGGTGGTGGGCAGCGGCGGCAGCTGCAGTGCCGCTTCCTGGGCGGCTTCGCGGACCGAGTATTCGGAGCGGTTGAAGTCGCCCGGCGTCAGGGCCTCGGTGCGGGCGCGGACGTCGGCGCGGCGTACACCCTCGGCTGCGGCACGGGATGCGATGACGCGGGTGGCCTCATCGATGGCCGGCTGGACTGCGGCAGCGTCGGTCAGCAGGCCGGCGAGGGTAACAACCTCAACGGCCTTCTGGTCGGCGAAAGCCAGCCAGCTGCGCAGCTGCTCGGACAGCTGGACCTCTTCCTCGACGTCGTGCGGGACGTGCTGGGTGGAGGTGGAGGTGCTGATGGCCAGCTTGGCGACGCTCTTCTGCAGCTCGGCGATCTTGTTGGCCGAGGCCTGCAGGTCGTTGCGCCAGATGTTGTGGCCGTCAACGACGCCGGCAACGAGGGTCTTGGCGCCCAGCGCAGCCAGGGCCGCCGCGGAGGGAACCTCGCCCTTGAAAACGTCGATGTGCAGGGCGTCGATGTTGGTGGCGGCGAGGGTGCCGAGCTGGCCGTTCAGGGCGCCGTAGGGCGTGGAGACGAACAGCTGCGGGCGGCCTGCGGCAGCGGTGAGGACTTCGTAGGCGCGGGCAACGGCGGCCTGGATTTCCTGCTCGGGGGTGTCCTGGTCCACAACCAGGGCAGGCTCGTCCAGCTGGATCCAGCTGGCGCCGGCAGCCGCCAGCTTCTCAAGCAGTGCGGTGTAGACCGGGAGGACGTCCTCGAGGCGGGACAGCGGGCTGAAGCCGGCGGGGGCGTCGTCGGAAGCCTTGCTCAGCAGGAGGAAGGTGACCGGGCCCACGAGGTACGGGCGGGTCTCAACGCCGTTGGCGAGGGCGTATTCGAACTCTTCAACGATGCGGTTGGAGGTGAGCGCGAAGTTGGTCTCCGGGCCGATTTCCGGCACCAGGTAGTGGTAGTTGGTGTCGAACCACTTGGTCATTTCCAGCGGCTGCTGTTCCTTGTTGCCGCGGGCCAGGGTGAAGTAGCCGTCGATGTCCAGCTGTCCCTCAGCGTTGAGGAGGTTGCCGAAGCGGGCCGGAACGGCGCCGACATGGGCGGCGGCGTCGAGCACCTGGTCGTAGAAGGAGAACGTGCCCGGAACCGCAGCGGCTTCGGTGAGGCCGAGGCCCTGGAGTCGCTTGGCGGTGCCCAGCTGGATTTCCTTGGCGGCGGCGTCGAGGGCAGCGGCGTCGATCTTGCCGGCCCAGTATGCCTCCACGGCCTTCTTCAGTTCGCGGCGGCGGCCGATGCGGGGGTAGCCCAGGATCGAGGCGGACGGGAAGGGCGTGCTCTGCACGGGAGTCTGTTCAGTCATGTGAAATTCCTTAAATCGTTGCGAAAAGCTGCGAATGTCTCGGGGAGGAATGCGGTCAGCTGGCGAGCTGGCGACGGGCGAGCGCGTTCAGGCGGCTGCTGGAGCGGGCCGGCCGGGCAAGCTGCAGCTTGTCCAGCACCTCCAGCGCGCTCTGGTGCTCGTTGAAGGTGTAGATGTGGAGCCCGGGCGCTCCGGCGTCCAGGGCCGCGTTGGCCAGGTCCACCGTTGCGCTGACGCCGATCCGGAGCCGTTCAGCGTCCGTATCGGCCGCCGCCATGCGCTCGATGAGCTCCGGCGCGGGTTCGACGCCGGTCAGCTCGCCGAGGCGCTTGAGCCGGCGCAGGCTGGTGAGCGGCATGACGCCGGGGATGATCGGGATGGTGACGCCGGCCCGGCGCGCCCTGGTGAGAAGGTCGGCGTACTGGTCCGTGTGGAAGAACACCTGGGTGATCGCGAAGTCGGCACCGGAGCGCTGCTTGGCGAGCAGCACCTCGACGTCGTGGGCCTCGCTTGGCGATTCCGGATGCCGCGTCGGGTAGGCCGCCACGCCAACGGCAACCTTTCCGGCGCACAGCAGCGCGGAACGCCGCTGCTCGACCCTGCGGATGAGCTCAATCAGGTCCTGGGCGTAGCGCAGCGAACCGCTGACCGGCGCACCACTGTCCTTCGGCAGGTCGCCGCGGAGGGCGAGGATGCCGCGGACGCCGGCGTCGAGCAGTTCGCCGATGATCTCGGCGAGCTCCGTCGGCGTGTTGCCGACGCACGTCAGGTGGGCCAGCGGGCGGAGGGTCGTCTCCAGCACCAGGCGGTTGATGAGTTCGACGGCGGTGTTACGGTTGGAGCCGCTGGCACCGTAGGTGACCGACACGTAGTCGGGATCGGTGGCTTCCAGTTCCCGGATGGTGGTCCACAGGGTTTCGGCTGCAGCAGGCGAACGAGGCGGGAAGAGCTCATAGGAGAGCGCCACCGGTGCGGTCTCGGAGAGATTTGGGTGCGTATCAATAAGGCTTGGTGGTGACATTTGCGTCCTTGGCTATGGGCCATTGAAGGCGGCGCTGCCTTGGCGAAAACCCCGGCAGCATGCGGTCAATGAATTGAGTTTGGGGAACACGGAACGGACTTCGGCAGGGCGCAGCCGCGACTGTTACGCCCGAAAAGAAGTCCACCGTGAGCAAATGTCAGGCCCACATGGGGGCACCCACACCCTCCTTGGCGGCCGGCAGGCGGCTCGCCGCAGCGGAGGATCGCTGACACGTTACCTCGGTAACTTGTATAGAACTCTAGAAGCCGTCCCGGGACGCCTTCAAGTTGACGCCGAATTAAGACGCAGCTTTACGCCAAGTTGGACTGGCCGTTCAGAATTATCTTCGCCGAAAGGGACTCTGGGGTCCATGGGCTGCCGAAACCGGTCCGGCGAGGCCCTTTCCAAACGGCAGAAGTTAGTCCATTCTTTTGTCACGTCGCATCGGATTCGGCAAGGTCTCAGGTTGAGGAGGCTGGATGCTTCTTCTGGTTCTTCCTCGGTGAATCGTCCCGAGAGAACATGATCCGCGCCCGTCTCCTGGCCTGCGTCGCACCGTCCCGAGATTCGCCCGCCGGCAGGGCGCGGTTTGCCAGCATTCTGCCGCAGCCCGGGCACGGCACTGACGGCGCGGTGGAGTTGCTGGAAGCCAGAGATCCCCACGGCGAAAGGCCATCGAGATGTTCCAGCTTCACATACCACCGCTTTACAAATCAGTGTCCGCCCCGGGCTCCGCCCTTGTGCTCCTCCTGGCGCTGGCCACCGTTACGTCCTGCGCTCCCCAGCAAAATTCCGCCCCTCAGGCCACCACCGGTTCTGCCGCACCGACAGCGACGTCGGCCGCGGCTTCGCCAACCGGCTCTGCGGCTTCGGGATCCGCCACCCCCGGTTCAACCGGGACAGCCGGCGCAGACGAGCTCTGCGGTCCCGGCTCCGCGATCAACTTTGACATCTCCCAGTTCCAGTCAACCCCCAACGTGGACAACAAGTGGTTTCCCCTCAAGCCCGGCATGCAGTACACCACTACGGGCGACGTCAAGAGTGCCGAGGGAGACATCAAACGCACGGTGGTGCATTCGATAACGGGACTGACCAAAGTCATCGACGGCGTGAAGACCCAGGTCATGTGGGACCGGGACTACGCGGGCGACGAGCTCGTGGAATCCGAACTGGCGTTCTTCGCCCAGACCAACAGCGGCACCGTCTGGCTGTTCGGCGAGTACCCGGAGGAATATGAGAACGGGAAGTTTACCGGCGCTCCCTCCACCTTCATCCACAGCCTGGATGAGGCCCAGGCCGGCATCGCCATGCAGGCGGACCCCCAGATCAACACGCCCAGCTACGTCCAGGCGCATGCGGCGAGCGTCGACTTCCTGGACTGCGGGCAGGTCTTCAAGCAGAACGACCATGTGTGCGTCGCCACCGGCTGCTATGACGATGTGCTGGTGATTGACGAACGCAACCCGCTGGAACCCGCGGTGGGCCACCAGCGGAAGTACTACTCGGCCGGGACGGGTCTGGTGAAGGTTACCGCAGTGGGCGGCACGGACCAGGAGACGCTGGAGCTCGCCAAGGTCGAACAGCTCACCGATGCGAAACTGAAGGAAATCAACCAGGAGGCCCTCAAGCTGGACAAGCATGCCTACCAGGTCAGCAAGAACGTCTATGCCAAGACGGAGCAGGCTCAGGTTGCCACTGATACGTCCGCACCTGTCAGCAGCCCGCCGACGGCCGACCGCCCAACTGTTCAGCCCGGCTACTAGTACGCCGAAGCGTCCGATACGGGAAAGGGTACCCGGCAAGAGGTTGCCGGGTACCCTCCCCTGTGGCCATGATCCGGTCTATTCTGATGCCATGATCCAGCTACCAGCCAGCTACGAGGAATATCTCGTTGGCAAGGACCCGAGCTTCGTTGACATGGTCCGTCCGGTCCTTCTCCAGTCGGCAGCGGACCAGCTGCATGGCGTCCGCGTGCTGTTTGTTCCCCGGGGACACCAGGCACACCTGGACGACACGATTCCCTACGGGACGATCGTCGAAGACATCGACTGAGGCCTGCCTCCAGCAAGTTAGGATTCAGCAGGCCTAGCCTTCGAGGAGCAGCCGCTGGGCCCGGGGGGCAAGGGTGTGCTCAAGGACCAGGCAGGCAGCGCCCACGGCTCCCACGTCCTCCCCCACGCCCGTGCCAACCACTTCGACGGGGTGGATGTTGCCGGCATCACTGCTTTGCTGGATCAGTCCCGGGATCTTCTCCAGGTAGCGTCCGGACAGCAGCGGCCAGAAGGGGCCGCCGAACACCACCCGGTCCACGTCCAGGGTGTTGGCCACCGCTGACGCCGCCCGGGCCACGAGTTCAGCTGATTTGTCGATGATGGCAGCCGCCTGGCTGTTGCCGGCGTCGGCGGCCTCGCAGAGTATGGCGAACCGTTCCTGCACGGCGGAGCCGCTGGTGGCGGTGCCGGGCTCATCCAGGATGCCGGCGGCTTGGGCCTGCGCAACGAGGACCTGGGGAATACACGTGGACTTAACGCAGCCGCGCAGCCCGCAGTCGCAGGGGGCTCCGTCCGGGTCAACGATGATGTGGCCGATCTCGCCGGCGTTGCCCGAGGTGCCGCGGACAACCTCGTCATTGAGGACGATGCCGCAGCCGATGCCGGTGCCCATGTACATGAAGACGAAGCTTCCCGCGCCGCTGGCCCCGCCGGCCCAGGTTTCTGCCACCGCGGCGCTGGTGACGTCCTTGTCCATGAGCACGGACAGGCCTGTGGCCTCGGCCAGGGCATCCCGGAGCGGCACGCTGTCCCAGCCGTCAAGGAGCGGGGGCTCCACCACTGTTCCGTTGTCATGGTCGATGGGGCCGGGTGCAGCGACGCCCAGGCCGGCGATCTTGGCACGGTCCACGCCCGAAGCCTCGATCAGCTTGTCGATTTCTGCGGCGATCGCGGTGATGACCGCTTCGGGGCGGGAGCTGTCCGGCGTTTTCACGCTCGAATGCTGGACTACTGCGCCCAACAGGTCCAGGACGACGAACGTGGCCACGGCTGGGTCCAGGTGCACGCCGACCGCGTACATGCCGGCGGGGTTCAGGCGGAGAATGGTCCGCGGCTTGCCGGGCCCTGTGCCCTCCTTGCCCGCCTCGACGATGAGGTTCTGGTCCAGCAGGCGGCGGGAGATATTTGAAATGGTTTGCGGGGACAGGCCCACGATCTGGGCCAGTTCCACGCGGCTGAGCCCTGCGGCGGCTCGGCGGATCGCATCAAGAATGACAGTCAGGTTGAAGTCGCCCATCCGGGGCAGGTTGGTTCCGCGCCTCGGCGAGGGCTGGCGGATCTCGGTCAAGGATTCCCCTATCATCTGCTGTTGGCCACTATCAATGTCTGAATGGTACGTTACGCACCCTGTAACGGGTACGCCCCACGCGCGGGGCGGCACAGGGTGGTTCGACGACGGCCGGCGGGGCTCAGATGGCGGCCCGCCGCACGCTGGCGGCCACTGTGAATTTGGTGTTCCGCCCCCGCACCGTGGTGGGACCAACCAGCCGCTCGAGCGCGGGCAAATAGCGCAGGTGGCTGTTGAACACCGTCCAGAGCTGGCCTCCGGGTGCCAGCACCCGGCCCGCTGCCTCGAACAGCTTCAGGCCGGCCCCGGCATGAACGCTGGAGCCGAGGTGGAAGGGCGGGTTCAGCACGATCAGGTCCACGCTTGCGGCCGGAAGGGTGCTCATGGCATCGTCCTGGACAGCTGTGATGCTGGCGGCCAGGCCGTTGGCCCGGGCAGTCGCTGCCGCCGATGCCACCGCGGCGGCGGACCGGTCCGTGGCGAGGACCTCGGTTCCGGGGTGCCGGCGGGCGTACATTGTCGCCAGGATGCCGGTGCCGCAGCCCAGGTCCACGGCCCTGGCGGCGGCAGGGATCTCCGGCAGGAACGTCAGCAGGAACCGGGTCCCAATGTCGAGGCGGGTGCCGGCGAAAACGGCCCCGTGCGCGCAGATGGCGAGATCGAGCTCGGCATTGTGTTCCGTCACGGGATAGGGCGGTGTTCCTTCCGCCCGCTTGAGGCCGGATGCGATGAGAAGCCGTGATTTTTGCCTGGCCAGCTGCGGTTGGACCGTAGCGAAGTACTTGCCCAGCACGGCATTCATGCCGAGCGACATGTGCTTGACCCGGCCGCCGGCAAGCAAAACAGCACCGTCGGGCGCGTGCCGGGCAACGGCGTCGGAAATCTCTTCAAGTTCAGCGAGCGTCTTGGGAAGCTGCAGCAGCACCAGGTCCGCGCCGGCCAGCAGTTCAGCGCCGAGTGGCAGCTGCGTAAAGCCGGCAGCGACTCCCAGCGCTGCGGCATTGTTGCGCAGCGCCCGCTCCCCCGTGATCAGGTCCTGGTGCACCTTCACCCCGGCCGGCACCGGTCCGGCACCGCCGGCCAGCAGCCCGAGCGTGAGCGCCCCGTAGTTGTCGCCGATGACGGCAACCGTGCTGTCCGGGGTGAGCAGATCCGAAGCGGCGTCCAGAAGGAGGGAGTCAGTGGCGTCCCACGCCTGGAGGTTGGCGGCCTCGACATCCGGGTGCCGTCGAAGCAAGCCCATGACCTGCCCAAGACCGTTTTCTGTCACGTGTTGCCGCCGCCTCTTCTTTCCTGGTTGCCCGGGCGGAAATCCGCCTGTGCAAATCTACCGTGGATCCGCCGCGACCGCGGGGGCGGCCAGGAGTTTGAGGATTTCGGTCACCGCGGCCCTACCGGCACGGTTCGCGCCGATGGTGGACGACGACGGGCCGTAGCCCACCAGGTGCACCCGGGGTTCCGCCGCCACCTGCGTTCCTTCCATGGCAATCCCGCCGCCCGGTCCCCGCAGGTGCAGCGGTGCCAGGTGTTCCAGCTCGGCGCGGAAGCCTGTGGCCCACAGGATCACGTCCGCTGCGAGGAACCCGCCGTCGGCCAACCGGACGCCGCCGGGCTCGATCGCGGTGAACATCGGCCGGCGGTCCAGCACGCCGCGTGCGGCTGCCGCCCGGAGCACCGGAGTCCAGATGAGTCCGGTGGCGGCCACGACGCTTTGCGGCGGCAGGCCCTGCCGTACCCGTTCTTCCACGAGGGCGACGGCGTCGTGCCCGGCCTGCCGGTCGAACCCCTCCCGCCATACGGGCTCGCGGCGCGTGAACCAGCTCGTCGACGTGACCTTGGAGATTTCGTCCAGCAGCCCGACGGCGGATATCCCGCCGCCCACCACGATGACGTGCAGGCCCCGGAACTCCTCGGCGGAGACATAGTCGGCCACGTGCAGCTGGCGGCCGGCGAACGTGAACTGGCCCGGATAAATCGGCCAGAACGGCCTGGTCCACGTGCCCGTGGCGTTGATGAGAGCGCGTGCGGTCCATCCGCCGTCGGACGTGGTGATCCTGAGCCGCCCGGCCGGATCGGCATCTTCGCGTTCCACGGCGAGCACCTTGACCGGCCGCTCGACGGCCAGCCCCACCTGCCGCTCGTAGGCGGCGAAGTAGCGGCTGAGGAATGCCGAGCTCGGCTCCGTTGGATCGACGTCCGGCTGCTGTATTCCGGGAAGGTCGCTGATGCCGTTGACCGTGGCCATGAGCAGGCTCTTCCACCGGTGCCGCCAGGCTCCGCCCGGGCCGTCCTCGGCGTCGAGCACCGCATAGGTCGGCCCTTGATCTACTGCCGTCGCCGCGCCAACGGGCGGCTCTCCGGCGGCGGCCGGTGTGAAGCCGCGGCGGGCCAGGTGGAATGCGGCGGAGAGCCCCGCCTGCCCTGCACCGATGACCACGACGTCGGCGTGCCGGGTTGTTCTGCTGGTTACAGTGTCACCGCTCAACAGTGCCGCTCCCCCGGTTTTGCCTATCCGCTCCACATTGTCATCCTAGGCGCCCGCCGTCCGTGCTACACACGGACGCGGCTGCCGCCCGTCCCGGGCATGGGGAAGGTCCTCCCACACCTGGGTGCAGGAGGACCTCCGGGCTTTCGGTTGATTGTGTATCAGTCGTCGCTGCCGTGGCCGCCGCTGCCTCCGCTGTCGTCGCCGGGTTCAGTGGCCTTGTGGTCTCCGCCCTTGTCGTCGCCGGCCTCGGGCGTTGTCCGCAGCCCACCGTGGTCATCGCCCGGTTCAGCAACCCGGGGTGCCTGGTCTGAGCGGAGACCGCCGTTGTCGTCGCCGGGCTCGGCGGTGGTCCGGAGGCCGCCCTTGTCGTCACCCGGCTCGACGGAGATGGAGCCGCTGCCGACGAAGTTCTGCGCCGGCGCTGCCACGGTTCCGCCGTTGTCGTCGCCGCGCTCGGCGGTGGTCCGCTGGCCTCCGTTGTCGTCGCCTGCTTCCGCTGGTTTGGAGGCCTTCTTTGCCGCTGATGCCTTCTTGTCGTCGGCCTGCGTGTCATCCGTTGACTTTGCTGTGGCCTTGGCGGAACTGACGGCAGGGGCCGGAGTCCTGGTGGCAGAGTCGTCCGTTACGAGGACGCTCCGCGCGTCGTCACTGGTGCCCGAGCCGGTGTTGCTCAGCGTCTGGGTGGTGGCGAAGGCGGCACCTCCGGTGAGGAGGATGCCGGCGATGGATAGTGCGAGGGCTGCTCTTGTCTTCATGGCTCCACAGTAGAAATTCGCCGTCGAGGATAGGTGCAGGGGAAATCCAAGAGTTGTCCAAGATTGCCCTCGCGGTTCTCCTCATCGCGAAGTGCCTCCCGCATGGCGCGGAAAGGCATTGTGGGCGCCGCGGGGCAGGTGGAAGCGGCGTGCCCCGGAAGTGCACGCGCAGGAAAGGCAGGGGCAGAGAGCCGCGATAAGGACCTGGTCAGTCGTCGGCGCCGTGGCCGCCGCTGCCGCCGCTGTCATCGCCTGGCTCCGGAGCCTTCCGCAGGCCGCCCTTGTCATCCCCGGGCTGAACCGGGACCACCACAGCCGGTCCAGGAGCGGGCTGAACGGTCACCGGTCCGCCGGTGGACCCGCCGCCGGGGCCGGATGATGATGGTGCAGCCGCTGAACCGGCCGCAGGCCCGGGCGCGGTGACCGGAGTGGACTTCGCCGGATTAGGTTTGGCTGCGGTTGATGCCGCTGCGCCGCCTTTCGCGGGGCCTGGCTTTGCGGGGCTGGATTTCACCGGAGTGGCCGTCTTCTGCGCGCCGGTCCCGTGTGGCGTAGCCTTCGGCGCTGCGGTAGTGGCAGGAGCCGGCACGGGACCGTTCGGCAGGAGGACCACGTTGGCATTTCCGGTGCCCGTCGGCGAAACGCTGAGCACCTGCGTATTGACGGCAAGGGCCGCCGAGCCCGCCGCGAGTATCCCCGCAATGGACAACACCAGGGCAGCTCCCGTTTTCATGGCTCCACTTTAGAGGCAAAGCGGGAAAGACAGGCCCAACGAATATCCAAGATTCATCAAAGATTCGGGGGCACCAGCAGCATGGGCTTAACGGAAAAAGCCGCCGGTTCGTGGTCTAAACCATGAACCGGCGGCTACGTCGTGGAGCTGAGGGGACTCGAACCCCTGACCCCCTGCATGCCATGCAGGTGCGCTACCAGCTGCGCCACAGCCCCAAGCTGTTCCCTCCGGAAACCTTGCGTTTTCCCGAAGCAACCCGACCAGCGTAGTCCAGAAACCGCCAGGATGCGAATCGGCAGCATGTGGCTTCCGTCACGTTCATTGGAGAACCCAAAAGCCGGGTAACGCCGTTTTCGGGCAAACAAAAATCCGCCGGAATCTTTCGATTCCGGCGGATTGTCCGGTGGAGCTGAGGGGACTCGAACCCCTGACCCCCTGCATGCCATGCAGGTGCGCTACCAGCTGCGCCACAGCCCCGTATTCTTGCCGCTTCAGTTTTCGATCTCTCCGAAGCAACTCAAATATCTTAGAACAGCGTTTCCGAAAATTCCAAATCGGGCATATTCGGTCCCGCGGCCTACTCCTGCTCGGCGGTGGCGGCGGCCTTGGCCGAGGCGTCGTCTCCGAGCTGCAGGTCCACTACCGGGCAGTCCTTCCAGAGCCGCTCCAGGGCATAGAAGACACGGTCCTCCTCGTGCTGGACGTGGATGACCACGTCGGCGTAGTCGAGCAGGACCCAGCGGCCGGCCGAACGGCCCTCACGGCGGACCGGGCGGAGGTCCTGCTTGATGAGTTCCTCTTCAATGCCGTCGACGATGGCGTTGACCTGGCGTTCGCTGGGGGCCGAGGCAATGAGGAACACGTCCGCCAGGGCAAGACGTTCGCTGACGTCCAGGGCGACGATGTTTTGGGCGATCTTGTCCGCCGCGGCCCTGGCTGCGTGCCGGGCTGTGGTGACGGACGATTCGGATGCAGTCACGGGACTCCTAGTGGTGATGAAAAGCGTAGATGGGGATACTGGTGAAGTCAGCGTGAAAGGCCGCTGATAATCATGATGACGCCGGCAACGAGTGCGATGGCGCCGAGCGCCAGGACGCCAAGCTGAATCAGCTTCAGCCGGTTCGCCCGGGCGAGTCCGGCGGTGGCGGCGTCGAGGGGTTCCAGCCCGTAGGCGGACTTGGCAGACACCGGCGGCAGCGCCGAAACGTCGTCGCCGGACTCATCGGTCCAGGCATTTTGGCGGGCGCTGGCCGGCGGCGCAGCTGCCGAACGCGCGGCCGCTTCTGCCCGCGCAATGACGCGCGACCGACCGGTGGACGTCCCGGCCGAGCGGGCCGCTTTGGCGGCCCGGTTGCTCCGGGCAGGGACGCGGGGACCGGGATTGGTCACCACGGGAACATGCGACGTGGCCGGCCGCTTCATGACGGGACGGTCCACACCCGGAACCTGTTCAAATTCCAGCGGCGTCACCATGGCGAGGTTGCTGGCGGTAGATGGACCGCTGTGGCCTGTTTGCGGCGCGGTGTTCTGCTCGGCCAGCTTCTGCTTGGCCATGGCGCGCTTGTTGAGCACCGCCGCCCGCTCGGCCAGGGCAATCTGCTGGGCCAGGATTTCCGGATCCACGGCCTCAGGGTCCGTCGCCGCGATGTGCTCCATCTTGGCGATCTGGTTCTTGGCCTGCTCCGCGAGGAGGGCACGCGCCTCAAGTGCCTGCTCCACCGTCATGCCATCGGGAAGCTCGTCCCCCGCCGGTGCCGCTGGCCGCGGACCGGGACCTCCGGCGAGCTGGGCTGCGGGCTTCGGGCCGGTGGCCGGGGCGGGTTTGCCGGACGTACCGGAAGAAGAGCCAGACGCAGAAGCGGGCGATTTCCCGGTGGAGGCACCGCCGTCGGCCGGCGGCACAACAGGCATCGCCGAAGTGACGGCCTGCTCCTTGAGCTGCATTAGCCGCAGCTGGCGGCGTGTGGGCGGGCCACCCCCGGAAAGCTGCTCTTCCTTTTCGGCCAGCTCCTTGATGGTCCGCAGGGCCGCACGGTCACGGGCACGGATCTGTGAGGAACGCTCGGCGGCTGAACCGGCCGGCGGGGAGTCCACGGGGCCCGGCGCTACCCGGCGCACACGTCCGGTGTCCTCCTCGCCGCTGTCGCTGGCGGCCGGACGCTTCGACGCAGGCGGGTTTGACGCGGGACCTTTTGAAACAGGTGGTTTCGAGGCAGGGGCTTGCTCGCCGGCACCCGGAGGGGCGGCGTTCCGGTTCGTGGCCAGGGCTTCATCCCGGGCCTTGCGCAGCTCTCGGCGGCTGCGGATCGGTTGCTGTTCCTGACTCATCTCAAACTCATTCAGTACTGGCTGGATCGTTTGTCTCGGTAGTTTCGGAGCTGCAGTTCCCGGCCGTTGCGGCGTAGAGCCCGTATTTCGCGATGTACTGCACAACGCCGTCCGGCACCAGGTACCAGACAGGGTTATGGGCGGCAACGCGGGCGCGGCAGTCCGTAGACGAGATCGCCATCGCCGGGACCTCGAGCAGGCTGACGTCCTTGCGGCCCATGCCGTCAAGCTCATGGCCTGGCCGGGTAACTCCCACAAAGTGGGCCAGCGACCACAGCTCGTCGATGTCCTTCCACGACAGGATTTGCGCCAGGGCGTCAGCGCCGGTGATGAAGAACAGGTCGGCGTCAGGCCGCTGTGTCCGCAGATCGCGGAGGGTGTCGATGGTGTAGGTGGGACCGGGACGGTCCACATCGACACGGCTGACGGTAAACCGCGGATTCGACGCCGTGGCGATCACCGTCATCAGGTAACGGTGCTCGGGTTCGCTGACCTTCTTGCTGGACTTTTGCCACGGCTGGCCAGTGGGCACGAACACGACCTCGTCGAGTCCGAACTTGTCGGCCACCTCGCTGGCGGCCACAAGGTGGCCGTGATGGATGGGATCGAAGGTCCCGCCCATCACGCCCAGCCGCAGCCGGCGCTGCGTATCCCTGTGGTGCAGTGCGGCGGAAATCTTAGTGGCCCTGGCCGTGGTCGTGCTTGTTGGGGTGCTGGCGGTGCGGGTCAGCGTGCTCGTCAACCGCGCTGTGGCGGTTGCCGAGGTTGGTGTAGGAGAGGGTGACGAACATCAGCACCACGAAGAGGGCGAACATCGAGACGCCGAAGACCCACGGCTCGGCCCACAAGGGCGCCCTTTCTTCGTGTTCGGCAACTGACGCGGCAATCTGCTGGAGCAGCATTTTCTCCCCTAGGAATAAAAGGATGACGACGGCGGAAACTCCCGCCAGTCTGGACTTCTTTACTATGTTACCGCTATGTCAGGAGCGGACTTGGCCCTCGCCCTGGACAATCCACTTGGTGGTTGTCAGCTCGGTCAGGCCCATCGGGCCGCGGGCGTGAAGCTTCTGCGTGGAGATCCCGACCTCGGCCCCCAGGCCCAGCTCCCCGCCGTCGGTAAACCGCGTGGACGCGTTCACGATGACGGCAGCGGAATCGATTTCGGCGATGAAGCGCTCGGCGTTCCGAAGGTCATTCGTCAGGATAGCCTCCGTGTGTCCCGTCGACCACGTCCGGATGTGCTTCACGGCGTCGTCCAGGCTGTCCACCATGGCCACGGCCAAGTCCAGGTCCATGTACTCGGTGGCCCAGTCCTCGTCTGTTGCCGGAAGGGCCTGCACCGAGGCGGGGAGCGCGGCCCGCACACGGTCATCGGCATGCAGCCGGACGCCCGCCTTGCTCAGGGCCGCGGCGACCGCGGGCAGAACCGTGGAGCCGGAGTGCACGAGCAGCGTCTCCACCGTGTTGCAGACACTGGGCCGCTGGGTCTTGGCGTTGAGCAGGATCTCCACGGCCATGTCTTCGCTGGCCGACTCATCGATGAAGATGTGGACATTGCCCTCGCCGGTCTCGATGACCGGCACGGAGGAGTTGTTGACGATGGTCTGGATCAGTTCACGGCCGCCGCGGGGAATCAGCACGTCGACGCGTCCGCGGGCACGCATGAGCACGTTGGCGCCCTCGCGGCCGTACTGGTCCACGGACTGCACGGCATCGGCCGGCAGGCCCACGGACTCCAGGGAGTCGCGCAGCACGCGGATGAGGGCCTCGTTGGTGAAGGCCGCGGCCGAACCGCCGCGGAGGATCACGGCGTTGCCGCTCTTGAGCGCCAGGCCGGCGATGTCCACCGTGACGTTGGGACGCGCCTCGTAAATGGCTGCCACGACGCCCATGGGGACGTTGACCTGGCGCAGGCGCAGGCCGTTGGGCAGGGTTTGTCCGCGCACCACATTGCCCACGGGATCGGGCAGGCCGGCCAGGTTCTCCAGGGCGGCGGCGAGGGCGGCAATGCGGGTGTCGTTGAGGGTCAGCCGGTCCAGGAGCGCGGCGGACGTGCCGTTGGCGCGGCCCGCTTCCACGTCCTTGGCGTTCGCCGCGAGGATCTGCTGCTTGTTCGCGAGCAGGGCGCTGCCGATGGCGCGCAGTCCCTTGTCCTTCCAGGCCCGGTTGGCGCGGCCCATGCTGCGGGCGGCCTGGCGGGAACGGTCGGCGATCGCATAGACGGCCGCCTCGACGTCAGCCGGTGTGGGCTGGCTGTCTGCCGGCAGGGTGGGGACCGTCGTAGCGTCGTTGGATGTCTCAGCTGCTTGGTTCATCAGTGCCTCAGTCATCATTCAAGTCTAGGCGAGTCCGGCGCCTAGACCAGAACCAGGTCGTCAACGTGAACAACTTCACGGTCGAATCCGCGGCCCAGGGCCTCCCCCAGCTCAACGGTGGACCGTCCGAGCATCTGCGGCAGTTCGGCCGCAGAGTAGTTCACCAGGCCGCGGGCCACGACGGTGCCATCAGGCGAGACCATTTCGACGGCGTCGCCGCTTTCGAAGCTGCCCTCAACGGAGGTGATGCCTGCGGGCAGCAGCGAGGTGTGGTTGTCCCGCACGGCCCGGACGGCGCCGGCGTCAAGGAACAGCCGGCCCTGCACGTGGGCCAAATGCGCGAGCCACATCATCCGGACGGACTTGCGTGCCCCGTTGACGGTGAACCAGGTTCCAACGTCATCGCCGGCCAGCGCCGCGGCGGCGTTCCCGGTGGAGGTGACGAGCGCAGGGATGCCCGAATCGGCGGCCATGAGGGCGGCCTCGACCTTGGTCTGCATTCCGCCGGTACCCACGCCGGCTTTGCCGGTCTTGCCGATGGAAACGCCGTCGAGGTCCTCCGGACCGTCCACCTGGGGAATCCGCTTGGCGCCCTGGGCGGGCGGGCCGTCGTACAGGGAGTCGACGTCGGACAGCAGCACCAGCGCATCGGCGCGCACGAGGTGCGCCACGAGGGCCGACAGTCGGTCATTGTCGCCGAAACGGATCTTGTGCGTGGCGACGGTGTCGTTCTCGTTGACGACGGGTACGACGCCGAGGTTCAGCAGCCGGTTGAGGGCGCGGAATGCGTTCTGGTGGTGGCTGCGCCGCATGAGGTCATCTGCGGTGAGGAGCACCTGGCTGACGGTGACACCGTGGGCGGCGAAGGCGTGCGTGTACCGTGCCATCAGCAGGCCCTGCCCCACGCTGGCCGCGGCCTGCTGCGTGGCGAGGTCGCGGGGACGCTTGGCCAGGCCCAGCGGCGCCAGGCCGGCCGAGATGGCACCCGAGGAAACAAGAATGATCTCGGTTCCCGCGTTGCACTTGGCGGCCAGCACATCCGAAAGCTCGGTGAGTGCCTCCTCCGATATTCCGCCCTTGATGCTCGTAAGGGACGACGATCCTACTTTGACCACAATCCGGCGTGCCCTGGCGAGCATGCTGCGGTCGTCGGTTCTGGGTTCCTCGATGACAATTGCGGAAGAATCGGTCACGTGTGCGGGTTCACTCCTCATGTTCGGTGTTCAGTCCGCTCTCCTTGACAGGCTGGGCAGCCCGGCGAGCGCTGACGGACTCGGTCCAGATGCCGGCTTTGCGCTCGGCTTCCAGCTCGGCCCGTGCCGCTGCCTTCGCCTCGCGGCGCTCGATCTGTTCCTCGCGCTTCTGGCTGCGGGTGGGACGGTCGCCGATGTCGGCAAAGCGGACGTCCGTGCCGCGCGGCGAGGCCAGCAGCTCGGCGCCAGCCATCATGGTCGGCTCCCAGTCGAACACCACGCCGTCGTCCTCACCGATCACCACGGTGTCGCCGGGCTTGGCGCCCTGCTTGAACAGCTCGGTTTCGACTCCGAGCTTGGCCAAGCGGTCGGCAAGGTAGCCAATGGCTTCCTCGTTGGTGAAGTCCGTCTGCTTGACCCAGCGCACGGGCTTCTCACCCAGCACGCGGAACAGCGGCTCCAGGTTCTTCTCCTCGCGGCGGATCCGGAAACCGGTCTCGTTGACGGCGCGGGGCCGCAGTACCGGTGCGTGTACCTTCGGCGGCGTGGCTTCCACGCTGTCGCGGGCGGCCTTGACGATCTCTGCCATGGCGAAGCCCAACTGGCGCAGGCCCTCATGGCTCGTGGCTGACACTTCGAAGACACGGTAGCCGCGGGACTCCAGCTCCGGCCGGACAAACTCTGCCATGTCCTTGCCGTCGGGCAGGTCGACCTTGTTAAGTGCCACGAGCCGGGGGCGGTGGTTGAGCGGAACAACTTCGCCGTTCGAGCCGGCATAGCTCATGTCCACCGCATACTTTTCGAGCTCTGCTTCGATAATTGCGAGGTCGGAGAGCGGATCTCGGTCAGATTCCAGCGTACCGCAGTCCAAAACGTGCACCAAAGCTGCGCACCGCTCGACGTGTCGCAGGAAGTTGTGGCCCAGGCCCTTGCCTTCGCTGGCGCCTTCGATAAGACCCGGAACGTCGGCGATGGTAAAGCGGACGTCCCCGGCCTGGACCACGCCAAGGTTCGGGATGAGGGTGGTGAAGGGGTAGTCGGCGATCTTCGGCCGCGCCGCGGACATCGCCGCGATCAGGCTGGACTTGCCGGCGGAGGGGAAGCCCACCAGGGCAATATCGGCGATCGACTTGAGCTCCAGGACAATGTCGCTGGCCTCACCCTCAATGCCGAGCAGCGCAAAGCCAGGCGCCCGGCGCTTCTGGGAGGATAGCGCGGCGTTTCCAAGCCCGCCCTGCCCGCCGGAGGCTGCGACGAATTCGGTGCCTTCGCCCACGAGGTCGGCCAAGACCTTGCCGTCCTTGGTCTTGACGACGGTGCCGTCCGGAACGGGAAGGACCAGGGTTTCGCCGTTCTTGCCGCCGCGCCAGTCACCCATGCCGGGGCCGCCGTTGGTGGCGTGCCGGTGGGGAGCGTGGTGGTAGTCGAGCAGCGTGGTGGTCTGCGAGTCCACGCGCAGGATGACGTCGCCGCCGTCGCCGCCGTTCCCGCCGTCGGGTCCGCCCAGCGGCTTGAACTTCTCACGGTGGACGGAGACACAGCCGTGGCCGCCGGTACCGCCGGATACGTGCAGTACTACCCGGTCTACAAAGCTCGCCACGGTGAATCTCCTCTGTTGCTAAATCCGGCCGTCCTGGACGTCCAAATCGATTGTAATGCGGTTAAAAGAACAGTGGAGCGAGCCATCCTGGCCCGCTCCACCGCTTCAGAACTTGTTGTTACTCTGCAGCTGCAGCAGCAACGATGTTGACGACCCGACGGCCGCGGCGCGTGCCGAATTCGACGGCACCTGCCTGCAGTGCGAACAGGGTGTCGTCGCCGCCACGGCCAACGCCCGCACCGGGGTGGAAGTGGGTGCCACGCTGGCGGACGATGATTTCGCCAGCGGAAACTACCTGGCCGCCGAAGCGCTTGACGCCGAGGTACTGGGCGTTGGAGTCACGACCGTTGCGAGTGGAGCTCGCGCCTTTTTTGTGTGCCATTTGGAATGCCTGCCTTTAATTCTGGAAAAACTGTTGGAAACCTGTTCAGTAACCAGAGGTTACTTGATGCCGGTGATCTTGACCTTGGTCAGTTCCTGACGGTGACCCTGGCGCTTCTTGTAACCGGTCTTGTTCTTGAACTTCTGGATGACGATCTTCGGACCACGGAGGTCCTGGAGGATCTCAGCCGTAACAGTTACCTTGGCCAGGTCCGCAGCTGCGGAGGTGACCTTGTCACCGTCTACCAGGAGCAGCGCGGGCAGCTCAATGGTGCTGCCAGCTCCACCGGCGACGCGGTTCAGGGTAACGAAGTCTCCAACGGAAACCTTCTCTTGGCGGCCGCCTGCGCGGACAATCGCGTACACCACTTGGGAACTCACTTCTCTCGACGTTTATTACTAAATTTGCGTGCGGAACCGGGGTCCGGAAATTGGCCTGGTTCTCGCTGTGCCTCAACGCCGTGGATTGCCCGGGGGGAACCCGTGAGCTATCCCAGGAATAAGTCCGACTGGACGATCCCGGGTCATAACCCAAGTGTTGGCGTAAGCACCGAAGATCTAGAATACGCTAATTCTGTCGTCGGCCGCAAATGAGGCTGGCACCGGCGGGTTGTCCGTGATAGGCGCCACAGGGGCGCTGCTCCGGACATCCAATGCCGTGCGCGACTATCTTACCGGGCGCCGCGGCCGCTTCCGCTCAGCTGTGACGGCTCGGCGCGTCGAAGAATTCCACCTCGTACCGGCAGGAGTGCCGGAAGGCGGTGATCATCGCTTCGCGCTCCGCCGCGGACGCCGCCCTGCCGGCGGTGTCCGCGATTTCGATCGCCCGCAGGGTGGCGGCAGCGAACTCCTCGTCGGCGTACGTCCGCAGCCACTCGGCGTACGGGTGCCCGGCCGGCGCGCCCGCAGCCACATATTCGGCGTGCAGGGTCTCCCCTACCTCGGCGTAGAGCCAGAAGCAAGGCAGGACCGCGGCCACCAGCACCGCGTAGCTGCCTCCGGCCGAGGCCGCCACCAAATGATCGACGTAGGCCTTCGTGACCGGGCCCAGCTCCGACTGAACGGTGCGCGTGCTGAGCCAGTTGCGGTGCAGTTCCGATTCAACTTCCAGGCATTGTTGGGCGGAACGTGCCCAGAACAACTGCTCGGACTCGGTTGGCGCCAGCGCACTGGCCCGGGCCAAAACGCGGGAGTAGCCGTTGAGGTAAATGGCATCCTGCGCGAGGTAGTAAGCGAATTCCTTCTCCACCAGGGTGCCGTCGGCTAACCCGCGGATGAACCCGAGGCCGTAGATGGCTTCCAGGCCGCCAACAGTCTCGGCGCGCAACAGTTCGGCGAACCCGCCCTCGCGTTGGGGCTGGGCTGTCATTCCAGTCCGGGCCAGGTGGTGGAAGTGGTTGATCGGTCCGTTGCCGGCGCCGACTTCCAGCTGGCCGGACGTGCTGAGCGCCCCGGCCAGCCAGGGCTTGACCGCCCGCAGTGACGCTTCCCAGTCCCCCAGTCGCGCCTGGGCCGTGGCCATGGCCGAGGAGAGCGAACACCCGGTGCCATGGCTGTTCCGCGTACTGATCCGCTCGCCCGCAACCTCCACCACCTCCGCCGACAGCAGCCCGGCCGTGTTCACGAGGGCATCCGGGCAGGTGGAGCCGTTCAGGTGGCCGCCCTTGACCAGGACCGTGGCACCGGTCTGGGCCGCAAGCCGCCTGCCCTGCCCAAGGGCGACGGTCCAGTCGGCCGCTTCAGGCTCGCCGAGCAGCATGGCCAGCTCGGGAATGTTGGGGGTGATCAGGTGCGCCAGCGGCAGCAGCTTCCGGAGGGCTGCTTCCGCAGACTCCTGCAGGAGGCGGTCACCGCTGGTGGCCACCATCACCGGATCCAGGACCACAACGCCGGGCCGCACCTCTTCGAGCCAGCTGCGGACTGCGGCAATCACCTGCGCATCGCCCAGCATGCCGATCTTCACGGCGTCCACGTGGATGTCGTCGCTGACGGCGTCGAGTTGCGCTGACAGGAAGGAAGCGGGCGGAACGTGCACGCCCCGCACGCCGGTGGTGTTCTGGGCGGTGAGGGCGGTTATTGCGGCCATCCCGTAGCCGCCGTGGGCCGCGATGCTTTTCAGGTCCGCCTGGATGCCAGCCCCGCCGGACGGATCCGAGCCGGCGATGGCCAGGACCCGGGGAACGTCGCGGGAGGTCGGAACGGCCGGCGACGAGGTTTCCAGGAGGGAACCGGCGGCAGCGGCGGGTGCGGGCAGGAGTGATGCTGATGACAAGGAAGACATCCCTTCGCCGGTGCTAACCGGACAGGTTCAACGGGTTTGGATCTCAGCCGGCCCGTGCGCGGCACCCCGTGTCAGTGCTCCAGCCTAGCGGGTAGAGCGGCGTCGGGCACGGAATTCGACGTTTGCGACAGGCTGGCCGGCGGCAGACAGGGCGGAACCAGAAAGGTCCGGCACCGCAACCGCGGTGCCGGACCTTAACCCGTGGGCTCAGCCCTGAGCCTGTCAGCCCGGGCCTGGTTGTCCTACAGTTCCGAGGCGGGTACCCCGACGCCCAGAATGATCGGTTCGCTGGCTGCCTGCGGAGCCGGCTTGGCCCCCTGCGCATTGCCCGTGTCCGGTGCCTTGGCCTCGTGTGAGTGTCCGGCGGCAGCAGCAGCCGGCGAAACCTCGTGGTGTTCCACCGATGTCTCGTTGGCTGCACCCTGGGCGCGGCTGGCACTGCGGTTACGCCGCGGACGGCGGCTGCGGGACGGCGCAGCGGGGCTCTCCACCGGCTGGCCTGCAGCGGGCTGGCTTTCCGGCTGTCCTGTCGAGGGCTGCGCCGCGGCGGAAACCTCCTCCGGAGCCTCCTCTTCGGCGGGGGCAACCGGAGCACCAAGGTGCGCGAAGGCTTCCTCCAGCCGGTCCAGCGTCAGGGCCGGCGTTTCCTTGGCCGGCTCGTCGCTGTGATCGACAAACGGAAGAATCACCTTTTCACCGCCAAAGGTGAGCACTGCGCCGGGCCGTCCGGAGACGCTCTCCGTCTCCGGAGCGCGGTGCACCACAGGGCTTTCCGGGGCGGCGGCCGCGGGTGCGGCAGGCCGGGTGGCCTCACCCGACGCTGCAGCACTGTGCGCCGCTTCCTCATGCAGGTGGGCGGCATGGGCCGCCGCCGCTATGTTGGCGAGGGCGGCACGGGTCGCTTCAGCCTTGGCGTGGCGTTCCGCTTCCGACGGTTCCGGGTGGTGCGGCGCAGCAGGTGCGGCCGGAGAAATCTCGGAGATGGGCTGTCCGCCCTTGCCCCGGCGTCGCTTCCGCTCTGACCGGGCAGGCGGCTGGACCTCGGCACGGTGCACATGGTGCTCCGCGGCCACGGTGTTGGCGCGGCGGTGCTCCACCGGCTCGTCATGGGTGACGACGCCCCGGCCGGCACATGCTTCGCACTGCTCGCCGAAGACTTCCAGGAGGCCGGTGCCCATGCGCTTGCGCGTCATCTGCACGAGACCCAGGGAGGTAACTTCGGCCACCTGGTGCTTGGTCCGGTCGCGGCCCAGGCATTCCACCAGGCGGCGCAGGACCAGATCGCGGTTGGACTCCAGCACCATGTCGATGAAGTCGATGACGATGATGCCGCCGATGTCGCGCAGGCGCAGCTGGCGGACAACTTCCTCGGCTGCTTCAAGGTTGTTCTTGGTGACAGTCTCTTCGAGGTTGCCGCCGCTGCCGGTGAACTTGCCGGTGTTGACGTCGACCACCGTCATGGCCTCGGTCCGGTCAATGACCAGGGAGCCGCCGGACGGCAGGAAGACTTTGCGGTCCAGCGCCTTGTGGATCTGCTCGTCGATGCGCCAGGCAGAGAAGATGTCCTCGTCCTTGGTCCACTTTTCGAGCCGGCCCACCAGGTCCGGGGCAACGTAGGTGACGTACGCCTCGATGGTGTCCCACGCCTCGTCGCCGGAGACGATCAGCTTGGAGAAGTCCTCGTTGAAGACGTCGCGTACAACCTTGATGGTCAGGTCCGGCTCGCCGTAGAGCAGTTCGGGGGCGAGCACCTTGGTGGACTTCGCCTGGCTCTCAATCCCCTCCCACTGGGCACGGAGGCGGTTGATGTCATGGGTCAGTTCCTCCTCGGAGGCGCCTTCAGCGGCCGTGCGCACAATGACGCCCGCGTCCTCGGGGAGCCGGTCCTTGAGGATGCGCTTCAGGCGGTTGCGTTCGACGTCGGGCAGCTTGCGGGAGATGCCGGTCATGGAGCCGCCCGGGACGTACACGAGGTACCGGCCGGGCAGGGAGATCTGGCTGGTGAGCCGCGCACCCTTGTGCCCCACCGGGTCCTTGGTGACCTGGACCAGGACGGAGTCGCCGGACTTGAGCGCGTTCTCGATCCGGCGCTGCTTGCCCTCGAGGGTGGCCGCGTCCCAGTTGACTTCACCGGCGTACAGCACGGCGTTGCGGCCGCGTCCGATGTCCACGAAGGCAGCTTCCATCGACGGCAGGACGTTCTGGACCTTGCCCAGGTAGACGTTACCGATCAGGGAGTCCTGCTGCGTCTTGGAGACGAAGTGCTCGGCCAGAACGCCGTCCTCCAGGACGCCGATCTGGATTCTGTCGTCGCGCTGGCGGACGATCATCTGCCGGTCCACCGACTCCCGGCGGGCCAGGAACTCGGCCTCCGTGATCACGGTCCGGCGGCGGCCGGTGTCCCGCGATTCGCGGCGGCGCTGCTTCTTGGCCTCCAGGCGGGTGGATCCCTTGACGCTGGTCACGCGGTTGCTCGCCGGTACCTCGCTGATGGCCCGGGGAGCGCGGACGCGGGTGACCGTGTTGGGGGGATCGTCGTCTCCCCCGCCCGTCAGTTCCAGGTCCTGGTCGCCGCGGCGGCGGCGACGGCGACGGCGGGAGGTCACGCCGTCGTCCGGCTGCCCATTTTCCTCTTCGAGGGCCTCCTCGGAAACGTCCGTTTCCTCTTCGCCGTCGGTGATCTCACGGTCGGTCCGGCTGCGGCCGCGGCGGCCGCGGCTGCGCCGCCGGCGCCGGCTGCCCTCATCCTCCAGCTCGTCCTCGCCCTCCTCGGCGGCCGCGTCCTCTTTGGCGGGAGCGGCAGGACGGACCACGGTGTTCAGGTCAGGGGCCTGGAAGATGATCGACGTAACTGATGCCGGCTCCAGGAAAAGAGATCCCAGGGGCGACGGAGCGGCCGGCTCTTCTTCGGCCTCTTCCCCGGCAGCGGCTTCCTGTGCAGCCGCCGGTTCGGCGGCAGGTGCTTCGGATACCGCCGCTGTGGCAGATGAAGCGGCGGCAGGTGCCGCAGCCGCTTCGGTGGGTGCTTCGGTCTCGCCGGCTGACGACGGCCCGGTGGCCGTCACGGCGGCGGGTGCCTCTGCAGATTCCTCGGACTCGGCCGGGCTTTCGGCCGGCTCGGCGGCTTTCACCTTTGTTGTCCGGCGGCGGCGGACGGGCTTGGACTCGGCGACCGGTTCCCCAGTGGCTTGCCCGCCAGCATCCGGAACGGCGGCAGCCTCGGCTGCCGGCTCCGTGGTGGCCACCTGCCCGCCAGCTTCCTGCACGCCGACTTCCGCTCCGGCACCTTCCGCAAAGGCGGGCAGCGGCTCTTCGGCGACCTTCTTCCGGGCGCGGGTCCGGCGGACCGGAGCCTTGGCCGGTGCTTCCGCCGTTTCGGCAGTAGACGCAGGCGCTTCGGTTTCAGATACTGTGCCTTCAGAGGCCAGGGACTCCGGCGTAAGGGACTCGGCGTCCGCTGCTGTGGCCTTGGGCGTAGCCTTGCGCCGGGTCCTGGTGGCTTTCTTGGGCGCCTCGGTGGCGGCTTCGCCGGCGGCAGCCGGTTCAACATTGTCGGCTATAACCTGGTCATTATCCATATGTGGCAACACTCCTGCCCCTGACATGCCGCCACATTCGGCACCCATTGGGGCATATATTGTCAAAACCCGCAGGCATTGACAGAAGTCAATTGGATACCAGCAGGCTCGCACCGGCAGTGGGGTGCGGCAGGCCTGACAGGCCGGCGGGCTTGTTACTGGAACCCGTTGTTTCTGACAACCACAACCAGGTGCCGTCCAATGGAGGGTGGGAGGCTGGATCTTCTTTCCGAAGCCTGCACCACTGCTCATTGGCGGTCTTGGGAACAAGCCACCGGACTGGAGTTCGAATGTGGTTCGCGCTCCAGCCACGTTTATTCTCTCATATTGCCGTTCAAATACGCTGTAATTGTGTGACAAAGCCGGTCAATGCGGCTGTGGGCCGCGGGTACAGGCCGCCTCAAGCTGGCGGCGATACAATCTGGGCAGGAGCACCCCAGACAAAGGACGCCATCCCATGCCACGCACTTCGCCCCCCACGGGCACGGACTACGAAGAGGATCACCAGGACGGTGCCGGGCCTGAATCGGCTTTGGCCGGTGCCGCCGCGCCGGCCATGACACGCGACCGCCCCTTCGGCTGGCTGCTGGTCATCACCGGCATCGTGGGCTGGCTGGCCTCCGGCATCCTGGTGCTGGAAAAACTTGAGGTCCTCAAGGACCCCAACCACGCCACCGTCTGCGATGTAAACCCCTGGATTTCCTGCGGGCAGGTCATGCAGACGTGGCAGAGTTCAGTCTTCGGCTTCCCGAACATGTTCATCGGAATTGTTGCCTTCGCCATCACCACCACTGTGGGAATGGCGCTGCTTGCCGGGGCCCGGTTCGCGCGCTGGTACTGGCTTGGGCTGCAGGCCGGCATCACCCTCGGCTTCATCTTCGTGGTGTGGCTGTGGTCGCAGGCGCTGTATTCCATCCACATCCTGTGCCCGTTCTGCATGGTTGTCTGGGCAGCGATGATTCCGCTTTTCGTCTGGGTCACCGTGCGGAACGTAGTCCACGGCGTGATTCCGGCGCCGGCACGCCTGTCCAGGATCCTGGGCGACTCCGGCTGGATCATCTCGGCACTGCTCTACGTGGCCGTGATCGCCACCATCTTCTTCGCGTTCATCCAGGTGTTCGCCGGCACCTCAGGTTTCTAACACGGCAGGCTTCTAACAGCGCGAACGTACAGTTGTGGCCCCCCGCTCCGAGGAGTGAGGGGCCACAACTGTACGTTCGCGCTTAGCTCAGGCCTGGAACCAGATCTTGATTTCGCGCTCGGCCGAGTCCACCGAGTCCGAGCCGTGGACCAGGTTCTGCTGCACCTTCAGGCCCCAGTCGCGGCCGAAGTCGCCGCGGATGGTCCCGGGGGCCGCCGTCGTGGGATCGGTGGTGCCGGCGAGCGAGCGGAAGCCTTCGATGACACGGTGGCCCTCGAAGATGGCCGCGACGACGGGGCCGCTGAGCATAAACTCCACGAGCGGCTCGTAGAACGGCTTGCCCACGTGCTCCTCGTAGTGCTGCTCGAGCAGTTCCCGGCTGGCGTTGGTCTTCTTGAGTTCGGCCAGGGTGTAGCCCTTGGCTTCGATCCTCTTGAGGATTTCGCCCGTCAGGTTGCGGGTGACGCCGTCCGGCTTGATCAGGACAAGGGTGCGCTCAATGCTCACAGTTGCTCCAATGAGGTTGGTTGTGGGTTTCGACGGTAAGTCTACGGGGTCTGGCCAGCGCCTTCAGTGCCGGCACCTTCATGGCCGGTGGTCTCCGAGTGCGCGGCATCCCATTCGGCCTGCTCCCGCTCGCGCTGGGCCGATTCGCGGTCGATGCGGATTCCGGCCCGGATGCCGTACCACCAGGCGAGGGCGAACAGCGCGCCCACGAGGAACATCATGGGTTCGGCGAAGCCGGTAAGGATGAGCACCAGCTGAAGGACCCAGCCCAGCGCCACGCCCCACGGCTTGGACAGCACGGCGCAGGCGAGGATCAGCACCACGCTCAGCCCGATGCCCACGGAGAGGATCAGCGCCGGGGAGATTTCGGCGCGACGCAAACCGAACACCGCCAGCGTTGCGAAGAAGACAACGAAGGCCTCCAGCAGCAGGACCGTCGAGGCGAACATGACCTTGGTGGACCGCCGCTTCTTGGGCATGCCGGGGCGCCATTCGCGCTGGGCCTTGGTGAGCCGCGCCATCAGGCGGCCGCCTTCCCAAGCAGGATGCGGGCGTCCGCCACCAGCGTGATGGAGCCTGTCACCAGCACACCGCCGGCGAGGTCGTCATTCGCCTCGGCGCGCTCGACAGCCCACTCCAGTGCGTCGTCCAGCTTCTCGGCGATGTGCACGTTTTCCTCGCCAAAGCCTAGGTCGACGGCGAGGTCCGCCAGTTCCGCTGCCGGCACCGCCCGCGGGGAATTGGACTGTGTGAAGCAGAATTCCTCCGCGAGGCCGCCCAGTGACTCCTTGAGCTGGCGCAGGATCTCTTCGGCGTCCTTCTCCTTGAGCACGCCCACCACCACTACCAGCTTGCTGAAGCTGAAGGCCTCCTGGATGGCCTCGGCCGAAACCCGGATGCCGTCAGGGTTGTGGGCGGCATCCACAATGATGGTGGGTGCTGTCCGCAGGACTTCCAGCCGGCCCGGGGATGAGACGGTGGCGAAGGCCTCCTGCAGGACCTCCAGGGACAGCTCCTTCTCGCCGCCGCCAAGGAACGCCTCCAGCGCGGCCACGGCCACGGCAGCGTTCTCGGCCTGGTGGGCACCGTGCAGCGGAACCATGAGGTCCGGGTAACGGCCGGCGAGGCCCTGGACCGTCACCACCTGGCCGCCGACGGCGACCTGCCGGGACTCGACGCCGAATTCCACCCCTTCGAAGCGGAACGGCACCTGCACTTCCTTGGCCTTCTCCAGCAGGACCTGCGCGGCGTCCAGGGGCTGGGCTGCGCTGACGAGGAAGCCGCCGGGCTTGATGATGCCCGCTTTCTCGTAGGCGATGTCCTCGGTGGTGTCGCCCAGCAGGTCGGTGTGGTCGAGGGAGATCGGGGTCACCACAGACACCTGGCCGTCACCGACGTTGGTGGCGTCGGTGATGCCACCAAGGCCCACCTCCATGATGGCGACATTGACCGGCTGGTCGGCGAATACGGCGAAGGCCAGGATGGTGAGGCACTCGAAGTACGTCAGCCGGGGCTGGCCCTCGGCGGTGAGTTCGTCGTCGACGATCTGCAGGTACGGGCGGATCTCGTCCCAGATACGCACGAACGTCTCGTCGGACACGGGTGCCCCGTCCAGGCTGATCCGCTCCGTCACCTTGGACAGGTGCGGGCTGGTGTAGCGGCCGGTGCTGAGGCCGTGGGCGCGCAGGCCGGCCTCGATCATCCGGGCCGTCGAGGTTTTACCGTTGGTACCGGTGATGTGGATGATCGGGTAGGCCTTGTTCGGCTCCCCCAGCACGTCCATGGCGCGGAACAGCGGCGCCAGCCGCGGCTCCATCTTGTTTTCCGGCGCCCGGCCGAGCAGCTCGGCGTAGACGCTCTCCACGGAGAATTCGTCGGTCATGTCTCAGGCCCCCACTTTTTCAACGGTGATACGCGGTTCCGCGGCGTCGGCAGGCACGGCCTCCAGCTCGAGCGTCAGCGTTTCGGTCTTCACCAGTTCGGCGTTCGCCAGCAGGGCGTCGATGACGTTCTGCGCGGCGTTCACGGTGGTCCGGATCCGGTCGCTCACGTTCAGCGCGGCGTCCTTACGGGCCTGCTGGATGGCCCGGACCATGTCACGGGCGAGGCCTTCGGCCTCGAGCTCGGGGGTGACTTCGGTGTTCAGCACCACGAAGCCGCCGGTGGGCAATACTGCGGCAGCAGAAGACGCAGAGGCCGAACCGCCGTCGGACTCTGCCACCACCGTCTCCAGGGTGTATTCCTGCGGTTCCAGCTCAAGGCCGCCCGCGGTGACCACGCCGGCGTCGGAGACTGACCAGTCGCCGGACTTGGAACCCTTGATGGCCAGCTGCACGTTCTTGCCGAGGCGCGGACCGGCGGCACGGGCGTTGACCACGAGCTTCTGCTCGATGCCAAACTCCTCCGGGGAGGCGCTGGCGGCATCCAGCAGGCGGACCGAGCGCAGGTTCAGTTCGTCGGCGACGACGGCGGCAAAGCCTTCCAGCGCATCTGCGCCGGGTGCCACCACAGTGAGTTCCTGCAGTGGCAGGCGCACGCGCAGGTTGGCTGCCTTCCGCAGCGAGGAGCCGGTGGAGCAGATCTGCTGCACGCGGTCCATCGCCTCGACCAGGGCCGCGTTGGAGGGGAACAGCTCGGGGTCCGGCCAGTCGGCGAGGTGCACGGAGCGGCCGCCGGTGAGGCCGCGCCAGATCTCCTCGGACACGAGCGGCAGCAGCGGTGCGGCCACGCGGCACACGGCTTCCAGGGCGGTGTAAAGGGAGTCGAAGGCGTCGGCGTTCTCGTCGAAGAAGCGCTGGCGGCTGCGGCGGACATACCAGTTGGTGAGCATGTCCAGGTAACTGCGGAGCTCGTCGCAGGCCCCGGAGATGTCGTAGGTGTCCAGCTGGGCTGTCATGTTCCGGACGAGGTCGCCCGTGTTGGCCAGCAGGTACTGATCCAGCGTGTCCGTGTAGCCGTCGTACCGCAGCTGGGCGTCGTAGCCGTTGCCGCCCTTCGCGGCGTTCGTGTACAGCGTGAAGAAGCTGTACACGTTCCACAGCGGCAGGATGACCTGGCGGACGCCGTCGCGGATGCCCTGTTCGGTGACCACGAGGTTGCCGCCGCGCAGGATGGGGCTGGACATGAGGAACCAGCGCATGGCGTCGGAGCCGTCGCGGTCCAGGACCTCGGAGACGTCCGGGTAGTTGCGCAGGCTCTTGGACATCTTCTGGCCGTCGGAGCCCAGCACGATGCCGTGGCTGATGACGTTCCGGAAGGCCGGGCGGTCAAACAGCGCGGTGGACAGGATATGCAGCATGTAGAACCAGCCGCGGGTCTGTCCGATGTACTCCACGATGAAGTCGGCCGGGTTGTGGGTGTCGAACCAGGCCTCGTTCTCGAACGGGTAATGCACCTGGCCGTAGGGCATGGAGCCGGAGTCGAACCAGACGTCCAGCACGTCCTCCACGCGGCGCATAACCGACTGGCCCTCTTCGGGGGTGCGGGGATCGTCCGGGTTGGGCCGGGTCAGTTCGTCAATGAACGGCCGGTGCAGGTCCACCTGGCCGTCCTTGTTCAGCGGCAGCCGGCCGAAGTCGGCCTCGATTTCCGCGAGGGAGCCGTACACGTCCGTGCGCGGGTACTCGGGATCGCTGGACTGCCACACCGGGATGGGGCTGCCCCAGTAGCGGTTGCGGCTGATGGACCAGTCCCGGGCGTTGGCGAGCCACTTGCCGAACTGGCCGTCCTTGACGTTGCCGGGGATCCAGTTGATCTCCTGGTTCAGCTCTGACATCCGGTCGCGGAACTTGGTGACCTCCACGTACCAGGAGGAGACGGCGCGGTAGATCAGGGGGTTGCGGCAGCGCCAGCAGTGCGGGTAGCTGTGCTCGTAGCTGGCCTGGCGGACCAGGCGGCCCTGGGCGCGGAGCACCTGGGTGATGGGCTTGTTGGCTTCGAAGACCTGCAGCCCGACGATGTCGTGCAGGTCGCCATGGGCGAACAGGTGCAGGAACTTGGCGCCCTCGTCCACGGAGAGGACCACGGGGATGCCGGCTTCCTCACAGACTTTCTGGTCGTCCTCACCGTAGGCCGGGGCCTGGTGGACGATGCCGGTGCCGTCGGTGGTGGTGACGTAATCCGCCACGAGGAACTGCCAGGCGTTCTGGGTGCCGTACTTTTCCGTGTCGGCGAAGTCGTGCCAGAGCGGCTCGTAGGTGAGGCCCTCGAGCTCGGCACCGGTATGGGTCGAAGTGACAGCGGCAGCCGCGGCCGCCGCGCCAGCGGCACCATCACCGTACCCCAGGTCCTTGGCATAGGTGCCCAGCAGGTCTTCGGCCAGCAGGAAGCTGCCGGTAACGGGAGCCTCCGCCGAGGCGGCCTTCACGCCGTTCGGACCGGCGGGCAGCACGGCGTAACTGATGGCGGGCCCGACGGCGAGCGCCAGGTTGGTGGGCAGCGTCCAGGGCGTGGTGGTCCAGGCCAGCGCCTGCACACCGGCCAGCTGCCTGGACAGTTCCGATTCCCCCGCCTTGACCGGGAACGTCACGGTGACGGTCTGGTCCTGGCGGTTCTTGTAGACGTCGTCGTCCATGCGCAGCTCATGGTTGGACAGCGGCGTCTCGTCCTTCCAGCAGTACGGCAGCACGCGGTAGCCGTTGTAGGTCAGGCCCTTCTCATGCAGCTGCTTGAAGGCCCAGAGCACGGACTCCATGTACTCGACGTTGAGCGTCTTGTAGTCGTTGTCGAAGTCCACCCAGCGGGCCTGGCGGGTGACGTACGCCTGCCACTCGTTGGCGTACTTCATCACGGAGGCGCGGCAGGCATCGTTGAACTTGTCGATGCCCATGGCCTCGATCTGGGTCTTGTCCGTCATGCCCAGCTGCTTCATGGCTTCCAGCTCGGCGGGCAGGCCGTGGGTGTCCCAGCCAAAGCGGCGTTCAACGCGCTTGCCGCGCTGTGTCTGGTAGCGGCCCACCAGGTCCTTGGCGTAGCCGGTCAGCAGGTGGCCATAGTGCGGCAGGCCGTTAGCGAAAGGCGGGCCGTCGTAGAAGACGAATTCGTTGCTGCCGGGGGCGCCGCCGGGAAGGTCGGCGCTGCGCTGGTCGATGCTGGCCTGGAAGGTGCCGTCCTGGTCCCAGTACTTGAGGATCCGCTCCTCGATCTCCGGGAACTTCACGGAGGCGGAGACTCCTGCGGAGGAGCCCTGACCGGACGGGACTGCTGAGGCCTTGGGGTAATACGTCATCTCGAACATCCTGGGTTGAGCTGGTGAACAAGTGGATCATTCAGGATGCGAGGACGGCGCGTGGGCAATCATCCAACTGCGTTGGATAAACACCTCGGCACCGCGGTACCACCTCACTTACCGCTGCCCCACCCCCTAGGGAGTTCGACGGCGGCCGCTCATTGCTGCTGTGACGGGCTTACCCGTCCGGTTCTACTGGCCCGGTCCCCGCGGTCGGTTGTCCGCACCGCAGGCCGGGTGTTCTTCCGGAAGCTCACCGGTGATGGCCGGGTCAAAGCTGTTGGCTCCAGTCTAACTGCTGCGGCCGCGGCGGCCATAACCATGCGGCAGCCTCGGCCTAGACTCGATCCATGACTGCTTCGGCCCGCCGCGCGCAAACCGTCTGGCGGCTGCTGGCGCTCTGCATCCTCGTGCCGGTCGCTGTGCTTTCGGTGTTCCGTGCCATCCCGGCCAAGTGGCCCACACAGGTGGTCCAGCTGTTGTCCTTCACTCCGTGGCTGGTGGTTCCCGCCGCGCTGGCCTTGCTCCTGGCGCTGCTGGGGCGGCGTCTGCCGGTCACGGCCGCTGCCGCCGTGCTTCTCGGGGCGCAGTTGTTCTGGCTCTGGGCCCCCGATGCAGGGGAAGCTGACGCGGGACGAGCCGACACCGGTCGGGTGGAGGCAGGCCAGGCGAAGGCGGGACCGTCCGGTCCCGGCAACAGCGTCCGGCTGACGGTGATGACCATCAATTCGCGCTTCGGCAGGGCCGATGCCGCGGAGATCGTCCGGCTGGTCCGGGACAACGGGGTGGAACTGCTCGCCATCCAGGAGCACACACAGGCGCTGGAGGACCGGCTGGCCGCCGAGGGGCTGGGGAGCCTCCTGCCCCGCAGGATCAGCAGTCCCGCCGAAAACGGCTCGGGCAGCGCAACCTACTCAAGGCACCCCTTCGAAGCCGTAGGGCTGATTCCCGACACCCCGTTCCAGATGCCGACCTTCCGGCTGACTCTGCCCGCGGCCGGCGCCGGCCGTGCGGGCGCCGGCAGTGCAGGTGCCGGCAGCGCAGCCGCCACGGTCGAGGTCACCAACGTGCACACCCTCCCTCCGGTGGATGTCCGCGTCGGGCAGTGGCGCAGGGACCTGGCATCGCTGGGCCGGCTGGTGGCCCGCAACGGTGTGGACGGCCAGGGCAACCAGCTGCTGCTGGGGGACTTCAACGCCACGTACAACCATTCGGAGTTCCGCCAACTGCTCGACGACGGTCCGGGTGGCCGGAAGCTGGTGGATGTCGGCACGGCGTCCGGGGCGCGGTTCACGCCCACGTGGCCGATGGACGGCCAGGCACTGCCCGGCATCACCATTGACCACGTGATCACCAGTCCGCGGATTCCGGCGTCGGGCTATGCCGTACACCGCGTTGCCGGGACGGACCACGCGGCAGTGATTGCCACGCTGGCTGTCCCGGTGGACGGCTGAGGAGGCCGGGAACGGCGGCCGGTCAGCAGGCTCAGGCCTGTTTGCGGATGAGCTTGAAGGTCGAGGCCTGTGCCACTGGACGGATGACGATCTGGTCGAGGTTCACGTGGTGCGGTGCACTAACGGCGTAGCGCACCACATCGGCCACGTCCTCGGCCGTAAGCGGTTTCTCCACGCCCTGGTACACCTTGCCGGCCGCCTGCGCATCACCCAGCCGGTTGAGGGCGAACTCCTCGGTCTGGACCAGGCCGGGCGCGACCTCGATAACCCGGATGTTGTGATCGGCCTCTTCCAGCCGCAGCGCCCCGGTGAGGGCATGCTGGGCGAACTTGGCGGCGTTGTAGCCGCCGCCGCCTTCGTAGGCATCCAGTCCGGCCGTGGAGGTCAGGTTCAGGACGGTGCCTTCGCCGTGTTCGCGCAGCATCGGCAGGAACGCACGGGTGAGCTTCATGGTGCCGAGGACATTCACGCGGTACATCCACTCCCAGTCCTCGGTCACGGCCTGGCCCACGCGGTCCGCCCCGCGGGCGCCGCCGGCGATGTTGACCAGCGTGTCGATCCCGCCGGCGGAGGTCACCTCGGCCAGGAGGTGCGCGACGTCCGCGTCCTCGGAAATATCGGCCGCGAGGGCAACGGCGCCGGTCTCGGCTTCCAGCGCGGCCAGCCGTTCCTGGCGGCGGGCGACGGCGTACACCGTCCAGCCGTCGGCGCGGAGCGCACGCACGGTGGCCTCGCCAATGCCGGAGCTGGCGCCCGTCACAAGGGCTGATTTGCTGGTGGACACGTTGGAGCTTGCGGAAACCTCAGTCATGGCACCACCCTAGCGCCAACAGTTTGCGCCCTGGCCAATGTGTTTACCTGCGCCGCGCCCAATGCCTACTTGCGCGAGGCCAGCCCTGCCAGGAACTCCAGCAGCACCCTGGCATGGTTCACGTCCGGGTCCCTGGCCGCGTAGAGCAGCGTCACTTTTCCCTGCTGTGCAGCCAGTGCCAGGAGCTGATCAACGGCGGGATTGGACGCCAGTTCATCCTCATACTGGGCACGGAAGTCCTCGAACCGCTCCTGCATGTGGGCAAACTCCTTGCGCAGCGGCGGCGACGGCGCAATCTCCTTGAGCCACAGCTCCAGCCGGGCCCGTTCCTTACTGACCCCGCGCGGCCAGAGCCTGTCCACCAGAACCCGGCAACCGTCGTCGTCAGAGGGGTCCTCATAGATACGTTTGATCGCAAAGGACGCGTCTGCTTTCACCATAGGCCGCATGCTACTCCCGTCGCCCGGCAGCAGCGCCCGCCACCGGGCAGGAAACAACTGCCCGGCATGAAACAATTGGGACCATGGCTGAATCAACGCAGGGTACAGACACGCCCGCCACCGCCCCGATCAACGTTCCCGACAAGCCGGCCCTGGAAGGCCTGGAGGCTGCCCTTACGCAGCGCTGGCTCGCAGAAGGAACCTACCGGTTCGACCCCGACACCACCCGGGAGCAGGTCTACTCGATCGACACTCCCCCGCCCACCGCTTCCGGCTCCCTCCACGTGGGCCACATGTTCTCCTTCACGCAGACCGACGTGCAGGCCCGCTACATGCGCATGACCGGCAAGAACGTCTTCTACCCCATGGGCTGGGACGACAACGGCCTGCCCACCGAGCGCCGCGTCCAGAACTACTACGGTGTCCGCTGCGATCCCGCCATCCCGTACAACCCGGACTACCAGCCGCCGGCACAGCCGGCGAAGAACCAGCGGGACTTCGACGTCGTCTCCCGCCAGAACTTCATTGAACTGTGTGAAGAGCTGGCCGTCGAGGACGAGAAGGTGTTCGAGAACCTGTTCCAGACCCTCGGCCTGTCCGTCGACTGGAACCTCACCTACCGCACCATCGACGACACCTCCCGGGCCGTCTCCCAGCGCGCGTTCCTCGCGAACCTGGCGGCCGGCGACGCCTACATGGCCGAGGCCCCCACGCTCTGGGACGTCACGTTCCGCACTGCCGTGGCCCAGGCCGAGCTCGAGGACCGCGAGGTGCCCGGCGCGTACTACCGCTACCCGTTCTTCACCGCCGACGGCGAGAAGATCTTCATCGAGACCACCCGCCCCGAACTGCTTGCGGCCTGCGCCGCTTTGGTGGCCAACCCCGACGACGAGCGTTACCAGCCGCTGTTCGGCAAGACCGTGAGGTCCCCCCTGTTCGACGTCGAGCTGGAAGTCAAGGCCCACCCGCTGGCCAAGGCGGACAAGGGCTCGGGCATCGCGATGGTCTGCACCTTCGGTGACCTGACCGACGTCACCTGGTGGCGCGAACTCCAGCTCCCTACCCGCGCGATCGTGGGCCGCGACGGCCGCATCCTCGCCGAGACTCCGGAATGGATCACCACGGACGCCGGCCGGGAAGCCTACGCCGCCATCGCGGGCAAGACGGTCTTCTCCGCCAAGGAGGCCGTGGTGGAGCTGCTCACGGCAGCCGAACTGCTCGACGGCGAGCCTAAGAAGATCACCCACCCGGTGAACTTCTTCGAAAAGGGTGACAAGCCGCTGGAGGTGGTCACCTCCCGGCAGTGGTACATCCGCAACGGCGGCCGCGACGAGGACCGCCGCGAACGCCTGATCGGCCGCGGCCAGGAAATCGACTTCCACCCGTCCTTCATGCGTTCCCGCTACGAGAACTGGATTGCCGGCCTCAACGGCGACTGGCTCGTCTCCCGCCAGCGCTTCTTCGGCGTGCCGATCCCGGTCTGGTACCCGCTGGACGCCCAGGGCAACCCGGACTACGACAACCCGGTCCTGCCGTCCGACGACCTGCTGCCGGTAGACCCTGCGGCCGACGCCGCACCTGGCTACGACGAATCCCAGCGCGACCAGCCCAACGGCTTCACCGGCGACGCTGACGTGCTGGACACCTGGGCCACCTCCTCCCTGACTCCGCAGATCGTGGGCGGCTGGAGCCGGGACGAGGACCTGTTCGCCAAGGTGTTCCCGTTCGACCTGCGCCCGCAGGGACACGACATCATCCGCACCTGGCTGTTCTCCTCGGCCGTCCGTGCCGACGCCCTGCAGGACGTCGCACCCTGGAAGCACGCGGCCATCTCCGGCTGGATCCTGGACCCGGACCGCAAGAAGATGTCCAAGTCCAAGGGCAACGTGGTGGTGCCGACGGATGTGCTGAACGAGTACGGCTCCGACGCCGTCCGCTACTGGGCCGCCTCAGCACGCCTGGGCGCCGACACGGCCTACGAGATCGCGCAGATGAAGATCGGCCGCCGCCTGGCCATCAAGCTGCTGAACGCCTCGAAGTTCGTCCTGAACCTTGGCGCCACAGAGAACTCGGTGGTTTCCACGGACCTGTCCGTCCTGACCAACCCCTTGGACCGTGCGCTGCTGGCCCAGCTCTCCGACGTCGTGGCCCAAGCCACCAAGGCGTTCGACAACTACGACTATGCCCGGGCGCTGCAGATCAGCGAATCGTTCTTCTGGCAGTTCACCGACGACTACGTCGAACTGATCAAGGACCGCGCCTACGGTGCCGCCGGGGAGACCGAGAAGGCTTCCGTGCTTGCCGCCCTGGCCACCACGCTGGATTCGCTGCTGCGCCTCTTCGCGCCGTTCCTGCCGTTCGCCACTGAAGAGGTCTGGGGCTGGTGGCGGACCGGTTCCGTGCACCGCGCCGCCTGGCCGGCACCGCTGGAGGTCACCGACGGCGACACCGGGATGTTGGGCACCGTGGGCATCGCGCTCAGCGGCATCCGGAAGGCCAAGTCCGAGGCCAAGGTCAAGCAGCGCACCGAGGTCCTGTCGGCTACGATCACTGCGATGGAGCCGCTCGTGGCTCAGCTTCAGGCAGGGCTCGGGGACCTCAAGGCCGCGGCCAACGCCCAGGACATCTCACTCACCACGGGCGAGGGCGAGCTCACGGTCAGCGACGTACAGCTGGCCCCGGCCGAGGAGCCGGCACAGGCCTAGTTCGAACGGGCCCGGATGTATCCGGGCAAAGGGGAAGCCCCATCAGCGTTTTGCCGTTGGTGGGGCTTCGACTTTTCGGCTGTCTGGTGACATCTTTGACAGTCTGGCAAGATCCTCAGAAATTTCAGGTCTTCCTACCTTGTCACCGGTAGCCTGCTTCTAACTTTGCCGAAGGCTGCGTTGGAAGCATGTCACTGAATCTTTGGTTCTTGCGTCTCACTTCTTTCGAAGTGGGTAAGTTCTATCTTTGTCCTCCGGTACCCGATGCGCAAGAGCCCCGGCAGAACTACTCTCGTGTAGTTCTGCCGGGGCTCTGATCACGTCCGCCGGCGAGCCCTGCAGATCAGTCGAACGCGGGGCTTTCGGTCCGGCTGCGCTTGATCTCAAAGAAGTGCGGGTAGGCCGCGAGGGTCACCGACGCGTCCCAGATTTTCCCGGCTTCCTCTCCCCGCGGAATACGGGTGAGGACGGGTCCGAAGAAGGCGGTGCCGTTGAAGGCCACCACGGGGGTTCCCACGTCCTGGCCCACCAGGGAGATGCCCTTTTCGTGGCTGGCCCGAAGCTGGGCATCGTACTCGTCGGAGTCGGCGACGGCTGCCAGTTCTGCCGGGAGGCCGCAGTCGGCGAGGGCCTTGCTGATGACGATCGAGAAGTCCTTCTGGCCGCCGTCGTGGATCTGCGACCCCATGGCGTCGTACAGCGGCTTAACCACGTGGTCGCCGTGCTGTTCCTGGGCGGCGATGATGACCCTGACCGGGCCCCAGGCCTTGTCCATGGCTTCGCGGTACTTGGGATCGAGGTCGCGTCCTTCATTGAGGACGGACAGGCTCATGACGTGCCACTCCGTCTTGATGTCCCGGACGGCTTCCACCTCACCGATCCAGCGGGAGGTGATCCAGGCGAACGGGCAGAGCGGGTCGAACCAGAAATCGGCCTTATGGGCGGCGCTTTCAGACACTGCAAATCTCCTCAGGGAAGTCTTCGGGGTGTGGCGCGCCGTTAAGCCATACTCGCAGGGCGCGCTTAAGCAGCAGCGCTGGACCGGGTGGATTTATTCCGGCTAGGCGGACTTGTTCCGGCGCTTGGCGACGACGTCGTGCGTGATCATGGTGGGCTGGGCCTTCTTGGCCACCACGTCGGCGGTGATGACCACGCTGGCAATGTCATCCCTGCTGGGCAGGTCGAACATGACCGGGAGGAGGACTTCCTCCATGATGGCGCGCAGTCCGCGGGCACCCGTTCCCCGTTCCAGTGCCTGGTCGGCAATCAGGTCCAGGGCGGCGTCGTCGAACACCAGTTCCACGCCGTCCAGCTGGAACATCTTCTGGTACTGCTTGACCAGGGCGTTCTTGGGCGTGGACAGGATCTGGATCAGGGCGGGACGGTCAAGGTTGGACACTGTGGTGATGACCGGCAGGCGGCCGATGAACTCCGGAATGAGCCCGAACTTCAGCAGGTCTTCCGGCATCACTTCACCGTAGGAGTCGGTGTTCTTGACCTCGTTCAGCGGCGCACCGAAGCCGATGCCCTTGCGGCCGGAGCGGGAACCGATGATGTCCTCCAGGCCTGCGAAGGCGCCGGCAACGATGAAGAGGACGTTGGTGGTGTCGATCTGGATGAATTCCTGGTGCGGGTGCTTGCGGCCGCCCTGCGGCGGAACCGAGGCGACCGTTCCTTCGAGGATTTTCAGCAGCGCCTGCTGCACGCCCTCGCCCGAAACGTCGCGGGTGATGGAGGGGTTTTCGCTCTTGCGCGAGATCTTGTCGATCTCGTCGATGTAGATGATGCCCTGTTCGGCCTTCTTGACGTCGTAGTCGGCGGCCTGGATGAGCTTGAGGAGGATGTTCTCCACATCCTCGCCCACATACCCGGCCTCGGTCAGGGCGGTGGCGTCCGCGACGGCGAAGGGAACGTTCAGCCGGCGCGCCAGGGTCTGCGCAAGGTAGGTCTTGCCGCACCCCGTGGGGCCAATCAGGAGGATGTTGGATTTCGCGATCTCAACGTCGTCGTGGTGGACGCCGTCGGCCAGTGTGCCGCTCTTGGGCGCATGGCCGGCCTGGATCCGCTTGTAGTGGTTGTAGACCGCGACGGCAAGGGAACGCTTGGCCGGTTCCTGGCCAATGACGTATTCCTGCAGGAAGTCAAAGATCTCGCGGGGCTTGGGAAGTTCGAAACTGCCCAGATCGGCGACCTCTGCGAGTTCTTCCTCGATGATCTCGTTACAGAGCTCGATGCACTCGTCGCAGATGTAGACGCCAGGCCCGGCAATGAGCTTGCGCACCTGCTTCTGGCTCTTGCCACAGAAAGAGCACTTGAGCAGATCCGCGCTCTCGCCAATCCGAGCCATATGTGAACCCCTTAGTATCTTGCCGCAAGGGCAGCTTTGCTCCGGTTGCTGGAATCACAGCCTCACCTCGCGGATCCGGCAATGATTACATCCACTCTAGGTCACATTCGGCCCGAGGGGTGGAAACCGGACGCCGGTGCGGTTCAAAAATCTAAACCCGCACCGGCGTCCGTTACTGCTGTTTGCCCGGCATGTGCCCGTAATCAGTGGGCGGGTGCCTGTATCTAGCGGGCCAGCGCCTGGGGCTTGATCTTGCGGGAATCGAGGACCTGGTCGATCAGGCCGTAGTCCTGCGCCTCGGCGGCGGTGAGGATCTTGTCGCGCTCGATGTCGTTGTTGACCTGTTCCGGCGTACGGCCGGAGTGCTTGGCCAGGGTATCCTCCAGCCAGGTCCGCATGCGCATGACTTCGGCGGCCTGGATCTCCAGGTCGGATGCCTGACCGCCTTGGCCGCCTGACAGCGCCGGCTGGTGGATCAGGACGCGGGCGTTGGGCAGTGCGAGCCGCTTGCCCGGCGTACCCGCGGCCAGCAGCACGGCCGCGGCACTTGCCGCCTGGCCCAGGCACACGGTCTGGATCTCGGGGCGGATGTACTGCATGGTGTCGTAGATCGCGGTCATGGCGGTGAAGGAGCCGCCTGGCGAGTTGATGTAGATGGTGATGTCGCGGTCCGGGTCCGTGGACTCCAGCACCAGCAGCTGCGCCATGACGTCATCGGCGGAGGCGTCGTCCACCTGGACGCCGAGGAAAATGATGCGGTCCTCGAAGAGTTTGGTGTACGGGTCCTGGCGCTTGAAGCCGTACGGCGTGCGCTCCTCAAACTGCGGCAGAACGTAGCGGCTTGTCGGCAGGTTACCGGCAGACGATCCGAAATTGTAGTTCATGTTCATTGCTCCTGGATTCAGTTCTGTCTTGCTGCCGGTTAGCTCTGGCCGTTGGATGATGCGTTCTGGGTTCCGCCGCCGCCGGCGACAGAACCTGCGTGGGCCGAGATCTTGTCGAAGAAGCCGTATTCGAGCGCCTCCGTGGCGGTGAACCACTTGTCGCGGTCGTTGTCCTTGAGGATGGTTTCCACGGTCTGGCCGGTCTGGTCCGCCGTGAGCTCAGCCATGACCTTCTTCATGTGGAGGATCAGCTCGGCCTGGATCTTGATGTCCGATGCCGTACCGCCGATACCGCCTGAAGGCTGGTGCATCAGGATGCGGGCGTTCGGGGTGGCGTAGCGCTTGCCCTTGGTGCCGGAGGACAGCAGGAACTGTCCCATGGAGGCAGCCAGGCCGGTGGCGACGGTAACGACGTCATTGGGGATGAACTGCATGGTGTCGTAGATGGCCATGCCGGCGGTCACCGAGCCGCCGGGCGAGTTGATGTAGAGGTAGATGTCCTTGTTGGGGTCCTCGGCGGAAAGCAGCAGCAGCTGTGAGCAGATGGCGTTCGCGTTCTCGTCGCGGACCTCGGAGCCAAGCCAAATGATGCGCTCTTTCAGCAGGCGGTTGTAGATGTAGTTGTCCTGGGCTGCAGGATCGACGGTTGCCATGCGGGGGGCCGCTGCTTGCTGTGACATTTGTACTTACCTCTCGCTGGTGATGGTGACGTTACGGTTCGACATCACTGAACTTCACTACTTGGACACTAACCGCTTTGGGAGCGGATTTGTTCGTCGGAATCGCACTGTTCGCTGACGGCGCACGATTGCCAGCGGGAGCCGGGCACCGGCCGTTAACGCGCCAGCCCCCGGATCCGAGGACCCGGGGGCTGGCGTCACTGATGCCTGCAGCTGCTAGAACTTCACGGCCGCGGGATCGTCGTTCGCGACGGTCTCGCCGGCAGCCTCTTCAGCTTCGGTTTCTGCTTCGGCTTCGACGGCCGGAGCCTCTTCGCCGCCGGGGCGGACGAAGTCGCTCAGGTCAACCTTGTTGCCCTCGGAGTCGGTGACCTCGGCCTGGCCCAGGACGACGGCCAGGGCCTTGCGGCGGCGGACCTCGGAGACCATCATGGGAACCTGGCCGCTCTGATCGATGATCTGGGCGAACTGGTTCGGGTCCATGCCGTACTGGCTGGCGGTGGTGACGATGTAGTCGATCAGCTCGTTCTGGCTGACGCCCACTTCTTCCTTCTCCGCGATGGCGTCGAGGATTATTTCATTCTGGAAGGCGCGCTCGGTGTTGGCCTTGACCTCGGCACGGTGCTCTTCCGTGTCGTGCTCGCCTTCACCGTGGGAGTTCTCGGCCTTGAAGTGCTGCTCGAGCTGCTCTTCGACGACGGAGTCCGGAACCGGAACCTCAACCAGCTCAACGAGCTTGTCCAGGACCTTGTCGCGGGCTTCGACGCCCTGCTCGACGACCTTGGAGTCGGCAGCCTGCTTGGCGAGGTCCGCACGCAGTTCGGCCAGGGTGTCGAACTCGGAAGCCAGCTGGGCGAAGTCGTCGTTCGCCTCGGGCAGCTCGCGCTCCTTGACGGACTTGACGACGACCTTGACCTGAGCCGACTCGCCGGCGTGCTCGCCGCCCACGAGGGTGGTGTCGAAGATTGCGTCCTCGTCAGCGCTCAGGCCGGTGACGGCCTCGTCCATGCCCTCGAGCATGGTGCCGGCGCCAACCTGGTAGGACAGACCGGAGGCGGAGTCGACCTCGGCGCCGTCGATGCTGGCCGTGATGTCGATGCTCAGGAAGTCACCGTCAGCGGCCGGGCGCTCCACGGTCTTGAGCGTGCCGAAGCGGCCACGCAGTTCGTCCAGGGCCTTGTCGACGTCGGCGTCGGAGGACTCGGCGGCGGCAACCTCGACCTTGATGCCGGCGTAGTCCGGCAGTTCGATCTCGGGGCGGACGTCAACCTCGGCCTGGAACTTCAGCTCACCGTCGGTGGCGGTGGGGTCCGGGACCTCGGTGATCTCAACCTCGGGACGGCTCAGGGGGCGGATGCCGGATTCCTGGACAGCAGCCTGGTACCAGCCATTGAGGCCCTCATTGATGGCGGTCTCCAGGACGTAGCCGCGGCCGACGCGCTGGTCGATCAGCTTGGCGGGAACCTTGCCCTTACGGAAGCCAGGAACCTGGATCTGCGAAGCAACAGTCTTGTATGCCTCGTCGATGCTGGGCTTCAATTCCTCAAAGGGGACCTCAACATTGAGCTTGACCCGCGTGGGGGTGAGGTTCTCGACAGCGCTCTTCACGGTCTAAGTACTCCTGGTTTTGTTGGATGGTTTCTGCAAACGCGTTGTTGTGACCAGGCCTGGGGCCCGGGCCGCAGAGTCGGGGTGACAGGATTTGAACCTGCGACTTCCTGCTCCCAAAGCAGGCGCTCTAGCCAAGCTGAGCTACACCCCGTAATGCACAGGACAGTCTACGTTCATCCCTGCCGCGATTGCACATTTGACACCTGGGGCATGAATTAGGTTTAGTTATATCCGGCTTGAACAGCCGCCGAAGAAAAGCCTAAAGGCCAGTGCGCCGCAACGCTTTCCTCCGGGGACGTAGCTTAATGGTAAAGCCTCAGTCTTCCAAACTGATTACGCGGGTTCGATTCCCGTCGTCCCCTCCACCCGGAAGAGGCTCCTCGATGAGGGGCCTCTTCCGCGTTAATCCCTGACCATTAGCTGATACCTGCTCAGGCATGGCCCCCGATGTCCACCCTGCCGTGGGTGAGGCGGACTTCGGATTCCAGGAACCGGCCCACCCGCTCCGCCTGCTGCTCCAGCTCCTGCAGCTGCTGTGACCCCGCCGGACCGAACAGTTCGGCGGTGATCTCAAGTTTCTTTCCGGAACGGCGGTGGTGCCACAGTCCGCGGACGACGCCGTCGACGAGTATGACGGGATAGTTACCTGCCTGCCCCCTGGCCAGGGCACGGGTGTTTGCCTCGCCGGGGAACAGCAGCTCCCGGGGCTGGCCGGCCACCACATAGGAATCGAAGTAGGGAAGAAGCCTGACGCCCGACGGTTCCGTAGTGATGGCCGCGGCGTCGGCCCGCAGCACCCAGGCCGGCGAGCCTTCCACGCTGACCGGGGCCAAATCTTCGCGATGGTCGTCAAAGAGGCCTGCGGCCCACGCGTGCGGAACTCCCAGCCACCGGGCAAAGTTGGGCGGCGTAGCGGGGCCGTACGCCTGCAGATAGCTCCGGAGCAGCCAGTCGAGGGCCGTCCCGGGTTCGGCGGGACGGAAGCCGGGAACCAGCTGCCCGGGACTGCGGTAGGTCGCTGCCCTGCCCTTGCCGGCGCCAAAGCACAGCGCTCCGCGGAATCCCGCGGTCCCCATCGCCGCGCGCCAGCGCGGCCACATGGTCTGGAACGCGGGCATCACCGGCTCCGCGGCCCAGGCCCCGGTTCTGGCGGCGATGGCGTCAGTGAGTTCGTCCACGGTCAGCTCCGCCTCCCGCAGGGAATCCGCAATGGCGGCCACGACCTCGTCCGTCTGGGCGGGCGTCAGGAACTGTCCCAGCGCCGGGTTGGGCGGCATGGCACCCAGCGCCCCGGTCCACAGGGACAGGTCGGCTGCCGGCAGCAGATGCACGGTGCCCCGTGGCCCGAGCGTCCGGACCAGGGTTCCGTCCTCCCTGTGGGAGTTGCGCACGTCCGCACGGGACAGCATGGTGCTCCGCATCCCCACGGACAGTTCAGCCGCCGTCATCACCTGGGCGTGCGCGCCGCACATGGCCCGCACGATGTCGGACGGGGAGCCCGCCTGAGAAGGGGCCGCGAGCCACTGGCGCTCCGTGCGCCGGGCACAGACCTGTGCCCACGAGTACTCCCGTTCAGGCCGGTAGGTCATGGCAGGTCGACCACTGAAAGCCGGTTCAGGCGGGCTGCTGGCAGGACGGGCACCAGTACAGTTTGCGGGCGGCGTGTTCGGCCAATGCAACCGGCGTACCGCAGACGCGGCAGGGCTGGCCGTGGCGGCGGTAGACAAAGTGTGCCTCCTCCCCCGGCGGCAGCTGATCGTTCCGGGTCCAGAAACCGGCGGTGGTGGTGATGATCCGCCCGTCGCGGACGCCGTCGGCCATCACCGCGGCGGTGTCGTCCCAGAGGAGGCCGGCGGCGTCCTCGCTGAGCGCGCGGCCGGGAAGCAGGGGGTCGATCCTGCCGCGGAACAGCATTTCGGCCCGGTAGACGTTCCCGACGCCGGCAATCACCTTCTGGTCCATCAGCAGCGTGGCCAGCGGTGTCCGTTTAGCCAGGATGCGCCGGATGAAGTCGTCCCGGCTGCCGCCGGTGTTGTGCAGCGGATCGGGGCCGAGCCTTTCCAGCACTGCTGCCGCCTCGGCATCGGTGATGGCGGCGCACGTGGTGGCGCCGCGGAGGTCGGCCCAGCCGTGGTCACTGACCAGCCGCACCCGCACGGCGCCAACTGGCGCCGGCGGCCCGGCGTACCCGGCCGGGGCGGCACCGCTTGTGGGCCCGGTGACATTGGTGGGCCCGCCGTCGTCGGCCACTTCCCGTTCCCCCAGCCTGCGGGGCGCCCCGATGCTGGAGGCCCCGCGGAACTGGTGGTCGCCGCCGAAGTCCCAGGCCCCGTACAGGCCGAGGTGGACGTGCAGCACCAGCCCGTGCTCGAAATGCAGGAACAGGTGCTTGCCGTGTGCGGACGCGTGCACCATGGTGTGCCCGTCCAGCAGGGCGGCGCCGGCGGAGAAGCGGCCCTGGGGACTGCTGACAGCCAGCCGCTCACCGGCAAACACGTCACCGAACTGGCGGGCCAGCCGGTGTATGGAGTGGCCTTCCGGCACTATTCGACGATCTCGCCGGTGGTTTCGTAGGTGGCGATCTTGCCGATGCGCCGCACGTGCCGTTCGTCGTTGCTGAAGGGCTCCTGCAGGAAGGCCTCGATCAGCGAGGTGGCCTCCTCAACGCTGTGCTGGCGCCCGCCGACGGCCACCACGTTGGCGTCGTTATGCTCGCGGGCCAGCGTTGCGGTGGCGTGGTTCCAGGCCAGGGCGGCACGGACGCCCTTGACCTTGTTGGCCGCGATCTGCTCGCCGTTTCCGGAGCCGCCCAGCACGATGCCCAGGGCGTGGACGCCGGCTTCCTGGTCCGCCACTACTGCGAGCGCCGCGTTGATGCAGAACGACGGGTAGTCGTCCAGGGCGTCGTATTCCTTGGGGCCGTGATCCACCACTTCGTAGCCGTTCGCCGTGAGGTGCTTGACCAGATGGGCACTCAATTCCATGCCGGCGTGGTCGGTGGCGATGTGGACCCGCGGAAAGGCAGGGTTTGTTGTCACGGTTAGCTTCCGTTCAGTCATGAGCACCGGGGCGCGGCCGGGCTGTACAGGTCAAATCAACAGATCCAAGAGTACTCGCTGCGCTGACGGCGGCGCCGTCGAGTCCGGGCGGTCCCGGCAGTTACGCTTCGGCTTCGCCCCTAAGCTGGCGGGTGGGTGTCCGGCGGGCGGGTGTCGCGGCGTGCCCTTGCCGCGACGCGCGTCAGGACCTCGGCGAGCAGGGCGGCGGAGGCGGGGTTTCCGCCGCTCACCGCGAGGCGGTGGCCGTCGGTCTTGCGGACGACGACGGCGGGACCGCTGCTGACGAGCACGGCTGCGGTTCCGTCGTGGTTGCGGTAGCCCCACCCGCCGTAATCGGCGGCGCGGACGTCGGCCGGCTGGGCGGCAGAGATGGCGGTGGCGGGGACGTCGATGACGCGGAGGATGCCGGCGAGGAAGACCCGCAGCCCGCTGCGGTCTGCGGTGATCCTGGCGAACAAGAACGCGGCCCCAACCAGGGCGGCCGCCACCAGCAGGGCGCCGAGCCACGGCACGACGATGGCAATCAGCGAAGCGGGAAACAGGCTGGCGATGGCGATCATGACAAAAACGGAGCTGCGCGCATGCACCCAGAACCGCAGGGAATCCCCGGCCAGTTCCGGGTCGAGCTCCTGCTCCAGCGCCCGCTGCAGGGCCCGGTCATCCTCAGGCGTCCACTGGTGGTCCGCCTTGAAGACGAACCCGATGATGACCCCCAGGGAAAGCGCGGCCCCGCTGCCGGAGGCCAGGACAATCACGTCCACACTGGACTCCCTGGCGTCAGGCACCCCGGCCTGGCCTACCAGGGCGGCCGCCAGCACGGTGGTGACGAACAGGCTCACCGTCAGCCCGGCGCCCATCATGATCCGGCGCATGACGGTCGGCCGAGAAAGCGGGACGGACTGCAGCAGCACCAGCCAGCCGACGAGGACAATCAGGCCCGCACCGCCGCCGACGAAGGCGGGGAACGGCGCAAAGGCGGTACCGCCGTCGTTATTCCACATGACCGCCAACGGTTCCGGCAGATCCGGCCGCAACAGCACGGCACAGACCGCGAACCCCGCGGCAAGCAACACTGGGAAGCCGATCGCGAACCGCAGCGCCTTGGTGTCCACAGCATCGAGGATCTTTCCCATGCCTTAACGCTACCCCCGCACCGGCCGGCTGGTGAGGGCATCCGCAGCGAACCGGTGGCTGGACCCTCCGGAAAGTGAGCCACGCAACTTGCCAAGCGGCGCCGGAATGAAACAATGGCTTCACAGTGATGCATCCGCGCGCGTGAACCCCGTGCGCAGCAGCCGGCGGGCCGGTCCGGCCGCCCCAACCTCTGGAGGCACAACCTTGCCAGGCATGAACCTGACCCGCGCCGAAGCACGCGAGCGCGCCGCCCTGATCGCCGTCGATTCCTACGATGTCAGCCTGGATCTGACCAAGGGTGAGACGGTCTTCGGTTCCACCACCACCGTCAGGTTCACGGCGGAGCCGGGGGCATCCTCGTTCATCGACGCCGTGACGGACGCTGTCCACAGCGTGACGCTGAACGGCCGCGAACTGGACCCCGCCGAGGTGTCCGACGGCGTGCGGATCCAGCTGCCGGACCTGGCTGCGGACAACGAGCTGACAGTGGTGGCGGACGCCCCCTACATGAACACCGGCGAAGGCCTGCACCGCTTCGTGGACCCGGTGGACGGCGAGGTGTACCTGTACACGCAGTTCGAGGTGCCCGACTCGCGCCGGATGTTCGCCGTCTTTGAGCAGCCCGACCTCAAGGCCACGTTCCGGTTCCGCGTCACCGCACCCTCGCACTGGGACGTCATCTCCAATTCGCCGACGCCGGAGCCGGTGGCGGCTGAACCGGGAAACGACGGCGGCGCCTGCTCGGTCTGGGACTTTCCGCCCACGCCCCGCCTCTCCTCGTACGTCACCGCGCTGATCGCAGGTCCGTACCAGTCGGTGCGCAGCGACGTCACCAGTTCGGATGGCCGTGTGGTGCCGCTGGGCGTCTTCGCCCGCAAGTCACTCATGCAGTACCTGGACGCGGACAACATCTTTGAGCTCACCCGGCAGGGATTCGAGTTCTTCGAAGCCGAGTTCGGCTGCCCCTACCCGTTTGAGAAGTACGACCAGCTGTTTGTGCCGGAGTTCAACGCCGGAGCCATGGAGAACGCCGGCGCGGTCACCATCCTTGAAGGCTACGTCTTCCGCGGCAAGGTCCCGGAGGCGCAGGTGGAGCGCCGCGCCATCACCGTGCTGCACGAACTGGCCCACATGTGGTTCGGCGACCTCGTGACCATGCGCTGGTGGAACGACCTCTGGCTCAACGAATCCTTCGCCGAATACATGTCGCACCTGGCCGCGGTGGAAAACACCAAGTTCCAGAGCGCCTGGACCACGTTCGCCTCGGTGGAAAAGTCGTGGGCCTACCGCCAGGACCAGCTCCCCACGACCCACCCGATCTTCGCCGAAATCAACAACCTGCACGACGTCGAGGTGAACTTCGACGGCATCACCTACGCCAAGGGCGCCTCCGTGCTCCGGCAGCTGGTGGCCTGGGTGGGGCCGGACAAGTTCATGGCCGGCGTGCGCGAATACTTTGCCAAGCATTCCTGGCGGAACACCGAGCTGGGTGACCTGATGGTCGAGCTGGAGAAGGCCAGCGGACGCGACCTGGACCAGTGGGGCCGCCTGTGGCTCGAAACTGCGGGCGTGAACTCGCTCAAGCCGGAGCTGGCGGTGGACGCCGACGGCACCATCACGTCCTTCGCCATCCTGCAGTCTGCGGTTGCCGAGCAGCCCACCATCCGCCCGCACCGCCTGGCTGTGGGGTTCTACGACCTCACCGACGAGGGCACGCTGGAGCGCGTGCACCGTGAGGAGCTGGACGTCGACGGCGAACGCACCGCGGTGCCGGAGCTCGCCGGACTGAAGAGGCCGGACCTGATCCTGCTCAACGACGACGACCTCGCCTACGCCAAGGTGCGGCTCGACCAGCAGTCTCTGGCCACGGCAACAGCGCACCTGAAGGATTTCCGGGAAAGCCTGCCGCGGACCCTGGTGTGGGGCTCGGCCTGGGACGCCGCGAGGGACGGGGAAAGCCCCGCCCGCGGTTACGTCGACCTGATCCTGGCCAACATCGCCTCCGAGTCTGATTCCTCGGTGATCCTCGTCCAGCTGCGGCAGCTGGCCACCACGCTGACCTTCTACGTGGCCGAGGAGCACCGCGAAGCCACCACCGTTGCCGCCGTCGACCGGCTGTGGGAACTGGCCTCGGACGTGCCGGGCGGTTCCGACGCCCAGCTGCAGTTCATCAAGTCCTTCGCGCTCCTGGCCCGCAGCGGTGAGCAGCTCGACCGGATCGCCGGGCTTCTGGACGGCTCGGCCACCCTGGCCGGGCTGACCGTGGACCAGGACCTTCGCTGGGAGCTCGTGGCCGCCCTCGTGGCCGGCGGCAGGCTGGGCCAGGCGGACATCGACGCCGAACTGGAACGGGACAACACCTCCAGCGGCCAGAACGCGGCCGCCCTGGCGAAGGCTGCCATCCCTACGCCGGAGGCGAAGGCGGAGGCGTGGGAGTCGATCGTGGTCAAGGGCGATCTCTCCAACGCGATCCAGGCCTCGGCCGTGGCCGGCTTCACCCGCGTCCTGGACACCTCGCTGCTCGAGCCATACGCGGAGAAGTACTTCCAGGCCGTGCCCGGGATCGTCGCTGAACGGACATTTGCCCTGGCGCAGCAGATCGTTCTCGGACTGTACCCGGCGCAGCTGACCACCCAGGCCACCGTGGACCGGACCGACGAGTTCCTGGCGTCACTGCCGGAGGAGAGCGCGGCGCTGCGGCGGATGATGCTGGAAAACCGCGACGGCGTGGCCCGGGCGCTCCGGGCCCGCGCCGCGGACGTCTAGGCAGGACCCGTGGCACTCGACGAGCACCACTATTCGCTGACGGTCCGGTGGACCGGCAACCTTGGAAGCGGCACGTCGTCGTACCGGGATTACTCCAGGGACCACGACATCGAGATTCCGGGGCTGCCGGTCCTGCAGGGCTCGGCCGACCCAACCTTCCACGGCGACCGCTCCCGGTACAACCCCGAGCAGCTGCTGCTGACGGCGCTGGCGCAGTGCCACATGCTCTCCTTCCTGCACGTTGCAGTGAGGCATGGCGTGGTGGTCCTGTCCTATGAGGACAACGCCACCGGCATGATGCGGTTGAACCGCGACGGCAGCGGCCAGTTCGAAACCGTGACGCTCCGCCCGCAGGTGACGGTTGCGGACCCGGAGCACATTGCGCTGGCCGAACAGATGCACCATGAGGCCAACAAGGTGTGTTTCATTGCCCGTAGCGTAAATTTCCCCGTCCTGCACGCTCCAGTTACCACAGCCGGAAGTCCATAGCCAGCGGCAGACCCCGCTAGGCTTAAAGGCGACCAAAGAGCGGCCGGCCTCCCCGGTAACCGCGGAGACCGGCCGCCGCCGGACAGCAGCAAGGAGCCTTCCTGCAGATGCACAGCATGTTCACAACGCCCTCGGCCTCACTGGAGCCCACCGGACTTGACCTGGCCGGCGTGGCCATCAGCCTCGGCGCAGGAATCGTCCTGTGGCTGATCGCGAGTTTCCTGATCGCCAGGATCACCCGGCGCGTGGCGAACGGCACGTCACTGTTCAAGAAACCGCACTTCCGCTGGGTGGCCCCGGCGCTGCGCGCCCTGGACCACGAGCGGCGGGTACAGCGTGCCAACACGATCGGCTCGCTGCTGAAGAGCGGCATCGGCGTGGTCATCGCCGTCATCACCTGCATCTACATGCTGAAGAACCTGGACGTCGACGTGGCGCCCCTGCTCACCAGCGTGGGAATCCTCGGTATCGCCATCGGTTTTGGCGCCCAGCAACTGATCCGGGACTTCCTTGCAGGCATCTTCATCACCATTGAAGACCAGTACGGCATCGGCGACATCATTGAGACCAGCGAAGTCGTGGGCGTCGTGGAGTCAATCGGGCTGAGGATCACCCGTGTCCGCGACGAGAACGGGGCCATCTGGTACCTCCGCAACGGCGAGATCCTCCGCGTGGGCAACCGCTCGCAGGGAAACTACATCGCGCCCTCCGAGGCGGATGATTCGGCCGAAGTCGAGCACGCACCCCAGCAGAAGGCCGGAGAGTAACCATGACCATTCCATCCCTCCCCACCCCGCCGGAGCCGGGGGTCCGCAAGCCGCTGATGCGCAACGACCCCTTCAGCCAGCCGGGCTACACCGACAACTTCTACGACGCCGTAGGCGGCCACGAGACGTTCGTGAAGCTCATTGACGTCTTTTACGACGGCGTGGCCACCGATCCGCTGCTGCGCCCCATGTATCCCGAAGAGGACCTGGGCCCGGCCAAGCGGCGTTTCCTGATGTTCCTTGAACAGTACTGGGGCGGCCCCACCACCTACGGCGAAGAGCGCGGCCACCCGCGGCTGCGGATGCGCCACATGCCGTTCCGGGTGACTCCCGAGGCGAAGGACCGCTGGCTGCACCACATGCGGACCGCTGTCGACTCCCTGGACCTGCCGCCGCTGCATGAGGGGACGCTGTGGGACTACATGGAACGCGCCGCGCTCTCCATGGTGAACAGCCCGTCAGACGCCCAGGGCTAAGGCGGCTGCGTCCGCGGCCTACAGCAGGCCCGCACCCGTCCGCGCCAGCACGTGGCCGCGGCTGCCGCTGAGCCGGAACCAGCGCCCGGAACGGTAAAGCTTCTGTTCGTCCCCGCTCAGTTCGTCTCCGCCCAGGAACCCCAGGGCGAACGCGGCGAACGCCGCTCCGGCCGGCACCCCGTGCCGTTCCTCCAGCCCGCGTCCCCAGACGGCAGCCCGGGCATTGTTGACGATCAGGGCCCCGGGCTTGTCCGGAACGATCCCGGCCACCTCGGCGATGCCAGCTTCGGCAACCTGCCGCAGTTCGGCGTCGGGCACCGAGTCCACCAGTTCCCAGCCGCTGCGGGGCGCGCCCACACCGGCCCATGATTCGGTGACGGTCGACGGCGGGACCGGAAGATCGGCGTCGTTCTCCCCTGCCCGGGCCAGCCGGTCCAGGACGGCACCCAGCGGAACGGTCACGTCAACGGCGGACGGCTCTGCCAGCCCCATGGTCCGGAGGCCGAGGATGGTGGGCGTGGACTCCCCCAGGATCCGGGGGCGAAGCACGCAGACGTAGGCGGCCAGGACAGTGCCGGCTGCCTGCAGCCGGATAGCGCCGTCGTCGATGGCCTTGGCGCGTGTGACAAAGGTCTTCAGATCGGTGAGGTCGCGGGGGTCAGCGAAACGGAAAGACTGGGTAAGGAGATCAGACACGTTAAGAACACTACCGGCTGGGGCCCGGTTGAGCGGTGCCGGGGCGCCGTCTAGAGTCAAACCATGACTGAAGCGGACGCCGGATTGCAGGCCTTGCCCACGAATGACCCCACGACTTCCCTCCTCGACCTGCTGGATCTCGGCGAGCTGGAAGGCGCCCGCACCGACGAGGACATTTTCATGGGTCCGTCACAGCGCCAGCCGCACCAGCGCGTCTTCGGCGGCCAGGTCCTGGCCCAGTCCCTGATCGCAGGAATGCGCACCGTGGACGGGGAGCGCACCGTCCATTCCATGCACGGTTACTTCCTCCGGCCCGGCGACGCGAACAAGCCCATCACCTTCGGGGTCCAGCGCCTGCGGGACGGCCGCTCGTTCTCGGCACGGCGCGTGCACGCCTACCAGGACGGCACACCGATTCTGTCCATGATCGCCTCGTTCCAGGCCGGCGACGACGGCATTGAGCACCAGTCCGACATGCCCGCCGGCATCCCCGATCCGGAGACCCTGCCCAGCACCGCAGACCTGTTGGGCAAGTTCGACCACCCTGTCGCCCGGCACTGGGCGTACGAGCGGCCCTTCGACATCCGCCACGTGGATCCCGCACTGTATGTGGCGGCCACCGGGAAGAAGGAAGCACGCAACGCCGTGTGGATGAAGACGTTCAGCCCCATGCCGGACGACGCCAACACGCACCGCGCCGCGCTGGCGTATGCCAGCGACTACACGCTGCTCGAGTCGATCCTCCGCAAGCACGGGCTGAGCTGGATCACGCCGGGCATGAGCGTGGCGAGCCTGGACCACGCCATGTGGTGGCACCGTCCCGTGCGTGTGGACGAGTGGCTCCTGTACGTGCAGGAATCGCCCAGCGCCCAGGGAGCCCGCGGCCTCGCGACCGGCAAGATCTTCAACCGGGAGGGCCTGCACGTGGCGTCGGTGGCGCAGGAGGGCATGGTCCGGGTGCCGACGGACATCAAGAGCAAGGTGGCCGGCGCCGTCCAGACCAAGATCCTGCAGCACCAGATGCGCAAGGCCTGATTTCGCCAGGCACGAAAAAGCCGGCCCCGGGTTTGATCTGTTCACCAGATCGACCCGGGGCCGGCCTTTTTCGTGCTCAGCGCGTGGTTTGTCGCGGCCCGCTTAGTCGCGGGTCAGGCGGCGGTGCGTGACACGGTGCGGCTTGGCGGCGTCGGGGCCGAGGCGCTGCACCTTGTTCTCCTCGTAGGATTCAAAGTTGCCCTCAAACCAGTACCACTTCGACGGGTTCTCCTCGTCACCTTCGTAGGCGAGGATGTGCGTGGCCACCCGGTCCAGGAACCAGCGGTCGTGGGAGACCACGACGGCGCAGCCGGGGAACTCCAGCAGCGCGTTTTCCAGGCTGCTGAGGGTTTCGACGTCGAGGTCGTTGGTCGGTTCGTCGAGCAGGAGCAGGTTTCCGCCCTGCTTGAGGGTCAGCGCCAGGTTCAGGCGGTTGCGCTCACCACCGGAGAGCACACCTGCCTTCTTCTGCTGGTCCGGTCCCTTGAAGCCGAAGGCGGCAACGTAGGCGCGGGACGGCATTTCGACGTTGCCCACCTGGATGAAGTCCAGGCCGTCGGACACGACCTCCCAGAGGGTCTTGTTGGGGTCGATGCCGCCGCGGCTCTGGTCGGCGTAGGAGATCTTGACCGAGTCGCCGATCTTCAGCTCGCCGCCGTCGAGGGGCTCGAGACCCACGATGGTCTTGAACAGCGTGGACTTACCCACACCGTTCGGGCCGATGACGCCGACGATGCCGTTGCGCGGCAGGGAGAAGGACAGGCCGTCGATCAGGGTGCGGTCGTCGAAGCCCTTTTGCAGGTTCTTGGCTTCCAGGACCAGCCCGCCCAGGCGCGGTCCCGGCGGGATCTGGATCTCTTCGAAGTCCAGCTTGCGGGTGCGGTCTGCCTCGGCTGCCATTTCCTCGTAGCGGGCAAGACGTGCCTTGGACTTGGTCTGCCGGCCCTTGGCGTTGGAGCGGACCCATTCGAGTTCCTCGGCGAGGCGCTTGGCCTGCTTGGCGTCTTTCTTGCCCTGGATTTCCAGGCGGGCGCGCTTCTTCTCCAGGTAGGTGGAGTAGTTGCCTTCGTAGGGGTACAGGTGGCCGCGGTCGACCTCGGCGATCCATTCCGCGACGTGGTCCAGGAAGTACCGGTCGTGGGTGACCGCGAGAACGGCGCCCTCGTAGCTGGAGAGGTGCTGTTCCAGCCACAGCACGCTCTCGGCGTCGAGGTGGTTGGTGGGCTCGTCAAGCAGCAGCAGGTCCGGCTTCTGCAGGAGCAGCTTGCAGAGGGCCACGCGGCGGCGCTCACCACCGGAGAGCAGGGTGACATCCGCGTCGGCCGGCGGGCAGCGGAGGGCGTCCATGGCCTGCTCGAGCTGGGAGTCAAGGTCCCACGCGTCGGCGGAGTCGATGGCCTCCTGCAGGTGGCCCATCTCTTCGAGGAGCGCGTCGTAGTCCGCGTCCGGGCTGGCCATCTCCTCGGAGATTTCGTTGAAGCGCTGGATCTTGCCGTAGATCTCGCCCACGCCTTCCTGGACGTTGCCCAGGACGGTCTTCTCCTCGTTCAGCGGCGGCTCCTGCAGCAGGATGCCAACGCTGTAGCCGGGGCTCAGCCGGGCTTCGCCGTTTGAGGGGGTGTCCAGGCCGGCCATGATTTTCAGGATGGTGGACTTACCGGCCCCGTTGGGGCCAACAACACCAATCTTGGCGCCCGGGAAGAAGGACATGCTTACGTCGTCGAGAATTAGTTTTTCGCCAACAGCCTTTCGGGCCTTGGTCATTGTGTAGATAAATTCCGCCATGGTTCCAAATCTAGTGGGTTGGCGGGGATATCTCACATTCGGGTCAGGCCGGAGCGCCTACGAAGCACTTCCCGTTCGACAGCGCCGGCAGCACGGCGACTGTCACCTTTCCGTCGCGGATCTGGCCGATCACGCATTCCTTGGCCTGGACCGCCGCCGCTTCCATGGAATCCACCTCAAGTCCGGTGGGAGTGCGACCCGCCGAGACCTCCAGGCTCCGCGCCGGAACGCCTGCCGCCGTGAGCGCGGCGCTGATGTCAGCCGTAGCAGGTTTCGGGTTGGCTGCCACCACGCGTCCCAGGACGTCGGTCATGGTCCGCTGCAGCGCGGCCGTGGCCCCGGCGGGAGCTTTGGTGGCCGCCGCAGTTGCCGAAGGTTTGGCCGACGCTGAAGCTGATGCTGCACCGGCTGGCTGCGTGGCCGCCTGTTCTCCGGCGGCTTGTGTGTCCGCCGTCTGGTTCACGGTCGCCGGGTCTCCTGTCGCCGTGCAGGCGGCGAGCGCCGACAACACCACAACCGCCAGCGCGAGCCGTCCGGCAACACTCGTGGCGTTTTCCCGGGCACCGGTCGCATTGCCGCGGAACGTCCCGTTCCGACGGACTATCATCGCTCGCATCACGCTGCCATTCTGCCATGCGGCACCGCCAGGGGGTGCGGCGCCGCACGCCCACCGGCGTTCAGGCAGCGGCTCCGGTAAGCTCTCCCGTTTCGGGATCGAGCGCCAGCTCGTCGCCGGCGTCATCGACGAAGATTCCTGCCGCGGCCGCATCCTCATCGGCTTCGTCATCATCCAACCGGTCATCATCAGCACCGTCGTCGCCCGGCCCTGAGGGGCCGGGAGTGCCGCGGTCGCCGTTCGCGGGACCAAATCCGTCAGCGGCCTGCGGGCTGCCGGAACTGCGGATGAAGTTGGCGGTGCCCCACTTGAGGTCGTGGCCCACGGCATCCGCGTCGATCTCGGCATCGTGGTAGACGCGGCCCTCCTTCTCCCAGCTGCGCATCTTCAGCTTGCCCACGATGATGACGCGCTGGCCCTTCTTGATGCTGCAGCCCATGTTTCCGGCAAGCTGCCGGTATCCCTGGACGGTGAACCAGTTGATGTTGCCGTCCACCCAGGCGTTGGCGGCCTTGTCGAACCGGCGTTCGGCTGAACCGAGGCGGAATGAGGCGGTGGGAACCCCTCCGGGAGTGGTGGAACTGCGGATCTCCGTGGCAACGAAGCCTCGGACGGTAATGGTGTCGGTCATCTTGGTGTCCTGTCTCGAAGTGTCATGCCCTAGCAGGCATTTCAAGCATCAACCGGCAGCAGACGGACAGCGAGAGGCGAAGTTCCGTATGTGGAAAACCGGACGACGGGGCTGAGAACGCGCAGGTGAAACAGCCGGGTGCCTGACGGCGGTGGCGCGCAAGTCAATGTAGACTTTTTAGGCGCCAGCAATGTGCCGGCCAGCCATTGCCCCAGTAGCTCAGGGGATAGAGCAGCGGCCTTCTAATCCGCCGGTCGGGGGTTCGATTCCCTCCTGGGGCGCACATTGACACCCCGGTCTTCGGACCGGGGTGTTTCTCTTTGCCCCTTCGGCAAATGCCAAGCATGCTTACTATTGCGGCCTGACTGTGCTTATGATCGGACTAGGCGCCGGACATCCGCACAGGCCGGCCAACCTGGACCAACAGCCGAGGAAGGAACACCGGCATGCCGCACAGCCAGTCGGGCGAGAACCCCGCCACTCCTGAGACGCCCCGGCCCCCGAGCCCCGCGGCGGCAGGCCAGCCGGGCCCCGCAGTGCCCCCGGAACCCGCGCCGGCGGGAGCGGGCACAGATACCGGCGCGGCGGGTCGCCACCCCGGCGCGGCCGCCATCCCGGGCTACGACGGGACCACATCACCGCAGCCCGGCGTGGCGGAGCCCGAACGGCGCGTCACGCGCGCCGGAATGATCTGGGTAGCCGTGGCCTCGGCCCTGGTGGTACTGGTGCTGCTGATCATCTTCATCCTGCAGAACCAGGAACTCGTCCAGGTGAAGTTCTTCGGCCTCGAAGGGGCGGTCTCGCTCGGGATGTCCCTCTTCATCGCCGCAGTGGGTGGCGGTGTCCTCGTGGCCGTGTCCGGCGCCGCGAGGATCATCCAGCTGCGCGCTGCGGCCCACCGGCGCAGGGTGCAGGCCGGCCGAAAGCGGTAAAGCCGCAGGCGGCAGTCGACACGGTCAGCCCTCCAGGTACCCCTTGAGGTTGCCAAGCACCTTGCTCCAAAGTTTTTCCGACTCCGCGGCCTCGTCGTCGCTCCTGTTGTTGCCCTGGATGATGCTGACCCGGGTACCCTCCGCCACGGGTTCCAGCCCGTATTCCACGGTGTGGTAGTTGCCCGGCTCGTCGGGCAGTCCCGACAGGGGGCTGTAGTGGGTGATGCGCAAGAGCTCGTTGGGGCGCGCCTCCAGAACCGTCCCCCTGTCCTAGTACGACTTGCCTTGCCACTCCCCCTCGAAAGTCACAGGGTCACCCTCCCGCCAGGAGGAGGTCACGTGCGTGCCGAGGAAGTATTCCTTGACGTCGGCCGGATCCGTCAGTGCCTTCCACACCCGCTCGGGTGGTGCGGCGACAACAATGTTCGCCTCGGCGTCCCTGAATTGTTTGTCCATGGCGTCCCCTCCTGGCGCCACCCTACCCGCCGAACCGCAGCGAAGTAAGGGCACGGAGGCAGCCGGGGCCAGACAGGGCGAGGTCCGGTCCCACGCTCGGGACCGGACCTTTGCTCCGGCAAAATTTCGTCATGTCAGGCGAAGGGCTGCACCAACTCCGCGTAGCGGTCCTTCATAGCGGCCAGCACGGAGTCGCCGTCGGCGTCCCAAATCTCCTGGTTGAAGATTTCCACCTCAATGTCGCCGGTGTAGCCGGCCTCGCGGACCCAGGTGCCGATCGTCGCGAAATCGATAACGCCGTCTCCCATCATGCCGCGGGAGAGCAGCGCGTCCGCCGCGATCGGCAGGTTGAAGTCGCACACCTGGTAGGAGGCGATCCGGTTCTCCCGGCCTGCACGCCCGATCTGGGCTTTCAGCTCCGGGTCCCACCAGACGTGGAAGGTGTCGACGGCGACCCCCACCGCCCGGGCGTCATGCGGTGCCGCCAGGTCCAGGGCCTGGCCCAGCGTGGAGATGAGGGCGCGGTCAGCGGCATACATGGGGTGCAGTGGCTCCAGCACCAGCCGGACTCCGTGCTCGACGGCGAACGGGACGAGGTCGTCGAGCCGGTCGGCCACCCGCTGGCGGGCAGCCACGACGTCCTTCTCCCCCGTCGCCAGGCCCCCGACCACGAGGAAGAGTTCCCGGGTATCCAACGCAACGGCCTCCAGGATCGCGGCCCGGTTGTCCGCGAGCGCTGCCGCTTGGCCGTCGGCATCCGGGGCCGTGAGGAAGCCGCCGCGGCACAGCGAGGACACCCGGAGTCCGGCGTCCTTGATCAGTTTCGCGGCCTTGTCCAGCCCGGTCTCGGCGATGATGTCCCGCCAAGGCCCGATTGCGGGGATGCCGGCACGGGCGCACCCGTCAACAGCCTCGGCGAGCGTCCATTTCTTGGTGGTGGCACTGTTGAGGGAAAGCCGTGAAAAGGTGGACGGCTCCGAATTGAAGGTCATACTCCCACTCCGTTGATGCGAAGGAAATCGGACATTCGGAACGCTGCGAGGGCGGGATCCTTCAGCAGCCCGGCTTCGTCGGCCAGTTCGAAGGTCTTGGCCAGGTGCACCACGGAACGGCCCGAGTGCAGCCCGCCCACCATTTGGAAGCCCGGCTGCTTGCCGTTGAGCCAGGACAGGAAGGCGATCCCGGTCTTGTAGTAGAACGTGGGGGCGCTGAAGATGTGCCTGCCCAGTTCCCGGGTGGAATCCAGGATGGCACGCGCTTTGGCGGCGTCTCCGGCGTCGTAGCTCTGCAATGCCGCGGACGCAGCCGGATAGATTGCCGCAAAGATGCCCAGCAGGGCATCCGATTGGAGTGTGCCGTCGCCGTCGATCAGTTCCGGGTAGTTGAAATCGTCGCCGGTGTAGAGACGGACCCCCTCGGGAAGCGCCGCACGCAGCGCGATTTCGTGCGAAGCGTCCAGCAGGGAGACCTTGACGCCGTCCACCTTGTCCGCGTGCTCGCGGATGAGGGCGAGGAACGTCTCGGTGGCGGCGGAGACGCTGTCCGAGCCCCAGTAGCCGGCCAGTGCGGGATCGAACATGGTGCCGAGCCAGTGCAGGATGACGGGTTGGTCGGCCTCCTGCAGCAGCGTGGAGTAGACCTTCAGGTAGTCGTCGGGGCCGGACGCCACCCGGGCAAGCGCCCTGGAGGCCATGAGGATCACCTTGGGTCCGGCCTCGCTGACGACGGCGGCCTGCTCGCGGTAGGCGGCCAGGACGGCCTGTAGGCCGGCGTCGCCGGACGGCATCATGGCGAGGTCCAGCTGGTCGGTGCCGGCACCGCAGGACACGAGGTCCCGGACCGTCATGCCGGCCGTAGCCGTCCCGCCGGCGGAGACCACGGAGGCCGCCTCAGCACCGGTGCGCTTGATCAGCTGCTGGGTGGCGGCCCAGTCCAGGCCCATGCCGCGCTGGGCGGTGTCCATCGCGTCGGCTACCCCCAGCCCGTAGGACCACAGCTCGTGCCGGTAGCCCAGGGTGGCCTCCCAGTCGAGACGGGCCGGGGCGCCGGGGGTGTTGTCGGCGGTGACCTCGGGGATGACGTGGGCGGCCGCGTAGGCCCGGCGCGCTGTCAGCGGTGCCGTCGGCCTGGCCCAGGTCGTGGCGGAACGGAGCCGGTACTCCCGCGTGCCGCCGTCGGACGTGGGAAGGATCAGTGACGTCATCAGAGCGTGATCTCCGGGATGTCGATGGTGCGGCGTTCGCCGCTGGACTGCAGGCCGAGCTCGGCGAGCTGCACACCGCGGGCGGCGGAGAGCAGGCCGAAGCGGTGCTCGCGGCCGGCGACGACGTCGCGCAGGAACTCTTCCCACTGCAGCTTGAAGCCGTTGTCCAGTTCGGCGTTGGCCGGGACTTCCTGCCACTGGCTGCGGAAGGATTCGGTGACGGGCAGGTCCGGGTTCCAGACAGGTTTGGGCGTGTGCGCGCGCTGCTGGGCAACGCATTTGTTCAGGCCGGCGACGGCGGACCCGTGGGTGCCGTCCACTTGGAACTCGACGAGCTCGTCACGGTAGACCCGGACGGCCCAGGAGGAGTTGATCTGGCCGATGACATCGTCCCCGCCGGGGGTCTGCAGCTCGAAGATGCCGTAGGAGGCATCATCCGCCGTTGCCTTGTACTCGGTGCCGGATTCGTCCCACCGGGTGGGGATGTGGGTGGCGGTCTTGGCGTTGACGCTCTTGACCTTGCCGATGATGCCTTCCAGGACATAATTCCAGTGGCAGAACATGTCCGTGGTCATTCCGCCGCCATCTTCCTTGCGGTAGTTCCAGGACGGGCGCTGGGCCGCCTGCACGTCGCCCTCGAAGACCCAGTAGCCGAATTCCCCGCGGATGGACAGGATCCGGCCAAAGAACCCTTCATCCACCAGGCGGCGCAGCTTGACCAGGCCGGGCAGGTAGAGCTTGTCATGCACGACACCGGCGGTGACACCGGCTTCCTTGCCGATGCGGGCCAGCTCGATGGCCTCCTCCAGGGTTTCCGCCGTCGGCTTCTCGGTGAAGATGTGCTTGCCGGCCCGCATGGCCTTCTTCAGGGTCGCGGCCCGCAGGCTGGTCATGGAGGCGTCGAAGACAACGTCGACGGTGGGGTCGTTGATCACGCCGTCAAGGTCGGTGGTCCATTCCGAAATCTTGTGCAGTTCGGCCAGCTCGCGGATTTTCGCTTCGTTGCGGCCAACGAGGATCGGCTCGACCTGGACCCTGGTGCCGTCCTCCATGGTGAAGCCGCCGGCGTCGCGGATCGGAAGGATGGAGCGCAGCAGGTGCTGGCGGTAGCCCATCCGGCCGGTAATACCGTTCATGGCGATACGGATCGTCTTTGTTTCGAAGCCCATGAGTCCTCATTCAGTGGTGGTGGCTGGCATCTCGGGAAAGCGCGTTCCCGCTGCTTCCATAGTGCCGAACCGCAGCACATCTGGCAAGCGCTTTCCACACTTTTTTCCAACTGCGATAATGTGAGCATCAGCCGAGTTTCCCGAAGCTGGGGCCTGTTGAAGAGGAGTTGCGCCTGTGGCTGCAAGCACGTTGACCGAAGTAGCCCGCCTGGCCGGAGTCTCCCCTGCCACGGCCAGCCGCGTTCTGAACGGCTCGGCCAGAACCCCCGGACCTGACATTGCGGAGCGCGTCCGGAAGGCCGCGGACTCGCTGGGCTACATCCCCAACGCCCAGGCCCAGGGCCTTGCCAAGTCGAGCTCAGGCCTCATCGGGCTTATCGTGCACGACATTGCCGACCCCTACTTCTCGGCCATCGCCCGCGGCGTCCAGGCCGCCGCCCGGCACCAGAACAAGATGGTTTTGCTGGCCACCACCGCGGGCAGTCCCGCCGACGAGCGCGCGGCCGTGGCAGCCTTTGCCGCGCGCCGCGCGGACTCGATAGTGATCGCGGGATCGCGGTCTGCGCGGGCCGCCGACAGGCAGGGCAACGCCGAACTGGCCGCCGAACTTGACCGCTATTGCCGCAACGGAGGCCACGTGGGCGTGGTGGGCCACGCCGTGGTGGGCGCCGAATCCGACGAGGGCTATCACGTGGTCGAGGTTCCCAACGAGGAACTCGCAGCCGCACTCGCACGGGAACTCGCCTCACATGCCGGCGCGTTCGTCATCATCGCCGGCCCGGAGGGCCTCCTGACCTCCGACGACCGGGTGCGCGGATTCCAGCGGGGCCTGGCTGACGCGGGCCTGCCGCCGGCGGACGTCCTGCACACCGGGTTCGACCGCACGGGCGGTTACGAGGCTGGCCTGGAACTCGCGGCCCGCATCGGCGAAAGCGGCGAAAGCAGCAAAAGCCGGCTCTGCATCTTCGCTGTCAACGATGTCATGGCCATCGGAGCCACCGCCGCCCTGCGTTCCAAGGGTTTGCGGATCCCCCGCGATGCTGCCATCGCCGGTTTTGACGACATCGAAACCCTGCGCGACTTCCGCCCCACCCTCTCCACCGTCCGCCTGCCACTGGAGGAAATCGGACGGCTGGCAGTTCCCGGTGCGGGCACGGGCCAGACGGCAGCCGCCACCGTGGAGGTGAAGGGCGAAGTGACCCTCCGCCGGAGCACGGAGCCGGCCGGCGAATAAAAGGCCCGGAGGCCAGGGAAGACTGCCATGGCGGACCCTACCCAGGAGGATGATGGCGGACCACAGCGGCCGCCGAGTGGAACGCCACGCGGCGATTGAGCTGACCGGGTTGCGGAGCGTGGCCGGAGACCTGCAGATGCTTCCGGTGTATGAGGAGGTCATTCGAACGGGCTCGTCCTGGGACTATGTGGACGGGGTGGCCCACCGGATCGGCGCACTGCTCAAGGCCCACCGGGCGGAACTGACACGCGTACTGCTCCGGTGGAGTGCCGACCTGGACTTCTGGATCCGGCGGGCATCGATTACGGCCCAGCTGGGCGCCAAAGTCCAGACGGACACGGCTCTGCTCACTGCGGTTATCGAGGCGAACATGGCCGACAAGGAATTCTTCATCCGCAAGGCCATCGGGTGGGCGTTGCGTGAGTACGCCAAATCCAACCCGGCATGGGTCCTGGAGTTCGTGGCACGGAACGGGCCGTACCTCAGTCCGCTCTCGCGCAGGGAAGCCCTGAAAAACCTCGAGGCAGGATGAACCCGGAGGTCAGATGACCGGGCGCGTGGTGACGGGCTGGTCCGCCTTGCTGAACAGCAGCTTGGTGCTGCGGTCCAGGAAGATCAGGTACAGCGCAAACAGCAGGGCGATGATGGCGGCCGCATTGCGGGCAAGCGCCAGTGCCAGGCCCAGATCGTCGGTCTGGAGGTAGGGGAAGACTTCGAGCTGGTCGGAGATGGCATAGACCATGAAGAACGAGACGATGAAGTAGAGCGCCTTGACCTGCCAGTCGTCACGGATGCCCGTGACGGCGAACAACGGAATCAGCCACACCACGTACCAGGACTGGATCATGGGCGCCAGCACCACAACAGCGGCGAAGGCCAGCGTCAGGCGGCGCATAAGACGGTCGTGTTCGCCGCGGAAGATCTGCCAGGCGACGATGCCCACGGCGAGGAGCTTGCCGGCGTCGTAAACCCATTTGGCCAGACCCCAGCCGTCCAGGCTGAACGCGTTGGCGATGGACGCGACCACCAGGCCAAGCAGCCCCACGGGGGCGTACCAGATCCACACGCTGCCCGGCGCGGAGAGGCCGTTGATCCAGCCGAACCCGAAGCCGTTCACCAGGCTCATGGCATAAAGCAGGGCAAAACTGATTCCGGCGGTGAGGCCCCAGAACACGAACTTCCTGGGCCAGCTGGCCCTCTTGCCGGCCCAGAGCAGACCGATGAACGGAAGGAACACCACGGTGATCGGCTTCACCGCGATGGAGGCCGTGACGAGGACGATGCCCAGGATGACCCGCCGCGTGGCGCAGTAGTAGAGGCCCGCGAGGGCCAGCCCAATCATGAGTGAATCGTTGTGGACGCTGGCGATGAAGTTGGTCAGGAAGAGCGGATTCGCCGCCGTCAGCCAGAGGGCACGATGCGGATTGACCCCGTGCAGCTCGGCGAGCTTTGGGACGTAGATGATGCAGAGCACCACGCCCGCCAGCGCGGCCAGCCTGAACAGCATGATGCTGGCTTCCGGCTGGACGTTAGTGGACCAGACCACGAACTGCTCGATCCACAAAAACACCTGGCCATAGGGAACCGGGGCCTCGGTCCACATCTTGTCCGCGCCCAGCTGGAAGTAGTTGGACAGCGCCGAGATGCCGTTCTCGTACGGGTTGAAGCCCTCCACCATCAGCCTGCCCTGGCCGATGTAGGCGTAGACGTCCCGGCTGAACAACGGGACGGTGAACATCATCGGAAGGCCCCACGCGACAACGGCCTGGAGCGTGGCCTTGCGGGCTTCCCTGCCCCACACGTGCACGTGCTGTCCTAGCCTGAGCCAGGCCCGGACCAGCAGCATGCCGCCCACCGCAAGCAGCACGATGGACAGCCCGACGCCGAACGCCTCGGTGCGCATCCAGATGAACAGGGGCATCCGCCGCAGCTCCGAAACCGGCGCCAGCCAGCCGACGCCGAGCGATCCGATGAGCAGGAACATGGAACCGATGAAACCGGAGAGAATCGGTGAGCGCGGGTTCTCCACCTCCAGCCGGGCCAGGTCCGTGGAAGTGCCGGTGGCCGTTTCCCCTATCGCAGGCACAGGCGCCGTCATCTCAGGATCGTCCAATCTCTTCTGCGCCTAGCCATCTAGGCATGTCTCTTTTGGGCGTGCTGCCCCATCTGCAGCCAAGCTGAGCGGCCGGCCGAATTGGGCAGCCAGCCAAATTGGGCGGCGCCGGCCAATTTGGGCGACGCCGGGGACGCGGCCGCCGCAATGAGGCGTTGCCACGTACCCGAAATATTAGCACCGGAGCGCCTCTCCAAGGCTTGCGCGGGGCTAAACGGTAGGCTGAACGGGTGCCTATTACTAATGAACGCATCGTCTGGATCGACTGCGAAATGACCGGCCTGGACAGCGTCAACGACGCCCTCATCGAGGTTGCGGCCCTGGTGACCGACTCCGAACTCAACGTCCTCGGCGACGGGGTGGACGTGGTCATCAAGCCTGACGACGCCGCCCTCGCGCAGATGAACGACTTCGTCCGGGACATGCACACCCGGTCAGGCCTGCTGAACGAGCTTCCGGCCGGCAAAACCATGGCGGAAGCCGAAGCCCTGGTGCTGGACTACATCCGCAAGTGGGTTCCAGACCCCCGCAAGGCGCCCCTCGCCGGCAACTCGGTGGGAACGGACCGGGTCTTCCTTGCCCGGGACATGCCCTCGGTGGTGGAGCACCTGCACTACCGCATCATCGACGTCAGCACCATCAAGGAACTTGCCCGGCGCTGGTATGCGCGCGCCTACTTCCAGGCGCCGGCCAAGCACGGCGGACACCGTGCCCTCGGGGACATCAAGGATTCCATCGACGAACTCCGGTACTACCGGGAAGCTGTCTTCGTGCCAGCCCCCGGACCGGACAGTGCCACGGCCCAGAAGATCTCGCAGCGCATCTCGGCGTCGCCCTCCGCTGTCGAGCTGCCCTCCGCTGTCGACCAGCAGGCCGCGGAAACTGCTACGCCGCCCGCTGCGCAGCAGTCCGGAAAGTAATCTGCGCCACGTTTGAGGAAAATTTTGCCGAAAAAGCCAAAAGTGGCAAAAGCATCCCCCAACAGCAGGTAAGCTATTTGTCGTTGCCTTTTCGGAAGGCCGGGAAACCGGACAGTCCGCAGGGCACATGGTGGGCGTAGCTCAGTTGGCAGAGCGCCTGGTTGTGGTCCAGGAGGTCGCGGGTTCAACCCCCGTCGCTCACCCGCACCGAGGACGGCAGTTTACTGCCGGCCAGCAACAAAGGCCGTACCGGTTATCCGGTGCGGCCTTTGTTGGTTTTCACCCCTGCCGGCTCCCGTCCGGCAAAGCGCCGAAGGAATCCCCTGACATGACCGTTCTGCCCATCACCATCTGGGGTGAGCCGGTGCTGCACCGCCGGGCTGCCGAAGTGGAGGAGTTCGACGACGGGCTTCGCCAGCTGATTGCCGACATGTTCGAAACGAACGACAAGGCGAACGGCGTCGGACTGGCGGCGCCGCAGATCGGCGTGGGCAAGCGGATCTTCGTCTACAAGTACGAGAACGAGGACGGTGCTCCCCCGGCCGGCGCGGTGGTCAACCCAGTGCTGACCCTCTCCAAGGTGTCCGGGGCACTGCCGGATCCGGACGAGGAAGTGGAGGGCTGCCTTTCCTTCCCCGGCGAGCAGTATCCCCTCAAGCGCGCCGAATGGGTGCGGGTGCAGGGCTTTGACGGGCACGGAAACCCGGTGGATTTCGAGGCGACCGGCTGGTTCGCCCGCATCATCCAGCACGAATACGACCACCTGGACGGCAAGCTCTACGTCAACCGTCTCATCGACAGGTATGCCCGCAAGGCGATGAAGCAGGCCAAGAAGAGCGGCTGGGGCGTCCCGGGCCTGACCTGGATGCCGGGCGTTGACCCGGACCCGTTCGGCCACTGACACCGGCGCGGCTTCTGCCGCGCCAGCCGCCGCTGCCCTACCGGGGCACCACCGTCTGCTGCTCCGGGCATGACTCCAGCACGCGGGCCATGGCGTCCTTCTCCGGCTGGGTGACCCAGAGGCCGTACGCTGCCTTCACCGAAACCTGCCGCGCCACATAGTGGCACCGGAGCGCCTTGTTCTTCGGCAGCCAGGCGGCGGCGTCCGACGCGCTTTTCCCCTGGTTGGCGTCACCGTCCGCGGCAATGAGGTTGAGCGGATCGTTGGCAAGGTTCTGCCGGGCTTGCGCAGTCAACTGCTGGGCACCCTTCTGCCAGGCATCACCCAGCGCGACGACGTGGTCGATCTGCACGTCCTTGCTGGACTCTGCTCCGCGGACAAACCTCACCACCAGACCCACGTACGGCTCATGCATGGTGCCGGCGGCAACCTTGCACTTTGATCCCTTGGTGAAAGCAACGTCGTGAAGGTCCCGGCGCAGGATGTCGTTGCGCGTGTCGCAGCCGTTGTGGTCGGCGTCCTGCCAGGCCTGGCCGAACGCCGACCGGTCGTAGTCGCCGCCGGATGCCCTGCCCTTCACAGGCAGGGCTTCCAGTGCGGCGGCCGCGCCGCCCAGCGGGACCGGGTACGGAGGCGTCACCGGCTTCATCCAGGCGGCATCGAACACCGGCGCCTCGCTGGGTCCGGACACCGCAGGCTCGGCGGCGAGGAACTGGCCCGCCGTAAAAAACCACACGGTGCCCGTCACCACCGATACCGCAGCCACACCGAGCACCCCCCCGGCCTGCCGGGAGCGCCGGCGGGCATTCCGGTAGCCGGCCCAGTTGACGCTCATGCAGGCACTCCCGTGCGCCGGGCGTCCCGGGAGTCTCGGGCAGGATATGGGTACACATCCAGAAGCTTAGGTGTAACAACCCGGCGGGATGCGGGTATCCACAGTGTGGAGGACAGGTGCCCTGTGGAGGGCGGGTGGCTTACTGCTCCCGCATAACCCGATGGAGATCCGTGTTGGCGAGGTCAAGCAGCCGCTCCAGCTGGCCTACCCTCTCGTCGCCGATGTCCCCTGCCGCATGCGCGGCGCGCGCCTGGTCCAGAAGCCTCTGGGCTTCTTTCTGGTTCGCCTTTGCAACGTCGAGGGCATGTTCCAGGGTTGTCTCATGCTGAAGTGTCGGGTTCTGTTCCATGACACAAGTTTGTGCCCGTTTCCCGGCTGATTCCAGAGAATTGCCCGCGAACTTCCCGGGAACGGGTCAGCCCCGCCGGCACAGGTGTGCCGGCGGGGCTGACGGAACGCTGCGGTTTAGGCCGGGGCTGCCACGGCCAGGACCGGGGCGGCGTCCTTTTCGGAGTCCTTGGCAGGGAAGGCAGGCGGGTTGACCCCTGCCATTTCCTCCATGACGCGGACCACCTGGCAGCTGTAGCCGAACTCGTTGTCGTACCAGACGTAAACAACCAGGTTCTTGTCGTTGGAGATGGTGGCGAGGCCGTCAACGATGCCGGCACGGCGGGAGCCGACGAAGTCGGTGGAAACAACCTCGGGCGAGTCGATGTAGTCGATCTGCTTGCGCAGCTCCGAGTGCAGCGACATCTCGCGCAGGTAGTCGTTGACCTCGTCCTTGGTGGTTCCCTTTTCCAGGTTGAGGTTCAGGACGGCCAGGGACACGTCCGGGGTGGGGACCCGGATGGAACTGCCGGAGAGCTTGCCCTGCAGTTCGGGCAGTGCCTTGGCGACGGCCTTGGCGGCGCCGGTTTCGGTGATCACCATGTTCAGCGCGGCGGAACGTCCGCGCCGGTCGCCCTTGTGGAAGTTGTCGATCAGGTTCTGGTCGTTCGTGAACGAGTGCACGGTCTCCACGTGGCCGTGGATGACGCCGTACTTGTCGTTGAGGGCCTTCAGGACCGGGGTGATGGCGTTGGTGGTGCAGGAAGCCGCCGTCACGATCCGGTCCGAATCAGTGATGTCGCCATGGTTGATGCCGTGGACGATGTTCTTCAGCTCGCCCTTGCCCGGTGCGGTCAGCAGGACCTTGGCCACGCCCTTGCTCAGCAGGTGCTGGCCGAGGCCTTCGGCATCGCGCCAGCGGCCGGTGTTGTCCACCACGAGGGCGTTGTTGATCCCGTAGGCGGTGTAGTCGATGGTGGCGGGGTTGTCCGAGTAGATGACCTGGATCTGGACGCCGTTGGCCGTGATGGTGTTGGCTTCGGTGTCAACGCGGATGGTTCCCTCGAAGGAGCCGTGCACGGAGTCGCGGCGCAGCAGGCTGGCACGCTTGGCCAGGTCATTGTCGGAACCGCGCCGGACCACGATGGCGCGCAGGCGCAGGCCGTGGCCGCCGCCGGCCTTTTCGATGAGGAGGCGGGCCAGGAGCCGGCCGATCCGGCCGAAGCCGTAAAGCACGACGTCGGTGCTGGTGCGGTCGTCAGCGCCGCGCTTGCCCACGATCTCGGCCAGCTCTGCACGGAGGAATTCCTCCAAAGCCATGCCCGCGCCGTCGGACTTGAACTTCTGGTTCAGGCGGGCGATGTCGATGGCAGCGGCACCCAGGTCCAGCTGTGCCAGCATGTTCAGCAGCGGAGCTGTCTCCTCCAGGAGCAGTTCGTCCTTGCTGATCCGGCGCGCGAAACGGTGGGCCTTCAGGATGTTCATGGTGGACTTGTTGATCAGGCTGCGACCGTGGATGGAGGTAACCACGTTGTTTTCACGGTACAGCCGGCCGATAACCGGGATCATGGCCTCGGCAAGTGCCTCCCGGCCCATCCACGTATCAAGACAAGAATCTGACGTCTGGCTCACAGAACTACCTTCCTTGGTTCAACCGGCCTACGTCCTCGTAAACCGGATGGCGGCCACTGGAAGTTATCCAGGGCAAGCTGGCACCGGCAGGGTTTCGGTCCACCCCGGATGCCGTTGACCGTGCAAAGAAAAACCGCCGGCTGCGAACGCAGATCCGGCGGTAGAACCTCTACGTTCACCATCCATTCTAGGGCGGCGCGGGGACCGGAAAGTGCCGGGAGCCCGTGAAATCACTCACACCGCGTACAGGGCGTGAGGTTGATCCTCCCATCCCGATCCTGGCGGCCGTGTCCTGCTTGAGTGGATGGGTTGACCGATACGCCGGGTTCTGTGCTCCCGCACCGTTGCCGGTGCGGGAGTAGCGGCCATCCATCTACGAGCGCCGTTGCCGACGCCCTCCAGCGGCCTACCCGGACACTCGGGCGGGCAGCCCTCAAACGTGTCCTGTCTGGCCTTGCTCCGGGTGGGGTTTACCTAGCCTTCCCGGTCACCCGGGAAGCTGGTGGTCTCTTACACCACCGTTTCACCCTTACCTGCTTCGTGCCGCTTTCAAATCGGCGCGACGCAGGCGGTCTGTTTTCTGTGGCACTGGCCTGCGGGTTACCCCGAGTGGGCGTTACCCACCACCCTGCCCTGCGGAGCCCGGACGTTCCTCGAGCCACTTGCGTGGCGCGCGGCCGCCTGGTCAACCCATCCGCAGTCCAGTTTACGGGCTTTCCGGCGGCCCCGGACACGCACCGGTTCCGGGGTTAGGATCGGGAAATGGACCAGTCGTCCTTTCCGCGGCCGTCCTTTCCACGGCGGCGCATGCTGCAGCTGGCAGCCGCTGCCGGTCTGAGTGCGGCCGCGACGTCAGCCTGCACCGGCACGCCGTCACCGATTCCCGGCCCGACGACGGCCAACACCGCCACCGCCGGCCCGGTGCCCGATTCCGGCGGACCGACGACTTCGGCAGAGGCAACGACGGCGGCCCCGCCGGCTCCGCCAGCATCCGTGCCGCCTTCCACGGTGCCGGCTTCCGCCGTGCCGATTCCCGCGGTGTCGACCCGGACAGGCGGCTTTGTGTCCCGCTTCCGCCCGGCAGTCATCACCCGCTGGTCCCTGGCCGTGCCGCTTGCGGAGGAGGCCAACCAGCTGCTGCCGGTGGCGGTCTTCCTGCACGGGCTCGGCGGCAGCCACGAGGTTCTGTTGCTCGACCTCGCGGCGGACCGTGCACTGCAGCGCCACCTGGACGACGGCGGGCTGCCCTTTGCGGTGGCCGCCGTGGACGGCGGCGACTCCTGGTGGCACGCCCGCGCCGACGGCAGCGATACGCAGTCCATGCTGGTGCAGGAGTTCCTGCCGTTCCTGGGCGAACAGGGGCTGGATCTCGGAAAGGTCGGCATCTTCGGCACGTCGATGGGAGGGTTCGGCGCCCTCCTCCTGGCGTCGCGGGGCAGGGTGTCCGGGCTTCGCGGGGTGGCTGCCATGAGCCCGGCCGTCTGGTCCAGCTATGAGGAGGGGATACAGGGCGCCTTCGACGGCCCGGCTGACTTCGCAGCGAACAACGTTTTTGCGCTCCGGCCGAGGCTTGCAGCGATTCCGAAGCGGATCGATTGCGGCAGTGAGGATGATCTGGCCGCCACAGTTCGCCGGTACCGTTCGGGACTTCCCGGCCGTGTGGAGGGCGGCTTCCAACCCGGCGGCCACGACGCCTTGTACTGGAGGTCCATCCTGCCGGACGTGCTGGACTTCCTGGGCCGTTCGCTGGGCTGACCTTACCCACCCGGCAGATGCGGACCCCAGCTGACCCGCACCCTGCCGGTAAGATCGTACGGTGCTGATTCTGCTCCCCCCATCCGAAGGCAAGACTCCGGCCGTCCGCGGCGAGGCCATGGACTGGGCTTCGTTGAGTTTCCCTGTGCTGAACACCTACCGGGCCAAGGTGCTCGATGCGCTGGGGACAGTCAGTGCGCACGAGGATGCCCTCGCCCTCCTGGGCGTTGGAGCCTCCCTCAAGGACGACGTCGAACGCAACACCCGGCTCCACGTCGAACCGGCGGCGCCGGCACACCAGGTGTATTCCGGCGTGCTGTACGACGCCCTCGGCTACAAGTCGATGACGCCGGCACAGCGGCGCCGTGCGGATGAATCAGTGCTGGTCATCTCCGCGCTGTGGGGCGCCATCCGGTTCGCTGACTCCGTGCCCGCCTACCGGCTGTCCATGTCAACGGCATTGCCCGACGTCGGACGCCTTGCCTCATTCTGGAAACCGCAGCTTACCGATGCCCTCGGCGAAATTGCCGGCGGCAGTCTACTGGTCGACTGCCGGTCCAGCACCTACGCAGCGGCCTGGGCTCCCCCGCCGGTGGACACCGTGACGGTCAACGTGTTCACGGAGGTGAACGGCGCGCGCAAGGTGGTCAGCCACTTTGCCAAGCACACCCGGGGCGAGCTGGCCCGGCACCTGCTGACGCGGCGCGGCAAAGCCCCGGCGACGCCGGAGCAGCTGCGGAAGGCGGCGGCCGAGAAGTGGCAGGCGGAACTCGTTCCGGGCACCGCACGCAAGGCACACGCCCTCAACATCATCCTGCCGGGCTAGATTTTCCTGCCGGACCAGGCCTCCGTCAGCCCCACTCCGCGGAACGCACCAGGATGCAGCCGGAGTCGGGGCAGAAGACGATGTCGTCCTCGGCGGCGGCCTTGATCTCGGCCAGGTCGCCGGGGCTCAGCTGCATGCCCGACCCTTCGGACGTGCCGTGGAAGAGCCTTGCGGCACCCACTCCGCGGCGGGCCAGCGTTTTCTCGTAGACCGCGAGCATTCCTGTGTCCAGCCCTGCGGCGAAGTCCCTCCGCTTGCGGGCCACCTCGTTCTCCTCGGCCGCGACCTCGGCCAGCGCGGCGTCGAGCTCGGCCCTGATCCCGCCGAATGAGCCCTGGATGTCGTCCACGATGCTCTGCTGCGCCGCCTGCCTTTCGCGCAGGCCGTCCAGCCGCTCCAGGACCTCCAGTTCGACGTCCTCCAAGTCTGAACGGCGCTTGTTGAGCGAGGCAATATCCTTTTGCAGGGCGACGAGGTCCTTGGAGAGCCCGGTGCCGCTGTTGAGCCGGGCCTCGTCCCGTTCGATCCGGGTGGCCACCTGCTCCACGTCCGCTTCGGCCCGCTTCAGTTCCGCTTCGGCGTCGTGGACGGCGAGTTTCGCGGCGCCCAGTTCCCCGTTGGCAACGCTGAGGGCGGCCTCAAGATCAGTGATCCGGGGATCGTTTTCAAGGCTGCGGCGGCGGTTGGACAATGACTTCAGCCGGGCATCCAGGCCCTGGAGCTCTAGCAACTTCAATTGTTCAGCCGGTGCTGCCTTGGCCACGTTTTACCTCCGCTTGATCCCATCCGGCCTCGCGGCCGGCACCCCTGTGGGGTTTTCTAGACTCTAGCGCCTAACGCGCTCCCCAGCCTCGCTACGCTCACCCGGGGCCCCTCGCGCGCCAGGCTTAGCCGGGAGTGAGTATGAAGTCCCACGGATCACTGTTGGTGGTGCTGACCCGGATTTCGACGTCGAGGCCCTGGTCCGCGAGCACGTTGCCCAGGGCCTCGGCTGCGGCCGGCAGCCAGAGCCATTCGCTGGCGAAATGCGATACATCGATGAGGTAGGGCCGGCCGTTCACGGCAGCCTCCCTGGCTTCGGACGCCGGGTGGTGGCGGAGGTCCGCGGTGACGTACAGGTCCGCGTTGCTCGCCCGGACCTCATCAAAGAGGGAATCCCCGGCCCCGCCGCACACGGCAACCCGCTGCACCAGCCCATCCTTGTCCCCGGACACCCGCACTCCGCCGGCCACCGAGGGAAGAATGCCGAAGACCCGCGCGGCGAAATCGCCCAGGGTTATTGACTCGTTGAGGTCCCCGACGCGCCCGATGCCTTCCTCGGGAAGACCGTCGGCTGCCGGGGTCAGTGGCGATACGTTCTCCAGGCCCAGGGCGTCGGCCAGGACGTCGGAAACGCCGCCCACGGCTGAGTCTCCGTTGGTGTGGACCGTCAGCAGGGCGGTGCCGGATTCGATCAGCCGGTGGACCGCGCGGCCCTTGGGTGTGTTGGCGGCGACGGAGGTGACGCCCTTGAGGAGGAGGGGGTGATGCGTGATGAGCAGCTCGGCGCCCCATTCGATGGCCTCGTCGATGACTTCGAGCGTGGGATCCACCGCGAACATGACGCGCGTGACTTCGGCGGACGGATGGCCGGCCACGAGGCCCACCTCGTCCCATGCCTCTGCGAGCGACTCCGGCCAGAGCTCCTCCACGGCCAGCATGAGCTGCCCCAGCGTTGCAGCGGCGGGTGACTCCGCGGCGTCGGGAACGTCTTCCGGTTCCGCTGCAACGTCACTGTTCACAGGTTCCATACTCATATTTTTACCCTACAGTCGGCACTGGCCACTGACCGGCATATGACCCTAGGGTTGGCTGGGGAATCATTGGCGCCCGCGAACCATTAAAGAGGACATGGGTAAAGAGGACTTGAGAACTTTTGTGCTTGGCGGGGGCTGCTTCTGGTGCCTGGACGCCGTCTACCAGAAAACGAGGGGCGTCACGTCGGTAGTGTCGGGATACACCGGCGGCCACGAACGCGACCCGGACTACTATTCCGTCTGCTCCGGCACCACGGGGCACGCCGAGGTGGTTGCCGTGACCTTCGATGAGGAGGTCATCCCGGCCGAGGTCATCCTGGACATGTTCTTCGCCCTGCACGATCCCACTACGCTCAACCGCCAGGGCTACGACGTCGGCACCCAGTACCGCTCGTCCATGTTCTATGAGACCACCGAGGAGAAGATCCTCTTCGAGGAGGCGATCGAACGCAACCAGGCCCTGTGGTCCCGGCCGATTGTGACCGAGGTCAGCCGGCTTCCCGTGTTCTATCCGGCGGAGAACATTCACCAGAACTACTACGCCAAGTTCCCGGAGCAGGGCTATTGCCAGGTCATTATTAACCCGAAGCTGGCCAAGGCACGGAAATATTACTCTGCATGGCTTAATGCTTAGCAGGGGCGCTGACCCCCTCGTTAGGCTGACCAAAGTATTCCCTCCAGAGAGATAGGCGCACGTACACATGGCACGGATCTACGACGATGTAACACAGCTGGTGGGCGGCACCCCGCTGGTCAAGCTCAACCGCCTGACGGAAGGCCTGGACGCCACCGTTGCGGTCAAGCTTGAGTTCTACAACCCGGCCAACAGCGTCAAGGACCGTATCGGCGTCGCCATCATCGACGCTGCTGAGAAGTCCGGCGCACTGAAGCCCGGCGGAACCATCGTCGAAGGCACCTCCGGCAACACCGGCATCGCCCTGGCCATGGTGGGCGCAGCCCGCGGCTACAAGGTCATCCTGACCATGCCGGAAACCATGTCCACCGAGCGGCGCGTCATGCTCCGCGCCTTCGGTGCCGAGATCGTGCTGACCCCGGGCTCCGAAGGCATGCGCGGTGCCGTGGAGAAGGCACAGGAGATCGTGGCCAACACCGAGAACTCCATCTGGGCACAGCAGTTCGCCAACGAAGCCAATCCGGAGATCCACCGCAAGACCACCGCTGAGGAGGTCTGGGCTGACACAGACGGCAAGGTTGACATCTTCGTGTCCGGCATCGGCACCGGCGGCACCATCACGGGTGTCGGCCAGGTCCTGAAGGAGCGCAACCCGAACGTCCAGATTGTTGCCGTTGAGCCCAAGGACTCCCCCATCCTCAACGGCGGAGCCCCCGGCCCGCACAAGATCCAAGGCCTCGGCGCCAACTTCATCCCGGAACTCCTGGACACCAATGTCTACGACGAGGTCCTGGACGCAACTCTGGAGGACTCCGTGGCAGTGGCACGTGAGCTCGGCGTCAAGGAAGGCATCCTGGGCGGCATCTCCTCCGGCGCCATCGTTTGGGGCGCCCTCGAGCTGGCCAAGCGCCCGGAAAATGCGGGCAAGCTGATCGTGGCTGTCGTCTGCGACTTCGGTGAGCGTTACATCTCCACCGTGCTGTATGACGACATCCGTGGCTAGACCTTAGCCAGCCGCTTTCCGTTTCCTGTAGAAAGATCTTTGTGGGTTTCTTCGCAAGACTTAAGGAAGACCTCGACGCCGCCCGGTCCCACGACCCGGCGGCTCGAGGTTCTTTTGAGAACTTTTTCGCGTACTCGGGGCTGCACGCCATCTGGGCGCACCGCCTGACGCACAAGCTGTGGCAGAACCCGTCCACGCGGTTCCCTGCCCGGCTCATCTCGCAGCTCACGCGCTTCCTCACCGGCATCGAGATCCATCCCGGCGCCACCATCGGACGCCGCTTTTTCATCGACCACGGCATGGGTGTGGTCATCGGCGAAACAGCCGAGATCGGCGAGGACGTCATGATCTACCATGGCGTCACACTCGGCGGCCGGTCCCTGGCCAAGGTCAAACGGCACCCCACCATCGGGGACCGGGTGACAATCGGTGCTGGCGCAAAAATCCTGGGGCCGATCATCATCGGCAATGACAGCGCCGTGGGGGCGAACGCCGTCGTCGTCAAGGACGCACCGCCTGAGTCCATCGTCACAGGCATCCCGGCAAGCTGGCGCCACCGCGACGCCCAGCGCGAGACCAAGCCCGCCGTGGACCCGGCAGAGTATTACATCGAATACCGGATCTGATCCGGTCCGGGGTCTGCCCCCTCAGCCGGCGATTCTTTTCAGCACGGCCGTCACGGCCAGGTCGTACACCCGGTCGGGCAGGAGCCGCCGCAGCGCCGTGATGGCGCGGGCACCCCTGCCCACCGGGTAACGAGTCCGGGGTCGGGCCACGGTGGCGGCCTGCAGCACCGCGCCGGCGATGACGTGGGGCGGGGTGGACGTGGCTGTCCGCTCCGTGGACGCCAGCACGGCTGCCATTTGCCTTGCTTGCGCCGCGTACGGCCCACCGCCTGAGCTCGCCAGAAGCCCCTCGGCTGCAATCCCGCCCCACTCCGTGACGGTACTGGCGGGTTCGATGATGCACACGCTGATCCCGTGTGGCTTCAGTTCCAGCCGCAGCGCGTCGCTGAGGCCTTCCACGGCGAACTTGGTGGCGTGGTACCAGGTCCCCAGCGGCTCATAGAACTTGCCTCCGATGGAGGAGATGTTGATGATCCTGCCCCGCCCGGCTGCACGCATGGCAGGCAAAATCAGCTGCGTCATCCGCGCCAGTCCAAAGACATTCACGTCGAACTGCCGGCGGCCCTCCGCCAGCTCCATCTCCTCCAGCGAACCGAAGGACCCGAACCCTGCGTTGTTCACCAGGACGTCGATCCGGCCCTGTTCAGCCAGCACCGCTGCCACCATGGCCTGCATGGACGCGTCGTCCGTGACATCCAGTGCCAGCACCTTGATCCCCAGCGCCTTGAGCGGCTCCATCCTGTCCACCCGCCGGGCACCGGCGTAGACGGTGAATCCGTTGGCGCTGAGCAGCTTGGCCGACTCGAATCCAATGCCGGTGGAAGCTCCGGTGACAATCGCTACGGGCTGGGACACTCGGCACTCCTCGAGGTGAATCGGCTGGACGGTAACCGGCTACGGTGCGGATCGTCGTCGTAAAGAAAGCAGTTGGAGCCGGACGCACGAACGGCCGGTACCTCCCAGACTATGGGGAGGACCGGCCGTTCCTGTGCTACACCGCGGGTGTGGCTAGTGGGTGTCCACTGCCTCAACCTCGGACTTGTCCTCGCCCCACAGGGTGTGGAACGTGCCCTCGGCGTCGACGCGGCCGTAGGTGTGGGCGCCGAAGAGGTCGCGCTGGCCCTGGATCACTGCTGCAGCGAGGCGCTTGCGGCGGAGTCCGTCGTAGTAAGCCAGCGAGGAGGAGAACACGGGAACCGGGATGCCCAGCTGGACGGCCGTTGCGACCACGCGGCGCCATGCCGGCAGGGCACCGGCGATCGCCTTGGTGAAGGCCGGTGCGAACAGCAGGTTTGCCGGCTTCTCCTCAGCCGCGTAGGCGTTGGTGATCTCCTTCAGCAGTTCCGCGCGGATGATGCAGCCGCCGCGCCACAGGGAGGCGATCTCGTCCAGCTTGAGGTCCCAGCCGTATTCCGTCGCAGCGGAGGTAAGCATGTCCAGACCCTGTGCGTAGGACACGAGCTTGGAGGCGTAGAGCGCCTGGCGGACGTCCTCAACGAAGTTCTCGGGAACGTCGACGGCGATTTCTTCACCGGCGAGCAGCTCCTGGCCCAGCTTGCGCTGTTCGGCTTGGGAGGACAGGGCTCGCGCAAAGACGGACTCTGCGATACCCGACACCGGGGAGCCCAGTTCCAGGGCGGAGATGACCGTCCAGCGGCCGGTGCCCTTCTGGCCTGCTGCGTCCACGACGACGTCGACGAACGGCTTTCCCGTCTTGGCGTCCACGTGGCCGAGGACCTCGGCGGAGATTTCGATCAGGAAGGATGCGAGCTCGCCCTTGTTCCATTCAGCGAAGATCTTGGACTGTTCCGCGGGCTCGATGCCGGCGCCGGAGCGGAGGAGGTCGAAGGCTTCGCCGATGACCTGCATGTCGGCGTATTCGATGCCGTTGTGGACCATTTTGACGAAGTGGCCTGCGCCGTCGGTGCCGATCCAGGCGCAGCAGGGCTGGCCGTCGACCTTGGCCGAGATCTTTTCCAGCAGCGGGCCCAGGGCGTCGTAGGACTCCTTGGAGCCGCCGGGCATGATGGAGGGGCCGTTGAGGGCGCCCTCTTCGCCGCCGGAAACGCCGACGCCCACGAAGTGGAGGTCCTTCTTGGCCAGCGCGGCTTCGCGGCGGCGGGTGTCCTCGTAGTGCGAGTTGCCGGCGTCGATGATGATGTCACCGGCTTCCAGCAGCGGTTCGAGCTGCTCGATCACGGAGTCCACCGGCTTGCCGGCCTTCACCATGATCAGGACGCGGCGCGGCTTTTCGAGGGAGTTGACGAGTTCCTCGAGGGACTCGGTCCGGACGAAGTCGCCCTCGTGGCCGTGCTTTTCGAGCAGGGCGTCGGTCTTGCCGACCGAGCGGTTGTGCAGGGCAACGGTGTAGCCGTTGCGGGCAAGATTGCGGGCCAGGTTGGCGCCCATCACCGCGAGGCCGGTGACACCGATCTGTGCTGACATCAAAAACTCCAATTCAGTGTGCGACGTAAGTGCAGGGGGTCCGCAAGTACTGCGGAACACCCTTCAGAAAAGCAGGCTGCTGAATAAAGCATATATATTCGCGGTCGGTGGCGGAAGCGGGTGACCACTCCTTGGACGCAAACCGCGCCATAAAGAGTCTATGATGCGCCCCTCCGGCCGCGTCCAGGCTCCCCAGGTCCGGGGCAACAAAGCCTCCCGGCGCGATTATGCTTACCTCTATGTCAACCAGCCTCCACCACCGTGCCGTCGAGCACCTGGGTACCAGAATCGTCGACGGCAGCCTGCCGCCAGGGCACGTGATGCTGGCGGAGCAGCTGGAGGATGAACTCCAGGTATCCCGGTCTGTAATCCGCGAGGCTGTCCGTGTGCTGCAGTCGCTGGGCCTGGTGGAGACAACCAAGCGGGTCGGCATCAAGGTTCTGCCGGCGCACCGCTGGAACCCGTTCGATCCGCTGGTGATCCGTTGGCGGCTGGCCGGGGAAGGCCGCGGCGCGCAGCTGCGCTCCCTGGCGGAACTCCGCTCCGCCGTCGAGCCCGTGGCGGCCGAACTCGCTGCGGTCAATGCGCCGCAGGAACTGCGGCAGGAGCTGCTCGACGTGGCCCTGGCCATGCGCGAGGCCGGCCAGGCCGGCGACGTGCCGCGCTTCCTGGAGCTGGACATCCAGTTCCATTCCCTGCTGCTCAGCGGTTCCGGCAACGAGATGTTCGCCAACCTCGTGGGCCAGGTGGCCGAAACCCTTACCGGACGCACCGTGCACGGGCTTATGCCCGACCGCCCGCGCGACCTCACGCTGCAGTGGCACCTGGATGTGGCCGAAGCCATCTTTGGCGGCCATGCCTCGGAGGCCCGCGAAGCGTCGAGCAGAATCATGCGCCGCACCATCTCGGAGATGGAGCCCGTGTGGGTGGAGCAGCCGAGGGTTTTCGTTCCGCTGCAGCGGCGGACGCAGTCCGCCTAGACCCTTCTAAGCTCCATCCGCCGGAACTCGGAAGTTGAGGAGGACTTTGCCGGATTGGGCGGAGTTGCGGGCGATGTCGAAGGCGGCGAGGGCCTCGGTGACGGGGTAGTCGTGGGTGATGACCGGGCCGATGCTGAGGGTGCCGTCGGTGAGGGCGGTGATGACCTCGTCGATTTCGTCGTTGAACCGGAACGAGCCTTTGAGGTCCAGTTCGCGGGTGATGGCCAGGGAGATCAGGACCGGCTGCGGACCGGTGGGCAGCAGCCCGACCATGACCACGGTCCCGCCCCTGGCCGCGCCCTGGATCGCGGAGGCCAGGCCGTGGTGGTTCCCGGAGGACTCGATCACGACGTCGGCCTGGACCGCGTTGATCGCCTCACTGTCGGTGGCGGTCAGGACCTCGTCCGCGCCCACCGCCGCGGCGATCTCCAACGGTTTGGCGTGCATGTCGACCGCGACGATCCGGGCCGCGCCGGCGCGTTTGAGGACCGCGACCGCCAACGCCCCGATCGGGCCGGACCCGATCACCAGCGCGGTCTTGCCGGCCACGTCCCCGGCCCGCGCCACCGCGTGCCACGCCACGGACGCCGGTTCGATCAGCGCAGCGGTGCGCAGGTCCAGGGTGTCCGGCAGGGGCCGGAGCATCCGCACCGGCAGGTTCACGTACCGGCTGAACGCCCCGTCCGTGTGCGGATACCGCGCCGCGGACCCCAGGTAGGTGCAGCCCGGGGACAGGTTCGGCCGCTCCGCCGGATACCGGGGCGCGTCCGGACCCGCACCGGGGCCCGGGGTGGCCGGGTGCACCGCCACCGGCGTCCCCGCCACCGGCCCCGCACCGTTGGCCGCGGCCCGGACCACCCGGCCGGAAATCTCATGCCCCAAAACCAGGGGCGCCTTCAGGATCGACTCGCCCGCCGCGCCGTGCAGCCAGTAATGCAGGTCCGACCCGCAAATCCCGCCATACAGCACCTCGACCACCGCCTCATCCGGCCCCGGGGCCTTCAGCGGCAGGTCATCGACCCGCAGGTCCCCCTTGCCGTGCGCGACCACCGCCGGACCCGACACCGGCAACACGGCATCTGCCCCTGTTGAAGCTTTTTCTGTTGCTGCTGGGTGCGTCATCAGACCACCACCGTCATTCCGCCGTCGATAAAGATCGTCTGCCCGTTCACAAAATCAGAACCCGCCGAGGCCAGCCACACCGCCGGCCCGGCCAGATCCTGCACCGTGCCCCACCGCGCGGCCGGGGTCCGGCCCAGGATCCAGGCATTAAAGTCCGGGTCATCGACCAGGTTCTGTGTCATCTCGGTATGGATATACCCCGGCGCGATCCCGTTGATCTGCAACCCCGAGCCCGCCCACTCAGCGGTCATCGCCCGGGTCAGGTTCCGCAGCCCGCCCTTCGCCGCGACATACGGGGCGATCGTGGGCCGGGCCAGATCCGTCTGCACCGAACAGATATTGATGATCTTCCCGTGACCCCGCCCGATCATGTGCCGGGCAGCCTCCCGCCCCACCAAAAAAGCGCTGGTCAGGTCGGTGGAAATCACCCGCTCCCAGTCCGCCACGTCCAACTCCAGCATCGGCACCCGGTGCTGGATCCCGGCATTGTTCACCAGCACCTCCAACGGACCCACCTGCTCCTCCACCCACGCCACACCCGCGGCGGCCTCAGCATCGGAGGTAACATCAAACGCCACACTGTGCACCCGGCCCGGCGCATAGTCGGCCGCCATCGCCGCCTCGGCAGCCTTCAACCGCTCCGCATTCACACCGTTCAACACCACCGTCGCACCAGCATCCGCCAACGCCCGCGCCAACGCATGACCAATCCCCCGGCTCGAACCCGTCACCAACGCAACCCGCCCGGACAAATCAAAAAGTGAAGTCATGCGGAAGTCCCTTCTGCGTCGCTCAGGACGCCAGTCCTGCTGAGGTTTGAAATGGTTTGCCGCACGACGGCAAGGTCCTGGTCCCCCAGGCCCTGCCGCTTCAGTTCGGCATAAAGTTCGACGCCGGCCCGTGCCATCGGGACGGCAGCACCCGTGGCGTCCGCGGAGTCCACCACAAAGGACAGGTCCTTGTGCATGAACTTTGCCGGGCCGGTGGGCGTGTAGTCCTTCCGGGCAATCCGCGGGCCCACCTGCTCCAGCACCCGGCTTCCGGCGAGGCCGCCGGACAGGACCTCAAAGAGGGCCGCGACATCGACACCTGAGCGCTCGGCCAGTTCGGCGGCTTCGGCGAGCGCCGCCGTCGTGGTTCCGACCACCAGCTGGTTGCACGCCTTGGCGAGCGATCCGGAGCCGAGCGGGCCCAGGAGCCGCACGGTGGTGCCCATAGCCTCGAAGAGCGGACGCAGCCGGCGGAAGTCGGCGTCGCGGTCCGCGCCGGCCATGATGGCCAGCGTGCCGTCGGCCGCACCCTTCGTCCCGCCGCTGACCGGCGCGTCCACCACCACCGCGTTGCCGGAACTGGCTTCCAGGACTCGGCGCCCGAAGGCCTTGACCGCGGTGGGGGAAACGCTGCTCATGACCACCACGGCAGTGCCGGCCGCCGGCGGTGATGACTGCCAGCTGGCGAACAGCCCGGCCGCCGCGTCCTCAATATAGGCCAGGTCCGGCAGCATGAAGACGATCACCGGCTCATCCCGGAGCTGCTCCACGCTGTCGGCAGCGGATCCGCCGAGCCGGCGGAAATCCTCCAGCGCAGCCGGTGACCGGTTCCAAGCCGTGACCGTCCAGCCCTTCCGCGCCAGGTTCGCCGCCATCGGCGCCCCCATCAGGCCAAGGCCCACGAAGCCCACTCTCGTATTCATCTCTGGCACCTTCACTCCGTTGTGGTCGAACTATGGTCAAAAGCAAGAAATCTGTTCAGTATTCTAGCCTCCATTCAGTATGATGAACAGCATGACGACTGAAACCACCGTCGCGATCGCCGTCCCGCTCGAAGCCGAGTTCGTGGAACGCATCCGCGCCGTAGATCCCTCCGTGACCGTGCTTTACGAGCCCGACCTGCTGCCGCCCGAACGGTTCCCGGCAGACCATGCCGGCGACCCGAACTTCAGGCGGACGCCCGAACAGGAGGAGCGCTACTGGGAGATGCTGGGCAAGGCCGACGTGCTTTACGGCTTTCCGAACGAAAGCCCCGCCGGCCTGGCGCGGATCGCCAAGGAAAACGCCCGCCTGCAGTGGATCCACGCCATGGCGGCGGGTGCCGGCGGTGCTGTCAAAGCCTCAGGGCTGGATGCCGGGACCCTCAACAAGTTCAAGGTGACCACATCCGCCGGGGTACACGCCCTGCCCCTCGCGGAGTTTGCCGCAATGGGCATCCTCAACGGATTCAAGCGGACCGCGGAGCTGACCCAGGACCAGGGCGCCAAGGTGTGGCCGGAGCTGCGGATACCCACCAAGCTGGTCAACGGTTCCTCGCTTGTGGTCACGGGGCTCGGGGAGATCGGGCTGGAAACCGCCCGCATCGCCCGCGCGCTCGGCATGAAGGTCAGCGGCACCAAGCGCTCCGTGGAACCGATCGAAGGCATCGAGGAAGTGGCGGACAACAGCGGCCTGGCCGGCTTCCTCGCCTCAGCCGACGCCGTCGTGAACACCCTTCCGGGCACCCCCTACACGGAGAAGCTTTTCAACCGCGGGGTCTTCGCGGCCATGAAGCCGGGCACGGTATTCGTCAATGTTGGCCGCGGAACGGTGGTGGACGAGGACGCACTGCTCGAGGCGCTGGAGAACGGGCAGGTGGCCTACGCCTGCCTGGACGTGTTCGCCGTCGAGCCGCTGCCGCAGGACAGCCCGCTGTGGAACCACCCGCGCGTCATGGTGTCGCCGCACACGTCGGCGCTGAGCGCGGCCGAGAACCGCCTGATCGCGGAGCGCTTCTGCAGCAACCTCAGGACATTCCTCGACGGCGGCGAACTCCCCCACCTCGTGGACACGGTCCACTTCTACTAGACCGCGCCTTCAAACATCGGAGAGCCGGGCACCCCCCAGGGTTGCCCGGCTCTTCTGTTGCCCGGCTCTTCTGTTGCCCGTCCCCCCAGTGCCCGTCCCCCCGAACAGCCCAAGCGCGAACGTACACTTACGGCCCCAAACCCGTTACCGGGAGGGGCCGCAAGTGTACGTTCGCGCTGTATAGGCCGTGCGCTCTGGGCTTTGTGGCTTCTAGCGGGCGTCCTCGATGGCCACGAGGTCGCGGCCCTTGGTTTCCGGCGTGAAGAAGGTGCTCACGAAGGAGATCAGGGCAAGGACCAGCGAGTAGATCGCCAGGACCAGCCAGGAGTAGCCTGTGGCCGCGAGCAGTGCAGCTCCCACCAGCGGCACCAGGCCGCCGGCCAGCACGGCGGAGAGTTCGCGGGCCATGGCCACACCCGTAAACCGGTACTGGGAACCGAACAGTTCAGGCAGCAGCGGGCACTGCGGTCCCAGCATTGACTGCACGCCGAGGGCGATGCCCACCACCATGACAACCCACACCAGTGTCACGTTGCCCAGGGTGACGAGGTAGAACGCCGGAAAGGCGATGACAGCCTGGAAGAGGGCCCCGTAACGGTAGACCGGCACTCGGCCAAAACGGTCGGACAGGGCACCGAAGGTGACCACCATGACGGCGGCAAAACCGGCGGCGATCAGGAGTCCCACCGGACCGATGAACTTGTCGCCCGGGAAAACGCCCGCCGGGGCCGCCAGGAACGCCACCAGCAGCGCCGAGTAGATGGAGGAGTTTCCGTTCTCGCCCATGCGCAGGCCGATGCCCACCAGGACGTTCTTCTTGGAGTGCTTCCAGAGCTGGCCCACCGGGTTCTTGACCACGTTCTTGTGCTTCTCCAGCTCCCGGAATACAGGGGTTTCCTTGAGACGCAGGCGGATGAACACCGCAATGGCAATGAGGATCACGCTGGCCAGGAAGGGAACACGCCAGAGCCAGCCTTCAAGGACGGCCTTGTTGGCGGTGGCGATGAGGGCGAAGGTGCCGGCACCCAGGAGGGTTCCCAGCTGGATCCCCACGAACGGCAGGGAGGCGAAGAAACCACGACGGCGGGGCGGAGCCACTTCGGAGATCAGCGTCGTTGCGCCGGCCTGCTCCGCGCCGGCACCGAGGCCCTGGACGATCCGGAGGATGACCAGGAGCACCGCGCCAAGCATTCCTGCCTGCTCGAATGTCGGCAGCAGGCCGATCGCGAAGCTTGCGGCACCCATCAGGCCGATAGTCAGGATCAGCACCATTTTCCGGCCGAACCGGTCGCCGATGTAACCGAAGACGATGCCGCCGAACGGACGGGCAGCGAAGCCCACACCGTACGTGGCGAATGATGCGATCAGCGCGCCTTCGTCGCCGAGCGGCTTGAAGAACAGCGGCCCGAAGATGAGGGCCGAGGCCAGGCCGTAGATGTAGAAGTCGTAGTACTCCAGAGCGGATCCTACGGAACTGGCAAGTGTTGCCCTTCGCAGCTGCTCCGGTTCGACGACGGCGCCGTCCGCATCAGCCAGCGGTGAATCAGTACGAGTTGTCACTAGCACTCCCTCAAAGACACTCCAGGCCCCCGTTGGCCTGGTGGGTAGTGACAGCACTATTGCGTCGGTCACTATGTTGAACAGCGTACAACATAGTGAACGACTAGCCAATAGGGCCGTAAATTCCTCCTAGCCCATGGGGTTGCCGAGGGATCTGGCCAGCTCATTCAGCTCTTTGACCATCTGCGCGCCCTGCTCCTGTGAGTAGGTTGCCTTAAGGGCAGTGACGGACAGGCCAAGGCTGGGGCCATGCGCTCCGCGGGTGGGTACCGTCACGGCGAGGCACACCACGCCCGTAGTGGATTCCTCGTCTTCAAACGCGAATCCCTGCTCGCGGATCTGCTTTAGCTGGGCTTTCAGCTCCGCTCCCGTACGCAGTGACTTAGGCGTGAGCACGGGAAGCTCCGCATCATCAGGAAACATCGCGTCGATGTCGTGATCGTGCAGCCTGGCGATCAGGGCCTTGCCCACGGCGCAGAGCGACACCGGCATCTTGTCGCCGATGTTGGACGTCAGGCGGACGGCCGGATGGCCCTCGTAGCGGGCCAGGTAGATGACGTTGGTGCCGTCCAGCATGGCGATGCGCACTGTTTCACCTGACAGCGTGGGGGCCTGTTCACAGAAGCGATAGAACTCCTGGACCTCATCGAGCCGGCTCAGATATGCGGCACCCAGCTCAACGAGTTTGCGGCCCAGCGTGTATTCGGCGCCCTGCCTGCTGATCAGCCTGGCCTCTTCGAGGGCCAGCAGGAGGTTGGAGGTGGAGGATTTGGGGATTCCGAGGTCCCGGGCAAGGTCGCTGAGCGTGAGCCGGCCAGTGACGGATGCTGCGAGAGATTCCAGGACCGCGGCAGCCCGCGTCACAGCCGGCGCCGGGGATGCGCTCCCCAGTCCGTCGCTGGATTTAGGGGTGCGGGAATCAGCCATGATTCTCCTTTTCGTTACGCGCTCGGACAGCGGGGTTAGGCAGATTGCACCGCGCGCCGAAACCGGCGACGATGCCACGGCGTCCAGTCAACTGAACACCTACCATCATACTGGCTGCAGTGTTGCCACTGAAGGCAGCCTGGGAACAGTGGCCGGACAGTGGAGTACGTAGAGCCACGCAGCGGGTGGCTACCTGCTTAACATTTTCGTGTTTCCGAACCTTCACGGTATATTCAAGTTCAAGCCTTCCACCGCGGCATCCCCCAATAGTCGCGGTGGAAGGCTTATCCAATTCCCGGGCCTTTTTGGTTTTCAGGCCGCATTCGCGACGACGCGTTCCGGCGCAGCATTGTCCGTTACAGCACTCCGCAGCCGCCAACCGCCGCCCAGTCCGTCACGGATGATCTCCATGGTGGTCAGCGCCGAGCCGGGATTCCGCCCCAGTCTGGTCTGAAGCCGCCACACTTCGACGTCGACGCGGCTGAGCCCCACCGGCATCCGGCGTTCCGCCTCCCACCAGCTGACGCGTTCAAACCACCGCAGCGGTTCCGCGCCCACCGTCCATTCCTGGCCGCCGCGGATGACGGCCCCCGGCCGCCCGTCAGCAGCAATCCTCACAAGTACGTGTTCCATGCCCGCAGGCTACGGCCGGGCGCAGACATTTTCCGCCGGCAGCGCGATGCACGGGGATACAAAAAACCCCGTCTGACCAGGCTTAAGAACTTGGTCAAACGGGGTTTGCAGGTGGGTCCTACCGGGATCGAACCGATGACATCCACGGTGTAAACGTGGCGCTCTACCAGCTGAGCTAAAGACCCGAAGAATGGCTTTCGCACCGAAGCGCTCGAACCAACGAACATAGACTCTACCCGAAGAGTGCCGTCAAACGCTAATCGGGTCAGGCCGCCGGGAGCGACGGCAATTCTTCCGCCAGCCAGGCGAGCGACTCACCAACTCCGGCTTCCAGCTTGATCGTGGCGATGTCGTCACCGCGCGTCTGGCCACGGTTGATGATGACAACAGGCTTGCCTTGCTTGGCTGCATGGCGGACGAACCGCAGGCCGCTCATAACGCTAAGTGAGGAACCGGCAACAAGAAGGGCTTCGGCTTCATCCACCATCGCGTATGCGCGCTCCACGCGTTCTTTGGGGACGTTTTCGCCGAAGTACACAAAGTCCGGCTTGAGGACGCCCCCGCACGCGGGACAGCGGGCGACCACAAAACCCCGGATCAGGCGCAGGTCCTCCACCGTTGCGTCGGCGTCAGGGGCCATCTCCACAAGGCCGGACTTGGTGGCATGATCCAGGAAGTCGGGGTTCAGTTCCTCCAATATCCCGGCGAGCAGCTGCCTCGAGTAGGTGCGTCGGCACTCGAGGCAAATCACCTGGTCGAAGCGTCCGTGCAGGTCCACCACGTTGACACTGCCGGCGTCCTCATGCAGGCGGTCCACGTTCTGGGTGATCAGCCCGGTCAGCAGGCCGCGCTGCTCGAGGAGGGCGACGGCGGCATGGCCGGCATTGGGATTGGCCCGCCTCAGGTGGGACCAGCCAATGTGGTTGCGCGCCCAGTACCGCTGCCGGTTGGCAGCATCGCCAACAAACTCCTGGTAAGTCATGGGTGAGCGCGGGGGTGAATCCGGCCCGCGGTAGTCCGGGATGCCAGAATCGGTGCTGAGTCCTGCCCCGGTGAGAAGCGCCAGCGGCAGCCCGGCGAGCACCTCACGGATCCCGCCCAGCGCCTCGAGGTCGCTGGCCGATGACTCGGTGCGCGGGGCGGCAGGCAGACTGGCGAAACCTGTCAGGCCGGTGCCGGTCCGCCGCTGTTCCATCGGGTAATACCTACCCTTGGGCGAGTTCTGCCAGGACGCGGCGGTATTCGGTGAGGTCGCGGGCCTGGCCCCGCGGGTTCACAACGACGTAGCGGACCGTTCCGCCGGCGTCGATGATGAAGGTCCCGCGCCGTGCCATGCCGGTTTCCGCGTCGAACACGCCGTATTGTTCGGCGACGGCGCCGTGCGGCCAGAAGTCCGCGAGCAGGCTGAAGCCATAACCTTCCTGCTCGGCGTAGGCACGGAGGGCAAACTTGCTGTCCACCGAGACCGCCAGCACCTCGGCGTCGGCATGTTCGAAGACTGCCAGGTTGTCCCGGATCTCACACAGCTCGCCGGTGCAGATTCCGGAGAACGCGAAGGGGTAGAAAACAACCACCACGTTGCGTCCTCGGAAGTCGGCAAGCCGGACGGGCTCACCAAACTGATTGACCAGGGTGAAGTCCGGCGCCTGCTGCCCAACCCCGGGCACGCCCGCCAGATCCGCCGCCGCGACGGCGGAGTGTCCGGTCACTTGTTCTTCCTGGTCACCAGGCGCGTGGCGCTCCAGTCCTTGGAAACACCCGCGGACGTGGTGCAGTGCAGCCCCGCAGTGGGTGCGGCGTCCTGGATGTCGGACGGCGAAACATATCCCGGACGGCCGGACTTGGGCGTGAGAACCCACACCACACCGCCCTCGGTGAGCGTCGTCAGCGAGTCGACCAGCGTATCCACGAGGTCGCCGTCGCCGTCCCGCCACCAAAAGATCACGGCGTCCACGACGTCGTGATCATCCTCATCAAGAAGCTCTGACCCGGTCAGATCCTCTATGTCATCACGCAAGTCGAAGTCGACGTCATCGTCGTAACCGAACTCCTGAATCAGATCCCCGTCCTTGAAACCCAATTTTTCCGCCACATTTACCGAAGTGGCGGCGTCGGCCTCGCTCACGTGTTCCTCCTGTGCATAGTGATTTCGATTACTCCAAGCCAACACCCTTTGGGCGTGGGCTTCAAGCTACGTGCGCCGCGGTGCGGCTTATTGTGCGTCACACAACAAGTATGACGGTCAAATAGGGCGGAGGGTTCAGCCGCGGCTACGCATCCGGAAGCCGTCAGAGCTACAGTGACTGTTGACAACTATGCCTAACGGGGCGACCGCCCCGAACAAACAGGCAGTCATACACACGAGATAGAACCCTGCCCGGCGCACATGACCGGGCTGTTGTAACCGATACGACGCACACGACGCGTTCACGCCGGGCAGCTACCCTGCCGGACCTGAGTGCGCCGATGAATGCGCGCAAAGAGAGGTTGGACGTGGCTGCAGGAGAAGATACCTCCCATATCCTCAGCGGGTTGACTAACCAGCTGCCTGATCGTGATCCGGAAGAGACCGCCGAGTGGGTTGAGTCCCTGGATGCGTTGATCAGGGAACAGGGCACGGAGCGTGCCCAATACATCATGCGCAGTCTCCTGCAGCGTGCCGGCGCGCAGAGCGTCGGGGTTCCGATGGTGACCACCACGGATTATGTGAACACGATCCCGGTGGACCAGGAAGCCCAGTTCCCGGGGAACGAGGAGTTCGAGCGCCGGTACCGGGCGTACATGCGCTGGAACGCCGCGGTGATGGTGCACCGGGCGCAGCGGCCCGAGATCGGGGTGGGCGGGCACATCTCCACCTACGCCGGCGCCGCGACCCTGTACGAGGTCGGCTTCAACCACTTCTTCCGCGGCAAGGACCACCCCGGCGGCGGGGACCAGGTGTTCTTCCAGGGCCACGCGTCCCCGGGCATGTACGCCCGGGCGTTCATGGAAGGACGGCTCAGCGAGGAGGACCTGGACGGGTTCCGGCAGGAAAAGTCCAAGGAAGGCCACGCCCTGTCCTCCTACCCGCACCCGCGGCTGATGCCGAACTTCTGGGAATTCCCGACCGTGTCCATGGGCATCGGCCCGATGAACGCGATCTACCAGGCCCAGTCCAACCGCTACCTGCACAACCGGGGCCTGAAAGACACCTCGGACCAGCAGGTCTGGGCGTTCCTGGGCGACGGCGAAATGGACGAGCCCGAATCCCGCGGCCTGCTCCAGCTCGCCGCCAACGAGAACCTGGACAACCTGAACTTCGTGATCAACTGCAACCTCCAGCGCCTGGACGGGCCGGTGCGCGGCAACGGCAAGATCATGCAGGAACTCGAGGCGTTCTTCCGCGGCGCGGGCTGGAACGTGATCAAGGTCGTCTGGGGCCGGGAATGGGATGACCTGCTCACCCGCGACACCGACGGGTCGCTGGTAAAGATCATGAACGAAACCCCCGACGGGGACTACCAGACCTACAAGGCCGAATCCGGCGGGTTCGTCCGCGAACACTTCTTCGGCAAAACCCCGCAGACCAAGGACCTCGTCGCGGACCTGACCGATGACGAGATCTGGAACCTCAAGCGCGGCGGGCACGACTACCGCAAGGTCTACGCCGCGTACAAGGCCGCGACCGAATTCAAGGGCAAACCCACCGTGATCCTGGCCAAAACGGTCAAGGGCTACGGCCTGGGCCCGCACTTCGAAGGCCGGAACGCCACCCACCAGATGAAAAAACTCACCCTGGATGACCTCAAGAAGTTCCGCGACCACCTGCGGATCCCGGTCACGGATGAGCAGCTGGAGAAGGATCCCTACCGTCCGCCGTACTTCCACCCGGGCACGGACGCGCCGGAAATCAAGTACCTGCTCGAGCGCCGCGCGGCCCTGGGCGGTTCGGTGCCGGAGCGGCGCTCGAAGCACTCGGACATCGAGCTGCCCGAGGCGAAGTCCTACGAGGTCGCCAAGCGCGGTTCGGGCAAGCAGCAGGCCGCCACCACCATGGCCTTCGTCCGCCTGCTCAAGGACCTGATGCGGGACAAGAACTTCGGCAAGCACATCGCGCCGATCATCCCCGATGAGGCCCGCACGTTCGGCATGGACGCGTTCTTCCCGACGGCGAAGATCTACAACCCCAAGGGCCAGAACTACCTGTCGGTGGACCGGGACCTGGTCCTGGCCTACAAGGAATCCGCCCAGGGCCAGCTGATCCACCCCGGCATCAACGAAGCCGGCGCCGTGGCAGCCTTCACCGCCGCCGGCACCGCCTACGCCACCCACGGCGTGCCCCTGGTCCCGGTCTACGTCTTCTACTCCATGTTCGGCTTCCAGCGCACCGGCGACGCCTTCTGGGCCGCCGCCGACCAGATGACCCGCGGCTTCATCATCGGCGCCACCGCAGGACGGACCACCCTCACCGGCGAAGGCCTCCAGCACGCCGACGGACACTCCCCCCTGCTGGCCTCCACCAACCCCGCCGTGGTCACCTACGACCCCGCCTACGGCTACGAAATGGGCCACATCGTCCGCGACGGCCTCGAACGCATGTACGGGCCAGCCTCCGACGGAGATAATGCAGACCGTAACCTGATGTACTACCTCACGGTCTACAACGAGCCCATCGTCCAGCCCGCCGAACCGGAGAACCTCGACGTCGAAGGCGTCATCAAGGGCATCTACAAGCTCGCCGACTCCAGCACCGAAGGCCCCAAGAGCCAGATCCTCGCCTCCGGCGTCTCCGTCCCCTGGGCCCTCGAAGCCCAGCGGATCCTCGCCGAAGACTGGGGCGTCTCCGCCGACGTCTGGTCCGTCACCTCCTGGAACGAACTGCGCCGCGACGGCCTCGCCGCCGAAGAGGAAGCCTTCCTCAACCCCAGCAAGGACGCCCGCCAGCCCTTCGTCACCAAACAGCTCGAAGGCGCCCAGGGCCCCGTCGTCGCCGTCTCGGACTACATGAAAGCCGTCCCGGACCAGATCCGGCAATTCATCCCGAACGAATTCGCCACCCTCGGCGCCGACGGCTTCGGCTTCTCCGACACCCGCGCCGCCGCCCGCCGCTTCTTCAAAAACGACATTCACTCTGTCGTGGTGAAGACCCTGCAGCTGCTCGCGGCCAAGGGGCAGGTTGACGGACAGGCACCGGCGCAGGCGATCGAGAAGTACCGACTGCTCAACGTGAACGCCGGAACCACGGGCAACGCCGGAGGCGAGTCCTAACTCGGCCGCTTGAGCCCGGACGAACGACGGCGGTCCCCACCCACGGTGGGGACCGCCGTCGTCGTTTGCGCTACTTCAGCGGTACTTCGGGAAGCATCGGACGAGCCGTGACGCAGCACAACCGAAGTTGTAGCCTTTGCACAAAATGGAGCTTGTCCCGCAGGCACCGTATGCTCGAATCATGCCCGAGCCGTCCCCCGCCCCTGCACCGCGCAAACCGCCCTCCCGGACCATGACTCCGGAGAAGACGGAGACCCTGAAAAAGCTCAGGGTGAGCGTCGGTCAGTTGTCCACCACCACCATGCGCCAGCTGGAAAAATCCCTGCCGTGGTACAGCCGGCTCAGTTCAGACGAGCGGTCCGCACTGGGCCTCGTGGCACAGAACGGCATCGCCGCGTTCGTCACCTGGTACGAGCGTCCCAGTTCCCCATCCTGGATCCTGTCCGACGTTTTCGGCACCGCCCCGACGGAACTGACCCGCTCCATCAGCCTGCAGAAGGCTCTCCAGCTCATCCGGATCGTCGTGGAAGTGGTGGAGGACCAGGTTCCGGTCATCGCTCCCGAAGCGGACCAGCCCTCCCTGCGCGAAGCGGTCCTCCGGTACTCCCGCGAAGTCGCCTTTGCCGCCGCCGACGTATACGCCCGGGCCGCGGAATCCCGGGGCTCCTGGGACACGCGGCTCGAGGCGCTGATCGTGGACGCCATCCTGCGCGGCGAAAACACCGACGCACTGCGCTCAAGGATCGCCGCGCTCGGCTGGAAGGCGCAGGAACGCTTCACCGTGATGGTGGGGAACTCGCCGTCGGAACCCAGCGCCAGCTATGTCAGCGAACTGCGGCGCATGGCCGGGCGGTACGCCGAGGATGCGCTGGTTGGAATCCAGGGCGACCGCCTCATCCTGATCCTGGGCGGCGTCCACGACCGGGAAACCGCGTACGTGAAGCTCAGCGACATGTTCGCGCCCGGTCCCGTGGTGTACGGTGCGGAGGCCAGTTCCCTGCTGGAAGCCAGCGGCTCGGCGCAGTCGGCCTTCGCGGGACTGACCGCCGCACGGGCCTGGCCCGCCGCCCCCCGCCCCGTGGCCGCCGACGACCTCCTGCCGGAACGCGTCATTTCCGGGGACGACGCCGCCCGCCGGTCGCTCGTGAAGAACATCTACCGGCCGCTCCTCGCAGCATCGAACGGGCTGGTGGAAACGCTCGGCACCTACCTGGAGCTGGGGCATTCGCTCGAGGCGACAGCGCGGGAACTGTTCGTCCATGCCAACACCGTGCGGTACCGGCTCAAGCGCGTTTGTGACGTGACGGGCTGGGATCCGCTGCTCCCGCGGGAGGCCTTTGTGCTCCAGGCGGCCCTCGTCGTGGGGCGGCTATCCACTCCGCCCAAGCCCGCCGCCGAGCGTGTTGCCGCGCGGAACACGAACTGAACCGTTGTAGACTTCCTACAATCTGACCCCGTGAGCTTGGTGTACGGAAACACCAATGGATCACCCGGTAATTTGGAAAGCTGGATACGTGCTTGCAATCGTCTGCCCTGGACAGGGCTCACAGACCCCCGGTTTCCTGGCCCCTTGGCTGGAGCTGCCTTCCGTAGCAGGCCATCTGGCCTCCCTGAGCGAAATTGCAGGCATCGACCTCACTGCGCACGGGACCACCTCTGATGAGGAAACCATCAAGGACACTGCCGTGGCGCAGCCGCTCATCGTCGCGGCCGGACTGGTCGCTGCCAAGTCGCTGTTCGACGTCGAACTGAGTACGCTGCCGGTCATCCTGGCCGGACACTCGGTGGGCGAGATCACGGCGTCCGCGCTGGCCGGTGTGCTCACCGAAAAGGAAGCCATGACGTTTGTGCGCGAACGCGCCAACAGCATGGCCGCGGCCGCCGCCGTCACCCCCACGGGCATGAGCGCCGTTGTGGGCGGTGACCCCGCCGAGGTCCTCGCTGCCATCGAGGCCGCCGGCGCAACGCCCGCCAACGTCAACGGCGCGGGCCAGACCGTCGCCGCCGGCACCTTCGATCAGCTCAAGGCCCTCGCCGAGAACCCGCCGGCCAAGGCACGCGTGATTCCGTTGAAGGTCGCCGGGGCATTCCACACCTCACACATGGCTCCCGCGGTGAGCGCTCTCGAGGCGCTCCGCCCGGAGCTGCAGCCGCAGGCACCCGCTGTGCCGCTGCTGTCCAACTTCGACGGCCAGGAGGTCACGGAGGGCACCGCCGCTGTGGACAGCCTGATTGCCCAGGTCTCGCGGCCGGTCCGCTGGGACCTCTGCATGGAGACCCTCGTGAACCGCGGAGTCACCGGCGTGATCGAACTCGCCCCGGCGGGCACCCTGGCCGGACTGGCCAAGCGGGGCATGCCGGGCGTCAAGACAGTTGCCGTCAAAACGCCGGACGACCTGTCCGCGGCCCTTGCACTCTTCGCAGAACTGGAAGGACAGGCATGAGCACGCCGGTACTGAAGCAGACCCCGCTCAACGAGCACACCCGGATCCTGGGCATCGGCGCGTACCGCCCCGACGTCCTGGTCACCAACGAGGATGTGTGCCAGTGGATCGATTCCTCCGATGAGTGGATCCGCCAGCGTACCGGCATCGTCACCCGGCACCGCGCCCCTGCCGACGTCAGCGTGATCGACATGGCCGAGGGCGCCGCCCGTGAGGCCATGGAGAAGGCTGGCATCGAGGCATCCCAGCTAGGCGCCGTCATCGTCTCCACGGTGACCCACCCCTATGCCACACCCTCGGCGGCCGCAAGCCTCGCCGACCGGCTGGGGGCCACGCCTGCCCCTGCCTTCGACATCTCAGCCGCCTGCGCGGGCTACTGCTACGGGATCGCCCAGGCCGACGCACTGGTCCGTTCGGGCGCTGCCAACTACGTCCTCGTCGTCGGCGCGGAAAAGCTCTCCGACGTCATCGACAACCGCGAACGCACCATCTCGTTCCTGCTGGGTGACGGCGCCGGCGCCGTCGTCATCGGCCCCTCGGACACCCCGGGCATCGCGCCGTCGGTGTGGGGATCGGACGGCAGCAAGTGGGATGCCATCGGCATGACCCGCTCCATGCTGGACGTCCGTGACCTCGGCCTGGCGGCACGCCGGTCCGATTCCACCGGCGACCTCGCGCTGCTCGAAGAGGCGCAGGAGCTCTACCCGACCCTCCGCCAGGACGGCCAGACGGTGTTCCGCTGGGCAGTCTGGGAGATGGCCAAGGTTGCCCAGCAGGCCCTGGAGGCTGCCGGCATCCAGGCCGAGGACCTGGTGGCCTTCATTCCGCACCAGGCCAACATGCGGATCATCGACGAGATGGTCAAGAAGCTCAAGCTGCCCGAGACGGTCACCGTGGCGCGGGACATCGCCGATGCGGGCAACACCTCGGCGGCATCGATCCCCCTGGCCACGCACCGCCTGCTCCAGGAGAATCCCGCACTGAGCGGCGGACTGGCCCTGCAGATTGGCTTCGGCGCCGGGCTGGTCTTCGGCGCCCAGGTAATTGTCCTTCCGTAGCAATTCCGATAACCAAGCCGCAACCGCGGTTTGCCCATTTCCGGCATCCCCTGCCGGCAATAACAAGAAAAGGAGCCATCAATGGCTAGCAACGAAGAGATCCTGGCCGGACTGGCTGAAATCGTCAACGAAGAGACCGGCCTGGCCCCCGAGGCCGTCGAGCTGGACAAGTCCTTCACCGAGGACCTGGACATCGACTCCATCTCCATGATGACCATCGTGGTCAACGCCGAAGAGAAGTTCGGCGTCCGTATCCCGGACGAAGAGGTCAAGAACCTCAAGACCGTCGGCGACGCCGTGGACTTCATCTCCAACGCCCAGGCGTAAGCAGGACACCAGCCTTCACAGGCTCCAGCCCTCGCGGCTGAACCCGGCTGGCCGGACCGGACGTCACCTTGTCCGGTCCGGCCAGCCGATGCACCACCCCTATGTTTTTTGCAGACTTCCCCCGCACGCCACCCACTCCGGCCTCTGGCCAGCAGCTCAGGACAAGGCAGGCGCACCGACAGAGAGTGATCCCATGACACGCAAAGTAGTCATTACAGGTCTGGGTGCCACCACGCCCATCGGCGGCGACGTACCCACGATGTGGCAGAACGCGCTGAAGGGGGTATCCGGAGCCCACACCCTTGAAGACGACTGGGTTGCCAAGTATGAACTGCCGGTCCACTTCGCGGCCCGGTGCAGCACCCCCGCCCTGGACGTTCTGAGCCGGGTTGAAGCCAAGCGCATGGACCCCTCAACGCAGTTCGGCGTCATCGCCGCACGCGAAGCATGGGCCGACTCCGGCATCACCGAGATCGACCACGACCGGCTCGCTGTCGCGTTCGCCACCGGCATCGGCGGCGTCTGGACGCTCCTGGACGCGTGGGACACGCTGAAGGAGAAGGGCCCCCGCCGCGTCCTTCCCATGACCGTTCCGATGCTCATGCCCAACGGCGTGGCCGCAGCCGTGAGCCTGGACCTGGGTGCCCGCGCCGGTGCGCACACTCCGGTGTCCGCCTGCGCGTCCGGCACCGAAGCTATGCACCTCGGACTGGATCTGATCCGTTCCGGCAAGGCCGACGTCGTCATGTGCGGTGGCGCCGAAGCCGCCATCCACCCGATGCCGCTGGCAGCCTTCTCCTCGATGCAGGCCCTCTCCCGCCGCAACGACGACCCCGAGGGCGCCTCACGTCCCTACGACCGGGACCGCGACGGCTTCGTCATGGGTGAAGGCGCCGGCGCCCTGGTGCTGGAGGCCGAGGAGCACGCCATCGCCCGCGGCGCCCGGATCTACGGCGAGCTCGCCGGCACATCCGTCACCGCCGACGCGTATCACATCACGGCACCGGACCCCGAAGGCCTGGGTGCCACCCGTGCGCTCAAGGCAGCCATGTTCGACGGCCGTATCCAGGCGGAGGACGTGGTCCACGTCAACGCCCACGCCACCTCGACCCCGGTCGGTGACAAGCCGGAATACACGGCGCTGAAGGCGGCGCTCGGCAACCACGTGGAGAACGTGGCTGTCTCGGCTACGAAGTCGCAGATGGGCCACCTGCTCGGCGCCTCCGGTGCCGTGGAGGCCGTCCTCACCGTTCTGGCGGTCCACGAACGCAAGGCGCCCGTCACGATCAACCTTGAGAACCAGGATCCGGAGATCCCGCTCGACGTCGTGACCTCCGTCCGCGCCCTGCCGGCCGGCGACATCGTCGCGTTGAGCAACTCTTTCGGCTTCGGCGGGCACAATGCCGTCGTTGCCATCCGCAGCGTGTGATGTCAGCTGAATGAACACTGAAGAAGCCCCCGCCTGCTGGCGGGGGCTTCTTCGTTGCTATGGGGGATTGCGTCAGGCGGCCTTGCCCACTATCCGACCTGGTGCAGCCAGCGCACCGGCGCGCCTTCCGCGGCGTGCCGGAACGGTTCCAGTTCCTCGTCCCAGGCCTCGCCGAGGGCAAGCGAGAGCTCGTGGTAGACGGCGGAGGGGTCACCGGCGCCGGCCTCGTAGGCGTAGCGGATGCGGTCCTCGGACACCATGATGTTGCCGTGCACGTCTGTCACGGCATGGAAAATACCCAGCTCAGGTGTGTGGGACCAACGTCCGCCATCCACGCCCTGGCTGGGTTCCTCGGTGACCTCGAAGCGCAGGTGTGCCCAGCCCCGGAGGGCAGACGCCAACTGCGCACCTGTCCCCTGTGCGCCGGTCCAGGACAGCTCCGAGCGGAACATGCCGGGCGCGGCCGGCTGAGGGGTCCATTCGAGGTCCGTTCGCTTGTCCACGACGGATCCGATGGCCCACTCAACGTGAGGGCACAGTGCGGTAGGGGCCGAGTGAATAAACAGCACACCGCGGGTCATTGCAACAGACATTCCATCCTCCATAGCTGTAGGTACGTCTTCCCCAACGACCTGCATGGACGGGATACTTGCTGCTTTGGGCGCCGCGTGGTGCCGGTGATTCCTGCCAATCTATGAAATTACTTGCCGGGCTGACAAGAGGCGCCTGGAGACAGTGCTTCAAGCACAACTTGAAAGTTGCCGAACTTGGATCTTATTGTGCCGTACGGCGTCTAATTACGCCAGTGCAATTCGGCGTGGTGTAGAAAACGCGCCGGGCTAGGCGCGCGGGTGGGCCTGCTGATAGCTCTTCCGCAGGCGGTCCACGGACACGTGGGTGTAGATCTGGGTGGTGGCGAGGCTGCTGTGCCCGAGAATTTCCTGGACCGCCCGGAGGTCCGCACCGCCGTCGAGCAGATGGGTGGCGGCGGTGTGCCGCAGGGCGTGCGGGCCGGTAGCGGACGTGTCGCCCAATGCCTCGAACAAGCCCTTCACCACGCTGCGGACCTGGCGCTGGTCCACGCGGCGGCCGCGCGCACCGAGGAACAGGGCCGGTCCGCTGTCAGCTGCAGCGAGCTTTCCCCGTCCCCGGCGCAGCCAGTCGTCGACCGCGAGCGCAGCCGGAAGCCCGTAGGGCACCGTCCGCTCCTTGTTGCCTTTGCCGAGCACCCGCAGGGTTCTGCGGTCCGGGTCGAGGTCGTCGACGTCCAGACCTGCCAGCTCGCCGACGCGGACACCGGTGGCATAGAGCAGCTCGACCATGGCCCGGTTGCGCAGGCCCATCGGATCACCGTCCTTGGCCGCCTCGTTGAGGTCGGTCAGCAGTCGGGCGAGTTGCTGCTGCTGCAGCACACCTGGCAGCGAGCCGTCGCGCTTGGGGGCCTGCAGCCGCAGGGCGGGATCTGTTTCGATGAGTTCTTCCCGTAGCGCCCAGGCAGTGAAACTCCGCACCGTAGCGGCACGGCGGGCAAGGGTGGAACGGGACGCGCCAGCCTCGCTCTGGCTGCCCAGCCAGCGCCGGAGGGTTCCGAGCTCAAGCCCTGCGGGATCGGTGACTCCCTCACCGGCCGCATAGCCGAGGAGGCTGGCGACGTCCGACAGATAGGCCCGCACCGTGTGTTCGGACCGCGCCCGCTCGCCCGTCAGGTACCGTCCGAAACCCGTAACGGCCCGGGCGAGGGCGGCCGGCAGTTCCTGTTTCTCCACTCCCCCACTGTCGCAGCAATCGGCACAGAATCATGGACCGGCACGCCAATCGTGAACGGCATCGGCCCAGGTCTGCCGCCCGGCGAGGTGGATGTCACCGGGCGGCAGGCCTATGTCGATTGCCTGGTGCGCTTCCAGCCTCCCTTCTCGGAGACAGCCAGTCCGAGCAGCGCCAGCCTGCCCAGGCCCGCGCGGACCGATTCGGCCCCTAAACCGGCCACGCTGCAGAGTTTTTCGACGGAGCTGGCAGCCCGCAGCGGGAGCGCGTCCAGCAGGATCAGGTCCTCGAGTGTCAGGCCGTCATGGTCCGCCGGCTGTCCGCTCTTTTCGTCGGGCAAGGACTCACCGCTCGGCGACGCAAGCTCGGCGACCTCACCTGCATCCGTCACACAGACAGCGCCGCCGTCGCGCAGGAGCCGGTGGCAACCGGCAGAGTTGGCGCTGTGGACCGAGCCGGGAACGGCTCCCACGGCACGGCCCAGGGTCTCCGCATGATGGGCAGTGTTCAAGGCTCCCGAGCGCCATCTGGCCTCCACCACAACCGTGACGGACGCGAGGGCGGCGATCAGTCGGTTCCGCTGCAGGAACCGGTACCGGGTGGGGGCCGAACCGGGCGGGACTTCGGCGAGCACGGCACCCTGGTTGGCTACGGCGCGCAGGAGATCCTCGTTCCCGGACGGATAGAAGCGATCCACGCCACCGGCCATCACGGCGATGGTCGGCATAGCACCTGAACCCCCTGCCAGGGCTGCCCGGTGCGCGTGCGCGTCAATCCCGTACGCGCCGCCGGACACCACCGTGAATCCCTTCTGTGCCAGCGAATAAGCAAGGTCGCCGGTGACTGACGCGCCGTAGCTGGTGCTGTCCCGTGAACCCACGAGGGCCACGGCCTTGGCTGCAGGGGGAAGTTCGAGCTCAACGCCGCGCCACCACAGGCAGATGGGCCGGTGCAGGCCAAGGTCGTCCAGTTGCCGCGGCCACTGGCTGTCCGCGGGGATGATCATACGGCCGCCCAGGCGCTGCATGGTGGCCAGATCGCGCTCAGGGGCGAGGTCGGGAATCCTCGGCGCCCAGCGCTTCAGTGCAGCACCCAGGCCAGCCCAGGAAGTGACGGCACTGTGCTCTGCCAGCAGCCCGGTGATGTCCTGTTCCAGCCCCGGCCCATAGCTGAGCTGGGCGGTGGCTATCCGCAACGCGTTTTCAGCCCCGGCGACGTGCACTAATGCCAGGCCCGCGACGTCCTCCGGCTCCATCAGTCTGGACAGCGCGGCACGGGCAAGTCTCTCATTCTGCATGTGGGTTCCTTTCATGCCGCTGCCGAAGCGGTCTGGCGTAGGCTCAGGGCCTGTCCGATGTCATTCCCGTCCGGCTGCTCCCGGCCGCCAAGGTCGGCCAAAGTCCAGGCTAGGCGCAGCACCCGGTCATAGCCCCGGGCCGTGAGGACGCCGCGTTCCAACGCATGGTCAAGGATCCGGGTGGTGGCGCCCGCCAGCCTCAGGCCGCCGCGCAGGATTCGCCCTGGCACCTGGGAGTTCGTCTCCATGCCCCACGGCTGAAGCCGCTGCAGCTGGCGGGCCCGGGCAGCGAGGACGCGGGCGCCGACAGTTGCGCTGTCCTCCGCTCCCCCGGACTGGCCGAAGTCGGCCAGCGACACGCGGTCCACCTGCAGCTGGATGTCCACGCGGTCCAGGAGCGGCCCGGACATGCGCGACATGTAGCGGCGCCGCATGAAAGGTGTGCAGGTGCATTCGATGCCCTTGCCCGAGGCCTTGCCGCACGGGCACGGGTTGGCCGCCAGCACCAGCTGGAACCGGGCCGGGTAGGCCGCTGCCCCCGCCGAGCGGTGGATCACCAGCTCGCCGCTCTCAAGGGGCTGCCTGAGCGCATCCAGGACCCTGCGTTCGTATTCTGGTGCCTCGTCGAGGAACAGGATTCCGCGGTGCGCGCGGGACGCCGCGCCGGGACGGGGCAGCCCCGACCCGCCGCCAATGATCGCCGCTGCCGTGGCCGTGTGGTGCGGGTTCTCGAACGGCGGCCGCCGCACCAGCTGCACCTCGGATGTGGGGAGCTGGCACAGCGAATGGATCGCCGTCACTTCCATCGCCTCGGCGTCACGCAGGTCCGGCAGCAGCCCCGGAAGCCGCTCAGCCAGCATGGTCTTGCCGGCGCCGGGGGGACTACACACTTAAGTATGCATGCGCGCTGACCTGTGGTTATGTCTCAAAACGGACACCCCGGCGTGGGTGTTTGGAGGCTCAGCTCTCGTCGAACGGCAGGCGGACGACCTCATCGCCCGGGTCTTCCGGACTTGCTGGCGGAGCCGCGCCCGGGTGGTCCTGGTACAGCGCGTCCGAGGCGCTCTGATCGTAGGCGTCGGAGAGGCCTGCGCCATTGGCCCCGAGGACCTGCTCCCAGTCGAATCCCATGCACACGATTTTATCGGCCGTTATCGAACTCGCGAAGGATCGCCTCGACGCGCGCTGAGTTCGTCGGCGCGCTTGAGGATCGGCTCTTCCTCCTCATGTGACATCTGCCGCCCGGGGCTGGCCTGCATCGCAGCCGCAGCAGGCCCCGGTCCAGGTGCGGGCTCAGGACCGTCGAGCAGCATGGCCGCGGCACTGATGAGCGCCGCCAGCGAGGCCGGGTGCATGGAGCGGTAGGCATCGATCCACCCCCAGCGGTCGACGGCCTTGACCCTGTCTCAGCCCGCTCAGGTGGTATTGAGCTTGCCGGCGACCCAAAAGGCTATTGCGCAGGATTTGTCGCCTTCGTGCTTAGTTGACCGATAGCGTGTGACGGAGGACGTCGTAGTCGAAAGGTGCATGCATTGGATACTCATCCTCGAAGCCCGCGAGATCTTTTCGAGGGTCGTCGCCATTTTGAGATTCCCGCGTTTCAACGTCCCTATGTCTGGGATGAGGAGAGCCAGTGGGCCCCTCTGTGGGACGACGTGGTCCGGGTCACCGAGAGCTATCTTCTTGACGGGGGTAAGCCCCCAATTCCGAATCACTTCTTGGGTGCGGTCGTTTACGAGTCGAAGCCGCCGTCTGCCGGCGATGTGACTCGGCATGAGGTCATCGACGGCCAACAACGCATGACGACGCTTCAGCTCTTGCTTGATGCTGCACATGAAATCGTGGCCGAGCGTGGACACCAGACGGAAGCGGATCAGCTCGAAGAGCTCATTCTGAACAAGGCGTTGACCTTCAAAGGCCGCATCGAGCGCTTCAAGCTCTGGCCATCCCAGGCGGACCGAAGCGCGTTTGCCCATGCCATGGATCCAGAGGAACCGCGTGTCGAGGAGCATCGAGTCATCGAGGCCCACGACTTTTTTCGGCGCGAAATAGAACGGTGGCTAACGGGAACGCCGGACGAGGAAGGGATCGTCCCACCCGGAACTGAAGAGCTCCGCGCCAAGGAATTATGCTCGACGCTTGAACATCGACTGGTCGTCGTCGCCATCGACTTGTCAGGACATGAAGACTCACAGCTGATCTTCGAAACGCTGAACGACCGGGGCACGCCTCTGCTGAAAGCGGACCTCATCAAGAACTGGGTCTTCCGCAAGGGCGAACAGATTGGTGCTGACGTGGACAAGTGGTCCAGGACGCACTGGGCCGACTTCGATACCGTATGGTGGCGGGCTGAAATCTCCCAAGGCCGTCAGATTCGGTCCCGCGTGGACATCTTTCTGCAGTACTGGCTCACGATGCGCTTACAGGAAGAAGTCAAAGCGGAGTTGGTGTTCAGAGTTTTCGCGGACTACGCAGGGTCGCGACTGTCCACTCCCGCCAAGGCGGAAGCCCTGCTGACGGAACTGCGGAAGGATGCCGACACCTACCGGGGCCTCAGCGAACTCGACGTAGCGACGCCCGAAGGACGGTTCCGCTCCCGGGTTATCGAAACGATGGAGCTGGCGGCCACCACCCCCCTCTTCCTCTGGCTCCTCTCCGAGAACCACTCGGTTCCCCGCGAGCAGGTGCGGATAGCACTGGATGCCATCGAAAGTTGGGTTATCCGCCGCACACTCCTGCGGAAGACCTCCAAGGATGTAAACCGCTTCATGGTCGCCACCTTGAAGTCGCTCGGGAGCGTTGATGCTCGCGAAGCCGGAAACGCCATAAGGAAGTTTCTTTCGGAGCAGACCGCGGAGACCCGTTACTGGCCTTCCGATCAAGAGATGCTCACGACACTCCCTGATGTGAAGCTCTACGGGAACATCCGCCAGTGGCGGCTCCAGGTAGTCCTCCGTGCTGTAGAGCAACAACTTCGCAACCAAAGCACGAAGTACGAAGCAGTCGAGCTTCCATGGGGATTGGAAATCGAGCACGTCATGCCGCAAGGTTGGCGAACCCACTGGGACCCGCCGCCAAGACTCACTCCCGAAGAGGCAGCTGTCCGTGACCGGGTCGTAAACACGATCGGTAATCTCACGCTCGTGACCAAGTCACTCAATGGTTCGCTATCCAACCGTCCGTGGACAGACAGCGACGCCACGGGACTCATCGACGGAGGTGAGTCCGGCAAGGGTAAGCGAACGCTGCTCGACGCCTTCAGCCTTCTGGTGCTCAACAAAGAAATCATTCAGAGCCACATCGATCTCTGGACTGAAGCCGACATCAAGGAGCGCTCTGTAGTCCTGACCAAGGCAATCACTCAGGTCTGGCCCGGTCCCTCAATGGAGATCCAGGAAGCTGCCTTCGAAGCGGCAAGAGCTTAGTGTTCCGGCAGCTTGATCTCGGTGTTGGTCGCCAGGTCGATGAGTGTGCCGTCTGTATCGGTGATTGTGGCGATGCCCTGTTTGAGACCAGCCTTTGAACACTTCATGCAGCCGCTGAGGAGAAACCAGGCGCGGGCCACGAACCGGGAATTCTGACCGCATAGCGTCGTGGTGGGTGCAGACTTCAAAGCCAGATGAGTGGAAGTACCACCTACTGTTATGACCACCATGACATCCTGCGTGCGTTTCCAATCCGGACCGTACGCCTCATTTGCGAGGATGTTCGGCAGACTGTTCCGGATCGTGATGGGCTCGGGTTCAGACATGGGAACATCCTATGCGGGCGGACCGTCTCTTACGGAGAGGACCGCCGGAGGCCTGACTCAGTCGTAGCCGCTAAATATGCAAAGTCAGGCCTGCAGGGGTTCGTCGCAGGCTTTGCAGGCCTGACGGCCGCCAACACCGGTCTCCTCGACGACCAGAAGCCGTTTGGGGTTGTCGTCCCAGACGTTGCCCACTGAGTTGCACCAGGCCGGGTGATAGACCTTGCCGGAGCTCACCACGTAAACCTGGCCAGGGCCCACTTTGGGTGAGCCATCGCTGCGCCGGGAGGCTGGTTCGATCGCGTGCAGCTCGCCCAGTTCCCTGGACTCTTGCTTGGCTTTTGCTGCCGCCTGCCAGGCGCGGCGTGGACGTGGTGTCATCGGTCGATCAGTTTCTGTTGAGGCCGAATTGTCGTGTCATCAGTGCGTCTTTGTAGTGAGACTCTGCTGAATCCACCTCTGTGGAGGGTGTGCTGGGTCCGAACACGCGAAGAAGGCTGAAGACAAAATGCCGGGCGTGGTCTGTCTTTGTCGTTTCGCCGGCTGCGCCGTCGTAGGCAAGCTCGCACAGCGCGACTCACGCGTCGTCCCGGATGTAAGTTATGCCAAAAGCCTTGACTTGACGGTATTCCTGAAGCTTGGTGGCAAGCTCGAAGGCGTCGCCCGTGATGTACTGAAAGATGTCCAACCCGCGGCCGAGCAGGATCCTCCATCCGGTGTCGGTGAGGATGGACCGATCATGGATGGCTCCGTCGAAGACGATGTCGACATTGATACCGGCGGCAGAGGCTCCCTGCTTGACTTTCAGCAACAGTTCGAACTGCTTGCGGAGCTTGTCTGGTCCCTCGGTGTTCTCAGACGTAACGAGCCGAACATTCACTTCGTCGGCCGCGTCTTTGGTGACCGCGATGCACTCGATGAGTTCCATGAGATTACGGGCCTGATGGAACTGCCGGATGTAGGGGTCCGTGATGGTGATCTGCGTGGCTCCGCGCAGGTACGGTACGAGGAGGGTCTCGAAGGAGACCCCACGCTGGTTCTCCTGGAACTCCTGGTGACCCTCAAACAGCGGTTTTACGGTGATAGGCTCGGGCGCAATTTGCTGACCGTCTTCCGCAGAAGTAGTGGCGTGCCCGGTTGGATCGCCCGTCGCCTCCTCCGCGTCAGTGCTTACGCGGCGCTCACGGTAGTAGTATGCCGGGTACTCATCCTCTTCAAGCGTGGAGACTGATTGCCATGTACCGGCCTTGTCGAGGTAGCCGAACTTTACGTTTGCCATCGTTGAGTCGATGCGGAGGATCTGGTCTTTGACGCGCTTGCGGCCCTCGATGGCGAACTGCAGGATCTCTTCGATTTCTTCGGCCGAGGCTTCCCCGTGCGGGTAAAGGATTTTCATCAGCCCGGAGAAGGTCTTGTGGATTCCGTCGCGATCTCGTGTCGAGATGTCCGATGACAGTGTGAAGTGCTGCTGGTAGCGGTCGGAGTAGTCCGCCGAACGCATCGACTTGAGCACCTCGGCGATGTAGTCGACGACGAACCCGTACCCGTTGGAGAACATCTCACCTCGGATGGTGTCGACTTCCCACCCTGGGATGTAGTGGTGCAGGCGGTCGAGGTACGCCGAGTCGTGGTAGCTTTCGGGAAGCTCGTCGAACAGGTCGGAGTGTTTGAGCATATAGGGCACGGTGTGCGACGTGTTGCCGACGAACACCATTGACGCCTCCGCGCCGAGCGTCTCGACGCCGCGGGAAAACGACTTGTTCGCCATGAAGTTCTTCATGATGTCGACGAGCGCCTTATCGGTGCGCTTCTTCTTACCCGCGAACTCGTCGAACGCGACGACATCCCAGTAGCCGACCAGCCCGATGCGGCCGTTGGAGTTGTTTACGAACAGCTTGGGGACCGTGACCTCGCCACCGGAGATGAGCATGCCGTGGGGTGAGAACTCCGAGAAGATATGCGATTTACCGGTGCCTTTGGGCCCGAGTTCGACGAGGTTGTAGTTTCGCTCGACGAATGGGATGAGCCGCACAAGCTGGATGAGCTTTGCACGGCGTCCGAACAGTTCGGGATTGAACCCGATCGACTGCACGAGCAGGTCAGTCCATTCGCCGGTTGTGAACTCGCTCCGCGCCGCGAGATAGCCCTCGAAGTCGAACTTCGACAACTGGATGGGCTTGATCGACCCCAGTATCCACGGCACCATTCGGGCGTCGTCACTGTGGAAGTACTCGATGTCGCAGATACACCAAACACCACCGACAAGCAGCTTTGGGTGGGCCTTGATCGTCGCGGATTCGACGAGCACGCCCTTGATACCGAGGTTGGCGAACTCTGCCTGGTAGACATCATCCTTCTCGTTGAGCGTGACCGTCACTTTGTCAATGATGCGGTGACGCCCACGCTCCTTGATCGTGGATTTCACGAGTTCGGACTGGTTCCGGTTTACGTAGTGTTCGGCGAGGATCTTGCGCACCGTGTCGATGCCTGCCTGGATGGTGGCTTCGTCGTCGGAGGCAGCATATTGGCCGAGCAGGTACTCCAGCACATAGGAGGGCACAATGGCGTTGCCCTTGACCGCCTTCACCAGATCCTTGCGGACTACAACGCCGGGGAAGAGTTGGTTTATCTTTCGGTCCAGTTCGCTCTGCACCGGAGTGGCGTCTGCCGGTGCGTTGGCCCCAGCGGATATCTCTGGACTGACCTCGCTCACTTCGCTCATAGCCGCACTCTCCTTAGAAGTCGAAGTCCGAGGCGAACGATCGCTTTAGCGTGTAGAACGCCTTGGCGTAGCCGCGCCATTGATTGGTGCCCGGGATGAGTTCTTCAAGCCGGAACTCGACTGGGCGGTTGTTGTAGTCGTTTGCGTCCTGGCTGAGCAGCATGTGCGCGTTCTGGTAGCGGTCACGCTGGTCTGTCGAGTCCTGGTCGAAAGTGAGCGAGAGATGGTTCGATATGAGGATCTCGCCGACATACAGCCCTGCGCGCAGCACAAGGGGGCGAACCTTCTCGCTCACCGGCTCAGCCTGAAACAACTTGATGACCAGCTGGCCTGTCGTGATCTTGTCCGACTCGGGCATGATCTTGACGTTAACTGTTCGCACGTCGCTCTTGCGCTTCTTGTTGATCGCCAGCACCGGAACGACGATCTCCTGCAAGGCTGCACCGCCGTGGACGAATCGCGAGCCTGCGCCTGGAAGCCGCAGCCGGTGAATCGACTTCGGTATCTGCACATCCAGGTCTCCATCGAGGCCGAGTTGAGCTGACGTGAAAGTCTTGAACGCAGGGACTTCCTTCAAGCCGTGGCCGAGGACGTAACGGCGGTTGATCACCTTGATGTCCTCACCTTCCGGCAGCGTCGATAGATAGAAGGCGTCCTCGAGTGCCGTGTCCTGGAACAAGAAGCCGTGGTCCGCAGTGATGAGGATGTTCGTCGCGTTCGCATTGGTCAGTCGCTTGACCAGATCGACCAGTTCGCGAAGCGTGTCCTCGGCGGCCTCAAACACCTGACGCTCGGTGCCCGCCTTGTCGCCTGTCGCGTCAATGCGGTTGTGATAGACGTACAGCACCTGATGTTGCTGGTACAGCTCCCGCAGCTCGTCCCGGGTCAGGGAGAAGACGTTCTCGGCTTGAATCGCTTTCCCGTCAACGGCGTCGAGGAGCTTGCTGCGGTTCACGGTGCCGTCTGTGCGCTGACCGTCCGCCAGAACGGGATCCCCGTCCTTGGAGTGTCCGATCGTGCTGTGTGGCAGCAGTGCCGCCATCCCGAGCTGGGTATAGCTGGGCAGCACGCCGAGCATGGCTTTCAGGTCCGCGTCGTAGCGGTCTTCCTGGCGGATGCGCGAACCAAGTTCGTCAGCGATCTCATAGCGCAGGGCGTCCGAGATGATGACGACAGCCTTGCGCCGGCCATCTCTCGTGATGGGTGCAACGTGGTCGGTGAAGAACGAGGTTTGGGGCCGGAGCAATGTCGAACGCCACTGGTCGATGCCATCGACCTGCTGTTGCCAGGCGTTACCGAGCTCGTAGAGAAACTTGTTGGCGTAGAATTTCTCCACTTGGATGCGCAAGGCCTCCAGCGGACCGGCGAACTCTGCTGTGCGGGCAGCATATGTGAACTGCCGGTAGAGCTGATCGATGCGGAACCAGTCACCCTGATATCGCTCCAATCCCTCATCGAGCGACTGCATCGACAGGTTGAGCGTGCTAAGCACGGTCAGGAGTTCCGAGGCACAGCCGATTGCTGTGTACAGCTTTCGGTATCCTTCGACCCAGATGCTGCTCTGACGGCTGCGGATCACCTCTGTAACCTCGCGGCCTGTGACCGTTCGCTCAGAGACCGCACGAGCCAGATCGCTGATGATCTTGCGGTCAGTCTCCTCGAAAAGGTCGTTGCCCAACAGGTCGCGGAAGCTTGCGTCCTCGATGGTGCTGGCGTAATCCAGATCTCGCGCTGCACGCTTTGCGAGCGTCGTCAATGCCTCCTGGCTACGCCTGTCGTAGCGAAAGCTCCCGAAGTCGAGCTGGATGTTGCGCAAGCCGCCGTGTCGTTCGGACTTGAATCCGGCGTTGGCCTGCCGGAACACCCACAAAACGAAATCGGCGATGCTCGGGCTTGGCGACATGTAGCCGTAGATCGACGCCACGCCTTGCCAGTAGAACTCGTCGAGGCCGTGCTCGGCAAGGGCAGCGTACTTGGCATCCGCACCGCCGGCGTTCTCGATCAGCAGAGTGCGCGTGATCTCCAGTAAGCTGTGCTCGCTTTGACCGAGTAGTACCGCCGACATCTTGGCTTGCAGCAACCGGGCGTCATCGTCGGCGTCCAGCAGCTTCTTCAGGCCTTGGACGCGCTTGGCCCCACGGAAGAACTTCTCGCGGGCTTGTAGGACCTCGCCGATACCGTCCGCGGTGAGCCCGAGTTCCTGCTGCACCAGTGAGGTCCGGTCTGCTGTGAACACTCCGTAGGCAAGCTCCAGGTCCAACAGCCAATTGCCGATCCCCGTCGACACAGCACCCGAACGATAGACAAGGAACTTCGACTTGGGCTCCTGGTGCAGCAGCCGGTTCTTTACCGCATACTCATCGTTATTGACGCGCACAGTCTGCACGCCCTCCAGGTCGAGCGTGTCGAGGTCAGCGGTGTACTCACCCTCGGGGTCGTGCCAGAACACCACACGCTGCACCTCAAAGCGACGCTCCAGATGGGGCCTGACGGCGGCGACACTCATGCTGATACTCCGATCTCGTCGTCTGGCCCAAGAATATCCTCGGTGACAACGCGCTTCGTGAGAGTAGCGATGACGTTCTCCAAGCGGCGCAGCAAGTCGTCGTACGAGATGATGTCGACAACATTCGAGTACTTCCGTCGGACGAATTCGAAGTCGAACCTCTCCTCTGCAGAGAGGTTGCTGTCCCGTCCCACCAGAATGATCGCCTTCGGGTTGGCGATCTTGATCTCAAGGCCAGCGGGAAGATTAGCTGCGTGCTTCTTGCTGATGGCTTTCTCGCCGTCCCTGCCCGACTTGCTCAGGTAGAAGAGGTACTTCTCCGCCTGCATGATCGAGCCCGACAACTCGCGCATGGGGACATGGTTATCCCGATACTGACTCTTCGACATCAGACCGCGCTCGAACGGCTTCTTGAGCTCGATGATGTCCACACATCCGTTGGCCCCGACGAGCATGAGGTCGATGTAGCGGTCTGTCGACTTGGATTCGTTTGAGTACCGTTCCTTGACGTGGACATTGTGCAGAACCGCGATGTATTGGGGGAATACCAGCAGAAACAGGTCTGCCACTGCCCCCTGCCAGTCAGCCTCGGAGTAGCCATCCGCGTCCTCCAACATCTCAACCAAGCGGTCCCGAACGTATGTGAACTTCTCGAGCTCCAGCTCGTTTGCGGCCGGTATCCGACCATGGGCCTCTACCCACTCTTCGGTCCCGGAACGTTCGCGACGCTCGATGTAACTCTCCAGCCGCAGTTCGGCGTCGGACATGGTTTCCAGATATTCGCGGAGGATGCGGGTAACCCGGGTCGCTGCATAGTAGGTGACCTCGGTCGATGTCGGGAATCTTCGAAGCAGCCGGGCGAACTCATCCACGGGGATTGCACCTTCCCGATTCCCTCCGACGACGATCTGCTCCGTGAGTAAGCCGTCGATTCGTCCGAAGATGGAGATGTTGCGTTCGGCGACGAACGTTGATCTCGTCAGCTGCATCGTCGTTACGATCAGCAAGTCGTGCTTGAGACCAAGGACGTCTGATCGTATGGTCCGATATTGACCGTCGAGGCTGCCGATCACAAAGCGCCGGACGTCCGCGTCGTCGCCGTCGTCTTCGTCGTCTTCGTCGTCAGCGTCTTGGCTTAGCAGGTCCGTCTTCTGGACTGTGAAGACTTGCGAGAGGGTGGCATGACCTTCGGAGCCCAGCTTGTTGTCCACCCATGTCACCGGCCTAAAAGTGCTCGGGGTATAGACCAATACAACCTTCGATCCATGATCCTCGAAAGTGATCACGAGTCGGCCTCCAGCCCCGGGATCTTTTTGAGGGCAGCACCGAGCTTCGGGTAGTTCGCCTTGACGCCGTCGTCGAGGTCGATCTGCACCTGCTGGGACGCCAGTGGGTACAGCACGTCGTGCTCGTATTCATCGAGTTCGAGAAGCACCTTGCGCAGGCGGTCGACCTCTTTCTGGGCGGCTGCCTGTTCCCGTGGTGCACCTGTGCCTGCAGCGAGGCGCTCCTGGTGCTGGCGGCTGGCATCCAGCTTTGCTTTGAACTCGCGAAGGTACTCGTTGAGCACAGTTGAGGCGGTCGACGGCGTGTAGCGGTGCATGTAGATGAGCGCGTTGAAGGAGCCCTTGCTGCTGGAGAACAGCCAATAGATCGGGCGTTTCTTGTACCGCTGTACGTGATCCTTGTAGAAGGATTTCACGAAGTAATCGCGCAAGTCCTTCACGCCAAGCGATTCGGTGACAAAGCGGAGGTTCCGCGCAAAGTGCTGATCGCCGAATGCGGTCCGAAGGAACTGCCGGAACCGCGCCACGATGTCGTCTTCAAACCAGTCCCCGTCGACGATGGGGATCACGTTGTCTTTGTCCGGGGTAAACGTCGGATTTGGCACCTTGGCGAGGTAATCCTGGAGCGTGTCGCCCTGATTCGCGAGTATCAGCCCCGGTTCATCGAGGCTATATCGCCCAAACATGCATCCCACGGCATACGAGATCAAGTCATTCATGGCGTCCCGTTTCTGGGCAACGATCAGGTCATCTGCCTTCCGACGTCCGTACCGAAACGCAGGATTTGCTAATAGGGAGACTGGCCCGATCTCGGTCGACTCGCTTGGCAGATTCGCCGCGTCCCTAATCGCGCATTCAATGTCACTCTCGATTTGAGTAAGTTCGTCCACCCATTGGCGCTGCACTTCGGAAACTCGCTGGTGCACGTTCTCTAGCGGATGATCCGGCATCCGCTTCAGAACATGCTCCGGCGCTAAGAAGTCCGGAGAGATCTCTTGTGAATCCCAGTCGCGCTTTGAGAGACTTACCGCGCGGCTTGTGAGCGTTCGTGCGGATTCAGTTGCATCAGGCGACGTCTGAACGATCGGCAGGTCCGCCACCATTCCTGTCTGAACGTTGAGTGTTGAGCCCTTGATCTCTACCAGGCACTTACCCACATTTGAGTTCAGTTGCGCGAGTAGATCGAAAGCCCCGGGGCCGAATATAGCCGGAGCGGCATCGTTGAATCCGTAGCCCTTCGGACGCCACCGGAAACTCGTAGCTCCGGATCCGATTTTTCCCCATGTGACGCCCTCTTCGAACATGAATTGAATGTTCTGAGGGCGCGACTTGAGCGACCCGTCTGGATTGCGATAGTTCTTAATCCGAAAACCATCATCCTCCCAGTCCATTACGTAGGTAAACCCGGCATACCACTTTCGGAATTCGCCAGCCTTGTCGGTCAGGACCCACCTTTTGTCGCGACCGATCCGCTCTGCACTCACTTCCCAATGAAGCCGCATGAATAGGTCGTCATTCCGGGTCCCTACTCCCGCCTTGATTTGGAACCTGTCACCAATTAGTGACCCCGCGTAGAGTGCAATCAATTGCGGTTCTACCCAGTAAACGATGGGGCTGCCTGGGATATTTCGGAAATCCTCAGCTGAAGCACGATAGAAATGGTTTGCCATCGCTGTACGCTCTTGCGTATTAGTGGATCCCTTAGCGTTCCCGGCCTGAATGATCTCGAGGCACCGCGGTCCTTGTTGTGAAGGTCCAACAAAGTCGTTCAGCCTCACGTATCCGCCGGGATATTGCTGCTGGTGACCTCTCTGCAGAGTGAATGCGCAGATGGGCACGGTGGCACCTTCAAAGCCAGAATACTCAAGCTGTACAAGAGAAGTGATTGTCTCCTGGCCTAGGAGACGCTCGCGCAATTCTTTGTAGGTCGAAATGAACATCCATACATAAGGACTCATTAAGCCAAGCTGTCCTCGATCCACTGCCAGGTAGAGATATCGATAGAAGGAAGCGGCGAAGAGATCGGCGCTACCATCCGCGTATTCTGACTTGAGCCATTCAGCAACACGCGGACTCAGGTTCTTTGCACCCATGTATGGCGGGTTTGCTACGACGACGTTGTAACGCTGTGACAGATACTCGGCTTGTGTGATGATGCTATGCGCGCGATTCGCCAGCTCAGTCGTGAGAAGGTCGCCATCCTCCGGAAGGTTAGCGCTGAGATGACGGCGTAGCGACTCGATCAAATCTTCGCGAGGCCGGATGAGGGACCCGAACGTGTCTGCATTCTCGAACTGGTTCCAAAACGTCTCCTCGTCGTGGCGGTTGCCGTTGCTCGTGATCAGGGTTGTCAACTCAGTCCGCGTGAAGGAGATGGGTTCGAGTACGCAGATGTTCGGCTCGATGCCCTTGTTGAAGAAAGTCCGCTGGCGAGCCCGAGCTTTCATCGTGAGAGCGAAGGCAGCGAGCCCGCCGGCGCGGGGATCGATCTCAGTGCCGTAGAGATTGTTAGCGAGGATCAAGCCAGGGATGTCGGACGGAGCATAGCCCTCTTCTTCATAGATGGCGTATAGCAGGTCGAATGCGTAGGTGAGCATGTGGCCGGAGCCGCAGGCTGGGTCAATAACCTTTAGTTCCTCGGGGCTTGAGACCTCCAGGAAGTCGGTCTCCCCGTCGACCGGAGCGATGTAGTAATCCATTTGGTCGATCAAGCGTGAGGAGGGCTTGTTGAGCAGCCACAGCCGCCCGAGCGAATTCTCGACAAGGTAGCGGACGATCCAGTGCGGGGTGAAAAGCTGGGTAGCGGCGGGGATCTCCGCAGCGCCGGCCCTCTCGTTCTTCTTGAACCCCGCGAAGACCTCTTCTTTCCGTTCAGAGATGTAGAACTGGTACAGCCAACCGATGACTTCGACATCCTGGCAGATATCCTCAGTGAGCAGGCTTGTGGCGCGGGCCAGCACCGAGTCGTCTGCGAGCAGGTTCGCGGGGATGAGCAGTTCGGTGTAGTCGCCCTCCCGCTCGAACATGAACGGCATAGAGCGGTTCCAATACCGGCAGTACTCCGCGAGCATCAGCGCGTACGCCTCGCCCTGAGGGTCTGCGCTGCGGCGCGTGCCGTTGAGCAGGCTCGTGACGGTCTCCGCCGTGCGCTTGTTAGTGACGACCGCGCTGTCAATGTTCCCGCGCTTGGCCTCGGCAAGAATTTCGGGCTGTCCTCCCCTGCGGCTCCGTTCGGGCGAGACGACGCCGATGCCGGTGTAACCGTTGGCATCCATGAACCGCAGCGCGATGATGCGGTTGAACCAGGTGTAGGCGACCTTGTCCGCGACTGTGTCGCGGCCCTTGTCGCTGCCGCCGGCAGCGTTGACGGCCTTTTCCAGGGCGGCGACGGCGTTGGGCTGTTCCTGGCGCAGCTCTTCCGATGCCAGAACGACGGAGATGCGGGCTGACACCTCGCGGATGAGAGCTGTGCGTGCCCATGTGGCGAACGATTTAAGCGGTGCGGTTTCCATCAGAGCGCGATTCTCTTTCCGTCGTTGAGCGTGTTCAGCAGCGCACCGCGGAGCGCATCGAGGTAGCGGTCGACGTCGTCTGGGTTCTCAAGCACACCGTGGGCACCGGGCACGGTGATCGTCTTGACCGAGACGGTCTGCTTCGGCGTGGGCTCCGGGCTGTCCGTACCGCCCGTAGACCGGGCCGAGGATGCGAGCTGGTCGAGCAGCTCGGGATAGGTCCGCTCCTCAAAGCCATTACCCTGCTCGCGGATGAGCGCGATCTGCTGCTCACTGCCTAAGCGGGTGATGATCTGGTCGATTGTACGGGTGACCCGCTGCTGCGCTTCCTCCGTGGCGTTGCCGTAGTAGGCGCTGTCGAGTACCTCGGACTTGCGTCCCTCGATGTCCTGGATGACCGTCCTGCGATGGGTGGCGAGCGTGTCCTCGACTTTCGCGCCAAGGGCGTCTGCGGCCTGCTTGAGTTGGGTCATGCGATTGCCCCGGAAGGCGTTGGGATCGTCCAGGAGTCGCCTGACGTCGGCATCGCTTCCTGGGGGCAGGTATCCGAGGTTGTTCGTGTTTGAGGTGAGCAGTACGACGGCCTCGTCGTAGATGACTTTCTGGCCGCCGCCCAGGAACGACTGAATAGGGTCGATGACGTTCTCTTTGGCGTCTAGCAATTCGTCGCTAAGACTGAAATCAGTGAGGTACCACTCGTCAGATTTGCCCACAGCCTGTTCGAGCAGGGCAATGGGGGCAGCCAACTGCTCCACGAACGGGTACTTCGATCCGCTCACTAGCGCCCTTAATTCGTCGAGCTTTGCCCCGAGCTTTTCGCTGCCGTGCCGAGCCAGCTCCAGCGGGTCTTTCGGTGGGGTGGCCTCGTCGAAGAAGTCGGTGCAAAATTTGCGGAACGTCGCGACCTGGCGCTCGTCAAAGAGCTTCTGCGGGGCGACGACGGAATGCGAGTGCTTCTGCGTATTGCGCAGAACGGCAGCTACTTCGGTCCGCTTCAGCACGTTTCCATCGACGGTGACCGTGATCTTTGAGTTTCCAACGAGCCAGGCGATGACGACCTCTATCGATGCGAGATCCCATCCGTAGGGCTTGGCCTGGAATGTATCCACGATCGTCTTGACCGTTATCTGCTCACCGAGCCGGTCGCGCTGCAGCAGGAACGAAAGCAACTCGTCACCTGGAACAGCCAGCATGGAGAGCGATGAATCGTCGAACATGTCCGACTGGTTGGGGTTGGCGAACGCAGCAACCTGCTGCTCACTGTACGCAACGCCGCCAAGCAGCCTGAGCTGGGTGTAAGTGCGGCTGATGAGGTCCTGGAAGCCATCGGTGACGCGCGTGATGGCGTCCTGCGAGGAGGAGGTTACGCCGGCGGCATTGATTACGAGGTCCGCCTTGCCAACTGCGCGGCGGATGCGCTCGATGAGTTCCTTCTCGCGCTCGACGTTCTGCGTCGCCTTCGAGCGCAGGATCTGGTCCTCGATTGCGGACAGCGAAGTCGTCTGCTTGCGCTTGGTGTACTTCTCCGTCTTGATCAGCAGGCGCAGGTCCGAAAGTGCGCGCTCATCGGGCTCCAGGATGACGCGCAGCTCGTCCTTGCCGGCGCTGTGCATCCGTGTCTCTTCAGGGCCGAATGGGTATTCCGGCGTAATGAAGTGCATGGTCAGTTCGCGCTGCTGCCCGTACACCTGATCGTCAAGCTTGTACCCGAAAGCGAAGTCCTGTCCGTTCTTGGCGTACCTCAGCTTGCTCGTGCGAACCACGTCGCCGGAGATAATCTTGAAGAGCCGACCGCTGACATCCGAGGCATCGATGTCGATGTTCTTGATCTCCTCCTCGATGACCTGCTCTTCGTTGGTCAGGTACTCGTAGAGGTTGCCGTTGCGCTGCACGTAAGTCTGCGTCTCCAGCAGGGTCAGTGCCTCTTGCACCTGCTTGGCCAGGGCGGGCAGGTCAAGTCCGAAACGGTCGTAAACCAGCACGGTCAGGTTGCGTGGGGTGGCGTGGAAGCCTTCGACGTACTTCACCAGAAACAGCGCCTTGAGCAGCCGCACGGCCAGTTCGTTGTCCAGGTTGCGCTCGGCAACGTCGATCGAACGCTGAGCGGCCGACTTCAGCGAAGCGCGGATGCCCGCGAACATGTGGTCGAAGGTCGCCAGCCTGCCGACTTCTACGTCGCCGATGTCCTTGGCGACCTGCTGGACGACGCCGAGCATCGAGCGTTCACCGACTGAGCTGTTGCGGCCTTCGAACACATTGTGGTCGGAGATGCCCTCGATCGCCGCCTGGAACAGAGGGAACTGATAACTGACGAACGGGTACGTGCCGACAAAGTGCGCCTCGTCCGTGTAATTGCGGTATGTCTTCGCGCCGTCCACAAAGTCGAACAGGGTCTTGAAGTTGGCGTGCTGCTCTGCATAAATCGAATTCAGCGCGGGCTCGCCGGCCTCGTTCTTCTCCAGCAGTCGCTTGCGGATGACCTCTTCCACATCGGCGCTGGTGAGCTTCACACGGGTGGCGAACCGGGCCTGAATCTTGGAGAAGTCGTTGCCTTGCTGCTTCGTGCGGTCACCGACGACCTTGTCCATGTCCTCCTGGGAAGTCACGAACACCCAGGCACGGCCTTGGCATTTGGTGTTCAGCGACTCGGCAATCGTCTGGAGATTGAGCATCAGGTGCGTGTTCGATCCGATGAACTGGCCGACTTCATCGACGTAGAAGTTCAGCCGGAAGTCGTCTTCCTGCTTATCCAGCCAATCCATCACCTCGTCGGCGAAGTCCTCGATGGAGACTGAATACTCGTTGCGGTACTTGGTGAGGATGTTAGTGGGCGTACTGTCGGTGTAGCCGCTGACCTCGGCGTACGCCTTGGCCACGTTGACCTCTTCGAGCACGCCCTCTTCACGTCCCTGCGCCCAGCTGCGCCCGGAGATACGGGTGTATGCGTCCTTGAATGCTTCATACTGGCCGCGGTTGTCCAGGTCGCGCTCGAACCGGGCGACGTGCCCTTGGCTGCCGTAGTAGCCGCGGCTCTCGTCGAAGACCTTGACGAACACCTTCAGCAAGGCGTCGGTCTGATCCTTCGTAATGAGGGTGGCCTTCTGGTCGATGTTGAACAGCAGGCTCTTCGCCGGGATCCTCTCAGCCTTGGTCAGCAGTGCCGGAAGGAACGCATCCTGTGCCTTGGTGCGGAAGCTCTCGGAGACGCGTGCTCGCGGGAAGTCCTGACCGTCCACGTCACCGAGGAGGTGTGCTAGCAGCTTCAGCAGGTGGGACTTACCGGAACCAAAGAAGCCCGAGATCCACACGCCGTTGGCGTTGGTGTAGTTCGTATAAGCCTCAAGCAGCAGTTCCAGACCCTTGGCTGCCTCGTTGGTCAAGACGTACTCATCAACCTCGGTGCCCAAATGCGCGGTGTCGTCAGCCTTGATGACACCTTCTATCGGGCGCTGAACGTCCTTGGCGAAGATCGCATGCAGATTCATCGAATCAAACCTCCTGGTCCAAGATGTTCTTGGCTCGGTAGTACTGGTCGTCTTGGAGTCGTCCGAACAGCACGAGCGATGATCCAAGTGTGGCGGACTGCTCGTAGCGGCCGGGGAAAAACATGAGCATAGGCTTACGTGTCACGACGCTCTGCAGGTTGTTCAGCACGTTGTGTGAACGGATGTACGGGAAGACCTCGCCGATGCCGGTGAGGAAGAAGATATCGAAGTCACCCTCGGCGAGCTTGGTCCTGATCGCGGACGCAATGTGGAGCTGCGGGTCGAGCATCCCTTGGAGTAACTCACGGAAGTCGGCCTTTTCCTGCTCGGGTTCGAGCGCGATCAGTCGATCCCAGACTCCGCGTTCCTTGAGAATCTCCACTGACAGGTCGTAGAGGTTGACCTCTCGGACCACGACGCCCTTGTTCGCCAGGCGGTTCTTGATGCGCTTTTTCGACCCCGTGACCGCGAGTGCGTCCTCAGGGGCGTAGGGGTAAATGAAGAACGGCACCTCGTTACTCAGGCCCTCCATTTGGAGAAACCGCCTGCCGCTAAGAACGGCGAACAAGTGCTCTTCCTCTTTAGAAAGGTCGGTCTGTGTCACGGCTGGGCCCTCCCCGCAGCATTATGGGTGGTTGGGAAGAACCGCAGGTCATTCGGAGTCCGCGCTGCCAAGGCGCTTTCGACACGTTCAGACATCATGGCCTGCTGTATGTGCCCGCTGTTGGAAAGCAACCCTGCCTCACTAAGCATCCGGAATAAGTTTGAACGCAGCTTGCGCCGAGTGGAGTCCTTGAGTTCAGACAGCTCGGTGTGCCACAAAGACTTGCCACGCACGAAGCTGTCGAAATCGTTGTGATCGAGCGACGGCGTAAGCAAGAGGAACCGCTCGCGTACGACTTCCTCAGCAAACTCTCCGACCAGGTCATATCGACGGCAGGCCGCCGCCCACAGCAAGTGTCCGCGCTCCGTTGACGTTGCCTCGATGAGCAGTTCAATCTCGTCGCCCGTGAGAACGGCGAGCCGCTGGACAATCTCTCGCGCGAGCCTGGACCCAGAGGCAAGCGTGCGTGCTTGCAGTAGGTTCTCCGCGGCGATCTCGGTTCGGACTTTTGCCCACTCGCGCTCTCGCAAATAGATGGGCGCAATGATCGCCGCCTCATGCATGAGGAGGGCACCACTGGTAAATGAGAGTGCATAGCGCTGCGCCTCGGCATGCTGCTCGATCACGTGTAACCCCCCTTTCAGTTTTTCAGGCAAGTAGTTTTGGCGTTATCCGAGAGGTATTCCTTCAGGTGCGGTCGTCAGCTCGGCGTCTCGTCGTCGCTCGATGCTGCAGAGCCTCCGCTGCGGACCCACTCGTCTACCTCGCTTGCCTGGAACTTCCAGAGCCTGCCTACCTTGTGGGCCGGCATGCGTTTGTCGCTGATCCACGTGTAGACCGTGTCCTTCGTGATCCCCAGGTGCGCGGCAATGCCATCGGCGGACAGCCATGGTTCGGCCACGGTGGAGCCTCCAGTCGGGATTGGCAACGACGAACAAAGGCCATCCTAGCTTCAACTGCACGTCTTCTTAGGGTTTGACTGGGTTTGAACGGGTTAAGCCTGTATGAGTTGCGAGGCTTGACCCGCAGGACACGTCTGGAATATCACGTTAGGCTGTCGCAATGACCGAACTCTGGATGGCGTTGGCAGTCGTCGCAGTCGTCGTGTCCGCTGGCGGGCTCCTTACTCTCACTCTTCGCAGGCACAGAAGTGCTCGAGGAGACACGGCAAGAACACCAGTGGCGGCTGAGCCTTTGCTGAGCGACACCTTGGAACCTGTCCGGGTTCTCCCCCCTTCGGGGATTCTGGTTCCAGAGGCCGTCTTGTCCGCCACCGGCGCATCCGTCTCGGTCGAGGAGGCGCTTGAGGTCGCATCAATTCCTATGGCGTTCGAGTACCACCCGATCACCGACATCGAGCTAACAAAGTACAAGTCGGTCCCAGTAAATGCTGCCATTCAGCAAGCACTCACCAACATCGTCCGCGCAGTGGATCCGAAGAGTGCCACACTTTTCAAGGTAGTGCTGCCGAAGGGTGCCGAGCTTGTTCGCGCGGTTGGAACCAGCGGGTTCCGCGGATTCTCTCGCGGACCCGCCAGTATCTCAGCTCAGGCCGTCCTGTACCCGGTGGGGGTCGGAGGTGCCGCGGTTGCTGGTTGGCCGATCTTGGCAGTGGGTGCCTCGGTGATGGCTCTGGACATGCTCGCCCAGCGGGAACAGAGGGTTCATCAGCGGCGGGTCGAGACAATCCTTGGACGTCAGGAGAAGCGATATGTAGACATGCGTATTGCGGCCCAACGAACGACGGACAAACGACTGTCCAAAGCAATCAGTTCCATGCCCGACGGCGGGCTTCCTGATCTGGACGTTGTTCAGCAAAGTGCCGGCGAGGAGTTCCACAACGCGGACATATTCTTGGAGCAAACCTGGTCTGCTATCCAGTCACTCCTGGAGTCTGGTGTGGGCAGCGGTGCTGTTGACTATCGCAACCTGGAAAAAGCCCTTGGCGGCAAGACGAAAGATCTCGACCATTTTTTTCGCGAACTTCACTTCGCTCGTGCCGCTGTCGCCCTCGGACGAAAAGCGCTTCTCGCCGACGCCGCGAAAGCAGCGCTTGCCGATCCTGGCAACCCATACCTTGCCTTTCGAAAGTCTCTTGAGCGAGACGCAGCGGATGTGAGAAGGGCTGAGAACCGCGAGGCTCAGGTCACCGAGGCACTCACCACGCTGGAGCTCACTGGTCGTTGGCATAAGACCAAGAAGTCGATCGCTGGCCGGCAGACAGCTTTTCGTGAACGGGTGACGCCTCCACGGATCGATCCGCCTGACACCGTGCAGTACATCGCGCTTCCTTCGGGTGAGATCCATCAGCTCGTGCCAATTGAAGTCCAGTCCGGCGAGGAGTTAGAGGCTCAACACCCGAATGGCGTATCAGCATGATCAATGCGCCGCGATGGGGCAAAGGTTGATCTTGTTCTTGCCTGATCGCGCGGTCGGGCAACAGTTCGTGGGGGATACCGCGCCTTGCATTTGAGAGTCCAATCGGTACATCTCTCCCCTCGTAGCGGCGTGGTGGAAAGCCATACGTCGTTCGTGCCGTGAGATGATCGGGCCAAGATCTAGATCCATGCGCCGGTCGGATAACCGCGGTTCGCGCGACGATCAGCAACTGCATGGAACGCATTGCTAGTCGCAGTGGTTATGAGAAGGGTGAGACTGTGTCGACGAACAGTGGGATTGAGTGGACTGAGGTGACATGGAACCCTGTCACAGGTTGCGATCGGGTCGCTGCAGGGTGCGACAACTGTTACGCTCTGGCGCTCGCGAAGCGTCTGAAGGCCATGGGTGCGGAGAAGTACCAGACCGACGGTGACCCCCGGACCTCCGGTCCTGGATTCGGGGTCACGACGCACCCGGCAGCATTGAAGCAGCCCCTTAGCTGGCGTAAACCCAAAATTGTCTTCGTGAATTCGATGAGCGACCTGTTCCATGCCAAGGTTCCGCTCGACTTCATTCGCGACATCTTTGACGTCATGCGCCAGACACCACAGCACACCTACCAGGTGTTGACCAAGCGGGCTCATCGGATGGCGAGGGTGGCAGACAAGCTTGATTGGCCAGACAACCTGTGGATGGGAGTCTCGGTGGAGTCGTTTGATGTCGTCGATCGCATTGACTACCTTCGAGCTGTACCAGCCGCAACACGATTCCTGTCCTGCGAACCGCTCATCACAGCATTGCCGACATTGAACCTTGAAAGCATCGACTGGGTGATCGTCGGTGGCGAGTCCGGTCCGCGCGCACGGCCCATGGATCCGACCTGGGCCGAAGACATCCGTGACCAGTGCCTTGAAGCCGATGTGGCGTTCTTCTTCAAGCAGTGGGGCGGACGGAGTCCGAAGGCGAATGGGCGCGAACTCGGAGGACGCACTTGGGATGACATGCCGCAACTCGCTGCAGCGTCAGCCTAGCCGGTGGCCTTGCGAATGACGTGTTGGTGGGGCTTGGCTCCTTTGGTGGCGAACTCAATCTCGCCTGACTTCACGAGCGCGCGAAGTGCGGCCGAGAAGGCCGTCTCCTTGGCCTCGCCGTAAAGATCGCCATAGACCTCCTGGACGTGTTCGACTACAGCCTTCGGCTGGCCGTCCGACACCAATGAACGCAGGTTGTCAGTGATGTGTCTGATCGCCGAGTCGTGTTCACGTTCGAACTGATCTGCGACAGTGTCCCAGAGCATGCCCTCACGTTCGTCAGGGTCCGGTCCGAGGCAGTCGATCCATTCTTCCCGTGCCTTTGCCGCGGCAGCCCCGAACACCCAGAAGCCGTGCGGAGCCTGGGTGAGGAAAATCAAGTAGTACACGGGCTGGTGGCGAATCTGCCGTCGCACCGGCGCGACGACGCTGCCATATTTCGTGCCCGCCGCAAGTCGTCGGGCGTACTCGTGTGCGACGGCGTCCGCGGCCGCCTCCCAGGAGGTTCCGCCAGAAGCCTCGTGTGCTTGCAATGCCACGTCACGCCACCACTCGCCCCCGCACACTGAGTCCGCTTTGGCGACGCCTCCAAGGTCGAGTTGCCCCTTCTTCAGCTGTCCGCCAGCACGGCGAATGAGGTCAGCGTTGAAGTTCAGCAGAACTTCCGTCCGAGGCCATGAACCTCGTTTGAGGAGGACGTTCCTGATCGAATCCATGGGCAGCCCCGCGCCGCAGGGGTCAAGGAAAACGAACAGGCTCGCGCCTACGGCGAGCTGCCTGACCTCGTCGAGGTGCTGCCCGCAATCCCCGTTCCGGCTGTCAACATGGATGCCACGGTTACGGTACTCATCGGCCACCTTGTCGAGAGACACAAAGTCCTCGCGGTTCCTCTCGACCAGGAAGAGGTCGATCCTTGTGGAGTTCTTAGCCTTCTGCGCTGCGAGCATCATTCGCTCGGCGGATCCTGCCTCGCCGGTGTCAAAGCGTCCCCTGCCAGCAAAGCCGTCGAACAGCACCGCCCTCTTCGGCGTCAGCTTGCTGGCCGTCATCGTTGCGAACCTAATGACGTACTGCTCAAGAATCCCGTGCTTGTAGACCGACTGCGGCTTCGGACTCTCCAGCAGTCCAGCCTCGGTTCCAGTGGCCATCCCCCAACTCCGATCTTCCTTAGCAACGTCGAGCTTTGACACGATGGTTATCCAGTAAATGGAGTAATGTCACCATGATAGAGACAGTATGTCAGCGCACAAGAAGGCCCTCGACCGGCATGGGGCGAATCTAGGTGCGTGGAGGCCTTTCGGAGCCTGATTCGCTTCCTGAATCGGTCCACGAGTTCTACGCAGCTCGGCGGGCTCGGGCAGTTGTTGCTTCCAGCGTCAGCCGTACTCGCGGAGGATCTTGGCGACACGGGCGGTTAGCTCGTCGGCCCTGGCGAGGATCTGCTCTTCTTCCTGCGGCGAGATCGCGCGCACGGCGGGACGAGGTTCGGGATCCAACACTGGGGCTGGGACAGGCACGGGGCCCTCGAGCAGGGCGTCCATGGCGCGGATGACCGCCGAGAGTGACGAGGGGTGCATTGAGGAATAAGGGTCGATGTAGCCCCACCGATCGATCGCCGGCAGCATCCCGACGCAGAGGAGCCAGTCGGCACTCGTGTCGGGAAGCAGATGACGGTGTTCGTCGTCCTTCTGGTCAAAGCGGTGACCCAGTGCTCGGACGGCCCTGTGCGACCATCCGGTGTTGGTACCGATCACGTCGAGCCACGACCATACGGCGCACGCGGAGCAGGACTGCGCATCGGGTGTGACGCCGATACGTGAGCGCAGCCGTTGCATCTCATTCGGCCTGAGCCCCAGCGCACCTGCTCGGTCCAGGCCCAGTCCCCCGTGCCCGGGCGGCGCGATCATCACCGCGGCGAAGAGCATTCGCCGCAGGCGCAGACGGAAGACCCATTGGGTCGCAGGATCTTGGATCAGTACGGTGGCGCGCTTTACCAGCCGACGGAGCGATTCGGGGTTGTCTTTGTGGCGGCGCGGCCAAGCCGGGGCGACGGTTGGCTCCTGACTGATCATTCGCCGTAACGAGGCCAGCACAGCGCGCGATGCTCCGACCTGCCTGGAGAAGAGAGCAAGGGTGGCGTCGTCGACCAACTCGGTGGGCTTGCCCGCGACCGAGCACCAGTCGAGCCAGAGATCGGGCAGGGCAGTCGTCATTCTCTTGATTGTCCCACCGGGCGCTGGACAGCTCTGGCTTTTCGTTCTTCGTGTCCCTGCAGCCGAGTGCATGACTATGCGCTGGTTGTGAGTGATTCAACAATCACCGCGTCACGCGAAGGCAGTCCTTCTCCATGCCCCGATAAGCGCACTTACCAGAGACCCGGTTCGAAGCCGCCCCGTCGATCGCGGGTATGGGGAATCGCCACTGACAGACCATTGCGACTTGGATTCTCCGGCCAGTGAGTCGAGACTGGAGTCATGGCAGCACAGGTGAGGCTCGCAGCGCTCAGCGCTCCCACCGTCCCACCTGAACCGGAGGTGGACGACGAGCTGCGCGAGCTCGAAGAAATTTCGCGGTCTTTGGAAGGACACACGCTGTCTGCTGCCACCCGGCGCGCCTATGCCACGGCGTGGCGTGCCTTTGATGACTTCTGTACCGGCCACGGGCTGGAGGCGCTGCCTGCGCATCCGGAGACCGTGCGCTGGTACGTCGCCTGGATGTCCACGCAGCTCGATGACGACGGGCTCCCCCGGTTCTCCGTCGCGACGATCCGCCAGCGCCTGGCCGGTATCGGCGAGAGGCACCTCCGCGGCGGGCTTCTGGATCCCACGGCCCACCGCGGCGTGGTGGATCTCGTGCGCGGGCTGGCCAAGCTGCGGGCCACCAGGCCCCGGCGCAAGCGCCCTCTGCTTCTGGACGACGTGGTCCGGATCATCGCGGTGATGGAGCACGACACATATCCGGCAGGCGTGTCAGCCACCAGGGACGCCCTGGCGGTGTGGCTCGGGTTCGCAGGGGCCCTGCGCAGGAGCGAGGCGGCGGCCCTGACGCTGAACCGGCTCGAGCTGCACCCGGTCGATGGTGTCCACGTTCATGTGGGGGCCTCGAAGGCCGACCCGGAGAACGCGCTGCCGGACGTGGTCGTGCTGCCGTTCGGGAGCTCGCCGGCATCCTGTCCCCCGTGTGCGGTGCACCGTTGGGTCGTGCTGCTCGGGCTCGCCCGGCAGGACGACGCGCGCACACGGCGTCGCGGGATCATGCAGCAGCTGTTCTCGTACGGTCTCGAGGAGCACGTCTGCGGAGCCGCCGGCTCGACGGCGCTCATCAGCAGCGCCGACCTGGCCTCGGGCGCGCCCCTGCTCCGGGCAACGTACCGCAACAGGAAGGACGCCCGGATCCATGCACGGGCGGTGAGCGGCGACGCGCTGCACACGATGCTGCTCTCGCGCATGGTCGAGGCGGGGATGAACCCTGCTGCCTACGGCTTCCACTCGCTGCGGGCCGGGCACGTCACCCAGGCGCGGCGCAACGGTGCGAGCACGGAGGAGATCATGCGCGCCGGCCGGTGGAGCCGGGCAGCGACGGTAGACGTTTACGACCGCGAGTTCAATCCTGCGGCACGCAACAGCGTCATGCGTCTGGGGTTGTAGACCCCTCGATGCCGGGGGCAACCCGGTGCCCGTGCTGGTCGTCCTCCTCGACCGGGACGCGGGCGTCGATGCTTTCCATGAGGCGGAAGTCGACGACACCTTTGAGTTGAGCGCCGCCGCCGAGCACTTGAATGGCCTTGGAGAGCCGCAGCACCTCCAGCCTGTTCTTCTCCCACTCGCGCTGGGCCGCTGCCAGGTCGGCGAGGTACTGCTGCAGCTGGGCCTCGCTCTCTGCCTCCGGATCCTCGGCGACCAGGATCGCCAGGGGGACGTCCAGGGCCTTGGAGGCGGCGACCGCCTCGTCCAGGCGGACGGCGCGGATTTGCTGCTCTATCCGGGTCACCGCCGAAGGGTCGACGTTCGTTCCAAGGATCTCGGCAATCCTGCGGGCCAGCTCAGCCTGGCTGATGCCCAGGCGTTCCCTCTCCTGTCGCAGTCGGCGGGCGAAGAGGTCTCCGGGCAAGGCGTTCATCTGGTTTGGGCTCCTGGTCGGGTACATGGGCGCGAGGGGCTCAGCAAGAAGCGTATGCCGGGCCGTGCCGGAGCCGCACACCGCGCGCCCCGTCATGTGAAATCTACACGTTTTTGAGCAGAACGTCAGTCCTCCCGCCGACACCTCGTTTGCGCTGGTCTTCGAGCACATTCTGGACTCGTATCCGACTCGTCACTAATACGACTATGACTGATGACTCGAATGATGTAGATTGGTCACTGAAGATGTGCACGTATACGAGTCCCTAAAGAGGGGTTGGCCGCATGATTGCAGGCATGTCGTCCCGCTCAACGGGGAGTCACGTCGCATCGGGAGAGACCATTGATAGGGCGCTGTGCTCTGTCTAGGCGAATCGGTTGTGCCAGTCGCCTCGTGACACATGTCATGCAAGCGACCATTCGATAGGCGAGAGGAAAGAACCATGACGAAGATTTACGAGGCGGCACTCGAGCGGGTCGCCCTGCCCACCGCGGCCTGGGACCTGACGAGCTTCCTGGAGAACGCGAAGTCCCAGATCCAGCTCTGGGGCGGGCTGCTGCTCATGCTCCTGGGTGCGGTCGGACTGGTCTGGGGCGGCGTGCTCCTGATCAAGAAGCTGATGGCCACCCCGCAGTCCGCGGGCCAGCAGCAGGGCTGGGGCACCATCGCCCTGCTCATCCTGGTCGGCGGCGCGCTCGGCACCGGTGGGTGGTCGCTGATCAACACCATCGGCTCCGGCGGCCAGAAGACCCTCGAGGACCTCGGCGGCGGCTCTGTCCTCGTGCAGACGGTCAGCCACGTACTGACCAGCGGCGTCCTGGGCTAAGCCCGGCGCGGCAGGAATCAACGGCCGGGCACACAAAGCGTCGACGGACCGCACCGGGTCGGTTGAGGTCACCAGGCCTCAACCGGCCCGGTGCGTCGTTTACGGGGTCGGACGACGGGCGCTGACGACGAGCAGGACAGGCAGAGCAAGGAACAGGACGAACGGGAACGGACATGGGGATCAAGGACAAGGCGCTGGCCTTCGGCAAGCGGTTCAAGCTCGACTCGCACCACGCAATCGAGCGCTTCGGGGTGTTCTTCGGCATCTTCGCTGTGATGGGGCTGGTCGTGGTGGCCGGCTCGGGTGCCGCCGCCTTCAAGGCGGGCAGCGACGCGGTGTCGCACACCGCGCTCTACAACACCGAGTTCACCTCCTCGAAGACCCAGCTCAAGGGCACGGTCGACGGGGTCTACACCAATCACACCGGCAACAGGGCACTGGTCATGATGCACTTCCCCGCCAGCGCGGCGATCTCGTACAACGCGGCGGACTACCAGGCCTTCCTGCTGGGCACCAACGACAAGCTGCAGACCGAGAAGGTCAGTACCAGCGGAATCAGGGGCACCTTCCACGTTTTCGGCTCGACCGGTTACGTCGGGGTCCTCCTGGACGCGGACCGGCCCTTCGACCGGCAGGTGCTCAACCTGACCGTCCGCGCGAACGCCGAGCTGACCTACCACGAGCGGCAGCAGAGCAGGGATGACCAGGTCGTGGGCGACTCGAGCTTCAAGAAGTACGACCAGTGGCGCGTGATCATCAACCCGGGTGCGTCGGGCACCACCGACATCCCGGCCCTGGACGCGGCCAGCTTCGACCCGGCCCGGGCCTATTACGACGTCGTGCTGAAGACCCAGGAGCAGCAGACGCGGGACAAGCTCGACCAGAAGCTGCTCGCGATGCGCACGAGCCTGAAGCAGGTCGAGTCGTACACCTCCGACCTGGCGACCACCAAGGTCGATGGGCTCTTCCTCCGTCCGCCGGCCGTTCCGACCTCCATCGCAGGTGATCAGGTGGCTGGTGTCTCGGCGGCCGAGGCCAAGGACGGGAAAGCGACGCTGGAGCTGAAGACGGGCCATGTCGTGCCCGGCGGATTCGACTTCGACTGGCGCGCGGGCAACGTCTATGCCGGCTACCTCGACACGCTCGTGCCCGCCGGTAAGGGCTATGTGCAGTTCCTCGCCGACAAGCGCGCCGAGGGCAGCGACAGCACGAGCCAGCAGGTCTCGGACATGAAGTGGGTCCTCTCCGACGGCACCGACCTGAAGAAGGACTACCGGTCCTCCGATGTGACGATGCGCCCGCTCACGAACGTGATGAACAACCTCTCTCAGGCCTACCAGGACTACGGCAAGGCCAAGTCGGAGTACCAGTCCGGGCTTCTGCTCGAGCTGCTCGGCCTGGACGTGAAGCTGCGCGATGTGCAGTCCAACAGCACTGCGAACTCGGCCGGGGACTTCCTGACCGTCTATCACTGAGCGCGCTCCACGGAGCGGGCAGTCACCACCCAGGCATCGAGCCGGAAAGGACAAGCTTATGGCCATCGACCAGCCGACGCGGCGGGATGACCCGGCCCGGCGCGCTGCATCGCCCCGCGGGGACCGCAGGTCCGCCGACGGGGGTGCGAAGGAGGAGTCGCAGCCCCCTCGTCGTGAGGGGTCCGGCGTACGCCGCGCCGGGCCCCGTACCGGAGCGGCCTCCGCTCCTTCCCCGTCCGGGGATGCAGCCAAGGGTCTGCCGAAAACCCCGGGGGCCTCCCCCGCGCCGCAGCCCGTGGACCCGACGCCTGCGGGCCGCGGGTCGAAGCACCTGGGAGCCGCACCGGCCCCGGACGCAGCGGCTGCCGCTGGCAAGGCCACAGGTGCGGCCGACACAGCCAGCAAGACCAGCAAGGCCGCCAAGGCTGCCAAGAGCCTCGACGGTGTCGCCGCCGGGGCGGCCGGGGGAGCTGCCCGCAAGGCGGTCGAGGGTGACGGCAGCAGCGCGGTCCGCCGCGGTGCCGGCCGGTACGCGGGAGCGGCTGCCTCGGGAGCTGTCGCCGGGGCGCAGGCCGGAGCCGCCGCCGGTGGTGTCGGCGCGCTGCCCGGGGCAGCGGTCGGCGCTGCCAAGAATGTGGGCCTGGAGACCGGCAAGGATGTTGTCGACGGTGCGTCCAAGGTCACCGGCGGAGGTCCGGACGCCGAGCCTGCCGACAAGCGGCTCGGTGCCGGGGGCACCGGCTACGAGCGGACCTCGCAGAAGGAGAAGGACGGCCAGCTGCTGTCCAAGACCGCCAGGGGTGTCGCCGTCGGCGGCACCGCGGCGGCTGCTCCCCCGGCTGCGGGGCTTCTCATGGTCATGGCCTTCCTGAAGTGGCTCAAGACCATGTTCTTCGCGATGCTCGCGATGGCCGCCAACGCGGCCAGCATGATCTGGGGTTTCATCCTTGGGATCGCCAAGGCGGTCGGGCACACGATCGCCGCACCGTTCATCGCACTGGGCGGGCTGGTCGGCAAGGCGGCAGGAGCCGTGTTCGGGGTCACCGTGACGGCCACCGTCGCCCCGGTGGCCACGGCCGCATCCGGGGTGGCTGCGACCGTTGCCGCGGTGGCTGTGCTCAGCACGGTCCTCACGGGTGTGCTCGACCAGGCCGGCCTCGATGGCGGCCGCGGCTCGACCCTGACCAACTGCATCGTCAATGTCAGCCGCAACGGCCCCGGCGCTGACGTCCCGGCGAACACCGAGGCGAACGCCCGGGCGGTCTACTCCGTGCTGAAGACCTGGGGTATGCCCGAGGAGAACATCGCGGGCATCCTGGGCAACTGGTCGCAGGAGTCGGGCGTGGACCCCACCAGCGTGGAGGGCATCTACAACGAGCCCTACCAGATCGGCCCGCGCAAGCAGACCGCCTGGGACGGGAACTTCACCCACATCCCCGGCCAGTCGCACGGCGGCATCGGTCTGGGCCAGTGGTCGAACGGGCGCACCACGATGCTCCTGGATTATGCCAAGTCCAAGAACCTGGACTGGTACACCATCAAGGCCCAGCTGGCATTCATGGCGGAGGGCGACAGCCCGGGGGACGTGGCCGTGTTCAAGGACATGATCAAGACCTCGCAGGGCTCTCCCTCTGCTGCTGCACTGCACTTCCACGACAAGTGGGAGCGCTCGGCCGACAACGCTTCACAGCTGCAGCAGCGTAAGGCCGACGCCGAGATGTGGTTCGGCAAGATGAGCGGCTGGACCGTCGACACCTCGGTCGTGGGCGGGGTTCAGGACATCGTGGGCGGCATTGTCGACACGGTCGGCAGCGGGATCCGCTCCGTCTTCGGCAACTGCGACAGCGACACCAAGGTGCGCCCGGGCAGCCTCGTCGACGGCGGCATGAACGAGGAGCAGGCCCGGCAGCTGATCGACCTGTACAACCAGGAGGGCGACAAGTTCCTGGACGACAAGTACGGCGCTGGCGGACCGGGCTCCTGCGGCGACAACCACGCCATGAACTGCGTGTCGTTCTCGGTCTACTTCATGAACAAGTACACCTCGTTCCAGCAGTACCCGCCGGGCGACGGCATCCAGACAGCCCACGCGATCGCGTCCATGACGGGCAAGCAGGTCTCGAGTACGCCGACGGCGTACTCGGTCGGTTCCGGGCCGGGTACGGGGTCCGCGGGCCACACCCTCGTGGTGCTGGGCGTGCAGGGCGACAAGGTCATCCTCGGTGAGGCCGGCTACTGCGCGTTCATGGGCCGCGTTCGCGTTGACAGTGCGGAGCGGATGAAGTCCGAGGGGTGGGTGTTCGTCGACGTCACGGACCTCATCACCACGGGCGGCAACCTGCCGGCGTAGCCGGCGGAAGCAGGGCCGGTGTCCGGACGATCCGGGCACCGGCCCTTTCTGCGTCCCGATCCGTGCGCAGTGACCTGTCGAATGGGGCAGACTCGTTATTGAATGACCATTACAGATAGACTTGGAGTCATATATGAGGACAACGCGAGAAAGGGCGGGCATCGTGACGAGTGCGGACGATGATGCGCGTGGCAGGGCCGGGGACACGGTCAAGGACGAGGACGGCGCGCCGAAGAAGCTGAAGGCCCCCGCCACCCGCAGGCGGGTCAGCGGGGTCGAACTCGAGGCCCGCTTCGAGGGCTGGCGCTCCGAGCGGCGCGGAGAGCGGCAGGCACGCACTCCGGAGGAGTCGGCGCGGCGGACGCGCCTGGTTTTGAGCGCCGCAATGGGCGTAGCGATCCTCGGGCTCGCGGCGGCCGCGGGAGTGAGCGGCAAGGGATTCGAGGTGGAGCACGCGGCCAACGCCGACCGGATCTCCGCGCTCCAGGTCCAGATCGAGGATGCCAGGAGCACTCCGGTCGCCCCGGATCTGCCCGGAAAGATGACGCGGCTGATGGAGGCAGCCGCAAAGGACGCCCAGAAGGTCGCGGAGGCCCAGCAGCGCTTCGCTCAGCTGCACCACGAGGCGGCGACACAGCCCAATGCGGGCAACGGTACGCCGAACGCGGCGACACTGCAGATCGCCGAGCACCGCCGGACGCTGGCACCCCTGTTCAGCCCGCGCTCGTTCCTGGCCGACGAGAAGGGGGCCTACTCCTGGACCTCTGTGACGCCGTTCGACCCGAGCACGCAGATCGACCCGCGGTTCCCCTGGTACGTGCGCTACGAGGGTTTGAAGGCTTCCTCGCCTGGAGCGTACGCCTGGTCGGTCGAGTCGGTAATGCCGGACCTCGCCACCCAGGACGCCACGGGCACCACGCGCACGGCGCGGGTGATCTGGCTGTGCCGGGACACCGCGGGTGGACAGGTGCTGGCGTGGGCGAACGCGGCCTACTCCTACGACGGGAAGGCCGGGACTTTCGCGGATCTCAAGGTCGTGGTGACCGCCGCCGGCGCGGAGCACCAGCAGGGCGCATCGACGACGGGTAACGGAAGCGGAGAGGGCTGATGATGCAGGAGCAGCAGATTGACGGCACGGACGAAACGGCAGCGCCGGAACCGGGCTTCATGCGGCGCAACGCCCTGGTGGTCGGGGTCGCGGTACTGCTGGTTACCGCCGTGACGGTGACCGGCCTGACATGGGGGTCCCAGCGCAGTGCACTGGATCAGCAGCAGCAGACGATCACGGGCCTTCAGGGCCAGCTTGCCTCGGTCGGGACCGCGAAGTCCGAGCAGGTCGAGCAGGATGTCATGCAGTCGCTCGGCGTGAGCCAGAGCCGGATCCACGACGACACGCAGATCGTGGACCGCCTGGTGAAGACGGCATTCACCTGGGACTCCGGCCAGGCCTACGAGGCCGCTCGCCGGGACCTGAAAGAGCGCTACCACCTGTCCGAGGACGAGCAGTTCCTGAAGCAGTTCATGCCGCCGGCGCGCTTCAACGAAGACGCCGCGGGCAAGCGCTACTACTACATCGACACCCAAGGGCTGAACTCGGCGGTCAATGCCGACGCGGACCTCGAGGTCGTGAAGGTCACGGCGGACGAGTACACGTATGCCGTGCAGATCGAGGTGGCGGCTACCTCCGATGCGGTGTCCCAGAACAAGGTGGCACCGGACCGGGTCAAGTCGTACCGGACCGTGCTGGTGTACCTCACCGTCGACGCGCAAGGGAAGGTCTCTGGCCTGTCCGCCATTCCCGCTGGCGGTTCGACTCGTCATTCCAGATGATCCGACTCCCTTTCGACTCATCTTCTTGATAGAGTTGTACTGGTACTCGAGACGAAGAGCGAGTTGAGGGGCAATGGCATCGACAAAGATCGGCGAGTCGGGTGTGCAGGCTGACAAGCCTGTCCGCAAGACCCGCTTCGTGGCCGCGCCGGACGCCGGTGCGGCACCGGGCGACGCCGACCCCACTGGGGACGGAAATGTCCCGGGTGCGCTGATGAGCCGCCGGGCGGCCATCGGCGGGGTGTGCACGGGGGCAGCTGCGCTGCTCTGCTTCCTGGTCGGCGCAGGTCTCTCTGGTGGCGAGGCCACCGTCAGCCAAGACAAGGCTCAGCAAATCGTCTCCCTGCGCGAGCAGATCCGCACCGCCGCGGTGCGCACCGACGCCCTCCCGGAGGCCAAGGACGCTGACCGCGCCCTGGTCACGGCACAGGGAGCTGCGGAACAGATCGCCCGGTTGCAGAACGAGTACCGCTACCTGACACCCTCGGTGGCGGACTCGGGCGGGACGCTGGACCAGGCTGCCGCCGAGCCGACGCGCCGGAACCTCACCCCGTACTTCGCCCCCGACGTCGGGCAGGCCACTCTCCAACCCTGGTACCTGCTGGCCTCCGACAAGGACGTCGCCGCGGGCAACGAGATTCCGATGAGCTTCGACTCCGGCTTCAAGTGGGTCGCCCAGCGCCCTTACTCGGTCGAGGTGGACGGCACGATCCGGGTCACCTGGTTGGCGGTGCAGACCCGCCCGGCGGCCGGGCAGGCCCCGGCGGTACTGGCCTGGGCCCGGGCTGACTACGACATGACCCGCAAGAGCTTCTCCGGGGTCCAGACCGGAACGACGACCACGGGCGAGGCCCTGCGGCAGGAGGTGAAGGCACCGTGATCGAGGACGTGAAGGACTGGGTGCGCGCGAGGGCCGGGAAGGTCCTGGTCTGCAGCACCGGAACGCTGCTGGCGCTGTCGCTGCTCTCTCTGGCCCCGGCGCTGCTGGCCGACGGTTCGGCGGACGCCGACGCCAAGGCCGACCAGCTCATCGTCCAGCTCCAGGGCAAGCAGGAGGACGCGCAGGCGGCACTTGAGACCAAGCATGCCCGGTTGCTGGCTGCCCTGCCGGGGATGGATGCCGAGCGGGCCGACCGGGACCGGGCCGCAGCGCGCTCGGTGCTGCTGAGCCTGACGGATTCTTCGGCCGCCTCGCGGACCGTCAAGGAGACGCAGGCCGCCCTCGACGCCCGGTACGGGTTTCTCGGGACCTCGTCCCGGACCCTCACCGAGTTCATCCCGGAGTGGATGGCAGCGACCGGTGCCGGAAAGGGCGCGGGGACGGCGTACCAGCTGGCCGACTTCGACGTCGACGTTGCCGCGGTGAAGGGCCTGGACTACTCCTACATCGGAGTGGCGCGCCTGGACCCGGTGTCCGCCGACGGCAAGTCCACGGCCAAAAGTGAGTACGTGGTCTTCACCTTCGCCACCGGACAGGACGGCACGGTCGCCTCGTTCGAAGCGTACCGGGCCTCGGGCCGGACGCGGGACCAGCTTGCCGCGCAGAGGCCACCTGCCTCTGCTTCACCGGCCGATACCGCCAGCCCCGGACCCAGCCACAGCGGCTGACCGGCGGGACACCCGCACAGACACGACACGACAACCACGAAGGACGAGACGAATGACGATCCAGACTCTGGACAAGACCGGCAGCGCGACCGAGCACGAAGCCCGCGTGGAGGCTGCCACTGCAGTCCCCGTCGAGAAGGCCCCGGTCAAGCCGAAGGCCGGGCGTGGCCCTTCGAAGCTGGCCGGCGCGCTGCGCCGCCTGGCCCCCGGGAAGGGCTCCGGCGGATCGCCGGTGCTGATCTGGGCGGTGTTCTTCCGCTCGGTCGTGCTCATCGCCGACTACGTGCTGGCCTCGATGACTGCGATGGTCGTGATCCCGATGCTCGGCGCGTGGCTGCACCGGCAGTCGGGCGCAGTAAGCGGCGACCTGACCATGGCCGGGACCGTCGCGATGTGGATCGCCCCGCTGCTGTTTGTGGTCCTGTTGCTGGCCGCCGCGGAGATCGCTGCGATGCGCGGGATGTGGCGCTGGTCCACCTGCCGGATCCAGGCTGTGCGCGACGCCCGCACCCCGGCGCTGGCCCCGGCCACCGCCGCCCCCAGGACCACCCGCCCGAGCAAGAAGACCAACCGGAAGAGGAGCAACTGATGCGCACTGCTGGACTGATGATGAACGACGTGTGGGCCGACCGGGCCCTGCGGGAGCGTGGCGTGCAGGCGCACCGCTACGACGGCCTCGATGCCCAGATCGGGGTGCTGGTCGACTCTGTCGAGCTCAAGCACCGCGGCAAGGAGGAGAACTACCGGCCCTACCTGCACGTCGTGGGCGAGCTGCGCTCGATCACTCCCGCCGAGCCGCTGCCGTACGGGATCACCCAGGTGACCTACTCGCACGGCCAGGGCGAGAAGGTCGACGCCTTCTACGAGTTCGACGACGAGCAGCTGGTCGCACTGGCGGCCAAGGGCTACTTCAGCCCTTCGTTCACCGTGCCCGACCAGCTCACGGGGATCGAGTGGGAGCTGCCCGCCAGGGTGGATGCCCTCGTGCTCACCCCGTCTGGGGACCAGGCCGATGCCCCCGTGGTCTTCATGAACGTGCACCGCATCGCCGATCTCGAGATCGACCTGGCCTCCACCGAGTACGACCTGGCGGCCTACTTCGCTGATCGCTCCAAGGATGGTCATGGTCCGGTTGAGTCCGTCGTCGACCAGCGGGGCCTGCGGGCCCGCTCCGACGCGATCAACTCGCTGTTCAGCGAGGACGAGCTCGACTTGGTCGCGCAGGCGGAGAACCTCCAGCGGCCGGAGGCGCAGCAGCCGGCTGCCGAGGGCGTCACCGCGCAGTTGCTGGCGGTCGAGGCCGAGATCACCGCGGAGCGCGAGCAGTATCAGGCTGAGCTGGAGCGCACTGAGGGCACGCCCGAGCACCTGTACCACCAGCGTGTGGCCCCGGCCCTGCACCTGGACGGACCGGAGGATACTGCCGCCCCTGCGGACGCGGAGCCGGATGCCGGCGCGACCCACGATCTGGACTTTGGTCTGGATGAGGAGGCCACCGGGCAGGAGGTGCCCGCGCCGACGCTCGAGGAGCGCAAGCGCGAGGCCTCCCGCCGCGCCGCCGACCTCGACTTCGGCGAGGAAGACGGGCACGGTCTGGGCCACTGAGGCCGAGGCGGGCAGAGCAGTCAGGACGGGCCCCGGTCGCTGGAGGACAGCGGCCGGGGTTCTGTGCATTCACACGACGGAGGGATGAGGCGGGATGGGCCTGAAGCAGTCAGTGGTCATCGTCAACGAGTTCAGTGTGCCGCTGCCCGGCGGCAAGGGGTCCCGGGGCGGCACCCCCGGCGACTACGTCACCCGGTACATGGCGCGCGAGCAGGCGACTGAGTCGCTCGCGCCGATCCAGCGGCTGCGCACGGACGACTTCATCCTGCGCTATATGGCCCGCGAGAGCGCGGTCGAGCGCGCAGGGACGAGCAGGGTCGAGGCCAAGACGACAATGCGCCAGGCCCAGGGCGATGGCGGCGTGGCCTTCGGCTACGGCTCAGTGTCGCTCTCCGACGAGCAGCTGCGGGCTGCGTCCCGGGACATCCAGAAACACTTCGAGAGCGGCAAGACGGTGCTGAAGACCGTGCTCTCCTTCGATGAGGAATACCTGAAACGGCACCGCATCGTCGGCGAGGACTTTCACTGCGAAGGCCGCGGGGACTACCGCGGCCACATCGACCAGATGAAGCTGCGGATGGCGATCATGCACGGGCTGGAGCGGATGAGCTCGGGCACGAGCGGTTTCGACGACCTGCGCTACGTCGGCGTGATCCAGGTCGACACCGAGCACGTCCACTGCCACCTGGCGATGGTCGACGCCGGACACGGCCGCCTGGCCAAGGACGGCACCCAGCGGGGCAAGCTTCTGGATCGGCACAAGTCCCGGTTGCGGCGCGGCGTGGACGCCTGGCTGGACGAGAAGCAGGTCGTCGCGCACCTGTCCAGCGCCGTCGGATACGAGCGCAGGAACGTGACGACCTTCATCAAGCGCTGGGCACACGAGCGCATGCGCTCAGAGGCCCTCCCCCAGTTCCTGCTGGCCTGCCTGCCCGCCGACCGCTCGCTGTGGCGCGCCGGAACCAACGATCTGCGGATGCGCAAAGCCAACCGTCTGGTCTCCGAGCTGGTGGCCGAGCAGCTGGAGCGGCCGGGCTCTCCGCTGCCGGCGGCAATGGAGAGGGTCGTGGAGTACGCCAATCAGCGCCGCGAGGCCGAGGGCCTGCCCACCGACGCGTGGCAGCGCCTGGTCGACGCGGGCCGCAACCAGATCACCGAGCGGGCGGTCAACGGGGTCTACCAGATGCTGCGCGCCCTGCCCGAGGAGGAGCTGCGGGTGCGTACGCCGATGCTTGAGGTGATGGGTATGGACTACGCCGAGATGGCCGCCCTGGCCGCAGAGCGCCAGCAGCAGCACGGCAGCTCGGAGGACGATGTCGTCTCCTTCGGCTTCCGGCTGCGCAGCTATGCCTCCCGCCTGCAGCATCACAAGTCCAAGGCCAGCGCCTACCGCGACCTGGCCCGGCAATGGGAGCGTGCCGAGAAGGCCGAAGTGGCCGTAGAGGACTCCCGGCCGCTCTACGACTTCTACCGCTACGAAGAGGACTGGCACCGGCGGGTGATGAGCAAGTACCAGCACTTCCTGCCGTTTGTCGGCGACGCCAGCCAGTGGTACGCCCAGCAGCAGGAGGTCGCCGCGTACGGCCAGCGCCTGCTCTCGCTGATGGCGCTGCGCCAGGACGCCTCGCTGCAGCGGATGAAGGACGCCGACCAGGCCGAGGAGATGGGCCGCGAGATCTACGGCCAGCCCGGCGGACGGCACCTGACCGCGGGCAAGGCCGGACGGGCGGTGCTGGACGCGCGCATCGAGACGATGAAGCAGGTCTACGACGAACGGCTCCAGGAGCTGCGCACCGACCTGGCCGACTCGGGGCTGGTGCTCGTCGCCGGTCCTGCTGACCAGCGCCGCGCCGTCGCCGGAGGGGATCCGGAGGTCTCCACCCAGCTGTCGATCGAGACCGGGACGGTGCACCCCTTCGACGAGGTCAAGGCACTGGACCTCCATCACCTGGGCTACGACTTCGTGGCCGATGTCGAGATCGGCGAGCGGGCCCGGCGGGAGTTCACCGCAGCCGCGGCCGAACGCCGCCGGCTGCTGCTGGCGGCCATGGAGTACCTCGACCAGTCAGGCCAGTCCGAGGCGATCGCCGACCTCCCTGTCGACGACATCGCCGCGATGACCCGGGTCTCGCGGGAACTGGTTCCGGTGGAGGACGGCTCCACGCGGCCGGTTCTGCGTTCGAGGATCGCGGCGCTGCGCGAAGAGCAGGAACAGGCGGCCCGGATGCGCCGTTCGAAGGCCTCCTCGCTCGACGCCGGCCTGGTGGTGCGTGTCCAGCAGCGGGTCGACGCCGCGGTGGCTGGTGCCGGGGTCCTCCCCGGCCCCGAGCAGGAGCCGGCAGGCCGGTCCGACGGCATCCAGCACGAGTAGGGACACGAGTCGAAAGATCATTCGAATGGTTGCGGAATGCTCTATAGGAGTATTAGTGTATAGAGCAGTTCGGCACTGCACTTCGGGGCTTTGCTCGGACGACGTGAATGATCAAGGCCGTTCTGCCGAGTGGCGGACGGAACGACGAAAGGACGAGATCATGGCACTTCTCAAGGGCAAGGGCGCAATGACCGGGGTCAACCTCATCGCCAAGGTCTATGACAACGGCGCGACCAAGGACGGCAAGTCGCACTACGCCGACATCCAGGTCGACGCCCGCGACTCGCGCGGACCGGAGCAGAGCAACCTGCACCTGAAGTCCGAGCGCGTGAAGGGCCCGGACGGCAAGGAGCGCTTCGCCAACACCGCCCCCTACTCGGTGGGCCAGCTGGAGGAGATCGTCAAGGCCGCGGGCCCGAATACTGAGCCGCTGCTCAACAAGGACGGCGAGAAGGTCGGCACCGTCTACGGCTTCAAGGGCAACGTGATGCCGGCCTCGCGCGGCACCGGTCTGGTGGTCAACACCAAGTCCGTGGAGGCCAGCGACTTCAAGGTCGACGCCAAGACCCTGGACAACCAGTTCGCCTCCATGAAGGCGGCCAAGGAGGCCCAGGCGGCTGCCAAGCAGAGCCAGGCCGGTCCGGAGCAGACCGCCCAGGCCGAGCAGGTCGTCGAGGCCGAGGCCCCCGCGGTCGGCTGACACCGATCCACGGCTCAGCAGAACTCATTGAAAGGCCCCCGGAGAGACCTCTCCGGGGGCCTTTCGCATAGAGAGGAACGAATCATCATGGCAGATCTCAGTAAAAGTTCCCAGGGCCGACCGGAGCACGGCCAGCGCCCGACGTCGTACACGCCCGAGCAGCTGGCGGCGATCCGCGGGGCCACCCCCGATACCGGAGAGCAGCGGGGCCCGAGCTCGCAGGCGGGCCTCGGCGCGGTGCGGGGTCCCCGATACAGCGTGCCCTCCTCCCCCGCTCCCGGCCAGCCGGGCTCGAGGTTCAACCCCAACGTGGTCGAGCGGCGGCCGCGCCCGCAGGCTGAGCCGGCACCGGGGATGATCACTTCAGCGGATGTGCCGAAGCCGGAATCGTCCCGGCAGGAGCAGCCCCAGGCGAAGCAGGCCCATGCCGGCGGCACGGTTCAGGGTCCGGTGAAGGTCCCGCTCACCCAGCGGGCCGCCGGGTCGAAGGTCGGACAGGCCGTGCAGTCCGCGGGCCTCCGCGAGGGAGCCAGGCGGCTCGGCACCGAGACCATGCAGGATGCCGCGGCCCACGCCCAACGTGCCCAGCAGTCTGGTGCATCGACCAGGGGCGTCGCCGCCAGCGCCGCCAGGGGAGCTGCCTTGGGTGCAGCCCGCGGGCTGCACACGGAGCTGGCCGGACATGGCGGACAGAAGGCCCCCCAGGGCTCCGCTGCCGGGGCGGACCTGGTCGGGCGGATGGGCTCGGTTGTCGGCCGTGGTGCTCAGGAGCAGCTGCCGGGCACCTCGCCGCAGGGACGGAAGCCGGTCAGCGAGAGGTACGACTATCAGTTCGAGGGCCAGGGCGGGCCCGAGGGCACCGAGCAGCAGCGCGGGGCCTGAGACAGGCACGGAGGAGGAGAAGGCTATGGCGACGAACGATCCCAGCCCACTGAGCGGCACGAGCCTGCTGGAGCTGGGCCTGGACGAGATCACGGCCCCGGACGAGGGCAAGGACATGTGGGCGGAGGCCGGGCGCGCACTGGTCGACCGCGTGGGTGCCTCGATGCGTCAGCAGCGGGAGGCGAACGAGCGGGCACGGCGCGACCGGGAGCCCAGCAGGCCGCTGAGCGAGCGGTACGACTACCAGTTCGAGCAGGATGGGGCTTCGTCCCAGGAGGACCGCCAGCAGGGGCTGTGACAGCACCCCTACGGAGTGAATGGCCAGGAGGCCCCCGGATATGAGTCCGAGGGCCTTTCGCTGTCCTATCGCAGTCGAGCCGAATAGTGCCATGATAGACTTTCGACTGATCTATCAGATGAATTCAAGTCTTGGCGAGAGGTCTTCCACGGCATGTTCCATGAAGTGCACCTGAATGAGGGCTATCCGCTCCTGTCGAAGCTGTCGGACCCGCTCAAGAGGGCCGAGCGCGAGATCGTCGGCCGCGAGCACGAGAAGCTCCAGCTGCTGGCCTCGATGAGCAGGCCGGAGCTGTGCAACGCCCTGCTCCTGGCCGAGGCAGGTACGGGTAAGACCGCTCTCGTCCAGGCCACGATGGCCGCTGACGCCGAGCGGCTCTATCTCGAGGTCGATCCGTCCCGGATGATCTCCGAGGCCGGCGACTCGGACCGCATGGCCGCCATGCTCAAGGGCTTCTTCGACGAGGCCGAGCACTTCGTGGCGGACGAGAAGCAGGAGCTGGTCCTGTTCATCGACGAGTTCCACCAGATCATCCAGCTTTCCGATGCTGCGGTTGAGGCGATCAAGCCGGTGCTGGCGGCCTCCGGGGCACGCGGCATCCGAATCATCGCCGCGACGACCTATGACGAGTTCCACAGGCACATTGCGCCGAATCAGCCGCTGGTTGAACGGCTGCAGCGCATCAACCTGACGCCGCCGGACCAGGAGACGACGATCCGGATTCTGCAGGGCATGGCCGAGCACTACGACGTCGCCGACCAGTTCTACGACGATCACATCTACCGGCAGATCTATGAGTACACCGAGCGCTACATGCCGGCGAGCTCGCAGCCGCGCAAGTCGATCCTGGTGCTGGACAGCATGGTTGGCTGGCACCGCCTCACCAAGCGGGCGCTGGACCGCGATCTGCTCTCGGACGTGCTCCAGGAGTCCCTGGGCGTCAACGTTGCCTTCAAGGTCGACGGCGCGAAGATCAAGGAGCAGCTGGACTCGAAGGTATTCAGCCAGGACCTGGCCACGCGTGCGGTCGCGCGGCGGCTGCAGCTGTCGGTCGCGGACCTGAACGACAAGGGCCGGCCGGAGGCCTCGCTGCTGTTCACGGGGTCGACCGGCGTGGGTAAGACCGAGCTTGCCAAGCAGCTGGCACGGCTGCTCTTTGGTGACGACCAGCGCCACCTGATCCGCTTCGACATGTCCGAGTACGCCCAGGACTCCTCGATGGACCTGTTCCGCTCCGAGCTGACGAAGCGGGTCTGGGACCTCTCGCACGCCGTACTGCTGTTCGACGAGGTCGAAAAGGCCTCGGCGATGGTCACCCGCCTGCTGCTGCAGGTGCTCGACGACGGCCGGCTCTCCGACGACAACAACCGCGAGGTCAGCTTCCTGAACACCTACATCGTCATGACGACGAACGCAGGCTCGGAGATTTACAAGACCATCGCGCAGTACGCGGCCGACGACACGGGCTCGGGCGAGCAGCTGCTGAAGTACGACAAGCTCATCCGCCGCTCGATCACCGAGACCTCGGCGGACAACCGCTTTCCGCCCGAGCTGTTGGGCCGTATCGACGCCATCGTCCCGTTCCAGCCGCTCTCTGAGGACACGCAGCGCAAGATTGTGCGCAACAAGCTGCGCCACATGGTGCAGGAGGTCCTCATCAAGCACAACGTGCGGGTGGACATCGACCAGAGGGTCCTGCAGTACCTCATCGACGACAAGGGCGACACCGACTCCAATGCCGGCGGTGCCCGTGGCGCGGTGGCGAAGATGACCGACGAGGTCACCACCGGAGTGGCGACGTTCATCAACGAGCATCCCTCTGAGCGGCGGATCCGGATCGACGTCGTCGGCGAGTTGGCGAGCGACCACAAGGACATGCTCACCTCCGATGCGTGCATCGAGGTGAGCGCCGTGCGCTGATCTGCGCCAGCGGCCATTGCGGGCCATTCGGCGTCGTGTCGGATTGCCTATCATTGCACCTATCGACTTATAAGCGATAGGATACTCATAAACCAGGCGAACTGCGTTTCATCATCGAAGGGATCGACACCAATGGGCATTCTGGGCACGGCTGCGGGAAGCCGGAACAAGGATCGGAAGAAGAAGCCTGACGAGCTGCTGTCGTCCGTGGTCAGGGAGACGGCGATCCCCGCAGCAGTCGAACTGCTGCGGTCGAACGCGAAGTTCGTCTTCCCCAGCGGCACGGCGTGGGTCATGCTCGTGCTGGCCGCCGAGTCCATCGGAGGGCTGAGCAAGCGGCACGGCCGCGACGAGGCGAAGGGCTCGCTCATCGAGCTCATTGACTCCGACCAGATCAAGACCGTCGCCACGGCAGAGATGCTGGGCGAAGAGGTCTTCGGCATCATCCCCAACACGGAGACGCTTGCGCGCATGGAGGAGTACTCGCTCCTGGCTGGCGCGGAGTACTCCTGGGCCGTCGTCTGGCAGAAGCCCAGCGGCGAGCTGTTGGTGGACCTGGTAGCCGAGGCCACGTTCAAGCAGGCCCAGGAGGTCGCTTCCGGCACGCTGAGCCTCGAGGAGGCTGTCGGAGCGCAGGCCTGGCGCGAGCACAGCGGCGTCACCACCGACGAGCCCGGGACCCTTCCCGCGTCGGACGCGGACGCTGTTGCTGCCGTGGATACCGCCGACGAGGGTGACCCGATCTTCGACTCGATCCCCGGCGGGGACGAGGGTGCCGGTGACGAGCCGGTCTTCGACGCTGCGGGCGATGAGCCCGTGTTCGACGACGAAGCCGTCGACTTCGGAGACGAGGACGCGGCCCCGGTTGCGGTGGAGCCGGAGCCCGGCTTCGACGGCACGGCCGGCTTCGAGGAGTTCGATGAGGAGTCCGGTCCCGTGACCGCCGACGATACGGCGTACGCCCCGGCTGAGGAGGAAGCCGTCCTGCTGGAGAACCAGGAGCAGGTGCGCGAGGTCATCGCCCGCCGCTTCCTCTCCGAGGACCTGGACCTCGACGTGCGCCTGGACGAGTTCAATGCGACCTTCGCCATCGGCGCGCCGGTCGTGCAGATCGAGGTGCCGCAGGGTGCGACCGAATGGCTCGGCGACCAGGTCGCCCAGCTCAACCGGCAGGCCAACGCCGATCTTGCCCAGCTGCGGTGGGCGCACGAGGACGAACTGCGCACGCTGTACGTGAACCTCATGTCGGCCCACGTCGAGCAGGTCATCCGTGACGTGGCCACCGACCGCGAGGGCTCGCGCTACAAGGCACTCAAGGACGGCACCGAGGCGGCGCACCGCGAGCGGGAGTCCGAGAAGGAACAGCGGATCCGCACCCGCAAGGCCGAGATCGTCCAGGACTACGAGGCCCAGGCGAAGAAGCTCGCCGAGCAGGCCGCCCTCCAGGCGGAGATCCAGTACAAGGAGCGCAACCGCTCCCGCATGGAGCGCGAGCAGGCCGACGCTGTCGCCGAGATCGAGCGGGTGCTCGAGAACTCCTACTCGCACGACCGCCAGGAGATCCTGCGCGTGCGCCGCTCCGACGCCGCCCTGAAGATGCAGGTCGGCACTACGCGGATCTTCGAGGTCCTGGCCGAGAAGCAGAAGGCCTACCTCGAGGCCGAGGAGCAGCGTCTGGGGCAGTGGAAGGCCGAGATCCAGCGGATCGTCGACGACAACCGCAAGGCGGACATCGCCCAGGCCGAGGCTCTGGCAGAGCACCAGCGCACTACCGACGAGATCGGCGTCCTGCGCCGCGAGCAGGAGGCACTGCTGGAGTCGATCCGCAACGAGCACGCCGACCGCATCCGCCGGATGGAGGACGAGCTCGACCGCAACCGCAAGGACGCGATCACCCAGATGCAGGCCCGCGAGACGGAATGGCAGCACAGCCTGTCCCTCGAGAAGGAGAAGACCGACTCGGCCACGCAGCGCAACACGGACCTGCTGCAGCAGATGGAGGTTGTCGAGGACTCGGTCAAGCGCCGTTACGAGGCGCGGCTGGAGGAGATGGCTGCGGACAAGGAGTCCTACGCCAGCGAGCTGGCAAGGGCTTCGGAGATCCAGAGCCGCTACAACAAGATGCTCATCGCCCTGATCGTCGCGCTGCCCGTGCTCGGCGGCCTCGCCGGCTTCATCGGCGGGGCAGCCATGGGCGGCTGATCCGACTCGGAGATCGACGGGGTCTGACGGCGCATGGGGCTCGCACCCCGTGCGCCGTCGGCGTCTTCCGCAATCACAACAGGCGCAGGACACACAGACACACGCGGAAACAGGCAGGGAGAACCATGGCAGGCAGCAAGCGCAGGGCGGCACGGCCCAAGGCCAGCGGCTGGGAGAAGATCTCGGCGCGTCGGCCGGAGGAGACGCTGACGAACCGGGACGTCTATGAAGACCAGCAGCTGGACCGCGGCGAGCGGCTGAGCAAGAAGTCGAACACGTCGGGCCTCGTGCTCGCCGGCGTCGCGGGCCTGCTGGTCGCGATCGTGGCGTGGGTGCTGTACTCGGTCATTGCTACGGCAGTGCTCACGCTCGGGGCGACGATGGGCGGTGGCCTGGGCGGAAACAGCGGCGGAAAGCCGGACTCGTACTACGTGGAGGACACCACGACAGGCCAGGGCGGGGCCCCGATGACGTGCTACCGCGCCGTCAACGAGAAGGGTAACCCCGAGATCGGCTCGAAGTGCTACCCGGATCTCAAGGACGTCCCGGTGCCAGCGTGGTGGACCCACGCAGGCAGCGCCGCCCAGGACGCCCCGAAGGCTGACCAGGGGGCCACGCCCACGGCGACGAACGTCGGCGGGCAGCTGGGGTCCGTCACCGGGTTCAAGCTCTTCCTGACGCTGGGATCGGGCGCGCTGGTCATGATCGTGATCTCCACCTGGACCGGACGCCAGGTCGCCAAGCACAACGCGACGGTCGACCACACGGACATCAACGACCACCGCAACGACCAGCACATCGCGCTGCCGGAGGAGGTCCAGCAGAACTATGACTGGTTCCCGGACGCCGGTGCGCACTCGGGGGTGCAGGTCAGCTCGATGATCAGTCACATGATGCTCAGCAAGAAGGGGCTGGGCACGGTCAAGGTCTCCCGGCGCGCAGAGTCCGACGTGATTGACCAGGACGGCAACATCGTCTACTACAAGGGTGAGGTCATGGATGGCGACGACGGCGAGCCGCTGGTCGAGACCCTGCCGCTGATCGACGAGGAGTTCGGCGAGGCGCTCTTTGACGCCTCGGGCCTGCCCCGGGACAAGCGGCTGCGCCGGAAGTATGACGCAACGGTGATCCCGTACAACCCGCCGACCGAGGAGAGCCGGCGCAAGGCCAAAGAGGCGAAGGACCCTGGGAAGCTCCAGGGCGCGAACCGTGACAAGCTCGGGCCCTACCGTACGGTGTCGGACCTGATCACCGATGACTGGGAGTTCCCGGCGTACGAAGTCCAGCGCCCTGCCGGTGCCTACATCGTCGACACTGCTCCCGTGAACACGATGGTGCTGGCCATCACCAGGGCGGGCAAGGGTCAGACCTACATCGAGCCGATGATCGACATGTGGTCGCGGGAGAAGAAGCCCTCGAACATGGTCATCAACGACCCCAAGGGCGAGCTGCTCGTCAAGAATTACATCCCGCTGGTCACGCGCGGCTTCGAGCCGGTGCAGTTCAACCTGATCAACGCGATGAAGACCGACATCTACAACCCGCTGGGCATGGCCGCCGACGCCGCCCGCGAGGGCGACTCGACCAAGTGCGCGCTCTACATCGAGAACATCGGCGAGGTTTTCTTCCCGCTGGACGGCGGTGAGGACCCGGTCTGGCCGAACGCGGCGAACAACGCCTTCAAACGGGCCGCCTACGGTCTCATCGACTACTACCTCGAGGAGGAGCGTGAGCTGCGCGAGTACGCAGCAGCCACCGGCATGGACCCGGGCACGCTGGAGCAGCGGCTGGACGACATGTGGGGAAAGGTCACGCTGTACAACTGCTACCAGCTCTTCGTGCAGCTGACCTCGAAGAAGTGGAAGAACCCCGCTGCCGAGCTGGAGAAGCGCATCAAGAACGGCGAGTTCGAAGAGGACGAGGACGCCCTGGCCGAGGAGCAGGCCAAGGTCGCCGAGAAGGACTTCCTATGGGAGGGCAAGGCCGAGCAGGACCTGCTCACGCTCTACTTCAACGCCACCCAGGCCCTGCCGCGCAACTCGATGCGCACGCTCGTCGGCAACGCCCACAACGCCCTGGTCGCCATGGCCGGTGCGGAGAAGATGATGTCCTCGGTCTACGGCATCGCGATCACGGGCATGAGCTTCTTCACCGACCCGACGATCTCGACCCTGACCTCGGGCAAGCCGAGCCAGAACACTGACCTGGCGGGCCTGTCCTTCCCGCGGCGGCTGGGCGTGCGGTTCTCGCCGAACTTCATGAAGCGCGACCACCTGCTCGGGCAGATGGCGAGCTGGTCGGCGTACGCGGACCCGATGTTCACCCAGAACCTTGGCAAGGACTTCGAGCACTCGGAGATCGTCGGCCGCGTGGGCTGGGCGCGCTACAACTTCAAGGGAATCTTCCCCGGCGACGAGGCTTGGCTGAAGCTGGAGCTGAAGAACCCGCAGAGCGGCATGCTCGTGCGCACTTTCTACTTCCACTTCCGCAAGAGCTGCCAGCTCTCCCTCAACGGCCGGCACTTCGTGGTCGAGCCGGTCACCGGCAAGAAGATCGTGAAGAACGGCGTGCTGCGCGAGCTGCGACCGGTGCGGGAGGGTGGCACCCGCGACGGGAAGATCCTCTCGTTCCAGCCCGGCGACACGACCTTTCCGAGCCGCAAGCTGGACTTCTCCGGCGGAGGGCACCCTGAGGAGGTCGAGGTCCGGGCGCGCGCGATCACGCAGACGATGGCGCGGTACTCGGAGTCGCCCAAGGCGGTCTTTCTCGTCACTCCCCCGCACCTGATGAAGTACGCCAAGCTGATCCTGATCCTGGTCAAGCAGCTGGTGGACGTCTCGTTTGACCAGTCGTACATGACCAAGTCGAACCAGAAGCCGCTCTACCGCACCCGGTTCATGCTCGACGAGCTCGGCAACCTGCAGTCCGACGGTAATGGCATCGCCGGCTTCGAGACCATGCTCTCCATCGGCCTCGGCCAGGAGCAGCAGTTCACGCTTATCCTGCAGACGCTGCAGCAGCTGCGCGACGTCTACGGCGAGTCGGTCGACAAGATTGTGCAGGGAAACACGAGCAACATCGTCTTCCTCAAGTCGACCGACGACTCGATGATTGAGACGCTGGAGAAGATGAGCGGCAAGACTCACCGTACCCACGCCAGCTCGAAGCAGATCACGCAGAACCTGGACAAGGTGGTCGGCGGGAAGACGGACGGAGCGATTTCGCGCACCTGGTCGACGGAGGAGGAGCCGCTGATCAAGTACAACGATTTCGCCTTCCTCTCGCCGCGCAACTCGATCGTGCTGCGCGCCGGCGACGCGCCGGTCTGGAACCGCAACGAGACGATCCTGCCGATGTCATTCAAGCTGCTCGGCAACACGATCACCCACCCGGGGCACGAGTACTCGCTGCAGACGATCCCCACGCTCAGCTCCGCGATGGAGTTCGACGTGCGCATGAACCAGCCGGACTTCGTCAAGATGCTCGACAAGCGCATGGCCCAGGCAGTCAGGGCGGCCGACGCCAAGACGCTCTACCAGGAGACGTACGACTACAAGGACATCGACATCGAGCGCCTCGACCCGGACGTCTACTCGGACGAGGTCATGGAGGTCATCACGCGGATGGTTTTCACCGACGAGAGTGGCGATCCCAATGCCCCGGTGGTCGTGGACCCGGACGACTACGAGGCCATGATGCTGGGCAACGACGAGGAGTTCCTGGAGGACGTGGAGGTGGCCGCGACCGTGGCTGCCCACCAGGCGACGCAGAAGGACCACAAGCGCCTGGTCTACGCCGAGGGCACGGTCAGCAAGGAGATGCTGATCAATCTCGACGGCTCGGCGAAGGTCAAGGCCCTGGACCTTGAGATTGGTGAGGCGTACAAGACCGCGCTGGTGGAGATGCAGCGGGACCGCGAGCACTTCTCAGTCGGCGGGGACGGCGAGCTGCGCAGCGCCGACGGGTCAAAGACCTACATCAGCCAGGTCCGTTCCGATGCCTACACCGACGCCGCCCGCAGGATCAACGGCCAGATCAGCGACGAGGGCTCGCGCGTGTTCGCCGAGCAGGACGTGACCGAGGAGGATCTGCGGTCGCTGGCCACGGTCAAGGTGCACGCCGCCTTTTACACGTACCTGGCCTCGCTGCCCAGCTGGGAGGTCCTGGCCGACGGGGCTTTCGACCGGGCCATGGCCGTAGAGATGAAGTCCCGGGGGTAGTGCCGGCGGGTCTATTCGCTCCGTGCCGGGACAGTCGATGCAATTCGACTGTCCCGGCATTCGTCTTTTGGCTCGTTTCTGACTCGTCTATCGCCTCCATTTGAATCATAAGGGTATGATCTATACATAGTTATGTCCCCGAGCGTCTACAGGAGGCTGAGTAGCAATGAAGAAGGCACACGGACTGAGGCGGTACTTCTACGAGTACGTCTTCTACAAGGCAGTCGAGCAGGCCCGGGAGCAGAGCGGGGAGATCATTCCGATCTCCCAGGCGAAGGCCATCCGTGCACGGGTCGACCAGATCCTCAGCCAGCGCGGAACCGCCCTGGCTGATCCCGGACTCGGCGTCACCGCGTGTCTGACTGCGATCGACACGGCCTTCTCCGAGCGCGTCCCGGACTACGAGGCGCAGTTCGGCGACCACTCCCCCGCCAACGAGCGCTACCAGACGCTGCAGCGCGAGTTCACCCGTGCCACGGGCGTCGGAGCGGAGATCGACCCGCGTTCGGCGCGGCTGCCGATCAGCCCTTACGACCCGGCCTGGTCCGAGCGCGCGACGGTGAAGCGCGCAGGTACCGAGCGGCTGTACATTCCCGACGAGACGATCGTGAAGAACGCCGGCGGCGAGGTGGAGTCCTTGTCTGAGCCGCGCCGCGGGAACATGACGCTCTGGCGGCTCGACGAGGACGGTAAGCCGTACGAGGCCGGCCGTGCCATGACCAACGACGACGCCGCAGGCCTCACGGCGCTCATGGACAAGATGAGCCGCCAGGAGTACGACCAGGTCCGCGAGTGGGTCATCGACGGCGGACGCGACCCGCAGACCGGCCGCGTTGACCGCAACCGTTTCATGTCCCAGCGGGCGGTGGCGCGCTCGGCGGCGCTGCTCGAGGAGCTGAAGTCCCAGGGCGTGGCCTACGAGGTCCTGCGCGACCGTGAGCCCGGGCAGATCAAGGCCCGGATCTCCGGGACCGGCATGGAGATCCGTCTCACTGACACGCGCCAGGAGGAGTACGCCGGGGCGCGCATCTACTACAACGGAACGGTGCTGCGCTACAGCACCAATCACCGGGTGCCCGGCGGCATGGCCGTGCCCGCCCCGACTTCCGAGGACGCCGTGCGGCTGTTGCGTTTCGCCCAAGGCCTGCCCATCGAACGCCAGGATCTTCCCGGCACGGTGGTCGGCGTCGTCGGCTCCAGCCACCCCGAGCATGGCCGCGGCCGCTCCCTCATCGACGTGCCGGACAGCTATCACGTCGACCGCGAGAGCATGTTCGTCGTCGCGGACTATGTCGTCCCCGGTGAGAGCGCCCCGCGCCCCGGGTCCAAGGTCATGCTGCGCCGGGATGCCAAGAACCACTCCCTGCCGACCTTCTTCGTGGATGCAGAGCCGGCCGAGGCCTACGGTCGCGAGGCCGTGGACACCGCGCGGGAGAACCTGCGCGCCGCCCTGGGCGTCGAGGAGCTGATTCTGCGCGCGGAGTCTGAGCTGCAGCGCACCGAGGGCGCGCTCGACGAGATCGAGCCCCCGGAGTATGCCTCTGACCCCGAGGTCGCGGCGATCCAGCGCTCTTACTGGGACGTACTCACCGGAGCGCGCAGCGAGCTGCTGCGTCCGGGCGCGACCGAGGAGATGTACCAGGAGCGCCTGGAGGAGATCGGCGAGCTGCAGGCCGGTGAGCTTCCGGACCTGGGCAACCTCGTCTATGGTGGCACGGCCGCCGACAAGGTCCGTGCGCACGCTGATGACGTTCCGTTCGAGCTGGTCGGCACCTGGGATGCCGAGCCGCACCTGATCGACGGCGAGTGGCTCGACCAGCGCTTCGACCCCGCCCGCGTCGCCAAGTACATGACCAGCCCGACCGGCCAGTGGTCGAACCTGGACAACCTCGCCTCGGCGCTGCGCCGCTGCGGGGTGCCTCCCACCGAGCTCATGGGTACCAGCTTCCAGGCGACCCGCTTCAAGGACCGGATCGTCTCCTTCCACACGGCCACCGCCGCCCCCATCGCCGAGCATCCCTCGGAGTTCATGCGTCGGATCGGTCAGACCGTCCGGGAGAGCATCGAGCGCAACGCCGCGACGCCGGGTGAGATCCTGGTCGACGCGCAGGGCGTCATCAGCTGGACCGCCGAAAAGCTGCGTCGTGACGGCAAGGCCACGCCGGTCTCCGGTGAGATCGGCCAAGTCTTCGATGTCGGCAGCCATGGGGAGATTGTCACGCGCTTCGCCAGTGGCGAGAACGCGCTGATCGTCCCCGGCTACGAGGCGCGGATCAAGGCCCAGACCCCGGGCGAGGCCCCCAAGTCGGTCGAGGAGCGCACGGTGCTGCGCGGCTACGAACAGCTGATGCACGAGCGCATCCAGTACCAGCTTGCCGGTGACCTCGTCTCCGGCCGCAGCCGGACCGGCGAGCCGGCCTCGCTGAACGCGGTGTACTCGCAGCTCTACGGCACCAAGCACCCGGTTGACTTCATCGAACGGGCCACGACGTATGAGGTCGACCCCGCCACCGGCAAGGCCACCGCACGACTGGACGAGTGGACGGCCTCGATCCTCGAGACCGAGGCCAAGCGCGTGCGCTACTCCAACGAGATCAAGCAGGGCTCGACGATCTACGCCGAGTACCGCGCCGAACGCGATCGCACCGACCCGGCCGACGACAACGTCTTCGACGCCTGGCGGCTCACCGGTGGACGGAACATGACGGTGCTCACGGGAACCGACCGTAACCATGTGACGGCTCCCGGCGGCTTCTTCGATCCGGTGATGACCGGCGGCGCGACCAACCAGGGCATCGTGCGCTACCTCACCGAGGACGCCGCCGTGCGCCCCGACGGCACGATTGAGCCGGGTGACCCGGAGACCGTGACCGGCTCCCGCGCCCCGCTGATGAGCCGGCCGGAGCTGGAGACGCTGCGCTATGACCCGTTCGACCGCCAGCAGATGACGGCCTCGACGATCATGCAGTCTTCCGAGGTGACGAAGCCGACCGGCACCGCTCTGATGACCTTCGGCGGCTGGACGGCCGACGACCCGATCGTGGTGTCGACGGAGTTCTCCGAGCGGCATCGCATCCGCGGGGCCGGTGGCCAGCTGCGCGACCTCGTCGTGGGCGACAAGATCAGCGATCTGCACGGCAACAAGGGTGTCGTCTCTCTGGTGGTCGACCGCCACATGGACCCGGATGAGGCGCGTGCCCAGGGCCTGGAGCAGGAGGTGGCCTGGTTCAGGGAGAACCAGGGCATCGACGTGGTGATGAGCCCGTTCTCGCTGATCTCCCGCCGCAACGCCGGATCGGCGCGCGAGCTGATGGGTGGTGCCGTGGGCGACATCCGCCGCCCGGCCGTCCAGGGCCCCGATGCCGGGCCGGTCGACGGAGGGTTGGGCGAGATGCGGTTCGTGGTCACCCACATGGCTGTCGACGAGAAGACCAAGATCTACGACGACGAACAGGTGCGCGCCGGCAAGGGGCGCAAGGCCTCCTCGCAGCTGGCCTGGGCGCTGCAGTCCCAGGACTGCCCGGCGATCATGCGCGAGTTCTACGGCCACAACTCCGGTGCCGAGTCGAACCTGCGCGAGTATCTGCTGGTGGCGGGACTGGACATGGAGGCCGACGGCACCCTGCGTGTCGTGGGCCAGGCCGAGAGTGTCGACGAGCGGCCCGAGCGCCGTCTGATCCCGATGCCGGAGCTGATGCGCACGCAGCCGCGCAGCGAAGGCGCGACGCCGGGGCTGAACACCACGGCCATGCGCAAGTCCTTCGGCGACCTGATCGGCGATCGTGGCGGCGACATGGAAATCCCCTTTCCGCTGACCTACCCGACGAGTCAGCTGACCGAGACGGTCAGCGCGACTTCGTGGAAGCTGCCGGTGCTCTCTTCGCACCTGCGCAGCGGCCAGGAGTTCGACGACGGCACGTCCGTCACGCATGACTACACGCGCAGCTATCAGGACGTCTTCGTCGAAGCCTGCCGCTACCGGTACATGGCCGAGCAGCTGGACGACCACGGCCTGTCGCCGGACAAGCGCGCCGAGGTGCGCCGGGGCATGAGCGAGTCTGTCTCGCGGGCCCAGCGTGCCTTCGAGGCGATCACCACGGACGTGCAGAACCGCGTGCTGACCGGCAAGAACAACATCTTCAAGACCGGGCTGATGAGCTCGCGCCTGTCGGACTCGGCCACGATGGTCTGGACCGCCGACCCTCGGCTGGACATCGATCAGATCGCTCTGAGCTCGGTCAAGGCCGAGCAGCTGGGCCTGGCCGAAGGCGATCACGCGCTGGTCTGGCGCGACCCGGTCCTGCGCGACGCCGGCGTGCGCTACATGCGCGTGGCGATCGACGACCGGCTCACCGGCGCGGCGATCAACCCGGTGATGGACCAGTGCTTCGACGGCGACTTCGACGGTGACGCGGTCGCCGTCGTGAGGCTGCACAGCGAGGCCGCCAAGGCCGAGGCGATGGCCAGGCTCTCGGTCGGAGCGAACCTCCTGGACACCGGCGTGGTGAAGGCCGACGGCTCGCACCCGCTGGCCATGCAGGTCTCGCTGGACACCCAGGTGGCGCTGTCCAAGAGCCCGGAGCTGGCGGAGAGCCTTGAGAGTGTCGTCAAGGAGGCGAACCGCCTGCGGTTCGTCAGCGATCCGCACGAGGTTGCCGCCGGCCACGAGGTCCTCGTCGAGGAGCTCAGCGATCTCTATCGCTCGGCACAGCGCGGCGAGTTCGGCTCGGCGCTGACCTTCAGCAGCCGCGAGGCGCACTTGCAGAGCGTGCGCGAAGTCTGCGTCGAGACCGGGGCCAAGGGTAGCGAGAAGAAGCTCGGGGACTACGCCCGCAACCTCGGCGACGAGCAGGGCACGCCGGGCATCACGCAGGAGGACCAGGAGGCCTCGATGTTCGCCACGGCGATCAAGGCCCACGGCACGGGACTGGGTGGCTCGTTCTCCCAGCGTGCGGTGCGCGCCCTGCGTGGCGCTGACCTGAAGGCGGTGCTTGAGGTGACCTATCCGGTGACCCAGTCGATCCTGCAGGCCAAGCACGACGCTGCGGAGGCACGGCACAAGTACGAGATGCTGCAGGGTCCCGGGCGCGATCTGTGGCGCGGCCGCAAGCTCGAGCACACCGGCCCCGGCCAGTGGCGTCCCGAGTTCGCCGACGGCGAGGCTGTCCAGGCCACGGCCGAGGAGTGGGAGGCCCAGTTCGTCGAGTTCTACGAGGCCAAGGACGGGTTCAACGTTTCGGTCAACCCGGACTGCGTCGCCCGTGTCGCCCGCGCGCTGGAGGACCCGAAGTCGGGCCTGGTGCGCAACCTCGAGGAGGACCCGTCCCTGGCGGGCACGGTGATGGACCGTATGGCCTACGGCGGCGACTTCGAGGCGCTGGTGCAGGCTGCGAAGAATCGCGAGAGCGTCTTCGACGGCGAGAAGAACGAGCAGTTCGCCTCAGCGGGCACCCGCCGTGCCCGGGCCGCGGCGGCGCGCGAGCTCGACGCGTTCGCGGCGCACGGCCTCGACGGGCTGGACGGCCTGGAGTCCGCGGAGGCCGCGGTGGATGCCGCGGTCCTCAAGCGTGACGTGCTCGCGCAGACCGGGGACGGGGCCGCCAGGGCGCGCGGTGCCAGCCGGCGCTCGGCACACGCCGTCGGCGTGGGCGGCCGTCGCCCGGCCTGGACGCCGAGCTACGAGACCGGGCAGCAGCAGAGTGACGACGACTATGGACTGGGAGGCTGACATGACACAGGACACGGAGCAGGAAATGGGTCCGGGCGGCAGGGGCCGGGGGCGCAAGGCACTGCCTGTCGACCCGTTGGGCGACGTCCATGCCGTGTACGGGATGGACGGCGGGGAGGAGGACATCATCGACGCGGAGATTGTCGACGAGCCGGAGACGCAGGCCGGACACGACACCTCACGCGGGCAGCGCGAGCGGCTGCGCGACCGTGCCCGCGGCTTCTTCGGGGCCACGACGCGGGAGCGGACCGAGGAGCGGGAGCGCCAGCGTGCACGCGACCAGAAGCGCGCTGCGGCCGACGATGACGGCCTCGACGACCGGGAGCGGCTGCTGAAGCTTCGGGCGGAGACGCGGCTGGCGGGCGAGGCGTACATGCAGACGCTGCGCGATTCGAAGCTGCTCGTGCCCGGCTTCAACGACGGGGAGCGCACGAAGGAGTTCGACGCGATGCACGCGGTCTACATGCAGATGATGATGCAGGGCTGCCTGCGTCCGCTCACCCGCGGCGTGAACCCGAACTCGGTCATCCAGGCCGCCGGCATGATGATGGCAATGCGGATGCTCGCTCCTGACTTCAGGAAGGAGATGGACTCCTACCTGCAGCCGTTCAAGGACAAGGTCCAGGACCGGATCGACGCGAAGACCCGGCACATCGGCGAGAGGGCCGAGCGCCAGGCGGCTCTGGTCGGAGATCTGTTCGGGGGCGCGCCGGAGGCGCAGGAGGCCGCCGGCGACGACGGCGGGAAGCAGTCCGGGAAGTCGGGCGGGCGGTGGGGCACCAGCAGGGACGACTTCCTTTCCCGACGCTGGCGTACCCGCCTGGAGGACCTGGAGCGCCGCGAGCGGGGCAACCGTGAGTTGTTTACTCCCGAGTCGGCGGCCATGACCGAGGTCGCACTCATGGAGAACGCCTTCTGGAAGATGCGTGACCTCGAGCAGGACGCGAAGCAGATCAACGCCAGCTACAAGGCCCTGCGCAAGCGCCTGCGCCAGCAGATGGAGGACGACGGGCTCGACCGTGCCGAGGTGGTCAAGCGCGCCCGGACGATCATCGGCGAGCGGATGGAGTCCGAGCCGGAGCTGCGCCTGATGTTCAACGGCGTCGCGCACGGCCGCATCGTCAAGGCCCCGCCGCACGAGGCCCGCCTCGCGGGCACCGACAGGGTACGCGAGGTCTGGACCGGGGAGTTCGACGACCACCTGGGCCGGCGGTTCCCCGACGAGGGCATGTTCACGCTGCGCCTGCCGATGGAGCCGGACGAGCACCAGGTGCAGCTGGCGGAAACCATGAAGGCGGCGATGCTGGACGGCGTCCAGCGTGGCGACGGACAGGCCCTCGGCGGCAGTGTCATGGGCTACATGATCGGTTTCGCGGCCAAGAAGCAGGGCCTGGACACCCGCGGGCTGCCCGAGGACCTCCAGCAGCGCCTCGACCAGTCCGAGAGCATGCTCGCAAGCATGGAGATCGATGGTCTCTCGGACGAGGAGCAGCAGCGTGTCTACTCGAACGCCTACGTGGACGCCATCGAGGAGCTGAACAAGGAGGACCCGGATTTTGAGCACGAGCTCAAGCTGGCCCTCGGCGAGGACTGGCAGGACACGATGCGGGCCGCGGTCGACGATCCCGCTACTTTCCTGGCGGCGCAGCGCACGCGGCCCCAGCCCTTCCGACAGGGGGCCGGCCCCTCGGCCCGGCCGGGGCCGGAGGGCCAGTGGAGCCGCGACCGCGGAGCCGAGGACTACCAGCCGGCATAGTCCGGAAACGAACGAGAAGGAGACAGGACCATGAGCGACGACCAGCAGGTAGAGCAGCAGGAGCGGTACGGTTCCCGGCTCGCCCAGATGTTCGGGTACGTCACGCCCGAGGACCGCGGTCGCTGGGAGCAGCAGCGTGCGCAGAACAAGAAGAACGTCAACGCAACCAAGCAGGGTGCGAAGTCCTCCGTGAGCTCGATGATGGAGTTCGGCGACAAGAACATCAACGCCAAGCTCAACGCGGCCCACCGGATCGCCGACCAGCAGCGGTTCGACGAGTCCCACGACAAGATCGTCAGCACACGGCGCGATCCGAAGACTCGGTCGATTATTGAGTCAGTTGACTACGAGTACAAGGACGACCGCCAGTCCATTGATCCGGATTTCGAGCTTTAGTTTGAATGGATACCGACAGGTCTGTGGATCGCTTTTCGACAGGCCTGTCGGATAAACTGGTTTTCAAGCAGTAAGCGGACGACGAGGGATGATAGGACAAAGGTGTGGGCATGAAGACGACGGTTCATCCGCGGATCAGCAAGCGTGGATTCATCTCGAAGGTGGCCGGCCGCAGCGGACAGCCGATAAGGGTGGTGAGTGAGGTGTACGAGTCGCTCATTGCGGAGCTCACCGACGCCGTGCGCCGTGGAGACACCGTCGTGCTCACCGGCTTTGGCCGCTTCGCCCGGCAGACGCACAAAGGCCACAAGGTCCGGTTCGGCAAGAAGGACGTGGATGACTACTCGGTGCTGAAGTTCTCCGCGTCACGCAGCATCAATCGACGGCTCGATCCGGACGCTGACCTGGGTGGCCCGGAGACCTTGCGGCTGATCGACGAGTTTGACGAGGCTGAGGAGGTCCTTGCCCGGGTGGCGGGATAGACGACGGACAGCTGCTGACAGAAAAAAAGAAGAACCCCGGCGATGCGGAAGCATCACCGGGGTTCTTGTGTCCGTAAGGGGCTGCAGGTGCCAGGACCGGTCCCTGTGCACGGCGCATCGTCAGGGGTCGCTTATGATCGCTCGGTGATCTCGTCTGAATTCCTTACCTGTACCTCCCATGTGCCATTGCTCCAGTCAGTGGTGCAATGCGATCCATTTGGCGTGATTGTCAGGTCGGCGGAACAGGACTGGGACCCGAGCACTTTGTTGTCCGCCCTCAGCCAGGCGTCGGCCGTTCTGGTCGCCATCATTGGAGGTTTCCTTGTCAGCAGGCTTGTTGCGATCTCCAGCGAACGCGAGGGCATCAGGAGGCTGGTGGAGGCAGCAGCTGGACGCATTGGGCACATTGAGGCGGACCTGAAAGAGGCCCATCGGACCCGATTGGACAGGGCGGAACGCTACTTCTACGAAGTGGCAGTGGAAAAACTGCTTGAAAATCCGTCCTTGGACTTGGATGCCCTGATTCAAGAGCGTGTCGCACGGGGAACGGCAGAAGAAGAGCTCAAACCGTACGCGGTTGCACTCCGGCAACGGGTGCAAAATGCAGTGCAGGCCATCAATTTGAAGCTCAGAAAAGGCGATACCAGGAATCTTGACCTTGAAGATCTCGTCGAGCGCGGTCTGGAAATCCCGGACGCCCACCAGGATCTTTATGAACAGGCATTCAAGCGCCGGCGTGCCTTCCTGCCAAAACCTCCCGCACTATCGATTCTTGGATCCACAGATCTCTTCGACTACTCAAATCTGGCAGCGGCGTTGAGACCGGACTGGGCGATCGCAGCGGACGTGCGACGACAGGATGAGGAAATCCGCGCTGAGGCTGATCTGAAGACGCAGCTGCGGGCTGCTGTTGCCGAGCGGGACCGCTTGAAGGAAGAGCTGGCCCGCGTCGGCAAGCCAGAGGGAGTGGCTGCGGCCATGTGGATGCTGGGCCTCCTCTCGCTGGGAATCCTCGTACCTTTGGTCATGATGGCCTTTGAGCCCAAGGGCCTGGACGTCGTGTCCAAGATTCTGCTGCTTGTCAGCTTTGTCATCGGACTGGTGGCGATTCTTTGGTATGTGGGTTGGTTCTGGCTGAAGATCGGCAGTGACAAAACACAAGCTACGCCAGGAAGGTCCTCGGAAGCCCCGCCCCGGTAAAGGCCAGTAGTCACGCAATCTTGATGGCCGCCTTTTGCCGACGTTTTGCCGTTGCATTGCGAACCTCGGCGGCAATGCTCCAGGCAGCCGTTTCCGCAGTTCCGTTGGCCGGATGCACGAGAACACCGTGTGGGCCCGTGAGGCTTTCACCTGTACGGGTGCTGGCGTGCACGCAGTACCTGCGCTGGTTGTGCACGGTGTAGGTGCTTCCAACTCCAGTTCGACATCCCAGATGTGCTGCTGGTCCCGCAGAGCTTTCCTTGTCGCCGCCAGGAACATCAGGGCCGCGGCATCTTCAATCTGCTGTGAGGTGGGTTCCTTGTAGCGCCGGCCACCGGCAGTCCCGGCAGACCCAGCGGGGTTTGTAACAGCTTCAGTGGACATGACGACTCCTGTTTCGAATGTGGTTGGTTTCCCTGATCGAAGAAGGACCCGGTCACAGCTTTGCTGTGACGCTTCCCGGTGCTTGGTGCTGTATCCAGCCGGGAGGAAGCCTTGTTTCCACCCCTGCTTCGCTGGGCTTACGCTGTGCCCACGATGTTCGAAGGTTTGCCGGCCGCCCTGCATCCTCCTGTTGCCCTTGCTTTGGCCAAGGCCGTGGAGTCGATACCACGCGGTGACGAACTGTCCGGCGGCTCAGTCTTTGAGATGAAGTTCGACGGTTTCCGGGCAGTGTGTCTGGTCGGTTCGGATGGGGCGTGGCTCTACAGCAGACAGGGCAAGGATCTGAGCAGGTACTTTCCGGACGTGTTGGCTTCCGTGCGTGAGCAGATCCCTCCGGGCTGTGTTGTCGATGGCGAAGTTGTCGTGTGGTCCGAAGGGCGGCTGGATTTCGATGCGCTGCAGATGCGCCTGGTGAGCTCAAAGGCGGCTCTTGCGGAGCTCGTGATGAAAAGCCCTGCCTCGCTGATCGCCTTCGACGTCCTGGCAGTGGCGGGGCAGGATACCCGCGGGCTTCAATTCCGGGACCGCCGGGCTCTGCTCGAGGAGCTGGCGCGCGGGTGGGTTCCGCCACTGCATCTGTCACCGGCGACCAGCGACCGGGCCCTGGCGGCCACGTGGTTCAGTGACATGACCGCCACGGGCGTGGAAGGAATTGTGATCAAGGGTGAAGGGCAGACGTACGAGCCCCGGCGAATTTGGCTGAAGGTCAAGAGCAGAAGCGCCCTTGATGTGGTTCTTGCGGCGGTCATAGGTCCCATGGCGCACCCGCGGGCAGCGGTGGTGGGTTTTCCGGTACACGGACGGCTGCGGATTGTCGGCCGGTCCACGTCCTTGACGGCTCGTGCGGGAAGGGATCTGGCCACATATCTTCATCCCTCCCCGGGGAAGGCATCCATGGCCGGAGGAAATCAGCGAACGGGTGCTGGACCGCTTCACCAAGGAGGGCGGCACCACTCGCTTGACTTTGGTGGAGCCGTTGGTGGTTGAAGTCTCGGCCGACATAGCCTGGTCGGGTCAGGCATTCCGGCATTCAGTCCGCCTCATACGGGTCAGGCCTGAGTTGTCGCCGACGGAAGTATCCCTCCCGGAAGGCTTCCAGCGTGCCTGGCGATAAAGAATGTAGCCATGTGAAGAATGGAGTCATGCGACGAGAAGATGAACCTGAAGAGTTCGAGATTGCCGACTCGTATTTTCAGGAGCTGAGGACCTGGCTGGGCTTCCGGGATTCCCACGAGGCGTGGATCCCGGAAGCCGGAAGCCGTCTGGCGCAGGACGATGGGCTCATCAAACCCCACCAGGCGTCGCACAACATCGCCAATGCGGTAGTCAGCGCGATCGATCATTTGCACGCGCTGGACAGCATCATGCTTGGTGCCGGAGCATCACATACTCTTGCCCCGTTCTCGCTGGTCAGGGCAGCCATTGAGTGCGCCGCACAGGCCGCCTGGATTTCAGCGCCAGAAGAACAGGCGACCAGGATAGTTCGTTCGCTGTCTCTGTCGCTGAAGGTAGCCAAAGACCGCGAGACTGCGTACAGCGAACTGGCACGTCGCCATCCGAATCTTCAGGGAACGCTTCCGGACTTCGACAGCGACAAGGCGCAACTGCAGGCTATTCTCGATGCCTCCGGGGCCGCTGGAAAGTTGATTCTCCCCAGCAGCACGCACATACTCACGCAGGTCCGCGACCTGGTGCCCAGGACGTCCGCCTTGTCCGTATGGCAGCTGTGCTCGGGTTTTGCCCACGGCAGGCGCAGGGCCGCGGATGCCGTGCTGAAGCCGGCGCAGTCAACTTCTCTGCCGGATGATGTCATCGCCAAGGAAAACCGGCCGACCATGAGGCTGCTTGTCTGGGCCCTTACCCCGGCTGTGGATTTGATCCGGTACAGCCTCGAGCGGCATTCCGAGCTATCGCGGGCCTAAGCACCCAATTTGTGCCCGCTGAAGCAAGAATCGGCAGCCGGAGCGGGTTCCGCGAAAGATGCCGCGCGACTCAGTTATCCGCGATGGCGAAGATCACGATAATGATGATGATCGGGATGAGCAGCACGCCCGCGCCGGCGGTGAGGTGCTCCCAGCTGAACGGCGAGTTGAGGAAGGCGATGAAGCCATCCCACAGGCTACGGACGGAGCCTACGGCCCAGGCGAAGAAGCCGGTAGCCCAGCCGATGACGGCGGTGACCGAGACTCCACTTAGTGCGCACAGCCCCACGATCGTTCTGGTGTTCTTGAGCATGGCCAGTCCCCTCATTTCCGGTCCTCGAACAGCAGGTAGTAGAGCCCAATGTGCGGGGTGACGAGCACGGCGAAGGCCAGCCAGGCCCGCTTCGGGTCCTCGATCACCCATGTGATCCCGTCTTTGACGGGTTCGGCGTAAGCGATCACCGGCGCAAGAACATCGGTGCGGAAGACCACATGGAAGATGCCGTAGGCCATTCCCAGGGCGATCGCCAGGGCAAGGCTCCGGCGGATTGTCAGCTGCGCCCGCGGGCTCATCCCCCGGCGTGGTTCCTCGACGGCCGGAGCCCAGGCCTGGTGGTCCGTGTCGCAGTCGTGCATCACTTAATCCCGTTTCCATCGAATCATCATTCATGCCCATTCTATGAGAAAGGCTGAATGACGAACAGAAACGAGGCGCAATGGTCAGTCGAACTCGAGGTCTGCACCGACGGGTGCGGGTATGTCGAGCCCCCTGCCCGCCTGCGGGGCAGGGTTCTTCGCCGCGGATGCGCGGCGCTGGGCGGCGAGCTGGTCGAGGGTGACCCCGACGGGCCGCCCGAGGCGCTGGCCGGCTGTCCGGTAGACCTCACTGTCGCGGCGTGCGCCGATGGCGACGATCTCGCGCCGGGTGATGCCGCCGGGCGGCTCGGGCCTGATGTCGCGTGAGACGATGCGCAGCGGCGGCTTCTCATGGGGATCCGCACCGACGTAGGTTGTGTCGCAGTCGGAGAGGTCGGCAAAGCGGGAGTCGTAGTCCAGCGGCTTAGTCGGGTGGCGGCGGCCGTTGAGCCGGTGGAGCATGACGATGGTGGCCTCAAGGAGCGCCTCATCCCGGCTGTGCGGATTCTTCAGGGCGCGCTGGTTGAACCGTTCGATGTCCTGGCGGGCCCCGGGGCTGAGATGGACCTTGATCCGCAGCCCCTCAGTCATCGTCGAGCACCTTGCGGATCATTGACCGGGCCGGCTCGCCCAGCTCATCGCCGAGCTCATCGAGGGTCAGGCCGGGCTCCTCGGAGGCGTCGGAGGCACGGATGCGGCGGGAGAGCTCGGCCTGGAAGGCAGCCTCGTCGGCGTGGACCCGCCGGAGCAGGTCGACGAAGTCGGCGAACGGGATTACGGCGGCCTCGGGGACGTTCCCGTCACCGAAGATCAGGGGTTCGGCATCCCCGGCGCGGAAGCGCTCGAGCAGGGTGCCCAGGTCGGCGGCGGTAATCTTCTGGGTCGGGGCGACGTTCACGGAGAACTTCGGCAGGGAGCCCTCGCGCGGGGCCTGGGGGGTCTTGTCGTCAGTCATGGTTCCAGTCTATTCGTGGTCGAATGGGATGCCAGTGCCTCATATCCCACCATTCCTGATGGACACTGAGTCGCTGGGGAATGGCGTAGCGGGGCAGTTGAAGAGAAGCAGGCCCGCGCCCTGCGGCCCACTGCGGGTCGAGGGCGCGGGCCATGCGTCAGAACTCGCCCGAGCCGGGCTGGACGTCGAACACCGGCACGCCGAGGGCCTGCCAGGCGCGGATCACCCTGGGCCGGTCATCCAGCGCGAGCCGGACGTCCCACCGCCCGCGGATGAAGGCCTCGTAGATCTCGGGCTTGACGATGTCGTCCGGCCGGCGGTCGCCCTGTCCGCGCATGAACAGAGGGCAGCTGGCAGTCCACTCCCCCACATGTTCGATGAGCCAGGCGTAGGTCGCGCGGCCGACGTCCCAGCCGTTGTCGTCCATGACCGGCCTGCCGGAGCAGAACACGATCTCAAGTCCGGCAGCGTGCAGGGCGCGCACGGTTTCGATCACTGGCGGGTTGGGCAGGTCCCAGGGGACGAGCCGGTACTCGTGGTGTCCCCTGATGAAGCGTCCGTCGGGAAGGGTGTGCGTTGCGACCGTCCCGTCGATGTCGACGATCACGGCCGGCGAGAGGACCGCGGCCGTGGCAGTGCTGATTTCTGTCATGGTGGGTCCCTCCTTCCGGGCGGTGAGGCTATTCAGTAAACGGACGCTCGGCCTCGACGTCGAGCGGGACGATCGTCCCGAAAAGTCCTGCAGCATGCTGTGACCCGTGCGGGACTGCCAGCAGGTCGGGACCATCGGGTATGACGCCGGACTCTCCGCATGTGGGACACGTCCATGTCCAGGTGACGGGCGCGTGCACAACGCGCCTGTCGATGATCACCCAGTCGAAGCGGTCAAACCAGTCCTCGCGGCCGAGAGGCTGACAGAGATCGGCGTCGAAGAGCGCATCGGGCACTGGTGTCCGGCTGCTCATCGCACTCCTTCTTCGGCCGGTGCGGGACCGGGCTGGGCCACCCAGTACTCCCCGAGGGGCTGGATGGTCCCGTTCTCATGGCCATGGCAGGTCAGTTCGAGAGAGCCCGCCCATTCGTGGGGACCCTGGGTGATCGCGGTGCCAGCCGGCACCTGCAGCGGAGCGTGGTCGTGGCCGTGGTAGTCGCGGCAAGCCGACTCGTCGTCGTTCACGAGCTTGAGGGCGCAGCACGCGCAGAGGATGAAAACACCGCTGGCCAAGGTCAGTCCCCGCCTTCCTGGTTGTCGTACTGGCTGACATAGCCGATGAGAAAGTTGTCGTCGACCGGATCGAAGCCGTGCCGCTCCGTGAACTCCGTGTGGTACTCGGCAGGGTCCCGGTCTCCGGGTGCGGCCGGACGGAGCCGATCGCGTTGGCGATCCACTCCAGTTCGTCGGCACCGGACCACTCCGGCTTGGTGCCGAGGCCGAGGGCAATGGCGTCGACGATGTCGGTGTCGGTCACAGGTCCGGGGTTGCCGTTGGTCCGGGACAGCGGCCTGCGGCAGTCGGGGATGAATCCCATGGCAAGCAGGACGGTCACCGGCAGGTGGTGGGCGTGCCAGATCGCGTCGGCGGCGTCGGTGGGGGAATCGCCCGAGGAGAGTCCGCCGGAGAGGTAGAGCCGGTAGCCGGCGACCTCGATGGTGTCCGTCTCGCTGGAGTTCAGCGCCTCTTCGAGCTCGTCGATGACCCTGCGGCCGACGCGTTTGATGACCTCCGGGCTCGGCTCGCCCTCGGCGTCCAGGTGCATGTCGGGGTCGAAGTCCTCGACCAGCTCCTCGAGCTGGGACTCGGGGTCGTCGAACCGGAACGATTCAGGGTCCGCGGTCTCCTCGACCATCAGGCGGCCGCGTTCGAAGTCGATCGGCTTGGTGCGGTCGGCCGGGACGGCGATGGCCGCGGTGAGCATATCGGCGCTCATGGGTTCTCCTTGGGTCGGGATGTGGGTGGGGTCGGCTCAGGCGGCGGATTGCTGTGTCTTCGCGGCGGCGTGCTCGCGGTAGAGGCGCACAGCCAGGTCGACGCAGTAGCAGGTGAACAGGAAGTGGATGTCCCAGTCGCGCAGGTCCCACTCCCAGGTGTCGGAGCCGACGGTGTCCTCGTGCTCAGCCAGCCATTTGTGGGCCTCCGACTCGCTGTCGGCGTGCCAGCGGGCGTCTTCGATGATTTCCATGCGCCGCTCGGCAGGGGAATGTCGTGGGACCTCGATGTCGGCGAGCTCCATCCAGTTGTGTTCCTCTGTGAGCCGGTCGAACTTCTCGTCGGGGATGCCGTCGGTGCTCCAGAGGGCAGCGCGCGCGGCAGCGGCCGCGTTCCGGCGCTCGTGGTTCAGCACGGTGCCGGTGGCCGCGAGGTGCTCCTGGGCGTTCCAGTGGGCCTCGAAGAGCGCCAACTGTGCGTCCCCGTCAAGGCCGCGCAGTTCGTGCAGGCGCGCCAGCAGCGCCAACTGCTGATGGTGGACCTCCTGGGCCTCGGTGCCGAGTCCCTCGCTTTCTTCGAGGTGCTCCCGCACCAGCTGGATGAAGAGATCCGAGTCGTACTGCTTTACTTCGCGGGAGCGGCCGCCGCAGAGCTTCTCGGCCCAGTAGCGGAAGTCGATGCTTGGCGCACCGTCGGAGTAGTAGCCCTCGCTCTTGCCGGCCGACGCGAAGAACCCGATCATGTCGGGTTCTCGGGTGAACATGTAGCCGTCGGCGATGTCGCCGCTGGTGGCCAGGTGGCCGGGCCAGGTGGTGACGTCCCAGGACCACATGCGGGTCCCTGGGGCCTGGATCCTGAAGTGGCGGTAGAGATCCTCGTCGTGCAGAACGACGAGGACGTGCTCCCGGGTCTGGGCGAGAAAGTCGGCGTACGTACGGGCGTACGGGTTCTCGGGCTTGACGGTGTCAGGTGCGGACATGGCGGGTCCCTTCCGGGTCTGCTGGTCAGGGTTGTGGTCGGGGCCGTCCGCTCGGGCGGTGCTCAGAGGATCGGCAGTGGCCGGCCGGAGGGCTTGTAGTGGCCGTCGGCCTCGTCGAGCACGGCCTCGGTGAGGAGCACGGTGGCGGGCATGAGGAACGCACCCACGAGCGCGGCGAGGCGCTGCTCGTCGGCCAGCACCCGCTCGGGGATGCTGCCGCGGGAGCTGAAGAACATGTCGGCACGCTCGATGAGGCTGGCCCGGCGGGCCTCTCTGGAGGTGAAGTGCTCGGCGATAGTCTGTCCGGGGCCGTACTCGGTGATCACCGAATAGAGCGCGGCGGGAACCTCGGTCTTCTTGCGGGTTGTGCTCACGTAGACCTGGACGCCCCATCGGCGGCAGAGCTTGGCGATGGCGTTGACCACGCTGTCCGGGGCGCTCTCCCACTGCCCGGAGCTGGACTGGTACAGCTCGTGCACTTCGTTCGCGGCGGAGGCGTCGATTGCGCCCAGGACGACGTCCGAGGCGGTCAGCAGCTGCGCGCACATGCGCAGCCGGAATGCTGGCGAGGGGTAGTGGTCGTGGAAGACGATCCGGTCGTCGTGGCAGATGACCAGGTCGTAGGCACTGTCGGGGCCCGGCACGAGCTCCTCTGAGCCGGCCTGGATTCCAGTGGCGGTCATGGCGTGCTCCTTCGAAGCTGCATTGGCTGTGTTTATGGGATGGGAAGCAGGAGGCGCGGGCGCTCCGACCTCTCGTGGAGGTGGAGCGCCCGCGCCGGTGCCGTCGGTCAGACGGCTTCTGCGATCTGCTGCTGGTCGCCGGCGGTACCGGCGTCCTCGTCGTCGACCAGAAGGGTCGGGTCGATGCCCGCAGCGCGCTGCGCGTTCTTCTCGTCACGCTCGGTGAGGGCGTTGACGATCTGTTCGTAGCTGCTCTGGATCGGCGGGTTCTTCGCCGTGCCGTAGGAGAGCACGTACTGGCTCTTCATGGCGCGCGTGAACGCGACGTAGAACATCCGCTTGGTGTCCTGGGTCATCTTCGCGTCCTCCTTGTAGAGGACGACGACGTTGTCGAACTCGAGGCCCTTGGCACCGTGGATCGTCGAGACGACGAGATCGGCCTTGGACTCGAGGTTCTTCCGCTTGCGCTCCTGGTTCTTCTGCTTGTTCACGTTCAGCTTCTGCTGGTTGCGCGTGATCTCGAAGGACAGGAGGTTGTCGCGGAGCCGGTCGAAGAACACGTTCGCAGGCAGGCTGCCCTGGTTGCACAGGGCCACCCAGCCGTTGATCGCGGCGCTGTTCTCGACCCACCACTCGGAGATGGTGCGCAGGATTGCCTTCTCGACGTTGACGTTTCCGGCATTCTTCGTCAGCTTGCCCATGTTGTCCTTGATCCCCTGCGAGACCACGAACGAGGCGTTGGCCGGCTGCACCTGCAGGACGTCGTTCCAGAAGAACTTGATGTACTTCGAGAAGATGTCCGTGGCGTAGACGCGGTCGCTGACGAGCGAGGCCACGTGCTTGTTCGGGTAGGCCTTCTCGAGCACTTCCTGGATCAGCGCCACCTCACGGCGGGCGTAGGCCAGGAAGGCCACCTGCTCGCCGCGGTCCAGGCAGGCCTGAACGTACTCCGGGATCACCGTGTTGCGCACGAGCGGCTGCAGGTCGTTGGCGATGAAGCCGGTCAGGCGGGCCACCTCGTGGTAGTTGAGGGTGACCTTCTCCTGGAAGGAGTCGGCCGTGGGCACCGCCAGCGAGTTGGCCTGCAGCTGGATGTTGGCGAACTGGTTGGTCTCCAGACCGCCAAGCACGACGTTCGCGAAGTCGAGAATCTCCTGGTTGCTCCGGTAATTCGTCGTGAGCCGGAAGGTTGCGAAGACCCCCGAGCCCTCCAGCGTGTTGAGCGCCCTCGGGTTGGCCGATCGGAACTCGTACAGCGTCTGGCTGGCGTCCCCGACGATGAACAGCGACTGGGCGTGCTTGGTGATGTACTTCAGCACGTAGATGAACTCGAAGACCGAGTTGTCCTGGACCTCGTCGATGATCAGGTACTTGCTCTGCACGTGGGCAGGCTCGGACATGTCATCGATCTTCTGGTAGCAGATGATGATCTGCAGCTCCAGCGAGGTCTGCTCGATGCGGTCGAGCAGCGCGATCACCTCGTCGAAGTGGTTCTCGACGAAGGTGTTCAGGGCCGTGAACGCGCCGGTCTTGTTCTGGTCGACCTCCAGCAGGCGGTGTCGGAACGTCGCCGCGAACTGGCTGTTCGGGTAGAAGATGTCGATCGAGTTGATGATCGTGTCGATGGCCGAGACCTTGTGGGTCGGGTGGTTCATCGAATAGATGTCGATGATCATCTTGGCGATCGTCATCGAGCCGACGTTCGGGTTCTTCTCCGTGATGTTGTCGGCGGCGGCGTTGGTGAACGACAGGACGGTGATGTCGCTGGCGGGCACCCCGCAGGTCTCGAGGTACTTGATGCGCTCAAGGATCACGGTCGACTTGCCTGTGCCCGCGCCGGCCTGCGTCATCACGAGCGGCTCGTGCGTGCTGAGCGCGTCGAGCTGCTGCTTGGACAGGTGCGGCGGGAAGACCGGGGCCGTGGCCGGCTGGGGCGGCGTGAGGAGCTGGCCCTTCATGCGCTCCAGGTGGTCGAGGGTGTGGTTCATCAGCAGGCTGAGGTTCTGCTTGGACAGCTTCGCCGCGATCGGCGCGGAGAACGTGGTGTCCAGCTGCTGGTGGATCCGGCGGTAGGCCTCCAGCGGGACGTTGTAGTTCTCCAGGTAGCGCAGCTGCACCGCGAGCATGTTCAGCTGCTCCTCGGTGGGGCTGGCCGGCATGTCCTGCACGTACTGGCAGACGGTGTCCGAGATGGCCTCGGAGTCCCAGATCTGGGCCAGGCGCGTGATGCGCTCGTAGATCGGGTACTCGTCCATCCAGTCGGCGAGCTTGTCGAGGTTGGTGGCACTCAACCCTGCGGCCGAGAGCACATCCTCGATGACGTCGCGGGCATTCTCTGCGGGGCTGGTGTCCCACTGCAGGAACACCGCCGCGTCGTGGTTGCCGTAGCCGATGGAGCGGGACACCGATACGGCGCGCTCGGGCTCGGCCAAGCCCTGCTTGAGGAAGTAGAGCTCCAGGCGGTACTGGATCACCAGGTCACGGCGGATCTTGTCGCCGGACTTATCCTCGTACACGGTCAGGGCCTGGGGGGTCATGTCGAAGTGCACGTCCCAGGAGTTGGTCGGCGTGGCGATGTCGACCTCGAAGCGGTCATCGACATGCGGTACCGGCAGCGTGAACGACCCGCCCGAGAGCAGGGAGCGGCGCGTGATCGGGGCCAGCGGCACCAGCGCGGTGGTGATGTCGTGGTGGGTCGAGCTCTGCTTGACCTCGATGTCGCGGTCAACCGCGTAGGCGGTGTTGGTCGCGGTGTTGATCGGCCGCAGACTCTCATTGAGCAGGCCGGTCTTCTTGCCGGACCCGGTCAGGCGCGAGGAGAAGAACTTCGGGTCGACGTTCTTCTGGGCAGCGACGGCGGCTGCGGAAAGGTCGATGTCGTCAAGCAGAATAGGCATGGTGTCGTCTTTCTTCGAACGAATCAGTAGGCGGGTCGAGAGGGTTTGTCGAATGGAAGCCGCATAGACCATTCTCACAGGAGACGAATGGTCAGTCGAATGCTCGTAGACGAGCGCTTGGGTCACGGGCGCGGGCATGAGAGCGGGAGGGCTCGCCTCTGGCGACGAGCCCTCCCGCGCTCCTCTCAACCCACCCGTCAGGGGCCGTGAGGCCCCTGAATCCGGGCGCGGCGGCGTCAGCCCCGCGGACCCGGACACCGCGCGCTACCCATGCGCGCGGCGGTCAATCGCAGGCTCACCTCTTGGGTAGGCCCGGCGGGAAGCACCTTCAGTCGGCGTTCCAGGGATTGGCCTTGGTGACGGACCCGGAGGGGTCCACCTCGACAAGGCCGAGCATGAGTGCGAGATCACGGCAGTCGGCCGCGTCCGCCGAGTGGGCGGAGACCAGCAGCAGTGCGTCGTCGCAGATCTGCTCGCTCCTGTCTTCGGGCTGTGCCGCACGGACTGTGCCGACGGCGGTGGTGGTCGTGGTGGTCATGGCAGTGACGTCCTTCTTCCTGTGTTCGAACGCGGTACGCGCACGCACGAGCGCCCCCACCCCGGGTATCCGGGACAGGGGCGCTCGAACGCAGTGTGGTGCCGGGATCAATCGACGGCCAGCGCCTCCGGCTCGTCGGAGACGGCGGCAGCGGGTGGGATGAACGCAGTCGACGCAGCCGACGCAGCCTGGGCAGCGAGCAGCCGGTCCTCGATCCACACGCGCACGGCCTTGCCGGCCGGACGCGCACCCTGGGAGTCGACGTAGGTTTCCTCGGCGACGGCACGCAGCTCGTCGTCGGGGATCGACGCGGGCAGTGTCTGGCCCAGGCGGGGCCTGGCGTCCAGGATCCGTTCGCGCTGGCGGCTGTACTCCGCCGCGAGGATCTCCCGGTAGGCCTGCTCGTCGACCGGGTTGAAACCCACGACGAGTGAGAACCGCCCGAGCAGCTCTGCGTCGAAGAACTGAGCCAGCTCCTTGGTCAGGGACCGGTGGGAGACCGCCGGCGGGGCCGAGCCGAAGCCGACCGGCTTGCGGTTCAGGGCTTCCCGCGCGGCGTTGGTCGTGCAGATCACCAGCGCCTTGGAGAAGTCCAGCACCTTGCCGTGGGCGTTGCGGATGTAGCCCTCGTCGAAGGCCGAGAGGAACAGCCGCTGCACGGCTTTGTCCGCCTTCTCGAACTCGTCGAGCAGGATCACCCGGTGGGGGTTGGACTCGAGCGTGTCGAATGGCAGCTCGCGGTTGGAGTCCGAGCCCACGTAGCCGGGAGGTGCCCCGACGATCTTCGCGGTGTCCGAGGGAGTGTGGAACTCCGTCATGTTCAGGATGATCGGCTCGGTGCCGGTCATCTGCTCCGCAATGATCTTCGCGGTCTCGGTCTTGCCCACGCCCGAGGCTCCGGCGAGCATCCAGGTTGTCGGGGTCGACGTCGGGAACAGGTCCAGCTCCTCGCGGGCCAGGCGGTCCACGAGCTTCTCGAGCACGTCGTCCTGTCCGCGCAGGCGGCCCAGCAGGGTCGCCCGGAGGGTTGCGACGTCGAACTCCGGGCGCTGGGCGTTTCCGGTCATCAGACGCTTGGCCACGTCCAGGACGCGCTTGGTAGTCAGCGGCACCTGCGGGATCGACCGCAAGGTGTTCACGAGTGCCGTGTCTCCGGCTGCCTCGGCCTGGACGATGAGCTTCTTCTGCTCCAGCACACGGTCGGCCATCGCCCGGTCCAGCAGCGTGATGGCGCTGTCGGGGCGGTGCTGCCCGGCACGGGAATTCTCCTCCGCGATCCGGACCGTCTCCGCCAGGACATCGTCGGAGACCGCGATCTGGTGGCGGTAGTGCGCCACCAGGCCCGGCCGGACGCTGCCGAGCACCGTGAGGGTTTGCTCGACGGTCAGTTCGTCGACGATGAGCGGGGTGAAGCGCCGCGCGAAGGCAGGGTCGTCGTCGAAGGCCCGGGACTCGGTGGAGGTGGTGGCACCGATGACGCGCATGTCGCCGCGGGCCAGGGCAGGCTTGAGCACCTGCGAGACCTTTCGCAGCACTGAGTCGGTGTGGGAGGTGGATCCACCGGTGATCTGGTGGATCTCGTCCATGAACAGGATGACCTTGTTCTTGGGGTCTGAGGCGAAGTCGATGACGGTCTGGACCTTCTCCTCCAGCTGCCCGACGATGCCGGAGCCGGCGACGAGGTTGGTGATGGGCAGCTCGTAGACGGTGAAGCCCTTGAGCTGGTCCGGGATGAGGGTGTCGCCCAGGGCGATCCGGCGGGCGATGTCCTCGACGATCCGGGTCTTACCAACGCCGGCGGAGCCCTTCAGGAGCACGTTCGGCTTGTTCCGGCTGATCAGGACGGAGAGGACCTGCTCGATGAGCGCGTCGCGGAACATCGTCGGGTCGGCGTTCTTGAACTTCTCGTTGTAGTCGACGAGGAGCTCCTTGACGGCGTCGTCGGACTGGCCGCTCTGGCTGGGGATGCCGCCCATGGGCGGGAAGCTCGGAGGCGTGCCGCCGCTGTTCGTGTCGTCGTCGGAGCCCGACGTGAAGTTGTTGAGGCCCATCGCGGGTCCCTCCTTCGGTGGGGTTCGCCGGGCGGCGCGCTGGGTGGGCGCGCCGGGATGCCCGGCAGGGTTACGGGTAGGTCTGAGGGAGGAGGAGACGCCGGCCGGTTCGGCCGGTCGGCGTCTCCCCTGTGGCCGGGAGCAGGATCAGAGGACCATGCCCAGCAGCTTCTGCCGGATGCTCGGGTCGATGTGCTGCATGCCGTTCGCGTACGCCTCGGCGGAACGGACCATGTATTTCCAGTCCATGGCCGAGCACGGGGCGTAGTAGAGGTTCGGCGGGTGCTCCTCGCGTCTCGAGGGCGGAGACCACTCGAAGTCGGTGATCATCAGCGACAGCCGGCGCTTGCGCACCGGGGAGGCGTTGATGTAGTCCCACACCTGCTTGAACTCGGTGCCGCCGGTGACCTTGGGCACCTTCCGGAACTCCTGCCAGATCTGCCGCGTCGACTTGTTCTCGACCTTCAGCAGCGTCTCCTGGGAGAGCATGTGGCTGAAGGAGTTGAAGTACAGGTTGACGTTGAGCTTCTTGGCGATCCGGATGAGCATCAGCACCGCCTCCTGGTAGTTCTCCTCGGAGATCGACCCGGAGGTGTCGATGAAGACGTGCAGGTCGGGCATGTACTGCACCGAGGTGATCCGGCCCGGCTTGTTGAAGTCGTCCGGGTTGCGGCGGTTGGCCTTGAGGAAGGTCGTCTTCGTCGTCCGGTAGACGTTCTGGGACTTGTTGACCTTGCCCATGCGCTTGAGCACCCGGGTGATGTCCTTGAACAGGTCCAGCTTCGTGGGCGGGGCCTTGCGGAACTTCACCTGGGCCGAGCGCGAGCCCGGCTGTCCCGGCTGCTGCCGTGCGCCCATGGCAGCGGCCCTGGCAGCTGCTCGCGGGAGCGAGGTCAGCTTGGACAGCGCGGCGTTGGAGACGACTTTCACGGGTGAGGCGAGGGACTGGTTGATGAGGTTCCACTCCCCCGTTACCTTCGCGGCGGTGGCGCGGGCGTGGGCCTCGACGTTGACCAGGACCAGCGACCGCGGGCAGAACAGCTCCCCGACGGTAAACGGCATGATGCCGGTGTCGAGGGCGGCCGCGCCTGTTGAGGCGGCCTTGCGCTGCTGGTCGACGTAAGTCATCAGCATGCGGATGACCAGCCGGGCGAAAGAGAACTCGTCGTTGCCGTCGGAGTCGTCCTTGCGCAGCAGCAGCGATTCGGTCAGCCCCTTGAGCGAGAGGTTCGCAAAGTCGTTCAGCAGCCGGAGGGTGTCCGCCGGCATCGCGTTCGCGCCGGCCATCGTCTGCACCTGCTGGTTCAGCCAGATCTTGAAGCCGTCGAACGCGGCAGAGGACTGGAACCAGAACCCGAGGGTATTCGGGTGGTAGGTGTAGGCGACGGAGGCGAAGAAGGCGCTCTCGTCGGCGGAGCCTGCGAGCAGGCCCTTGGCCGCGGGGATGACATCGTTCTGGGCTGAGTAAAGGACCCGGGCTGACGGCGCGGGCCACTTGTTCTGCTGCCCGGCCTGGACAGCGAACAGTTCGCCCACCGGCAGGGGCGTGCCCTGGTCATAGCTGACCATGGTCTGCCCGAGCAGCGCCTTGGCGTTCTTCTCGGCGGCCGGGTCCATCGTCTCGCCGAGGCAGCGCATGACGATGTCCAGGACGTCGCCGGTGATGTCGTGGCCCGAGCCGTCGACGATGCTCGCGGGAGCGCTGGGGTTCAGCGGCTCCAGCAGCGGGTCGACCAGGACCTTCTGGATGGCCGGCATGGGGTCGTAGTCGCCCGTGCACGAGATCGTGTGCAGGGCTTCGAGCACCGCCGGCTTCTGGTTCGTGACGGTGATCGTCATCGTGGTCTCCTAATGCGGTCTGAGGCGACGGGTGTCGTGGGATGGCGGGGGACGCTCCGGAACGGAGCCGGTGGCGTCCCCCGCCGCCCGGTGCCGGGTCGGCTCAGAGGAAGGCCGACAGGGACGGCTTGACCGCGGCCACGATCGGCGAGTCGACCTCGAGGAAGGCCTCCAGGTTCTGCCGGTCGAACTGCCCGGTCGTCACCAGCTCGAACAGGGTGCGCGTGTGCTCCGGCTCAATCTGGATGGCGGCCTGCGCCAGCTGCTCGATGAGGCGCGAGTTGTCCTCCTTCTCCTTCATCGCGTAGAGCAGCGAGCCGGAGACCTCGTTCTGGGTCAGGCCCGAGATCTGCGCGGCAAGGTCGGTGACCGTGCCCGCGGACTTGAGGGTCGTGTAGCAGTTCGGCTTGGGCACATTGACGCGGTTGTGTGCGGGGCCGCCCGAGTTCGATGCGAGGTCTTCGGCGATAACCGCCACGAGCTGGGTGGTGAACATGGTGTCGCCGGTGAAGGCCTCGATCGCCTCGTTGAGCAGCGAGGTGTCGCGGCCGCCGATCTGGACCGGGGTCGCCAGGTGGCTTGCCAGCTCCTGGCGGTCGACGCGGTTCAGCCACCGGGAGAGGTGGTCGATGGTGCGCGGCGTGGTGAGCTGGTTCATCTCCTCGCCGCCGTCGAACAGCTCGGCCATGGTGACGTTGCCGTCGTCATCGTCGTCATCGCGGCCGTCGGCCACGATGGAGTTCGGCGTCGACTTCTGGAAGATGAGTCCGGGGTGCTGGGTGAGGACTTTCTTCACCCAGGGGTTGAGCGCGTCTCCGAGGACGGACATGAGGGTTGTCGCATCGGGCTCGACGTGGAAGATCGCGAAGCGCGACAGCGAGGCCTCGTCGAGAGTCGTGACGTTGCCCTTGTCGTTGCCCGCCACGATGAGGCGCACGTTCTCCGGCAGTTCGATGTGGCCCATGCGCCGCAGGGTCACCAGGGTGAGCGCGCCGGAGGTCACGTCGGAGGTCGTGCGGTTGATCTCGTCGAGGAAGAGGATCGGCCACTCGCGCGGGTTCTCCAGCGCGTAGTCGATGCACTCCTGAATGACCTGGTGCGGGTAAAAGACCTGCTTGTAGGACTGTGTCCCGTCGGTCTTCTCGTAGGGCACCAGGCGCGCGCCGGTGAGGTCGGCCTTGTCGGCGAGCTGGTTGCAGGGCAGGACGAAGGCTTTGGTGCCCATCGAGTAGGCGAGGGCCTCGACGAAGGAGGACTTGCCGATGCCGGGCTCGCCCATGAGCGCGGGCGTGGCCCCGACCTCGAGGGACTGCTGGATCAGAGTAGTCAGGGTGTCGTTGAACTTCATGGGAATGTCTTTCTGGTCGTGGGTGAGCTGTGAGCAGGTGAGACGGGAGACGGACCCACGGCAGGGCTGAGCGCCGTACGGGACATGTCGGAAGCAGGGCCACAAGGCCCGGTGACGGGGGCGGTCGGGCTCAGAAGCCCACCGCCTCCCCATCCCCGATCGGGCTCCGCCCGATCCAGTCCTTGTTCCACCGCCAAACCGATGGGCAACCCCCGAAGGTTCACCCCGCCTCGGCGGAGGCTTCCCGTGCCGCCACCAAAGCAGCGGCACGGTCCAGCAGGAACGGCCTGCCGTTGCGCATCTGGGCGTGCTTGGGCCGAGGCTCGATCACCGCCAGCGAGGTCTTGTACAGCAGCCAGGCCTCGTCACCGGAGGAGAACTGCGCGCCGAAGGACCGGTAGGTGCGCAACGGCAGCTGCATGCCGGTGTAGAGGACACCCAGGACGGAGAACTCCCAGCGGGAGCGGTCGTTGTCGAAGTCCTCGGGCGTCTTCAGCCGGTCGCGGGAGCCGGCGAGTGTCTGCTCGACGATGGCCTCGGCGTACGGGATGTCGGGCATTTCGCCGTCGGTGCCGACGGCGGTCGAGGGGATGCTGATGCTTGGCTTGGCCTTGGCGGCGAGGTCTGCATACAGGTCCGCCACCGAAGAGAACCGGTCGGAGGCTGGTCGCGCCGCAACGTGTTCGACGATCCGCTGCGGCACCGGGTTGCGGGTGAACGTGCACCAATGGTCCAGGAGGATCTCGTACCAGCCGTGCTCCTCGCGCAGGACGCGCTTGTCAGCGGCGATCGGGAAGTCGTGGAGGTTGGCAGGCAGCGGGGCGACCAGGTGGAAGCCCCGGCCCGACATCGACAGCTCCGAGTACAGGATTCCGGGCAGGCGCAGGATGTCTGCGGCCACGTCCGGCGGGCAACCGGGCTCGACGTCGATCACGATCAGACCGTCGGAGGGGGCCTGCAGGTAGAAGGCAGCGTTCGCCGCGTTCGGCAGTGTGTCGGCCAGCTGGTCGAGGGTGAGCAGGCAGGTCGCGTCCAGGGCGAAAGCTCCGCGCAGGGGGCCTGCGTGGCGGCAGCCCGGATTGCAGCCGTCGAGCAGGTGCCGCACATCGATCGGTGCCTTGCGGCCGGAGTCCTCGTCGTCGAGCTCGCCGAGCCGGCCGGAGATGGTCCAGCGGCAGGCGGTCGCCAGGGCGCGAATCGCGGGGTTGTCATAGAAGCTGGGGAAGATCGCGCGGGGATCGACGGCGGTCACATCAATGCCTTCTTGTCGGGAGCGGATGAAAACAGGGCCGGGTTGCACTCTGGCCCTGAAAGACGAGACCCCCGTACGGCATGGATGCCTGCACGGGGGTCTCGTCTGGGGGTTCGGTCGGTCGGATCGGCCTTGGATCAGCCCTGGTAGGTGATTCCGGCCTGCTGGGCATCGCCGGAGCCGCCCCACGTGCCCTGGCCGGCGGGAGCACCCACGGCCGAACCCGCGTTCTTCAACTCGGCGTTCTCACGCTCGAGGCGGGCGAGCTTCTGCTCGGGCGTCTCCTGCTGCGGCTGCACCGCGGGGACCGGGGCGGCAACCGGAGCCACGGCAGGGGCCGCCTGCGGAGTCACCGCGACCGGTTCGGTCAGGACCTGCGCGTGGGCCTGGGCGGGGACCGGACCCGCGACTGAAGCCGCGACGGCGGGCTGCGGGGCCGGGAAGGACAAGCCGTCCTCGACCTCGGTGGCGACCGGCTCCTCGCCGTTGCCGACGGCGGAGCCCGAGCCCGGCTGGGCCTGGACCGCGCGGGGCGGGGCGTTGAAGACGATGCCGCGGGCCGCGAGCTCCCCGCTGGCGACGCCGCCGGCGTTGTAGTAGCGCGGGGTCTCGTGCACAATCACCTGGTCGAGCGACAGGCCGCGGTTGGCGAAGTTCTTCGGCTTGTAGACGCGGAGCACGAGCGTCACGTCCAGTCCCTGTGCCAGCTCCTGGCCGGAGGTGTCCTGGTCATAGGTGCCATCACCCTTCTCGGACGGGATCGCGATGATCGGCAGGTTCGTGCCCTTGGAGTCGATCGAGTAGTTCGCGCCCGAGGCTGGGTTCTTCTTCGAGGTGTAGCGGCGCTCGGAGACGAACTGCTCCTCGACCGTGGGGTTCGCCGGGTCGGCGAACTGCACCTCGGCCTCGGTGATCGTCGCCGTGGTGTGCGGCTTGCCCACGGGGCTCATGCCGTTCTGGACCTTGCGCTGGTCGCTGGCGGCGAGGGCGGCACCCTCGATGAGGCTGGTCAGCCGGGCGAAGGCGAGCTTGCCGCGGATGAAGACGCTGGTGCCCTCGGTGAGCTGGTTGGCGGAGATGGAGTAGTTGGCCATGGTGGTGGGTTCCTTCTGTTGAGTGATTCGGTGGTTCTTGGCGGCCCGTCGGACTGGTCTATGACTCGTCTATCCCTTTCCTATTCTATCAAGATGCACTGGACTACGAGTAGAATGTGCATAAGGACTCGAATAGTCGCAAATGGTGAGCTGGATAGAGAGGGACAGGGATGACGGATACGATGCACAGGCCCGAGGAGAAGGCCGCTGATGCGGCCCCCTCGGCCCGGGTGACGGCGCAGCGGCGGGACCGGCTTGGGCCCCTGGGCTATGGCGGTGGACCGGTGCTGGCGGCCGGGATCATGGCCGGTGGCGCGCTGCTGTTCGCCGGCTGGGGCGCGACGCAGCTCCTCACTGCTGACCGGAGCCCGGCGAGCGATGCGGCGGCAGCTTCCCAGCACGAGGAGGGCACCGTGACGGTGACCTTGCCGGACCGGGACCGCAACGGGGTCCCGGACGCCTTCGAGGCCAAGGCCGGTAACGGCAGCTCTGCGGACGGCCAGGGTTCGGGCACCTCGGCGTCGGGCAAGGGCGACGAGGACAAGCCGGCGCAGGTCCCCGAGCCGAAGCCACAGCCGCGGGCGTACGTGATCCAGTGGGGTGACACCCTCACGGAGATCTCGGCGGAGACCGGAGTGCCGATCGGGGCCCTGGTCGAGAAGAACCGGATCCAGGATCCGAATCTCATCTACGCCGGGGCCTCGCTGCTCATCCCGCCCACGGCGTGAGAGCAGGCCTGGGGCCCGGACTGCGCCGACCTTCAGCGCAGTCCGGGCCTCTTGCTGTGTCCGGAAACGGGCAGTCGGCGGGTCCTGCAAGCATCTGCTGCAGCGATCGCAGCCGCGCCAGCTCGGCCTGCATGCGGGCGACGTCGTCCGGCGGGCAGTCCTGGGGGTAGTCGAGCTTGTACTCGGCGAGCAGCTCGATCTTGGCGGCGAGGAGGTCCGGCACGCCCAGTTCGTCGATCAGGGCCCGGGCGAAGGCCCGGAAAGCGTCCTCGTGGGTGATCGCCGCGCCCTGGGCCCAGCCGAGGGCTTGCGAGGGCGGATTCTCCGTTCTCATGGGTGAGACCGCGGGAGGTGACGACAGCGGCTGCGGCCTTCTCGGTGAGGTTCGCCATCGTCCCGGTCGGGTCAGGCATCGGCATCGCCGCCTTGCCCTGCGGCGCTGTCGCCGGCCGGGGGCGTCGGGGTCTGGATGTCCAGCCAGATCTGCATGGCATCCAGCGCGTTCGAGACCCCGTCGCCTTCGTCTAGCGTGATCAGCTCCGTCCACCCCGACTGCGTGAGCGTCGAGACGGCGAACTCTCCCTTGGCCGCAGTCACCTGGTAGAGCCCAGAGCCGGCGACTTCGTAGATGGTCCGGCCGTGCCGGGCGGAGCCTTCGGCCCGTTCGTACTTGACGGGCAGCTGGGCTGCGCGGAGAGGGACGGTCATGGGCTACTCCTGTGGGTCGTGGCTCTCAAGAACAGACGATTCGGTAACGGTGGCCGCGCCGCGCACCGCGCGGCTGCGACCACCACGGAACGACCCCCGGGACCGGCGTGAGCCGGTCCACGGTCTTTCCACCGGTTCCCCAGGGACGCAAAAGACCCCGCCTCGGCCGAAGCCGGGCGGGGTCGACCGAGCGCCGGAAGAAGTGCTGCGCCGCGCTCAGGCGGCGTCGGTGTCGGCCTCACCGGGATCCTCGGCAGCGTCGTGCTTGTCAAACAGGAAACCCCGGGCCTGGCCGCTGGCCATCATGTCTCCGAGGTGCGCCAGCAGCACCGCGCGCTGCGTGGTCCGGCGGTCCTCCAGCGGGTCGTAGTCGCGCAGGGCATCCAGGTTGACCACCCAGCCGTTCTCGCGTTCGACTGCTTCCTCAAGTTCGGAGCCGGCGGCGACGGCCATACCGGTGAAGTCGTGGTCGAACTCGGGTGTGACGTCGAGCCGCTGTGTCGGGTCGTCGATGTAAAGCGTGTCGCCGAACAGCAGCCCGCCGGAGCGGTCGAAGGCGGTGAGAAAGACGCGGTCGGCGCGGGAGGTGTTCTCGACATGCACGGCGGCCACGGCGTCGTTGGCGAGAAAGTCCGTCTGGCTCAGACGGGCATAGGTGCGTGAGCGGGCCTCGTAGCACCACATGATCGACCGGGCCTCGTCGAATCCGCGGAACTCGTCGGAGGGGGGCTGCATATCGACCATCTGATGCTCCTTCACGGGCGTGATCACCTCAGTCCGGCGGGACATCACGATGTACGGAATCGCCGGGCTGTGGTTCCCATCCTGCCACAGGAGTGGAAAAGATTCCACTCAAATACCAAACGCCGGCACGAGGAAGACGTCCCCAGGGTGGTGGGACCCCGCGGCGGGATCAGTCTTGAGTGGAGTCAGGGCTCTTGGGCGGGTCGTCGAGCTGCTCGCTCTTGCGCGCCAGCTCCACAATGGCCCGGATGCTGGCCAGCGCGCCGTCGCTGAGCCCGTGCACACGCAGGGCGATGGTTCGCTCCTGCGGGGTCAGCTCCTGCTCGGTGGCGCTATCTGGCTCGTTCTCCTCCAGGAAGTAGGACAGGGGGACGTCGAAGGCGTCGGCCAGAGCTCGGAGGTGCTGCAGGCGGGGATTGTGGGCCTCCCCCTTGCGCAGTTGCTGCAGGTAGCTGAGCGACATCGAGGAGATGCCGCGCTGCTCCATTCTCTGGACGATTTCCTGCAGGGTGACGGGGCGACCGTGTGGTCCTGCCGTCTCCGCGAACAAGCGTTCTAGTCGCTGGGCGATGGTCACGGAGCTGGATCCTCCTCGTGATTTCAGACATGAAGTCATCGAGGCGAACGGTGCACGCGACGACACCTTCATACTAGTGGAAGATCTTCCAATGCGGTGGCATCGGCACATTTCCGGTTGCGCCGGAGCAGCGGGCAGTCCTAGCCGGCCGTGGGCATGTACGCACTGGCTCCGAGCATCACGGCGGCCGCCAGGCCGGATCCGAGTGTGAGCTCGAGGCGTGTGTGGTGCTTTAGCTTCAGCCGGGCGAAGGCGACCACGGGCAGCAGGGTTGGGAGGGCGAGCAGCCACCAGGGCGAGAGCAGCATCGCCGCGAGGACGACGAGGGAGGTGAAGCAGAACGCGTGCATGGAGACTTTCGGTCCCAGGAGGGTCACTCCCCCGGCAAGGACGAGCCCGGCAACCATCGTCGGCAGGATCCACAGCAGCGGGCGCGGTGCGTCCAGCAGCACCGCCGTTGCCATGCCTCCAAGCACAGACGCCACGCAGACCAGGAAGACCCGCCAGCGCTGATCGCGCCGGGTGACGTGTCGATCGGTGAGCTGCTCGCGCCGCACGGCGACATGGATGGTTGCTGTCGGGATCACTGCGCAGAAAGAGCCGATCAGGATGCCCCATCCGAGACCAACCCATGTATGCGGGTGGCCTGTGACGCCGCAGAGGACGCAGATGAGGAACACGGACACAGCGGGCGCGAACACGTCACTGAGGATCCGGGCGGCCCGGGCCGCAGGATCGCCGGTCTCGGGGATGCGTATTTTCGTTCCGTTCCCGGTCATCGCCCGTCCGTCCCATTCATGGCACTCATCGCTACTCGGATCTCGTAGAGGCTCTGCACAGAGGCGGCCAAGGTTTCGTCGTCTTTCAGCTTGAGCGTGCGGAGCCGGCTCAGGGCGAGTGTGAACCACCCGAGGCTGGGAACGGCGTTCTCGCCGCTGAGATGGCGCACCAGCCCCGCCGACAGGTGCGGATCCTCGGGGTGCTGCCTGTGCAGGGGTTCCAGTGCGGGGTCGTGGTCCTCGCGGATGAGTCTGAGCGCGTCGTGGGTTTCGATGGTGAGCCTTGAGAGCGTCATCAGCTGATCGAACCCCTGCCTGTCTTCGGGCGGAAGCTTTACGTCGGGGTGAAGAGTGGTGGTCGTTCGCCACAAAGGTACGACGACCTCGTGCGCGAGGCGGAGCGCGAGCCTCACCTGCGTTTCTATGCTGATGCGGCGGATGACCCCTGTTGCGAGTCCCAGGAAGAAGAAGCTGACAACGGTGACGAGGAGTTGTGTCCTCAGTTCAGTTCCGCCGACGACCGGACTGCCAAAGAGGTCCAGGAGTGATGAGCCGATGAACAGGGCAGATCCGATGGCCCCCGTAAAGACGAATGCAACCGGAAGGCGGGCGGAGAAGGGTTGGTTCTTCTGCGTCATGGTCCGCCAACAGCCGACGGCAACTACGGCAGTTGCCGCGGCGAATGCAGAGAGGTACAGGAAGTTGTAGGAGATCAGTGCCCAAGCCTGGCCGCGGGCAAGGGCGGCGTCGATGTCGACCCGGTCGTAGATGGTGCCGTCGGCATGGACGGGGATGAACCACACCAGCACGGCCTCGCCCAGGGCGATGATCCCGGCGAAGAGGTAGATGAACCGGGTTGCACGTCGTGAAAGCGGAGTCGCGCGGAACGTAAGGATGAGCAGCGCCACGGATACCTGGGCGGTCAGGATGGCAAGGCGCTTGAGGAGGTCGACGGCAGGTCCGTCTAAGGGCGGCTCCACGCCACGGCAGACCGTGGCCACGAAGAGGGCGGCACAGGTGACCCTGAGAAGGTTAACCCGGCGTCGGCGTCCTTGATACAGGGCAGAGACGATGATGATCAGGCCCATGGTGATACCGACAATGATGATCTCAGTCATCAGATCTCACCGTCCTCGTTTGATCCGGACAGGAAGGCGAGGACCTCGCTGCGTTCTTCCGATGCCCGCCGCTTCCGGTGCAGAGCATCCATCAGCCGCATGCCGGTGGTCTCGGCGCGCTTCTCCACCGGATCGTCGAACATGCTGCGCAGATGGGTGCAGTCGGTGTCGGCCCGGACGTCGCCGTGCAGGATATGGGCGAACTCGTGGAGGATTGTCTGCTCAATGTTGAGGGGCGGGAGCTCAGGGTCGTAGAAGACGTGGGCCACTCGTCCGATCACAGTGGTGAGGCCGCTGACCTCATAATGGCGCATCTCATCCGGGATGGGCCGTATCACGATCTCGAGGCCGCAAGCTGAGGCGATGGCTTTCCCGAGTGCTTCGAGGCTCAACTCGTTCGGCCAGTCGAAGAGGTCGAGCTGAGCGGGCTTCGGGGTGCAGCTGGTGGCACCGACCTTGGCAGCGCCTTTGCGCATCAGTCGGGCGAACAGGGGGTGACGGGGCTGGCCGTTCCGAGGCGTATCGGCGGTCGCAGCGGATGGAATAAAGGCAGGCATCAGCGTTCCTCTAAATAGCGAGAAGAGCGGACACCGCCTGTCGTTTGTCAACGAAGGGGTACAAGTCCAGTAAAGTTCCGTGTCACAACTTTACAACCTGGGAGGGTAAGAAAAAAATGAGCGACATGGGGAGAACTGCCCTGGTGATCGGTGCAACCCGTGGGATCGGGGCGGCCACGGCTCGAGCCCTGCTCTCCGCCGGCTACCGGACGGCGGGTACGCATCGTACCGGGGGGACCGTGCCCGAGGGGGTGCTCCCCCTCGAGATGGATGTGCGTGACGGTAATTCGATCGCAGCTGGCGTCAAGGCGGCTGCCGCCGACCTGGGTGGTCTGGATGTGCTCGTCGTCGCAGCAGGGATCACCCGCGACAAGCTGCTCATGCGGATGAGCGAGGAGGACCTGATCGAGGTCATGCAGGTCAATGCGATCGGGCCGATGCTGGCCTGCAAGGCGGCCCTGGGGCCGATGCTGCGGCAGCGCGGCGGATCGATCGTGCTGGTTTCATCCATGTCCGTGAAGTACGGCGTTGTCGGCCAGTGCAATTACACTGCATCCAAGGGGGCATTGGAAGCGTTTGCACGATCGATGGCCAGGGAGTACGCAGCCCGGAACATCCGGGTGAACGTTGTTGCTCCCGGCGCAACTGATACGGACATGATGGCTGATGTTGCTGAGGAGGCACGGATGGCAATGCGGGAAGGAATCCCGCTGGGTCGGTTCGGGACGGCAGATGAAGTCGCTTCGGCGATCATTCACACCGCGGAGAATACCTACATGTCGGGGGCCACTGTGCAGGTCTCAGGCGGTATTTGATCATGCAGGTCCAGCTGGATGTAGGTTCCTGGGGCCTTTTCTGCGGAAGCGACGGCAAGCAGCTGGTTCTGGTGGACGATAAGCCCTGTGGTCCGGTCTCCGCTCGGAAGCCCACGCGTGCAATTCCCAGGCGTCTTCTACTTGATGAGAACCGCATCGCCCAGGTGATGCGCAGTGGCAATGTAATTTCCGAGACAGTCCCCCATGCGGACGAGCAGTGGGCAGTTGAGGTACGGCCCGTCTTCTCTCCACGTACCTCCACGGTGATCGGTGTCCTCGCCGGCGTGGCCAAAGCGGCTGATCCGCTTCCGGAACCACCGCTGGTCGGTGGCTGGGAATGGGAGATCGAGCGTGACGCCGACGGTCAACCAACACTGCGCCGGCGCACGTACTGGGACCGGAACCTGTTTCGTATCTATGACGTCGACACAAGCGTCGCCCAGCAGCGCAGTGGCTATTGGGAAGCCGGGGAATGGGCGAGCGAGCTCATCGACCAGTCCGACCGGATGCGCGTGAACAGCCTCATCCGCGACGGCATCCAGGACGGGCTGATGGGCGTAACGGGCAAGGTCCGGTGCCTGACCTACAACATCGTCACAGGTTACGGCACGGCTTCACAGGACCGTCGGCACATGCGCCTGGTCGGCGTGATTCCGCCGATCGAGCCCGATCACGACAAGATCTATCTGCAGGGCTTCAGTTACGAGGCCCCGGAGACTTTTCACGATATGGCCTTCGAGCAAGACGCCAATGCGGGGCGCGTGGACGACGTGCTTCGCGGAGTCATGGCCCTGGCCAAGGAACCGATGGCCGTCGTCGACTCTGCAACGCTGGATGTTCTTATGACGTCGCCATCGTGGCGTCGGGAAGACTTCGGGTATGTCGGCGGCCTTGGTGAATTTGCCATTGACGCTTCAGGTGAGTTGCACAGGTTCATCGCGGCTGCGGCGAGGGATACCGCTCGTTCTCAATCGATGGGTCTGGCGCTTCGCCGGGTCGACGGTTCCGTGCAGGATGTGCGCATCACCGCCACCGGAGTCAGGTCTGGGGCTGAAGGGCGGGATGCAGTCATCAGGCTCGACTTTTAGTCGAGTCCACCTGCCCCGCCGTTTCGCAACGGGTTTCGTGCACTGAACACCGCCACGGTACCGATGACGTCGACCTTCACTTGGTCGAAGCTTCGCCGCAGTGCAGCCTCAAGTCCTGCGGCGTCGTCTTCGCGGTTGTGAAAGATGCCCAGGCGGTTGTACAGGGCCATGAAGCCGCGGCCGATGAGGTTGTGGCTCACGCCACTGCCCAGGATGGTACTGCCGAACAGCACACCGTCAGCAGCGAGCCGCTCCCCTAGGTGTTTGAAAGCTACGCCCTTGTCCGCCCAGGAGCCGGGAACGCAGTGGAAGACGTAGTTCGCCGCGATGGAATCGAATTGGCCGAGAGCCTCGGGGATCGGTTCGAGGACGTTCGCGGTCACACCTCTGGTGCTTACGTGGGTGTGGGCGAGTCTGGACGCTGCGTGCTCCACGCTGTTTTCGTTGAGGTCCATGAGTGTGATCTCAGCAGATTCGGGGAGGTCGGCATTGGCGAGGTACCAACCAGTGCCGGGACCGACATCGAGATGGCGGGTGCCGATGCAACGGTTGTACTGGTCTAGCATGAGCTGGCTGGGGCATCGCCAGGCCAGCGAATTGGAGAACTTCACGACGAGCAGGTCGTAGAAGCCCAGCACCGGCTTGCTGTAGATACCTGCGCCGCGGCGCACTTCCTGGTCGTTCATGTGATCGGAGCCTATCGGTCGAGGTCGGTGAAGTGAGGGTCAGCAGGGTGGTTTCACGAAGGAGCAAGGACGGCTGTGCTGGGGTCCGTGTCCACTGGGTAGCTCTGAGATTGCATCCTAGTGGAAGTAGTTCCACTGGTGAAGTCGAGCCGGTGCGGCGTCAGCCGAAGACCAGCTCGCCGTAGCAAGCGGTCTGAAGGATGATGTCAAGGTCTTGGACGCAGCCGAATCCGAGCTGTTCGGACTCGATGGCGGCAGAGCAGCAGAGGTGGTACCCCTTCTGCTTGGCCTTTCGAAAGGCTTCCTTGATTTGGGCGGCCGACAGCTCGTAGTCCTTGGTCTTGGACTCGTCATCAGACTCTGGATCGTCAAGTGTGATGCTCACGTGCAAGCCGTCCTCTGTCAGCTTGCTCCCGTGGTACCAGGGAAGCGCGCCACCGAAGTAGAACTCTTCGACGTCCTGCAGGACTGAAGCTGCTGATTGGGTGAAGATACCGGTGTTGGTCATGTTTCCATTCCTTCGCGATTCCGTGCGATCAGGGCAAAATGACTTCGCGGGAGGCGAGGTCGGAGAGAACGGCCGGATCCGGGCCCCGTGCATCGACGCTGTCCTCCTCACAGAGGGCATCGATCAAAGGGTGGCCTTCCAGCGCGCTGCGGGCTTCTGTGGGAGATGCGAAGACGACAGCTGTGCGGGGATGGAACTCCCGGTCGATGAGCACGTAGCCTAGTTCGCCGGGCTCGCGGCGCTGCATGCGCAGCAGGTCGAGATGCAACCGTGCCTGCGCTTCGACGGCGGCGACGTCGATACCAAGATCTGCTGAGAGTCGGTCGTCCACAGTCCTGGGCTTGTCGGACTCCGGGGTCTGCCTCGCGCGTTCAGTGTTGTCGTTGATCATGCTCATCCCCTCTCGTAGGTCTTGTGGAAGCCGACGACTTTGCTGGTGATTTTCCATGCAGCGACGATCCAGGATGATGCGGCCACGGTTCTACCTCTGGTCCGCGATCTAGTCGAGGGGGTTCCTGTCCTCCACGGTCATCTGATCGATCGCAGCCAACCGTCTGGCGATTGTTTGTTCGAAGCCATTGCCGGTAGGACGGTAATACTGTGTGCCGCGGACGGCATCGGGTAGGTATTGCTGCAAGACAACTCCGTGTTCGAAGTCGTGAGGGTAGAAGTAGCCTTCTCCGTGCCCGAGGCCCTTCGCGCCCGGGTAGTGCGCGTCGCGCAGGTGCACTGGCACGCTCCCGGTCCGGCCGCGCCGGACGTCTTCCAGCGCTTGGTCGATGCCGCGGATGACGGCCGGCGACTTGGGGGCCGTGGCGATTGCGACCGTTGCCTGAGCGAGGTTGAGCCGCGCCTCGGGCATACCGATCAGCTGGACTGCCTGGGCGGCGGCCACTGCGATGCCCAGCACCGAGGGGTCGGCCATGCCGACGTCCTCGGAGGCGTGCACCACCAAGCGCCGTGCGATGAACCTCGGGTCCTCCCCCGCCTCGATCATCCGGGCCAGCCAGTGCAGGGCCGCATCCGGGTCGCTGCCTCTCATGCTCTTGATGAATGCGCTGACGACGTCGTAGTGCTGGTCGCCATCGCGGTCGTAACGCTGCAGCGCAGCGCCGGTGACCTGCTCCAGCACCTCGCGGTCGACGACGCTCTTGCCTGCGGCCTGCGCAGTTGCGACAGCGGTCTCCAGCCGGTTCAGCGCCTGGCGGACGTCGCCGCTGGACAGCCCTGCAATGATCTGCAGCGCGGGGTCGGCGAACCCGATCCCGGTGGCTGAGAGGACCGGGTCCTCCTCTAGGGCACGCGAGAGCAGGTTCACGACCTCGCCGTCCTCCACAGGGCGTAGGACCAGCAGGATTGAGCGCGAGACCAGTGCCGAGTTGACCGAGAAGCTCGGGTTCTCGGTGGTCGCGCCGATGAGCGAGATGACCCCGGCCTCCACGGCGGGCAGGAGGACGTCCTGCTGCGCCTTGGAGAAGCGGTGGATCTCGTCAATGAACACAAGCGTCTGGAGGTCGTCGTCGAGGGCCTTCTGGGCTCCGGCGAGCGTTTTGCGGACATCGGCTACGCCGGCGCTGGTCGCAGAGAGCTCGACGAAGCGGCGGCTGGTCTGGCGGGCGATCACCGAGGCGATGGTGGTCTTGCCGACGCCGGGCGGACCCCAGAGCAGGACCGAGGTCGCACCCTCGCCCTGGGCGAGCAGCTCGAGCGGCGAGCCGGGAAAGACCAGGTGCTCCTGGCCCACGATCTGGTCGAGGGAGGTGGGCCGCATGCGGGCGGCCAAGGGTTGGATGGCACTCATGGTCTACTCCTTGTTTGGTTCGAGGCGGGCGATCTCGGCCTCGACCCGGGCTTCTTCGCTCTGTGCCGCGGCGGTGCGCGCCCTGGCCTCGGCGAGCCGGGCACGCGCCTCGCGCAGCGCCTGCGCGTCCGACATGGCCTCGACGGCGTGGATCGCTTCGAGCACCGGTGCGGCTGCGTACGAGGGCACCCGGACGCCGATCTGCAAGTAGAAGTCTTCACCGTCAGATGCGTGACCGACGCTGGGCGGCCGGCCGAACGCTGTCGTGCACTCCTCGTTCTTGCGCGTGTGGATCCGGCCGGCGAAGACCTGGGCGGCGGTCACGCTGCAGTCCGCGACGGCGGCGTGGATGGCCCGGAGCACCGGCTCGACGAGCTGGGTGTCGGTGCGCTGCTGTGGATTGACGGTCGGCAGGAGTCCGGGGTCGAGGTGGCTGTCTTCGATGCGGGGGTGCATGGTTGCTCCTTTTGCGGCGGGGGTGGCCATCAGCTCTCGATGCGCGTGAACGGGCCGGAGTTGTGGACGAACAAGGCGATGATCGGCGCGTACCGGGCGTCGCGGTGTACGCCGCCGGCGTCGGTCCAGCCGCCTTGGGCGTCGAGCGTCCAGCGGTCGCCCGTTGCGTCGAGGTACTCTCCCGGCTCGGCCGGGAGCCGATGCTGTTTCACCATCCGGCGGAGCTTGCGGTCAATGGCGGCGCGTTTCCTGGCCGGCATGGGCGCGCCTGTAGTCCGTTCAGGGGGATAGGCGTCCCCGGGCAGCAGGTTCTGCTGCCTGAAGCGGCGCGGGAACAGTGGCATGGCGGTCCTTTCAATTGACGGTGCTGCGCTCAGGCGGAGACGGCGTCCCGCCGCTCCTTGTGCCGGGCGAGCACCCGGTAGACGGTGCGGTCGGTGACCTCGGCCATGTCGGCGATGGTCCGGGGGTCGATCCCTCTGCCGGCCATCGCGACGATGAGGGTGTCGCGTTCCTGCTTTTGCGCCTGGGCGGCGCTACGGTGTGCCACCGGTGAAGTCTTGATAAGGCGGTCGCGTTCGGCGGTGCTGAGTCCGCCCCAGATGCCGAAGCGCTCGTCGGCGCTCAACGCGTAATCCAGGCACTGTGCGCGCACCCCGCACTGGGCACAGACCTTCTTGGCGTCGGTGGTGTTGCCGCCCTTCTCCGGGAAGAACGCGTCGGGGTCTGTTTCTGCGCACAGGGCATCCCTGCGCCACTTCTCGTCGGGGTCCTCGCCGCTCATGACGGTGCGGCCGGGAGGCGGGTGTTCTGCTGTGCGAGCACCGTGGCTCCTCCTAGAAGTTGTCGGGCGTGTGTCGGTACTTCGTTCTCGGGGTGTGCGGGCACAGAGCCCCGGAGGATCCCATTCCTCCGGGGCTCTGTGCGCGAGGCTTCCGTCCTGTACTCCGGGGCGGCTGCGCCGCGCGCTGCTCCCGCTGTTCCTTTTAGTCACTGAAAAGGTGCGCGAAGTGTTCGTCGCTGAGGTCAATCTCGACACGCTGGCCCTCACGAGAGACCGTGAAGACGCAGCCCTCGTCAGCACTGGGCTGCCATGGTCCGCGCTGGAAGACCTCCCGCCAGACCTTGCTGGCGGCCTCAGCGGGCGATGCAGCATCCTGGTCGATCGTCCATCCGACGAGGTACTCCTCGCTGCCGGTGCCCTCAAACGGGTCGAGCTGATCCCGGGGGAAGACCTGGTCGAGCGCACGCTCGAAGTCTTCCCGGGTGGTGTCGCCGCCGGACACAGCTCCGCGGACGAGGTCGGCAAGGCTGTCGATGTGCAGGCTCATGGGGTTGCTCCCTGGGTTTTGGTTCGGGTGGGGTCTGCTGCGACCAGCGCGGCGATGAGCTCGAGGTCGTCTCCGGTGTCGGGGTCGATGAGGGTCCCGGCGGATCCGATGTCGGCCAGCGGCTGCTCGTGCGTCTTGCCTGCCGTGTCCCGGTAGACGAGCGTCACACCGGACAGGTCCACGGCCGTGGTGCTTACCGGGGAGGACTCGGAGGCCTCGAACGCCGGCCGGATCGCCTCGATGAGCGCGATGAGGTGCTGTACCTCTGCTTTCCGTTCGAGCAGCGCCTTGCGCTGGAGTGCGCGCTGCTCGAACCGGGCCAGGTGCGCGTCGCAGCAGGTGTCGGTCTTGTCGGGTTCGTCCTTGGGATAGGACAGCAGGTAGTGGTCCGTCTCGACGGATTTGTCGACGAGCGTATCGAGCAGGATGTCGGCCTGCCGGGCGGTGATGCTGAGGCCGAGGCGCTGCTGCGCCGCTGCCATCAGGACGCCGCCTTCCGGTCCTCCGGGACGATGCCCTTGGTGCACAGCCGGACGAGGGCGGTGAGCATGTCCTGGCGGTGCCCGCCCCAGTGGACGGTGCGGCCGGAGGCCAGCTTGACGACGATCACGGGTGCCTGGGCATATCCGAGGTCTTCGGTGATGTGGCGGTGGTTTTCATCGCCCTGCTCGATGTCGATTTTGGTGTACTGCATCGCGGGCTGCTGCCGATCGAACAGGCTCTTGGCCTTGTCGCAGTTGGGGCACTCCGCCGGCCCGTAGATGGTGATTTTCGGCGCGGTGCGGGCGGTCCGGGGCAGGTCGCCGATCGTGGTGGGGGTAATGGGACTTGGTTTCCTTCTCTCCCCTGCTGGGGGTCGTTGTGGTGTGGAGGCCCTGGCTCTCAGACGTCGGGCTCCAGGTCGAACAGCCCGGGCTGGGCCACACGCTCGCGCAGCTGCCGGGCGGGTTCCTCGCCGAGGCGCTCGACGGCCTTGTCCAGGTCGCGGTAGGCCTCGGACTCGCCGAGTCCACCCATGGCCTCGATCTGGAAGTACAGCTCGGCGAGCTCCCGCTCGCTCAGGCGGTGGCCGAGCACCTCGGGGGCAGCGAGGTCGATGTACGAGGCGCTGTAGCCCAGCTCCCAGTCGGACTCGGTCTGCTGCTCGGCCGTAAAGGCCACGAGGATGCCGTGGTCGGGCACGAGCGCGCCGACGAGCAGGTCCGCCAGCTGGTCCGGTGTCGGGCTCCACGGCTGCGCCTGCTGGAGGACTGCGCGGACCTTGGTCCGCAGCACTGAGTCGGCGTACAGCCCGGGCTTCCCGCACGGGCAGGTGCCCGCGAGGGGGCCGCGATCGATGGGCACCCAGAGCCCGTGGTCGTGCTCGAGGTGTTGGTCGGCGTCGTGCCGGGCGATGGCTGCTGGTGTCGACATGACCGTGCTGTGCTGCCAGCTGCACCCGATGCACGCCATGCCGTCTGCGCGCTGCTGGCCGTAGACGTAGACCTCGTGCTTGCCGGGGTGCTTGGCGCACTTGCCGTCCGGCGTCGCGTCGACCCACCAGTCGGGCAGGGGCGCGTTCACGGCTTCACGTCCTTGGCTGTGCTGTGCATCTCGGCGAGATGGGCGATGGTGCGCCGGCGGAGCCCGTCGTAAAGCGCCCAGAAGGCGTCGTCGCGCGCGGCGAGCTCGTGTATCCAGCTGTTGATCTGTCCGTCCGGGAGCGCTGCGATCTCCGCCGCCTGCTCCGGATCGAGGCCGTGGGCCTCCGGGGCCTCCCGCAGCTCGGCGCGCAGTGACTCTGCGTCGAGCGCGATTCCGGTTGCGGGCCCTCGGTTGTTGTCGGTCATGGGTGGTCTCCTCGGTGTCGCTGCTGGTCGCGGATCGCCTGTCGCTCCCGCTCGCGGCGGGTGCCCTTGCGGGGCTTGGGGGTGTGCCGCTGCGTCGCACTGGACTTGCGGAGTTCCCGCATCCAGTGCGCCTGTTCGGGATTCGCCGACGGCCGGAAGCCCTCGGTGGAGTAGTGCTGCCTGCGCTTTCGGTTCATGGGTTCTTCTCCTCCGCCACGCGGGCGATGTGGCGGGCGCAGCCAGCCGCCCACGTGCGGGCATCGGCGGTCTGCGCGGCGGCCACCGCCTTCGCGGCGCGGTCGGCGTCGATGGGCAGCCGATGCCGGATGAGCAGCGCCAGGGTGACGTCGAGCATCACGGTGCGCTCGTGGTCGCTCAGCTCCGTCTGCTCGGAGTGCTCGTGCACCCCACGGCGTTCGTGCAGGGCACGGTCCGCCCGCGAATCGAGCAGGGTCTGCTCGATCTCAGGGACGAGCTCTTCTGCGGTGGTCGTGGTGGTCTGGGGCGTCATGCGGTTCTTTCCGCCGGGCCGCTTGGCCCGGGATCGAGGAGCCCCGTCGCGCCGCCGTCCCACAGGGACCCGGCCGCGGCGAGGCTGCGGTCGTGTGGTCTGGGTCAGTCCTTCGAGCCGTCGCGGAACTGGAGGTACTCCCGCAGGGTCGGCGCGTCCGCGCCGGGGAGCGAGATCCGGTCGAGGGCTCCGTACAGGTCCTCGTCTCCGATCAGCTCGCCCTCGTGGGCGACGACGGCTTGCGCCAGGCGGACCAGCAGGACCTTCATCTCCTCGGCGCGCTCCTCGTCGGCGGTCCGCAGGCGCTTGATGTCGATGAGGCGCTTCTCGCAGAGGCTCTTGAGGTAGAGCGCGCCCTTGCGCCACTCGAGGAACTCGATCAGCTGTGTGCTGTGATCCAGCGGGGACAGCCGCCAGATCTCGGCGTCGTCCTGGCGGAATGAGAGCTGCTGGTCGATGCTTGAGGCGGTGGTCTTCAGCCAGTGCTCGGTTTGGTTGAGGCCGGCCGGCGTGGTGGTGACCTCGGCCCAGACTGCGTCATCGCGCAGGCAGCTGCGCATCACGGCGTCGAGCGGGTCCTGCAGGCGTGGAGGTGCGGGGCGGGCGGTGGTCGTCATGGTCATGGCGGATGTCCTCGTCGGTCGTGTCGTTGATGGTCTGCGGAGCGTCGGCCCCGACAGCGCGCCCGTGGCACTGGTTGTGGAATTAGGTCTCAGTTCCTGGTGCCGAAGCGCAGGTCGGGCCAGATGGGCTCGACCGAGACGCCCAGCAGCTGGATACGGGGGTCGCGGTCCTTGGCGCGTTTCCAGGCGCGGCGAACGGCTGCGGCCTTGTTCCGGGCCTTCTTCTGGTCGTCGAACGGCCCAATCAGGCGCGAGTAGGTCTGGGGGCTGGCGGACTTCAGGCTCTCGGCCTGCATCATCACCACGACGCCGTAGCCGTTGGCCTCCTCGGCCACCAGGTCCTCCCAGGAATCGTAGGTGCGTTCGGTCTGCGTGCTGTACGCCTTCATGGCGAGACCTCCTGGTCGTCGTGACGGATGTCGATGGGCCGCTCCCAGAGCGGCATCCCGTCCTCGCCGGTCTCGGCCGAGAACTCGAGGCGGACCTCCGGCTGGTCTATGTGTGCGCCGAAGTCCGACCAGCCCGCAGGCGGGAGCCGGTAGATGGGCTGCTCAGCCATGGGACTCGCTCCTTCTCGTTGTGGTGTCGTGGCAATGAGGGGGGACCGGGCCGGGACCCGACCCCCGACATCACTGCCCCGGCACCCGGGTCGGCCCTGCCGACCCCGACGCTGTGCCCTCCGGTGACCAGCACACGCAGGGTGCCGGTCACCGGTCGGTCATGAACCAGCTGCGATGCGTTCCGTCCCGGTCATCCTGGTCTCAGCCATGGGGCTGTTCTCCTGCGTTTCCGGGTTGGGTCTGCCGACGTTCGGCGGCCCAGGGGAGGCGGGAGTCCTGGTCAGCGGAGCACCAGAGCCCGCCAAGCGAGGCGCTGCGGTGGGTGTGGGGCAGGTGGTCCTCCCGGTCTCCGCACAGCCCGAAGGGCAGACCGGCCGGGTCTCCAGTCAGCTCGGCGAAGCGCAGGCGGTACTCGAGCTCGGCAGCATCCGGGCTCCAGGCCTGGATCTCGATCCCGAAGGGCTGACCTGGAACCTCCCAGTCCCCCGCCGGCTCGCCCAGCAGCGCCGCGCGCTCGTCGAGCAGGATCCGCGAGTCGGCGTGCTTCACCTCGGCGGGCATGGCGGGGTCGATGCTGAACTTCTGGGCGATGGCGACCATGACGCCGTCCTCGACGGCCCAGTACTCCGGCATGTGAAGCTTCAGCGGGCGGACCATGTCGCCCACGTATGCCTCTGTCGCGTCGTGCAGCAACGCCCAGAGCGCATGCTCCGGGGCGACGAGTCGCGAGAGGAGTACGCAGTGCTCGGCGACGGACATGAACCGGCGGACGTGGCCGTTGTAGCGGCACTGCATGGACAGCGCGTGTGCGATGTCGGCGATGTCCACGTCCTCGGGCCGCGGGTCCAGCGGGTAGAACCGGCGACCCGTGTAGGTCTGCATCCAGTTGCCGCGCGGAACTACGGTCGTGGCGGGCCGGGCTCCGGCTGTGGCCATCCCTGCTCCGTGATGGCGAGTGACGCTCCTTGTCCCCCGGGCGGGGTCGAAGCTGGCCGGCAGCTCGCGGTCGAAGAGCTCCTCGAGCAGCGCGACGTCGGGGTCGACGGGTTCGTGCTCTGCGCTCTGGAGCCAGAGCACGCCGTAGCGTTCCCCGGTCTCGCGCAGCACGACGTCGTGCAGGCCGTCGTCGGTGTTGTCGATCGTGTAGTCCGTGTTCGGCCCGAGGGCCGGTGCGCGCAGCGGCTTCGTTCCGGGCCGCGCCTGCATGGCTTCCCTGGCCTCGGCGGTGAAGCGCACGCGCGCTCCGTCGGACCAGGCCTGGTGCTTCGGGTCATTCATGGATCAGTCCTCCTCGGGCCGGGTGGCACTGGGGTCGGGGTGGTGCGCCGCGGAGCGTTGGCGTGTGGCTGGCGCTCCGCGACGTCGGAATGGGTTGGTCAGACCCGTTCGGAGACCCACAGGTCGTTGAGGTCGTCCTGGATCTCCTCCTCGAGGGCGACGAGGATCGCCTCCTCGCCGGACACAGCCGAGATGAGGTCGTCCTGGACCTGCTGCTTCTCTGCCAGGACTCCGGGCATCCGCTCGTCCTGAGTGCCCTTGGTGATAATCCGGTGGATCACCACGGGCTTGGTCTGCCCCGTGCGGTAGAGACGGCCGTTGGTCTGCAGGTAGTGCTCGAGCGAGAACGGCAGCGTGTACCAGATCATCGTCGAGCCGCCGTCCTGTAGGTTCAGGCCGTGGCCGGCCGCCGCGGGGTGCAGCAGCATCACCTGGATCTGCTTGGCGTTCCACCGGCGGACCATCTCCCGCGAGCCGTCAAAGACCTGCGCGTCGATGCCCGCCTTCTTGAAGCGCGCCATCAGCTGCTCCAGGTCAGAGCGGAAGTGGTACGCGACCAGCACGGGGTCTCCCCCGCTGTTGCGCACCAGGTACTCGGCCATTTCGAGCTTCTTGTCGTGGATAACCTCGTACTGGCCCTTGGTCGCCGGGTCCTCCGGGTCGGCCGTGTAGAGCGTCCCCGAGGCGAACTGCATCAGTTTGCTGGTGAGGACCGCCTGGTTCTCGGCGACGATCGACTCAACGCTCTGGGTGAGCTTGCCGTCCTCGTCCTGGTAGGTCTTCACGACGTCGAGCACGAGGTCGCGCCTGAACTCCTTGTAGGCCTGCATGAGGTCCGGCGGGAGGGTGACGTTGGCGTCCTGGATCGTCAGGCCCGGCAGGTTGAGGTTGGTGTTCTGCGCGCTCATCACCAGGTGCCTGATGGCCTCATGGATCTCGGCCTCGGCGTTCGGGGTCGGGATCCACTTCGCCGGGGTGGTGGTGCCAGGCACCATCTTCGGGATGAACCACCGGTTGCGGAACTCCGTGATGGTCGGGCCCAGGGCCTCGCCCTGGTCGAGCAGGTAGATCTGGCTCCACAGGTCGTGCAGCCCGTTCGGGCTCGGCGTGCCGGTCAGCTCGATGAGCCGCGTGATGGCCGGGCGGACCGCTTTCAAGGCCTTGAACCGGGCGCTGCTGTGGGACTTGAAGCCCTGCGACTCGTCGATGATTACCGTCTGAAACGGCCAGATGAGGGTGTCCTGTCCGTTGATGGACTGGATCGGCATCTGGTCGACCAGGCCGTAGCGGCACTGCGCGCAGCCGTCGCCGCCGCAGCTGCGACAGTCGTGGCTCTCGCGCTCCAGCGCACCGCGGGTGACGAGCTCGCTGATCGCCTCCTTGACAGCGGTCTTGGTGGGGGCTTTGGTTCCGGACTGCCCGGCAGCCAGCTGCAGGAAGTGTCCGATCAGCTGCTCCTGGGCCATTGGTCCGATCGTCTCGATGAGCCCGCGCAGCCGCACGGCCTCCGGTGAGATCCCGGCGGCGATGGCATCGCCGGTGGGCTCGCCGGTCAGCTGGAGCAGACGCGCACCCTGGGAGGGCTGGGTCAGCAACTCCTGGTTGACGAAGTACATCGTCGGCGGGTCGGAGAAGACTTCCCGAAAGCGTTCCAGGCGCTTCTCCTTGGGCAGCTTCCGGTCGTTCTCGTTGACGATGAGCGACTTGGTTCGGATCGGGAATCCCCATTTGTCGATCTCGTCGAGCCAGGTCGAGCGTGCGATCGCGATCGGTGCGACGACGAGGATGTGGCCCATCGGCCGGACTGTCTGCAGGACGCTGAGGGTCGAAAGCGTCTTCCCGGCTCCGACACCAAGCCAGGCTCCGGCGAAGGGGCGGCTGACGAGGAAGTCGTGGATCTGCTGCTGGTAGGGCTTGAGCACGATGGGCGCGGGTGACGGCTGCGGTGGTGCGATGGTCGTGGTCATGGTGTGCGGCCTCCTCTCGTGGGTTGTCGGTAGTCGGGATCAGGCATGGAATGCCTCGCGGATAAGGCCCAGGCGGACCTCGGCGTCATCGGCCCGGCGTGTCTGGGCGGCGAGCTCTGCCTCCAGCCCGACGATCCTGCGCTGCAGGGCGGTGACACGCGGGTCTTCACCCAGTGCGGTGCGTACGCGCTCAAGCACCGCTTCGGCAGAGGCATCCCCGACGGCCGAATCGGGTATGCGTGTCGCAAGCGGCAGATCTTCCTTGGCCTCGGCGGTCATGTCGTCCTCTGCTTCCTGCCCGGGCTCGGGCGCGATCATCAGGTGTCCCCGGCGGCGGGTGGGCCGGGCCGTCGCGGGCCCCGGCTGGTCTTGTTCCGGTGCATCGGGCTGTGCGGGCGCGTCGACGGGCACGGCCTGGAAGGCCGGCTCCCCGGCCCCGTCGAACGAGACCTCGATGAGCTGGTCCGCAGGCAGGCCCTCGGGCTGGGCGTCGAACCAGCGGGAGAAGGCGGCTGGGTGCTCAACGAAGGCCACCGCGACGGTCATCTGCCGTTTCCCGCGTGGCCTGCGGTCTGCGGCGGATACTGCATGGTCGGCCCGGTGCCCGCCGAGCAGCCGTTTCATGTCGGCACGGGCGTTCTGCGCCGTGCGGTTGGGTGAGGTCATGTTGCGCGGCACCGAGACGGATCCGCCGGCGTTGTTGCGCAGAATGGCGTGGCCCCGGGACGAGACACGCCCAACGCAGCCGGCCCGCATCGCTTCGAGCACGAGCTCCGTGGCCTCGCGATCGAAGGTGCCCAGGTCGGCCCGGGTGAGCTGGCGGAAGGCCGAGGTTGCCTGGCCGTTGCCCTTGGTGACGCGGCCGCTCATCGGGCGGCCTCCGGGGTTCCGGCGTCACCGCGGGCGATCACCGTCCGGGTGCTTTCCGCGGCCAGGAGGTTGAACACCACGGCAGCCGCGTGGTCCTCATCGTCTTCGCGGCACATCCACTGCATGAAGTGGCGGAAGGCGCTGGCGCGGAACTCCTCCATCTCTGCGGCAGTGCTGGCCTGCTCCCAGTCGCGCGAGTCGTACTTGCGCGCTCCACGCTCCACGAGCGCGGCCGTCCTTGTGAGCAGCTGGTCCTGGTAGGGCACCTGAAGGGGTACGAGCAGGTCGAAGCGGGGCTGGCCTGTCTTCACCTCGCGCTGCATGCCGGAGGCGGTGACCCTGCGTGATCCCGAGTCTTTCGTTTCGTAGTCGCGGGCGGTTGTCTCCGGGCCCGCGGCCGTGGCTGTTGCGGTCATGATGCTGCTTTCTGCTGGCTCTCGATCCGGCGGTAACCGAGCACGTGGGTGACGAAGGCGTCGACGGCCTGCTCGTCATCCACGACGTGGATCTCGGCACCGAAACGGCGCATCTTGGCGTGCATGACGCGCTGGCGCTTCTCGAGGTCTCCGCCGGGTCGCTTGACCTCGACGAAGACCGTGCCGGTGGGCGTGAGGACGATTCGGTCGGGGACGCCCCCGCGGGCCGGGGACACAAACTTCAGGCAGAACAGACCGTGCCGGCGGCACTGCGTGAGCAGGTACTGCTCGACGGCCTTCTCCCGCTGGTTCTTCTTCCTCGGCATGGGGGCTCAGTCCTCGTCGGTCCCGGCAGCGTCGGAGGCGTCGCCGTCAAGGAAGTGCCCGAAGCCGACGATGTCCTCGTCGTCGATGTAGGCAGCGATGGCGTCCGGGTCGTAGACGAAGCTCGGGTCGTCAGGGTCGACCACGACCCAGCGCTTGGCCGCATTGCCGTAGTTGGAGAAGCCGTCGATGTCGGCGACGGTCACCAGGCCCTGGTGGGCGAGCTCCTTGAGCCGGGTGCGGATGCCGGAGTCCGAGGAGCGCGGCACCTCGCCGAGGCTGGTGACGACGCGGTCGTGGTAAGCGGCGATGAGCTCGTCGTGGGTGAGCGGGCCCTTCTCGCGGACGATGTCGAGCACGATGGGACGGACGCGGGATGCGCCGAGCGCGGCCTTCACGGCGGCGGCGTAGGAGGTCTCCGGGTCAGTGGAGCGGACAGGGAGTGTTGACTGGGACATGATGGCCTCTCGTGGTCGTGTCGCGTCGAGTCCGAATTGCCTTTCGTACTCAATTATGACTCGAAGTTAATGATCTGTGCGGAACCATTCGCAATGGTGCGCAGAGTTGAACAAGGGGGCCGCGGCGTGCGCGGCCCCCTTGTGCGGGTTGTGGTGGATCGGCTCAGACGGCCTCGTTCATCCAGTTCTTGGTGAACGTCTCCTCGAGCATCCGGACGTAGGTGTCCAGGTCCAGCGAGGCGATGAGCCGCTCGATCCGGTCGGCCGGCAGCTGGTGCAGGTCGTCGTTGACGACGACCATCGACCAGGTTGGGTCGATGGCGTTAATGCGCCGCACCACGACGTCCTGGTCGTCTGGGAGCACGGCGAGCCCGTCCGACATGCTGGCCTCGGCGCGGGAGCGGGCCCAGCCGTGATGGCGCAGCACCTCCAGCGCGACCGGGTCGCGCTTGGTCCGGCCGATGTCCTCCTCGCGGCGCTTGGCCTGGCTGGCCGCGGTGACCTTCCAGGCACCGGCGTTGAGCAGGCTCCGGGCGTTCTCGGTGCCCTCGCGGACGATGAACACCCGGTTGACCATCTGCAGCACCTGTGGGTCGCGGACGTTGGTCACGTGACCCTGCTCGCTGAACTTCACACCCACGGCGGGGTCGATGGGCGCAGCCGAGAAGGGGTAGGTGATCGAGCCGCGGGAGGCCGCGATGACGTTCTGGAACAACAGGAGCGACCGGATCGGGTCGTCCTCCAGGACCGCCTCCTCGATCACCTTCCGGCCCAGCATCAGGTCGAAGGGCTCCGCGATCGCCGACTCCCCCCTGCTCGCCACCGTCTGCAGGTAGCGGGCCAGGGCGAAGTCGATCACGGCCGGGTGGGCCAGCGACTTCGTCGGAGTCGGGCCCGCGTGGCAGGCCAGCGTGCCGCCACCGGCGGCGATGATCGGACTGTCTGCCACGGACCGCCCCGGTTCCGGGGCCTCCAGCTCCAGGCGGTTGTTCGAGTCCTTGCTGATGAGGAACATCAGCTCAGGTTCGATGTCGACGCCGATGGCCTCCTGCTGCTCGGCGAGCACCCGGTTGTTGGTCGCTTCGTCGAATCCGTTCTCGCCGCCGACGACCGAGTAGAGGCCGTCGGTGTTGGTGGAGATGATCCGCGCCCCGGCCAGCGTCTGGGCCTGTCCGATCCGCCAGCTGAACAACTGGCCAAGGATGCGCATCGAGATGATGCGGTTGTTCATCCGGATCGGCGTCCGGTGACTTGCGTCGCCTGCGCCCGAGGCCGAGTTGAGGATCAGCTTCGTGCCGTTGCGCAGCACGTCGAGCCCGGCGATCTGAGCCTTCAGCCGCGCAGCTTCAGGGCTGTCGCCCGGAAGCTGCGCCAGCTGCTTCTTCAGCCCCTTGATCTCCTGGCCGTAGCGCTCTTTGTCGAAGAAGATCTTCGCGTAGCGGTCCTCACCCAGCTCGGGGTTCCAGAACGCCCGCATGTTGCGCAGCAGGTTCGGGTAGTAGCTGGTGAAGTCCTCGTGGATCACCAGGCCAGCCGAGGTACGTGCGAACTTCGGGTGCAACTTGTCGGAGCCGTCTTCCTTGGCGATGAACAGCTCCGGCTTCTTCTTGGCCGGCTCATCGCGGTAGGCGGCATTGGTGGCCGTGCTGTTGGCGAGTACCACCTTGCCTTCCAGGACACCGCCGTCGGGCAGGACGACGTTCAGCGCCTCCGCCTCGGGCCGCTGGGTGGTCAACAGGTCCGCCGGGTCAGGCACCTGGGCCTGGGCGCGGGCGAGCTGCCCGGCCTGGTCAGGGTCGTCCTTCTTCGGCTTGCGGTACTTGACCTTCTCCGGGTCCGAACCCAGCAGGACCAGCCGCTTGTCGACGAAGGTGCCGTCGGGCAGGCGGAGCATGGCGTGCTGACGCTTGGCCTCGGCCACGAAGTCCTTTGCGTCCGGGAAGGCCTGCGCTGCCCGGATGAGCATCATGGTCTGATCGTTGTGCTCGACCTTCTCGGCGTTGAACACCGACAGGTCGGCTTCGGCCCCATGGATGCCGCCGGTGGAGAACGTGGCGAAGCAGGACGACGGCGAGGCGTCCGCCCGGAAATACGGCACGTTGTTCGGGGTCTTGGGCACATCGCGCAGAGACCGGGCCGGAAGGCTGAACTTGTCGCGGTACTCCTCGGAGTCGTTGAAGTTCTGCCCCTCGATCGAGCGGTAGTACGCCACGACTTGCAGGAACTGCCGGTGGGCCTCGCGCTGGGCTGCAGTCACTTCGGAGTGGGTGGCCGGGTCGGGCGCGACGTTCTCCTCGAAGAAGCGCACACACTCGTCGAGCACGTTGACCGGCTCGATCCCGCGTTCTTTAGCGACCTCGGGGTGCGGATATACGAAGGACACCGCCTCGATGTCATCCAGTGAGGCGTAGGGTGCGAGGATGCGGCCCACGAACTTTGCCGATGAGGAGTCGACTGCCAGCCGGTCCTTGCGCACCGCACCGTTATTGGTGAACACCGTTTCGGTGAACTGGGCGAGCAGAGCGGCCTTGAGATCGAAGTTGCTCGCGTACGCCGGGTGCCGGAACAGCTGGGCCAGACCAAGGCAGTCCGAGACGTTGTAGGCCAGCAGCTCATAGAGATCCTCTACCGCCTCGATGCTCGTGTCATGGCTGAGCTTCTCGGATTCCTTGATCTGGCGGCCGAGCATCCCGAGCAGGCGCTTGAGGCTGACCTTGGACTGCAGTTCGTTCAGCCGGGCCACGTCCAGGTGCCGGCCCGAGTGAAGCATGGCGCGGCGGATCTTCGCAGCCGCCCCGTCCCAGCCGAGGTAGCCAGGCATGTACTCGATGTGCTGGGACGAGAAGAGCTGGTCGTTGTGGTCGCGCAGAGTACGGGCCGTGGTCGGCTGAAACGGCCGACCGCTGCCCGGGGCCGGAAACGCCTCGTTGAGGTAGAGCGCGACCATAGTCGTGTCATAGTTCATTGAGTTGTAGCCAGCAAGGAACGGATGCACTGCCGGGTCGTACTCGGGGTCTGTGTCGCAGACCGGACGCAGCGCCGCGGGGTACCCGCCTGGGTCGGAGTGGTTGCACACCTGGTCGGCGTTCGAGAGGCCCATCAGTTCGGCGAGCCGGAGGCTGCCCCGTTCGCCGCCGAGGTTCCAAAGCTGGACGCTGACCGCGGGCAGCCCCGGGTTGGAGCGGATCACGGTGTCGTAGAGGGCTTGGGGGTCGACGGAGGCGACCAGCGCCGGGTCGTCGGCCAGGAAGAAGATCTCCAGGTCGTGGACGGCGCGGCCCGGCCGCGGGGTGTAGGCGCACAGCGTGAAGACGTTCGACAGCGATTCGATGTCGTAGAACGTGAAGAGCGCGGTCTCAGCTGTGACGGGGGTGCGCTGGGTGGTCATGGGTCTGGCCTTTCGGTCGTCACCGGCCGTCACGGCCGGGGTATGCAGTTATCTGGTCGGGGTGCCGGCTGCTGCCGCGGATGGCCTTAGGCGGCGCTTCTTCCTTGTGACGGGCGCGGGGACCGGCCGGGCACCGCGGACCCATCGACCTCCCACCAGGGAGTAGCCGAAGTGCTCACGCTGGCCGATGCAGTCGGCGCATTCCTTTCCGGGTGAGACTCCCTCTCCTGCACATCCGTCCTTCAGTCGATCGGGTTGTGTGGAGAGCGGCGGCGCGGGGCGTCCATCCGACTGGAGGCCTCAGCCACGAGCCGCCGCTTCTCCTCCGGGTCGGCACTGATCTGCGAGCGGACGATCAGGTTGGTGATCCGCTGTTCGCGGGCGACGTCGGCCAGCGCGGTGCTCGCCCTGCCTTGTTGCTTGGCGAGGTCGGTCACCGCCCGGGCGAGCTCGGTGATGGCCCTGGCGATTGTGCGCATGGTCGGATCAGTCCTCTCCTGTGGTGTCCTCGTCGTCGGCGTCCACCTGGGCGGCGGGACCGGTGTGCCGGAGCAGGCCGCGGTAGTTGGCCTGAAGGACCGGCTGCGACTTCTTTTTCGGGTCCGAGCCGCTGTAGTGCGGGTTCATCCACTTCTTCAGCTCGTACTCGGCGATGGTCGTCTCGGGGGTGGCCATCATCTGGCCGGGGCGGATCTTCTTGTTCTTGTCCGGGCAGTGCCACAGCGGGTCAGGCCGCACGATCGCAACCAGGTCCGTGATGAACTGCTTGTTGCTCACCGGCGACCCCGAGGGCGAGACGTCTGCGAACCAGGCCTTGTAGAGGTCATAGGTGAAGGTGAAAGGCACCAGGTCCCACACCAGCCGCTCGCGGAACTCTTCCCAGAAGGCGCGCACGGGGTCGTTGGCCTCCTTGTACTCGGCCAGGACGTCCTTGGTCGCCACCGGCTCGGAGAGCTGGTAGTAGTTGCCCGGGTCGGCTGCGCCGGCGCGGTTGAGCACGTACCAGAGGGCGTACTCCAGGACCTCGCGGCGCTGGAGGTAGTCGTCCTTGATGTACTTGCGCTCCATGCCGGTGAAGCTCTTGTTGAACGGTACGAACAGCTGCCGGCGGTAGAAGCTTTCGGACTTGTCCTTCACGCGCGGGAACTCGTTGAGGCACTGGACCATGAAGCCGAAGAACTGGTAGGCGATCGGCATCCGGTACTTCCGGTTGATCTGGATGACGTCGTTGGTGACGATCGCCTTCAGGTTGGCCGCTTTGTCGATGAAGGTGCCCACGTCGTTCTCGTCGACGATGATCGCGTTGGCGCGCACGAGCGGCTCGAGCGCGAAGTCCTTGCCGAAGTCGCTCAGCGGGATCGAGGTGTGCGAGCGTGGCCCGCACAGGTTGCGCATGAGCGAGCACAGCGTGCCCTTGCCGTTGTTGCCCTGTTCTGAATAGAACCAGGCAGTCTTGCCCCAGCTGACGTGCGGCCGGATGATCGCGCCGATGACCTCCCAGAGCAGCTCGGGGATACCCTCCTCGTCGGAGAGCTCGTGGATCCAGGACTCGATGTCCCAGACCGAGCCGTCGACAGGGTGGACGATCACCGGGTTGTCCGGGTCTTCGACGTAGTCGATGTGGCACTTGGCCAGGAACACCAGTGCCGGGTCGAAGGGTACGAGCGACTTGGGTTCGAAGTGGAAGGCCTTGCCGCCCTCATGGATGTCCCGGGCCTCGCGGCCGTAGTGGAACACGCCGTTGTTCACGGCGATGAGGTCTCTGTGGCTGCACTGGTGCCGGCGCGGGCTGTCCTCGCGGAGTACTGCCAGGACCTCGGCGAACTCCTTGAGTGTCAGCTGCGTGTTGTAACGGCGTGCCGTGGTGCGGATGTCGTCCTCGCTGGTGGTGTACGTGCCGCGGCCCGGGCCGGTGGCCTGGTACATCGCCAGCAGGTCGTACTCGCGGTCAGTGTCCTTGGCGCTGGGGGCGATGCGGATCACGTGGTGCAGGCTCAACAGGATTTGCGCCACTTGCCAGTAGGTCAGGTGCCGGGCCAGGGGCAGCTTCTCGGCAGCCACCTTGGTCTTGCTGTTCTCGGCCTTGGAGACGCCGTTCACGATCGCGAGCAGCTGCTTCTCGAGCAGGCGCGGTGCCGGCGGGTCCGACGGGTCGATCAGCTGGAGGTAGACCTCGGTCGCGCGCGTGACTATTTCGTTTTGCGGGGCGATGTCGCCGCCGTCGGCGAAGTACGTCATGACCTCGGTGAAGGCGTCGGCGACAGGGTTGGTCGAGGGGGTGTCGAAGTCCTCGTCGAAGACGGGCGTTGGGTCGTCAGGAGTCGTCATGCTGCTGTCTTTCTCGATCGCGTCGAGTACCTGCCGGCAGTGAGTGGGAAGCGGATTGGTCTCGTAATCGAATAGGAACGTGCTCACGACTCTATGCCATCCGAATGGTCTTTCGCAACGAGTCGACTGATAGCCGACTCATGGTCCGACAGAGGTCCCGGGTGGTGCCCGGGTGGGGCTCGGAGGGGTCGCGCGCGAGACCCGGAGGCCACGGCGACACGACGAGAGCGTGCGGTCTGGAATGAGAAACAGCGGCTCCGGGGGCGTATGCCCCACGGAGCCGCTGGCTTCTCGTGCTCGAGCACTCCCCCGCGGGCGGCGTGAGCCGCCCGACCCCCTGGTCGGGGTTCGGGGAGTTCTTCCGACCGGCCGGCCGGGAACCTCCAGAGCTGGGATCCGGCTGCAGCAGCGAGCCGGTATACCCCCCGTGGGTATCGGAAGGTGTACCACTTGACGTGGTACACCTGTTTCCCCTGGTCAGTCGGGGATTTCAGGACTTCTCCAAACGGGGTGTACCACATGGAGATTTGCACGTGGTACAGGCGTTTACCCTGGTCAGACGGGCTTTATATACCCCCTGTACCACTTGTACCACTAAATAAAGACTAGATATAGGCGCATGGGGATAAGAGCTCTTACTGGCTGGATGACCGATCGGAGGCGTCCTTCGCGCACATATGTAAACGCTCGGAATCTGGTGGTACTCGTGGTACACCTGCCGAAAACGCTGATCTACCAAGGCAAAACGGCGTACCACGTCCGCTCGGGCACGTGGTACAGACTCCCTCGGCCGCGGTCGCCTGACCCGCCGTTTGAGCAGGCCAGCACTGGGATCGGGAGGTGTACCACGACACGTGGTACACCTCGGCGCTGCGTCCTCCCGTGCAGCGGAGCATCAGGCCCTCACGGCCCTGACGGGAGCGATCGCGATGGATCCGGCGTCCTGGTCGACCGGGCTTCGGAGTGATTCCGAGTGATTCCGAGACAGACCTTCGAATGGTCGACGGAATGGGATGCCAACTGCATTGCACATGATGAATCGACACTGATAGAGTGGGCATTGGTGTTAGGGGCAGGAACCGTCACCAGGCGTTGTTGTCACAGGAACGTGAAAACAGAAAGGCCGGAGAAGCATCCCCGTGGGAAGGGAGCTCTCCGGCCTTTCTGCGCGCTCACGCTGGTGCGAGGCCCAGGGCGCGCCGGCCGCCTAGAAGGCGGCCGCGCTGCGGCCTCGCCGGTATCCCGCATTGGGGGACTCGGGTATGTGGGCACGGACCCGGTGGCCGTCCTCGACGGCGTACAGGATCTCGTAGGTGATGGAGACGTTGCGGTTGCAGGGCATCACACCCTGCCTCCGGCGCATCTCGAGCTTGCGGAAGCCAGCGACGGACTCGGCGCGTTCGAAGAAGCGGGCGAGCATCTCGCGGGCGCGTTCGCGCGCCTGCTCCGCCGTGCCGCCGCTGGTGCTCATGGTGAAGAAGTGCATGGACCCTCGATCGAAGGTCGGCCTCTCACCGGTGTCTAAGTCGCTGGCGAACCGCGCGCGGCGCACTTCGCTGCCGCTGGGGCGCACGAGCCGGCCTTGCGCGTCATACGCGCACTTGTTGACGACGGCCATGGTGGATCCACCTCCTCTCAGGTCTGGCTGACGAAAATCCTTCAGCCAATCCCCCGGTGACCGGATCACCCCGGTCACCCGAGAGCAGGCCCTCCGGAGCGACCGTCGGCCCACGGCCGAAAGGTCGCCCGGAGGGCACCAGCGTCAGTCCTGCACGTTGAGCCCGGCCGCTATGCGGCCTGTGGCTCGCTTTCCCTGCATTCTTCCCCGCCGGCCTCCCTGTCGTCTTGTGCAGGCCCGCACGCGGGTGCCGCCATGCGGTACACCGCCAGGGCGCACGCGAGGAACGCCGCGGTCATCAGCAGCGCTGAGACGGGGTTCGCCAGTGCGCCCAGCAGCTGGGCGGGGACAAGGACGGCCGCGAGGTTGAAGGCCAGGTGGAGCAGCACGCACGGCCACAGGACGCGGGTGCGTTCGTAGACCAGCGCCAGCAGCACCGCCAGGGGCAGCGTGGCAGCAAACTGGACGACGTTGGCGTGCAGCAGGCTGAAGCCCGCGGCGGTGACGAGCACCGCCGCGACGATGCCGACCCTGCGCCGCAGCAGCGGGTAGAGCAGGCCGCGGAAAAGCATCTCCTCGGCCACCGGCGCTGCCACCAGTGCGAGCAGGAGGGCCACGACGGGACCGGCGTCTGTCCTGGCTCGGGTCGATTCATCGAATCCCGCCGAGCCGCTAAGGGTATAGAGCCACAAGGCCAGGGACTGGCCGGCGAAGAACGCCAGAGCCAGGCACCCAAGCACCGTTCGGGTAAAGCGCGGTGTTCCGGACATCGGTCGGACCGTTGGCGCGTTGGCGAACCACCGGGGCCGGAAGAGCCTGGCAGCGCTGACGAGCAGCGCCACCAGGCCTCCGAGCACCGCCGTACCCAGGACGGGCTCGCCGACCACGGAAACTACGGCAAGGCCAAGTCCCAGGTAGGCGGCGAGCACGCCGAGGGGCACGAGGACACACCACGCGATGGAGACGAGCCGGGACTTGATGGGTGGAGCGGGCATCCCCGCCTCCTTTCCGTGGTCAGACAGACGCAGGGATCTGCTCTTCGATGACGGCCTGGACGCGGGTCTCGCCGCGGAAGGTGTTCAGCTGCAGCTTCGCGATGAAACGCAGCGTTCCGACCTCGGTGCGGCTGGCCGACCGCGTCAGAGCCGAAATCTCCGGCTCCTTCTCCTCGGCGACGTTCCACCACAGGCAGGACAGCCCGGACCTGGTGACCAGCCGCAGGTGCTTCTTGCACAGGCGGCACACGCGGTAGCCGCGGGCGTTGGTCATCAGGTTGGCGTCGGTGCGCTCATGGCCGCAGTCAGTATCGGAACCGATCCGGTCCACCCGCAGCCCGAGTGGCTCGACAGCGATTTCGACCACCGGCTCGACGAAGCCGTGGCCGAAGGGCCGCAGCGCTTCCACACGCCGGACGAAGCCGACCAGAGGCTCCAGGTCGTCCAGGCCAGCATCGCAGTCCCGGTCCGGGCCCAGGACCAGGTCGGCACGGCGCTCATCCTGGACGACAGCCAGCAGGGCAACCTGCGTGGCCTCCCGCAATGCTTCGACCAGACCGTCGAGCAGTTCCGCCCGGTCGACCTTGACGCCGCAGGCCTGCTGGTGGCCGATGGCGCGCATGCCGTCCTGGTGCTCGAGTGTGTCGATGATGCCGAACCACGACGGTGCCCGGCCGGAGCCCCCGACGTAGTCATCCGGCCCGGCGGGACGGTTGAGCACGACGACCGGGTGGCCGTGGCGCTCCATCAGCCGGTTGGCGAGCAGACCGTACATGCCCGGGTAGGCCTCGGAGAAGTAGACCCAAGGGGCCAGCGGCTGATCACCCTCCTCGAGCTCCTGGGTGTGGACCTCGACAAGCTCCTTGCGGCTCTCGTTGGTCGCGATGACCTGGTGTGCCGACTCGAGCATCAAGTCCTGGTCAGGCGCGGTGAACACGCCGAAGCACGGTGCGAGCGGGTCGCCCGTGCGGCGCGGGGAGTTCATCGCCGGCGCGAGGTAGAACCCGTAGAAGCCCTCGTCGATGCTGTCGATGTCGCGGACCTTGCCTGCCTGGCCGAAGGCCTTCAGCAGGACCGCGAAGCCCTCGAAGGCCCGGACGAAGGCCGGGTGGTGCGGGTCGACGCGCAGCAGCTGCATCAGCGTCGACCGCCCGACGTCGATCGCCTCGGGGTCCGGGTCGAAGCCCCAGGGGGTCGGGACCGTGCGCGGCGCGGGCGCGTACAGCAGCCGTGCGATGGACAGCGAGTCGCGCACCAGCTGCCGGTTCTCGTACAGCACGGGCATGACGTCGGAGACGGTGCCCAGGCCGGCGAACAGGCGCAGCAGGCGGATCTCCCAGAGCTTCTCCGGCCGGTGGACGCGGGCATAGGCCTCCAACACCTGGTAGAGCACGTGCGCGCCGCAGATGCCGGTGTTGGCGTAGGTCTCGTCCATCCGACAGGGGTCGACGGTGACGTCGGCGCTCGAACCGGGTTCGAGCTCCTCGTGGTGGTCGGTGACCAGGGTCTTCCATCCCAGAGCCCGGGCGGCGGCGATCCCGCGGTGGGAGTTCACTCCCCCGTCGCAGGTCAGCAGGACCTTGGTGTCCGGCCACGTCGCTGCGATCTCTGCGATGTCCTCGGGCGTGAGGTCGTGGCCGCGGCGGTAGTCGGGCACGTGCAGCTCGACGTCGAAGCCGAGCTCTGACAGTCCGGCGTAGCCGAGCACACCGGAGGAGATCCCGTCCATGTCGAAGTCAGGGGCGATGGTGACCTTGTGGCCGGCGGCCCGGGCGTCTTCCAGGGCCTCGACCATCTCGGCCAGGCCCAGGAGCTCGTCGTGTTCAGCTGATTCGATCTCGCGGAGGTACTCGTCGGTCCAGCCGCGGCGCTGGCACATCAGGGCGAACAGGTCGACGCCGTCGTCCGTCAGTGGATGGTCGTCGACGGTCTGGAGAATGGTCATGGCGGGGGGCCTCTCGATCGTGTCGAATGGTCGGTTTACAGGGGTGGGGAAACGCACCCGCTGGCAGTGTGATTTTAGCAGTGTGTCAGGTGGATTATGCTGGAATAGCAGCGTTTTCGGCCTATGATGAAGGCATTCGAAAGATCTGTCGTTCTGGCGTGCCCAAAGACTTCTCTAAGGTGGTTCGGATCGTCTACCATTCAAGACATGGCTATTCGAAATATTGTGGAGTCGGACATCAGTGGCAAGCCGGATGCTGCCACAGTCACCTTCGGACTGGGCGACACCTGGTTCGAGATAGACCTGACCGACGAAGAGCGCAAAGAGCTTGAGAAGAATCTCAAGGAATACATCAGTAAGGGTCGAAAGGCCACTAAGAAGGGCGAGAAGAAGCGACTCGTGCCCGAGACGACGCCCGAGGAACGCGAGGAGATCCGTAAGTGGGCGCGCGAGAACGGTCATGAAGTGCCCGAGTTCGGTCGCATTCCGAAAGCTGTCATGAAGGCCCACGATGAGGCACACGGCATCGAGCGGACTCTCTAGCCCACCCTTTCCGCAGTCTTTCGGGCCATACCGGAGAGATTTCCGGCCACCTATTCGAATCAAGGATCAACAGCCCTGCAGCACCAGCTGCAGGGCTGTTGTCATGTCCGGGGTGTGCACTTGTCAGAACGGAGGCAGGCGCGGGTGGATGACGTCTTCGACCTCGATGCTTGCAGCCAGGGCGCGGGAACGGGCGTGCACGGTGCCATGTGAGAAGTGCCCTGGCGTTCCGGGCATCAGCTGCTGCTGGCCGGTGCGTTGGTCGCACTGGCTGCAAAGGTCCAGGAAGGCGGCGACACGGACCTGCGCTCCCCCGGCGCGCATGGCGACGAGGGCATCGACCATCCGTTGGTTCCGGGTGAAGCCCGCCGCCTTGGGCTCAGCGCTCCAGTCGCCCGGGAACTCAATTACTTCGAAGCCGGCAGCCCGCCACAGCCGCTCGGCCATGGCGTCAGCACCCTTGGGACAGTGCCCTGAGAGGAGCACGGGTCGGGCGACCGCAGACGGTCCCCAGGCTCTCCAGGCCTCGTTCAAAGCCGCCTTCATGGCCTCCGCGGCGTCCCAGGTCCGGGAACCGGTCACGAGCAGCGCATGGCTGAATCCACTGGTCATCGCGATGCCTCCCGGCTGGTCATCTTGGTCATCGGCATAGATCCCGCCGGGGCCGCCGCGGTGGCAGTCCGGATTGTGATACTCGTCTGTCGCTGCATCATTCGCGTCCTCTTTCGCCGCAATGTTTTCCGGAATGATTCCCGGTGTTTCTTCTCAGTCGGCTGGTCACTACGCGGCAGCTGCCGACGCCTGGGCACTGTTGACCCTGGCAGCGCCGCGTTCGTAATGGATTGCCACCCGGACCTTCCGGTCCTCGCTGAGCGGTGCGACGTGAAGGGTGTATCCACCGTCCTTGTCGCGCTGGAGGTAGGCGACGCCGACCGTGCCGCTCTCTTCATCGTCGAAGTCGACCTTGCCAAAGCTCTCCGCCGGAGTCGCCTCAGTGACTCGCTCTCCGTGGGGGATCCACGGCCCGGCCTCGCACCTGGCTCCGGTGTCGTAGGGCGAGAGCTGCGGCTGTGGCCGGCGTGCGGACCTGGATGCCTTCCGGGCGTGTGTCATGACGATGCCTCTTCTGTTTCTCGGGATGTAGGTGTCGGGCATCGAGTGCAGGTCCCGCCAGGGGTCCGCGGAGACTCGATGTACGGTCCAGCTCCCGTGCCAGCTCCGCTGGCCTGACGGCCTTCTGGTGAACCGTGTCGGGAACTGCTCCGACTGGGCCGCGCAGCGGGCCGGCCGACGGGCCGTCCTCCTCGGACAAACCTGGTGCGCAGCGCCAGGTGATCCACCGCCTGGCTGCACCCTTTGCTGCGTCGTCCACCTGTGGATAAATGCGGCGGGGCAGGCGGGGGCGTCCTCCACTCAAGCGCAGCGCTGGGCATAGCCGGAGGGAGCGCAGCGACTGACGGACCGGCGAGCGAAGCGAGCGGTGGAACCTGTCGGCTATGCCGACCAACAGCGTCTCGAAGCGCAGCGAGAGACCGAAGCGAAGCGGAGGGTCCGCAGGACCGCTGTTGCCAGGTTCCCTTATGCCCTTTTCCTCTCTTGCCGCCATTTCGCCATTCCACGGCTGGAGCGTTAGCGGAAGCCTGGAATATCAGGGGAAACGCCCCGTACACCCTTGACCCGTACACCCCCTCTCCATCCGCGCAGCGGGTGTACGGGTCATGTCGTTTCCGCTGGATTTACGGGCTTTTGGGTGTACAGCCCTTTTGCCGTCCGCTGCAACGCCGTACGGATGCATCTTCCGCACCACCGCGAGGCACGAGCGGGTACCCGTACGGGTCCTCACATGTAGCGGGCGCAGCCCGGTCCGCACCCACTGGTGCATCCTGCTGCCGCAGGCGCATCAGACCCGGCGCGCAGCGGTCCACCACTCCCCGCGACCTGTCGCGTCAGGCTGTGGAAAACTCTGCTGTCACAACACTGCACTGATCTGTCGGTGCGCTCGTCGCACCGGTGTGCGGGTGCTCACTCCGGCTCTGTTTCACGGTCGCGCCAGCACCTGTCGCACCGCGTCCGAGGCGGGCCCCACACCGCTTCCTTGCCGGGGTCCGTTCTGGGCCGGCCGCCTGCCCCTCCTGGTGGCAGCTGCACCCCCGGACGAGCGACAGCGAGTCCTCGACGGCCACCGCCCGGCCTGTCCCTCGTGGACGCATCAGAAGAGTAGCTTTCCCGGGAAGCATGAAGCCTCCCTGGATCCAACGGCAGCCCCCGCTTCCACAGCGTCACCGAGCCGTCCGGGTCTCCCACCAGGTGCAGCTTCCTGAAGAGGCTCACGGGTTCTTACCTTCTAGACCCCCACCGCCCGTGAGCCTCTTCAGGAAGCGGAGTTTTTGCCCTTTCGCTCCATGCGGGGCCCTACTACCCAGTTCGCCTTTTCCCTCCGCTCTCCTTGCGGCCCCCCGGCCGGGTCGGTGACGCCACAGGCGCAACCACAGCTGCTCCACCCTGCTCCGACAGCTCCTCCGCTCGCTCCAGGACTGCCTCGAGGTGTCGCCGGCGTTGTTCCAGGTACCGGTCCGGGCCCGCATCGCTGGACCCCTTCTGGTCCCGGAGTGGACAGATCATTGCATCGGCATGGACAGACAGGGACACAGACCAGACCTACACAAGCCCCGAGAGAGTCCAGAAAGGCCATTCAGACCCCATTGAGTGCCGGATGGCGCTCCTCGGGGCCGCTTCGGGCGCACTGCTGGTCTCATGATGGTCTCTCACAGGTCTGCTCTGGTCCGGCTCGCGACGGTGGACTGTTGCTGGTCTCTTCGAGGGCGCTTCTGTGCTTTGCGTGGGACCACCGAGCGCCCTCCAATGTGCCGTGGCCTGATCGAGGTCTTCTGCTGGTCCGCAGCGGACCGCGTGCCGGTCCCGGGTGAGCCCTTGATGAGTCCTGTGTCTTCTGGTTCCCCGGCTGACCCGTGGCCTTCTGCGGGTCCTGCCGGCGGCTCCCACGGGTCCCGCCGCGGCCATGGTCGCTCACGGTGACGCAGGCCTGATCTGCTGGTGGCCTTTTGCTGGTCTTGGCGTGGTCCTTGCAGAGACCATTGAAAGACCAGTAGAATGATGACTGATAAATGAGTCGAAAGGTCACCGACTGGCAGTGGCGCCTCGGGGGCCGCGCATGAGAGGGGGCCGCGATGACCGAGGACAGTGTCCATCAGCACGAGGGCGCAAGGGGGTGCTCGCTATGACCGATAAGGCCGAGCCGCGCCGTCTGCGCTGGAGCGTCCCGCGGGCCGACGAGTCGACGAACCGGTGGCTGGACGAGCAGTACGACATCTCGCGCTCGCTCCAGCTGTTGATCCGCGAGTCCATCCAGCGCGACGGCTATATCGACGTGGTCAACCGTCCCGTTGAGCAGCTTCCCCGGCGCGGCCGCCCGCCGCAGGGCGAGCAGGATCCTGGGCGCAGCGAGGCCCATGAAGGAGAGGAACGCGGCGATGACGGCCGTGACGGGAGTGAAAGCCAGCACGAGAGTCGCGAAGGCCGTGACGAGGCTGCCGTGCCTGTTGCTGTTTCTTCAGAGCCCGTGCAGCGCGTCGAGGCAGCCCAGGCTGTTCAGCCGCCGCCCACGCCTCCTGTCCGCGAGCCCCACCCTGTTCCCGCCGAGGAGCCTTCTGTCCCTTCGGGGCTGGACGCCTTCCTCACCCGCTGATCCGCACCGCACTTCCTGAGACACCGACTTCCTGACCGAGAGGGACACAACCATGAGCAACACCCGCACCGCCGAGAAGACCATCCAGCTCACCGGCGGCATCGACGTCGGCAACGGATACGTCAAGGGCGTCATCCGCGGCGAGGTCCACGGCAAGGAGGTCTTTGACACGATCGACCTTCCTTCTGCCGTGGTGAGCACCTCGCGCTCCACGCCCAAGGTGCCCGAGGCTGACTCGGATGCCTTCAAGATCGTGGTGGAGGACGACTTCTACAACCGCGTCGCCGCCTCGTTCACCACTCCCTTGATCGGGCACTCGGACCTGCGCACCTTCGGCCGCGCGGCACTGAGCACCCCTGGGTCGAAGTTCACGCAGTTCGAGGTCGTCGGATCCCGCTCGAAGGCCGACCAGGAACTGAGCTCGGTGCTCGTCCTGGGCGTCTTCGCCGCCAAGGCCCTGCGCGACTATGTCCGCGAGCACGGCGCGCTGCCGGACCGCGAGCTGCGCGCCACGGTGCGCGCAGGCCTGGCTCTGCCGATTGCCGAGTACGTGCAGCGCCGCAGCGCCTACGCTGCCCAGTTCGTGGGACTCCTGGGCGCGGCCGACCCCACGGTGCACCTGGTGACCGTGAAGAACTTCTCCACGCCGGTCACCGTGCGCCTGCAGTTCGAGGATGTGCAGGTCCTGCCCGAGGGCGCGTCCGCGCAGTTCGCGATCACCGACAAGGGCGCGCCGCTGGCGCAGGCTCTGCTGGACGATCTTCGGGCCTCGGACCCCGAGGAGGCCGCGCGCCTGCAGGGTGTCACCGCCGAGCTGCTGGTCGGTGTGCGCAACACCGTCGGCGTCGACGTCGGCGAGGGCACCGTGAACTTCCCCGTCTTCACCGACGGCGCGTTCAACTCCGAAGCGGCCAGCACGCTGGACCAGGGCTACGGCACCGCGCTGACGAACGCGCTGGACCGGATGAGCACCAGCGGAGACAAGGACCTGAGGTTCAAGAACCGCAAGGCGCTGGCCGACTTCCTGCAGCAGGAGCCCAGCGTATTCCTCCAGGGCAGGTTTGACCGCGCCAAGGGCTACGTCGACGAGGAGGCCGAGTACCTGGCCGAGGAGATCGGCGCACGCTTCGAGGACGTCCTCGCCGAGGTCGGCGGCACCACCGAGGTGGTGTACGTCTACGGCGGCGGTTCGGGCCCGATCAAGGAGATCCTGCGCCCTGTCCTGCAGAAGGCCGCCGGCGGCATCCCGGTGCTCTACCTCGACGCCGCGTACTCGCGCCACTTGAACCGCGAGGGCCTGTACCTGGCGGCGAAGGCCGTCGAGGTCCAGAAGCCCGAGGGCAAGCGCAGCAAGGCCGCGGCGTGACGATCATGCATTCGTAGCCCGGTCCCGAGAGGCTTGCGGTCGGCATCGAGATGATGCGTGCAGGCTGCCGATCGCGTACTGCTTCCTGTGGTACCGCTCACAGTGCTGAGCGGTACCACAGGAAGCCCCGAAAGAGACCACTGATCGACCAACAACAGACCACAGCCCACCCCAGGAGGGATCAATACCATGACCGACCACGACGAGACCCACGACGGACCCAAGAAGGACCAGCGTCAGACCGATGAGAAGCCCTCGGGCATCGTCGCACGGCTCCAGCAGCTGCACGAGGACCGACCTGTAGTCTTCGCCGTGCTCGTGATGGTGGTCTCCGGGCTGGTGTTCCTGCTCGGCGGAGTCCTCACCGGAGCTGTGGACCTCATCGGCATCTCTTTGCTGCCGATGGACAACATGCCGTAGCGCCCGGCAGGCACAGCGCGGGCGAAAAAGAGACCTCCCCGGCGGCAGCTGATGCTGCGCCAGGGAGGTCTTTGCGGTGGTGGTGATCCAGGTCAACAGGATGGTCAATCGATGCCATGCTCGGCCGACAGGGCTGCGAGATCGTGGCTGAGATCTTCCATCGCGGCGATGGCGGCCATGGTGCACTGCTGGGTCGCAGGGCAGCAGAGCGAACGGCGCAGACCTGCTCCGACGATCTCGACGGCCGGCATGTACTTGAAGAGCATGCGGTACATGCGCGAATCCTGGCCGTGGCCGAGCTGGTGCCGGATCGAACCGGCGTTGTCCTTCAGGTCGCTGGCCTTGATGAGCAGCGCCCGGGAACCGGAGTTGGCAAGCCGCGTGAGGTGCTCCTCATAGGAGGTGCTCCCGCCAGGAGTGGTCACCGCCCCAACGAGCACCGAGACGCGCCGGCCGTACAGCCGCGCCAGACAGCCCAGGGGATCCTCACCCGGCTGGCCGAAAGCAGCAAGCAGCTCTTTGCTGCAGTCCTCGACGACATCATGCAGCAGTGCTGCGGCAATCAGTTCAGCGTCGGTGACGCCCCAGCGCAGGAGGCGCAACGCCACGCGCAGCGGATGCTCGATGTACGGCACGCGAGGCATGTCTCCCCTGATGAAGCGGGTCTGCTTCCGGTGCAGGAACGAGGCCGTCGCAGCTGCGCGGGTCACGAGCTCCGTGTTCGTGGGCATGAGGTGTTGGATCTCCCGCTCGAGTTCGAACACGAGCATCGCAGGGTCCATTTGCTTGAGCGGGACACGCGTCGTGGTCAGGGTGGTCATGGCTCTTCCTTTGTTCGGGATGGTTCTCTTGCTGTTGCAAAACACCAGGCGCTGCCCCGCAGCGCGTGGACCCGCCTCAGAGACAGAGCGAGAGCCCCGGCCCCGCGCCGGAGCGCAGGAGCCGGGGCTCTGGTGGGATCAGGCAGGGCGACTGGTCATTGGTGCTGGCTGGGCTGGGTGTCGTTGTGACGGCGTAGCCGGGCAGCCCAGGTCTTCAGGCCCGGAAGTCCAGCAGCCCAGACAGCACCGGACAGGACCACGAGCACCACGCTCGCCGTCCAGTGGCCGGTCCAGGCGCTGGCTGCGATCGCGGGCAGCAGGGCGAGGACGTTCAGCACGATCCCCGTGACGAGGAGCGCCCTGCCGACACTCCGGAGGATCCGCTCGCGGCGGCCGGTGGTCTGCATCGTGTCAGGCATGGTGGTTCACGCTCCTTCGTCGTGGGATGTGTTCTCTCAGAGCTCGATCCGCTTGCCGCGGGCGAGCTCGGCAGCGGGGATGCTCAGCCGGTAACCGCCGACCGGGTAGCTGGGGTGGTCGCTGGCGACGACCGCGCAGTTCCACCAACCAGCGTGGCGCTTGCGAGGACGGGGTTCTTCCTCGCCCTCGGTGCGGGCCTCGCCGCGGTATTCGATGGGCACCACGACGACGCGGTGGCCTGAGCCCCGCTCGGTGGCGTGCCAGGGCAGCTCGATGAGCAGGTCCTGGGGCGACTGCTCGATGGTGACCGGCAGCTTGGACAGTTCGTGGTTGGCCGAGCCCTCGGGCGACTGCGCGAGGCGCTGGGCCTCCTGCTCGGCGGTCTCGACGAATCCGATCTTCTCGAGGAAGGACATGGTGATCAGTGCTCCTGGTTCATGGGTTGGGAAGTCGACGGGTCAGCCTCAACGCTGGACTCGCCGCGGACGAGATCAGCCAGCGCCTGGGCGTAGGCGTCTTTGGCCCGTTCGATTGCAGCCTGCTCGTAGAGTGAGTGGATCTTCTCGCCGGCGGCGATGCGGTCCTCGACCTCGTCCATTGCTATGACGGCGGCGGCGAGCTGGACCCGGGCCTGAGCCTCGGCACGCCGCAGCTCCGGGTAGAAGGCCTTGATCGTGGCGAGCCGGTGGACGGCTGCAACGCGTTGAGCTTCAGCGTCGAGGTCGGGCTCGGAAGTGGTGGCAGTGGACACGGTGATCCCCTCCTGTTTGATGAAGTCGTTTGTTCGATGCCGGACCTGGATCAGCTGCGCTGGTTCCTCAGCCCTCTGCCAGACGGCGGGCGGCCGCCTGGAAGTCCGCGAAGGTGGTCTGGGCGCGTGCTGCCCGTGTGCCGTCCGCCGTGAACGCCGTGCCGCACCATGCGGTGAAGTAGTGCTGGCACAGCTCGCGGTCGGTCTGGCGGGCCTGCTCGTCGTAGACGGGCGCGCTGACGACCAGCACATCAGAGCCGAAGTCGAACGGCAGCGCGTCCTGCACGGGTGCGGCGATGGTGCTCATGGCGGTTCTCCTCGGAATCCTGTGGGGCACGGCGTTGCACTGCAGGCCGTCCTTCGTCGATGACTCCTCCGTGACAGCTCCGCTGTCACCACCACTGGCTGCACCTGAGAATCGAAGATGAAGAAGAACAACAAGAAGGTTCCAACCCCGCGCCGGCAAAGCGCGGATGATCCGCAGCATCGGCACAACCCCTCCACGCACCCTGGGATAGGCTTTCGGCGGAGTTCGAAATTCAACAAAGGGAGAGATTCGTGGCGGGAAGCGCGGTCTATGGCAAGGGCTACCACGCAGGCAAGCAGGATGCCCGTACAGAGGACCTGATCGCCGCGGGGGTCTTGGCGGCTGCAGGTCTGGTCATTGCAGGTGGCGTCAAGGTTTACCGGAAAGTCAAAGAGGCCCACGCAACCCGGCTGGAACAGCGGCTGAAGGACATCGACGACGGAGGTAACTCCGAAGATTCCGGCCAGCAGTAAACCACGAACACAAAAAAGAGACCCCACCGCCGGAGCACGCGCTCTGACGGTGGGGTCTTCTTCAGGCGAACGTCCTGTCCGCAGCGAAGTGCTCGTGCACAGCCTCGCGGGCGGCGGGGTATTCGTCGTAGGGATCCGGGTAAGCAGCATCGAACCGGGCAGCGGTGGTGATGCCCTGGAATCGGAGCAATTCCAGGAGATCCGGCAGGTCCTGTGCACGGCCGGAGAACTCCGCGGTGTCCGCGGCGATGATCTTGGCGCGGGTCAGCGTGGGGACACTGGCCAGCTGAAGCCTGATGCACTCGTACGCTGTGTCGTCGTCGATCCAGCGCGCCTGGTATATCGAGGCCACGAGCTCAGCGTCGTCACCGTCCATCACGTTGTCGTTGTTGATCCAGTCGCGCTCCAGGTTCATTTCGTCGGCCACCTCATGGATTGCCGCCATGACCTCTGGCGCGAAATCGCCGGTGACGCTGTCGATGTCGACGGTGAATGCCCGGTCCGCAGCACGGATGCCGTACTTCATGAGCGCGAAGCCGCCGATCGCACGGATCTGCACCGGGGCGTTCAGCCCCAGGCGCTTCAGCTTTCCGTCGAGCGCCTCGAGCGCCCGCTCCAGCTGGGCCAGGCTGCACTTGTGGTCGTCGTGGCTCATCGTGCTGCTCCTTCTGGTCAGGAAGGAGCGGGTGTCTCCTTCGAGTCCAGATCCGGATCGGCTGTGCCGATCTGACGAGCCGCCAGGAAAGAGACGAGCCCGGCACCAGGGGCTCTCCCCCGTGCCGGGCTCTGTTCAGGCTCAGTGCACGCGTTCGATGCGCGTGGATCCGGACCCGTCCTGCAGGCCGGTGGCGCAGTCGTACCAGAAGCCGTTGGGCAGGCGGACCAGCGTGTGCGCCTCGCGTCCCGGCCAGTTGCCGGCAGCTGCGATCGCGGGTACCGCCCGGCGGTCCATCACGCTGCTCACCCCCAGCTCCTCCACGACCTGTGGGTCGCGGACGTACTTCGTGGTGGAGCCATTGCGGGGATCGCACGGGACCTGCTTCATCCAGGCGGGGTGGTCGAGGACCCTCTTGACGAGGACCTTGTCGCCGACCTGGAGTTCGTCCAGCTCAGAGGGTGCTGTAGGGATGGGCATGTGGTTCTCCTGGTTCGTAGTCTGTAAGTGCAGCAGCTCAGCCGCGGCCGATGGAGGAGCACTGTGAGTGCGCACCGGCATGCAGTGCCACGGCGTTGTCAGCCGCCGTGCGGTACTCGGGGATCCGCTGGGGCTCCGGCTCGCCCTTGGGGAACCAGGGCATGGCGTAGCCGTCGGTGACTTGCTGTCGCGCGGCATCGTTGTGGGCCGGTGTGATGACGTAGGCGAGAGAACGGCCATAACGGTCAGTTCTGTCTGCCCCGGGGTCGAACTCGATGGTCACTGGCATGCCCTGCGGCAGGATGCCGCCAAGATGATCAGTAGCGGCTCTCGCGCCGCACTCGGGCTCGGCATCCTTGTGATAGTTCATTTCGGGCGCGTCGATGCCAAGGAGCCTGACTGTGTGCTCGGGGATCCCGATATGTTTGTCGGTCGCCTCGAGCAGGCCGGCCACCGGCAGCACGGCGACGGTGTCGCCGTCGATGACGCGGATGACTTTGGTCTCCACGCTCGCCGGTCCGCCCGAGGACACCTGTGCCGGGTCCTGGGCTGCCGCAGTGCTGGTGGACGGCGTACCCGGGACGCCGGGGGCCATCGGCAGGTCCTCGCAGCCGGTCAGCGTGACGATACAAAACACGGCGGCGATGAGGCCGCCGAAGACAGATCCGGAGGGGGTGCGCTTCATGGTGGGGTTCCTTGCTGGAGTGGTCGTCGGGCGCTCTGGCCGGGGTGGCAGGCGTGCTTCTCCACGGGCACGCCTGCCAGCTGTGCTGGCTGTTCCGGAAAGAGAAAGACAGGACCCCCGGCCCTGAGCGATGCGCTCGGTGCCAGAGGTCCTGTGAGAGCGATCAGTTGCCTGCCGCGACGGATCCGGAGTCGATGGGTTCGACGATGAAGACGCCGTCGGGCTCGCCCGTGAGTTCAGCAGCGAGCCGGCTCAGTGACTGGGCGTGGTCGAGCCTGTTACCGGCCCAGACGCGCCGGCCAGCGTCGAAGTGCTCGGCGGCTTTCCTGGTCTCCTGTTCGGCACCGAGCGGGGCGATGTGTGCGAGCTTGCGGCGCACGTCCGGGCTGAGCTCGCGGATCAATGCGCTGCGTCCCTTGTGCGTCATGCCGAGCAGCATGCCGTTGCTGATGGGTCCGGTGTACATGGCGGTTTCCTTGCTGGTCAGGGTTGTTCCGGTCCGCGGGCGACGAGCACGAGGCGCGAGCCGCGGACGAGGTGGGCCTCACCGCCGACGGTGAGGACGTGGACAGTGCTGCCCACCGAGGGCCGCACCTGCTCGACGACGGCGGTGCCACCGTCGAGATCGGGGTTCAGGTCGCGCAGCGCGACCCGGTCGCCCCGGCGCAGCATCCGGGCGCTCTTGCCGCCGAGGATGCGGTGGCGCTCGGTCGAGCGCAACAGAGCCTCCTGGACCGCAGGACCGCCGTCTTTGACGATGTCGAGGAAGGCGGGGGTGATGGTGTCGGTCATGGCATTGCCCTCCTGGCTGGTGCAGCTGATGGATCGCTCGGGCCTGTACGACCCTGGGTCTGTGGCGCTCACGGGGATCGAACCCGTGACCTCTCGTGCGTCGCCCTGCAACGGGCCTGTAGCCTGGGTCTGCCCGACCAGGGATTGATGCGGAATCGAACCGCGGGCAGTCAGAACGCCGAGTGCTCTGCCGCTGAGCTAGAGCGCCGTGGGCCGGTTCCGGGAAGGAGCCGGCGAGGGGTTGTGAGGAAAGGGACGAGGAGCCGTTCGCCACTCACTTCCAGGTCGGTGCCCGCAGGGAGTCCGGAGCCGTGCAGCCGTCGCACGGCCTGGCCGCTGGCGCGAGGTGGTGCTCGACGAGATGGGACAGGAACCGGACTCCGACCTCGACGTCCGTCGTGAACGACTCGTCATCGGCCGTGCCGACGATCTGCGCGGAGGCGACCGTCGAGTCGATGTCCAGGTCGATGACCAGCTGCAGGGCGAGGCCCGGCGCGGGGCCGATCAGCTCGACGAGCACCTGGTAGTCCGGCTCGCACGAGTGCGAGACCCAGCCGACGTGGCGCTCGAGCTCGTCGGCGGCGTCGGCGGCGTTCAGCTCCTGGAAGACCGCTGCGACGGCGGACAGGAAGCCGGTGAGGGTGTGGTCGTGGTTGCGGTGATGACGGTGCTGCACGGAGGTCGACATGGCCCCTCCTCGGTCGATGGGCGGTGATTAGCGGATCTCGGAGTAGCCGCACTCCGGGCAGGTGTGGGTGCAGGCGCAACCGCTCCGGCCGGCCCGTTCGCGGGCCGTGGCGGGGGCGTCGGACTCCATCGGCGCGCCATAGTTGGGGCAGCTGAGACCAGACATGGCGGACCTCCAGTGAAGTGTGGCAGGACGGGGACGTTGTCCTTCGTCGTCAGATCCGGATCGGCTGTGCCGATCCCCTCCACGCCCGGCCAGGAACGAAACCTGAACGAAAAGACAGCGCCCCGCCACGCCGCTGCTGCCGGGAGGGCAGGGCAGGGCGCGCGGGGCGCTGGTGGGGCCGGAGCCACGGAGGGATCGAACCGCTCTGTACGGAGGCTCTCAGCGCCGGATCCCGACGGCGGCCTTGCACCGCTTGGTGAGGACCAGGAACTGGAAGAAGGCGACGGCAGCCGACTCACCGAGGAAGTAGTGCACTTCTTCGATCGTCATCCCACTGGGGTCGAAGTCGACGATCTGGGGATATGCCTCGGCGAGGATCCGCGCCGCCGCGGGAAGCCCGGCAGCCCGATGGACCTCGGCGGCGGGCTCGAGCTGCTGGACCAGGCTCATTCCGGGTCCTCCAGGTCCATCCGCCCGGTGACGGTGCGGAAGCGCTCCACGGGGCGGGTACCACCGTGATCGGCGACGAAGACCTGGCTGGCGTGAAGGCGCAGCTTCTGGATGACGGCGGTGACGACGTCGTCGACCATGGCCTCGACATCCGGTCCGGGGTGGTCGGTGATCACCGAGCCGACGACGGCGGTGAGCCCTGCGTGCAGGGCCTGGTCGTGATCGGTGGCCTCGACGGTCGCGTCGGCGACGATCTGCATGGCGGAACTCCTTCTCTTGGCTGATGACGTTGGGGGCAGGGCAGGACGGCGGCCAGCGAAAGCAGATCCCCGTCCGAGCAGCGCGAGGCTCCTCGGACGGGGACTGTCGGCGTGCGTGAGCCGCCTATTCGGTTGTTATTCAGTTGTGGGTTGTGCTGGGTGCGGGGCGCGCTTCTCAGGAGAAGGGCAGCTCCTCGCTGTGGACGGCGCTGGCGACGGCCGGCTGCGGTGCGGCAGCGGCTGCGACGGGAGCCGGAGCCGGCTGGGTCTGCAGGGCCTGGTTCTGCGCCTCGGCGGCAGCCACGCGCTCGTTCACGCGGGCCTGGGTCACCGAGCGGGGCTCGAGGAACGTGATGTCCTCGACGACTGCCTTGAGCTCGAAGACCTCGACACCGTTCTTGGTGTAGCGGTCCTGGCGCAGCTTGAGGTTCACGGCCACGAGGTCACCTTTGTGGATGCTCGCGAACGGGCCGATGCCGTTGGTGGTCGCGCGCACGAAAGCCTCGACCGGCACAGCGTCAGCGCCGCGGTTGCCCTGGCTGTCGGTGTAGTTGTGGTCGGCCATCAGGGTGAACGCGACCTTCTTGGAGCCGTCCTGGTTGTTGAAGACCACCGGGTCCTTGGTCAGGCGGCCGATGACGGTGGCGGAGTTGCGGGGGTTCGACATGAGTGTTTCTCCTCGTTGTGCACGAAACGCGCGGGCAGTGTCCCTGCTCCGCGCGCGATGGTGAGTTGAAGTGTTCGGTTGTCTCTCAGACCCCCATCCGGATCAGCTGTGCTGATCAGACGATGATCTTTCGAATGAAGACTCGGATCAGCTGTGCTGATCGAGCGCTCCTCAGTGCTCCTTCCGGATCAACTGCGTTGATCCCAGATGCCCTTGCATCACGGGTCCCGCATCAGCTGCGCTGATCGAACCCGGTACGCCCGGCCCCAGGCCAGCCCGGTGCTGCCCCCAGATCCCAGAGTTCAGCCTCGATCTGATCGGCCGCGGCCACGTCTCCGCTCTCGCAGGCCCGCCGGTAGTCCTCCTCCAGGTACGCGATCTGCCCGTCCCGGTTCGGGAACCGTCGCCGGAACAGCAACCAGCCCAGCCACGCGAGGCAGATCATGAAGGCAAGAGTGGCGATGAGGACTCCGGTGCTCTCGATGATGTTGTCCATGGCGTTTCTCCTGTCTGCTTCAGATCCGCAGCCGCCGGCGGACCAGGTCCACGAGCGTCGGGTCGGGTGTGTGCCCCTGGGCCTGCTGCAGCTGCAGCCAGGCGAGGACGTTCTGCGTGTCCTGGGCCTCGAGCTGGCGGCGCGCGACCTCCAGCTGTTCCTCGCCGAGGGCGAGCATCCGTCCCTGGAGCTGCTCGATCTTCTCGAGGTGGCCGGTGCTCAGCTTCAGGACGCTCAGCGCATGGGTGTCCGCGGCCATCAGAGCGTCACCTCGACCTCGTGGGCGGTGGAGGCGAACAGGCCGACGGTCACGGAGCGCATGATGCGGACGAACCCCGCATCCTGCAGGCGCTCGGCCAGGCCAGCGTGTTCCGACCAGTCCTTGATGAACACTCGCCCCGGGCCGGCTACGAGGCCATATGCCTCGAGGTTCACCGAGATGCGCTCGGGGGCCTCGTCGGTCAGGAGTATGAGGCTGCGCTGGGCGTCGGCGTGCTGCAGGGTGCCCGTGAGCTCGATGACGCCGAAGTCGACGGCGACGCTGTGCTTGATGAGGGGCGGTGCGATGGTCTGGTCCATGGTTCTTCTCGCTTTCGATGCCTGCACGGGCAGGTGAATGGTTGTTGACCCCGGGCCGCCGTGGCTTCGTTGCCGGGCTGCGGCGGGAACGGTGTGTCCGGCGCTTCTCGCGACGGCCCGGGGCTGTTCGTGGTGCGGCGGTGGGCTGCATGAAGTCTTGACCCAGCCGCGCAGGAGGCCAGGGGCCGGAAGGGGTCTCTTTAGATTCCCCGGCGGGCCCAGTCGTAGACCTCGGCGGGACCGCGACGGGACCTCGCGGAGCCCTGGTGGCACTGCCCCTGGATGAGACGAAGGGCCGGGCGGGCGGTGGGTACAGGAATGGGAACGAGCGAGCTGTCTGCCTCCTCGGCCTGCGGCTGCTGTACTGCCGCTTTGTCTGTATGTCTGCGCCGGAGCGCAGCCTCGGCCTCGGCGTAGAGCCAGATGAGCCCGAGCACAAAGACGGCGAGGAGCACGATGAGGGCCCAGCTCTGCAGTGGTGTCATGGGCATGAGCGGGACGCTCCTTCGCTGGTCGGTGGTTCAGTCGATGAGTCCCCCGGCGCAGCTGCGCTGCGTCGCTGCATCCCTGCTCCGGGTCAGGAGGCCCGGCGGGCAACGGTGTGCCCACAGGCGAGGTACGCGATGTCGTAGAGCGGGGCCGGGCCCCAGGCGGCCTTCCAGTCCGCGGGCAACGGCAGCGGCTCCGTCATGCGCAGGACGACGTCCTGCGGCATGCCAGGGATGCCGCCCTCGACGTCGGGCACCGGATCGTCCCCGGGGGTGCAGCCGCCGCACCACTCCTGTTCGGGCAGGAGCGCAGCGGCGGCCTGCAGTTGGATCTGCTGTGCGATGGCGTCCGACGGCGGTGCGTCGTCGATGACGTCATGGAGGGGGCGGACGATCGTCATGATGGAGTCCTTCGGTCTGTGTGCGGTCAGTGGGATGAGCGGGATGGCAGCCACCCGCGCCAGGGCCGCCGGCTCAGCCCACGGCGAGCTGCGTGGCCCGCGACCAGCTGCCCATCCGGAACCGGATGGTGGCTGCCGGCGGGACATGGGTCCGGCAGATGCCGTCGGTGCCGCCGGTGCGCCAGGCCTCGTAGGCGAGCACGGCGATGGAGCCGGTCTTGATCCAGCACTCGCGCAGGGCGTCGAGGATCATCTCCTCGGTCCACTTCGTGGTCGCGCCCTGGAAGTGCAGCGGCTGCTCGGTGGTGTTCAGGCCCGCTCTCTCCAGGGCTGCATTCCAGGAGCCGAACCGGCGCTCCAGCAGCGGCGCGGATGGTTCGTCGTCGTGTCTGCGGCGGATGTAGTCGTTGCGCGGGAGGCTGTCCCGGTCCGCAGCGCAGCGCAGGAGCGCGTCGACCATCTGCTGTTCGGTGTAGGTCTGGACAGACCCTTGGAAGGTTCGGGCCGGCTCTGCGGGGTCGAATGCCGTGCAGGCGTAGCCGTTTCCGGCCAGCGCGTGGGAAATTGTGTGCTCCGAAATCCAGTGATCGTCCGTGTGCGGATCGGGGTTCTCGCACTGGACGCCGCCGCTCTCGTGGTGCTGGCACGGCAGGTGCTCCTGCACCTGCGGGTCCGCGATCTGGCAGCGCGGCATCAGGTCCGTCGGCACAGTCGTCCGGGTCATTGGCAGTCCTTCTCTCGGGTCGGCGTCGTCCGGGCGCGGCATGCCGTCCCGACCCGGCCCACCAGGGACCGGGTGACGCGCTCGGGACGCGTCGAGCACCCGTCCGGATCAACTCCGTTGATCCCTCCCAGCCCAGCTGCCCTCTGGCGATACCCGGCATCGCCAGGGCCTGGCGCAGACCTTCTGTCAGCCGTCTTTGGTGTCGCTCTTCGCGCATCAACCGATAGACCATTCGATTGGCCTATCGGATAAGATGTACTGGAAGACCAGTCGGATGCGGGCTTTGTGCCATCCGGCGCAGACATCGACCCGACAGGAGAGGCCATGGCGATGAAGACCCCAATGACGAGGAACGCGGCATTGTCCGCCGCCGCACTGGCGGTGCTGGGCAGCCTGCTCGCCGGATGCTCCGCCGGCTCAGAGACAGCGCAGCCATCGCCGAGCCCGAGCACCAGCGCGGCGAAGGTGACCAGCGAGGACCTCGGCAAGGCGCTGGACCGGCTCGTGTTCCAGGGCACCGGGGCCAAGAGCACCGACGGCGGCGCGTGCCTGGTCCGCGCCGCCCAGGACAAGAAGCTCTCGGACACCGCGCAGGCCTACATCGTGGGCAAGGGCAGCGACGACATCGCCGCGGTGGCAAATGGCCTGCGCGAGGTCAGCGCGATGGACGCCGCGATCATGCTCTCCCCCGAGCTGCGCGACAAGTTCGACGCTTGCGTCGACGCGGTGATCCCGCCGACCCCGGCCCCGGGTGCCACGACCAGCAAGGACGGCAAGGATCAGGTCTACGCGCCGCCGAAGCAGGGACAGGAGCTCCCCCAGGCCCGGCAGCCGGATCTCACGCCGAAGTTCCCGGTGCCGCAGGGCACGAGCATCAACTCCTCCTCGCAGCTGACCGCGGGGCTCGTTTCGACGTTCTCCTCCTATGCGCTGAACGAGGATCAGAAGAAGACCTACGCAGCCTCGGGCGAGTGCCTGGCGGGCGTCGTCTTCCAGGCGGGGTTCTCGCAGGAGACGCTGCGCTTCCTCGCCGGCGGCGCATCAATAGGGGCCGGATCGATCTCGGACTTCCTGCCGAAGGACGAGGACAAGAAGATCTGGAAGTCGAAGGACTTCACCTCGGCACTCGTGGACTGCACGGCCAGCGCAAAGGTCTGAGGCTCATCCATCGCGGGTTTTCGTCCTGCCGTTGTTGGCTTCTACCGATCAAAATAAGAACCGGTGCATACTCGCACCGGTTCTTCTTTTCCTGTTCACAAGGCTGCCGAAGTCATAGCAAGCCCCAGATGGCAGCATTCCAGAGTGGAGGACCCTGTTGAGGAGTCGAGCTCGATGTGTCTGCGTCACAGCACTTCGATGGCGACGTCGGCACTAGAGCCGTTTTGGCTGCGCATTGCCGAGGTGCGCGCGCACCACGGCAATGTCCCTCGTCGGGTCGCGCCGGATCCGCTTCGACTTGACGATAAACGCGGACTTCTCGATCACAACCAGCTTCAATCCATGTTCGGGGATAAGAAGGCGCTTGCGTTCGTCGTAGAGGCGACGTTGCTCGCCGCGACCGACACCAGAGACGGTCTCCCGCCGATCGAAGAACGGCGACGGTTTCGAATGCTGCTCCTCCTGGAACTCGACGACGAGCTTGAGATCGGACCAAAAGCCGTCCACGGGTAGCTTGGTGCCGAGGGGTCGCAAATGGGACGGGTCGCCGCGGAGCCAATCGAACGTCGCTTGGCGACAGCTGCTCATGCCGAGGACGCCATCGCACAGGTCAAGCACGTAGTGCTCATCGGACGCAGTGCGGTCGACCATGCCGTGATTCTTGCAGAGTTCAGCCGAGAGGCCCATGCTTCACAGGTTCAAGAACGACGTTTGGTCCGCTCTGAGAGCTTAGGATCTCGGAACCAGGGTGTTTCGGTCAGTGCTGGCGGCGGCCTGATACGGCCCGCTGCCAGTAAGCCGCTTCCGCGCTCGTCAGCATCTCGTAGATCTGCTCGACCACAAACTTCCCCAAATATGGGCGTTCCTCGGCGCTCAAAGTTCCCAGAGACACCAGTGCAGCCGCCAACAGTGCGTCGTCCTCAATCGAAGGCTCAACCCATTCCCGCACGCCATCGTCGGCAAGGTCCTCCCAGACATATGGCGAGGTTGCTATGGCCTCCCTGACCGCGGCGAGTCGCACCCTTACGTCTCCGCTACGGGACCGCGTGTAGAGACGGATCTGATATTCATCCGAGGCCGGGGGCACAAGGGGTGCGCCGCCGGCTAACGGAGGATGAGCAGCAATGACCTGGTAGCGGGCCCGGGCAGGGTGTCGGTCATGGAGGTCCTGGCGTATTTCCCTGATGCGGTGCCCGGGGCGCAATGTCGCAATTCCAGGGATGCGGTTGTCCCGCCTATTCGCGTTGTGTGGTGCCATGACCTGTCCCGACAAGCGGCCAATAGGTGTCCCCTCCCTCATGATAGGCCCGGTTCGGACGGAGGTTGAAGGGCACCGGATCGAGGCGGCTGGGCATACCGGAACGAGCTTGATCGTCCCTGCGGTTTTCCACATACACCAGGACTCCCCTACCGGCAGTCGGCAACCGATGCTGCACTGGAGGCATGCTCAGCTACGAAGACATCATTCTGCTCGGCGAGGAACGGGTCCTGGTCATCCAGGAACACGAAGAGAGCCGTTGCTGGTGTGGCCAGACCTGGCAATGACCAACCTTCACGGGCGCTGTCTTGGTTTTATGGCTGGTGCTTCCTGATGCCGGACTGCTTGCTTCTGGCCGGACCAGGACCTTGCTGGGAAGGGGCCAGGTGAATTCAGCAGGGTATCCGGGCGGAGGAGCATACTGAAACGGTTACACCTCACGGTCCGGAACGCGAATGATGATCATCCGGGATCCTTCCGGGATTTTTGCTTTCGCCGCAGCCATGGCGGTGTCATAGTCGGGGCCCGTCGCGCTGACGCGCATCATTTCGCCCTGGGCATCTTCAATGGTCAATTCAACCTCCATAGCTCTGAGCATAGAGCCCTGCTCGGCCGTCCTCTGTCCGTTGGAGAAGAGAAAGTTGTCAAGTAACAGCATGCGCAGTGAGTAGCCTGCCTAAGCTGTGAAATGAGAGTCTCTGATCGGCGCGCCATCAACGGTGTCGGACTACGGTCGGCAACTTGAATCGGACCGGAGTGAGACTGGGATTGCCGGTAAAGGATAGACTGCCCGAGTGCCCGATCATGATCAAGAAGGCCCGTGCGATCGGGCGCAGCCGCTCAATCCATCACGTCTTCAGCAGCCCAAGGACAAGTCAGTCCAGTCTGAGCCCATTGAAGTGCGCAATTCTGAGGCCGCCGGAGCCTGCGAGCAGGATATGAGCCAGGGCCCGACCCGCTGGCAGCGGATCAAGGAGCATCCGGCTTTCAAGACAGGTCTCGCCGTTGGCGCTCTTGCGGCTGCTGGCGCGGTCACGTTGTTGACACTGAGGTCGCCCGAAGCATTCAAGCAGGTCAGCGCGGCGGTCTGGGAGAAAATCCCTGAGTTCACGGAGGCGGCTTTCGAGGGCATCGGCGAGGAGGCCAGCAGAAAGTCTCCGACCGAGCATAATGTCAGCGGGCACCAGCGCGTGCAGCACTACGGTCCCGGCGGCACCGAGACAAAGTTCGTCCAGGTATCGCCTTACTCGCGTGGAGGTAGTACCTAACAGGCGCATGCGATACTGACCGTGTCGAAAATTGCGGTTGTGCTTGTCGTCAGCGGTTTATGTCATATCAGAAACGGCTTCGGCGGGACGTATTGGGACGGTAGGGCCTTTGGGTATCTTTGATTTCCTTGCGAAGAAGGAAAAAAGCTGGGACGAGATCGATGTCTACGAGGGTGAAACGCCCCCGTGCCCCAACTGTGGGACGCCCCTGGTGAAAAAGTTTGTTTACTCCGAGATGTACTGCCTTGAGTGTCGCTACGGTCTAGATGACGATGACGATGACGATGACGACAGCGAGGCGCTGAGTGTTTACGATGCAGCTCAGATCTGGGCCTCACACGGTAAGGATGAGGATTACATGTTCGGGTATTCCTCGGAGGAACTCGAAGCCGCGCTTTAATGTGGCAGGTCGCTGCTCGAGTTTGCTGCCGGCGCGGGTGCTGTTGAGGTCCTGCGCTTCCCTTACCCCGCTATGCCACAGCGACCGGCAGCTCGTCCCAGTGGGTCGTGCAGCGCTTCGAGAGCATGGCGCGCTTCATCTCCCACGCCGGCGGGGTCTTCATGCCACCCAGGCCCACACCCACTGCCTGCGCGCCGAGCTTTCTCGTGATTTCGTCAAGTACCTTCCCTACTCCCCGATCTTCGAATTCGGATTGGAACACAGGTAGGAACTGAACGCCGTCACCCGCGCGCAGTCCCGTGAGTACAACTCCTGCACGGGCGTAGCGGATACCGGCGGTCGGAAACAGATCAGGCAGGATCACACTGGCAGCTTTCGTAAGCGCGATCGGGTCATCGGTCGGCATGGCCAGCGGAACAGCCCGGTGGGCTGAATGCGGGACGGTTCCTTCGTCGGCCCAGCCGGTCGAAGCCCACACCGAGAGCACGCCGGCGACGGACCCCTGGGCCCGAAGACGTGCTGAGACCCGCTGGGCGTAGATCGACAGAACCTGATGCATCTCGTCAGGGTCCGTAAGCTTGCGCGAGAAGCTCCTGGAATAGATCAGCTGGTCCTTGGCAGCCGGCGGCTGGGTCTCCAGCCCGATACATTTTTGCCCGCGCAGCTCCAGGATGGTTCTTTCCATGACGACGGAGAACCGTTTGCGGAGCCATTTGGCATCAGCGTCGCGCAGTTCTCTGGCCGTGTGGATGCCGAGCGCAGCCAGGCGCTTGCCGTTACGCCCGGCGACGCCCCAGAGGTCAGTCACATGGAGGGAGTCAAGGATCCGGTCAAGCTGCTCCTCTGAAAACCGCCGGAGATCGAGAACTCCATTGAACGCGGGGTTTTTCTTGATGCCGAGAGCCGCTACCTTGGCGAGGGTCTTCGTGGGACCGATCGCGACGCGGACAGGAATTCCGGTCAGCTGGAGGACAGTCCGTCGGATCTCCTGTCCCCGTGATTCGAGTTCTTCAGGAGCGCCCCGCAGCTTCAGCCAGCTTTCGTCGATCGAATACACTTCCTGCCACGCACTGAAGCGGCCCAGAATGGTGGCAACCCGTGCACTCAGCGAGCCATAGAGCTCATAGTTCGATGACCTGGCTTCGACGCCCTTGGCCTGGCACCAGCCGCGGATCTTGAACCACGGCTTGCCCATGATGTCAGGATCGAGCTCCTTCACCAGCGGGCACGCGGCAACCACACAGCCGTCATTGTTCGAGAGGACAAGGGTCGGCCGGTCATGCAGCGTGGGGTCGAAGACGCGCTCCGCGTTGGCGTAAAAGGAGACGCAGTCTACGAGAGCGATTTGATCGGATGCTGGGGTGAGAGTCGTCATTGCCACGGCTGGAGACTATAGGCGGGGTCTGACACCACGTTTGGTTTTCGCAGGAGACAGAATCCATGTGACCACGCCCCAGACTGACATCTCGGTGTGTTCGTGGAGAACGACGTCCGCATAGTCAAGGTTCTCTGCCACGAGAACGGTACGTCCCTGGATGACGTCCAGCCGCTTGACGGTGTATTCGCCGTCAACGACGGCGATCACGATCTTGCCCGGAACGGGATCGATCCCCCGGTCCACGAGCAGCAGGTCGCCGTCATTGATTCCGGCTCCGGTCATGGAATGGCCGGCTGCACGCCAGACAAATGTACATGTTGGGTCCCGGACCAGGTGCTGGACAAGATCAAGGTCCCCGGACCAATATCCCTCTGCAGGGCTGGGGAAGCCGCAGGCGACGGCTTCCGGCGCGAACGGGAGTATCAGCGGCTCGTCGAGCGCCAACGGTTCTGGCTGCGAGGCCTGCATGTCCACTTCCTTTTCGAACATATGTTCGATGGAATCGTACGCCCGGGCGGGAACGGCACGCAACGTGGAGCAACTGCCGGGCGGACCGGACAGGCCTGGGCTCTGGGACTGCGGGCAGGAATAAAGGCCCCGGTGCGCTTCATGCGCGTCGGGGCCTTCTCTTTTTCGCACGAACGGGAGGTGCGAACCAACGTTCAGCGGCCCCGGCCTTGGGGTCGAGGAACCGAGGCTGCCTGGGACACGCGATCAGGCGCTGACCGGGTGACGCAGATGACTCCACCTCTCTGCCCGACCTCTCCGCAAAGGTCTGTCACAAGTCATTGCCCAATCATTCGTGACAGACAATCGAATGACGTTAGAATGGACTCGTACATCAGTCGAATATGACAGGAGAGGCCAGACATGACCGTCGTCGACGAGCCGAAGGCTGCGCCTCCCGCTGCGCGGGCTGCGACCAGGTCCGGTGGACCGAGCATCGACCAGAACGGCAGCGACCGCAGGGAGCGGGTCTTTACCCGCCTGTCCTCGGACGAGAAGCAGCGGGCGGAGTACTGGGCGCAGCGGCGCGGCTACCCCTCCGCCAACGAGTATTACGCCGAGGCGATCGCCGAGAAGATCCGGCGCGAGAATCTCGACTTCGACATCCCTGATCTGCTCACCGCGCGTATCAACCAGGTCGTCGACGAGCTCAAGGCGCTTTCGACGAACAACGCCAACCTCGAGCGGGTCGTGACCATGGGCTTCGATTCCCTGCTCGGGCTGACCAGGGGCGACAACTATCTGCTGGACGAGGAGAACGGGGAGCTGACGTGAGCCAGGGGCTGAACGAGATCATGCCGTCCACCGACGAGCTGATGGACGTCGACACGTCCTTCCTCGATGCGTACCGGACCGGCGGGAGCGAGGGCCTGAAGCGGGCCCAGGAACGGGCACAGCCGGCGGAGCCGGAGCAGGACACGCCGGAGAAGGATGAGGCCCCGCAGCAGAGCGCCGAGAACCTTGACCGGGACACCGGTGCCGGCCAGCGTGGAGGCTCGGGAGCAGGCAGCGCCACTCCCCCGGCCCAGAGCGACGCCGTCGCCGTGGACAAAGCAGCGATGCCGCAGGTGCACGACGACGCAGACGCCGAAGCACACCCCGCGGCCCTCCCGGTGTCGCCGCCGGAAGATGCCAACCTCCTCCCGCCCGTCCCGCTCCAGCACACCGACCATCAGGAGGCCGTGCAGTCTGCGGCGGCCAGGGGCGGCTCCGGTGGAGGGGATGAAGGCAGCGAGTCGTTGCCACAGAGCGGCTTCCGGCTCGAGGGCGTGAAGAGCCAGCCTGCCGTCCGGGCCCTGCCCGAGGCCATCGTCGGCGCGCTGCGGGAGCAGCTGCGCTCAGCGGCCGTCCGTGAGCTCGGTGTCGGCGACACGGCAGCCCGCGAGTTCGCCGAGCGGTTGAGCCAGGCAAGCCTGGTCACGGCCTTTCTGCTGGCCCAGCTCGACCTTGGACTGGCGACTGATGCTGCCACCCGGCGCGCGGCGCAGCTGTTCCGCTCCCGTGATCCGCTGCTGGGCAGCATCGCGGCGCGCATGGAATCCCTGGAGCGGAGGGGCCGTGAGCAGACCCAGGGCCTGGCCGCGCTGCACGGGCAGCTGGGTGAGGTAAAGGAGACCAGCGCGGCGATCGAGCAGGCACTCGCGTACTCGATCGCGGACCGCACGAGCAACTTCCTGCGCGGCTCGCACAATGTCCACGAGGCTCCGATCACGCACAAGGACGCGGTCTTCGTCCGGGACCGGGTGCGGGAGGCGACGAAGAAGCAGGCGAAGCTCGAGCGCGAGCGGGAAGGGCGGCCGATCCGATGAGCGCCGTGACGCACTGGAATACAGCGAACGGTCCTGCGGTGCGTCTCCGCGAACCGTAAAAAGGGTGAATCTTCTATATCTGTCAAGGTGCGATTGGGATCGCTTCAGTGGCAGCGTGGAGTGCATTCAGGGCACGGTAGAGATGGCGGGCGAGGTATCGCTTGAGGCACCGACGGATCTCGCGTGAGCTCTTGCCCTCGGCCGTCCTGCGTTCGGCGTAGGCCCGGGTAGCGGGATCATGGACCATTCACCCCTACTAGCGGGAGGTGCTGCACATCAGAGTCTTTATCGGTAAAATGCGATCCGCGGCGCTATACCTGAATAGCACTGTTATTGGGGTATCCACGCCAAATGCCCTCATGCCCGGGAAGATCGCAGTTTCGCACAACCGTTCAACCTGTGCTCTTGATGCCTCGAGCTGTTGGGGTGCCCCCGAGAGGTCAGAATCCGGGAGGTACCTGTAGTCGAACGAGACCACGGCCTGCCAGACCACGGCGGGCGTACCGTCGGAAGGAAGATTCCGAGTCTTTTTCACCGGCTCAAATTTCCCTTCGACAGTCATCTCAGAATAGACGCCGGGCATGTTTGCCATCAGGTTCGGACCCGTAGCTTGCTCTGCCTTTACGTAGGCCCGCCAGTGCGTCTCCCTGTTCCTGACTAGGTCTCCTGTCATACAGCGACGATGCAGGTGCCGATTTGGTGGCAGCGGGCGCAGCCGTAGTGGTCGAAGCACAGCCGGTCAATGCCAGCAGCGCAACGGTAGTAATCCCCCAAACACGTTTCATAAAACAATTCAACCATTACCGCCAGCCCATCAGCCGCCGCCACAGCGAGGCACCCTGCGGGGTGCCTCTTGTCATGCCCGCTGGTGCCTGCTGAATGGGTTCACCAGTCGGTCTTGCAGGGCCTAGAAGGGGTGAATCTTCTAATATCTGTCAAGGTGCGATTGGGATCGCTTCAGTGGCAGCGTGGAGTGCATTCAGGGCGCGGTAAAGATGGCGGGCGAGGTATCGCTTGAGGCACCGACGGATCTCGCGTGAGCTCTTGCCCTCGGCTGTCCTGCGTTCGGCGTAGGCCCGGGTAGCGGGATCATGGACCATTCTGACGACCGTGGCCAGATGGAGGGCTCTGTTGAGGCGTCTGTCACCGCCCCGGTTGAGCCGGTGCCGGGTGGTGTTTCCCGAGGATGCGGGAATCGGGCTCACTCCGGCGAGAGCGGCGAAGGCGGCCTCAGAACGCACTCGGCCCAGATGCGACCACGCCGTGTAAACCACGGCCGCGGTGACAGGACCAACTCCCGTTTCATCTAGCAAGGGGGCCGCGGGGCTGGCTTCGAGGAGCTCGGTGGTCCGGGAGTTGTTGTCCTTGAGCTCGGAATCAAGCACGGCGATGCGCTTGGCGAGCCGGAGAGTCTCGGCCCGGGCAGTGGCAGCGGCGAGGGGCTCGTCGCGGACGCGCCAGTGAGAGATCTCCGTGATCTTGGTACCGGTGAGGGGCCTGCGCGCGTCGACGCCGAGATCAACGGTGCGCAGGAGAGCGGTGAGGGCATTGACCTTCGCAGTGCGCTCGATCGTCATCTGCTCCCGCGCCGAGACCATGACTCGCAGTGCTGCACGGACGCCATCGTCGTGTCGGGGATTGCGCAGCTGGGATTGTTCGAGCACGACGACTGATGCGGCGATCGCGGCAGCGGAATGGCGAAACCGGCCGTCCCGTGAACCTGGGCCGCTGACCTGCGCCCCTCTGTAGTCGAACCCATCAGCCCGGTGCCATCAGGCAACGGGCTGATTTCATTCTAGAGGCCGCAGGAGGCCCACGGCCGGCGGAGCTAGGACCGGACGGTGAGCCGGCCTTCCTTCATGTCGTCGCGCAGCTGCGACAGCATGTACCAGTGCGCGCCCTTGGGCTTGAGTGAGATGTAGTGCTCGTGCTGCTTGCCATCCTGCTCCCAATCCAGGACCATCTCCGGACGGCGCAGCAGGCCCTGGTATTCGTCGACGTCGGCACGGATTTCCACGCGCACACGTTCGTCCGCAGGCGGCACCAACAGCACCGCGACGTCGCCCTCGTAGCTCAGTGAGACCTCCTGGGCGAGGAGCCGCCGTACGTCGGCCGTGCAGATCTCTCCGCGGGCGACGTCGAAGACGTTCTTGCCGTGCGTGGCGCTCTCCCAGGCGTCGATGCACTCGATCAGCATCGAGCACCCCTGGGCGATACGGATGATGTCCGCCTCGTCCGGCGGCCAGCTGCCCTCCTGCATCTCGATGAGCATGCTGCTGAAGTCCTGTGGTGTGCGCAGGAAAGCGTGGTCGAGGGCCATGGGATTCGTGCTCCTGGGTCGGGCGTGAGCGGGTGGCGACTCTATAGACGTTACCTCGATCCGGGGTCGCCGTGAATGATCCAGACCCTCTCTGACCGGCGTGCCGGCGCGGGTCTCGCCGCTCCCACTCGACTCGCCATGCGACTCGCTCAGACTCGCCATTCGACTCATTCTATCGATAGACTTGTGACTGATTTATGAGTCGACTGGTTTATGAGTCACCGACGAAAGGGAGTCATGATGGTTGTCGGGATCCTCACCGAGAAACCGAGCGCGGCGCGGCACTTCGCTGCAGCCCTCGGCGGCATGAACGGCACGTACAACGGGGAGCAGTTCGTCATCGCCCACGCCCGGGGGCACCTGTACGAGTTCGTCGATCCGCACCGGATGGTGGCGGATCCGGACGTGGCCGGGAAGTACCGGACCTGGGACCTGGGCAACCTGCCCTGGGACCCTCAGCAGCTGGACTGGAGTCTGGAGGTGATCAAGAACGCGAGCTCTGTCGCCCAGGACGTGAAGCGGACCCTGTGCAAGTGCGACGAGATCGTGATCGCCACCGACGTCGACCCCACGGGCGAGGGCGGCATGATCGCGGTCAATGCCTTCCTCGAGTTGGGGCTGAAGCCAGGCAAGTGGTCGCGCATGTATTTCACTGATGAGGCTCCGGCCTCGCTGCAGAAGGCCTTCGCCGCGCGCAAGGTCATTCCGTCGCTCATGGACTTCGACGAGTACCGCAAGGCGCGCTACCGTTCGCAGTTCGACCTGCTCTCGATGCAGTTCACCCGCATCGCCACGAACATGGCGCGCCAGTCCGGGCAGGACACGGTGCTGCGCCAGGGCCGGCTGAAGTCGGCGATGGTCAAGCTCGTCGGCGACCAGCTGAAGGCGTACAACGACTACATCAAGAAGCCATTCTTCCAGAACCGGTTCCGTGACGAGAACGACGTGATGTACGCGAATCCGGAGGAGCCGCGGTTCGACCAGAAGGACCAGGTGCCGAACCAGTACGGCCCCTCCCCCGTCGTGCTCGACGGCAAGGCGACGAAGCAGACCGCGCCACCGAAGCTGCTGGACCTGGCCGCACTGTCCTCGCTCCTGGTGGGCAAGGGGATCAAGGCCCAGCTCGTGCTTTCGACCTACCAGTCCATGTACGAGGCCCAGGCCGTCAGCTACCCGCGCACTGCCGACGTGACGATCACGCCCGAGCAGTTCGACGAGCTCGCGCCCCTGGTGGACAAGATCGCCGGGGTCGTGGGCGTGGACGTGAAGCTCCTGACGCACCGCCAGCCGCGCAAGACGCACGTCAAGCCCCAGGGCGCGCACGGTGCGAACCGGCCGGGCCCGAAGGTGCCCGCTTCACTGGACGAGGTCGAGCAGCGCTTCGGCAAGGCCGGCCGCCTGATCTACGAGACGCTGGGCAAGAACTATCTGGCGATGATCGCCGAGGACTACGTCTACGAGCAGCAGAAGGGCCACGTCAAGGACTACCCGGACTTCGTGGGCATCGCCAACGTCCCGCTGTCGGCGGGCTGGAAGGCGGTGTTCGATCCGGACGCCGGCGACGACACCGCCGAGGGCGATGAGAACGAATCGGCCAAGGGCCTGGGCACCAACGCTGAGCCCTTCGTCTTCGAGGGTGCGAACAAGCGCCCCGAGCACCCGAGCATGAAGTGGCTGATGAAGCAGCTGGAGAAGCGCGACGTGGGCACCGGTGCTACCCGGACCTCGACGTACTCCGAGGTGACCTCGACGAAGACGAAGTACCCGCTGCTGTTGGAGAAGGGCCGCAAGCTCACCCTGGCCGAGGCCGGGGACATGAGCTGGCGGCTGCTGCCGGGCACCCGGATCGGCGACCTGGCGCTGACCGAGAAGGTCTATGCCGATATGAAGGAGATTGCCGCGGGCACCGGCCCGAGCGCAGAGGAGCGCCTCGCGGTCGTGGCCGACTGGGTGCGCGAGGACATCGCGACCATGCAGAAGAACGCCGCGACGATGCGCTCCGCACTGGGGCTCAAGGAGGAGGCCGTCACCCGGAAGGAGCGGGCGCAGGGCACCTGGGCCAAGACGGGCAAGGATGTGGAGTTCGCGCGTGAGTGGGGCGGCCACCGCTTCACCGACGACGAGGTCGCCCGGCTGCTGGCCGGGGAGACGATCGAGTTTTCGGCGAAGAGCACCACGGGCAAGGCCTACGAGGTCTTCGGCGAGCTTGGCGAGGGTACCTTCAAGGGCCGGAAGTTCGTCGGGTTCCAGAAGCTCGGCTTCGGCCGGCGCGACGCCAGCGGCAACGCGTTGCCGCCGGCATCCTGGTGCCACTACACCTTTACGCCCGAGGAGATCGACCGCCTCATGGCTGGCGAGGGCGTCGAGTCCAGCGACTTCGTCTCAAAGAAGGGCAACCGCTTCCAGTGCAAGGTCTTCTTCCGCGAGGAGAAGAAGGGTGAGGGTAAGAAGATCGCGCCTGACTTCGAGGCCTCCCTGGACTCCCCACCGAAGAGCTGGTGCGGGGTTGCCTTCACCGACGACCAGCACGCGGCACTGGCCGCGGGCAAGACGATCAAGGGTACGGGCTTCACCTCGAGCAAGGGAAAGAAGTTCGACGCCGAGCTTCAGTGGAGGAACGAGGGCGGCAAGAAGAAGCTCGTCCCCTCCTTCGGCTGAGGTTGTGGGGACTCGTTCCTGAATGATTATTCGGGGGCCAGTCCGATAGACTGCCCGCCCACTTACATCAGCACGCCACAGCACCGCCCGACGGCATCGGATCGCACGTCCAAGTCCGTTGGGCGATGCCATTCTTGCGTCAGTCGCGCTCAATTCGATAGGTCTATCTAAGGTAGAGTTGTCATGTATCCCTCATCTATGAGGGCATTCGGACAGGCGCAGACAAATCAGTGGTGGCAGCAGGGAGAGATTCATGGCGAAGATGTCGTACAAGGTGCCGACGAGCCTCAACAGGTCATTCCTCGACCACGAGATCACGCTCAGCAAGGGCGGCTGGGCGGCCAAGCCCTCCCCCATCAAGCAGCTGTTCTTCTTCGGCGGGGGCGCGCTGGCGCTGCTGTGGGCGGTGACGCAGACCTTCGTGGCGAGCTCGGGTCCGGTGTTCATCACGCTCTTCGTCATCTGGGGCCTGGCACTGATCGTCTACTTCGGCGGCATGACCAAGACCAAGGAGCTGCGGGCGATGAACGTGCCCGCCCTGCTGGCGTACGCCCCGTCCCGGGCACGCAACGTCTTCACCCGCCGCAGCTCGGACCCGAGCGACTTCTACTCGATCGTCGGTATCGACGGCATCGAGGAGGACGGCCGGATCCACTTCTCCGACTGCGGTGAGGGGCAGGTCTACCTGGTCGTCGGCTCAGCGTCGTACCTGCTCTTCGACGAGGACCGCATCGGCATCCTGGACCGGGTCGACGCCTTCTGGCGCAAGATCGACACGAACTGCGAGTGGGCCTTCGTCACCACGAAGGAGCCGCAGCGGATCTACCACCAGGTGGCCTCGCTCGAGCACCGCAACCACGCCCTCGAGGTCCGCGACCCTGACCTGATCGAGCTGCAGAACGAGCAGTATGACATCCTCACGCAGCACGTCGGTGGCAAGTTCACCTCGATCCACCAGTACCTGCTGCTCAAGGGCAAGAGCGCTGACGCTCTGCGCCGGGCGCACATGGTGCTGCAGTCCGAGGTCGAGGGGTCCGCGCTGATGATCAAGGAGGCTACGGTCCTCGACCGCGAGGAGACCGAGCCCATGCTGCGGGTCTTCTACCAGGGCATCGAGGACGACCTGCACTCTCTCAAGGCCTCACTGAACTGACCGGGCCGAGCTGGACGAACAAAGGAAGGACGAAGGGTGACATGGCGCTGATGACGAAGGCCCGCGCGCAGCTGGGCATTCCGGGTAAGAAGCCCCGGGGCGGGGACGCGACGGCCGTGCCGGCCGTGGATGAACTGGAGGCCGCTCTCGACGGCGATCCCGCCACGGACGGGACGGCGGAGCCGTCCGAGGTGACCGCGCCGGCGGTCGCCGCTGAGCCGGCCGAGGTGGCCGAGCCGAAGAAGAACTGGTGGCAGCGCCGCCAGGAGATGAAGAAGCTGGAAGGGCGGTTCGACTCGTATCCGCACCTGCTGGCGCTCAAGCCTCGGGAGAAGTACGCCTTCCGCTCCGACTACTTCGAGGTCGACGGTTCCGTGGCGTGCGTGCTCGCGTTCTTCCACGACGACGCCGCCCACGACAACTTCGCCGCGTTCTGGGGCATCGACCGGATCCCGGACGGGCTCGACGAGCGCGTCACCGCGGTCGTCCTGGAGCAGGTGCGCCGGATGGACGAGAAGTGGGTGGATTCGTTCACCAAGCAGTCGGAGAAGCTCGACCGCCTTGACGCGAACGAGCAGGAGGAGACCGGCACGACCTCCTCCAAGCGCAAGGCCGCCAAGATCTCCTCTGACCTGGAGGTCACCATCGGCGAGATCCAGGACGGCGCGAGCTACCTGTCGGTGCACAACCGCCTGTTTCTCAAGGCTCCGGACCTCGAGACGCTGGACGACTCGGTCGACCGCGTCACGCGCCTGTACATCGACCGCTTCGGCACGCTGAAGGCTGCGGCGTACGCCGGCGAGCAGCGCCAGGAACTCTCGGGCCTGTTCAAGAACAACGAGAAGAAGCGCGGCAAGGGCTTCCACTTCACTTCGACCGAGCTCGCGGGTTCGTACTCGCTGGTGACTAACGGCCTGAACGACCGGGGCGGCGAGTACGTCGGCTACATGGTCGGCGACGTCAACAACTCGGCCGTACTCATGGACGTGAACCGGTACGAGCACCACGTTGTCGTGGCAGACGCGACCCTGAGCGAGTACCTGGATCGCCAGCGTGTGTCGAACATGTGGTGCTCGAAGATCTCGCAGGCCTGCATGCTCGGCAACGGCTCGGTGGTCCACCTCGTGCTGGACGGGGCGGACCTGGACAAGCTGGGCCCGAACTTCGAGCGGCTGACCTCGCGCGTGGACCTGAACCGCGGTGACGTCAACCCCTTCGAGCTGTTCGGCGACGAGGACGACGAACTGACGGTCTTCGCCGCGCAGATGGAGAAGCTCAAGCTGATGTTTGAGCAGCTCTACGAGACCACGGACGGGGCCATCGGCTCGATCATCCGCTCCGCGCTGGAGGACACGGCGACCGACTTCTACGTCGAGCAGGGCATGTGGCGGCATAACGCCAAGGACCAGCGGCACCGCCTGCGTGTGGTCAACATCCCGCACCAGCAGGTACCGCGACTGCAGATGTTCGTCTCGTACCTCGACACCGCGCACAAGGCCCTGCTGAACTCAAGCAAGACCGACCCCGACCAGCTGCGCGCGTACAACGTGCTGCGCGGCATCGCGAACACGATGCTCAGCACGAACGGCGACCTGTTCAATAACCACACGGCATCGGCCGTGGACGGGGTCCGGGATGCCCGGCGCGTGGTCTACGACTTCTCGCGGCTGATGCGCCGGGGCAAGGGCGTGGCAATGGCCCAGCTGGTCAACATCGTCGGCTTCGCCGTCGGCAAGCTCGGGCTCGGGGACACCGTGGTGATCCACGGCACCGAGCAGATTGACGACCGCGTCAAGAAGTACCTGCGCGACCAGTTCGACCACATGCACGAGCGCGGCGGCCGCGTGGTCTACAGCTACAACGACGTCGACAAGATGCTCGCGGACTCGGACTTCAACAAGTTCGACGCCGCGGACTACACGCTCTTCGGGCCGATGCGCGACCGCACGGTGGCGGAGTACCAGAAGCAGCTGCACCAGCAGATCCCGCCGGACCTCGCCCAGCTCATCACGACCAAGGGCGAGAACCTTACCTACCTTCGCCGGGACGTGTCGAACGTGGTCTTCCACCTCGACCTCGCGCTGGGGATCAACCCCTTCCGCGAGGCCCAGCGCAGGCAGGTTCGCCTGGAGGCCGCCAAGGCCGACGAGGCGGCCCGGATGGACCAGCTGATGAAGGACAAGCCGGCACCCGGCGCGAAGCTCACCAGCGCCCGCCAGAGCGTCGAGTCCGAGGACGACCGCTCTGAGGACCAGGTGGGGCGGGCCGACCGCAGGAAGGCCATGAAGAAGGCCGGGACGGCCCCCCGGAAGCTGGGTAAGTCATGACGGCCATCACGGACACGACAGACAGGAAGGGAAAGATGAACGGGACCATCACGCTCGCGGCGCGGGCCCGGGCCGCGGCGACTGCCCGGGGCGGGCTGGTGCGCGTCCTGGCTCTGTCGCTGCTCGTGGCACTGGTTGTGCCGCTGCTGATGACGGTGTTCGCGCCATCGGCACACGCTGCCGACGACGAGGACCGCGACAATTACTCGCTGTACCAGCTGGCGTCGAATGCCTCGACGTACTTCAGTCAGGAGAACTCCCCCGAAGGCAAGGACAAGCCCGAGGATCGGATGAACGAGGACTGGCGGGCGATCACCGCCGACCCGGCGACGGGCGGCGACATGCTCGGCTACGCCGACTCCGAATTCAGCCTCTTCAACGTAGTCGGCTGGCTCTTCGCCGAGGCGACGGGCTCCACGCAGACCATCGGGTACGACACGCTGAATGCGACAGCCAGCGGCAGCGGCAAGAACGTCTACTCCGGCATGGTGGACTACGCCCACTTCGGCGCGGCCAACGCCGACCTCGGCCTGGACACGATGTCCTCGGGCATCGGTGGACAGATCCTGTCGCTCATCGGCGGCGGCGCGATCTGGCTGCTCTACGCGATGGCGCTGGCCGTGGGCACGCTGTTCTATCTCATCATCCAGCTGCTGAAGGTGCTGAACCCGTTCATGTGGTTCTACCAGGCGGTCGCAGGCGTCGCGGACTCCGGCGGCAATACGAACAGCGCGCACCAGCAGGACCTCGCCGACGGGATGACCGGTGGCCAGGCCGGCGGCGGTGCCCTGGCGGGCCTGCAGCACTGGATCGCAAGCTGGTACGGCCTGCTGCAGTCCATCGCCTGGGAGGCGCTGGTCCCGCTCTTCATCGGATTCCTGATTATTGGCCTGGTGCTGTTCAAGAAGATGGACCGCGGCTCGGCGATCAAGAAGCTCGTCGTGCGCGTCGTCTTCATTGGCGTGGGCCTTCCGCTGATGGGTTCGATGTACACCGGCGTCCTGGACAAGTTCGATGACTCGCTGCTGGGCCAGCACGCCGGCCCGACCCGTGTGGTGCTCTCCACGTACGTGGACTTCGAGGCCTGGATGATGAACGACCGTCTCGGCGTTCCCGATGAGGCCGTTATCGCCTGGGACAACGGCCAGGCCAGCAACAACGCGATGATGTCGGTGCGCACGACGGCACTGGCGATCAACAAGCAGGCGCACGGTTCGACCTTCCGCGACATCAGCGTGGGCCCCGGTGCGACCAATGCCGAGACGGCCTGGAAGAACAGCCTGGTCGGCATGGAGGGCAGCCCGGCGGGTGACTTCAACGCCGTGGGCGAGACCTTCGGCATGCTCAACAGCTACATCTCGGGCCAAATTACATCGGCGTCGGACTTCGAGTCGGGCATCAAGAGCGCGATTACCAACCTGCCGGTCAACAGCGACGTGAAGAAGGAGTGGTTCATCGACAAGAAGTCCTACGGTGACAGCGACAACTTCGGCGGGCACGGCGAGTCGGACTACATCCCGACCAACCACCCGGTGCTGGCGGCCGGCGGCAAGGGCCTGACCTCCTCGAACCCGGGCGGGAACACGACGAGCTTCTCGACCCAGGGCACCAAGCACGGCTGTGGGTTCTCGGTCTGGGCGGACAACGCCCCGGTCTCCTGCAACATGTCGGCGCTGTCGGCGTACAACTACCTGAACACCGGCTTCGGCCCCGACTCGATGACGATGTACAGCTCGAACAACGTCACCAGCGGCCTGACCCGCGAGGACCACATGGCGGTCAGCCAGGTCGGCACGGGCCCGGCGAAGTTCATGTACTGGCAGAACGCCGGCGTCGTGTTGGGCAGCATGGTCCTGCTCGGCTTCTGGTACGCCATCGGCATGCTGGTGGGCGCGGTCAAGCGCACCTTCAGCCTCGTGGCCGCGGTGCCGTTCGCCACGCTGGGCGCGATCGCCGCGATCAGCAAGGTGATCGTCTACTCCGTCGCACTGATCCTCGAGGTGCTGGTGACGCTGTTCATCTACCAGTTCGTCTCGGAGCTGCTGATCTCCATCCCGGACATCATCTCCGGACCGGTGTCGGCCTGGATGTCCGAGGACGGCCTGTGGGGCTCAGGCATGCTCGGCGGGATCATCGTGGTCATCCTGACCCTGATCTCCTCGCTGCTGATCATCGGCATCACCTTGGCGCTCCTGCGGGTGCGCAAGGTCGTGCTGCAGGCGATGGACGAGGTGTTCACCAAGCTCGTGGACAAGTTCCTCGAGACCAACACCGCACCGAAGCCGGACAAGAGCGGCATGCTCCCCGCGCTGGCTGCGGGAGCCGGGGCCGGAGCGGGCATGGCCATGGGTAACAAGCTCGCCTCCGGCGTCGGCGGCAAGCTCGGCGGCAGCGGGGCCACGAAGCCCGGCGGCACCCCCGGTGGCAGCAAGGGCTCGTCGACCAACGCCGGCGGCCTGAACGGTGAGCAGAAGTCGCTTGCTGCCGGGAAGGGCGCACTGGCCCTGGCCGCCGGTCCGAACGACGGTCCGGAAGCCGGCCCCGACGGCGGCAGCCCCGCCGGCCCCGGTCCGGTTCCCGGCGGTGGTGGTGACAGCGGCGGCCGCGGCCCGTCCGCTGGTGGTCCCGAGGGTCCCGGCGACAAGGGCGGTCCTCTGCAGCTCACGGGCGGCAAGGCGGGGAGCTCCCGCTCCGACAAGGAGACTGCTCAGACCCTGAGCGGCAAGGGCGGCCTGTCGAACCTCGGCTACAGCACCGGCCAGGGTCCCTCCTCGCGGGGCGGCCAGGCCACCGGCGGCCAGACGAGCTTCGGGCTCGGCGGCGCGCAGGGCGCTCCTGGTACCGGGCAGCCAGGCCATGGCCAGGGTCAGGGCCAGAAGCGGGACGGGCTCACGGGCGGCACCGATAGCGGTGCGCACACCAGCCGTGGCCGCAAGGCGGACGCCGGCCAGTCGGCACCGACGCAGTTCGGCACCGGACAGCAGGCGGCTCCGGCCTCCTCGGGCCGGGGCCCGCGCTTCACCGCTGGCACCGTCGGGCCCGCGCAGGTGAACCCCGTCGTCGCAGCGGTCCCGGGGATTCCGGGCACCCGGGCGACGCGGGCCGCCGAAGGCCAGCAGCCGCAGGCCAACGCGGGTTCCGGCTCCCGTGCTGTGCAGGCAGGACCGGGTATCCCGCAGGCCAGCGGCAGCCAGCGCCGCAGCCCGCAGGCTCCGGTCCAGGCTCCGACCGGCCAGGGCAGTGCCCACCGGGCTCCGGTCCAGCCCCGCACCGGCGCTTCGGCGCAGGCGCAGGGCCAGTCCGGTCAGCGCCTGCAGGCCCCGGCTCCTGCTCCTGCTTCTACCCAGCCCCGTGTCGGTGGCCGGGTTACCGGAGGCACTCAGGGCAGCCAGGGTGTCCAGCCGACTCCACGCAGCGGACGTCGATCGGCACCGGCGGCTCAGGCTCCGAAGGCCCCGGCCCCGAAGCCGTCGCAGCCGGCTCCGGCCCAGCCGCGGCGGACGGCGGATCCGGCTCCGAAGCGCACGGACGGTCCCGTGTCGCGGAGGAAGCCGGCTGAGGACCCGAAGAACTGATCGTTGGTGATGAGGGCGGCGCACTCCGACAAGGGGTGCGCCGCCCTTTGCCTGCCACGGGGGAAAGGATGGAACGGATGAATCTGCGAGGCAAGGCGCGCGACGAGTTTCCGCTGGGCTGGTGGCACTCGGGGCGCTGGTGGCTCGAGGGACCGCGCGAGCTGGCGGTGAACTGCCTGGCCGCGTTGGCTGCTGTGTTCTTCCTGCGCGAGGCGCTGCGGCTGGTCCGCCATCGCGACAGCCCCGCTGATCTGGCGCGCCGGCGGGTGCCGACGGAGGGTTGGGTGGCCGGGCTCCTGCTCGGGTGCATGGCTTTGGGTAGTTCAACGGCCCTGGCGGCCGTGGCAGCACAGACGGGCTCCTCTGAACGGGGACTGGTCCAGGCGGCGGTCCTCATCGCCATCTTGTGGTGGCTGGCCAACGTGGTCGTTTCAGTAACCGCGCTTGCGGTGCTGGCCAGGTCGCGGGTCCGGCACCGGGACATCTGGGCCGAGATCGATTTCGTCGAGACACATGCGCCAAAGTACGGACGGCCGCCGGAGACGATCGAGGAGTACCGGGCGCTGCGCCTGAAGGGCGGACGGCTGTAGGGCTCATACGGGACTGCCAGCCAGTCAGACACAAGAAGACCCCGTGGACGTGATGTCCACGGGGTCTTCCTTTCTCGTCGGGCGGCAGTCGTACTGCAGCACCGGCCTCAATCCCTCCGGGGGCCCTTGTCGAAGATCCGCGAGATGCGGTCGATTCCCTCGGCGCTGAAGATGTCCGAGACGGCACCGGCGGTCCCGCTGCGCGGCAGCTCCGAGCGCAGGGTGAGCTTGGCGTACCCCCTGGTCGGCCGGGACTCGATGACGTAGACGATCTCGTGCGAAACGAAGGCCGAAGTGGCCGAGTCCGGCTTCTTCTGGTGGGTGAGCACCCGGAAGCCGGCCCGGGTGCCGATGTAGTCGAAGAAGCGTGTGAGTTTCTCCTCCTCGAGCTGCCGCCGCTCCCCCGCGTTGCGGCCGGAGACTTCGATCAGCTGGATGTGCGTGCAGTCCACATCGTCCGTCGGCCGGCGGATGTCGTCGAAATCCCAGGTGGCTCTTGCCGTGCGCAGCTGCTCGTCGCTGGGGTACGCCACCCGCCCCTTGTAGTACCTGGTCGGTCCGATGAGCGTCATGCCCGACCTCCTGCATCCTGTCTGGCGCACGGGCGCGTCCTGGGAGAGAAAAGGCAGAGCCCCGCGGACGCGTGGTCCACGGGGCTCCGGTACTGCAGGTCGATCGGGGCAGTCAAGGGGTCAGCCTCCTCAGCCGCAGTACTTGGTCTTGACGGCCTTGCCCTGCTCGCTGTCGACTGGCACGAGCACGACGTCGTTGACGCCGTTGGAGAAGACGAACTCCATGGTCGACTTGTCCTTGCCGAAGCTGATCGAGCCGGTCTCGGTGGTGCTGCGGCCAGCCTCGGTCCAGTCCACGGAGGACTTGGACTCGTTGATCTTGCCGGTGCCGCGGACGGTGTAGGCGTCCTTGAGCTCGCCCTTCGCCGCGGCCGTCTTCGGGTCGTCGAGGACGGAGTTGATGGAGTGGCAGGCGAGGTCCTGGCGGCTGGCGGTGTCGAAGTAGGTGATCTGGTCACCGTCCACGACGACGATGTCGCCGTTCTGTCCTTCCGAGGTGGCGAAGTACCGCCCGTCCCCGCCGGAGCTGCTGCAGCCGCTGAGCACGAGCGCGGCGCATGCCAGGGCTGCAGCGGTCGCGGCCAGCTTCGTCCGCGTCACGTGTGCGGTCCTGGTGATGTCCATGGTCTTCTCGTCCTTCTGGTCGGTCCTGTCGTCCTGGCTCTGTGTCCAGGCAATGAGTGTTCGGAAGGTCCAGCGTCTCGGCTCCACAGTTCAGAACTGTTTCCCCGAGCCCCCGTTCCCAGGCCATGCCCGGGAGCCGAAGCTGGACTATCCACGCCCGCCTGGACGGACGATCTGCTCAGCCGGGGCTGAGCAGGATTTCCACTCGTATACCTGTTTTCTCTACCAGTATGGCAGACCACGTACCCCCTGTACCACCTTGCACATGTCAGTCAGGAGATGACAGGGACAACTCCAGACACAGAGAGCAGCACGCGGATCCCTGCGCGGAGAACGCCTGCAGGACCCCGGCGTCGTGTCCGGTGTGCCACTCGGACCCGTCGGGGCCGGGGGTTACACCGCACGCGGGGAGGAGGTGACCGGGTGTGGAGTAGAGGTGGTGGACGGTGCAGGGGGCAGAAGCAGTTGGCATGTCCCCATTGTCGGACACTGCGCCGCTTTGTGCCGAGCCGGCAGCGGACCAGGATCAGTCCGTTCCGGACGTTGTCGGAGCCCTTTTATAGCTTGGTGCCCAGGGGATCGAAAAACAGGACCAAAGGTGATTCCCGGGAGAGAGGCGGCCGGCCGTAGCCGCCATCTTTGTGGGTCGCCTATTCGAATATGTGTTCTAAGGTTGTGTTATGTCCTCCGAAGAGTTCGCCGCTGCACTGCAAGCGCAGTATGCGCGGCGGGCCGGCCCGATCGGGCTGACCGTGGAAGAGCTCGACTTCGAACACTTCCCGGCCAAGAACGGGTATCCCGGAATCCCCGTCAAGGCATGGATCCGGTTCCCGAACTGCGCAGAACTGGTGGACGGCGAGGTCTTCGCCTGGACAGCGAAAGCGGTCGAAGTGACATGGAAGGACGGGCCGGTGACGTACCGGACCTGGGTGTGGAGTTCGGCGGTTACCCGCCGGGAAGAAATGATGAACAGGAATCTTGGAGAGCGGACCCGTGGCAGCAACAGCATCAAATAGCAAACCTCTGGACGCTCCAGTGGAGGTCCGCTTCACGGCGAAGGGGGTTCCCCTGGCCGTCAGGCATGACGGCAGGATCTGGGCCGTGGCCGCGGAACCTGTGCACTGGTTCACCCGTGCCGACTGGTGGAACACCGCCAAGCGGGCACCGGTGGGCAGCGGCGACCTGATCAGCGTCGAACACTGGCAGGTTCAGGTCCGGTTGACGTCCACTTCGGCGCTGCGAACCTTCGAGCTGCGCCGCGACCCTTTGTCCGAGCAGTGGCTGCTGGCCGGGATCAGCGACACCGGGGCTGCCGCGGCCTGAGCCCGCTCCATCTCGTCGACTCATCCCCGAGTGTGACGATTCGACTCGTATCAGATTTCCATTCGATTGATCCTCTGACTCATTAGTTGATAGAGTGCCGATAGGCATTGAAAGCACAGCTATCTGAGGCAGGCAGTCATGGCAGGACAGGTCACCACCGCTGAACGCGGTGTGGCTTCGTCTGCATCTGCCTCCCCGCGCAGGCCAGTGCAGATCTCGGCGGCAGCTGCAGCCGCGATCGCCGTCCGCCCGATCCCGGTGGAGGCCATCAAGGCCGGAGCCGCCGTGGCGGCCTCGGTGGCCATCCGGCGGGCGGAGGCAGCTGAGGCTGCCAAGCCTGCGCGCTTGGGTCGCCGTCGGGCCGCCTAGTCCCCGAGAGTCAGCTCCAGGACTGGCGTGAGCCCTTGACCCCGTGCTTGTTGCGGCGGTGGCTGGGCAGCCCGGGCAAAGGGAATTCCTGGCCGCACTCAGGACACGGCACTGGCTGCGGGTGCGCGTAGTTCATGTGGTGGCGCAGGTTGTTCCGGTAGCGGAACGTCCGGGGTTCTTCGCACTTGGGGCACTGGTAGCTGCCGTTCGATGGCATGAGCGAGTACCCGCCCCCGCGGCGCGGCTCCTGGTCGTCAGCTTCGCCGAGATACCAGAAGCCGATCCGGCTCAGGTTCGTGCCCTGGGAGCCGAACATCCCCTTGACCGACCCGCGCTTTCCGTCGTCGGCGTAGACCACGACCTTGCGGAGGAAGGCCCTGATGATCGACTTCTGCTCCGTCTCGGAGAGCTCGAGGAACTCGGCCCCGCTGATGTCGGGGATCGCCCTCGGTCGCCCCTCGGTCTTCTCCGAGATCCGCATCTCGATCTGGCCTTTGAGGGCCTCCTCCTCACCGATGCGGTTCAGCAGTGCCGACATCGCGCTGGCCGGCGCGGTGTTGATCTGGGCCCGTAGGATCAGGATGGAGTCCCCCAGGGCATCAGCCTGTTCGTGGAGCTCGGACAACTCCGAGCTCGCGCTCCCTTCCGCGGCCTGGTTCAGCCTCTCGGCCTGCAGCTCCATCACCTCGGGGCTGTCGAGCGATCCGGCGACGACGTCGCGGATGAAGCGCTCCAGGGCTTCCCTGTTGATTGCAACGCCGGGGCAGTCAGCGCCGCGCATCCGTCCGTTGCACACGTACGATCCCGACTCACCCATCGACCTGTTGCTGGTCATCTTGGTGCCGCAGCCGGCGCAGTAGACGAGGCCGACCAGGGGAAGGCCTCCGGCGCGGGCCCGGGTCCGCTTGAGCGGTTGGGGCTTCATCAGCAGGCGCAGGGTTTCCCACTCGGCCTCCGTGCAGACCGCCTCATGACTCTTGACCGGACGCCCAACCTTGTCGATGACGATCTTGCGCGTGTCGCGGAAGTCCGGACCTGGGCCGCCGCCGCGTCCATCGGCCTTGGCCGTGAGCGAGTTGTATCCGGCCAGGAGCGGATGGCGCAGTAGCGAGGCGACGGCGCGGTATTGGAACGGCCGGCCCTCGCGGTTGGTCAGGCCTTGCTGGTTGAGCTCCCGGACGATCTCGGCGACGGAGAGTCCGTCGAGCCGCCATTCGACGATGCGGCGGACGGTCTTGCTCTCCTCCGGGTGCAGCTTCAGCGTCTTCACGCCGTCGGCGTTGCGCTGCTCGGGCCGCATCCAGCCGTACGGCGCAGGGCCGTTCCAGCCGCCCTTCTGGCGGATGTTCTCGGCGGTGCGCTTCAGCCGCTTGCTCGTGGTCGCCGCCTCGGTCTCCGCCAGGCCGCCGAGGACGGAGATCAGCAGGATGGTGTCGGGCGATCGAGGGGCGAACACGCGGTCATGGGTGTAGATCGTGACGTTGTGGCGGTTGCAGGTGTCGACGATGCGGGCGGTGTCCATCAACCGCCGTGCCAGCCGGTCAAGGTCCCGGACGTAGAGCGCCTTGACGTCGCCTTCGGCGAGGACGCCTTCGAGGCGGTCGCGCTCGGGGCGGTTCCGGTCGCGGTAGGCACTGACGACTTCTTCGAAGATGTCCTGTTTGGCGACTGTGTGGTGGTGCTTCCGGCTTTCCGCCATGATCCAGGCGCGCTGGTCGACGAGCGACGCGTTGCCCTCGGTAGGATCTTTGGATCTGCGGATATAGGCAACGGCTCGCACCCGTAAAGCATACATTTTTAAGGGTGGTGACCCACGTGGTCTGCGTATCGGTGTGATGATGGCCTCTGCAAGTGCTGCATTCCGCAAGGCTCGGCTTGGCCGACCACGTGGGGTGGACTCGTCAGTCGGCCAAAATATCGCGAAGCGTAGAACCTGCGCCTCGGAACATGGAAGGCATTCTTGTCCCTAACTATCAGCGAGTTTCATCGTTCCTTTGCAGGTCGGGTACCCGGCGCAGCCGAAGAACCGGCCGTAGCGCCCTTTGCGTTCCTTCATCGTGTGTTTCTTGCATTTCGGGCAGACCACTGGGGTGATGTCGTCGCCTGTCGCGGATCGGATCTTGACGACACGATCTCCGACCAGCTCGAGGAGGAACGCTGATTCCCTACCGGCGCGCGTGACCAGGAGCACTGAGCGCTTGGCACGGGTCAGTGCGACATAGAACAGGCGTCGTTCTTCTGCGTGTGGGTAGGAGTCAGGGGCGGACATGGCCAGTTGCAGGAGAGCATCATCCTCGACAATGCTGGGGAATCCGTTCCTCTCAAGGCCGAGCACAACGACGTAGTCTGCCTCCTTCCCTTTCGAGGCGTGCACGGTGTTGAACTCGATGGTCAGGTTGGCGTATCTGGCTTCCAGCGCCGAGGTGACATCGTCCTTGGACCGGGAGTACCGGCCGAGCAGCAGCACAGTGGCTGGCTCAGTGAGCTCTGAGTCAAGGGTTGTCAGGTGCTGCCGGACGGCCGATCCGTAGTGGCTGCGCTCCCGTACACTGACGGCGCATAGGGTCTCGCCAGCCTCCGGCGCTGAAGATCGGACGTTCTTGGAGATTTGATTGGGGTTTTTCATCACGAACCCACCCGCGACATCGCACAGGGACTGCGGGGACCGGAAGGTGCGGTCCAGCCAGATGGTGGACGCTGTCCCGAACCAATTATCGAAGCGGGTCATCACACTGAGGTCTGAGCCCGCGAACCTGTTGATCGACTGCCAGTCGTCGCCGACCGCGTAAAGGTAGTTTCCAGGAGCCTTCATCAGCGCCCTCACCAGCGCCGCACGGGCAGAGCTGGTGTCCTGCATCTCGTCGACCATGACGAGCCGGTAAGGGCTCATCCAACGGCCCGACTCGACGTGATCGGTTGCGAGATTCAGCATGTCCTCGAAATCGATCTGGCCCGCGGCTCGGAGCTGACGGTCCCATTCGGCGAGGATGACGCCGTACAGGCGTGTGAAGAGCCTGGCCCGCAAGGTTCGGCTGGCCCGCTGCGTCAGCACGTCAGGGGTGAGGCGGTTGCCCTTCGCGTGGGCCATGAACGACCGCATCAGCGTCATCATGGCTGGTTCGGTGATCGGAGGCTCCCCTACCGCCTCCCGGTAGGGGTCTTCCTCGAGTTGGATTCCGTGTCGGCGGAGCTCCTGTTCGAGGTGCTCGAACCCGGACCCGTCCCGGATGGTTGCCGAGGTTGTCTCGATAAGTCTTGTGCTGTATCGAGTGTGGGTCTGACGCCGCCACGCCATACTCTCGGCATACCCGTCAAAATGTGGCGGCGGGTTGCCGTCTGAACCGAGCGCCCAGTGCTCATGCCAGACGTCGATGTCCGGATAGTAGAAGTCCGGCTGATACTGACGGTGGTGCGCGTCCGCAACGTCGTGCGCGTAGGGTCGCTCGTATTCGTATCGGACGCCGTTGAGGAAGAGCCAGTTGGCGATCATCACCTCTTCCTGGCTCTTGACGACCTCTCCAGCGAGAGTGCCGAAGCCGTTAATACCTGTGTTCCTGTCCCACGTCTCGGGCTCGTCTTCGTCCCCGAGGTCCGGCAGTTGCCTGCCGAACACGAGCCGGAAAAGGTCCCAGTCCCGCCGGAAGGCCGGGTCCCGGTCACGGAGCCCATCAACGATCGCCGCGAGCCGCCCGATCCCGTTGCCATTGGTGATGTCATCGGGGACTGAAGGTTTTCGACCGGTGGCTTCGCCGACGACGCGCAGTCCGAAGGCGTGAAAAGTGCTCGAGGCTACCGACGCACCGTCATCGCCGAGGCGGGAGACGAGCCGCTCCGAGAGCTCACCGGCTGCCTTTTTGTTGAATGCGAGGGCGAGGATCTCCGTCGGCTGGGCGATGCCACGCCGGATCGCATACCCGGCGCGGGCTACCATCGTCGACGTCTTCCCGGAGCCCGCGGCCGCGATGACACGCACCCGGTTGTCGAAGCAGACCGTCGCCCTCGTCTGCTCTTCCGTCAACGGCGACTTCTCGACCTTGCGGAAGAAGTCGGCAAGGTCGTTTTTCTCCCACTCCAGGAACGCCTCGTTGCGCTGGGCAGCCCACCTTGACAAGTCAGTGGTGCAGCAGGCGTCGACTGCGGCACGCTGGTCCTCGCGTTTGCCCTTGGGAAGCCCGGAGAGCCTCGGATCGCTGTCGGCAGCCAGCCACACAGCGACGTCCGGACGGGAGTCCGCGAGCGCGGCGATCGTGTCCTGGTCTGCCCACCGTAGTCGGTCCATCACATCCCGGACCCGGGACCACCACAGGCTGGCCGCCTCGCCCTGCTCCTCAGCCTTTGAGAGCAGGGCGGCGAGATGCCGTCGCTCATCGAGCTCGGAGTGGTACGCAGCGGCAACCTCACGCACCGCGCGACGAGACAGCCCATTGAGCACCGTCTCCGTCCCGTGGACGAGAGTGACGATGAGCTGCCCTGAGCCTTCATCGACTGCGAGTCCGAGGACGTCGATGACATCAGCGTCCACCTCCCGGGGGATTCCGCAGACGCGCAGGCGGCCCTCACGGATCGACAGCACCCATGACCCGGCACCTCTGAACGCGCGTGCCCACCAACCCGGCTTCCACTCCGTCATGCTTCCCCCGACTCACACACGTCTTCAAAAGGAGACTATTTGCCCTCTTTCCACGGTATCAGCGAGGAATTGTGTGTCGTCGAGTGCGTTCACCGGGTTCGTGCTGATCCGCAGGTACTGGACTCGGCGGGCTTGCCCGTCAACCCTTCGATGGCATGGTGGAGGTGGACCTCCCCATCATGGAAGGATATGGCAGAGGTCTTGGCAGAAGGAACGGGTTGTGAGCACCACACACGAAGAAGTGAAAGCCGACCACGGGGCGCAAAAGAAACGTCCGCTCGTCCGCGTTGAGCCGCAAAGCCACCGTGACGACGGGTCGCCCATCGCAGGTGAAGGTCAGGCGTATGTGACCCGGTCGAGCAAGCTTTTCCACACTCAATGGTGCTCGATCATGGATGGTCACTGGCGGGCCGTCAATGGAGGCATCTACGTGACCATGATTGCGGATGTGGGCCTGCGGGGACGTTGCCCGCAATGCGACCAGGACCCTGAAGCGAAGAAGCGCTCCAAATTGGAGCGGGCGGAGAAGCGGGCAGAGAGGCTGCGGCTCAAAGAAGAAGCGAAAGCCGAGCAGCGGGCAAAGGAACGTCCGCTCGTTCGCGTTGAGCCGCAAAGCCACCGTGACGATGGGTCACCTGTGGCAGGTGACGGACAGGTGTACGTGACGCGAACCGGGAAACTGTTCCACACTCAGTGGTGCTCGATCATGGATGGTCAGTGGCGGGCGGCCCAAAGAGGTATCTACGTAACCATGATGGCTGATGTGGGCCCGAGGGGACGCTGCACCCAATGCGACAGGGACCCTGAAGTGATGAAGCGCTCCAAATTCGAGCAGGCAGAATTGCGGCGACTCAACCAGGAACTGGATCAACTGGGCAGGACCATAGCGCGAACCCTCGTGGTGAAGGGACCGGAAAGGGTCAACACATTAGGCCCTCAAGTGATCCGGTTCAGGGAAACCGAGGCAGAGCTGACTGCATTGTCCGGTCGCGTCGGGGGCTCGTTTCCGTACTCATACGAAGCTCCGAACTCGTAGCTATTCCTTCATCGGACGACATCGGCCGGCTGCGAAGCTGGCGCGGGCGGTTGCGGGATTCGACCAAGTTTGTCGTGGCTTCGCTGTGCTTCAGCCGGCGATTCCGAGTTTGCCGGCTCGCCCGCCCTTGATGCCATGGTCCTTGCCGTAGCGCCACAGGATGGCGTCCATGATGCGCAGCTCGGAAATGGGTGTCTGGACCGTAGAAAGCTTGTGAATGCGCCCCAATCGTCCAGCAAGGTCGGGGTCTTCCATGAAGAGGTTGTGCCAATTCAGCCATTGGCCTTCAGAGGTGTCTTTGCCCACGACTGCCCCAATTACTTTGTCCCAGATGGGGATGAGATGCGGTCGCTTCCTCGCCATGATCTTGCTGGCTGTGGTGGCCCCGACATCCCAGCGCGTTTTGGGTGTGCGTCTCAGCTCCTGCCAGAGCAGCCATGAGGGGCTGCCCTCCCCGAGAGTGGCTTCCGCTTCCGCGACCGTGAGGTCGCTCATCTTCACGTCGGTGGGTATATCAGCCAGGAGATCCTGTATTTTCCCCGCCAACAGCTCCTCCTGCAGTCCGATGATGGCCTGGGCCGGCACTTTGACGCTGAGCATGGACACGGCGACAGCGTCGCTGTCGGTGATCCTGTCCCTCACCTGCGGGTTGTCGCCGCGGTTCGCCCATTCATCAAAGTAACTGCCGGTACTGAGCAGCCCCGTCTTTCTGGACGGTTCAAGGTAGTAGCGCCGGAGCAGTTCGGCTGCGGCTTCGAAGTTCTCTTCTTTCAGGATGGCTGGTAGTTCCACGAATCCCCCTATGGCTTCAATGCGCGGACTATGACCCTGACTGACCCTGCGACGTCGCTGGGTAGTCAGTCTGTATGGCGAACCTCAATCCCGGGGTGGTTCTCCATGACCCAGGCGGCCATCCGACGGTTCCGCGCCGCGATGAACTCCAGCGTGGCCTCCCGGTACGTCACGTACTCGTCTTTTGTGGCCGGCATCCCGGAACGCTTGAAGTTGTCGAAGGGCAGGTAGAACCGAACCTCTTCGTAGTCGGGTGTCACGAGGTCTTGAAAGTGGAAGAACTCCACAAACTCCTTGAACCCGTCGAAGAGCGCAAAGAAGTCCGCGTACGCGTTGATGACATCGGCCAGAGGGCTCTCCGGTTCTCCTGCGTAATGACGCCGGATGCACTCCAGGGTCAGATCCATCCGGTCGGCGATGAGCGACCTGAACCCCCGGGCCTGGTTCATCGTGGGTCGGTCCTTCTTCCTGACGGGCCAGATCATCGCGCTGCCGATGGTGTACGGCGGATTCAGGTAGCGGGACCGCTCGTCCTCGTTCAGCGAGGCGATGGCGTTCGCCAGAGACGCCGTACGTGACCGGGGTGGGCTGTATGAGCTCGTGATGGCGTCACTGCCGTACCAATGCCTCGCCTCGGAGGGGTCAGTGAAGATGAGGTAGCCGTCCCCACGCTTCGGCGGCGCGGTCGGTTCGAAGATGACGCCGGGTCGCAGCTCCTTGGTCCACAGCAGCTCGTGGTCCGCCCGGAGATTCGGACTGCCACTGTCCGGGTCAGTCCCTGGAGGGGTGTCGGTCATGTAATTGAACGAAGTATCGAAGACGCGCGGCTGTTGCTGCTGCGGGTATTCCGGATCACTCAAGGTTCCCCCAAAGACCAGAGTTATAAGACGAACGAACCGGTGGTTGGGTCCGCAAATGTCGCGGCCATCGGCTCTGTCCCAGACTAGGTGTCACTTCCTGATATTGAAACCCCAAGTGGCCGACTGACTCTCGGCAATGCCCATGTTCCCTGGGGTTCTGATTGTGTGCCCATGCAGCACTGCACTTTCAGGGAATTTCTCCCGTGTCCCATACGTTGCAGGACCGGTAATACCCCCTCAACAGAGAAGAGATGCACCTCCGTGGCAACCGATTACGATGAACTGCGCACCGACGTCAAGGAATCCCAGGAAAACTCCCTGGAGGCCCTGAAGTCCGCCAAAGCCCCGGATGCGAAATCCGTGGTTCAGGAGCTCGACGAGACTGACGCCCTGGACGGCCTGACCCCTGGCGGGGAGTTCATTGCCGAAGAGCTGGTCGTCCAGGTCATCCCGCAGGCTGACGATGAGTTCACCTGCTGGTCCTGCTTCCTGGTCCGCCACCGTTCGCAGAAGGCCCGTGAGAAGGACGGCCATGCCTACTGCGTCGAATGCGAAGGCTGAGCGGTTTTGGCCGGCTGTCCCGGAGCATATCTGGGACAGCATCCGCGAAGAATTTACCTTGCCGACAGCGGCAGACCTGGAGACGCATTTCCAATACCTCGGCGACCCGGAGGCCATGCGCCGGGCAGTTCGAGTATTCATCGGCGAGGGAACCTTCTGCCCAGGCTTCCAGCTCAAAGATGGGCTCTTCCACGAACCTGTGCTGCGCCTCTTTGACCAGGCGATGAGCCTGAAGATTCCTCATAACGTGTTCGCCACCTGGATGGTCAGCCCACTGCCGGCAGAAACCCGTTCCCGGCCAGTGGACATACTGGGCAGCATGACGCTGCTCCAGAGCTTCTTGGTCGCCTTTGGTGACAGGTACCGGCCGGCCGAAAAGCGCAACTAGCGGCTTGGCTCTGCCGTATCCGAAGTCAGATGGCTTCGTGGAGGGCATGGATAAATGGCTGCACATGTACCCGACCTAGCAGGCATCCTGCCCGCGGTCCAGAATCTGACGAACTTCGCGAAAAGCTTCGAAACGGCGGTTGGCACGGGCTTCCCGAACTGTCGCGACGTCGAGGGGGCCGATGCTTCATCATGGGAGCCTGGGCAGGCGGCCGGACTGCAAGTTCACTACCCATCGATGCCTGGCTTCCTTCCCGTAAGCTGTCCCCTCGGTGTGGTTCCGAGCGGCCTGGAACGTGGGCCCTGACTCAAGCAGGCTTGAACCGGGAGGCAACCGTCTCACGCATCCTCGCCACGTCAACGTCGCCGGCGGGCTTTTCTACAAGCACTTTGGCCAGTCGTTTCGGCCAGAGTACATGAATGCCATGGGTCGAGAATGCGCCTCCGATCAAGGGCCAGTCGGCTTCAACAAAGCACAGCGCCCCGGTGACCGGAACATCCCCGATAAGGTCTCGCACGACGTCGACCTGTTTGAGCACCCCATCGACCAGTTTCGTGCAATCCCGTCGGCCGACGAGGAGTTTCTCGACGCGGGGGCGAAAGATGCCACCCTCGATCTTCAGTTCAGGCCGTCCCTTGTACCTTTTGGCATCGATGACCCAGATTCCACTGCGAGTGATGGCGATGTGGTCGATGTTGGCTTTCGAGCCGGGAATGCGTCGGTCGTGAAGGACGGCCAGGCCGTCGGCGGCCAGGGCATCCAGCCGAGCGCCGAGGCGTTCCTCGCTAATCGCGCCTCGATCCCAGGACTTGGTGCTTTGGCGTTCGTCAGAGAGGGTGACTGCGATGCCGCCGAATGGACCCCATTTCTCGCGGAGCTTTTCCTCGTCTTTCGCTTTGCGACGCTCATACTCGCGTCGGGCTGACGAGCCAGCGATTCCGGACTCAGTGGACAACGAGTTATCACCAACTCGTTTCAGGTGGGGGGCTGTTTCCGGGGTCTCGGTGGCACACTCCAAGCATCGGACGGTCTTCGTCTCGCTCTCGTACATCGCTTCCGTCCCGGCCGGAAGAGATGCACCGCACAGCCGACACGCTCCGGCGTACCGGAGCCTCATCTTCTTCATGAGGACACAGGGTGGAGCATCGACACGGACCCAATCTGCTTGTAGATCACGGCGGTTAAACCGCGGATACGTTTACCATGGCTCAATCCTCGCCCACGGCATGTCAATTCCCTGCAAACCGTCCCAGGAGCTGAGTGAAAATGTCGACCGCCGGCCTTCCGGTGAGCTGTAGTGATCTACGGGCCAACGCCCGTAGGTCACTATGTCGTCTGCTGGCTGTCTGTATCCGGGAATTCACGGAGTGTGGCCGCTATGGCTCTGACTGCCGCCGGGTCTTCCGTCCAGTGCCGGGCCGTACGTGTACATGCGTGGAAGTTTTTCACTTTCGATGCTTTGGCGGCCTCAGTTAGCTCTGCCCACGCTTCCCGGAGTTCCGCTTGGAGCTCCGGTGACATGGGCGCGCTCGGGCCAGGTCCTGCGGCCACGACTGGACTTATGGGTGCCGCGGTTGCGGCTTTTCGTTGAAAAAGACTTCTAAGACCCATTTCCGAGTTCCCCCCTTTCCCCCTAATCCAAAGTATCAATGCTTTCTCAACGCGTGTGGGACCTCCGCCGGACAGCCGTCCGCTGATGCTGCAGTGGAGGCATGCTCGATTATGAAGACATCATCCTGCTTGGAAAATGCGTCCTGGTCGTCCCACGAGCATGAGGATGGCGGCTGCTGGTGCGACGAGATATGGCGTAGACCTTCGCCACGTCGTGTCGCTGGTCGGGCGGGTTAGGCGTCACGAACCCCTCTCCCAAGTGATGCATAGGCACGAACCCGAGGACAGCCACAGTCCACACCAATTCTCAACTCCGAGGTGGTTAGCGAACGTCTCTCTGAACAGCTGCGTTGCATGGGCATGCGGCGCGGAGAGGATTCGACACCCTTCGGAAGCCCGCTGAGTCAGCTTCGGCGACTACTATCTATTTCTCCTCGTCGAACCAACGATTTGTCGAAGAGACTTCATCCAGTGTTTTCAGTCGCCGGGTTCGTTCGGCGAGCAGCCGTTCTGATGCAATCTGCACGATGTCGATAGGCCAGTTCTCAGGCTCGAAGAGTATTTCTTTTGCAAGCGGGACGGTCATGCTTGCGATGATGGCATCGCTTGCCCAGCTGCCTGGCGGGAGGGCTTGACGGGCGTACTTGAACGCACCCAGTTTCAGCTTTCTCTTGGTATACGCGGCACCAACGGCTTCACGCCCGTCAGTGATTCCTGACCGAAGCAAGTCACCGAGTTTCGTTTCGAGCTCCGGTCCCACTCGCTGCTTAGTTGCGTCAGAGCCGACGATTCTCACGAGCCAGAGCGCCCTCCCGGAGAGGTCTATTTGTTTTGTTCGCAGGGCCTCCTGGAGGGCGAGTGGGCGAACCCTGCGGGCTACCGCATCCTTGCGAAGGGTATGTTCCACAATTCTGTAACGCTTCGGTGCAAGTTCTCCGACCATTCTGTCGATGATGTCCGAGAGCTCAATGAACACCTTTGCATGTGAACGCTCAAAAAGGGCCAGGATTGCAATCATGCGATCACAAGGTCCTTTGCTCGCCTCCAAATGAGTCCGCCACCACTCAGAGTTCCCACGGTTTGCACGGTATGCGACTTCTGTTGCAACCGCCTCGGACAGGTCGCTGTTAGTGTTGCGCCCCATGGATTCAATCGCCGCGTTGTCAATGCTCTCCGGTAGCGCCGACACGGCGCGGCGCAAGACATAGCCGCCGCCCCAAACCTCGGCCAACACAAGAAGCCGTTCTTGCCAGTCGACGGGCGACGACGAATCGAAGTTGTCAGGGAATGTCAAAGTAGCTCTCATAATGCGCGAGCTAAAAGAGTCACTGTTGAGCCGGGCCGCACGCTCTCGAGAAAGCATGTCTTCAGCTTGAGGCGTACGGAGGATTGCCCCAGCTGCCGCAATCTCGGCGCATTCGATCAAGATCGTTAAGTCAGTTCTTCCCAAGTCAGATCTGGTGCTGCATGCGGCCCCGTCGTTGAGTTCCCTCCTTGCTGCCTCGAGTATCTCCAAGTCTCCGCCGTCGTATCGTCCTCGGGCGAGAAGGTCTGTGAACCACTCCGAATCCTGGTCGACATTGCTAATCAGGGAGCGTAGGTGGCTAACCTGCACGCCGCCAAGAGCGTTGAAGACTCCAAGGATCGAAGCTGACTCGAACCATTCCGGGCTCAGGTCAAATTGACTCCACCACCAGCTCGCAACGTCATCCTCGGGTATTGCATGGCCCCTGAGGCAACTAGCGATTGCGTCGCGCCGCACATTGGATTCGTTTCCCTCGAGTCGCTCTTTCAAGTGGGCAACAGCTTGGGAACGGCCAGCCCGCTCCCCTAGTCTTAACGGGGCTCCGCCGCCGTCAAACAAACCATCCTCAGCGAGGAGTACCCCCGGGCCATCGAGCACAATGTTCACGGCGTCGCGGATCGTCGAGTCGGTGTGCCCCTCGTAAGTGCGATCATTGAGAATCGTGGCGGCCATTGAACGAATGATGGGCAGCGGCGATACCCGCTTGTCGACGACTCGGAAATTGTCTCGCAGCGCCCGGACTTCCCCGTCTGACAGCATGCCGATGAAGAAGCGGCAGACGTTAGCCCAATAAGGACGCTCCAACAGCGCGTCTAGCCCGTCATCCCTGGAATTGCCGTTTCCCTTAGGCGGAAGGTTCTGGAAAATGTACCAGGCGGCAAAGTACTCACGCAGGGACTGGACTTCAAACTCGAATGCGTCATCCCGCTCGACCAGGCACAGGACTCGGCTTGTGATTGCGGAATATAACGTCTCCGCAAGCTTCAATTCCTCGTTGCGCCCGGCGAGGAATTCCCGAAGGAGCGTGCGGAGTTGGTCGCGGCCGATCGCTCCCGAGCTCTCTCCTTGCTCCGCCTTCGTCTGGATATACCAGGCCAGAAACGCGTGTGTGTTCTCCACGACGCGTCTTTGATTAGCGAGCAGCGGTTCTTTGTCTTCGGTCTGTTCGCGGTCAAGGAACGTCTTCAGATACTCCCTATAGAGCTCTGTTCGCTGCTGCGGTAGGAGCTGTCTCCGGTGAAGCAAATGCAGTAGGATCGCCAGCTGCATCGGGTACGAGGCGAGTTCGTTGATGTGAGGCAAGGATTGGTTGTCCATGAAGGCTGCTTGAAGCCTTTCAGCGGACTCTTTCGAAAGTTTCGAAACCGCGACCCAGCGTTGAAGGTACTGAAGCCTCAAACCCTGGGTGAGCCGCTGCAAGAGTAGGACGGGAAATGACTTGGTTCCTGTCAGAGGCCGCAGCGAGCTCCCTGGTCGTGTTGCTACCAGAATTACCAAGTTGGCGGCGATTGGGCTGAGACGGGCTTGAACTCCCGCGATCTCCTTAGTTACACGCTCACGGAGTGGCAGGCTAGCCACTTCGTCCAGGCCGTCCAGGGCCAGCAGGACCGGTTCCGTAGCCAGCAGCACGGCCAGGTCTCGCGCTTCGAACTTATTGGCCCCGATGTGACGGCCGATGTCCTCAACGACATACTCCTCCAGGCTCCGCCAACCATCATTCACGCCGTCCCAGTGGCTGTCCCGGGATTTTCGACGTGATCGTTTCCCCTTGTGGGACCCCTTCGACGGATTTGCTTCGGCCCATTGCGCGTATTTTCGTAAGTCGACCCGCACTGGAAAACGTGCCGGCGTCGCTGCTCTCGCGAGGTCCAGATCTCCCGCTGTATAGGCGTCTTCGCCGAGCCGGCGTGCACGGTGGAACTGGCACACGTATTGGAGGACGGTCGACTTTCCCTGCCCGGGTCCACCGACGAGAACTGCGTTGCCAACCCAGTCGGGATGCAGAAGGGCCTGAGTGGCACCGGTAACCACGAAATCCGAGGGCATTTCGAGCTCTGCAGTGTCCCCGGGGTCTGCCTCTGCTATCTGTGCCAGAAATTTGGTGATGACAGAGCCGTCCCGGCGGGTGCCAATCGGCACATCAACAAACATGGAATCCACGGAAGGTCCGTGAAGGTCTGCTTGTTGGAATTGGATGATATCTTCTGCGTGGTAGCGATCCCCCAAATACGCTCGAATTGCGGTCTGTAGTTCGTTGTGCCGCTTCTGCTGCTTCTCGTGATCCGACTTGATCTTAAGGAGCCAAGCAACCGTGAACCGAGTCCCATCATCCTTATCGATCAGGGTGTGATGGGTCGGGCACAGCAACAGGAGGTTTTCATGACTGTCGACCTCCGTGTATTCGGGGTCATACCTTGCGCCCCCAGGACTCTGCGCCCGAATATGCGCCTCCTCGCCGAGGACCGTGCTCCCATTGCCTAAATCCGGTGTTTCAATAAGCTCCTGCAAACATGCAGGGTAGGCGCACTGGTTGTGCGCTCGTGCCCACAGAACCTTGCGATCCCGAATTGCGATCCCCATCCCACTCCCCAAATCGAAGGATCCCAGTGTATTTTCACAGAGACGACAGCGCGTTCATCGTGCCAGCCGCTAAGGGCCACGTCTTCACTGGCCTTCGAAGCCTCCACGGCCTCGTGTTGGCCCCTTTCGCACTAGGCCTTAGTGCTCGCGACGAAAAACGATCGCCAACCCGGCCAGGCGTTCTTCCTGAAAGTTCCTCCACCGCTCAGCAAGTTCCCGATCAACCAGCCGGTATCCGGATTCAACCGGATGCTTCACCAGCTCCACCGACTCGTAGGTCAGTCCTTCCGACTCCAAGAATGCCTTGTGCAGGTGACCTCTAGGCGGAGTGAGGTGGACGACATCGGCCATGGTCTTCTCTGGGATCATCTTCCCAGAGAGAGCACATTGAACGGGGCCGCCAGCAAAAGCTTCCGTCCGGAACCGTCGGGTAATATCCAGAGCCTCTTGTGTGAGGGCTTCAGCCACCAATGCTCGCTGCTTCGGTGGCCTCAAGACGTCGGTGTAGCTGAAGCGTACAAGCTCGTCCCGGCCCCTTTGCTTAGCGCGAAATCCCTTCGTTGTGTATCCGAGGTCCCTGTTCGAGGCGACAACCCAGCACTCAATCCCCGCGCCGACTTTATCCGTTGCCTCGGGGTGCTCTCTGGCCAAGGCTGTGAGGAGATCAGCCACCAAAGGATCGGTGACCAACGCACCGACTTCCAGCTCCTCCAGCACTGATCTAAGAAGTTGCTCGACCTCCCCCTTCTTTGAGAAGGAGAATTCGCCGACCACATACTTTGCCATTGCGCCTCACTTCTTTCTTCGAATCATTTGCGGCTCTAACCATCATCTCCGACACTGGGCGCGAGACACCGCAAGGTGACCTGTGTCCGGGAGGACACAGGTCACCTTGCGGTCTTTCACCGTAGGAAGCCTTCATCGCCGCGTCAAGGTCCCGAGCTCAGCGCTTGCACCTCGCCTACGGCTAGCCCGGGCAATAGCTCGGCCGCGCCGGGCAGGCGCTGCTCCCGCGCGCATGTTTCACGGTAAGTCGGTCGCCGCTCGCATGGCTTTACGCATACATGGTTAAGGACATAGACCCGGAGGAAAGCGAATAACGGTGTGAGCGAGGGTGCTGCGATTCTTGCATTATCAGGCAGAACGGTGCGAACACCACATGAACACCAGGGTCGGACTTCTTCCTGCTTAGGCGCATGGACGCGCCGGGAGACAGGAGCCGCGGCATGGACGGATAATGAGCGGCTATGGAACCAAATGCTGAGGTTCCCGCGGTCCCTGTCCAGGGGAAGAGTGGGCCTCGCCTGGTTCAGTTGATGTCCGCGCGACGCATGCCGGGCCTCGGCATATCCAAGGGTTCTTGCCAGTCCGGTCTGCATGACGAAAGAAAGAACCCCGACAGCCGGGGCTGTCGGGGTTCCGTCGAGGCCTGTCAGGAGCCGCTGATCTTCCCTGCCGCGATGAGCTGCTGGGCGCGATGCTGCTGCTCATCGTCGCCAAAGCGCGTCACCGCCGTCATCAGATCCATGCCATCCTCAAGTCCGCCATAGATCTCCTCCAGCCGCTCGCGCGAGCCGCCGAGCAAGTTGATGCCGCCCAGCGCGTTGATCTGCTCGAGCTGCAGGTAGGCGCGGTACACGAGGTCGACGTGTACACCGTCATCGGCGGTGAAGGGGTTCGGGACGTAGTCGGCGTCCGGCGTAAGGCCATCCGTGTCGAGGCCCAACTGGGCCAGCTCGTTCTTGTTCATGGATGCTTCTCCTTGGTTTTGGGACTGTCACTCGGCTGTGACGACTCTCGATCTGAGACGGTCAGGATGCCCCCGGCCGGGCTCCGCCTGGCTGGAACGCCTGCGGGCCGACCATGATGATCACATTGATTTGGACGTCACTTACCTGGCGTACCAGGACGTCATCGACGCCTTTCAGCATACCGATGGGTGGACCAGCAAGCGTGGCAGGAAAGCGTAAAGACCATGTGTGCGCGCCCTGCTGACATCGAAATTCTGGCTGATTGGTGGACGGTAACCAGGATCGGTCCGACCAGCTCTGGGGTTCTCGTGGGTACCGCAGACCTACAAATTCCGTTGCATGTCCTCCAGAATGGGGATACACCAGGGCTAGGCTGGCGGAACACAAAGTCGGAGGAGGATCCCCTGAAGCGCAGAACCGGGTTGTTAGCGGCCAGGAATACTGCCCACAGGGGCGGGGAAGCCCGGGTCAACCGCCGCTTCGAAGCGTTTCGCGAGGTCCGCCGGCTATTGAACGGTGACCCGGTGGTATCTAGGCGAGGCTCTAGCTGCGCTTTTCGAGCGGACGATACCTGTCGCCGAGCATGCGCGCCCAGGCACAGGGGCGCGCATGCTGTACCTTCTCGTCACTGGAGACAGTCCCTGTCCGGGTCCGCCTAATGAATTCCGGCCGCAGCGGGGGCGTTGGCCTGTGCCGCGGTTCGGGAAGGCAAGGTAGCTGCAGCCAGTATTCCTGCAGCCACCAGCAGCCCAGCCGCGACGGCAAGTGCGCTGCCGTATCCGGCGACCAGTTGGCCTGCCTCGGTGACGGCCGAATGCTGGCTGCTGTTGCTGACCGTTGCAGCAACGCCTGCCAAAACGGCCAGTCCGAGGGCAACGCCGATTTGCTGGGCCGAGTTCAGCAGCGCAGAGGCAATTCCGGCCTCGGTTTCCTTCGTGTGATATACGGCGGCCTGGGTCAGGGCGATAATGCCGAGACCGAACCCAAGGGCGAGGATGAACATGGCCGGTGCCAGGTGCAGCCAGTAGTTCGTGTTTACCTGGATGAAGGAGAACCAGAAGGCAGCCCCGGCACTGAGCAGTGCCCCCGCTGCTGCGATGAGGCGCGTGGCCATCTTCAGCAGCAGCTTAGGCGCGGCCCCTGCCCCGAGCACCAGCCCTGCCGCGAACGGCAGCCAGCTGGCACCGGTCCGCAGAGGGCCGTAATGCTGAACCTGCTGGAGATAGAGGGTGATCACGTAGAAGCTGCCCATGGGACCAATGGCTAGCAGCAGCATGGAGGCGTATGCGCCAGCGCGGCCACGGTCCCGGAACAGCCCCAGTGGGACCAGCGGCGTGCTGCTGCGGGATTGCAGGGCGATGAAGGCAGCCAGCAGCAGGGCTGCAGCGGCTACCAGACCAAGGCCCAGAGGGTCAGCGAAACCCTCCTCGCCAAAGCGGGTAATTGCGTACACCAGGGCGACCATGCCGCTGGTTCCCAATACGGCGCCCCTGACATCGAGACTCCCGGCGTGCCGTCCTGCGCTCACCAAGGTCCGGCTGCCCAGGAGCACGAGGATGCCGATGGGTACGTTGATGAAAAAGACCCACCGCCAGCCGAGGGTGTCGGTCAGGCCGCCACCAAGAAGCAATCCCACCACAATTCCGAGAGCGGACATCGCGCCGTACAGCGACAGGGCTGCATCACGGGTCTTGCGTTCGGAGAAGGTTGTCGCAATGAGGGCCAGGGCGTTGGGCGCAACCAGTGCTGCTCCCAGCCCCTGAACCGCTCGGGCGGCGATGAGGGTCTCGCTGTTGGGGCCAAGACCCCCGGCCAGCGATGCGATGACGAAGAGGGCGAGACCGGCCTGCAATGCATGCCGCCGTCCGTAGAGATCGCCAAGCCGACCGCCCAGGAGCAGCAGAGCCCCGAACGTGAGGTTATAAGCATTCACAATCCAGGGCAGATGCACGGCGTTCACCCCGAGTTCCTGCTGGATGCTAGGCAACGCGATGTTCACGATGGAGTCGTCGAGCACCAGCATCAGCTGTGCGGTCGCGATCACCAGCAACGGGACCAATCCGCGCCGCTGTCCTGTTTTTCCGGTCATAGCATGTCCTCTACAAATTGGCGGGCAGCAGAGCCCGCAGAAAGTTCAGGGGGTACCCGAGTCGGGTGTTTTTTGGGGTTGCGCGGCCTGCTGGGGTTCGGGTGGACCCCGCTGGCCAGTTGTGGAGGGATTCATTCGCCCGCGGGCGCGCTTCGATGCCTCCTGTTTCGGGAGGGGGCGCCAACTTCTGGGCCGTTTTTGCGGCGTGAAGTTCCAGGGAATTACTAGCCGCTAACCACGTAACCGGCGGCAATGACGGCTTGGCGTACAGCAGCCGCGGCGGCTTTGCCGCCCATCAGGAGGCGGGAAAGGCCACCAGGAACGAGCTCAATAGCCACAGAATCCACTCCCTCAAGGACCAGGACGGCCTTCTCGACTGTCTGGGCACAATGCCGGCAGGTTAGGCCCTCGAGAGTGAGCTCAGCAGCGGAGGAGGTGGGCTGCGAAAAGACGTTGGCTGTGCAGCAACTGCATCCCGCACTCGAGGCGAGGGGAAGCTCAGTGCGGTTTCCAGATTCAAACATGTCAGTTTCCATTCCTTGATGGAGCATCAATGGGCGCTGGGGTTGACGGGCCGTGAAAGCGGGTGTTGGCACCGGCCGGGACATGCCTTGTCACTGACAACGCATCCACTATACCCCCCGGGGGTATAGTGGATGCGTGGGTAGATTTGAGCGCCGTTTATGCGTGCCTGCGGTATGGGGGTCAGTACAGCTTTCGTACTTGTCCGGTAGAGAGAGCAGGTCGCTGAATTGAAACAAGGCGTCACTGCGGACGCTTTACACGACGAAGGAGCAGAGGAAGAACTATGGCTGTAGACCTCACACGTATGCAGAAGGCCAATTTTGTCGACGAGGACAAGTACGAACTCATTACTATCGGGCGGATCACGAAAAGGATGGTGACCCTTGACGGGGCCAGCGCCCTTCTCGTCCGTTTCCCGGTGGGAGCATCAGTGACGGAGGATGCGGTCAAGACCGGAATTCTCGACACGGATATGTGTCCCATGCCGCATGTCGCCTACATCCTGGAAGGCAGTTTGGGGGTGCGCCAGCGTACCGGATCCGAGGAGGAATTCTCAGCCGGAGATCTTATGATGCTGCCGCCGGAGCATGAAGCATGGACCGTCGGGGACAGGGACTGCGTCTTTATCGAATTCATGCGTGGGACCAGTGACGTCTACGACTACTGGCCGGAGCACTGAGCGGGCGCGTAGGCGCCATGTGAAGTGCGGGCACGATGAGCGCTGAAGATAGCGCTCATCATGCCACGTCTCCCGTTGGGCAAGTCGCCGCGCCTAACGGGAGGCGTGCCAGAAGTCATCATCTAACTGTTCGCCGGCTTCGTCCCAGAGGGGATGGCGGCGCTGTAACATCGAGGGTGTCGACGACAGTCAGGCTGCCTACTTCCGTCGTCGGCGGTCTGCCTGTTCGACCAGTTCCGTAATCCATGGCCGATGTCCGCGTCGAAATTCCATCCACTCAGGCAGGCCCTGAATAGAGGGGCCGGACCTATCGATGTCGATGGTGATCCGGCCGCCACCCACAGGTGCGTTGGTGATGTGCAGATCACCATAGGCTTCCGGAAGCACAGGATCCATCCACAGTCCCCGACGGGAGACATGAACGTCGTACCGCATCAGGTTCGTCACCAGGAGGATCGGGGCCGTTGCTGCCCAAGCCTGGGGCGAACACGCCGTTGGATAGGGTACGGGTTCGGCGAACTGATCACGGCTGAAGCCGCAGAAGAGCTCGGGCAAGCGCCCGCCCGAGAATTCGGCGGCTTCCAATATCGCAGTGGTAATGCGCTGTGCTTCCGCCACGAAGCCGTATCGCAACAGACCGGCAGCGATGATTGCATTGTCGTGGGGCCATACCGAGCCGTTGTGATAGCTGGCCGGGTTATATGCGCCCATGTTGCTGGCCAAGGTCCGTATACCCCAGCCGCTGAACATCTCCGGAGACATAAGCCGCTCGGCAACCTGCGGAGCCTTGTCCTCGTCTACGAGTCCGTAGACCAGACAGTGGCCCATGTTGGAAGCACACGCGTCCACCTGTCGCTTCCTGCCGTCGAGTGCGATTGCATAGTACCCCCGGTCCGGCATCCAGAACTGCTCGTTAAATCTCCGCTTCAGTTCCGCCGCCCGATCGGCGAGATCATCTCCCCGTGCCGTGTCGCCCGCGTCGTATGCCATCCAGGCACGCGCGGTATACGCAGCATAGACATAGGCCTGGACTTCACAGAGCGCGATCGGGGGCTCCGCAAGTGTTCCATCGGCAAAATTGATGCCGTCCCAGGAGTCTTTCCAGCCTTGGTTTATCAGGCCCTGGTCGTTGAGCCGTTCATATTCGACGAAACCGTCGCCGTCCTTGTCCCCGTAGTGACGTATCCATTCCAGGGCGCGGTCCGCGTGGGGCAGCAAACCGGCGATAATATCTGCTCCGAATCCCCACCGGCTGACGGCTCCGAGCACATCCACAAATAACGGAGTCGCGTCGACGCTCCCGTAGTAGGCTGATTTGCCTCCAAGGGCCAAACCGGCATTGAGGCTAAGCCTTACTTCGTGCAGGATCTTGCCGGGCTCCTCCTCGGTCAGCGGGTCCACGATGGTTCCTTGCCGGTCCGCCAGCGTCTGCAGCGTCCCCAAAGCCAGTGAGGGATCCACCGGTAACGCCATTTCCGAGGCCCACAGGGAATCCCGGCCAAAGAGCGTCATGAACCACGGCGCACCTGCCGCCACCACAACGCGTTCGGGATGATCCGGATCCTCGATCCGGAGGGCACCCAAGTCGTCGTAGCTCCGCCGTAACGTACGCTCAATGGATCGGTTACCCATGCGAACGACGGGAATCCTGGCAACCCATTCCTTGCGGCGCCGGTCACTGGGGGACAACTCCTCCCCCTCAGGGTGGACAAGGGTGGCGCTCCGGCCAGAGCCTTCAACCTCAACCCGGGCACTGACGACAGCGCTCCAGTCCCCTTGCGGTGGGACAGATACCAGAAAGGTGACCCCCTCCGGCTTCACCTCTGCTCCCGGAGCCTGAATGACGACCCGTTTTCGCATGCCTTGCCAGACACCGGAAATGGTCAGCTGGTCCCCATCCACGTACCGGGTTGCGTCCCACGCACGCTGGATCCGGGCTTCCTTCACTTCAAAAAGGTCCGCGAAGTCAGCTTCAACCTCGAGGGAAATCGCGCATTCGACGGGTTTGGTTGAATAATTGCGGACGGTAAGTCGCTCCTGAATACCCGCGCCGACTTCCCGCAGGCGCTCCACGATCAGCGGGCTGTCGGCATATCCGTCGGAACGGGGAACGCGACCTGCAAACAGGGCCCGGAACGGCTCGCGCGTCTCGGCAGCGAGGGACTCAAGCGGATGACTGTTGACTGTCAGGTTCCAGCGGGACAGGAATCGGGTGTCCTGCACGAACAGGCCATGCGGGTGCTCGGGATGAATGTCGCCATTGGGCAAAGAAATGCAGAACGAGGTTTCCTCGACCAGGGTGACGGTCCCTGCCCCTACTGGGCCGGCAGCCGTGTCAGCATTCCATCCAGCCATCCTGGTTCCTCCAAGAAAGCAGCGCCGGCACAACGTGGTCTCTTAGACACGCTTGGGCGACGGCACCTCTGTTTACTTGACCCTACTCTCCCCCGGCTAAGGGGTGTAGACCCTGTTTCATATCCCTGCATGGCATCCAGAAACAGGACCCAGTGCAACGTACCTGTATAGCAGGAAGCCGGGAAACGGCGGGCCTGTCAACCGCGGGGCACCGTATGGTGGGCGCTGACCGTTAGGAAGCTGCCCGAGGGGCGAACCAGCCGGAGAAGTCCGCAGCCCACTCTTGCGGGCCAACAAACCCGATGGAGCCCAGCTGCCGCGCCTCCTCACAGCGGCGCAGACCCCACCAGAGGTCGTAGAGCACCCGCGGGGCGACATGAACCTGAAGATCCGGGACACGTTCTGCGCGGCCGATGCTCGCGGTTGTCTTGCTGTTCTCTGTGCAGATCCAGCCATGAAGGGGAGCTCCCCTGACGTTGTCGAACTCGAACCCCAGGACAATCGACTTCCTGGGCAGGGAATCTGTCACAAGGCTGCGGCCCATGTGTTCGAGCAGCGTGCCAAGCCCTGTCCGCAGGTCATTCTCAAAGGGCGCATGCCAATGACTCGCCCAGAGGCCCAGCGACTCCAAGGTCTGCCGCAGCGCGTAGCCGACCGGCGTCAGTCTGTAGCGTCGTGAGCCGCGGGGGCCGGTTTCATCGTTGCGAACGACAAGCTCCAGCTGGACCAGGCGCTTGAGCCGCTGGGAAAGCAGTGTCCGCGAAAGGTCAGGCAGGGCCCGGGACATATCGTTGAACCCCATTTCACCGCAGAGGAGTTCGCGCACGATCAATAGGGACCAGCGGTCACCCAGCAGCCGCAGCCCTTGTGATATCGACCAATAATCGGCACTCGGGCGCCCTGCTGTTTTCGCCAGGTCGTCTTGTTCCCGGGTGAACTGCTCCGAAATGGTCGTCATCGTCCCTGAGCTCCAAGCGATCCGTGAGTTGTGCTGCCACCATTCTTCCCGACCCTTCGAGGTGCTGTGTGTGCGCCACGCACATAAGTTGATGCCCGCCTGTCCGTCGCAGGCCTTCACCGGTTCTGCCTTTAAGCAAGAATCGAAGGTTGGCCGATAACCGTCCAACCTTCGATTCTGCGGTCCGTTTGCTAGAGCCGGATGTCTGCAGACTCCCCCGGTTTCAAGGCGATGAGGAGTTCGCTGAGCCCGGCATCGGCGAAAAGCTTGCTGATCTGGTCCGCATTCTGGCTGAAATGTTCCCACGAATCCTCGTGCACTGGAACGACCTTCTTGACACCCATGATCTTGGCCGCCTCCAGGGCCCGGTCATTGCTGAGGGTGATGTACGCGCCATCTGCGATCACATCGAATTTTGCGCCGCCGACGAAGAGCACAGCGATATCAATGGCTGGAAAACGATCCGCAATTTCGCGCACGATATCCAGCTCGGAGTTATCACCGCTGATGTAAATCGTCGGCATGCCCTCTGCTTCGAGGACAAAGCCAATAACGGGCCCGAGTGCGTCCCACACGCCCTCCGGGCCATGATGCGCCGGCACTGCCGTGATTTTCATCTGCCTGCCATCGGGAAGCGTAACGGTATGAGTCTCGTAGTCGCTGGTCCCGCGGACGTTGGGGCCGAAGTTCTTCGCAGCCTCCGTCGTGGTGAGGGCAAGCGGCACCATCGTCAGAAAACCCCGGCCGGCCAAGTCCAGGTTGTCGATGTGCTCGTGGGAGGCGAGTGCCAGGTCAACGTGGCCAAGCTCCTCGGGGGTGGCGCTGGGGGCGAGCTTCTTGATGACGGGTCCGGCGATTGGGTGGTGGTAGACCTGGGGGGAATCGAAGGTGGGGTCAGTGATCATCCGGTAGCCGGCGATCTCGAGGAGCAGGGTCGGTCCTCCAATGAGGGTTGCTTTGACGTCGTCCATAATTTCAGTCCTTTATCGGGTCGGTGGCGGCCGGGGTTCAGCTCTTGCTCGTCATTTGAGCCGTGATGTCTTCCGCCCCGTGCAGGACATAGACGAGCTTGCCGTCATCGTCGAAAGCCGGAGCGTTCAGGGGCTGGAACCACCGGGGCTCGAAAATCCCGTCTGAGTTCTCGATGTCATAGCGAACAGGCGGAAGAATATCGATCTTGCCGGTTTCGACAACACGCTCGATGGAGCTGCGCAGAATCTCTGTTCCCTTGGCGTCAGGGTTGTCCGGGTTGTCCGGAAAAGCCTCGAGGATGTCCATGCCGACGATTCCCTCGCGGCTCTTTCCCGTAGATGCAAGGAACGAGTCAGTGGCAGCGACGATCGTTCTGTCGGGGGTGACGATGATGTATTGGTTCGGCAGACTTTCGAAGATTTTCTGAAAGTCGGGGTTATGTGCATCTGAGGATGACACTTCGACTCCTTTCCCTGATGAGCGACTCTTTCGCGTCTCGTATTGCCATTGCAGCAGGTGGGGCCGCCCCCCACTAGTGCAATACATGGACTGGAAGGAGTCAGCGTCCCTGCTGTTTCGCCGACCAGGGCCTGCCGCAGATGTCGGGAAAAACGGGGATGCCCTTTGGCTTGGGCCATCGGCGGCATTTGTCCCAGATCCCTAGAGTCCGAAGGCGGTTCCGTGGCCATGCTCGAACACGAGGTTGGTCTGGGTGCCTGCGACGGCAGGATTCGATGACAGATGGTCCAGTACGAATTGACGGATGTGCTCGGTATTCCTGGCCGTGATGTGGATCAGGAAATCATCTGCACCGCCAAGAACGAAGAATTGCTTGATCTCGGGCAGGTCCCGCAACTCATTTCCGAAGGCATTCATCAGGTGCCGGGCCCCAGGCCTAAGCCGCACGCTGACCAGGGCCTGGAGGGGCAGGCCCATTGCTTCGGGTGCGACTTCGACGGTGAAGCGCTTGATTACCCCCGACTCTTTGAGCGCCTTGAGGCGGGCAAGACAGGTTGACGGCGCAAGTCCGAGGGCCTCCGACAACGACTGATTGGTACGCCTTGAATTATTGGACAGCAGGCCTAGAAGCTTGTGGTCCACTTCGTCCAATGGCACCTGTTGCAGTTTCTGCGAGTCCGACACTCTGTAACGCTCCTCACAATGCAGGAATTAATGAGCTGCTTCCATTCTGCCGCAGATCCTGCGAGCAGGGCTCACGTTTCCGCATTTTCTGTCATTCTTTTGCCCACAAGCATCAATCCCCTCAGAAAGCATGAGTCATGATCATCTCCGTCCCCAAGGAAATCAAGAACAACGAGTTCCGCGTCGCGATCACTGCCGCCGGCGTCCACGAATTCAAAGCAAACGGCCACGACGTGCTCGTGGAAACCGGCGCCGGCGCCGGTTCCGGCATCAGCGATCAGGAGTACGCCCTTGCCGGAGCCGAGATCGTCGAGACCGCAGAGGAGGCCTGGGCGCGGGCCGACATGGTGATGAAGGTCAAGGAACCCGTGGCATCCGAATACCGGCACTTCCGTGAGGGCCTGCTACTTTTCACCTACCTGCACCTTGCAGCGGAACCCGCACTGACCCAGGCGCTTGTCGAATCCGGTGTCACCGCCATCGCGTACGAGACCGTTCAGGAAGGCCGGGCACTGCCGCTGCTCGCCCCGATGTCCGAAGTGGCCGGCCGGCTCTCCGTCCAGGTCGGTGCGACCTCGCTCATGGCGCCGGCAGGGGGCAAGGGTGTGCTGCTCGGCGGCGTTCCGGGCGTCCGTCCCGCCAAGGTTGTCGTCCTCGGTGCAGGCGTCGCCGGCACCAACGCCGCGGCCATGGCGCTCGGCCTCGGCGCCGACGTCACCATCCTGGACATCAACATCAACCGGCTGCGCGAGCTGGACGCCCAGTACCAGGGCCGCCTGAAGACCGTAGCGTCCAACTCATACGAGATCGAAAAGTCCGTTATCGATGCTGATCTCGTCATCGGCTCCGTCCTGATCCCGGGCGCCAAGGCACCCAAGCTCGTCACCAACGACCTCGTGGCCCGGATGAAGCCCGGCTCGGTGCTCGTTGACATCGCCGTGGACCAGGGCGGCTGCTTTGAAGATACCCACCCCACCACGCACCAGGAACCCACGTACAAGGTCCACGAGACGATCTTCTACTGCGTGGCCAACATGCCCGGCGCTGTCCCGAACACCTCCACCTACGCCCTGACCAACGTCACGCTCCGCTACGCGGTGGCTTTGGCCAACTACGGCGTCAAGGGTGCTTTCGACCGGCTCCCCGCTCTCGCCGGCGGTCTGAACGTGGCGGCAGGCAAGGTCACCCACAAGTCTGTCAGCGATGCCCACGGGCATGACCTCGCCGACTGGCAGGACCTGGTAACGGTTTAAGGCATCGGCCGTGTCTGCCCGATAGAAGGCAGACACGGCCCGCTTCACAGGAAGGGAAAGCATCGAATGGCATTTCACCTGCAACCCAAGTGGCAGCCGCTGATTGGCCAGCCGGTCATTGTTAAACTTCAGGATGAGGAGATCCGGCGCGGAGTTGTCGATGCAGTCACCGACGATGATCAAATCCTGTGGCTCGACAGTGACGGCGCTGAGCCCCGCCGGCTATTTCACCGGGCAGACGGTTTCAACGTGTGGGTCGACTACAAGTGGGAAACTGAGAGGTTCAGCCGTTGCCCTGACTTCCAGCGGGAGGCTGCATCATGAGGGGCGGGCAGTCCAAGGCGGCTGGATACGTACAGCATCGGGAACGGTTTCACAGTGATAATGAATTGTCAGCAGCAATCACCAGGCTGCGTTCCCAACGGGACAACAGTGAAGCGTCAGGTGTTCTTGTCACCTGGCACGGCCCCTGGTCCTACACCCTGGAGCTCTGCCACCGGATTCCTCCCGGGCTCGTCTACGAGTGCATCGCGTCTGAACGACTGAATATGGCACTCTAATTCAGACCCGGCCTGACGGGCCGCGCCCATCAGCGCTCCCCCAGCAGGCTCGTAACCTCAACGACCGTCCTTTCCGATGGGCGCCAGGCACACGGTCCGCGCGAATGATGTGCCCGCAGTACATGTCGATCACCTGAACCGCCACGAAAATGGTCGAAGATGAACAGCCGCAAGCCCCTCCCCTACCTGGTGTGTCAGAGAGCGGGGAGCGCCACCGGCCCTGTGCAACCTGGCAACGACAAAGGAACCCTGATGTCCGAACTCACTGTTGAAAGAGCAGATCTCGGCATGGCATGGGCGGTCAAAGACAGCTTTGTCCGCTACGTGCAGTCCATGCATGACGGACGCATACTCTTGCGTGACGGTGCTGCCGTGACCAATACCCGGCAGTTCTATTTCCCGTTCAAGAGCCTGGACCAGTCTGCCGGTGACCACTTTGTGCTCCAGTTCGGTGGGGAGGCGCGCTTCCTCGCCCACCATGGGCTTATGTCGGTCGCAATTTGCAACCCAAAAATAGAAGTCGGGCCGGACGGGGCATGCCTGTCCATCGAGCAAGGAAACGAGACGGTGCAGCTCGCCGATCTCCGTTTGCCGGCGGTGTCGGTGGAAGACGGCGTAACCATGTGGGCGAATGTCCAGGTAGCGTTGACCAGCGCAGGAGCGGCTGTCTTCGCAGACAGCTACTCAGCCGGAGAGACCCTGGCTCCGCTGACCATGAGAGCACCATCCTTCGTGAAAGTACCGTGACGTCGTCTTTGAGGGAACCTGTTCGACACCGCTTGGGGCCGGTGCTGGGAAACACCTGAAGACACGGGTGCGTTTGTTTGTTGCAAGGAGCTCAAGATACGTAGGCGCTTCAACATACCTGGCCCTTCGCGTTTAGGCATGGTTCGTTTGTTTGATCCGGTAGGGGCGGTGGCCGCCGGCGGCGAGTAGGCATCTAAGTCTGTAGTTAGTGAAGTTGCGGAAGCCACGGGCGATTCTGCGGGTGGTTTCGATGACGCCATTTATCGCTTCGGTGGGTCCATTGGAGGCGCCGTTGGTGTCGAAGTAGGCCAGGATCGCTGCCTTCCATTGTTTGAGCGTCCGGCCCAGTCGTGAGATTTCCGGGATCGGGCAGGACGGGAACGAAGCGATCACTTCGTTGATTAGTTCCCTGCCTCGCTCGGGTCTGGCGTGGTAGATGTTGCGGAGCTTCTGGTAGCACTGCCAGGCCAGGGTGACCTCGTGGTGCGGGTCCCCGAGGGTGAGCTTCGCGTCGAGCCGGGCGGTTTGTTTGTCGGTGAGGTGTTCGGCGCCGACTTGCAGCGCCCGGCGGATGCCGTAGAGCGGATCGCCCTTGCGGCCGCGGTGTCCGAGGGTGTCCTGCTGGACGCGGCGGCGGACCTCATCGACCATGGCCGATCCGAGTTTTACGACGTGGAACGCGTCCAGGACGGTGATGGCTTCTGGCAATTCATCGCGGATTGCGTTCGCGTAGCCACGGAACGGATCCAGGGCCGCTGTCTTGATGCCGGTGGTGAAGGCGGCACCGCGCTCTTTGAGCCAGTCGGCGTAGGCCTTCCCGGACCGTCCTGGAACGAGGTTCAGCAACCGGGCGTGAACTATGCCGCGGGCGTCCCGTGTGTGGTCCACGATCCCGGTGACCATGCCGGATCCCGGCGGGCCCGTGTGTGACCAGACATGCTCGTCGACGCCGAGCGCGTTCACGCCGGCCAGCCGTTCCGTGATGCCGATGCGCCTGGTGGCCTCTGCCTTGATGGCGTCCCAGACGGTGTGCCAGGAAAAGCCGAGCTGATGGGCCAGGGCTGAAACGGAAGTGTCGAAACGCTGCAGCGCGTCGGTCGCCCATGCCACTGCCCGGGCGGTGAGTTTCGCCCGCGGCCCGGCCAACGGGTGTTCCTCGGTGAAGGTGTTCCCCCGGACAGTCCGGGTCGGGGCAGCGCCAGACGCGATTGGCCCACAGCAGCCGCACCGGACGACCGAAACACGGGGTGTCATGGAGACGAACCGGCCGGCGGCCGTGCCCGACCGCGACGACGCCGCAGCCCGGACAGCCACTGAGGGTTTCACCGGTTTCGACGTGCAGAACCAGGCCGTTGGCGGTTGCTGTGACGGAGTTGATGTGGAGGCCCTCGACACCGAGCAGCGCATCCGGCGCGCGTGCACCAGCGGCCACCGGAACAAGACATAGAGTTATTCATGTCAGGGTCTCTTTTGGGTGTTGGTTTGCTTGGCCGCAACCAATTCAAAGAGGCCCTGACCTTATTCCCACCGCACCACGCCGCACCGACAACATCCAATGCCCGGCGGGGACAGTCTCAGCCAGCACTAACCACGCTCATCTGCGAAGGGCCACATACCTGGCGCATCCGATCACGACGGATATGGCATGTTCCCGCCCCCTTGGAATGACTGGTGCCGGGGGCAGGAGGCGCGGCGCCGGATGTCCAGGACACGTCCAAGCCGCAACGGCAGCGCCGCCACACCACTTGGTCTACTGGGAAGCCACTGTTGCGGTCGTTCGGACCAGGTGGGCGAAGCGTCGTGCCATTGCCTCAGTATGCTCCCTCACAATCTGGTCTTGATTCTCGAACGCCTGCATACCATGCCCTGCCCGCTCCATGGCAACCGCGTCATTCTCGTCGACCAGGGATAGCCACTGGCGGTAGACCGCCGGCGACAGCTCAGGGTGAAACTGAACTCCCCACGACATTTCGCCTACCCGGAAAGCCTGATGCGGATACTGGGCGGTCATCCCGAGCCAGACCGCCGAAGGTGGCAGGTGGTCGATCATGTCCCCATGCATGGCCCCGGCGCAGAAAGGGCCCGGTAACCCGGCCATCAGGGGATCCCCGGCCGCCTCGGACCGTAATGCTACCTCTACGACTCCCGCCTCGAGGCCCTGGTCGCCCCTGGTCACCGTACCGCCGAAAGTCTGTGCCATCAGCTGAGCTCCGAGGCATATCCCAAGTGTGGGCTTCCTGTGGCTGGCAGCAGCTGCCATAAGGCTGCGGATGTGGGCAAGCCAGTGATAGACATGGTCGTCCAGCGAGCTCATGTCACCGCCCAGGACCACCAGGGCGTCCTCCCGAAGTATTTCCGGGATCACGTCGTCATTAAATGGCTGGACAATTCTGGTGGTTATACCCTCATCGTGCAGCCACAGGCCGAGACGGTCGATCGGGCAATAGGGATCCGGCTGTATGACGAGGGCCTGCAAAGTGCCGGCGCCTCGGGAAAGATCTGGCTGGTAGGTCATGCTCGAATTCCTTATCGGGCGATCGGAGTTTCCAATACTTCAAGGTAGCGAACGGCATCGCCGCGACCGCAGTGCCATTTGCACATGGAGATCCGAATGTGTGTGCTTGCAGAGCTGAGGCATTGGCGCTTCGGATGGCTGGGGTCGACACTATTCACACCATGGGACGGTCCTTGAACAGGAATTTAGTTTGGGCGGCCGTTGCCGTCACTGAAGAACCGCGCGCTGGCCTTCCCGCACCGCCAACCGTGCGGCAATGCCTGTGGGTAGCCAGTCTCCGGATTCTTCGAAGGAATGACCGATGAGCTGCTCTACGCGCTGGAGGCGTTGCCGGAGCGTGTTGCGGTGGATGTGCAACTTGGAGACCGTGTCCGCAATGGATCCCTTGTTGGATAGCAGCATGGCAACTGTTTCGGCCAACTGGGTTCCATTTTCTGCGTCGTAGCGCATGAGGGACCTGAGTTCAGCGAGCACGTCCTTGATCTCCGCAGACATCCCTTCCCCTACGAGCGGCACGTCCTGCAGATGTTCTATTTCGCTGAAAGAGGTGACCCGTCTCCCGGACGTCCTGGCAACCAGTTCTGTCCATGCCAGTGCGGTCTCGGCGTCGGAAAGCGCAGGCTGCAGGGAAGCGACATCGCGGGCCACCGGACCGAGGCCGGCGAAGGCTGAGACGCCGCGGTGTTCGTCGAGCTCAGAAAGAGTTGTCTCCAGCTTCGCCTTGATCTCCTCTCCCGTACCGGAGGGGGTATCAATAAAGAGCAGGCTGAGGGGTCCCTCCGTGAAGACGAGGGACCGTGGGCCGGCCAGTTCCTGCAGGTAGGGGGCAATGCGCCTGGACACCGCATCCGAGTCGAATTTCAGCCGTTTCACCCGTACCAGGACAGGCAGTGTGCGGCCCTTTGACCAGCCTGACTCCTCCAGAATGCGGGCGAATGTGCTCGTGCCGACGCTTCGAAGCAGGCGTGAAGCATGGGAGGAACCTACCGATTCCAGTTCTACTGCTTCAAACAGGGCGGCCAGTTGGGAGCAAATGGCGCTGAGTCGGTCAAGTTCCCTGGCGGAATAGCGGCGTGGACGGTAGCAGGTGACGATGCCCCGGGTGCTCGTCAGGCCGAAGGAAACAGATATCCGCTCATGTCCGGCGAAGTTGGATTCGATAAATTCGGAGGTTGCTGTTCGTGAGTGAGTGGTTCGAACCACTGTTCCGCTTCGCTCGCCCTTGTCCATTGCGATGGCAGTGGGCGGGGATGTGGCTGGACCACGACCGAAATATTCGATGACGCAACCGTCGGAGCTCATGTGCTTGAGGATCGACTGGGCGGCCACTTGAGCGCATTGCAGAACCGAAGTGGCGGAGTTGATCGGGAAATCTACAAGGAAATGTGCTGCTGCAGACTGACGCCGCAAGTCATCAACAGTCTCAGCCTGCAGCAGGCCGCTGGCAAGCAGCATGCCCACCTCGTCGGCAATCAGCTTTGACTCCCACGTGAAGGTTTCCTCGACATACGACCAGAGGCTGAATACACCCAGGAGCGTCCCGGTCGGAGCCACGATCGGGACTACCAGCATCGAGTTGAAATCTTCTTCCTGCAGTTCGCTGATGCTGACGAACCGCGGATCCTGCTGAATGTTTTTGTTAAGGACAACTGACTGCCGGGTAAGCCCCACCCAGCCGGTTACCCCCTCGCCGAGGCGAAGGGTGACCCTTCCAACTTGCTGGCTCTGCACTCCAGCGGTACCTGCACGCATAACAAGAACTTGTTCCTGTTCATCCCACAGGTAGACGAAAACCCCTGCTGAGTTTGTTGCCCTGGCAACCAGGTCCACTGCCCTTTGAGCAAGCGCGAGCGGATCGGGTCCTTCCATCATGAGCTGCGTGAGCTCAGACAGGGTATCTGCCCGGAGCTCTGCTATTTGGAGTTTTTGGCGATAGTCAGCCGGCAGGACCTCGTTCGGTTGCGGCGCCGCGGGCTCAGCAGGGGTATTCATCTTTTCAGCTTAGGAGGCTCATGCCCATGGAGGCCCGACTGAACTGCCTTGGCGCGTTGACGCCAATCCAGGCCGCCTCCTCCTCCGCGGATCCGATCCGGTACAAGGCGGCGTTGCGTTCCTCGGCAGCGTAGACCTGCACAAGTTCGCCTTCCGGCGGAAGCATCCCGTGTACCTGGACCTTTCGACCAAACTGCTCCGTCCATCCGTACGGAGCCTGTTCCAGTTCAATGGATTCGAAGCCGGCGAAGTATTCAGCCAGGGCTGCACCGTGCCGTTGCGCCTGAGTCCAACTCTCGAACCGCCGAAACGTTCCGTCCTCGGCCTGCCGTGCCGAAACGTCTCCGATAGCGAAGATCCCGTCAGCGATTTCACCGCTGGTCAGCAGCGCCTTCCCGTCGGCAGTGCAACGGACTCCGTTGGAAATGTCGAGGTCGCTGTAGGTCAGCCATTCAGTATTGGGCCGGGCGCCGACAGCGCTGATAACAAGGTCGGCGTGCAGGTCCAGGCCGCTGACCTGGACTGTCCATGCGGCATCGGTTTTCTGAATGGACTCCACAGCAACTCCAAAGTGGGTTACAACACCGGCCGAGTGCATCCATGCCTTTGCTTCTTCCCCCAGATGTCCTGAAAAGAAGCGCTGCATTGGTTGCGGAGCCAGATCCACTACGGTGACCGCAAGCCCACGCTGGGCCAGTGTGGAGGCGAGCTCCGCACCAATGGTTCCGGCGCCGATGATGATCGCACTGGCAGCCCCTGCATCCACGGCATTGCGCAGGGCGAGGGCATCCTCGGCGGTTCTCAGGCTGAGAACGCCTGCCGGCTCTTTTGGCAGTCTGATGGAACCGGCTCCGGATGCGATGACGACCGCGTCAGCCGCCACTTCTCCGAGCTTGTCCAGCAGAACAGTCCGCTTGTCAGGGAGCAGCCCGATCGCCTTTGCGTTGAGGATCGGCGTAGCCTCCGGCCACCACTCGGCCGGTTCGACGGAACCAGTGCCTAAAAGAAACTGCTTGGACAGCGGGGGCCGGTCGTAAGGCGCATTCGGGTCGGAATCTATGACGATAAATTCGCCTGCAAACCCAAGCTCACGGCTGCGTTCAATCAGCATCGCCGATGCAACCGAAGCGCCAATAATCGCGACCCGGTCTGGCAGATGTGTCACGACGCCGAAACCTCTGCGGCTTTTTCGCCGGCCTCGGTCGATTCCCGTTCAAGGATTGCCCGTTCAGGGCAGTTCCGGATGGCCTTGCGGACGTTCGGCTCGTCGCCGCTGTTTTCGCGGCCAGGAATGACGTGCGCATAGCCTTCCTCGTCGATCTCGAAGGTTTCGGGTGCCAGCGCCCAGCACCGGGCGTGGCCCTGGCAACGCCCTCCATCGACCCAAAGTTCTCCCATAGTGATCAAGCTCCAATCTTGAGGGTAAGCGGGCCGACGCCGTGCCACGGCTCGTCGTCATTCGCCCGTTCAAAGTGAGGGACAGCCTTCAGGAATTCCTCCATGGCAATAACCATCTCGGCGCGGCCAAGGTTCGATCCAAGGCACCGGTGGATACCGCCGCCGAAGGCCAGATGGCGGTTGTCTTCACGGTCAATCTTGATTTCATTGGGTTCTTCGTAGACCTCCGGGTCCCGGTTGCCCGCGCCGAAGACGAGCACGACGCGTTCCCCGGCCTTGATCTCCTGGCCACGGACAACTGTGTCTGCTTTTGCTGTGCGGGCCATGGCCTGGACCGGAGAAAGCGTCCGCAGGAACTCCTCGGCAGCTGTGGGGATCAGGTCCGGGTCTTCACGCAACTGCTGCTGGGCGTGCGGGTTGCCGGCAAGGTACCAAAGGGCGGACCGGATTGCCCAGGCGGTCGTATCCAGCCCGGCCAGGAAGAGCAGGTAGCAGTACGACAGCAGTTCTTCACGCGTGAGCTTCCGTCCCTTCACCTCCGCTTTCAGAAGCTGGGTGATCAGATCGTTGCTGGCCTCTGCTTCCGGTCCGGCCTTTTCCCGTTCGTCGAGAAGGCGGTCGAAGTAATCGTTGAGCTCGCGTCCGGCCGCGTAGGCCGTTTCAGGATGGGCCGTGCGCTCATAGATGATCTCATCGATCCACCGGTCGAAAATCGGCCAGTCCTGCTCCGGATATCCGGCCAGGCGGCTAAAGATGATTGTCGGCATCGGGCGGGCAAGCTTCGCCGAGACATCAACGACGTCGCCCGCCGCGAGGACCTCCTGGCAGAGCTGCCGGGCGGTCTCCCGCATTCCCGGGCCCAGCTTGGAAACATTCATGGGAGTGAACATCGGCAGCAGGATCTTGCGGAAGTCAGCGTGGGTCGGCGGATCGATGTCAATCGGGATAAGGGGGACATCGGTGCCGAAGGCAGGGAGGAGCATGGAGGGACCGACAGCGAAAGTGTCAGGATCCTGCTCTGCATTGAAGATGTCTTCGCTCTTGGTGATGTACCAAAAGCCCCCATACTTGTCGCTGTGACCGACAGGACCGTTGGCGAGCATGTCCTGGTAGTCGTCGAAAATGTTGTCGAGTGCCCGTCCGTGGAAGTCAAAGTCTGACTTGTTGTGGCTGAGCCCGCGCTCGGTTTCTGTGCTCATGAGAATTGCTCCTGAAGTAGTTGCTCTGACTGTGCGTGTGCCGCGGCCTTCTCCACGAGATCCACGAAGAGAGCCTTCTGGGCTTCGTCATAATCGACCATGTGTTCGGGATGCCACTGCACCCCGATCAGGCTGGCATCATCGGCTTCGATTGCCTCAATAACATCGCCTTCCCGTCCCACAATGCGAAGGGCTTTCCCGAGCCTTCCCAGGCCCTGGTGGTGGTAGCTGTTCACCGGGATGCTCAGGCCTTTAGCGATCCGGGCAAGTTCGGAATCAGGTTCCAGCTGCACCCTGTGCCACGGTTGGTGCGAAGGGTTGTCCTGCCAGTGCCCTCGGTCCGGGCTTACTTCCTGGACCAGGGTTCCGCCGCGAATGACGTTGACAAGCTGCATTCCCCGGCAGGTCGCCAGGACCGGTATGCCACGAAGCATGGCCTCGTTGTAAAGCTCGATCTCGAAATCGTCCCGGATATCGCAGACGTCATAGACCGTGTCGATCGGGTCCTCGCCATACAGTCGGGGGCTGATGTCGCCGCCGCCGGTGAGGATGAGCCCGTCGAACCCTTCAAGGGCCGCATCGGGGATTGTTGCCGTTGACGGAAGAATGGCAGGACGGCCGCCCGCGGCAAGGACGCCGTTGGCGTAGGCCATGTTCTGGACTGTTGAAGGCATCGGGCCGAAGGCGGTATCGACGGTTTGCCGAGCCGCTGAAATGGCAATAAGGGGCGCCCTCATGTCAGTAAACCAGCCAGCCACCGTCGACGTGGATGGTGGTACCGGTCACCCAGCTGGCCTCGTCGCTGGCCAGGAACGCGACGGCGTTGGCAACGTCGGACGGGCGGCCGATACGTCCGAGCGGCGTACGGTCAAGGAGGAACTTCACGGCCTCTTGGTTCTCCAGCACGGACTTGGTGAACGGGGTCTCGATGAAGCCCGGGGCAACAGCATTGACGCGGATCTTGGAAGCCGCGGTTTCGATGGCCAAAGCCTTCGTGAACATCAGGAGTGCACCCTTGGAAGCGTTGTAATGCACCTGGGGGTGCCCGCTGCTGGCGATGACGATATGGGCCTCGACTGATGTGATGTTGACGATGGCGCTGGTTGAATCGTCGCCTCGGGCGGCGGCGCCCTTCTCCAGCAGCGGACGTGCAGCCTGGCTGACCAGGAACGGGCCTGTGGAGTTCACGGCGAAGACCTGGTCCCATTCGGCAACGCCGAGGTCATCGAAGTTGCTGCCCTTGACGATGCCTGCGTTGTTGACGAGGGTGTCGAGCCGGCCGAACTTGGCATCGATCTCGGCCATGCCGCTGCCGACCGAAGCCTCGTCGGCGACGTCCATAACAACAGGAACCATTTCCGGGTGCTGGCCAACCAGGCGCTCGAGCGCGGCCTCGTCACGGTCGAGGGCTACGACGGTAGCGCCCTCCTTGAGCAGCTTTTCTGCGATGGCAAGGCCGTTTCCGGACGCGGCTCCGGTGACTGCGGCGATCTTTCCGGGGTGAGTAGTCATTGGGTGTTTCTTCTTTCTTGGTAAGGAAAATGGTGGATTGAACGCTTCTCAGCGCTGCACTGGGCGCTAGATTCGTTCCAGGTAACGTGCGATTTCGAAGTCGGTGACACTGGTCTGAAGCTTGCGGAGCTCCCAGCGCCTCGTCTGGACGTAGTGCGTGACGAAGGTTTCACCGAAGTACTCCTTGGCGACCTCGCTCTTCTCGAACTGTTCGATGGCCTGGCCGAGTGTTGCGGGGAGCTCCTTTACCTGGTGTCCCTCCTCCAGGGCGTATGCGTTGCCTACCACCCGCTTGGGAGCGGTCATCTTTGTGTCCACGCCGTGCAGGCCGGCGGCGATGCTGGCAGCGATGACCAGGTAAGGATTGGCGTCAGCGCCAGGTACCCGGTTTTCGATGCGCGCAGCACTGCCCGTTGACGGGATGGACCTGATGGCAACCGTACGGTTGTCCAGGCCCCAGGTGGCGCTGGATCCGGCCCATTGCCCGCCTTCGGTCCGCTTATAGGAGTTGATGGTGGGCAGGTAGAGGGCGGTAAGCTCCGGCGCCGTCTCGACGACGCCCGCCAGGTAGTTGTACCCGACGGCGCTCAGCTCGCCGGGCTCCTCGGCATTGGCGAAAGCTGACTTGCCGGATTCCGGATCCCAGAGACTCTGGTGCATGTGCCCGGAGGAGCCGGCCCACTCCGGGTTGATCTTGGCCATGAACGATGCCGTGTAGCCGGCTTCAGCTGCGACCTCCTTGACGGTGGCCTTAAGCCGGAGGGCGTTGTCCGCGGCTGCGAGAGCATCCGAGTAGTGGATGTTCATCTCGAACTGGCCCGGGCCGTTTTCGCTGTTGCTGGCCTCGATGAAAATGCCCTGCTCAGACAGGCGGCGGCGGATCTCGCCGATGAGGAACTCGGTGCCTGTGTCCCTGACGAGGCTGTAGGTGTGGCTGCCAGCCGTGATGGGAGTCAGGTCACGCCAGCCGTTGGCGGCAAGCTCGGTTGGAGTCCCCTTGAACAGGTAAAACTCGAACTCGTAGGCGCAGACCGGCGAGTAACCGAGGTCTTCGGCTTTCTTCACAACCCGCTTAAGAATGCTCCGGGGACAGATCGCCGCCGGCTCGCCGGACATTTCGTAGGCATCGCAAATGACGGATGCGACCCCAGGTTCCCCCGGAACAACCTTCAGGGTGTTGAGATCCGGCAGCAGGGTCACGTCAGGGTAGCCCGAGTCCCACCCCGTGTAGCTGAGATCAGAAATGATCTCATCCTGAATGTCCCAGCCGAAGATGATGTTGCAGATGTTTGTGCCGCGCTCAGCGACACTTTCCAGGAAGTACCGGGCGGGGATGCGCTTGCCGCGCCACACACCGTCCAGGTCCACGACGCCCACTTTGAAGGTTTTGATGTCGTTTTCGGAGACGAACTTTTGCAGTTCGTCGTGGGCTGACCCTGCGGCGGTTTTATCCTGCATGTCGATTGCCTCGAGTTCTTGGAGGTCCTCCGGGACCTGTGTGATCGGATTCACTGTGTACCTCTTTATCCTCATTGATATCGGTTACTAAAGACACTAAATGCGGGGTCTCGCGGGCGTATGTGCAAAGTGCACATCATGATTGCCGGCTACATGCATTCGGTAAGCCACGTCACATTTGAGACCGCGTCCCTGCACTCAGGCCAAGGCTTTGTTGTGTTCCTGCCCGGTTCCAGGGGTGCGAAAATCCCCGGAACCGAGCGGGCAGGCAGGCTTAGTAGACGTCCTTGACGTAACGTCCTTCGCCTTTCATGGACTGCAGGTAGTCGTGCGCCAATTCGGGCGTCATTCCACCGTGGCTGATGAGCACGGCCAGCAAGGCTTCGTCAACGTCAGGTGCTATTTGTTTGCCGCCGCACACGTAGACCGAAGCACCGCCCGACAGCCAGGCAAAAACGTCTTCACCTTCCTCGCGGATCCTGTCCTGGACGTAGACCTTGCCCTGTTGATCCCGGGAAAACGCCAGGCTGAGCCGGTCCAGCACTCCATTGGTCTGCAGTTCTTCCATTTCATCCTGATAGAGCCAGGACGGCTTCTCGTGACGGTCCCCGAAGAGCAGCCAGTTCCGTCCCCGGGCCTGTGAGACTTCGCGCTCACGAAGGAAGCCGCGGAACGGGGCAATTCCGACGCCTGGGCCGATCATGATCACATCAGTTGAGCTGTCGTCGGGCAGGTGGAACTCGTGGGCCGGCAGCGGGAACACTTTCATGGCCGTCTTGGTTTCCGCGGCGGACTGGAGGAAACCGCTGCAAGCGCCCGAATGCCGGCGCCCGGCAGCCTCGTACCGCACGGAAGAGACCGTCAGGTGGACACGGTCACCGTCAGCAAGTGGACTGGATGCGATGGAGTAAGACCGGTGCTGCAAAGGCCGCAGCATTGGGATGAACTCGTGCGGATCAACATCTGTTGATCTCGTTTCCTGCAGGACGTCCAGCATGTCCCGTCCCCACAGCCAATTCTCCAACGCCAGGCGATCACCGGACTCGACGAGGTTCCGCACGGGATGATCGGGCGCGAGATCTTCAACCAGCCAGGCCACGATGCCCAGATGAGGCAGCCGAAGCTCATAGTCGTTTTGGAGGGACTCGCGTACTGTCTTGCCGTCGTTACCGAACACCTCGCTTCCCTCGAGGCCCAGAAAGGCGAGGAGGTCATCGACGAGCTCGCCGGAGTTGGCCGGGATTACGGCGAGTGAGTCACCCGGCCGGTAGTTGCGGCCGTCGCCGCTGACCTCCAGCTCATAGTGCCAGACCTCTTTTTCAGACTCCGGAGCGCTCAGGAGGCGGGCCTCGACGACAGTGGCCGTATCAGGTTCCCGGCGGGTGGTTTTGGGCTGCTCAGCGGGCGTTGTTCCCGGGGCGGAGGAGGCTTGCGGGGTTTTGCCTGGCTTCTTGGGAACAACTGTCTTGAAGGTCTCAAGCATGCCCTTGATCCACTTGCCCGACGTCAGGTCATAGTCGACATCGCAGTCAAGGCGGTCAAGGATCCGCTTGCCGCCGAGTTCGCCAAGACGTGTGTCAAGGTCGATGCCGGCCTTGCAGAAGTCTTCGTACATCGAGTCGCCAATGGCAAGGACCGCGAAGGGCACATCCTCAAAGAGGTCTGCGCCAGCGCTCTGAAGTTGATCCCAAAACGGTTGCGCGTTATCGGGCATGTGGCCGTTGTCGTGTGTGGCGGTAACGATCAGCAGCCGGTCCTTGCGCGCCGCATCTTCGGGGGTGAGCATGTCCAGGCTCATCAGCTCGGCTGCATAGCCCTGGGCGTTTGCCTTGTCCACGATCTTGGATGCCAGGAATTCTGCGTTCCCGGTCTGGCTGCCGTAAAGCACGCTCAGGGTCTGCACAGCACTGTCTGTTGCACCGGAAACTTCGGAAGAGATGCCTTGGTCGGTGCGGACCAGTTCCCCTGTCTCAGTTGTCACGATCAGTCCTTACAAAGACGGTTTTGAGTTCGGTGTAGGCCTCGATGGCTGCCTGGCCCAGTCCGCGGCCGATGCCGGACTGCTTGAAGCCGCCAAAGGGCGTTTGCATCCGGATCGAAGAGTTGGAGTTGACGGACAGAGCCCCGGACTCCACTCCCCGTGCTGTCCTGAGTGCCTGGCCTACATCGTTGGTCCAGATGGAGCCGCTGAGCCCGTAGATGGAGCTGTTTGCCAGGGCGATGGCTTCTTCCTCGGTGTCAAAGGGGATGACCGAGGCGATGGGGCCGAAGATCTCATCAGTTGCCACCCGGCTCTTGGGGTCCGGCGCAATAACGATCCGCGGTGCCATCCAGAAGCCGGGACCCTCCGGTGCCTCGCCTGCGGTGACAACGTTCAGTCCGTCACCGAGGAAGCTGGACACGGATTCGCGGTGGCTGGCCGATACCAGAGGGCCGAGATTTGTTGTGGCATCGAGCGGGTTACCGATCTTCAGGGCGCGGGTCGTTTCGATGAACCCTTCAACGAACTCGTCGAAGACTCCCCGCTGAACGAGAAAACGGCTGCGGGCGCAGCAGTCCTGACCAGTGTTGTCGAAGACAGACATAGGCGCCGCCTGGACGCACTTTGCAAGGTCTACGTCGTTGTAGACGATGCTGGCGGACTTGCCACCCAGTTCGAGGGTGACCCGTTTCATCGTCTTGGACGCTGCCTGGATAATCGACCGGCCGGTTTCGGTGGAACCGGTGAAACTGACCTTGTTAACGCCGGGGTGTTCGGCAAGGGCGTTACCGACGCGTGCCCCAGAGCCGGTGAGGACCTGCAGCGCGTCGCCGACGACGCCCAGTTCGTTCACGATTTGGCCAAGACGGACAGTGGACAGCGGGGTGAGGGCCGCAGGCTTAACGATTACGGCGTTGCCGCAGGCGAGGGCAGGTGCGATACCCCATGACGCGATCGGCAGAGGGAAGTTCCACGGGGAGATGACGGCTACGACGCCCATCGGCTCACGGAAGGTCATGCTGATGCCACCGTCGACGGGAATGGTGTCGCCGAGGATCTTGTCGATAATGCCCGCGTAGTACTTGAAGCATTCGGCTACTCCGAGCACTTCCTGCCGGGCGGCGGCCAGCGGTTTGCCCACGTCGGTTGATTCGAGCAAGGCCAGCTCGTCGGTGTGCGCGATGACAGCGTCCGCGATGGCCCAGAGGGCGTCACGGCGTTCGGCGATAGGCTTCCGCGCCCAAATGCTCTGCGCCTTCCGGGCACGCTCGACGGCCGCGTCAACCTCAGCCAAGTCGTACGAAGGGACTTCACCAATCAGTTCCTCTGTAGCGGGGTTGTAAACGGAAATAATGCTGCTCATACTCGGGTGCTCCTTCAGGAGAGTGGATTTCGTCAAAGATTCCTAGTCCCATGTGGAGTCTGGGAAGCTCCGTTGGTATCGAGCATGCCCGGGCTCCGGCCAGGGAGCGAGTGCGACGGGCACCACATCGATGTCAGGCATGTGCAACCTGCACACCGGGGTGACATGCGCCAAAACTGTGCATTGCGACCATGAGCGGTGGGGATAGTGTGCAGAGCTGACACAGCAGCGTGTAAGGAGCGACTTTAGGCTGTAACCCAGTTCACAGCAGCCGTGGCAAGGGGGCCACGACTGCAGTTGGATTTCAGCGGTGCTACTCATTTTCGCCCTGTCGAAAGCATCGTGAAATGACTAGGCTTCAAACGTCCGGGAGGGACGAATGGCAACTAATAATGTTCAATTTGAGCCGGTGGATGCCGGACCCAACGGACTCCTGACCCCCGACAAGTTACTCGGCCGCGGGCTAGGTGTCGGATCAATCGTGTTCATGGTTGTGGCTGGTGCCGCACCGATGACAGCTGTCGTGGCCGGCTGGCCTGTGGTGGTATCTGCCTCGGAAAGCACGGGCGGTCCACTGTTCTTCCTCATCGCCACGGCGATCCTGTTTCTGTTCGCGATTGGCTTCACGCGTATGACGCCGTTCGTGAAAAATGCGGGGGCCTTTTACTCCTACATACAGACTGGCCTCGGCCGGGGCATGGGGCTAGGGGCTTCCACCTTTGCACTGGGTACTTACCTGCTCCTGTTTCTTGCGCTGTGTTCATACCTGGGATCAGCGGCCCAGACCACTGTTCACGATCTGGGCGGCCCGGATCTGCCTTGGTGGCTGTGCAGTCTGGTGCTGATGGCGATCTGCGGTGCTCTTGCGTACCGGGACGTCGAGCTCTCCGCCAAGGTGCTGGGTGTGGTCCTGGTCATTGAAACGGTCGTTCTGTTGGCAGTAAACATCGGGGTGGTTGTCCACGGCGGTGCGGAAGGTTTGAGCGGTGACTCACTGTCCCCCGCCCGTCTGGGTGAAGGTGTCCCGCCGCTGGGCGTCATGTTTGCCTTCTTCTCATTCATTGGTTTTGAGGCCACCGCTGTTTTCCGCAACGAAGCGCGTGACCCCGACCGCACAATACCGCGCGCAACGTACATCGCCGTCCTCGCTGTCGGCATCTTCTACACGTTCACCGCATGGGCCATGCAGGCCGGTATCGGTGACAGCAACATCGTTGAAGTGGCTACGAATGATCCCACCAGCATCGTGGTCGGTTTGGCCGCGAAGTACGTCTCCCCTGTCCTGGCAACTCTCCTTCAAGTCTTCCTGATCAGCAGCCTCTTCGCCTGCATTCTCACGTTCCAGAACGTGCTGACGCGCTACCTGTTCACCCTCGGAACGCAGGGCGTGCTCCCCTCCGGGCTTGGCACGGTCCATCCCCGACACCGGGCTCCTTCCAGGGCCTCGTTGACTGTGTCGGTCGTGGCAATTGCCCTGCTTGGGGTCGAGGCGCTCCTCGGGCTAGACCCGGTGACGCAGGCGTACACCTGGTTTTCGGGATCAGCAACACTCGGCGTGGTGGTTCTGATGGCCCTCACGTCATTCTCGGTGCTCGTGTTCTTCCGGAGAAAGGCAACAGGAAAGCTGTGGGCCACGCTGTTTGCTCCCGCTCTTGCTGTGATCGGTCTCGGCGCGATTGTCTTCCTGGTCGTGCAGAACTTTGGGCTTCTTGTCGGCGGTGACCTGGCTGCAGGCATCCTGCTAACGGTCATGGGAGCCCTGTTTGTCGGCGGTTTGGTGACCGCACTGGTGATGCGCTCAAAACGGCCCGAAGCATACGCCGCGCTTCTGCCCCCGGTATCAAGCCAGGAGCACGAACCGGCCAAAAGCGAGAACTGCGCTACGGCGGAAAACAAGAGCTAACCCCCCGGGATTCCGGACTCGTGCCGGGCCCGAGGCACTGCTGTGGTGACCTCCAGAACGACGTCACCACAGCAGTGCCGAACCCGTTGATCTCTGATCACCCCACTTCTGGTCATACCTGACGGGGTCAACTCGATGGCCCGGCCTGCATCTTCTGAGGCCTGTGCAACACCGCCGGACCTCCACTGAGGCAAGCGACCATCTATCAGCCCTGGTACAAACGCCTCAGAAGGCTCGCCAGGACAGTAAAGGAGTATTCCATTTCTGAGAGCGCTCTGTTGAAGCAGACCATTGATAAGACATACCCGGTGGTCACCCATGGCCGGGGGGTCTACTTGTATGACTCAGCCGGTCTGCAGTACCTGGACGGGTGCAGCGGGGCCATGACTGCAAACATCGGCCATGGCGTAGAAGAAGTTGCAGAGGCGATGAAGGCGCAGTCATGCCGGGTGGCCTTTACTTACCGAACCCAGTTCACGAATGTGCCCGCCGAGGCCTTGGCAAGGCGGCTCACCGATCTGGCACCGGGAGACCTTGACTGGGCATTCTTCGTCAACAGCGGATCAGAGGCGTCCGAGTTCGCCATCCGGACAGCAGTCAGCTACTGGCGCGAAAGGGGGCTCCCGGGCAAAGTCAAAGTTCTCGGCCGGAACATCAGCTATCACGGCATGACCATGGGAGCCCTGTCAATGTCGGGACATGCAGCACGCCGCCCCGACTACGGGCCGTTGTTGCATGCGTTCTCCTTCGCCCCGCCGGCCTACGCGTATCGCTTCGCGCAGCCGGGCGAGAACGAAGAAGCATACGCGCTGCGGGCTGCGCAAGCCTTCGAAGATGCCATTCGGAACGAGGACCCTGGCACGGTCGCAGCAGTGATCGTGGAACCGATCGTTGGAGCCGCCGGCGGGGTCCTGACGCCTCCGGCTAGCTACCTCTCCCGGTTGCGCGAAATCTGTGACCGGTTGAATGTGCTGCTGATCATTGATGAGGTCATCACGGGCGTCGGGCGGACGGGAGATTGGTTTGCGAGTTCCTACGAGAACGTCGTCCCGGACCTTCTTCTCATCGGTAAAGGATTAAGTGCCGGTTATTCCCCTGTTGCCGGCGTCCTGCTCCGAGGCCATGTTGTCGAGGCGCTCAGGGAAGGCAGCGGTGTCGCTCCGTTCGGGCACACCTTTTCGGGGAATCCCCTGGGGGCAGCCACCTGCCTGGCGGTCCTGGACTTCATGGAACGCCGGAACGTCCTTGCAAACGTCCGGCAGCGGGGGAAGCAGCTCAAAGAAGGACTGCTCTCCCTGGCAGCCAGGTACCACTGCATGGCCGATGTCCGTGGCCGGGGCCTGCTGTGGGGCTTCGAGTTCGTTACGGACCAGGAAAGCAAGCAGGCGCCCGATCCTGCGCTCGGAGCGGCCAACACCTTCGTGCAGGAATGCCTCGCCCAGGGGCTTATTGTCTATCCGGCAGGCATTGCTCCGCTGAACAACGCGGTGATCCTGTCCCCGCCCTTGGTGATCAGCGAAGAGGAGACCCGGGTACTGCTGGCGAAGCTGGAGGAAGCCCTTCGCGCCATGGAACACCATGTTGAGCGGTGGGCCGCTGTGGATGACAGCCGGAGCGGATCCCGAGTTGGAAGCGGAAGCTGACTTTAATCCCTGTCATTCCACCATGTGCCGACGCTGGTCACCTTGCACATAGTGGCCGTAAAGGCTGTTCCCTCCACACACTTTTGAAACTCTGCCAGGGCCGAAGATGGTCGAAGCGATCCATCTGCAAATGCCTAAACCCTCAAGGAAGCCAAGTGCCTACACCCATTCTTGCCGCCGTACTGGAAAAGCCCGGAACACCTCTCCAGATCCGCGAGCTGCTGCTGGATGATCCGGAGGACCATGAGGTCCTCATCCGGACGGAGCGAGTTGGCCTTTGCCACAGCGATCTGCACTACCTGAAGGGGGCCCTGGATATCTCCCTGCCGGCGGTCCTCGGACATGAAGTCGTAGGCATTGTCGAGCGCGTCGGCTCCGGCGTCACAAGAATTAAGACTGGAGACCGCGTCGTAACAACCGTAACCCCGTCCTGTGGCGCTTGCCGCAACTGCATCAGCGGGCGCCCGACCCAGTGCGAACGGGTCGACTCGATGCGTGAGCGGCAGCGGCCCAGACTCATCTCACATGATGGATCAAGCGTCGAGTCGCTCGGCGGTATCGGCGCATTTGCGGAGGCCTTCCTGGTGAAAGAGGCATCCGTTGCAGTGGTCGGCTCTGACCTGCCTCCCCAGGTGGCATGTCTTCTCGGTTGCTGCATCAGTACAGGAGTCGGCGCGGTCATTCACGGCGCAAAAGTAGGGCCAGAGGATACTGTCGCCGTAATCGGCTGCGGCGGCGTCGGAATAGCCGCCATCCAGGGTGCAAGGCTGGCTGGGGCTCGACGGATCATTGCCATTGACGCCGTGCCCGCGAAGCTGGAGCTCGCCCGCAACTTCGGTGCCACGGACACAGTTCTCTCATCACCTGACCCGACAGAAACACTCATCCAGGTCCGGTCACTTCTTCCCCAGGGTGTTAGCCATGCAATCGAGGCGGTCGGCCGCAGTGAGACAGCGGAACTCGCCTTTTCGCTCCTGAGCCCGAACGGAACCGCCAGCATACTCGGTCTCATGCCCACCGGGTCCGAACTGCGTATCCCTGCAGATGCACTCATCTACGGCGACCGACACCTCCAAGGCGCGTACATGGGTGCGAACAGGTTCCTCAGCGATGTCGACATGTTCACCGACCACTACCTGAACAATCGGCTGGATCTCGATGGAATGGTTACAAAGAGCTGCCCTTCGACCGCATCAACGAGGGATTCGAAGCGATGGCGGATGCGTCGACGATCCGCGTCGTGCTGAACATGACCAACAGGCAATCGTGATCCAGATAACTGCGTAGATCGTTGCGGCGTCGGCCTGGTTACCGGTGATCGCGATCTTGCTTTGCGCCACAGCCGGGCCGGAACGAACGTTAGGCCGCTGCACAGCCTTCCGAACATGAACAGCAAACATCGGGGGCCAGCCCCTGCCGTCACTGGTTATGGACGACAAAACCCACAAACGAAACCAGAGGAGCAACCCTTAAATGACTGAAGGACTAGCCCAACTGACTGATATTGCCCCCGACCTCGTCGAGCAACGCTCCTTTGTCAATGGCACATGGCTGCAGCTCGAGGAAAACGGCCGCTACCTTACCAACCCAAATACTGGCGAACCCCGGCAGCCGATGCGCAAGACCGCAAAGGATGATGTCGAGCGGGCACTCGCGGCAGCAGCGACCCTTCACAGGTCCGGGAAACTTGAAGACATCAAACTCCCGGACCGCCTTGAGCTCTTGACGAAGGTAGCCGCGTCCCTCGATGCGAAGAGCGAAGAAGTCGCCCTCCAGGACAGCATCAACACCGGGGTTCCTATCCGCACCACCCGCCTGATTGCCGGTGCACTGGGTGACAGAGTCCGCGGAACTATTGCTGAAGCGGAACAGCTTGGTGAATCGGAGACCCTTGACCATGCCAGGTCTGTGGTCATCCGGCGCAAGCCCCTCGGCCCAGCCCTCATCGTCGGCCCCTGGAATGCCCCAACGTTCACCGTGGTCGGCAAGGTGGCGGCAGCCATGGCGGCCGGTTGCCCCGTCATCCTCAAACCCTCCGAGAACGCCCCCAGCGGTTGCCAGCTCTTCGCTGAGGCGATCGTGTCTGCCATGACCGAACTGGGATACCCGGGCGCCGCGTTTCAGCTGATTCATGGGAATTCGGAGACAGGAGCACTGCTGACATCGGACCCCAGGATCGAGGCTCTTTCATTTACGGGTGGCGATTCCGCAGGCCGGACGGTTGCGCAGGCTGCCGCGTCCAACCTGGCGGTCATGCAGATGGAGCTCGGATCCAACAATCCCGTGATCATTCTGAATGACGCCGACGTCAGCTCGGCGGCGCGGTCCATTGTGCAGGGCATGACGCGTCTCAACGGCCAGTGGTGTGAGGCGCCAGGCAAAGTACTGGTTGACGAGTCGATTCACGACCGTTTCGTTGAAGCTATGAAGTTTGAACTCAGTAAGCTTCGGGTCGGAAACGCCTTGGATGAGTCGACGCAAGTGGGTCCCCTGGCATTCCAGCGGCAGCGTGATGGCTTGAAAGCCTCAGTGAATCGGCTCCTCGAGCTGGGGGGAAAGCTCGTCACTGGCGGCGAGCTGCCGGGTCTTGACGGCTGGTTCATGGCACCGGGGATGATCGTCGGATGTGCCGCCGAGGCCGCCACGGAAGAGCTTTTCGGGCCGCTGGTAAGGGTACATCCGGTGCATTCGGTCGAGGAGGCACTTGCCCATGCGAACGGCCCCGCAACCGGCCTGGATGCCTACGTATTCGGTGCCAATGAAGCAAGGGCCATCGAAGTGGGATCCCGTATTCGTGCCGGTGAAGTCCGCATCAACGGCACATTCATGAGCGACCTCGCCGGCAGTTCACGCCAGAGCTTTTGGGGCACCAGCGGTATCGGTGGCCACGGTCCGCAGTATGGCGTCCGCTTCTTCACCGGCGACCGCGTGGTTGGCGTGGACAGGACGGATTCCCCGCTCTAGGCGCCATATCCGACCCCAACAAGCGTAGGCCAGGCCCCGTGGGGGCCTGCGACAAACAGTCCGGGAACGTGACGCGTGGCTAAGACGGGGGTCCGCGTCCTCTCGGGAAAGCAGCAGGCCAGAGCCTGGCAACATGAGACGAGAAAGTCCTTCAATGACAGATACTTCAACGACAGATACGGTGCGGTTTTCACCGCTGAGTTTCCTTGAGGACGCCACAGCGGCGATCCCGGCCTATGGAAGCGACCTGGTCGATTTCCGTAGGGAAATGCACGCCGATCCTGAAGTCGGCCTGTATCTGCCCCGCACCCAGGCCCGGGTCCTTGAGGCACTCAAGGGACTCGACCTCGAAATAAGCCTGGGAAAAGCAGCCTCGTCCGTGGTTGCGGTACTACGCGGCGGGGCCACCCAGGCCCCCGTCGGGAGCCGTCCCACTGTACTGCTCAGAGGTGACATGGATGCCCTTCCTGTGGCAGAAAAGACGGGAATACCCTTTGCCTCGACTAATGGAGCGATGCATGCCTGCGGTCATGACCTGCATACAGCGGGCCTGATTGGTGCCGCCCGGTTGCTTTCGTCCGTACGTGACAGCCTGACCGGTGACGTCATCTTCATGTTCCAACCGGGGGAGGAAGGACATGAGGGGGCCCGCATCATGCTGGAGGAAGGCGTTCTTAACGCAGCCGGCAGGCGACCGGATGCTGCCTACGCCTTGCATGTCGTTTCGGACATCCCGTCAGGCGTGTTCACGACCCGTGCCGGCTCCTACATGGCTGCCTTCGGAGATCTGTCCGTCAAGGTTATCGGGCGTGGCGGGCACGGTTCACGCCCCTTCCAAGCTCTGGATCCCATACAGGTAGCTGCTGAAATGCTTGGCGCGCTCCAAACGTACATCACCCGGCGATTCAACGTTTTTGATCCCGTGGTACTGTCCGTGGGCCAATTCCATGGCGGTTCCGCCTCTAATGTCATACCTGATTCGGCGGAATTCAGGGCCAGCGTCAGGTCTTTCAGCCCCGGTGTCGAAGCGCGGCTCGCACAGGAGTTGCCGGATCTCATCCGGCAACTGGCGACTGCTCATCAACTGACAGCCGAGGCAACGTTCACTCCGGTTATGCCGGCCACCGTCAATCACGAAAGTGACGCCGAACTCTGGGGCAGGACCGCACGGACGTTCTTCGGAGAGCACCGGTTCGTGCCCAGCCCGTCCCCCAGGACCGGCTCTGACGATTTCTCCCGTGTCCTCGTGGAGGTCCCAGGAGCGTACGGGCACCTCGGAGCTGGGTCTCCAGATATCGACCCCATGGAGTGGGCCCCCATGCACTCGCCCAGGGCAGTGTTTGACGACAGTGTCCTCGTCGACCAGACACAATTTATGGCGGGCGTGGCGCTTGGAAAGCTCCAGGAGTTGGAGGTCCTGGGGTAGCCCCGGGCGCAGCTCGGAGGGCTTCCGGAGCGGCCCACGCCTCACTTGAGGCAGCGGACCTAGCAGGACCGGTCTCGAAGCCCCGAATGGATGGCAGTTCAACCACTATCAGATTGGTACACCCAACGTGACGTCAGCGCCCCATCCGGGTCCTGTCACAATAGAGTCCTCTTCTTTCCTTCCTGACAAGGACACGAGTGGGTCCTGGAATGCAATCTGACACATGGGGGCGAAGACGTTCTCCCCTTTGGAGCGCACAGCCCACCCATGGACCACTTCCGCCTTACCCCTGGCACCCGTGGCGCAAGCTGCTAACTCATGCCTACCATCCTTCTTACCGTTGGCCCGGTCGTCCTGGCGGGGTCGATGCAGGCGTGCGAAAGAATGTGCCGAGGCCCAGGGCTGATGGAGTTCAGTACCATCTGAAGACCAGACACTGTTAGCAATAGGGGTGGGTCCGAGAACGTTGCCTCATATGACCAATGAACCCCTCCGTGACTGATCAGGACCCATCTCACTAGATCTGACCGTCTTGCCGGAGACCGCCGCCCAGGCGAGGGCAGCAGCTCGGCCGGGCTCGTGCAGGCGCTGCATCCGCGATGAAAGTCACGAGCACGTTTTGACTGCAATTCAGCCACCGCTCGCGCCTTCACGCATGCATGGTTAAGGACATAGACCCGGCGGTCCGGTCAGCAGCAGGTGGTGGGCACCCGCGGCGGCGACTTCGAGGGCACGGCGAGCTTCCGTTTGGCCGGACACGTCACACATGTCCGGCACAGTCGCGGCCACGGAAGCAGGCCCAGCCGCGGCGGGTTCATCCTCCGGCGCGAAGTCGAGGACAAGTTCCTGCGGGTCGGCCCCAAAATCGAACACCAGCCGCGCCAGGGTCCGGTAGCCGCGGACTTTGGCACCGGGGACGAGTTCGGCCTCGGCTGCATTCGCCTGGGCCACCACGATGTCGTGGAAGCCTGCCTGCACCGCGGACATCACGGCGGGCAGGATGCCTCGCACGGGTCTCAGGCGTCCGTCCAGTCCGAGCTCTGCGATGAAGACGGTCCGGCCGGTGGGTTGGATATCCTCCGCTGCACGCAGCACCGACATCGCGATGGCAAGATCAAAGCCGGAACCGCGCTTGGGCAGGGACGCCGGGATGAGGTTGGCGGTGATCTTCCGCCTGCTCAGCGGAATGCCGGAGTTCTGCGCCGCCGAACGGATGCGGTCCCTGGCTTCGTTGAGGGAGGCGTCCGGCAGGCCGAGCAGCACGAAGGCCGGCAGTGTCTGGCCGATGTCGGCTTCGACCTCCACGATGTAGCCGTTGAGGCCGACGAGGGCCACCGAATAGGTTCTCCCCAGCGCCATCACAGCACCTCCTTGAGGTGCTCCACGGTGGGTCTGCCGACGCCGTCGTCCAGCACCGCAATGACGTCCACCCGGCGCAGCGGCAGCCGCAGTCCGTGGTCCCGGCACCAGGCCGAGCCCAGGCGGTGCAGCCGGGCGAGCTTGTCGGCCCCCACCGCCTCGAACGGGTGCCCGTAGGCGAGCGAACGCCGCGTCTTCACCTCGGCGATGACGAGGGCGTCGCCGTCGAGTGCGACGATGTCGATTTCGCCCTCGGGGCAGCGCCAGTTGCGCGCCACGATCAGCATCCCCAGCGATTCCAGGTATTCCGCCGCGAGTTCTTCCCCGCGCCGGCCCAGCAGGTCCTTGGCTTTCATGTCCACCTCCGCAACAAGACTGCGGCCGGCGCACTGAGGCGGAACAGGTGGCTATTTCGCTATGTGGGAAACACAGGTGTGGAGGAAAGGTGCAGTGACCTCAGTTGCCGAGGCCGACGTCCTTGGGCAGCGCGAGATCTTCGTTGCGCGGCAGTTCCTCGACGTTGACGTCCTTGAACGTGATGACCCGGACACTCTTCACGAACCGCGCCGAACGGTAGACATCCCAAACCCAGGCGTCCTGGAGCGTGAGGTCGAAGTAGACCTCGCCGTCGGCGCTGCGTGCCTGCAGGTCCACGTGGTTGGCAAGGTAGAAGCGCCGCTCAGTCTCGACCACATAGCTGAACAGACCCACGACGTCGCGGTACTCCCGGTAGAGCTGGAGCTCCATATCGGTCTCATAGTTCTCAAGGTCTTCGGCACTCATGGTTCCATCTTGCACCATGCGGCGGGAACCCGCGCGCCGCACGACGCACCGCACTATTCCGTCAGCAGGTTCCAGCTGATCCGGTGGTAGGGGCTTGGGCCGTGGGTGCGGATGGCTTCCCGGTGCGCCGCGGTGGCGTAGCCCTTGTTGACGTCCCAGCCGAAGTCCGGACACTCAAGGTGCAGTTCCCGCATGTGCTGGTCGCGCTCCACCTTGGCCAGGACGCTCGCTGCGGCCACGCTGAGGCACTGCATGTCGGCCTTGACCAGGGTGTGGACGGGCGCGTCGCAGCCGGGGTCGGTAATGACTTCGTCGAACAGCGAGGGCTGGGCCGCGGGCGAGAGCCAGTTGTGGCTGCCGTCGAGCAGGACGACGTCGGGCGTGATGCCGGCGCCGAGGATCTCGAACCATGCCCTGTTTCCGGCCGTCCGGAGGGCACCCATGATGCCGAGCGCGTCGATTTCGCGCGCGCTGGCATGTCCCACCGCGGAGGCGACGCTCCAGGCCCGTACCAGGGGGTCGAGGCGTTCGCGGTCTGCCGCTTTGAGCAGCTTGCTGTCCCGCACGTCGGCCAGCAGCTCCATGTTCTGCAGGTCAACGACGGCGATTCCCACGCTCACCGGCCCGGCGAGGGCACCGCGGCCTACCTCGTCGACGCCGGCCAGGAACCGTGCCCCGCGGGGCAGGAAGCGCTTCTCGTAGTCAAGGGTGGGTGCAACTGACATGGCTAGCCTGCCGGGGGAACATTCTTGAAGACGTCGGGATAGTTGTCCAGGGCGGCCCAGCGGTTCATCGGCCAGGCGATGACCGCTGCCTTGCCTTCAATGTCCGGGATGTCCACGAAACCGCCGTTGGTGTCGGTGTGGGCCCGCGAGTCCGCCGAGTGGTTGCGGTTGTCCCCCATCACCCAGACTTTGCCCTGGGGGACGACGACGTCGAAGGTCCGCACAGCCGGCACTTCGGCCGGATTGACGTAGGTTTCGTCCAGCGCGGCGCCGTTCACGGTGATCTTGCCTCCGGCGTCACAGCAGACGACGTGGTCCCCCGGGAGCCCGATGACCCGCTTAACCAGGTGCTGCTCGGAGTTGTCCGGCAGCAGACCCACGAAGGTCAGCCCGTCCTCCACAACGCTGAACGGACCGTCGGCCTTTTGCGGTGTGGGCGGCAGCCAGCCCTTGGTGTCCTTGAAGACCACCACGTCGCCATGCGACAGGGCGAACGGCTCCGGAACAAGGAGGTTCACGAAGATGCGGTCGTTGATGTCCAGCGTGTTCACCATCGACTCGGACGGAATGTAGAAGGCCCGGAACAGGAAGGTTTTGATGAGGAAGGAAAGCACGACGGCGATCACTACCACGGTGGCGATTTCCTTCAGCCACAGCAGGAAGGGGTTGCGGCCACGGGCCTTTTCCTGGCGGCGGGGACCGGCAGGAGCAGGGGAGCCGGGTCCGGACCCGCCGGGGGCGGACACGTCAGAAGCGGGCTCTTGGGCGGCATGCCGTCCCGGCCGCGCGGCAGCCTGCCGCGGTTCGGAGCTCCCGGGATCAATTTCCGGCATCTACTGTCCGTCCTTTGTTGTTGTATTGACCGCCAACGGCGGCCGTGCCACTGACGCAAATCTATCAAGCGGCCAGAGGATCTGTACCGGCCTGCCGATCACCCTGTCCGCCCGCACCATGCCGCCGCCCGGCGCCCCCAGCAGGCTGCGGGAGTCCGCGGACACCGAGCGGTGGTCACCGAGCAGCCACAGCCGGCCCTCGGGCACAGTCACGTCGAACTTCTGGATGCTCGCCGCATCACCGTCATACAGGTAGGGTTCCACGAGCGGCTGACCGTTGACTGTGAGGCGGCTGGAAGGGTCGCAGCAGACCACGTGGTCGCCGGGGAGGCCAATGACCCGCTTTACGTATGTAGTATCACTGCCGGTCAGTCCCAGCCAGTGCCCTGCCGCGGCCGCCGCTTCCTGGAGCGGACCTTCCCCGCTGTTCAGCGGTGCGAACGAGCCACGGCCGTCGAACACGACGACGTCGCCGCGGCGGATCGGTTCGGACTGGAAGTCTGTGCGGGACACCAGGATCCTGTCCCCCGCGCCGAACAGCGGCTCCATGGAGGCGGACGGAATGTAATAGACGTCAAGCCACAGGGAGCGGATCACCCCGCTGACCAGGACGGCGGCCAGCACAGCCAGCAACGCAAAACGCCAGCCCGGTTTCCCTGGCTGGCGTTTTGTCTGGTCCATAATCCGTATCCTGTGGCGCTGTTGCGGATGGCTCCGGCGCGGGCCGGACACGGGTTGGGACCCGCCGTGAAAGTCCGGCAGGACTTACTTGGCGGTGCTGAAGTCGCGCTTTTCCTTGATCTTCGCAGCCTTACCGCGCAGTGCACGCATGTAGTAAAGCTTGGCGCGGCGGACGTCACCCTTGGTGACAACCTCGATCTTTTCGATGATCGGGGAGTGCACCGGGAAGGTACGCTCAACGCCGACACCGAAGGAAACCTTGCGGACGGTGAAGGTTTCGCGGATGCCGTCGCCCTGGCGGCCCAGGACGAAGCCCTGGAATACCTGGACACGGGAGTTCTTGCCTTCGATGATGTTCACGTGAACCTTGAGGGTGTCACCCGCGCGGAACTCGGGAACGTCAGTGCGCAGCGAGGCTGCATCTACGGAATCGAGGATATGCATTGATCCACTCCTGGTGAACGCCACAGGTCATCCACTTTGGGTCACGGCAGCCAAGCCCGGACATTTCCGGGAATCGCCGCCGAAGTGTTGAGGTCCGGTCCCGCCACCTTTTGGCGGCACCGGGGTGTCCTGCTGTTGGTTGCGCTCCCCCTGTGGCAGGTGCGGACCCAGCAGACACAAGGATTAATTATGCCCCATATGGAACGAATTGGTTAATTGCGGGCCGTTCCGTTCTATAGGGACACGCCGGTTCCCAGGAACAGTTCAGGCCTCCGGGCGCCGCTTCAGGTGGCCGTCGACGACGTCGTACCCCAGGTCCGCGAGAGCGGTGCGATCGGCACGGGGCAGCGTTCCGGCGTCGAACGTCTGCAGCAGGTCTGGACGGCGTTCCGCCGTCCTGCGGTACTGTTCGTGCCGGCGCCACTGCGCGATCTTGCCGTGGTTTCCGCTGAGCAGGACGGCCGGGACTTCCCGCTCCCGCCAGACGGACGGCTTGGTGTAGACGGGGTACTCAAGCAGGCCGTCCGAATGCGACTCCTCCACGAGTGACTCGGGGTTGCCCACCACGCCGGGGAGCAGCCGGCCGATGGCTTCCACCATGGCCAGGACGGCCACTTCACCGCCGTTGAGGACGTAATCCCCGAGACTGACCGGGCGGACCGTGAAGTGCTCCTCGGCCCATTCGATGACCCGCTCGTCGATGCCCTCGTAACGCCCGCAGGCGAACACCAGCTGTTCTTCCTCGGCAAGCTCGTATGCCAGCGCCTGGTTGAAGCGCTCCCCCGCCGGGGACGGGACGATCAGCACGGGTTTCGCCGCACCGGCCGGCCGGGCGGCCGCCACGGACTCGAGCGCCTGGGCCCACGGCTCGGCCTTCATCACCATCCCTGCGCCGCCCCCGTACGGCGTGTCGTCCACGGTGCGGTGGCGGTCGGTGGTGAAGGCGCGGAGGTCGTGCACGTTCAGCTCGAGCAGCCCGTCCTGGCGCGCCTTGCCGATGAGCGACAGCTCCAGCGGCGCCAGGTACTCGGGAAAGATACTGACGACGTCGATTCTCATCTACGCTTTGGCCTCCGGCTCGGCGTCTTCCACGGTGGGGTCCTCATCGGAGTCCTCAGCGGAATCCGAGCCCCTGGTCTCCGGGTCCTCCGCGCCGCCTTCCTCGTTGATCTCGAACAGGCCGTCCGGCGGGGTGAGCAGGACGAAGCCCTCCTCGATGTTAACCTCGGGGACGATCTGTTCCACGAACGGGATGAGGATTTCCTTGCCGTCAGGGGTTTCGACGACGAGCAGGTCCTGCACCGGCATGGTGTTCAGGGCGGCGACCTTGCCCACCGTCTGGGAGCCGACGCGGGCCTCGAGGCCGACGAGCTCGTGCTCGTACCAGCCCTCGTCATCGTCATCGTCCAGCTCTTCAGTCTCGATGAACAGCTTGGCGCCGCGCAGGGTCTCGGCGCGGTTCCGGTCGGCCACCTCCTCGAATCCGAGCAGGAGGATGTCCTTGTTCCAGCGGGCGCTGCGCACGGTGAGCGGCCCGGCGGAGGCGGGCTCCACCACGAACTCGGTACCGGGAAGGAACCGGTCCTCCGGCGCGTCGGTGAGCACCTGGACGGTCACCTCGCCGCGGATTCCGTGGGGCTTGCCGATACGGGCCACCTGAAGCTGCATGTGTTCCTCTGTTTGTGGTGCGGGGTTAGGACTATTGTGGGGGTCCTGAACACAGCCAGGGCCCAAAACAGTCCGGCCCCTCCACCGTTAGCTGGTGGAGGGGCCGGACGTTAAGACAAGTGCTGCAGGCGCGTTACCGGCGGCGGTCGGTGTCGACGACGTCGACCCTGACCTGCTCGCCATCTGCCAGCGCCGCCACGACCGTGCGCAGTGCGCGGGCGGTGCGGCCCTGGCGTCCGATTACCCGTCCCAGGTCTTCCTGGTGAACGCGCACCTCGAGGGTATCCCCGCGGCGGTTGTTCTTGGCGCTGACCTTGACGTCCTCAGGGGAGTCGACAATGCCGCGGACAAGGTGTTCGAGCGCTTCTGCCAGCAACTTACTCAGCCTCGGTGGTCTCTGCTTCAGCCTCGGCGGGGGCTTCCGATGCCTTGGCCTTCTTGGTGATGGCTTCCGGGATGATCACGGAACCCTTCTCCGGAGGCAACGAATGCTTCCTTGTCGGCCTTGGTCTTCAGGGTGCCTTCCTGGCCCGGCAGACCCTTGAACTTCTGCCAGTCACCGGTGATCTTCAGGATCGCGGCGACCTGCTCCGACGGCTGCGCGCCGACGGACAGCCAGTACTGTGCACGCTCGGAGTTGACCTCGATGTATGAGGGCTCCTCGGTGGGGTGGTACTTGCCGATCTCTTCGATGGCACGGCCATCACGCTTGGTGCGCGAGTCGGCGACAACGATGCGGTAGTACGGTGCGCGCATCTTACCGAAGCGCTTAAGGCGAATCTTTACGGCCACTTTTGTGGTCACTCCTGTTTCTAAAACGGGGTTGAACCCGCGTTCTGCACCCGTGGGGCGGGCCGTACTTGGGGGTTCGAAAGGACAGGATCCAGACGCGGAGAGAGGGGCCACGCAGATCGAGTACCTGTTTATTGTGCCAGATCGCCCGCGTTATTTCGACTTGACGTGCTGACGGAGTCCCGCAGGTACCGGAATAACCTGCCCGCGCTACGAAGACCAGACGTAGAGGCCGGTCCTGTTGCCTTCGTCCACAGTGCCGGCGAGCTCTGCCAGCTGCTGGACGTATTTCCTGGCTTCCCCGGCACCAAACGGCATGTCGTCCTCGGCTGCCCAGCGCTCGGCCACGTCGTCCAGGACGTTGCCTTCGCCCTCGGACTCGTACGTGAGGAGCTCAGCGAGCGCCCGGACCATCGCCGCCGGCACGCCCAGCAGTGAATCGCTGGCCACGTCAACCATGGCCAGCTCGTAGTCCGCGCCCGCGGCGTGCACCGCGGCACCGGCGAGGTCGCCGAGCTGTTCGATCTCAAAATCACTGATGCCGGCGATCCGGATGCCGTCCCCGGCGGCCGCACCGCCTGCCAGCGCCTCTGCGCGCTTGAGGGCGTCGTTGTGGGTGGCGACAAACACTTCCGTGAAGCCCATGGATTCGTCCTCATTCCGTCGGCGTGCATGCCCCGGCGGTGCCGGGGCCCTTCGAATGTCAGCGTAACCCAACCGGGCCCCCTGGGCTTAGCGCACTGGGCCTACGGAACAGCGACGCTTATCGAACAGCGACGCGAAGGCGGTTGCGCCACGGATCCTCGAACCGGAGCTCGGCGCCGGTGTGGTGCGATTCGACTCCGGCGACCTTGAGGCGGTCGGCGAGGGCGCCGACGTCGTCCCCCGACGTGACCTCGATGAGAACCTCGCCGAGGCCCAGGGTGTCCCGGCGCGGACCGGCGCCGCGGCTGTTCCAGACGTTCATGGCCATGTGGTGGTGGTAGCCGCCGGCGGACACAAACAGGGCTTGGCCGTGCCAGCCCGCCGTTTTTTCGAATCCCAGGGTGCCGACGTAGAAGTCGTGGGCTGACTGCACGTCGCCGACCTGAAGGTGGACATGCCCCACCTCGGCGCCCGTGCCGCGCTGGCCCCCCACCGCTTCTTGGGTGAGGTGCTCCTGAAGATACCGCTGGGGCGGGAGCGCCAGGCTGTCCATGACGACGTTCTTGCCCTCCCAGGACCATGCCGAACGCGGGCGGTCCCAGTAGAGTTCTATCCCGTTGCCTTCCGGATCGGTGAAGTAGAAGGCCTCACTGACCAGGTGGTCGGCGCTGCCCACGAAAGCCTGAGGCTCATACTGGGCTGCGCTGGCAACGGTGGCGGCGAGCGAGGACTGGTCCCCGAAGAGGAGTGCCGTGTGGAAGAGACCGGCCTCGCCCCGGCCGGGGATATTGAGGCCCGGAGCGGGAGCGAGGTGGACCAGCGGCGTGTTGAGCCGGCCAAGGTAGAGGCCGCCGTCCTGCTCGGCGACGACATCGAGCCCGAGGGCGCGCTGGTAGTAGTCGGTCATGAGCTTCATGTCGCCCACCTTGAGCATGACGGTGCCCATCGTGAGGTCGGCAGGAAGCAAGTCCTGGCTGCTGTCTGCTGCTGTCATTGAATACTCCCGAATGTCCGGACCACCGGATTTCGGCAGCCTCTACATCTCTAAATTACTTGAAGCTTCAATTTATTCCTAATGGATGATCTTGCCGCGAAGCACCACGTTCGAGAGGCTGCGGATGGTCTCCGGCACGGCGCGGGGGTCCTCCCGGCAGACCACCACGTCCGCCGCTGCCCCTTCCGCCAGGCCTTCGGCGCCGAGCCAGCGGCGCGCCCGCCAGCAGGCCGCGTCCAGCGCCGCCGGAGCCGGCAGCCCGGCGGCGTGCAGTTCGAGGATTTCGTCCGCGATGCGGCCGTGGCGGATCACGCTGCCGGCGTCAGTTCCCGCGTAAATTTCGACGCCGGCTTCGTAGGCCTCCAGGACGCGCTCACGACGGCGGGAGAACAGCGCCCGCATGTGCCCGGCATACCGCGGAAACTTCGGCTCGGCCTGCGCGGCGATGTCCGGGAAGGTGGCGATGTTGATGAGTGTCGGCACGATCGGCACCTGCTGCTCGACGAACCGGGGAATGTGCCTGGGCAGCAAGCCCGTGGCGTGCTCGATGCAGTCGATACCTGCGTCCAGCATGTCATCCAGGGTGTCCTCGCCGAAGCAGTGCGCCGTGACCCTCGCCCCTTCGTCGTGCGCGGCCCGGACCGCGTCCCGCACGGCAGTGGCCGGGAACGACGGCATGAGGTCGCCGGCCGTCCGGTCGATCCAGTCCCCCACCAGCTTGACCCAGCCATCACCTTCGCGCGCCTGCTTGCGCACCGCCTCCACGAGGCCCTCCGGTTCGACTTCCACCGCGAAATTCCTCAGGTAACGGCGGGACCGGGCAATGTGCCGGCCGGACCGGATGATGCGCGGCGTGTCGTCCCGCTGCTGCAGCCACCGGGTGTCGCTGGCAGCCCCGGCGTCACGGACCAGCAGCGTCCCGGCGTTGCGGTCCGTCATGGCCTGGTCATATGCCACGTCGTCGTCCACGGCACCGCCCGGGCCCAGCCCGATATGGCAGTGGGCATCGGCGAAACCGGGCAGGACCCAGCCATCCAGGACGGCGTCCGGCCGCCGGCCCGGAGGATCAAACGTCAGCTTCCCGTCCACGGACCAGAGCCCCCTGCGTTCCTTGTCCGCAGCAGTGAGCACGGGTCCGCTGAATTCGATGATGTGCGCCATGGCTTCCAGCTTAATCGGCTTCCGTGGCGGCAAACGGCCCCGCCGGAGCGGCTTCTCACAGATGGACAGGTCCAATCCGCGGTGTGGTAGCTTCGTTTACGACCACACGGGGGCCCCTGCAGGGGCTGAGATCAGGCTGGCGCAGCCTGCGACCGTTGAACCTGTCCGGGTAATGCCGGCGAAGGAAGTGAGCAGTAAATTGAGCACCCAGGAATCACAGCTGAGCCCTGCCCAAATTGACGCAGCCCAAAGCGAAACCGCCGGTAATGCTGCCGGCAGTGTCACGCAGTCGCTGAAATCCCATTCACTGGCCTACCTGGAAGGTGACGGCCTGCGGGTTCCGGTGACGGAAATCGCCCTGGAGCCCTCACCCAACGGCGAGCAGAACGAGCCGCTGAGGGTTTACCGCACGGCGGGTCCGGGCAGCGACCCCGTGGTGGGCCTCGCGCCGTTCCGTTCGGAATGGATTACGGCCCGCGCGGACACGGAGACGTACGACGGACGTGAACGGAACCTGCTCGACGACGGCAAGTCAGCCGTGCGCCGCGGTGCGGCTTCCGCGGAGTGGAAGGGCGCCCGGCCGGTGCCCCGCCGGGCGGCGGAAGGCAAGACCGTGACGCAGATGCACTATGCGCGGCAGGGCGTCATCACCCCCGAAATGCGTTTCGTGGCCCTCCGCGAAAACTGCGATGTGGAACTGGTCCGCAGCGAACTCGCCGCCGGACGGGCCATCATCCCCAGCAACATCAACCACCCGGAATCCGAGCCGATGATCATCGGCAAGGCGTTCCTGGTGAAGATCAACGCCAATATCGGCAACTCGGCCGTCACCAGCTCCATCGCCGAGGAGGTGGACAAGCTGCAATGGGCCACCCAGTGGGGCGCAGACACGGTCATGGACCTGTCCACGGGCGACGATATCCACACGACGCGTGAGTGGCTCATCCGCAACTCCCCCGTGCCGATCGGCACAGTGCCGATCTACCAGGCCCTGGAAAAGGTCAACGGCGAAGCGAACGCCCTCACGTGGGAAATATTCCGCGACACCGTCATCGAGCAGTGCGAACAGGGCGTGGACTACATGACCATCCACGCCGGCGTGCTGCTGCGGTACGTGCCGCTCACGGCGAACCGCGTGACCGGCATCGTGTCCCGCGGCGGGTCGATCATGGCCGGCTGGTGCCTGGCCCACCACCAGGAAAACTTCCTGTACACCCACTTCGACGAACTCTGCGAGATCTTCGCAAAGTACGACGTCTCCTTCTCCCTGGGCGACGGTCTCCGGCCGGGCGCGACGGCGGACGCCAACGACGCCGCGCAGTTCGCCGAACTGGACACGCTGGCTGAGCTGACCCAGCGGGCCTGGGAGTACGACGTCCAGGTCATGGTCGAGGGGCCGGGGCACATCCCGTTCCACCTGGTGCGCGAGAACGTTGAGCGCCAGCAGGAGCTCTGCAAGGGTGCGCCCTTCTACACGCTCGGACCGCTGGTCACGGACGTGGCCCCCGGCTACGACCACATCACCTCGGCCATCGGTGCCACCGAAATCGCCCGCTACGGCACGGCAATGCTCTGCTACGTCACGCCCAAGGAACACCTGGGCCTGCCGAACAAGGACGATGTGAAGACGGGCGTCATCACATACAAGATCGCCGCGCACGCCGCCGACCTTGCCAAGGGGCACCCCGGCGCGAACGAGCGGGACGATGCCCTGTCCAAGGCCCGGTTCGAGTTCCGGTGGCGCGACCAGTTCGCGCTGTCGCTGGACCCGGTGACGGCCGAGTCCTTCCACGACGAGACACTGCCTGCGGAGCCCGCCAAGACCGCACACTTCTGCTCGATGTGTGGGCCCAAGTTCTGCTCCATGCGGATCAGCCAGGACATCCGGAACGAATACGGCTCAGCCGAAGCGCAGGCCGCCCTCGCCGAGATGGCGGAGGGCATGCGCGAGAAGAGCCAGGAATTCCTCGCTGCAGGCGGAAAGGTCTACCTGCCGGAGCTGCGGCTTCCGGAATCGGCGCGCAACTAGGTTCTTCGGGCTTCCGTCCAAGGAGTTCCGACCAAGGGGTTCCGTCCGGCTGGCATTGGGGGCCGGCCGGGCGGGGCCCGGATCTTTTATGACGCCCGGGGCTGCTGCCGCTGGCTGACCTCGGCGATGAATGACCGGATGTAGCGGTCGCCCTCCGGTGAATCGTGGGGCCGGTGCCCTCCGGCAGCGATGCGGTGCAGGGCACCGGTCTCGCGCAGGTAGCCGGCGATCTCCTCGTACAGCGGCTCCCAGCCGCCGGTGAGCACCAGGGTGGGAACACCCGGCACGATCTGCAGCGGCGCCTCCCATGGCGGTGCCTGCAGCCGCAGCCTGCGCGCAGCGCGCTTCGCTTCGGGGGTACTGGGCTCCGGCGTGTCCGCGGCGAAGGCGCGGTGCAGGAACTCGCGCTCGTAATCGTCGTCGCCTAGCTGGTGCCGGACCTCAAACAGGGGCTCCATCAGGGCGCGGTGCCCGGCGGTGGCAGGCAGGTCGGCCGTGAGCGACAGGCAGGCCGGTTCCACGAGCGTCAGCGAGAAGACCAGGTCAGGGCGCTCGACGGCGGCCATCATCGCGGCGATCGCGCCCTGCGAATGCGCCACCACGTGGCCCCCGGCGGCCCCGCGGCCGTCGTCGGCCAGTGAACGCAGCACAATGCGGGCGTCCCCGGCAAAGTCGGTCTCCAGCGGTTCGGCCTCGGCGTCAAAGCCGTGGCGCCGCAGAAACAGGGCGTCGTACCGCAGGGCCATGCCGTGCTGGCGAGGCCACGCCGCGGAGCCGAAATTTCCGGCACCGTGGACGAACACTACGCGCTGCTTATACATGACCCAACCTTATGGCAGCGGTCTGACATCGGCGCAGGCCGACATGACCATGCGCCCTATTTGCCGCCCATGAACTTGTCGAAGCCCTTAGGCAGGTTCAGCTGGGACGGATCGAAGTCGCCCGACTGCTGGCCGAAGGCTGCTCCCGTGGGTACCGCCTTGGCCCCCGCAGCACGCCTGGCCTCGGCTTCGCGGAGCTCCTGGGCTGCCTTGGCAGGATTGCCGGAACGCGCCTTCTTCTTGGGCGCGTTCTTGCCGCCCTTGCGGGCACCGCCGGCCCCCATGCCGGGCATCCCGGGCATTCCCGGCATGCCGCCGCCCTGGGCCATCTTCTTCATCATCTTCTGGGCCTGGGCGAAGCGTTCCAGCAGGCCGTTGACCTCAGACACGTGCACACCTGAACCGCGGGCGATGCGGGCCCGGCGGGAACCGTTGATGATCTTGGGCGCCACCCGCTCGTGCGGGGTCATCGAGCGGACGATGGCCTCCACCCGGTCGATCTCACGCTCATCGAACTGCTCCAGCTGCTGCCGGATGTTCTGCGCACCGGGCATCATCATCAGCATCTTCTTCATCGAGCCCATTTTGCGGATCTGCTGCATCTGCGCGAGGAAGTCATCGAGCGTGAAGTCCTCCTGGTCGGCGAACTTCTTCGCCATCCGGGCGGCTTCTTCCTTGTCCCAGGACTTTTCAGCCTGCTCAATGAGGGACAGGACGTCACCCATGTCCAGGATGCGCGAGGCCATCCGGTCCGGGTGGAACAGTTCGAAGTCGTCCAGGCCTTCGCCGGTCGACGCGAACATCACGGGCTTGCCGGTGACCGACGAAACGGACAGCGCGGCACCGCCGCGGGCGTCGCCGTCGAGCTTTGACAGCACGATGCCGGTGAAGTTCACGCCTTCATCAAACGCGGTGGCCGTGTTGACGGCGTCCTGGCCGATCATGGAGTCGATGACGAAGAGGACTTCGTTGGGGACGATGGCCCGGCGGATCTGGCGCGCCTGCTCCATCATGTCGGCGTCGACGCCGAGTCGGCCGGCGGTGTCCACGATGACGACGTCGTGCAGCTTCTGGCGGGCTTCGTCAACGCCGGCGCGTGCGACGGCGACAGGGTCGCCCGCCGGGTGGGCCAGCTCGGAAGTGGCGCCCGGGTGCGGCGCGAAGACAGGAACGCCGGCGCGCTGGCCCACGACCTGCAGCTGTGTCACGGCGTTGGGGCGCTGAAGGTCACAGGCGACGAGGATGGGGCTGTGGCCCTGCGCCTTCATCCACTTGGCGAGCTTTCCGGCCAGGGTGGTCTTGCCGGCGCCCTGGAGGCCGGCGAGCATGATGATGGTGGGGCCGGTCTTGGCCATCCGGATGCGCCGCGTCTCGCCGCCGAGGATCTCAACAAGCTCCTCGTTGACGATCTTCACGATCTGCTGGCTGGGGTTCAGGGCCCCGGAGACCTCGGCGCCCAGCGCACGCTCACGGACCTGCCCGGTGAATTCCCGGACCACAGGCACGGCAACATCGGCATCCAGCAGGGCGCGACGGATCTCGCGGACTGTGGCGTCGACATCTGCCTCGGTGAGGCGGCCCTTGCCGCGAAGATTCTTGAAGGTTGCTGTCAACCGGTCAGAGAGTGAATTGAACACGCGCCGTGCACTTCTTTCAGTGGATGTACGGGACTCGACTATCTAGGGTATCAAGACACGCCTTCAAGATGGCATGCTGGCAGGGTGACGAGCCAAACGACCGTAAAGACCCTGCTCATTCTCGGTGCCTCCGGCGACCTTACCGGCCGGCTCCTCCTCCCCGGCCTGGCACGGCTGGTGGGCTCAGGCCGCGCCGCCGGCCTGAGGCTCGTCGGGGCCGGTTCGGATCCGTGGTCGCCGGAGCAGTGGAAGGAACGCGTGCACAAGGCCTTCGACGCCGCCGCCGAGAATGCCTCGGAGCCCGGCAAGGACGCCCTGGCAGCGATGGCGAATTCCACGGAATACCATCAGGCGGACGTCACCGCGGACGGCCCGCTCGCGCAGCTCCTGGCCGACCTCGAGGGCCCGGTTGCCGTCTACTTCGCCCTGCCTCCGCAGGTGAGCCAGAAGGCCTGCGAAATCCTGCGCCCGGAGCAGGTCCCCACCGGCACGCGCCTGGTGATGGAGAAACCTTTCGGCTCCGGCGAGGAGTCCGCCCGTGAACTCAACCGGACCCTCCTGTCCCTGGTTCCTGAGGACCACGTCCACCGGGTGGACCACTTCCTGGGCAAGGCCACCGTCCTGAATATCCTCGGGCTGCGGTTCGCCAACAATTTCCTGGAGCCGGTCTGGAGCCGCGACCACATCGCCAAGGTGGAAATCGTCTTCGACGAGGACCTGGCCCTGGAGGGACGCGCCCGCTACTACGACGGCGCGGGCGCCCTGCGCGACATGATCCAGAGCCATCTGCTGCAGATCATGGCGCTGCTGGCCATCGAGCCCCCCGCCACCATCGGCGAGCGCGACCTCCGCGACGCCATCGCCGCCGTCCTGCGGGCCAGCAGCGTCAAGCCGCCCTACACGGACAGCACCCGGCGGGCGCGCTACCTCGCGGGAAGCCTCGGCGGCAAGGACGTCCCCGATTACACCGCGGAGGAGGGCGTGGATCCGGACCGGAACACCGAGACCCTGGCCGAGGTGCACGTGAATATCGACAACTGGCGCTGGAAAGGCGTGCCGTTCATCCTGCGCTCCGGCAAGGCCTTGGGCGACAAGCGGAAGGAGGCCGTGGTCACCTTCCGCCCGGTTCCGCACCTCCCCGCCGGCTTCACCGGAAGGGACACCCCCAACACGCTCCGCATTGGCTTCGGCCCGGACACGCTGGAGCTCGACGTCGACGTGAACGGCCCCGGGGACATCTTCAGTCTGGACCGCGCCGCACTCGTGGCCGAACTCAACGCGTCCGAGCTGCTCCCCTACGGCGAAGTCCTGGAGGGCGTCCTGACCGGTGATCCCCTGTTGTCCGTCAGGGGCGACACCGCGGAGGAGTGCTGGCGGATCGTGGAGCCCGTGCTGGCCGCCTGGGCAGCAGGGAAGGTTCCGTTGGAGGAATACCGGGCAGGCTCCGACGGCCCCGCGCCCAATTAGGCTGCCCGCCCCGGACAGTCCCGACACGCAGGAAGGGCCGGCCACCCTTTGGTGACCGGCCCTTCCGCTGCGTTGGGCTGGCGGCTGGGGCTAGATGGCGGCTACTCCGCGTTCACCCGTCCGCACCCGGACTGCTTCGAAGACATCGACCGTCCAGACTTTGCCGTCGCCGGCGCGGCCCGTGTTGGAGCTGGCGATGATGACATCCAGGATGTCGTCAGCCTGTTCGTCGGTAGCCAGCACCTCGACGCGGATCTTGGGCAGCAAATCCACGTTGTACTCGGCGCCGCGGTAGACCTCGGTGTAGCCGCGCTGCCGGCCGTAGCCGCTGGCCGCGCTGACCGTCAGGCCCTGGACACCGTAGGCCTCCAGGCCTTCGCGGATCGATTCGAGCTTTTCCGGACGAACGATTGCTGTAATCAGTTTCATGCCCCCACGCTTTCCTTACCTGTTGCTGCTTCTGTCTTCTTATCGTCCGTCTTCTTGCCGTCGTTTGCACTACCGGTGATCAGCTCATGCAGGGGCTGGAAGCTGCCGCCGTGGCCGCCGACGCCGAACTCGTATGCGGTTTCGGCGTGCAGGCTGAGGTCCACACCAACCACTTCCTGTTCCTGGGAGACCCGGAAGCCCATGAGCTTGTGGATGGGGTAGGCGATGACGAAGGTCATGACCGAGGTGAACGTGATGGACAGGGCTGCTGCCAACAGCTGGGCGACCAGCTGGGTGGCGCCGCCGCCGTAGAAGAGGCCTGCCGCGCCCTGGGTCGGGGTCGCGAGGAATCCAATCGCCACGGTACCGACGACGCCGGAGACAAGGTGAACGCCGACGACGTCCAGGGAGTCGTCGTAGCCCAGCTTGAACTTCAGTCCGACGGCCAGGGCAGAGGCGATGCCTGCCACCACGCCGAGGCCAATGGCCCCCAGCGGCGAGACGTTGGCACAGGCGGGGGTGATGGCGACCAGACCGGCCACGACGCCTGATGCTGCACCAAGAGAGGTGGGGTGACCGTCGCGGTAACGCTCGACAGCGAGCCAGCCAAGCATTGCTGCTGCGGGGGCCGCGAGGGTGTTGATCCAGATGAGACCAGCCTGTTCAACAGTCGCCGCTGCCCCGGCGTTGAAACCAAACCACCCGAACCAGAGGATGGCCGCACCGAGCATGACGAACGGGATGTTGTGCGGGCGGTGGTTCGGGTCCTTGCCGAAGCCCCTGCGGTTGCCGATGATCAGGACCAGGATGAGGCCGGCGACGCCGGCGTTGATGTGGACGACTGTGCCGCCGGCGAAGTCAATGACAGGAGCGAAAGTCTGGCCGAACCAGCCATCCTTGGAGAAGAGTCCCCCGCCCCAGACCATGTAGGCCATGGGCGCGTAGACCAGCGTGGCCCAGATTGGGGTGAAGATGGTCCAGGCCGAGAATTTGGCGCGGTCAGCGACGGCTCCGGAGATAAGCGCCACGGTGATGATGGCGAAGGTGGCGGCGTAGCCAACCTTCAGCAGGTCCGCCGGGTCGGTGAAGTTGTGCAGGCCGAAGTGGCTGAAAGGATTCGCGAAGATCTGGAAGAAGTTGTCTTCGTTGCTCGTAGCCATGGAAGCACCCCACAGGACCCACATGATGCCTACGGTGCCGATGGCGACGAAGCTCATCATCATCATGTTCAGGGCGGCTTTCGCACGGGTCATGCCGCCGTAGAAGAATGCCAGGCCCGGGGTCATGAACAGCACGAGCGCTGATGCGACCAGGAGCCAAACGAGACCTGCAGTGAGTTCCATGGCCTACGTCCTCTCTTACTTTTTAGTGCGGTATGCCCGCCTGTCCCAACGCCTTTTGCGTTCTGGTTCAAGTTTTGCCGCGATGTGTTTCGCTGGCGGAGGATTTAGATTGCCGGTCTGTTACAACAACCTCCCTGACGTAAATGGTGCATATCCTGCTTGTTACGGTTATGTTTCATCGCTCCCAAACGCCCGCCCGGCCTGTTTCGCAAGGATTCCCCGCTCCATGACGCCACTCCCCCGTAACGCCGCGGGCAAGCCGCGGTTTTCGGCGGTCCGCCGCCCTACCGGCGCTCCGCTGCCCCGTGACATCAAGGTGATGCTCGTCGCAGCCTTCCTGATCGCCCTGGGCTTTGGCCTGGTCGCTCCGGTGCTGCCGCAGTTCGCCACCACGTTCGACGTCGGCGCGACGGCGGCCGCCGTCATCGTCAGTATCTTTGCGTTCATGCGGCTGCTGTTCGCCCCTGCCGGCGGGGCGCTCATCGGCCGGCTTGGGGAGCGGCCCGTCTATGTTGCGGGATTGCTCATCGTGGCGGCGTCCACTGCGGCCTGCGCCTTTGCCCAGAGCTACTGGCAGCTGCTGGTGTTCCGCGGGCTGGGCGGTGCCGGCTCGGTCATGTTCACCGTCGCCTCCATGGCGCTGGTGGTCCGGCTGGCGCCGCCGGAAAGCCGCGGCCGGGTGTCGGGTGCGTACGCGTCGGCGTTCCTGATCGGCAATGTCTGCGGGCCGATCGTCGGCGGCCTGCTGGCCGGCTTCGGCCTGCGTGTCCCGTTCCTGGCCTACGCCGGTGCCCTCGTCCTCGCGGCCCTGGTGGTGCAGACTCAGCTCAGCCATGTACCCGGCTCGGCCCGCGGCGAGGCAACGGGCGAGCCGGCCATGAAACTCGGCGAGGCCGTCCGTGACAGTGCCTACCGGGCAGCCTTGGCCTCCAGCTTCGCCAACGGCTGGGCGACGTTCGGCGTGCGCATGGCCACGGTGCCGCTTTTTGCCGTGACGGCCCTTGGCTCCGGGCCGGGGGCCGCTGGCTGGGCGCTGGCAGTCTTCGCTGCCGGAAACGCCCTCGCGCTGACCGTGTCGGGCAGGCTGGCGGACAGCCTGGGCAGGAAGCCGATGATGGTGGCCGGCCTCGTGGTCACCGGCGCGGCGACTTCCGGGATCGGGCCTTACCCAGGGCCTCGGGTGGTTCCTGGCTGCGTCGATGCTGGCGGGGGTGGGCGCCGGAATGCTCAATCCGGCGCAGCAGGCGGCCGTTGCCGATGTGATCGGCCGGGAACGTTCAGGCGGACCGGTGCTGGCGGCCTACCAGATGACGTCCGACATTGGTGCCATCCTCGGGCCGGTGCTCGTCGGTCTGCTGGCGGACCGGTTCGGTTACAGCTGGGCGTTCGCTGCGACGGGCGCCGTGCTGCTGGCGGCCGCCCTGGGCTGGCTGGCCGCGCGGGAGACGGTGCAGCGGACCCCAACCGGGTAGCAGCAGGGGGCGTTCCCAAGGCTGGGAACGCCCCCTGCTGCTACTTACTTGGCATGCGGGCTAGTTCAGGAGGGCGTCGACGAAGCCCTCGGTCTCGAACGGGGCGAGGTCGTCCGCGCCCTCGCCGAGGCCGATGAGCTTCACGGGCACGCCGAGGCTCTTCTGGATGGCGACGACAATGCCGCCCTTCGCGGTCCCGTCCAGCTTCGTCAGCACGATGCCGGTGATGTTGACGACTTCGGCGAAGACCCGCGCCTGGTTCAGCCCGTTCTGGCCGGTGGTGGCGTCCAGCACCAACAGGACCTCGTCCACCTCTGCCAGCTTTTCCACAACGCGCTTGACCTTGCTTAGCTCGTCCATCAGGCCGACCTTGTTCTGCAGACGGCCGGCAGTGTCAATCATGACGACGTCGACCTCCTGCTCGATGCCGGCTTTGACGGCCTCGTACGCTACCGAGGCCGGGTCGGCGCCGTCGATGTCGGATTTCACGGTGGGGACCCCCACGCGCTGTCCCCAGGTTGCCAGCTGCTCGGCGGCGGCTGCACGGAACGTGTCCGCGGCACCGAGCAGGACATCCTTGTCCTCCGCAACGAGGACGCGGGCCAGCTTTCCTACGGTGGTGGTCTTTCCCACTCCGTTGACGCCGACCACCATGATGACGGCGGGCCGGTCCGCGTGCCGGTCGATCCGCAGGCTCCGGTCCATGGACGGGTCCACAATCTTGATGAGCTCTTCCCGGAGCAGCGCCTTGACGTGCTCGGGGTCGCGCGCGCCCAGGACCTTGACACGTTCGCGGAGCGCGTCCACGAGCTGCATGGTGGGTTCTGTGCCAAGGTCGGCCAGGAGCAGGGTCTCCTCCACCTCATCCCAGACGTTCTCATCGATCTTGTCGCTGGAGAGCAGTGCCAGCAGGCCCTTGCCGAGCACGTTGTTGGACTTGACCAGGCGCTCCCGGAGGCGGGTGAGCCGCCCCGCCACTGGCAGCGGCGTCTCCACCTGGATGGTTTCCAGGCCGGCCGCGTCATCCGGAACGTCGGCTTCCAGTCCTTCAAGGTCGGCGGCGTCCCGGGCCTGGCGATCAGCAGGAGCGGCGGGCGCGGCCGGGCTGTCCTCGAGGAGGGTCCCTCCGCCTCCGAGCGGCTTAACGGGGTCGTTCGCGTCCCGGGTGCCGGGGTATTGCTTACCGGATTTCCGGGCCTTCATCAGCACCGGGACCAGCCCGCCGATAACTACCAGGGCAGCAAGAATGGGCAGAAGAATGGGGAGAATGTCATTCACACCCCTAGCTTCTCACAAGCTGCAGGGGCTTCTCAGACGTCCGCTCCCAGCCGCTGGCTGATGACGGTGGATACCCCGTCGCCCCGCATGGTGACACCATAGAGCGCGTCGGCCACCTCCATGGTCCGTTTCTGGTGGGTGATCACGATCAGCTGGCTGGATTCCCGGAGCTCTTCAAAGATCGTGATGAGCCGGCCCAGGTTGGTGTCGTCGAGAGCGGCTTCAACCTCGTCCATGACATAGAACGGCGAAGGCCGGGCCTTGAAGATGGCCACGAGCAGGGCCACCGCCGTGAGCGACCGCTCGCCGCCGGACAGCAGGGACAGCCGCTTGATTTTCTTGCCCGCGGGCCGTGCCTCCACCTCGATGCCGGTGGTGAGCATGTCCGCGGGGTCGGTGAGGACCAGCCTGCCCTCGCCGCCGGGGAAGAGCCGGCCGAAGACCCGAACGAACTGCGCCGAGGTGTCCGCGAAGGCCTCCGAAAAGACCTTCTGCACGCGGTCATCAACTTCCTTGATGATGTCCAGCAGGTCCTTGCGGCTGGCCTTGAGGTCCTCCAGCTGGGTGTTGAGGAACTGGTGGCGTTCCTCCAGCGCGGCGAACTCCTCCAGCGCCAGGGGGTTGACCTTGCCCAGCGATGACAGGTCGCGTTCCGCCTTGCGGAGCCGCTTTTCCTGTTCCTCCCGGACGAACGGCACGCCCTCCACCACCGGCTGGCCTGCGGCATCGACCGGCGCCCGCAGCGCGGCCCACTTGTCCGTGGAAGCGGCAGCGGCCACGGGCACCGGCTGGTCCGGCCCGTAGTCTGCCACGAGCTGGTCTGCGGTCAGCCCCAGCTCCTCCACCGACTTCGTTTCCAGCGCCTCGATCCGGAGCCGCTGCTGGGCCCGGGCCAGCTCGTCCCGGTGCACCGAGTCGGTCAGCTCCGCCAGTTCCCGGGCCAGGGCATCGTTGGCAGTGCGGATGTCGGCAAGTTCGCGGTCCCGCTGCTCGCGGACATGCTCGGCGTGGTCCCGTTGCCGGCTGGCCAGCTCGACGGAAACGTCGCTGAACCGGGTCAGCTGCTCCGCCGCGGCGGCGACCGCCGCCGCCCGCTTGGCTTGGATCCTTCGACGGCGGGCCCGTTCGGCTGCCTGCTCCCGCGCCCGGCGCTCCGAGGCTGCCGCCCGCTCCAGGGAGGTGGCCCGGTTGCGGATTGCCGTGAGCTGTTCTTCCCGGCTGCGCAGCGACAGGCGGGATTCCATTTCGGCGGAGCGTGCCTGTGAGGCGGCCAGCGCCAGCGCGTCCCGCTGCTCCGTGGACGGTTCCTCCTCGGCGGGCGCGTCCTGGGCCGCGGCCAGCCGGGCGGTCACCGCCGTCAAGGCCTCCTGTTCGGTAACGACGTTTGCCTCGGCACGGGCCAGCGACGCCGCCAGCCGTTCGCTCTCGCCGACGGCGCTCCGCAGGACCGAGTTGAGATGGCCCAGCCGTTCGGCCACCGCGGCCAGCCGGGCATCGGATTCGTGCAGCCGATCCAGCGCTGCGTCTGCCCGCTCCTGCGCCTCGGCGCGGCGGGCCCGGGCGGCAGCAAGGGCAAAGCGGCACTGTTCCAACCCGGCGGTGACGTCCGCCAGGCGCGACGCGGCGTCGTCGACGGCGGCCTGCACCTCGAGCAGCGAGGGCGCTTTCGCGGAACCACCGGTGACTGTCAAGGCGGTGAAAATGTCCCCCGCCAAGGTCACGGCCGTAAGGTCGGGATGCCGGGCGACGAGGTCCGCCGCGGCGTCATGGTCGTCGACGACGGCGGTGGCGGCGAGCAGTGTGCGCACGGCCGCCGCCGTGGTTCCGGAGGCCGTCACCAGGTCCGCCGCGGGGCGGACCCCGGCCGGCAGGGCGCCGGCCGGCGAGGATCCGGCTGCCGTTCCCGCGGAAGGGGGCCGCGGCCTCGAGCAGCAACGTGGCCCGGCCGGCGTCGTCGTCCTTCAGCAGGCGCACCAGTTCCGCCGCCGTTCCGGCGTCCCGCACCACAATCGCGTCCGACGCGCTGCCCAGGGCTGCCGCCACGGCTGCCTCATAGCCCGGTTCAACCGTCAGGGCGGCCGCCAGCGGGCCGACGGTGCCGGACACCCCGGCACCGAGGACATGCTCGGAGCCGTCCTTCCGGTTGAGGCCCAGCTGCAGGGCCTCGTGCCGTGCCTTCAGCGCGTCCCGTTCACGGACGGCGTCGCGCTCGGCGGCTTTAAGCGAATCGATCTCCGCGAGGATGCCGTCGAGGGCAGCGCTGGCATCCTCGTATTCGGCATCGAGGGTTTCCTCGCCGTCTTCGACCCCCGCCACCTGCGATTCGAGCGCCGTGAACTCGGACTGGGCATGCCGTCGCCGCTCATCGCCGGCGGCCAGGGATTCGCGGAGCCTGCCGACTTCGGCCTGCGCCGATTCCACTTTGGACCGTGCTGCCCCCACCTGGCCGGCCAGGCGTGCCAGGCCCTCGCGCCGGTCGGCGGCCGCCCGGAGCGCTGCGGTGAGCCGCTTTTCCTCGGCCGCGGCGGCGTCCTCGGCCGCTGACTTGGCGGCGGTGGCGGCCTCCAGTGCGGCCCGCCCTTCGAGGATGTCCTGTTCCATCTCCCCCTGCTCGGCACGGACCCGTGCGGCCTGCCGCTCCAGCTGTTCCGGGTCCCGGCCCGGCTCCGGCGCGGGGTCTGCGGAGCCCAGCAGGCGGCAGCGTTCCTGCGCCAGGGAGGCGAGCGAGCGCAGGCGCTCCCGTCCCGCGGACAGCTGGTACCACGTGTCCCGGGCGGCGTTCAGCTGCGGCGTCGCCTCCGCCGCGAGCTGTTCGAGGGACGCCTGGCGCCGGCGGCCTTCTTCCAGCTGGGTTTCGACGACGGCGCGCCGCGCCTTGAGCGCCGACTCGTCGGCGATGTCCTGTGCCAAGGCGTTCTGGAGCTTGACCAGGTCATCGGCCAGCAGCCTGGCCCTGGCATCGCGGACCTCGAACTGCACGGTCTGCGCGCGCCGGGCCACTTCGGCCTGCTTGCCGAGCGGCGTGAGCTGCCGGCGGATTTCCCCGGTCAGGTCGCTGAGCCGCTGGAGGTTGGCCTGCATCGCCTCCAGCTTGCGGACAGTCTTCTCCTTGCGCCGCCGGTGTTTGAGGATGCCGGCGGCTTCCTCAATGAAACCCCTGCGGTCCTCGGCAGTGGCGTGCAGCACCCGGTCCAGCTGCCCCTGCCCCACGATGACGTGCATTTCGCGGCCGAGTCCGGAGTCGGAGAGGAGTTCCTGGATATCCAGGAGCCGGCAGGCGGAGCCGTTGATGGCGTATTCGGAACCGCCGGTACGGAACAGCGTTCTGGAAATGGTGACTTCGCTGTATTCGATCGGCAGTGCGCCGTCGGTGTTGTCGATGGTGAGCGAGACGTGCGCGCGGCCCAACGGCGGACGGCCGGACGTGCCGGCAAAAATGACGTCCTCCATCTTTCCGCCACGGAGGGTCTTGGCGCCCTGCTCCCCCATGACCCAGGCCAGGGCATCCACCACATTGGACTTGCCCGAGCCGTTGGGTCCGACGACTGCCGTGACGCCAGGCTCAAAGTCGAACGTCGTGGCCGACGCAAACGACTTGAAGCCCCGGACGGTCAAACTTTTGAGGTGCAAGGTGTTTCAGATCTCCGTAGGTGGCGGCAGCGGCTGCTTGTCATCCACCAAATCTAGTGGCTAATCGGCCGGGATCCCCGGATTTACGGCCCTCCGGGCCCCGGAACGCGGTGGGAATTGTCACCAGCGGCCGTTGCGCGGCCGCGGCTGGCATACCGGGCAGGTGTAGGAGGAACGGTTCATGAACTGCTCGCGCTTCAGGATGCTGCGGATCCCCGCGGCCGCGCAGCGCCGGCACTCCTCACCCTCCCGGCCATAGGCGTTGAGGGAACGCTCAAAGTAGCCGGACGAGCCATTGACGTTGACGTACAGGGAGTCGAAGCTGGTGCCGCCGGCGGCCAGGGCATCGGTCATCACGTCGCGGGCAGCGGCGAGCACGCGCTCGGCGTCGGCCCGCCGGAGGGTGTCGGTGGGCCTCGCATAGTGCAGTTTTGCCCGCCACAGGGCCTCGTCGGCGTAGATGTTGCCAATCCCGGAGACGAGCCCCTGGTCCAGCAGTGCGCGTTTCAGCCCGGTCTTCCGCTTTCGGAGGCGGCGGTAGAAAGTGTCAAAGGAAAAGTGCGGATCCAGGGGGTCGCGCGCGATGTGCGAGGCCTCCTCCGCGATGACCGGCACCGGGTCCTCCGCGAGCCCGCCCGGTCCGCCGTCGTCCGTGGGAACGAGCGTGGTGACGAACAAGCCGCCGAAGATCCGCTGGTCCACGAACCGCAGCTGCTCCGGCATGGTGCCCTCCGGGCTCAGCCGCAGGCGGATCTTCAGATGCTTCTCGTCCGGAACGGAGCTGTCCTGCATCAGCAGCTGCCCGCTCATGCCAAGGTGGGCCATCAGGGCGACGCCGGGCAGTCCCGGGTCGCCGTCATCGACGCTTGGGCGCGGCGCGCCGTCCCCCTGCAAAGGCATCCAGAGGAACTTGCCCCGGCGGACGACGTCGAGGACTTTGGCCCCCTCAAGGTTCCCGGCGAAATCCTCGGGACCCAGTGAGTGCCGGCGCACGGATCTCGGGTCAACCACGTCTACGCCGGTGATGGTCCGGCCGCGCACCCAGTTGACCAGGCCGCGGCGGACCACCTCGACTTCGGGAAGTTCAGGCACGGGAGCTTAGCTGCCCGCGGCGGATTCCGACGGGGCCGCCTTCGCGTCATCCGCTGCGGACTCCGCGCCGGCCGGTGCAGACCCCTCGGCCGAGACCTTGGCTTCCGCGCCAGAGAGCTTCCGCCAGGCATCGGCGGCAGCTTCCTGCTCGGCTTCCTTCTTGGAGTGGCCGGAGCCCTTTCCGTAGGCAGTTCCGCCAATCTGGAGGACGGCGACGAAGGTGCGCGCGTGGTCCGGGCCGGAGCCCTCCACGGCGTAGTAGATGCTGCCCAGCTGGCGTCCCGCTGCCAGCTCCTGGATGCTGGTTTTCCAGTCCGTGCCGGCGCCGAGGGCGGCGGCGTCCTTCAGGAGCGGTCCGATGAGCCGCATCACCAGCTGGCGGGCGGTCTCGATGTCGTTGGACACGTAGGTGGCGCCGATGAGGGCTTCCATGGTGTCGGCCAGGATCGAGGCCTTGTTCTTGCCTTCGGTGAGTTTCTCCCCCTGGCCGAGGTAAATGTAGTCCCCGATGCCCAGGCTGCGGCCGATGCCCGCGAGGGCGCGGGTACTCACCACGGCCGACCGGCGCTTGGCCAGATCGCCCTCGGGGAGCGTCGGGTTGTCGCGGTACAGCGCATCGGTGACGGAGAAGCCCAGGATGGAGTCGCCGAGGAACTCAAGGCGCTCGTTGGTGGGTATGCCGCCGTTTTCGTAGGCGTACGAACGGTGTGTCAGAGCAAGACGAAGCGTCCCGGCGTCAATGAAGACACCGAGACGCTTCAGAAGCTCTTCAGTTGAAGACATCCTGATCAGCTTGGGGGCCGATTAGACGTCCGCGACCTTGCGGCCCTTGTACTCAAGGAACAGCGCAGTGCCAGCCGAGTCGGTAACGACCTTTGCCTGGTGCGGCAGGCTGTAGGTGACCTGGCCGTTCTCGATGGTCTTCACCAGGTGGGGGGCAGTTGCCTTCCACTGGGAGCGGCGGGCGCGGGTATTCGAGCGAGACATTTTCCGCTTGGGAACAGCCACGGCTAACTCATTTCTCTCTAGAAAAACACTTACAAATCAATTTTGCCGGTCAGGCTTAGCCAGATCAGCTAGGGCAGCCCAGCGAGGATCTACGACCTCGTGGTGGTGCCCCGGCTCGTCTTCCAGGCGCGCTCCGCATTCGGAACACAGACCCTGGCAGTCTTCCCGGCACACCGGCTGGAACGGCAGCATGGTAACAACTGCGTCCCGCAACACCGGTTCAAGATCGATCAGATCGTGCTCGACTCGACGTTGCTCTTCATCGTCTTCCCCGTCAGAAAGCTGTACACCTTCGTAGAAGAAAAGTTCTTGCACATTGACCTCAAGGTCATACGCAAGGGGATCCAGGCATCGGCCGCACTCACCTTTTACTTCGGTGAGGGCGGTTCCTGATACCAGAATTCCTTCGTGTACGGCCTCAAGCCTCAGGTCGAGCTCGATATCCGAGCCTTCCTGAACGCCAATGAGCGCCACGCCGAGATCCCCCGGCGCGGGTACATGTTCCGTCAGTGTACGCATGCTCCCCGGACTGCGTCCGAGGTCCTTGACATCTAACATCAAGGGCGAACTTGCATCTCGCTTAATGAGAACTCCTGTTGAACATATGACCGACGTACCATCTTAGCCTGAACTCCCTGACGGACTCAAACCGGATGCCACGCCGGGGCACGCGGCCGGCGTGCACCGGAAACGTACCGGACAAGCCTACCCCCTGGAGGGCTGGCCGGCCTAAGGCGCGCCGCCCGCAAGGAGCCGTTTCAACACAGACCTGGGAACGTACTCAGACACGCTGCCGCCCAGGGAGGCCACTTCCTTGATGAGCGTGGACGACAGGTGAAGGTAGTGCGCCTCCGCCGGAAGGAACACCGTCTCCACTCCGCTCAGCTGGCGGTTCATCGTCGCCATGGGAAGCTCGTAGTCAAAGTCCGACGACGACCGCAGCCCCTTCACGATGGCGGACACGCCGCGCTGCCGGCAGTACTCCGCCAGAAGGCCCTCCCCGACGGGTTCCACGACGATGCCGCGCAGCGAGGCCAGGGTCTCCCTGGCCATCTCGATCCGCTCCTCAAGCGGAAACCGGTACTTCTTGGCATAGTTGGTGGACACTGCGACGATCACCTCATCAAACAGGCTCGCGGCTCTGGCGATCACCTCGAGGTGTCCATTGTGGATGGGGTCGAAGGAGCCTGGGCATACGGCGCGTCTCATGCTCCGAACCTACCGTATCGGCGGGCCGGGATACCATGACACAGGCACCGGCCGCCATGGGGCCGCGGCCGGACAGACAGGCAGGAAACCAATGACACAAACACTTCCGGCACCCTGGCAGCGCGCGGCCAGCGGGGCGAACCTGCTGGCAAGTGACGGCGCGTTGGGCGTGACGATCTTCGAGGAGATGACCACGCTGGCCATGCAGACCGGCGCCATCAATCTGGGGCAGGGTTTCCCCGACGAGGATGGCCCCGCGGAGATCAAGGCGGCCGCCCAGGCCGCGATCGCCGAAGGCTCCAACCAGTACGCGCCGGGCAAGGGGATCCCACAGCTCCGGGAGGCCGTGGCCGCACACCAGAGCCGGTTTTACGGGCTGGAACCGGACCCGGACACCGAAATCATCGTCACCACCGGCGCCACCGAGGCCATCGCCGCGTCCCTGCTTGCCTTCGTCGGCCCCGGAGACGAGGTCCTGACGTTCGAACCGTTCTACGACTCCTACGGCGCCATCATCGGTCTCTCCGGCGCCACGCACGTCACTGCCCCTCTGCTGGCCCCCGATTTCGTCCCTGATTCCGCCGCCCTGGAAGCGGCGTTCACCGACCGCACCAAAGTCGTGCTGCTGAACAACCCGCATAACCCCACGGGTGCGGTCTTCCCGCGCGAGGTGCTTCAGCGCGTCGTCGACCTCGCCCGGAAGCATGACGCGATCATCATCACCGACGAGGTGTACGAGCACCTGACGTTCGGTGTCCGGCACATCCCGGTGGCCACGCTGCCGGGGGCCGCCGACAGGACGGTCACCATCTCCTCGGCGGGCAAGACGTTCTCCTTCACCGGCTGGAAAGTCGGCTGGCTGAGCGGCCCGGAGCACCTGGTGGCGGCGGTCCGGACGGTAAAGCAGTTCCTCACGTACAGTTCCGGCACCCCGTTCCAGAGCGCCATCGCCAGCGGTCTGGCCCTGCCGGACGAGTTTTACCGGGGCATCTCCGCCACGCTGCGGAAAAAACGCGACATCCTCAGCGAGGGGCTGCGCGCGGCCGGCCTGGACGTGTTCACGCCCGACGGCACCTACTTCGTCAACGTGGATACCTCGCCGCTGGGCATCCGGGACTCGGTGGACCTGGCCCGGCGCCTGCCCGGCCTGGTGGGTGTGGCAGCGATCCCGGTTCCCGTGTTTTGCCACCCGGAGGGCGCGGAGCGGACGCGCAGCCTGCTGCGGTTCGCATTCTGCAAGCGCATTGAAGTCCTCGAGGAAGCCGCCGCACGGCTGGCGACCCTTCAGGACAGGCTCTGACCGTGGCCGACGGCGGAGTCCGGGCATCGCGTTTCCTGCGTGCGACCGGCCAGCACGCCGTCATCGAACCGGATACGTATACGGACGGCGGGTTCGTGCTCAGCATCGGCGGGGCCGAGCAGTCCCATGTGGACCTGGCCGATCCCGAGGATATCTTCTACGAATACCTGCGCCGCATCGGGCACATCGTGGACCTCGCAGCTCCGTGGGGTGAACCCATCCGTGCGCTTCACTTGGGCGCCGGCGCCCTGACCCTGGCGCGGTATATCCAGGCGACCCGCCCCGGCTCCGTGCAGTACGCCGTGGAGCTGGAGCGGGAGCTGCTGGACTTCGTGCTGGAGCGGCTGCCGCTGCCGGAGGGCACCGACCTGCATACCGTTATCGGCGACGCGCGCAGTGCCCTGGCGGAGCTGCCTGCGGACCTGCGTTTCGACGTCGTCATCCTGGACATCTTCTCCGGTCCGGAGGCGCCGGCGCACATTGCCTGCACCGGGTTCTACCAGGAGGCCGCTGCGCTCCTCACGGACCGGGGCGTGCTGATCGTGAATGTCGGCGACGAGCCCGGCCTGACGCTCGTCCGGAGCCAGGTGGCAGCGCTGCGAAGGGCCATGACGGACGTGGCCGCCTGTGCCGAGTCGGGGATGTTCACGGGAAAGTATCCGGGGAACATCATCCTTGCCGGCACCAGGAAGCCGTGGCCCCCCGAGTGGTCCGCCGCCCTCACGGCCCGCGGACCCCATCCGGCCAAGGTCCTGGCCGGGGTGGAACTGGACCGGTTGTCGGACTGACTAGTCCTCGGCCTCCAGCGCCACGTCCACGTCCTGGCCGCTGGACGGTTCGGCGTACCACAGCCGCGTCTCACCGTATTTCTTCTCGGCGAACCGCTCCAGGCCTTCCGGCCACCCGGGTTCGGTGGCCCGGGACGAGCGTTCCACCACCACCACCGCGCCGTCGTTGAGGTGCGGCGCAAGCTTTTCCAGGACTGACGCCAGCGCCGGCTCTTCGAGGGGGTAGGGCGGGTCCAGGAAGGCGACGTCCCATGTGGCGTCTTCGGCAGCGCGGTCGAGGAAGGACTCCACCTTGGAGCGGTGGACCGTGACGGCCTTGCGGCCCAGGACTCCGTTGATGACGTCGGCGTTGCGCTGGCACACGGCACTGGCCTTCGCATCGAACTCCACGAGATCGACAGTTTCCGCACCCCTGCTGGCGCTCTCCACCCCCAGTGCACCGGACCCGGCATACAGGTCCAGGACCCGGGCGCCGCCGAGCACGTTGAACGCGTCCAGCCTGGAAAACAATGCCTCCTTGACCCGGTCGGTGGTGGGTCGGGTCTGGGACCCGGACACGTTGGCCAGCGGGGTTCCGCCCGCGGCACCGGCAACGATCCTGCTCATGCCCCTGCCCCCGCCGGCGGCGGCCCTGGTAGCAGGTGTTTCGTGCTAGCCGCGTTCAAGGAACGCCTCCTTCTCCGGATTCAAGTACTCGTCAATGGCCTCGGCAAGTGCCGCATAGCCGGTCAACGCGGGGTCTGCGGCGACGATCTTCTGGGCGTCCTGCCTGGCGCGGGCGATGATGTCCTCGTGCTCGAGCACGCGGAGCAGCTTCAGCGTGGACCGGCCGCCGGACTGCGAGGCGCCGAGGATGTCGCCCTCGCGGCGCAGCTTCAGGTCCTCCTGGGACAGCTCGAATCCGTCGGTGGTGGCCGCCACGGCGTCCAGCCTGCGCCGGCTCGGGTGCCCCGGTTCAAGCGTGGTTACCAGCAGGCACGTGCCCGGCAGCCCGCCCCTGCCCACGCGCCCGCGGAGCTGGTGAAGCTGGGAGATGCCGAAGCGGTCCGCGTCCAGGATGACCATCAGGGTGGCGTTGTGCACGTCCACGCCCACCTCAATGACGGTGGTGGAGACAAGCAGCTTGGTCTGATTGGCGGTGAAGGAAGCCATGGTCTCGGACTTCAGCACCGGGTCCTGGCGCCCGTGGAGCGGCGCCAGCGCCACTCCGGCCAGTGCAGGTTCGTCTTTGAGATGCTCGACGACGGCAGTCACGGACGCCAGTTCGCGTGCGGCTCCGTCGCCCTCCAGTTCCCCGGGCTCAGGTTCCGCTTCACCGGGAGTAAAGTCGCCGTCGTCGTCCGCCCCGATCTTGGGGCAAACGACGTACACCTGGTGTCCTGACTCGATCTCCTCGCGGGACCGGGACCAGATGCGGGCTGCCCAGGCGGGGTTCTCCGCGAGGCCCACCACATGCGTGGTGATGGGCGCCCGGCCTGCGGGCAGCTCGTCAAGCACGGACGTTTCAAGGTCGCCGAACACCGTCATGGCCACGGTCCTGGGGATCGGGGTCGCGGTCATGACCAGCAGGTGCGGCGGCTTGCTGGCCTTGGCACGCAGGGCGTCGCGCTGTTCCACGCCGAAGCGGTGCTGCTCATCCACCACGATGAGGCCCAGATCAAAGAAGGTGACGTTGTCGCTCAGCAGCGCGTGCGTGCCGATGACGATCCCGGCAGTGCCCGAAGCGGCGTCGAGCAGCGCCTGCTTGCGTGCGGCGGTAGGCATGGAGCCGGTAAGCAGGCTGACCTGCACCGAATGGTCACCCAGTCCCCCCAGGAGCCCGTCGCGGGCCAACGGGCCGAGGGTGCGCCGGATGGAGTCGAAGTGCTGTGCCGCCAGCACTTCCGTAGGCGCCAGCAGTGCAGCCTGCCCCCCGGCGTCGACCACCTGGAGCATGGCACGGAGCGCCACAATGGTTTTGCCGGAGCCAACCTCGCCCTGCAGCAGCCTGTTCATGGGCCAGTCCTGGGACAGCTCCGCGGAGAGGGTCTTGCCGACGGCGGACTGGCCGGCGGTCAGGGTGAACGGCAGCTGGCGGTCGAAGGCTGCGAGCAGGCCGTCCGGCACGGGCCGCCGGGCGGTGGCCTCCTCGGAAGCAAGCTGGGCACGGCGGCGGGCCAGGGCCGACTGGAGGACCAGGGCCTCCTGGTAGCGGAACCGCTCCCTGGCCTTGCGCCAGTCCTGCGCGTTCTCCGGGGCATGGATGAGCCGGTAGGCCTCCGGCACGGGAAGGAATTTTTCACGTGCGGCTATGGCCGCCGGAACCGGGTCCGGCAAGGCGTCCAGGTCGGCGGTTTCCAGCAGGGCTTTCACGACCTTCTGGATAGACCAGCTGGTGATGCCCGCGGTGGCCGGATAAATCGGGATGGGCATGGCCGCGAGCTTTTCCGGGTCCATGTCCGGGACCTCCGGGTCCTTGTCCAGCAGCTGGTAGTTCGGGTTGGTCAGCCCCAGTGAACCCTGGTAGCGCGTGACCTTACCGGAGAACATGGCCCGCCGGCCGGGATGCAGCTCGGCCCTGGCGAGGCGGCCGTTGAAGAAACTGATTTTCAGTGTGCCCGTTCCGGCGTCGTCGGTGACGACGACGTCGGTGATGGAGCCCTTCCGGGCGCGCATCTGCCGGGTGCTGTTGGACACGACGCGGGCGATGAGCGTCACTTCCTCATCGAACGGGAGTTCGCTGATGCGCGTCAGGTCGCCGCGGTTGAGGTAGCGGCGCGGGAAGTGGTTGAGCAGGCCGCCGACGGTGGTGATGCCCAGGTGCTTCCCGATGGCCGTCGCGGAGCGCTTGCCGACCCGGCGCTCCAGGCCGAGTTCCAGTTCGGCGTTCATCGTCCTTCTGCGCTCACTTCTCCCGACGGGTCCCGGGGCAGTGCGAGCTCGCTGACGGACACGTCCGCCGGAGCGCCCAGCGACCTGATCATGTCAAGGGCGGGGACCGGGTCCGGGACATGCACGTGGACGCGCCACCGGTACCGGCCCTCGGCGTCGGCGGAAGGGCCCACCTGGCTCATGATCACGGAATCCCCGAGTTCATCCAGCCGCTGGCGGAGCGTGGCGGCGTCCAGCGGGGACAGGCTGATGGTGCACATGACCTCCACGCCGTCGTCGGCCGGCATGCCGGTGTGGATGTGCGGGTCCTGAACGTCGTAGCCGTGCAGGCCGTCGAGGAGTTCGTTGTTGAGCTCCTCGCCGAGCACCGCCGAACGGAGGCAGTCCAGGATCAGCAGCATTCCCACGCCGCCGGCGTCCACCACGTGCGCGGCCTGCAGGGCATCAAGCTGCCCCTCCGTGCGGACCACGGCCTCGAGGGCCGCCTCCACGGCCGCATCCAGGACCAGGCCCAGGGCATGGTTGCTGTGGTTGCCGTTCTGGCCGGCGTCGACGGCGGCCGCAGCCCGGCCCGCTGCCTCCATCACTGAGAGCATGGTGCCGGGAACGGGGTCGCTCAGCGCGGACCAGGCCCTGATCTGGGCCCGGTTGAGGGCTGCGGCGAGCAGCGAGGAGGTGAGCCTGGTGTGTCCGTGCAATGGCTCGGCCGCGGCGCAGAGGAAGACGGAGAACAGCGTGCCGGAGTTCCCCCTGGCCTGCTCCATCGCCGCCTGGCCGGCACGCGCCAGGACGGCGCCCACGTCATTGAGCTGTGCGGGTTGCCCGGTGTGTTCCTGGCCGGCACCCGAGGGAGCGGTAGCATCCTGCAGCGCCCGGGCTGCGGCACGGACCGTGAGGTACAGGTTGGTTCCGGTGTCGCCATCGGCCACCGGGAAGATGTTGATGGCGTTGAGGCGGTCGCTGTGGTTGCCCAGTGCGGTTTCGGCCTTGCCCAGCCACCGCTTCATGGCTTGCGCGTTCGCGGCAACCTTAGTCTGCAAAGTGATCCCATCCCACGGAGTCAGCGGGCCGTCCCGCGATCGTCACGCCCGGCGCCTTGTCTGCGCCGCAGGCCTGTACTGAGCCTATCCCAGTAAACCCGGGCGGTACCTGCATGCCCGCCGGGAATGTGGCGAGGAGCCCGTGGTCTTCGCCGCCGCCGAGCACCCAGGCACGCGGGTCGGCGCCCAGCAGGGTGGCCGCAGGGCGGAGCGGCTCTGCGAGCACGGCCAGCTGCCGGGGGTCCAGGTCCAGCACTACGTTGCTGGCCGCTGCCAGCCTGGTTCCGTCCCGGACCAGGCCGTCGGAAATGTCCATCATGGCCGTGGCGCCGGACATGCGCGCCAGCGGCCCGGCCTCCAGGGGCGGCTCCGGACGGCACTGAAGCTCAAGCAGTGACAGCAGATCCGGCGTCAGCGAAGTCACGTGGTGGCCGGACTCCAGCAGTGCCAGCCCGGCGGCGGCCCAGCCTGCCCGCCCGGCGATGGCTGCCGTGTCGCCCTCCCGGGCGCCGGACCGGAGGACCGGCTGGCCGCCGTCGAGCGTGCCGAGGACTGCAACGGTGACGGACAGTTCGCGGCCGCGGCCAAGATCGCCGCCGGCGACAGAGCAGGCCCCCGCTCCCAATTTGCTGATGGCGGCGGTGAGGCCATCCGCCAGGTCCTCGACCCATCCGACCGGCGTGTCCGCAGGCAAGGTCAGGCTGACCACCATGGAGGTTGCCGTTGCACCCATGGCGTTGATATCGCTGAGATTCTGCGCTGCGGCCTTCCAGCCGACGTCGTAGCCGGTAGTCCGGTAGCCGTTGTTCCACTCAAGCCGGAAATCCTGGTCCTGGACCTGGGTGTCGATGCTGATGACCGTCCTGCCGTCCGGAACCGCAACGATGGCCGCGTCATCACCGGGTCCGAGGACCACGGCGGCACTGTGCACGGCGCTGAGTTCCAGGCGCGGGAAAATGCGTGCCAGAAGCTCCGCTTCGGACAGTTGGGCGACAGTCAATGGTGTTTGAGGCACGCCACTACGCTACCGCCACGGGCAGACATTTTCGGCGGTCCGTCCGGGTCCGCGCGGAACGATAGGCTTGGGGGATGCATTTCCCGCCTGCCCAGAAACCTGCACAGAAACCCCTCCGCAGGCTTGGGGCGGCAGTAGCCGCAGCGTTGACTGGACTGGCGCTCGGCGGCTGTTCACCCGCCGTCGACGTCGCCCCCGCCGCCGATGCAGCCAATCCCGCCTGCGCCCCGATGATGGTGGCGCTTCCGGATGCCATCGGCGATGCCCGGCTACGGAAGACGAACAGCCAGGCCACCGCCGCCTGGGGCGACCCGTCGCAGGTGGTTCTGCGCTGCGGCGTCAACGTCCCCGGGCCCACCACTGACCGCTGCGTCAGCGTCAACGACGTCGACTGGGTCATCAAGGAGGGCAACCCCGTGTGGACCCTGACCACCTACGGCCGGGAACCAGCCACGGAAATCCTGATGGATCCGAACAAAATCAGCTCGGCCACTGTCCTGGCTGACCTCTCCGGCGCGGCCGCGAAGATCAAGGCCAGCCGCAAATGCGTGGGCCAGCAGGATGTCCAGAACCTGCCCACCAGCAAGTAGACAGGTGCCGGTGGGACCCGTGCCGGCTGGGTTCCCTGGCCGAAGCGGAGCGAGGTTAGGGTGCCGGTGGTGGGCCCACGCCGGCCGGGTTCCCTGGCCGAAGCGGAGCGAGGCTAGGGTGCCGGTGGGGACTAGCGCAGGCCGGTCTTGCGGGTCAGCGCCAGGTGGATCAGCTCGTCGATCAGGTCCGGATAGGACAGGCCTGTGGCCGCCCACATCTGCGGGTACATACTCTTCGGCGTGAACCCGGGCATGGTGTTGATCTCGTTGATGATGAGGTCACCGTCCGGCGTGTAGAAGAAGTCGACCCGGCTCAGGCCCTCCGCCTCCACCGAATCGAACGCCGCGGCGGCAAGCTCGCGGACACGGGCAATCGCTTCTTCCGGCATGTCCGCGGGGCAGCTCAGGGCGGCCGCATCATCCACGTACTTGGCCTGGAAGTCATAGAACTCGTGCTCGCCCGCGGCTACGGAGATCTCGCCGGGCAGGGACGTGCGGGGCGCATCGCCGCCGCGGCCCTCAAGCACGGCGCATTCGATTTCCCGGCCCACGATGCCGGCCTCGATCACCAGCTTCGGATCATGCTGGCGAGCCGCCTCAATCGCGGCATCAAGCGTGTCGAGCGAGTCCACCTTGGAGATGCCCATGGAGGATCCGGCGCGGGCGGGCTTGACGAACACCGGGAAGCCCAGCAGGTCAACCTGCTTGCGGACGGCTTCGGGGTCCTTGCGCCACTGCCGGTCGGTCACCGCGATGTACGGGCCGACCTTCAGCCCGGCGGCCTCAAAGACCACCTTCATGAAGTGCTTGTCCATGCCCACGGCCGAGGCCAGGACGCCGGCGCCGACATAGCGCGTGTCGGAGAGTTCCAGGAGCCCCTGGATGGTGCCGTCCTCGCCGAACGGCCCGTGCAGCAGCGGGAACACCACGTCGACGGTGCCGAGCTCCTGCGGGACCTCATTGGGGGCCGTCACGATGAGCTGGTGTGCCCCGCCGATCTCGGTGAGGCTGACCGTCTGTTCCGACGGCGGGACCTCCGGAAGGGAGGTGGCGGAGAGGGACCACTGGGCAGTGTCCCCGGACGCGAGCACCCACTGGCCGGATTTAGCGATGCCGATGGGAACGACGTCGTACTTGGTCCGGTCGATGGCGCCGAGCACTCCGGCAGCGGTCACGCAGCTGACGGCATGTTCACTGGAGCGGCCGCCAAAGAGGACGGCCACCCGCGGCTTGGGCCGGACCGCCCCGTCCTGGGTAGTGGTGCTTTGGTTGGTCTTGTCCGCTGCGGTCAAGTTTTCTTCCGACACTGTCAGTAATCGCCTTCGGCTCTAAGTTCCCGGGACAGCAGCAGCGGCCCGAGTTGGTCAACGGACAATTTTCCGGCGAGGACCGCGACGACGGCCGCCGTGATGGGCATGTCGACGCCGAGCTTGCCGGCCAGTTCGTGGACGGCCTGGCCGGATTTGATGCCCTCGGCCGTCTGCGTCATTTTCTGGGCGACCTCGTCCAGCGTGAGCCCCTGCCCGAGCAGACGGCCCGCGGTGTGGTTCCGGGACAAAGGTGACGAGCAGGTGGCCACCAGGTCGCCGAGACCGGCGAGGCCGGCCATGGTGTGTGCCTTGCCGCCAAGGGCCAGGGCCAGGCGGGAGGTTTCGGCCAGGCCACGGGTAATCACGGAGGCTTTGGTGTTGTCCCCCATCTGCTTTCCCTCACAGATGCCCACGGCCAGGGCGATGACGTTCTTGACGATCCCGCCGATCTCGACGCCGACGATGTCCGAGGTGGTGTAGGGACGGAAGTACGGCGCGGTGCAGCTTCTGGCGATCCAGCCGGCGGCGGCCGCATCGGGGCAGGCGACCACCGAGGCCGTGGGCTCCTCCCGGGCGATCTCCATGGCCAGGTTGGGGCCGGACACGACTGCGATGCGGTCGGCGGGGATGTCCAGTTCTTCGGCGATAACCTCGCTCATCCGGGCATCCGAGCCCAGTTCGAGGCCCTTCATCAGGGACACCACAAGCGCATCGGGCCCGATCAGGGGCTTCCACTGGCGCAGCTGGAGGCGCAGCGACTGCGCCGGAACGGCGAGGACCACCAGGTCGGCCCCGGACAGCACCTCTGCCACATCGGTGGACGCGGTGATGCTCGGCGGAAGGTCGATGTCCGAAAGATACTGGGGGTTGCGGTGGTTGCCGTTGATCTCAGCCACGACCTCCGCCCGGCGGCCCCATATCCGGATCCTGCGGTCGACGTCGGAGGCCGCGGCGGCGTCGGCCAGGGTTTTCGCGAACGTGGTCCCCCACGAACCGGCGCCGAGGACTGCCACGGACAGGGCCGAACCGGGCCGGCCGTGGACAGCCGTCACTTCCCGCCCCGCTCGACGTCGCGGCCGTGCTTCGTTTGATTGTGGGCGCTGGGGTCCCAGCGCCGGGCCGGCGGCTGCTCCCCGCGGAGTTCGGCCAGGAGTCCGGTCACGGCATCCATGATGACCTCCGTGGCCTCCGCCAGTGTGGCCCTGTCCCGGGAGCGTCCCGCGAAGCGCGAGAGGTCAACGGGCTCGCCGATCCGGATCCTGGACGTCTTGCGCGGGAACAGGTGAAAGCGCTTGGCGTAGCGGGGAAAGAGCTCGTGCGCGCCCCAGTGCGCCATCGGCACCACCGGGATGCCGGTCTCGAGGGCCAGGCGGGCGGCACCGGTATGGCCCTTCATCGGCCAGAGGTCGGGGTCGCGGGTCAGCGTGCCCTCCGGGTAGATAATGATCGCCCCGCCCTCAGCCACAATCTCCTGGGCGAGCTGCAGCGAGCGGTTGGCCCCCGCCGTCGAACGTTCCACCGGAATCTGCTTGGTGGCATGCAAAACGGAACCAACCACCGGGACCTTGAAAAGGCCCGACTTCGCCAGGAAGTGCGGGGCTCGCTTGTTGCTGTACAGCATGTGCCCGATCACGAGGGGATCGATCTCGGTGCAGTGGTTGGGCACCGCGATGAAGCCGCCCGCGGGAAGCTTGTCCGTGCCCTCCCATTTCTTGTTCATGATCAGGTTCAGGGCCGGCCGGACAATGCCGGCGATGATCACGAACGTTATGTGGCTTTTGGCCGATTCTTTCACCGGGCCCCCGCTACTTCACGGACGAAATGTCGAAGTCGGCGCCGAGCCCGGCCAGCTTCTCGGTGAACCGCTCGTAGCCGCGGTTGATGATGTCGATTCCGGTCACCCGCGAGGTGCCGGTGGCGGCCAGGGCCGCGATCAGGTGGCTGAAGCCGCCGCGTAAGTCCGGCACGTCGATGTCGGTTCCCTTGAGCTGGGTGGGGCCGGAAATGACGGCGGAGTGCAGGAAGTTGCGCTGCCCGAAACGGCAGGGAACGCTGCCCAGGCATTCCCTGTGCACCTGGATGCTGGCACCCATGCGGATCAGGGCGTCGGTGAAGCCGAAGCGGTTTTCGTAGACGGTCTCGTGCACGATGGACACGCCTTCGGCCTGGGTCAGGGCCACGACGAGGGGCTGCTGCCAGTCGGTCATGAATCCGGGGTGGACGTCCGTTTCGAGGACGAGCGGGCTGAGCTTGCCGCCGCGGTGGTAGAACCGGATGCCGTCCTCGCCGATGTCCATGCCGCCACCCACCTTGCGGAAGGTGTTCAGGAAGGTCATCATGTCCCGCTGCGAGGCGCCTTCGACGAAGATGTCGCCGCGCGTCACCAGCGCCGCCGACGCCCAGGAGGCGGACTCGTTGCGGTCCGACAGGGCCCGGTGGTTGTAGCCGCCCAGGTCGCGGACGCCCTCGATGCGGATGGTGCGGTCCGTCTGGACGCTGATGATGGCGCCCATCTTCTGGAGCACGGCGATGAGGTCGATGATTTCGGGCTCGGTGGCGGCACCGGAGAGTTCGGTGATGCCCTCGGCGCGCGTTGCGCTCAGCAGCACCTGCTCCGTGGCGCCGACGGAGGGGTACGGCAGGGAGATCTTGGCTCCGTGCAGCCCCTTGGGCGCGGAAATGTGGATACCGCCCGGGCGCTTCTCGACGACGGCGCCGAACTGCCGCAGCACGTCCAGGTGGTAGTCGATGGGGCGGTCGCCGATCTTGCAACCGCCCAGGTCCGGGATGAAGGCCTCGCCGATCGCGTGGATCAGGGGCCCGCACAGCAGGATGGGGATCCGGGAATCGCCGGCATGGGCGTCGATGGCCGTGCTCGGCGCCGTCTTGGCCGCCTTGGGATCCAGGGTCAGGTCGCCGGTGACGGGGTCCTTATCCACGGTAACGCCGTGCAGCTGGAGCAGGCTGGTGACCACCTCCACGTCCTTGATCTCCGGAACGTTCCGCAGCACGGAGGGTTCGTTGCCCAGCAGGGCAGCCACCATGGCCTTGGGCACAAGGTTCTTGGCACCGCGGACGCTGACACGGCCAGTTAGCGGGACGCCTCCGCGGATTGTCAGAACACTACTCATTTACCGGTTTCCTCACGACTACTCGCCCCCCAAATCCTTACAAAGGCACCAGCTAAGCATATGAGTTCACGTTACCGAACCGAAATACTGACGCGGGCGTGTGGGGCCCGGTGGCCCGACCGGGGGCAGCGGAAAGGCCCGCCGCGGCTATGCACGGCGGGCCTTCCGGCGTTGCTTATGCGCTACCCGGTCAGGAGGTCCTGGCCGGCAGCGTCAGGGGTTTGAAGGACGGCCGCGTGGCTTCGTAGGCCGTGATGTCCGCCTCGTGCTGCAGGGTCAGCCCAATGTCATCGAGGCCCTCGAGCAGGCGCCAGCGAGTGTAGTCATCGATCTCGAACGGCGCCACCACGTTGCCGCAGGTCACGGTCTTCGAGGCAAGGTCAACGGTCACCTCGGTCCCGGGCGCGTTCTCGAGCGTCTTCCAGATGAGCTCGATGTCATCCTGGGCAACCTGGGCGGCCAGGAGTCCCTGCTTGCCCGAGTTGCCACGGAAGATGTCGGCGAAACGGGAAGAGAGCACCGCACGGAAGCCATAGTCCTTGAGCGCCCAGACGGCGTGTTCGCGGGAGGAACCGGTGCCGAAGTCGGGGCCCGCCACCAGCACGGACCCGGCGTTGAACGGCTCCTGGTTCAGGATGAAGGACGGGTCCTTGCGCCACGCTGAGAACAGCGCGTCTTCAAAGCCGGTGCGGGTGATGCGCTTGAGGTACACGGCCGGGATGATCTGGTCCGTGTCGACGTTGCTCTGGCGCAGCGGGACGCCAATGCCGGTGTGGGTGGTGAACTTTTCCATGGCGTCTTCCTAGGCGGCGTCGGTGGTGAGGGCTGCGGATTCCGGTGCCGGATCGAGGTCCGACGGCGAGCTCAGCGTTCCGCGGACGGCGGTTGCGGCTGCGACCACCGGGGACACGAGGTGGGTGCGGCCACCCTTGCCCTGCCGGCCTTCGAAGTTGCGGTTGGAGGTGGAGGCGCACCGCTCCCCCGGCTCCAGCTGGTCCGGGTTCATGCCCAGGCACATAGAGCAGCCGGCGAAGCGCCATTCGGCGCCAAAGTCCTTGAAGACCCTGTCCAGGCCCTCGGCCTCGGCCTCGAGCCGCACGCGGGCCGAGCCGGGAACCACCAGCATCCGGACCTTCGGGTCCTTCTCGCGGCCGCGGATGATGTCCGCGGCGGCCCGCAGGTCCTCGATGCGGGAGTTGGTGCAGGAGCCCAGGAAGACGGTGTCCACCCGGATGTCCTTCATGGGCGTTCCGGCTTCCAGCCCCATGTACTGCAGGGCGCGTTCCGCAGCGGCCTTGGCGTTCTCGTCGCCGAAGTCCTCCGGGGACGGCACCTTGGCTGACAGCGAGACGCCCTGGCCCGGGTTGGTGCCCCACGTGACGAACGGCTCGAGCGTGTTCGCGTCCAGGTCGACCTGGGCATCGAAAACGGCGTCGTCGTCGGTGCGCAGCGTGTTCCAGTATTCGACTGCGGCGTCCCACTCGGCGCCCTGCGGTGCGTGCGGGCGGCCGTTCATGTACGCGTAGGTGGTCTCGTCCGGAGCCACCATGCCTGCGCGGGCGCCTGCTTCGATGGACATGTTGCAGATGGTCATCCGGGCATCCATGGACAGCGCCCGAATGGCCGAGCCACGGTACTCCAGGACATAGCCCTGGCCGCCGCCGGTGCCGATCTTGGCGATCACAGCGAGGATAATGTCCTTGGCGGTCACTCCGGGGCGGAGCGTGCCCTCGACGTTGATGGCCATGGTCTTGAACGGCTTGAGCGACAGGGTCTGGGTGGCCATGACGTGCTCCACCTCGGACGTGCCGATGCCCATGGCCAGCGCACCGAACGCGCCGTGCGTGGAGGTGTGCGAGTCGCCGCACACCACGGTCATGCCGGGCTGGGTCAATCCCAACTGCGGACCCACGACGTGCACGATGCCCTGCTCGGCGTCACCGAGCGGGTGAAGGCGGACGCCGAACTCCTCGCAGTTGTTGCGCAGGGTCTGGATCTGGGTCCGGCTGGTGAGGTCGGCGATCGGCTTGTCGATGTCCAGCGTCGGGGTGTTGTGGTCCTCGGTTGCGATGGTGAGGTCCGGGCGGCGCAGCTTGCGGCCGGCCAGGCGGAGACCCTCGAACGCCTGCGGGGAGGTCACCTCATGGACGAGGTGCAGGTCGATGTACAGAAGGTCAGGCTGGGCGTTGGCGCCTTCGCCGTCGCCTTTGCGCACCACGTGCGCGTCCCAGACTTTCTCGGCCAATGTTTTGGCCATGGCCATCTCCCTTCGATGCTGTTTGTTGTTGGATCCACTGAAACAGCAGACCCCGGTAATAAGCCAGTCAAAAGATTTGCATCTCAGATAATGAGACGGCAATATCAGTACATGGACAATTCTAGTGGAGTCGGTGTCATTGATAAAGCAGCCCAGGTGCTCGACGCGCTTGAGGCCGGACCCACGACTCTTGCGCAGCTGGTCGCTGCCACGGGACTGGCGCGGCCAACAGTGCACAGGCTGGCGCTGGCGCTGGTCCACCACCGCCTGGTGAGCCGCGACATCCAGGGCCGCTTTGTCCTCGGCAGCCGCCTGGTGGAGCTGGCCTCCGCCGCCGGCGAGGACAGGCTGATCGCCTCCGCCGGTCCGGTCCTCATGCAGCTCCGCGATGCCACCGGCGAAAGCGCTCAGATCTTCCGCCGCCAGGGCGACTGGCGGGTTTGCGTTGCCTCCGCCGAACGGCCCATTGGCCTGCGCGACACCATTCCCGTGGGAACACAGCTGTCCATGAAGGCCGGCTCCGCCGCCCAGGTGCTGCTCGCCTGGGAGGACCACGACCGCCTGCTGGAGGGCCTGCAGTCCGCGCGCTTCACGCCCACCGTTCTGGCGGGAGTACGACGGCGGGGCTGGGGCCAGAGCCTCGGCGAACGGGAGCCGGGAGTCGCCTCAGTCTCCGCACCTGTGCGCGGACCCTCCGGGCGGGTCATCGCCGCCGTTTCCATCTCCGGCCCGATCGAGCGGCTCACCCGCCAGCCCGGCCGGCTGCACGCGGAGGTTGTCTGCAACGCGGCCCGCGTCCTGACGGAAGCCCTCCGCAAGAATAACGACTGACTTCGCGTGGGGTGGCCCCGGCGCCCAACGTTCTGAGATGGATCTAAAAAACTTTCTGGCCCTGGCCACATCTGGTGCCCGATCGACCCTTTAATGTCAGTGGGCATGTTCATGGAAGGCAGCCGGAATTCAGCATTGACAGGAGCGGCGCCGCGCGGCGGCGTTGTGTGCTCTGCTGCGGTTCCTGGGTTTGCGATCCACGGGCTGGCCTACGACGATGACCCCAACTTCGTGTACCCCGACGACGTTTCTCCTGAGGACCCTTTCGCCGACGCCCTGATTGCTGACGATGACTTCGCGGAGGGCCCGTTTCCTGAAGCCCTGTTTGCTGACGTTTTGTTCCCCGACGGCGCTGCCTGTGGCGGACCCAGGCCGAGTTTAACGGACCGGGTCGCGGCGGCACCTACCCTTTTGCAGGTCGACCTCACCGCTGACGGTGCCGGGCTGATCGACCAGACCCACGCGCTGGAGAAACTCAAATGCTGGGCTGCCGGGCAACAGGCGCGGCTTGCGGTTGCCTTCGAGATCCGGCACCGCGAGGAACACGCCGAACTCGGGGAGCAGGGCAGCCCTGAGACAGTATTGGCTGAGGACCTCGGCAAGAAACGCCCCAAGGAACAGCGAATGGGCGCGGCTGAGCAGATCGCGCTGGCCCGGGGCGAGTCCCCAAACCGCGGGCACCGGCTGCTCGGCATGTCGAAGGCCCTGGTCAAGGAGATGCCCCACAGCCTGGCCGCCCTGGACACCGGCCAGCTGAACGAAGAGCGCGCCCTGTACGTCGTGAAAGAGACAGCCTGCCTGAGTGTCGACGACCGGTCCGCCGTCGACGGGGAACTCGCCGCCGACACGGGAACCTTCAACGGTGCTGGAACCCGGGCCGTCATCGCCGCAACCCGGGCCGCCGCCACTGTGTACAAGGCCCTGACCCGGCAGGCTGATGCCCTCCGCTCCGCCGGGGACCCCCGTTCGCGTAACCAGCTCATGGCCGACACGTTCGTCGAGAGGACCACCGGCACCCCCGGCGGTGTCACCGGCATTGAGGTCAACCTCGTCATGACCGACCGCACCCTCCTCCAAGGCGGCAGCGAACCCGCACGGCTCGCTTGCTACGGTGTTGTCCCCGCAGCCTGGGCACGGACGTTGGTGACCGGCAGACAGGCCGAGGGAGACGAAGAGCTCAAAACGTGGGTCCGCAGGCTCTACACCGCCCCGGACACCGGCGACCTCGTCGCCATGGACTCGCGAAGACGCCTCTTCCCGCCTCCGCTGCGCCGCTTCATCCGCGTCCGGGATGACACCTGCCGCACCCCCTACTGCGACGCCCCGATCCGCCACCTTGACCACATCGTCCCCTGGCACGACGACGGCCCAACCAGCCTGGCCAACGGTGCCGGCCTCTGCGAAGCGTGCAACCACACCAAAGAACTCCCCGACTGGAAAGCCCAACCCGGACCCGGCCCAAGGCACACCTACGAAATCACCACTCCAACCGGCCACACCTACCATTCCACCGCACCCCGCTGCCAGGAACCGGGCAGTAGTCTGGGCACATGACCAGCTATGCAGTGTTCCTCCGCGGCATTAACGTGGGCGGCATCAACATCAAGATGGCGGACCTCAAGGAGGCCCTCAAGGCGGGACCATTCACCGGCGTAAAGACCCTGCTGGCCAGCGGGAATGTGGTGCTGGCCAGCGATCTCGGACCTGCAGCCGTCAAGAAGGAATTCGAGGCAACCCTGCGGAAGGCGTTCGGCTACGACGCGTGGGTGGTGGTGCTGACAGCGGACCGCGTGTCGGAGCTCGTGGCCGCATGCCACTATCCCGCCGACGACAGAAGCACGCACACCTATCTCACCCTGGCCTCGGACACGGCTGCGCTGGATGAGCTGTTCGCCATGGGCAAAGCAATGGACGGCGCGGAGCAGGAGCGGCTGGGCCCCGAGGCCATGGCCTGGCTGGCGCCGGCCGGCGGTACGCTCGAGAGCCCGTTCAGCAAACTGTCCGCCAAGCCGAAGTACAAGGCCTCCACCACCACCCGGAACCTCCGCACCATGATCAAAGTCCGGGACGCCGCCGCAGCACTGGAGGCGGCAGCCGGCTGACCGGCCGGGTAGCAGGCTTAGCCCGCGGCGGCCCGCAGCGCCGCGTTGAACGCCGCCAGGCGACGGACCTCCGCCTCCACAGGTTCCACCACCAGCCGGTCCGCCACCTCCGCGACTGCAGCGTTGAGCCGCTTCCTGGCCCTCGCGCCGCGGCGCTTCGCCACGCCGGCAGAGATGAATTTGGCCGTCACTGCAAGGAGAATCCCCAGCGCAGCGCCGCCGGCAATCAGCAGGGTGGGGAGCGGCCAGCCTTCCACCCGGGGCACCTGCGGCACGGGCAGCTGCAGGTAGCCGAGCCCGGCCAGCACGCCAAGCCACCCGAGGCCGGCCACGGCCGCGAGCAGCGCCAGCCATTGCACAACGTTGAACGCGCCCCACCACCAGGACTTCCGGTCGGCGGCGAGGTCAGCCCCGGCGATGGCCTGGTCAAGCGCGTCCGGCAGCCGGTCCCTCCCCTGCCGGGCCGCGGCACGGATGGTTGCCTGCCAGGGCCCGGGGGCACCGTCACTGGCGGCGTCGGCAAACTGGCGGACCGCAGCATCGCTCCGCGCACGCTCCGGGGCTCCCGCGGGCGGCAGCGACGTCCGGTTCACCTCGGCGCGGGCATTGCGCCTCAGGTTGAGCCGGCGGAGCGGATCGGGCCTGAAACGGATAAGCCAGCGGGTCACCGGCCAGCCGGTGCGCCGGGTGGACTCGATCCGGTAGGACGCAGACACCGCGTCAGCCACGAGGGGCACGTTGGCCGCAGTCGCCAGTTCATCGGCAAGCCGTGCCACGGTCCCGCTCCTCACACCGGCGGCTTCCCCGCGGCCCGAGGCTTCCTCCAGCTGCGCCGCTGCCTTGGTCACATCCGCGGACAGCCGCAGCGACAACGCCTCCCGTTGCGACACTACGCGGCGGATGGCAGCCCGGACACCATCCACTCCCGCTCCCGTCAGCGCGGAGGCCGCCAGGACCTGTACCCTACCCAGCCCGTCACGGGCCAGAATTCCCCGCAGCGACTCCAGCACGGGCCCGACGTCCGACGCCGGAAGCCTGTCCACCTGGTTGAGCACCACCAGCGTGACCGCCCCGTGTGACGCCAGCGGAGCCAGGAAGCCATTGTGGACGGCGGCGTCGGCGTACTTTTGCGGGTCCAGCACCCAGACCAGGACGTCAACCATCCCCACGAGCCGCTCCACGATTTCCCGGTTCGCGGTGCGGGTGGAATCGAAGTCGGGCAGGTCCAGCAGGATCAGCCCGGTATCCTCGTCGGCGAATCCGTCCACGGGCTCTGCGAGGTGCCGGGCACGCACGTCCAGCCAGTCGAGCAGCGGTTCACTGCCGTCGGCGCCCCAGACGCTCGCCAGGGGCTCGGAGGTGGTGGGCCGGCGCGCCGCCGCCGTCGCGATCTCAGCTCCGTTCACCGCGTTGAACAGGGTGGATTTCCCGCTTCCGGTAGCCCCGAAGAAACCAACCACCGTATGGTCTGCCGAGAGCGCCCGCCGCGACCGGGCACGTTCCAGCACCCCCAACACGTCCTCGAGGGCGGTCTCGGGCAGCACGCCTTGGGCCAACTCCCGGGCCTTGCCCAGAGCCTCGAGGCGGCCCTGCAGCCGCGTCTCTTCCTTGGCCCTCCCCCGGCGGCTCACGTGGCATCCGCCAGCCGGGTCAGCGCCCGCGCATGTTCGGCGAGTTCGACGGCGGCCTGCCCGGCTTCCGGGTCCAACCGGTCCAGGAAGCGCTCCTGCTCGGCCGCCAGCAGGCCACGGCACCTGCTGCTCAGGTCGTCGCGGGCAGTACGTGCCAGCCGGCGGACGGCGTCCTCACCAAAAACGGCTTCGAGCAGTTTCTGGCCTACGACAGCGGTTCCTCCCGCGACGCCGATCTCCAGGCCGGTCAGCCCGGCGGTCATGGAGAAAACCACGATCATCAGGGCGGCACCAAGGCCGTTGATGCCGAAGGAAAGCCACCGTGCCTGGGTCCGTTTCTCCTGCCCTTCGGTCCTGATCAGTTCCATGAGGCCCGCCTGCCAGTCGCGTATTTCCGCCGCCACCAGGTCCGCGAAGCCGGGGCTCGTTCCCGAGAGGTCGTCCGTGCCCAGGAGCTGCCGGCCCGCCGGGTCCGAGCGCCAGCGCTGGTCCGCGTCCTCAGCCGCCTTGGCAGCCTCATCCAGGATGACGGCCTGGAGGCCTGTCTCAATGGCGGTTTCCACTTTCACGGCGGGCGCGGGCTCGCCGCGGAAGAATGCTCCCAGCCGGTCGCGAAACCGCCCGACGTTCTGCTCCAGGCTCCGGAAGAACTCACCCGTTCCCACGAAGTCCTGCCAGCGGGCCAGGACCTCCCCGCGGAGCAGGGCTCCGTCCTTGGTGGCGTCGATGATCCGGGTGCCCGCATCCCGGTAGGCGGCCCGCACGTCGTCGCCCAGCACGCTGGCCGCGCGGCCCTGCTCGTTGGCGGCGTCGGCGATCCGTCCCACGCGCTGGCCAAGCTCCCGTACAGCGCCGTGCAGGGTCCGCCGCACGATGTCGGCGCGGGCAACGGCGTCGGCTGCGAGGCCGCGAAGCCAGGCTTGCAGGGGCTGCACCGTTTCCGCCGGCAGCATGCCGGAACCGCCAAGGTGGACCTCCGGGATGACGAAGAGGCGGGCGGCTCCAAGTCCCTCCCGCGCCAGCATGCTGCGCAGGTCCTCGCTCACTTCGGCTTCGGCAGCCGGCGGCACGCGGTCCAGGACCACCGACACCATGATGTCCCTCGAGGCCGCGTTCAGCAGCAGCTTCCACGGTACGGCGTCAGCGTAGCGGTTGGCGGTTGTCACGAAGATCCACAGGTCCGCTGCCGCCAGCAGCTGCCCGGCGAGCCTGCGGTTCTCGTCCGAGATGGAGTCAACGTCCGGAGCATCAAGCAATGCAATGCCCTGCGGCACGGCCGACTCACCCACGAGGACCAGTGAAGAGACGGGCGCAGTGTCTGTTGACGTTCGGGGTGGACTGCCGGGCGCAGGCGTGACCCCGGCCGGGACGACGGTTCCGCGGATCCGGCTGAGTCCGGGCAGAACCCGCTGGTCATCGAACCAGCCAGCCTCCGAGGGATGGTGCAGAAGGATGGGCTGCCGGGTGGTGGGCCGAATGGCGCCGGCGCGCGTGACCGGGTGGCCGACGAGCGCGTTCACGAGAGTCGATTTTCCTGCCCCCGTTGAGCCGCCGACGACGGCCAGCAGCGGAGCGTCCAGGCTGCGGTAACGGGGCAGGATGTAGTCATCAAGCTGGGCCACGGAGTTCCGGATCTCCAGAAGCGCCCGGTCAGCCGCCGGCAGAGCCAGGGGCAGCGAAACAGCTGCCAGGACGCGGCGGACCTCCTCCAGGAGGTGAACGCCGGCAGGTTGCGTTTCCATGTCCTGGCCGCTGGTTGGCGGGATCCGGTTGGACGTCACAGCCTCATCATGCCAGTTCAGGCCGGATTTCAGTCGAACCGTCAGCAGACCAACAGTATTTTAGGACAAAGCAAAACCGGCCCCGGGCTGTTGCCCGGAGCCGGTTACTTGTGACCCCAGCGGGATTCGAACCCGCGTTACCGCCGTGAGAGGGCGGCGTACTAGGCCGCTATACGATGGGGCCGTGTACTTTCCGATCAGCGTCTCCGCCGATCAAGCCAAGTTAGTGTTTCACACATTTGGCTTTGTTCCAAATCGATGATTCTCGATTCGCAACACCTGAAAAGCTGCGGAAAATCCGTAGAATTTCAGAGCTGGGATACCAGGACTCGAACCTAGAATGACGGTACCAGAAACCGTAGTGTTGCCAATTACACCATATCCCATTGGCACTTTCGGGCCGGTCGAAAGTCTCTGTCTTTCGCTCCGTGCCCCTCAGCACGAGTAATTACTCTACCCGAGAGTTTTGCGCCGCACAAATCGGCGGGGCGTTACCTGCGCCACACTTTTCGGAGCCGCATTGGGCGCAGGCAACGGTCCCCGCCGGTTAGCTCGTCTCCGTGGGGAGCGCCAGGAGCTCCAGCAGCGAGGTGATCTCCTGCCCCTGGAAACCGGGAGCCTGTTCCCCGCCGCGGTTGAGCCAAATACCCAACAGTCCTGCCGCCGTCGAGCCCTCAGCGTCCAGGAGCCGGTTGTCCCCGATGTACAGCGTGGTGGCAGGCGTGCCGCCGATCAGGCGGACGCCTTCGAGGTAGATGGCGGGGTCCGGCTTGGGGACACCGACAGTGTCGGTGCCCACAAGGAACCGGATACGCTCCAGGCCGGCGCTGTCCAGCTTCACCCGCTGGTAGTCGTGCACGTTGTTGCTCACGGCCCCGTAGGGAATGCCGGCCCCGTCCAGGGCGTCAAGGAGGGGCAGCACATCTTCAAAGGCCCGGACGTAGCTGGGCTGCAGCCGCGAGTAGGTACTGAGCCAGTTGTGCGACTCCTCCCCTTCGCCCATTTCGACGCCGAAGTGGCCCAGAGCTGCACGGCCCCGGAGCAGCCGCTGCTCGTTGAAGGTCAGCTCGCCGGCGAGGTAGCGGTCATAGTAGTGGGTTGTCTCGTGCGTGAAGATCCGGCCAACCTTCTCCCACCCGGCCTGGTCCAGGCCGGGCAGGAGGTGTTCGCTGGCGTCACGCAGCGCCGTGGTCATGGCGTAGGCAAGGTCCACGAGGGTGTCGTCAATATCGAACAGGACACCGCTGACCGCCCCGAGGCTCCGGGACAGGACGGCGGTTTCCACTGCGGGCTGTGACATTAGCCGCGGAAAGCGCGAAGCCGCGCCAGGGACGATTCCTTGCCCAGGATCACCATGGACTCAAACAGCGGCGGCGAGACCCGGCGGCCGGAGATCGCGGTGCGCACGGGGCCGAACGCGAGCCGGGGCTTGATTCCCAGGTCCTCCACGAGCGCCTGCTTCAGCGCGGACTGGATGTTTTCTGCGTTCCAGTCGTCGATCGGCTCGAGCGCAGCCAGCGCCGCATCCACAACCTCGGTGACGTTCTCCGGCAGGCCCTTGCGGGCGTCGTCGGCGACATCGATAGCGTCGTCGGCCTTGAACAGGAACGCCAGCATCTCCGGGGCTTCGCCGAGGAGGGTGATGCGTTCCTGGACCAGCGGCGCGGACTCCGTCAGGATTTCCTCCTGGCGGTCGGTGAGGATCTCCCCCACAAGGCCGGCATGCCGGAGGTACGGGACCAGCCGCTCGCGGAAGTCAGCAGGGTCCAGGAGACGGACGTGGGTTCCGTTGATCGCTTCGGCCTTCTTGAGGTCGAAGCGGGCCGGGTTGGCCAGGACGTCGTGGATGTCGAAGTTCTTCACCAGCTGTTCCACCGTGAAGATGTCCTCATCGGCGCTCAGGGACCAGCCGAGCAGGGAAAGGTAGTTGAGCAGCCCCTCGGGGATGAAGCCGCGCTCCCGGTGCAGGAAGAGGCTCGATTCCGGGTCGCGCTTGGAGAGCTTCTTGTTGCCCTGGCCCATGACGTAGGGCAGGTGGCCGAACTCCGGCATGTATTCCGCAACGCCCACGGCGTAGAGCGCCCGGTAGAGGGCGATCTGCCGCGGCGTGGAGCTGAGCAGGTCCTCGCCGCGGAGGACGTGCGTGATCCCCATCAGGGCGTCGTCCACGGGGTTTACCAGGGTGTAGAGCGGCGCACCGTTGGCACGTACCACGGCGAAGTCCGGGACGGAGCCGGCCTTGAACGTGATCTCGCCACGGACGAGGTCGGTGAACGTAATGTCCTCGTCCGGCATCCGCAGCCGCAGCACGGCTTCCCGGCCCTCGGCTTTGAAGGCAGCAACCTGTTCGGCGCTGAGGTCACGGTCAAAGGCGTCGTAGCCCAGCTTGGGGTCCCGCCCCGCGGCCCGGTGGCGCGCCTCGATCTCGTCCGGCGTCGAGTAGGACTCGTAGATGTGGCCACCAGCCTTGAGCTTGGCGATGACGTCCTGGTACAGGTCTCCACGCTGCGACTGGCGGTACGGCGTGTGGGGGCCGCCCACCTCGACGCCCTCGTCCCAGTCGATGCCGAGCCACTTCAGGGCATCCAGCAGCTGGTGGTAGCTTTCCTCGCTGTCCCGCGCCGAGTCCGTGTCCTCGATGCGGAAGATCATCTTGCCGCCGGTGTGGCGGGCGTAGGCCCAGTTGAACAGCGCCGTGCGGATCAGCCCGACGTGCGGGGTGCCCGTGGGTGAGGGGCAGAAGCGGACGCGGACGGGCGTTTCGGCGGTGACGGCAGGAATGGCAGCAGAAGCAGCGGAGGGGGTAGTCATAGTGATACCAACTTTACCAACCGGGCGCACCTGCCCCGGCCCGGTTGGCGGCCCGCGCTCCCACTAAGCCGTCCTGGGCCGGACTGTCGGAGGCTAGCGGCGGACCACGGGGTTGGACAGCCGGCCGATGCCTTCGATCTCCACCTCGTAGCGGTCGCCGGCCTGGACGAGGCCGACGCCGGCTGGCGTGCCGGTCATGATCACGTCGCCGGGCAGCAGCGTGAACGCGCTGGAGACGATGGAGACCAGTTCGCGGACGCCCCGGATCATCTGGGCGGTGCTGCCGTCTTGGCGCAGTTCGCCGTTGAGCCGGCCCTTGATGGACAGGTCCTCGGGATCGAGTTCGGTCTCGATCCAGGGTCCGAGCGGCGCGGAGGTGTCGAAACCTTTGGCCCGCGCCCACTGCAGGTCGGTCTTTTGGACGTCGCGGGCGGTGAGGTCGTTGCCGCAGGTGTATCCGAAGATCACGTCGTCGGCACGTTCCTCCGGCACGTCCTTGCAGATGCGGCCGATGACGACGCACAGCTCCGCCTCGTAGGAGACCTCCTCGGAGAACTCCGGCAGGACCACGGGATCGTTCGGGCCCACCACGGAGGTGTTGGGCTTCAGGAACAGCAGCGGCTGCTGGGGTACCTCATTGCCGAGTTCGTGGGCGTGCTCCACAAAGTTGCGCCCCACCCCAATCACCTTGCTGCGCGGAATGATCGGCGCCAGCAGGCGGACATCCTCCAGCTTGTGCCGCACAGAGGTGCGTTCCACACCATTAAAGAAGGGATCGCCGTTGATAACAGTGATTTCCTCACTGCCGGGCTGGCCTTCAACAACACCGTAAAGGGGATCAGAATCGACTACAAACCGGGCAATACGCATGGTTCCAAGCCTACAGTCTCAGTCCTGCTCCCTCAGGTGGCGCAGGTATTCCAGCTGTGCCGCCACGGAATTCTCGGCGGCGCGCCGGACGGAGGGGTCGACGTCGGCATACACAACGCTGGTGACCTCGCCTACGCCGGCATCCTGGCCAAGGCCGGCCAGGGCCGTTCGGATCTGCGCCAGCCGGTCCAGCCGGTGGTCCCGGTAGGCGCGGACTACGGCGTCGAGCGCCGGCAGGACGGGGCCGTGGGCAGGCAGCACGGTGGCCGGCCCCAGCCGCTCCAGCCGGTCGAGGGATGAGAGATAGTCGGCCAGCGTGCCGTCCGGATGGTCCAGTACGGTGGTCCCCCGCCCCAGGATGGTATCGCCGGTCAGCACCGAGCCGGCAGGGCCGTCGAGGGGCAGGTGGAAGCAGACGGAGTCGGAGGTGTGTCCGGGGCTGGACACCACACGGATCTCGGTGCCGCCGGCGGCGATAGTCTCCCCCGGCTGCAGCACGGCTCCCCCGTGGCAATGTTCTGGGGCGGCGGCCCGGACCGGGGCACCGGTGATTTCGGCGAGCCGGGCCGAGCCGGCGGTATGGTCCGCGTGGCGGTGCGTGACCAGGACGAGCTCCACGGGTCCGGCAGCCGCGAGGGCCTGAAGGTGCGACTCGTCGAGCGGCCCCGGATCAACCACCACTACGGCCCCGTGGCCAGGCTCCCCGACAATGTAGGAGTTGGTCCCTTCCAGGCTCATCGGCCCCGGGTTGGGCGCGAGGCGGAACCGCGTCAGCGGGCTGCTGTCGGTAAAGGCACTGGTGATGTCCTGGTTCACAGGTTTCATTCTGTCATTGGCGAACAACCAAGCAACGGGAGCGGAAGGATAAAAAGCAGAACGACGGCGGGCGGCCGGTGGGCCAAAACAGCCCAGCCGGCCACACGCCGTCGTTCGCTTCTTCAGTTGTCCTGCTGCCGCGGCTCAGGCGAGCCGGGTCAGCCAGCCGTGCGTGTCCTCGACTGTGCCGGTCTGGATGCCGAGCAGCCGGGCGCGGATGGCCATGGTGGTCTCCCCGGCCTTTGCGTCCTCCGAGCCAATGAATTCCGTGGCGTCCTTCAGCACACCGATCGGAGTGATAACGGCGGCGGTGCCGCAGGCAAACACCTCGGCGATCTCGCCGGAAGCCACGCCGTCGCGCCATTCGTCGAGCGTGATCTTGCGTTCGGTGACCTCACGGCCCATGTCCTTGGCGACCTGGATGATTGAGGAGCGGGTCACGCCCTCGAGGATGGTGCCGCTCAGCGCCGGCGTCACCAGCGAGCCGTCCTTCATGACGAAAAAGACGTTCATGCCGCCGAGTTCCTCAACGGCGTTGTCGTTGAACTGGTCCAGGAACAGCACCTGCTTGCAGCCGTTCGCCTCGGCCTCCTGCTGCGCGATGAGCGAGGCCGCGTAGTTGCCGCCGCACTTGGCAGCACCCGTGCCGCCCCGGCCCGCCCGGGCGTATTCGCGGGAGATCCAGATCGAAATCGGCTTCAGCTCGCCGCCGAAGTAGTTTCCGGCCGGCGAGGCAATGACGCGGAAGGACACCTCACGGGCTGCCCGGACCCCCAGGAATGCCTCCGTGGCAATCATGAACGGGCGCAGGTACAGGGCCTCGCCGTCGCCGGCGGGAACCCATTCCTTGTCCGCCGCCACGAGTTCGCGGATGGCGCCGAGGAAGTATTCGGCCGGAATCTCCGGCAGCGCCAGGCGGCGGGCGGACTTGTTCATCCGGGCGGCGTTGGCCTCCGGCCGGAAGCTCCAGATGGAACCGTCGGCGTGACGGTAGGCCTTCAGTCCCTCGAAGATTTCCTGCCCGTAGTGCAGCACAGCGGCGGACGGGTCCAGCATGATCGGCCCGTAGGCCTCGATCCGCGCATCATGCCATCCGCCGTGGCCGCTGGCGTCGACCGTGTAGTCAACAATCGCAGTGTGGTCGGTGAAGTGGTCGCCAAAGCCTGGGTTCGCCAGGATGGCTGCACGCTCCTCAGCAGACTTCGGGGTGGCCGAGGGCTGCTGGGTGAATTCGACGCCATGGGCAGTCTGAGTCATGGTTCCTCCACGGTCGGCTGCCTGGCATCTGAACGTGGTTCAGCATCGGACCACGGCAGCGATTGGTAATTCAGGTCAAGCTTACGCCTGCTGGCGGAGGCTAAACGGCCGCCGCAATGGCATCGCCGATGGCGCTTGTGCTGCGCACTTCGCCGTTGCGGCTTTCGACGTCGGCCACCACCGCGGACTCGATCCGCCGGGCCGCATCAGCGTAGCCCAGGTGGTCCAGCAGGAGGGCTGCGGACAGGATGGCTGCAGTGGGGTCCGCCTTCTGCTGGCCGGCAATGTCGGGCGCGGAACCGTGTACGGGTTCAAACATGGACGGCGCGGTGCGGTCCATGTTGATGTTGCCCGAGGCGGCCAGGCCGATGCCGCCGGTGACGGCTGCCGCGAGGTCGGTGATGATGTCGCCGAAGAGGTTGTCGGTGACGATGACGTCGAAGCGCGCGGGGTCGGTGACCATGAAGATGGTCGCGGCATCGATGTGCAGGTAGTCGTGGGTGACCTCGGGGAATTCCTTGGCCACGGCCTCGACAGTGCGCTTCCACAGGTGGCCCGCAAAGACCAGCACGTTGTGCTTGTGGACCAGGGTCAGCTTCTTGCGCGGGCGCTCGTTGGCCCGGCGGAACGCATCCCGGACAACGCGCTCCACGCCGTGGGCCGTGTTCAGCGAAACCTCGGTGGCCACCTCGTGCGGCGTGCCGCCGCGCAGGGTGCCGCCGTTGCCCACGTAGGGACCCTCGGTGCCTTCCCGGACGACGATGAAGTCGATGTTGCCTGGCTCGGCCAGGGGGCTGCCCACCGTGCCGTACAGCCGGGAGGGGCGCAGGTTGACGTAGTGGTCGAGGCTGAAGCGCAGCTTCAGGAGCAGTTCGCGTTCGATCAGGCCGGACGGGATGCGGGTGTCCCCCGGCGCTGCGCCGATGGCGCCGAAGAGGATGGCGTCGCGAGTCTTCAGGTCCTCGAGGACAGCATCCGGAAGGGTCTCGCCGCTCTCCAGCCAGTGCTGGGCACCGAGCTTGTAGTGGGTCTGGTCCAGGGTGACGCCTTCGTCGGCCACGACCTTTTCGAGAACCTTCAGGGCTTCGGCGATGACCTCCGGGCCAATGCCGTCGCCCGGAATGACAGCAAGATTGATGGTAGATGCGCTCATATTTTCAGGGTAGCCAAGCCATCCACATTCTGGTCAAGCCGTCTCATTATCCGGTCACCCCATCCAACGCTTCCTCACCTTTCGCCGCCCAAACGCCAGCGCTCTCTCACTTTCCAGAGGAAAGGGAGAGAGCGCTGGGGGAATAGCTGCAGGAACTGATCGAGCGTCGGGGGAATTGCCGCAGGATCAAAGAGAGCGCGTCAGGCGTCCGCGGGTTCCTCGTACTTCGGGAACACCGGCGCGGGGGCGGGCAAGTCCGTGCCCGCGACGATCGGCGTCGCGATGGCCGAGAACTCCCGGGCTGCCCCTTCCGGCTGGCCGAGGTACCCGAGCAGGGCGGCGGTGGCTGTGGGCATCACCGGCTGGGCGAGGATCGACACGATGCGCAGCACCTCGAGCGTCACGTACAGCACCGTCTGCATGCGCTCGACGTCGGTCTTTCGCAGCACCCAGGGTGCCTGCTCGGCGAAGTAGGCGTTGGTGTCCCCCAGCACCGCCCAGATCGCCTCGAGGGCGCGGCTGAACTCCTGCTTTTCAAAGGCCGTCCGTGCCTGCTCGAGGAGCGCGTTGGCCTGGCCCAGGATTGCGGTGTCGGCGTCGGTGAACGCACCCGGCACAGGAACCCTGCCCTCGCAGTTCTTGGCCACCATGGACAGTGAGCGCTGGGCGAGGTTTCCGAAGTTGTTGGCGAGGTCGGAGTTCATCCGGCCCACGATGGCCTCGTGGTTGTAGCTGCCGTCGGCGCCGAACGGTACCTCGCGCAGGAAGAAGAAGCGGACCTGGTCCAGGCCGTACTGCGCCACGAAGTCCGCCGGGGCCACCACATTGCCCAGGGACTTGGACATCTTGACGCCGTTGTTGTGCAGGAACCCGTGGATCATGACGCGCTTGGGCAGCTCAAGGCCCGCGCTCATGAGGAAGGCCGGCCAGTAGATGGCGTGGAAGCGCGAGATGTCCTTGCCGATGATGTGGACATCGGCCGGCCAGTACCTCTTGAACGACTCCGATTCGACGTCCGGGTAGCCGGCGCCGGTGAGGTAGTTGGTCAGGGCATCGACCCACACGTACATGACGTGCTTCTCATCGCCGGGGACCGGCACGCCCCAGTCGAAGGTGGTGCGGCTGATGGACAGGTCCTCGAGGCCGCGCTTGACGAAGCTGATGACCTCGTTGAACCGGGACTGCGGCGCACCGAACTCCGGCTGGGCCTCGTACAGGGCCAGCAGCTTCTCCTGGTAGGCGGACAGCCGGAAGAAGTAGCTTTCCTCGGCGGTCCAGGTCACCGGGGTGTCGGTCTCCTTGGTGTACCGGGCACCGTCCTCCTTGACCACGGTGTCGTCTTCACCGTAATAGGCCTCATCCCGCACGGAGTACCAGCCCTCGTACTTGGACAGGTAGATGTCCCCGTTGGCTTCCATCTTTTTCCAGATGGCCTGCGAGGCGGTGTAGTGGTCCGCGTCCGTGGTGCGGATGAAGCGGTCGTAGCTGATGCCGAGGGCGGCGTGCGCGGCTTTGTAGATCTCCGCGTTCCGGTCCACCAGCTCCTTGGGCGAGATGCCTTCCTTCTCTGCGGTCTGGGCAATCTTCAGCCCGTGCTCGTCGGTGCCTGTCAGGAACTTCACGTCGAAGCCGTCGAGCCGCTTGAACCGGGCCATCGCATCGGTGGCGATGTACTCGTAGGCGTGGCCGATGTGCGGCACGCCGTTCGGGTAGGTGATGGCCGTAGTGATGTAGAAGGGGCTCTTGTCTGAGGAAGTCACGGGCGGAACGTTACCTTTATGCGGAGGGATGGATCTAGATCAGTTCGGTCAGCGTATCGCTCAGCCGGACCAGTTCGTGGTCATGTGACGCCACGAGGACTGCGATGCCGTCGGACGTGGTGTCCTTCAGGATGCTGATGATGCGGTTGGCGGAGGCCCGGTCCAGGCTCGCCGTGGGCTCATCCACCACCAGGACGCGGGTGCCCAGGATCAGGGCCCGGGCGATGGCCACGCGCTGGCGCTCACCGCCGGAGAGCTGCTCGGGACGGTGCCGCATGCGGCGGCCGAGGCCCACGAGGTCCAGCAGGTCTTTGGCCATCTCGCGCCGCTGCTCCACCTCGCCGTCAGGTACGGCCGGGAGGAGCACGTTTTCGAGTGCGCTCATGCCGTCGATGAGGGCGCCGCCCTGGTCAACGTACCCGATCAGGGCACGGCGGCGGTCGGCGATCTCGTCGTCGGACATGGTTTCGAGGGAGTCCCCCTCCCACAGCACCCGGCCCGACGTCGGCAGGGTCAGGCCCGCTCCGACGGTCAGGATGCTGGTCTTGCCCGAGCCGCTTCGGCCGGCCACGCAGTGCATCTCCCCCGCGTTCAGGGTGAGGTCGAAGCCTTCCACGACGCTGACGGCGTCGGACCCGTTCTTGCCTCCGCCGTAACGGATGGTGATGTTGTTCAACTCCAGCGGCGTGGCGTGGTCGGCTGCCTTGACGATGGTGTTGGCCCGGGTCTGGGCGGGGGTTTCGCCTTCGTTGTTCCCGCGCGAGCGGCGAAGGTTCAGGTCGTTAGTCATTTGACCACTTTCGTTGCAATCGGAATCCAGCAGAGAACAGCCACAAGTCCGGCCACTGCGGCCCACAGCGCGGCGTAGGGGGCAAGAACAAGGCCGATGCCCAGGGCGCCAAGGATGCCCAGCGGAACGGCAACCGCGCCCACCAGGGCATTCTCGAAGAAGCGGACCTGGCCCAGCATGTCAGGATTCCAGCCCATCGCCTGCAGCGTGCCGAGATAGCGGCGCTTGGCCTTCAGCTCGAAGCGCCCGGTCACCAGCGTAAGCAGGAGCCCCACCGCCACGCCGGACAGGCCGAGGATGATGCTGGGCAGGGCCACGCTGGCGGCAGCCAGGCCGCTGAGGGCGCTGGCGCCGGCGGCCCGCGGGATGTCGATCAGCAGGGCGATCAGGCCGCCAACCGCCGACGCGAACACACCAACCGCGACGGCCAGCGAGATGGCGTTGAACCGGTGCGTGCTCAGCTGCCGGTTCGCGAAGGTCAGCGGCGAGTCGACGGCGATGAGCTTCTCGTCGTGCTGCGGCTCCTGGTCGACCACCTCGCGGTGGCGCAGCTGCTGGGCGGCGAAGAAGGCCGCGCCCAGGTACAGGGCCAGCACGGACGCCGAGACGATGGCGGTGGCGATATTCCAGCTCAACAGGCTGAGCACAATGCCGGCAACCGCCAGCAGTCCGGCGCCCACGGCGAATTCCTCCAGGACCCATGAGCGGATCCGGCGCTGGGTCCAGCCCATGGCGCGCAGTGTGCCGGCTTCACTGCGGCGAAGCCGCACGTAGCTGACAGTCGAGGCGCCGGTCAGCAGCGCGGCACCGCAGAGGGTGAGGAACAGCAGCGTCAGGTTCGTCGCGGTCAGCGAGCCGGCCACAGCGTCGGCGGCGTTCTGCCGGACCCACGACTGCTGGACGGTGCCGAGCGCGGACTCCTTGCCGGCGTCGTCCTTGGAGTAGCCGGGAACGAAGATACTGGCGTCCTCGCGGGCGGAACCGGCCACAACGGTGGCTTCGAGCCCCATGTCCCGGATCTCGGCGGCGAGCTTGTCCACCTCAGGCTGGACCTGCTTCCAGCTGCCGGCCGCACTGGCGCGGACGCGGACGGCGTCGATGACGGAGGCGTTCTTTTCATAGCCGCGGGCTGCAGCCAGACCATAGTAGTCGGTGATGGCGCCGGCCGACTGGCTGACGAGCCCGGTGGCGCTCAGGGAGGGCTTGAGCGTGGTGCCCGAAATGTCCTTGCCCTGCGCGTCCTTGGTCAGCGTCATGGGCGTGGGATCGTAGCCGCCTAGCGGAAGCCGGTTGACGTCCCCGGCCGCCTGCTGGACGGCGGCGGGATCGAAGGTGCCGTAAACCATGGCGAGCGGGGTGGCAAGCTTCTTGCCCGTTTCGAGGTTCTCCCGGTAGGAGCGCTCGTCCACGGGGTTCCGCTGGGTCTGGTCCACGGCCTCGCCGGTGGCGCTCTTCTCCGGCAGGCGGTTCACGGTGACCCACTCGCCCGGGGTGGCGGTCTTGTCCTCGGCACCGTTGCCTGCGGTGGAGCCGTCCGTGTACTTGGGGGCGGACGCGAAGTTGGTGCTCCAGGTGGCGGGGTTGTAGAGGCCGCGGCTGAAGTTCGCCGAGTTGCCAAGCAGCTTCGAGTAGTCCGTGGACCCGGGCCAGGACAGCGCAAAGGGCGACTTGGAAACGAAGGGCAGGTAGTCCTTGTCCAGGGAGCGTTCGGCGGTGCCAACCTCCTTGACCACGTTTCCGGAGTCGTCGATCTCCTCGATTTTCACGGAGTACTTCAGGTCGACGGACGTACCGGAGCGGACGATCAGGGGAATGGCCTGGGAGTCCTCGGTGAGCTGGCCGTTGCGCTTGGCCTGCTGGTACTGGGTCGTGATGGGAGCCCAGTACTTGAGCTTCACACCGAGGAAGTCGGGGCCCTCCTCGAGTTCCTTCATGCCGATGCCCGTGGTGAAGAGGCTCTCCAGGTGCTGGCCGACCGCCTCGGCGCTGCGGGCGTCGGCCGGGGGTGCCTTCTCCAGCGGCGCCAGGAAGTCACCGGCGGTGCCCAGCAGGGCACGCTCGGAGACGGGGTCGACGGCGACCACAGACTCCGTGACCTCCGGAGCCATGGGCAGGGCAACAGTGAGGTTGAACAGGTTGTGCTCGGACCCGCCGGCCGGAGCAGGGAACTTGATTCCGGTCTCGCCGTCGGGACCGGCGATCCGGATGCTGTTGCCGCCGTCGACCTGCTGCTCGACGAGCTTGCCCTTGCCGAGGGTGCCCTCGGCAGTGGACTTGAAGAGGGTGTGCTGCGAGGATCCGTCGGAGCTCGTGGCGCTGGCCGTGAGGCGGTACTTCTTGGGGGTGTCGCTCAGCACGGACTGCGCTGCCGGCCACTTGCTGGGGTCGGTGCCGCCGGGCTGCCCGGCGGTCGCGGTGCCGACGAGCCCGGCGTTGAAGCCCAGGTAGTCCATGGCCTCCAGGCGCGGCGTCTCGAGGTTCTGCGTCACGCGCGAGACGAGGCTGATGGGCGCGGCGACAGCGGTGCCGGAGAGGTCCCGGATCTTCTGTAGCTGGTCGAAGCTGATGCCGCCCTGGCCGGTGGCAATTTCGGGCTGCATGAGCGTGCCGTCCGAGCCGGCCTTGGCTTGGACCAGGATGTCGTAGAGCCCGCGCGAGTTCTGGTCCACGGTCCGGTTCAGCGCTGCCTGCGACTGGGTCTGGACGAGGACGGACAGGCACATGGCGAAGATCAGAATTGCAGCGGTCAGCAGCAGCACTTTGCTTCTGATGAACCTCTGGACGGCGTTCATTGGGCTCCCTGAAACCTGGATTGCGTGCGCACGCCACGATGACCGCGAAATGTGGAGGTGTCCCTTGCGGGCGTGCAAAAAGTATTGGCCGGCCTGCCGGCTGGATCCTTAAATTCGAACCTAGCTATTGTACGCAGACCGGCCAATCATACTTGGCCGGGGTGAACTCCAGAGGACGTGGAGTTCACCCCGCGTTGGGGACCTGGCCGTTGCCGGCCGGGATTCGTCGGACTAGTCCTCGAGGTCCACTTCGCGCACCATCTCGGCACCGATGCCGGCCTTGATGGCGTCCAGCACCTGCTGCGGGACGGAGCTGTCGATGGTGAGCAGCGCCAGGACCTGGCCGCCCTCCGCGTTCCGTGCCACCTGCATGCCGCCGATGTTGATGTTGTTCATGCCCAGGATGTGGCCGATGGTGCCGATGACGCCCGGACGGTCGGCGTAGGACACCACCACGAGGTGCTCGCTGATGGGGATCTCGACGTCGTAGCCGTTCACGCCGACGAGCTTCTGCACCTGCTTGGGACCGGTCAGGGTACCGGCCACCGAAATCTGCGCACCGTCGCTCAGGGCGCCACGCAGCGTCAGGACGTTGCGGTAGTCCTCGGCCTCGGGGGTGGTGATGAGGCGGACGTTGATGCCGCGCTGCTCGGCGATCACCGGCGCGTTGACGTAGGACACCTGCTCGGTGACGACGTCGGCGAAGATCCCCTTGAGGGCGGCGAGCTCCAGGACCTTGACGTCCAGGGCGGCGATTTCGCCGGCAACCTCGACGTCGATCTGGGTCACGGAGGCGTGGGTCAGCGCGGTGAAGATGCGGCCCAGCTTCTCGATCAGCGGGATGCCCGGTCGGACGTCGGGTGCGATCACGCCGCCGGCGACGTTCACGGCGTCCGGGACCAGTTCCCCGGCGAGGGCGAGGCGGACGGACTTGGCGACGGAGACGCCGGCCTTTTCCTGTGCCTCGTCCGTGGACGCGCCCAGGTGCGGGGTGACCACAACGTTGTCCAGCTTGAAGAACGGCAGGTCGGTGCTGGGCTCCTGGACGAAGACGTCCACGGCGGCACCGGCGATCTGGCGGTCCTGCAGCGCGGTGTAGAGGGCTTCCTCGTCAACGAGGCCGCCGCGGGCCACGTTGATTACGTAGGCCGTGCTCTTCATCTTCTTGAAAGCGTCGGCGCCGAGCATGCCGACCGTTTCCGGTGTCTTGGGCATGTGGATGGTGACAAAGTCGGACTGCGCGAGCAGTTCGTCCAGGGTGACGAGCTTCACGCCGAGTTGCGCGGCGCGGGCGGAGGTGATGTAGGGGTCGAACGCGAGGATCTCGGTGTCAAAGCCCTGCAGGCGGGCGGCCACCAGCGCGCCGATGCGGCCCAGGCCGATGATGCCGATCTTCTTCTCGAACAGTTCAATGCCGGTGTACTTGGAACGCTTCCATTCGCCGTCCTTCAGGGCGGCGCTGGCCTGCGGGATGTGGCGGGCCAGGCTCAGGATGTGGCCGACGGTCAGTTCCGCGGCGGACACGATGTTCGACGTCGGGGCGTTGACCACCATGACACCGGCCTGGGTGGCGGCCTTGATGTCGACGTTGTCCAGGCCGACGCCGGCACGGGCGATGACCTTCAGGTTCTTCGCGGCGGCAATGGCCTCGGCGTCCACCTTGGTGGCGGAGCGGACCAGGATGGCGTCAACGTCCGCGATGGCAGAGAGCAGCTGGGAACGATCGGCGCCGTCGGTCTGGCGGATTTCAAAGTCCGGGCCAAGGGCCTCGATGGTGGCGGGCGAAAGTTCTTCGGCAAGCAATACTACGGGTTTTGACACAGCTGATCCTCTGCGTTGAAGTCCTGGGGGTAAATAAAGTCTAGGCGTACGGAAAGGCCGGGCTCACATTGTTAAGTGTGAACCCGGCCTCACTGTCGCACTGGAAGGCGCAGCCTTAGCGGGCTGCAGAGCCTTCGACGTAGTCCTGGTCCTGCTGCTGCCAGGAGAACAGGGAGCGCAGTTCGCGGCCAACGCCCTCGATCGGGTGCTGCTCAGCCTTGGCGCGCAGCTCCTTGAACTCGACGCCGCCGTTGTCCTGGTCTTCGATGAAGCGCTTGGCGAAGGCACCGGACTGGACGTCTGCGAGGACGGCCTTCATGTTTTCCTTCACCTCAGGGGTGATGACGCGCGGGCCGGAGACGTAGTCGCCGTATTCTGCGGTGTCGGAAACGCTCCAGCGCTGCTTGGCGATGCCGCCTTCCCACATGAGGTCAACGATGAGCTTGAGCTCGTGCAGCACCTCGAAGTAGGCGATCTGCGGCTGGTAGCCGGCTTCGGTCAGGGTTTCGAAGCCGTACTGGACCAGCTGGGACACGCCGCCGCAGAGGACAGCCTGCTCGCCGAAGAGGTCGGTTTCGGTCTCTTCGGTGAAGGTGGTCTTGATGACGCCGGCGCGGGTGCCGCCGATGGCCTTGGCGTAGGACTTGGCCAGGTCCCAGGCGGAACCGGAAGCGTCCTGCTCAACAGCGATGATGTCCGGGATGCCGCGGCCGGCTTCGAATTCGCGGCGGACCGTGTGGCCCGGGGCCTTCGGGGCGATCAGGATGACGTCAACGCCCTCCGGTGCCTGGATGTAGCCAAAGCGGATGTTGAAGCCGTGAGCGAAGGCGAGGGCCTTGCCCGGGGTCAGCTTGTCCTTGATGGAGTCGTTGAAGATCGAGCGCTGGTGCTGGTCCGGCGCCAGGATCATGATGACGTCGGCCCATTCGGCGGCGTCGGCAACGTTCTTGACCTGGAAGCCCGCGTCCTCGGCCTTGGCGATGGACTTGGAGCCTTCCTTGAGGGCGATGACAACCTCGACACCGGAATCGCGCAGGTTCTGCGCGTGGGCGTGGCCCTGGGAGCCGTAGCCGACAATGGCAACCTTGCGGCCCTGGATGATCGACAGGTCGGCGTCGTCGTCGTAAAACATTTCAGTCACTTGCGTAACTCCTCTTGAGTGGATTTCTTGTAGATGTATTGCTTTGGTGCTGCGTTTGCGGGCAATGCTTCCGCTTAGGCGGAGCGCAGCGCCCGATCACTCATGGAGCGGGATCCCCGTCCAACGGCCAAGGTGCCGGACTGCACAATTTCGCGGATACCGAAGGGCTCCAGCACTGACAGCAGTGCCGTGAGCTTTTCGGGATGGCCTGTTGCTTCAATGACCACCGAGTCTGTGGAGACGTCGACCACTGAAGCACGGAACAGGTCTGCAGCCTGGGTCACCTGCAGACGAGTTGCGGCATCCGCACGTACCTTGACCAGGATGTGGTCGCGCTGTACGGAAGATTCGGAGGTCAGTTCAACAATCTTGATCACGTTGACCAGCTTGTTCAACTGCTTGGTGACCTGTTCGATCAGGTCACCGTCGGCGTCGACGACGACGGTCATCCGGGAGATGCCCGGAACTTCCGTCGGGCCGACGGCCAGGGAATTGATGTTGAAGGCGCGGCGGGCGAAAAGGCTGGCCACGCGGGTCAGCACACCGGGCTTGTCTTCGACCAGAACGGACAGTGTGTGGCGGCTCATGATCAGTCCTCCTCTTCCCATTCCGGGGTCATGTTGCGGGCAACCTGGATCTGGTCGTTGCTGACGCCGGCGGGCACCATCGGCCACACCATGGAGTCGGGGCTGACCACGAAGTCGATGACCACGGGGCGGTCATTGATCTCCAGCGCCTTCTGGATTGTTGCGTCGATGTCCTCGTCCCGTTCGCACCGGAAGGAGGCGCAGCCGTAGGCCTCGCCGAGCTTGACGAAGTCCGGGATCCGGATGGTCTCGTGGCCGGTGTTCAGGTCCGTGTTGGAGTAGCGGCCCTCGTAGAAGAGGGTCTGCCACTGGCGCACCATGCCCAGCGAGGAGTTGTTGATGACAGCAACCTTGATGGGAATGTTGTTGATGGCACAGGTGGCCAGTTCCTGGTTGGTCATCTGGAAGCAGCCGTCGCCGTCGATGGCCCAGACCACGCGGTCCGGCTCCCCCACCTTGGCGCCCATGGCGGCGGGCACGGCGTAGCCCATGGTGCCGGCACCGCCGGAGTTCAGCCATGCGTGCGGGCGCTCGTACTTGATGAACTGCGCGGCCCACATCTGGTGCTGGCCCACGCCGGCCACGTAGATGCCTTCGGGACCGGTCAGGGCACCGATGCGTTCGATGACGCGCTGCGGTGCACTCAGGCCGTCCTCGGGTTCGGTCCAGCCCAGCGGGTAGGTCTCCTTCAGGTTATTCAGGAAGGCCCACCAGTTGGCCAGGTCCGGGGTTCCGGTGGTGCCGAACTGGGTCCGGACGGCTTCCGTCAGTTCCGGAATGATCTCCTTGACGGAGCCCACGATGGGAACGTCGGCGGTGCGGTTCTTGGAGATTTCCGCGGGGTCGATGTCCGCGTGGATGACCTTGGCGTTGGGCGCGAAGGTCTTCAGGACGCCGGTGACGCGGTCATCGAAGCGCGCACCCAGGGTTACGAGCAGGTCGGCCTGCTGCAGCGCGGTCACGGCCGAAACCGTGCCGTGCATGCCGGGCATGCCCACGTGCTGCGGGTGCGAATCCGGGAACACCCCGCGGGCCATGAGCGTCGTGACCACGGGGGCGCCGGTCAGCTCGGCCAGTTCGCGGAGCTCGGCCGCGGCGTGGGCCTTGACCACACCGCCGCCCACGTACAGCACGGGCTTGCTGGCGGCGGAGATCAGCTTGGCGGCCTCGCGGACCTGCTTGTTGTGGCCGCGGACCACGGGGCGGTAGCCCGGCAGGTCGATCTTGGGCGGCCAGGAGAAGGTCATCTGCCCCTGCTGGGCGTCCTTGGCGACGTCAACGAGGACCGGGCCCGGACGTCCTGTCGAGGCGAGGTGGAAGGCCTCGGCCATGACGTGCGGGATGTCGTTGGGGTCCGTCACCAGGAACGAGTGCTTGGTGATGGGCATGGTGATGCCTACGATGTCGGCTTCCTGAAAGGCATCGGTGCCGATCACTCCGCTGGAGACCTGGCCGGTGATGGCCACGAGCGGAACGGAATCCATATGCGCATCCATGATGGCGGTGACGAGGTTGGTGGCGCCCGGGCCCGAGGTGGCGATGCAGACGCCCACCCGCCCGGTGACCATGGCGTAGCCTTGCGCGGCGTGGCCGGCTCCCTGTTCGTGACGGACCAGAACGTGGTTCATTTTGGAGGCCATCAAGGGGTCGTAGGTGGGCAGGATCGCGCCACCGGGCAAACCGAAAATGTCGTCGACGCCGAGTTCTTCGAGCGAACGGACAATTGCTTCTGAGCCGGTCATCACCGTCGGGGGTACGACGTTGTTCGGCCCAAGGACAGGAGAGGCGGCTGCAGCAGTGTCGACCCCGGCGTCAGCCGGCTTGCCGACCCGTTCCGGAGCCTTGGCGGCTCCAGCGGACTTTGAAGCCATCAGCGAGGGGCTGATGGGCGATCCTTTGCTCATCGAACTCTTCCTTAGTGGATCTTGAATTGGTGTGGTGCTAGGGAAAACTGAACGTTCCGTCCCGCCCGGAAAATAAAAAAACCCCTCAGCCTGGCGGCTTTTCGAGGGGTTGCGCGTGACAGTTCGTTACCAGTCGGGCTATGGAGCCACGCGCTTGGTAAGTACGACGACGGTGCCGACGGTAACGAATGCGATCATGCGTTCAGTTTTCCCTCTAAGTGAGATACGTGTCAACGAGCACGGCCCGCGTCTCACAGTGTGGACGTCATTGTCCATAAGCCGCACAGGTGGCCGGCCGGTTACTCCCAACGATATCCCCCCGGAACAAACCCCCCACAAGGCGGCAGGGCTTAATAAGGGTGATGCCGAGGGGCCCCTTGCGGGAGGCGCTCAGCGCCACCCGCAAGGGGAAGGTGTCACCCGCAGTAAGCTCCGGTGGAGGCGCTGTGCACCAGTTTGGCGTACTTGGCCAGAACGCCCTTGGTGAACTTGGCCGGCAGCGGTGCCCAGCCTTCCTTGCGGGCTTCGAGTTCTGCGTCGTCAACGAGCAGGTCGAAGGTGCGTGCTGCGATGTCCACGCGGATCCGGTCGCCGTCCTTGACGAAGGCGATGGGACCGCCGTCGACCGCTTCGGGGGCAACGTGGCCGATGCACAGGCCGGTGGTGCCGCCGGAGAAGCGGCCGTCGGTGAGCAGCAGGACATCCTTGCCGAGGCCGGCACCCTTGATGGCACCGGTGATGGCGAGCATCTCGCGCATGCCGGGACCGCCCTTGGGGCCTTCGTAGCGGATCACCACGACGTCGCCCTTCTGGATCTCGCCATTGTCCAGCGCATCCAGGGCGCCCTGTTCACGCTCGAACACGCGGGCGCTGCCTTCGAAGACGTCCGCGTCGAAGCCGGCGCTCTTCACGACGGCGCCTTCCGGTGCCATGGAACCGTGCAGGATGGTGATGCCGCCGGTCTTGTGGATCGGGTTGTCCAGCGCGCGCAGAATCTTGCCGTCGAGGTCCGGCGGGTTGATGGACGCGAGGTTTTCCGCAACGGTCTTGCCCGTGACGGTGAGGCAGTCACCGTGCAGCAGGCCGGCGTCCAGGAGCGCCTTCATGATCACCGGAACACCGCCGATCTTGTCGACGTCGGTCATGACGTAGCGGCCGAACGGCTTCAGGTCGCCCAGGTGCGGGATCTTGTCGCCGATGCGGTTGAAGTCGTCCAGCGTCAGTTCCACCTCTGCCTCGCGGGCGATCGCCAGCAGGTGCAGGACCGCGTTGGTGGATCCGCCGAAGGCCATGGTGACGGCGATGGCGTTCTCGAAGGCCTTCTTGGTCATGATGTCGCGGGCCGTGATGCCCAGGCGCAGCAGGTTAACCACTGCCTCGCCGGACTTGCGGGCGAACTCATCACGACGGCGGTCCGCCGAGGGCGGGGCCGCGGAGCCGGGCAGGGACATGCCCAGCGCCTCACCGATGCAGGCCATGGTGTTGGCGGTGTACATGCCGCCACAGGCGCCTTCGCCGGGACAGATGGCCTTCTCGATGCGGGTGAGGTCCTCCATGCTCATCTTGCCGGCGGCGCATGCACCGACGGCTTCGAAGGCGTCAATCAGGGTGACTTCCTTTTCGGAGCCGTCCTCCAGCTTGACCCAGCCGGGCATGATGGAGCCGGCGTACAGGAAGACGCTGGCCAGGTCCAGGCGCGCGGCGGCCATGAGCATGCCCGGGAGGGACTTGTCGCAGCCGGCCAGCAGCACCGAGCCGTCGATACGCTCTGCCTGCATGACGGTTTCCACGGAGTCGGCAATGACTTCGCGGGAGACCAGTGAGAAGTGCATGCCCTCGTGGCCCATGGAGATGCCATCGGAAACGGAGATGGTGCCGAACTGCATCGGGAACCCGCCACCGGCGTGGACGCCTTCCTTGGCGCCCTGGGCCAGCCGGTTCAGGGACAGGTTGCAGGGAGTGATTTCGTTCCAGGAGCTCGCGACGCCGATCTGGGGCTTGGCGAAGTCGTCGTCGCCCATGCCGACGGCCCGGAACATTCCACGTGCCGGAGCTGCATGGATGCCGTCGGTGACAACCCGGCTCCGAGGCTTAATGTCAGGCTTGTTGTCGGTTCCGCTCAGGATGTCCTCACTCATGGGTCAAAGTCTATGACTCCGGAACGGCTGCCAATGACCGGAAGCGGCACGTTCGGTAGATTTTCCGGAAAATTCGGATCAAATAGTGGACTTCCGTCTCACATTCTGGAAGTTCTTCCCTGACTGCCCGCTCCCCTGCTGGCGTTGACAAGCCTAGACAGCCCTATTGACAGCGACGTACCGTCAAGCAACGGCAACCTCGTGTGACGGATGAAAGGCTTTGCTATGGAGTGGATTATCTGGGTCATTGTCATCGTTTTGATCATCGCCATCGTGTGGATGCTGCTGAACCGGAAGTCGCGGGGAACGGCGGCAGACGCGGCCCGGGCCGAACAGGTGACGTCCCCGTCCGTAACGGCTCCGACAGCATCCGCACGGACGGAAGGGGCGCCGTCGGCCGCACCCGCAGCCGCAGCGGGACCGCCGTCGGACACCAGCCGAACCGTGCCGGAAACGGGCCGCCTGGCCGGACCGGACGCCGGCCCGGCAGCCGCGCAAGCCGCACCGCAGATGAGCCAGGCCTCCCCCGCGGCTACGCGCCCGGACCCCGAGGACGTGGAACCTGACATCGAGTCCTGGGAAGCCGCCACCGCCCGCCCCTCCTCCGCGCAGTCCGCGGGTGGAGACGTTGACGACTGGGATGACGACGGGGACAAAGCCGAGTGGGACGCCCAGTGGTCGGATGCGGCCAGCGCAGACACTGGCAATGCTGAAGCAGGCACTGCCGAGGCGGGCCGTTCCACCGGGCAGGCCGCGACGCAGCCTGCTGCCCCGACGCACCATGCCGAGTACACGGACCCGCACGCCCCCACCCTGCCGGGCGCGGAGTCGGCCGCGGCCGAGTCCCTGGACGCCGAGGCTGAAACCCGGCAGCGGATCCAGTCCTCCGCTGCAACCGAAGCCGGAGCCAGCCACGAGGCCCAGCCCCAGTACCGCGAACCCCAGCCCCACCACCTGGAACAGGGCTTCGGCGCGGAACGGGGTTTCGGCGAACAGCCCATCCCCCACAAAGAGGGCGGCGGCGAGGGCACGGAAGCTGCGGCGGAACAGCCCTACGGCGAGGGTTCTGCCGCGCCGGCAGCAGACGGCGGCGCCCCGGAGGGGTTCACCGTCAAGGGAGATGTCAGCGCCATGACCTACTACGACGAAGACAGCGCCGGCTACGAGGACGCGCGGGCAGAGGTCTGGTTCCTCTCCCCGGCGCACGCTGAGGCTGCCGGGTTCCGGGCGCCGCGCCGGTCCCGGCGCTAACGCCACGCGGCGGCGCCGGATGGCGGACGGAGTAAGCGCATGACACGCAACCACCCCGGGAAACCCGCAACATCTGCCGCCGCTATGCCCCCGGCGGAGAATGCCCCGGCGTTTTCGGCCTTAACGCTGCCCCTGACGTTGACCCTGTCGCTAACGTTGGCCCTCTCCGGCTGCACGGGCGACGGCGGCCCGACTCCCCCGGGCAGCACCGGCTCCACGGCGGGCGGGGCAACTGCGACGTTGGCACCGGGCACCGGCAGCCACGGGACGGGCTCCTCGGGTACCAGTGCTTCGGGTACCAGTGCGGCTCCCTCGTCTCCGCGGGCACCTGAATTGCGGAGCAGGATTGAGGGCCTGCAAATTCCGTGGTCGACGGTCTTCCTGCCGGACGGCACTGCCGTCATTTCCGAACGCGATTCCGCGCTGCTCAAATCCGTGAAAGACGGGAAAGTCAGCACCATCGGCGCCGTTCCCGGCGTTGTTCCCGGCGGTGAGGGCGGACTGTTGGGCCTGGCGTTGTCGCCCGGCTTCGCCTCGGACCACTACCTGTACGCCTACTTCACCGCGGCCGGTGACAACCGGATCGCCCGCATCCGTCTGGAAGGCGCCGGGGCAGCCAGCGGCGGGAACCTCCGGCTGGGCACGCCGGAGGTGATCTTCTCCGGCATGTCCAAGGCCTCCACCCACAACGGCGGCAGGATCCGCTTCGGCCCGGACGGTTTCCTCTACGTCGGAACAGGCGATTCGCAGCGCCGGGAGCAGCCGCAGGACCGGAACGCGCTGGGCGGAAAGATCCTGCGGCTGACCAGGGACGGCGCCCCCGCGCCGGGCAATCCCTTCCCGAACAACCCCGTCTACAGCCTTGGCCATAGAAACGTCCAGGGTTTGGCATGGGACGGCCAGGGCCGCCTATGGGCCAGCGAGTTCGGCCCGGACGTCAATGACGAACTCAATCTGATCCAGCCCGGCGGAAACTACGGGTGGCCGGAAGTCACAGGGGCACCGCACCGGGACGGCTTCATAGACGCCAAGGTTGTCTGGCCATCGACAGCGGACTCCTCGCCCAGCGGACTGGAAATCGTCGGCAGCACGGCCTACCTTGGCGCCCTGAGGGGCCAGCGCATATGGGCCATCCCTCTCGACGGTGAAAATGCCGGCAATCCTGTGGGCTATTTCACGGGGCAGTTTGGGCGGATCAGGAACGTCTCGCTGGCCCCCAACGGGGATCTATGGGCTCTCAGCAACAACCAAAACCCTGATTCCGCGCTGATTTTGCGGCTTCCACGGTAAGTGCCATCTCCCGCCCGCCCCGATTTCACACCTGCCGAAAGTTCGTGTAGAGTTTCATGTCGTTGCGGAGGTCAACGAGGGAAATAAACAGCCCGCGGATGAACCAAACAGCAGATGCACCTCTAGCTCAATTGGCAGAGCAATTGACTCTTAATCAATGGGTTCCGGGTTCAAGTCCCGGGGGGTGCACCACCGAAGCCCCGTCTTCAAGGCCACCAGCCTGAAGGCGGGGCTTCGTCGTTGCCGGAAAGTCCCTGTGCCGTCCGCGCGCCATGGCCGAGTTGCCGTAGCCAAAACTTCGTGTAGAGTTGCATGTCGTTGCGGAGCTCGACGAGGGTAACAAAAGCCCACGGATGAGCGATACAGCAGATGCACCTCTAGCTCAATTGGCAGAGCAATTGACTCTTAATCAATGGGTTCCGGGTTCAAGTCCCGGGGGGTGCACCACCGAAGCCCCGTCTTCTAGGCCACCAGCCTGAAGGCGGGGCTTCGTCGTGTCCCCGGCTGTGTCGCGGCCACTCCCCCGGCACACCGACGGAAGAACCCTGGTCCGGCACGCCGCCCGTGGAACCCCTGATCTGCAGCCCGCTGCTGACCAAGTGCTTGCGGGCTCAGGGAGCGGTGAGCCCGAAGCGCGGAAACAGCAGCGGCAGTCCCTTCCTCACACCGAAGTCCAGGGCATCTCCGCGATGGCCCACGCCGTTGCCAACAAAGCTGCGGGTCCGCATCCCGGCCGACAGCGCGTCCTCCTGCGGCCACCGCCGCTTGGCTAGCGCACTGCTGCGCTGTTCCTGAACGGCCGCGCTATTTCTTAACGGCCGCCCGGGAGGGTGCCGGCAGCGTCCATGCCGGGCCGAGGTTCCGTGGTCTGGCGGGAGCATGGGCGATCAAGGCCAGTGTCGCCCCGATGAGGACGAGATTCTTCATGACGAACTCGCCGTCCTCGGTCAGAAGCAGCGGGTCGCCCTGGGCAAACATCAGCCCGGGCAGCATCACGAAGGTCAGGAACGTTCCGCACAGGTGCGCGGCGAGGACCGGCAGTGCCAGGCGAAGGGCCACCCCGCTGACGAGCGCCGCGCCGAGCAGCACTTCGACCGCACCGAGAACAGGAACCACCATGTGCGGGTCCGCCCACGGAAGGGTTCCGGCGACCATCGCCGCAACCGGCGAGACGCCTGCCACTTTCAGCGCCCCGAACCACATGAAAAGGACGCCCAGCAAAATTCGCAGCGAAGGCAACGCCGCCGGGCGCAGCACCCGCACAAGGCCGGCATCCGCAGCACCCCAAGACGCACCAGAAGCCCGCCACCGCGCAGCAAAGTTTTCATCGTATTCCCTCCCTGACCTTGGGGACAGCCGCAGCCCCGATTAATGGATGCAGGGAGATTACTGGCGAGCCCTTGTGTTTTCCTTTGGCATGCGGGCAGAGGGCGGGTCCCCGCAGGCGCCAGGCGTCCCGTGTCAGCCCGCCGGCTGGAGCGTTACCCGCACCGGCTCCCCGGACTGCAGCGACGACTGGGCGGCGTCCGCCACCATCGACGCTGCGACGGCGTCCTCCGGTGTACAGGGGTTGTCCCGCTGTCCCAGCACCAGTTCCACAAAGGCCGCCATCTCGGCACGGTACGCCGTCTGGAACCGCTCGGCGAACGTCCTGTGCGGCGGCCCCGCAGGAAAACCCACGTCCGGTTCGGCAGAGGACATCGCCATTTGCTCATCCATTCCCACCATGACGGACCCAGCGGAACCCTGCAGTTCCAGCCGCACGTCGTGGCCGGCCCCGTTGTAACGGCTGGCCGAAACCGTTCCGACGCTGCCGTCGTCGAACGTCACCACTGCCAGCGCCGTGTCGACGTCGCCGACGGCGCCAATGGCGGGGTCACCGTTGTTGGACCCTTTGGCGAAAACTTCCACGATTTCCTTGCCGGTGAGCCACCGGAGAATGTCGAAGTCGTGGACGGAGCAGTCCCGGAAGAGCCCGCCGGACGTCGCCAGGAACTCCACCGGCGGCGGCGCCATGTCGCAGGTGACAGCCCTGACCGTGTGGAGCCATCCCAGCTCCCCGGCGTCGAAGGCACGCTTTGCCTCCAGGTAACCCGGATCGAACCGGCGCTGGTGCCCGATCTGGACGCGGCCGCCCGCGGCCCGGATGTGGTCGAGCACGGGCAGTGATGCCGCCACGTTGACGGCGACCGGCTTCTCGCAGAAAACAGGGACTCCGGCGTCCACGCCTGCCCTGATCAGCTCGGGGTGCGTGGCGGTCCCGGTGGCGATGACCAGCCCGTCAATGCCGGAGTCAAGCAGGGCTTCAACGGAGGGCAGGAACCCGGCACCGATTCCGCCGGCCAGCGAGCGGGCGTGCTCTGCAGCAACGTCGGTCAGGTTGAGCTGCACGGAGGCGCCCTGCGGCCCCAAAAGCTCATTCAGTCCGGTGATGTTCCGGGCGTGCATTGCGCCGATCCGGCCCACTCCGACGAGTCCAAGAGTTACTTCCTTCATGCGGCTCCTCGTCACGGCTCCCCTACCTCGAGGCCCGGCCGGCGGCTGAGCCTTCGCTGCCGGAGTCTGTCACGTCGGCGACTTCGGCCTGGACTTCCTTGAGGGCGTCCGTGTGGCCGCCGAGCTGTTCGAGTTCGTGGGCGAGTTCGGCCAGTTCGGCGCCGCCGGCCATCTGGGCCGTCAGTTCGTCAATGGTGATGTCCTTCTTCTCGTAGTAACCGATCGATTTGCCGCGCTTGAGCAGCAGGAACCGGTCACCGACCGGGAACGCGTGATGCGGGTTGTGCGTGATGAAGATGACCCCGAGGCCGCGGTCGCGGGCCTGCAGGATGTACCGCAGCACCACGCCGGACTGCTTCACGCCGAGGGCTGCGGTGGGCTCGTCCAGGATCAGCACCTTCGCGCCGAAGTACACTGCCCGGGCGATCGCCACGCACTGGCGCTCACCGCCGGAGAGCTGGCCGATGGGCTGTTCGACATCGCGCAGGTCGATGCCCATATCGGCCAGTTCCTTCTTGGTGATGTCCTTCATCTGCTGCACGCCCATGCGGCGGAACGGCCCTGCACCCTTGGTGAGTTCGGAGCCGAGGAAGAAGTTCCGCCAGATCGGCATCAGGGGGACCACGGCCAGATCCTGGTACACGGTGGCGATGCCGGCGTCGAGCGCCTCGCGCGGGGAGCTGAACTTTCTTTCCTCCCCCATGATCTGCAGCACGCCGGCGTCATGCTGATGCAAGCCGGCAATGATCTTGATGAGGGTGGACTTGCCCGCACCGTTGTCCCCCAGCACGCAGGTGACGCGGCCGTTGTCCACGGCCATGGTCACATCGCTCAGCGCGATGATGTTCCCGTAGTGCTTGCCGACGTTCTCCAGGGACAGCAGGTGCACGGGGGTGTGGGTCAGCGGATCTTTTTCGTCCTTCAGCAGCGTCTGCTGGTCGATCTGGTGTGCATTCATTGGTCCGGCCCCTCTACTTCAGTTCCGCGCGGCGTTTGACGATCAGGTTCACGATGGTGGCCAGCAGCAGCATCAGGCCCAGGAAGAACTTGAACCAGTCCGGGTTCCACTGCGCGTAGACGATGCCCTTGTTGGCCATGCCGAAGATGAAGGCGCCGATCGCGCCGCCCACCGCGGATCCGTACCCGCCGGTCAGCAGACATCCGCCGATGACGGCGGCGATGATGTACAGGAACTCGTTGCCCACCCCCTCACCGGACTGCACGGCGTCGAACGCGAACAGGTTGTGCATCCCCAGCACCCAGCCGCAGAATCCGACCGCCATGAACAACCCGATCTTGGTCTTCGTCACGGGAACACCCACCGCCCGGGCGGCGTTGGCGTCGCCGCCGGCAGCGAAAATCCAGTTCCCCACCCGGGTCCGCAGCAGCACCCAGGACGCCACCGCCACCAGGGCGATCCAGATGAACACGGTGATTTTGACCTCGACCCCGGCCAGCGTGACCGAGGAGGCGAAGATGGCCTGGGCGGAGGAGAACCCGTCCATGGTGGAGATCGACGGCGAGGATACCGACCCGCCGATCAGCCGGGTCAGGCCCAGGTTGAGGCCCGTCAGCATCAGGAACGTCGCCAGCGTGACAATGAAGCTCGGCAGCTTGGTCTTGATCAGGATCCACCCGTTGATGAACCCGATACCGAGCGAAACGATCAGGGCCAGGCCCACCCCGACCCACACATTCGTGCTGAAGTACCAGCTGAACAGGGACGCGGTCAGCGCCGAACTGATCACCGCCACACCGGTGGAGAGGTCAAACTCACCACCGATCATCAGCAGCGACACCCCCACCGCCATGATGCCGATCGTCGAAGAGCCATACAGCACGGTCGCGAACGCGTTCGGCTGGGTAAAGGTCTGGGACACCGACGCGAAAAACACAAACAAAACAATCGCACCGACAAGGGCGCCCACCTCGGGACGGCCCAACAACTTCTGCAAAGGATTGCGCCTGCCGACACGCTCGTCGGTCACCGCCGGTTTGGTAATGGTCTGGGTGATGGTCATTGGAATGCTCCTTGCTGCCCGGTCCGGCGTTTCCGCCGGACCGGGCTGGCGGACTGCTAGCGGATACCCTGCTGGGCAAAGGTGAGTGCCTTGGCTGCGCCGGCCTTGTCCACGATGGTGGGGCCGGTCAGGACGGGCTGACCGCCACCGATCTTGAAGCCGCCGCGCTTGGCCTGCCACAGCGCGTCCACAGAGCTGTAGCCCTGCAGCCAGGGCTGCTGGTCCACGGTGAATTCCACGGCGCCGTCGGCGATCTTCTGGGCGAGCTCGGCGTTCATATCGAAGGAGGCCACCTTGGCTTTGCTGCCGGCCGCGGTCACAGCCTTGAGGATGGTCAGCGTGTAGGGCGCACCCAGCCCGATGATGACGTCGGCGTCAGGCGTGGCCTGCAGTTTGGCTGTCACGGTGGAGGACACCTGGGTCATATCCGTGCCCTGGACGTACAGGATCTCCGTGGCCGGAACCTTGGACTTCACGCCGGCACAGCGGGCTTCGAGGCCAACGTGCCCCTGCTCCTGGATGACGCAGACCGCATGCTTGAGTCCGAGGGAGTTCAGTTTGTCGCCCACAGCTTCGCCGGCGAGCTTCTCGTTCGAACCGAAGTGCGTGAACGCTCCCAGCTGGGCAAAAACGGATTCACCGGCGTTGAGGCTCACTACCGGAATGCCGGCGTCCGTGGCCTTCTTCAGGGCATCCTTGAGGGCGTCCGGTTTGGCCAGGGTGACCGCAATGCCGTCCACCTTCTGGTCCACGGCCTGCTGGATCAGCTGGGCCTGGCGGCCTCCCTCGGGGTCCGAGGTGTACAGCAGCTCGACGTTATCCTTGGCTGCGGCCTCCTCAGCACCCTTGCGCACAATGTCCCAGAAGGTGTCTCCGGGAGCGGCGTGCGTGATGAGCGCGACCTTGATCCGCGGCGTCGACGCAGCCTGGCCGCCGGCTCCGGCATTCGCGTTCTCCGGAGCCCTGCCGCCGCTGGACGAACAGGCGCTCAGAGCCATCATCGGCACGACGGCGGCAACCAGTGCCACCCTCCGCCATGAAAATTTCTTCACCGAAAATCTCCTTTGATCCGGGTTCCCGCCGTGCCACACCACAGTGGCCGGGAGTGCTGATACTCCGATCATGGTGACTCGGATCACTCTTGTCAACGTTTGTCCTAACATTAGGACGATATTAGTTTTCTCCGCGGGCTGCCGGCGCGAAGGCGTGCCGGAACGCGGAGAGGGCTTCGTCCCCCGCAGCAAGTCCGGCTCCGCCCGAAGCCCCCGCCTCAAGCCCTATGACGCCGGCATATCCGGCGTCGACGAGTGCCTTGGCGACGGCGCTGTAGTTGACCTCCCCCGTGCCGGGCTCGAACCGGCCCGGCACGTCAGCCACCTGGATTTCCCCGATCCACGGCAGAGCACCGCGGACAAGTTCAATCAGGTTTCCTTCGCCAATCTGGGCATGGTAGAGATCCAGCATCATCCTTATGTGCGGGTGACCGGCTGCGGACACCAGAGCCATGGTGTCCTTGGCCCGGGCCAGCGGTATGCCCGGGTGGTCCAGGACCGTATTGAGGTTTTCCAGCGCAAAGACCACGCCGTGCTGTTCACCGAGCCGGCCCAGCCGCTCAAGGGTGCGGAGGCCGGTCAGCCACATTTGTCCGGTGGAGCGGTGGATTGGCCGCACCGCGACCCCACCATCGCCAAGTTCCGCCGGATGAACAACCATCCGCTCGACGCCCAGTTCGAGCGCCGTCGGGATGAGCTTCTCCGCCGATTCGACAACGCGGTCCGCGCTGTCCGGGTCGATGAGGCTGCCGCCGAAGTAGCCGCTCATGGAGGAAAAGCGGGCACCCGTTGCGGCCAGGGCTGAAATGTCCCGGTCCCGCGTGTCCCAGAGTTCCACCTCGAACCCCTGCTCATGAATCCGCCGCACCCGCTCAATGAGGGGCAACTCGCCGTAGATCATCTCCGCGCATGCTGCCAGCCGGACGCTCATGTGCCCAACGCGGCGACATGCGGTCCCGTGAGCTGCAGCTCGGGCTCGGCCGCCTGCAGCTGCGCCACAGCGGAGACGTCCACCGGAAGGCCGGTCTCGTGCGAGCGGATCGCCGCCAAGGCCACGGCGAGCGCATTGCGGGCATCGGTGCCTCCGGGAGCAGCTGCTCCACCCGGCGTGCGTCCGGTGCGGCGCGCAGCCACACCCTCGACGAACCGGGCGAGTTCGGCGGTATAGGCGTCATGGAAGAGGTCAATGTTCAGGCGGACGGTGTCCGAGGCAATACCTGCGGCCGTGTAGCTCACGGCACTGGATGCCTGCGGCCCGCCGGCGGAGACCATGCCGGCCGATCCGAAGACTTCACCCCGCACGTCGTAGCCATACAGGGCGTTGAAGTTGGCCTCGGCCACGGCGATGGCGCCGTTGCTGTAGGTCACGGTGACCACCGCCGTATCCAGCAGGCCTCCGGCTTTTGCTTCCGGGGCAACCAGGGCGTCAGCCACTGCATGCACCTTCACCGGAACCGCGCCCGGGTTCAGCCAGTTCAGCGTGTCGAAATCATGGATCAGCGTTTCCAGGAAGATCGTTCCGGGTGCAATCCGCTCCGGAAAGGCTATGCCGGCGGCGGTGCCCGGGTCACGGGTGAGGGACCGCAGCAGCTGCGGGGTGCCGACCGCGCCGTCGTCGATCAGCTTCCTGGCAGCTGCAAAGTCAGCCGCGAAGCGCCGGTTGAATCCAAACTGGACGTTGACCCCGGCGGCGTCTGCAGCGGCCAGCGCCTCATCCAGTTCTTCGACCGTGCGGCCGCCCGGCTTTTCGCAGAACACATCCTTCCCGGCCCGGGCGGCGGCCCCGATAAGAGCCGAATGGAACCTTGCCGGTGACGCCACCAGGACCGCGTCAATGCCGGGGTCGTTAATCACGTCCGCCGGATCTGCGCTGATTCTTGCAGCGCCGAGCTTGCCGGCCAGAGTCTCGGCGGCGGAAAGCACGGGGTCAGCGATGGCATCCAGCCGCGCATTGGGGATCCGGTGCGCCACGGACTCGGCATGGAAGGCGCCGATCCAGCCGGCGCCAATCAGACCGAGGCGGACGGGGTGGCTGTCACCGGCCGGTTGCTGGACATAGGTCATGTTTCAATCCTCTTTCCGGGATTCTAGATCGTTCTAGTGAACTGATGGTGGCACAGCTTTTGGCAATCTGTCTAGATCGTTCTATAGACTGCTGGCAGCAAGGAGGCACATGACTGAACAGCAACGCCGCCCCACCCTGATGGACGTCGCCGAAGCAGCCGGCGTATCACGGGCCCTGGTGTCCATCGTGATGCGCGGCGCCCCCGGCGCGGCCGAGGCCACGAGGCAGAAAGTTCTCGACGCCGCGAGCCGGCTTGGTTACCGGCCCGACAGCCGCGCCCGGCTGCTGCGCAGCGCGCGGACCAAGCTCCTCGGCCTCAGCTTCTCCACGGCCCACGCGTTCCACGCCGAAATTGTGGATGCCGCATACGCCGAGGCCAGCGCCAAGGGATATGAACTCGCACTGGGCGGCGTCACCAGCGGCAGGCCCGAGGCCCGGACCATAGAGGCGCTCCTGGATTTCGGGTCCGAGGCGCTGATCCTGATCTCACCCACGCTCGGCAGTGACGAACTGGCGCGGTATGCCGGCCAGGTGCCGGTGGTGAGCCTGCTCCGGAACGACGTCGGGGAACTCACCGACTCCGTGAGCAGTGATGACTACGAGGGCATCCGGATGGCGGTGGAGCACCTCGTGTCCCTGGGGCACCGGAGGATCGTCCATATCGACGGCGGTTCCGCCGTCTCCGCCGGACCGCGCCGGTCTGCCTTCCGGACAGAGATGGAACGCCGCGGCCTGGAGCCGGTCATTATTGCGGGCGGCGCGATGGAGGAGGATGGGATGACCGCCGGCAATTCGCTTCGCGAAGATATGCCAACCGCGGTCATCGCCTTCAACGACAGGTCGGCCCTCGGCGTTATTGAGAGCCTTCGGGCGCAGGGACAACAGGTCCCGGCAGATGTGTCAGTGCTGGGCTACGACGACAGCCAGTTTGCGCGGCTCAGCTATGTCCAGCTGTCCTCTATCAGCCAGGACGCCCCGTTGCTTGCCGCCGCGGCAGTGGACCGCGCCGTGGCGCGGATAGAAGGAACCGAACCAGCCGGGCATGTTGTGCGCACCCCGCACCTGGTGGCGCGCAGGACAACTGCTGCTCCCCGGGCCGGCGGTTGACCAGCGGTTACGGGAAGAGCTAGGAATTTGCCTCGACAGTCAGTCCGGATTCGGCACCGGCAACGATGGCATTGGTCTCCGGTGACGCGAAACGCTTGGCCAGCTCCCGGACCACGGCCTGAAGTTCCTGGCGGAGCAGATCCGGGTCAATGGACGCCGCGGCAAGGACGGAGCGTTCCATGTCCGCCGCGGCCATAACGGCTTCGGTGCCGCGCTCGGTGAGCGACACGACGTGGCTGCGCCGGTCCGAAGTGCTGCGCTGGCGCACGATGTGGCCGTGCGATTCGAGCCGGCTCAGCGTCTTGCCCATGGTCTGGGCCTGCACCCGGACGAGCTGGGCGAGCTGCGCCTGTGTCATGGGGCCGCTGTTGTAGAGCACCTCGATGGCAATAACGCCAGCGTGGGTCAGGCCGATGGCGCCCAGCTTCTCGTTCCATGAGTGCTCAACAAGGCGGGCCGCCGTAGACAAAAGGCGCCCTGTGGGCCAGCGATCCATATCAGGCATACCACCAAGTATAACTAAGCCTGATTAGTACCCGACACGAAGCCTTACTAAGCTGAAATGTCCTGCACCAAAACAAGGAGACAACGTTGGCTGAAAAACTTACGCCGGGCGACACCGCCCCTGGCTTCACGCTGAAGGACGCAACGGGAGCGGACGTCAGCCTCAGCGATTACCGCGGCCGGAACACCATTGTGTATTTCTATCCGGCCGCGGCAACGCCCGGGTGCACCAAACAGGCCTGCGACTTCCGGGACAGCCTGGCATCCCTGCAGGCCGCCGGTTACGAGGTGCTGGGAATCTCCCCTGACCCGGTGGGCAAGCTGGCCAGTTTCGCCGACGCCGAGGGGCTCACCTTCCCCCTCCTGTCGGATGAAGACCATGCAGTTGCCGAGGCGTACGCCGCGTGGGGCGAGAAGAAGAACTACGGCCGGACCTACGAGGGCCTCATCCGTTCCACCGTCGTGGTGGATCCGGACGGCAAGGTCACCGTGGCGCAGTACAACGTGCGGGCCACCGGGCACGTCGCCAAGCTGCGTAAGGACCTCAAGCTTGAAGAGGTTGGATAACCCTGCGCCTGACAACCTCTCCGCGCCTGCCGCAAGGACCGCACAGGTGACGGTACAATTGAGGCTGGCATCCGCCGTCGTACGTTTTTCCTGCTGCTGACAGCACGCAGGGGCGCACCAGCGGAGCCAGGCGCGAGTGGTGAAATTGGCAGACACGCAGGATTTAGGTTCCTGTGCCTTCGGGCGTGGGGGTTCAAGTCCCCCCTTGCGCACTGCAGTTATCGACGGTGAAATCCCGGGCTACGGCCCGGGATTTTTTCTGTTTAACGCGCCGTTTTACGCCCCGCCAGAAAATTATTCCCGGTTCACCCATCCATTGCTGCCGACCAGGCGAATACCCAGTGAGACACCGCCCAACAGCCTGGAACTTCAGGCCGGTGACCCACAGTCGGAAAAGGATCGCCGGAGGAAGCCACACTCCCTTCGGTCCTGTTCGTCGGCACAACCAAGGAGAATCGAAATGCAGTCTTTCAAGCGCTCAACCTTCACCGTCGCAGGCATTGCAGCAGCCGCTCTGCTGAGCCTCACCGCCTGCGGCGGCTCTGCCGGCACGTCCAGCAGCTCGTCGGCCGCCGCGGAACCGTCCAGCATGGCGCCCTCCGCCTCCAGCATGGCGCCGTCACCGTCAGAAACCTCGACGGCAGCTATGGATCCGGCCGCCAACCTCGCCGGGCCCGGCTGTGCCGGCTACGCCAAGCAGGTTCCCAGCGGCAAGGGTTCCGTCGCGGGCATGGCACTGGACCCCGTGGCCGTCGCAGCCTCGAACAACCCGCTGCTGAAGACCCTCACCGCCGCGGTCTCCGGCAAGCTGAACCCGAAGGTCAATCTCGTGGACACGCTCAACGGCAGCGAATTCACGGTGTTCGCACCGGTTGACGATGCCTTCGCCAAGGTCGACCCAGCAACGATCGGGACCCTCAAGAAGGATGATGCCCTGCTGAGCAAGATCCTCACCTACCACGTGGTTCCGGGCCAGATCACCCCGGACAAGATCGTGGGCACGCACAAGACCGTGGAGGGCGGGTCGGTCACCGTGACCGGCACCAAGGATGCCCTCAAGGTGGACGGCGCCAACGTGATCTGCGGCGGCGTCCAGACGGCCAACGCCACCGTTTACCTCGTGGATTCGGTGCTGATGCCCAAGTAATCGCTGGGCCCGTTCCGGGCCCCGGCCCTGGACAGAGGCCGCGATCCGCACCCCGACGGTGCGGACCGCGGCCTTTTCCTGTGCCGTCGGCCGCCCCGGCGTGTCCTGGCTCACGCATAAGCCAAGCGCGTGCGGTCCGTCAATTACACTGGGTGGCGGGCAAGCAGCCGCCCACGCGCACCCCAGCAGTCCAGAGGTGGTAATCGAGTGCCCAGCAGCAGTATCCCGCGCCGTACGGCCCTCAAGACCGGCGCCGTCCTTCTGGGCCTGTCCCTCACGTCCTGCACGAGCGAAGCCCAGCCCACGCCGTCGTCCGCCGCGGCGAGCACCACAACAGCCGCCGCTGCGCCTTCCGAGACCTTCACCTTCGGCACAGCCTCGCAGCCCCTGGGCCTGGACCCCGCCCTGGCCAACGACGTCGAATCGCAGCGGGTCACCCGGCAGATCCTGGAAGGACTGGTGGGCGTCGACCAGACAACGGGCGAGCCCACCCCGCTGCTGGCCACGGAGTGGACGGAATCGTCGGACGGCATGTCCTACACCTTCACCCTTCGCCCGGGCATCAAGTTCCACGACGGCTCGGCTTTCAACGCTGAGGCCGTCTGCACGAACTTCGAGCGCTGGTTCAAGTTTTCAGAGGCGCTCCGGAAGCAGGCTCCGGGAACCACCTTCAAGGGGGTCTTCAAGGAGCACTCCGACCATGCGGAGCTGTCCGTCTTCAAATCCTGCACGGCCCTGTCGGCGCTGCGGGTGCGGATCAGACTCACGGAGCGTTTCACCGGTTTCCTCCAGGCCCTGACGCTTCCCGCGTTTGCCATCTCCTCCCCCAAGGCACTTGCCGCCGGGAAGGCTGACCAGCTCAGCCTGCGGCGCGGCAGCCAGGCACTTTCCGGCTACGCCACGCATCCCGTGGGCACCGGCCCCTTCCGCTTCTCCTCTTGGGACAGCGCGGGCGTCACCCTCGTGACCAACAAGGGGTACTGGGGCGCCCGGGGACAGATTGCCACCCTCAAGTTCGTCACCTACGACCACCCGCAGACGCGGCTGCAGGCACTGCTGGACGGCAGGATCGACGGCTATGACGCCGTGACGGTCGGGAACTTCGACCAGCTGGTCAAACGCGGCAAGCAGATCATCCAGCGGGATCCGTTCTCCGTGATGTACCTCGGCATGAACCAGGAGATTCCGGTCCTGAAGGACCTCAAAATCCGGCAGGCCATCGAGCTGGCCATCGACAAGGACACGCTGATCAGGCGCTTCTTCATCGACAACACGGCGCAGGCCTCGCAGTTCGTTCCGCCGAAGCTGAGCGGGTTCAACAACAACGCTCCGGCGCTGGGGCACAATCCCGCCAAGGCGAAGGAACTCCTGGCCGACGCCGGGTACAAGGGTCAGGCACTGAAGTTCTACTACCCCATGAACGTCACGCGGCCTTACCTGCCCACTCCGGAGAAGGTCTATGCGGAAATCAGCCGCCAGCTCACGGCGGTGGGCCTGAACATCCAGCCCGTTCCCGTCGACTGGACGGACGGCTACCTGCAGAAGGTGAAGAACCCCGGCGACCATGCCCTGCACCTGCTCGGCTGGAACGGCTCCTATTCCGACGCGGACAACTTCCTCGCGCCGCTCTTCGGCGAGAAGAACGGTGAGTTCGGGTACCAGGACCCGCAGGTCTTCGCCAAGATCGACCGCGCGCGCGGACTCCCGGACGGCCAGGAACGCACGGCACAGTACCAGACCATCAACGCCCAGATCGCGGAGTCCCTGCCCGCAGTTCCCATCGCTTTCCCGATCTCGGCACTGGCCCTGTCCGACCGGGTCGTCAGCTATCCCGCCTCGCCGGTATTAAATGAAGTTTTCACCAAGGTCCAGCTGAGGTCTTGACGCCGGGGCGCAATTTCAGTTAGTGGGCAGTGCAGGGATATTCTGTGACAGCCAGAGCCGCCTATCGGAGACTGATTGTGACCTTCATTTCCAAGACCCAACATGCCGACGTCGTTCTTATTGGCGGCGGCATCATGAGCGCCACACTGGGTGCGTTCATCAAGCAGCTCGAACCCAACTGGACCATTTCCCTGTTCGAGCGGCTCGACGAGGCCGGCCTGGAAAGCTCGGGGCCGTGGAACAACGCCGGCACCGGACACGCCGCGCTGTGTGAGCTTAATTACTCCCCCGCAGCCAAAGACGGCTCGGTCAACCCCGCCAAGGCACTGCACATCAACGAGCAGTACCAGCTGTCCCGCCAGTTCTGGTCCCACCTGGTGGACAACTCGCTGATCGGCTCCCCCAAGGGTTTCATCAACACCGTTCCGCACATGAGTTTCGTCATCGGCGAGGACAACTCGAACTTCCTCAAGACCCGGTACAACGCGCTCAAGGAGCACACCCTGTTCCGGAGCATGGAGTACTCCGAGGACTCCGCGCAGATTGCCAAGTGGGCGCCGCTGATCGTCAAGGGCCGCGACACGAAGCAGCGTGTCGCCGCCACCCGCGCGGCAGAGGGCACCGACGTCGATTTCGGAGCCCTGACCCGGGAGCTCACCGGCTACCTGGCCAACAACGGCGTCGAAATCAACTACGGCCACGACGTCACCGATGTCCGCAGGGCGTCCGACGGCGGCTGGGACCTTTCGCTCAAGCACCCGGCTTCCGGTGAGCGCGGCAGCATCCGCGCCAAGTTCGTCTTCGTCGGCGCCGGCGGCGGCGCACTGCACCTGCTGCAGGCTTCGGGCATCCCGGAAAGCAAGGGATTCGGCGGTTTCCCCGTGTCCGGCCAGTTCTTCCGCTGCACGGACCCGTCCCTCGCGTCCCAGCACAACGCCAAGGTCTACGGCCAGGCTTCCGTCGGCGCGCCGCCGATGTCCGTGCCGCATCTGGACACCCGCTACGTCAACGGCAAGCGCTCCCTGCTGTTCGGCCCGTACGCCGGCTTCTCCACGAACTTCCTGAAGAACGGCAGCTACCTCGATCTTCCGCTGTCCATCCGGCCGAGCAACATCATCCCGATGCTGGCCGTGGCCAAGGACAACATGGACCTGACCGCCTACCTGGTCAAAGAAGTGGCCAAGCGCCACGGCGACAAGGTGGAGGCGCTGCGCGAGTACTACCCCGAGGCCAAGGACGGCGACTGGGAACTGATCACCGCCGGCCAGCGTGTGCAGATCATCAAGAAGGATCCGAAGAAGGGCGGTGTGCTGCAGTTCGGCACCGAGGTGATTGCAGCCCGCGACGGTTCCATCGGAGCCCTCCTCGGCGCTTCGCCTGGTGCCTCCACGGCCGTGCCCATCATGATCGAACTCCTGCAGAAGTCCTTCCCCAAGAACTTCAAGGGCTGGCAGTCCAAGCTCAAGGAAATGATGCCGGGCTACGGCGTCAAGCTCAACGAAAACCCGGAGCTGGCGGCGGAGCTCGAGAAGGCCACCGCCAAAAGCCTTCAGCTGGAAACATCGCCGGCAGTCCAGCGGTGACCGTCCAGCGCTGACCGTCCGGGGCTGACCCGGCGCGGGTTGCGGCAGGCTCCACCGAAGCAAACAGTCCGTCGACCCAGGAGATCATGCGATGTTCCGGCTGGCCCACCTATCCCTCGGGAACCGCGCGCTCATCGCGCTGATCACCATCTTCGCCTCGGTGTTCGGCGTGATCACCATGTCTTCGCTGAAGCAGGAACTCATTCCCTCGATTGAGTTCCCGCGGATCACGGTGATCACGTCGATGCCCGGCGCGTCGCCGGAGGTCGTGGACAAGCAGGTCAGCCGGCCGCTCGAGACGGCGCTGAACGGCGTCGAGGGCCTGGAGTCGACGTCGTCCACCTCCCGCAACGGCGTCTCGCAGATCAGCCTGGTGTTCACCTACGGCTCCAACCTGGACAGGGCCCGGAACCAGATCGATCGAGCCATTTCCAACGCCAAGCGCGCACTGCCGGACGACGTCCAGCCCCAGGCCATCGCCGGCAGCATCAGCGACTTCCCGATTGTCTTCCTCGCCGTCTCCTCCGACAAGCCGCTGAGCGAGTTGAACACGGACCTCCAAAGGCTGTCGGTGCCGAGACTGCAAAAGCTCGACGGCGTCCGCGGCGCCGACGTGACGGGCGGCGCCACCCGGCACATCCTCATCCAGCCGAACGCGGCCAAGATGGCTGCCGGCGGCGCCAGCATCCAGTCCGTCCGGAACGCCCTGACCAACAACGGCGACCTCGTTCCGGCGGGCACCATCGAGGAGAAGGGCCAGAGCCTCTCCCTGCAGATCGGCAGCCCGGTCGACTCGGTCGCCGCGGTGAAGGCCCTGCCGCTCAGCGGGGCCAGCGCGGGCACCACCATCGGTTCCGTGGCCGATGTCAGCATCAGGGACGACGCGCGCACCTCCATCACCCGGACGAACGGCCTCGAAACGCTGGCCATTTCCGTGACGAAGAAGCCCGAGGGCGACACGGTCGCGATCTCACATGCGGTGAAGGATTTGCTGCCGCAGCTCGAGGCGGAGCTTGGCTCGAACGCCAAATTCACCCCCGTCTTCGACCAGGCACCCTTCATCGAGAAGTCCATCAAGGACCTCACCACGGAGGGGCTGCTGGGCCTCGGTTTCGCGGTGGCAGTCATCCTTCTCTTCCTCATGTCCGTCCGCTCCACCCTGGTCACCGCCGTCTCCATTCCACTGTCGCTGCTGATCACCTTCATCGGCCTCTCCGGCACTGGGTATTCGCTGAACATCCTCACGCTCGGGGCGCTGACCATCGCCATCGGCCGGGTGGTGGACGACTCAATCGTGGTGATCGAGAACATCAAGCGGCACCTGAGCTACGGCGAAGCCAAGCTCACGGCGATCCTCACCTCCATCCGTGAGGTGGCCGGCGCCATCACGGCCTCGACGCTGACCACCGTGGCAGTCTTCCTCCCCATCGCCTTTGTGGGCGACCTCGCTGGTGAGCTGTTCCGTCCGTTCGCGCTGACGGTCACCATTGCGCTGCTCTCCTCACTGCTGGTGTCCCTGACCATTGTTCCCGTGCTCGCGTACTGGTTCCTGAAGAGCCCCGCCAATGAAGGCGCGGACGACGCCCCGCAGTCCGCCCTGGAAGTCCAGGCGCAGGCGCACGAGGCCGAGCAGCGCAGCATCCTGCAGCGCGGCTACCTCCCGGTCCTGAACAAGACCCAGAAGCACCCGGTGCTCACCCTGATCGCCGCGGTCCTGGTCCTCGGCGGGACCGCTGCCATGACGCCGCTGCTCGCCACCGACCTGCTGGGGCGTTCAGGCGAGAACAGCATGACGGTCAAGCAGGAACTTCCCGCCGGTACGAGCCTGGACGACACCAGCGCCGCGGCCCGGAAGGTCGAGGACGTGCTCCTGGGCATCGACGGGATCAAGGATGTTCAGGTGACCTCCGGCAATGCGCAGGCGGGCTTCACCGCGCTGACGTCCTCGGGCGCCTCCAATTCCTCGTTCACGGTGGTCACCGACGACAAAGCGAACCAGGGCAAGCTGCAGGACACCGTCCGCAGCGAGCTGGCCGCGGCAGGCGCCGCCGGGAAGATCTCCGTCGGTTCACAGCAGGGCGGCTTCGGCACGTCCTCCACAGTGGACATCACCCTGAAGGCGGCTACCTCCGAAGGCCTGAAAAAGGCCAGCGATGCCATGGTCAAGGCCATGGCCGGCGTACCCGGAAGCAGCGAGGTGACCACCAACCTGGCTGCCAGCCAGCCCGTGGTGCAGGTGAAGGTTGACCGGGCCAAGGCGGTTGCCGCGGGCCTGACCGAAGAGCAGGTGGCGGGCGTCCTGGCGTCGACCATCAGCCCTGTCCCCGCCGGCACCGTCCGCATCGACACGGACGACTTCCCCGTCCAGATCGGCGAAGGCAAACGCTTCACCAGCATCGCCGCCGTCCGTGACATCCCGCTCCCCACATCCTCCGGCGCCGTCCCGCTCAGCCGGATTGCCGCCGTCGAGCAGGTGGACGTCCCCGTTTCCATCACCTCCAGCAACGGCCAGCGGACCGCCCAGGTGTCCATCACGCCGTCGGGATCCAACCTGGGCGCTGTCAGCGCCGAGGTGCAGCAGCGCCTCAAGGGCGTGGAGCTGCCCGCCGGAGTGACCGCGGAGATCGGCGGCGCCACCACGCAGCAGGCGGAATCGTTCCGGCAGCTCGGCCTCGCGCTCCTGGCCGCCATCGCCATCGTCTACGTGATCATGGTGGCGACTTTCAAATCCCTCGTGCAGCCGCTGATCCTCCTCGTTTCCGTGCCGTTCGCCGCCACCGGAGCCGTTGCGTTGCTCCTGGTCACGCGGGTTCCGCTGGGGCTGCCGTCGCTCATCGGCATGCTGATGCTGGTGGGCATCGTGGTGACCAACGCCATTGTGCTGATCGACCTGATCAACCAGTACCGGAAGCCACGCGGCGCCAAGCCGGGCATGAGCGTCGCCGACGCCATCACCCACGGCGCCCGGCAGCGGCTCCGCCCCATCCTCATGACGGCGCTGGCCACAGTCTTCGCGCTGACCCCCATGGCGCTCGGCATGACGGGCGGCGGCGGGTTCATTTCCCAGCCGCTGGCCATCGTCGTGATCGGCGGGCTGGTCTCCTCCACGGCGCTGACGCTGGTGCTCGTCCCCGTGCTGTACCGGCTGGTAGAGGGGCGGAAGGAGAAGAAGGAGCTTATGCGCCAGCTCAAGCAGCGGCCCGGCTTCTCCCCCGCCGATGACGACGTCGATGCCGAATTCGCCGACTGGACCACCGGCATAGTGCCCAAGCTCAGCGGCCGCCGCGCTGCCACCGGCTCCGCGGAATAATCCCGCAACCGGCCCCTCCCTACCCGACTAAGTATCAGCAGAGGGCGTTTCCAGGGCTGGGAACGCCCTCTGCTGCTACCTGGGTCGCATCCACACTTCCCGTCCGGACGCGGTTACCGTCGCCCGGCGCCGGGGCGTGCTCAGTTGGGAGGGGCGGGAATATCCTGGCGCCGGGGACGTTGAGGGCAGTACATGCAAATGCATGTAAATCGGGTACACTGGTTAAGCAGGCCCGAACAACCTCGGCGAACGGAAGGCTCATCATGCAGATCGGCGTATTCAGCGTCAGCGACATCACCCAGGACCCCACCACGGGCCGGACCCCCACCGAGCACGAGCGCATCAAGGCATCCGTGGCGATCGCCAAGAAGGTCGAAGAAATCGGCATGGACGTCTACGCCATCGGCGAGCACCACAACCGGCCGTTCTTCTCCTCCTCCCCCACCACCACGCTCGCGTACATCGCCGCGCAGACCGAGCGCATCACGCTGTCCACGGCCACCACGCTGATCACCACGAACGATCCGGTCAAGATCGCCGAGGACTTCGCCATGCTGCAGCACCTCTCCGACGGCCGCGTGGACCTGGTGCTGGGCCGCGGCAACACGGCCCCGGTCTACCCCTGGTTCGGCAAGAACATCCAGGACGGGATCGAACTGGCCATCGAGAACTACAGCCTGCTGCGCAAGCTCTGGGATGAGGACACCGTCAACTGGTCCGGCAAGTTCCGCACACCGCTGCAGAACTTCACCTCCACCCCGCGCCCGCTCGATGGCGTGGCCCCGTTTGTCTGGCACGGCTCCATCCGGACACCGCAGATCGCGGAGGTCGCGGCCTACTACGGTGACGGGTTCTTCGCGAACAACATCTTCTGGCCCAAGGAGCACTACCAGCAGCTGATCGGACTCTACCGCGAACGCTACGAGCACTACGGCCACGGCAAGGCGGACCAGGCGATCGTAGGGCTGGGCGGACAGTTCTTCATGCGGAAAAACTCCCAGGACGCCGTCCGGGAATTCCGGCCGTACTTCGACAACGCGCCCGTCTACGGCCACGGCCCGTCACTGGAGGACTTCACGTCCCAGACGCCGCTCACCGTCGGCAGCCCGCAGGAGGTCATCGAAAAGACCCTCACGTTCCGCGAGTTCTTCGGCGACTACCAGCGCCAGCTGTTCCTGATCGACCACGCCGGCCTGCCGCTGAAGACCGTCCTGGAGCAGCTGGACCTGTTCGGCGAGGAAGTCCTGCCGGTTCTGCGCAAGGAGTACGCCGACCGCACGCCCGCCCACATCCCGGCTCCGCCCACGCACGCCGGACGCGTTGCCGCCCGGATCGCAGGTGAAGGCGTCGCCGTCGAGGGCACCGCAGGTGAGGGCGCTGCCGCTGCCTCCCCGACGGAGTCGCGATGACACCCCGGCACGCCCCGGCCACGTCCGGGCCGTCGATGTCCTCAGTCCGGCTGGCCGCCGAAACCTGGGAGTCGCTGTTCCGGGCACAGGTGGCCGTGATGCGCCGGCTGCAGTCCGGCCCCGCCTTCCGGAACCTGACGGTGAACGAGTACGACGTGCTGTTCACCCTGTCGCGGTGCCCGTCCGGCTGGCTGCGGCTGAACGAGCTGAACGACAACGTGCTTCTGAGCCAGTCCAGCCTGAGCAGGCTGGTGGACCGCCTGGAGAAACGCGGCCTCGTGGAACGCACGCCCGCCCCGGACGACGGCCGGGGCGTGCTGCTCAAACTCACGGAGGAGGGCGCCGCGCTGCAGAAGGAAATCGGCCGGGAGCACGTGCGGGACATCGCCGAGCTTGTTGCCCCGGCACTGACTGCGGCGGAGCAGCGGGAACTCCTGCGCCTCACCGAGAAGCTGCGTGCGTCGCTGCCGTTGCGTTAGTCACCTGCCGACCCGTTAGCGGGACGGCAGGTGACACCGTCGGTGGCAGGTGACAGGGCCGCCGTCGGACGGCCGACGGCGGGAGGCCGCTTACGCTGCAAAGCTGACGTCAGCGGAGAACGGCCAGTTTGTCCGGATCCTCCGCCGGCAGTTTGCCGTCCACCGTGGCGGAAACACGGATCTCCCGAAGGGACAGACTGCCGCCCACTGTGGACAGGAAGGCGGTGTCCGAGGAGTCGCGCCCGGCGGTGATGCGCAGCATGGAGTCCCTGGGCGCCAGGCCCGTGGGGTCGATGACGTGCCAGGCGCCGTTGACATGGGCCTCGGCCACGGCATGGAAGTCCATCGGGGAAAGGCCCGGCGCATACACGGCCGCCAGCCGCGCAGGCACGTTCTTGGCGCGCAGCAACGAGATGGCCAGGTGCGCATAGTCCCGGCACACGCCCCGCCGGTTCAGCAGGGTTTCCACGGCCCCGTCCGTTCCGCGGGACGAACCGCTGACGTAGCGCAGTTCGTTGAAAACCCAGTTGCGCACGGCGTGCAGGAGTTCCTCGCCCTGGAGTCCGCCGAACTCCGCATACGAGGTGGGAAGCAGCCTGTCAGACTCCGCGTAGCGGCTGGGCCGGACATAGCGAATCAGCTCCATCAGTGAGGCCTCCCCGGGTTCGGCACGGCCCCCGACGGTCGCCGAGTAATCCACCGTTACCTCTGTGGGGTCGGCAAACTCCATGTAGTGGAACCTGCCGCCGTGGTGGTCCGAAAGCTCAGTGAGTGGAACCTTCTCCCCGTCCGCCGTCACGCTGAGGTCCTCCACAAAGGACGTGTAACCGGCGTTCCTTGCCACGGAGATGGCCATCGCCACCTTGGTGTCGGCCACGGTCTTGAATACCAGGCGGGCAGCAACAGTTCGTTCCATGGGTCTCCGGGGTGTGAGGCGGCGGCGCCAGTCAGTCGCGGCTGCGGGCTGGGTGTGCCGGAGGCGCGGCGGGACTAGCTCTTGATCTTCAGAGACATTAGCATCCGCTGGACGTTGGCGAATTCGGAGCCCTTGTTGACGTAGCCGGCGGCCTGGTCGAGGGTGTCGAAGGCTTTGGCAGGAGCCACCTTTTCATCCGGCGCGAATGCCTTCAGCGAGCGCACGTCGCTGAACGAATAGTTCCCCTTGCCCGCCAGGCCCTGCACCACATTCTGCAGCTGGCAGGCCTTGGAATCGGCGCCGCCCACCAGATTGGTGATGCCATAGGAGCCAAAGTAGCGGTAGCCCTGGATCACCCTGAACACCACGTGCGGGTCGATGGTCCCCTGCCCACCGCTGTGCGGCAGCTCCACAGGAACGCTGCTGACGACGACGTAGGGCTTGCGGGCGGAAGCGGCGCAGCTCGCTGCGGAGGTGTTGGGCAGGCCGGTCTGCAGGGTGGCCAGGTACGTGCCTTCCTTGTCCTTGACCTCGATCTTCACCGCACCGGGAAGGGTGCCCTTGTCAGGATCCGCCGACTGGGCAATCCAGTCCTGCGGAAGCTCGAAGCTCACTGTCTTGGCAGGGTCGGTGAAGACCTTCCAGGCCGCCGCCGTGGCGCCGGGTGAGGCTGAGGAACCTTCCGACGCGGTGCCGGAGGGGCTGGCGGTCCCGGAGGCCGCCCCGCTCGCCGGGCTGGTGCCCGGCTCCGCCGTCCAGGCGGGCCCGCCCTTGCCGTCGCTGCTGCAGCCGGCCATCAGGCCCGCCGCCAACAGCACGACGGCGGCGATGCCTGTACGTCCGCAGGCCGTGATCCCAGTCATGGCTCCAGCCTAGCCGGGACGCCCTGCCCAACCCGGGGCCACAGGTCAGCGTTTCGCCGGCGAATTAGCAACTAGGCTGAGGTCATGGCCGAACATGAGCTGGACGCAGCAGAGCAGACACTGGCGAACATGTCCGCCCTCGATATTGCCGACTGGCGGCTGCGGACCTTCGCCCTCTACGACACAGTGCGCAAGATCGCCGCGGACAGCCCCGAGGAAGCCCACGCCTACTGGCGCCAGGAGCGTGACCGCATGTTCGGCACCCACGCCGCGTCGGCACTGACGGCCGAGGCCAAGGCGTCCTTCTACGGTCTCAAGACGGCGGACTACGATCCCATCTACCGCTTCTATGTCCCCTTGACCAAGGAGGGCGCCGGGCAGGAGATGAACGTTGAGACCGGGACGGACGGGCTGGTCAGGTTCCTCCGGCTGGGAACGTTCGACCTTCCCGAGATGGGGCAGCTGGCCGTATGGAAGCTGAAGGGCTACGGCGGCGGGATCTTCGTCCCGTTCCGTGACGCCACGGCCGGAACGCCCGGCGGAAGCTACGGCGCCGGCCGCTACCTCCTGGACACCATCAAGGGCGCATTCCATGGCGTCGTCCGCGGTTCGGGGCCGGAAGTCCAGTATGTGCTGGACTTCAACTTTGCCTACAACCCGTCGTGCGCCTACAACGAGGCCTGGGCCTGCCCGCTTGCCGGCCCCGCCAACCGGCTGGCCGTGGAGATCCCGGTCGGCGAGCTGTACTGACGCCTTGCGGATCGTGGCGGTTCCGGCCGGCACATACTATGGCTGCATGACCCCACCTGCCCAGCGGATCGCACGTGTCCGCCCCGTCGCCCCAGCCCCGTCGTCCGCCGTGGCCCGGGACGCAAATCCAAACGAGCTTCCCGAGCAGTTCTTCGTGGCCAACCTCGCCGCGGACTTCGCGAGCACGGCGGGACGGACCTGGACGGTGGTGGAGTCCCCGTTCCCGGGCTCGCGCGCCAACGCCGGCAGCCCCGGCCGGAAGGGATGGGAGCCCGGGTCTGAGGTCTCCGAGGCTAGCTTCACTTTCCTGGCGCCGAGTGTGCCGGCCAATGTCCTGGGAATGGCCCACAACACCGGGCAGGCGGGCCGGAACCTTCCCGCCCAGGCCTTCCACAAGGCGGCCACCAGCGTGATCGGGCCAGGCGAGGCGATCGAGCTTCCGGCCGGAATCGGCCTGGTGGAGCCGGAGGCGGAGCTGGCGGTCGTCGTCGGCCGGGCAGCGAAAAACCTGACTCTCGAGAACGCACGGACCGCGGTTCTTGGCTACACCATCGGCAATGACGTCACCGCGCGCAACCGGCAAAAATCCGATGAGCTGTGGCTTAGCGCCAAGAGCCAGGACACGTTCACGCCGGCCGGGCCGTGGATCGTCACCGGGCTGGACCACGCAGACCTGCCCGTCGGCGTCGTCCACAACAACACCGAACTGCCGGCGGCAAGCACCGCGGATCTCGGCTGGAAGGTGGACGAGATCCTCGTCTACCTGACGTCGTTCATGACCCTGCACCCCGGCGACCTGGTGCTCACGGGGTTCCCGGCGGCGAGCGCCGGCATCCGGCCGGGCGACACCGTCACCTGCCGGGTAGGCGGGATCGGGGAGCTCACCAACCCGGTCACCACCGCTAGCTGACCGGCAGGCCGCCCAGGTTGCGGACGCTTCCGACGGCGGCCGTCACCGCCGCGGCGGCGGCGTCCAGGTCGGAGGCGGTCACCGACGAGTCAAAGCTGAACCGCACGGCGGTCTGCGCCACCTCCGCTTCGATGCCCAGAGCCACCAGAACCGGTGACGGCGCATCCGCTCCGGCCGCGCAGGCCGAGCCGCTGGAGCAGACCACCCCCTGGCGCTCGAGTTCCAGGAGCACGGACTCCCCGCTGGTGCCGGGGAAGCAGAACGACGCCACGGAGGGCAGCCGTTCGGACGGGTGGCCGGTCAGCAGCGCACCGGGAACGCCGCCCCGTACCGCGGCGACAAACCGGTCGCGGAGACCCGTGACGTGGGCCGCGAGCGCAGGCTGGTCGGCGTGCGCCAGGGCGAGCGCGGTGGCCAGGGCCACGGCCCCCGCAACGTTCTCTGTGCCGGAGCGCCGGCCGCGTTCCTGGCCGCCGCCGTGCACGAGCGGCTCCATGCGGGTCCGGCCCCGGACGAACAGGACGCCGTTGCCCTTGGGCGCCCCGAGCTTGTGCCCGGAGATGCTCAGCGCGTCCACCCCGAGCGCCCGCACGTCCAGCGGCAGCCAGCCGGCGGCCTGCACGGCGTCGGTGTGGAAGGGAATGCCCCGCTCCTTCGCCAGGGCCGCCAGCCCGGCCACCGGCTGGACGGTCCCCACCTCATTGTTGGCGTACATGATGCTGACCAGCGCGGTTTCGTCCCGCAGCACCGCGGCGAGCGCCTCCGGGGTGACCGTACCGTTTCCGTCCACCGGCACCACGTCCACGGTGAAGCCGTGGAAACGTTCCAGGTACCGTGCGGACTCCTCCACGGCAGGATGCTCGACGGCGCTGATCACCACCCGGTTCAGCGCCGGGTCGGCGGCCTGCCGGGCCAGCGCAATGCCCTTGACGGCCAGGTTGTCCGCCTCCGTGCCGCCCGAGGTGAAGGTGATCTCCCCCGGCCGGCAGCCCAGCACGGCGGCCACGGTCCTGCGGGCATCCGTGAGCGCCCGCGCGGCGGAGTCACCGAGCGAGTGGTGGCTTGACGGGTTCCCGAATTCGCCGGTGAGGTAGGGCCACATGGCCTCCAGCACCTCCCTGCGGACGGGTGTCGTGGCTGCTGCGTCCAGGAAGATCATGGTGTGTTCACCCCACTGTCAGTTCGACGTCCAGGCCGAGGTCCAGGGCCGTGACGCTGTGCGTCAGGGCTCCGACGGAGATGACGTCCACGCCCGCGGCGGCGATGTCCGCCACTGTGCGCAGGTTGACGTTGCCGCTGGCCTCCACCACGGCCCGCCCGGCAACCTGCCGGACGCCGGCACGGAGTTCCTCGAGGCTCAAGTTGTCCAGCATGATGGTATCCACCCCGGCGGCCAGGACGGGCTCGATCTGCTCGGCGCTGTCCACCTCCACCTCGAAGTGCGTGGTGTGTCCCAGCTGGGCCTTCGCGTCGGACAGCAGCGCGGTCAGCTTTGCCGGGTCTCCCCCGGTCATGACGGCCAGGTGGTTGTCCTTGGCCAGCACCGCGTCGGACAGGCTGTAGCGGTGGTTGGCGCCGCCGCCGCAGCGGACGGCGTACCGTTCCAGGACGCGCAGGCCGGGGGTGGTCTTGCGGGTGTCCGTGATGCGGGCCTTGGTGCCAGCGGCCAGCGCCACGAATTCCGCCGTCCTGGTGGCGATCGCGCTCATCCGCTGTGCCAGGTTCAGCCCGACCCGCTCGGCCAGCAGCACGCTGCGCGCCCGGCCGGTGACCCGGGCGAGCTTTGTTCCGGACGTGAACGCTTCACCGTCGGCCACGAGCAGCTCCACCTGCGTGTCCGGGTCCACCATCAGCATCGCGTCGCGGAACACGCTGCCCCCGCTGAAGACTCCCGGGACGCGGGCGTTGAGCACAGCGGTGGCGCGGGCCTCGGCAGGGATCAGCAGCTGCGAGGTGATGTCGCCGCTGGGCGCGTCCTCCGCAAAGGCCCGTTCCAGGATTTCGCGGACGGGTGCTGCAGGGAGGGTCAGGCTAGTCATGGACAAGGCTCGCTTTCGGGCTCATTCTGAATTCTTCGTCTAGGTAGCCGACTGGAAGATCTGCCGGCCGGCTGTCATCCCGGTAATGCGCGCCGAGAGAAGCCTGCCGCTTATGCGCCGCGTGCACCAGCAGCTGCGCGGCCAGCAGCAGGTTGGCGTCCTCATGGGTACGCGGGTCCGCTGACTGCGGCACCGCTTCAGGACGGACGACGGCGGCCCACTCACCAAGCACGGCCCCCGCCTCCCGCAGCAGTCCCCCATTCCGCAGCACGCCGGCCTGAGCAGTCATCAACCGCCGCAACGCGCTCCGGGAAAACGCACCCCCCATTTTTCCCTCGGGGTAGGGCGCAGTGCTTCGGTCGTCTGGATTGGAGTCGACTAACGGTGCCCCGGAAGCGTGCGTCAAAGGGAGGCCGCTAGCGGCCGAGGGCCCACACGATCCGGGTTCCCTGGCCGAGATTGCGAGGTTAGGGAGATCGTGGGGACGCGGAGTAGTGCTGTTCTGCGACGGCTCAACCAGAAACGCCTCAACAGCGCGTCTCCCAAAGACCAGCCCCTCAAGGAGCGAATTACTCGCCAGCCTGTTGGCACCTTGGACGCCGGTGCAGGCGGCTTCGCCGGCTGCGAAGAGCCCCGGGACGCTGGTGCGGCCGTGCAGGTCGGTGGAGACGCCGCCCATCCAGTAGTGCGCGGCCGGCGCGACGGGCACGAGTTCCCGGGTCCAGTCGATGCCGGCCTCCTGGGTGCCGCGGGTGATGGTGGGGAAGCGTCGCTCCAGGAACCCTGCTCCCCTGGCGGCTTCGATCCCCCGGGCGTCGAGGTAGACGTGGCCGTTGGGGTCGCCGAGCGCGGCCAGGTGCAGGGCGATGCTGCGGGAGACGACGTCGCGCGGGGCGAGTTCGCCGTCCGGATGGTAGCCGTGCAGGAATCGGTGGCCCCGGGCGTCAACGAGGATGGCACCCTCGCCGCGCACTGCCTCGGAGATCAGCAGCGGCTCCTGTCCGCCGTCGGACTTTGTTCCCCCCTCCCGGCGGGCTGATTTCCCCGGCCGGACAAGGCAGGTGGGGTGGAACTGGAAGAACTCCAGGTCCGCCACCGCGGCACCCGCGCGCCAGGCGAGGGCCAGGCCGTCGGCGGTGGCCACGGACGGGTTGGTGGTCTGCGCGAACAGCTGCCCTGCCCCGCCGGTGGCCAGCAGCACGGCGTCGGCCTGGATGCTGCCAGGCCGGTCGTCCTGCAGGAACTCGACGCCCGTGACCCGCCGGCCCTGCTGCAGGAGGGCTGTGACGCTGGCGTGGCCCAGCAGCCGGATCCTGCCCGTAGCCTGAGCTGCCAGCACGGCGCAGATCAGGGCATTGGCGATGCCGGCGCCGGTGGCGTCGCCGCCCGCGTGCAGGATCCGCGGCGCGGAGTGGGCTGCTTCGAGACCCAGGGCGGGGTCGCCGTCGTCGTCCAGGTCAAAGCGGACGCCGAAGCGTCCGAGCCCAGCGATGTCCCGGCGCGCCTCGGTGCACAGCACCCGGACAGCCGCCGGGTTGCAGTGCCCGGCGCCAGCCTTCAGGGTGTCGGCGATGTGGGCAGCAACGGTGTCGCCGGGCGACGGCTCGTCCAGGACGGCGGAAATGCCGCCTTGGGCGAAGTACGTGTTGCTGTCCGCGAGCGCGCCCTTGGTCAGCAGCACCACGTCGGCGCCTGCCTCCGCCGCGAGCAGTGCGGCGTAGAGGCCGGCGATGCCGCTGCCGACGACGGCGAGCCGCCGTCGTCCGGCTGTTCCGTTTTCGCTGGGGATGGTCATGGCGGGCTCCCTGTTAGGGCTTGGCGGCGAGCATGCGCTCGAGTGCTGTCCTGGCGTCCTGCTGCACGTCATCGTCCACGGTGATTCGGTTGACAATGCGGCCGGCGATGAGCTCTTCGAGGACCCAGGCCAGGTAGCCGGGGTGGATCCGGTACATGGTGCTGCACGGGCAGATGACCGGGTCCAGGCAGAAAATGGTGTGCTGCGGGTACTGCGCCGCCAGCCTGTTCACCATGTTGATCTCGGTGCCGATGGCGAAGACCGTGGGCTCGGTGGCTGCCGCGATGGCCTTCTGGATGAAGTCCGTGGATCCGGCGGAGTCGGCTGCATCCACCACTTCCATGGGGCACTCGGGGTGCACGATGACGTTGACGCCGGGGAAGTCGGCGCGGGCCTTCTCGATCTGGGCCACGCTGAAGCGCTTGTGGACCGAGCAGAAGCCGTGCCAGAGGATGACGCGGGAGTCCAGCAGGGCCTGTTCGTCGTTGCCGCCAAGTTCCTTGTGCGGGTTCCACATGGGCATCTGCTCGAGCGGGACGCCCAGCGCCTTGGCCGTGTTCCGGCCGAGGTGCTGGTCCGGGAAGAACAGGACGCGCTGGCCGCGCTCGAAGGCCCACTCGAGGACCGTCTTGGCGTTGGACGAGGTGCAGACGATGCCGCCGTTCCGGCCGCAGAAGGCCTTCAGCGCCGCGGAGGAATTCATGTAGGTGACGGGGATGACCGGAACGCGGCCCTCGGCGTCGGGCTCGGTGCCGAAAATCTCCTCGAGCTGTTCCCAGCACTCCTCCACGGAATCGGCGTCGGCCATGTCCGCCATCGAGCAGCCAGCGGCGAGGTTCGGCAGGATGACAGCCTGCTCCGGCTTGGAGAGGGTGTCAGCGGTCTCCGCCATGAAGTGCACACCGCAGAACACGATGGCCTCGGCATCGGGCCGGGTCAGGGCGGCGTTGGCCAGCTGGAAGGAGTCGCCGACGAAGTCGGCGTACTGGACAACCTCGTCGCGCTGGTAGAAGTGGCCCAGGATGACGGCGCGGTCACCCAGCGTTGCCTTGGCAGCCCGGATCCGGGCATCGAGCTCGGCTTCGCCGGCCAGCTTGTACTCCTCCGGAAGCTGGCCCTGGCGCGGCGTGGAGGCGGGAGCGACGTCCGCACTGGAAGCCCCGGGGCCGTACGCGGGAACACCGGAGAGCGTTTCCGCGAGGTCGTACTCCCAGGGCCCCTTGGCAAGCGCCGGGCTGCAGGTGCCGCCGGTTGCCGTGGCCTTCTCGGCCTGTTCACGCGTGATCAGCTGGATGGCAGTGTTGACGCTGCTCATGGGGTGCTCCTGTTATCTGGGTCGAGGCCGGGGCGGCCGGTAAATCGGTAAAGACGCGGCGGGCGGTGCTTGCCGCCCTGGAGGTATTCACCGGTTTCTTCGATTTCCGGCGTCGACTTGATCTGCCGGCGGAAGTTGGCGGGGTCCAGCTGCGTGTCCAGCACGGCTTCGTAGACCTCGCGGACCTGGGCGAGGGTGAAGTACTCCCCCAGGAAGTGATAGGCGATGGAGCCGTAGGCCAGCTTGTTCCGCAGGCGCCACAGGGCGTAGTCCACAATCGCGTTGTGGTCGAAGGCCAGGCTGCCGAGCTTGTCGGCACGGAACCACCGGACGTTCTCGGATTCGTCCGCGAGCGCAGCCTCGGTGGGCTGGACCAGCGCCCAGTAGACGATGGACACCACACGCTGGGTGGGTGAACGGTGCAGGCCGCCGAAGGCGTAGAGCTGCTCAAGGTAGCTCGGTGCCAGCCCTGTGGTTTCGCGCAGGTTCCGCGAGGCGGCGTCCTGCAGGGATTCGGCGTGGGTCAGCGGGCCGCCGGGGAGGGCCCACTGACCCTTGAAGGGTTCCCGGATCCGGCGGACCAGGGGGATCCACAGCGTGGGGCGGCCGGAGGACTCGCTGGGCCGGAGTGCGAAAATCACCGTGGAAATGGCGAGCGACGGCGGCGCGGACCGCCGCTCGGCCACGTTGGCTGAGGTGGTGTACACGGTAATCACCCGCTTCGCTGCGATCGGTTGGCCCCTTCGGGGCCGTCCTGGATTAGTTATAGTCAAGTTGACTCAAACTGATTCTACGGGCGGTTGCCCGGGATACAAAATGTTTCGCGAAAGTTGGGTGTAAATTCGAAAGGTCCCAAAAGGACCAGTCCCCAACCCCAAGAAGGTACGCAGCATGACGATGAAGTCCACGGCAGAGCGGCCGGCAGTCCAGCTCCGCCACAGCATGAAGCCCCGCCAGCTGACCATGATGGGCCTGGGCAGCGCCATAGGCGCCGGGCTCTTCCTGGGCTCAGGCGCCGGCGTCCAGGCAGCCGGCCCCGCAGTCCTGGTTTCCTACCTTGTGGCCGGCACCCTCATCATCCTCGTCATGTGGGCGCTCGGCGAGATGGCGGCAGCCAACCCCAGCAGCGGCGCCTTCTCCGTTTACGCCGAACGTGCCATGGGCAGGACCGCCGGGGCAACCGTGGGCTGGCTCTGGTGGCTGCAGCTGGTGGTGGTCATCGCCGCCGAGGCGCTCGGTGCGGCAGGGCTGCTGTTTTCCGTCTGGCCGGTGGTTCCGGTATGGGCACTCGCGCTGGTCTTCATGGTGGTGTTCACGGGCATCAACCTCGCCGGGGTGAAGAACTTCGGCGAGTTCGAGTTCTGGTTTGCCATTCTCAAGGTGACCGCCATCGTCCTGTTCCTCGGCGTCGGCGCCGCGCTGCTCCTCGGGCTCCTGCCGGAGGCGGCATCCCCGGGGCTGGCCAACATCACCGGAGGCTTCGCGCCCTCCGGCCTCGGCGGCATTGCCACGGCACTGTTCGTGGTGATCTTCGCCTTTGGCGGCACGGAGATCGTGAGCGTCGCGGCCGCTGAGACCGAAGACCCCGAGCACAGCGTCACCAAGGCCATCCGCACGGTGGTGTGGCGGATCCTGGTCTTTTACATCGGCTCCGTCTTCGTGATCGCCGCCGTCCTGCCCGCCACGTCGGAGGCCCTGTCCTCGCCGTTCGCAGGCGTCCTGGATGCCGCCCGCATCCCCGGTGCCGCCACCGCCATCACCCTGGTGGCCGTCGTCGCCCTGCTGTCCGCCCTGAACGCCAACCTGTACGGGGCGTCCCGCATGGTGTTCTCGCTCGCAGAGCGCGGCGAGGCTCCCGGCTTCCTGTCCCGGCTCAGCGGCGCGGGGGTGCCGATGATCGCCGTCGGCGTCTCCGTCGCGTTCGGCTTCATCGCCACGGTCCTGGAACTGCTGTTCCCCGGACGCATCCTGCCCGCCCTGTTCCAGCTCGTCGGGTCCACCTGCCTCGTGGTCTGGGGCTCGGCGCTGGTCTCCCAGCTCATCCTGCGCCGGCGGGCGGACCGCGACGGCACTGCCCTGCCGCTGCGGATGAAGGGCTTTCCCGGGCTCACCGTGTTCGGCCTCGTGCTGCTCGGACTGGTGTTCGCGGTGGGCTTCAGCGCCGAGAGCAGCCGCGTCCAGCTGATCAGCACGCTGCTGCTGATTGCCGGCATCGCCGGCGCCTGCTGGGCGGGGGCCCGCTTCGCGGCATCCCGGCGCGCCCGGCTCTCCTAGCCGTGGATTTGCCCGGTCCCCAGGCAGGTAGAGTGGTGCCCATCCACGGCGGACCGGCGACGAAGCAGTCCCGGCGAGCCCTGCACCTGACGAGGATGAGACTTGACGAGGACTGAGGCGATGAGCGGCAGACACACCGGCGAACAGCACTCCCACACGGTCGAGGGCACCGACCCGCAGCTATACGTCGAGGTGCATGACCCCACGAACGACGCCGGCCTCCGCCCCATCCTCCTCATTCACGGCTTCTCCGCGTCCAGCAAGCTGAACTGGGAGGACACGGGCTGGATCCCTGCGCTCCTGGAGGCTGGCCGCCGCGTCATCACCGTCGATCTTCCCGGCCACGGCCGGAGCGGGGCGCCGGAGGACATGGACTCCTACTCCCCCAGCAGGATCAGGGCTGACCTCCTGCAGATAGCGTTCGACGCCGGCGCCCGGCCCTTGCGCGAGGGTGACCCTGCCAGCGGGCTGGACGTGGTGGGCTATTCCCTCGGTTCCCGGCTCGCCTGGGAGTTCGGCGCCACCCAGCCGGAGCTGGTCCACCGGCTGGTGCTGGGCGGCCCGAACATGGCCGACCCGCTGGCGGCCTTCGACCTCGTGGCCGCCCAGCGGTACCTTGCCGACGGCACGCCCATTGAGGACTCGTCCACGGCCGGGCTCCTGAGCATGGCGCAGGCGCTGCCGAGCAACAACATCTTCGCACTGCTTTCCCTGGTGGAAGCCATCAAGCTGGAACCGTACGACCCCGCGGAGGCCGTGCCGCACATGCCGGTCCTGCTGGTGGCCGGTGAAAATGACGAACGCGCCGCGTCCATGCCGCAGCTCGCCGACCTGGCCCTGAAGGCCGGCTCCATGGCAGAGCAACTGGTCCTGCCGGGGCGCACGCACACCAATGCGATCACCAGCCGCGCCTTCAAGCAGGCGGCCATCGCGTTCCTCGGCAGCTAGCGGCTCCCGCCGGAGCCGACGGGCGTAGGCTGGACTTTGGGGGGCGGAGACACCGGAAGAGGAACCCATGGCCATGGTTTTTGAGGACCGGGAAGATGCAGGACGGCAGCTTGCAGCCGCCCTTCCGCAATTCCGCGAGCGCCCGGACACCATGGTGCTGGGCCTGGCCCGCGGCGGCATCCCGGTGGCCGCCGCCGCGGCTGAGGTCCTTCACCTGCCGTTCGGGGCCCTGCTGGTCCGCAAGCTGGGCATTCCGGGCCACGACGAGACCGCATTCGGCGCGCTGGCCTACTCGGGCGGAAGGATCGTCCGCCTGCTCAACAGGCCGCTCGTTGAAAGGATTCTCGACGACGGCGTGCGGCAGGAGTGGCTCGACCAGGTGGAGCGCCGGGAGCGGGCCGAACTGATGCGCCGGGCCGACAGCTACCCGGCCGTGGACCACGACATCCACGGCAAGACGGCCCTGCTGGTGGACGACGGTCTGGCGACAGGGGCCACTATGCGGGCAGCGGTCGAAGCGGTACGGATGGCCGGTGCGGCAGCGGTAGTTGCCGCCGCACCCGTCGGTTCGATCGAGGCGGAGAAGTCACTGTCCCGGGTGTGCAATGTTCTGTGCCTCCACCTGCCGGGAAGATTCCGGGCCGTGGGCGCCTTTTACCGGCGCTTTGACCAACTGAGCGACGAGGACGCCATAGCCGTGCTGCATGGCGCCCGCATCTAGTGCCGGCTGACCCCGAGCGCCCGGCCGCGGGTCTCCTTCGCCAGGATCACTCCGATGCCCGAAATGACGCACAGGATCATGATGTAGATGCCGATGGAGCCGGTCCATTTGGTGCTCTGCAGGAGCGACTCGGCGATGGTGGCGGCGAACGCACCGCCCAGGATGGCGCCGAAGGCGTAGCCGATCGAGATGCCTGAGTACCGCACGTTGGCCGGGAACATCTCCGCGTACATGGCGGACATGGGGCCATAGGACAGGCCCAGGCCCACCGTGAGGACGAACAGCGCCACGCCGTAGAGCATGATGTTCTTCGTGTCGATGAGGGCGAACATGGGGATCATCCAGGCGAAAATGATCGCGTAGCCGGTCAGGAAGGTTTTGACGCGGCCGATCCTGTCCGAGAGCCAGCCGCCCACCAGGGTGAAAATCAGCCAGCCGAAGGATGCCAGCGTGGTGGCCAGCAGGATCTGCGGTGTGGGCATCTTCAGCGTCCGCGTGGCATAGGCGATGAAGAAGGCAATCAGGAGGTAGCCGGCCGCGTTGTTGCCGATGAAGATCATGGTGGAGTAGAGGACGGCCTTCTTGTGGCTCCGGATGAGTTCGCCGAGCGGGGCCTTGCTTTCTTCCTTGCGGGCAGTCATTTCCTTGAAAACCGGGCTTTCACCCACTGCGCGGCGGATAATGTAGCCCACCACGATCAGCACGATGGAGAGCAGGAACGGAACGCGCCAGCCCCACGACGAGAAGTCTTCCTTGGACATGCCGGTGTTGAGGAAGAACAACAGCCCGGTGGCCAGGATCATGCCCACTGGAACGCCAATTTGCGGGTAGGCGCCGAACAGGCCGCGCTTGCTCTTGGGGGCGTGTTCCACTGCCATCAGGGCCGCGCCGCCCCATTCACCGCCGGCGGAGAAGCCCTGCAGCACGCGCAGGAGGATGAGCAGGATCGGAGCCCAGGCGCCGATCTGGCCATAGGTGGGCAGCATGCCGATCAGCGCCGTTGCTGCTCCCATCATGATGAGTGTGAAGACCAGCATGGCCTTGCGGCCCAGGCGGTCGCCCAGGTGCCCGGCAACGATGGCGCCGAGGGGGCGGAAGAGGAAGCTGATGCCGATCAGGGCGAAGGAGAGGATCTGCGCCAGGCCCGGGTTGGATTCGTTCAGCGGTGCCAGGAACAGTGGCGATAGCAGCGTTGCGGTCAGCTGGGCAAAGATGAAGAAGTCGTACCATTCGATGGTTGTGCCCACCAGCGTGCCGGCGAGGACTTTCCGTTCCTCACGCTTGCTGCTGGGGCCCGCCTCTGAATCGACGTGTGAAGCTGCGGTCATTGAAACTCCGTGGGTGGGGGCAGTGCTACTGCCGGCGGTGATGAAGAGCTGGCCGATTTACCGATCGAACGGTCAGTTAGTGTGAGGATACTACGGAAGTGTGATTTGGCGCACCCCTCAGTCGGTCCGGTGCAGGAACTCCCGCACCCTCGCCCGGGCCGGTTCGCGGTCATAGGTGTTGACCAGCGCCCCGGCCATCCGGACCGGATCCCCGAAGAAGAAGTACTCGTACAGCGACTGCCGGCCGGAGAATCCCGAGATCGAGGCGTCGAACGCGAGCTTGAACAGCCGGACGCGCTCGGGCCCGGTCAGCGTCTTCCCCTGCAGGTACAGGTCGATGTCCGCCCGGGCATCGCCGTTGACGTCCGCTTCGCCGGGCAGGGCCATCAGCCCCGACGCGGAGAATTTCCGGATGATCTGCGGAAAACGCTGCGCCATCTTCGGGTACCAGTTGCGGGCAGCGTTGAGGGTGGTCCACTTGGGGAGCATCATGCCGGCCTCGTTGGGTTCGGCGTCGGCCTCGGACGCACGGACCAGCGCCTTGCCGATTTCGACGTCGATGATCAGTTCGGCGATGTCCTCCTGGATGTGCTGGAACCCGTCGATGCCGATCGAGTCGGCGAGTTCGGAGGCCAGGCCCAGGAAGAACTCACTCTTGGCGATGGTCCGGGTGACAACCTGGTGGGTCATGAGGGCGCCGGCCCCGGTCTCGGCGTAGAACGAGTTGCAGAGCTGCGGATTTCCCAGCATGAAGATGCGGTCGCCGGGAACGAAGACGTCATCAAAGACCGCCACGGCGTCCATTTCCTCGTAGCGGGACGCCAGCGGTTCATCGTGGATGCTGCCGCCGTTGTACAGCGAGGTCCGGCAGAGGTACCGGAGCCCCGGCGCGTCATTGGGAATGGCGAAGGCGAAGGAATACGGTGCATCCTCCGGCGTGCCGCGCAGCACCGTGGACGGGAAGACCAGCAGCTCGTCGGCGATGGGCGCGATCGTGGCGAGCATGCGGGCGCCGCGGACCACGATGCCGCCGTCGCGTTCCGCCACGATGTGGGCCGTGAGCTGCCCGCCCAGCTGCTCCGAGCCGGATACAGACCTGTTCACCTGCGGCGGGATCAGCGTATGGGTTGCGAGCATGTCGTTTTCCCGCGCCCATTCGTAGTAGTTGCCGATGTTCTCGGCGAACTTCGGATCCGCCTGGGCGAACCACTTCCCGGCCGCGCCCAGGGCGGTGAGCGCGGAGTTCATGTAGTCGCCGGTTCGGCCGAGGAACCCGTTGGTCGCCTCTGCCCAGGTGGAGGTCGCCCGGCGCCGGTGCTGCAGGTCGTCGATGGTCCGGGGCACCAGGAAGGACGCGTTGACGAGGTCGCCCGTGGTCGGTGAGGTGTAGGTCAGCCCGTCCTGGTAGCGGCGGTCGTGCTGCATGTCGAACAGCTTCGCGTACTGCCGGGCAACGTTGCGGAAAGCCGGGTGTTCGGCAACTTTTTCGCTGACCACCTCGCCGTCGATCGCGATGTGCGGGGTCATCGCATTGAGTTTGTCCAGGTACTGCTGGCCGGTCCTGATGCCCATTGCTGCCTCCAGTCGTCGTTGAACTGTCATTTGTGATGATGGAAATGCGCCGCCTACAGCAGGTCCTCTATCCCCAGCTGGCTCTCCGGGATGGTGGTGAAGGCGCTGTTGGCGAACGCCAGGGCGTCGCCGTTGCGGTGGTCGAAATCCAGCACCTCACCGATATAGAGGGTGTGGTCGCCGCCGTCGTATGCCGCCCACGGCCGGCATTCGAAATAGGCAAGGACGCCGGAGAGCCGGGGCGCCGTTGCCCCTTCCACCCAGCGGGGCTCCGGCCCGGGACGACCCGCGAAGTGCAGGGCCAGCTGCCGCTGCTCGGCCCCCAGGATGTTGACGGTGAAGGGCCGGCCGGCCAGCTCGTCGTGGGCTTTGGCGGTGCGGGCGATGCTGGCCAGGACCAGCGGCGGGTCCATGGAGACTGCCGTGAAGGAGTTGACAGTGATGCCGTGCCGCTTGGTGACGCCGTCGAAGGTGACGATGGCGACCCCGGTGGCGAACCGGCCAAGGCTGCCGCGGAAGCGGTGGTCGCGGGGCACCGACGTTCTGCCCGGAACACCGGGGCCAGCTGCTGGAAAGGCCGTCATCATTGATCCTTCGGGTGCGCGGTCCCTGTCTCTGGCGCATCGTGCCGCAGTCGCTCTAAACTGTTCCGTAGATCTACTGTTCCATAGTTGAACAGGCGGTTCCTATATGGAACGGTAGCCCAATGGAACGGGGCACACAAGCCCTTTTGGCTGGCGCCCCGCTTACCTGCCTAGGATGGACAGCATGACTCCCAACGCCGGTGCCGCAACGCAGGTTGCACCCGCCCAGGCTTCCCCATCGCAGACCCTCTCCCGGGGCATCCGGGCCTTGGAAATCCTTGCCGAAGCCGACCGTCCGCTGACCATCGCCGAGCTTTCGGAGGCCATGGGCGTGCACCGTTCCGTTGCCTACCGGATTCTTCGGACCCTCGAGGACCATTCCCTGCTGGTGCGCGACGACGCCGGCCGCGTCCAGCCCGGGCCGGGGCTCGCGGTGCTGGCGCGCGGCGTTTCGCGGAACCTCCAGACGGCGGCGCTTCCGGAACTGACCCAGCTGGCCAACTCACTCAACATGACGGCCTTCGTGGCGGTGTGGGACCACCAGGACTGCGTAACGCTGGTGACGGTGGAACCCCGGCATTCGGCGGCCACCGTGGTGCAGCATCCGGGGTCCCGCCATCCGATCAGCTCCGGCGCCCCCGGGATCGCCATCCAGTCCGCCCTGACGGAGCACGAGTGGAGCCAGCTGGCTCCCGCCGTGCCCTACCGCCCCGAAGCTGCCGAGGCGCGGAAGCTCGGTTACGCGGCAAGCCACGACGAGGTGATCGCCGGGGTTTCCTCCCTTGCCGCACCGGTCCGGGTGCCGGGCGGACGCCCGGCAGCGGTCGCCGTCGTCTATATCCGTTCGTCGCAGGATCCGGCGGAAGTGGCCGCGGCCCTGACCGCCAGCGCGGCCCGGATTGAAGGTCAGCTCGCCTGAGCTGTCCGTTTCCGGGAACGCACGACGACGGCGGCCACCGCGCCAAGAGCGAACAGTGCCGCCGCGGCGGCTGCCGTGACGAGGAAGGCCGCCTGATGGCCCCCTTCCTGCGCCAGCTGGCCGCCGATGGAGGAGCCAAGGGCGGTGCCCGCGACAATGCCGCTGGCGAGCGCCGTCATCACAGTGGCCAGCCGGCCGGCCGGTGCCACCAGCCCGCCGATGGCAAAGGCCGTGACCATGACCGGGCCCACCGGCAGGCCCAGTGCAAGCAGCACCAGCACCATGCGACAGCCGTCGGTGGGCAGGAACAGCAGGGCCGACAGGCCGGCCATCGCCGCCGCCCCGGTGATCCAGCGGGCGGCCACCGGAAAGCCGGCCGGCCAGTAGGCCACCGAGATCGCGGCCGCGGCCGAGCTGATCCCCATGACGGCGTAGAGGAGTCCGGCCGCTTCTGACGTTGCGAATCCGGCGGCAAACGCGCTCAAAGCTGCCTGCGTGGAGCCGAAAAAGGTGCCCATGCAGACCATGGCCAGGACAGGAAGTGCGACGGCGGCCAGGCCGGCAATACGGCTGCGGGCCCGGGTCGGGGCACTTCCGCTGCCCGGACTTGCCTTTGCCGTACTGGCCTTTTCCGTACTGGGCGTTCCTGTATTGGGCGTTCCTGTGTTGGCGCAGTCGACGCGGGTGCCGGCGGCGGCCCGCCGCGGGACGGCGGCGTGGGTGGGGTGGACGGCGAAAGCCGGAACCAGCGTGAGCGTGAGCGCGGCGGCCAGGGCGAGCGGCAGCCACGGGGCAAGCAGGCTGGCCAGGACGCCCACGAGGGCAGGCCCGAGCACAAAGGTCAGTTCGTCGGCTGTGCTCTCGTAGGACAAGGCGACGTCGAGTTCGGAGCTGTTCCCCGCACGCCGGCTTTCGGCGGTCAGGGCCATCCAGCGGACACGCGCCAGCGGGCCGACCTGCGGGCAGCTGAGGCCCGCCGCCAATGCGGCCGCGATGACGCCCCATGCGGCACCGACGTCGTGCACCCCGGGAATCAGGTATGCGGTGGCGATGACGGCAAGCACGGCCGCGACATTCAGGACGGCCGAGACCAGCAGTACCGGGCGCTGGCCGAGCCGGTCGGCGAGCCAGCCGAGGATGGGCGCGCCGACAGCCGAGCCGATACCGACGGCGCCGGCAGTGGCGCCGCCGACGGCATACGAGCCGGTGACCGAGGTGGCGAGGGTGAGGGTTCCCAGGGTCAGCATCGCCAGGGGCAGGCGGGCAAACAGGCCAATGGGCAGGAATTCCCTGCCTGCGAGCGCCGGGAGGCGGGCGAAACGGCCGCCAAGCTGCCGGGCTGGCACGTCCGTGCTGGCGGAGGGAGAAAGAGGACGGGGGTCGGCGGGTGGCTGGGGCGCCGTTGAAGTGCTCATGTGTGCGGGCTCGTTCGGTCGTGCGCATCGTCCCTCCTCCCGATGCGCTGAACCCGGTAACAGTCCCATGATAGTGGACCCGGAAACCCCGACTGAAGTCACAACCGCCAGTGGTGCCCGCCTTCTGGCGGGCAACACTGGGTTTCAGACCGCTGCGAGTGCATCAACGATGTGCACGGTGGAGCCGTTGCGCTGCTTCACCACCTGGAGCTGGCTTCCGATGCGCTGCTTCATCTCCCCCACATGGCTCACCAGGCCGACCACGCGGCCGCCGTCCCGGAGGCCCTCCAGGGCGTCCATGACCTGCTCCAGTGTCTGCTCGTCGAGACTGCCGAAGCCTTCGTCGACGAACAGTGTTTCAATGTCGACGCCGCCTGCCTCCTGCTGCACAACATCGGCAAGGCCCAGCGCCAGCGACAGCGAGGCCATGAAGGATTCCCCGCCGGAGAGTGTCGAGGTGTCGCGGCGGCGCCCGGTCCACTCGTCCACGACTTCCAGCCCCAGCCCGGACTTGGCGTTCCGGGCCGCCCGCGCGTCCGAGTGCTGGAGCGTGTAGCGGCCGTCGCTCATGGCCACGAGCCTTTCGGAGGCGGCGATGGCAACCTGCTCAAGCCGTGCCGCAAGGACGTACGCATTCAGGCTCATGCGGTAACTGTTGTCGCCGGAACCGCGGGCAGCCTCGGCAAGGCCTTTCAGGATTTCGGCGCGTTCCCGCGGCTCCCGGCCGGACTCAGCGAGCTCCCCATACTCGGCTTGCAGGCGCCCCAGAGTCCTGGCGGCCTGCCGGGCCAGGCCCGCCGCCAGCTCCACGTCCTTTGCGGCTTTGGCAGCCTGCTCGGCTTCGGAACGCAGCACGTCCAAGTCGACCGCGGCCGCCGCCGCTGAGCCGGCACCGGGTTCGCCGGCTGCCTGTTCCGTGGCGGCCCGTTCCCTGGCGGCCTGCTCCTCTGCCGCGACCACGAGTTCCTCGCTGGCGAACAGCTCCTCGAGCCGCACCTCCTCGTCCCGTCCGGCCTGGACGGCCGACTCCAACCTTGCCGCCTCCGGTCCCGGGAGCAGGGCCTCGCGGGCCTCAGCGGCCGAGGCAAATCCGGCTTGGGGAAGGGCGCGGTCCAGCTCGCCCCGCGCCTCCGCCAGGCGGTCCGCAGCCTGGTCCAGCTGTTTCCGGGCAGCGTCAGCCTGTTCTAGAACGCTGACAACCTGGCCGATGGCGTCGCTGCGGAGTCCGAGGCTGGCGTGACCGGCACGAAGCGCTTCGAGCGACGATTCCAGGGCGGCGGACTGCGCTTCGATTTCGATGCGGGCGGACTCCGTCTGTGCCAGCTGCGACACCGTTTCCACGCGCACCTGTTCCGTGGCCTCGATACGTTCGGCCAGCTCCTCCTGCCGCCTCCTGCTGGCTGCCAGGTCCGCGACGGCGGTGGCTGCCTCCGCAGCGGCTTCCCGGGCGGCCTGGGCTGCTTCCTCTGCTTCGGCAGGATCGGTGTCGCCACCCTGGCTGGCGAGAACGGCGACCAGCTGCCTGGCTTCGGAGAGCTCGGTTTCCAGTACAGACAGCGCGCGCTCGGCCGCCTCGCTGCGTTCCTTGGCACGTTCCTCTTTCTCGGCAAGCCCGAGGGCGGAGTCGCCGGCAGGAACCGGTTCGGGGTGCTCCGGGCTACCGCAGACTGGACAGGGCGCGCCGTGTTCCAGGCGGGAAGCCAATTCGGCCGCCACATTGGCCAGGCGTTCCTCGCGGACGTCCAGCCACCGCCGGCGCAGTTCCTGGTGGTGTTCCCTGCCATTGAGATGCCGTTCGGTCACGGCGGCACACTCGGCTGCCGCAGTTCCGTGGCGCCTGACCACGTCCACCAGCTCGTCGGCGGCTGCCGCCTCCTTGGTGCGCAGGACGGATTCCCCTGCCAGCTGCTCCAGCGGCTGCAGGGCCGCACGCAGGTCCTCCATCTCGGTGCGGAGGGAAAGCAGTCGCTCGGCGTGGCCATCGCCGGCACGGGTGAGTTCCAGCTGCCGCTGTGCAAGCCCTGCGGCCCGTGCGTGCAGGCCACCCAGCCTGTCCTCATCGGCGAGGCGTTCGCCGATCACGGCGGCCAGCGCCCGCAGGCGCGAAAGCTCCGCGGCGACGTCGACGGCCTCAAGTTGTGCGACCGCGCCGTGTCCTGCAGGGCTGTGCTCGGCATGGCCGTGTTTGGCACGGCTGTGTTCCATGCCGGCTAGTCCGCATCCGGTCTGCAGTTCGGAGCTGGACTCCGCTGCGTTCCGTACACCGGCAGAGGCAAGACCCAAAGCTGCCTCCGCCCGGGCAAACGACGTCTCGGCTGCCGTCAAGGCCTTCAACTGCCCGCCGAGGAGCTCCGCCTTCCGGTGCAGTTTAAGCGCGGCTCCGGCGCTGGCCAGTCCGGGCGCGGCGGCCCGCGCATCCGCCCTCCGGCGCAGTGCCGCAGTAAGCTTCAGGCGTCTTCCATCGCGGGCCAGCTCCGCTTCGAGCCGCTCCGCGCAGCGGCGGCGCTGGTCCTCGCCGGATTCTGCATCGGCGGCCAGTGCCGAGGCGCGCGCCGAGGCTGCAGCCTCCAGCCATGACAGGAGTTCAAGGCCGCCGGCGTCGTCCGGTGCTGTCTCGGGAGCGATGTCGAGAGCCGCTGCCTCAGACCGTGCCCTCGCCACCAGTAGGCCGAGCCTGCCCTCAAGATCGGCGACCTGGCTTGCGGCCCCTGCGGCCTGGGACGCGAGTTCCCGTTCCACTGCCTCGAACCGTTCGGTCCCGAAGAGCTTCTGCAGCAGTTCCAGACGGTCCGAGGCCTTGGACCGGAGGAACGCGGCGAAGTCCCCCTGCGGGAGCATGACCACGCGGGTGAACTGCTCCCGGTCCATGCCAAGGAGCGCGGTGATTTCGGCCCCTGCTTCGTCGTTCCGGCCGGATTTTTCCACCCATGCCCCCGCGACGCGTTCGCGCAGGAGGGTCTTTGCCTGCTGCGCGGTGAACCCGTTCCGCCCGCGGGCGCTGGGTTTGTCCCAGGCCGGCGACCTGGAGACTTCAAAGCGCCGGCCACGGGCGGTGAATTCGCAGGTCACGCGCGGTTCCGCGGCCGTGTCCGCGTGGTCGCTGCGCAGTCTCTTGCCGTCCTGCCGCGCTCCGGGAACGGACCCGTAGAGGGCATAGCAGATGGCATCCAGCACGCTGGTCTTGCCGGCGCCGGTGGGGCCGTTCAGCAGGAACAGCCCCTGGGCGCTCAGCCGGTCAAAATCGATTTCCTCGGTCCCGGCAAAGGGCCCGAACGCGGATATTTCCAGGCGGTGAATCCTCATAGTGATGCCTCCTGCAGACGCACGTTCTCCAAAGCTTCGGTGAGGGCGGCCTGTTCCACCGTATCCGGCTCCCGGCCGCGGACATGTTCCAGGAACCCGCAGCACACGGCGAGGTCGTCCTCCGCCTTCGCCAGCCGGCTGCTGTAGCTCGCCCCGGAGGCGGCCGGTGTCCCCTCCGGCTCGAACCCGAGGACGAGCGTGTCCGGGAACCGGGCGCGCAGCCGCTCCATGGCCTGGGCCGGCCGCTGGGCGTCCGTCAGGGTCACCTGGCAGTAGGCGTGCTCGGCCCAGGCATGCTCGGGTGACTCCAGCAGCCCCTCGAGGGTCCCCCGCAGGACGGCAAGTTGCCGCGGCGCGTCCCAGAGGATCTCTTCGACGGCGGTGACCCCGGACCCGTCCACGTCAACGAGCCAGCCGCCCTTCTGGTGCTTGGCTTCCGAGAAGGAGTACGCCAGCGGCGAGCCTGAGTACCGCACCCCGGCGGAGAGGGACTGCCGGCCGTGCAGGTGGCCGAGCGCCGTGTAGCTGAAGCCGTCAAACAGATCCAGCGGCACGGCCCCCACTCCCCCGATGCTCAGGTCGCGTTCGCTGTCCGAGCTGATGCCGCCGCTGGCGAAAGTGTGTGCCAGCACGACGGAATGGACCGTCCGGCATTCACCCCGCGCGGCGACGTCTGCCCGGATGCGTTCCGTGGCGGCCCGGGTGACGTCGAAGTGGCTGGCAGTGTCCACCCCGAGCTGATCTGCGACCAGCCGGGGTTCGAGCCACGGGATGCCGTAGATCGCCAGCACCGGGCCCTCTTCACCGCGCTGTTCAGCCTGGTGAGCCCCGGCTCCCTGTTCAGTCCCGGCTCCGCCGAGGGGCAGCAGGAGGGGGACGTCCAGCTCGTCGAGCCGGGTGCGCAGGTGAACACCGCCCTTCTCCAGCAGCCGGGAGGCGAAGCCGAGCCGGATGGCGGAGTCGTGGTTTCCGCTGGTCAGCATCACTTGGGCGCCTGCCCCGGTGAGCCGGACCAGGGCGTCGTCCAGGAGGTTGACGACGTCGACCCCCGGCAGTGCCCTGTCGTAGACGTCGCCGGCGATCAGCACGACGTCGACGGACAGTTCCCTGACCCGGGCAACCAACTGGTCAATGAAGGCCCGCTGGGCGTCCAGCATGCCGACGCCGTGGAAAGACCGGCCCAGATGCCAGTCGGAAGTGTGCAATAGCCGCATATTCATAAGCTAGACGCGGGCACTGACAAAATAGCCGACCCCGCGCTTCGGCGCGTCAGGGCTGCTTGGTGCGCGGCGCGTCGAAGAAGTCGCGCGCCTCATCGCCCGTATCAGGCGCTGCCGCCGTGACAGGTGCTGCGGTCGTGGTTCCCGCGGCGGTTTTTTCGTCCACGTCGTCGTCGAAGTCGTCCGCGAGGTCAGACCCGGCGTCGGCCTCGTCGTCGGAGTGGTCAGCGTCCAGCGCTGCGGTGCGGACCCGGGCATCGGAGAATCCGCGGAATACAAGGCCTGCGATGCCGGCGCCGACGACCGGGGCCACCCAGAAGAGCCACAGCTGCTCCAGCGCCCAGCTGCTGCTGAAAAGCGCAGAGGCGGTGGCCCGGGCCGGGTTGAAGGGTGCGTTGCCCAGGGCCTGGCCCAGCTGCAGCAGCACGGCAAAGGCCAGCCCGACGGCGAACGGGGCGGCGGCCGCGTTCGTGTTGCGGCGGGCCGTCATGCCGAGGAACACGGCAACCAGGAGGGCAGCTCCCAGAACTTCCACCAGCAGCACCCCGGCCATCGACGTCTGGATCACGGAGTGCTCGCCGAAGCCGGCGGTGACCGTGTCAAAGGCGGTGCGGGGGTCGGGAATGCTGGGCACCGTGCGGAGGATGCCGAACAGGGCGAGCGCGCCTGCCGCAGCGCCGACCAGCTGGGCGCCGATGTAGGCGGCCGCGGCGGCGATGCCGATCCTGCCAGCCACCAGGTTGCCCAGCGTGATGGCCGGGTTGAAGTGGCCGCCCGAGATGTACCCGAAGGCCAGCATCGCCGCAGTCACGGTAAGGCCTCCGGCGAGGGCGCCTGGCAGCGGGTTGGACTGCGGCAGGGTGAAGAGCGGCACTCCCAGCCCGGCGACCACCAGAAAGAGCGTTCCGAACGCCTCCGCTCCGAGCCTGGACAGGAGCCCGGGCCGGACTTCCGGTGTCACCGGCGGGTTGCCGGTGGTCGGTCGGGGGGACGGACACAGGGGTGCTCATGGCGGGGAGAATCCTTTGTTTCGGTCAGCGGGGAACACCGCTCACGTCGGGAGCGGGCCCCAGCAGTCTTGCAGCAAAGTCTGGACGGTTGCTGAATCCGAGCTTATCGTCCGATGGCCCGAGGCCCGGCATTGAGAGTGGCTTATCACAGCAGGGTAAATTTGCCTGCATGAGCAATGACCCCGGCGCTGTTCCGTCCCCCGAGTCCCGCATCCATGGCTGCCTGCTGGGCGGCGCCCTGGGCGACTCGCTTGGCTACGCCGTCGAGTTCGACAAGATAGACGAGATCCGGCGCCGCTTTGGCGCCGCCGGACTCCGGGATTTTTCCATGCTCGACGGCGGGACGCACTTCTCGGACGACACCCAGATGACGCTGTACACGGTTGACGGGATTGTCGAGGCCCTGGAATGGGCCAACTCCGGGGTCGGTGCCGACGCCAACGCCTGCGTCTGGCTCGCGTACCTGCGCTGGCTGGACACGCAGGGCGTGCCCGTTCCCGAATCCGCGCCGCGGCCGCAGCCCCGCTGGATTGACGGCCAGGAGGTGCTGCGGCACCGCCGGGCACCCGGCAACGCATGCCTGAGCGGGCTGGCCACCGGCGAGATGGGAACCGTCTTCCGGCAGGTCAACCCTGATTCAAAGGGCTGCGGAACTGTGATGCGCTCGGCCCCCTTCGGCCTGGTTCCGCACATCCCCGCGGACGCCGTGTACAAGTTGAGCGCCGACGCGGCCTCACTCACGCACGGGCACCCCTCCGCCCGGCAGAGCGCGGGTGTTTTCAGCCTGCTGATCCATTCGCTGGTGCAGGGCGGCAGCCTGGCCGAGGCCGCGCAGGCTGCCCTGGACCGCGTGCTGGCCGACGACGAGGCCGCACCCGAACTCCGGGACCGGCTGGAAGCCGCGGTCCGCCTTGCCGGCGAGGCCGGCGCCGCCTCGGTGCTCAGCCCGGAGGAACTGGTCCGTGAACTGGGTGAGGGCTGGGTGGCGGAGGAGGCTCTCGCCGTCGGGCTTTATGCGGTCCTGGCCACGGCTCCCCAGGCAGATGGCGGCGCGGCGGATCCGGTGGACCATTTCAGGGAGGCCATTGCCGTGGCCATCAACCACAGCGGCGACAGCGATTCCACCGGGTCCATCGCGGGCAACATCCTGGGCGCGTACTACGGGACGGCCTGCCTGCCCACGGACTGGCTGGAGGCGCTCGAGGCCCCCGAGGTGATCCGCGGGATGGCCGGACAGCTCGTTGCCGTCACATCCGGCTGAGAGGAATGTTGTCGCCCGGCCCCAGCCGAAGCCGGTGGAAGTGATCGAGCGTCCGGAAAAACCCGACAGGATGTGAGGAAGGGTTGATCAGCGGGCGGCAGGACCTGAGGAAGCTTTATTGCGCCATATGTACCGGCGCGCCGCCCACCATCTGCAGGAACTCCCCCTCGGAGATCACCTCGATGGGCTGGCCGCGGTCGTGCAGCTCCAGCACACGTTTGGCCTTGCCGGTGAGCCGGCCGGAACGCAGGTCGTTCGCCACGAAGCCGTCCCCCACCACCAGGACACTGGTGCGCGCTGTAACCCGGCTTTCCGGGCGCGCGCCCAGTTCGGCGGACCGCGTTTTCGCTTCGGGACGCGGCATGGCGAGCTGGCCCGTGAACACGACGGTCTGGCCGAACAGCGGGTTCCCGGGCTCGGCGTCGGGATTGGGCTCCGGGTTGGGCCCTTCCTCGGGCCATCCACTGCGGAGCGGCCTGGCCACACTGGCGCCGCCCGCGGCGGCGAGTGCCGCGACAGTGGCTTTCGAGAGCTCGCCGGCGGAGGGGTCGAACGCGGCCTGCTGCGGTATGGAAAGCCCCAGTGACAGGTAGAGCTCGGCGATGCTGTTGGCCCGGTTGCGGCCGGCGATGTCGATGAGGATGCCGGCGCACGCCCTGGCGTCCTCGGCGGCGTCGTGGTGGTTCACGAGGGGCACGCCCGCCTCTTCGGCGGCAAAGGGCAGCGAATTTGAAACCAGGGAGTAGCAGCGCCGGGACAGCATCACCGTGCACACATAGTCGTAGGCGGGGCCGGGAAGCCCCGAAACCTCAAGCCCGGACCGGATCACCCCGAGGTCGAAGGCAGCGTTGTGGGCCGCGAGAATGTCGCCGCCGATGAACGCGCCGATCTCGGGAAAAAGCTCACCGAAGCGGGGCTTGCCCGCCACGTGTTCGGGCCTGATGCCATGGACGCGGACGTTGTGGTAATCGAACGAATCGTGGTTTTCCGGCGGCCGCATCAGCCACGAGGCCTCCTCGACGATGACGCCGCCACGGACCTTGGTAAGGCCAACGGCGCACGGCGAACCGCGGAAGCCGTTGGCGGTCTCGAAGTCGATCGCCGTAAAGTCCAAACCCACGGGGACAACTGTAGCCCGGCGGGGGCGCTGAACCCGTCAAGTACCCTTGAAACGTGAACTTTAATGCATTGAGCGACTTTGCCGTGCCCGCGCTGGGTGGCGCCGGCCCCGTCCAGCCGCATCTGGCATCATTCCTGCCTGATTGGCTTAACCCCCAGGTGTTCCTCGCCGACCCGGCCCTTGCCCCGTGGGTTGTCTTGCTGGTCTGCGGGATCATCTTCGCCGAGACCGGGCTGCTGATCGGGTTCTTCCTGCCCGGTGATTCCATGCTGTTTACGGCCGGCCTGCTCGTGGCCACGGACACCATCAAATTCAACATCTGGCTCCTCGCCGCGCTGATCATCGTGTCCGCCATCATCGGCAACCAGACCGGCTACCTCATCGGGTCCAAGGCCGGCCCCGCCATCTTCAACAAGCCGGACTCACGGCTCTTCAAGCACGAGAACGTCGACAGCGCACACAAGTTCTTCGAAAAGCATGGCGGCAAGGCCCTGATCCTGGCCCGCTTCGTGCCCATCATCCGCACCTTTGTTCCCGTGATCGTCGGCGTCGCCGGAATGGACAAGCGGAAGTTCTTCCTGTTCAACGTCATCGGCGCCGTCTTCTGGGGCGGCGGCGTGACGCTTCTCGGCTACCTGCTGGGCGACAAGGTCCCGTGGGTGCGGGACAACCTGGACATCATCTTCATTGTCATCGTCCTGCTCTCGGTGATCCCGGTGGGCATCGAAATCATCCGCGGCATGGCCGCCAAGCGCGAGGCCACGGCCTTCGGCACAGATCCGGTGGAGGAATTCATCGAGGAGCACGAGCCCGAGGCAGAGCGCAAAACCAACCTCGACTGATATACCGCGGACTCCAGCAACGCGGGGTCACTTAGCGCGCAATGGAATGACCGGATTGGGCGGTAAGTGACCCCGCGTTGCCGTTTACCGCAGGGCCTCGACGATCGAGGGAAGCAGCGCACGGAACGCCAGCCCGCGGTGGCTGATGGCGTTCTTCTCCTCCGGGCTGAGCTCGGCGCAGCTCCGGTCCAGGCCCAGGGGCTCCAGGACGGGGTCGTAGCCGAACCCGCCTTCTCCCCGCGGCTCGCGCAGCAGCGTGCCGGCCAGCTGCCCGTACTCCACCACTTCGCGGGCACCGTCACCGGATGCCGACGCCGGTACGGCGAGCGCCGCAGCGCACACGAACGCGGCGCCGCGGTGGCCGTCCGGCACGTCGGCCAGCTGGGCCAGCAGCAGGTTCAGGTTCGCGTCGTCATCACCATGGCGGCCCGCCCAGCGCGCGGAGAAAATCCCCGGTGCGCCGCCGAGGACATCCACGGCCAGCCCCGAGTCGTCGGCGATGGCGACCAGCCCCGTGGCCTCAGCCACAGCCCGCGCCTTCAGCAGCGAGTTCTCCGCAAACGTCACCCCGGTTTCCGCGACGTCGGGGGCTCCGACGGCGGCCGCGTCCACTACCTGCGTGTCGACGTCGAGCCCCGGGATCTGCCCGCGCAGCAGCTCACGCAGCTCCCGCAGTTTCCCGGCATTGCGGGTGGCCAGCACCAGCCGGGGTGCAGGTCCGCCGCTCACAGCGTTGTCGCCGCTCACGGCGCTTCGGCCAAGGTCTCGCGCTGGATGGCGGCCAGCTGTTCTGTCCCCAGCAGGGCCAGGTCCAGGAGCTTGTTGAGCTCGTCCCGGTCAAAGGGTGCGCCTTCGGCCGTGCCCTGGACCTCCACGAACTTGCCGGAGCCGGTCACCACGACGTTCATGTCGGTTTCGGCGCGCACATCCTCGATGTACGGCAGGTCCAGCATGGGGATGCCGTCGATGATCCCCACGGATACGGCAGCGATGGTGTCGATCAGGGGCTGGGCGTTGCGGGCGATCATCTTGTTCTCGCGGGCAAAGCGGATGGCCTCTGCGAGCGCCACATAGGCGCCGGTAATGGCCGCGGTCCGGGTCCCGCCGTCGGCCTGCAGGACATCGCAGTCCAGCACAATGGTGTTCTCGCCCAGGGCCTTGGTGTCAATAATGGAACGCAGCGAGCGCCCGATCAGGCGGGAGATCTCGTGCGTGCGGCCGCCGATCTTGCCCTTGACGGACTCACGGTCGGACCGGGTGTTGGTGGCCCGCGGGAGCATGGCGTACTCGGCTGTCACCCAGCCGCGGCCCTCGCCCTTGAGCCACCGCGGAACGCCTTCGGTGAGGGAAGCGGTGCACAGGACCCGGGTGTTGCCGAACTCGATGAGGGCCGATCCCTCGGCCTGCTTGGACCAGCCACGGGTGATGCTGATGGGCCGGAGCTGGTCAGGGGTGCGGCCGTCGGCACGGATGACGGGGGCAGTGGTTGCTTCGGAAGTCATGCCTTTAGCTTATCGAGGCTCCAGGCCGACAGCGCACGTCAGACTGTGTAGTGCACGCCCGCCACAGCAACGGCCACATCACCGGCAAAGGCGGGCCGCGCCTCGGCCATGACCTTGGTCTGCGATGTCCACACCGGAATGTGGGTGAGGAGCAGGCGGCGGGCACCGGCGGCGGTGGCTGCCTCGGCGGCCCGTTTGCCGGTCAGGTGGACGTCCTTGATGCCGTCGTCGCGGCCTTCCTCGAAGGCTGCTTCACAGAGGAAGAGGTCGGCGTCCTTGGCCGCTTCCTCCAGCCCGCGGCACGAATCGGTGTCACCTGAATAGGTCAGGACGCGGGTCACGGCATTTCCGGCGGCGTCCTGCTCGGTCACCTCCACGCGCAGCGCGTAGGCCTCCTCCACCGGGTGGTTCACGGCGAACGGCGTCACGGTGAAAGGGCCAACAGTGACGGACTGGCGCTCGGTCCAGTTGGTGAAGTCGAACTCCTCGTGCATCCCGGGATCGAGATCCAGGCCGTAGGCTGTGGCCATCCTGTCGGCGGTGGCGGCAGGGCCCCAGACGGGGATTCTCCCCCGGTCCCAGCCGCCCGGCTTCCAGCGCACCGCCACGTGCAGGCCGCACAGGTCCATGCAGTGGTCCGGGTGCAGGTGCGTGAGGAAGATCGCGTCGATGTCCTCCAGGTCGGTGTACCGCTGGATGGCGCCGAGGGCTCCGCTGCCGAGGTCCATGACCACCTTCCACACCCGTTCGCCGTCGTTGGCGGTCAGCAGGTAACAGGAGGCGGGTGATCCGGGGCCGGGAAATGAGCCGGTGCAGCCGACGATGGTGAGCTTCACAGGAAGGACCCCCGGGGGGCTGCGCCGCTGCCGGCAGCCTGCTCCACGAAGTTGGAGATGCGCGGGCGGGCGGCCGCCTTCCGCGCGGCGGCGATCATTTCAGGGGTGATCCGGGCCAGGCTGCCCGTGGGGTACTGTGCCGCAACGTGGTCCACGTGCTTGACGCTGAGCACCTCCGGGCCGAGGAACCTGCGGGCCAGGGCCTCGAACTGGCCCGGATCGCCGGTGGCGATGAAGCTGTGCTCGGGCCGTGCCGGGTCCGTCCGTTCGAGGCCGTTGCTGGCAAGGGCCCGGTAGACGTCCTTGGCCGTTTCCTCGGCGCTTGAGACCAGGGTGACGTCCTCGCCCATGACGTAGGAGATCACGCCGGTCAGCAGCGGATAGTGCGTGCAGCCCAGCACAACGGTGTCCACGCCCGCTGCCTTCAGCGGTTCCAGGTACTCGCGGGCGACGTCCAGCAGTTCCGGGCCGGTGGTGATGCCGGCCTCCACATAGGGCACGAATGCCGGGCAGGCCACGGAGGTGATCTCCAGGTCAGGCGCGGCGGCGAACGTGTCCTCGTAGGCCCTGGACCCCACCGTGGCGGAGGTGCCGATCACGCCTACCCGCCCGGTGCGGGTGGCCGCGACGGCGCGGCGCACGGCCGGCTGGATCACTTCGATGACGGGGATGCCGTAGCGGGCCGTGTAGCGCTCACGGGCGTCACGAAGCACAGCGGCCGACGCCGAGTTGCAGGCGATGGTGAGCAGCTTGACGCCGGAATCCACGAGTTCGTCCATGACACCGAGCGCGTTGGCGCGCACCTCCGCGATGGGCAGCGGCCCGTACGGGCCGTGGGCGGTGTCGCCGACATAGAGGATGGATTCGTTGGGCAGCTGGTCGATGATCGACCGCGCCACCGTCAGGCCGCCGACCCCGGAGTCGAAGACGCCGATCGGCAGCGATCCCACATTTACGCCGTCGGCCGTTGCGGACTCCGCTGCAGCTCCCGCTGCCGGATCCATGCTCGATGCTGAAGTCATGATTATTTGAGGATAGGTCTTCCCGTGAGGTGCGGCCATCACTTGTGGCGAGCGACTCATGTCGAATTTGTCACATTCGGCGGCCGAAACGCCCACAGCCGAAACCGGTCAGGGCCGAAGGAACCGGCCGGCGCCGGGACCCCTCAGGCCCGCGTGTCCAGTGACTGCAGCATCGCCTGCACCAGCGACTCCTGCAGCCACGTGGTGAAGTTGTAGACCAGGGCCAGGTAGCTTTCCACGTCCTCGGCCTGGGACCAGTCCTGCATCTGGTGGACGTGGTCGGCGTCCGCTTCGTCCCGGATGTCGAGCCGCTCGGCGAGCACCAGCCGCACGTCGTTCAGCGCCGTGGACCAGTGCCGGGCATCGGCCGGGGTCAGGACGAGCTCGTCCTTGTCCAGGCCCAGCGCGGCGGCGCGCAGCGCGCCGATCTTGCTTTCCCGCAGCGAGCGTTCGGTGAGCTGGCGGAACTCAAGGGAGGCCTCGGCGTCGTCCTTCACGGCATTGGGGAGCAGCCGCCGGAGGGCACGGTCGGACGGTTCCCGGACCTCCATGTCCAGCCCGATCAGCGCGGTGAGCGGATCCTCCGAACCGCGGTCGGTCGGCTCCAGCATGGAGATGACGTCGGCGAACAGGCTGCGCAGCAGTTCCCGCTCGGCCGGTTCCAGGAAACCGGTGATGCCCTTGAGTGCGTATTTGAAAGCCTTAGCCACGTTTTCCCTTGCCCTTGCCCGGGCCGCTTTTGCCGCCCCCGCTGTCTCCGCCGGTGGCCTTCTCCACGGTGGCCCACAGGCCGAACCCGTGCATCGCGACCGCGTGCTGCTCCACCTGTTCCTTGCTGCCGTGGGCAACGATGGAACGGCCCTTCCTGTGGACCTCGAGCATCAGCTTGTTGGCCTTGGTTTCCGAGTAGCCGAAATAGCTTTGGAAAACATAGCTGACGTAGCTCATCAGGTTGACGGGGTCATTCCAGATGACGAGGTTCCAAGGGACGTCCGGGGCGGTCAGGGCATCGGTGGATACCGCCGTTCCGGTCTGGGTGCTCTCCTGGGTGTCAGGGCCGAGCGCAACGCTTAAGGTCATCTGTCCATTCTATGGCGCCGCGGGGCCTACGCCGGATGGGCCCACGCCGGCGAGGGCCCCGCGGCGAAGCGAAGCGAGACGTGGGAGCCGGTGGTGGGCCCACGCCGGCGAGGGCCCCGCGGCGAAGCGAAGCGAGACGTGGGAGCCGGTGGTGGGCCCACGCCGGCGAGGGCCCCGCGGCGAAGCGAAGCGAGACGTGGGAGCCGGTGGGGACTAGAGTGATTTTTGTGAGTAACTCCGCCGGCTGGGAGCAGCCCCGCACGTCCCTGTTCACCGACCATTACGAGCTGACCATGCTGCAGGGGGCCCTCCATTCCGGCGCCGCCCACCGCAAGGCCGTATTCGAGGCGTTCGCGCGCCGACTGCCGGACGGCCGTCGCTACGGGATCGTCGGCGGCACGGGCAGGCTGCTGGAAGGCATCATGGCGTTCCGGTTCGGCGAGGCGGAACTCGAATTCCTGGCGCGCACCGGCGTCGTTAATAAGGAGACCATCGACTACCTGGCCGATTTCCGGTTCACCGGCGACGTCTGGGGTTATGCCGAGGGTGAGGCGTACTTCCCCAACTCCCCCATCCTGATCGTCGAATCAACGTTTGCCGAGGCGTGCGTCCTGGAGACGTACGTCCTGTCCGTCCTCAACCACGACAGCGCCATCGCCTCGGCGGCGTCGCGAATGGTCATGGCCGCCGGCCAGCGGCCCTGCATCGAGATGGGCTCCCGGCGTACGCAGGAGGAATCAGCCACGGCTGCCGCCCGCGCCGCCGTCATCGCGGGCTTCGACAGCACCTCAAACCTTGAGGCCGGACTGCGGTACGGCCTCAAGACGGTGGGCACCGCCGCCCACTCCTTCACGCTCCTGCATGACACCGAGCGGGACGCCTTTGAGGCCCAGGTCGCCTCCCTGGGGGCCGGCACCTCGCTGCTCGTGGACACGTACGACGTCGAAACCGCCGTCCGTACGGCCGTGGACATTGCCGGGGACAAGTTGGGCGCCGTGCGGCTGGACTCCGGCGACCTGGTGGAGCAGGCGCAGTGGGTCCGGCAGCTACTGGATGAACTGGGCAACGAGCACACCCGCATCACGGTGACCTCGGACCTGGACGAATACGCCATTGCGGCACTGCAGTCCGCCCCCGTTGACTCGTACGGGGTGGGCACCTCCCTGGTGACCGGCTCCGGAGCGCCCACGGCCAGCATGGTCTACAAGCTGGTCAGCCGGACCAACGACGCCGGGGAGTTCGTCCCGGTCGCCAAGACCGCCAAGAACAAGACCAGCAAGGGCGGCCGGAAGTACGCCCTCCGCCGGCTCAACGACAACGGCACGGCCACCCAGGAGCTCATCGGCGTGGGCCACCGGCCCGCGGATGACGGCAACGACCGTACTCTCCTGCAGCAGTTCATCAAGAACGGCGAACTCCTGCCGGGCTGGACCGGCCACGAAGGCGTCCTGCGGGCCCGGCAGCGCCACGCTGACTCGCTCGCCGAACTCCCGGCAGTGGTCCACCGCCTGCACCGTGGCGAGCCGGCCATCCCGACGCTCTATGAGGACAACTGAAGAGAACTGAGGAGAACTGATGGCACGGGCACTCATCATCGTCGACGTCCAGAACGATTTCTGCGAGGGCGGCGCGCTGCCGGTGGAGGGCGGAGCCGCAGTGGCCGGGGCCATCAGCGAGTACGTCGAGAACCACCACGGCCAGTTCGACCACATCGTGGCCACGCAGGACTGGCACGTCGATCCAGGCACCCATTTCTCGGAAGCCCCGGATTTCAAGGACACCTGGCCGCCGCACTGCGTGGCCGGCACCCGGGGGGCCGAGCTGCATCCGGAGCTGGACACCGAGCACATCCAGGCGTACTTCCACAAGGGCCTCTATACCGCGGCCTACTCCGGGTTCGAGGGCCTGCTGGCACCGGAGGACGCCGTCCCCACCGGCGAACGGCAGCCGGGTAGCCTGCCCGGGGCCGCCGATCCCGGCTACGCTCCGGAGGAAGATGCGATCGGCCTCGATGACTGGCTGCAGAGCCACGACGTGGAAGACGTCGTGGTGGTGGGCCTCGCCACCGACCACTGCGTCATGGCCACTTCACTGGATGCGGTCCAGGCCGGCTACTCCGTCACCGTGATCAAGCGGCTGACGGCGGGCATCGCCGACGACCTCGAGGACACCTACGCCGAAATGGAACTGGGCGGCGTGGACCTCGAATAGAGCCCTGCCGGTCTATTTCCGGCCGATGAACCAGTCCTGGAGCTTCTTCAGCCTGGACTGGAGCTGCTCCTCGTTCGCCTGTGCCACAGGCGGGCCGCCGCAGACGGTCCGCAGCTTCGTGTGCACCACGCCGTGTGGGGTGCCCGTCCTCGCAGACCAGGCCGCCACGTTCTTTGCCAGCTCGTTCCGCAGGTCCATCAGCATCCGGTGGTCGGGTATTGCCGGTCCGGCGGGCTCGGCTGCCGGACCCTGGCGCTTCTTCCTGCCCTGCTGCTCGTGTTGGCGCTGGCGCAGCAGCACGCCGACCTGTTCAGCGTCCAGCAGGCCGGGAATGCCGAGGAAGTCGAGTTCGTCCTCGGAGCCGATATCGCCCCCGGTTCCGAATTCGCCGCCGTCGAACAGCACGCGGTCGAAGGAGGCCTGCGAGTCCAGTGCTTCGAACTTGCCCTTGGTCAGGCTGTCCGAGGCCTTCTCCTCGCGGTTCGCCTCGTCCATCAGCGATTCTTCGAGGTCCATCAGGCCGTCAGGGTCGTCGTTCTGCGGCCGGTCCAGGGCGTGGTCGCGTTCGGCTTCCATGCTGTTGGCGAGCGCCATCAGCTGGGGAACGGACGGCAGGAAGACCGAGGCCGTCTCGCCGCGCTTCCGGGAACGCACGAAGCGCCCCACTGCCTGGGCGAAGAACAAGGGAGTAGAGGTGGATGTGGCATAGACGCCCACCGAAAGGCGCGGTACGTCCACGCCTTCGGACACCATTCGCACGGCGACCATCCAGCGCTTGTCGCCCGCGCTGAACTCCTCAATCTTGTTTGAGGCCTTGGCATCATCGGACAGAATCACGGTCGGCGATTGGCCAGTGATCTTCTTGAGCTGGCCGGCGTACGCCCGGGCGTCCTCGTGGTCGGTGGCGATCACCAGGCCGCCGGCGTCGGGAACGGTGCGCCGGACCTCGCTGAGCCGTTTGTCGGCTTGCGCCAGAACGGCGGGAATCCATTCCCCCGCCGGGTTCAGGGCGGTGCGCCAGGCCTGTGACGTGATGTCCTTGGTGACTGCCGCCTCGCCGAGGGAGGCGGCCATCTCGTCACCGGCACTGGTGCGCCAGCGCATCTGCCCCGAGTACGCCATGAAGATCACCGGACGAACCACGTGGTCGCGCAGCGCGTTGCCGTAGCCGTAGGTATAGTCCGACTTGGAGCGCCGGATGCCCTCGCGGTCCTCGGTGTACTCCACGAACGGAATGGGCGAGGTGTCCGACCTGAACGGGGTACCGGTCAGCGACAGCCGCCGGGCCGCGGGATCAAAGGCCTCGCGGAGGCCGTCGCCCCAGGACAGTGCCTCGCCGCCGTGGTGGATTTCGTCAAGAATCACCAGGGTGCGGGCGGCCTCGGTCTTGGCCCGGTGCAGCATGGGCTTGCTGGCCACCTGCGCGTAGGTCACGGCCACGCCGATAAACCCCCGGCCGTGCTGGCCGTCCGAATTCTTGAAGTTTGGGTCAATGGCGATGCCGACGCGCGCAGCGGCGTCGGCCCACTGCCGCTTCAGGTGGTCGGTGGGCGCGACGATGGTCACGCGGTTCACCGTGCCGGCCTCGATCAGCATCGAGGCCACCCTGAGCGCGAAGGTGGTCTTGCCGGCGCCGGGGGTGGCCACGGCCATGAAATCCCGCGGGGACTTGCTGAAGTAGAGATCCAGTGCTTCCTGCTGCCAGGCACGGAGCTTCGGGGCGGTTCCCCAGGCTGCACGTTCCGGGTAAGCCGGGGGCAGGGTGGGTCCGCCGAAGAGTGTCTCCGTCACTATTTGTTGTTGCCTGAGTCTCCGCCGGACCCGCTGCCGCCGTCGTTGCCCGGGCGGAGGCCGTCATAGACCTCTTTGCACATCGGGCATACCGGGAACTTCTGCGGATCCCGTCCGGGCGTCCAGACCTTGCCGCACAGCGCGATGACCGGTTCGCCCGTCATGGCGGACTCCATGATCTTTTCCTTGCGCACGTAGTGTGCAAAGCGCTCACGGTCGCCGGGCTCCACTTCCTGGCGCAGTTCCTCGCGCTCAATGGTTGCGGTGGACGATCCGGCGCCGGAAAGCTCACGCATGGGGTCGTTGTCGAGAGGATCCGTCATGCTACTCATGGCATCCATCTTAGCCGTTCGGAAGGTGCGGCTGCGGGAGGACCCGGGCGCAGGTTCCGGTCACAGCCCCTGCCACGCCGGTTTGTGGTCGTAGGTGTGCCGGTAGTAGTCGGCGAGCTTGAGCGAGGACGCCGCGGCCTCGTCCACCACGATCGAGGCGTGCGGGTGCAGCTGGAGGACCGAGGCAGGGCAGATCGCGGCGAGGGGTCCCTCCACCAGATCGTGGACGGCCTGCGCCTTTTGCGCTCCCGTGGCCAGCAGGATGGCGTGCCTCGATTCGAGGATGGTGCCCAGCCCCTGGGTCACCACGTGGTGCGGAACATCATCAAGGCTGAGGAAGAAGCGGGCGTTGTCGCGCCGGGTCTGCTCGATGAGCGACTTGATCCGGGTCCGGGATGCCAAGGACGAGCCCGGCTCGTTGAAGCCGATGTGCCCGTCGGTGCCGAGTCCCAGAAGCTGCACGTCGATCCCGCCGCGCTCCCTGATCCGGTCCTCGTAGCCCCGGCAGGCCGCCGGAATGTCCGCGGCGCTGCCGTCCGGTCCAAGGACGTTCCCGGGGTCGATGTTGACCCTGTTCGCGAAGTCGCGGCGGATGACCTCCCGGTAGGACTCCGGGTGGCCGGGTTCCAGCCCGACGTACTCATCAAGGGTGAATCCGTAAGCACGGCTGAAGTCCAGGCCGGCCTGCTCGTGGCGCCGGGCGAGTTCGTCGTAGACCGGCAGCGGCGAGGAGCCCGTGGCCAGCCCCAGCACGGCGTCGGGCTTGCCCCGCAGCAGGCTTTCCACCGCATCCGCCACGAGGGAGGCAATCTGCCTCGCGCCCGGAAGTATGACGACCTCCATGTTCGGCCTTTCTCTCGGCTGTCCTGTTAGTCAACCACGCGGGCAGATACTTTTCAGCGGTTGCGTGCTCTCAGCGGTTGACTGTGACCTGGGCCAGGAGCTCCGGGCCGCGGGCATCGAGCCACCGCCCGCCCACCCGGACTCCAACGGCGAACAGCGCCGCGCCCAGGACGGGGCCAAGAGCCAGGTTGATCCAGCCAAACAGCGGTTCACCGGTGAGCACCTGGGCGAGGACCAGCCCGGCCTCCGGGAGGACCAGCACCAGGAGGACACCCATCCCGCCAAACTGGACGGCGAGGGTCTGCCCCACATTTCCCGGCGGCTTCTTGAACGGGCTGTCGCCGGGAAGCGGCACGGCAATGGTGTAGCGGGCGGACACCACGGACGACAGGCCCAGCCCGGTCAGCAGCACTCCAACGGATATCCCCAGGATGGAGGGGCACCACGCCCATTCCCCTGTGATGAAGAACGGCACGGTGGCCAGGATGAGCACCGCGGGCAGCGCGAACGCCAGGCAGGCCAGCGCCCGCCCCAGCCGGTCGTGGACTCCACGCACGCCGGCGGCGACATGGAGGGCAAAGGCGGTGTTGTCGTAGGACACATCCCCGGAGATGGACCACGCCAGCAGGAACGCCGTGAGCGGGCCGGTGATCATCAGCACGCCGTAGTCGTTGGTCTGACTCCCCTGAAAGGCCAGCACCACCGGCAGCAGCGGAATGACCACCAGTGAGCCTGAATACCTGGGGTCACGGAACCAGTAGGTCAGGGCCCGCGCCGTGACGGCACCGGCCGGCGTCGCGGGAAGGAGCGCGAACAACCCCAGCCGCCCGCCCTTCCGGCGGCTGCTTCCGCTGTAGGGCGGCGTGACAAGGGCACGTTCCAGCAGCAGCTTCCAGCACCAGGTAAGACCGGCCAGCGTGGCCACGGCAATGAGCAGCTTGAGCGCGGCCGGGCCGGTGTGTCCGGCTTCAAGGTCGCCGCCCAGCGACCAGGCGGCCCCCAGCGGCGTCCAGGAGATCCTGCCGGCCAGGTCGGACAGGAAGGCCCCGGAACCCGCCACGCCTTGGAAAATGCCGGCGGTGATCGGGCCCAGGAGGACCAGGGGAACCATGAAGGCGATGCCGCTGACGTCCTTGAACCGGCGTGAGGCCGCGAGGCTCGACGTGGCGGTGGTGACCACGCGGCAGAACACCACGCAGGTAAGCACGCCCAGGACGGCGCCCACGAGCGCGCCCGCAGCGGGCAGCACACCGCGGGACCAGGTGACCACGGTGCCCAGGGCGACGAGCAAGGTGGCCAGCCCCGGAATGCCGATGAGGCCGCCGAGCGCCAGGCCGGCCAGCAGCTGCGGCATGGGCACGGCCGACGTCGTAAATCGGGCGGGGTCCAGCGTCATGTCGACGGCGGAGGCAATGACCGGCACAATTCCCCAGCCCAGCAGCGCTGCCGAGCCGGCAAGCACCACCACGGTCTGGGCGAGCCCCGGGTCCTCCTGCCGGAGCAGGACAAGCAGCACCACGCACATGCCGACGAAGAAGAGCGCATACAGGCCGCCGAAGGCCAGGCCCACCAGCTGCCACGGGCTCCGCCGCAGGCCGTTGCGCAGCAGCGTGAGCTTCAGCCTCAGGAGGTGCGCAACCATTCGAGCCCCTCCGTCTGGCTGCGGCCTCCCACGAGCTGCACGAACCGTTCCTCCAGGGTGGCTCCGGCGCGCACCTGGTCGATCGTGCCGGCGGCCAGGATCCGGCCGCCGGCAATCACGGCCACGTGGTCGCACATCCGCTGCACGAGGTCCATCACGTGGCTGGAGACGATCACGGTGCCGCCCGAGGCCACGTACCTGTCCAGGATGTCCCTGATGTTGGCCGCGGAGACGGGATCCACGGATTCGAAGGGCTCATCCAGCACGAGGACCTTCGGCGCATGGATCAGTGCTGAGGCCAGCGCAATTTTCTTGGTCATGCCGGCGGAGTAATCCACCACCAGGGTCCCGGCGTCCTGGCTGAGGTCCAAAGCCGCGAGCAGCTCCCGCACCCGGGCAGCCACCACGTCCCTGCCCATGCCCCGGAGCAGCCCGGCGTACGTGACCAGCTGCTCACCGCTGAGCCGGTCAAAGAGCCGCACCCCGTCCGGCAGGATCCCCATCAGCTTCTTGGCTTCCAGCGGCTGCGCCCAGACGTCCACCCCGTGGACCACGGCCGTTCCGAAATCCGGGCGGAGGAGGCCCGTGGCCATGGAGAGGGTGGTGGTCTTGCCGGCGCCGTTGGGCCCGACAATGCCGAAAAACGAACCGGCGGGAACGTCGAGGCTGATGCCGTCCACAGCGATCTTGGTGCCGAAGCGCTTGGCAAGCCCCCTGATCGAGAGGGCTGTTAAGGGAGTGCTCATGCACTCACCCTAGCCGCGCCCTGCGGCCAGGGGGATCCTCCGGAAGGAGTAGAAACTCAGAACATGCGACTGCCGGAAAACACGCCTAAAAAGCACGCCGCGGCACGGCCCGTTCATACTGCGGCGCCCACCGCAGGTCGTGGCCGAGTTCAAAGGCGGCCCGGAGCCACCAGTGCGGATCCCGCAGTGCCGCCCGGGCGATGAAGACGCCGTCTGCCTGTCCGGTGGCCACCACATGCTCCGCCTGGTCCGGAGACGTCAGCAGCCCGACGGTGCCGGTGGCGACTCCTGTTTCGCGGCGGATCCGGGCCGCGAAGTCGGTCTGGTAGCCCGGCCCAGGCTGGATCTTCTGGTGCGCCACGGCCCCGCCGCTGGACACGTCGACCAGGTCCACGCCCCGCTCGGCGGCCTGCGCGGCCAGGCTGACCGAATCCTCGACGCTGATTCCGCCCTCTGCCCAGTCGGTGGCCGAAATGCGAAGCAGCAGCGGCATGGAGTCGGGGATGACGTTGCGCACCGCATCGACGACGGCCAGGGTCAGCCGGTTCCGCCCCTCCGCATGGCCGCCCCAGGAGTCTGTGCGGTCATTGATCAGGGGGCTCTGGAACTCGTGGAGGAGGTATCCGTGGGCACCGTGCAGTTCGATGGTGTCGAAGCCGATGTCCACGGCACGGGCCGCTGCGGCGGCGAAATCGGTGATGACGCGCTGGATGTCATCCTCGGTCATGGCGGCGGGCGGCGCGTAGCCGTCGAACGCCTGGTCGCTCGGCCCTACTGTTTTCCATCCGCCGTCGGACGCCGGGACTGATCCGCTTTGGCCGGAAAACGGCCAGTACGTGGACGCTTTCCGTCCTGCATGGGCGAGCTGGGCACCGATCTTGGTGCCCGCCGCGCCGTGGCGGTGCACGAAGCGGACGATCCGCTCCCACGCCAGCGCCTGCTCGTCGTTGTACAGCCCCGCGTCGCGCGGACTGATGCGCCCTTGGGCATTGACTGCCGCAGCCTCGGTCAGGATGAGGGCGGCTCCCCCGGCGGCGAACGATCCGAGATGCATGAGGTGCCAGTCGTTGGGCACACCGGGCGCCTCGTCGGGTTCACAGCTGTACTGGCACATCGGCGAAACCCACCCGCGGTGCTGCAGTTCCAGGGAACGCAGCACCAGGGGCCGGAACAGCGCGGGCACCGCCACTAAAACAGCACCCGTGCCAGCGCCTGGCGGGCCTTGCCCACGCGTTCGTCCGTGCTGCCGACAACTTCGAACAGCTCGAGCAGGCGCACGCGGGCGGATTCGCGTTCCGGCCCGAAGTTCCTGCCGATGAACGCGACCACGCGGTTCAGGGCATCCTCCACGTGGCCGCCCGCCAGATCGAGATCCGCCACGCCCAGCTGGGCCGTCAGGTTGTCAGGCTCATCCGCCGCGAGCTGGCGCATGGCCTCACCCTCAGGTCCGGAAAGGCTCTGCAGGCGTTCCATGAGTTCCACCTGTGCCAGGCCGGCCTTGGCCTCCGCGTCCGCCGGCATCTCGGCGAGCGCCTGCCGGTAGGCAGCCGCCGCTGCGGCGTAGTCGCCCTCTTCTATGGCGTCGAAAGCCTTCTGGTGAAGCGGCGGCAGAGGGGCCGGACCGGGTTCTTCAGAGGTACCCGCGCCGCCTCCGACGTTGCCGGTCACCCCGTTGGCAGCGGCAACCGTGAGAAGTTCGTCCAGCAGGGGGCGGATCTGCTCTTCGTCCGCGCCGCCCTGGAAGAGCGGAACCGGCTGGCCCTTGATGACGGCCACAGCCGTGGGGATGGCCTGCACCTGGAAGGCCTGGGCCAGCTGGGGAAACGCTTCGACGTCCGCAGCTGCGAGGACCAGCCGGCCGCCGTAGCTCTGGATGTTCCGGTCAAGCACATCCAGCACGCCGGCCGATTCAGGCGAATAGGCGGCCCAGAGGACGAACACCACGGGCACCTGGGCGGACAGCTCGATCAGGCTCTGGAAGTTTGCCTCGGTGACGTCCACCCGGAGGGCGGGTCCGCCGTCGCCCTGTTGGGCCGGCGGGGACTGTGCGTCGCCTGCCGCGGGGCCACTGGTCGGCGGCGCCGGCCGCTGCTTGAGGGAGGAGAGATCGACGGCGCCGCGAAGGTTAAGCTGGCTCGCGGCCGGAGGGACAGGGCGGGAAGCTGGCGAACTCATAGCTCCCACTCTAGCCACAAGAGCGGCCGCGGTAAGCACCGCGGCCGCTCAAGTGACGGCGGGTTGAGGAAAACCCCTTCCCTACTTGAAGCTGGCGCCAACCAGTCCGCGGGTGGCAGCCACGAGCTTCATGGGGTCCTTCGAGTCGGCCGGCGGCACGTACACGGCCACGGATTCGGCGAACTTCAGCACCATGCCGGTGGTGGTCTCCTTGCCGCCGGCGAGGACGGCCGCATCGTTGCCGATGGACAGCTTGTCGCCTTCGGCCTTGGGGGTGCCGTCGAAGTTGAAGGTCAGGCGGCCAAGGACCAGGGCCCCGCCGTCCTCCGTCCGGAACACCACAGTGCTCTCCGGAACCACCTTGTGCGTGAACGCGAACTTGCCGTCGACGCCGTCCTTCACAATGTCAGCCTGGTAGGACAGCGTGTCCGCAATGTACGGGGATGACTCCCCTTCCACCAGCTTGCTCTTGAACGTGGAGTTGGACTTGGTCAGCCGGTCGGCCAGTCCTGCGAGCGCTTCCTGCCCGCTGTAGAGGAGGCCGGACTTATCGCCTGCGGCAAGCGACTCCGTGCCGCCGCGTACGATCGCCGGGAAGGTGGTGCCGGGCTGCAGCGGCGAGGTGCCCACGAGCTTGTAGTTGTCCCGCGGGGAAGTCTGCACGAGCGTGAGCAGCTGCGGCACAACGTTGCCCTCGCCCTGCGTGACGGCGAGGACGGAGCGCGGCCATTCGCGCTTGTCCGTGACCACCGTCGTCAGCAGCTTTGTGGAGCGCACGGGCATGCGGGCGTCGTAGGAGGCCACGCGGGACCTGATCTTGTAGTTCTGGGTGCGGACCTCGAGCTCCGTCCCGGCAACGCGGGCGGCAAGCTTCTTGGCGTCCTTGGCGGCGTCGCCGGCGTCGGTGGCGCTGGCCACCTGCTCCAGGATGCGGCGGAACTGGGCGTCCAGGACCACCGGCGTGCCGCTGGCCGCGGGCGATGCGCTGGCCGTGGACGTCGACGCCGGGGCAGACGAAGTGGTGGCCTGCGCGGCAGCTGCGGTGCCGGCGAGGACGGCGGCGGTGGTGGCCGCGACCACCACGCTGAGCCGTGCGGAGGAGGACCGTTCACCGGCCTTGGCTGCCGCCTTGGCGCGGGCGCGCCGCGCGAACAGGCTGCCCTGCTTCTCAGCACCCTTGCCGGCCGGGCCGCTGCTTGGGGATCCACCGTCGGAGGACCCGCCGCCGCGGGGTGCCCCGCTCTTGGGCTTGAGGACCAGCAGCGCTCCGCCGGCCAGGATCAGGAGCCCACCGAGGACCATGAGCGGCACGGCCCACGGCATGGAGGTGTCGTTGGGGAACGTCATGGAGATGGACGACGGCGCGGGCTTCTTTCCGTCCGCTGCAAGCAGCAGGGACCAGTCGCCGTCGGCCGGGGCGGACCAGGTGTAGTCCAGTTCGCCGCTGGCGTTCTCGCTGCTGACCCAGAGGTCGGAGCCGGCCGGCGACGGCGCGGTGGCCTCGCCGTCAGTGTGCTTCACCTGCAGCGACTTCTTGTCGTCCGAGACTCCGGTGACCGTGTTGTGGGCGGTCTTGCCCACCCAGGCATCGACGTCATCCGGGCGTCCTGCCGCGAGCAGGAAGCTGCCCTCGCCCTTCACCTTGATGGTGACCGTTCCGCCGTCGACGGTGCGCAGCTTCTGGTCGATAACGGTCAGGGGCGCGGCTTCGCCGGCGGAAGCCGTTGCCGTCACTGTCTCGGCGGGAGCCCAGAAGGTCTTCTGCCCGATGCCGGCCAGCAGTGTCAGGAGGCCGAGCAGCACAAGTGCAACTGCAGTCTTGAAACGCAAAGGAATACCTATCATCAGCGGGGGTTTAGCCTCAATAGTAACCGTTTTGTTACCAATAGGCCGGATCGGGGGGTGCGGGGCCCCCGCTGCCACTCCGGCGAAACGCCGCCCGCCCGGTTATTCACAAGGCTGCTGATAGTGTTTGCGATGATCATCACACCCGGCCCGCAGCCGCGGCGCCACGTACGGTAAAGGCATCAAAAAGCAGTGACTGAACACACGGATCCGTCCAAGCGCGGCCCCGAAGATCTGCCCGACGCCGACTCCCCGCAGAGCCTGCACGCGCCCCGGGAAACTGCAGCACAGGACACTTCCGCGAAGGCGAAGGGCCGCCCTGCTGCCCTGGGCGCCGTATTGAGGCGTCTGCGCCAGCCCATCCCCGGCGCGCAGCCCAGGCTCAGGTTTGAGTTCCCGCCGGAGCATCCGGACAACCTTGAGACCGAAGAGGCCGGCGAGACCGCGGACACCGCACGGTTCGGTTCCCCCGGCCCCCGCATCTCGGCCCAGCACCCCCTGTACCTGGGGTTCATGGGCACCGTGGGTGTGGGCCTGGCCCTGTTGGTCTACTGGATCGGCTCCCACACCACCCAGCTCCTGCTCTGGATCGTGGCGGCCCTGTTCATCGCCCTGGGCCTGGACCCGGTAGTCCGCTGGCTGGAAGGACGGAAGATCCCCCGGCCCGCCGGCATCCTCGTGTCCGTGTCCGTGCTGATGCTCGCCGTCGTCGGCTTCTTTGCAACCCTCATCCCCACGATCGTGGAGCAGGTGACCGAGCTCGTGCAGCAGGCCCCGGTGTGGGTGCGCGACTTCGTCAATTCAGATTTCTTCCGGACCGTGGACAACCAGTTCGGCGTCCGTGACCGCATCACCGAGGAACTGGACAAGTTCGTCAAGAACCCGGAGGCCATGAGCGGCATCTTCGGCGGCGTCGTCGGCTTCGGCTCGACGGTGGCCAACGGCCTGTTCGGCACCTTGATCGTGCTGGTGCTCAGCCTGTACTTCCTGGCCGCCCTGCCTGCAATGAAGAAATGGGGCTACCGGCTGGCACCGCGATCCCGCCGGCCGAGGGTCGAGGCACTGTCCGAAGAGATCAGCCGCTCCGTGGGCAACTACGTCATCGGCCAGGCCGTGGTCGCCCTGCTGAACGCCACCTTCGCCTTCATCGTCATGTCCATCATCGGCGTGCCATTCGCCGTGCTGCTGACGTTCGTCGTGGCGTTGCTGGCCTTCATTCCGCTGGTCGGCGGCCTGATCGCCGGCGTGGTGGTCGTCCTGATCACCCTGACGCTGGGGTGGCAGTCCGCCCTGGCCTACGCCATCTGCTACTTCGCCTACCTGCAGTTCGAGGCGTACTTCATCTCGCCGCGCATCATGCAGAAGGCCGTGGCGGTGCCCGGCGCCGTCGCCGTCATCTCCGTCATTGCCGGCGGCAGCCTGCTCGGCGTCCTGGGCGCACTGATTGCCATCCCGACGGCGGCTGCCACCCTGCTGCTGATCAAGGAGATCTACATCGTCCGCCAGGACAAGCACTAGGCGCAGGTAGGCATCAGCCGCAGGCGCGCGCCTGCCCTCAGACGGCGGCGGTGGCCACCGGCCCTTCCCATTCCTGCGGAAGGCCCGCGGCTCCTGAGCCGCCGCGGGTAACGTCGTCCACGATTTCGTTCAGCACCCGGGCGGCCTGCTTCTCCCCCACCCAAAGGTGCTTGGCGCCGTCGACCCCCACCACCCTGGCCTGCGGCACAAGGCCGAACCGCGCCTCCGCGGCGGCGGGCCGGAGATAACCGTCGTGCTCGGGCACCAGGACGGTCAGCGGCTTGCCGGCTACCGCCCACAGCTTCAGGTGCTCGTCGGTGGCGCGGTGCAGCGGCGGGGACAGCAGCACCGCGCCCTCCACCTGGGACGCCACCGGGTCCACGGCGCCGTACATCAGGGCGAGCTCGGTGCCGAAGGACCAGCCCACGAGCCAGCGGTTGGGCAGGCCCCGGTCGACGGCAAACCGCACCGCCGCCTCGACGTCGTACCGCTCACCGATGCCTTCCTCAAACGTGCCGTCGCTGGTTCCGCGCGGCGAGGACGTGCCCCGGGTGTTGAAGCGCAGCACGGCGATGCCTGCCAGCGCCGGCAGCCGGTAGGAGGCCTTGCGGTACACGTGGGAATCCATGAACCCGCCGTGCGTGGGCAGCGGGTGGAGGGTGATCAGCGTGGCGGTGACCGGACCCGATTCCGGCAGGGCCAGTTCGCCCACGAGCGTGTGGCCGTCCTCGGTGCGGATCTCGATGTTTTCGCGCCGGGCGGGGAGCACCGTGGAGGCGCGGATCGCGGTGGCGGCTGATGGCTGGCTGAAAACGTACGACGCCGGGTCAAAAGTCATGCGCACCAGCTTATCTTCCGGCCGGGTTGCGCCGGACACGGGTCATCAGGCGCACCCGGGACCTTGCGCTACCGGTAGCGGAAGTTACGTGACGTCCAGCAGTTCGTGTGCCAGTGGCGCCGCTCGGCAAGGCCCGCGGCAGCTCCGAACAGGTGATCGTCGGCCCAGACCACAAGGTGGGCGATTCCGGGCAGGACGGCCGTGGAGCAGCCCGGGCAGATGTAGGTCTTTTCAGCATTGCGGGCCGTCATGGTCCGCACCATCCAGTCGCCGTCCGGCGCGCTTTCCCGGCGGGCGATCCCTGCGCGGGCCCGCTCCAGGTCAAGTTCCGGCGCGGGACCTGTGCCGTGCTTTCCGCCGCCCGGGGCGTTCCCGGCCGCACCGCGCCCGGTCTTGGGCCGGCGGGGACGGTTGGAGCGGGGCATGACTCCATTCTGCCTCAGCCGGTGCCCCTGCCCCGCCCAGCATGACACCGTGCTAAGGGCCGGCACTGCGGGGAAGGCACTGCGGAGAAGGTATGGTGTAGGGCGTGCGTCTCGTCATAGCCCGTTGCTCCGTTGATTATGTTGGCCGGCTCAAAGCCCATCTCCCCCTTGCCACCCGGCTCCTGCTCGTGAAGGCCGACGGTTCCGTGCTGGTGCACTCCGACGGCGGCTCCTACAAGCCGCTGAACTGGATGAGCCCGCCTGCGGTCCTCCGCGTCACTTCCCCGGAGGAGGCCGACGTCGAAGTGGGCGTCGTCGAACAATGGACGGTGCAGTCGGCCAAGACGGACGACAGACTGATCATCAACATTCATGAGCAGATCCACGACAGCTCCCACGAGCTGGGCCAGGACCCCGGGCTGATCAAGGACGGCGTCGAGGCCGACCTGCAGCGCCTCCTCGCCGACCAGATCGAAACCCTCGGCGAGGGGTTCTCGCTGATCCGGCGCGAGTACTTCACAGCCATCGGCCCGGTGGACATCCTGGCCCGCGATGCCGCCGGCGCCACGGTGGCCATCGAACTGAAGCGCCGCGGGGACATCGACGGCGTGGAGCAGCTGACGCGGTACCTGGAGCTGCTCAACCGCGATCCCCTGCTGGCGCCGGTGCGGGGCATCTTCGCCGCGCAACAAATCAAACCGCAGGCCAGGGTGCTGGCCACGGACCGCGGCATTGACTGCGTGACCCTCGACTATGACGCGATGCGGGGCGTTGACGATATCGAATCCCGGCTTTTCTGACCCCTGCGTCCGGCCGGCACAGCCGTAGCCAAGGGGTGATCAGCCGTTTACTCCGGATTTGCCCAAAATTTGCCGGAATTCGCGTTTTGCCCGTTGACCAGACGGTTTGCCCATGAAATTCTTGTACCAGTCTTTGTGTAGGTGTTTTTCATGCTCGCAAGACATGTTGCGAGCGCGAAGCTCCTGCAACGCAATTCCGGTTACCGGGGGTGCAGGCCAGGATTCTTCTCGCGGAGTAACCAAGACCAGTACGAGGTGTGCTGGCCTTAAAAAAGTTCCATACTGAGGAGAAATAAATGGCACAGGGAACCGTCAAGTGGTTCAACGCTGAAAAGGGCTTCGGCTTCATCACCCCGGACGACTCCGATGGCGATGTCTTCGTTCACTACTCCGAGATCCAGACCGGCGGCTTCAAGACCCTCGACGAGAACCAGCGCGTTCAGTTCGAAATCGGCCAAGGCGCCAAGGGCCCCCAGGCCACGGGCGTGACCGTCGTCTAATTAGTCTCAAACAAATGATCCTCGGCATTCGTGCCGGGGATCATTTTTTGTGTCACTAATATTTTCAGATCCTGAAACATTCACGGGTAAGCGCCAGATTGGCGCCCGGCGGGCCTGAAACGTCAGCGCCAGGTCCCTATGCCGATGACCGGCCCGGCCTCGAGCCACGAGGACAAACCGGTGTAGGCATCGAACTTCATGGCCAGGAAAACGTCCTGGCCCTCGTAGCGAAGCTCCACGATCACGACGTCGGGCTGCACCTTGACCAGCTCCGCCTCCGTGGGCTGGCGCCGGCCCAGCAGCTCAAGCGAACTCCTCTTGAAGCGGTGGCGCGGCCGGACGCTCAGTGAGAGGAGTTTGAACCACTCAAGCTCATTGTCCTGATAACGACAAACCCCCATCCGCCAGCTTTTTCCAGCCGTACGAATGGAGGCGTCCACCGTGCCCAGGGCGCGCCGCAGGTTGAAGCGGCGCACCCCAAACAGGCACAGCGTAAAAATCAGCACCGCAAACACGGTTGCTATGGCGATGAACGGAAAGTAAGTAACGTCCATCAGGGTTGTGCTATCGGATCCCCGCAGTGGCCGCGTCACCCAGCTGGGCGTTGTCAGCAACAATTACCACCCGGTTGTTGTCAACGGAGAAGAATCCGCCGTCGACGTCTACGGCAATTCGGTCGCCGGAGACCGGCTCGATCGCCAGCTGACCCTCGGCCAAAATCGCCAGCACGGGCGAGTGGCCGGGCAGGATTCCGATTTCACCATCGCTGGTGCGGGCCTTGACCATCTTGGCCGCCCCGGACCACACGAAGTGGTCCGCTGCGACAATCTCAACCTCAAGCTCAGCCATATTACTTGGTCTGTTCCTGAATCTTGGCCCACTGGCGCTCGACGTCGTCCAGGCCGCCGACGTTGAAGAACGCCTGCTCTGCAACGTGGTCAAGTTCGCCGTCGCAGATGGCCGCGAAGCCTTCAACGGTGTCCTTGATGGAAACGGTGGAACCCTCAACGCCGGTGAACTGCTTGGCGGTGTAGGTGTTCTGGGAGAGGAACTGCTGGATGCGGCGTGCACGCGACACGACGATCTTGTCCTCTTCCGACAGTTCGTCAACACCGAGGATGGCGATGATGTCCTGGAGTTCCTTGTTCTTCTGCAGGATCTGCTTCACACGGACAGCCGTGTTGTAGTGGTCCTTGCCGATGTACTGGGGGTCCAGGATTCGGGACGTGGACGTCAGCGGGTCCACAGCCGGGTACAGGCCACGGGAGGCGATTTCACGGGAAAGTTCCGTGGTCGCATCCAGGTGCGCGAAGGTGGTGGCCGGTGCCGGGTCGGTGTAGTCATCTGCGGGGACGTAGATGGCCTGCATCGAGGTGATCGAGTGGCCCTTCGTGGACGTAATGCGCTCCTGCAGGAGGCCCATCTCGTCGGCGAGGTTCGGCTGGTAACCCACGGCGGAAGGCATGCGGCCCAGCAGCGTGGAGACCTCGGAACCTGCCTGCGTGAAGCGGAAGATGTTGTCGATGAAGAGCAGCACGTCCTGGTTCTGGACATCGCGGAAGTACTCCGCCATGGTCAGAGCGGACAGGGCCACGCGCAGACGCGTTCCCGGCGGCTCATCCATCTGGCCGAACACAAGGGCGGTGTCCTTGAGGACGCCTGCCTCTTCCATTTCAACCCAGAGGTCGTTGCCTTCACGGGTACGCTCTCCAACACCGGCGAACACGGAGGTACCACCGAAGTTGCGGGCAACACGGGTGATCATTTCCTGGATCAGAACGGTCTTGCCCACGCCGGCGCCGCCGAACAGGCCGATCTTTCCACCCTTGATGTACGGGGTGAGGAGGTCGATGACCTTGATGCCCGTTTCGAGCATTTCGGTGGAACCCTCGAGGGACGCGAAGGACGGAGCCTTGCGGTGGATCGGCCAGTAGTCCGAAGCCTGGATCTCGGACTCGTCGACGTCCAGCGGCTTGCCGAGGACGTTGAAGATGTGGCCCTTGACGCCGTCGCCAACGGGCACGGTGATCGGGGAACCGCTGTCCACCACGGACGTGCCGCGGACCAGGCCGTCGGTTGCCTGTAGGGAGATAGCGCGGACGAGGTTGTCACCCAGGTGCTGGGAGGTCTCGAAGGTGATGGTCTTGGTCTCACCGTTGAGAGTGATCTCGGTGGTGAGTGCGTTGTAAATCGAGGGGATTGCGTCAGCCGGGAATTCGACGTCGACAACCGGGCCAATGACACGTGCGATACGGCCGGTGGCACCGGCCGTTGCTGCTACGTGTTCGGTAGCGGTGGCAGTCATCTCTCTCACTTCACTCGTAGATGGCGTGGGGTTAAGTTTATCTTTTGTTGCAGGGGTCCTGGACCGGTCCGGCTACGACGCGAGTGCGTCGGCGCCGGCCACGATTTCGGAAAGCTCCTGCGTAATCTCTGCCTGGCGCGCGGTGTTGCGCAGACGCGTGTACTTCTTGATGAGGTCCGTGGCGTTGTCACCGGCGGATTTCATCGCCCGCTGGCGTGCAGCAAGCTCAGAAGCTGCTGCCTGCAGCATGGCCGCGAAGATACGGGATTCGATGTAGCGCGGCAGCAGCGCATTGAGCACCTGTTCCGGTTCCGGTTCGAATTCGTACAGCGGCAGCAGCTCGGCTTCGGAGGTCGGCTGCTCTTCCACAACTTCGAGGGGAAGAAGGCGGATGACGGTCGGCTCCTGGGTCACCATGGACTTGAAGCGGGTGTATACAACGTGGATCTCGTCCACGCCGCCCTCTTCGAAATCGATGGCGAAGTCCTCAAGCAGTGCCGCGCCGATTTCCTGTGCCGTGGCGAACTCAGGGGCATCGGTGTTGCCGGTCCAGACGCGCCCGTACGGGCGGCTCCGGAAGTCGAAGTAAGCCTGCGCCTTGCGGCCCACCAGGTACGTCTTGACCTCCTTGCCTTCGGCACGGAGCAGTTCGTTCAGGCCTTCGGCCTGCTTGAGCACGCTGGCGGAGTACGAGCCTGCGAGGCCGCGGTCCGAGGTAATTACCAGGACGGCAGCCCGGCGGATGTTCTCCGGCTCGGTTGTCAAGGGGTGGTCGATTTCGCTCTGGCTTGCAACGGCGGAAACAGCGCGCGTGATCGCGTTCGCGTAAGGCAGTGAGGCTGCTACCCTGGCGCGGGCCTTGCCGATGCGCGAGGTAGCGATCAGTTCCATCGCCTTGAAGATCTTGCGCATCGACGTTGTCGAGCTGATCTTCTGACGGTAGACCCGGATCTGGGCTCCCATACTTATCCTTTCCTAAGATCCCGATGGCCGGGACTGCCGGACCCCCGAAGGGTTCCGGCAGTCCCTGCCAGCGAAACTAGCGCTTCTGCCTGACGATTTTTTCCTGGTCGACCTGACCCTCCGAGATAGCTTCATGCTCCTCGTGGCCCGCACCTACCAGCTTGTCGTCGCCTTCGCCGAAGAAGCCCTTCTTGAAGTCCACAATGGCGGTCTTCAGTGCTTCCACGGTGTCATCGTCCAGAACGTTGGTCTGTGCCAGCGTCGTGAGGATCGAGGACTTGTGCTTGAGGTGCTCCAGGAACTCGGACTCGAAGCGGCTGATGTCCTCAACCGGAACGTCGTCCAGGTAGCCCTGGGTACCGGCCCAGATGGACACGACCTGGTTCTCGACCGGGAACGGCGAGTACTGGCCCTGCTTGAGCAGTTCCATCAGGCGGGCACCGCGGGTCAGCTGCTGGCGCGATGCGGCATCGAGATCCGATGCGAACATCGCGAACGCCTGCATGTCGCGGTACTGGGCGAGGTCCAGCTTCAAGGTACCGGAGACCTTCTTCATGGACTTGACCTGGGCGGCACCGCCAACGCGGGACACTGAGACACCAACGTCAACGGCGGGACGCTGGTTAGCGTTGAAGAGGTCCGACTGCAGGAAGATCTGGCCATCGGTAATGGAGATCACGTTGGTCGGGATGTAGGCGGAAACGTCGTTTGCCTTGGTTTCGATGAGCGGAAGGCCGGTCATCGAACCCGCGCCCAGGTCGTCGGAGAGCTTGGCACAACGCTCCAGGAGACGGGAGTGCAGGTAGAAGACGTCGCCCGGGTAAGCTTCGCGTCCCGGCGGGCGGGCGGAGCAGCAGCGACACGGCGCGGTAGGCTTCGGCCTGCTTGGACAGGTCATCGAACACGATCAGGACGTGCTTGCCGCCGTACATCCAGTGCTGGCCAATGGCCGAACCGGCGTAGGGGGCAAGGTACTTGAAACCGGCCGGGTCGGACGCCGGGGAGGCGACGATCGTGGTGTACTCGAGCGCTCCGTTGTCCTCAAGGGTCTGGCGGATGGCTGCGATCGTCGAAGCCTTCTGGCCGATCGCGACGTAAACGCAGCGGACCTGCTTGGTCACGTCGCCGGACGCCCAGTTGTCCTTCTGGTTGATGATCGTGTCGATGGCAATGGCGGACTTGCCCGTCTGGCGGTCACCAATGATCAGCTGGCGCTGGCCGCGGCCGATCGGAATCATGGCGTCGATTGCCTTCAGGCCGGTCTGCATCGGCTCGTGCACAGACTTGCGCTGGGTAACGCCCGGTGCCTGGAGTTCCAGGGCACGGGTAGTCACGGCCTTGATCTCGCCGAGGTCGTCGATGGGCACACCCAGGGGGTCCACCACGCGGCCGAGGAAGGCGTCGCCGACCGGCACGGACAGAACCTGTCCGGTGCGGTGGACTTCCTGGCCCTCTTCGATGCCAGTGAAGTCACCGAGTACGATGACACCGATCTCGCGCACGTCGAGGTTCTGGGCGAGGCCCAGCGTGCCGTCTTCGAAGCGCAGCAGCTCGTTCGCCATGACCGAGGGAAGGCCCTCAACACGGGCGATGCCGTCGCTTGCGGTGGTCACACGGCCGACCTCTACGCGCTCTGCGTTTCCGGGTTCGTAGGACGCCGCGAATTCGTTCAACGCATTACGGACGTCGTCGGCGTTGATGGTCAATTCGGCCATCTGCAGTCCCTGCTCTCCTGTATTCGTGATCATCGTTGCTCACGATGACCGGGGTTTCTATCAGTTGTGTTGTGCTTGTCCGGCTAGCCGGCCAGCTGGCGCTGAAGCTCATTCAGGCGGGTGAGGACCGAAGCGTCGAGCACTTCGTCCCCCACCTGAACACGGATGCCGCCGATCAGCATGGGATCAACCTTGACGTTGACCTTCAGTTCGCGTCCGTAGAGGGAGTTCATTCCCTGCTGCAGACGGCTTGCCTGCGTCTCCGTCAGGGGACGCGTAACGCTGACCGTCGCAATCCAGCGCCGCTGGCGCTTGGCGGCGAGCTCGGCGAAACGGCTCACGAGCCTGGTTGCCTTGATGCCACGGGGCTGCGTCACTGCCTGTCCGATCAGGACCTTTGCTTCCTCACTTGCGGAAGGAACGAGCCTTTCGGCGAGGACAGTCTTCGCTGCGGCGCTGGCCTGCGGTTCAGAAAGCGCACGCTGCACCTCGTGGCTGGCAGCCACGGCCTGGTTGAAGGAGAACAGATCGTTCTCCAGCTCTTCCAGGCCGGTGATACCGGAGGCAGAAACGGCCGACTTGTTTTCAGCAACGGCGATGACCACCGTTGCGGCAAGCGTCTCGAGTGCATCGCCGATGTCTCGCGCCGATGCCCAGCGTGAGCTGGCCAGACCGGCAGCGATGTCCACGGCTTCGGCGGAAACTTTTCCGCCGAAGAGCTGCTTGATCAACGCCGACTTTTCCTCACCGCTGCGGGAGGGGTCAGTCAGTGCACGGCGCAAGCCGGCCGAGCTGTCCACCGTGCCCAGGATCCCGAAAAGTTCCTTTGCCAACTGCAGCGATGCAAACGGAAGCTTTGGCTCCAGCTCGGTCAGCGCCTTGGTCAGCGATTCGCTCGATACACCTGCCATTACTTAGCTACACCTGCGTTCTGGGTCTCCAGATCGGCCAGGAAGCGGTCAACAACGCGTGCCGCACGTGCGTCGTCCTCGAGGGTTTCCCCAACAATGCGGCCTGCAAGCGTGGTGGCGAGGGTGCCCACCTCCGAACGCAGCGACACAACTGCCGCCTGGCGCTCGGATTCGATCTGCGCGTGTGCCTGAGCGGTGATGCGTGCAGACTCGGCTGCCGCCTTCTCCTTCAGTTCCGCCAGGATCTGGGCGCCTTCGGCACGTGCTTCCTCGCGGATCCGGTTGGCCTCAGCACGGGCATCAGTAAGCTGCTGCTTGTACTCTTCGAGTGCGGCAGAAGCCTCAGCCTGGGCCTTCTCAGCCTTGGCGATGCCGCCCTCGATGGCCTCGGCACGCTCTGCGAACGTCTTCTCGAACATCGGGACAACGAACTTGACCACGATGAAAAAGAGGACAGCAAAGCCGGCGAGGACGACGCCCATTTCCCAAAGATTGGGAACGAGCGGGTTAGCCGCCTCGGCGCCTTCAGTGGCGGCTGAGATGATCAGCTGATTCATATTTCACCCGTCCTTATCTACTCGGTTCTGAATGTTCGCTAGGTTCTGAAGGTTTACTTGAGAACGAAAGCGAAGACCAGGCCCAGGATGGCGAGGGCTTCAGTCAGCGCAAGGCCGAGGAATGCGATCGGCTGCAGGACGCGCTGGGCTTCCGGCTGACGAGCCACACCGTTGATGTAGGCAGCGAACACGAGACCCACACCGATACCACCGCCGATGGCCGAGAGACCGTAGCCGATGAGGTTGAGGGAGCCGTTGATGGAGCCTTCCATTTTTCTTCCTTTCAAGATGCCATGTATATGGCAGGTTGTTTGGGTTGCTTCATCCCCACGAGGGGAAGTTTGAGGTGCCTAGTGGCTGTCGGCGTGGAGTGCGCCTTCAATGTAGATAGCGGTCAGCAGTGTGAACACATAGGCCTGCAGCGCCATGATCAGCGCTTCCAGCATGTACATGGCAATCGCGCCGGCGAGAACCAGCACGGAGGTGCCCTTGAGGAGGACGTTCTCCTGCATGACGAGGTATTCGATGCCGGAGCCGGCAATCATGACGATCAGGTGACCGGCCAGCATGGTGGCGAAGAGACGCAGGCTGTGCGTGACCGGACGGACCAGGAAGTTGGAGATGATCTCGATCGGAATGACGATCGGGAGGATGTAGACCGGGACACCGGAGGGAACGGTAGCGAGCTTGAAGTAGCGCAGGCCGTTCTTCTTGATGCCGATGCCGATCCAGGTGACGTACACGATGGCTGCGAGCACATAGGCGCCGCCGACGTGCGAGAAGCTCGGGAGCTGGATCACCGGAATGGCGCCGTAGATGTTGTTCACCAGGATGAAGAAGAACAGGCTGAACAGCAGCGGGACGTACTTGATGAAGTCCCTGCCACCGATGATGTCCTTGGCGATGCTGTTGCGGACGAAGCCGTAGGCGGCCTCACCAGCGAACTGCAGCTTGCCGGGAACGAGCTGCTGCTTCCGCGCAGCGAGCAAAAAGAATGTGGCAATAATGACGACGGACAGGATAACCAGCAGCATCTGCTTGGAGAATCCGTCTGCCGCACCCCACGGCAGGATTGCCGGCAGGTGCATTTCTTCAATTCCGGGAGGTGTGAACTCTCCTGAATTTTGGGCCGGGAGCGCAAGCGCGATCAACGCGTTTCCTCTCTGCAGTGTCCATCGTTGGGCGTTGGTCGGGTTCCGGCGCGCGTCATGCTTGCCCTCCCCCGCGTGAAATTATTTGGCATTACTGTTCCCGTCCTCCGACGGGCCGCTGGCTGCACCGTTCCCGCCAGTTGGTTTCCTTGAACTGGTGAGGCCGTGCATATGGGACAGATAGAACCCTCCCGCGGCTCCAAGCAGAGCGCCTGCGAGCACAATCCAGCGGGTTCCCCACAGATAATCCAGTCCCCAGCCTATCAAACTCCAGACGATGATTCCGCCAATTATGTAGCTAAAGACGGCCATTCCAGCGTTGTAACCGCCGTCGGAATTCTCGCCGGGTACAGCGGCAGAACCGGGCGTCGGCTCGGGTGTCCGCGGCTCGTTTTTTCCAGGATGGTTTCGCTTAGACATCGGTGCTGCTGCCGTTCCGTTCGGAGTCGCCGGCTGGCTCGGGGTCGTTGAAGATCTGCAGCCGGGCTTTGCTGAAGCCGTAGATCTCAGCCGCCTGCCAGGTGACCACGGCCACGACGGCGCCAATAACGAACCAGCGCCCGTGCAGCCAGTCGGGGGCACCGAGGACGAACAGCACCACGGCGAAACCGATGACCTTGACGAAGTAAGTGGCCACGAACAGGCCGACGGCACCTGAGGGGTTGTTGCGCCCCACGAAGTGTCCGATCAGCAGGCTGATTGCGAAGAATATGACCACCAGCAGGCCACCGAGGCTGCTGGACACAACACCGGTCCAGCCGTTCAGCAGGGCAGCCACCACGCCGGTAAGGACCAGGGCGCCGCCGGCGACTGCGGAACTGAGTCCCAGCAGACCGAGCCAGAGCGACCGCGTGGGTCCGGAGACGCCAACGGATCCTTTGCCGGACACAGGTCCGGGCTCGGCGTTGGAGGTCATGCGAACCCAATCTTCGGGGCAGGGTGGAGTGGTGCAGGAAAGACCTGCACTTGAATTCTACACGAGATAGAAATTTTCCGAAAAGCGCGTGTTACTCGTGCGCCTGACCCACTCCGGTATTCTCCCCGCGGCGGCTCAGATACGGCCAGGCCGTGACCAGGCCCATAATCAGCGTGGCGGCGACCATTATTGCCAGCACAACCTGCCAGGGGTAGACGGCAAAGGCCAGGCCGCCGAAGGACAGCACCGCCGCCCACAAATACAGCAGCATGACCGCGGTGCGGTGGGAGTAACCGATGTCCATGAGTTTGTGGTGCAGGTGCCCGCGGTCCGCGGACCACGGTGAACGGCCGACGGCGGTGCGCCGCACCACCGCGAGGCACAGGTCCAGGAGAGGCAGGAACAGCACCGCAAAGGGCAGCAGGATGGGGATGATCGTGGGGATACCGTTGACCCGGTCATACAGCCCCGACGTGATCTGCCCAGTGGAGACCACACCGGCTGACGCCATCAGCAGGCCTATCAGCATTGCGCCGGAGTCGCCCATAAAGATCTTTGAGGGAAACCAGTTGTGCGGCAGGAAGCCCAGGCAGCTCCCCACAAGGACCGCCGTCAGCAGTGTGGCGAGGTCTGAACGGTCCAGGATTGGCGCGTTCCGGTGGACCCAGTAGGCAGTGAGGAAGAACGCGGACCCGCCGATGATGGCCACCCCGGCCGCCAGTCCGTCCAGACCGTCGATGAAGTTGAACGCGTTCATCGTGACGACGATGAGGCCGGTGGTGAGGGCGATGTTGACCGGGTCTGACTCGAAGCGGATCGGCTCCGGAACGAACGGGATGATGGTCATGCGGACCCCCCAGACGGCCACCACGAGCGCGGCAAAGGACTGGCCGATCAGTTTGACCCACCAGCGAAGGTCCAGAAGGTCGTCCGCCACTCCCACCAGCACGATGACGGCGGCGCCCGCCAGCACACCCCACGGAGAGCCGTTGTTCCGGAAGATGTCCTTGACGAAGAAGGACTGGCTTGAAACGGCCAGCGCCACCAGCACGCCGGCAAAGATCCCCAGCCCGCCAAGACGCGAGACCGGGCTGGAATGCATGTCGCGGCTGCGGATCGGGGCGAACAGCTCAAGCCTGTTGCCGATCAGGCGGGCCCCCCACGTTGCCCCGTAGGAGACGATGGCAGCTGTCAGCATCATGGACAGGTACATGATCATGGCGCAGCCACCATTCCCGTGGCATTGAGACTGCTGCCATGCTGCACGCTATTCGGATGCGGATTCGGGGTCAGGCCGGGCGGACCATGCGGGCTCGTTAGGTGTGGATCTGACGTGCAATAAATGAAACTTCTCCGTCGCCATGCGCGCACAGACAGGCAGTGCATAGTGCCTGACGGGGCTGTATTACAGTGGACTCTAGTCAAGATACTAACGCCAACGGGTACTTCGCTTCGCGTCACACGGCCTTACGCCGGCGGGAAACTTGCCGACGGCTGTGCTGAAAGGATCCCCGAAATGCCAGTGTCGGTCGCAGTTGCCGCCGTGACGTTTGACCGTCCCAATGAGCTCGCCGTCCTGCTCGATGCCATCAATGGCCAGACGGCCGCCGTGTCCACCATCTGCCTCGTTGACAGCGGCACAGTGCCGTCGAAAGACGTCGCGGCCCAGCATGAAAATGTGGATTACATCCGTTCGGAAGCCAACCTTGGCGGCGCCGGAGGCTTCTCCTTGGCGGCGCTCAAGGCCGTGGCGAGCGGCGCCGACTGGGTCTGGATGATGGACGACGATGCCGAGCCGGCGGACGCCGAATGCCTGGCCACGCTGATCCGGGAAGCGGAAGCCCGGGACCTGGAGGCTGTTGTGCCCCTGGTGGTGGCTCCGGGCCATCCCGACCAGCTCTCTTTCTTCTTCCGGCTGGACGGCAAGGTCTCCCATGACCGGGCCGCGCTGGAGAAGGTTGGATTCCTGCCGAACGATGGCCATTTCTTCAACGGCGCCCTCATCCGCTCCGATGTGTTCTTCAAGGTGGGGCTGCCGGACATGCGCCTCTTTATCCGCGGCGACGAGGTGGACTTCACCATCCGGCTGCGCAAGGCCGGGATCCGTTTTGGCACCGTCACCACGGCTGCGATCATGCACCCGCACGCGTTTTCCGAAACGAAGCACGTGTTTGGAGCCCGCTGGCACGTAATCGTCCCGGAGGGCGCCTTCAAGCGCTACTTCTACTACCGCAACCGCGGCTACCTCATCCGCCGCCACTTCCGCGTGAAGTCCCTGGTGGCCGATGTGGGCGGCTACCTCGGCTACTTCCTTCGGCGGGGCGACCTCCGGGGGCTCGCGGACTGGTTCCGGGCGTTCTCCACGGGGCTCCGCGGCAAGGGGTTTGGCCCGCTGGAGGACCAGAAGTTCTGACGTAGGCGGGCTGCGCGGTCTGTCAGCCCTGCCCGCGCAGCCGGCGCCGCAGCAGCAGTCCCAGCAGGACCCATGGCTCGCCAAACACCCGGTACGCCACGCGGCGCGGATGCAGCAGCAGCCGCCAGGCCCACTCCAGGCCCAGCCGGCCCAGCCAGCGGGGCGCGAGCTTCTGGATGCCGGCGATCTGCTCGATGGCTCCGCCGACGGCGCAGTACACGGCGGGCGGCAGCGACGACAGGCGGCGCCACAGCACCTCTTCCTGCAACGGCATGCCCAGGCCAATCAGCACCAGCTGCGGCTGGACTTCAGCCAGCCACGCGGCCGCTTTCTCCTCCACGTCCGGATCCCAGCCCTCCCCCGGCATTCCGGAGACGGTGGCGCCCGGCACGATGGCCTGCAGCTTCGCCACTGCCTTGGCGTTGGCAGCCGCGCCGGCGCCAAGGACGGCGATGCGGTGGAGGCCGTCCAGCCGGCCCAGCGCGGGAATCCAGTCCGTTGAACCAAGCCGGTAGTCCATGACGGGCCGCGGGTGGGCTTCCCCGCCCGTTTTTCGCCGGCCCCTCCCCCACAGCCAGAGGACGGGCGCGCCGTCGAGAAGGACAACGTCGCTGTTCTGGTAGAACTTCCTGAACTCGGGTTCGGAGTGGAACAGCGTCACGCTGTGGAGATTGTGTCCGACGACGGTTCTGGTGGCGCCGTCAGCCACAAATCCGTTGAGGACTGCAGTCAGTCCGGCGACGTCCAGCGGTGTGGCATCCACGCCGAGGACCGGGACGGGTTGCCTCTGCAGCGTCATTCGGCGCTGTCGGGCTTTTCGCCGGCGTCGGGCTGTACGGCGTCGGGCTGTACGGGATCGGGCTGTACAGTGTCAGACTCCGCAGGTGCTTCCGCAGCGGTGACCTCAGCCTCATCCCCAGCGTTGCCGTTGATGTCGAGAACCCCGGGAACCACCTCACGCAGCCGCTCGATGCTGATGGCCCCCTCACGGACCACGCGCAGCGGGAGCGATGTGGCATCCACGATGGTGGACGGCCGGGCGTCGGTTCCCTCGACCGGCCGGAAGCCGCCTTCAAGGTAGACCTCGACGGACTCCGCAAGCTGGGACCGCGCTTCGAAGGCCGTCTGGGCCGGCGCCTGGCCGGTCCGGTTTGCCGAGGACACGGCGAGTGGTCCGGTCACGGTCAGGAGGTCAATCGCCACCTCATCGTCCGGAATGCGAAGGGCCACGGTGCCCTTGGTCTCGCCCAGGTCCCAGTCGAGGGACGGCTGCGCGTGGAAGATTAGCGTCAGCCCGCCGGGCCAGAAAGCCTCGGCCAGGTCACGGGCGTCCGGGTACACGTCCGTGGCCAGCCCGTCGAGCGCGGTCAGGCGGGGAATGAGGACGGGCGGCGGCATGTTCCGGCCACGGCCCTTGGAGACCAGCAGCATGGTGACGGCCTGCGGGGAAAAGGCATCGGCAGCGATTCCGTAGACGGTGTCCGTGGGAAGGACAACGCACTTCTTCTCGAGGATCGCCCGCCGCGCGTGGGCGATTCCGGCGGTCCGCTCGTCGTCGGCCGTGCAGTTGTACGTAGTGGTCACTGCCTCATTCTTTCATTACTCCGCGGGCGGGAAAGCAAGAACGGCACTGGTGGCGCGTTCCTTGCCGTTAAGGTCAAAATGCGTGGTGACGTCGGTCCAGCGCCCGGTCCGGTTCAGCATCGTGGATATCCAGCCTGCCTGGACTTCGGCGTGTTCCATCACGAAGTAGCCGCCGGGGACCAGGAGCCGCGCCGCCGAGGCGGCGGCCGCCGTCGGCAGTTCCATGCCGTCCGCTCCCCCGCCGTAAAGCGCTTCCGGGGGGTCGTGGAGCGCCACTTCCGGTTCGTTGGGGATTGCTTCGGCGGGGATGTACGGCGGGTTGGAAACCACGACGTCGAATGTTCCGTTGAGCTCCGGCAGAGCGTTCCGCAGGTCCCCCAGCAGGAGGGTGACCCCCAGCGGCCGGAGGTTTTTCGCCGCCCAGGCGTGCGCGAACTCGCTGAACTCCACCGCGAAAACCTCGGCCTCGGGCACCTCGTGCGCGATCGACCCGGCGATCGCCCCGGATCCGGTGCCCAGGTCCACCACTTTGGGGCGGACCACGCCGGCGCGTTCCAGCGCGTGCAGCCGGTCGATGACCAGCTGCACGACGGACTCGGTTTCCGGACGGGGAATGAAGACGCCGGGTCCCACCGCGAGCTGGAGGTAGCGGAAATGCGCCACACCGGTGATGTGCTGAAGCGGAATCCGGGTGGCGCGCTCGGCCACGAGTTCTGCGTAACCTGCCGGCGCGGGGGCGTCGCCGAGCATCATGGCCCGCAGCCGGCCCAGGCCCACACCCAGCAAATGGTCGGCCAGCAACTCGGCGTCCACCCGGGGGCTGGGGACGCCGGCCTCGGTCAGGCGCTCCGTCGCCTCGCGCACGGCGTCCGCCAGGGACTGGCCGGACGAAGATTGGGCAGGCGGCTCCGCAGTGTGCTCGGACGTCATGGAATCCCCGGGCTCCTAGTCGCCGATGGCGTCCAGCCGCGCCTGCTCGTCCATCTCGATGGCGGACTGGATAACCGGCTCGAGGTCACCGTTCATGACCTGATCAAGGTTGTACGCCTTGTAGCCCGTACGGTGGTCGGCGATCCGGTTTTCCGGGTAGTTGTACGTACGGATCCGCTCGGACCGGTCCATGGTGCGGATCTGGGACTTCCGCTGCTCGGAGTTGGCAGCGTCGATCTGCTCCTGCTGGTGGGCCAGGATGCGGGCACGGAGCACTCGCATGCCGGCTTCACGGTTCTGCAGCTGGGACTTCTCGTTCTGCATGGCCACGACGATGCCGGTGGGCAGGTGCGTGATGCGGACGGCGGAGTCGGTGGTGTTGACGGACTGGCCGCCGGGACCTGAGGACCGGTACACGTCGATTTTGAGGTCGTTCTGGTTAATCTCGAGCTCTTCAGGCTCGTCAACCTCGGGCAGGACAAGAACACCTGCGGCCGAGGTGTGGATGCGGCCCTGCGATTCGGTGACCGGCACACGCTGGACGCGGTGCACGCCGCCTTCGAACTTCAGGCGGGCGTAAACGCCTTCGGCGGGGTCGTTGGAGCTGCCTTTGACGGCCACCTGGACGTCCTTGTAGCCGCCGAGGTCGGACTCGGTGGAGGAGATGATCTCGGTCTTCCAGCCGCGGGATTCCGCATAGCGGGTGTACATGCGCAGCAGGTCGCCGGCGAACAGGGCAGCCTCGTCTCCGCCTTCGCCGCCCTTGACCTCAAGGATCACGTTGCGTGCATCGTCCGGGTCCCGGGGAATCAGCAGGCGCCGCAGCCGCGCCGCCGCGGTCTCCAGGGCTTCCTCCAGTTCAGGCACCTCGGCAGCAAAGTCAGGGTCCTCGGCAGCCATCTCCTTGGCAGCGGAGAGGTCATCCCGGAGGCCCTCCCACTTGTGGTAGGCGTCCACGATGCCGTTCAGCTGCGCAGACCGCCGCCCCAGCTTCCGCGCCAGCTTCTGGTCAGCATAGACAGCCGGATCCCCCAACTGCGCCTGGATAGCATCATGCTCATCCAACAGGCCCTGTACGGACTCAAACATTCTCAAAACCTCTTTCGACTTGTAACCAAGTCTAGTTACTGCAACGCGGGGTCACTTACCGCCCAAATCCGGCGGCTCCATTGGGCGGTATCTGACCCCGCGTTGCTGTTGGGCCAGGAAGTGGCGGCTTAACGACGAAGCCGCCCAAAATATGCCGGCCAGCGAGTGGGCGGCATACTTTGAGCGGCGAACGCAGCTACTTGTCGTTATCCGACTTCGCACCAAGCGTCGTCTTCTGAACCTGCATGAGGAACTCGACGTTGCTTTGGGTCTCGCGGATTTTGTTGGTCAGGAGTTCCAGGCTCTGCTGGGTCTCCAGGCCGGAGAGTACGCGGCGCAGCTTCCACATGATCTTGACCTCTTCGGCCGAGAGCAGGTTTTCTTCGCGGCGCGTGCCGGAGGCGTTGACGTCCACGGCAGGGAAGATGCGCTTGTCGGCCAGCTGGCGGGACAGGCGGAGCTCCATGTTGCCGGTGCCCTTGAACTCTTCGAAGATGACCTCGTCCATCTTGGATCCGGTCTCCACGAGGGCCGTTGCCAGGATGGTCAGCGAGCCGCCGTTTTCGATGTTGCGGGCAGCACCGAAGAACCGCTTGGGCGGGTACAGCGCTGCGGAGTCCACACCACCGGACAGGATGCGGCCGGAGGCCGGGGCTGCCAGGTTGTAGGCGCGGCCCAGACGGGTCATGGAGTCCAGGAGCACCACGACATCCATGCCCATTTCCACGAGGCGCTTGGCGCGTTCGATGGAAAGTTCGGCCACGGTGGTGTGGTCGTCGGCGGGACGGTCGAAGGTGGAGGCAATGACCTCGCCCTTGACGGTGCGCTGCATGTCCGTGACTTCTTCGGGACGTTCGTCAACCAGCACCATCATGAGGTGGACCTCAGGGTTGTTGGTGGTGATCGCGTTGGCGATGGACTGCAGGATGAGCGTCTTGCCGGCCTTGGGCGGGGAGACGATCAGGCCACGCTGGCCCTTGCCGATCGGGGCAACCAGGTCGATGACGCGGGGGCCGATCTTCTTGGGGTCGGTCTCGAGGCGCAGGCGCTCGGACGGGTACAGCGGGACCAGCTTGGCGAACTCCACGCGGTCCCTGAGGTCCTCGGCGGTCTTGCCGTTCACCGAGGTGACGCGGACCAGCGCGTTGAACTTCTGGCGGGCGGACTGCTGGCCGCGGTCCTCGCCGTCGCGGGGTGCGCGGATGGCACCAACAACGGCGTCGCCCTTACGCAGGTTGTACTTCTTGACCTGGGCCAGGGAGACGTACACGTCGTTCGGGCCCGGGAGGTATCCGGACGTCCGGATGAACGCGTAGTTTTCCAGGACATCCAGGATGCCTGCCACCGGCAGCAGCACATCGTCGTCGGTGACCTCGACGTCGTCGACGTCGGGCCCCTGGCTGCGTCCGCGGCGGCGGTCGTTGCGGTCGCGGAACCGGTCGTTACGGCTGCCGTCGCGGCTGTCCGAACGCTCGTTGCGGTCGTTCCGGTCGCGGCGGTTCCGTCGGTTGCGGCGGCTGCCGCCGTCTTCGTCGGCGTCGCGAGTGTCCTCACGGCGGGTGTCGCGTCCGCCGGTTTCGCCGGCATCACGGCCACCACGGCCGCGGGCGTCGCGGCGTTCGCGCTGGCCGGCTTCGCCTTCGGGTGCCTGCTCGCGGGTCTCAGCACCCCGTGCTTCCGTGCCGCGGGTCTCAGCGCCGCGGGTCTCAGCACCGCGTGCCTCGGGGGCAGCTTCAGCGGGGGCGGCGGCTGCCTCGGCGGGAGCCGCTGCGGCTGCTTCGCCACGGCGGCGGTTGCGCGTGCGCGGCTGGCGGCGTTCTGCCCCTTCAGCCTCGGCAGCGGCGCCCTCGGCCGGAGCAGCGGCGGGAGCCTCGGCGGCGGCCGGCGCCTCTGCGGGTGCGGCTGCCGGAGCCTCGGCGGCCGTTTCGGCTGCAACAATGCCGTCGCTCACTGCGCGGCGGCTGCGGCCACGGCCACGGGCACGGGTTTCCTGTGCCGGAGCCTCGGCTGCTTCAGCGGCCGGGGCTGCTGCGGCAGTTTCGGCGGCGGGGGCAGCCGGTGCAGCAGCCTTGGCGGTCCGTGCCGGTGCCTTGGTGGTGGTGGCGGACGTGCCTGCACGGTGCGCGGAAATGGCCGTCACCAGGTCGCCCTTGCGCATGCGGGATCCGCCGGAGATACCGAGCTGGCTGGCAAGCGCCTGCAGCTGGGCGAGCTTCAGGCCGGCAAGGCCGCTGCTCTTGGCGGGAGCTTCCGTCAACGATCCGGAAGCAGAAGATGGTGTGTCCACAGCTGGCGACAGCTCAGTGGTTTCGGTCACGAAGGATCCTTCCCCCTCGACGGCGTCCAGACTGTGAGCTGGACGCGATGATTGGATCTGGGCTGCAGTTCAGATCTGCAGCCGGGATGTCGGCCTTGCCGGTTGGAGTTCGGCCAGCAGGGCCGGATACTGATCACCTTCAAATGCTCCGCATAGCTGGCGGGGCGGCGGACTGGCGGTTCAGGGAACAGAAATCCATCTGTAGGTTCCTGGCCAGGCCAAGCAGGTGGCACCGAAGGATATTGCGCAATAAGAGATCGAAGCAGCAGCAGCAGATCGAAGCAGATTCTGACCCGATGACCGATGAAGGCCGTTCTCGGAGTCGTTGACTGCACGGTCTCTTGGCTGCAGGGCCCTCTCGACTGCAGAGTCGCCGTCTGGCTGCATCAATGAATGCGGTTATGACTCAGTGAATGCGGTGTGACTGCGGAGACTGCATGCGGTGTTACCGCCGGTGCACTCCCACTTTAGCACCTTCGACGTCTACTGCCAGCTTCATCACACGCCAGCTGATGTCCGGCGTGTTTGCCTCGGAAAACGCGGCAATGAATTCCAGGACGACGGCGGCCTCTTCCTCGCCGCTGGCCAGGACCAGAACCGTGGGGCCGGCTCCGGAGACAACGGCGGCGTGGCCGGCTTCGCGGAGTGCCTTGATCAGGCCGGCGCTGGGCCGCATGGCCTCTGCGCGGTAGCTCTGGTGCAGGAAGTCCTCGGTGCCGGCGAGCAGGAATTCAGGCTTCTGCGTGAGGGCATGGATCAGAAGCGCTGCGCGGCCGGAGTTCATTGCGGCCGCGTGGTGTCCGATGGAGGCTGGCAGCAAGGCCCGCGCCGCCTCGGTGGAGAGCTCGTAGTCCGGAACTGCCACGACGGGGACGACGGCCGCGTCGACGGTGGCGCACGTGGTGCTGTACTGGTCACTGTCCTGCCACGACAGCGCCAGCCCGCCGTAGATCGCCGGAGCGACGTTGTCCGGGTGGCCTTCCATCTCGCTGGTCAGCTGCAGGATCCAGTTCCGGTCCTGCTGCTCCCCCACGGGCAGCAGGGCGTTCGCTGCTGTCACTGCTGCCACGACGGCGGATGCCGACGAACCGAGGCCACGGCCGTGCGGAACAACGTTCTCGGCCGTGATCTTCAGGCCGGTGTGCCGGTAGCCCAGCCGCCCGAAGGCGGCGTTCATGGCACGGACCACAAGGTGGCTGGCGTCCCGCGGAAGGGAATCGGCCCCCTCACCGCTGAGATCGAAGATCAGCTCGTCGCTGTCCAGGCTCTCCACGGTGAGGGTGTCGTGCAGCGTGAGTGCCAGCCCGAGGCTGTCATAGCCGGGACCGAGGTTGGCGCTGGTGGCCGGAACGCGGACCGTCACCTGCTGCCCGGCCTGGATGGCGGGCAGCTGGGCGGTCTGCGGCAGCATGGTTTCCACTGATGTTAGTCTTCCAGTCCCAGTTCTGCAGCAACGGTCACGACGTCGTTCGGCACCTTGACGGGCTGGACATCGCTGCCGTCCTCGGTGCGGAGGGCCCACTGGGGATCCTTGAGGCCGTGGCCGGTGACGGTGATGGCGATGGTCTTGCCGGAGGGCACCTCGCCTGCGGCGTGCTTCTTGAGCAGGCCTGCGACGCCGGCGGCCGAGCCGGGCTCCACGAAGACGCCCTCGCGGGAGGAGAGCCAGCGGTGCGCGGCGAGGATTTCCTCGTCGGTGACGGAATCGATGAATCCGCCGGACTCGTCGCGGGCGGCGATGGCACCGTCCCAGGAGGCCGGGTTGCCGATCCGGATGGCGGTGGCGATGGTGTCCGGTTCCGTGATCGGGTGGCCGGCAACGAACGGTGCGGCGCCGGCGGCCTGGAAGCCCCACATGGCGGGGGTTTTGGTGGAGACCGGAGCAAGTGTCCCGGCGGTTTCGGACTCGAACGGAGCCGCGTACTCCTTGTAGCCCTTCCAGTAAGCCGTGATGTTGCCGGCGTTGCCAACCGGAAGGACGTGGATGTCCGGGGCATCGCCCAGGGCATCGACGATCTCGAAGGCGCCGGTCTTCTGGCCCTGGATGCGGGCCGGGTTCACGGAGTTGACCAGGAAGACCGGGTAGGACTCGCCCAGCTTCCGGGCGATGTCCAGGCAGTTGTCGAAGTTGCCGTCAACCTGCAGGAGCGTGGCGCCGTGCGCGATGGCCTGGCTCAGCTTGCCCATGGAGATCTTGCCCTCGGGCACCAGCACGGCACACGTCAGGCCGGCGGCGGTGGCGTACGCAGCAGCCGAGGCTGACGTGTTGCCGGTGGAGGCGCACACCACGGCCTTGGCGCCGGCCTCGACGGCAGCGGTCATGGCCATGGTCATGCCGCGGTCCTTGAAGGAGCCGGTGGGGTTCATCCCCTCGACCTTGAGGTAGACGTCCGAGCCCGTCAGCTCCGACAGCTTCTGGGCGTGGACCAGGGGCGTGCCGCCCTCGCCGAGGGTGATGACCCGGGTTGCCGCGGTTACGGGCAGACGGTCAGCGTATTCGCGGATGACACCGCGCCATTGGTGAGCCACTTAAGCTCCTTCTACCCGCAGTACGGATGTAACGGAATTGATCACGTCAAGGCCCTTCACGGCCTCGACGGTCGCTGCCAGTGCAGCTTCGCTTGCGCGGTGTGTGACGATCCGAAGCTCGGCCGATTCCACGTTGGAGTCGGCGTCGCGGTGGATGGTCTGCCGCATGATTTCGATGGAGACGCCGTGCTCGGCGAAGAGCTGGGCAATCTTGGCCAGCACGCCGGGCTGGTCTGCAACGTCCAGGCCGATGTAGTAGCTGGTGGTCGCGGCGTCGATGGGCAGCGCCGGAACGTGGCCGGTGGTGGATTCGATGCGCCCGGGCCCGCCTAGGACGATGCGGCGGGCGGCCGAGACGAGGTCGCCCAGCACGGCAGACGCCGTCGGGGTTCCGCCTGCACCCTGGCCGTAGAACATCAGCTCACCGGCGTTCTCCGCCTCGACGAAGACAGCGTTGAAGGCACCGCGAACGGCGGCCAGCGGGTGTTCGCGCGGCAGGAGCGTCGGGTGGACACGCACGGAGACGCCCTCGCTGCCGTCGCCATTGCCGATCTTTTCGGCAATGGCCAGCAGCTTGATGACAAAGCCGGCTTCCTTCGCGGCGGCGATGTCGGCGGCGCTGACGCGGGTGATGCCCTCGCAGTAGACATGCTCGAGGTCAAAGCGGGTGTGGAAGGACAGGGACGCCAGGATCGCGGCCTTGGCGGCGGCGTCGTGGCCCTCGACATCGGCCGTCGGGTCAGCTTCGGCGTAGCCGAGCCGCTGGGCTTCGGCAAGTGCGTCCGCGAACTGCGCGCCGGTGGAGTCCATCTGGTCCAGGATGAAGTTGGTGGTGCCGTTGACTATGCCCAGCACACGGGTGATGCGGTCGCCGGACAGGCTGTCGCGGATGGGGCGCAGGATGGGGATGGCGCCGGCCACGGCGGCTTCGTAGGACAGCTCGACGCCGGCCTTGTCCGCCTCCTCGTAGAGGGCGGGGCCGTCGGCAGCGAGCAGGGCCTTGTTGCCCGTGACCACGCTGGCGCCGTTCTGGATGGCGGAGAGGATCAGCGACCGGGCCGGCTCGATGCCGCCCATCAGCTCGATCACGAGGTCGGCATCCTTGACCAGCGTTTCACCGTCTGTGGTGAACAGCTCACGCGGGAGGTCAACTTCCCGCTCGGCGTCGAGGTTCCGCACGGCGATGCCGGCCAGTTCCAGGCGGGCGCCGGTGCGCGGCGCCAGGGTGCCGGCGTCGTCAATCAGAATCCGCGCCACCTGAGCCCCGACGTTGCCACAGCCCAGCAGGGCCACTTTCAGGGTTCGCAATTCGGTCATTCAGGCTCCCATGTCGCGGTTCAGCAGATCTTCTTCGGTTTCCCCGCGGACAATCAGCCGGGGAGATCCGTCGCGCACAGCGACAACGCCCGGCCGGGCCAGATAGTTGTAGTTGCTTGACAGGGCCCAGCAGTAGGCGCCGGTCCCCGGTACAGCGAGCAGATCACCGGCTGCCACGTCCTCGGGCAGATATACATCTCTAACAACTATGTCGCCGCTCTCGCAATGTTTGCCCACTACGCGGGACAGCTGCGGGGCCGCCGCGGAGGTCCGTGAGGCGAGAATGGCCGAATAATCCGCGTCGTACAGCACCGGACGGGCGTTGTCGCTCATGCCCCCGTCGACTGACACATAGCGTCGCGGGTGCGTAACGTTTTGAGCAGTATTTTCACCGGCTGCGGCGTCGCCATCGGCCGGGGCGTCCACGCGGACGGTTTTCAGCGTGCCCACCTCGTACAGCGTAAAGGTGCTGCTGCCCACGATCGCGCGTCCGGGCTCGATCGAAATCCGGGGTGCTGTGATCCCCAGTTCGGCGCACTTGGAACGCACGACGGCGGCCATCGCCTGCGCGATGTCGGCTGCCGGCCGGGGGGTGTCCACCGGTGTATAGGCGATGCCGTAGCCGCCCCCGAGATCAAGTTCGGGAAGGGTGATGGAATATTTGGCCTGCACGGCGGCCAGGAAGGTCAGGAGCTTCTGGGCGGCCAGCGCGAAGCCGTCCGGCTCGAAGATCTGCGACCCGATGTGGCAGTGCAGACCCAGCAGCTCCACGCTGTCGTAGGACGTTGCCGCAGCCACGGCCTCCTCGGCGGCGGACAGGCCTGCTTCGTCGGTGGAATCCTCCGCCATGGAGAGGCCGAATTTCTGGTCCTCGTGGGCGGTGGCGATGAACTCGTGGGTGTGGGCGTGCACGCCGGGCGTCAGCCGCAGCATGACGTTGGCCTTCTCCCCGCGTCCGGAGGCGATCTTGGCCACGCGGTCCAGCTCGTCCAGGCTGTCCACGACGATGCGGCCGAGGTTCATGTCCAGCGCCCGGTTGATCTCGGCGTCGGACTTGTTGTTGCCGTGCAGCGACAGGTTGGCACCATCAATGCCGGCACGGGCGGCGACGGCGAGCTCGCCGCCCGAACACGTGTCCAGCCGCAGGCCTTCCTCGGCCACCCACGTCGCGACCGCGATGCTGAGGAATGACTTGCCGGCGTAGTAAACGTCCACTCCCCCGCAGATGTCGGCGAAGGCGTCGTCGAACGCATCCTTGAAGGCGCGGGCGCGGGCGCGAAAGTCCGATTCGCTCATGACGAACAGCGGCGTGCCGTACTGCTCCTTGAGGGCGCTGACCGGGATGCCGTCAATGGCGAGTTCGCCGCCGTCGTTCCGCTCCACCCCGCCTGCCCACACCGGGGTGTGGAGGGCGTTGAGGTCCGCGGGGACGGCAAGCCACTCCGGAGCCAGTGGCGAGGCTGCGCTGTTGAATGCCGTGTTGCCCGTGATGTCCTGCACGCCAATCACATCCGTTCCGGCGCCGAAACGCCCAGCAGTTCCAGTCCGTTGGCCAGCACCTGGCTGGTGGCGTCATTGAGCCACAGCCTGGTGCGGTTGGTGTCCGTGACGGCTTCGTCGCCCATGGGCGCCACCCGGCAGGCGTCATACCAGCGGTGGTAGGCGCCGGCAATGACCTCGAGGTGGCGTGCCACGCGGTGCGGCTCACGGAGTTCGGCGGCCTTGGCCACAATGGAGGGGTAGCTGCCCAGGTAGGACAGCAGTTCGTTTTCCGTGGCGTGGTCCAGCAGGGAGGCGTCGAAGGCGCTCCGGTCCACTCCGGCAGCCACGGCGTTGCGGGCGGTGCTGCACGAGCGGGCATGGGCGTACTGCACATAGAACACAGGGTTCTCGTTGGAGTGCTTCTTGAGCAGCTCAGGGTCCAGCGTCAGCGGGGAGTCGGCCGGGAAGCGTGCCAGCGAATAGCGGACCGCGTCCGTTCCCAGCCAGGAGATCAGGTCCTTGAGCTCAATGATGTTGCCGGCCCGCTTGGAGAGCTTGGCTCCGTTGACGGAGACCAGCTGGCCGATCAGGACCTCGATGTTGACCTCGGGGTCATCCCCGGCCGCGGCGGCGATGGCCTTGAGCCGGTTGATGTAGCCGTGGTGGTCGGCTCCCAGCAGGTAGATCTTTTCTGTGTAGCCGCGGTCCTTCTTGGACAGGTAGTACGCGGCGTCGGCGGCGAAGTAGGTCGGTTCGCCGTTCGCGCGGATCATCACGCGGTCTTTGTCATCGCCGAAGTCGGTGGTGCGCAGCCAGACGGCACCGCCGTCGTCGAACACATGGCCTTGCTCGCGAAGGCGGGCAACGGCATTTTCGATAGCGCCGGCGTCGTGCAGTTCCTGCTCGGAGAAGAACACGTCGAAGGAGACCCCGAAGTCCGCCAGGGTGTCCTTGATGTCCTTGAGCTGGGCCTCGTAGGCCGCGGCCCGGATGACGGGCAGGGCCGCCGCGTCCGTCAGTTCCCGGATGTCCGGGTGCCGCGTCAGCACCTCGTGGCCGAGGTCGCGGATGTATTCTCCCGGGTAGCCGCCCTCAGGCACGTCGCGGCCGTGCAGGCGCGACAGCACCGAGTTGGCAAAGACGTTCATCTGGGAGCCGGCGTCGTTGATGTAGTACTCGGCGGTGACGTCGGCACCTGAGGCCCGAAGCACCCTGGCAATCGAGTCTCCCAGGGCTGCCCAGCGCGTATGGCCGATGTGCAGCGGCCCGGTGGGGTTGGCGGACACGAATTCCATGTTCACCGTGTGGCCGGCGAGCGCGTCGTTGGTGCCGTACTCCCTGCCCGCTTCGACGATGACCTTGGCCAGCGCGCCGGCGGCTGCGGCGTCAACCGTGATGTTGAGGAAGCCGGGGCCCGCGATGTCCACGCCGGCGACGCCGCTGATGTCCTTGAGACGCGCGCTGAGCAGAGTGGCAAATTCGCGCGGGTTGGTACCGGCCGTCTTGGCCAACCGCAAAGCAATGTTGGTTGCCCAGTCGCCGTGCTCCCGGTTCTTCGGACGCTCCACCAGGACGGAGTCCGGTATAGCCGCCTCGGCAAGGGCGATGTCGCCGGCGGCAACGGCGTCTTTCAGGCAGGCGGATATTGCGAGGGAGAGTTCTTCGGGAGTCACACTCCTAGCCTACCGGGGAGCCCGTCGCGGCGCGGAATCCGTCGATCGCAACCGCGGCCCCTGGCGTCACAGCAAATAGTAGGGGAATTCACAGGAACTGCCCTTAGCCTTTACTCACCTGCCAAATTGTTGAAACATCAACCCTGCAATACTGGAACTCAACGCTGTCCCTGGCGTGCCCGACCCCGTGAAGCCGTCCAGCTGACGCTGGCCAACGGCACGGTGTCTGCGGTGGAAATTACCGAGCACCCGCCCAACCCCAATACCCGCAAGTTCCAGGGACAGTTTGCCAGCGGCATTGCCGACCAGGTGGTAGGCAAGAGGCTGGATGAGATCAACGTCTCCAAGGTAGCGGGCTCGTCCTTGACCAGCGGCGGCTTCAACCAGGCGGTCGAAGCGATCAAGTGCTCTACTTCCTGCTCTCGCCCACCCAGCTCGGCCCGGCGTTTGCGCCGATGGACCTGGCGGGGGTGGCCCTGGCCTGTGCTTTGGCCTCAGCCTCCAAGTACGCCCTCGCCTGGCGTGGCCGCCATGTGTTCAACCCCGCAGCAGCCGGCGCCTTCATCACCGGACTGACGGGCCTCAACATCGCCACTTGCTGGGCCGGCACACCGGCCATGCTGTGGCTCCTGGTTCCGGGCGTCCTGCTGGTGCCCTACCGCACCCGGAAAACGCTCATGGCCGCCGTCTTCGTCGTGGTGGCCACCGCCGTCGTGGCGGCCGTGCAAATGCGTTCCGGCGTCGACCTCGGAAGTGCCGTGTGGCAGATCCTGGCTCAGAGCCCGGTGCTGTTCTTTGCCGGCTTCATGCTCACCGAGCCGCTCACGCTGCCGCCGCGGCGCTGGCAGCAGCTGGCTATGGCGGCCGTCGTCGGAATCCTCCTGGCCACGCCCTACAACTTCGGCCTCGTGGCGAACTCCCCCGAGCTGGCACTGCTGATCTGCAACCTGCTGGCGTTCCTGGCGGGCCAGCACGGCAGCGTCCGGCTGCTGTTCAGCCACTCCCGCAGCCTCACCCCCACGACGACGGAATTCGTCTTCCGCCCCCAGCGCCCGCTCCGCCACGCCCCCGGCAAGTACCTGGAGCTGGATCCTCCACACGCCAAGCCGGACGGACGGGGCAGGCGCCGCGTGTTCAGCCTGACCAGCCACCCGGAATCAAAGCAGGTGAAGATCGGCGTCGGTACCGCCGGCCCCGTCTCCGCCGCCAAGCGCAAGCTGCTGTCCCTCAAGCCGGGCGAGGAGCTCACGGCCACCACGGTGGCGGGCGACTTCGTGCTGCCGAAGCGTTCGGACCCCGTGCTGCTCGGCGCCCCCGGACTTCATGGTCGACGCCGGCGCACTGCTCGCCCCAGGGGGCTCGGCTGGACGGTCACGCACTGAAGCGGCTGGTGCCGGACATCGGGCAGCGAAGGGTCTTCATCTCGGGCTCGCCGGCCAGTGTCGGCTCGCTGCGCCGTGCCGCCCGGCACGCCAACGCCCGCCGTATCCACGTGGATTCGTTCGCGGGATACTAAAGGGGAGGTCCCGTTTTCCTTTCCGGCCCACCTTCCTGCTAAGCTCTAGGACGTCCGGCCGGGAACGGCAGGATCCCTGGATGCCCTCGTAGCTCAGGGGATAGAGCGTCTGCCTCCGGAGCAGAAGGCCGTAGGTTCGAATCCTATCGAGGGCACAGCCGAAACCCCCGCCGCTTACTCAAAGCGGCGGGGGTTTCCTGCATTTCCAGTGCGCCTGACGCAGAATGTCAGAGGCCGTTCGTAGTGTGAGTTGCATGGTCTGTTCAATCGTTCCGCCGTACATCCTCCGCCGCCTGGCCGCCCAGGGGTCCCCCCGGTTCTCGGCAGTTGCCCGCGCCGCCAGGGAAGCCCTGCTTCACGTTGGTGCTGTGCACGCCGCCCGCATGACGGCGCCGTCGGCTCCTGCCGGTGTCAGGCAGCTGCAGCCTGCTCCGGTCAACAGGTCCGTCTTCGACGCACAGGCAGGCGAATCGCTGCCCGGGCAGGTCGTCCGCAAAGAGGGGGACGCCGCCACCGGCGACCCCGCGGTGGACGAGGCCTATGACGGCCTGGGTCACACGCACAGCCTCTACGCGGACGCGTTCGGGCGGAACTCCATCGACGGCATGGGAATGCCGCTGAAAGCCAGCGTCCACTTCGGAAAGCTGTATGACAACGCGTTCTGGGACGGCCAGCAGATGGTGTTTGGCGACGGCGACGGCGAGGTCTTCGAACGCTTCACCCGCTCACTCAGCGTGATCGGCCACGAACTGACCCATGGCGTCACGCAGTTTTCAGCCGGGCTCGCCTACCGCAACCAGGCCGGGGCCCTCAACGAATCCGTCTCCGACGTTTTCGGCGCCCTCGTGGAGCAGTATTTCCGGAAGCAGACCACCGCCGAGGCGTCCTGGCTGATCGGTGAGGGCCTGTTCACGCCGCAGGTCCAGGGATCCGCCCTGCGCTCCATGAAGGCACCGGGAACGGCCTACGACGACGACGTCCTCGGCAAGGACCCGCAGCCGGACTCCATGGACTCCTATGTCCGCACCCGGTCAGACAACGGTGGGGTCCACATCAACTCCGGCATTCCGAACCGGGCGTTCTGCCTCGTCGCCCAGACGCTGGGCGGGAACGCCTGGGATGCGCCGGGCCAGATCTGGTACGAGACTCTGACAGGTGGCTCGCTGAGCCCCACCACCACGTTCACAGCCTTCGCCAAAGCCACCGCGGCAACGGCGAAGGAACTGTTTGGAGAGGAGTCCGCAGAGCATGACGCCGTGCGCGGGGCGTGGGAGACTGTGAAGGTAAAGCTCTAACCGACGCCGGGCATGTGACACTCCGCTTCCCGGCAGCCGCGGAAACCCGGGAACCTCGCCATGAAAATCACAGTCGAGCGCAGCGGCGGAATAGCCGCAGTCACCCGTGTCTGGACGGTGCAGGCCGTGACGTCCACTGACAAAAGCCGATGGCAGCCGCTCGTCGAAGCGTGCCCCTGGGACGCCGTCGACGATCCCCGGCAGGCGGCGGACGGGCAGCCGGACCGCTTCATGTACTCCATCCGCGCCGGCCAGCGCCGCGCCACACTGCCGGAGACGGCAGTCACCGGGCCGTGGCGCGTCCTCGTGGAGTCGACTCGGGCGGCTGCTGAAGAATCACGCTCCGGCTGAAGGCCGGGACCTAGCCCGCCGGAGCCATTTGACCGCGGAAGGCGCGGCGGTAGGACTGCGGACTCGTGTCCAGCACCTTGGCGAAATGGTGCCGGAGCAGCACGGGGTGGCCGAACCCCGACTGCCGCGCCACCTCGTCGATGTTCAGCTCCGTGGACTCCAGCAGCTCCTGGGCGCGCAGGACCCGCTGCGAATTGAGCCACGCGGCCGGGGTGGCCCCTGTTTCAGCGCGGAACCGCCGGGCAAACGTGCGCGGCGACATGTGCACCCGGGCGGCGAGCTCCTGGACGGGATGTTCCTCGTCCAGGTTCTCCACCATCCACCTGAGGAGTTCCTCCATGGGCTGGGAGCCGCATTCGGGCATGGGCCTGTCAATGAACTGGGCCTGGCCGCCGTCGCGGTGCGGCGGAACCACCATGTCCCGGGCGATGGCGGCCGCCACGGCAGCCCCGAACTCGTTCCTCACCAGATGCAGGCAGGCGTCAATGCCCGCTGCTGTTCCGGCACTGGTGATGATCCTGCTGTCCTCGACATAAAGGACGTTCTCGTCCACCAGGACTTTGGGGTACTGGGCGGCCAGCTTGCCTGAGTAGTGCCAGTGCGTGGTGCACCGGCGTCCGTCCAGCAGCCCGGCCCTGGCCAAAGCAAAAGCGCCGGAGCAAATCGACATCACCCAGGCCCCCCGGGCGTGCGCCGCCCGTAGTGCATCAAGGACCGACTCCGGCACATCTTCCTCCCGGCCGTAAGGCGTCATGATCACCAGGTCGGCATCGGCGGCGGCTTCCAGGCCGAGGCTCACGTTCATGGTGAGGCCGGACTTCAACGGAACGTCCCCGGGCACCGGCGCGCACACGCGGAAGTCGAATTGCGGCACCCCGGTACCGCGGTCCGAACGGTCGATGCCAAACACCTCAAAAGCGGTACCGAACTCGAAGATCGAGAAGTTGGGAACCGCTATAACTGCCACTGTCTTGAGCATGTTTCCAGTATGGCAGAAAATTGTACTTTTTAGGCATTTCTGCCACTTCTTTCGAAGGTTCCGCGGGAGAACCATGGAGACATGGAAATCTTCGGAATCGCCCTCCTCGTCCTGGTCCTCGTTGCAGCTGCAGCCACCGTCGGCGCCATCCTCAGGGACGGCCGCGGCCACACCCCGCCCGAGCACTCGGCCCGGGACTGGTCCGCACTGGACCTGCCCAGCAGCAACTACACCATGCGTATCTTCTAGGGGCGCACAGCTGTCAGCCGTCACCAACCACAATCCGTCCACCCAAACCAAGGACCCGGCGCACGCCGGGTCCTTTTACGCGGCAGTAGACTTGGAGGAGCCATGACTTTTCACATCTCCTACCCCGCCGCGCTGCCGGTTTCCGAGCGCCGCGAGGACCTGATGGCCGCGATTGCCGCCAACCAGGTGACAATCATTGCCGGCGAGACCGGTTCCGGAAAAACCACCCAGATCCCAAAGATGTGCCTGGAGCTGGGCCTGGGCGAGAACGGCCTGATCGGCCACACCCAGCCGCGGCGCCTCGCAGCCCGCACGGTGGCCGAACGCATCGCCTCCGAACTCGGCGTGGACATCGGGCAGGAAGTGGGCTTCCAGGTCCGTTTCACCGGCGAGGTGAGCAAGTCCACCAAGGTCAAACTGATGACCGACGGCATCCTGCTGGCCGAAATCCAGCGCGACAAGCTGCTCCGCAAATACAACGCGATCATCATCGATGAGGCCCACGAACGCAGCCTGAACATCGACTTCATCCTCGGCTACCTCAAGCGGATCCTGCCGCAGCGGCCGGACCTGAAGGTGATCATCACCTCCGCCACCATCGATCCTGAACGTTTCGCGAAGCACTTCGGCTCGGACGAGGAAGCTGCGCCCATCGTTGAGGTTTCCGGCCGCACTTTCCCGGTGGAGATCCGCTACCGGCCGCTCTCCCAGCCGGCCGGCGGCCCATCCGCCGGCGATGACGAAGACAACTCGTCCGACGATGAACTCGAGGAGGACCGGGACCCGCTGGACGCGGTGTGCGACGCCGTCGACGAGCTCGCCCTGGAAGCGCCGGGCGACATCCTCATCTTCTTCTCCGGCGAGCGGGAGATCCGGGACGCCGCGGACGCGCTGCAGGCCAGGATCCAGTCCAACCGGCGGCTGGCCGGCACCGAGGTCCTGCCGCTGTTCGCACGGCTGAGCCTGCAGGAGCAGCACCGGGTCTTCAATCCGGGCAGCAAGCGGAGGATCGTGTTGGCCACCAACGTGGCCGAGACCTCCCTGACGGTGCCGGGTATCAAGTACGTCGTCGACACCGGCACCGCCCGCATCTCGCGCTATTCGCACCGCACCAAGGTGCAGCGGCTGCCCATCGAGCGGGTGTCCCAGGCATCTGCAAACCAGCGTTCCGGACGTTGCGGCCGTGTGTCGGACGGCATCGCCATCCGGCTGTATTCCGAGGAGGACTTCGAGTCCCGGCCGCTTTACACCGATCCGGAAATCCTGCGCACCAACCTGGCGGCGGTCATCCTGCAGATGACCGCCATGGGAGTCGCGCGCGGGCCCAAGGACATTGAGAACTTTCCGTTCGTGGAGCCGCCGGATTCGCGGGCCATTAACGACGGCGTGACCCTCCTTCGGGAGCTCGGTGCCCTGAGTTCGCCGCAGGCAGCAGCTGGTGTTCCGCAGGCATCAAGTGGTACGCCGCAGGCGGCCAATGCCGAAAACGGCAAGGGTGGGGGCCGCAACGGCGGCGGCCTGACCGCCGTCGGACAGAAACTTGCCCAGCTTCCGGTGGATCCGCGGCTCGGCCGCATGATTGTGGAGGCCGGCAAGCGCGGCTGCGTCCGCGAAGTCATGATCCTGGCGGCGGCCCTGACCATTCAGGATCCCCGCGAACGCCCGACAGACAAGCAGCAGCTGGCGGCAGAGAAGCACGCCCGTTTCCGTGACGAGAATTCCGACTTCACCGGTTACCTGAACCTCTGGAATTACATCCACGAGAAGCAGCAGGAGCTGTCTTCCACCCAGTTCCGCCGCCTGTGCCGCAACGAATTCATCAACTACCTGCGCGTCCGTGAGTGGCAGGATCTGTTCACGCAGCTGCGGCAGCTGGCCCGGCCGCTGGGCATCAGCATGGACAACAAGCGCGAGGCCGACGCCGTGGGCAACCACGAGGGCATCCATATCAGCCTTCTGTCCGGCCTGCTGAGCCACATCGGCATCCTCGACGAGCGCAAGCGGGAATACGCGGGCGCCCGTGGCAGCCGGTTTGCCATCTTCCCGGGCTCGGCGCTTTTCAAGAAGTCGCCGACGTTTGTCATGGCCGCCGAGCTGGTGGAAACCAGCCGGCTGTGGGCACGGGTGGCCTCCAAGTTCGAGCCGGCCTGGGCCGAACAGGTGGCGCCGCACCTGATCAAGCGCAGCTACAGCGAACCCCACTGGTCCAGCAAAATGGGCGCCGTGATGGCCTATGAAAAGGTCACACTCTACGGCGTGCCGATCATCGCGCAGCGCCGGGTCAACTTCGGCAAGGTCGATCCTGTTCTGGCCCGTGAGCTGTTCATCAGGCACGCGCTGGTCCAGGGCGAATGGAAGACGCACCACAAGTTCTTCCACCGCAACCGGGCCCTGCTGCAGGAAGTGGAAGAACTCGAGGCGCGGATGCGCCGCCGGGACCTGCTGGTGGACGACGAGACGCTTTTCGAGTTCTATGACTCACGCGTCGGCAAGGACGTCATCTCGGAACGGCACTTCGATAAGTGGTGGAAGGACGCCCGGCAGCAGGATCCGGCGCTTCTGGACTTCGATCAGGCCCTGCTTTTGAGCGAGGACGCAGACGCCCTCGACGAGTCCGCTTACCCGAAGACGTGGCTGCACAAGGGCTTCGAACTGCCCCTGAGCTACGAATTCCATCCCGTGGCACCCGGCTCGACGCCCAATCCGTCTGACGGCGTCACGGCGGAAGTCCCGGTCCTGTTCCTAAACCAGCTCGACGACGCGCCCTTCCGCTGGCTGATCCCCGGCCAGCGTGTGGAACTTGTGACCGCGCTGATCAAGTCGCTGCCGAAGCAGGTCCGCAAGAGCTTCGTTCCGGCCCCGGACGTCGCCCGGCAGGCTGTAGCGGCACTGGAAGCTGATTTCGAACCCGCCGAAGACGAACTGGAGAGTTCGCTGGAGCTGGTCCTGCGCCGCCTGAAGGGGCAGATCGTCCCGCCCGGGTCGTGGAACTGGGATGCGGTCCCCCCGCACCTGCGGGTGAGTTTCAAGGTGGTGGACAGCCGTGGCAAGGTCCTGGACGAAGGCAAGGACCTGGAAGCCCTGCAGGAACGGCTCGCGCCGGCCACGCGCCGGGCCATCGCCGAGTCGCTGGGCGCCACCCCCGCCACCGCAGGGCCGCGCTCACCAAACGCGCGAGGGCCGAAGAAGGACCAGCAGCAGGTTGCCCCCAAGGACGGCCGGCCCCAGGCTCACGCCGGGTTCACGGAACAGTCCGGCCTGACCGAGTGGCGGTTCGGCACCCTTCAGCGCCAAGCCAGCGTCACCGTCAAGGGGCACACCGTTACTGGTTTCCCCGCGCTGGTGGACGAAGGCAAATCCGTTGGCCTGCGTGTCTTCCAGACAGCATCGGAGCAGCAGGAAGCCATGCGGGGCGGTGTCATCCGGCTCCTCGCACTGCGGGTGCCCGCGCCGGACCGCTACGTCCTCGAACACCTGAACAACACGGAGAAGCTGACGTTCAGCCAGAACCCGCACGGCTCCGTCTCAGCTCTGATCGCCGACTGCGTCCTGGCGGCGGTGGACAAGCTGACTCCAGCGGAACTCCCGTGGGACCAGACAGCTTTCGATGCCCTGTATGAGCATGTCCGGGCGGAGCTGATAGACACCGTCTTCAGCGTCACGGCCGTCGTGGAGCGCATCCTCGCCAGCACCCGCCGGATCGAGAAGCAGCTCAGGGGCACCACCAGCCTGGCGCTCATCAGCGCCCTCAACGATGTCCGCAGCCAGCTTGAGCAGCTGGTCTTCCCCGGCTTTGTGGCCCGGACGGGCTACGCCCAGCTGAGCCAGCTCCCCCGGTACCTCGCCGCCATCGAAAAGCGCCTGGAGAAGCTGCCCGGCAACGTGCAGCGCGATGCGCTCAACATGGCGACGGTCCAGCAACTGGAGGATGCTTACGACGACGCCGTGTCAGCTTTGCTGCCCGGCCGCCGGGCAGGTGCCGAGCTGACACAGGTGCGCTGGATGATCGAAGAGCTTCGGGTGAGCCTCTTCGCCGTCGAACTCGGGACGGCGTATTCGGTGTCCGAGAAGCGAATCCGGACGGCCCTGAACAAGGTTCTCGCGGCCTAGAGTCAGCGGACCATTCCGGTTCGAACGAATTCCGCCGGCGCGGGAATCAATAGCATGGTCGCGGTGTCGATGCGCTCGTTTGTGTCCTGGTCCCTGACGAGCGCCGCTGCCTCGTCGCGGCTGGACACGACCGGCACGGAACCGAGCAGCGGCCGGGAAGCAGACTCGCGCATCTTCAGTACTGCCACGAGCGCGACGGCGGAGAAGAACATGATGTAGTACGCCGGAGCGTAGGAGTTGCCCGTGACCTCGACGAGGATCTGGCTGACCAGCGGTGTGGTGCCACCGAAGATCGAGATGGACAGGTTATGGGTGACTCCAACGCAGCCGTAGCGGGAGGCCGTGGGGAACAGTTCGGACATCACGGCTCCGGTCAGTGCCAGGAAGAAGGCACTGGGCACCATCACCAGGAACATTGCCAGGTACAGCGACCAAAGCGTTCCGATGTGCATCAGCCAGAACGCGGGCACCAGCAGGATGAGGTTCCCGATGGTGGCGATGGTGTAGATTGGCCGCCGGCCAATGCGGTCCGACCAACGCCCGACGATTGGAATCAGGATGGCCTGCAGCAGCAGCACCGTAACAGCGGCCACGGCGGTGTGCACCGCAGGCGACCCGACCTGTGTTTCCAGGTACGTGGGCATGTAGCTCGTGAGCATGTAGGACGAGGTGCCGTCGGCAGCAATGAGCGCGCAGCCGATGAGGATCTGGGGCCAGTAGAATTTCACGATGTTGGGCAGGTTGTGCCGGACGAAAATGGGGTCGACGTCCCCACTGTCGGACTTCGCCTGGGCGACTTCGAAGCTGGGTGATTCCGGGATGCGGCTGCGGAGCGAGATGGCCAGGACACCCAGCGGTGCGGCGAGCAGGAAGGGAATGCGCCAGGCGCCATCGTGCATGGCCGACTCGCCCCACGCCGACGTCGCAGCAGCAGTCGTCATGGCCACGACACCGGCGCCTACGGCGAAACCGAGCATCGACCCGGAATTCAGCAGCGCGGTCATGAACCCGCGGTTGCGGTCCGGGGAAAACTCCGCAATGTAGGTCGCGGCGCCAGAGTACTCGCCGCCGGTGGAGAAGCCCTGCAGCATCTTCAAAAGGTAGAGGGGAATGATGACCCAGAGTCCGACCTGGCCGGCGGTGGGCAACAGGCCGATGGTGGTGGTGGCCCCGGCCATGATCGCCATCGTGAAGAAGAGCACTTTACGGCGCCCGATCTTGTCACCCAGCGGGCCGAGAATCATTCCACCCAGGGGACGAACCACGAAGGAGACGGCGAAACCGAGAAGCGTGACCAGCAGGCCCATGCGCCCGTCCATGCCCTCAGTGAAAACAGAGGTCATCGTGACTGCGAGGTATCCGTAGATCCCGATGTCGTACCACTCGATGAAGTTGCCGACGCCGGCACCGATCTGCGCTTTCCGCAGTTCGCTCTTGTCGACGATGATGCAGTCGTCCGTCTGCAGTCGTCGCGTCTTAGTCAGCGGATGTTGTGTTCTGGACTGATCGAACATCTTTGTCCTTCTTTTCCTAGCGGGAACGCAGGTGGCCATGGGCAAGACCGTTTACGGTCCACGGCCGGCGAACAGTTCGCCGGCAACCTCAGCGGGGCGGGCTTGGTGACCCTGAGCCTGACAGGCTTGTTCATTCTATGAACGTTGCGTTCAAAAGTATGGCATGGGCCACACCCCTGTCAACTGGCAAGGGTGCTCTGCCCGACTAAAACCGCTCACCACGGTGCAAAAGACTGGAGCGCCCTGGTTGCTGTATGGATGGGCACCTTTGGGCACGGATTCGTACGACGGCGCCGCCGCCGCGGCTTGAGCTTTTCTGCCCACCACGCCACCCACGTAGGTAGCACTTCAGGGCGTTCTGGGCGCTGGGAAGGCCCTGAAGTGCTACCTGGTTGTCGTTTTCGGGTGGTCGGGAAAAACTTTTTGGATCCCGCCGCTGGTGCCGGGCGGGGTCCTTTATGTCGTACCCTCTTGGCAGACTGTGTTCATGGACAGCTTCGGGAATTCGGCAGTGACAGCGGGGGCGCCGCACGGCGACGCGCTGCATGGTGCCGTGGTTCCTGACGGTGTTTTCCACGTCCCTGACGCCGCGGTTCTCGACACCGATCCGTGCTACGGGCTGCCGTACGACGAGGATCTCGACGCCGCGTTTCCGGTGTCGTTGCCGGAGGATCCGTTTCCCGAGGTCCTGATTGCCGACCGTCCTTTCGACGGGGACCTCCTTGATGACGGGCCTTTGGATGACGGCGGCGTCCATGACCGTGGAACTACGCCCGGGTGTTTTCTCCCGGCAGCTGATCTCACGGCTGACAGTGCCGGGCTGATCGATCAGGTCCGCGGGTAGGAGAACGTCAAGTGCTGGGCCGCCGGGCACCAGGCGCGGCTGTCGGTGGCCTTCGAGGCCCGGCTCCGGCAGGAACCCACCGACCGGCCGCCCCTGGCCGCGGAGGACCTGGGCAAGGACCGCGCCAGAGACCGGGACCTGGGTGCGGCCGAGCAGATAGCGCTGGCCCGCGGTGAATCCCCAAACCGCGGGCACCGGCTGCTCGGCATGTCTAAGGCCTTGGTCACCGAGATGCCGCACAGCCTGGCCGCCCTGGACACCGGCCAGCTCAACGAAGAACGCGCCCTGCACGTCGTCAAAGAGACCGCCTGCCTGACGGCCGAAGACCGGGCTGCCGTGGACGAGGAACTCGCCGCCGACACCGGAACCTTCAACGGCGCAGGAACCCGGGCCGTCATCGCCGCCGTAAAGGCCGCCGCCATCCGCCGAGACGCCCGGTCCGTGGCCCAGCGCGCCAGCCACGCCGCCTCGGAACGCAGGGTGAGTCTGCGCCCGGCGCCGGACTGCATGACCTACCTGTCAGCGCTGCTGCCCGCCCACGAAGGCGTCGCAGTTCTCGCCGCACTGACCCGGAACGCCGACACCCTCCACGCCGCCGGCGACCCCCGCTCCCGCGACCAGATCAAAGCCGACACCCTGGTCGAATCCACCACCGGCACCCCCGGCGGCATCACCGGCATCGAACTGAACCTGGTCATGACCGACCGCACCCTCCTCCACGGCGACACCGAACCCGCCCGCCTCCCCGGCTACGGCATCATCCCCGGCGCCTGGGCACGGGAACTCATCACCCAAGGACAAGGACAAGGACAGGGACAAGGACAGGGAGAGCCGGGACGGGTCCAACCCGCAGCGCACGCTGCGGCTGCGGCCGATCCAACCAGCCCGGAAGAACTCAAGATCTGGGTCCGGCGCCTCTACACCGCCCCCGGAACCGGCGACCTCGCAGCCATGACTCAAGACGGCGGCTGTTCCCCGCCCCGCTGCGCCGCTTCATCCACATCCGCGACGACACCTGCCGCACCCCCTACTGCGACGCCCCGATCCGCCACCACGACCACATCATCCCCTGGCACAACCACGGCCCCACCACCCTGACCAACGGTGCCGGGTTGTGCGAAGCCTGCAACCACACCAAAGCTGACCGGAACGGGCTGCCCGCAACTGGTTAGCGGGAACCGACAGGCGTGGAGTCAGTCAGTCTGCGACCGGCGCGAACAGCCGGCCCGGCTCCTGCCTAGGCCTCCGGCACGAACTCCCCGTAGCCGGCGTCGCGCAGGCCTGCGCGCAGCTTTTCCGCGTTGGCATCCAGCCGCGCCGGGTCCGGGTTGTGCTCGGCGGTGGCGAAGTTGAACTCCGCCATGCTGTTGGAAGGCCACACGTGCACATGCATGTGGTTGATTTCGTAACCGGCCACGATAAGTCCTGCCCGGGCTGCCCCGAACGTGTCCACCTGCACCGCACCGATGCGCCGCGCCACTTCCATGACCCTGGCCAGGGTCTCGGGCGAGGCGTCCGTCCAGCGGTCCACCTCCTCGGTCGGGACCACCAGCGTGTGCCCGTCAGCAAGCGGACCCATGGTCAGGAACGCGGAGACGTCCGGCTCGCGCCAGACAAACCGGCCAGGGATCTCCCCGTTGAGAATCTTGGTGAACAGCGTGCTCATGCGTCAGCCCTTTCCGACGGTTCCTGCAAGGTGGATGTATCCAGGACAAAACGGTACTTCACGTCACCTGCGACCATCCGGTCATAGGCGTCGTTAAGCTGGTCGGCTCCAACCAGTTCGATGTCGGAGACGACCCCGTGCCCGGCACAGAAGTCGAGCATCTCCTGTGTCTCGGCGATACCCCCGATCAGAGACCCGGCGTAGGAGATCCGCCTTCTGATCAGGGCACCGGGGTTCACAGGCGGCATGCTATCGGAAGGCAGCCCCAGCTGGAATAGCGCACCGTCCCGGCGCAGGGTGCGGAAAAACGGGTTGAGGTCGTGTGGTGCCGCTACCGTATCGATGATGACGTCGATGCTCCGGTTCTCAGCTGCCATCGCCTCCCCGTCGCGGGACAGCACTACCGCGTCGGCGCCCAGTTCCAGCGCCGCCGTCACTTTGGACTCAGAAGTAGTGAAGACCTTGACCTCAGCGCCCATGGCTTTGGCCAGCTTGACGGCCATGTGGCCCAGACCGCCCAGGCCCACGACGCCGACCACGTGGCCTTCCCGGACACCGAAGTGGCGCAGCGGCGAGAACGTGGTGATGCCCGCGCAGAGCAGCGGGGCAGCCGCCGCGGGGTCCAGGTTTTCCGGCACCCGCAGGACGTACCGTCGGTCCACCACCATGGAGGACGCGTAACCGCCCTGCGTCACGGCATCCCCGTTCCTGGCGTCCTTGGCCCCGTACGTCCCGGTCATGCCGCGTTCGCAGTATTGCTCCAGCCCTTCGCGGCAGCTCTCGCATTCGCGGCACGAGTCCACCATGCAGCCCACGCCCACCCGGTCGCCCGGCTGAAAGTCGCTCACATCCGAACCGACGCGGCTCACCCGGCCCACAATTTCGTGCCCGGGTACGAGGGGGTAGTTCTGGTTGCCCCATTCCCCCCGGGTGGCGTGAACGTCCGAGTGGCAGAGCCCGCAGAACTCGATGGCGATCTCGACGTCGTCGGCTTTGGGTGCCCGGCGGGCAACTGTCAGCTCGACCAGGCCGCTCGTGGCCGATGACGCACCGCGGGCAGCAGCAAGGCGTCCCTCAAGGGGTCCGACGGCGGTCTCTTCCAGCGGGATCCGCAGGTTCAGCGGCGGGGGTACAGGGCGTCCAGGAGTCATATGGCGACGCTACCGCGGCTCCCGGGTGAGTTCCAATTGCCGGTGCACTCCGTACCGGCCACCCCGCCACTTACTGCCCGGCTTCGGCGCCTGTGGCCACCTGGCGGGACGGGTCGTTGGACCATTCGGAGAACGAACCGGGGAACAGTGCGGCGCTGAAACCGGCGATTTCCAGGGCCGCGATCTCGTGCGAGGCCGTGACGCCGCTGCCGCAATAGACGGCGGTGGGCGTCGTGGCATCGACCCCCAGCCCTGTAAAGCGCTCCCGCAGCTTCTCCGGCGGCAGGAAGCGGCCGTCGTCGTCGAGGTTGCCGGTGGTGGGGGCGCTGACGGCGCCGGGGATATGGCCGGCCCGCGGATCCACCGGTTCAATTTCCCCGCGGTACCGTTCTCCGGCACGGGCATCGAGCAGCACGCCCCCGGCCGACCAGCCGGCGGCACCGTCGGCGTCGGTCACCGCCATGCCGCCGCGGCCGAGCGTCACGTCTCCGGTCTCCGGCTCCACCTGGCCACCCTCCAACGGCAAACCTGCCGAACGCCAGGCGGCCAGGCCGCCGTCGAGCAGGAAAACAGTGCGCACGCCGGCGTCCCGGAGCATCCACCACACCCGGGCGGCGGAGGTGTTGCCGGCATCGTCGTACGCGACCACCACGTCTCCGGCACAAATTCCCCAGGACCGGGCCGCCTCCTGGAACCGGGCCAATGAAGGCAACGGGTGGCGTCCGCGGCCAGGATCGGCCGGATCCGCCAACTGGGTGGGCAGATCGACGTAGACAGCACCGGGGATGTGCTCCTTGAGGTAATGGCTGCGGCCCTCCGGGTCCCCGAGCGCCCAGCGGACATCCAGCACAACGGTGCGCTGACCGGCCGTCATCCGGGCGTTCAGCCCGGCCACGTCAATGAGGGTCTCCATCTGTCTCCTTGGGTATCGCCTGCAGATCAGCACCAACTCTAGCCGCGGTTGCCCGCGCCGGTAGGCTGAATCCGTGAGCAGGCGATTCAGTGAGCGGGCATGGGCGGACGAGGCTGTCCGCAAGATCAACGCGGAAAACAACCGTTCGGCAGACACCCACCTGTATTCGGTGCCGTTGCCGGAACACTGGGGAGTCCAGCTGTACCTCAAGGACGAATCCACTCACAGATCAGGAAGCCTCAAGCATCGGCTGGCCCGTTCCCTCTTCCTGTTCGGGCTGGTGAACGGCTGGATCCGCGAGGGCACCACCGTCGTGGAGGCCTCCAGCGGCAGCACCGCAGTTTCGGAGGCCTACTTCGCACAACTCCTGGGCCTGCCGTTCGTCGCCGTGATGACCCGCACCACCAGCCCGGAAAAGATAGCCCTGATCGAACAGTTCGGCGGCGCCTGCCTCCTGGTGGACCATGCCTCAGAGGTGTACGCGGCGGCCGCCGAGGTTGCCGCCACGAGCGGCGGTCACTACATGGACCAGTTCACCTACGCCGAGCGCGCCACGGACTGGCGCGGCAACAACAACATTGCCGAGTCCATCTTTGAACAACTGGCGCTGGAGGAGCACCCGGTCCCGCGCTGGATCGTGGTGGGAGCCGGCACCGGCGGAACCAGCGCCACCATCGGCCGCTACCTCCGCTACCACCGCCACGCCACGTCCCTGGCGGTGGTCGATCCGGAAAACTCCGCCTTCTACCCCGGCTGGAAGAGCGGCGCCGCGGACTTCAGTACCGGCATGCCTTCACGGATCGAGGGGATCGGGCGGCCCCGCATGGAGCCAAGCTTCATCCCGTCGGTCATCGACCACATGATCCAGGTTCCCGACGCCGCGTCGGTCGCCGCCATGCGGCACCTGCATACGCTGGCGGGACTGCATGCCGGGCCGTCCACGGGCACCAACCTCTGGGGTGTCTGGCGGCTCGTGGCCCAGATGGTGGCGGACGGCGAACGGGGCAGCGTGGTGTCCCTGATGTGCGACGGCGGTGACCGGTACGCCGGCAGCCACTACAGCCCGGCGTGGCTGGCGGCGCAGGGACTGGATCCGCAGCCACACGAGAACACGCTGAAGGCGTTCTTCGACACGGGGGTCTGGCGGGGCTAAAGCTCCACGGATTCCCGGCTGGACAGGTGCGTATATTCGGTGCCGTATTTGGCTCCGATGCGCTTGACATGGCCCTCCACCAGGCCGAGGCCGGTGTCGTTCAGCAGCCCGTCGTGGATGTTGTAGGCGCGCTGGGCGCGGACGCCGATTACGAAATCCACCACTTCGCTGACCTTGTTCCACGGGGCATGGACCGGGACCAGGAGCGTGCGCACGCTGATGCCGTCCGGGATGATGAACGAGTCGCCCGGGTGGTACACGTTCTCGTCCACGAGGTAGCCGATGTTGGCGACCACCGGAATCTGGGGGTGAATCAGCGCGTGCTGGCCGCCGAAGCTGCGGACCGCGAAGCCTGCGGCGTCAAAGGACGTTCCCGGCTCCACGGCGTGCACACGGCCGGCGGCGTCCGGCGCTTCCTTGCGGACGTTCTGCGCCACGCCCTCCGGTGCGAAGAGCTCCAGCCCGCCGTTGTCCCCGAGCGCAGCTGCGACGGCCGGAACGTCGATGTGGTCGGCGTGCTCATGCGTGATGAGGACGGCGTGTGCACCATCCAGCGCCTCCGCGGTTTCGGAGAAGTTCCCGGGATCCAGGACCAGCACCCGGCTGTCCTTTTCGAGCCGGACACAGGCGTGGGTGTATTTTGTCAGCTTCATGAAGCCAGCCTAGGGACGGGCCCGATCAGTGTCCACGCGGCTCCGGCTGGTAACGTTAAAGCTTGTCATTACCCGAAAGAAAAGCGAGTTCATCCATGCCACAACGCGCCAGCGCTGACGGCAGACCACAGGCATCTTCGACGGCGGCCGGCGGGAAAGAGCAGCGCGTCACCAAGCAGCGGATCGCTGTCAGCGCCGCCCTGGACGAGCTCAATGACTTCGTGAGTACCCAGGAGCTGTACCGGATCCTCCAGAACAAGGGCGTGTCGGTCTCCCTGGCCACCGCCTACCGGATCCTGCAGTCGCTGGCCGACGAGGAACTCGTGGACGTGCTCCGCAACGGTGACGGCGAGGCCGTCTACCGCCGGTGCGCCGTGACGGTGCACCACCACCATCTTTTGTGCCGCAACTGCGGCAAGGCCGTGGAAGTGGAGGCGCCCGCCGTCGAGACCTGGGCCGCGCGGACCGCGCAGGAGCACGGCTTTACGGAAGTGGCCCACACGGTCGAGATCTATGGCCTGTGCCCCGACTGCTCCGCACGCAAAGCTGCTGCCCAGTAGTCGCAGTCGCGCCGTATGCTGCGCCCCGCAAAGTATCTAGGCGGTCCGCATGACCCGGCCGTTGAGGCCGCGCTTGGCGCGGACGCTGCCGATGACCCGGCACACCACGTAGATCAGGAACGACAGCGTGGTGACGTAGGGGCTGATGGGGATGCGGCCGCCGAGGGCCAGCAGGATTCCGCCGACCGTCGCCGAAACGGCGAACACCACGCTCAGCAGCACCACGAGGCGCGGCGAGGACGTCACCCGCAGGGCCGCTGCCGCCGGCGTGATCAGCAGGGCGAGGACCAGCAGGGCCCCCACGATCTGGATGGACAGCGCCACGCTGACGCCGAGGAGCACCATGAAAACCAGGGCAAGCGTCCGAACGGGAACGCCGCGGGCCTCGGCCAGCTCCGGGTCGACGCTGGCGAAGCTCAGCGGGCGCCAAATGAAGCACAGCGCCGCCATCACGGCCACCGCGGTCCCGGCCAGAACCTGGAGCTGGACGGTGTCCACCGACACAATCTGACCGGTGAGGAGCCCGAACTTGTTGGCGGCCCTGCCCTCGTAGAGCGAGAGGAAAAGAATCCCGAGGCCCAGGCCGAAGGGCATGATGACGCCGATGATCGAGTTCTTGTCCCGCGCCCGGACGCCCATGAGCCCGAGCAGCAGCGAGGCCGCCACGGACCCCACCAGGGAGCCGAACACCACATCGGTGCCGATGAGCAGCGCGAAGGCGGCGCCGGCGAACGACAGCTCGGAAATTCCGTGGACGGCAAACGCCAGGTCGCGCTTCATCACGAAAGTCCCCACCAGTCCGCCGAGGAGTCCAAGCACTGCACCGGCCCACAGCGAGTTCTGCACCAGTGCCAGCAGTTCGCCATAGTTCTCGAAGTTGAACACCGATTGCAGGATCGATTCCAGGTCCATCAGGAACCCTCCCCCGCAGCGGCGTGCGCGTCGTCATGGTGGTGCGTGGTGGCGTCGGGCAGGCCGACGACGACGATCCGGCCGTTGGCATGGATCACTTCCACGTTGCTGTCGTAAAGGTCGGAGAGGACCTCGGTGGTCATCACCTCATGGGGCGTCCCCACGCTGAACCTGCCGCCGGCCAGGTACAGGATCCGGTCCACGTAGTCGATGATCGGGTTGATCTCGTGGGTCACGAACACCACGGCGCTCTTCCGGTCATGGCACTGCTTGTTGATGAGTGCGCTGACGGCCTGCTGGTGGTGCAGGTCCAGCGACAGGAGCGGCTCGTCGCACAGCAGCACCTTCGGGTCAGTGGCAAGGGCCTGGGCCACGCGCAGGCGCTGCTGCTCACCGCCGGACAGCTGCCCGACCGGAACCTTGGCGTAGTCGCTTGCCCCGACGAGCTCCAGCAGTTCGTCAATCTTGCGGTTGGCCTTGGCGGTGCCGAGCCGGATTCCCCAGCGGTGCCCGTCGACGCCGAGGCCCACCAGGTCACGGGCGCGCATGGGGGTGTCGGGCGGGAACGGCTTCTGCTGCGGGATGTAGCCGATCATGTGGCTTCCCCGCTCCACGGGGTGCCCGCCGAGGTTGGCCTGGCCGGAGTGCAGCTCCTGCAGTCCCAGCAGAACCTTGAGGAAGCTGGTCTTGCCGCTGCCGTTGGGCCCCAGCACCGCGAAGAACTCCCCCGGATTGATGTCCAGGTTCAGGTCTTCCCAGAGCGCCCGGCGGCCGAACTTCAGCGACGCCTGCTTCAGGCTGATGACTGGGTTCAACGCTGGCTCTTCAGTGCGTTGCCGACGTTTTCCACGTTGTCCGCCATCCATTGGAGGTACGTCTTGCCGTCCGGAAGCGTTTCAGTGAAGTTCACCACCGGCGTTCCCGCGGCACTGGCGGCGTTTTTGACGGCCTGGGTCTGCGGGCCTTCCGTCTGCTCGTTGTAGGCGAGGAAACTGGTGTCCTTGGCGGCGGCTGTCGAGGTGGCCGCCCTCAGGACTGCCGGCGGAACGTCGGCGCCTTCCTCGACGGCGGCCGTGTACTCGGCAGGGGTGCGGTTCTCCAGTCCGGCCGCTTCCAGCAGGTACAGGGGCACCGGTTCGGTCACGGCGACGCCGGCACCGCCGTGCGAGGTCTTCATTGCCGAAATTTTACTCTCCAGCTTCGCGAGACCGGACTTGAACTCCGCTGCGTTTGCCTTGAACTGGGAGGCCGAGGCTGCGTCGAGCGCGCCGAGGCGGGCTGCCACGGCATCCGCGAGGTGCGTCATGGCGTCAAAGCTGTACCAGACGTGCTCGTTGAAGTTGCCGTGGTCATGGGAGTGCCCGTCCGCTGCGTGGGCAGTCTCCGAATGGGCGGGGGCGGTGGCTCCCGGTTCCGGCGCCAGTCCCGACACCTCAACGGCACTGATGATGTTTTCGTGCGGTACGTTGCTGTCGTCCGCCAGGGTGTGGATGAAGTCGTCATAGCCGCCGCCATTTTCCACCACCAGCTTGGCCTTGGAGACCGTCAGACGGTCCTGGGCGTTGGCCTCGTAGGAATGCGGGTCCTGACTTGGACGGGAGATGATGGCCGACACGTTGACCTTGTCCCCGCCGATGGCCTCAACAATGTCCCCGTAGACGTTCGTGGACGTGACGACCGCGATGCGTCCGCCGGCGTCTGCGCCCGCAGTCTGGGCCGCCGGCGAGCCACAGCCGGTGAGGAGCAGGCCGAAGCCGGCCACGGCGGCGGTCAAAAAAGTGCGCGCGTTGCTGGGCACGAAAATACCTCGGTTCTGGACAAGTCAGGTTGCGGGGAGGGGGCAACCCCTAGTCGAGTGTAACGCTAAATGGGAATGATTCCTATTTAGGATTTACGACGGCGGTTGGGCCGCCGGGCGCGCGGGCGGTTACTCGCCGTCGGGCCTGCCCAGCCGTCGGATGCCTTTGGCCTGGGTGGCGTCCCGGATCTCGCCGACAAGCTGCTCGATCACGTCCTCCAGGAACAGCACGCCTTCGGTCTGGCCGCCCGGTCCGATGACGCGTGCCAGGTGCGAGCCTGAGCGCTGCATCACGGACATCGCCTTTTCGATCTCGTCGTCGCGCGTGAGGTTGGCCAGTGAGCGGATGCGGCTCTCCGCGATGGGCAGCTCGTAACCGGATTCCGGGATGGCGAGCACGTCCTTGATGTGGAGGTAGCCGGCCAGCAGGCCCTCGTCGTCCAGCATCGGAAAGCGGGAGAAGCCGGTGCGGCTGACAGCCTTTTCAAACTCCAGCGGGGAAGTCGATGACCGCAGCATGACGAGCCGTTCCAGCGGCACCATGACATTGCCCGCGGTGTACTCCGAAAATTCGAGGGCACCGGTGATCAGGCCGGCATCGTCATCCACCAGGCCATGCCGCGTGGACTCCTGCACGATGGACTGCACCTCCTCCAGCGTGAACGTGGAGCTGACCTCGTCCTTGGGCTCGATCCGCATCAGCCTCAGGATGTGGTTAGCGGACCAGTTCAGTGCGGCGATGACCGGGTTGACGAGCCTCGCAATGAACATCAGCGACGGAGCCAAAAGCAGCGCCGCTTTATCGGCAACGGACACGGAAATGTTCTTGGGCACCATCTCGCCAAAGGTCACATGCAGGAACGTCACCAGCATCAGGGCCACGGCGAACGCCGAGACGTCGGCAATTTCGGTCGGCACGCCCAGCCCGGCAAGCGGCACTGCCAGCAAGTGGTGGATCGCCGGCTCCGCCACGAGCAGGATCAGCAGCGAACAAACTGTGATGCCCAGTTGCGCGCACGCCAGCATCAGTGAGACGTTCTCCATCGCCCGAAGGGTGGTCTGCGCGCGCAGGACCCCTTCGTCCGCCAGTGGCTCAATCTGGCTACGGCGTGCGGACATGACGGCGAACTCCGCGGCCACGAAGAAGGCGTTGCCCAGGAGCAGCAGCACCAGCCAGAGCAGTCCTGCCCAGTCGCTCATGACCGGCCGCCGTTCCCGGACCTGCCGTTGCCCGGCTTGCCGTTGCCCGATTTACCGTTCCCTGACTTACCGTTCCCTGACTTACCGTTGCCCGGCTTACCGTGGCTGGCTGCCCCGTGCTTTACCGGTGTGCTCCTGCCGGGCTGGTCCGCGGCGGCGCCGTCCTGCGGTTGGCGGTGCGGCCTGAAGCAGATCCGGTCGATGCGGCGGCCGTCCATCCTGGTCACGCTGAGCGTTCCGCCGCCCGCTTCCACCACGTCCCCCACCACGGGTATCCGTCCAAGCTCGCTCATGACATACCCGCCCACCGTCTCGTACGCGGCTTCGTCGGGAACTGTGAGGCCCGGAATCTGTTCAGAGAGCTCGTCCGGCCGCATCAGGCCCGGAAAGTACCAGTCACCGGAAGCGCTTTGCAGCAGCCCGGGCCGGACCTTGTCGTGCTCGTCGGCCACCTCGCCCACGATTTCCTCGACCAGGTCCTCCAGCGTGGCGATCCCGGCAGTGCCGCCGTATTCATCGAGGACGACGGCAAGCTGCAGGTTGCCCTCCCGCAATTCGGCAAGCAGGGCGTCGAGGTGGATGGTTTCGGGCACCCTCAGGACGTCAGTCATGATCGCGCCCGCCTCAAGTTTTCGCCGCCGGTTCGGAGGAACCGCAATGGCCTTCTTAACGTGCACCAGCCCGCGGATGTCGTCCGCCGATTCTCCGATGACGGGGAAGCGCGAATATCCGCTGCGGCGGGCCGCGTCGATGATGTCCGACACCGGCTGGTCGGCATCGATGGTTTCGACCCGGATCCGCGGCGTCATCACGTCAGCGGCACTGCGGCCGGAGAAGTTCAGGGTGCGGGCGATGAAGTTCGCCGTCCCCGGGTCGAGCGTGCCCATGGCCGCGGACCTGCGCACCAGGGAGGCAAGCTCCGCCGGCGTCCGCGCTCCGGAAATCTCCTCCTTGGCCTCCAGCCCGAAGACGTTCAGGACCTTGTTGGAAAAACCGTTCAGGACCACGATGGCGGGCTTGAAGATGGCGGTGAAGACCAGCTGCGGCCGCGCCAGGGTGCGGCCGATGCGGAACGCGAGGGCAATGGCCATGTTTTTGGGAACGAGCTCGCCCAGAAGCATGGACAGCCCGGTGGCGATCACCATGGCGATCACAAGGGAGACGGACCCGGCCACCGGCTCCGGGATGCCGACGGCGGCAATCGGCACCTCGAGCAGTGCCCCCACGGACGGCTCCATCACGTAGCCGGTCAGAAGCGTGGTCATGGTGATGCCGAGTTGGCAGCTGGACAGCTGGGTGGACAGGGATTTCAGGCATTTGAGCAGCGGCACTGCCGCTGCGTCGCCGTCGTCAACGGCACGCTGCACTGTGGGCTGGTCCAGTGCGATGAGGGAAAATTCGACGGCGACGAAGAAGCCGGTTCCGAGGATGAGCAGCAGGCCGGCGGCAACAAGGAGCCACTCCATCATGGGTGGATGCCCCCAGGCCGGCACCTGGATTTACCGTCCATGGCACCTATATTCGCTGTCCATAAGGATTGCAGTCTACAGGAGCAACGTGCTGCCAAGGAGGACCGAAGCTCCCCGTCCGGCCGGTCCGGACCGGCGTCCGCGCTTGGCGGAAATGACAGCTTTGGGGGCCCGCCCGGACGGCCATTTCGCCACAATTCGGGAGGTACATGATTTGGGTCACGGTTATTGGCAATTAAGCCGAAACGGTCACTAGACTGGCAATGGTCTGGGTTCATAGGACACAGAAAAAACTGGTTCGATCGTTGTGCCGTGGCACCTTAGGCGACCAGAGGGAAATCAAACTCATGGAAGAGGCGTATTTCAAGTGCCAGAGCAGCCTAGCCACCGTCTGCCAGAGGAATTTGGTGGAAACGAGTGGCTCGTTGACGAACTGTACGAGCGTTACCAACAGGACAAGAATACGGTCGATGCCAAATGGTGGCCCCTGTTCGAATCATTCGACAGCGGCAACGGTCCATCTTCCAACGGCGTTCCGGCCGTAAAGGCCCCGGAGGCCAACCCGGCCACCCGTGAGCTGCCCATTGTCACTCCCCCGGCGCCTGCGCAGGCACCGGCATCCGCTACTCCCGCGGCCAAGGCGCCTGCGGCAGCACCGGCACCGGCGCCGGCAGCAGCCCCCGCCCAGCCCGCACCTGCCAAGAAGGCTCCGGCAACGGTAGCCCGTGACGGCGCCAGGAAGACCGAGGCGGGCACCGGCGCCCAGCCCATTCCGGCCCAGCTGCCGAAGAATGTCAAGGCTCCCACCGCCCCCGAGGAAGACGTCGTGTCCGTCCTTCGCGGACCGGCCAAGGCCATTGCGTCCAACATGGTCACTAGCCTTGAGGTCCCCACGGCCACCAGCGTCAGGGCAATTCCTGCAAAGCTCCTGATCGACAACCGGGTGGTCATCAACTCCAACCTGGCCCGCGCACGCGGCGGCAAGGTGTCCTTCACCCACCTCATCGGCTACGCCGTTGTCCGGGCGCTCTCCCAGTTCCCCTCCATGAACGTGTACTACGACGAGGTCGACGGCAAGCCCGTGGCAGTCCAGCCGGCACACGTGAACTTCGGCATCGCCATTGACATGCCCAAGCCCGACGGCACCCGCCTTCTGATGGTTCCCAACATCAAGAAGGCCGAAACCATGAACTTCGCAGAGTTCTGGCACACCTATGAAGACCTCATCAAGCGTGCCCGCAACGGCAAGCTGACCGCAGACGACCACGCCGGCACTACGGTCTCGCTGACCAACCCGGGCGGCATCGGTACCGTGCATTCCGTGCCCCGCCTGTCGAAAGGCCAGGCCGCCATCATCGGCGTCGGTGCCCTCGACTACCCGGCCGAATGGCAGGGCGCGAGCGAGAAGATCATCGCGCAGAACGCCATCAGCAAGATCCTCACCCTGACCTCCACCTATGACCACCGCGTCATCCAGGGTGCAGGCAGCGGCGAATTCCTCAAGCTCGTCCACTCGCTGCTCCTGGGCGCGCAGAACTTCTACGACGAGATCTTTGAAGCCCTGCGCATCCCGTACGAGCCCGTGCGCTGGAGCCCGGACCTGCAGGTGGACCCGTCCGACCAGATCAACAAGGTCGCCCGGATCCAGCAGCTGATCCACTCCTACCGCGTTCGCGGCCACCTCATGGCGGACACCGATCCCCTCGAGTACGTCCAGCGCAAGCACCCCGACCTCGACGTCCTCACCTACGGCCTGACCCTGTGGGACCTCGACCGCGAGTGGCCCACGGGCGGCTTCGGCGGCAAGCCGATGCTCAAGTTCCGCGACATCCTCGGCGTGCTCCGTGACGCCTACTGCCGCACCACCGGCATCGAGTACATGCACATCCAGGACCCGGCCGAACGCAAGTGGTTCCAGGACCAGCTGGAGCACCCGTATTCCAAACCGAGCCGCGACGAGCAGCTGCGCATCGTCTCCAAGCTGAACGCCGCAGAGGCTTTCGAGACCTTCCTGCAGACCAAGTTCGTGGGCCAGAAGCGGTTCTCGCTTGAGGGCGGCGAATCGCTGATTCCGCTGCTGGATGCGATCATCTCCGACGCTGCCGACGACGGACTGGACGAGGTTGCCATCGGCATGGCCCACCGCGGCCGCCTGAACGTGCTGACCAACATCGCCGGCAAGACCTACGCCCAGGTCTTCCGCGAGTTCGAAGGCACCCAGGACCCGCGCTCCGTGCAGGGTTCCGGCGACGTCAAGTACCACCTCGGCACCGAGGGCACGTTCACGTCGGACAACGGCAAGGAGACCAAGGTCTACCTCGCCGCCAACCCGTCCCACCTCGAGGCCGTTGACTCGGTCCTGGAGGGCATCGTCCGGGCCAAGCAGGACCGCCTGGACCAGGGACAGTCGTTCCCCGTGCTGCCCATCATGGTTCACGGTGACGCTGCCTTCGCCGGCCAGGGCGTTGTGGCGGAAACGCTCAACCTGTCCCAGCTGCGCGGCTACCGCACCGGCGGAACCATCCACATCGTGGTCAACAACCAGGTCGGCTTCACCACGGCCCCGTCCTCGTCGCGTTCGTCCACGTACTCCACCGACGTCGCCAAGATGATCCAGGCTCCGGTGTTCCACGTGAACGGCGACGACCCCGAGGCAGTTGTCCGCATCGGCCAGCTCGCCTACGAGTTCCGCCAGCGGTTCCACAAGGACGTTGTCATCGACATGGTCTGCTACCGGCGCCGTGGCCACAACGAGGGCGACGACCCCTCGATGACCCAGCCGCTGATGTACAACCTCATCGAGGCAAAGCGCTCCGTGCGCAAGCTCTACACCGAGTCGCTCATCGGCCGCGGTGACATCACCGAGGAAGAAGCAGAGCAGTTGCTCCGCGACTACCAGGAACGCCTCGAGCGTGTCTTCGCCGAAACGCACGCGGCCCAGACCTCGCCCATTCCGATCATCACCGCCGACTCGGCAGCGGTATCGGACATCGAGCGGCCCCAGGCACAGCAGTCGGACATCGGAACGAACGCCCCGGCGTCGACAGCCATCTCGGCCGACACGCTTGCCCGCATCGGCAAGGCGCACGTGGAAATCCCCGAGGGCTTCACCGTCCACGCCAAGCTCAAGCAGCTGCTGGAGAAGCGTGAACAGATGTCCCGTGAAGGCGGCATCGACTGGGGCTTCGGCGAAATCGCCGCCTTCGGCTCGCTGATCATGGAGGGCGTGCCCGTCCGCCTTGCCGGCCAGGATTCACGCCGCGGCACGTTCGTGCAGCGCCACGCGGTGTTCCATGACCGCGCCAACGGCAATGAATGGCTGCCGCTGGGCAACCTGTCGGACAACCGGGCCAAGCTCTGGATCTACGACTCCCTGCTGTCCGAATACGCGGCCATGGGCTTCGAATACGGCTACTCCGTGGAGCGCCCCGACGCCCTCGTCCTCTGGGAAGCGCAGTTCGGTGACTTCGTCAACGGCGCGCAGACCATCATCGATGAATTCATCTCGTCCGCCGAGCAGAAGTGGGGCCAGCGCTCGTCGCTCGTGCTGATGCTTCCGCACGGCTACGAGGGACAGGGCCCGGACCACTCCTCCGCCCGCATCGAACGCTTCCTGCAGCTGTGTGCCGAGGAAAACATCATCGTCGCCAACCCGACGACAGCGGCCTCGCACTTCCACCTGCTGCGCCGCCAGGCCTACAGCCGGCCCCGCAAGCCGCTCATTATCTTCACGCCGAAGCAGCTGCTGCGCCTCAAGGCCGCTGCCTCGTCCGTGGAGGACTTCACCACCGGCGGTTTCCGCCCGGTGATCGGTGAACACGAGCTGCTGCAGGCGGACGCCGTCGAACGCGTGCTCCTGGTCTCCGGCCGTCTGTACTACGACCTGCTGTCCACGCGGCAGAAGACGGGCGACAAGTCGACGGCGATCATCCGCGTCGAGCAGCTTTACCCGCTGCCGCAGGCGGAGATCGAAGCCGAGCTGGCCAAGTACCGGAACGCGGAAGTTGTGTGGGCGCAGGACGAGCCCGCCAACCAGGGTCCGTGGCCGTTCATGGGTCTGCACCTGCCGACCGCCCTGGACCGGAAGGTGCGCCTGGTTTCACGCCCGGCCTCAGCTTCCACCGCGGCCGGTTCCATGAAGCGCCACGCTGCGGAGCAGGACGCGCTGCTGAAGCAGGCTTTCGCACGTAAGTAGCAGAAAAGCTGCCCGGCCGGACGGTGACATACCGTTCCAGCCGGGCAGTTCTGTTTAATCGGCGTGAGTTAATGGACCTTTAGTGTTGGCATGCAAACGGTCCGTATCCGGGACACGCCCTCCCAACAAGTGAAGAGGTAGTAGTGGAAGACAGGAAGCTGCGGATTGCAGCTGTTGGAGATGAACTGCTCGCCGGGCTCGGCGATCCCCGGGCGCTGGGGTGGCTGGGCCGGGTGCTCGCCCGCACTCCGCAGGACGGCGTCACAGTGGAGAGCTTTTCCCTTCCGTGCCCGCAGGAAGGCACCGAGGGCCTGTCTGCACGCTGGCTGGAGGAGGCCGGCCGCAGGTTCAGCGACGCCCACGAGAACCGCCTGGTCATCGGGCTGTCCGGCCGGGACATTGAGTTCGGCCTGTCCACCGCCCGGAGCCGGCTTAACCTCGCCAACATCCTGGATTCGGCCACCCAGAAGCGGCTGGAGGTCTTCGTCGTGGGGCCGCCGCCCACGCTGGATCCGGTGCAGAACCGGCGCCTCGGCGAGCTGAACACCGCCTTTGCCGACGTGACCACCCGGCGCAAGCACCTCTACGTCGACACGTTTTCACCGTTGCTGAACCATGAGCAGTGGCGCCAGGACCTCGCTGCCAACGGCGGCACCCCCGGGCAGGCAGGCTACGGGCTGATGGCCTGGCTGGTGCTGCACCGGGGCTGGTTCCAGTGGCTGGGAATGGACACGCCCGAGTAGGAAAATCTACTCGCGATATATCTTGATCTTCCGTCGCCGGCGTACTAGCGTGGCTTTCACAGTCACGATATATCGCAAGTGGAGGGGATCATGGAAGAGAACTCCTGGACCGTCACCGGCCCGCAGACCATAGATGTCGACGGCGTCTCCCACCTCAAGGTGGGCATCGTGCGGGGCAGGCTGGACATCGTCACGCACGACGAGGCGGTGGTCCGCATGGAGGTGTCGGAGGTGCTCGGGGATCCGCTCGCGGTCTCCGTGACTGGCGGGCGGCTCGAAGTCCGCCACCAGCTGCACGGACCGCAGGGCTGGTTCAAGAACCTGATGGAGTCGGTCAACAACAGCAGCAACAACTCCGTAGTCATCAGCATCGCGGTCCCTGCCGGCGTGGAAGTCGAGGCGGGCACCGTCAGCGGGGACGGCCTGGTCTCGGGTGTCCGCGGACGGACCCGGCTGAACACCGTGACCGGCTCGCTGCTGGCCGACGGGACCTCCGGTGAACTGCACGTCAACACCGTCAGCGGAGAAGTGATTGCCCGCAACCACAGCGGCGTCCTGACGGCCAAGAGCGTCTCGGGCGAGGTCACGGCGTCCGGCCAGTTCACCAACATCCGGGCCAACACCGTCAGCGGCGACATGAGCTTTGACCTGCACGGCTACACCCACGACTTCGGCGCGAACTCGGTGTCCGGCGACCTGACCGTCCGCGTGCCGCATGACGTCGGCGTGGACATCGTGGCCCAGTCGGCCAGCGGGCCGGTGGTCATCGACGACCGGAGGTACGGCCACCCGGGCGGCAAGGTGCAGACCATCTCGGGCCCGGACGCCAAACTCATGCTGGTCCGGACCAACTCGGTATCCGGGAAGACGTCCATCTTCCATGGCCACGCACCGGCCACCGAGGAACAGGCGCTCTGATGCCTCCCGTCTTTGCCCATGGCGCTCTCCGGCTCTATCTGCTGGCACTCCTGGAGGCGGGCCCCAAGCACGGGTACGAACTCATCAAGGAGCTCAGCGACCGGTTCGGCGGCACCTACTCCCCCAGTGCCGGCACCATATATCCGCGCCTCGGCAAACTGGAGGAGGAGGGCCTCGTGGCCACTGAAAGCCAAGGGCGCCGCACCAACTACCGCATCACCGCTGCGGGCCTGGCCGAACTGGACAGCCGGCGCGAGGAGCTGGAGACCGTGGAGAACGACATCTCGGCATCCGTCCGCCGGCTCGCCGACGACCTCCGCGCCGACATCCGCAGCAACATGCGCGGGCTGCGCGCGGACCTCGCCGCGACCGCCGAAGCCGCACGCACCGCTGTTCGATCGGCGGACCCGTCCGGCCACGGCCGCTACACAGCCGACGGGCAGCGCATGCTCAGGGAAGCGGAGATGCTGCTGCAGGCGTTCCGCGACGACATGCGCACCGAGCTTCGCCTGCACACCGGCGCCCGGCCCATGACGCCCGTCGCCCTGGAAACGGTGCGGACTGTCCTGGACCAGGCCCGCGTGTCCATCCGCAACTCGCTGTAGGGCAACCCGCCCGGTTCGCGGCCTGTCCGCTGATATGGGAGACTGGAGGGCAACTCTTTTGGGTAACGAAATTAAGGAGGCCAGCTATGAGCAAGCGTGCACGTAAGCGTCGTGACCGTAAGCGTGGCGGCGCGAACCACGGGAAGCGCCCCAACACCTAAGCCACGGCTTGAACCGAAGCTTAAACGCGATGCCCCCGCTACCAGCAAGGTAGCGGGGGCATCGCGTTTAAGCCGGGAACCCCGTCAGGCCTCCACCGGCCTGATGGCGTGGATCCGGTCCAGAATCGCGTTCTTCAGGTTCTCCGGCGCCGCCTCGGTGCAGGAGCGCTTCACCACTTTCCGGATGACGCACTCAAAATCGTACTGCTGCGCGCATTCCGGGCACTCGTCGAGGTGGTGCTTGATCTCCGCAAGGTCGCTGCGGGTCAAAGCTCCGTCCAGATACTCGTAGATGCGCTGCATCCTGGTGTCATCGCAATCGCCCAATCCCTGGCAGTCGCTCATTTCCCGTTCTCCTGTTTGTTGCTTTCCGTTGCCGCCGTGGCGTCTGCAGCAGCCTTGAATCCCCGTTCGGCGGCGTAGTCCGCCAGCATGTCCCGCAGCATCTTCCGGCCCCGGTGGAGCCGGGACATCACAGTGCCGATGGGGGTGTTCATGATGTCCGAAATTTCCTTGTACGCGAAGCCCTCGACGTCGGCGAAATACACCGCCAGCCGGAACTCCTCCGGGATGGCCTGCAGGGCCCGCTTAACGTCCGAATCCGGCAGGTGGTCCAAAGCCTCGGCCTCCGCGGACCGCAGACCGCTGGAGGTGTGGGACTCGGCACGGGCCAACTGCCAGTCCTCGATGGTGTCCGAATTGGACTGCAGGGGTTCCCGCTGCCGCTTCCGGTACAGGTTGATGTAGGTGTTCGTCAGGATCCTGTACAGCCAGGCCTTCAGGTTGGTCCCCGGCTTGTACTGATGGAACGCCGAGAACGCCTTTGTATACGCCTCCTGCACGAGGTCCTCGGCATCGGCCGGGTTCCGGGCCATGCGCATGGCCGCTGAATACAGCTGGTCCACGTACTGCATGGCGTCGCGCTCAAACCGGGCCCGGCGCGCTTCGGCACTCTCCGAGCCGACGTCGATAGCCTCTGCCGCTTCAGCGGCGGGTGACGTGCCATTGTCCGGGATGCCGTCGGCGGCGTCCTTCTGTGTGGCCTGTAAGGCCGGATCCACGGTGCTCATTGCCTTCAAGTCTACGTTGATCAGCGCCGTCCGCCCCTGACGGCGTGCCGTGCCGTATCCGGGGTCCGGGAAAGCACTCCCGGCCTCAAGCGCGTCGGCTTCCGGCACTACAAACGGCCCCATCCTGGCGGTACTTCGCACCCCCACAGCTTCCTTCACCAAAGTCAATGCTCCATCTCCACTCCGCCTGATAAGACCTGCCTGATGAGACCCGCGTTCGTGCGGCGGTCCGTGCTCGTGCCGGTTTCCGGCCATGCCCCAGCCGCCGCTGAACACCGGAAACTGCCCAGAACGCCCCCTGCAGACTGCTTCCGGCCTGATGTGCACAACGACGCACGGTGGGCAAATATTCCGCAAAAGTGCAAGACTAGAACCGACTCCGCCGCGGCCACCGCGGCTCGGCTATCCAGGAGGAAATTCATGTCCTTAGTCCGCTTTTTTGCCCGGCCGATGCTGGCCTCAAGTTTCATCCTCGCCGGAACGGACAAGCTCAGGAATGCGGACGACACCGCACAGCAGCTGTCGCCCCTCCTGCGCCGCGCCTCTGAAGCCCTGCCGTTCCAGACGGACGAGAAGGTCCTGGCCCGGATCATCGGCGGCACGCAGGTGGGCGCCGGCGTCCTCTTCGCGCTCGGCAAATCCGCGCGGCTGGCGGCTTCGGTGCTGGCCGTCATCTCGGCGCTGAACGCCTTCGTTGAATGGCGCAGCGCCGACATCAGCACCAAGGAGGGCCGCGAAGCCCGCCGCACCCAGCTGCTCAAGAACATCACCCTCACCGGCGGTGTGCTGCTCGCGTCGGTGGACACGGCCGGCAAGCCAAGCCTCGTCTGGCGCGCAGAGCACCTCGCTGCCGACGCACGGAAAACCGCCGGCCACCTCGCCGCCGACGCACGCAAGACCACCGGCAAGAAGCTGCACAGCGCCGACAAAGCAGTCCGCAAGGCTGTTGACCACGCGGTGGGGGCATAAACAGGAATGACAGCATCACCCATGGGCGCGTCCGTTGACACCTCCGGCGCTGCTCCGCACTGGCCCGCGCCGTTTGCGGAGCAGCCCGTAGACGCCACGATCCGCGTGCCGGGCTCCAAGTCGCTGACCAACAGGTACCTGGTGCTCGCCGCGCTGGCCGACGGGCCATCCCGGCTCCGGGCGCCGCTGCATTCCCGCGACTCAGCGCTGATGATTGCCGCCCTGCGCCAGCTGGGCGCGGACATCCGGGAGGTGCCGGGCGATGGCGCCTTCGGCCCCGACCTGGAGGTGACGCCGATTCCGGCCGACGCCGGCGGTGCCGAGGTCGCCATCGACTGCGGCCTGGCCGGAACTGTCATGAGGTTTGTTCCGCCGCTGGCCGCGCTCCGCAGCGGCTCCACGGTATTCGACGGCGATCCCCACGCCCGGGAGCGCCCGATGGGGACCATCATCGAGGCGCTAGCGGGCCTCGGCGTACCCATCAGCGGTGAGAACGGCGGAACGCCGGCTTCGCTGCCGTTCCGCGTTGAAGGCACCGGGCAGGTGCGCGGCGGGCACCTCGTCATTGACGCCAGCGCCTCCTCCCAGTTCGTCTCCGCGCTGCTGCTGGTGGGGGCACGGTTCACGGACGGCCTTCATCTGGAGCACTCCGGGAGCACCGTGCCGAGCCTGGACCACATCAACATGACCATCGCCACACTGCGCGGCGCGGGCGTGGCGGTGGATGACTCCACGCCCAACCACTGGATCGTGAGCCCCGGCCCGATCCGCGCCTTCGACCAGCGGATCGAGCAGGACCTGTCCAACGCCGGCCCTTTCCTGGCGGCCGCGCTGGCGACCGGCGGCACGGTGCGGATTCCGGACTGGCCGGAGCACACCACGCAGGTGGGTGACATGTGGCGCAGCATCCTCAGCGACATGGGCGCAACCGTCACCCTGCAGGACGGCACCCTGACCGTGACCGGCGGCAGCGAAATCAAGGGCGCGGACTTCGCCGAAACCAGCGAACTGGCGCCTACCGTGGCCGCGCTCTGTGCGCTGGCATCCGGGCCCTCGCGGCTGAGCGGCATTGCCCACCTCAGGGGCCATGAGACGGACCGGCTCGCCGCGCTCGTCACGGAAATCAACCGCCTCGGCGGCGATGCCGAGGAAACCGCCGACGGACTCCTCATCCGGCCCGCGGAACTGCATGCCGGTGTGGTGCACAGCTACGCGGACCACCGGATGGCCACCGCCGGAGCCATCCTCGGCCTGGCGGTCAGGGGTGGTGGCAGTGCAGGACATCGCCACCACGTCCAAGACCATGCCGGACTTCCCCAAGCTGTGGGCGGACATGCTCGGCCAGCGGGCCGGCGCTGTGACAAACACAGCAATGACCAACACCGCGGGGACCACCGGTGGCACGCAGCACTGATTCCTGGGACGAATCCGATGTCAGGATCCGGCCGAACAAAAAAGGTTCCCGGCCCCGGACGAAGGACCGTCCCAGCCATGAGGACGCCGTCACCGGGCGGATCATCACCGTCGACCGGGGGCGTTACACGGCAGTCGTCGGCGAGGACTCCGGGCATGAGCGGACGGTCATCGCCGCCCGCGCCCGGGAACTGCGCCGCTCCCCCGTCGTCGCCGGCGACTTCGTGTCCCTCGTGGGCGACGTGTCCGGCGAGCCGGACACCCTCGCCCGGCTCGTAAAAATCCAGGACCGCAAGACCCTGCTGCGCCGCAGCGCCGACGACACGGACCCCGTGGAACGCGCCGTGGTGGCAAACGCGGACCAGCTGGTGGTGGTGGTCGCCGCCGCCAACCCCGAACCCCGCACCGGCTTCATCGACCGGGCGCTGGTGGCGGCCTACGACGCCGGGATCGAACCGCTGCTGCTGGTCACCAAGGCGGACGTCAAAGACCCCACCGAGCTGCTGGCCAACTACCGCCACCTCGACTTCCCGGTCATCATCAGCCGCACCGCCGATTCCGACGCATCCGGCATCGACGCCCGGTCCGACGACGGCCTCTCCGCCCGGCTCGACGTGGCCGCCGTGTCCGAACTCCGCGCCCACCTGGACGGCAAGGTGACAGTGATGCTGGGCCATTCCGGCGTCGGAAAATCCACCATGGTCAACGCGCTGACCGGCGCCGAACGCGCCACCGGCGGCGTCAACGCCGTGACGGGCCGCGGACGGCACACGTCGTCGTCGGCCCTCGCCCTCAAGCTCGCTGACGCCCCCGCCGGGAGCTGGATCATCGACACGCCGGGCATCCGCTCCTTCGGGCTGGCCCACGTGGACCCGGACCGGATCCTGCATTCCTTCCCCGACCTTGAGCCTGGCACCGAGGCGTGCGAACGCGGCTGCAAGCACGACGCCGCCGCCGTCAACTGCGGCGTGGATGCCTGGGTCGCCGCCGGCCATGCCGGGCCCACCGGAGCTGCCAGGCTCGCGTCCCTGCGCCGCCTGCTGGGCACCGACCCGCGCGCGGAGGGCCAGGAAACCAAGGAACTCGGCAGCGTCGGCTAGCCTTCCGCGGCGCAGCCCGGCAGCTGCCTCCCCGCCCCGCCGGGCCTTTGAGGGTAGTTTGGAACCATGACCCAACCCGCTTCAACGTACAACGATGACCTGCGTCTGGCCCATGTGCTGGCCGATTCCGTGGACGACCAGACCATGAGCCGGTTCAAGGCGCTGGACCTCCAGATCGAGACGAAGCCTGATCTGACGCCGGTCACCGATGCGGACAAGGCCGCCGAGGAGTCCATCCGCGGCCAGCTGTCCCGTTCCCGTCCCCGCGACGCCGTGCTCGGTGAGGAGTTCGGAAGTTCCGGCCACGGTTCCCGCCGCTGGATCATCGACCCCATCGACGGCACCAAAAACTTCGTCCGTGGGGTACCGGTGTGGGCCACACTGATCGCCCTGGTCGACGAGGGCGAACCCGTCGTGGGCGTGGTCAGCGCCCCGGCGCTCGGCAAGCGCTGGTGGGCCGCCAAGGGCGCCGGTGCCTACTCGGGCCGTTCCCTGGCCGCCGCCACCCGGCTCAAGGTATCCAACGTGTCCAGCCTCGCCGACGCCTCGTTGTCCTATTCCAGCCTCGGCGGCTGGAAGGACCGCGGCAACCTCGATGAGTTCCTGCAGCTCACCGAGGACGTGTGGCGCACCCGCGCGTTCGGGGACTTCTGGTCCTACTGCATGGTGGCCGAAGGTGCGGTGGACATCGCCTGCGAACCGGAACTGAACCTCTACGACATGGCGGCGCTGGTGCCGATCGTCACGGAGGCAGGCGGCCGCTTCACCTCCCTCGAAGGCACGGACGGCCCGTTCGGCGGCAACGCCCTGGCCACCAACTCGATCCTGCACTCGGAAGTCCTGAAGCGGCTGAACCCGCAGCTGGACGATTTGCTCTAGCTTCCCCCCGGAGCCGGCCCAGCGCCTCTGGGCTGAATATAACGACGGTGGTCGCCTCCTTTTGGTGGCGGCCGCCGTCGTTTATTCGACCGAAAGCCAGAAATCCGGGTTGCGTAATATTCCGCTTAACATTCCGGACCGGCTTTTTCATCGCCCGCCCGGATGTCCTAGTCTCGTAACAGGTCACGAGTGCCAGCGCTAAACCCCGGTTAGCTGGCCGGCAACCCTCCATTCGCGGTGGGGTGCCCCGGGTGACGACCAGGCCGATCCGGAACGGACCCGGCAAGCGCGGATCCCCGTCACACGGGGTCCTTTCTCAGTGAGGTCCCATGACGACTGCAATCATTTCTTCCACCACCGACGCTGACGTGCTGGACGGCCGATTCGCTGCCGCCGGCCGTCCCCTGGCCGCCGTCACCGGCGCGGAAATCCAGGCTCCGCTGATCCAGGGCGGCCACGTCCGCTACGCCAACCTCGACTACGGCGCCTCCGCGCCTGCGCTGTCCGTGGTGTCCGCGTACCTCAACGAGATCCTGCCGTACTACGCGAGCGTGCACCGCGGCGCCGGCTACGCCTCGCAGATCAGCACCTCCGTGTACGAGAACGCGCGCGACATCGTGCGGCAGTTCGTGGGCGGCCGCGCCGATGACGCCGTCATTTTCACCAGGAACACCACCGATTCCCTCAACCTCCTGGCCGGCTGCCTGCCGGTAGAGGACCACCACCACACCGGTGAAGTGCTCTACCTGGACATCGAGCACCACGCCAACCTGCTGCCGTGGCAGGGAGTGCCGCACCGCAGCGTGGTGGCCTCGGAAACCCTGGAAGCCACCATCGGCAGCCTGCGCACCGAACTTGAGCATGGCGATGTCAGCCTCCTTGCCGTGACCGGTGCATCCAACGTCACGGGCGAAATCCTTCCCATCCGGCGCCTCGCGGCACTGGCCCACGAATACGGCGCACGGATCGTGGTGGACGCCGCCCAGCTCGCGCCGCACCGCCGCGTCAACATCGCCGCGGACGACGTCGACTACCTCGCCTTCTCCGGCCACAAGCTCTACGCCCCCTTCGGCGCCGGCGTGCTCATCGGACGCCCCGACTGGCTCGACGCCGGAACCCCGCACCTCGCCGGCGGCGGAGCCGTCAGCGAGGCAAGGCTCGACGGCGTCAGCTGGGCCACCGGCCCCGCCCGCCACGAGGGCGGCTCACCCAACGTGCTCGGCGCAGCCACCCTGGCCCGCGCAACCCAGGTCATCGCCGCCCTGGATCCGCAGAGCTGGCACGCCCATGAGGCTGCCATCCGGTCCTTCCTCGTCGAGGGGCTGCGCAGGATCGACGGCGTCACCGTCCATCAGATCTTCGAGGACAGCAACCCGGACGATGCCATTGGCGTGGTCAACTTCTCCGTGGAGGGTTACGACGCCGGGCTGGTGGCCGCCTACCTGTCGGCCGAGCACGGCGTGGGCCTGCGCGATGGCCGCTTCTGCGCGCACCCGCTGCTGAAGCGCCTCGGCCTGCCGTCCGGTTCCCTGCGCGCCAGCTTCGGCGTGGGGTCACGGCTGGAGGACGCCCAGCGGCTCCTCGCCGGCATCGAGGAGCTCCGCCGCTCCGGCCTCGGCTGGGACTATGTGGTGGACGCCGGGCGCTGGGTTCCGGAGAACGACTCCCGCACCTACCCCGAGTGGGCCCCGAACACCCCGGGCACCGCCGGCGCCGCACCCTGCATCCAGGACTAATCGGCACGCCGACGAAGCGCCACCCACGATCCCCTGCCAGCGGCCCCCGTACGGTAAATTCGAAAGGTAATTTCCGACGTCGGACTAAGGAGACTGTGCGTGGCACGGGGCGGCCCCAAACTTCATCACGTGCGGCGGCAGGAGCTCGGGCAGAGCTTCCAGGACGGCGGCGAGCACTATCACCGCGTCCGTCCCGGCTACCCTGACGATTCCGCGGACTGGCTCATTCCGGCGGAGGCCCGCACGGCCGCCGACATCGGCGCTGGAACCGGTAAATTCACGGCCCTTCTGGTGGAACGCGGGCTCAGCGTCAGCGCCGTGGACCCTTCCGTGGACATGCTGGACCAACTCAGCCGAGTGTTTCCAAGCGGCGCCTACCCCGGTGTCCAAATTCTGGAAGGGACCGCGGAGGCGACCGGACTGCCCGGGGCCGCGTTCGACGTCGTCAGCGTTGCCCAGGCGTGGCACTGGTGCGACCCACTGCTGGCCAGCACCGAGATTGCGCGGATCCTCAAGCCCCGCGGGGTGCTGGGCCTCATCTGGAACCAGCTGGACACCTCAGTGCCGTGGGTGCACCGGCTGTCCCGCATAATGCACGCCGGCGACGTCCACAAACCCGATTTCCGCCCCAAAATCGGCCCGGAATTCACGTCCCTGGAAAGCCACCTGACGCGGTGGGAGGATCCTGTCACCCCGGACGACATCCTGGAACTGGCCAAGTCGCGCAGCTATTACCTCGCGGCCAACGACGCCACCCGGGCCAAGGTGACCCACAACCTGACGTGGTACCTGCACGAGCACCTTGGGCATGCCGAAGGTGAACTGCTGCAGCTCCCCTACCTCACCCAGACCTGGCGGGCGGTTCGGGCTGAGCCCCGTGGCGGCAGCAGGTAGGCTTGAAGCTGTGAAGACCAGTACGCCCTCCTCCTCGATCGAGGACTACGTTAAGGTCATCTATTCCTTCACGGAATGGCAGGACAAGCCAATCACGTCCACCCAGCTTGCACAGCGCCTCGGCGTGGCCAACTCCTCCGTCTCTGAAATGGTGCGCAAGCTCAAGGACCAGGGCCTGGTCCTCCACAAGCCGTACAGCGCCATCACGCTCACGCCCCAGGGCGTCCGGCTTGCCGTCTCCATGGTCCGGCGGCACCGCCTGATTGAGACATACCTGGTCAAGGACCTCGGCTACAGCTGGGACGAAGTCCACGACGAAGCGGAGCAGCTGGAACATGCGGTCTCGGACACGTTCATTGAGCGGCTGGCGGCCCGGCTGGGCAACCCGTCGCGGGACCCGCACGGCGATCCCATCCCCGCGGCCGATGGAACTGTGCGGATGCCGTCCGCGCACCGGATGATCGAGCTCGACGACGGCCACACCGGCAGGATCACCCGGATCAGCGACGAAAATCCCGAGCTGCTGCGCTACCTCGCCGCGGAAAGGATCAGCCTGGACGCCGACGTGGAGGTGCGCGGCCGCAAGCCCTTCGGTGGCTCGCTCGTGGTCCGGATCGGTTCCCCCGGGACCAGCCGCGAAGTGGACCTCGCCGATGAAGTGGCCGCCGCGCTCTGGATCCACAGCGATTCGGCGCATCCCGGCTGCCGCATGGCCGGCCTGTAGGCACAGGTGCGCGCACCCCTCGCCGGCCTCACCGGCACCGCTTCCAAGCCGGGCTCCGGCTACGGCTGGCGGGTGTGGACGGCCGTGGCCGCCGGCGGGCTGCTGGGGACGGAACTCCGGTACGTGCTGGGACTGCTGGTTCCGGACCAGCCCGGCGACCTGCCGTGGGCAACGCTTTCCATCAACGTCGCGGGCAGTTTTGTGCTGGCGGCCCTCACCACCATCTGGATCGCGCGGCCGCACACTGCGTTCTGGCTCCGAGCCGCCATCGGGCCGGGCGTGCTGGGCTCGTTCACCACCTTCTCCGCCGTCGTATTTTCCACGGACCAGCTGGCCCGCGGCGGGGTCCCCAGCCTCGGTCTGCTTTATCTGGGGCTGTCCGTCGTACTGGGCCTCGCGGCCGCGGCCGCGGGCTGGCGGACCGGCAAGCTGCTCGGCGCTCCTTATGCTCTCGGCGGCACCGGCGGGGGGCGTCCGTGACGGCGCTCCTGGTGGGTTTGTTCGGCATCGCAGGAGCCCTTCTCAGGTTCGCCGTGGACGGCTGGCTGGCCGGTTTCCCGTCGCCGCGGCGGCACTGGCCCTGGGCAACACTGCTGGTTAATGTGGCCGGCTCATTCGTGATCGGCGTGTCCGTCGGCGTCACCGCGGTGTTCGGCCCCGAGTGGCACGCTGCCCTGGCCACCGGGTTCGCCGGCGGCCTCACCACTTTCAGTTCCTGGACCACCGCCACGGTGCGGCTGGCCAGTGAACGGCGCTACCTCGCAGCCGCTGCCAACATCCTCGCCAACCTGCTGCTCGGGCTGGCTGCGGCCGCGGCAGGAATCGCGGTCAGCGGCGGCTAGCCGGCAAGGGGTTGCGGATTCCGACGGCGGAACTGGCCGCGCCCAGCAGCAACAGCGCAGCCGTCGCCAACAGCGCGCGGTGCAGACCCGGCGTCGTCAGTTCCGGACCGACGATGAAGCCCGCGAACGCAATGCAGACCAGGCCGGCGATCCTCGAAACGGCGTTGTTCACCGCGGATCCCACGCCTGCCTGCCTTTCCGGGACCGATCCCAGGATGGCCGCCGTCAACGGTGCCACGGTCATGGAAAGGCCGAGGCCGAAGACCAGTTGCCCGGGCAGGACCTGCGTCCAGTAGTTCAGGGAGCCGCCAACGGACAGCGTGAGCAGGAAGCCGGCCGCACACAGCACCGGCCCGGCAGTCATGAACCACCGCGGCCCGTACTTGCCCGCGAGGCCGCCGAAGAAGGATGCCAGCAGCATCAGGATCACCGTTGAGGGCAGCAGCGCCAGGCCGGCGGTGGTCGCCTTCATGCCGCCGACCTGCTGGATATAGATGCCCAGCGCAAAGAACCCTAGCGAAAATCCGCCGTAGATCGCGGCCGTGGCAATGTTGCCCCAGCCGAAGTTCCGCACAGTGAACATGCCCAGGGGCAGCAGCGGCGCGGCGGTCCGCGATTCATGGAGAAGGAAAAGCACCGCGGCCGCGGCACCGGCGGCCAGCGGCAGCCAGACCTGCGGGCTGCCCCAGCCTGCAGATCCCTGTTCAATCAGCGCGTAGACCGGACCGCCCAGCGCGACGACGGCAAGGAGAGCCCCCGCAATGTCGATGCGGCCGGCAGCGTGCGGGTTGCCGTCGGCCTTCCGCAGCCTGGCCAACACGGGCCAGATGGCCGCCGCCGGCAGGACGTTGACGAAGAAGATGACCCGCCACGAAAGCAGGTCCACCGATACCCCGCCGATCAAGGGGGCCACAATGGCGGCGGCGCTTGTCCACGCCGACCATTTGCCGATGGCCGCCCCCTGGGCGGCGCTGTCGAAGTGGCTGACGATCAGCGCCAGCGAGCTGGGCACGAGGAGCGCTCCGGCCACTCCCTGCAGCCCCCGGCTGACCACCAGTATTTCGGCGGTCCAGGCTGCTCCGCAGAGAACCGAGGTGAGGGCAAACCCGCCCAGTCCCCACTGCAGCACGCGCACCCGCCCGAAGTGGTCCGAGAGCGAGCCGGCCGCCAGGATGAGTGCGCCCAGCGTCAAGAGGTAGGCGTCCACCACCCACTGCTGGATGCGGAGTCCGCCGCCGAGTTCCCGGCCGATGGCGGGCAGCGCCAGGCTGACGACAAAGCTGTCAAGGATCGCCATGAAGGAAGCCACGATCGCGACGGTCAATACCTGTCGCTGGAGGCGCGTGGGCGCGGTGGTCTGGCTGGCATCGCTCATGACTTACCGTATCGTGGACTGGATGATCAGCAGACGTGATGCGGCAATTGCCCTGGATGTACCACTGGAAATGGCCCAGCGCCACGGCATTCCGAAGCTTCTGACCGAAGCCGAGCTGGGCGAGCTGCTGGACAATCCCCCCGCCTGGCTCGTCCAGTCCCGCGCCAACCGGACCGGGAAAAGGCCGGTGTGGGTGCACCTCGTCTGCGCGGTCTGCGGTTATGAGGAGGCTGCCCGGCCCAAGAAGTGGTGGCCCGAGTTCACGTACGTCGTGTGCGGCCATCACCGCCCCTCCGAAGTTCCGCCGGCGGCACCCGGATTCATACGGAGCGAGTTCGACGGCGTGGGCACCAGGTTCGTCGGAATCGCCGACGTCGCGGGCTGACAGGGCAGTTACATTTAGGCTGCAACAGGCGTAATTTACGTAGGGAGGGGCACCCTCCTGCCCCTCGGACGAGGGAGCACGCCATGCCGGACAAGTCGCCGCACCAGCAGCAGCAGAAAAAAGCAGGCAAGACCATCAAGCAGAAACGCGCGGACAAGAAGGCCAAGGCCCCGCATGAGGGAGCTGCGGACCCTGTGGCGCATCTGAAGAAACGCTGATGGCCTAACAAACACCGGACGGGGTGGCCAGGGATTTCCTGGCCACCCCCTCGTTTATGCCTATCCCCAGTCCGCCATTTCGCCGGGCACAGCAGCGATGTCGGTTACGTGTCCGTCGCGCAGGACGGCGATATTCATCGGGACGCCGATGGCCTCGGCGAAGAGCAGTTTCTGCAGGCTCTCGGCATTGCTGACAGCGCGGGAGCCGGCCCGCAGCAGCACATCGCCGGTCCGGAGGCCGGCCTGCTCCGCCGGGGAACCGGACAGGACCTCCACCACACGCAGCCCCTCCCGCTGGCCCGTGCGGACCACATCACTGGCGCCCAGCCGGATTGGTGTGCTGACCACGCCGAGGTAGGCGCGGCGCACGCGGCCGTCCGACAGGAGCGCGGAGATGATCCGGCGCGACGTACTGTTGACCGGAACAGCCAGCCCCAGCCCGGCGCCGGCCACCGCGGTGTTGATTCCCACGATCCGGCTTCGCGAGTCGGCCAGAGCCCCGCCGGAACTGCCGGCATTCAAGGCGGCATCGGTCTGGATGACGTCCTCAATCACCCTGCGGTTGCGTCCGGCCCAGACCGGGATGGCGCGGCCCAGTCCGCTGACCACCCCTGCCGTCACCGAGCCGGAGAGCCCCAGCGGGTTCCCGACAGCGATCACCAGCTGACCCACCTGCAATGACTCGGCGTCCCCGAACTCCGCGGGGACGACGTGCGGTGCACGGCCCCGGACCACCGCCAGATCGGACAACGGGTCCGCACCCACCACCTCAAGATCGGTGCCGGAACCGTCTGCGAAGACAGCACGGCCCTTCTGGGTCCCGGCAACCACGTGGGCGTTGGTCAGGAGGTAGCCGTCCTCGGTGAACAGGACCGCGGATCCGGCGCCGACCCGGAACCGTCCGTTGCGCCGGTTCCCCGTCATCTCTATGGCGGCCACATGGGGTGTGACGCTTCTGGCCACCCGGATAACTGTCTCCGAATAGGAGTCGAGAGCCGCGCCGTCGTCGACGGGACCCGGTTCGTTTGCAGCCGCCGTGGACATGGAGGCCTCCTTAGCAATTAGTACCCGTGAATACCGGGTGTTATTCAACACAACAATCAGCTCCCGCTGCCTAGTCCAGCAGTGGCTACGCCTTGGGTGAACGGGGGGCATAGCCCTGGGTAACCGGAGGTGAAAGCGTCCGCCCCCCCATTTTGGGGGGAGGCGCCCCAACCTCGACCTGCTACTTTCTGTGCTCCAGGTCATGTCCGTGGCCGTGCGGAGCAAACGGAAGAGCTGTAACGCGTCACACGTTGCCAGGCGCTGGCGCCGTCAACAGGACGCAGTACGGGGGAAGCAAGAGATGTTAGTCGGACTACGCCCAAGGACTTTTATGGGCATCCTGATCGCCAGCGCGCTCGTCATCATTGGCCTCCCGTACCAAGCGCAGGCTGCTTCACCGGCCCTGACAATCGGCGTGTCCGCGCTTCAGGTGGGTAGCCGGGGGACCATCACGGCCACGCTCAGAAATGTTCCAAGCGGCCAAACTGCGCGAATCGCCGTCACCGGCCCATCCGGGACGACCTGCGCCAGCACCAGATGGACCTCCCCCGGAGTCGCGGTCACGTCCTGCACCGTTGTGCCACGCCTAGCCGGCGGGTACACGATCACCGCCAAGGCCACCCGCCTCTACAACGGACGGACCGTCGCTATCCAGACCACCTCTCTCCGGGTCGTGGCCAAGCCCGCGCCGCCTACCCTGACCATAGCCTCATCCCTAAAGGTCAACAATCGCGGAACCATCACTGCGACACTTACAAACGTTCCCGCAGGGCAATCTGTACGCATCCTGGCCAGCGGCCCAACTGGAATGACCTGCGGTAGCACCCTTTGGGTTTCCACCGGTGTTGCTAGGACAACCTGCACCTTCCTGCCACTCGCCGCCGGCGGCTATACGGTCACCGCAGCAGCCACACGTTTTTCCAATGGGCGGTCCGTCGCTACCCACACCGCCTCCTCCCGCGTTTCGGCGCTTGGCGTAACGGCGTTCGTTCCGGAGACAGTCCGCCGCGGCGAAGTGACCACTGTTCGGTTTACAGTCGGGGGCCCGTTGTGGTCACCCGGAGCAGTGCTGCGCATCGCTCCCGGTGTGGCCGGCGCCATCGGATGTCCTGCCGAATTACGAGTGGTGCTCAGCACGGACCGGACGGCATCAGCAACATGTAAGGTGACACCACAGCCCACCCGCTTCCTCACGGTGGCGCCCGACCTCTGGGCGGGCAAGAACCGCATTGGCGGCAGGTCCGTGACGGCAGGGATCGCCGACGCTCCTTTGCTTGACGCCACACTGGCTTCGACCATGTGGGATCAGGAGTCGGAAACGCTGTGGGAACTTGCTCAGGGTATGACCGCAGGCTCGCACGACGCTGCATCAACCGGCTTCGAGATCATCCTCTACGCGCACAGGGAAGGCTGGGCCGGGCCCACCGTTGCTTCGCTCGTACAGCATCTGCTCGACGTCCGAAAGCCTGACGGCGGGTGGGGCATTGAAAGTGCGTGGGACGCGTTCAGCGATGGAACAGTCAATCCAGAAAGCACAACCTACACCGTGTCTACCGCCGGGCATGCCGGTCCTGCGTTGCTTGCTGCCTGGCAGAACAAGCTCGTAACGGACGAGGAGTTGAGGGCAGCCGTCGACAGCCTCCTGAGCACGCCCCGGGTCAGCGTTGCCGGCGGAACCTGCCTCGCCTACTCGAAGTCGGGCAGTGACCTTCCTTGCGTCCCCAACGTCAACCTTGGCGCCGGCGCCTGGCTCAAGCAGGTACGCGAAGTCACGGGGTGGAGCATCCCCCTGCTCGATGACATCGTCGCCCAGATAACCGCGGCGGACCGGTACCTCTTCAATGCGGACACGGGCTACTGGGGCTACAGCGACCTGCCTTTCCAGCTCGGCAAGCCACAGGACGCGCCGCACCAGGGATACACGCTTCAGTCCGCCCTCATCCTCGAACCTGAATTCGGGAAGGCTGCAACGCTGCAGTTCCTCAGTAATCCCTGGTGGGACCAGGCCACGGGCGGAGCGCTGCGGGATTACGGGAATGGACTGTCCCAGGTGGCGTTCGCGGACTGTCAGGGGGCCGCCAGGTCCCCCAGCGTGCTGGAAGCGTTCTCAGCCATCAAGGAAACCTCGGCAGACCAAATGACCAAGTTCCTGGCGCTGCAGGGAACGCTCTACGGATTCCGCGCGTTGGGCGCCTGCTTCAGGGGCGAGACGTGGTGAGTCGCGTCCAGTTTCACGACAGAGTAGTCCACTTCGGGAAGGATGGAGTCACAGCTGAAACGCCGGGCATGGACTCCACCCGAAACTACTAATCCAGACAAAGAAAAACACCCCGGTCCGAAGACCGGGGTGTAACCGATGACCCGACTCATCCGTGAAGGATGTCTCGACTCATCACAGCGGTGGAGATGGGGGGAATTGAACCCCCGTCCGATGTCGTGTTGTCAGGGCTTCTCCGGGCGCAGTTTGCGTCGGACTTTCTCGGCCCCAGCCGTCCTGCAAACAGGCGGCTGATCCGGGCCCAGTCATCTAAGAGTCCCGTTTACTCCGATGACGGGAGCAAACAGCAGTGGCTATCTAAATGACGCCAGGATCCGGGGCGATAGCATCCCCGGGCTGACGGACTGAACTACTGCTTAAGCAGCGAGTTCGAAGTCAGTGCGCTTAGATTCGGCACTTATTGGTTTGCAGACAGCGTTTACGAGATAATTCTGCATCCTCGGCCCGCTTCACCTGTCGCGACTAACATCGTCGAAACCGATCATCCCCGTATTTTGTTACCAAACCGGCCAAGCGCAGGTTCACAACCTGATCCCTGCCGGACTACCAATCATAACGCATCAGGGCGGCAATTCATTCCAGCCGGCGCACCGCGCGTCGGACCTGCCGCACTAGCGCCGGTTGCGCTCCCGCATGACGCGCAGGGCCTCGCGCTTGTCCTGCTGCTCCCGCAGCGTCTGGCGCTTGTCGTAGTCCTTCTTGCCGCGCGCGACGCCAATCTCCACCTTGGCCCGGCCGTCCACGAAATACAGCTGCAGCGGCACAATGGTGAAGCCCGACTCACGGATCTTGTGCGAAATCTTGATGAGCTCCTCGCGGTGCAGCAGGAGCTTACGGCGCCGGCGGGCCGCATGGTTGGTCCAGCTTCCCTGGTTGTACTCAGGGATGTGGATGCCCTCCATCCATAGCTCGTCGTTGTAGAACGTGCAGAACCCGTCGACCATGGATGCGTGGCCCTCGCGGAGGGACTTCACCTCCGTTCCCATGAGCGCGATGCCCGCCTCGTAGGTGTCCAGGACGTGGTAGTCGTGCCGGGCCTTCCGGTTGGTGGCCACGACTTTACGGCCACTTTCTTTGGGCACGGTTCAACTCCTCAGTTCTCAGTACTGGCTGTTCCGGCGGCACCGGAACAAAGTCTTACTATTCTACGGCAGGTGCGCCGCCTGGCCCGCGTCGCCAGGCGGCAGGGCGGCAGGCGCCTCCTGGTCAGAGCAGGCGCATCGGGTCAACCGCTTCACCGTTCAGCCAGGTCTCAAAGTGCGAGTGGCAGCCGGTGGAGTTTCCGGTGGTGCCCGAGTAGGCGATGAGCTGGCCCTGGCTGACCTGCTGCCCCACCGAGACCACCACGCTGGTGTTGTGGTAGTAGATCGTGGTCAGCGAGTTGCCCTGCACCACGCCGTGCGAGATCTTGACGTTGTTTCCGCCGCCGTCGTCCGCCCAGCCCGCTGAGAACACCGTGCCGGCGGCGGCCGCGTACACCGGTGTGCCGCACGCGGCACCGAAGTCAATGCCCGTGTGCATGTAGCCGCCGGTGCCGTAAAAGTCGATGGTGCCTGGCGGCGTCGAACGCCATCCAAAACCGGAGGTGATGGGAACGCTGTCGGGGAACGGGTGGCGGAGGCCAAAGGCCGACGGCGGCCCCGCCACCGGCGGCACATAAGGCGCGGGCTGCTCCCCCTTGGCCTTCGCTGCCGCGGCGGCAGCGGCTGCGATCCGCCGCTGTTCGGCGAGCCACGCCTCGCGCAGCTTGCGGTCGCGCTCCTTGATTTCGGCGGCGACGGCGTCCTGCCGCGCCTTGACGCCAGCCAGTTTCTTCTGAATTCCGGGCCTGGCCGCCTCGAGTTCGTTGTTCAGGCGGGTGGTGTCGGCGATGAGCTTGTCCACCTTGGCCTTCTTGGCTGCGGCCTCGTCGCGGGCGGCCTTCTCTTTAACGAGTGCCGCGTCGGCCTTGGCCTTGAGGTCCTTGATCTCGGCTTCGACCGCCTGCAGCCGGGCCTGCGAGTTCACGTTGGTGGCGTTCTGCTGGGTGAGCTTGTCCATCGCGGAGTTCTGGCTGCGCAGCGCCTGGTCCGCCATGTCCATCGTGTCCGTGAGGCTGCCTGTGTTGTTGGAACCGAAGAAGAGGGTGAGGTCTGAGGGAACGCCGCCGGACTTGTAGGCCTGGGTGGCAATTTGGCCGATCAGCTTCTTCGTGCTGGCCATCTTCTGCTTGTCCGCATCCAGCTGCTGGGTGATCTTGGCCTTGTTCTGCTGGGCGAGATCCACCCGGGCGGCGAGGGCCTCCACTTCCTTGACGGCACTCGCCACCCGGCCCTGGGCCTCGAGCAATGCCTGCTGCGCGGCCGGAAGCTGTCCCCGGTAGATCACGAGGTCCCCGGCTGCTTTGGAAATTTTTGCATCGACGAATTCAAGCGATTCCTGGACCCGGGCGGCTTCAGCCTTCAGCGCGGCCTGCTGGTCCTCAAGGTCGTCCGCGTAGGCGGCCGGGGCCGACGCGCCCAGGCTCGCGGCCAGCACCAGCGCCACTGCGGCACTCAGAATCCTGCGCTGGCGCCCTGCCGGGCTCTTTCGCATGGGCCTGCCGGAACTCATCATGGGCATTCCTTCGGTGGGCATGGCCTACACCCTCAAGTATCGGCGGAGCGTGAGCAGAGATGAAGTGCCCGCCAGAACAACACCCAGCCCGACGAGGGCCGGGGCGAGGAGCAGGGTTTGTGCCGGCGAGATGAACGCTGTGTCAGGATACTGCTTGGACAGGTATTCGCCCAGGAAGAAGTGGGCCACGGCCCACAGAGTTCCGGACGCGAGGGCGGCGCCGATGACCGCTGCGATCACGCCTTCGAGGATGAAGGGCAGCTGGATCACTGTCTTGGAGGCTCCCACGAGCCGCATGATTCCGGTTTCCCGCCGCCGGCTGAACGCCGAGAGCCGGATGGTGGTGGCGATGAGCAGGATGGCGCACACCGTCATCACACCGGCGATGATTACCGCGACGAGGGACGCCGCGTTCATGACGGAGAAGAGCCGCTCCAGGACCTGCCGCTGGTCGATGACAGTTTCCACCCCCGGCTGCGAGGAAAAGGTCTCGCTGATGATCTGGTACTTCTCCGGGTCCTTCATGTTGATCCGGAATGAGGCGGGAAGCTGGTCCGGCGTCACCGAATCGACGATGGGAGAGTTCGAGAACTGCTCCTTGAAATGCTTGTAGGCGTCGTCTTTGGACTCGAACTGGAAGTCGTTGATGTACTGGGCCACTGCGGGCGATTGCAGCAGGGTCCGCACGTTGTCCTGCTGCTCGGCCGTCACCGGTCCCGAAGCGCAGCCGGCCGCCGTCGACCCTTCACCGCACAGGAAGATGGCCACCTGGACTTTGTCGTACCAGTAGCCCTTCATCTGGTTGATCTGCAGCTGGAGCATCCCTGCGGCGCCCACGAAGGTCAGGGACACGAACGTCACCAGGATGACGGAAACCACCATCGACAGGTTGCGCCTCAGGCCGCCGCCGATCTCGCCGAGGATAAACTGGAGCCTCACAGCCGGCCCTCCCCTGCCTGGTCGCGCGTTGCCTGGCCGGGTGCTGCCGCGTCATCGCGCCCGCTGGCGTCCTTGAGCCTTCGGGACTGGCCGACCACGGGGATCATCGACGTGTAGAGGGCCCGGGCTTCGTCGCGGATGACCTTGCCGTTCTTGAGCTCCACCACACGTTTGCGCATCTCGTTGACGATGTCGTCGTCGTGCGTGGCCATGACCACGGTGGTGCCGTTCTGGTTGATCTTGTCCAGCACCCCCATGATGCCCATGGACGTCGTGGGGTCCAGGTTGCCGGTGGGCTCGTCGGCCAGCAGGATGCCGGGGCGGTTGACCACGGCACGGGCGATGGCCACGCGCTGCTGTTCACCGCCGGAGAGCTCGTGGGGCATGCGCTTTTCTTTGCCCTCGAGGCCCACGGTCTTGAGCACCTCCGGGACTGTGTCGCGGATGACGCTGCGGCTCTTGCCGATGACCTGCATGGCGAAGGCGACGTTGGCGAAGACGTTTTTCTGCGGCAGCAGGCGGAAGTCCTGGAACACCACGCCGATGCCGCGCCGCAGGCGGGGTACGCGCCAGCTGGAGATGTTGGCGACGTTCTGGCCGGCGACATACACGGTCCCGGAGGTGGCGCGGTCTTCTTTGAGGACCAGGCGCAGGAACGTGGACTTGCCTGATCCTGACGCGCCGACGAGGAAGGCGAATTCACCACGGTCAATTTCAAGGCTGACAGAATCCAGGGCGGGCCTGGCTTTCTGGTCGTAGACCTTGGTGACATTTTCGAAACGGATCATGACCCTAAAACCCTGCAGGACACGGCTTTAGGGGCATGGTCTGCAACCGGTGCGGGGGCTTTCGCTAGGGGGAAGTAGAGCTCCGGCCTCTCGACTATACGCACGGGCTGCCATGCTCAGGCGGGAGTCAGAGGGGCGTGTCGCGGGATTGGGTCCCTTGCCTTGGCGCGTCTAGCGTTCGGCGTTGCGGTTGTCGGTGCGCCAGCGGATCCCGGCTTCGATGAAGTCGTCAATGGCGCCGTCCAACACGGCATTGGTGTTTCCCACCTCATGCTCGGTCCGGAGGTCCTTGACCATCTGGTACGGGTTCAGGACATAGGAGCGCATCTGGTCGCCCCAGGACGCCTTGACGTCGCCGGCGAAGGCCTTCTTCTCGGCGTCCTCCTGCTCCTTCTTGAGCAGCAGGAGCCGCGACTGGAGCACCCTCATCGCCGCCGCACGGTTCTGCAGCTGCGACTTTTCGTTCTGCATGGACACCACTGTGCCCGTGGGTATGTGGGTCAGGCGGACGGCGGAGTCGGTGGTGTTGACCGACTGGCCACCGGGGCCGGACGAGCGGAAGACGTCCACGCGGATTTCGTTGTCGGGGATGTCAATGGAGTCTGTCTGTTCGATCAGGGGAATGACTTCCACGGCCGCGAAGGAGGTCTGGCGGCGCCCCTGGTTGTCGAACGGGCTGATCCTGACCAGCCGGTGTGTTCCCGCCTCGACACTCAGCGTGCCGAACGCGTACGGCGCGTTGACCTCGAAAGTCGCGGACTTGAGTCCCGCTTCCTCCGCGTAGGAGGTGTCCATGACGGTGGTGGGGTATCCGTGGCGCTCCGCCCACCGCAGGTACATTCGCAGGAGCATCTCGGCGAAGTCGGCGGCGTCGACGCCGCCGGCGCCGGAGCGGATGGTGACCACGGCCTCGCGCTCGTCGTACTCGCCGGAGAGCAGGGTGACGACTTCAAGGTCCTTCAGCGACTTGCGGATGGACTCCAGCTCCGCCTCTGCTTCCCCCATGGAGTCGGCATCGTCCTCGTCCTGGCCGAGTTCCACCAGTACCTCGAGGTCATCGATGCGGGAAGCCAGGGTGTTCAGCCGCTCCAGCTCGGACTGGCGGTGCGACAGCCGTGAGGTGATGACCTGCGCAGCAGCAGGGTCATCCCAGAGGTCCGGCTCGCCAGCACGCTCGCTCAGTTCTGCGATCTCTTCCTTGAGCGCCTCGACATCGGTGACGTTTTCGATGGAGGTATAGGTGCCACGCAGCGCGCGGATTTCTGCAGCAAAATCAATTTGAGCCATGGTTGTTTAAGCGTACGCTATCCGCCCTAACCGGCTGCGCCGATGGCAGGTGCGGCGTCGACCGGCCGCACGGGGGAAGCGGTGGCTCGGGGGCGCCGGCGGACCGGGGCGTCGGCGACCCGGTCAGCGGGTCAGCCGCGAGCGTGCGCTGGATGAGGCCGCTATGGTGATGCCGTCCGGGATGAGGAAATTGACCACCGGCGGGTGCACGGTCGCACTGAGAACCACGACGGCGGTGGAACCGTCGGGCGTCCCCGTTCCGGCTGCGACGGCCAGCCCGGCGACCCGCCCGAAGGCCCCGTTGCGGCTGAGATAGTCGGCTGCGACGTTCCGGACCCTGTCACCGTTCAGCAGTGCCGAAGGAGTGCCGCCGGCGGTTTCAACCTGGCCGAGCGTGTAGGAGTCGGCGGCGGCCACCGAGGCGCCGTCCGCGAGCGACAGGAGTTTCTTGTGCTCGATGTAAAGGCTGGAGGCGGCCATGACCACGGTGCTGACCAGCAACGCCAGCATGACGAATCCGGTGATGAGGACCGTCATTTGCCCGGCCTCATCACGGCCCGTCCGCGCTGATACGGCGGAGGTGCGGCCAGCCACAGGAAGCATCAACGGAACCTGCCCACGACCTGGGTGGCCGAAGAGCTCAACTGGCCGGCGTTGAGCCGAAGCGCTTCCCCAAATGGCACGAAAGGCAGCGGCACCGTCAGCCGTACGGTGACGGTGACCGCGGAGCCTGCCGCCATGCAATCGCCGCCGGAGTCACAATGGATCTCGACGCTGGCGTTCCCAGCGGGATGGCCGTAATCGGCAAGGGCCACCATGGTGGCCTGCTCTGCTGACGCCCGGCCCGACGATGCATCGGGCCGGGTTACGAAGACCTTGGCTGCCTGGTCAGCTGCGCCCACCACGGCGAAGGAGCCGCCCTGGATCTGGCCAACCGTGATGATGAAATAGACCACGGGCACCATGAGGAGCAGTCCAAGGAACGTGAACTCGACGACCGCACTCCCCCGCTGCCCGTCGTCGTTCCCTACGCTTTCCGGGCTGCAGGCGCCGTGGGCGCCGGGAGTGCTAAGAGTGCCGGGGCTCCCCCGGCCGTCAAGGCACAGCGCCTCCCGGAGCCTGCCCGCAACGCTGCTGGTGAGGTGCCGCGGCTCGCGGTCAGCCGGTGATCGCTGCATGTCCGGTGACCTCCAGGCGTTCGCGGGGACCGATCAGACCGATGACCGGCAATGGCGCCCTGACGGTCACTTCCAGCGTCCGCAGCCCTTGGAATGTGACTTCGCGCGTTTCGATGTCGCGGGCAAAATCCGCGTTGAGCGCCGTACCGATGAGCTCGCCGGTGCGGCGTCTGGCGTCCTCCGCGTTGCGGTCGGCCAGGGTCCCGTACCGGGCGCCGGACGCCGCAGCGTCTATGAGTGTGTTCCGGACGTGCAGGATGAGCGCGAGCTGGATGATGGACACAAGAAACATGGTCAGCAGGGCGCCCACGAGCACAAAGTCGACCACAGCAGCACCGCTCTCGCGCCCGGAGGTGTCCGCGCCGGTCCCGTCCACAGGCTACTTTCCGACCGTGTCCATTGCCTGGTTGAACATGGCTTCCAGGGCAGGACCGGCCAAGGCCAGCAGTGCGGCAACAAGGACAGCCGACATCAGGGTGATCATGACCCAGCCGGGCACATCCCCGCGCTCAGGATGGTCCGCCAACGTCGCGATCTTCCGAGGGCGCGGGACCGCAGCCAAGGAGTGACCGATCAGCGCCGTCACCGCGGCGACAAGTGCTAGTCCGTGCCTGGCCATGAATGTCATGTGCTTTCCTTACCTACGAGTTTGTTTGTTATTGGGTATGGCCACTGCCGGCGGTTGCCGAAGCAGCGGGGTCAAAAATTCAAGCTGAGTGCCGCTATTCCGGGGAACACGGCAAACACCACCGTCAGGGGCAGCACGCCAAAGACAAGCGGCACCATCATTGCGATTTCCTTCTTGCCGGCGGACTCCATCAGCTCGCGCTTGGCCGTATCCCTGACGTCCTGGGCCTGGGCTCTCAGGACTTCGGCCAGTGGCGTTCCGCGCTGCACCGCCACGATGATGCCGTCAACAAACCGGATAAGCGGTCCGAGATCCGTGCGGGCGGAAAACTCCTGAAGCGCCTCCACCAGAGGCTTCCCCGCCCGGGTTTCGGCCAGGACCCTGCTGAATTCCTTGGAGAGCTCGCCCCTGGCAGCCCTGCACACGCGGTCGAGAGCGCCGGTGGCGCTTTCCCCGGCGCCCACCGCGAGCGCAATCATCTCCGCCAGGCTCGGGAACTCGGCCAGCATCCGTTCCTCCCGCCGCCGGATCTGCACGCCCAGCCAGTAATCACGGAAGAGAAAGCCGCCGATCCCGCTGCCGACTGAGACTGCCACGGCCAGGACGGGACTGAACCTCCCGGCCAGCGCTGCCACCACGATGATGCTGACGGCAGCAATGAACGCGCACAGTGCCCAGACGAGCTGCTGGGCCCTGAAGTCGAGCAGCGACTTGTCGATGCGTGCCTGAGCGAGCCTGCGGCTGAGGGCTGCGGAGCCAAGGTTGAACCGGGCCAGTTTGGCGGTGCCCTCACTGATCAGCGGGCGGAGTATGCGTTCGAGGGGACCAAACGGAGTGAGGACGTGTTCCTCCGCCCGCAGCAACCTTGATTCCAGGTTTTGGGACCTGAGCTGCGGTTCGATGCGTTCCACGAAACTGACGGACCGCATGAACGGGAGCCTGATAAGGAGCAGCCACAGACCGGCACCGAGGAGTGCGCCGCACACTATCGCGGCCGCCGGCACAGTGGTCATCGCAATACCCTCTCTTCCTCCGGAAGGGCTCCGATCTTCAGCATGACCGAGTAGCACACCAGCGACACCACAAGGCCTCCCAACAGCACAGCCGCTCCGACGGGGGTGTTGTACGCGGCCACGGCCTCCGGGCGGCTGACCAGAAGCAGCATGACAATCCATGGGGCCGCGACTGCCAGCCGGGCAGCGTTGACTGTCCACGACTGCCGCGCCTCAAGCTCGCTGCGGGTCCGGGCGCTTTCGCGCAGGAACTCTGCGAGCGTCCCGAGTAGCTTGCCGAGATCGGAGCCGCCCACTTCCCTGGTAAGCCGGAGTGCCTCGATGATGCGGTCGGCGACCGGGTCCGCGAGCCGTTCTTTGAGCCTGTTGAGGGATGCGTCGAACTGGCCGCCCGAGCGGTAATCCGAGCCGAAGTCGCGGAACACCTGCCGCAGCTCCTCGGGTCCCTTATCGCCCAGCTGTGTCAGTGCTTCAGGCAGTGACAGCCCGGCGCGGATGGCTGACCGCAGGTGATCGACGACGTCGGGCCACACCCGGCGGAGGACGGCGGTGCGTCGCTTGGCCCGCCATTTGACCACCACCACGGGAAGCCAGCCGCCGAACAGGCCAAAGCATACGGAAATGGGCCAGGAGCCGCTTACGGCGAAAAAGGCCAGAGTCGCAAAAGCGCCGAGGCCCAGGCAGCTGCCGATGAGACCGGCGCCGGTGACTTTTTCAATGCCGGCAGACAGCAAGAGGTCATGGAGACGGCTGGTCCGCGGTCCACGCCTGGCGCGCGCGGGCTGGTCCCAGGCAGACCACCAGATGAGGAACAGCCCGGCACCTGTCAGAACCCCCAGCAGCGCAGCCATCAGCGCGGGTCCAAAAGTGCCGCAACCTCATAGCCTGCCCTCGCGAATTTTTCCTCCGCCGGCATGGTGTTGGCCGTCGGTTCCAGCAGGCCGCCGATGATCGAAAAGATCATGGAGGACTCGATGATCCCGTTCTCGACCCGTCTGCCCAGGGAGAGGATTTCCGTGACCTGCCGCCGCCCGTTCGCGAGGCGGCTGCAGTGAACCACAAGATCGATGCATGAGGCCACGGTGGGAACCACAAACGCGCTGGAAATGTTGTCCCCTGCAAGCAGAGGGAGCGTGCACATCTTGGTCACGGCGTCATGCGCTGAATTTGCGTGGACGGTGCACATCCCCGGCAGACCGCTGTTAAGGGCGATCAGCATGTCGAGGCTCTCGGCTTCCCGAACCTCGCCCACCACCAGGCGGTCAGGCCGCATCCGGAGGGCTTCCTTGACCAGCCGGCGCAGCGGAATCTCCCCTTCGCCTTCCAAATTGGGTTGCCGGCATTGCAAGCCGACAACGTCGCGGAGCGGAAACTGCAGTTCGAAGATCTCCTCGACCGTAACGACGCGCTCCCGGCTGCCGATGCTGGCTGCGAGGCAGTTCAGCAGCGTGGTCTTTCCCGCCTGGGTGGCACCCGAGACCAGGATGTTGAGGCCGCTCGCGACGGCGGCACCAAGAAAGCGGCCGGATTGCGGGGTCAGGGTGCCGAGGTCCACGAGGTGATCCAGCCGGGTCGCCTTCACAACGAACTTGCGGATGTTGACGGCCCAGTGGCGCCTGGTGACGTCGGGGATGACCACGTGCAGGCGGGACCCGTCGGGCAGGGCCGCATCCACGAACGGCGATGAGATGTCCAGCCGTCTGCCCGAGCTCTTCAGCATGCGCTCAACCAGGTCCCGGACCTGTTGATCCGTCAGACTGAGTGATGTGAGTTCGGATTCACCGTTCCGCGCAACGTAGATCTCCGTTGGTGCGTTGATCCAAATTTCCTCGATCCCCGGATCATCCAGCAATGGTTGGAGGGCCCCGAATCCGGCAACGGCATCAAAGACAAACCGCCGTGCCGACTCCAGTGGCCCAAGCGGCGGAAGCGGACCCAGGAGGGCGCGCTCGTCATAGTCGGTCACGGCCGCTTCCACGAGCCGCCGGACCTCGGCAGCCTGGTGCAAAGGATCGAGACCCCGCCTCCGGATCAGCTCCCGGACTTCATCCTCGACAATGCGCACAGCATCCATGAAATTCCCCCGAACGACTGCCGGCCCCAGCGGAAGCAGTACATCTGGGTTAAAGCTAAGGGAAGCTCACCCGTGAGCCAAGTCACAGGTCTGAGGATGTGGATAACTTATTGGCGTTCCGGCGAGCTTACGTGGAAACGATCGTCGCAAGTTCGGCAGCTTCTGCACCGGCATAGCCGTAGGGATTGGCGCTCTGCCAGCGCCAGTGATCAGCGCACATCTGTGCCAGGTCACGGTGCGCGGACCATCCCAGATCCGCCAAGGCTGCGGAAGCATCGGCGTAGCTGACGGCAGCATCCCCCGGCCGCCGGGGTGCAAATTCGTAAGGCACAGGGTGCCCTACAGCCGCACCGAAGGCCTCGATGACCTCCAGGACGGACGAACCACGGCCGGTCCCAAGGTTCCAGCGGAACGCGCCTGTCTTCGTCTGCAGATAGTTCAGCGCCGCCAGGTGGCCAGCTGCGAGGTCCATGACATGGATATAGTCGCGGACGCCCGTGCCGTCGGGCGTGGGGTAATCGTTGCCGAATACCATGACCTTTTCGCGCCGTCCCACCGCGACCTGCGCAACGAAGGGCAAAAGGTTGTTGGGGATACCGTGGGGGTCCTCGCCGATGCGACCTGATTCGTGCGCGCCGACGGGATTGAAGTAGCGCAGCAGCGCGATACTCCACCGCGGGTCGGCGTCGCTCAGGTCGGACAGGATGTCCTCGATCTGCTCTTTGGTCCTGCCGTAGGGGTTCGTTGCGTCCAGCGGCGACTTCTCGATCAGGGGAACGTGCTCGGAGGCGCCGTAGACAGTGGCCGATGAGCTGAAGACCAGCCGCCGAACACCGGCCTTCTCCATGCTCTCAAGGAGATTGAGCGTGCCCACTACGTTGTTCTTGTAGTACCAGAGCGGCTTCGCCACGGATTCACCCACAGCCTTCAGGCCGGCGAAGTGAATGACGGCGTCGAACCCGCCCTCTGCGAAGACTTGGTCGACAGCCTCAGCGTCGAGCAGGTCGGCCTCGCGGAACTCCACCTTCTTACCGGCGAGCTCTTCAACACGGCGGACCGCCTCCAAGTTCGAGTTCATGAGATTGTCCAGCACGACGACGTCGTGTCCGTCCTCGAGCAGGCAAAGAGCCGTGTGTGATCCGATGTAGCCGGCGCCGCCGGTAACCAAAACCTTCATAGGCTCCAGTCTAGAGCCGCTACACTCTGGCCCGTAATCGACGTCTTAGCTGCTGGCCAGAACCCGGCGAAATCAGATACGCACGCTTCTCGCTGATTCATGCACAGGCTCGGATTCTCTCCGAACGGGCACACCCAGAAGGACTGGGGCAAGACCGGTTCTTAGAATCAGCAGGGCGAGCAGCCAGGGACCGGCCAGCGAACCGGCAAAGACCAGCCACGGGGCAAGGCCGAGCTTTGTCATCTCAGCCAGCACAACGGCGTGGGTCAGTACAACCATGAACCCGCAACTGGCCAGCGTGCTCAGCTCATTGTTGACGCGTGGCCCGAGCCGAGGAATGACATGCTCGGCAATCAGGAGCAGCGAGGCGCATATTCCAATCGCCACGAGGACCGTGATGACGGACGAACCAAGCTGCGCATACTTCAGGTCGAGATGGGTGGACCAGCCGGACAGTATGGCGGCGGCGCAGCCGCAGAGGATGACCAGTCCAGTTATTAGCGGCCGGCGGATCCTCTGGCGGTTGCGCCTAAATTCCCGGCCTGCCAGAACGAACACGACGCATGCGACCCCGATGCCGCCCGCAAGCGGGACCCGCGCCACGAAATCGGGCTCGCGCATAGTGACAACCAACGCGGCCACGGCCAACGTCCACTGAAGCCAGTTCGGGAAGCGCTGGATCGCGCGAACAGCGACTACAGCGAAGAAGAGGGCCGTCACAAACCAGAACGCCGCGAGGGGGCCGCGGACATACCAGCCCCCCAACATCAGCTTTCGAAGGTCAGCGCCGTGGATGACATCCATCTGCGATAGCCACCAGGCGCCTACCAGGACCAGCCAGACAATGTAAGGAAGGAGGAGCGTTCTTGCCCGCTTATTCATCTCCTGAACTACGCTACGGCCCTCAGACCACAGATAACCCGAAAGGAAGAAAAAAAGAGGCACATGCCACGTGTAGACAGTTTCCCGGACGACAGGCCCTGACCAGGCTCCTACGTGCCCGGCAACCACCGCCGCGATCCCCAGAATGCGCAGAAAATCAATAGCCCCGGAGCGCACCTGACGGGGGCGGTCAAGGGACGGTTGTGCAAGCAATGCTCATCGTTCCTTTGCTTGGTCGGTTGGGGATTCCCGAGGAGGGGCACGGGATCAGCCCCTCAGTCTAGCTCCGCACCACGACGGCCAGAAATCGGACGACATGTCCGCCCCAATAGTGCTCATACATCACATTGGTCACACAAGCACCTCCAGTGCTACACTAAACCGCTCACCCGTGCGGGCGTAATAGGGGGCCAAAACGGTGAACGACTCTGCCATCAAGCCACCGTCTGCCAGCAGTTCAAGGCTACGGAGTATGACATGAATCATTCCTCGAATAGCAGAATCGCCACGCCCCTTGAGCTGGGCGTGAAACGCCTAGGTCTTTTGGCCACAACCGCGTTATTGTCTGCCACACTTTCCATCGGCGGCGGGCTGCCTGCCCAGGGCGCCCCCATACAGCCATCGGTTCCCTCCCCCTCCGAAACCCCGGACCCCACAACGTCGTCCACGTCGGCGCCGGTCGACATGGATGCCCTTCGGGCCGAAATCGGAAAAGATGGCTCCTATATGGGCCAGGGTCTCAAGAGCCGCGAGTCCACCCTCGTCAGGAAGTCATCGCCGTCGTCGGCAGCTGCCATTACCGAAGCGGCCAACACATGGATGGCACCAGGCATCCAGGGCCTGGACGTCAGCAGTCACCAGGCAAGCGTCAATTGGGCCGCGCAATACAGTCTCGGTGCCAGGTTCGCCTACGTTAAGGCCACCGAGGGAACAACCTATGCCAACCCGCTTTTTGGCTCCCAGTACGGCGGCGCGCTGGGCGCCGGAATGATCCGTGGCGCCTACCATTTCGCGCTTCCCGGTGTTTCAACTGCAGCAGCCCAGGCCGATTACTTCGTCAACAACGGGGGCGGCTGGAGCGGGGACGGCAACACGATGCCGCCGCTGCTGGACATCGAGTACAACCCTTATGCGTCGCTGGGCAACACCTGCTACAACATGAGCCAGGCATCAATGGTCAACTGGATCGCGGCTTTTTCAAACCGTGTGCTGGCCCGGACCGGCCGGCTGCCGATGATCTACACAACCACCGACTGGTGGACAACCTGTACGGGAAACTCCAACGCGTTCAGCAGGCAGCCCCTGCATCTGGCCTCATATTCCCGTTATGTGGGTGCCATGCCCAACGGCTGGGGAACCTACAGCGTGTGGCAGTACAGCGCGACGGGTCCGTTCGCCGGTGATTCCAATGCCTGGAACGGAACGATGGACAGCCTGCGGCGGTTCGCGTCTCAAGCCGACGGCGCCGTACCAACGCCCTCCATCACATCCTTGGGCGACGTGGTCGCGGCAGACGCCTCGGGTATTCTCTGGGACTACCCGGCGACCGGCAGCGGGACCTTCCGCGCCCGCAAACAGATCGGGCAAGGCTGGACTAACCTGCGGTCGATCAACGTCATCGACTGGAACGCCGACGGCGTACTGGACATCGTGGCCCAATGGATGTCAGGCCGCGTAAATGCCTACCTCGGCCTCGCAACCGGCGGATTTTCTGCCGGTCCGGTTCTCGCAGAGTCCGGCTGGGAAAATTACCAACTGACAATCGGCTATTGGCTCAACAGCAGCTATTACCCCCACATCATCACCCGCGACTCCTCGGGCGGCCTCCGCCTGTGGCGCAACGCCTCAGGAACCGGCGTCAGCACCGGAACATCGGTTGGCCAGGGCTGGAGCGGATTGAACCTGACCATGATTGATTTCGACGGCGACGGCAACCAGGACATTCTGGCCCAGGACTCTTCCGGTGCGCTTCGGCTCTACAGGTCCAACGGCGCCGGCTCCTTCCTGGCGGAGGCACGCAAAACCATAGGCAACGGCTGGAACAAAATGACCAGCGTCACGGTAACCACGAACTTCAAGGGCGCCGGGACCAACGGCCTTCTGGCCCGCAACACGAGTGGCCAACTCTACTACTACCCTGTGCCCGGAAACGGCACCTGGGGCGTGGCCACTGCGCTCGGCGCCGGCTGGACCCCTTACCTGATTGCCGGCGGCGAAAACGTCAATCTGGTCCCTGCAACACCCGCCCCGCCGCCCCCGGGATCTCCGTCAATCCCCTCGGCCACAGACGTGGTCACCGTTGACGCCGCCGGTGGTCTCTTCCGCCGTTCAGCCAGTTCGGGAACTTTCGGCGCCGCCACCAACATCGGCGCAGGGTTCACCGGTCTTGCTTCCGTTCACGTCACCGACTGGAACGCAGACGGCGTCCAGGACCTCGCCACAGTCAGTACCGCGGGAGCGCTCGGCATCCGGACGGGCTTGGCATCCGGAGGTTTTGCCGCCAGCAAAACCCTCCTTTCCGGAGTGGCGGGCGCCGACGTTACGATTGGCCCCTGGCACAAAACGTCCAAATACCCGGGCGTCGTAGTGCGCAGGACCAACGGAGCACTGCAGTACTACGCCAACCCGTCAGGAGGCGCCTTAGGGACCGCCACGGGCATTGGTTCAGGATTTGTCCGAATGGACGTTTCCATGACGGATGCGGACGGGGACGGCAACCAGGACATCCTCGCTGTCGACTACCTGGGACGGATGTGGCTCTTCCGCTCTGGCGGTGCGGGCTCTTTCATCGCCGAGACCCGGAAAGTCGTGGGGAACGGCTGGGCCACGATGAACAGCATCAGCCCGTTGAACGGCTTCGTGTCCGCGTCCTCTACCGGAATTCTGGCGCGCGATGGTGCGGGCACAGTCAGCTACTACCCAGTGACCGGCGGCGTCGTGGGCACCAAATCCGTGGAAGGGACCGGCTGGGCCGGTGTCCTGATCTCGGGAAGCTCCCTCGTCACGCGCGGACGGGCCATCCCCAGCACCGCAGATGTCCTCACGGTGGATGCCGCGGGAGGGCTGTGGAACCACCCGGAAACCAATGCCTCCACAATCGGATCCCCCTATCAGATCGGTGTGGGCTGGTCAGGAATGAAGTCCCTGAACGTCGTTGACTGGAACAGCGACGGCATCGCCGACGTTCTCGCCCAAAAGTCCAGCGGCGCGCTCACACTCTATGCAGGCTCTGCCGCAGGCGGCTTCGCTGCCCCCATTACGGTCGCCGCCTCGGGTTTTGCTCAAACCAGGCTCCTGGCCGGCAAATGGATCTCAGGCGCCAAATACCCCGGAATCGTGGGCTACGGCGCCGACGGAGCGTTGAATTACTGGGCCAACGCCTCCGGCCGGGCGCTCAGCGCGCCGGTGCGGATCGGGAGCGGGTGGGCAGGACTGAAACTCGCCATGGTCGACTTCGACTCCGACGGGAAACAAGACCTGTTGGCGGTGGACGCGCGGGGCACAATGCTTCTCTACCGGTCCACCGGCACGAACAGGTTTGTGCCGGAAACCAGAAAGACGGTCGGCACCGGATGGCAGTCCTTCCGGCAGTTCGCGGCCACGGCCGGCTTCGCCGGCACGGGAAGCAAGGGCGTCCTGGCGCTCCAGACCTCAGGGCAACTGCGCTACTACCCCATCCTTGCCGGCAGCAAATGGGGCCCGTCTTCGACGGCGGGGGTGGTGGGCACGGCGCCACTGGTGGCTGCCTCATCAGGAGCGAACTAGAACACCGCCAGAATGCGCTGCCTGAAAACGACGTTTGACTGCCTTCACTATCCCGGCCCCGATGACAGCTTCGCCGTCGCTGGCTTGTATCCTGAACTCTTTGACGGAAACTAGGAGACTCGCCTGATGAGCTGGATGCAGACCATCCCAACGATCATTGTCGGCCTGCTGGTGCTCTTCATTCCCGGTGCGCTGTTGGCCCGGACTATGGGCGCACGCGGTCTGACACTCTGGAGTGCATCGGCGCCTTTGACCGTGTCCATTGCCTCTGTGGGGGCCGTGCTGCTCCAAATGCTGAACATCCGCTGGTCTGTGGCGTCCATGGTCCTGGTTACTCTCCTACTGACCCTCGCAGCTGCCGCGCTAAGGGTCCTGTGGTTGCGCCGCGCCTCCGGGCACTGGCCACGGCCAGAGATCGGGCGGCTGCCAGGAATCCTACGCTCCGCTGGGTACCTGATGGCCATGGGCATCCCCGCGGCAATCATTTCCGTCAGGTTCAGCAAGATCTTCGCCGGCCCGGAACATATCTCCCAGACGTATGACAATGTATTTCATCTGAATGCACTGCGGGTGATCGCGGACAGCGGCCGGGCCTCGTCGCTGACCCTGGCGTCACTGGACGCAAATTCCAACCGGCTCAGCTTTTATCCCGCAGCGTGGCACGACGTGGTTGCGCTGGTGCTGGATGCCAGCCAAACTTCCATTCCCGTGGCCGTCAACGTGTCCAACATGATCATCGCAGCGGTGGTCTGGCCGTTGTCCGCGATGTTCCTGATCTCAACGCTGACAGGGCGCCGTCCGGTCCCCATGATGGTGACCGGGGCCCTGGCCGCAGGCTTCGGCTCTTTTCCGTATCTTATGGTCGATTTCGGGGTGCTCTATCCGACCCTGCTCGCTATTTCGATGCTCCCCTTTTGCCTCGGCGCTGTTGTCGAACTCCTGGGCACTGGACGCGACAGACGAGCCTCCACCATCTTGTATGCCGGCCTGCTCGGCGTGGCATCAGTCGGGCTGACCCTGGCCCATCCCAGCACGACGATGACTCTTATTGCCTTGGCTGTTGCGCCGTTGCTGGTCTGGTTCGTCACACGCTCTTTTCACCTTCGGGGCCAGGAGCACTGGATCCGCAAGTCGATGATCGGCTTCGCGGCCGTTGTCGCCTACGGCGCTGTTACGTGGATCCTCTGGGTCAAAGTACGCCCAAGTGAGGCTGCTTCCTTCTGGCCGCCGGTGACCACCCTCCCCCGCGCAATCGGCGAAGCCATCACCAGCGCACCGCAAAGCCGGGATGTGCCTTGGCTCATCTTTGCCCTGACCATTGTGGGCATTGTCATCCTGTGCGCCCAGCGGAAGCTCTGGATTCTTGGATGCTTCGTGATCTCTTTGGGCTTTTACGCCGTAGTGGCCGGCTACCCTGCAGGCCCCACGCGAAGTTTCTGGACCGGCGTCTGGTACAACGACACCTACCGCCTGGCGGCCCTCCTGCCCATAACCGCCCTTGTCATCTCGGCCATTGGCGGAAGTTGGCTAATCGAGCGCTCCCTGCAGCTGGCGCAACGGCGGCTGGCCCCCTCCAGGAGGCCAGCCCTCCACGTCGTCAGCTTCGCCGTATCAGCGGTACTGGTTCTTACGGCCGCAGCGCTGACGCAGGGGCGGTCAATCAACACTGAACAGGCAAAAGCGGCCCAATCGTATAGTTCCACGGACGCTTCCCCGCTGCTTTCATCCGACGAAGAAGCCCTGCTGCGGCGCCTTGATCAGCATGTCCCTGCTGGTTCTGTAGTGGTCGGGAACCCGTGGACAGGGGCATCTCTCGTTTATGCATACAGCGGCCGGAACGCGATGCTTCCGGCTATCAGCTCTTCCCCGAGTCCCTCCGAGCGTGTCATCCTGAGCCGCCTCAAGGCAGTCGCCAAGGACCCGGAGGTTTGCGAGATGGTCGCCCGGGAGAACAGCTACTACGTGCTGGATTTCGGCGCGAAGGAAGTCCACCAAGGCAAGCATTACCCGGCCTTGACGTCATTGGCGGGAACCCCGGGCCTGCGACTTCTTGACTCGCAGGGCGCGGCGGGCCTGTACGAGGTAGCTGCCTGCCGCTAACAGGCCAAGCTTACCGGGCCAACTCGCGGTAGTGACGGGAAAGTTCGAGGCAACTCTTTGCCAGGCTTCTTTCCGCCACAGCAAATTCCCGGGCTGAGTCACGCAGCCCGTCCCAGGAATCTGAATCCATCCGAAAATAGTCCTCCATAGCCCTGCGCAGCGAGGTGACGTCGTCCTCGGGGACGAGCCGGCCCGACTCAGGCCCTGTCATCTCCGGCGTGCCGCCGCTGGCGTAGGCAATTACTGGAGTCCCACATGCTTGGGCCTCCAGAAGGATCAGACCGGCCGCCTCCCGTGCACCGTTGTGCATGCGGCTCGGTGCAATCACTACATCGGCTTGCTGAAGGTTCTCCAGCACACCCTCACGGCTTAGCGGTCCAAGGAAGGATATCTGCTGGTTCTGCGCTGCCGCCTGGGTAACTTCAGGCTCCAGGGGACCTTTCCCAGCGACAAGCAGACGGTGCGGAATGGTGCCGATCAACTGGTTTGAGGCTTCCACCAGGTGGCTGATGCCCTTCTGGTGGTTCAATGCACCGATGAACAAGGCGGTTGGCACGGGATTATTACGGCGCCAGGGGTCGGGGACGAAGATATCGGTGTCCACTCCCTGGTAATGGACGTCAACCTTTTCGGCAGGAAACCCATTGCGTACGGCAAGTCCCGCGAGATATTCGCTGACCGCCAGTATGCGCCGGCTTCTATTCATCGACGCGCGGAGATTGTGCTTGTGCCATCGCTCCATGGCAGACCGGTGGTTCCTGCCGGCCATGACCACGTCGGCTCCGTGCAGGGTGGTCAACAGCGGAACGTCGCGATGCTTGGAGGCAGCCACGGCCGGCCAGGACCACGTGGCGAAATGCTGGTGGATAACATCAGGGCCGTAGTCCGCAATCGCCTTCGCCATGGCAGGCATGACTATTGGAAGGTATTTTTCCCGCTTTTTGAAGGGCAAATCCCGCCGCGGCGCAAAATCCGTGACGGGCAGGGTGACAGACTTATCGCGTATCTCCGCAGCCATGGTGAAGAAATGAAACCGGGTTTCTTCGTCTGCCATGCGCACGGCGTGCGCCACTGCGAAATAGGTCGGCGGAACAAGCAAGGAACTCTTGGTGAGAGCGATTTTCATGTGGAACCTGGAAACACTTTCGCAGAATTTGGAGTCGGAGTGCGGCTCAAGCAACGGACGGCAGAGCACTTTCAAGGAGCCATGCGTCCTGCCCGTATGCTATCAATCACCCGCCGGCGCAGCCCTACGCCGCCGGTTCGACCTGGCCGCCAGGACGCAGGAACGTCCGCACTTCGACTAGACTGTGACACTGGAATCGGCGGAGCCTGGAGTGCGACGACGGGGAAATGAGCGAACTGCTCGAAAACGGAGGCACTAAATTGACAGCACGAATTCTCTGCATCTCCTTCTCGGACATAATGGCTGACTCCCGTGTGCTGCGACAGCTCGAGGTGCTGTCCGAATTTGGCGAGGTCACGACACTCAGCTACGGGGAGAAGCCGGCCAAGACCACCCATCACCTGCGGATCAACTCAGCATTGCCGTCACTCCCCCAGACCGTCCCGGGTGTACTCGCCCTTGCGCTGCGGAGGTTCAAGGCTGTGGCCTTGTCCGCGCCCGCGGTCAAAGCGGCGGCCGCGCTGGCCTCTGGCCAGCAGTTTGACCTGATCGTTGCCAACGAGGCAAGGGCCTTGCCACTGGCGCACCACCTTGCTGCTCAGATGGACGGTCCTGTTTCCGTTTGGGGCGACATGCACGAATGGGCACCGGAGGAACGGGCCCACGTCCTCTCGTGGCGCCTTCTTGTGAAGCCATTCATGACACATGTGTGCCGCGAGTACCTGCCCCGCACCCAAGCCGTCAGCGCTGTGAACGGCTCCATCGCCAAACTCTATGAGGACCGGTTCGGTCTTAAAGTTCGGGTGGTCCGCAATGCCGGCGCATTCCGTGATCTCCGCCCCAGCGAGCCCGTGCCGGGGACGGTTCGGCTGGTCCACAGCGGGGCAGCAATACCTGGCCGCAATCTTGAGGGTATGATCGCTGCCGTTCTGCAGCTGGACGAGACTTACACACTTGATTTCTACCTCGTCAAGGCCCGGGACGGAGGAAAGTACTGGGCGGAGCTGAAGAAGCTGTCGGCCGGCTCAGACCGGATCCGGTTCCATGACGCCGTTGCTCCCGATGACCTTCCCCGGACACTGAATCAATACGACCTGGGCATCTTCAGCCTCCCGCCGCGGACCACGAACCACAGGCTCATGCTGCCCAACAAGTTCTTCGATTTCGTACAGGCTCGGCTCGGTCTTGTGTTCAGCCCATCACCCGAGACGTCCGCGCTCATCGACCGTCATGACATCGGTGTGGTGACGCGCGACTACTCTTCCGAAGCGCTGGCAGACGCAATCCGGGTGTTGTCCCCCGGGGATGTGGACCGCTTCAAGAAGAATGCAGACGCTGCGGCGAGGGCGCTCAGCTCGCGGGAAGACGAGGACGTCGTGCGGGACATCGTTCAGCGGCTGCTCCTTGAGACGGCCGTCTGAGCTGCCCTATTTGTTGTTGCTTCCGTCCCGCCCGTCACCGGACAGCCTGCTCTGACCCGGATCCGCATGATCGGTAGCCGGCTGCGGTTTGATCTTCGCGGAGCGGATCCGCTGTACGTCCGCGCGGCAGATCACAGCCCAGACCACTACGAAACCCAGGGCGAGAAACGGCCCGGCTGTGTCCGGCAGGGATGCGGCGCGGGTGTAGACGAGGCCACCGACGATGAGCAGGACCCCGACCATGGCCTTGGCGAACAGTCCCCTCCAGTCCTGGTTGTCCAGCCGCCAGCTTCGCACAATCGATACCGTCGCAGTGGCGAGTGTGGCGACCAGGTAACCCGCGGCAACTCCCTCCAGGCCCAGGAAACCTGACAAGGGGAACCAGAGGATTACGGCCAATATCAATCCGCCCATGGCCGTCAGCGACACAAAGCGGGCACCGCGGGTGCCGGTGGAGTTGAGCCGGTTGATGCAGGCCACCGGCAGGGTGGTGAACATGACCGCTATGAGCAGGACAGAAAGCAGGCCCTTTGCGCCGGCGTACCTCTCGCCGAAGAAAAGATCGACGACGAGGGGACTCGCCAGTGCCAGGGCGCCGAAGACGGCGACCATGGTCACCACGAGGCCTCTGGTCATCAGGTCGGTCTGGCGTCGCAGCGACGTCGGGTCCTCCCGTCCCCCCGCCTCCGCCATCGAGGGAAAAAGAACCTGGCTGACGGTCCTCGCGAGCATGGTCGCCGGCGTTGCAAGGCTGAGTGCCGCTGCATAGAACCCGGCCTCGATGTCCGACCCGAAAAACTGGGCCGCGATCATGGACAGCTGCAGCAGTCCCGTGCTGGAGAGGGTGCCCAGGACGCCGTAGCGAACAAAGCTGTTCATCTGAGCTGTCAGTGTCTTGTCTACTTCGACTGTCGACTTTTTAGGCCAACAGATGACCCCGTACAGACCATAGGCGACTGCCATCGGGACCAGCAAGACTGAATTCCAGCCAAGCAACAGTACAAGTACCAGTAGGCCGATAGCCAGGATGGAGCCTCCCACGTCCCACAGCGCCGCCCGTGCAATCTGGCCCCCGCCGTACTGAACACCCCGGGCAAAAGACCACGATGCGTAGCCCAGCAGCAGGAGCGCGCAGCAGGCAGCCGTGACCAGGTCGGTTCGCAACAGGAACGCACAAGCCCCGAAGGCGGCCGCAGCCAGGGCGAACGAACTTAGGAGCATGCGGCGGCCGAGGTAGTTGGCCACGGCCTGGGCCTGGTCATCCCTGCCGGCGCCCCGCATTTGGGCGACAAATCGGGTGGCGCCCTGACCCGCGGAGGTTGGCCACAGGAGGCTCAGAAGCAAGGCCACGGAGATGGCCGAATTCACGGTTCCCAGGGCTGCTACCCCGACGAAGCGACCCACGAGCACGCTGTATAGAAAACGGACCAAGCCCTGTGCCACGCTGCCCGCCAGCGCGAAGATCCACCTGACCGAGAGGCTCCTGCTGTCCGCGGCGGTCACGTCTGTTGTTCGAAAAATTGGCAAGTCTGCCGACAACCTCTCATTGATAACCAGGAGCAGAAGCGTGCTTCCTACCGGACACGGGGCAGCCACCGCAGCGGTCCCCCTTCACCTGGCACCTCTGCAGAGTGACGGGCAGGATCTCAATGGATCAGAGCCCGAGAGCAGGCGCTCCGGCTAAAGCCCCTTCGGGCGGCGTTCCAGCTCTGAGCCAGCCCATGGCTTCTCGGCTTCATCGAGGGCGATGCGCCGGGCCAGCTTCGTGAATGTGGTTTCGAGGTGGCGGAACCGCTGATACGTCGTTGCCATGAAAACCAGAAAGCTCACGGTCAGCGCATAGAGAACGAGGTCGGTTCCCCGGCCGATGCCGAAGAAGCGCGCCACTTGGGTGAGCAGTTCCGGAAAAAACACCGAAAAAGCCGCGACACAGGCAAACAGCACGAGCATGATCCGCCGGATCGCGAGATGCCTGGCATTTGACCCGCCCCGCATGAGCGCCAAGGAGACGAGAACTACCGACAGGACAAGAACTAATTGGACAACAATCTGCACAATCTCACCTAAAGAACAGGTCCGCAACGATATTCACGGAGTTCAGGAGCGATTGCCCCTTGGACCGCGAATAGTCGGTGTAGATGATTTCGACCGGATGTTCAACCCAACGCGGGTTGATCGCCGCTATCTGATGTATGAGCTCTGAAGCGTGTGCCATGCGGTTCTGCGTCAGATGGATCTTTCCGGCCGTCTCGGCATTAAAGGCCCTCAGTCCGTTGTGGGCGTCAGAGAGCTCCAGCCCGGTGGACATGCGCGATTGCAGCGCCGCCGTCCTGAGCACGATCCGCTTCGCAAGTGACAACTGGGTGCGGTCATCGAGGAAACGCGACCCCAGGACGACGTCGGCTTCGCCCGACTTAATCCTCGAAACCATCGCTTTGGCATCTTCCACACGGTGTTGTCCGTCAGCATCGAAAGTGACGATGCAGTCCACCTCAGGATCGCTGAGCGCGAACTCGATGCCCGTCTGGAGAGCGGCACCCTGTCCCAGATTAACCGGGTGCTGCACTACTACCGCACCGGCCTGGCTGGCGACGCCCTGGGAGCCATCAGAGCTGCCGTCATCGACACACACGACGTTAGGAAATTCCGGCAGCAGGCCTCGAATGACGTTGCCGACGACGGAAGCCTCGTTGTAGACGGGCATGACAATCCAAGTACGACTCACTGATTCAGTATCCCATAGCTAGTAACTACGTTTATCGATGAACAGGGCTGCCCGTAAGTGGCGGATGATGCCGGGCACCCTTTTACCGGATCCGGATCCACGCTAGTCATTGCCCTTCACACAGGAGAGAACCCGCTCCGCGGCGGCCCGACCTACCGACCGGAGGGAGAAGTTCTCTTCTGTCCACGCTGAGAGCCTGGACCGGTCTGCCTCGGCAACCGGGGTGGCGATCATCGCTTTCATCGCCAAGGCAACGCTGGCAGGATCCCACTCAGACGCAATGCCGAGTTTATTCTCTTCAATCAACTCCACCATAGGTCCCACGCCGGCATAAATTGCCGGAGCGCCGGCGGCAAGGCCGGCCAGCGACTTGGTGGCGAAAGCAAAGTCATACCCCTTTCCAGGCCGCACGGACGCCAGGCTCGCAGTGGCACTCCTGAAGTAGGATGCAACCTCGGATCCTGAGGTTGGCGGCCTGAACTGCACCTGCGGACCGATTGACTCGGCACGGGCCTTCAACGCTTCCAGTTCAACGCCCTGCCCGAACATCAGGAGCCGGACGTCGGGATTGTCCTGCGCTATGAGGGCGAAAGCATCGACAAATACCCCCGCCCCCTGGATCTCGGACATGGTGCCCGCATATATGAAGAAATCGCCCTCTTCGGGTTTGGCCTCGCCAACAGGAGAAAACGTGTCAGTATCGACCCCCGTCCCCACCATGTGGATGCCCTGCCCTCGTCCCGTCAGGGCCTCCACCTCCTGGCGCACACCATCGGACACAGCCAGGATGCCCGCCGCCGACCTGAGAACTGAACGCTCCATCCAGGTAAGCAGACGGAGAGCGGGTCCCTTCACGCCGATGCCCTTCGCGGCTGAGGATGAAACGTCGGCGGAAAAGTAGACGTACGGAATTCTTCTCAGACGGCAGACCGTCTTAACAATGAGCCCGGTTGTGGGCGGCGGTTCAACGACCACCACGTCCGGTTTAGGCGAGAGCAGCAGTCTGAAAAAGAGCGGAACGTCAAAGCTGAGGTACTGGATGTAACCCCGGACGTTGCCGCCGGCGTCCCGGAGAACCGGCCACCGGCTGACGGCGTAGTCACCGTCGGCGCCCGTCAAACCCCTCGGCGGCCAGGTCGTGATGACCCGGACTTTCGCCCCTCCTTCGGCCAGTCCGTTGGCCAGCGCCTTTAAACGGTATGCCGCTGCCCCGGTCTCCGGGGCGAACAGGCGACTGGCGATGGTAACGCGGGGAGCCTGCTGATGGGTCACGAAGCAGGAACCTTGACAAGCTGCCGGCTGGTGGCGGACTCCAGCACGGCTTCGGCCACGCGGAGCGTGTCCAGGCCTTCACGCATGGTGACGACGTCGCTGCGCAGCCCGAGGACGGCGTCGCGGAACGCTTCGTGCTCGGTCCGCAGCGGCTCCGGCTTGGCGATGGCGAGCCGTGTGACATTGCCTTCGGAAACGCCACGGAACGCGGCCATGGACTCCCATTCGGTGGCGACAGTGCCGTTCTCAAAGAACGTCAGATCTGCCGTGATGGTGTCAGCCACGAAGGCGCCCTTTTCGCCGGTGACGATGGTAAGGCGTTCCTTCATGGGTGAGAGCCAGTTGACCAGGTGATTGGTGATGACGCCGTTGCCCAGCTGGCCTGTCGCGGCCACCATGTCCTCGTGCGGGCGGCCGCTGCGGGTGGTGGTGCGGGCGAAGATCGACTCAAAGCGGCTCTGCGCCAGCCATGCGGTCAGGTCGATGTCGTGCGTGCCGAGGTCCTTGACCACGCCGACGTCGGCGATCCGGGCCGGGAAGGGGCCCTGGCGCCGTGTGGCGATCTGGTAGACGTCGCCCAGCTCGCCGGCTTCGATCCGCTTGCGCAGGGACTGCAGTGCCGGGTTAAACCGTTCGATGTGGCCCACCGCGCCGACCAGCCCCTTGGCTTCGAAGGCGTCGACGAGGCGCTGGCCGGCCTCCGCACTGGAGGCGATCGGCTTCTCCACCAAGGTGTGGACGCCAGCCTGGGCCAGTGCAAGTCCGACTTCTTCGTGCAGGCCGGTGGGGACGGCCACCACTGCCATGTCGATGCCGGCGGCGATGAGCTCCTCCACGGACGACAGGACGCCAAGCTGGCCGGCGACGCCGTGCGGGTCGCCGAAGGAGTCGGCGACGGCTACCAGGTCGACGCCGTCGAGCTCCCGCACCACCCGCGCGTGGTGGCGGCCCATCATGCCCAGTCCAATGAGGCCGACACGCAGGTTAGCCATCAGGCACCTGCCTGGACGAGCTTGTTGACCGCGGTGACGATGCGGTCCAGGTCGTTCTGGCTCAGGGACGGGTGAACCGGCAGGGACAGGACTTCCTTGGCAGCGGTTTCCGTGTTCGGCAGGTCCTCGGTACGGTTGAACGAGGGCAGGCGGTGGTTCGGAACCGGGTAGTACACGCCGGTACCGATGTTGTATTCCTCGCGGAGCGCCTTGGCCAGTCCGTCGCGGTCCTCCGGCACACGGATCGTGTACTGGTGGTAGACGTGGGACGCGCCCTCGGCGACCTTCGGCGTTCCGACGCCCTGGAGGTTGGCGGTCAGGAAGGCGGCGTTCTGCTGGCGCTGTTCGGTCCAGCCGAGGACCTTCTTGAGCTGGACCCGGCCGATGGAGGCGTGCAGGTCGGTCATCCGGGCGTTGAAGCCCACCAGTTCGTTTTCGTACTGCTTTTCCATGCCCTGGTTCCGCAGCAGGCGCAGGTTCCGCTCCACACCGGCGTCGGATGTGGAGACCATGCCGCCCTCGCCGGAGGTCATGTTCTTCGTGGGGTACAGGCTGAACATGGCGAACTTGCCGAACGTTCCGACCTTCTGGCCGTTGAAGCTGGCACCGTGGGCCTGGGCGGCGTCCTCGTACAGGTCGATCCCGCGCTCTGCGGCGAGCTTGCTGAGACCCTCGACGTTGAACGGGTGGCCGTACAGGTGCACCGGCATGATGCCCTTGGTCTTGTCCGTGATCAGCGAGGCGACGTGGTCCACATCCAGGGTGTAGTGGTCCAGTTCGATGTCGGCAAACACGGGGGTGGCCCCGGCCAGCGCCACGGAGTTGCCGGTAGCGGCGAAGGTGAACGAGGGAACGATGACTTCATCGCCGGCCTTCACGCCGGCGGCCAGGAGCCCGAGGTGCAGTCCCGAGGTGCCGGAGTTTACGGCCACGGATGAGCGGCCGTCGAGGAGTACCTCGGAGAATTCTTTCTCGAATTCGGCGACCTGCTGGCCCTGGGCCAGCATTCCGGTGGCCAGAACGGCGTCGACGGCGGCCCGCTCGTCGTCGCCGATGATCGGCTTCGCCGCGGGGATAAAGTCGTAGCTCATGCGTTCTCCTCAGACTCTTTCAGGGAATTTCCGTCTTCAATGTATTTGGCTCCGGTGGCAGGGCAGACCCAGAAGCCGCCTTCCTGGCGCAGCGGCTCGCCGGCCTTGCCCACCCAGCCAAGGCGGCGGGCAGGGACACCGGCCATCAGGGCAAAGGCCGGCACATCCTTGGTGACGACGGCGCCGGCCGCAACCGTTGCCCACCGCCCCACGGTCAGAGGGGCAACGCACACGGCGCGGGCTCCGATGGAGGCGCCGTCCTCGATGGTCACGCCCACCGGCGTCCAGTCGTGGGCGCTCTTGAGGGAGCCGTCGGGGCTGACCGACCGCGGGTAGGTGTCGTTGGTCAAGACAACGGCCGGACCGATGAAGACACCTTTGCCGAGCTTGGCCGGCTCGTACACCAGGGCGTAGTTCTGGATCTTGGTGTTCTCGCCGATCTGCACGCCGGTGCCGACGTAGGCGCCGCGTCCCACGATGCAGTTCGCGCCGAGGTTCGCCTGTTCGCGCACCTGCGCCAGGTGCCAGATCTTCGTTCCGTCGCCGAGGATCGCCTGGTCCGAAACGTCGGCGCTCGGAGCAATGGTCGTCGTCATACTTTGTGGTTCCTCTCAGAAGTGCCGCTGCGGCCGGGCCGCAGCCGCAAAGGCTGCCGCGAAGGGCTCTTAGGCCTTGCCGATAACGCGGTAAACGACGCCGTTCCACTGGTCGGCGGAGCTCATCCGGCGGCCGTCGATGAAGGCCTTGATGCCGGGCAGGTCGGCCGGGGACAGCGTGCGGTATTCGGCGTGGTCGGCCTGGACGATGGCCGCGTCAACGGGTTCGCCAACGTGGTACGCGGTGAAGCCGAGCTTTTCGAGTTCGGCGTCCGTGTAGAGCGGATCGTGGACCGTCACCACGGCACCGCGCTTCTCGAGGCTGGAAACGGCGTCGAAGACACCGGAGAACGCAGTCTCCTTCACACCGCCGCGGTAGGCGGCACCCAGCACCACCACACGGGCATCGGTGAGGTCGCCGTAAGCGCCTTCAAGGAGGCCCACCGTGTACTCCGGCATGTCCGCGTTGGCGGCACGGGCAGCCCGCACCACCGTCGCCTCGGGGTCGTTCCAGAGGTACAGGCGCGGATAGACCGGGATGCAGTGACCGCCGACGGCGATGCCCGGCTGGTGGATGTGGCTGTACGGCTGCGAGTTCGAAGCCTCAATGACCTGGTAGATGTCAATGCCCGCGGTTCCGGCGAACCGGGCGAACTGGTTGGCCAGCCCGATGTTCACATCGCGGTACGTGGTCTCAGCCAGCTTGGCCAGCTCGGACGCCTCAGCGGATCCCAGGTCCCACACGCCGTTCGGCCGGCGAAGGTCAGCACGCTCGTCGAAGTCCAGCACGGCTTCGTAGAACTCAACGGCCTTGGCCGCCCCTGCTTCGGACAGGCCGCCCACCAGCTTGGGGTACTTTCGCAGGTCCTCGAACACCCGTCCGGTCAGCACGCGTTCCGGGGAGAAGACGAGGTGGAAGTCCTGTCCTTCAACCAGCCCGGAGCCCGCCTCGAGAGCGGGCTTCCAGCGCGTGCGCGTGGTTCCCACCGGCAGGGTCGTCTCGTAGGACACCAGGGTGCCCGGGGTCAGGTGCTTGGCCAGCTCGGCGGTTGCGCCGTCCATCCAGCCGAAATCAGGCTTGGCGTCGGCGTCCACGAACAGCGGGACAACCAGCACGACAGCGTCGGCGCCGGGAACAGCCTCGGCATAGTCCGTGGTGGCACGCAGCTTGCCCGCCTGCACCAGTTCGGAAAGTTTCTCCTGCAGGTGGGCCTCGCCCGGAAACGGCTCGGTCCCCGCGTTGATAAGCTCCACGACCTGCTGGTTGACGTCGACGCCGACGACATTATGGCCCTTGGAAGCAAACTGGACGGCCAGGGGCAGCCCGATTTTTCCCAACGCAATTACAGCAATCTTCACGGATACTTCGCCTCTTCTGTAAGTGGATTTCCCACGCCCCTCGGCGGCGCGTAGAAGTTCTTGGTCTAGCCTAACGAGTTTCCGGCACGCGCTCGTATTTAACCGGGCACCGCTACAACTTCAGCGCACGCTTCAATGGGCCGCTCAGCGTCCGGGCGAACGTGGCCGTGAGATGGTTGTCACGGTAAACCAGTACGTTGCCTATGACGGGAGGACACCTTCCATTCCTGCAAAAATAACTGCCCAGATCCACCACAGCCACACTGCCCACCTCATGAGCGGCAACCCTAAGGGGATCCTCATGGCGCTGGTCCGGCTCGTGAGCCACCGAGCATTCTGGGGCGGTAGGCCCGCTCCTCTCAACACAGTCCGGGACTGAGAAAGCAGGGAAAGGCGTATCCAGGATCACAGCAACTTCGATCCCTGCCTCGACCAAAGGCCTCAGCATCGCCGTGTAGCCGGAGATGAGCTCCCGGTCGCTTTTCCACTCCCAACCCAGGGCTGATTGATAACCTGCCGGGGTCATGCCGGCCACCACAACCTTGTCCGGTTTCAGGCGCAGCAGTTTCCGGAGAGAAGTCCGGTTTTGCTCCGGGCAATTGCTGAAGACCGTGTCCTTGGACGCTGGCGGGGCCGCCGTGAACGGACATCCGTTCCTTACCATAGCCCTGACTTTCCAGCCGTTCCTCACGCCGATGTACGCCAGAGGATCCACGTACTGGCTGGCGTGGGAGTCGCCAATAATCACCAGCGTACGCTGGGCTCCCAAATCCCCGTATGTACAACCAGTGTCCGGTGACTTGACCGGATCGTAGACGTTGCAGCCATCTTTGTTGGTCAGTGGCACATCTTTTGTGGCAACCGCGGGGTCAGGAAGGACAGCCTTCCCCTGCGGCACGTGGGCAGGCCGGCTCGGGTCAAAGGCGAGGGCGCCAGGATAGTCCGCATCGGAGATCTCATAATTCAGCGAAGCCGATTTTGCCTCCACGACGGCCCACGGCACCGTTGCGGTTAGGCAAGTAGCGGTCACCATCGACGCGCCCAAAGCGTAGTCCCGCAATGTGCGGGCGCGTCCACGAGACCGGCGGCCCACCGGAAGCTTCCCCTTTCTGGCCTGCCTGAAGAAGGGCTGTTCAACGAAGCGATAGGCCAGCGCTGCCATCAGCACGCTGGCTCCTGCCAGCGCAACGGCCGTGGCAAGATTCGGCGTCCTGCCGGCCAGGTAGACGTAGAAGACGATCACTGGCCAGTGCCATAAGTAGAGCGAATACGAGATGTCACCGAGGTATTTCATCGGGGCAACACTCAGATATGTCGCTGGATGAAAACCCGGGCCGTAGCCGTGTCGGAGTGAACCAGCCGGCGCGGGGCCGTTCACGAGAATGAGCACGGCACCGGTGACAGGCATCAGCGCCACAAAACCAGGAAATTGCATCCGGGTGGAGTAAAAAACTGCCGCGGACAGAATCAACGCCAGTCCCAGCCACGCCAGAACAGCACTTGCGCGGGGCCGGGGACGAACGACAGGAAGCAGCAGTGCGCCCAGCCCGCCCAAGCCGATTTCCCACATCCGCGTGGTGGTGGCGAAGTAGGCCAGGTCATGATTCGATGCCGTGAATAGGACGGAATGGACGAGGGAAGCAGCCACCATGAGGCCCAGAAAATAGGCACAGCAACGTCCGGCTGGGAGCCCCCTAAGGCGCGCTACCAGTCCAGCGGCACCCAGGAGCAAAGGAATAACGATGTAGAACTGCTCTTCAACAGCAAGAGACCATAAATGCTGAACGGGCGAGACGAGTGCGTTGGCCGACTCGTAGCTCACGGAACCGAAGGCTTGGTTCCAGTTTTGAACTTGGGCCGCTGACATCATGACGTCAAGAGCAATCGACTGCCATCGGTCCTGGGGCATCAGCAAGACTGCCCCGGCCATGGTGGACATAAGAACGACCGTCGAGGAAGGGAGCAGGCGCCGGATGCGGCGGGCATAGAAGACCAGCATCCCAATGCGGCCGCGGGCGATGATCTCACGCACAAGTGAACCAATAATCAGAAATCCGGAGATAACAAAAAAGACGTCAACGCCGACGAAGCCGCCCGGCAATAAATCAGGACGGAGATGGTAGGCAATGACGATTCCAACGGAGAGGGTTCGAAGGCCCTGTATGTCCGCTCTCTGGCCACTTTTGCTAGTAGGTGACCCCTCAGGCATGACCCCGCAACCGCGCTATGCCGTCCGAGATTGGTCCGTCGAAAATCACGTTCCCGCGCTCCAATAGCACGCCACGATCGCAGATCCGTGAGACAAGGTCGAGATCATGGCTAACCACCACGAGAGTCTTCCCTTCCGCGGCGAGTTGCTGAATCTTGTCGATGCACTTCCGCTGGAAGGGCTCATCGCCGACAGCGAGTATTTCGTCAACAAGAAAGACTTCGGGATCTGTGTGGACTGCTACGGAGAATGCCAGGCGAAGGTACATTCCTGACGAATAGAACTTCACCTCGGTATCGATAAATTTCTCGATCTCGGCGAACTCGATGATGGAGTCGAAGCGCTCGTCGATGTCGGTTTCGGACATGCCAAGGATGGCACCATTGAGGTAAACGTTGTCCCGGCCGGAAAGGTCGGGGTGAAAGCCTGCCCCAACCTCAATTAGGCCGGCCACCCTCCCGCGTGTGCGGACCGTTCCTTCGTCGGGAACGAGAACGCCGGAGATATGTTTGAGCAACGTTGACTTACCCGAACCGTTGAGCCCCAGAAGCGCAACCGCCTCTCCTGTGTCGATTTCCAGGGAGACGTTGCGGAGTGCGTGGAACTTTTCCGACAGGTCGCCCTTCCGCCCCTTCAGGAGCCACACAATGGCTTCCTTAATGGAGCGAGTGTGGCGAAGCACGAACTGCTTGTTGATGTTCTTGACTTCAATGGCTGTAGTCAACTCAAAGCTCCTGAGCGAAGCGGCCCTCAAGCCGGCGAAATGTTATCTGGCCTAGAAGCAGCAAGGCCCCCGAAACCAGCAACGCGTAAGGCAACCACACTGACAGAAGGTTCGGTGGCAATTCGAAGCTGCCATCAGTCGTCGGCACCCAAAAGGCAAAATGAAACGCCTCTACCCCCACCGTGATGGGGTTCAGCTGGTACACGCCGAACCAGAACTGGCCGAGCTTATCGACCACCATGGTCCAGGCGTACATGACGGGTGACGCCCATGTGGCGACCATGAGCAGCATGTCCACAAAGTTTTCGGAGTCCCGGAAATAGACATTCACGGCTCCGAAAAGCAATCCCAGCCCGGTGGCCAGCAGCGCTACTACGACAAACCCGCCGGCGGCGGCCGCCAACTGCAGGAAGGACGGATGCCATCCTGCGAAAAGACAGGCCACCACCAGGATGACCAACTGCGGAAAAAAGTGCACTGCCGAGACCCACACAGAGGCAACCGGGAAAAGTTCCCTCGGAAGATAAATCTTCTTGATCAATCCTCCGTTATTGACGATGGACCGCGACGCATTGCCAAGCGCCTCGGAAAAGAAATTGATCAGCACAATGCCGGAGAACAGATAAATTGCGTAGTTCGGCAGGCCGTCCGGATTACGGGGGCTGTTTTCCAATCCGAGAAATACGCCAAGGGCGATGTAGAACACCAGGAACTGCATCCCCGGCTTGACATAGGACCACATCAGCCCGAGTACGGAACCCCGGTACCTTACTTTAAGTTCCTTGCGGACCAGCAGATGCAGCAGAAAGCGGGTGCGAAATACCTCCGTCAATCCCCCGCCAACACCTGGCCGGGTAAGCTCCTCGACGCTGGTGCTCATTGTTCGTTTTCGCTGTGACGGTCAAACGTCTTCTTCCACGCTTCAAAGGAGCAAATCTCCTTCGAGGCTTCTTTGTATTCGGCACTCAGCTTCTGCCAGTCCCTTAGGAGCATGGCATGCAGCCGGGCACTCTCGGCCAGCATCTTGCGCAGCTGCTGCGGATTGCGTTTGTACCAGGACGCGCCGGTGCCTTCGGCATTGGACACGACAGCAGAGTCGTACTGCGACATCCGCCACCAGCGGTTGTCCTGATGGGCGATGTTGGCCTGCGGCCGGTCGACGCTGGATGGCGCCACCGGCTGCACCAGCTGCCGTACCACGGTTTTCGCCGCCAGGGGAATCAGTCCAAGCTTCGATGGCTGGCGAACGCCGTGCCCGTGCTTCGGAGGCTTGTCCAGCTTGGGGGCCGGGTAGGAGTCCGGGTCGGGCGATATGACCGAGTCAGGGTACTGCTTCATCATGTTCCGGATCTCAGGCAGCTTGCTCGGAAGCAGGTCATGAAGCCCGTTTGGGCCGCGCAGCAGGTCACGCAGTGCCATGTTGCGACCCTCGGCGGTGGCATACTGCATGGACACCAGATGTTTGATGTCGGCGTACTGGGACTCCCTCACCACACGTCCGCCGAACTCGTAAGGGCTGTGGATCAGGGCAGCGATAAAGCGGTTGCGGGCGTGGAAGTACGCCTGCCAGCCAACGAGGTCGTCCTTGTCGATCCACGACACATGCCAAACGGCAGCACCAGGGAAGGACACCGTCGGGTACCCATGTTTCTTGGCACGCAGCCCATATTCGGCGTCGTCCCACTTGATGAAGACAGGCAGGGCAAGCCCGATTTCCCGGATGATCTTGGTTGGTATGAGGCACATCCACCAGCCGTTGTAATCCACGTCGCACCGCCGGTGCAGCCAAGAGGATTCGCGCAGGTTGGAGGAGAGGAAGTCATGTCCCAGCGTCATGTCCTCGCTCGGCAGATCCGGCTGGAAGCGGTAGGGATTGACGATCTCGCCGAACGTGTGCAAGACGGTCCGGTTGTAAAGGTCGAACATGTGGCCGCCGACAATTGTCGGGGTCTTGCACATGTCAGCAAAAGTCAGGAGGCGGGTAATGCTTTCCGGCTCGACGACGACGTCGTCATCCATGAGCAGCGCGTAATCGCTTCCATTATTCACGGCTTCGTACATGCCCCTCGCAAAGCCGCCGGATCCACCGAGGTTGTCCTGGTTGATGATCCGCAGTTTGCCCTCGAGGGCCGCGGCGACCTCAGCAAAACCGGCCGCATCAGCGACCTTCTGCGTGCCCTGGTCGACGATGATCAGTTCCTTGACGTGCTGCAAAGCGTCCGGCGCCTCCGCGAGGATCCGCAGGTTGTTGATGCAGAAATCAACCTTGTTGAGCGTCGTGATCTCGAGCGTGATCGAGCCCGGAGTGTGCTCCTCCCCCTCGCCGAGCCAATTGGCTTCGGTGAGGACCAGTTCCTTTGAACCGGCGACGAGATCAAACCAATACCAGCCACCGTCACCGAACGGCGCCAGCGACAGATCAAACGTGTTTGTGGTGACCCCGTCAACATTGCGGGAATCCACGCGCTGCAGCGCCCCTCGGGCATTGGACTTGTAGACGATCACCGAGCCCATTCCCCGCGTGGCAACCGACAGCCGCACGCTCTTCAAGTTAGTCCAGCGCCGCCAGTAGCTGGCGGGGAAGGCATTGAAGTAGGTGCCGAAGGAAACGCGCTCGCCCGGCCGAACCGACGTGGAGTGCCGTGTGAGGAAGTCCTCGACGTGGACTTCCTTGTTCAGTGTTCCACCCGAAGGCGTCCTAACCTTGCCGCCGGCTTCGATATTTGACGTCGGCAGTTGTTTGCCGGTCGCGTTGCCCGTGTCGATGTACAGGGGCACGGTATCCATCTGGCTCTGGCTTGGCAGGATGACCCTCTGCAGCGTGCGCCAAGCCTGGCCGCCCTTGCCGGACTGCAGGGCCTCAGTACTGATAGTCAGGCTCACTCGTCGACTCCTCCGCTTACTAACGTCTTCCCGTCCTCGAAATGAGGACGAATCTTGTTGTCGAACATCGTCAGGGCCGATCCGATGGCCATGTGCATGTCAAGGTACTTGTACGTTCCCAGCCGTCCTCCGAAAAGAACGTTCGGCTGTACAGCTGCCAGATCCCGGTACTTCAGGAGACGTTCGCGATCCGCTGCCGTATTGATGGGGTAGTACGGCTCGTCCCCCTTCTCAGCGAACCGGGAGAACTCCCGCATGATGACGGTCTTTTCCGTCTGATAATCGCGCTCTGGGTGGAAATGCCTTGGTTCAATGATGCGCGTGTACGCGACGTCGTCGTCGTTGTAGTTCACAACTGAAGTGCCCTGGAAGTCACCGACCTCGAGGACTTCTTCTTCGAAATCGATGGTGCGCCAAGAAAGGTCACCCTCCGCGTAGTCGAAGTAGCGGTCAACTGGACCTGTGTAGATCACCGGAATCCTTCCGACAACCTTTTCCTTGCTGTATTCGTGTGAGTCGTCAAAGAAATCCGTGTTGAGGCGCACATCGATATTGGGGTGCTCGGCCATCTTCTCGATCCATGCAGTGTAGCCGTTGGTCGGGAGGCCCTCGTACTTGTCGTTGAAGTACCGGTTGTCGTAGTTGTAGCGCACCGGAAGCCGGGAAATGATTCCTGCGGGCAGGTCTTTCGGGTCGGTCTGCCACTGCTTGCCCGTGTAGTGCTTGATGAACGCTTCGTAAAGCGGGCGGCCGATCAACTGGATGCCCTTGTCGTTGAGGTTCTGGGGATCGGTCCCGGCGAGCTCTCCGGCCTGCTCCTGAATTAGCGCCTTGGCCTCTCCTGGCGTCAGGTTGGCTCGGAAGAACTGATTGATGGTTGCCAGGTTGATTGGCAGGGAGAAAACCTCCCCGCCATGCACGCCGTAGACCTTGTGCACGTAGTCTGTAAAGGTAGTGAAGCGGTTGACGTACTCCCAGACACGTTCGTTCGACGTGTGGAAAAGGTGCGCACCGTAGCGGTGAACCTCGATCCCGGTCTGCTCTTCCTTCTCGCTGTAGGCATTGCCCCCGATGTGGTGGCGGCGGTCGAGGACGACCACCTTCAAGCCCAGCTCACTGGCGGCCTGTTCTGCGATCGTCAGGCCAAAAAAACCTGATCCTACGATGACGAGGTCAGCAGTCACTAAATCTCCTGGTTCGAATTCGGGCAGCCCAATGTTGTGCATTGTCTGCTGCTCTAGCCTACCCGAGACTGCTGGGTCGGCCATGTCGCCCTCCGGCTGGCGGGTTATCCACATACGGGGGTGGGCCGAAGCCATGAGACTTCAGCCGGCGCTAGCGTGTCTATCAAGACGGCCAGAAGAAGGCGGTAACCGATGGAACTGCAGTGCACCCTCGTCCGCGGCCCCGGCGCCGTTTCCGCCGCGTCCGGTTCCCCTGCCGGGCCAGTTGAACTGACCGTGGCGGCCCCGGACGGTTGCCCGGGGGCCGACCTCGAGGCAGAGCTTTCGCGCAGCTTCCTGACGCGCCGGCTGGCCGTAGCCGGCCTGCCGCTCAGGGGCCTGACACTCGGCAGACCGCCCCTGGTCAACGGGGCTGTCCTGGTGGACGGCCATGGCGACGGGTCGAGCCCGGGGGCTGCCTGCGAGCCGCCGGCGGCCGTGCTCCTCGCGGTGGACAGCGGCCCCGCCGCCGGGACTGTACTTCCGCTGCGCCGGGGAAGCTACCGGATCGGCCGGACCAACGCCGAGCTGACTATTCCTGATGCGGATCTTTCGCGTGAGCACGCCAGAATTGAGGTGTCGGATACAGCGCTGACCCTTGTGGACCTTGGCAGCATCAACGGGACCGAGGTGGACGGCGAACGGGTGTTCAAAAAGGCCGTCGCGATCGGTTCCCGCATCCGCTGCGGCAACTCCTCCATGTCAGTTGTGCTGGCTGCGCCGCCGGAGCCGGGGAATGCTGGCCTGGGATTTGCCGGGAGCCCCGTGGCGGACCCCCTGACCGTCTCGCGCGCGGCCGCGCCGGCTGGCCGGTCAGTGCTGATTCTTGGGGCCGTTCTCCCCGTGGTCATGGGTGTGGGTCTGGCCCTGGTGACGGGCTCGTGGATGTTTCTGGCCCTCACCGCCGTATCGGCCGCGACGCTCCTTGTCCCTGCCGTCTCAGGCACCCGGCAGCGCCGTGAACTCAGAGCGGCAGTAGCGGCAGCAGCTGCGCAGGATCTGGATCGACGACGGCGGTCGGCACCGTCCGCTGCCGTCCTCGCGCTGGCCGCTGCGTTTCCCCCGCGTTCCGCTGCCGGCACCGCCCGGAGCAATGCCGCACCCCGCCGATGCCCTGACGCTACCGGCAGGGCGGCCGAACGGGAAACGGCAATGTCCACGGGAGAGCCAGGGCCGGGAGGTGTGCCCGGCGTCTGGCTCCGCCTTGGCCTGGCCGACCAGCCGGCCAACGTACGTCTCGAGCCGGATCAGCCGGGCTTCAAACCGCCTCGGCTGGGGCCGGTGCCGCTGCTCCTTGACCCGGACCAAGCGGTCGTTTCCATCCGGGGGCCGGAACCCGAGGTTCACGGTCTGGCCCGATCGTTCCTCATGCAGCTCACTGGGTATCCACTGGCCTGGGGTACCCGGATCGCGGTCCATGGGCCGGCTTCCGTCCTGCCGCTCGCGGCGCGGTTCCTTCCCGGCGTCTCACTCCATTCGAGGACTCCTGACGCCATATCAGCCCTGACGGACACGTCCGGCGGGACGGGACTGCCCCGCGTCCTGCTGCTCTTCGGCGAAACAGGATCCGACGAAACAGAAACAGGATCCGACGAAACAGGAGTCAAGGAAACAGCGTTCGCCGGAACAGCAGACGGCGCCCCCGAGTCCGGCATCATCGCAACTGCCCGGGGCCTGGGCTGGCGGGTAATCCATCTCACGGGTCGGGGACAGCAGCCATCGGAAGCCGATATTGAGCTCGGCGAGCGCGGGGCCGTGATTCGGAGCCGCGGTTCATGCTCACGCTTCGTGGCAGACGTGGTGCCGTCCGGCGTTTTCGACCGGTACTGCCGGGCGTACCGGCAGTACCTCCCTGACGAGCCGGCCGACTCCCAATCGGTGCCTGCGCGTTGCGGGCTCCGCGATCTCCTCGACACGTCGCCCGCCGCAACGGCCGGGCGCTGGGGGGCAGGCAGGCTGGAGCCGGGACTCACCATTCCCCTGGGCCGCACCGCTGGGGGCGTGCGCGTCCTCGACCTTGAAGCAGATGGCCCGCATGTCCTCGTTGCGGGCACCACAGGTTCCGGGAAGTCGGAGCTGCTTCGCACCATTACCGCCGGGCTGGCGCTGTGCTATCCGCCGGACCGCGTCAATGTCCTCTTCTTCGACTTCAAGGGCGGGTCCGGACTCAGTCCGCTGACCGGCATCCCGCACTGCGTCGGCATGCTGACGGACCTTGCCGGCAGCCAGCTGGAGCGCACGATTGTGTCCCTGCGGGCAGAAGTCCGCAGGCGTGAGCAGCTGCTGGCCGCCGCGAACGCCCCGGACCTGGCGACCTACCGTCTGTCCCCGTCCGGCGGTCCGCCCCTCCCCCAGCTGGTCCTCATCATCGATGAGTTCCGAATGCTCGTCGAGGAAGCTCCCGGAACCCTGACCGAGCTGATGAGGATTGCGTCCATCGGCCGGTCACTGGGCATCCACCTGATCATGGCCACCCAGCGCCCGCAGGGCGCTCTCACGGCGGACATCCGTGCGAACGTCACAACGAGCATCGCCCTCCGGGTGCAGTCCAGTCACGAATCGGCCGACGTGATCGGCAGCAGTGCGGCCTCGGCGATACCCGTCAACCGGCCCGGCCGCGCCTACCTGGCCAGGGGCACCGAAGCTGCCGAAGAGTTCCAGTCTGCTTCAGTTGGTGCTGTTAACGGCGAGGACTCTGCGTCATGCCGGGTCAGGGTGCTTGAGGCCACGGTGGCCCTGGCGATGCAGACTTCTGTCAACGGCAGCAGACCTCCTGCGGAGTCCCCGGCGGACGCCGCCAGGCCCGTGGTGGAGCTGGTTGCCTCCCTGTGGGCCGGGATGGGCGGTTCCGCGGCGCACCGCCCGGTGGCTCCGCCGCTGCCGGATGTGCTGGCGGGCCCCGATGACGTGGCCACACTCACCTCAGATGGCCCCGTTCCTGCAAGTCACGTCCCCGAAGGTCCTGTCCCGGAAGGCACCCTCTCCGGAGAACCCGTTGCTGCAGGCACCATGCCGGGAGCGGACGGAGACTGGGCGGTAGGGATGGGTTTGCTGGATCTGCCCGAGGAGCAGCGGCTTGCAGCCCTCACCTGGCGGCCGGAAGCCGATGGGCATCTCGCGTTGATCGGCGCGGGATCCAGTGATGCCGCCCAGGCAATGTCAACGGCAATGCATCAGCTCCTATCGCATCCCGCAGAATGCCACCTCTACGTCCTCGACGCGGATGGGTCCCTGGCTGGCTTTGCCGGTATGCAACGCACCGGATCTCTTGTGAACCTGCACGACGTCCGCCGCGGCGTCCGCCTCCTGGAGCGCGTGGCGTCCGAAATGTCCCGGCGGCTGAGCCGGCTCCCGGCAGCTGCCGGTCCGCCGCTGATGCTGGTCATTTCGGGCTGGGGCTCGTGGCTGTCCGCCCTCCGCGCCGGCCCCCTGACCCGCGCCGAAGACCATCTCCAGGACATCATCCGGGACGGCCGCGCCGCCCGAATGACCGTGGTGATCTCCGGCGACCGCGAACTCGTGATGTCGCGGTTCTTTCCTGCCATCCCCAACCGCATCTACTGCCCGCGGGGCGCCAGCGCCGAGAGCAGGCTGGTATGGCCCACAATGCCCGAGGTCCCGCCGCTCAGGGGCCGCGCCGTCGCATCCGGTGCTTTCTCCGCAGGGCGTCAGGCGGTCTGCCAGCTCTATGCCCCGGAAGGGGGATGTTCCGGTCCCGGGAAAGCCTCGGCCCTCCGCGGCGAGATGCTGGGTCCGGTGCGGGTCAGGCCGTTCCGCGTGGACCCCCTTCCGGTGCGGCTCTCCGTAGCGGACGTGCTGTCCCGGATGCCTGAGGCCAGAGGTGCAGCTCAGCCTATGCGTGAGGCCGCCCGGCGCCTGGTCGTGGGCATGGGCGGGGACGAACCCGCCCCTGCCGCGGTGCGCCTGCCGCCAGGGTCTGTCCTTGCCGTGCTCGGCAGCGCCGGTTCGGGCAAGTCCTCGTTTTTGGCATCCCTGCCGGCGCTTAACCCGTCCGTATCCGGATGGCAGCACCCTGGCCGGGGGCCGGGTCCTGGTGACTTTTGGAGCGAGGTCCACCGCGACGCCGTGGAAGGACGCCTGCCAAAGGACGCCATACTCCTCGTCGATGACGCCGACCTGCTGCCTGCCGCCCCACAGCAAAACCTCATGGACCTGAACAGCCGCGGCTGGGCGGTAATTTTCTCGGCCGCGTTCAGCCAGTCACTGGTCCAGCGTGTCCCGCTCGCGCTGGCAGCCCGCAGTGGCGGCAGGGGCATCCTCATTGCGCCGCGCAATCCCCTGGACGGCGACATCTTCGGTCTGCGGATAGACCCGGATTCCCATCCCCCGCCAGGGCGCGCCCTGTTCGTGGCGGACGGCGCGGCGATGCCCGTTCAGCTGGCCATGGCCGAGGATGTCAGGAGGCTCTAGAGTGCAGGCGGATCGGACGCGGCGCGGGAGGCGAAGCGAATCACGCGTTTGTCGAACAAGAGGACGATCGCCGTGGCGGCAGGGATCAGCATCGCGGCGCCGGCCAGCGGGAGTCCGCCGGTGAGCGTGGGGAAGCCGATGGTCAGCGCGAACAGCTGGGCCACCAGCGCGCCGGCCCTCGGCCAGCGGAAACCACGGAACAGGAACACGGCAACGGCATAGAGCCACGCCGCAAACGCCAGAAGCAGGCCGAGCGTGAAAACGGCACCCCAAAACGACATGACGGGTGCCCCGCTGGCCAGCTGGAATCCGTACCAGGCCGCTGCGGCCAGCAGGGCCGTGGCCTCGGCTGCCACAATCCCCGAGATCACGGGAACGGCGCGGGGACGGACGCGACTCGAAGGCTCTGTTCCGCCTGGGCCCCGGTCCTCCGCCATTCCACCGTCTCCGGCGTCAGCGTGTGGTCCGGACGGGTCTTTTGGGGGTCTTGACACACTGGCACACTACCCGACATAGTCGACACACGGCGGGGCAGCCCGCTGATGTGATGCATCGCTCACGTTTCTCGGCGATTTCGTGGCCCACTACCCCTTGTTTACACAGCGTTAACATGAAACGCTTGATCCAGATGACCAAGGGGGCCCTGCAGGGCCCCTTTCCTATGTAAGCCCTAGTGAATATTTTCACAAAGGGCATTGACTTCCCAGGAATGGAGTGACTGATCAGCATGGATTGGCGTAATCGCGCGGCCTGCCTCGACAAGGACCCGGAGCTGTTTTTCCCCGTGGGCAACACCGGCCCCGCTCTTTTGCAGATCGAAGAAGCGAAGAGCGTCTGCCGCCGGTGCCCCGTCGTTGACACCTGCCTGCAGTGGGCCTTGGAGTCCGGACAGGATGCAGGCGTGTGGGGCGGCATGAGCGAGGACGAGCGCCGTGCACTGAAGCGCCGGGCCGCCAGGGCCCGCCGGGCTTCCTGACTCCGACAAAAAGCAAAAGGCGACGGCCGCGGACCTATGGTCCGCGGCCGTCGCCTTTTTACGTTTTAGCGGCTCGCCAGGCTCAGGACAATCTGCACCGCAGTGCCGCCCCCATCCCGGGGCTTCCACTGGATGGTGCCGCCGAGTTCGCTCGTGACCAGCGTCCGGACAATCTGCAGTCCGAGGCCCTCCACGTGGGGCGTCTCCGGCAGGCCAACCCCGTCGTCCGCCACAGTGACGGTGAGCAGCTCCTCGCCGTCGTCGCCTTCAGAGCGGTCGGCAAGCAGCCACACCGTGCCCGTGCGTCCCTCCAGTCCGTGTTCGACGGCGTTGGTGACAAGCTCGTTGATGACCAGCGCCAGCGGCGTCGCGAAGTCGCTGGGAAGTTCGCCGAACAACCCGGACCGCTGGGTCCGGACCTGCTGGGACGGTGAGGCGACTTCCGCGGACAGGCGGAACTGCCGTCCGATGAGCTCATCGAAGTCGACACTTTGAGTCAGCCCCTGCGAGAGGGTTTCGTGCACGAGGGCAATCGTTGCCACGCGTCGCATGGCCTGTTCGAGCCCCTGCTTTGCCTCGTCGCTGACCATTCGGCGGGACTGCATGCGCAGCAGTGCGGCAACAGTCTGCAGGTTGTTCTTGACCCGATGGTGGATTTCCCGGATGGTGGCATCCTTTGTGACCAGCTCCATCTCGCGGCGGCGCAGTTCGGACACGTCACGGCAGAGGACCAGCGCACCGAAGCGCTGCTGCTCATCGCGGAGCGGGATGGCACGCAGCGACAGGCTGACGCCGCGGGATTCAATCTCACTGCGCCAAGGCATCCGCCCGGTGACAACCAGCGGCAGCGTCTCGTCCACCATGCGGCGGTCCTTCAGCAGACCCGCCGTGACCTCCGCCAGCGAGCGCCCTTCCAGTGATTCGCCATCACCGAGGCGCCGGAACGCCGAGACCCCGTTAGGGCTGGCATATTGGACGATCCCCTCGGCGTCGAGACGGATCAGGCCGTCGCCCACGCGCGGGGCTCCGCGACGGGAGCCGGTCGGCGAGGCGAAGTCCGGCCAGAGCCCCAGGGTGCCCATGCGCAGCAAGTCATAGGCACACTGGCGGTAGGTCAGCTCCAGCCGGGACGGCATCCGTGAACTCGAAAGGTCCATGTGGGAGGTGACCACAGCCAGCGTCCGGCCGTTCCTGACCATCGGCACGGCTTCGACCCGCAGGGCCATGTCACTGCTCCAGTTGGTCTCGCTGGATCGCTCAATGCTGCGGCTCTCCCACGCTTTGTCCACCAGCGGCTGCAGATCCGACCGGATGCCCTCCCCGACGAAATCGGCGTGGAACACCGTATGCGTCGTGGAGGGCCGGACGTGTGCCAGGGCAACGTAACCGTGCTCCGGATGGGGAAACCACAATGCCAGGTCGGCAAACGCCAGATCGGCCACCATCTGCCAGTCGCCCACCAGGAGGTGCAGCCACTCGGCATCCCCCGGCCCGAAATCAGCGTGTTCCCTGATGGGGTCCGTAAAGATTGCCACTGCACCTCCAGTTTTTCGACGGCGGGACCGGTGTCCTAGCGTCGGACGATTGACCTCAAGAGCCTCAATGCTACCGAGAGCGAGGCCATGTCGTCCGCCTCGAGGGCATTGACCTCATCGAACATGCTCTTCGCACGGCCCAGATGTTCGGCATTGAGCTGCTCCCAGGCCTTGAGCCTGTCCTCGGCCGGCGACCCTTCGTCGGTCGAGTCCAGGACCGCCGTCGTCATGTCTGAGACGGTCGAGTAAAGGTCATCGCGCAGCGCGGCACGGGCCAGGGCCTGCCAGCGGTCCTTCCGCGGCAGGGAACTGATCCGCTCCAGCAGGGAGTCCACGTGGAACCGGTTGAACACCGTGTAGTAGACGTTGGCGATGTCTTCCACGGGCTCCTTGCGGCTGTGCGCGATTTTCGCGATATCCAACAGGACAAAGCTCTCGAACAGCTCGGCCCAGCGGTGGCCCAGATCCTCGGGCAGGCCCCAGGACCGCGCCTTCTCAAGCCACGAGGCAACGCGCTTACGGTCGTCACCGCGCAGGTAGTCCAGCAGCCGCGCCCGCATGGGTTCCATCGGCGGCTGGAACTCGGCGACGATGTCGGCGATGGGCCGCGACGCGCTGCCCTGGGCCAGGACCCAGCGCACTGCACGGTCCAGCAGCCGCCGGATATCGAGGTGGACGGTGCTCCAGTGCTCAGTGGGGAAGGACGCGGGAAGCTCGTTGAGCTCGGACACCATGACGTCGAGATCGTAGATTTCCCTCAGTGCCACGAACGCCTTCGCCACAGCCACCTCGCTCGCCGAGGTCTCCTCCATGGTCCGGAAGGCAAAGGTGATGCCGCCCAGGTTGATCATGTCGTTGGCCACGACCGTGGCGATGATCTCCCGGCGCAGCGGATGGGTGTCCAGTTCGGCGTCGAATTTCTCCCGGAGCTGCACCGGGAAGTATTTCCGAAGCGTCTCACGGAACCACGGGTCATCCGCCAGGTCACTGTCGCGCAGGGCTGTCGCGAGTTCAATCTTGGCGTAGGCGGCCAGCACGGACAATTCAGGTGACGTGAGGCCCTGCCCCTGTTCCAGCCGTTCGCGCAGGACAGCCGTGGAGGGCAGCGCCTCCAGGTCACGGTTCAGGTCCGCCGTCTTCTCCAGCCAGTCCATCAGCCGCTCGTAGCTCGGGCTCCACTCGGCGACCTTCTGCCGGTCGTTCAGGAGCAGGATGTTCTGGTCGATGTTGTCTTCCAGGACCAGCCGCCCGACTTCGTCGGTCATGGCCGCAAGGAAGTCCGAACGCTCGGCGGCCTCGAGCTTGCCGGCGGCCACCATCCGGTCCACGAAGATCTTGATGTTGACCTCGTGGTCGGAGCAGTCGACGCCGGCGGAGTTGTCGATGGCATCGGTGTTCAGGATGACGCCCTGCAGCGCCGCTTCGATGCGGCCCCGCTGCGTCATTCCGAGGTTGCCGCCCTCACCCACGACCTTGACCCGAAGGTCGCGGCCGTCCACCCGGATGGCGTCGTTGGACTTGTCGCCCACCATGGCGTGCGTCTCGGAACTGGCCTTCACGTAGGTGCCGATGCCGCCGTTGTACAGCAGGTCGGCGGGGGCCAGCAGGATGGCCCGCAGGAGTTCGGGCGGGCTGAGCTGGGTCGTGTCCTCGGCCAGGCCAAGGGCAGACCGGACCTGCGGCGAGACCGGGATCGATTTCGCCTGCCGCGGGTAGACCCCGCCGCCTTCGCTGATCAGGCTCTTGTCATAGTCGTCCCAGGATGACCGGGGCAGCTCGAACAGCCGCTGCCGCTCGGCATAGGAGCTTGCCTCGTCCGGGTTCGGGTCGAGGAAAATGTGCCGGTGGTCAAACGCTGCGAGCAGCCGGATGTGCTTGGACAGGAGCATCCCGTTGCCGAACACGTCCCCGGACATGTCGCCGACGCCGACCACGGTGAAGGGCTCGGACTGCGTGTCCAGGTCCAGCTCGCTGAAGTGCCGCTTGACCGACTCCCAGGCACCCCGGGCCGTGATGCCCATGGCTTTGTGGTCGTATCCCACCGAACCGCCGGAGGCGAAGGCGTCGCCCAGCCAGAATCCGTACTCGGCGGCCAGGCCGTTGGCAATGTCAGAGAAGGTTGCCGTGCCCTTGTCCGCTGCGACCACAAGGTACGAGTCGTCGCCGTCGTGCCGTACAACGCTCGACGGCGGGACCAGCCGTTCGCCGTCGGCTCCCGTCACGAGGTTGTCCGTGACGTCAAGGAGTCCCCGGATGAACGTCTTGTAGCTTTCGATGCCCTCCGCCATCCAGGCCGACCGGTCCTTCGCGGGATCCGGCAGCCGCTTGGCGAAGAAACCGCCCTTGGCGCCCGTTGGAACGATTACTGCATTCTTGACCGTCTGTGCCTTGACCAGGCCCAGGATCTCCGTCCGGAAGTCTTCCCGCCGGTCCGACCAGCGGAGACCGCCCCGGGCCACCTTGCCGAAGCGCAGGTGAACGCCCTCCACCCGGGGAGAGTAAACCCAGATTTCGAACATGGGCCGCGGGAAGGGCAGCCCCTCGATGGTTGCAGGGTTGAGCTTGAAGCTCAGGTGCGGCTTGTCCTGGTAGAAATTGGTGCGCAGCGTTGATTCGATCAGGTTCGTGAACGTACGCACCACGCGGTCGGCGTCCAGCGTGGCGACACTATCGATCGATGCCGTCAGCTCAGCGCGGACTTTTTCCTGCCGTTCGGTCCGCTCCAGCTCGGTCAGATCCGGATCAAAGCGTGCCTCAAACAGGGCACTGAGCCCGCGGGTGACCTCCGGATTGGCCAGCAGGGTGTCGGCCATGAATTCAAACGAATTGGTGTTGCCCATTTGCCGCATGTACTTTGCGTAGGCCCGCAGCACGATGACCTGCCGCCATGTCATGCCCTCGCGAAGCACCAGCCGGTCAAAGCTGTCGGATTCCACCGCACCGGAGACGGCGGCGCCGAAGGAATCCGCCAGCAGCCGGCCCGTGGACACCGGGTCCACCCCGGCAGGGTACTTCAGTCCGAGGTCGTACAGGAAGAAGTCCCGGCGGTCGGCGGTTTCGATCTCGAACGGCCGCTCGTCCAGTACTTCCAGCCCCAGATTGTGGAAGTAGGGCAGGATCTGGCTCAGGCTCTTCGGCTCCAGCATGTACAGCTTGACCCTGGCGTCCTCCTCGAGGGTGGCGCCTGCGCCTTCGGGAAGGTAGACATGGACCCCTGGCCGCTCCTGCCGGGCGCCGGTCACGCGCTCGGCTTCGGCCCCGTACTGTTCAAACCGGGCGATGTCTTCGAGCGCATCTTCGATTTCATAGTCGACGCGGTAGCTGGCGGGGAAGGCCTCGGCCCAGATGGCTGCCAGTTCGTTGGCACCGTCGTCGGCGCTGCGCTCGCGGAGTACCTCGGCGATCCCTTCACTCCAGGACCGGGCGGCACGGACCAGCCGCTGTTCCAGCGCGTCGGTGTTGACGTGGCTGACGTCCGCGCCCTTGGGCAGGCGGATCCGGAAGAACAGGCGGGCGAGGGCGGATTCGGTCATCCTCGCCTCATAGTCGATGGACTCGGCGCGGAAGGTCTCGCGGAGTTCCTGCTCGATCCGCAGCCGGACGTTGGTGGTGTAGCGGTCGCGAGGGAGGTAGACGACGGCGGACATGAACCGTCCGTAGATGTCCGGCCGGAGGAAGAGCCGGGTCCGGCGCCGTTCCTGCAGCCGCTGGATTCCCGTTGCCGTCGCGGCAAGGTCGGGAACTTCGATTTGGAAGAGCTCGTCGCGGGGGTATGTCTCCAGGATGCCGAGCAGGTCCTTCCCGGAGTGCGAGTCGGGCGGAAAACCGGCGCCGCGGAGCACGGCCTCGACCTTTTCCCGGACTATCGGGATATTGCGCACGGAGTCTGTGTAGGCGCTGGTGGCAAACAGACCGATGAAGCGCTGTTCACCGTTGACGTTGCCTGCCGCATCGAAGCTTTTCACGCCGATGTAGTCCAGGTACGCGGGCCGGTGAACTGTTGAGCGGGAATTTGCCTTGGTGATGACCAGGGCACGCTTTTCCCGAGCCTTGCGCCGGCCCGCGTCGGTGAGGTGCTGAACCTGGTGGGTATCGTGGTGCGCCCGCAGCAGGCCCAGGCCGCTGTCCTCGCGCAGTTCCAGGACATCCTCGCCTTCCTCGTTGACCAGGTCGTATTCCCGGTAGCCGAGGAAGGTGAAGTTGCCCTCGTCCAGCCAGCGCAGCAGCTCCTGGGCCTGGCGCAGCTCTGCGATCTGGGTGGGATGCGCCACCTTGTCCAGATCCTTGGCGATCTGCAGTGCCTTGTTGCGCATTTTCGGCCAGTCTTCGACGGCGGCCCGAACGTCTCCGAGGACCCGCTCCAGTCCTTCCTGCAGCTGCTCGGCCGCTTCGTCACTGGCGCGGCCGATTTCGACGGCAATCCAGGACTCCATGTGGGACGCGTTGTCGCCCTGGGCAATCAGGTGGGACAGGACGGGCAGCGCCGCGGTGTCACCGCTGGAGATGCCGATGCTGGACGGGACCCTGTCCACCTTCACGAGCTCGTTGGTTTCGCGGTTGCGCGTGACCACGAACATCGGGTGCTGCACAAGATGGATGGCCGAATTCTGGCGGACCAGCTCGGCGTTGACAGAATCCACCAGGAAAGGCATGTCGTCGGTGACGATGTAGACAACACTGCGGTCGCCCTCGGGAACGATGGAGATGTTGGCGGTGCCCGGCCGGCGTTCAAAACCGACGCCGCGGTGGGTCTCAGCCCGGGCGATCAGCAGCTCGTGCGGATAAGCGCGCGCATCCTCCTCTGCCAGATGCTCGTAGTAGTCCGCAAAGAAGCCTTCTTCGGCTCCGATTGAACGGGACTGATCCTCCACGCTGGACCCAGACGACATCGACACACGCCTCCATCACACAGTTTGCGGCTGCTTCCTTGCAGCCCTCACCGTGAGCCTAGCCCGTCAGCCTGCGCCTTGCTGTGGAAGAGAACACAGAGGATCGGCGTTTTTGCTGGACAGGTGCACAAACGATTTCCGCGATGGCCGCCCGAAGCCGGGATTCCGGTGCCGATTCGAGCAATAACGAGCCGGACAGCAGAGCCGCGTCTGTTGCGTCAGGATCCCACGGAAGGAAGGCTCTGATGACCGACGACGGGCCGAACCGGTCCCACGCCTCGCGGAGCTGACGTTCCGGCGAACGGCCCACGGCCGAGGCCCGCACTTTGTTGAACACCACCTCGGGGCTGACCCCCGGCAGCGAACCTTCGAGTTCCGCCAGCCCCCTGACGAGGCGTGGAACACCGATGGGATCCGCGGACCCCACGGCGATCACGGTATCGGCCAACTCCAGGCTCCTGAGAGTGGCAGCGTTGCGCCGCGGTGCCATCGTGTCGAAACTCAGCTCCTCGTCTGTCTCAAGGCAAAAGCCTGCGTCGACCACAACGACGTCGGCCATCTCCCGCGCCCGGCCCAAAACAAGCGCCAGCGCGGCCGCGCGCAGCTCGGTCCAGCGGTCCGCCCGGGTTATTCCCGTCAGTACCCGGAAAGTCCCGCTCGAGGCACTTACCGGAACGGCGACGCGGAGCAACGCTTCCCGGTCCAGCAGCCCCTGGTCGGCCAGCCGGCAGGCCTGTGCCAGCCCCGCCGCCTCATCGAGGAGCCCGAGGACGCCGGCGACGCTGGCCCCATAGCTGTCGGCGTCAACCAGCAGGACAGACTTGCCTTGCGCAGCCAGCTCCCCTGCGATGTTCACGGCCACCAGTGTTCTGCCGGGCGCGCCGGCCGGCCCCCACACCGCCACGACCCTGCCTGTTCCGGCCTGCGCCGGCTCCGGTTCGGTATCGGCAGCCTCCGGGCGAAGGGCCGCTCCGGCGTCGGCGAAGCCTGTGCCGTAAGCGGGAGCGGAGCCGGGATTCAGCCCTGCCCGACCCGGGCCTGAATGCCTGCTGACGGCGTCGGCGATGCTCTCCGCCAGCACCGTGGATTCAACGGTCGAAGGGGCTGCCGTGACTCCAATGCCGCGCAGCCTCAACCGCTCCTCGGGGCTGTCGGTCAGGGCGATGATGACCACGCCCACGGCGGCGAGCCTGTCCACCAGCGAGGCAGTCAGTTCCGGACTTCCCTCGGCAACAACGGCGGCCCGGGCCAGTCCGCTCTGGCAGGCGGCCAGCAGCTCCGCGAGCTCCGCGCAGCGCCGGACCACTGTGACTGGACCGTGGAGCCGCTCGAGTCCGCCAACCAAGTCTTCCTGCGACTCACCGACTGTGACGACGGGGATGCTCACTTGGCGGCCCCGCCTGGATTCCACACCACGGAGATTTTGGCCTCGTTCGCCTGCGCGCCGAGGAGGGAGGCCATCTGCCCGTCCCCCACCAGGACCATCAGGACCGTGGATTTCGAAGCGCCAAGTGCTGTGGATCCCTGTGAGACCTCCGCGATCTCCGCGCCGGGAAGCAGCAGCTTCGGCTGTGCAAAGCCGTTCCGGGCGTCGGGCATGGAGACCCACACGTGCACCCGGGTTCCCGCCACCGCCTGCTCGGGCAGGGCCTCCTGTACGCTGACGGCGACCGGCTTTCGGTCCAGGGCGTCGACGCTGCCCAGGCTTTCCCGGGGAACCAGCTGGTCCTTGGCGATCCGCTGGACGGCTACCTGCCCTTCGGGAATACCTGACTCCGCCGGGAAGTAGTGCGCCTCGACGTCGCCCAGGCGCACCTTGACCCGGCTGATGTTTTCCGGTGTGAGCTTCTGGCCGACGGCGATGGGCTCGCGGGCGGCAAATACCTCTGTGGTGCGGTCCGCGCTGCCGACGAGGGCAACGACACCGACAACAGAGGCAAGGACCAGGAGCACACCCACCAGAAGCCTCGGATCCTTCCAGGAAGGCTTCTTCAGCCGGGCTCCGGTGGCCGCCGTGCTTGCACTCATGCGTACTGCTCCCCCTTGACGCCTGGGCGCTTCGATCGCGCCGGTCAAGATCATTGTTACGGCATGCCTGCTCAAGCGGAAGGGTACGCAAGCAAACAACATCAAACTGTGGACAACCGCATCATCCACGCCGACCGGTGGCACAATTGGACTATGCCCCGATTCCTTACGCTTGCAGATGTAGCCGAGCAGCTTCAGATCAATGCGCCGGCAGCGTATGCCCTCGTCCGCAGCGGCGAGCTGAAGGCCATCCAAGTGGGTGGCCGCGGCCAGTGGCGGGTTGAGGAAAAGATGCTTGAGCAGTACATCGAAGAGCGCTATGCCGAGGCAAGCCGCATGATTCAAGAGGCCAAGTCCAAGTCCGTTTGAGCACGGAAGGTCCCGTCAGACCTCCCCGCTGCGCCGTGAGCGGAGGGCACCCAGCGACCGGAACGGGACGGTAGCCACGTCGGCAACCCGGCCGGCCCTGCGCGCTTCGCCGGGCCATGTCATCGCGAGGTCAAAAAAGTCCCGCCCCACCCTGTCAATCACACCCGGAAGCTGCATGTCCGGTGACCGGCCTGCCAGCAGGACAGTGAGTTCGGCCCTGTCCCTTGCCAGTCCCCGCAGTGCGCTGGCAAGTCCGAGCTTCCGGCGCACTGGGGACGTCTCGGCGACGGCGAACCGGCCGAGTCCGGTGTAGTGGCCAACGGCAGCATAAGGTATCAGCACCTGGTGCGCCGCCTCGTCAAGGACCAGGCTTTCGGATCCTGCATGGCTGAGGGCGCCGGCAAAGACGGGTCCCGAATTCAGATGGACGCCAATATGGCAGCCTAGGGATCCACGCAGCCTGTCATCGAGTGCAATGGCAGCCGTGTCTGCACGGGAACGCTCCGCAATCTCGGACTCCAGGCCCAGGACCCCGGCCTCGGCAAGCTGCTGCTCGAGATCCTGGAAAAGTGCATTCCATCGCATGGCGTCAGCGTAGGCCCGCCCACGAATGCGGTCAATTAATCCACAAACTTTCCTTTCTCCATAGACAACCCCATTACAACTGCTGCAAACTATCTCCAACAAAGCCAGATACATCAAAGTGGATCAAACTGCATCGAACAGGGGTCGGGGGAAGTCATGGGGGAAACAGTCCAGCGTCCGGTGAGGGCAGAAGCCGGCCTGGCGGTTGTCATTCTGGGGCTCGGGGTCTTCCTGGCGTTCGCCGGGGCCGGGATCGTCGATCACTGGAGGCGGTCCGCTGCGCGCCAGCAGGCGCTGCTCTTCGACGACCTGCTTGGGCTGCTGGCCCTCGCGGCCGGGCTGGCCGTCATCCTCTGGTGGTTGCTATCCCTGGCCACCGCCCTTGCAGCGGCACTGCTGGAACGGACAGGGCACCACGCTGCGGCCCGCGCCACGGGGCGGTTCAGCCCTGTCTTCATGCGCCGGCTGGCGCTGGCCGCCGTGGGGGTGCAGCTCCTCGGCGCACCGCTTGCCCAAGCGGATGAATTGCCGGCTGCAGCCCATGCCTCGAGCAGCGGATCGTCCGTCTCCGCAGCGTGGGCACCCCTGGCAGAGCCGGGGCCGGACCTGCCCGCCGGCCATTCCGCAGACTCCGGCGAACTCCAGCCCCAGTGGATGCCGCGCGTCCCGATGGTGCAGCCCGGCGTCGTCAGCTCATTGCCCGCGCGGGCAACGGCTGGGCCGGCAAGTACCCGCAGTGAGATTCCCGTACGTGCCGGCGAATCATTGTGGACCATCGCCGCACGCGAACTGGGGCCCGGTGCTTCCGAGGTAGAAATAGCAGCCCGCTGGCCACTCTGGTATCAGGTCAACAAAAACATCATCGGTGCCGATCCCAACTCCCTTCTCCCGGGCCAGCTCCTCAGCCCGCCGCCACCGCCGTAAGCGGCGCCGGCACCCGTTCCTTCCACGCCACCGACATCCGCGGCCGCGTCCTTGCACGGCCGTCCCAAGCCAGCCCCATCAAAAGGACCGATCATGACTGCACTAACTCCGATGCGGCGTGCAGGAAGCGCCGTTCTTGAGTCCGTCCCGGCCGCGCCGGAACGGACGGCGGCTGCCCCCGTGCCCGCAGAGCAAACTTGCCCGGCGCACGTCCGCCCCAAGCAAACCGTGACTGACGAAACGCGGCTTGCGGTTGTTCCCTCCCCTGGCGACGAGGCGCGCGAGATCTGCGCCATCACCAGGGCCACAGTCCAGGCCGCCATTGAAGTCCTGGCGGGAACGAGGCCCATCCACCAGCTGGCACGGCGGCTGGACCAGCGCTGCCTCACCGTGCTCCAGCACCGGGCGACCCTGACCCGGCGGATGGCTGCCCGGGCTCCCCGGAAGATGGGGCTGCTCCACCGCAACGCGTCGGTCCGCTCGGTCCGGGCGTGCAGTGTGACGCCTGACGTTTACGAAGCCAGCGCGGTGGTGATTGATGAACTGCGGGTCCGGGCAGTCGCCGTCCGGCTGGAACGCAGCAAGAACGTGTGGCGGTGTCACGGCCCTGGAGATCGGCTGACGGGAAAACAGGAAAGGACCGGAAGCAAGCTCCGGTCCCTTCCAGTCATATCCGCTGGCTAGCGCTTTTTCTTCTTGTCACGCCGGTCCTGCGATGCGGCCTTGGCCGGGTTGCCAGAACGGCCCGCGGCTCCGCTTTCGATCCGGGTCTCGGCTCCGCCGTCCTCCCGGGGCGCCGTGTACTGGAGCTGGGCGGGCTTTTCCGGCGCTTCCAGACCGGCGGCCCGGATTTGCGGCTCGTGGTGTTCGGTGTGGCCGCCGGCGGCATCAGCCACCACGACGTCCTCCGCCGGGGTGACTTCCACTTCGAGGTTGAAGAGGAAACCGACGCTCTCCTCCCGGATGGCTTCCATCATGGACTGGAACATGGTGAAACCTTCACGCTGGTACTCCACCAGCGGGTCACGCTGGGCCATGGCGCGCAGGCCGATGCCTTCCTTCAGGTAGTCCATCTCGTAGAGGTGCTCCTGCCACTTCCGCCCGATGACGGAGAGCACAACACGCCGCTCGAGCTCGCGCATGCTCTCGGAGCCGATGGCTTCCTCCCGTGCCTGGTACACCAGCTTGGCGTCAGACATGATTTCTTCCTTCAGGAACTCCACGGTGATGCGCGACTTGCCGCCTGCCTCGTCGATGACATCGTGCGGCGTCACTGTGACGGGGTACAGCGTTTTAAGGTTGGTCCAGAGCTGGTCGAAGTCCCAGTCGTCGCCGTTGCCTTCGGCGGTGGCTTCGTCGATGAGTGCGTTGATGGTGTCTTCCAGGAAGAACTGCACCTTTTCGTGAAGGTCGTCGCCTTCCAGGATCCGGCGCCGGTCGCCGTAGATGGCTTCGCGCTGGCGGTTGAGGACGTCGTCGTACTTCAGCACGTTCTTCCGCTGCTCGGCGTTGCGGCCTTCGACCTGTCCCTGGGCCGAGGCAATGGCACGCGAGACCAGCTTGGATTCGAGCGCCACGTCGTCGGGCACGGAGCTGTTCATCAGCCGCTCCGCCGCACCCGAGTTGAACAGCCGCATGAGGTCATCGGTCAGCGAAAGGTAGAACCGGGACTCGCCGGGGTCGCCCTGGCGGCCGGAGCGGCCGCGGAGCTGGTTGTCGATGCGGCGGGATTCGTGGCGTTCCGTTCCCAGCACGTACAGGCCGCCCAGGCCCAGTACTTCCTCGTGCTCGTCCTTGACAGCCTTTTTGGCAGCTTCCAGCGCCCCGGGCCAGGCGGCCTCGTACTCGTCCGAGTTTTCCTCCGGGTCAAGTCCGCGCTGCGCCAGTTCGGCGATGGCGGTGAACTCGGCGTTGCCGCCCAGCATGATGTCGGTACCGCGGCCGGCCATGTTGGTGGCGACTGTGACGGCGCCCTTGCGTCCGGCCTGGGCAACGATGGCTGCTTCACGGGCGTGGTTCTTGGCGTTCAGGACCTCGTGCCGGATGCCCTCCTTCGCCAGCAGGCGGGAGAGGTACTCGCTCTTTTCGACGCTCGTGGTGCCCACCAGGACCGGCTGGCCGGCCTCGTGGCGTTCGGCGATATCCCGGACCACGGCCTCGAACTTCACGACCTCGTTTTTGTACACGAGGTCGGACTGGTCGATCCGCTGCATGTCGCGGTTCGTGGGGATGGCCACTACGCCGAGCTTGTACGTGCTCATGAATTCGGCGGCTTCGGTCTCGGCCGTGCCGGTCATGCCGGAGAGCTTGTCGTACATGCGGAAGTAGTTCTGCAGCGTCACCGTGGCGAGGGTCTGGTTTTCAGCTTTGATCTCGACGCCTTCTTTGGCTTCGATCGCCTGGTGCATGCCTTCGTTGTAGCGGCGGCCGGCCAGGATACGGCCGGTGTGCTCGTCAACGATGAGGACCTCGCCGTCGAGGATGACGTAGTCCTTGTCCCGCTTGAACAGCTCCTTGGCCTTGATGGCGTTGTTGAGGAAGCCGATCAGCGGCGTGTTGGCGGATTCGTAGAGGTTCTGGATGCCGAGGTAGTCCTCAACCTTTTCGATGCCGCCCTCGAGTACGCCGACGGTGCGCTTCTTCTCGTCGACTTCGTAGTCCTTCTCCGGCTGCAGCCGCAAGACCACCTTGGCGAACTCGCTGTACCACCGGTTGGTGTCACCCTGGGCCGGGCCGGAGATGATCAGCGGTGTGCGGGCTTCGTCGATGAGGATCGAGTCCACTTCATCGACGATCGCAAAGTTGTGGCCGCGCTGCACCAGCTCGGACTTGTCCCAGGCCATGTTGTCGCGGAGGTAGTCGAAGCCGAATTCGTTGTTGGTGCCGTAGGTGATATCGGCAGCGTATTGCTCGCGGCGCACAGACGGGTCCTGGTTGGCCAGGATGCAGCCGCTGGTGAGCCCCAGGAAGCGGTAAACGCGGCCCATAAGCTCGGACTGGTATTCGGCCAGGTAGTCGTTCACGGTGACAACGTGGACGCCATTTCCGGTGAGGGCGTTGAGGTAGGCCGGAGCAGTGGCCACCAGAGTCTTGCCTTCACCGGTCTTCATTTCAGCGATGTTGCCCAGGTGCAGGGCAGCGCCACCCATGAGCTGGACATCGAAGTGCCGCATGCCGAGTGTGCGCGAAGACGCCTCGCGCACGGCGGCGAAGGCTTCCGGCAGCAGGTCCTCGAGCTTCTCGCCGTCCTGGTGGCGGGTGCGGAGCCGGTCTGTTTCTTCACGCAGTTCCGCATCCGTGAAGGTCTGGAACGAGTCTTCAAGGGCGTTAATGGAATCAGCATAGTTCCGCAGTTGCCTCAGGAGCTTCTTGTCACCTGTGCGGAGAATTTTTTCGATTAGTGATGCCACGTGAAGTTGCTCCCAGTCTCATGCCGCCGAATTCTGGCGTGATTTAGTCTACGGGAGAGACGCATGGCACGTTGTCCCTGTTCCCTCACAGCGGATAGCCGTTGCCGGCAGCCGCAACCGCGGGCGCAAGGTCCCCCACCGGTGAGACGGCTACGCCGTCCAGTCCCAGCCAATCTGCCATCAGCTCCAGTTCGGCGGCGAGTTCGACGGCGGTGTCCGCCGGAGCATCCGGCTCACCGAAGCACGCCTTGGCAAGCAGCAGGCCCGCGGCCCGGTCTGTCTTCAGGTCCACCCTGGCCACGATGCGGTCGCGGAGCAGGAACGGAAGCACGTAGTAGCCAAAGCGGCGCTTGGCCACGGGGGTGTAAATCTCGATCCGGTAATGGAATCCGAAGAGTTCTTCAAGCCTGCGCCGCTCAAACACCAGCGAATCGAACGGGCTGAGCAGGGCCCGGCCGGTTGCCTGGCGCGGCAGCCGTGCCTCGGCGTGGCGGTACACGTTCCGGTCCCAGCCTGCCACGGTCACAGGCTCGAGCCGTCCGGCGTCAACCAGCCGCTGCACCGAGGCCGCGGCTGCCTTCACCGGAGTCCTGAAGTAGTCGGCAAAACACCGCACCGTCCCGATCCCGTGGGCCCGGGCCGCCGCGTCGATGAGCCGGTCCATGGCATCCGACGGATCCGGTACCGCGTCGAGGTCATGCCCGGGCAACACCTGGCGGGTGAGGGCGTACTGCCGCTCGAACTGGTCAGTCCTTGACGCCGACGAGACGACACCCTCTTCGAACAGGTGCTCGAGGACCCGTTTGACGGCGTTCCAGTTCCAGCCCCAGTTGACGTGCTTGCGGTCTTCAACATGCCCGAGCCTGGCGGTGAGTTCGGCGGCGGTCATCGGCTTGCCGTCGGCGAGCGCCTCAAGCACCCTGCCCGTCACACCGGAACGCAGCCCGGGGTCCATTGCCGCTGCCCCAACCCACTTCCGGTTCTGCCACACCACCAGGTCGGGGAAATGTTCCGGGCGGATGTAGCTGGCTTCGTGGGCCCAGTACTCCATCATGCGCCGCGGGTGCCTGCCGGCCATTTGCTGGAGGATGGAGCGGTCGTAGGCGCCGAGCCTGGAAAAGAACGGGAGGAAGTGGCTGCGGGCCAGGACGTTGACGGAATCGATCTGTACGAGTTGGATCCGGGCAAAGGTCCGGCCCACCGCCCGTGAGGTCACGGGGCCGGCGGGCCGTCCTTTGTCCAGTCCCTGGGCTGCCAGTGCGATCCGCCGTGCCTGCGAGAGGCTCAGCGATGCACCCATGTCAGCCCTTTCGTTGTCTGGGCTCCATCTTATGCAGTTGCGGCTGCATCATCCGAGCGGTACGCAAGGATTTTCTCCTCGTGCGTGTTCTCGCCGGGTTCGCAGTAATGGTCGAGGGTGATAACCCCGTATGTCCAGCCGCGGCGACGGTACACAACCGATGGGGCGTTCGTGGCCTTGTCCACAAAAAGGTAAAAGTCGTGACCGATAAGTTCCATGTTGTCCACGGCGTCGTCAAGGGTGAGGGACGCGGCCGGGAACACTTTGCGCCGAATCAGTACCGGCGAGTCGCCGGCAGGGATGTCGTTGTCGACGTCGTACGGCGATTTCTCAGCCGGTTCCGGAGCGGCCTGGGTGTTATTGCTCGCTTCGACGTAGATCGGCTGGTTGGAGCTTGCGGGCTCCAGGGTTGCAGTTGCCTCGCGTACTGCCTTGGGCGTGTGCCGCCCGTGGTGGACCTTCTTGCGGTCTTTGGCCCTGCGCAGCCGCTCAAGCAGCTTGTTGTAGGCGAGGTCGAACGCGGCGAACTTATCTGCGGCGCTTGCTTCGGCACGGATCACGGGGCCGCGGCCCAGGACTGTCACTTCAACCGTGAGCTGGTCACCGGTCTGCCGCGCATTTGTTTCCTTTGAAACCTTCGCGTCGACCCGCTGGACCTTGTCCCCAAGCGATTCGATCTTTGAGATCTTCTCGCCGGCGTATTCGCGGAAGCGGTCCGAGACCGTCAGATTCCGTCCGCTGATCATGAACTCCATGGTGCCCTCCAAATGACTTCGGTGACACGACGGCGGCGCTTCCGGGGGACGATCTGATTGACAGTCGAGCCCCTTTCCGAGCCGCTATCGAAAGGTACAACTGATCTTGGTACCCATATCCGACGTTAGTTCATAGCAACCAGTTATTCATCCTTTCGCAGTTTATTTTTTTCTATGTCTCAGCTATCCCCCAGCCACTCCACAGGATGCCGCGACCGCGCCGGGGCGGCTGCCGCATCGGGGGCGCGGGTGGCGGCAAGGACCACCGCGCCGCGGACAATTCCGCCGGCTTCGTGGATGGCCCGGGCAGCTTCCGCCAGGGTGGCGCCGGTGGTCAGGACGTCGTCGATGAGGATGCACTGCCTCCCCCGCAGCGAGCGTCCAGGTGCTCCCCGCGCGGTGCGCATGGAACCGCGGACCCGTCGGGACCTGTCTCCCCTGCCGAGCCCCTTTTGCCCTCCGGTCAGGCCGGCTCCGGCTTCGGGCTTGCGAACCTTGCGCAGGGCATCATTGCATTCCAGGCGGCGGCCGTTGCAGCCACGCACTGCGCCGGCCAGCAGCAGGTGAACGGGGCTGAAACCACGTTTCCGGTACGCGCTGCCGCTGGTCGGGACCGGAACGAGGACCATGCCGTCCGTTCCCGCATATGCCACCCCCAGCGTGTTGGCGAGGACCTTCGACAGCACCTGCCGCAACTGGCCCTGGCCGTGGCGCTTGAAGGCCAGAATGGATTGAGAGAGCTCCTCACGGTAGATGCCCGCCGCAACCACAGGCAGGATCAGCGATCCGTCGGTATCCATCAGCGCAGGCGCCCCTGTCTCCGCCCGGAAGGGACGGCGGGTGAGCATCCGGAGCCTGCGCTCGCACCCGGCACACAGCGCCAGGTCCTCCTTGCCGCAGCAGACGCATTCCACCGGCAGCGCGAGGGCCATAACATCCGTGGCCGCCCCCGCCACCAGGTCCCAGGCACGAAGCACGCGCTGCCGGTGATCCGCGCGGTGGCGGGCATGCCACAGCGGCTGGGGCTGGAGATCTGGATCTGCCGAAGCCCTCTGCCCCTCTCCCGTCCGGTGGCTTCCCACGGTTCAAGACTGCGGCGCTGGAACCGGCCTGCAAAAGAGCGAGTGTCCTCTATGTGGAAAACGCGGCCCACGAAACGCCCACGCGGGAAACGCCGAAGGCAGGAACAACGGAGTTAGTGTTAGCCGGGGAATGACGGGTCCGTGGGTCCCCTGAGCTGCGCCGACCAGCCATTGCCGAGCCGCTGGAAGACGCCGTCCCTGGACTGGGCGTAGATCTCCTCGGGGCCGTTGCCGGCACTGAGGGCAACCAGCCCCGGCCACGGCGCAAGTTTCTGCGGCTGGGACGAGGTGAGGGACAGCAGTTCGGGAGTGACGTTCGCCGTGCCGTCCCCCTTCATGACCACCGCCGTGGTGTCGTTCACCCACACTCCCTGGTCCGGGTTGCCGCTGGCCTGCAGTGTGATGGGCGCCGTCAGTTCCTTGGGAGTGCCGTCAGCACCGCGGATGATCCCGGCCACCTGCACCCGTGTTGTGCCGTTCTGTTCGGAGATCACCAGTGCCCGGACACCCTCCCGGGACACCCGGAAGTCCTTGACCGTGCGGCCGGCCAGCCAGGACGGCGTCAGCGTTACGGAAGGAACCGCCGCCCCTTGCGCGATTCCCGTGGGACGGAAGGCAGCCAGCTCCGTGATGCCCTGCGCCCCGGGCCCCGCGGTCCACAGCCAGTCGTTCAGGCTGAACGACGGGTGCGTCAGCGTGCTGCGGGTGGTGAGGGCGCGCGCAGGCTGGCCGGGCACCATCGAATAGAGGGTGCTGCGGCTGCTGTTCAAAAAGGCCACCGTCTGCGAGACGGGCGACTCGGCAGGCGAGCGTGGTTTCAGCCCCGCCACCGGCTGCATGTCGGGCAGCGGTGACACCCGGTTGTTCTCGTACCGGACCAGCTCATTGTTGCTGACTGCGATCTGGCGCGCGGGCACATTTCTGTTCTGGACCGGCGGCAGCACCGAGCCGTTGTCCTCCACCCGGACGAGGTCCTGGTTCGCCCGCAGCTCCACGTTAATAACGTCCGGCTGGCTGCGGAATGTGAGGGCCAGCTGGGTCTGCATCCTGAGCCTGTCTTCGGTGGAGGCGTCAGTCAGCTCCTTGGCCGACAGGTCCACCTGGGCGGCGCCCGACACAACGGGCACCGACTCCCTGGCAAGCTTCATTCCCGACGGGAAGGCACTGACGACGGCGCCCTTCAGGTACGGGGCGGGCCCGGCGAGCAGGGCGCTCGTCATGGCCTTAACTGTCTTCTTCTTAATGAACCAGCGGACATCCGGGACGGCATACGTGAAGCTGGGGTCGTAGAAGTAGATGGGGTAGGCGCCGTAGATGACCTTGAAGGTCTCTTCGGGAATGGCTGTGCCGTCGGGGATCTTGGAGATGCGCCATTCGCCGTCAACCTGCACCAGCATCACGGGGATGTTTTCCTTGGTTCCCGCCGGCATCTGGGTGGCCACGCCGTCGGAATCCACAGAGTACGCGACATCCAGTTCGTAGTTGTAGACGCCCTCGACGCCGGTCTTCACCACCCGCTCGGAGCGGAACACCAGCGTCCGCTGGTCAGGCTTCCAGGCCACCGAGGACGCCTGCGTGAGGTACTGACGCGCCACGGCGTAGTCGTCCTCATACCCGCTGCCTGCCAGGTAGAAGTCCTCAATGACCGCCTCGGGACTGGACCCGGTGCGCGGGGCGACCGGAAAGAAGACCGGCGCATTCGGATTTCCGGCGCTTTCGTCCGTGCTCTTTCCGACGGGGCCGGACCGCGGGATCTGGGCGCAGGACGCCAGGAACAGCAGTAGGACGGCCAGCAAGCCCGCGGCGAGCCCGCGGGCCGCCGGGCGCACCCGGCTCACGAACGTTCTCCCGTGCGCGCTGCCTCCGGTGTTCCCGGCCGGAGGGCCACTGCAGGATCTTCCCCGGCAGGCGCAAGGCCACCGGCGGAGTCCCTGGCCGCAGAGCCATCGGGCACGGAATCTCCAGCGGCGGAGTCCTCGGGCACCGACGTGGCGCCCGGCCCGAGGACAAGGACGCTGTGGTCGCCGGGCATCCCCAGACCCACGTCTGCAGGATCGAGCGGCAGCGGTGACTTTGTGATCGTCCCGCCCTGCTTGAGCGGAAGGGTCAGCCGGAAGCTGGAGCCGACGCCGGTGTTCCCCCAGGCCTGCAGCCAGCCGTTGTGCAGTTTGGTGTCTTCGGTGGCAATGGACAGGCCCAGGCCGCTGCCTCCGGTGGTGCGGGCCCGGGCGGGGTCGGCGCGCCAGAAGCGGTCGAAGACCCGTGCCGCCTCGGCCGGACTCATGCCGATTCCGTGGTCCCGAACGGTGACGGCGACGGCGTCCGCGTTCGAGGCCACGGAGATATTGACGGGTTGGCCTTCGCCGTGTTCGAGGGCGTTCAGGATCAGGTTCCGAAGGATCCGGTCGATGCGACGGGAGTCCATTTCCACCACAACGCTGCCCTCCGGCGCATTCAGCGTCATCTTCGAACCGTACTCTTCGGCGACAGGTGCCGCGCCCTCCATCACATGCGAGATGAGCTGGACGATGTCCGTTGCCTCGGCGTCGAGCATGGCAACACCGGCGTCGAACCTGGAAATTTCCAGCAGGTCCGCCAGCAATGACTGGAACCGCTCCACCTGGTTATAGAGCAGTTCGGCCGACCTCTTGTTGATGGGGTCGAAATCGTCGCGGGCGTCGTAGAGCACCTCGGCAGCCATGCGGACGGTGGTCAGCGGCGTGCGGAGCTCGTGGGAGACGTCGGAAACGAAGCGCTGCTGCATCTGGGATAGCGTGGCCAGCTGCGTAATCTGCTCCTGCAGGCTCGCGGCCATATGGTTGAAGGACGCCCCCAGACGGGCCACCTCGTCCTCCCCTTTGACCACCATGCGTTCCTGCAGCTGGCCAGCCGCCAGCTTTTCCGACACCACGGCAGCATGGCTGACAGGGCTCACCACGTTGCGGGTGACGTACCAAGCGATCGCGCCAATCATGAGGATCAGCGCAGCGCCGCCGGCCCAGAGGACGTTCTGGATTTCGTTCAGGGTCTGCTGCGCGGTGTTGAGGTCGTAGATCAGGTAGAGCTCGTAGACGGTGCCGTTGAAGGTCACCTTATTGCCGACGGCGATCCCCGGCCGGTCTTCGGTCCCGACCGGGAATTCGGTGGAAGCCCAGAACTGTTCCTTGCCGGAATCCTGGACGGCTTTGCGGAGGTCCGGGGGGATGACGCTGATGGTCAGTTGGTCGGAGGCGCGCGACTCCACCCACCGGTTGCGGGGCTTGGTCTGCTCGGGCATCGCCTCAAACACGTAACGGCGCTGGATCACCGAGCCCTTGCCCTCCACCGCGTTCAGGGTGTCGTAAACGAGGGTGATCACGCTGGACTGGTCGGTGACCTGGGCGCCGTCGAACGTGTCCTGCACCTGCTTGACGTTGTAGCGGGTCTCGGACTCCGCCTGCGTCAGCCGTTCCTGGAACAGGTTGTTGGCGATCTGGTTGGACAGGTAGGCGCCGACGATCGCGAACGAACTGATGGACAGCAGCAGGGTGGTCAGGACCGTGCGGAACTGCAACGATCGGCGCCACCGCCGCTGGAGGGAATGCAGCAAAAACCGGATACCGGGGAATATCCGGTCGACGCCGGTACGCACCAGGCGCGCGACGCGCAGCACCACGATCAGGGCGCGGCGGCGCCAGATACGGGCCTGCGATGGCAGCCTGGCGAGCCCGGCACCAAAGGCGTCGGTGTGCTCCGGGACCGGATGGGAGCCGGCTTTGCGTGAACCATCCCGGGCACGCTCCGCCACGGGAGCGCTGCCGTGGGTTTCGGAACCGGATCCCGCGGGCGTCTCAGGGGGATTCTGGCCCTGCGGTTCAGGACCCTGCTTTGTAGCCGACACCACGAACCGTCAATACAACTTCCGGGGCTTCCGGATCACGTTCAATCTTGGACCGCAGGCGCTGGACATGGACATTGACCAGCCGGGTGTCAGCCGCGTGGCGGTAACCCCAGACCTGCTCCAGGAGCAGCTCACGGGTGAAAACCTGCCAGGGCTTGCGCGCCAGGGCCACCAGGAGATCGAACTCGAGCGGGGTCAGCGAAATCCGCTCGTCGCCGCGGCTCACGAGGTGGCCGGCAACGTCGATGGTGACGTCTGCGATGCGCAGCGTTTCGGGCGCCTTCTGGTCACCGGGGCGCAGGCGCGCCCTTACCCGGGCAACGAGTTCCGCCGGTTTGAAGGGTTTGGGCACGTAGTCGTCGGCACCGGATTCCAGTCCCCTGACGACGTCGGAGGTGTCCGACTTGGCGGTCAGCATGACGATCGGCACGTCCGACTCGGAGCGGATCTGCCGGCACACCTCGATGCCGTCAGTTCCCGGCAGCATCAGGTCGAGGAGCACGAGATCCGGCTTTGACGAGCGAAACACGTCCAGAGCCTGTCCGCCGTCCGCGCAGAAGACGGGCTCAAAGCCGTCGTTGCGCAGGACAATGCCGATCATTTCTGCGAGTGCCTCGTCATCATCAACCACCAGAATGCGTGCCTTCATAGTTATATATTCCCTTATTGCCCTTGCTTTGTCTTATTGATGGAGTTTTCGGCGGGGCGTGCCACGGCGCCTGACACGCGGCCCAGGGGTGCGCGCGGGCGCCAACCGGCCCGGAAGCTAGGATGCCCGACGGCGGAACTATAGGCTGGAGGTGCCTGGCCGTTGGCCGGTGCGCACCTTGGGGAGGAACAGGTTGTCAGATCAGGATCCGCAGCACCCGCCGTCCGGACAAAGACCGCCTGAATACCGCCCGTCGGAACCCTCCTCCACCGAAAACACCTCCCCGCCCCGTAACCCCTGGGCATCACCGCAGCAGCAGTCCTGGGGCGCACCCCCGCAGTGGGGCAGCCCGCAGCCCGGGACCTACCGGTCTGGACCGTACCCGAACGAGCCTTACCAGCCCGGCGCCCACCAGCCCTACGGGCCTCCGCCCGAGTGGGGCGCAGGGCCGAACCCAGCCGTGCCTTATCCCATGTACGCGGCCCCGCCGAAACCCGGCGTGGTGCCGCTGCGGCCGCTGATGTTTGGCGAAATCATGGACGGGGCCTTCCAGACGGTCCGGCGGAACCCCAAGGCGATGCTCGGTGCAGGCCTGCTGGCTCAGGCGCTGGGCGCTGTAATCACCGCCGTTGTCCCGATGATCACGCCGGCCTCCGGTGCTTCCGCGGAGGCCTGGCTGGCGAACCTCAGCACTTCCGAGATCACCGGTCTCTTCGCGGGCGTAGCGGGCGGGTTCATGCTCTTCGGCCTGGTGTCCGTCTTCATCTCCGTGGTGATGCAGGGGGCCATGGTGGTCCCCGTCGCCCGGGCCATCCTCAACCGGCACACCGGGTTCCGGCAGATGTGGCTGCTGGCACGCGGCCGGGCGTGGACGCTGGTCCGGCTGGCCGGGATCGAGGTGGCAGCTGTGCTGCTGGCGGCGGCCCTCATCGCCCTGGCCACCGCTCTGCTGGCCAATTCGATGGGCACAGGGTCGCTGCTCATCGTGCTTCCACTGTTTCTGACCTTCATTGCCGCTGTGATCTGGGTTTCCATCAAGTTGACAGTCGCGCCCGCGGTCATCGTCGTGGAGGACGTGGGAGCACTGGAGGGCATCCGGCGCTCCTGGGCCGTCACCCGGGGAAGCTGGTGGCGTGTCCTCGGCATCGTCCTTGTCGTGTCCCTGCTCGTGGGCATCATCGGCCAGATCGTCCTTATCCCGGTCACCTTGCTCTCCGGCCTGCTCACAACCGTCGCAGGCCCCCAGGACCCTGCCGGCCAGACGGCCACCCTGCAGGTGGTGGCCGGGGTGGCCGCGGCGGTCGTTTCCGCCGCCGTCGGTGCGGTGGCGTTCGCCTTCCAGACGTCGGTCATGGCCCTGCTTTACATGGATTTGCGGATGCGCAACGACGGACTGGATATCGCCCTGCTCCGGCTGCTGGAAGCCGGAAACGACGACGGCGGCATCCCGGGCCGGGGCGTTCCCGTCTACAGCGGAGGCCGGAACAGCACGGGCCGGAACAGCACGGGCCCCATCCAGCCTTGGCCCTACCAACAACCTGGGACTTACCAACAGGGCCCATATCAGCCCGGGCCCCGGCACGAGGGGCCTTACGGAAATTCAGCAGGCTGGCCGCCGCCGCCGGGCCCGCCAACGATGCCGGGATGATCGCCGTCGGCCACTTCGCGGTAATGCAGCACGTCACGGTGCTGCTGCAGCGAACCCTGGAACCGCCGGTACAGCCTGACCGGGAAGAAGCGCGGCGCTGGGCGACGGAGGAGCTCTCCAAACGCGAGTACCGGGACGCGGCACCCGGCTGGCTGGAAACCATCTGGCAGCAGTTCCTCGACTGGCTGCAGTCCATGACCGATGGCCAGTCCGCGGCCGATGGACCTCCGGTCGCGCCCTTCATCGGCCTGGGCATCGCCATCCTGATAGGCGTCGCCATCATCCTGGCGCGGCCCCGGCTGAATGCCCGTCGCCGCGCACCCAAGGAAGTCTTCGACGCCGAGACTGCCGCCACGGCAGCCGACTACCGCGAGCGCGCAAAAACCGCAGCCAACAGCGGCGACTGGGCGGCCGCCGTCGTCGAGCAGTTCCGCGCACTGGTGAGTTCTGCCGAGGACCGGGCCGTCCTGGACCCCAAACCCGGCCGGACAGCCGACGAGGCTGCCGCACAGCTTACGCGCGCGTTCCCGGCGGCCAGCGACAAACTCGACGCCGCTGCCCGCATGTTCGACGCCGTCCGCTACGGCAGCGGAAACGCCGTGGCAGCCGACTACGCCGCGATGGTTGAGCTCGACTCGGCACTGGAGAGGCTCACGCCCTCCTACGCAGAAGCCTCCCCCGGCGGACTGGCGGTGCCCCGGTGACGCCCACGGGTGGCGTCCCGGTCGCGGCCCGGCGCAGGAGAACTGGCTGGATCCGCAGGCACCGGGCGGCAGTGCTCTTTGGCGTTGCCATGGCCCTCGCCCTTGCGGTCATCCTCATACTCCAGTCGACGCAGCGGGCCGACAGCCAGGAACTGTCCATCCGCAACCCGGGTCCGGAGGGTGCCAGGGCAGCAGCCCAGATCCTGGCTGGACAGGGCGTCAGTGTCGACCAGACGGCGTCGTTCGAGGAAACGGTGGCAGCAGCGCGCGCGGCCGCGGGCAGCGGGTCCGGCTCGACAGTCCTGGTCTATGACCGCCGCGGGTTCCTTGCCCCCGAAAGGCTCCGCCGGCTGCTCGCAGAGACAGACCGGCTGGTGATGGTGTCGCCGCGCCTGGCCGCGCTGACCGGCCTTGGCAGCACCGTCCGGCAGGCCGGGGTGGTTCCGGGATCTGAGCAGTCCCTGCAGCCCGGATGCGCCGTTGCCGATGCCCAGGCCGCCGGCGATATCAGCGCTGACGGCGGCTTCCTCTACACCGGCGGCACCGTGTGCTACGGCGCCGGGGGCAGCGGACGGGGCCTTTACGCCGCGGCAGAAAACGGGAAGCTCGTGGTGATGGGCAGCACGGCCGTGATCAGCAACCGGTTCCTGGCCGCCAACGGCAACGCCGCACTCACCTTGCGGACCCTGGGAAGCCAGGCACACCTCGTCTGGTACCTGCCGGGTCCCGGGGACCTCGGAAGCAACCCAGCACCGAAGACCCTTGCCGAACTTGCACCCGCGTGGTCGGCGTTTGTGGCCCCGTGGCTCATTGTGGTGGCCCTGTTTGCCGTGCTGTGGCGCGGGCGCCGCCTGGGCCCGCTGGTCTTTGAACCGCTGCCTGTGGTGGTGAAGTCCACGGAAACGGCCGAGGGCAGGGCCCGCCTGTACCACGAGGCCCACGACGTCGCCCGGGCGGCGGACACCCTCAGGGCAGGCACCATCGTCCGGCTTGCCTCGGCCCTCCGGGTGGGAACAGCGGCCGGGTTCGCCGACCTGTCCGGCTCAGATGTGGCGGCCGCCGCGGCCCGGCATCTGGACCGCAGCCCCGCAGAATTACTGCAGATCCTGCAACACCGTCCCGCAACCGAGGCCCAGCTTGTCCGCTGGGCCCAGGACCTTGTCCGACTCGAGAAAGAGGTAAAGGCCAGATGAGCCAGCTGCCAAACGGCCACCAGCAGGGCACCTACGGCGAGGCGCCGGTGGGCACCATGGCCGCTCCGCGTACTCCAGACCATTCCCCGGATCCTGTCCGGCAGGCCCTGCTGGATGTCCGGCATGAGGTGGCCAAGGCAGTTGTGGGCCAGGATTCGACGGTCACCGGCATGCTGATAGCCCTCTTGTCGCGCGGACATGTGCTGCTGGAAGGCGTGCCGGGTGTGGCCAAGACGCTGCTGGTCCGCGCCCTGTCCGCTGCCCTGAGCCTGGACACCAAGCGCGTGCAGTTCACCCCGGACCTCATGCCCGGCGACGTGACAGGGTCTCTGGTGTACGACGCCGCCAATTCGGAGTTCAGCTTCCGTGAAGGCCCCGTCTTCACCAACATGCTGCTGGCGGACGAAATCAACAGGACGCCGCCCAAGACCCAGGCCTCGCTGCTGGAAGCAATGGAGGAACGGCAGGTGTCCGTCGACGGCGTGTCGCGCCGGCTGCCGGTGCCGTTCATCGTGGCGGCCACGCAAAACCCCGTGGAGTACGAGGGCACCTACCCGCTGCCCGAAGCCCAGCTGGACCGCTTCCTCCTCAAGCTGACCATGCCGCTGCCGGACCGCAACGCCGAAATCGAGGTGGTCCGCAGGCATGCCGCGGGCTTCGACCCCCGGGACCTCGCGGCGGCCGGCATCCGTCCGGTGGCTGGCGCCGACGAGCTGGAACGGGCACGGCAGGCCGTGGCCGCCGTCGAAGTGGCGCCCGAGGTGCTGGGATACATCGTTGACGTGGTCCGGGCCACGCGTGCGGCGCCGTCCTTCCAGCTTGGCGTCTCGCCGCGCGGTGCCACCGCGCTGCTGAACACCTCACGGGCCTGGGCCTGGCTGTCCGGACGGAAATTCGTCACCCCGGATGACGTCAAGGCACTGGCCCTGCCGTGCCTGCGGCACCGCGTGGCGCTCCGGCCCGAAGCCCTGATGGATGGTGTCCAGGTGGACGACGTGCTGGGCAGCATCCTGGCCTCCGTACCGGTCCCCCGCTGATCCCGTGGCGATTTCCGGACGGCTGGTACTTCTGGCGGCGGCCGGGCTGGCACCGGTGCTGCTGTTTCCCCGCTGGCTGACAGTGCTTGCCGTGCTCGTCGTCCTCGGTGCCCTGGTCCTGGTGGATGTGCTGCTGGCCGCGGGGCTGCAGCAGGTCTCGGTGGAAAGGTCGGCGCCCGCCAACGTCACGCTTGGGGGCTCGGCGGACTCTGTGCTGACCCTGCACAACCGGGGCTCACGCAGGCTCAGGGGCGCGGTGCGTGACGCCTGGCAGCCATCCGCCGGTGCTGAAAACCCTGTCCAGGCCGCCGAGGTTCCCGCCGGTGAACGGCGCCGCGTCAGCGTCAGGCTCAGGCCCGTCCGCCGCGGTGACATCCGGGCGCCCCACATCACCGTCCGCTCCTTCGGGCCGCTTCGGCTGGCCGCCCGCCAGAAAACGGTGCAGGCACCGGGATCGCTGCGGGTCCTGCCGCCCTTCAATTCCCGGCGCCACCTGCCCTCAAAGCTACGACGGCTGCGGGAGCTCGACGGGAAGGCCGCAGTGCAGATCCGCGGCGCCGGAACCGAGTTCGACTCCCTGCGCGACTATGTCCGCGGCGATGACGTCCGCTCCATCGACTGGCGGGCGACGGCGAGGCGGTCCGCCGTCGTCGTCCGCACCTGGCGGCCGGAGCGCGACCGCCGCGTGGTGATCATGCTGGACACATCCCGGACCGCCGCCGCGCGTGTGGCCGACGAGCCCCGGCTGGACACCGGCATCGAGGCCGCACTGCTCCTGGGTGTCCTGGCCGAACGCGGCGGTGACCGCGTCGATTTCTTCGCCTTCGACCGCAGGATGCGCGCCCGGGCCGGCACGACGGCGGGAGGCAACCTGCTGGGCCAGCTGGTGCAGGCTGTGGCGCCGCTGCAGGCCGAACTCATCGAGCTGGACTGGGCACGGGTGCCCGCCCAAGTCCGTGCTGTCTCGGCGCACCGTTCCCTCGTGGTCCTGCTGACGTCGCTGGACAGCGGCGCGCCGGAGGAAGGGCTCATTCCGATGGCGGCGCGCCTCGCCCAGCAGCACGTCGTGGTGGTGGCCTCGGTCCGCGACCCGATGCTGGGCGAAATGCTCCAGGACAGGACGACGGCGGCCCAGGTGTTCCGTGCGGCGGCCGCGGAACGCGCCCTGCTCGAGCGGGAAGCCGTGAGTGTCCAGCTCCGCCAGCTCGGCGTGGAAGTGGTGGACGCGGAGCCGCACCAGCTGCCGCCGGCACTGGCCGACGCCTACATCCGGCTCAAGGCGGCGGGAAGGCTGTGATGACTGATCCGATCTACCGCCAGGCCCTGGGTGCGGACTTCTACAGGCTGCAGCCGGAACTGCAGGAGTACTTTTCGCTTGCCCCGGGGTCCGGCACCTTTGGCGTGGGCGAGGGCGTTTTCGAGGTGGTGGGCTGCCGGCAACGGTGGCTGCGGCCGCTGCTGCGGCTGACCGCCGGCGAGCAGGCCTTCTTTCCAGAGTACGGTGAGGGTGTGCCGTTCCGGATCGAAAACCATGCGCATCTGGATCCCTTCGGCCGTTCCAGCCTGACGGCCCGGCGGGAGATCTTCTTCCCCGGCAGGACCAGGATTTTCCAGGACACCACGAGCGTGGAGGCGGGCGGGGCCGGTTCCCATGGCCCTGGCAACCGGGCCCGCCTTGTGGACTATGTGGGCCGGTACCGCCGGCTGGTGACGGACCTGGACCTCAGCGTGACGGTTGGGGGCCGGCTGCGGGGAGTGTCCGAAGTATCCCGCCTGTTCCTTGGCCCGCTGCGGTTGCCGCTGCCGGCGTCCCTCGACGCGAGAGCGTACGCGGAGCAGTGGTGGGACCCGGTCGCGGGGGAAACGGGGCGTCACAGGATCCAGGTGAAAGTGATCCAGCCGCAGCTGGGCCTCGTCCTGGTTTACGCGGGCCATTTCGACTACCGGCTGGAGCCCTATCCGGCCGGAAATTCTTCCGCGGGCTTCCTTCCGGCGTATGCCAGGCCGGACCGCTGGGAGCGACGAAGCTAAGTACGCAGGCCTAGCCCAGCGCGAGCTGGTTCAGGCCGTCGGCAACCTGGGTCAGCCGGGTGAGGACCTCCGTTGCGGCAGCAGGTGACAGGCTTTCAAGGCCGCCCGACGGGGTGACGCGAACCGTTCCGAGCGCCGCCAGCGGAAGGCCGAGCTGCTGCCACGGGCGCCTAACGGATTCCACGACTTCGGACGTTTTCGGCATGCCGCCCGGCGCGTCGGCCTGCAGTGCCCCGGCCCAAAGCCGCTTGCCGGACTCGACTGCCTCCGCGAGCTGTTCCCACTGCCGGGTGGTCAGGGCCCGCAGGGGGACGGCGATGGCGTCAGCGCCCGCAGCGAGGATCCTTTCGAACGGGGCCTCGATCTCGGGCACCGCGATGGCGACCTCGGCGGCGCCGGCCTCGCGGAGGGCATCAATCACCACGCGCCAGAGCTCAGTGACCTCCTGCCCGGCGACGGAGCGCAGGGTCCGGTAGCCGCTGGAGGTGGGAATGGTTCCGGCGAGGACCGAGGCGATGTCCGGTTCGTCGAGCTGCACCACGAGCCTGGCCCCCGGCACCGCAGCAGCCACCTTGGCAAGATGGGCACCTACCCCGGCGGCGAGGGAAGCAGCGATGTCGCGGCGGGCGCCGTAGTCGATCAGGGCACGTTCACCGTTGTGAAGGTGCAGTCCGGCGGCAAGGCTGAGGGGGCCCCGAAGCTGGACCTTGAACTCGTCGGCCGCGCGGTCCTCTTCGCCGGCGATATCGGCCAGCACGTTGATGTCCGTGGACAGGGCGGACTTAGCGCGCACCATGTCCCGCCCGGGCCGGTCAACGATGCGCCAGCCGTGTGGCTGGACGTCCACCGCCAGGTCCACCAGGAGTGACGAGGTGCGGCCAATGGCGTCGGCACCGACGCCGCGGTCAGGCAGCTCAGCGAGGAAGGGCAGGTGCGGGCTGCCGAGCTCGCCGCGGATGATGCGGGTGGCTTCCACGGGGTCCTGGCCGGGCCAGGGTCCCAGGGCAGTTGCCGTTACCTGGGCCGGCGGCCGGGGGTCTGCGTCCAGCACGGCTTAGGCGGTGAGCGGCGCGGAGGGGCTGGCCGTCCCGTTGGCCGTTCCGCCGGCGGCGTTGTGGTCCTCGGCGATCGCCTCGTGGTGACGGATCACTTCGCCGATGATGAAGTTCAGGAACTTCTCCGCGAACGCCGGGTCAAGCTGCGCGTCTTCGGCGAGCCGGCGGAGGCGGGCAATCTGGGCTGTTTCGCGTCCGGGGTCCCCGGCCGGAAGGCGGTGGGCAGCCTTGAGGAGGCCGACTTTCTGCGTCGCCTTGAACCGCTCCGCAAGGAGGTAGACGAGGGTTGCGTCGATGTTGTCGATGCTCGACCGGATTGACAGCAGTTCCGCCATCACCGCAGGATCCACATGCCCGGCCAGTGAGCTGGCGGCGGGATTGTAGGAGTCGGTGTCAGGCAGATCATGGTTTAGCTCGGTCATGGTTCCAGTCTATGGGCAGCGCCGGACTCTCTGCCCGTGTTAAGGATGGTGGCAGAGAATGTAAGTGTTCGCTCGTACCGATGAGGGAGGATGCAGATGAGGATCGCAGTTCTTGGTACCGGAGTGGTGGGCAGGACCTTGGCGGGCAAACTCGTGGAGTCCGGGCACGACGTCGTTCTCGGGTCACGGACCGCCACCAACGAAGCCGCCGTGGGATGGGCGGCGGAAGCGGGGCCGCGGGCCAGGGCCGCGACCTTCTTCGACGCCGCGGCGGAGGCCGAGGTGGTCATCAACGCGACGCCCGGCACAGTTTCGCTTGATGTGCTGGCCGCGGCCAGCACGGGGAACCTCGCCGGCAAGGTGTTGATCGATGTGGCCAATCCGCTGGACCATTCGGCGGGATTTCCGCCGTCGCTGTCCATCTCGAACACCGACAGCCTGGCGGAGACCATCCAGCGCGCGTTTCCCACTGTCCGCGTGGTGAAGGCACTGAACACCATGCGCGCCGATGTCATGGTGGCCCCGGACCGGCTGGCGGGCGGGGACCACGATGTGTTCATGGCCGGGGATGACGCGGAGGCCAAGGACGTGGTGGCCGGACTCCTGCGGGAATTCGGCTGGCGGCCGGAGCACATCAGGGATCTGGGCGCGCTCGAGGCGGCACGGGGCCTGGAGATGTGGCTGCCGCTGTGGCTGCGGATCTTCCTGAAGCAGGGAGACAGCGTGTTCAATATCAAGGTGGTTTCCGGGTAGCCATCCGAAAGCCACGCGTCCCCGTCCTCGGCGGAGGACGGGGACGCGTGGCTGCCTTGCGGTGTCCGGCGTGCGCCGGATACCCAGCGGCTAGATACCCAGCAGGGCGCGGTGGTCCTCCCGGCGCTTGGCCTGCTCGGCGGGATCCGGGACAGGCAGCGATGCGATGAGGCGCCTGGTGTAGTCATGTTGCGGGGCACCCATGACCTGGTGGCCGATCCCCTGCTCCACGAGCTTGCCCTTGTACAGCACCCCGACCCAGTGCGACAGCATGTCCACCACGGCAAGGTCATGGCTGATGAAGAGCGCGGCGAATCCGAACTCCTGCTGGATTTCTTTGAAGAGTTCCAGGACTTTCGCCTGCACCGAAACGTCCAGTGCCGACGTCGGCTCATCTGCGATGAGCAGTTTGGGGTTCAGGATGAGGGCGCGCGCCAGTGAAGCGCGCTGGCGCTGCCCGCCGCTGAGCTCATGCGGGAAACGGTCAGCGTATGACGCCGGCAGCTGGACTGACTCCAGCAGCTCACCGACGCGCTTGCGCGCCTGTGCGGGTGACGGGCTGGTGTGGATGACCAGGGGTTCGGCGACGCAGTCGCCGATGGTCAGCTGCGGGTTGAAGGACGCAGCCGGGTCCTGGAAAACGAACCCGATCTCCTTCCGGAGCGGCTTGAAGCTCCGTTCTTTGAAGTTCAGCATCTCGTAACCGAGCACGTTCAGGCTTCCGCCGGTGGTCCGGTTGAGGCCTGCGATGGCCCGGCCGATGGTCGTCTTGCCCGACCCCGATTCGCCGACGAGTCCGAACACCTCCCCCTCGGACACGGTGAAGCTGACGCCGTCCACGGCCTTGAAGGCGGGACTGCCCAGCCGTCCGGGATATTCGATGGTGAGGCCCTTCGCCTCCACCAGGACCTTGCCGCCCTGGTGCGCCCGTTCCGTCATGCCCTCCGACGCCGAATGCCGGCCAAGGTGCGGCACGGCGGCCAGCAGCTTGCGGGTGTACTCCTGCTGCGGCTCGGCGAAGAGGGTCTTCGCCGAGGCCTCCTCGACGACGTCGCCCCGGTACATCACCACGACGCGGTCTGCAAGGTCGGCCACCACTCCCATGTTGTGTGTGATCAGCACGATGGATGTCCCGTACTTGTCCCGCAGATCCCGCAGGAGCTCCAGGATCTCCGCCTGCACGGTGACGTCCAGGGCGGTGGTGGGCTCGTCCGCCACAATCAGCCCCGGGTTCAGGGCGAGCGCGGCGGCGATGACCACGCGCTGCTTTTGTCCGCCGGAGAACTGGTGGGGGTAGTAGTTGACCCGCGTTTCCGGGTCCGGAATGCCGACTTTGCGCAGGGCTTCGATGGCCCTGGCCTTCGCCTCCTTCGCCGTGACCCGCTTACCGCTGTCCCGGCCTGTGTGGGCGAGGATCCCTTCGGCGATCTGCCAGCCGACGGTGAAGACGGGGTTCAGAGCCGTGGACGGCTCCTGGAAGACCATGGCCACGTCCCGTCCCCGGATCTGGCGGAGCTTCCCGGGGCTGACGCTGATGACGTTGTTACCGTTGATCAGCACCGCGCCGGAGCTGATGGCAGTTTCCGGCAGCAGGCCCAGGATGGTCTTGGCCGTCACAGTCTTGCCGGAGCCCGATTCACCGACGATGGCGAGCACTTCACCGGCCTTCACCTCAAGGCTCACGTCCTTGACGGCGTGGACGTCCCCGGCGTCGGTGGCGAACGTGACCTTAAGATGGTCGATGTCCAGCACCGGTCCGGCGCCAGCCGCGTGCCGGTCAGAAACAGATCCGATATTGATGGTCATGAGCTTCTCACATCTGCTGAAATGGCTGCCTGGGCCGCGAGGGTCGAGTCCGGTCCGCCCTTCGTACCGGCGCGCTTGCGGCCGCGGAGGCGTGGATCGTTGAGGTCATTGATGCTCTCGCCCACCAGGGTGAGGCCAAGCACCGTCCAGACAATGGCCAGACCCGGGAACACGCCGGTCCACCAGATGCCGGACGTGGTGTCCGCCAGGGCCTTGTTCAGGTCGAAACCCCATTCGGCGGCGGATGACGGCTCGATGCCGAAGCCCAGGAAGCCCAGGCCCGCGAGGGTCAGGATCGCTTCGGAGGCATTCAGGGTGAAGATCAGCGGCAGCGTGCGGGTGGCGTTCCGGTAGATATGCCTGCCCATGATGCGGATGCTGGACGCGCCCACAACCTTCGCCGATTCGACGAAGGGTTCCGCCTTGAGCCTGATGGTCTCCGCCCTGATGACCCGGAAGTACTGCGGAATGAACACCACGGTGATGGAGATCGCCGCGGCGAGCACGCCGCCGAAGAGGCTGGACTCGCCGCCGCTGATGACGATGGCCATGACGATGGCCACCAGCAGGGACGGGAACGCGTAGATGGCGTCCGCCACCACCACGAGGATGCGGTCGAGCCAGCCGCCGAGGTATCCGCTCACCAGGCCGAGGATGACGCCGGCGAAGATGGACAGGACGACCGCCACCACGATCACGAGGATGGCGGTCTGGGAGCCCCAGATGACCCGGGACAGGACATCGTAGCCTCCAACGGTGGTACCCAGCAGATGCTTTCCGCCGGGAGGCTGCTGCGTGGGAAAGCTGCCGTCGGCGTCGGAGAGCTGCGCGAATCCGTACGGGGCGAGGAGCGGAGCGAAGATGGCGGTCAGGAGGAAGACGCCGGTCAGGCCGAGGCCCGCGACGAGCATCCCCCGCTGGAGTCCGACGCTCTTGTTGAAGTGGGAGATGACGGGCAGCCGCTTGAACAGCGGGGCCCTGCGGTCCACGGTGGCTTCGACCGGAGTTGCAGTGCTCATGTCAGTACCTCACACGGGGATCGATCAGCGCGGCCACGATGTCCACGATGAAGTTGGTGACGGCGACTATGACGGCGAGGAGCACCACGATGCCCTGGACCGCCACGAAGTCGCGGGCGGTCAGGTAATTGGCCAGCTGGAATCCCAGCCCCTTCCACTCGAACGTGGTCTCGGTGAGCACGGCGCCGCCCAGCATCACGGCGATCTGCAGTCCCATCACGGTGATGATGGGGATCAGGGCCGGCTTGTAGGCGTGTTTGGTGACCAGCCGGAATTCGCTGACGCCCCGTGAGCGTCCGGCCTCGATGTAGTCCCGGCCCAGGGTGCCGATGACGTTGGTGCGTACCAGCCGCAGGAAGATGCCGGCCGTCAGCAGGCCCAGGGCAAGGGCGGGCAGGACAGCATGCGCCATCACGTCGCCTAATGCGGCCGTGTTGCCGCTTCTGAGCGCATCGAGCCAATAAATCCCTGTTGGCGCCTGCAGCCCGGTGAGGGCAAGTTCGCTGGAGGTCTTGGCCCGGCCCGCCACGGGCAGCCAGCCGAGCCACACGGCGAAGGTCAGCTTTAGCAGCATGCCGGCGAAAAACACGGGAGTGGCGTAGCAGAGGATGGCGAAGACGCGCAGCACGGCGTCGGGCAGGTGGTCGCGGCGGTGCGCGGCGATCATCCCGAACGGAATGCCGACCAGCAGCGCGACGATCAGCGCATTGATGGTCAGTTCAAGCGTGGCCGAGCCGTATGTGGTCAGCATCTCCGTGACTTTGCGGTTGTCGGAGAGCGTGGTGCCGAAATTGCCCGTGACAAGCTGGCCCAGGTATTCGAAGTACTGCACGGGAAGCGGGCGGTCATAGCCGGCCGCGTGGATCCGTTCCTGCAGCTGGTCCGGGGGCAGCCGGCCGCCCAGTGCGGCCGTGATGGGATCGCCGGTGATCCGCATGAGGAAGAACACCATGGTGACCAGGATGAAGATCGTGGGAAAGATCAGGAGGAACCTGATCAGGAGGTATTGGCCCAGTCCCCCGCCGGACTTCTTTTTCTTTGTCGGCAAAAGGCCGTCGGCGTCGCTTGGCGGCGCCTCAATGAGAGTTGTCATTACTGCCTGATTCTGTGTTTCCGGGTCGTTGCGAACCCGGAATCGGCTGTTCACTGGCCAGCAGGAAGGCGGAACGCCAGGAAGGCGTCCCGCCTCCTGGCTGGTCAGGACCTGATGGGGTGGAGCCCTACTTCGAGATCACTCCGAGGCGGGTTTTGAATGAGGCGTCCAGGGTCTGGTCCACACCCTTGACGTCTGCCCCCGCCACCATGAGCTGTGCGCCCTGCAGCAGCGGCAGCGTGGAGAGGTCCTTGGCGACGGCTGTCTGGGCCTCGCCCAGCACCTTTTCGCGTTCGGCCTTGTCCACAGTGGTGAGCTGCTTGGTGACCAGCTCGGTGACGGCGGAGTTCTCGTAGTGGTTCTTCAGGAAGTTGCCGGGGACGAAGAACGGCGTGAGGTAGTTGTCGGCGTCGGAATAGTCCGGGAACCAGCCGAGCTGGTAGACCGGGTAGGCATCGGCCGTCCGGGCCTTGGAATAGGTGACCCATTCGGTGGACTGGAGGTCAACCTTGAACAGGCCCGACTTTTCCAGCTGTTCCTTGATCATGGCGTACTCGTCGCCTGAGGACTTGCCGTAGTGGTCGGGGTTGTACTGCAGCTTAATGTTGACGGTGCCGGTGACGCCGGCGTCAGCCAAGGCCTTCTTGGCCTTGTCCAGGCTGGGCTTGCCGTTGCCGTCGCCGTACATTTCCTTGAGCGGCTGGATGGCTCCGTTGAAACCGTCCGGAACAACGGAGTAAGCGGGCAGGTAGGTGCCCTTGTAGACCTGCGTGGCGATGGCCTCGCGGTCCACGATGTCCGCCATCGCCTGGCGTACGGCGAGCGCCTTCTTGGCATCGGCGTCGGCGGTTTTGGCACCGAACGGCATGGTGTCAAAGTTGAAGACGATGTAGCGAAGTTCGCCGCCGGGGCCCTTGTGCACCTTGACCTTCGAGTCCTTTTCAAGGTCAGCGGCGTCGGTGGCCGTCAGGCTGCGGCCGGCGACGTCGATGTTGCCCTGCTGGACGTCCAGCTTCAGGTTGTTGGAGTCGGCGTAGTACTTGATGGTGGCGCCGTCGTTGGCGGGCTTGCCCAGGAGCCCCTGGTAGTCGGGGTTTGCCTTGAGGCTGACGAGCTCGTTCTTCTTGTAGCTCTCGATGGTGTACGGCCCGGCAAACGGCTTGCCCTTGACGATTTCGTCGTCGCTGAGGACCTTGTCCGCCGGGAAGACCTCCTCGTCGACGATCGGTCCGGAGTTGGCGGCCAGGACGCCGGGGAAGACCTGGTCGTTGCCGGCTTTGAGGGTGAAGACCACGGTTGAGTCGTCCTTGGCTGCCACGGACTTCAGGTTCGACAGCAGGGCGGCCGGGCCGTTGGGGTCGGCGATCTTAACCACGCGGTCGATCGAGAACTTCACGTCGGAGGAGGTCAGCGCGTGGCCGTTGGCGAACTTGAGTCCGGGCTTGAGCTTGACGGTGTACTCAGTGGGGGTGGTGAACGACGCCGATTCGGCGATGTCCGGCACAGCGTCGGCGCTGCCCGGCTTGGAGTTCATGAGGAACGGATAGATCTGGTTCATCACCATGAACGAGCCGGCGTCGTAGGATCCGGCCGGGTCCAGGGTGACAACTTTGTCCGTGGTGCCGTAGGTGATGGTGCCCCCGCCGGCGCCGCCGGTGGACGTGCCGCCGCCTCCGGACGGTCCGGTGCAGGCTGTGAGTGCGAAAGCGGAAACGCCTGCCAGCGCGATAGCGCTCCGCAAGGCCCTCTGATTCTTTGCCATCTGTGAACTTTCTGTTCGTTGAGTACGCGCGGGGTGCCCGATCCGACTCGTGTGCGGGCAGCCCGCTGATGCCTCTGATTCAACCAGAAGGTTGTCCGGTGAAACATTGCATCGTGTGAGTTGAGACACAAAATTTACCAGAAGGATTTCCATTCCGCTGACCGAACGGTCGGAAACCCGGAAATGGCAACAAAAACGGCCGGCGGAACAAATCCGCCGGCCGTCCTCATTCCGGAATCCGGAGCATGGTCAAAGTTGCGCCCGCTGCAGGGATCGGGCAGCGTCGATGGTCGCTTGGCCCAGGACCCTGCTGCCCTGGTACAGGACCACGGTCTGGCCCGGCGAGACACCGCGCAGGGGATCCGTCAGGATCACCACAAGGCTGTCGCGCTCGATTCCGGAGTCGTCGGCAACCCACTCGATTCGCGCAACGGCAGGAACGGGGTCCCCGTGCGCGCGCACTTGGGCATGGCAGTCAAAGTCGGCACCGGAGCCAACCTCGCTAATGGGCAGGCCCGCCCAGGAAACCTTGATGCCGCGGATCTCGTCGATGGCCAGCAGGGCTTCGGGCCCTACCACCACCTTGTTTTCCTTCGGCCGGATCTCCAGCACGAACCGCGGCTTGCCGTCGGCCGCCGGCCGGCCGAGCTTCAGGCCCCGCCGCTGACCAACCGTGAACGCGTTCGCGCCGGCATGTTCCCCCACTTTGGCGCCCGTTTCATCCACAATGTCGCCCGTGGTCATGTCGATCTTTTCCGCGAGCCATCCGGCGGTGTCACCGTCCGGGATGAAGCAGATGTCATGGCTGTCCGGCTTGTTGGCCACGGACAGCCCGCGCCGTTCGGCCTCCGCACGCACCTCCGCCTTCGAGGGGGTGTCCGCCAGCGGGAACATGGAGTGCTTCAGCTGCTCATGGGTAAGCACACCCAGGACGTAGCTCTGGTCCTTGGCCCAGTCGGCGGCGCGGTGCAGCTCGCGGTTTCCGTCGGCGTCCTCGATGACCTTGGCGTAATGGCCAGTGCAGACGGCATCGAACCCGAGGGCGATCGCCTTTTCGAGCAGGGCGGCAAACTTGATGCGCTCATTGCAGCGCATGCAGGGGTTGGGCGTACGCCCGGCGGCGTACTCATCGATGAAGTCCTGGACCACATCCTCCTTGAACCGCTCCGAGAAATCCCACACGTAGTAGGGAATCCCCAGGACGTCGCAGGCCCGCCAGGCGTCGCGTGAATCTTCAATCGTGCAGCAGCCCCTGCTGCCGGTACGCAGGGTGCCCGGCATCCTCGACAGCGCGAGGTGAACGCCGACGACGTCGTGCCCCGCCTCGACGGCGCGGGCGGCTGCAACGGCGGAGTCAACGCCGCCGCTCATGGCTGCTAGAACTCGCATTATGGCTTTCTGTTGGATTGGCCCCATGACGCACGGGTTGCCGAACCATTCTACTGCCCGGCGGAATCAGGGCATAAATTTCCTTGACGGGCTCATCCCGCCCTTCTAAAGTCACGAGTACCGTTTTTAGAAAGCAGGCCCGCAGCCTGCCGTGCGAATCGAGTAGCGCCATGACCCCTGAAAGCATTGTCATCGCCGGCGCCGGGCTGGCCGGAGCGACGGCGGCCCGCACCCTGCGCGCCGAAGGGTATGCCGGGAACATCACCATCGCGGGGACCGAACCGCACCCTCCCTATCTCCGGCCGCCGCTGTCCAAGGAGTACCTGCTCGGCAAGGCCGCGGAGGACGCCGTCGAGGTTGTGCCGGAGAGCTGGTACGCCGACAACAATGTCAGCCTCCGGCTGGGCAGCCCGGTGGCGTCAGTCGATCCGGCGGCACATACCGTCCGCTTCGCGGACGGGACGGTCCAGGGGTACGGGGCACTCCTGCTGGCGCCCGGCGCCACGCCCCGGACGCTGCCGCTGACCGGCGCCGAACTGGACGGCGTCACCACGTTCCGCACGATCGATGACAGCCGGCGCCTGCGGGAGCAGCTCGCATCCGGCGGCCGGAACGTCGTGCTCATCGGCTCCGGCTGGATCGGGATGGAACTGGCTGCAGCGGCAAGCACTTACGGCAACCAGGTCACGCTGCTCGGGCTTGAGGATATCCCGCTCGCTGCGGCGATCGGGCCGGAACTCGGCAGCTTCTTCCGCACCCTCCACGAGGAGAACGGAGTCCATTTCCGGCTTCCCGCCTCAGCCAAGGAGATCACCGGACACAACGGGAAGGTGACCGGTGTGGTGACCGACGCCGGTGAGCTCCTGCCGGCGGACATCGTGGTCATCGCTGTGGGGGTGGTTCCGGAAACTTCACTTGCCTCCGCGGCCGGGCTGGAGATCCGCAACGGGATCCTCACCGACGCTTCGCTGCGCACCAGCGCGCCGGATATCTTTGCGGCCGGCGACGCCGCCAATGCGATGCATCCGTTCACGGGCGAGCACCACCGCAGCGAACACTGGTCCAACGCACTCAACGGCGGCAAGGTGGCGGCCAAGGCCATGCTTGGCCAGGACGTTGCCCTGGACATGGTTCCCTACTTCTACACCGACCAGTTCGACGTCAGCATGGAGTACTCGGGCTTCCCGTCCCTGGCGGCAAAAGCGGCCCCGGTCATCCGCGGTTCACTGGAACGCAAGGAGTTCGTGGCGTTCTGGCAGCAGGACGGCCGGGTGGTGGCCGGCATGAACGTCAACTGGCCGAGGTCCGTCAAGCCGAGTGCCCAAAAGACCATCAAGGCGCTCATCACCGCCCGCGTCGAGGTCCCTGCCGAGCGGCTGGCTGACGGGAACGTGACGTTCGATCAGCTGATGCCCGAACCCTGACGGGCAACGGTGGCAGCCGTCTGAATGGAGGATTCGTGTCCGGCCATTCCGGCCTGCCGCGCCCGGGCATAAGCGCCGGGCAGGGCGGCAAGGAGGGCGTCCACGTCCGCTTCGGTCGAAGGATGCCCCAGGGTGAAGCGCTGTGCCCCGCGTGCCGTCTCCTCGTCCAGGCCCATGGCCAGGAGGACGTGTGACGGACGCGGAACGCCTGCCGTACACGCCGAGCCGGTCGATGATTCGACGCCGGCGAGGTCCAGGAGGAACAGCAGGGAGTCGCCTTCGCAGCCGGGGAACGTGAAGTGGGCATTTCCGGGCAGGCGCCCGTCCCCCTCCGGACCGCGCAGCACCGCCGCCGGAACCGTATTGCGGACCCCCGCGATCAGCCGGTCGCGCAGCCGGGAAATCCGCGCAGCTTCGGCGTCGAGGTTCTTTGCCGCGGTGTCAGCTGCGGCGGCAAAGGCCGCGATGGATGCGGTGTCGAGCGTTCCCGAGCGGACGTCACGCTCCTGGCCGCCACCGTGCTGTACCGGCGTGAGCTTCACCGACCTCCCCAGAATGAGCGCCCCGACGCCCACCGGACCGCCGATCTTGTGGCCTGAGATGGACATGGCGTCCAGCCCGGAGTCGCGGAAATCCACGGGGAGGGAACCGAATGCCTGCACCGCGTCCGAATGCACCGGGACCCCGGCGTCGTGCGCCAGCTCCACGACGCGGCGGACGGGCTGGATGCTCCCCACCTCGTTGTTGGCCCACATGACCGTCACCAGGGCAATGGATTCGGGCTCACGCTGCAGTTCCGTCTGCAGCGCTTCCAGGTCCAGCACGCCGTCATGGTGGACGGGCAGCCACGCAACCTCCGCCCCTTCGTGGCGTTCCAGCCACTCAACGGTGTCCATGACGGCGTGGTGCTCGACGGCGGAGCACAGGATCCGGCGCCGGCGCGGGTCTTCAGCCTGCCGGGACCAATACAGGCCCTTGACGGCCAGGTTGTCCGCTTCTGTGCCGCCCGAGGTGAAGATGACCTCCGAGGGATGGGCGCCTGCCGCAGCGGCAAGGGTTTCCCGCGCATCCTCCACGGAACGCCTCGCCCGGCGGCCGGAGCCGTGCAGGGACGAGGGGTTCCCGGTCCGGGACAGCTCGCGCGTCAGGGCAGCCAGCGCTTCGGCGGCAATGGGTGTGGTGGCGGCATGGTCCAGGTAAACAGGCACGCTTAGATTCTAGACGCCGCCGGATTTCCGGTGCAGTCAGGCTGAAGTGGCTTTCACGGCCTGATCCTGGCGCAGCAGCGCCCGACCGTCCGGTCCTCCACCACCTTGTCCTCCGGGATCCCGCAGGCTGCTGCGGCGCCACTCAACAAGGCGCCGTTCATGGCACACACCACGTCTGTGTGCCCGTCGGCGAGCCGGTGGAACGGACAGTTCATGAGGATTGTTCCGCCCTCGCCGTCCTGTTCCGGCATGTAGCCGATAGTGCCGAGCACTTCCTCCAGCGATACCCCGCCGCCGCCCAGGGCATGGCCGCGCGAGTAAGAGGCATCGGTCAACGCCTCGCGGACCCCTCCCCCGTCGGCTATGGAGGATTCAATCGCGGTAGCCATCAGCTCACCGGCCAGGTCGTAGCTCCGTTCCGGTACTGATACGCCGACCTCGTCCAGCGCCGGGCGGTAGAGCTTCGCCGGGCGGCCCGACCCCGGTCCGGCCTTTCCGCCGAGTTTGCGGAACTCTACGGCCAGCAGCCCGTCCCGGACCAGCTTGTCCAGGTGGAACGACGCCGTGGACCGGGGCATGTCCAGCGCAGCCGCCGCATCGTCCCTCCCCACAGCCGACGGTTGCCCGGTGACGTACTCAAAAAGGCGCCGCCTGCTCGCATCACCCAGCGAGGCCAGGGCGGCCAAACGGCCGGTCCACGAGAGGGCGGTCCTTGGTTCGCGGTCTTCAGGTTTGCGGCTCATAAATCCAGCGTAACTCTAAAATCAAGATCTGTTGCTAAAGAAGGATCCGCGGTTCTAAAATCAAGCTATCTACTTTTAGAAGGGAGTTCGTCATGAAAACCACAACACTCAGGGAGTCGGCAAACCCGAACACGCTCGCCGCGGATCCGGCCCGCCAGGCGTTCCTGCTCCTGCGCACCGTCTTCACTGTGGCGCCCATCCTGTTCGGCCTGGACAAGTTCACCAACCTCCTGACCGACTGGACCGGCTATCTGGCACCGATCGTTCCGGATACCCTGCATTTGCCGGCCCAGACGGTGATGTACGTCGTCGGCGTCGTCGAGATCATCGCCGGGATACTGGTAGCCCTGCGGCCGCGTATCGGCTCGCTCGTGGTGGCTGCCTGGCTGTTGGGGATCATCCTGAACCTGGTCATCCTCGGCGCCTTCTTCGACGTCGCCCTGCGCGACTTCGGCCTGTTTGTGGGCGCGCTGGCTCTCAACCGGCTGGCCACGGCCGCCGCGGCCCGTCAGTCCGGCGGAACCACCGTCAGCCATTGAGCAATGTCTGCCCGGGCGGCGGCGAGCGCCGCCGCCGTCGGGCACGACGCCGATACGTACACCGAGGAGCCGGCCTCGCCAAAAACCCGGGCCAGCACCGCGGTGGCCTTGCCGGCTCCCCGGCCTGTTGATTTGGCGGCACGTTCCAAGACCAGTACATCCACGGCCGGCGCGGGCTTACCCCGTTCGCCGCCCCACCGCAGCGACGCCGGCTTCAGGTACGCCGGCAGGATTGTGGGGTCCAGGTAAGCGAATAGCGCCGCTGTGGAGGCCCTGTCATCATCAGCCACCAGGGGCCACTGGTTCTGGCGCACCCCGGCCGCAACCTGGCAGCCGTCGGACTTTTGATAGCGGCTCGTACCGCCGGCGTTACGGACCACCTGTTTCCATTGCGGCGCTTCGGCCAGGTCCTCCGACAGCCCGACGGGAACGCCGTGCGCCAGCGTGGGCCCCGCCGAGAAGGGCATGTCCCGGGCAGCCACCGCACCGGCGTCGTGCCCGGGGGTGATGCTCGGTGTGCCGGGTCCACTGGTGACAGGCCGGTTGCTTGGGGCCGCAGGATCCGGGACACCGATGCTGCAGCCGCCCAGGAAGGCCGTGGCTGCGACGGCTGCCACCACCACGCATGTAAGGCGGGCACCGCCGCGACCTGTCCGAACTCCCATTCCGAAAAGTCTAGACGTCCCGCGTTTCCACCGGCGGGAACCGGCTGCCCTGCTGCGGTCGTTGATCCAGAAGACCGTCAAGACCGGCTTATATGCTTGGCTCACCGGGCCGCGCATGCGCGCCGGCAACAACGACTTAAGGATCATGCTTGACCAAGGGCAGCAGTTCCCACTACGAAGTGCTCCGCGTGGCGGTGACCGCGACGGAGAGGGAGATCAAGGTGGCCTACCGCAAGGCTGCCCGTGCTTCGCATCCCGACCACGGAGGCGACGCCGCCAGGTTCCGCCAGGTGACCCTTGCCTACGAAACCCTTATCGACCCCCAGCGGCGGGCCGCCTATGACCGTTCCTACGCCGCCGGCCCGCGCAGGAGCCGCGCAGAGAGCGACGAGGCCCACTTTGACGCCCCCGCTGCCGGCAGCCACGCCTCCGCGACGATCCACAAGCCGGGAACGCCCCGGAACACGTCCGGCGATGCCCCCGTCTACGTGCCGCCCTTCGACACGCCCGGAGCCGTCCCCCTGCTGCCGCCGGAAATCGCCGGCCAGCAGGTCCACGGAATGCCCAGGAAGCGGGGCATCTTTGGCGCTGAGGCCCGGATCCAGCGGGAGCTGCGCACGGTCCAGCTGATCAGCAGGCAGGTCCTGCCGGCGATCCCTGCGGCGCGCCTGATCAACGGGCTGCAGTCCCCGGCGGACAACAGCCATATTGACCACGCCCTGCTCTCGGGCTACCGGCTGGCGCTGATCGGCTCCATGCTGCTGCCCAAGGGCGCCTACGCGTGGGACGGAAACACGCTGAACCACGGCGGCAGGTCGATCGCCCCGCCGCAGCTGGCCCAGGTGGTCCGGCGGATGCAGGACATCTTTCCGGAGCTCAACGTGACCGGCTGGACAGTGGTCCACAGCCCGGACGGCAACCTCCACGAACCCGTCATCGACCGCCACCGCCGGTCCCGCGGCGGCTCCGACATTGTCCAGGTGGTCAATGCCGCGGGCCTGGCCCGCGGGCTGAAGGATTTCCTGTCCTCCGGCCCGGCGCCGAACACCGTCAACGTCCCCGTGCTCGCGCGGCTGCTGAGGGGCATGCACTGAGGCCAGGTCCGGAGCGCTGAGGCCGTGACCGAAATCCTCCGCCCAGGCCGCCGCTAGGATGGAAGCGTGTTCCGCATCCTCTTCCACACGCCCGAAATTCCCGGCAATACGGGCAACGCCATCCGTCTCGCCGCCATCACCGGCGCCGAACTCCACCTAGTGGAGCCCCTGGGCTTCGACTTCTCCGATGCCAAGCTCCGCCGTGCTGGCCTGGACTACCACGACCTGGCAGTGGTCACCGTCCACCCCAGCATCGAGGCCGCCTGGGCGGCACTGCAGCCGGAGCGCGTCTTCGCCTTCACCGCCGACGGCGAGGTGTCCTACACGGACATTGCCTACCGGCCCGGTGATGTCCTGATGTTCGGCCCGGAGTCGGTGGGCCTGCCTGAGGACCTCAAGCGCGATCCCCACGTCACCTCCCGGGTCCGCCTGCCCATGCTGCCGTCACTTCGGTCACTGAACCTGGCGAATGCGGCATCCATCGCCGTCTACGAGGCTTGGCGCCAGCAGGGTTTCACCGGCGCCAAGCTCTGAGTGCAGCGCTCCTGGACTGCCACCCATCCAAGGCCCGTGCCGCACCGAATCCCTCTTGGGCGCAGCCAAAGGGCATGCACATCCACCACATCCACAGGGCGTAAGGAGCGGCAGGTGAGAACACAGAGGCCGGGCAACACAGCTTTCCGTTTTGCCCGGCACGATGCTGCCGTGGCCGGTTATGGTGTGCCGCACCCGCAGGCAGGCCACCTATGCTTGAGAGTGATGGAAACTCCCAACGCGCCGAACTTTGACGCCACCGCGCCGCCCGGCACCGCCGTCGACCTTAGTCAGCAGCTGGCACAGCTGCTGGAGCGTATTGCCCAGGGCGACCAGGCGTCTTTCGCCGAGTTCTACCGGCTCACCTCGCGGCGGGTGTTCGGCATGGCGCGCCGTGTGCTGATCGACCCGGAGCTCAGCGAGGACACCGTCCAGGAGGTCTTCCTGCAGGTCTGGCAAAACGCCGCGAAGTTCGATCCGGCCAGCGGAAGCCCCCTGGCCTGGCTCATGACCATCTCGCACCGCCGGGCAGTTGACCGGGTCCGGTCATCGCAGTCCGCGAGCGAGCGTGAGGCCAGGTACGGGGCCAACAGCCAGGACATAGACCATGACTCCGTGTCGGACGAGGTGGACAGCCGGCTCGAGGCGGAAGCAGTGGTGCGCTGCCTGGGGACGCTGACCGAAACGCAGCAGGAATCCGTGCGGCTCGCCTATTACGGCGGCCTCACCTACCGCGAAGTGGCCGAGAAGCTGAACGCGGCCATTCCAACCATCAAGTCCCGCATCCGCGACGGACTGATCCGACTCAAGACCTGCCTGGGGGTGAGCTGACAATGACCGATACGAATGATTCCCGCGGCCGCCAGTTGCCCCGGGCATTTGCCGCAGACATTCCCACCGACCTCGCGGCCGGCCGGGCAGTCGAGCTCGCCGAGATCTACGCCCTCGACGCCATCACCGACGCGGAGCGGGAAGCCATCGACGCCTACATCAGCGGCGCTCCCGAGGCGGAACGCGCATCCTTCAACGAACGCGTCCGCCAGGCCAGGGAGACCCTGGCCATGTCCTTTACCGCCGAGGAGGAGCCGCCCGCGGACCTGTTCGCCCGGATCTTCGCGCAGCTTCCCGCTGCAGCACCGGCCGCGGAGGCGGCCAAACCCCATGCGGACGCAGATGCGCTGGCTGAACCGACGGCCGACGAGCTTGCCGCTGCCCGCCAGCGCCGTGAAGCACGACGCGGGCCGGCCGGCCTCCGCAACTGGCTGATCGGCGTTGCGGCTGCTGCCGTGATCGCGCTCGGCGGCGTGGGGATCGGCGCCTACGTCGCCAACCAAAACGATCCCTTCAGGCAGGTCATCGAGGCGCAGGACGCGAGGCAGGCGACCGTCGACGTCAGCGGCGGAGGCACGGCCACGGTTTCGATTTCGCCGTCCCATGATGCCCTGGTGGTGCGGATGAAGGATGTGCCACCGCCGCCCGCGGGCAAGGTGTACCAGATGTGGCTGATTCCGAAGGATGGGTCCACCCCCGTCTCCGAGGGGCTGATGGATGCAGAGGCATTGTCGAAGCCGGCCCTGGTCAAGGGCATCGGCTCCGCTGCCTCGCTCGGCATCACTGTCGAGCCCGTCGGCGGATCGGCGACCCCGACGCTCCCCACCGTGGCTGCCGCCCCGCTCAACACCTGACTCTCGGCGCCGGGCGCTTGACGTTGACGATGCGTCAACTTCCACGCTGCAGGCATGAAGCAGGAAGAACTCCGGAGCTGGTCCATCGCCGAGCCGGCGAAGCTGGGCAGGGTCTCGTCCAGGACCCTCCGGCACTACGACCAGGTGGGGTTGCTGCCGCGTGGAAGCCCGCCAGCGGTGGGACGACGCGGCCGTCGAGGACAGTAAGGCGCGGCACGCAGCACTCAGCGCTGCCGACAAGCAGGCCTACCCGCGGTTCACCGCCTTCTACGACAAGAGCCGCGCAGGCCTCGCCGCCTACCTGCTGGAGTGATCAAGGTCTACGCGGCGTCGCAGTTCCGCCCGGCCGCCGGCTGACGCCCAGGGCAGAGGGGCAGCCTAGAAGCCGGCGATCGTGCCGGGCCCATTGACCATGACAACGTGGAATGCCTCGACGCTCCGTCCGTCGGGGAGGCCGGCACGTTGGGCATTTGCCCGCATGCCGCTCCGGACGGTGGCCTCCATGGCCTCGGCGTCGGGATGCTGGCTGACGTGAACGTGGATCGCCTCGAGCTTGCTCTCCACATGGTCCGTGACGTCCACAAAGTGGTTTTCCCGCTCCTCCGGACCCGCGTAGAGCCACAGCCACGGAAGCTTGAAGGCCTCCAGGCCGGCCTCGGCGAGGTCCGGGTATGCGAAGGGGTTCTCCACGGCCGGGTAGACGGCACGGGTCACCGCCTCCCCCACCGCCAGGTGGTCCGGATGGCTCTTCTGGATTCGCTTCCAGTTGCGCTCCGGGTGCATGGAAAGCACGACGTCGGGCCGGACTTCGCGGATCAGTTTCACCACCCCGCGCATCACCTCGTGGTTCGGCTCAAGGTACCCGTCGCGCTGGTGCAGGTAATGGATGTCCGTCACGCCGACGAGGGCCGCGGCACGTTCCTGCTCGGCCGCCCTGAGGGCGATGATTTCTGCGCGGTGCGCAGGGTCGAAGCCGCCGGCGTCGCCGTCGGTCATGATGCAGTAGCTGACCTCGACGCCGGCCGACGTCCACGCGGCGATGGTGCCGGCGGCGCCGAAATCGATGTCGTCCGGATGGGCTGAGAAACAGAGCACCCGCTCAATCCGGTGCTGTTCCGGATTGAACGGGCTCTGCGCTGGTGCAGCGTTTTGGGTCAAGGGTTCAGCCCTTGCGCTTCTTGATCTCTTCGGTTGCCTGCGGCAGCACCTGGAAGAGATCGCCCACGATGCCGAAGTCGGCGATTTCGAATACGGGCGATTCGGCGTCCTTGTTCACGGCGACGATCACCTTGGCGGTCTGCATGCCGGCCTTCTGCTGGATGGCGCCGGAGATGCCGGCGGAAATGTACAGCTGGGGCGAGACGGTCTTGCCTGTCTGGCCGACCTGCGCGTCGTGGCTGATCCAGCCGGCGTCCGTTGCCGCGCGGGATGCGCCCACGGCCGCACCCAGTGCATCCGCCAGTTCCTCCACGGGGCCGAAGTCGCCGTCGAGGCCGCGTCCGCCGGCCACCACGATGCGCGCATCGGTGAGGTCCGGGCGTCCGCTGGCGACCTTCTGTTCGCGGGAGGTGATGCGGGCAGCGGCTGCGGTGGCGTCAGCAGGGGCGTCGACGGTGACCGTTTCGGGTGTGACGGGCGCCGCCGCGGGTTCGGGGTCCACGGAGTTTGCCTTCACGGACAGGACGGTGACCGGGGTGGTGGCCTTCGCCGTCGTGGTGTAGGAACCGGCCAGCACCGACTTGTGGGCGGTGCCGTCGGCGTCAACGGCGATGACGTCGGTGATGACGCCGGCGCTCAGCCGGATGCCGAGCCGGGCAGCGATTTCCTTGCCTTCGGGTGAGTTCTCCAGCAGGACCGTGGTGGCACCGGACTTGTCCGCCACGGCAGCCAGGAAGGCGGCCTTGGGGGCGACGAGGTAGTCGTCGAGGTCCGCTGCGGCCGGCCGGAAGATGCTGGCGGCACCGTAGGCACCCAGGGTGCCGGCGGCGTCGTCGGACAGTTCGCCGTTGACCGCCACGGCGGTCTCCCCGAGGGAGCGGGCGATGGTGAGGAGTTCCAGGCTGCTCTTCTTGAGAGCCTGCCCGGGGTTGTCAATGAATACCAGTACGTTTGCCATGTTGTGGAGTCCTCTTAGAGCAGCTTCTGGGCGGCCAGGAAGTCAACCAGCTTGATGCCGGCGTCGCCTTCGTCCGTGATGATGGTGCCGGCGGTGCGCGGCGGGCGTTCCTCGGCCGCCGTCACGCGGGTCCAGGATCCGGCGTGGCCCACCTGGGAGGAATCGACTCCGATGTCAGCCAGGGAAAGCGTGGTGATGCTCTTGCGCTTGGCCGCGATGATGCCCTTGAAGTTGGGGTAGCGCGGTTCGTTGATCTGGTCGGTCACGGAGACCACTGCGGGCAGCGACGCCTCAACCGTCTCCGAGTGGGTGTCCGCATCGCGGCGCGCCGTGACCCGTCCGCCGTCGACGTCGAGGGAGGAGGCAAAGGTGACCTGCGGAAGCCCCAGGCGCTCGGCGAGCTGTGCGGGCACCAGGGAGGTCTCGCCGTCGGTGGAGGCCATGCCTGTCAGCACCAGGTCCACCGGGGCGTCCGCGCCGAGGTGGCGGACGGCAGCGGCGAGCGCCAGCGAGGTAGCGGCCGCGTCCGAGCCGGCGAGCGCACCATCGGTGAGGTGCACACCCTCGGTGGCGCCGATCTGCAGGGACTTCTTGATGGCGTTCACGGCGCCGGCCGGTCCCATGCTCAAAGCGATTACCTTGTTGCCGGCCTTGGCACCGCCGCGGGCTTCGGCAAGCTGCAGCGCGGCTTCCAGGGCGTACTCATCCAGTTCGGACAGGATGCTCTCGTCGCGGTCCGTGGTGTGGCCCTCGCCGCTGAGGTGCCGGTCGAACTGGGCGTCCGGCACATGCTTGACCAGGACGACGATCTTCAATGTCTCTTCCACTGTATTTACAGCAGCCTTCCGTGCTTGTGGATAGCCAGCCGGGTGAGGTCATGGCCGTGGAACGCCCGGGATACGGGTAGCTCCTAGCTAACCATATTGGGCCCGTCATATGACGTCCCGTTAACGCCTGTGTCAAAGGCCCGGGCTGATGGCAGGGACAACGACGGCGGGCCGCCCCTCTCTGGAACTCAAGAGGTGCGGCCCGCCGTCGTGCTTGGCGCAGTTACTGCGCCCTACTGTTCCGCCGCTGCGCCGAGCGTGACGTCCAGCTGCTGTTCGCGGCCGTTGCGCAGGACCGTGATCTTCACCGAGGAACCGGACGGCTGCTCGCGGACGGCTGCCGTCAGCTGGTTCGGGTCACTGATGGCCAGGTCGTTGAAACGCGTCACCACGTCGCCCACCTTGATCCCCGCCTTGGCCGCCGCCGAGCCCTGCTCCACCGAGGCCACATCGGCTCCCGTGGAGAACCCGGAGGCTGATGCCGCCTTCTCCTTGACGCTTACGCCCAGCTGGCCGTGGGTGGCCTTGCCTTTGTCGATGATCTCCTGGGCCACGCGCCTTGCGTTGTTGATCGGGATGCTGAAGCCCACACCGATGTTGCCCGTTCCGCTGGATGCGGAGCTGCCGCCGGCCGAGGCGATCGCGACGTTGACACCGATCACCTCACCCTTGCTGTTCACCAGGGCACCACCGGAGTTGCCCGGGTTGATCGCCGCGTCCGTCTGGATGACGTTGATGGAGATCGATCCCTGGTTGGCCGAGCTCTGGCCCTGACCCTGGCCCGGAGGAGCGAACTGGAAGCCCTGGTCGCCGCCCTGGGAGCTGTCCGTTCCCTCTTTCGGGGCCGCCGAGGACGCCACGCTGATGGTCCTGTTGAGCGTGGAGACGATGCCGTCCGTCACCGTGCCGGTGAGGCCAAGCGGGGAACCGATGGCCACCGCCGTGTCCCCGACGTTCAGCTTGCTGGAATCACCCAGCGCTGCCGGCGTCAGGCCAGACGGGTTGTCCACCTTGATAACCGCGAGGTCTGACAGCGGGTCGGTGCCAACCACCTTGGCAGTGAGGACGCGGCCGTCGTTCGTGCGGATTTCAATGTCCGCGTTCGCGGTGGCGCCGTCCAGCGTCACTACGTGGGTGTTGGTGAGGATGTGGCCCTGGTCGTCGAGGATGATCCCGGAGCCGGTGCCGCCGTCGCTCCCGCTGGTGGCCTTAATGGTCACTACGCTCGGCGATGCCTTGACGGCCGCGGCCGTGATCTCGTTGACCGAATCCTGGTTGTTGACGATCACCGTCCCGGGCTGGCTGCCGGAACTGACGGCTGGCGCGGTTCCGCCGGCATCGAACAGGTTGCCGGAGCCAACGGTGGCAACGCCGCCGCCCACCAGGCCTGCGGCCAGGATGCTGGCCACCAGCGTGCCGACGCCGAACGTTGCCTTGCGTTTGGGCTGGTTGGTGCGGTTGTCCTGGAAAGCGGAATGGCTGTTGTTTTGCGAGTACTGGGGACCGCTCGGCTGCGCCGCCGGTGCCGACTGCTGCCCGTAGAAGGGTGCGTGCTGGGGGTAAACGGGATGCGGACCGCCGGGACGCTGCTGCTGCGCATGCTCGCGGCCGGCCGCAGGGCTGCCATACGGCTGGCCTTCATCGGCCCGGGCTGCACGGGCCTGCCCTTCATTTGGCTGGCTTGCGTCCTGGGCGGGCCGGTACAGCGGCCGGGTGGGGTTGCTGTCGGAGTCGAGGCGTACCGTCGGGTTCTCGGAACCGCCGGCGGTGCGGTATGCGCTGTCCTGCGGTGCAGGAGGCTGGAGACCCTCGGCGGGCTCAGGCCGAGGGGTCGGATCAACAGGGCGCCCTGAAGGATCTCGGTTCTCAGGTGCTGCGCCCGGTACTGGGTGCTCAGTCATTGGACTTCCTTTCATCCGCGTCTGTATTAACTATGGACGATCGGACTGAAACTAATTCGGACGTTTGCTGGGAGGTTCCTGAATGCCCTCCGAGGGGGCAGTACTGCCACTGTTCAGGACCGCGGTCTTCCGGCGCTTTTCGCTGGCGGCATATTCCCCGCCGTGGACGGTCCCGCTGGTGCACCATAGAATCAAGAAGAATTGCCACAGCGACCTGCGGCTTTACACCCGGCGTGGGGGCGCTGCTGCATTCTGTGACGGCTGTTCGTCCCGAACCAGCCGCGGCGTGCTGAAGGGTTGCCATGCGGTCAATGTTGAAACGTGTTCTCGCCGTGATCGGCCTGACGGCAGTGCTGGCGGCTCCGGCCGCGGCGGCCTGGGCCGAGGATCCGGTAGCCATCCCCTCCGGCCAAAACATCGTCGATGACGCGAATGTCCTCGGCAGCCGCAAGGGCGAAGTTGAGAACTCCATCCAGAAGCTCCTCAAGGACCACAAGTACAACCTGTACGTGGTCACGGTGAAGTCATTCGAAAATCCGGCTGATCCCAAGGCGTGGGGCCAGGCTGTGGCCACCAACAAGGGCATGGGCAGGGCTGACGTAATCCTGGCGATCGCCACCGACCAGGGCAGGTACTACTTCGCCCCCAACACGGCAAGTGCCATTGCGTCGAAGACCGGGAACATTACACAGAACGCGATTGCGGCCAACCTCGGTGGCGGCAAAAGGGACTTTGCGCAGGCCGCCATCGACACCGCGGCTGCCATCGGCGACGCTGCCGGTGGCGGCAGCGGCAATGTCCCCTCCGGCGCCGGTGCGGGCACCGCCGTGCTCGTTGGTGCGGGCGTCGTGGCCGCCGGCGGCGCGGGCACATATCTTTACCTGCGCAACAGGCGCAAGAAGGCCGGCCAGGCGTCCAGCGCAAGCTACGGTCCGCAGGGTGCCGAACTTGATCCCCTGGCCGGGATGAGCATCGAGGACCTGCGCCGGAAGAGCGGCTCCCTGCTGATTGAGGCAGACGACGCGATCAAGTCCAGCGAGCAGGAACTGGGCTTCGCCGAGGCGCAATACGGGGAAGCGGCCGTGGGCAACTTCACCAAGGCGCTCCAGGAGGCGAAGGCCCACATGTCCGAGTCGTTCAAGCTGCAGCAGCAGCTGGACGACCACATCCCGGACACCGAAGAACAGCAGCGCAGCTGGCTCGGCGAAATCATCCGCAGGTCGGAGGCTGCCCTGGCATCGCTGCAGGAACAAAAGGCGGACTTCGACTCGCTGCGCGAACTCGAGAAGAATGCGCCCCAGGCCCTGGCGGCAGTGGACGCCAGCGCCGCGGAAGCGGACGCAAAGATCGCCCGCGCCGACCAGACCCTGGCGGAACTTCGCGGAAAGTACGCGGACAGCGCCCTCGCCCAAATAACGGACAACATCACGCAGGCCAAGGAGCGGCTGGCCTTCGTGCAGAACGCCAGCGCCACAGCCCGTGAAAAGCTCGCTGCCGGAGAGGGCAGCCTCGCCGCCGTGGCCGTCCGGGCATCGGAGGAGAGCCTGCACCAGACGAACGTGCTGCTGGATGCAATCTCCAAGGTGGCCGGCAGCCTGGACTCGGCCCGCCAGGGACTGGAGTCCGCTGTTGTGGACACGTCCCAGGACCTTGCCCAGGCACGCGCCATGATCCAGTCCGGCGCCCACCCGGAGCTTGATGGGCCCGTGGCCGGAGTCGAAGCGGCCCTCGCCCGTGTCAAGAGCGAAATGCAGAGCGGCAAGATCGACCCCATCGCGACCCTGGAGCGCGTCGAGTCGGCGCACCAGGCCCTCGATCAGGCCCTCGGCGGCATCCGGGACCAGCAGGAGCAGGCGCGCCGGGCGCAGGCTTCGCTGCAGCAGACCATCATGTCCGCCCAGGCGCAGATCAGTGCCACGTCGGATTACATCACCGCCCGCCGCGGCGGCGTGGGCACCGAGGCCCGGACGCGCCTGGCGGAGGCCCAGCGCAACCTCGATTACGCCCTGTCCATCTCGCGCAACGACCCCGTAACCGCCCTGACCTACGCACAGCAGGCGCATGCCCTGGCAGCGCAGGCCGCCCAGCTGGCCCAGTCCGACGTCGACAGCTTCGGCTACGCCAACCAGGGATATGGCCAGGGCTACGGCCGCGGCGGCATGTTTGGTGGCGGCGGAGGGGGCGGCCTGGGCGGTGCCATCCTCGGCGGCATCCTCATCAACTCCATCCTCAACGGCGGCAGCGGCGGCGGTTGGGGAGGTGGCCACAGCGACGGCGGAGGCTGGGGTGACGGCGGCGGCTGGGGCGGCGATTCCGGCGGCGGCTTCGGCGGAGGGGACTTCGGTGGGGGTGACTTCGGCGGCGGAGACTCTGGCAGTTTCTGACCGGCACAGACTAAGCCCCGGCCCGTGCAACCGGGCCGGCCGGTAAAAACGGTACACAACTGTTCACTGAACTCAGTGGCACATTCGGAGCAGGACGAAAGGTAACACCATGAAGCAGTCCATTTTCGGCCGCATGGCGCAGCTGGCGAAGGCAAACATCAATTCGCTCCTGGACCAGGCCGAGGATCCGCAGAAAATGCTGGATCAGATGGTCCGGGACTACACCAACAACATTGCCGAGGCCGAGTCCGCGGTGGCCCAGACCATCGGAAACCTGCGCATGCTCCAGGACGACTACAACGAGGACATCAAGAACGCGCAGGACTGGGGCAACAAGGCCCTGGCCGCGTCCCGCAAGGCTGATGAGTTCCGCAGCGCCGGCAACGCGGCCGACGCCCAGAAGTTCGACAATCTTGCCAAGGTGGCCCTGCAACGCCAGATGTCGTCGGAGAACGAGGCAAAGGCCGCTGAGCCGAATATCGCCTCCCAGACCGAGGTGGTGGACCGGCTCAAGACCGGGCTGGACCAGATGAAGGGCAAGCTGAACCAGCTGACCAGCAAGCGCAACGAACTCGTGGCCCGTTCGAAGACGGCCGCCGCCCAGTCGCAGGTCCATGATGCGCTCAAGAGCATCGATTTCATGGACCCCACCAGCGAGGTGGGCCGCTTCGAAGAAAAGATCCGGCGCGAAGAGGCCAAGGTCCGCGGCCAGCAGGAACTTGCCGCTTCGAGCCTCGACGCCCAGTTCAACCAGCTCGAGGACCTCGGCGAGCAGACCGAGATCGAGGCCCGGCTTGCCGCGCTGAAGTCAGGCAACGCCAAGCCCGCCATCGGGGCCGGTGACACGGCTTCGTCGGCGTCGCATTCCACGGTGGATGAGGCGGATTTCGACAAGCTGTAGGCACGTACTGAACCTGAGTCGCCGTCAGCTTCACCGGCAGAGGCCGGGATCCACCGGGATCCCGACCTCCGCCGTCCCCGGTCCGTGTAGCGTGAAACCATGGCTTCCACCATTGTCTGGCTCCGGGACGACCTCCGGCTCGACGACAACCCCGCCCTCGCCGCAGCAGCTGCGTTGCCGGATCCGCTAACCGTCGTCTACATCCTCGACGAGGACTCCCCCGGCATCCGCCCGCTGGGCGCCGCAGCCAGGTGGTGGCTCCACCGATCATTGTCCGCCCTCGCCTCGAGCCTCGAAGCACACGGGTCGCGGCTGCTGTTGCGCCGCGGAGCCGCCGCTCCGCTCATCGAGGAGCTGGCCGCTGAGACCGGTGCGGAGAGGTTGTTCTGGAACCGGCGGTACGGCCAGCCGGAGCGGACCATCGACGCCGGCATCAAGGAGTGGGCGGCCGGACAGGGCATCGAGGCCACCAGCTTCCAGGCGAACCTGCTGTTCGAGCCCTGGACTGTGCGAACAGGCTCGGGCGGACCGTACAAGGTCTTCACGCCGTTCTGGCGCTCCTGCCTAGCCGGTGCAGAACCGCGGCTTCCCGCCGATCCCCCGGACCGGTTCCCAGAGCCCGCAGCAGCAACCGCGGGGCGGCCACCGGCCGGTGACCGGCTGGACAGCTGGCGGCTCCTTCCCCGGCGGCCGGACTGGAGCGGCGGCCTCGCAGCGACCTGGACTCCGGGCGAGGACGGCGCCCACGATCGGCTGGACGATTTCCTGGACGGTCCCGTGGAAGATTACGGCAGGGGCCGTGACTTGCCCGGTGTCGAGGGCACCAGCCGCCTCTCGCCGCACCTGCGCTTCGGCGAGATCAGTCCTTTCCGCGTATGGCATTCCCTCCGGGAACGCTTCCCGCGACACGCACCGGCCGGCGTCGGGATTTTCCGGAGCGAACTGGGCTGGCGCGAATTCTGCTGGCAGCTGCTTTTCGAAAATCCGGATCTGCCCACCCAAAACTACCGCCGGGAGTTTGACCACTTTGCCTGGCAAACGCCGTCGGACGCCGAACTGGAGGCCTGGCAACAGGGGCGTACCGGCTACCCGCTCGTGGACGCCGGCATGCGGCAACTGTGGCAGACCGGCTGGATGCACAACAGGGTCCGCATGGCTGCGGCGTCATTCCTGGTGAAAAACATGCTTGCCGACTGGCGGGTGGGCGAGGCCTGGTTCTGGGACACCCTCGTCGACGCCGACGCGGCCAACAACCCGGCCAACTGGCAGTGGGTGGCGGGCTCAGGCGCGGACGCCTCCCCTTACTTCCGGATCTTCAATCCGGTGACGCAGAGCAGGAAGTTCGACGCCGGGGGCAGTTACCTTCGCGGCTACGTCCCGGAACTGGCGGACCTGGATGACCGCGCCGTGCATGAGCCGTGGAAGAATCCGTCAGCGGCTCCCGGTTACCCGGAGCCTCTGGTGGGCCTGCAGGAGTCCAGGGAACGGGCGCTGGACACCTACCAGCGGCTCAAGGAGGAGTGAGAAGCTACCGGTTGGTGACCTTGCCCATGAGCGATGCGATGGGCCGCAGGAACAGCGGCCGGGCCAGGAACCAGGCTCCCACCATGACCGCGACCGATGCGACGCAGAACCAGAAGCCGACCCAGCTCACGTCATCGCTCCCGCCGTACATGTGGTTGAGGTTCCGGAGCGCGCCCGTGGCCAGAACCAGGAACACGTGCACCACGATGAAGGCCACGAAGTAGATCATCACCGGGAAATGCACTGCGCGGGCGGCCTCGATGGGGAAGGCCTTGTTCAGCCCGGCCGCCTTTTTGGGCCACGCGGCGGACATCCGCAGGCCGGTGATGAAGGCCAGCGGAGCAGCGATGAACACCGTGGCGAAGTAGGCCAGCAGCTGCAGGGCGTTGTAGTTCACCCAGCCGTCCTCCGTGGGCCAGTTCAGCGACGCGTACTGCAGGGCGGCCGAGACGGCGTTGGGGAAAACATCCCACGACGTAGGGACGATCCGGGTCCACTGACCGGTTGCGAAGAGCAGGATCACAAAGACCAGCCCGTTCAGGATCCACAGCGCATCGAGGGTGAGGTGGAACCAGAGATCGAGGCTGATCTTGGTGGGCGCCGTCCTGGTTTTGATGAACCCCTTGTTGTTCCGGGTCCAGTAGCCTGCGGGGCGGGTGGTGGTGCGGACCTGCCACCCCGAACGGATGATAAGCAGCAGGAAGAACGCGTTCAGGAAGTGCTGCCACGCCAGCCAGGCCGGGAAGCCGACGGGGGCGCCGGCAGGAAGCTCCGAGTGCCCCGGGTAAGAAGCCAGGAAGGACTGTACGCCGGAGAGGCCCGTGGCCCACTTTGCGAGCAGAACCACCAGCACTGCAGCCACGAGGACCGCCGGCACCGTCCAGTAGAGCCTGGACCGCTTGCCTTTCGCAGTGCCGGTTTTGTTCTTCGTTGTGGACATCGAAACTACATTCCTCTCGAGGATGGCTTGGTCGGGCATCTGCCCCGCAGAAACGCTCGGGCCCTGCGAAAGAGAATACTAGGAACAGCCAATACGTGAACAAAAGCTACCGGGAAAGCAAGAGGCCCCGACCGGTATGTCACCGGTCGGGGCCTCTTCATGGTTGCGGGGACAGGATTTGAACCTGTGACCTCTGGGTTATGAGCCCAGCGAGCTACCGAACTGCTCCACCCCGCGTCGCTTGATCAACTGTACCCTACTTTTGCGGCGGCTTTGACCACGGCCTTTTGCGGCGGCTTGGACCACGGCCGCTTGGTCCGTGCCGCTAAGCCCATCGCGCAGTCGGCCGTCAGCCGGACAGCAAAAAACCCGGACCACCATGCGGTGATCCGGGTTTTTTCTTCAGTTGCGGGGACAGGATTTGAACCTGTGACCTCTGGGTTATGAGCCCAGCGAGCTACCGAACTGCTCCACCCCGCGTCGCAAGAACTACTCTACCGGCCGGTGAACAGGAGGCCAAATCCAAACGACGTGATCTGCGTCTCCAGCAGGCCAAGGCTCTCTCCTACGGAAAAGGCCGGCCCTCCCCTTCGCCGGGAGGGCCGGCCTTTCAGTCGATCAGGCTGCCGATCAGCCGCTGGGTGTCGGCGTCGGTGTCGCGGATGGCGACGTCGGGGTGCTGGCAGTTCCGGTGCTGCCCAGCTTCGCCTCCGCGTCGAGAGCCTTCTGCAGCGCGGCGGACAGCTTCTTCTGCTGCTCGCCGTACGCCGCGAAGTCACCCTTGGCCAGCGCAGCCTGGCCTGCCTTGATGGCCGCGTTCGCCTCATCCAGGGCAGCCTTCAGTGCTGCCTTGGCATCCTCCGAACCCGTGGACGGCGGTGTCGTCCCGCCGCCCGGTGTCGTCGGTGTCTTGCCGTTGTTCGGCGAGTCCCCGGCCTGGGCCCCGGACCGGCCGCCAAACAGCTGGTTGAGGGCCTCGTCCAGGGTGGGCGCGAAGCCGATCTTGTCACCGAAGGCCACGAGCACCCGCTGCAGGGTCGGGTAGGAGGTCTCACCTGTGGACTTGAGGTAGACGGGCTGTATGTAGAGCATGCCGCGGGCCGCGGGAAGTGTCAGCAGGTTGCCGTTGAGCACATCCGACGCGCCCTGCCGCAGCAGGTTCAGGGCCTGCGAGACCGCGGGATCCGAGTTGAACTTGTTCTGTGCCTGGCCGGGGCCGGGCACCTGGGCTTCGGGCGGGACCTGCAGGAGCCGCAGCTGCCCGTAGCTCTCGGACTTCACGCCCTTCTTCGAGCCCGCGTCGGAATCAGCTGCGAGGAAGCCGTACAGGACGTTGCGCGCGTTGTTGTTGACCACCTGCGGAATATAGGACGAGGTCAGCTGGAACGCCGGTGTCTTCTGGTCCGGCATCTGCAGCGACATGTAGAACGGCGGCTGCTTGACCTCCTGCGACACGGTGGGATCGTTCGGAACGCTCCACGCGTCGTCGTTCTTGTAGAAGCTCACCGGATCCGTCACGTGGTAGCGGCCCAGCAGCTCACGCTGGACCTTGAACAGGTCCTCCGGGTAGCGGACGTGGCTCATAACAGCGGCGGACATCTCCGAGTAGGGCTTCAGGGTGGAAGGGAACACCTTCTGCCAGGCCTTCAGGAGGGGATCCTGGTCATCCCACGCGTACAGTGTCACGGAACCGTCGTAGGCGTCCACGGTGGCCTTGACCGAGTTGCGGATGTAGTTGACTGAGCTGTTGGGCAGCGCCACGTTGCGGCCGGCCGTGGTCTGTGAATCCGTGGTGGCGTCGGAGAGCTGTTCCTGCTGCGAGTACGGGTAGTACTGGCTGGTGGTGTAGCCGTCCACGATCCACTTGACCCGGCCGTCAACCACGGCGGGGTAGGCGTTGCCGTCCACCGTCAGGTAAGGAGCAACCTTCTGCACGCGTTCCCGCGGGTTGCGTTCGTACAGGATCTGGGAGGCCTCGTTCACGCCGTCGGACAGCAGCAGGTCCGAGGACTGGAACTTGATCGAGTAGAGAACCTTGTTGAAGAAGCTGCCGACGTTCGGGCCGCCGTTTCCGGTGAACGTGTACTGCGTTTCGCCGCCCTCCTTGGAGGCCGGGCGGTCCTGTTCGCGGTGCGGCGCGCCTTCCGGAGCACCCACAATCGAGTATTCCGGGGAATCCTCGCCGAAGTAGATGCGCGGTTCGTAGGTCTGGTCATTGCCGAGAACGCCGGTGGACGGGATGCCGGACTGCAGGAACTCCGGCTTTCCGTCAACCGTGAACTTGTTGCCCTTCGCGGCAACAACACCGTAGCCGTGGGTGTAGACGACGTGGCGGTTCAGCCAGGACTGCTGGTCGGCGGCGAGGCCGTCCGGGTTCAGCTCGCGCACCGCGATGACGGTGTCCTGCATCTTGCCATCCACCATGTACCGGTCCACGTTGAGTGCCTTGGGGAACTGGTAGTAAGGGCGGAACTGCTCAAGCTGCGAGAAGGCGTCCGAGATCAGGTTCGGGTCCAGGAGCCGGATGTTGGCCGTGGTCTGCGCGTCCGGGGCCAGGGCGCCGGCTGTCGTGGTGGTGGTGGCGTTGTACCGCTCCACCTTCACCTGGTCCAGGCCGTAGGCCGCCCGGGTCATGCCGATGTTGCGCTCGATGTACTTCCGTTCCAGGGTCTGCTCGGACGGGCGGACCTGGAACTGCTGGATGACCCACGGGTAGACGCCGCCGGCCAGGATGGAGGTGATGATCAGCATGGCCGTGCCGATTACCGGGAGCCGCCACTTGCCGATGACGGCAGCGACGATGAAGAGGATGGCGACGAGGGCCGCCGCGACGGCCAGGATCGCCTTGGTCGGGATGACGGCGTTGACATCGGTGTACAGCGCGCCGGCCCAGCGTCCGCCGCTGTTCTGCAGTGCGGAGTAGCGGTCTAGCCAGAAGTTGATGCCCAGCAGGATCAGGAAGGAGGCACCGGTAACGGCGAGGTGGATCTGCGCCGCGCGGCTGGTGAAGATGCCGCGTTCCATGATCCTGATGCTGCCGTACAGGTAGTGCGTGAGGATGCCCGCGATGCCGGCCACGATCGCCACGCTGATCAGGAAACCGGTGACGAAGCCCAGGAACGGCAGCGTCATCAGGTAGAAGCCGATGTCGAGTCCGAACTCCGGATCGTTCTGGCCGAAGGACTCCTGGTTGAAGAACAGCATGACCTTCTGCCACTGGCTGGAGGCCGCGCTGCCGGCGAAGAGCCCGAACAGCACGGGCAGCCCGATCATGACCACGCGCCGCACGGGTTCCAGCTGCGCCTGGTAGCGGTTGAGGTTGTCCCGGATTTCCGAGTCCGGCGCATAGACGGGCCGGGCGTGGTAAGCGATCCGGATCGCGTAAAACACGGCCGCGAACATGAGGAGGAAGCCGGCGGCGAAAATGCCGATCCTCGCCAGGTTCTCAGTCAGGAACACCTCGAAGTAGCCAAGCTGCTGGTACCACAGGACGTCCGTCCACACGTTGGCGAAGAAGATGAACCCGACAACAACCAGCGCAACGACGATGAGCGTGGGCGTCAATGCACCGCGCCTTGTCTGGAGTTTTCCGGGCGGGGTGGGGCTGGCAGGACGGGACAAACTCGTACCTCATAGCTGTGTCAGTTGCTGGTCTTGATCTTAAGTTTTCAGTGGCGGGCCTGCAGGGCACCGGCTCTCAATTAGTGCCACGAGCGGACCGGAGCCTTAGTTCCTCGATTTAGTCTAGTTGTTGGTGCAGCCCGGAAGTCCCGAGGTGTCGGCGCCCGTGGCGGCCAGCTCCACGGCGGACTTTGCCTCGTCCAGGTTTTCCACCTTGACCACCTGCAGCCCGTCCGGAATATGCCCAACGACCTCTGTGCAGTTCGCCGCCGGGGCCAGGAACATGGTGGCGCCGTCGGCCCGGGCACCGTGCATCTTCACCGCGATGCCCCCGATCGGGCCCACCACACCGTCGGGGCTGATGGTGCCCGTCCCGGCGATGTGTTTTCCGCCGGTGAGGTCCCCGGGCGTCAGGGTGTCCATGATTCCCAGGGCGAACATCATTCCGGCGCTCGGGCCGCCCACCTTGTCCAGGGAGATCTTCACGTCGAACGGGAAAGTGAAGCGGTACTGCAGCAGGACGCCCAGGATGTACCGTCCGGACGGGTTCTTCGCCGGTGTCACCGTTTCGGTCACCTGCTTGCCGTCCCGGTTTACGACGACGACGGCGGGCTTTCCCTTTCCGGCGGCCAGTTCGTCCTGGATCACCTCAAGTGACGTGACGGGTTTGGCGTTGATGGAGGTGAAGACGTCACCCTTCTGCAATTTGCCCTGCGCGGCCGAGCCCTCGGACAGGTCCGCCACTTCGAGCTTCTGGGTGTAGGCGATGTCGAGCCCCTTCAGGGCCGCCGCCACGGCGTTCTCCTGTGACGTGGCCATGGCCACGGCGCTCTCCTGCTGCGATTCCTCCTTGGTGACGCCTGTCGGGAAGATCAGTTCCTCGGGGTACACCGCCTTGGAGCCGTCAAGCCAGGCCGAGAACGCCTCAAAGACGCTCACGGGACCGTTGGGGCCGCCGTCGACGTAGACGGTGGTGAGGTCGAGGTTTCCCTTGGCCGGGAACGTCTCGCGGCCGGAAACGCTGATCACGGGCTTCGTATTCTCCGTGCCGAGTGTGTTGAACGTGGGCCCGGGTGATTCCACCACATACGGGACGGGCAGGACGGCGGCCGTCACGCCGAGCCCGAGCGCCAGAAGCCCGGACAGTGTCATCGCGGAGATGCGGGGATCCCGGCCCCGGCCATGCCGCCACCGGCGGGCGTCCCCGGTTCCGTCGGGATCTCCGCCACCGGCGGCGGGCGCCGGGGACTCCTCTGCGGGCTGGCCGCCCTTGGTTATCGTCACTGAAGGACCTCTCCGCACCGCGTCGTTCAGCGCTGCACCGCGGCCGCAGCCCGGCGGAGGGCCGGGGCGCAGCCTACATACGTTCCGGCTTCTAACACTACGCGTCCCGGCCTGCCCTTAGGTCTTTGCCTACAGCGAACGTCCCGGCTTTCGGCAGACAGCCACTCCCGCACAGGGGTAGCGTGAAAGTTGATTAATAGTCACACCGACGATCGGCGGGATCATGACCTCCAATCCACTCAATCCGTCCAACGGCGACGAAAATCCCAAGGATCCGCTGGCGGAGATGCTGCAGAACCTCATGGGCGGCAAGGGCCTGGGTGACATTGACCCCGCAGAACTGGCCAAAGCCGCCGGGCTGCCGAACGATCCCAACCTGCTGGCCCAGATGTTCTCCCAGGTGCAGGCCATGATGAGCGCGCCCTCGGAGGGCCCCGTCAACTGGAAGCTCGCCCATGACAACGCCCGCCGCGTGGCCGCCGGCAGCGCCGACCCCTCGGTCACGTCCACGCAGTCACGCGAAGTGGATGAGGCGTTGCGGCTCGCCGAACTGTGGCTGGACCAGGTCACGGACCTGCCTGCCACCGGCCTCATCGGCAAGGCGTGGTCCCGCGCCGAATGGGTGGAGGAGACACTCGGCACCTGGAAGCGGCTCACGGAACCGGTGGCCAACAGCGTGGCCAACGCCCTCTCCGCCGCCATGACGGAGCAGATGCCGGAGGAGATGAAGTCCATGATGGGCGGCGCCTCCTCCATGCTGCAGAACGTGGGCGGCGCCATCTTCGGGATGCAGCTGGGCCAGGCCATTGGAGCACTCTCCACCGACGTGGTCAGCTCCACTGACATCGGCGTTCCGCTGGCCGATCTGGAGATGGCGCTTCTGCCCGGCAACGTGGCCAAGTTCGGCGAGGGTCTCAGCCTTCCCGAAAACGACATCCGGCTCTTCCTCGCAGTCCGCGAGGCCGCCCACGCCCGCCTCTTCGTCCAGGTTCCGTGGCTGCGCGGGCACCTGCTCGGCGCCATCGAGGCCTACGCCCGCGGCATCCACATCGACACCTCGCGGATCGAGGAGCTGGCCCGGGACCTGGACCCCAGCAACCCGGAGGGAATCCAGGAGGCCCTGTCGCAGGGCGTCTTCATGCCGCAGCGCACGCCCGAACAGGACCAGGCACTGCAGAAGCTGGAGACCGCGCTGGCCCTCGTCGAGGGGTGGGTGGACGAACTCACCGCGGCCGCCACGGAGAAGGTGCTCCCCTCCGCTGCAGCGCTCCGCGAAACGGTCCGCCGCCGCCGCGCCACTGGAGGCCCGGCGGAACACGCGTTCGCTTCCCTCGTGGGGCTGGAGCTGCGGCCCCGCCGCCTCCGGGAAGCCGCCACGCTCTGGGCATCGCTGAAGGCCGAGCGCGGCATCGACGGCCGCGACGCCATCTGGAAGCATCCCGACCTACTCCCGACCGCCGAAGATCTTGACGACCCCAAGGGATTCAGCGAACGCCGCAAGCTCGCCGAGGCCAGTGACAGCGAAGTGGACGACGCCCTCCAGAAGCTGCTGAACGGCGGCTTCGACAGCCCGGCTGCAAGCGACGGCGACGCCGAAGCAAAGGACGGCGGCGACGCTGGCCAAAAGGCCGACGGCGACGACGAGGGCGGGGCCCCGAAGGGCTGAGCCGGGGCTTTAGAGGCCCGGTTCTGCGGCGCCGGCGGGGAGGCCGCGCGAGGCGGCAAACGACACGCCCTCCAGGAAGGCCTTGGCGCGTTCCGTCTCGGGGTATGCCTCCAGCAGTTTCCAGAACGCCGCGTTGTGTCCGGCCACCAGCAGGTGCGCCAGTTCATGCAGCAGCACGTAGTCGATGACCCACTGCGGCATGGGCCGGAGCTTGTCCGAAAGCCGGATGGACCCGTCGGCGGGGGTGGCTGAACCCCAGCGGGAGTTTTGGTTGCTGACCCACCGGACCGACGTCGGGGCTGACCTGCCGCCGAGGTACCTGGCCGAGAGCTGCGCAGCGTGCGCGGCCAGGGCCGCGTCCGAGGAAGGCCGCCGTCCCGTGCCGCTGGAACGCTTCTCCCCCTGGGTCCGCAGCTTCTCCAGCATCCGGTGAACCCAGTCCGCTTCCTGTGCCCTGCTGAAGTGGGCGGGGATGGCGACGACGGCGGTGCCGTTCTCCCAGAATGCCGCCACTGTACGGCGCCGGCGGGCGGAGCGGCGGACCTCCACGGGCGCGCCGTCGTGCGTGGTCAGGGGCGTCGTGGTATCCAGTCTTCCGGGCATTACAGCGAGCTGCTTTCCGTCAGGACTGCGAGGACCGCCTCGCCGTACCGCTCCAGTTTGGACGGGCCAACGCCGGCGAGCCCGGCCAGTTCCTCGAGTGAGGACGGCCGGGCTTCGGCGATGGCGGTGAGGGTTGCATCCGTGAAAACCACGAATGCGGGGACGTCGGCGGAATGCGCGACCTCCTTGCGCCATTCGCGGAGGGCGTTGAATGTCTGCTCTTCGTAGCTGGGCGGGCACTGGCTGCACCGGCCGACCTTGCGCTCGGCTCCGCTGGCCAGCATGCTCCCGCAGACCCGGCAGGATGCGGGGGCGGCCGCCTTCCGGCGCGGCGCGGTTCCCCTCCCCCGGGCAGCCGAGCTGGCCACCGAGTCCGGGCGCAGTCCGTCGAGGAAGCGGGACGGCTTCCGGTTGGCGCGCCCGCCCGGGGTCCTGGCAGTGGACCAGGAGAGGGAAAGGTGCTCGCGGGCACGCGTGATGCCGACGTACAGCAGCCGGCGCTCCTCGTCCACCGCGGCAGGATCATCTGCAAAGGAGATGGGCATGAGGCCTTCGCTCAGCCCCACTAGGAAGACCGCGTCCCATTCAAGGCCCTTCGCAGCGTGCAGGGACGCCAGCGTAACCCCCTGGACGGTGGGTGCATGCTGGGCAACGGAGCGCTCCTGAAGCTCGTTAACAAAGTCAGCCAGGCCGAACTGGGGTCCGCGGTTCTGCGCAAGCTCGTCCGCCAGGGCCACCAGCGCAGCCAGCGATTCCCAGCGTTCCCGCAGGGCGCCGCCGCTGTGCGGGGCGGTGTCGGTGTAGCCAAGCGACGCGACGATGTCGCGCACCAGCTGCCCCAGTGGCTGGGGATCGGACTCGGCCACGGCACGCGTGGCTGCCCGGAGCTGAAGGATCGCGTCGCGGACCTCTTTCCGTGCAAAGAACCGCTCGCCGCCGCGCAGCTGGTAGCCGATCCCGGCCGAGGCCAGAGCCTGCTCGTACGCCTCCGACTGGCCGTTGGTGCGGAACAGGACAGCGATTTCACTCGCCTGCACGCCGTCGTCGAGGAGTGTGCGGATCTTGGCGGCGACCGTTGCAGCCTCGGCTTCGTCGTCCGTGCATTCTGTGAATTGCGGCTCGGGTCCCGGGTTCCGCTGGGCGACGAGCTTCAGCGGCGCAGCCCATGCCGCGTCGGCCGCCGGACCGCCGCTTCGGCGTGAAGCAAGCAGATCGTTGGCCAGTTTGACCACCTGCGGCGTGGAACGGTAGTCCCGGACCAGCTTGACCACGTTCGCGTCGGGATACTGGGCCTTGAAGCCAAGAAGGTGCTTCGGGGACGCACCCGTGAACGAGTAAATAGTCTGGCTGGCGTCACCCACGACGCACAGTTCATTGCGCCCGCCAAGCCAGAGCTCTAGGAGGCGCTGCTGCAGCGGGGAAACGTCCTGGTATTCGTCCACCACGAAGTGCCGGTACTGTTCCCGGACCGTCGCCGCCACCTTCGGGTCTTCCTGCAGAATGCCCACGGTAATCAGCAGGACATCCTCGAAGTCGATGACGTTGCGGTCCGTCTTGACGTCTTCGTAGGCTTGGAAAACCCGGGCCACAGCCGTGAGGTCAAAGCCTCCCGGAGCGCCCCTGTCCTGTGCGTTTTCAAGGTAGTTGGCGGGCGTGAGCATGGACACCTTCGCCCACTCGATTTCCGACGCCAGGTCCCTGATGGAGGCGCGGTCGGTGCTCAGCCGGAGCCGGCGGGCGGCCTCTGCGATCATCTGCGCCTTGTGGTCCAGCAGGTTGGGCAGCGCACCGCCCACCGCCTGGGGCCAGAAGAACTGCAGCTGCCGCAGCGCGGCCGCGTGGAAGGTCCTGGCCTGGACGTTTCCGACACCCAGGTCCCGGAGCCGGCTGCGCATTTCCGCTGCCGCACGTGCCGTGAACGTTACTGCCAGCAGCCGCTGCGGGCTGTACACCCCTGAGTGCACGCCGTAGGCGATCCTGTGCGTGATGGCTCGGGTCTTGCCGGTGCCGGCACCGGCAAGCACGCAGAGCGGGCCGGTCAGGGTGGTGGCCACTTCCCGCTGCTCCGCGTCGAGGCCGCCAAGGATCCGGTCCTCCAGGGAGGCATTGCCATCAGGATTTTCTGTCGTCACTTCTTGCTGCTTGCTTTAGGGATGGATGGGCTGCTCCGCCATGGAGGCTTTGAGGAAAGTGTGTTTTGCCGGGCTCCGCGTCGGTCAGTCGTCGGCCGGACGGTCCTGGATCACGCCGCCGTACCAGTGCTCAATGAGGGACCTGGCGATGGAGAGCCTGGTGGAGATGACGATTTCACCGCTGAGCACGGCTTCCTGGACTTCCTCCCGGCTGAACCAGCGCGCCCTGGTGACCTCGACGCCGTCGGGCTTTGCTTCGGTGTCGTCGGTGACGGCGGTAAAGCCGAGCATGAGGGACGCCGGAAACGGCCACGACTGGGAGCCAAGGTACTGGCACGCCTTGACCCGCACGCCCACTTCTTCCTGGATTTCCCGGACCACGGCCTGTTCCAGGGATTCCCCGGGCTCAACGAATCCGGCCAGTGTGGAGTAGTTCTTTGCGTCCAGCGGACCGCCGCCGCCCAGCAGGACACGGCCGTCCGGCCCAACCACCGTGACGATGATGGCTGGGTCCGTGCGCGGGTAGTGTTCGGAGTTGTCGGCCGGGCACCGCCGGACCCATCCCCCGGCTTCGACGTTGGTGACGGTGCCGCACCGGGGACAGTGGGTGTGGGTGGCGTGCCAGTTGGCAATGGCACTGGCCTCAACGAACAGCGCAGTATGCGTCGGATCCAGTTGCGCGGCGACGTCCCGGAAGCCCTCCCAGGTGGCTCCCGCGGGCAGGCCGGCCGGACCGGGCTCCACCGGCTCCGGCAGGATGAAGAGCAGGACGCCGGTGCCTGCCGGAAGGTCCTCGGAGCCGAGGGCGGCGCCGAGATAGATGATGTGCGCCGGGCCCGACGCGGAACTCTCGAGCCGGTCGAGCAGCGGCCCGGCCTCTGCCAGGACGAGCGCGTCCCGGTGGACCAGCGCGTGCCGTCCGGACAGGAGCATGGCCTTGGCGGTTCCCGCCGCCAGCAGCTCCGGAATGAGGCCGGGCCTCATCCGTTCAACCGACCCCCTGTTGACCATGGCGGGCCGAACCGGCAGCACGGTGTCGAAGAGATGGTTGGCCGGCAGTTCGCCGGCCGGGAGCTGATTTTCCGGGATGGCGCCCGCCGCTTGACCGACCGGCACTGCGGCCTCCGCATGACTCATGTATCCACCGTACTGACTCGCAGTGACAATTTACATTTCGGGAGGGTGCCGGCAGGCCCGGAATGAGAGTCGTCACTTGCCTCCCGGCAGCATATTTAGGCCGATCTCGAGACTCGCCGCGACACATCATTGTCTTGGACGCCGCTCAATCTACCGTGGAACCGTGAGAAGAGAACCAATCGAACTGGCAGCTGTGGCCACCGCGGCAGTCCCCGGACTGAGCCCGACTGCCGTGAGCTCTGCCCCGGATGACCCGGCGGACTTTGACTCGGCTCTCCTTCTGGATGCCGAGGGCAAACGCTGGCGCGTCCGCTCACCCCGGCACGCGGAAGCCAGCACCCGGCTGGAGACCGAATTCCTGGTACTGCGCGCCTTCGCACCCGGTATCCGGGCCGAACTGCCGTTTCTCATGCCCACCGTGGCCGGCACTGTCCGGCAGCAGAACCTGACCACCTTCGTGTACTCGCACCTGCATGGCGCCACGCGCACCGTTGAGGAGCTGACGGCCGGCCCGCAGGAGCTGGCGAAGGAGATCGGCACGGCGCTGGCGGCCATTCACGACCTGCCCCGCGCGCTGGTCAGCAACGCCGACCTGCCCAGCTACACCCCCAACGAATTTCGCCAGCGCCGGCTCAACGAACTCGACATGGCCGCGACCACAGGCAAGATCCCGGCCCTCCTGCTCCGCCGCTGGGAACATGCCATGGAAGACGTCTCACTGTGGCGTTTCAACCCCTGCGTGGTCCACGGTGACCTGCACGAAGACAATCTGCTGGTTGAGGACAACCGTGTTACGGCCGTCACCGGCTGGACGGATCTGCGCATCGGCGACCCCGCCGACGACCTCGCGTGGCTCGTGGCATCCAACGAGCACGACTTCGTCGACGCTGTGGTCAAGCACTACACCGCGAAGCGCCGCGACGTTCCGGACACCCACCTGCTGCGCCGCGCCGCGCTCTCGGCGGAATTTGCCCTGGCCCAGTACCTCGTCAAGGGCATCGCGGCAGCCGACGACGACATGATCGCAGAGGCCGAAGGCATGCTGTCCACGCTCGCCGACGACATTGCCGAATACGGCGGCCAGCCCATCAGCGTCGAACCGCTGCCCCCGGCCAAGCCCGATACCCCGCCAACCGGCCAGGCACCGGCCGCACCCGGCCTGGTCGACGCCCCGGCGGCCACCGACATGTCCGAGGCCATGCCGGCCGTCCACGTCACGCCCATACCGGTTGACGCCAGGCCGCTCCCGGTGGAAGTGACGCCTATCCCGGTCGAGGTGACACCCGTCCCGGCCGACACGGAGGACACCGGCGAGAACGCGGACCGGCCGTCAGACCAGGACACGCCGCAGACCGCGTTGAAGGAGAACGCACGGGAGGATGAGGCGGCACCGGGTGCCGGCGAATCTGACACTGCTGAAGCGGCCGGGACCAACGACGCGGCACAGGGAGATGCGCCGGCCCCGAAGTCCCCGGATGCCGACACCTCCACTGTCGCCCTCACGGTGGTTGAGGCCAAGACGACCTAACTGGCGAGGTTCCCTACCCCGCAAGCGCGGCGGCCACGATCCCTTCGAGCTCGGCGCCTGACGCGAGGTCGTGCGGGCGCACCACATGGTTGTCCGCGACGTAGAAGAAGGCAGCCCGGACCTCCTCCAGCGGCACGCCCTTGAGCCGGGCCCAGGCCAGCCGGTAGACGGCCAGCTGGACGCTCTTGGTCTTCAGCTGCCCCGCCGACGGACGGCGGCCGGTCTTCCAGTCCACGAGGTCCCAGCCGCCGTCGGCGTCCCGGAACACTGCGTCGATGCGGCCACGCACAACGACGTCGCCGATCCGGGTCTCCACGGGGACCTCCACGTAGGCCGGCGATCTGTGTGCCCAGCGGGAGTCCTTGAAGGTAGCGACCATGTCGTCAAGGCCGTAGGCCTCATCGATGTGGTTGTCGGAGCCGGGCGCTTCGCCGAGATCCAGCATTCCCGCCGTTCCGAAATATTCTTCGACCCAGGCATGGAAGGCCGTGCCCTTGCGCGCGGACATGCCGGGCTCCCTCGGCACGGGCCTCCTGAGCCGCTGCACCACGGCTTCGGCGTCCTCCCCCAGGTCCACCAGGGTGGATGCCGAGATATGCCCGGGCAGATGCACGTCGCGGCTCCGGGCCCGCCTGGCACGGCGTTCCAGAAGGAGGGCAGCCTCGCGTTCCCAGCCTGCCGCCTGGGGGCGGAGACCCTGGCCCGCCGGGAGTCCCTGCCCGCCCGCCTCAAGGGCGGCGATCTCGGTGAGCAGCCGCTCCGCGGCACGGTCCATGGCCGCCCGCCGTCCCGGCACCAGCCGGAGCCGGTTGCCGCTGCGGGGGTCCACCGGACCTTCCAGCGGGTCATACGGCCAGGCCGCCACCTCCAGCTCCCGGGTCAGCGGACTTTCCTGCGGCAACGATTCCTCATCGACGGAACCAGGGTGGATCTCAGCAGTTTCCCCTTCGGCCAGGGGCGCCAGCTCGGCAAGGAACGGCGACATCTCCGCCATCCCGCCGCGCCCGCCCACCCACGCTCCGCTGGAAACCCAGAGCACGTGCTTGGCGCGGGTGTAGGCAACGTAGGCCAGTCGCCGTTCCTCAGCCTCGCCGTGGGCCTGGACGTCCCCCTTGAAGACCTTCTCGGCGTCGAGCCACCCCTTTTGGTCCGGCTGGTCCAGGTCCCACTGCGGAAGATCGGCACGGTCGCCGCGGAGGGGCCAGGGCAGGGCAGCGGCACCGCTGCTCCATCTGGAGTCGCGGCTGCTGGGAAACGCGCCCGCGTTCAGGCCCGGCACGAACACGACGTCCCATTCCAGACCCTTCGAGGCGTGTACCGTCAGCAGCTGCACGGCCTCGTGGTTGACGTCCGGGGGCGGCACGTCCAGGCCGCCCTCCTCCGATGCTGCCGCTTCCAGCCAAGAAAGAAAGGCCAGGACGTCTACCCGGTGCGAGGTCTGCAGGAACCCGGCGGCCGCATCCTGGAAAGCATCCAGGTTCCGCCGTGCCTGGTGGATGCTGAATCCGGGCCTCGCGGCAACCTCGATGTCCAGCAGCATGGTCCGTTCCACCTCGCCCAGCAGGGTGGTCAGGTCTTCGCCCATCAGCGTCCGGAGCTGCCGCAGCTCCGTGCCCAGTCGCTGCAGCCGCTCCCGGGCAGGAGCCGTCAGGCTGCGGCCATGGGCGGACGTCCACCCCTCGCTGGGGAGCCAGTCCAGGGCCTCGACGAGGCTGGCGGCGTCGGTGATGTCCCCCTCGATGACGACGTCGGCGCCTTCCGGATCCCCGTCGACCGACGGATCGTTCGCACCCGGATCGTCGTTCACGCCCATGCCGCGCCCGTCACTGACCATGCCGCGGCGACGGGCCAGAAACGCGGACCAGTCCCGGAACGCCATGAGGTCGGCAGGGCCGATTCTCCACCGTGCGCCGGCCAGGAGCCGCATCAGCGAGTCGGACCGGCCTGGATCCGCCAGAACCTGCAGAGTGGCGACCAAGTCCACAATTTCGGGCGTGTCCAGCAGCCCTCCGAGGCCCACAATTTCGTAGGGGATGCCTGTGGCCTCGAACTCCTTGCGGAGGCATTCCATCTGCGCCCGCCTGCGGCACAGCACGGCCATGGCAGGCTGGACGCGCACTTCCGCGGAGGAACCGTCAAAGTCAGTGGCCCGGAACCTTAGGAGATCCTTGGCGATCGCCGCCGCTTCGTCTTCATCGGTGGCAAAACGGCCAATCACCACCCGGCCCTGCACGGCGGCCGGACTCGGCTGCAGCGCGGGCACCTCCACGGCCGCGCTGGAGGAACGCTGCCCCGCGGGTCCGGCCTGCGCCGCGGCGGCGCTCAGCGGAGCGGAGATGAGGTTGGCGGCGGCCAGGATGTTGCGGCCGTTCCGCCAGGCAGTGGTCAGGTATGAAACGGGGGCGGGACGCCGGGACGCCGGTCCTGACTGGCTGTCCGCCACGCAGACCGGAAACTCATTGACAAAGTGGAACAGCTGTCCGGCCGACGCGCCGCGGAAGCCGTAGATGGACTGGTTCGGATCACCGACGGCCGTGACGGCGTGGCCATCCCCGAAAAGTCTGGAGAACAGCACCAGCTGGGCGTGTGAGGTGTCCTGGAATTCGTCCAGCAGCACCACCTTGTAGCGCTGGCGCTCCATCTCTGCGGCCAGCGGCACCTCCTGTGCTACGCGTGCCGCGAGCGCCACGAGGTCACCGAAGTCCAGGGCTCCGCGTGCCCGTTTGGCTTCCGCGTACCGCCCCACGAGCTCTGCCACGCTGGCCCGTGTGCGGAGCATGGCGCCAAGTTCGCCGGCGGCTTGCGTGGGGTTCTTCTTGGCCCCGGCCACGTACGGCAGGGCTTCGAATTCGGCGAGCCGCTGCATTAGCCAGCCCTGTACGCCGTCGGGGTCCTGCAGGTGTTCCGCGCACTCCCCCGCGAGCTGGATGACGGCTTTGACGAGTGTGGACTTGGCCACCCTGAAATGCGAGTACTCGCCGTCGAAAGCCTCGACCACCTCACTGGCCAGCTGCCATGCCTGTGCCCCGCCCAGCAGCACGACGTCCCGCTCGATCCCGAGCCGCAGGCCGTAGTCGGAAACGATGCCGCTGGCAAACGAGTGGTACGTGGAGACCTTGGGCTCCAGGGCGTCGGCGCTGAGCAGCGCACCTGCCCCAGCACCACCGGGGCTAGCAGCACCGGAGTTGCCAGTACCGCCGGCGCCGCCAGTGGCCGTCCGCTGCAGCGCAGTGAGCTTGGCACGGATGCGGCTGGCCAATTCACCGGCGGCCTTTCTGGTGAACGTGACACCCAGGACTTCCTCCGGCTTGACCCAGCCGTTCGCGACGAGCCAGACGACACGGTCGGCCATGGTGGCCGTCTTCCCTGAGCCCGCGCCGGCGATGACCAGCCGGGGCGCAAGCGGCGAAGAGATGATGGCCGACTGTTCCGCCGTCGGCAGGTTTTTCTCGCCCAGCAGGACGGACAACTCTTCGGGACTGAATCTGGGCTCGGGCAGCCCTGCCGTCCGGCTCATTCGGTAACCTGCTTTCCCCGCGAACACAGCGGACATACCTCCGGCAGCCGGCAGCCGAGGCCGCCGTAACCGGCCTTGGCGGGATCGTGCCTTGCCTCGAATTCGTGGCCGGACATCACAGCGGCTGCGTCGTTCACCATTTCGATCGCCCAGTTGTCCCCCGGGTCCAGCGGCTCCTGGTGCTGGATCCCCGGAGTCTTGGTGGTTGTGCCCAGCTGGGCAAGCACCGCCCCGCCGGGCTGCGCCCCGGCGCCGGGAGTTTCGGCGTCGGAAGCTTCGGCGGGGCCAAAGCCCCCGGCGAGCACGGCCGCCTGGTAGGCGCCTAGCTGCGGGTGCCTGCCCAGTTCGGCCTTGCCCGGCTGCCGTTTGCCCGTCTTGAGGTCTACGATGACCAGCCGGCCCTCGGCGTCGATCTCCAGCCGGTCCACCTGTCCGCGCAGGACGGCTGACCGGGGACCCTCATCGGTGGGAACGTCGCTGCGGGAAACGGCGGCGGGCTCGGGCAGGATCACTTCGAAGTCCTGTTCGACGCCCGCCAGGCGCCGGCCTTCACTGCGCATGACCAGGACGTACTGCGCCAGTTTCCGGACCATCGCTTCGGCCCTGCGGAAGTCCAGTTTCCCTTCCCAGTTGTCCTTCATGCCCAGGGCCGGCCAGCGCCGGACCAGTTCGGCGAGGTATTCCGCGCCGCTGGCATCGGGAAGGTCCTGGGCGATGGCGTGCACCAGGGTGCCGAGGCTGCGCGCGAAATCCGTTGCCGCTTCGCCGCCGGCGGCCTGGATGAACCAGTCCAGAGGAGATTTCTGCACCGACTCCACCTTCGACGGCGAAACGTAGACGGTGCCGCCCGGAGGCACAACGCGGTCCACGGACGTCAGCGGGGCCAGCCCCCACCAGGTGTCCGGATGGGCTCCCGGAACAGGAGGCTCTGCCGTGGCAAGGCGGGCCAGGACACGCACGGCCTCATCCGCCTCGGCGGCCAGCCTGCCGTCGAGCTGGGCGTACTGGCGGAGTTCCGCCACGAGCGCACGCAGCGTCAGCGGCCGTTCCACCGGCGTGTAGCCTCGGCCGTCCTGGCCAGGCAGCAACGGCGCGACGTAATCCAGGAACGAGGACGGCTGTTCATCCTCGGAAGACACGGCGGTGCACAGCAGCACCTCCTTGGCCCGGGACACCGCTGTGGAAAAACTGCGGAGTTCGTCGTAGCGGATCTCCCGCAGCCGGCTCAACGGGCCAAGCTGGAGGGCATACTCCACGCCGTGTTCGACGGCGTCCGCGAACAGTGTGCTGCCCAGCAGCTCGCCGCGGAGCCGGGTGTTGGGCCAGACGCCTTCCTGCAGGCCGGCGACAATGACGAACGGCCATTCCCGGCCTGCGGCGCTGGCAGGCGTCATGAGCTCCACGGCGTCGTCAACCTGGGCCCGCGCCGCCAGGGTGTCCATGGGCAGTTCCTGGTTCAGCAGGTACTCCAGGAACTGTTCGGGGCCGGATCCGGGCATCTGGTCCACGTAGCGTTCGGCCGTGTGGAACAGCGCCATCATGGCGTCCAGGTCCCGGTCCGCCCGTGCCCCGACGAGTCCGCCGGCAAGGGCAGCGGCCGTCCACGCCGCCGCGAGCCCGGTGGAGTGCCAGAGGGCCCACAGCACTGTCTCGGCGTTGGACCCGGGTTCGCCGACGGCTTTCCGCCCGGCCTGGATCATCCGGGCCACCCTGCGGGCCGACCGGGCTTCGATGCCCAGGGTGCCCAGCCCGCCGGGCCCCAAAAGCGCCTCCACGAGCAGGGAATCGCTGGAGCGTCCGCCGCCGCCCAGCAGTTCCTCCCGCCGCAGCGACTGGCGGAGCCGGCGCAGTTCGAGGGACGTCGCCCCGCCGATCCGGGACGTCAGCAGCGACACGGCCGATTCGGGCGTGAGGACCGCAGGGTCCAGGGCCACCGCATAGGCGTCGAGCAGCGGACGGACGGCAACCTCGTCGCGCACGGCGGACTCAGCCACCGGAATCCGCACCGGAATCCCCTGGCCGGAGAGGTAGCGCTGCAGCTGGCTCAGCTGGCCGCCGTTCCGGACAATGACGGCGATGTCCTCGAGCGGGCGCCCGTCCCTGAGATGCGCCTCGAGGATTCTTTGGGCGACGTACCGCAACTCATGGACGGCCGAGGGCAGAAGGTGGGCCTCCACCGCGCCGCCTGCCGGCCGGGCGGTGTCACCCGAAGCGGCATCAGCCGACGCAGCGTCGCCGGGGTTCCCGGCATTGTCAGCAGCGACGGCGGAGCCAACCGGGTCCAGACGGCGGGCGAGCTGCCCACCGGACCGGAGGGAGATCCGGTCGGCAACCCCCAGCCAGGCCTGGGCCACGGCCGGCTGATGCCGGTGGGCATGGGACAGCGGCTTCTCGACGACCGTCCGCTCCTCGCCGCCCAGCAGGCCCGGGAGCTCTGCCACGAGATCCGGCCGCGCTCCACGGAATCCCTGCACCACCGTGTCCGGCGCGGACGTCACGTAGACATCTTTGCCGGCGGCCACATCGGCCAGGAGTTCGAAGACGGCCGGGTTGGCCTCCTGAATGTCGTCCACAAGAACCAGCTGGAGCCGGTCCCGTTCCGCCGCCAGGAAGTCCGGGAAATCCTGGAAGAGCTGGCGGGCTGCGGTGATGATGCCCGCGGGATCGAAGGCCTCGGGCATGCGCAAATCCAGGACGTCGCGGTACTCGGCATACAGCGCAGCGGCCGCAGTCCAGTCCGGCCGTCCGCAGGCACGGCCCAGGCCGGCGAGGTCCTCGGCGGTGCGGCCCGTCTCCGTAATCCGGTCGAAGAGCTGGCGGACCTCGTGCCGGAACCCGCGCGTGGGCAGCGCCGCCGTGAGGTCATCGGGCCAGGGCAGCCCGAGGCCGGGCAGGGCGTGGCCCTCCAGCAGTTCCTTGATGATGAGGTCCTGCTCCGGGCCGGAGAGGAGCCTCGGAGCCTTCGACAGCGGCAGGAGCCCCTCTGCCTTGGCACGGCGGATGAGGTCAAACGCATAGGCTGCCCAGGTGCGCGCCGGCGTGGTGCTCAGGCTCCGGTTCAGCCTGGCCGTGAACCGGTCACGCAGAGTGTCGGCCGCAAGCCGTCCGGGGGCGAGAATGAGGATCCGTTCGGGGTCCACCCCGTCCGCCTCAACCCGGCGGATGGCCGCCTCGATGAGCACGGTGGATTTTCCGGTGCCGGGCGCTCCGGGAACCAGCACGGGGCCGGATCCCCGGGGCACTTCGACGGCGGCCAACTGGTCCGCCGTGAGGACCGGAACACGGGAGTGCACCTGGCGCGGGGGCAGCAAACGAAGACCGGTGGACGGGAACGGGGCGGCGGAGGAAGAGTCCGAGTGGTCCCGTTCCGAAGGGAGTGCGGATGCCGGATGGACTGGCGCCGGGTCGGCGGTCTGATCGAGTGTTGCGGTCACACGGACATTCCATCATCCGGCACTGACAATTTTCGCAGCGACGCTTCCAGCCGCTCGGCGATCACGTCCAGGGCGTCGAAATCGGCGTCGGAGGGGGCCCACCGCGCAGCGGTCAGATCCACCCGCCACCGCCCCTCGCCTATCCGGGCATACCTGCGATAGTCGCCGCGCAGGGGCGTGCCCTCCTGCAGGTAGTAGTTGAGGGCCTCGGACTCGTGGCCGTCGGGGGCCAGTCCGCTGGCCCGCAGCACACGCCACCACGGAACGCCGCTGCCGTAATGGCTGAGCACGGACCCGACCTGCCGCGGACCCCCGGCCCCAAGAAGTTCAGCGACGTCCCCGTAGGCCACCGCCGAGCCGGCCGGGATAAGGTCGACCACCGCCAAAACCGCCTCCACGTACTCCGCCCGCATGTCCCCAGACTATCGGCGGCACGCCGCGTCGGCCGTCAGGACGGGCGCCGTGTGCGTCTTCCCACACCATGTCTTCCCACACCATGCCGGACACGCGCCGGGCAAGCACCGTTACTGTCGGTGCCTCCGGGTAATTTGGAGCCATGAGCACTTGGAACACTCTCCCCCGGGCCGCGTTCGATCTCGAAACCACGGGACGCAACTCCCGCGCCGCACGGATCGTCACGGCTTCCATCACCCTGGTGGACAGCTCCGGGAACGTGGTTCGGGAGCATGAATGGCTGGCTGATCCGGGGGTTGAGATTCCGGCGGAGGCAAGCGATGTGCACGGGATCACCACCGAACACGCCCGCAGCCATGGCCGGCCTGCGGCCGAGGTCACCAGGGAAGTCGCTGCCGTGCTCCAGGGGCTCTTCGACGACGGCGTTCCCGTGATCGCGTTCAACGCCAGCTACGACTTCACCGTCCTGGCCGCCGAATCGGCCCGCTACGGCGTGCCGCAGCTGAGCCGGTTCCCCGTCCTGGACCCCTACATCATGAACAAGCAGGTGGACCGGTACCGCAAGGGCAAGAGGACGCTGACCGCCCTGTGTGAGGAATACGGCGTGGAACTGGAAAACGCCCACACGTCGGCCGCGGACGCACTGGCAACACTCCGCATGCTTGACGCCATGGCCGGCAAGTTCCCTAAACTGAGCATGCCGGCCGGCCAGCTGCACCAGCTTCAGGTGGACTGGGCCGTCAGCCAGGCCGCCGACTTCCAGCAGTACCTCCGCAAGACCAAGCCCGCCGCCGTCATCGAAGGTGACTGGCCGGTGCTGCCTCCTGAGGATGCCAGCCGCGGGGGCTTCTGAGAACGCGGCTTCTGAGAACGCGGCTTCTGACCTGAGCCGCTCCTGGCTGGTCCGCCCCCAAACTGGTGCGACGCATTTCACAAAACCGGCCCGCCCATCCAACGGCCCGGTTGCGCCTTGCTGATTCTGTAACAGCAACTTCTCTCATTCCCATTGGCCCACCAGGGTCAGGAATGCCGCATTATATTCGGTAAAAGCCGCTGGATCCCGCTCGTTACGCCACCTAACGGCCAGGTTAAGGGCAAGTGAGACAATTAAGTTTTGCGGGCGCGCCCTCTGCACCGCCGGATCCCGGCCAAAGACGGCTTGACTGCCCGCCCCCGTTTCTTCCAATGAAAGTGATGCGCGATGAAAATCAAAGCCTTGAAGTGGCTGACCACGGTTCCCGTGGCCGTAGTCATGGCCGTATCCCTGGCTGCCTGCGGTGGAGGCACCGCTGCTCCCAGTGGCTCGTCGACTGATGCCCTCGCCGGCAGCGACCAGCAGACGCTGGACAAGTACACCACCAAGGACGTCACCCCCCTGGACAAGATCGACAAGTCCAAGCTCGGCCTGATCACTCCGGGCGTCCTCAAGGTCGGCACCCTGTCCGACGCCCCGCCCAACATCTTCATCGACAAGGATGGAAACTTCACGGGCTACGACAACGAACTCCTGAAGGCCATGGCGGCCAAGCTCGGCCTCAAGGTGGAGTTCGCATCGACCAAGTTCCAGAGCCTCCTGGCCCAGGTGAAGAACAGGCAGTTCGACGTCGGGTCCTCCTCCATCTCCACCACGGACGCCCGCCGCGAGACCGTGGCCTTCACCAACGGTTACGACTTCGGCTACATGGCCATCGTGACCAAGGATGATGCGAAGGTGAAGACCTTCGACGACCTGAAGCAGGGTGTACGCATCGGCGTCGTCCAGGGCACCGTCCAGGACGACTTCGTCACCAACACACTGAAGCTCGAGCCGGTCCGCTTCCCGGACTACAACACCGTCTACGCAAACGTGAAGAGCGGCCAGATCGACGCCTGGGTTGCTCCCTCGCAGCAGGCCGAGGGCCAGGTCAAGTCGGGCGACGGCACGAAGATCGCCGAGAAGAAGGTCAACACCCAGAACTTCACGGCATACGCAGTGGCCAAGGACAACCAGCCCCTCAATGACGCGCTCAACGCGGCGCTCGACGCCGTGATCGCCGACGGAACCTGGACCAAGCTCACCAGCCACTGGTACACGGACCGTCCGACCATCAAAGAGCAGACTCCTGAGGGCTGGAAGCCGGGCAGCAAGGCCGTCCAGGTCCCCACGAAGTAACCAACTGACAGGCGCCACATGGATTATCTGAACAGGCTCGCCGAGACCTTCCTCGACTGGAAGGCCATCGCCGAGGTACTCCCGGCCATGTTCTCGGTCGGACTGCCCAACACCCTCGTCCTCGCAATCGTCTCGGGCATCATTGGCTGCGTGGCCGGCATGGTGCTGGCCCTGATGGGCATCTCGCGTAATCCTGTGGCGCGGTGGGCCGCCCGGGTGTACACGGACGTGTTCCGTGGACTCCCGGCGGTTCTCACCATCCTCGTCATCGGCCTCGGCTTCGGCCCGATCTTCCGCGAGCTGACCGGGGTCACCAGCCCGTACCCCATGGGCATCGCCGCACTCTCGCTCATGTCCAGCGCCTACATCGGGGAGATTTTCCGCTCCGGCATCCAGAGCGTGGACAAGGGCCAGCTTGAGGCCGCCCGGGCCTTGGGCTTCGGCTATGGCCCCTCGCTGCGGATGGTCGTGGTGCCGCAGGGCATCCGCCGGGTGCTCCCGGCACTGGTGAACCAGTTCATCGCGCTGATCAAGGAGTCCTCGCTGGTCTTCACCCTGGGACTGCTGGCCTCCGAGCGGGAGCTGTTCCAGATCGGCCAGGACGCCGCCGCCCGCAGCGGCAACCTGTCCGGCTACGTCGCGGCCGCCGTGTTCTACCTCGCGATGACAGTCCCGCTGACGCACCTGGTCAACTGGATCGACGCGCGCCTGCGCACCGGCCGGCCACAGAAGATGGAACCGGACGAGGCTGCGGCCGTCGTCGGGAAGGGAGCCCACTCATGAGCAAGTTCACGTCAGGCTCTCTCGAGGCGAAAAACGTCCACCTCGCCTTCGGGCACAACAAGGTCCTCCGCGGCATCGACCTCAGCGTCCCGGCCGGCACAACCGCGTCGGTGATTGGCCCGTCCGGTTCCGGCAAGTCGACCCTGCTGCGGGTGATGAACCGTCTGATCGAACCGGACGCAGGGGACATCCTCCTGGACGGCAAGTCGGTCCTGAAGGAAAACCCCGATGAGCTGCGGCGCAGGATCGGCATGGTGTTCCAGCAGTTCAACCTCTTCCCGCACAAGAGCGTCGGCGAAAACGTGGCGTTCGCCCTGCGCAAGCTGCGGAAGCTGCCCAAGGAGCAGGCGCGTGAAGAGGCCCTGAACCAGCTCGACCTCGTCGGGCTCAAGCACAAGGCCGACGTCCGCCCAGCCACCCTTTCCGGCGGCCAGCAGCAGCGGGTGGCGATCGCCCGTGCGCTCGCCATGAAGCCGGAAGTCATGTTCTTCGACGAGGCCACCTCCGCCCTCGACCCCGAGCTCGTCAAGGGTGTCCTGGCGTTAATGGCGGACCTCGCGAAGGGCGGCATGACCATGGTGGTGGTGACACACGAAATGGGCTTCTCACGCAACGTCTCGGACACCGTGACGTTTATGGACGGCGGCGTGGTGGTGGAGTCGGGCCCGCCCGGGCAGGTCTTTGAAAACCCCCGGACCGAACGGCTGCAGGGCTTCCTCTCGGACGTCCTCTAGAGGCCGCCCGGAACACCGGAACAGCAAAAAACTCTGGCACCCGCCGCGGCGGGTGCCAGAGTTTTTTTGTCAGGGAAAGCCCGACGGCGGTTTAGGCCTTTGCTGCGGCGGCCGCTTCCGCGGCGGCTGGCAGTGCGTCGAAGATACGGTTCATCGCGGCGTCGTCGTGCGCCGCGGACAGGAACCAGGCCTCGAAGACGGACGGCGGGAGGTAGACGCCCGAGTCCAGCATGGAGTGGAAGAAGGGCGCGTAGCGGAACGACTCCTGCTTGAGTGCGTCGCTGTAGTTGTGGACGCCGTGCTCGGACGTGCCGAAGGCCACCGAGAACAGGTTGCCGGCGCGCTGGATGGAGTGGTCCACGCCGGCCGCATCCAGGGCGGAGGACAGGGCGCCGGACAGTTCCAGCGACCGCGCGTCCACGAACGAGTACACGTCCCGGGTGGCGTGTGTCAGGGTGGCGACGCCGGCTGCCATGGCCACCGGGTTACCGGACAGGGTGCCGGCCTGGTAGACGGGACCAAGCGGCGCGAGGTGGTCCATGACGTCGGCGCGGCCGCCGAGTGCCGCCGTCGGCATGCCGCCGCCGATTACCTTGCCGAACGTCAGCAGGTCCGGGGTCCACTGCTCCACGGCGTCCGCGGCGCCGCCGGTGAGCCCCCAGTAACCCGAGTAGCCGGTGCGGAAGCCGGTCAGGACCTCGTCGACGATCAGCAGGGCGCCGTGGGCTGCAGTGATCCGCGAAAGGCCGGCATTGAAGCCTTCGCCGGGCGTGACCACTCCCATGTTGGCGGGCGCCGCCTCGGTGATGACAGCGGCGATGTTGGGCCCGTGCTCGGCGAAAGCGGCCTCAACGGCGCCGAGGTCGTTGTAGGGCAGCACCAGGGTCTCGGCAGCGGTGGCCGCCGTGACGCCGGCCGAACCAGGCAGGGCCAGGGTGGCAACGCCGGAGCCCGCCGAGGCGAGCAGCCCGTCAAGGTGCCCGTGGTAGCAGCCGGCGAACTTGATGACCAGGTTGCGGCCGGTGAAGCCCCGTGCCAGCCGGATCGCCGTCATGGTGGCTTCGGTTCCGGTGGACACCATGCGGAGCCGTTCGACGGCGGAAACGCGTTCCTTGACGATGGCCGCGAGGTTGGCCTCGTCGGGGGTGGAGGCTCCGAAGGAGAGGCCGCGGTCCACGGCAGCGTGCACGGCCTCGAGGACCGCCGGGTGGGCGTGCCCCAGCAGGGCCGGTCCCCAGGAGCAGACCAAGTCAACGTAGTCGTTGCCGTCGGCGTCGGTCAGGTACGGGCCCTTGGCCGCCACCATGAAGCGGGGCGTGCCGCCGACGGAACCGAAGGCCCGGACCGGGGAATTCACGCCGCCGGGCATCAGCTGGCGGGCGCGGTCAAAAAGTTCCTCGTTGCGAGGGGTACTGGAAGTCATGGTTCCCATTCTTTCAGTCTGCGGGAGTGTCACCGGACAGTGTCGCCGGTCAGGAGCCCGGCCACCCGCGGTGCCACCACGGTGCCGAAGAGTTCAATGCAGCGCATCATGGAGTCGTGCGGCAGCGTGCCGTTGCTGTATTTCAGGTCGAAGCGGTCCACCCCGAGATTCCGCTTGAGCAGCGCAATCTTCTGCGCAACCGTTTCAGGTGAGCCGACGTACAGGGCGCCCTCGGGCCCGCACATGGCGTCGAATTCCCGGCGGTTTCCCGGGCCCCATCCCCGCTCGGCGCCGATCCTGTTCCGCTGGGCAAGCCAGTGCGGAAACAGCTCCTCGCGGGCAGCCTCGTCGGTCTCGGCGATGTGGCCGGGCGAATGGGTGGCGATCTGCTGCATGGGCTGGCCGTACTTGGCCATCGCCTCGCGGTACAGGCCCACCAGCGGGGCGAACGAACGGGGCTGGCCCCCGATGATGGCAAAGATGATCGGGTAGCCGTACTGCGCGCACCGCAGGACGGACTCCGGGGTGCCGCCCACGCCGATCCAGGCCGGCAGCAGGTGATGCTCCAGCGGCGGGTAGACGCTCAGCCCGGCCAGCGAAGGCCGCGTGCGTCCCTCCCAGTGCACGGGCTTTTGCGCCCGCACCCTGTCGAAGAGCTCGAGCTTCTCCTCGAACAGCACCTCGTAGTCCGCCAGGTCCAGGCCGAACAGCGGAAACGACTCGATGAATGAACCGCGCCCCAGCATCACCTCGGCGCGGCCGCCCGACAGCGCGTCCACAGTGGAGAAGCGCTGGAACACGCGGATGGGATCGTCGGAACTGAGCACGGTGACCGCCGAGCCGAGCCGGATGCTGGTGGTCCTGGCCGCGGCGGCCGCCAGGAACACCTCGGGCGCGGACACCGCGAAGTCGCGGCGGTGGTGCTCCCCCACCCCGAAGGCATGAAGGCCGACGGCGTCGGCCAGGACCGCCTGGTCCAGCAGCTCCCGCAGCACCCGGGCATGCGGTTTTGGCTCACCGGTCCCGTCCACGCCGACGTCGCCGAACGTGTTCAGGCCCAGCAGGATCTGCGCCGGACCCACCGGAGCGGTGGGTCCGGCGGGCGGGCCCTCGGCCGACGTGGACATCATGATTCCTTGAGCCAGCCGGCGATTTCGCTGGCCCAGTACGTGAGGACCAGGTTGGCCCCCGCGCGGCGGATACCGAGGACCGACTCCGTGATGGCAGCCCGCCGGTCGATCCAGCCGTTGGCGGCGGCGGCCTCGATCATGGCGTACTCGCCGGAGATCTGGTAGGCGGCAACCGGAACGGGGCTCATGTCGGCCACGTCGGCCAGGATGTCGAGGTAGCTCATGGCCGGTTTGACCATCACCATGTCCGCTCCCTCGGCAAGGTCCAGTTCCACCTCCTGGATGGCCTCGCGGCGGTTGGCCGCGTCCATCTGGTAGGTCCTGCGGTCGCCCTTCAGCTGCGAGTCCACTGCTTCCCGGAATGGGCCGTAGAACGCCGAGGCGTACTTCGCGGCGTAGGCCACCACGGCGGTGTTCACGTGGCCGGCCTCTTCCAGGGCCTGGCGGATCACGCCGATCTGGCCGTCCATCATTCCGGACGGGCCCAGCACGTGGGCGCCGGCGTCGGCCTGGGCCACCGCCATCTTCGCGTAGATCTCCAGCGTGGCGTCGTTGTCCACATAGCCGTCGCTGTCGAGGACCCCGCAGTGGCCGTGGTCGGTGAATTCGTCGAGGCAGACGTCACTCATCACCACGAGGCTGTCCCCCACCTCCGCGCGGACGTCCCGGATGGCCTTGTTCAGCACCCCGTCCGGGTCCAGGGATGCCGTTCCCTCGGCGTCGCGGGTCTCCGGGATACCGAACAGCATGATGCCGCCGACGCCCAGTTCCACGGCTTCGGCCGCCGCCCGCTTGAGGGTGTCCGTGGTGTGCTGCACGACGCCCGGCATGGAGACGATCGGGTTGGGTTCCGAGAGCCCCTCGCGGATGAACGCCGGAAGGATCAGGTCTGCCGGGGCGAGCCGGTACTCAGCCGTGAGCCTGCGCATGGCAGGGGTGGTGCGGAGCCGCCGGGGGCGGTGGTGCGGAAAGCTCATGTCCTGTCCTTAACTGTGGGCCTGATGTTGATGGGTGGATGTTTAGGGGGCAAGCGCCAGGATGACGGCGGCGGCGAGCCCTTCCGGCGTGGCCTCCCGGGCAGTGGCCGCCACCGCGAGCCCCAGGGCGTCCGCCTCGGCCGCCGTGGCCGGACCGATGGCCACGAGACGGCAGGAGCGGAGGGGCGACAGCGTTGCGCTAATGCGCCGCACGGCGCTGGGTGAGGCGGCGACGACGGCGGCCAGCGTGCCGGCGTCGACCTCGGCTTTCGCTTCGGCAGGCGTCAGCAACGGCAGCGCAGCGCTGCCAGCGCCAACGCTGCGACGGAGGCGCCGCGCCGGCTCGGCCGGGAAGTCCACCGTGCAGTAGGCCACCACGGTGCGGACCCGGGCGCCCTTCGCCTCCAGTCCGCGGGAGAGCGCAGGGGCGGCGATGTCGGCCTGCGGGATCAGCACCTCGGCGGGACCGCCCGGCCATCCGCTGACGATCCCGGCCGCCGAGTGGTCATGCTGCGGTTCGAAATGCACGTCGATCCCGGCTGCCTGGAGCGCCCTGCGGCTGGCGGGGCCAACCGCAGCTACCCGGATGCCGGGCGGAAGCCAGTCGCACAGTTTCACGCCGCGCTCTGCCGCTTTTTCCTGCAACACGAGGACGGTGGTGGCGCTGCTGACCACCAGCCACTCAAAGCGGCCCGCACCGAGCGCGTCAAAGGCGTCGTCCAGCGCAGCCTGGTCCGGGGCGCGTTCGGTGGCCGTCAGGGGCAGCAGCAGGGGAACGGCGCCGGCCTGCCGCAGCGCCTCCGCCAGGGGCCCGGACCGGTCGGGGCTTCGCGTCACCAGGACGCGGCACCCTTCCAGCGGGCGTCCGCCCGCCGGGTACTCCCCGCTCGTGGTTCCCATACGGCCGGCTGCGGTCAGGACGCCGTCAGGTCCGCGATGTCCGCAGCCCCCGCTGCCAGCAGGACCTCTGCCAGTTCGATTCCGAGCAGAGTGGCGCCCACTTCGGTGAGTCCGTCCGTGGCACGTTTGTCCCGCACCGAGGCGGTGCCGTCGACGGCACACACCACGGCTTCCAGGTGGAGCATGCTGCCCTTGCGGTACGCGTAGGCGCCCACGGGGGCGGCGCAGCCTGCCTCGAGCCGGGCCAGCAGCGCACGTTCAGCCGTGACCGCAAGCCGGGTATCGGCGTCGTCAAGGGCGGCCAGCGCCTGTGCGAGCACGCCCTGGGACCCCTCGGTGGAGCCGGCACGGCGGGGCGCCTCGGCGGTACGGCATTCGATGGCCAGCGATCCCTGCCCGGCCGCCGGGAGCATGATGTCCGTCTCCAGGTATTCGGTGACGGTGTCGAGGCGGCCGATGCGCTCCAGTCCGGCGGCGGCGAGGATGACGGCGTCGAGGTCGCACGACTTCCCGTCAACCACCGCGTCTGTGGCGTTTCCCGGCAGGCCGGGGACCCGGCCCAGACGGGTGTCCACGTTGCCGCGGATGTCCACGATGTCCAGGTCGGGGCGGACGGCGCGCAGCTGCGCTGCCCGGCGGGGAGAGCCGGTGCCCACGCGGGCGCCCTTGGGCAGGTCTGCCAGTTTGAGGCCGTCCCGGGCGCAGAGGACGTCGCGGACGTCCACCCGGGGCGGGGTCGCGGCCAGCGCCAGGCCCGGGGCGGAACCCGTGGGCAGGTCCTTCAAAGAGTGGACGGCGACGTCGCACTCGTTGCGCAGGAGCGCGTCGCGCAGCGCGGCGACGAAGACACCGGTGCCGCCCATCTGGGACAGCGAGCCGGTGAGGACGTCGCCGTCGGTCCTGACATGGACGAGTTCGACGTCGAAACCCCCGACGGCGGCCAGCCGGTCGGCGGTCTGCTGCGTCTGGGTCAGTGCGAGCTTGCTCGCCCTGGTGCCGATCCGTACCGTCACTTCGCGTCCTGCCCGGCGGCCGGGTAGGGGTCATGCCCCTGGCCGACGGTGGTGTCCGCGCCGGCAATGGTCGGCTTCTCGCCGCGGAAGTTTTCGCAGCAGCCCGGCCGGCAAACGTCGTACCAGGGGCCGAGGCCGGTGACGGCCTGGCGGTCGGCGACGTTGTTGGCCACGGTGCGTTCGCAGATCAGCTCCACGAGCCCCTCGACGAAACGGCGGTGCGTCCCCGGCGTGGGCACGCGTGTGGCGGCAAGGCCCAGCTCCTGGCAGGTCTGCAGCGCTTCGGTGTCGAGATCCCAGACGACCTCCATATGGTCGCTGACGAAGCCCAGGGGCACGATCACGATGCCGGCGACGCCCTGCTTGGCGAGGTCCCCGATGGCGTCGTTGATGTCCGGCTCGAGCCACGGGATGTGCGGGGCGCCGGAGCGGGACTGGTAGACGAGGGACCACGGGGCGGACAGGCCGGAATCGGCTTCCACCCGGCGCATGATCTCCGCGCCGTTGGCGAGGTGCTGTGCAACATAGGCGGAATCCTCCGCGAACTCGCGGGGCTCATCCGCGGATCGTCCGGCGGCCACGGCATCCCGGGTGGGGATGGAGTGGGTGGCGAAGAGGACGTGGATGGGGGCGTCAGGCTTGCCGGCGGCGGCCAGCTGCGCGCGCACCTCGGCGACTCCCTCGGCGGTCCCGGCAATGAAGGGTTCCACGAAGCCGGGGTGGTCGAAGTACTGGCGGACCTTGTCCACTTCCAGCCTGCCGTCGAGCCCGGTCTCGGTCAGGGCCATGCCAATGTCCTCACGGTACTGGCGGCAGCTGGAGTAACAGGAGTACGCGCTGGTGGTGAGCATCAGCAGCCGGCGGTGGCCGGCGTCGTACGCGTCCTGGAGCGTCTGCGGGATATACGGGTCCCAGTTCCGGTTACCCCACAGCACGGGCAACCCGATGCCCCGGGCCGCCAGTTCAGCTTCGAGGGCTGCCTTCAGCTCGCGGTTCTGCTGGTTGATGGGGCTGATGCCGCCGTTGGCGCGGTAGTGGTGGGAAACCTCTTCGAGGCGCTCATCGGGGATGCCCCGGCCGCGGGTGACGTTGCGGAGGAACGGGATGACGTCGTCCTGGCCTTCGGGGCCGCCGAACGAGGCGAGGAGGATGCCGTCGTATTCCTTGGGGGCCATCCGGCCGGCCTCGGTGACGGGGTTCACGGCGCCTTCCTGGGGATCCAGCGGGCTCATGCCAGGACCTCGGCGATCTCGCCGGATGTGATGCGCCGGCCGGTGTAGAACGGGATTTCCTCGCGGACGTGGTTGCGCGCTTCGGTGGAGCGCAGGTGGCGCATCAGGTCCACGAGGTCCACGAGCTCGGGTGCCTCCAGGCCGAGGATCCATTCCCAGTCACCGAGGGCAAACGAGGACACGGTGTTGGAAATGACCTGCGGGAAGTCGCGGCCCAGCAGGCCGTGGTCGCGCAGCATCTTGCCGCGCTCGTTGTCCGGCAGCAGGTACCACTCGTAGGAGCGGACGAACGGGTAGACGCACAGCCATTCGGCCGGCTCGACACCGCGGGAGAACGCGGGGGTGTGGTTCTTGGCGAACTCAGCTTCGCGGTGGACGCCCATGGCCGACCATACGAGTTCGGTCCCCGCGAACAGCTTGCTGCGGCGGATGTCACGGATGGCCTGCTGCAGGGCCTCGGGCTTGGGTCCGTGGAGCCAGACCATGACGTCGGCGTCGGCGCGCATGGCGGAAACGTCGTAGCTTCCGCGGTGGGTCACCCCTCCCTCGGCCAGGCGCGCCACCAGGGCGTCGAAGTCCTCGGCAGCATCGGCGCTGCGGAGGACCTCGGCGGAGCGCTTGAAAACGGTCCAGAGGGTGAAGAACTGCTCGGCTGATTCTTCGGTTTTAGTGACAGATTCGGCAGGAGTGTGGCTCATGGTTACTATCCTGCCCCTTCCATGCGGCCTAAGTCGAAAAACTCAACTTCTACATCGCGTAGAAGTGGTTTATTTCACAGCGACCGCCGAATCCGGACTGCCGCTACGCCTGCCGCGCCGGCAAGCGCCAGCAGCCCTGCTCCCCACCACACCTGTGGCTCAATGGTGCCGCTCCGCGAAACGCCCATGACGGCGCTTTCGGCCGGTCCGCGCGTGAAAGGCGAGCTGATGGTGGCCATGTTGTTAGGTCCAGAGAGCTGCGCCGAACCCCAAACCCCGCCGGCAACGCCCGCGGCCGACCGGCCGCGCAGGCCGGCTCCGCCTGACAGGCCTGCAATGTCCGCGAACTGGGTGGCGTCCGCGGAGGGGGTTTCCGTGGTCGCTGCGCTGTCTGCCGGGCCGCCGGCGGCCGGCGCCCCGGACGCAGCAGTTCCGGTCGCGGCGCTTCCCGGGGCCGTGCCGGCAGGCGAGCTTCCCGTGCCGGCAGGCGTGCTGCCGGTGCCGGCTGAGGGCCCGGACCAGCCGCCGGTTCCTGCCGCCGTTCCCGGCGAGGCCGTTCCCGGCGAGGACGGGGCTGCCGGGTTCGCCGACCGGGTCGGGGCAGGCGCCGAACTTCCGGACGAGCTTGGCGCCGGTGCGGGCGATGGCGGGGCGGGCGATGACGGGGCGGGAGTGGTCGGTAGCGGCACCGGAACGGAGGGGACCGGCGAGGTCGGAACGGGAACCGACGGGACCGGAACAGAAGGCGAAGGCACGGGAACAGCAGGCGTCGGGCCGGCTGAGATGGTCACTGAGGGATCCGGCGTCGGAATCGGGACCACGGGTGCCAGCGACGGCGGCACCGAGGGTGAGGGCTGGTCAGAGGGCCGGGGTTCCCTGGACCTGCGATCGCCCGTGCTGCGATCCCCCGGGCTGTGATCGTTCGAGCTGTGGTCGTTGGACCTGTGGTCGTTGGACAGGGCGGCCGCCGCCCAGGCCTCAAGGCCGGCGGCGTCGACGGTGGCGCTGAGCCCCGTCCCGGCAGTGCCGGACTGCCCCGAATCCCCCAGCAGGTCGGATGCAGGAAGTTCGGACACAGCAGCGTTGGATGCAGGCACACCTGCGGACAAGACCAGTACCGCTCCGAACGCAGCTGCTGCGGTGCCGCGCCGAAGACCCCCATGGAAACCAGTCAGCGAACGAAAACCATCGGACTTCTGATTGACCATAGTCATCGACCCTAAACACATTTTCGCGCAGGGGAAAACTTGCGGGCAGGCCAGCCAGCGGGTATCGCGGGCGGCAAGGGAACCTGTCTGCGGGACGACCTGCAGCCAGGCGCGGCCGCGCTACGCCAGGAAGGCGGCGAGCTGCTTTTTCGTGTCGGCCACCACAGCCGCCAGCCCATTGCCGGCCAGCCAGCCGCCCACCATCAGCAGCCCGTCAATGCCCGCGCAGACCTGCCGCACTTCGGCAACCCGCTGGCGGTGCCCCACCGCGGCAAACGGCAGGGCTCCGGCCCAGCTGACAACGTCCCAGTCCACCAGCGCCTCCCGTGTGACGGGAACGGTCAGCAGCGCTGACGCATCCTGCAAAGCCATGTCAAGCAATTCCTCGTCCGACGCCGATTCCGGCCCCGGCCCGGCCCCGGCCGCAGCGGGGGATCCACCCTCGCTGCGCCCATAGGAGAGCCGCAGCACGTGCCTGCCGCGTCCGGCCGCGTCCGCCACCCAGTCCCATTTGCCGGTGGCGTGGGTGAGGGCCTTCGCCCGGATTCCCTCCGTTTGCGGTGCCACCAGGATGCCGGTGCCGCGCGGCCGCCGGTCCAGCGCCGGAAGATCAACAACGAGTGTCACAAGCTTGACCAGGGGCCCGGGTCCGGGCTGATGCCCGGCCAGGGCGGGGACCGCTTCCTCCAGGAGCCGTACCGCGGCCGGCCCGTCCAGGGCGACCACCAGGACGTCAGCCGGAAAGCTTCCCTCCCCCGCCGACACCTCCCAGCCGTGCGGTGTGCGCGCAACGGCGGTGGCCGCCGTACCCGCCAGCAGCTGCACGCCGCGTGCCCGGAGGTCCGCCACCAGCTCCGTAACGAGGGTGTGCATGCCGCCCCTCAGGCCGGCGACCGCGGAGCCCGCCTTGGCGGGTTTGCCTTGGGCCTGCGCGCCCTGCGTTGGCGGGGACTGTGTCTGGGACCTCTGCGCTTGCGCGGCCTGGGTTCCTGCCCCCGTGCGCTGGGCTGCCACAGCGGCCGCCAGCGAGCCGTGCCGGGCGATGCTTGCACGCAGCCCCGGGGCGACCATATCGACGTCGAGCAGTCCGGGATCGGCCGAATGCACGCCGCCCACCACGGGTTCCACCAGCCGTTCCAGGACGCGGCGCCCCATCCGGACCCGCACCAGCGCGGAGACGCTGGAAACCTCGGCGGTGGTCCCTACTGAGGGGGGCAGCAGTTTATCCAGCGACGCGCGCAGCGAGCCGGCCAGGCCCAGCGAGCGCCGGACCTCCGGATCCCAGGGATTGGCCGGGATCCCCAGCACGCCGGTCTTGGGAAGTTCGCGCGGTCCGCCCGGCAGCTGCACCCAGGCGCCGCCGGGCCGCGGGGCAACGATATGTCCGCCCAGCCCCAGTTCGGCCGCCAGGTCGGCCACCGCCGTGGAACGGGTGGCGAACGACTCGGCGCCGCTATCCAGGGTCAGCCCGGCGACGTCGTGCCGGCCAACGCAGCCGCCCCATGCGTCGGCAGCTTCCAGCACAGTGGTGTTGAGCCGCGCCCGCGCCAGTTCCCGGGCGGCCAGGAGCCCGGAGATGCCGCCGCCAACCACCAGCGCCGTGCGTCCGGGAGCAGGCTGACTGCCCGCAGCCACGGCCCTTTACTCCGAAGAGATGGAGTGGATGAGTTCGACGACGCGCGTCAGGACGTCCGGGTCCGTTTCCGGCGGCACGCCGTGGCCAAGGTTCAGGACGTGGCCAGGAGCTGCCGCGCCCGATGCGATGACCTCGCGGACGTGCGCCTCAAGGACCTCCCACGGGGCGGACAGCAGCGCCGGATCAATGTTGCCCTGCAGCGCGACGGTGCCGCCCAGCCGGCGGTTGGCCTCCTCCAGGGGCAGCCGGTAGTCCACGCCGACGACGTCCACGCCGACGTCGCGCATGGCGACAAGAAGTTCGGAGGTGCCGGTACCGAAGTGGACCAGCGGCGCGCCAAGGTCGCGGACGTGGTCCAGGGCGCGGGATGAGGCTGCGGCGACGAAGCGGGTGTAGTCCGCCAGGCCGAGTGAACCGGCCCACGAGTCAAACAGCTGGCCGGCCGAGGCACCGGCCTCCAGCTGGGCGCGCAGGAACAGGCCTGAGGCGTCGGCGGCCCAGTTGGCCAGCGCCGTCCAGGTCTCCGGGTCGGCGTGCATCATGGTGCGCGGACCAAGGTGGTCGCGGGAGGGCCGGCCCTCCACCATGTAGGCGGCCAGTGTGAAGGGTGCACCGGCGAAGCCGATCAGCGGGGTCTTGCCGAGCTGGTCCACTGTCAACCGGACCGCTTCCCGGATGGGTTCCAGGGACTCCTCGGTGAGGCGGGGCAGGGCCGCGACGTCAGCGGCGGTCCGCACGGGCTTGTCCAGGACCGGACCTACACCGGGCACGATGTCGACGCCGACGCCGGCCAGTTTCAGCGGAATGACAATGTCGGAGAAGAAGATGCCAGCATCAACATCGTGCCGGCGTACCGGCTGCAGGGTGATTTCCGAGGCAAGTTCGGGCCGCAGGCAGGAGTCCAGCATGGCAACGCCCTCGCGCACCTTCAGGTACTCAGGCAGGGAGCGCCCCGCCTGGCGCATGAACCACACCGGGCGGCGGCTGGGCTTGCCGCCGCGGTACGCCGTGATGAGCGGAGAGTCTGCAGTGCGTCCGTCGCGAAGCGGGTGGCCTGCGTCGAGTCCGGTGCCGGCGGGGGTTAAGGCGCTAGAAGTCATGCCTTTGATTGTGCCCAAGTTCGCCCCTAAAAGATAACGACAGCTTGTCATCCCGCGGCAGCCGCTCCGGCGGGTGGCAAGAATCACAGGCACCGAAAGCCCCTATCCGTTTGAAGGGTTGTTCTACGCCGGTGCGAAAAAGCTATGATTGTCCTGCTGTGGTTCTTTTCTCATTGGTGGCTACACACGCCGACATCGACCTCGAAACCGTTGCTCAGCTGAGCAACGGTTCTTCTGGCATTGCCACGTCCGCCCTCGCCGGTTCGCCGGCGGTCAAGGGCGCCGTTGTCCTTGCCACCTGCAACCGCTACGAAATCTACGGCGAGGCGCCGCACGCCGACGACGTGGAGGCCGCACGCGCTGCACTTGTGGGCCAGATCAGCGAATCGAGCGGGCTCAGCGAGCAGCTGGTGTCCCGGTCCTTCAGCACGAACACCGGCCCCGAGGTCACCAAGCACCTTTTCGCCGTAAGCGCCGGGCTGGACTCGGCGGTGGTTGGCGAACGTGAAATCGCCGGGCAGGTGCGCCGGGCCCTGATCACCGCCCAGCATGAAGGCACGGCCAGCGCCGGGCTGGTCCGCCTGTTCCAGGCAGCCTCCAAGACGGCCAAGGACGTCGGCGCGCAGACAGCGCTCGGCTCCCGCGGCCTGTCCATCGTCTCGGTGGCACTCGACCTCGCCACCGACCTTTCGGAAGAGACCGACTGGTCGAAGAAGAAGGTGGTGGTGTTCGGCACCGGCGCCTACGCCGGCGCCACCATGGCCCTCCTTCGCGAACGCGGCTGCCGCGACATCTCGGTGTTCTCCTCGTCGGGACGCGCGGCCACCTTCGTGGCAACGCGGGGCGGGACCGCCCTCGACGGCGACTCCCTGCACGCCGCCGTCGCCGGCGCCGATGTCATGATCGGCTGCAGCGGCTCGGACACGAGGGTCGAAGCCGACGAGCTCGCCCAGGTCCGCGCCGGGTCCACACAGCCGCTGATCGCCATCGACCTGGCGCTCACCCACGATTTTGATCCCGCCGTCGGAGAGCTCGACGGCGTGGAGCTGCTGACGCTGGAGTCCGTGCGGCTCGCAGCGCCCCAGGAACAGGCGGAGTCCCTCGCCCAGGCCAGCACCATGGTCTCCGGCGCCGCCCAGGCGTTTGAACAGGAACGCGAGGCGCGGTCCGTGGACTCGGCCATTGTGGCCCTCCGCCGCCACACCATGAACGTGCTCGACGCGGAGATGGAAAAGGTGCGGGCCCGCCACGGCTGCACCGCCGCTGCCGAAGAGGTGGAGTTTGCGCTGCGCCGCATGGTGAAGCAGCTGCTCCATGTGCCCACGGTGCGTGCCCGCGAGCTGGCATCCAACGGCCAGCAGGACGACTACGTAGCTGCCCTGGAAACCCTGTACGGCATCACGGTGGAGCAGCCGGCTGCCGCTTCCAAGTCCGAATGCCCCGTGGACTACAGCGGCCTCGCCGCAGAGAACCTGCCGCAGGAAGACGAGGCACGCAGGAACTCCGCGTAGCCTGCTATGTTCTGACAAACAGGACCCCATAGGCTTTCCATAGGCTCCCCGAGCAGCATTGACGTTGCCCGTGAAATCCATATTGGGGAGCAGTCATGAATTTTCCTTCACCGGCGCCTGCCATCGCGCCTCTGAGCCGGCGGCAATTCGCACTTCTGTTGGGAGGCGGAGCACTTCTGCTGGTGGGCGGCGGGACCTACGGCATTGTGTCCCGCAGCAGACCCGGCGGCGGAGCCGGGCTTTCCACGGCCTTCGGCACACTGTCACTCGTCGACGCCGGACGCCTGGCCAGGCTTGATGCACAGGGCCAGCCTGCTGCCACGCCGCTCGCCTCGGCGATATCTCAGCTCACGGACGGAACGCGGCGGGCCGACGCAGCCGGCCAGCCCGGAATCCAGCGCATATCCAGCCGGCGGGGCAGCACAGTGGATGACCACCACAGCGACCCCCTCCTGGACTCCGACTGGCCGCAGCCTGGCAATTTCACCTGGGGTGACGTCGTCGTGCTCGAAGTGGCGCTCACCAATGTCCGGCCCGAGCCGGTCCTGTTCAGCCCGGGGCAGCTGCGCCTCAAGCTGCTTCCTTCCGGCATCACAGTGGCCCCGCAGGACGCCGACCGTGGCCCCGGCACGATTGCCGCCGGAGCCACCGAACGGGTCTGGATCAGCTACCTCGCACCGCACGATTCCGTCGCGATGGAGATCGAGTACACAGGACTCGAGGATGACGCCGCCCGGGCCCTCGCCCTGCCGCTGTTGACGGTTACCCAGTCGCGGTCATGAGCTCCCGCGATGAGGCCGGGGATCCCAGCACCGGGCCGGGAGCCGCTGCCGGGATCAGTAGACGGGTTTCTGCGGCTCCACGTCCCTGACCCACGCGAGGATGCCGCCGTCGAGATGGCTCACGCGCTGGTAGCCGGCCTTCCGGGCGGCGGCCAGCACGGCTGCGGACCGTGTCCCGGCCTTGCAGTGGAACACGATGTCCTTGTCCTGGGGCAGCTCGCCCCACGCCTCGCCGGACAGGATGCGGCCCTGCGGGATCAGCACGGAGCCGTCGATCCGGACGATGTCGTACTCCCCCGATTCACGCACGTCCACGAGGTCGAAGTCCTTCAGCCCCGCCTGCCGCGAGGCCAGCATCGTTGCCAGCTGCGTGGCCGTCACGGTGTGCTCGGTGTCGGTTGTCTCGGCCGGGGCGATGCCGCAGAAGGCCTCGTAGTCGGTGAGCTCGGTGATCCGCGGGGCGTCGGGGTCCTTGGACACCCGGATCTCGCGCCAGCTGCCGCCCAGGGCGTCGTACAGGGCCACCCGGCCCAGCAGGGAACGTCCGACGCCGGTAATCAGTTTGACGGCCTCCGTCACCATGAGCGATCCGACCGCAGCGCACAGCATGCCGAACACGCCGCCCTCCCCGCACGACGGCACGGAACCTGCCGGCGGCGCTTCCGGATACAAGTCCCGGTAGGTGGGCCCGTGCTGCTCCCAGAAGACGCTGACCTGGCCGTCGAAACGGAAGATCGATCCCCACACGTACGGCTTGCCGAGGATGGCGGCGGCGTCGTTGACCAGGTAGCGCGTGGCGAAGTTGTCCGCACCGTCCAGGATGAGGTCGTAGCCGGCGAAGAGCTCCAACGCGTTGGAGGCGTCAAGCCTGACGTTGTGCAGCCGGACGTCCACCAGCGGGTTCAGCTCCGCTATGGTGTCCCGGGCGGATTCGATCTTGGGACGGCCGACGTCGTGGACTCCGTGGATGACCTGCCGCTGCAGGTTGCTCAGGTCCACGGCGTCGTCGTCGATGATCCCGATGGTTCCCACGCCTGCGGCGGCGAGGTAAAGCAGCGCCGGAGCGCCCAGGCCCCCCGCGCCGATGACCAGCACACGGGCGTTCTTCAGCCGCCTTTGGCCGAGGGCCCCGATTTCGGGAATGATGAGGTGCCGGGAATACCGCTCCACCTCTTCGGTGGAAAGGCCGGGCGCGGGATCTACCAGGGGGCCCGGGTGCGTGCGGACTGTATTTGCGGTGGACGGAGAAGCCATACTTCAATGTATGCCTGAAGATACCGCGCGGTCATATTACCCCCGGGTAAAGTGAAGTTAACTGCAAAGGAAAGAAGGCCAACAGTGGTTCATCATGCACCGGTTGATCGAACTCAGGCCGCGCAATCCAATGCCGGCCAGGCCCGCTCCGCCGGCCAGCGCTCCGCCAGGCTGCCGCGCGACGAGCGCCGGGCCCAGCTGCTGGCCGCAGCCCAGGAGGTTTTTGTCGCCAACGGCTACCACGGCGCCGCCATGGACGAGATCGCCGAGACGGCCCATGTCAGCAAGCCCGTGCTGTACCAGCACTTCCCGTCGAAGCGTGAACTGTACCTAGCGCTGCTGGACAGCCACCTCGAGGCACTGACCGAGCTCATGCTCGGAGCCATGAACTCCACCACGGACAACAAGGAACGCGTGCAGGCCGTGATGCGCGCCTACTTCCGCTTCATTGACAGCGACGACCAGGCGCACCGGCTCGTGTTCGAGTCCGACCTGATCAACGACGCCGATGTCAGCTCGCGTCTGGAGACATTCAACAAGACGTTCGCCGAGGCCATTGCGCGGATCATCGCCGAGGACACCAAGCTGCCCCTGCTGGAAGCCCAGCTCCTGGGACGCGGGCTGGCGGGCATGGCCCAGGTCAGTGCCCGCTACTGGCTCGAGACAGACGGCAACCTCGACCTCGATGTGGCCAGCGACCTGATTTACCGTTTAGCTTGGCGCGGAATCTCTCGCTTCCCCAAAGAGACCTAGACTACAACTGAAACTACCTTTGAAATTTCAACCTTGACTGGCTGGGAGGCCTTGCTGTGGAAGTAAAGATCGGCATTCAGAACGTCGGCCGTGAAATTGTGCTGGAATCGGCTCAGGATGCTGACGCCGTGGCCAAAGTAGTGGCCGAGGCCATCGCCAAGGGCAGCGAGCTCCGCCTGAACGACGAGAAGGGCCGCCAGATCATCATCCCGGCCAACGTCCTGGGTTACGTCGAAATCGGCGCAGAGGAAGTGCGCCGGGTCGGCTTCGGCGCACTGTAGGCCGGGCCGTGCTGTCCCTCGTCATCGTGCTCCTGGTGACTGCCGCTGCCGGCTTCATCATCTGGGCCAATGACCGCCGCCACACCAGGTACGGCGTCCTCCTGCCGGCGGGCACCGCCGCTGCGGTGGGTATGCTGGCATGGATCATCTGCATCTGGGCGGGGCTGGGCTACCAGCCGGGCCTGACGTGGCTGCCGTGGGTCCTTCCCATGGCAGCGGGGACGGCTGCCGCCCTGGCGGTGGCGGTCTCCCTTGGCCGTGCGCGGGCCAAACAGGACACGCAGCGGCTGACGGCAGCGCTTAAGATCTAGGACCCGCCGACGTCGGGCTCATGGCCTTCCTCGGTGCACAGGCACAGCCGGTTCCCCTGGGCATCAGTGACCACCACCCAATTGGGTGCGTGGTCACTGTTCATTAAGGCCCCGGTTGCGGCCGTCTTCTCCAGGGCGGGCGCCGATTCGGCCTTCGAGCGGTGGACGTCCAAATGCAGGCGGTTGTCATTGGGGGTTGCGGTCTCCTGGAACCACACCCCGGGACCCCGGCCGTACGGGTCCACCAGGTCCCCGAACCTGCCCTTCCGGTAACCGAGCGCCACGCGCCAGACCTCGGAAATCTCCGCGGCATCGGCGGTGTCGACGCCGATGTCCACCGTCCGGTACAGGCCGGGCTGGGCCTCGGCCCCGGCCGACGCGGCCGCGCTGACCGAGGCGGCGGCCCCGGTATCCCGTGTGGTCACCTCGCCCCCGACGTCGTGGGAACTGAACCGGATGAACACCCGGTTGTAGCGCCAGTCCAGGTCCGGGTGGTGGTCCATGTCCTCTGCCACACGCCCGACGGCGGCAATCAGCTCCAGCGCGGCGGCCGCCGTCGGCGTCTTATAGACGGTGACCAGGCCGCCCTGCCGGTAACGCCAGTCGGGAAGGCCCGCGAGCGCTTCGTCGATCTGGGGTCGGGTGAGGATGTCTTCCCTGGCGGCCACGGTGCATTTCCTATGTGGGAACTGTTGAGCCTGCCGCCGCCGGGCCGCCAGGGATTTGCCGGGCTTAGAGGAACTCGGCCCGGCCCTCCATGGCCGACGAGGCCAGGGCATGCTCACGGCGCGGGATCCGCCCGGCCGCACGCGCCAGCCTACCGGCGGCGACGGCATGTTTGAAGGCCCCGGCCATGAGTGCGGGGTTCTGCGCGCGCGTGACAGCCGTGGCCAGCAGCACGGCGTCGCAGCCCAGCTCCATGGCCAGTGCCGCGTCCGATGCTGTGCCGATCCCGGCGTCCAGGACCACGGGAACGGAGGCCCGCGACACGATCAGCTCGATGTTGTGCGGATTGAGGATGCCCAGGCCCGTGCCGATTGGTGCTCCCAGCGGCATGACGGCCGAGGCTCCCAGATTTTCGAGCCGCAGTGCCAGGACGGGATCGTCGTTGGTGTAGGCGAAGACCTTGAAGCCGCGGTTGACCAGCTGCTCCGTGGCGTCCACGAGCTCCACGGCGTCAGGCAGCAGCGTGTGCTCATCCGCGATGACCTCGAGCTTGACCCAGTCGGTCTCCAGCGCCTCACGGGCCAGCTCGGCCGTCATGACCGCGTCCCGCGCCGTGAAGCAGCCGGCGGTGTTGGGGAGCACGCGGATGTTGTGGTCCACCAGCAGCTGGAAGAGCGAGCCCGTTTCGGCCGGCGAGTAGCGCCGCATCGCAACTGTGGTCAGCTGGGTGCCGGAGGCGACCAGCGCTGAGCCGAGACCGTCCAGGCTCGGGGCGCCGCCGGTGCCCATGATGAGCCGCGAGGTCAGTTCCACCCCGTCAATGACCAGGCTGTCTGCTGTTTCAATCAATGTTTCTGCCATCGTGCTCATCCTCCTTGGACTGCCGTGACCAGTTCGATCTCGTCGCCCTCGGCGAGGGCGGTGCTGTGCCACTGGCTGCGCGGCACGACCGCTGCATTGCGCGCCACCGCCACTCCCAGTCGCTGGCCGTCGGCGGCCTGTCCGTTGGCGGACAGGCGGCGCCCCGTGACCTGGCTGACAAGCGAGGTGACCGAGGCGCCCTCGCCTACTTCCTGTTCGATACCGTTCAGAGTGATGTTCATGCTGGTTCCTTGTTCGGGTCAAATGTGACGCGGGTCATGACGGAGATTCGCTGGGCAGCCATCACCCAGGGGCAGGGCTGAGTCCAGCGGCGGCCTGCAGCGCGGCGGATTTCGCCGGGCCGGACTTCGCCGGGCCGGATTCACCCTTGTCCTGGAGCCCGGGGGAAAACCGGCCCGGACGGAACGCGGACCAGCGCGGGTCGCGGGTGCCGTCCATGAGCTGGCGGCAGATCACTGCTGCCGCCGGGGTCAGCAGGACGCCGTGGCGGAAGAACCCGGTGGCGATGATGAGGCCGGCCACGTCCGTCCCGGGTTCCTGCCCGGGATCCTGCGCCGCCCCGGGCCCGCCGGGCAGCCGGCCGAGCAGCGGCGCGTTGTCCGGTGTGCCCGGCCGCGCCCGGGCCGTGGCTTCGAGGAGCTCGAGCTCGGCGACGGCCGGCACCAGGACCTGGGCGTCGCGCAGCAGCTGGTAGACACCGCCGGCGCTCGTGCCCGGTACGCCGTCCTCGCGCTGGGTGGCGCCCACCACCACCGTGCCGTCCTGGCGCGGCACGATGTAGACGGGCACGCCCCGCACCATGCCGCGGACTGTCGCGGTGAGCAGGGGCTGCAGGTGTGCGGGCACCTTGAGGCGAAGGATGTCGCCGTAGACCGGGCGCAGCGGCAACTGCAGGCCTGCGGGCAGGTCTTGCAGCTGCGCCGCGCCCAGGCCGTTGGCCACCACCGTCTCGGCGGCTCTGACAGTGCCGCCGCCGGCAAGCCGTACTCCGCCGACCCGGCCGCCGTCCCAGAGCAGGCCGGCGGCAGGCTCCCGCACCGCGTATCCGTCCACCGCCGCGATCTCCTGGCCATGACCGGCCAGCCCGGCTGCAATCGCCCGGACCAGCCTGCGCGGATCCACCTGGTGGTCCGCCGGGATGTCCAGGGCGCAGGAGATTCCGGGGCTGAGCAGCGGCTCCCTGGAACGAGCCTCCCGGATGGTCAGCGGTTCGACAACCAGGCCGTGGGTCCGCTGCACGTCCCGCAGGTCCATCAGGGCCCGGCGGTCGGCGGGATCGGCACCCACCGCAAGGGTCGGCGTCGTCAGGTACCCGGCATCCTCGCCGGCGGTGAGCGTGCCGGCAAACTCCGGCCATCTGGCGGAGGACTCCAGCATCAGCTCCAGGAGCCCTTCCTCCTGGTAATGCAGTTCGCTGACCGGGGCCAGCATGCCGGCCGCGGCCCAGCTTGCGCCGCTGCCCGGGGCTTCGTCGATGAGCACCACGGAACGGCCGGAGCGCCGTGCCTCCCAGGCGATCCCGTGGCCTACAACGCCGCCGCCGATGACGGCCACATCCGCCTCAAGACAAATGGCGGCACGTTTTGGGCCGCTGGTTTCAGGATTCATGCAATTCCTTCCCTACGCCGGTACTAACCGGATCAGGTCAAGCGGTCGGCTCTGACGCCCTCTCAGCCCTGCGCCTTTTATGACAGCAGTAACGGGCTCCCGCGGTACCTGCCCAGTTTAGAGGAACTAAGGTGGTTGCCATGACCCAGCACTCTGCCCACACCGCCGCCCGCCTGTACCTCTGCACCGACGCCCGCAAGGAGCGCGGGGACTTTGCGGACTTCGTGGACGCGGCGTTTGCCGGCGGCGTGGACATCATCCAGCTGCGGGATAAGAGCATCGAGGCGGCCGAGGAACTCGAACTGCTGGAGATCGTCCATGCCGCCGCCCGCAGGCACGGCCGGCTGTGGGCCGTGAACGACCGCGCCGATATCGCGTCCATCGCCGGCGCACCGGTGTTCCACATTGGCCAGAAGGACCTGCCGCTCCGCGCCGCCCGGAAGCTGCTGCACGATGCCACCGTCATCGGACTGTCCACCCACAGCACGGAGCAGGTGGACGCCGCCATCGCCGCGGCTCACGGGCGCAGCGGCCTGGACTATTTCTGTGTAGGCCCGCTGTGGGCCACCCCCACGAAGCCCGGGCGGGCCGCCGTCGGGCTCGATTTGGTGCGCTACGCCGCGGAGGCTGTCCGCAGCGCGAATGAGGAACGGGTGGGCGGCCTGCTGCTGCCCTGGTTCGCGATCGGCGGGATCGACCGCACGAACGTGGAGCAGGTCCTGGCGGCAGGAGCCAGCCGGATCGTCGTCGTCCGCGCCATCACCGAGGCCCCAGACCCCTCGGCCGCCGCGGCCGAACTGCTCGACGCCCTGGATGCAACGGCGCCGGCCGCCGTCTCCTAAGCCGCCGTCTCGTGCGGAGAAACCGCTACCCGCTGAGGCCCAGCTGGACCATCCGCCGGGAATGGTTCTCCGCGACTTCGGCGGTGATGCCCCGCATCAGCTCGCGCGCGGTGGCGTCCGTGGCGGCCGGTTCCGCCTCGACGAACAGCTCGCTCAGAAAGGCGTGTTCGTGGCCCACGCGCTGGGCCTGTGTGATCGCTTCGCCCAGGAGCCGGCGGCCCCACAGCGCGAGCCGGGACGCAAGCCGGGGGTCGTCGGCCAGTGCTCCCTTGAGCCGGTCCCGGAGTACGGCCGTGGCTTCTTCCGACGACTGGATCTGCTGGATGAGGTCGCGCGTTCCGGGATCCACGAACCGGGCCACCGCCTGGTAGAAATCGGCGGAAACGGTGTCCACCACATAGGCCTTCATCAATGATTCGTACCAGTCTGCCGGACGGGTCCGTTCGTGGAAGTGGTCCACAGCCGACTGGAACGGCAGCATCGCATTTTCGACGTCGACGCCCATCTCCGCCAGCTTGGCGCTCACCAGTTCATAATGCTGGAATTCGACGACCGCAATCCTGCCGATCACGGCCCGGTCGTGCAGCGTGGGTGAGTAGCGGGCGTCAGAGGAGAGCCGCTCGAACGCGGACAATTCGCCATATGCCATCACGCCGAACAGATCTGCGACGAATCGGTCGTAGCGAGCGGTGTCAGCCGAGGATGTGCCCATAATCCAAGACTAACGGCGCAATTCGGGCTAACCTGATTTTCGTGTCACATCATCGTCTGTCGCCCAGCGTCCACGAGCAGACCAATGCGCTCGCGGACGCCCTGAGCGCTCTACGGACGGAGCTGGAGCTTCCCGGGGACTTCCCCGAGGATGTGCTCAAGGAAGCAGAAGCCGCCGTGGCGGACCGGCAGTTTCCGGACCTGGACCTGACCGGAGTGGACTTCCTGACCATCGATCCGCCGTCGTCCACCGACCTGGACCAGGCACTGTTCATCGAACGCCACGGTGAGGGCTACCGGATCCTCTACGCCATTGCCGACGTTCCGTCCTTCGTGCAGCCGGGCGGCGCGCTCGACGCCGAGACCCGCCGCCGGGGGCAGACGTTCTACGCTCCGGACGGCCGGATTCCGCTGCATCCGGAGGTGATCAGCGAGAACGCCGGCAGCCTGCTGGCCGGGCAGCTGTGCTCCGCCTTTGTCTGGGAGTTCGAACTCGACGCCGCCGCCGAGGTGGTGTCCGTGCTGGTGCGCCGGGCCGCCGTGCGCAGCCGGGCCAAGCTCGACTACAAAGGCGTCCAGGCGGACCTGGATGCCGGCACCGCCCCGCCCATGCTGCAGCTGCTGCGGGAGGTGGGGCGCAAGCGCGTGGACCTTGAGCGGGCCCGCGGCGGTGCCAGCCTGAACATGCCGGAACAGGAGATTGTCCAGCTGCCCGACGGCGGCTACCGGATCGTGGCGGTCCCCCAGCTGCCGGTAGAGGACTGGAACGCCCAGATTTCGCTCATGACCGGGATGGCCGCCGCTTCGCTGATGCTCAACGGCAAGGTAGGGATCCTGCGCACCATGCCGGCCCCGGATGAACGCTCGCTCAGCCACTTCAAGCGCCAGACAGCCGCGCTGGGCAAGCCGTGGGACGGGCAGGAAAGCTACGGCGAGTACCTGCGCACCCTCGACCCCACCGACCACGGCCAACTGGCCATCCTCCATTCGGCCGGCATGCTCTTCCGCGGAGCCGCGTACACGCATTTCGACGGAACCGTCCCGGAGGACGCCGTCCAGTCAGCCATCGGCACCGCGTACGCGCACACCACCGCACCGCTGCGCCGGCTCGTGGACCGGTTCGTCCTGGTCATCTGCGAGGCCCTGAGCAACAACAGGCCGGTGCCTGCCTGGGCGCGCGAGGCGCTCCCCTCGCTGCCCGAAATCATGGCGTACTCCGACCAGCTGGCGGCAAGGATGGAACGCCTTGCCCTGGACACCGTCGAAGCCGCGCTGCTGATCAACCACATCGGACAGGAGTTCGATGCCGTGGTGATCTCCGGGTCAAAGCCGGCCAAAAACGGCAACGGCGCAGGCAACGGAAACGGGAATGGCAACAACGGTAAAGGTCTGAACGGCAGGGGAAGCAACGGGTCCGGCCCCTCCGGCGTGGTCCAGATCGCCGAACCGGCCGTGACGGCCAGGTGTGCGGGCGAAATGGAGCCCGGCACCAGGGTCCGCGTCCGGCTGATCTCCTCGGACATCGCCACCAGGGAGGTCCACCTCGAGCTCGTCGGCTGATCCGCTTCTGCGTCGCCAGGGGCCCTGCGGCGGCGTGAGTCAAGGAAAACACGGGTTTGCCAGTAGACTGGGTGGGTAGTAATGGATGCCCGGTCGTTGATTTCCTCGATTTGAATTCAACAAGCCCGCCCCTACGCGATCTTGAGTACCACCCGCCGGTCCCCAGTGCCGGCAATTAGATAGCCCGCGATCGGCTTCCACTGGAATTGCTTGCGCGCCTGAGCGTGCTCCGGAACGGCCCCGTGCCCGCCCCGTTGAGCAGGCGGCGCCAACGCCTAAATGAATAAGGAAACTCCCCTGTGAGTGAATTGCATACCCACCAGCTTCTCTCCGACGACACCGGCACCGAGACCATCGAGCCGGAAGAGACCATCATCTCGGACGAGAAGCCGCACGAAATAGCCGAAAAGTCGTTCGCCGACTTTGACGTCCGCGCCGACATCGTCGAATCGCTGGCCGACGCCGGCATCACGCACCCCTTCCCCATCCAGGCCATGACGCTGCCCGTCGCGCTGTCCGGCCATGACATCATCGGCCAGGCCAAGACCGGCACCGGAAAGACCCTCGGCTTCGGCATCCCCGTGCTGCAGCGCGTGGTGGGCCGGGACGATGCCGGGTTCGACAAGCTGCCCTCCCCCGGCGCGCCGCAGGCCATGGTGATCGTTCCCACCCGCGAACTTGCCGTCCAGGTGGCCAACGACCTGCAGACCGCATCCCGCAAGCGCAACGTCCGCATCGCCACGATTTACGGCGGCCGCGCCTACGAGCCGCAGATCGACGCGCTCCAGAAGGGCGTGGAAGTGGTTGTCGGCACGCCCGGCCGCCTTATCGACCTCTTCAAGCAGCGCCACCTGGTGCTCAAGAACGTCAAGATCGTCGTCCTGGACGAGGCCGACGAAATGCTGGACCTCGGCTTCCTGCCCGACGTCGAGACCCTCATCGCCGGCACCCCCGCCGTCCGCCAGACGCTGCTGTTCTCGGCCACCATGCCCGGCCCGGTCATCGCGATGGCCCGCCGGTACATGACCCAGCCCACCCACATCCGCGCCGCCGATCCCGACGACGAAGGCCTGACCAAGCGCGACATCCGCCAGCTCATCTACCGCGCGCACAGCATGGACAAGACCGAAGTGGTCTCCCGCATCCTGCAGGCCCGCGGCCGCGGCCGGACCATCATCTTCACCAAGACCAAGCGCACCGCAGCCAAGGTCGCTGAGGAACTGGTGGACCGCGGCTTCGCCGCGGCTGCCATCCACGGCGACCTCGGGCAGGGCGCCCGCGAGCAGGCCCTCCGCGCCTTCCGCAACAACAAGGTGGACGTCCTGGTGGCCACAGACGTCGCGGCCCGCGGCATCGACGTCGACGACGTCACGCACGTCATCAACTACCAGTGCGTGGAGGACGAGAAGATCTACCTGCACCGCGTGGGCCGCACCGGCCGCGCCGGCAACAAGGGCACTGCCGTGACGTTCGTGGACTGGGACGACATGCCGCGCTGGGGCCTCATCAACAAGGCGCTGGGTCTGAGCGTTCCGGAGCCGGTCGAAACGTACTCCTCCTCGCCGCACCTCTACAGCGACCTGGACATCCCGGAAGGCACCAAGGGCCGGCTGCCGCGCAGCAAGCGCACCCTCGCCGGCGTCGACGCCGAGGTCCTGGAGGACCTGGGCGAGACCGGCAAGAAGAACAGCCGCTCTGGCGGCCGGGACTCCGGCCGCCCCGGCAGCAGGGATGGCGGCAGCAGGGAAGGCAGCCGCCGCGGCGGTGACGCCGGCAAGCGTTCAGGCGAGCGCCGCCGTCGTGCATCAGAGTCCGGCGCGGACGCCGGAACCGGTCCCGCTGCCACCGCGACCGTTGAAGGGGAGCAGCCGGCGCGCCCGCGCCGGAACCGCACCCGCACCCGCCGCCGCAACGGCGAAGTGGTCTCCGGCAGCGAATCCGCTGCAACCGGATCGCAGCCCGGCACCGAGGCCCCATAGCCTCAATGACTGAAACTGTCTGGGCGCCGGACGGCAGCAACCTGGTGGTGCACGCGGATAACGCGGACTTCCTCCCCACGCTGCCGGACGGCGCCTTCACACTCATTTACGTGGACCCGCCCTTCAACACCGGCCGGGCACAGCAGCGCCAGGAAACAAAGATGGTGCTGAACGCCGACGGCGACGGCGACCGGGTGGGCTTCAAGGGCCGCTCCTACGACACGATCAAGGGCGCCCTGCACCGCTACGACGACGCCTTCAGCGACTACTGGTCCTTCCTCGAGCCGCGCCTCGTGGAGGCCTGGCGGCTCCTGGCCGACGACGGCACCCTGTACCTGCACCTGGACTACCGCGAGGTGCACTACGCCAAGGTGATGCTGGATGCCATCTTTGGCCGTGAGTGCTTCCTCAACGAGATCATCTGGGCCTACGACTACGGTGCGCGCGCCAAGAACCGCTGGCCCACCAAGCACGACAACATCCTTGTCTACGTCAAGAACCCGGCCAGGTACCACTTCAACAGCGCCGAGGTGGACCGGGAGCCCTACATGGCCCCGGGGCTTGTGACTCCGGCTAAGCGTGAGCTGGGGAAGCTGCCCACGGACGTCTGGTGGCACACCATCGTCTCCCCCACGGGCAAGGAAAAGACCGGCTACCCCACGCAGAAGCCGGAGGGGCTGGTGCGCCGGGTGGTGGCGGCGTCCAGCCGCCAAGGTGACTGGTGCCTCGACTTCTTCGCCGGTTCCGGCACGCTCGGTGCGGTGGCGGCCAAGCTGGGACGCAGGTTCGTCTGCGTGGACCAGAACCAGCCGGCCATCGACGTCATGGCCAAACGGCTCGGGGCGCACGCCGAAATCGCGTCCTACCCGCCCAACTAGCTTGCAGTTGTTGTCGTTTTGGGGCCCCAAAACGACAACAAATGCCAGTCAGCTGGGTTTAACGGACGACGGCGGTGCCCGTGCCCAGCTCCTCGATCCGCTCGAACACGTCCGGCGCGGTCAGGTTCTCGCCCAGCCGGTTGGGCTTGCCCAGGCCGTGGTAATCGGAGGACCCGGTCACCAGGAGCCCGTGCCGGGCGGCCAGCTTCCGCAGGAATTCCCGGCCCTCCTCCGGATTGTCCCGGTGGTTGACCTCCAGCCCGGCCAGGCCGGCGTCGATCATGCTGTGGTAGGTGCTTTCGCCCACGATGCGACCCCGCGCGGAGGCGACGGGGTGGGCAAAGACGGGAACGCCGCCGGCGGCGCGGACCAGTTCGACGGCGAGGGCCGGCTCCGGCGCGTAGTGCTGCACGAAGTAGCGCGAGTGCGAGGTGAGGATCGAGGTGAAGGCCTCGGAACGGTCCGCCACCACACCGGCAGCCACCAGGGCATCGGCGATGTGCGGCCGACCCACCGTGGCCCCCGGCGCCACGTGGTGGATGACATCGTCCCAGGTCAGAGGGTAGTCCTCGGCGAGCAGCGTGACCATGCGCTCGGCGCGGGTCAGGCGGGCTTCCCGGGCTTTCGTGATCTCTTCGAGCAGGCCCAGGTGCGCGGGGTCGTGCAGGTAGCTCAGCAGGTGGACACTGATCCCGTTCTCCGTCCTGCAGGAAATCTCCATGCCGGGCACCAATGCCACGCCGTTGTCAGCCGCCGCCCGGGACGCTTCCTCCCAGCCGTCCGTGGAGTCATGGTCCGTCAGCGCAATGACGTTCAGCCCCGCCGCCGCGGCGGCCGCCATGACCTCGGCCGGCGTTTCCGTGCCGTCAGAAACATTTGAGTGGGCGTGCAGATCTATCCTCACCTGCCCAGCCTAGTAGATGGCGCGCTCCTGTGGCCGGGTGGGGCGTGAATCTGCCCCCGCTTCTCCCTGCAGGGCCGGTGTTGGCCTAAGCCGCTCGGCTGGTGAGACGATGGGACCGTGAACTCTGCAGACAACACCCACAACGGTGACAACACAGCTTCCCAGCCCCTGGAAGAGCGCGTCAACAACCGCTCCCAGCGGCCCAGTTCCGCGGCTTTCAAGGCCTTCATGGCCAGCAACTGGGCGCCCGCGCCGCAGGTGACCCCTGAACGGGACGCCGTTGCCAGCCATGCCGCGAGGAGGCGGCGGGCCATCTCCGACCAGTTCAAGGGCGAACGCCTCGTGCTTCCGGCCGGGCCCCTGAAGGTCCGCTCCAACGACTGCGACTACCGCTTCCGCCCGCACTCCGGCTTCGCCCACCTCACCGGCCTCGGGCTGGACCATGAGCCCGACGCCGTGCTCATCTTCGAACCCGTCGAGGAGGGAAAGGGCGACGACGGCGGCAGCCACCGCGCCACGCTCTACTTCCGGCCGCTGGCCGGACGGGACACCGAGCAGTTCTACGCCGACGCGCGGTCGGGGGAATTCTGGATCGGGGCACGGCCCACGCTGGCCGAGTTTGAGGCCCGGCTCGGAATCCCCACAGCCCACATCGACGAACTCGAGGTGGCCGTCACCAAGAACGTCGGCGCCCCCGAAATCGGCGGCATCTCCATCCGCCTGGTGCGCAAGGTGGACGAGAACATCGACGCCCTCGTGGACACCGCCCGCTACAACACCGCCAAGGATCCGGACAACCTGGACCTGGGCGTGCTGGACGCCCTCGACGAGAAGCTCTCCGAGGCCCTCTCCGAACTGCGCCTGACCAAGGACGAGTGGGAAGTCGAGCAGATGCAGATCGCGGTGGCCGCCACGGTGGAGGGCTTCACCGAAGTGGTAAAGGCCCTGCCCCGCGCGCTGACGCACTTCCGCGGCGAACGCGTGGTGGAGGGCGCGTTCTTCGCCCGGGCCCGGGAGGCGGGCAACGAACTCGGCTACGACACCATTGCCGCCGCCGGCAACAACGCCACCGTGCTCCACTGGACCCGCAACACCGGCAAGGTCAACGCCGGCGAGCTGCTCCTGCTGGACGCCGGTGTTGAGGCCGATTCCCTCTACACCGCGGACATCACGCGCACGCTTCCGGCCAACGGCAAGTTCTCGGCCGTGCAGCGCAAGATCTACGAGGCGGTCCTGGATGCGGCCGATGCCGGCTTCGCAGCCGCCCAGATCGGTGTGAAGTTCCGCGACGTGCACACCGCCGCCACGACGGTCCTCGCGGAGCGGCTTTCCGAATGGGGCCTGCTTCCGGTCTCCGTCGAGGAGGCCCTGGGCGAGGACGGCCAGCAGCACCGGCGCTGGATGCCGCACGGCACCAGCCACCACCTCGGCCTCGACGTCCACGACTGCGCCCAGGCCAGGCGGGAACTCTACCTGGACGGCGTGCTGCGCGAGGGAATGGTCTTCACCATCGAACCCGGCCTGTACTTCAAGCAGGAGGACCTCGCCATCCCCGAAGAGTACCGCGGCATTGGCGTGCGCATCGAGGACGACATCCTGATGACCGCCGAGGGCCCCGTAAACCTCAGCGCGGCGCTGCCCCGCACCGCGGACGATGTCGAGGCCTGGATGGCCGGCATCTACCAGGAGATCGACGCCAAGGACTAAGCGCTCCGACACAGGAAGGGACGGCCACCGGATGATCCGGGTGGCCGTCCCTTCCTGCTGTCCTGGCCTTATTGCCGGGACCGGGCTACTGCTGCTGTCCGTCCCGGCCCTGCTCGGCCTGGTTTGGGTCCACCCGTACGCCGTACTGCGGCCGCCCGTCGGGCAGGTCCGGGTAGCGGACGGCCGGGCGCTGGCCTGCTGCCGGTGTGCCCTCTGCTGGCTGGCCCTGCTCCGCGTCGTACGGCTGGCCCTGCTGGTGCTCACCGTACTGGTGGTGCTGGCCCTGCGGCTGTCCGCCCTGAACGTGCTGGTCTGGGACGTGCTGCCCGTTGGCGTCCTGGCCGCGCTGGCCGTAGGGGTCGTTCCAGCCAGCCGGGCGCTGCGGCGCCTGGCCCTGCGGGGGGCCCTGGTGCCGGCCCGGCTGCTGGTAGGGCTGGTTCTGGTAGTCGTGCTGGGTGTGCGGCGCCGGGTGCCCGCCCGGGGTTGCGTCGGACGGCGTCATCGGCAGCTGCAGGAGCAGGCGGCGGGCCTCATGGGCAGCCTCGAAGGCCACGACCACGTCGTAGCTGGTGGCAACCACCTGGCTGGTGGACGTGAAGTCGCGCTTGCCGCGCTGCATGGCGTAGGTGACGATCCCGAACAGCATGAAGAACGCGGCACCCATCAGCACCGAGCTGATGATGGAGAACGTCCCGCCGGCGGGCGTGAAGAAGGACAGCATGACACCGACGAAGAGGCCGAACCACATGCCGCTCAGCGCACCGGAGAGCGCCACCCGCGGATAGCTGAGGCGCCCCGTCACCCGTTCCACCATCTTGAGGTCGTTGCCCACGATGGACACCAGGTGCACCGGGAACTGCTGGTCGGCGAGGTAGTCCACGGCCTTCTGGGCGTCCAGGTAGGAGGTGTACGAGCCGACGGTGTCCCCCGTGGGGACCGTCTTCGATTCGTCCGAGCCGTTGGGTCCAGCCTTGGGAGCACCAAAAATATTCGCCATGTCTTCATTCTTGCCTATAAGGATGGGTGTGAGCTGAAAATTCAGCTAAAAGAGAGCAGACTCGGTAGCCTGTAGAGGTGAGCACGAATCCTACCCGCGTCTTTGTCGCGCGCCTCCTCGGACTGGATGTCTTCGACCCTCTGGGCGACCGTCTGGGACGATTGCGCGACGTCGTCGTGCTCTCCCGCGGAACCCGGGGCGCCCCGCACGTGGTGGGCATCGTCGTCGAAGTTCCCGGCAAGAAGCGCGTCTTCGTCCCGATGACCCGGATCACCTCCATCGACCAGACCCAGATCATCTGCACCGGCCTGGTGAACCTCCGGCGCTTCGAGCAGCGCGGCGCCGAGACACTGGTGGTGGCCGAAATGTTCGACCGCCGGGTCACCCTCACGGACGGCAGCGGCGACGCCACCATCGAGGACATCGCCATGGACCAGCACCGCTCGGGCGACTGGTTCGTGAGCAAGCTGTTCGTCCGCCGCGGGCATTCCCTGGCGCCCCTGAGCAGGCTGCGCCGCAACGAGACCATGATCATCGACTGGGCAGACGCGCACCAGGGCCCCAAGACGGAACCTCAGGCAGCCACGCAGTTCGTGGCCAACCACGAGGACCTCAAGCCCGCGGACTTCGCCGAGGCGCTCCAGGAAATGAGCGACAAGCGCCGCTTCGAGGTGGCCAGCGAACTGCAGGACGAGCGGCTCGCGGACGTCCTGCAGGAGCTGCCCGAGGACGACCAGGTGGAAATCCTCTCCGCCCTCGACGTCCAGCGCGCCGCCGACGTCCTGGAGGAGATGGACCCTGACGATGCCGCCGACCTCCTCGGCGAGCTGCCGTCCGCCCAGGCCGAGGAACTCCTTCAGCTGATGGAGCCCGAGGGCGCCGAGGACGTCCGTCGCCTCCTCGAATACGACGAGGACACCGCCGGCGGCCTCATGACCCCCGTTCCGGTCATCCTCCCGCCCGAAGCCACGGTGGCCGAGGCTCTCGCCCACGTCCGGCGCGAGGAGCTCTCCCCCGCCCTCGCCTCGTCCATCTTCATCGCCCGTCCGCCGCTGGAAACCCCCACCGGCCGGTTCCTCGGCGTGGTGCACATCCAGCAGCTGCTGCGCTTCCCGCCGTTCGAGTCGCTGGGCAACCTCGTGGACAAGAACCTGGAACCGCTCTCGGACCTGGCCCACATCAGCGAGGTGGCCCGCACCCTCGCGACGTACAACCTGAACTCGCTGCCGGTGGTCAACCAGGCCGGCAGGCTGGTCGGCGCGGTGACGGTGGACGACGTCCTGGACCATCTGCTGCCCGATGACTGGCGGGCCAACGACGGCGAGGCACCGGTCAGGAAGCTTGGTGGCCGCATTGGCTGAGAACACGGCAAAGGGAACCCGTCCGGGCGCAAAGCCGGCAGCCCAGGGCAGCCTGGACACCCCGCTGAGCGGCCGCCAGCGCATCCTCCCCAAGTTCTCGCCGAACCCTGATGCCTTCGGCCACGCGACGGAGGGCTTCGCCCGCTTCATGGGCACCCCGCAGTTCCTGCTCTACATGACCGTGTTCTGTGTCTTCTGGCTGGCCTGGAACACCTTCGCTCCCACGGCCTGGCAGTTCGACAAGGTCGAACTCGGGTTCACGCTCCTGACACTGATGCTGTCCCTGCAGGCGTCCTACGCCGCGCCGCTCCTGCTGCTCGCGCAGAACCGCCAGGACGACCGCGACCGTGTATCACTGCAGCAGGACCGCCAGCGGGCCGAACGCAACCTCTCGGACACCGAATACCTCACCCGGGAACTGGCCGCGCTCCGGATCGCGCTGCGTGAAGTCGCCACCCGCGACTACGTCCGGGCGGAACTGCGCAGCCTGCTGGAGGACCTGCTGGAGGCCCAGGAGGAGCTCCGCACGCACGAACCGTCCGGGCCCGGCAGCCATGAATCGCCGCGCGAACTGGTCCGGGAAAAGCTGAAGGAGAAGCGGGAAAAGCAACGCAACCCCCGCACGCAGCAGATCCCCAAGATCAAGTCTGAAAAGACGCGCCAGGGCCGGGCAGCCCACCGACCCACCTCTCCCGAAAGCTGAGCACCACGGCATGAGCACCACCCTCGTTCAGGCAGTCAACGCTGCCCTGGCAACCGTCATCGACCCCGAGCTCCGGCGCCCCATCACCGAACTGGGCATGGTGGACTCCGTGGAGATTTCCGACGACGGGACCGTCCACCTGTCGGTGCTGCTCACCATTGCCGGCTGCCCCCTGCGCGACACCATCACCCGGGACTCCGAGGCGGCGCTGCTGGACGTACCCGGCGTGACCGCCGTCGAAGTGGACTTGTTGGTCATGACCCAGGCGCAGCGCGACGCCCTGAAGGAGCAGCTGCGCGGCCCCGGCGGCGAGCGGGGCATCCCGTTCAACCAGCCGGGGTCCCTCACCAAGGTCTTTGCGGTGGCCAGCGGCAAGGGCGGGGTGGGAAAGTCCTCGGTGACCGTCAACCTCGCCTGTTCCCTCGCGGCACAGGGGCTGCGCGTGGGCATCGTGGACGCGGACGTGTACGGTTTCTCGGTGCCGGCCCTGATGGGGATCACCCAGGCCCCCACCCGCGTGGACGACATGATCCTGCCGCCGGTGGCTTATGGCGTGAAGGTCATTTCCATCGGCATGTTCGTCACCGGAAACCAGCCCGTGGCCTGGCGCGGACCCATGCTGCACCGCGCACTTGAGCAGTTCCTCACGGACGTCTACTTCGGCGACCTGGATGTGCTGTTCCTGGACCTCCCGCCGGGCACCGGCGACATCGCCATCTCGGTCGCGCAGCTGCTGCCCAAAGCCGAGATCCTGGTGGTCACCACTCCCCAGGCGGCCGCGGCCGACGTCGCCGAGCGTGCCGGCGCCATCGCCACCCAGACCGGGCAGACGGTGGCCGGGGTCATCGAGAACATGTCCTTCCTGGAAATGCCCGACGGCGGCCGGATGGACCTGTTCGGCACCGGCGGCGGCGAGGTGCTCGCCGAGAGGCTCAGCGCGTCGACCGGCACGGACGTGCCGCTGCTGGGCCAGATTCCGTTGGACATTCTCCTGCGCGAAGGCGGCGACTCAGGCAGGCCCATCGTCCTGGGCGGCCCGGACACGCCGGCCGCAGCGGCACTCTCCGGCACCGCCGGGAAGCTCGCGGCCAGGCCGCGGGGACTGGCCGGGATGAAGCTGGGCGTCCAGCCCCGCTGATTATTCCGGTTTCGCCGGTCGAACCCGGGCGACCGCTAAGCCTGTCCCCTGGGTGGGCCTGCCGAAACCCGGGTTACGTCGCCTCGGAATCGAAAGGGGCCCGCTCCCCCACGCCAAGGCTTTCGATGATGCGGGCCGGCCGCTCCTCGGCCAAGGAAGCCGCGGCTGATGCCGCGGCGGCCACGGCCGCGGGACTGCCCGAGCTCACCGGCTTGGTGTCGTCCTCGAGGAGCGCTTCCTTGATGATGCGCCGCGGATCGTACTGGCGGGGATCGTATTTCTTCCAGTCAACGTCATCGATGTCGATGCCGACTTCTTCCTTGATCTGCTCCCGCGCGCCGGAGGCCATCCGCCGCACTTCACGGACCAGGTTTGCCAGTTTCTGGGTGTATTCGGGCAGCCTCTGGGGGCCGATCACCAGAATGCCGATGAGCAGCAGAAGGATAAACTCCGGGCCGTTGATTCCAAACACTTTAGGAAGATTACCCTCTCCGGGGAGGCAGTGACGATTTCATCCCGGCCAGCGTCCTGCGGGCCCATTCTGCAGGGACGGGCAAGCGTCTCAAAGCCCCAACTGGCGCGCTATTTTACGCAGGCCGCGTTCCACCCGGTCAACGGCAGTCTCCTGCGCCGGTCCCTGGGCTCCGGCACTGCCGCTGGCCGCGTCCGTCCCTGCGGCAAGGCCCGGGCTGGCCGCCCCTCCGGCCCCGGCGAGCATCGCCACGGCGTCGTCGGCCGAGGTGGCGGGCAGGTCCGACACGTAGGTGAAGGTGCTCCGGGACGTCTGGTAAATGGCGCTCCATGGTTGCCCCGCCTTGACCCAGACCTGGCCGACCGCCGTCGTTCCCGGCAGGTTGGCGGCCACGTATCCGTCGCTTCCGGCAGGGTGGCCGGTCAGTGGGTTGACCGGCCAGGGCGCCGCCGGCGTTCCCTGGTGCTGTTCCAGGATCCGTGCCGTGTGCTGCCCGTCCGTCAGGCGCAGTTCGACTGTGGGCTGGCCCGCCAGCACCGTTGTGCTGGCCGAAACAAGGTGGAAACCCATGGCGCGCAGTTCGGGGCAGGTCCAGCCGGAGGACCGCAGGGCGGCGAGCCGGCTGTCCGTTCCCGGGGAATGCCCTGACTGGCCATAGAGTGAGGCCGTTCCGGCGGCGTACTGGCGGGGTTCCCCGGCCACCGTGTACGCTCCGGCGGCCACCGCCCCGGCCGCCACCACGGCTACCCCGCCGGCCAGCCCGGCCAGCCGCATGCGGCTGGGCCGGTAGACGGGGGCCGGCGCCATGGCCAGCTGCTGGGTGCGGAGCAGGAGCCGCGCTGTCAGCTCGTCACTGGCGGCCGGGACAGCGGCAGTACGGAGCCGCTCGATGTACTGGCGCTGCCGGTGCAGGGCGCTGGCGCACTCCGCGCACGCGCGGACATGGTCCGGCGTCTGCGGGTGCCGTCCGCCGGCAAGCGGCGAGAACGCTGCCTTCCTCCTGAGCCCCTCCAGCAAGCGATGTAGCTGACGCATGTCGCCGATCAGAGAACGCCGGCGATGCGGGGCATCTTCAGCCGCGGCTTGCGTGCCTGCTGCGGCCGCGGATCGCGGTGGGCAAGCTTTTCGCGCAGCATGGTCCGGCCGCGGTGAATGCGTGACCGCACCGTGCCCAGCTTCACGCCCAGGGCCTCGGCGACCTCGTCGTACGACAGCCCTTCAAGGTCGCACAGGACGACGGCGGCACGGAAGTCAGGCGGGAGTTCCTCGAGGGCGGCCTGGACGTCGAGGTCCAGGTTGTTGAGTTCGAAGCTTTGCTCGGGGCCGGGTTCCCGGCCGGGCAGCCGCGATTCGGCGTCCTCGGCCAGCGCGTCAAAGCGGATACGGCTCTTGCGCCGCGCCTGGTCGAGGAAGAGGTTGGTGGTGATCCGGTGCAGCCAGCCGTCCAGGGTTCCCGGCTTGAAGTTCTCCAGGGAACGGAAGACGCGGACGAACACCTCCTGGGTGAGGTCCTCGGCGTCATACTTGTTACCGGTGAGCCGGTAAGCGAGACGGTACACCTTGGCGGAGTGGTTGGTGACCACTTCCTCCCACGTGGGCGGGGCCCACTCGGCGGCTTGCTGTTCAGTTGCAGGGACAGGTGCCGCAACGGATGCTGACATCGTCCACTCCCCTCGTGGATGTAATAACGCCTGACGTGCTTTACATCATTGGTTCGGCGCCGATCACCACTTGGATGAGCGGATTATTATCATGTCAAAGTTGGCTGGGAATTTCCTGACCGCGGAGCCCCCCTTTGCTAAAAGCGCAACTTATTCACCCGAATTGTGCGCCGGTTTCCGGGGCACCGTCCCTGCGGTTCACGGCACCGGGTGACAGTATGCGCCATCACAGGCGTCGCCGCCGTCACTTGCCCGTCGGGCGCCGTCCAACCAAGTACGCTGTAAGAACATGCCCCCCTGCCGCCCAGAAAGCGAAATCCATGAGCGCCGATAAGTCCACGAGCTGGTCCTATGCAGAAGATCTGCCTGCCGAGGATGAGGTCCTGCTTCGTGCCCGGGAGCGTTCGTTCGAGCTTGGCGTGACACCCATCGGCCGTGGCGTTGGCGCCGTGCTGACTGTGCTGGCTGCGGCATCCAAGGCGCAGACCGCCGTCGAGATCGGTACCGGCGCCGGGGTGTCCGGCGTCTGCCTGCTCCGCGGCCTCGGCCCCCAGGCCGTGCTCACCACCATTGACGTGGACGTGGAGCACCTGAAGGCGGCGCGGGAGGCCTTCCAGGAAGCAGGCAGCCCGGCCAACCGTACGCGTACCATCTCCGGCCGTGCCGGCGATGTCCTGCCGAGGCTCACGGATGCCGCCTACGACCTCGTATTCATCGACGGGGACAAGCCCAACTTTCCCCGCTACGTGGAGCAGGCCGTGCGCCTGCTCAAGACCGGCGGCCTGCTGATCGTCAATGACGCCCTGGACAAGGACCGGGTGTCCAACCCTGCGGCCCGCGATGCAACCACCGTTGTGCTGCGCCAGGTGGGCAAGGCCGTCCGCGACGACGACCGGCTGGCTTCCGCCATGCTTCCCACCGGTGACGGGCTGCTGGTAGCGGTCAAGAGATAGACCGGCCAGACATACGAAAAAGGCAGGGCCCGCAGCCTTCCGGCTGCGGGCCCTGCCTTTAGTCTTATTCGGTGACGCCGACGAGGCAGTCCTTGAGGTTGGCCGCCTCTGCGGCGTTGAGTTCAACCACGAGCCGGCCCCCGCCTTCGAGCGGCACACGCATGATCAGGCTGCGGCCCTCCTTGGTTACTTCCATAGGGCCGTCGCCGGTGCGTGGTTTCATAGCCGCCATGAGGAATATCCCCTCCAGTAGTCCCAGGACCGAGCAGCCCGGCCGGGCTGAGTCCGCGTGGTCAAAACAAAGCCGCTCTGGCGGTCCTTTCGGCAGCCGCCATGGCTGAACAATCCGAATGCTTTTTGTCCTTGCTTACTACCTATTATCCTGTAATTACCCGTCTGTAGCTAATCGATGGACAATCCGTTCACGTGTGGATTCCTGCGCCCTGCCGCGGGCTGATCTGGGAAAACCCGTCCGGGAAACCCGGCCTGTCACGGCGGATAGTCGCCGCCGCCCGGCAACTGGGCCCACGCCCACAGCCACACCACCCAGACGATCTGGAGCAGGACGAACATCGTGATCACGGCGCCGCGGTAGGCGCGCGAGCGGGAAACGAGCGCGGCGGCCAGGGCCAGCGGAAACAGCGGCAGCAGCATGCGGAAGGTGCTGGTCTGCGGATGCAGGAACACCACGAGGTATCCCATGTAGCACACGCACCACAACCGGAGTTCCGTTCCCAGCCGGCGCACCGGCGGGGAGGCCATGAACAGGCCGAACAAGGCCACGAAGACGAACGGTGCCACGAGTCCCAGCACAGGCCCGAACAGCAGGACGCCGGTGTCGAACCAGGGTTTGAAGGGCACGAGGTCGTCCCCGCGCCATACGGTTTCGGTCTTGGTGTACGCGGCGATGTCACCGGTGGCCGCCCACGCGATGGCGGGCCAGGCGAGGGCGCCCGCACAGCTGACGGCAGCGAGCCCGGCGAGGGACAACAGTTCGTTCCGGCTGTGGACCCGGTCATGGATCCGGCGCCCCCCGGCGGCCAGCCCGTTGTTGCGTGCCCCGAGCCAGGCCTCACCGGCCCGGTACAGGAACAGGATCCCGACGGTGGCAGCAAACGGCACGCCCGTGGGCCGGGAAAGGCACATGGCCAGAACCACGGGAATGGCCCACAGGTAGTGCCGCCTGACCACCAGCAGCAGCGCAGCGGCCAGCAGCAGGAGGTTCAGGGATTCCGCGTACGGCACCTGGAGCACCGGCGCGACGGGGAAGGTGGCGAAGAACGCGGCGCCCCACACGGCAGGCCAGTGGGCTGTGCGGGTGCGGAAGAGCAGGTAGACCACCAGCGAGGCCGCCAGCCCGGCGAGCATCGCAATGGATATGAGGGGCGGCGGCAGGACTCATGCCCGTGGCAGCGGAGAGCATCCGCCCCAGCGTGGGAAACAGCGGATAGAAGGCCCAGGTGTTCTCCTGCACGTTGCCGGCAGGATCCATCGGCAGTTCGGAGGGGTATCCGGCGGTGATGACGGATTCGTACCACCGCGCGTCCCAGATGTTGATGAAGTTCCAGTAGTCGGGCTTGGCCGGGAACCAGGGGTTGAATCCCTGGTGCTGGGCGGCCGACATGAAGATGCAGGCACTGACCAGCCGGGCGGCCACGTAGACCGCCGCCACCTGGGCCCACCACGGCCAGCGGCCAAGGCGGCCGCCGAGCCGCGCCGCGGCAGTCCGGAAGGCCCTGTCCAGCCGGGTCCCGTCCTCGGACGGCGGGGGTTCGGCGGTTGCAGGCGGCACGGGGCGGGGAGCCGGCATCGGGGAGCTCACGTCCGGTCCTTGGCGGCCGTCCGGTCCTCGGCTGCGGGCTGCGCGGCAGCCGGTTCGGCGTCGGGCTCCTCGGCAGCCGGTTCGGCGTCGGGCTGCGCGGCAGCAGGTTCGGCTGTGAACGGTTCGGCGGCAGTCAGGTGGGCACAGGCGCGCAGCTGCTCGCGGAGGCTTTCTATTTCGGCGTTCCTGGCGGCCAGCTGGTCGCGAAGGTCGTCCAGCACCTGGTCCACCTGGTCCATCCGGTAACCCCGAAGCCCCAGCGCAAACCGGACGTGGTCGACGTCGGCCGGTGTGGCGTCGTCGGGGAGCAGCACCGGAGGCAGAGACGCCACGGGTTCATCGAACCCGTCACTGAAGCCGTCTCCGGCGAGAGGCGCGCGGGCGCGTTTCCTCCGCAGCATGCCCGCCCCGAGGTTGGTCCCGATAAGGGCAGTGGCTCCAATCAGGACGATGGCGAGGAAAACGAGGAAGAAACTCACACCACCCATCGTGCCAGACGCAGCCCCGGCTGCCCGCGTACCGGGGCGCCGCTATTCGGGCCGCTGGTCGCCGTTGGTGGACGGAGGCCGGACGTGGCCGTGGAGGACCAGGTTCACGGCTTCCTCCGGAGTGTCCACCACTTGAATGAGGTCCAGGTCCTTTGCCGAGACCATGCCCTCAGCCACCAGGGTCCCCTTGATCCATTCGATCATCGGCCCCCAGAACGCCGCCCCCAGCAGGACGATCGGGAACGAGGTGACCTTCTGCGTCTGCACGAGGACCATGGCCTCGAAGAGCTCGTCAAGAGTGCCGAGGCCGCCGGGAAGGACGATAAAGCCCTGGGCGTACTTCACGAACATGGTCTTCCGCGCGAAGAAGTAGCGGAAGTTGATGCCGAGGTCCACCCACTGGTTCAGGCCCTGCTCGAATGGCAGCTCGATGCCCAGGCCCACTGAGACTCCGTTGCCTTCCACGGCTCCCCTGTTGGCGGCTTCCATCGAGCCGGGGCCGCCGCCGGTGATGACGGCCACGCCGGCCTCTGCCAGTTTGCGGCCCACCTCGACGCCCATGTCGTAGTACGCGCTTCCGGGCTTGGTGCGCGCGGAACCGAACACGCTGACGGCCTGGCCCAGATCGGAGAGGGCACCAAAGCCTTCCACGAACTCGCTCTGGATCCGCATGACGCGCCAGGGGTCGGTGTGGATGAAGTGCCCGGGGCCCTTGGTGTCGAGCAGCCGCTGATCCGACATCTCCACCGCGGCTTGCTTGCGGCGCAGCTCGAGGGGCCCTTTCCGGCGGGGCTGTACTGATTTTGACGGATCTGCGTTAATGCTCATCCCCCAAGGCTAACCTGCTGACCTGCAGGTATCTCTTGAATTACGATCAGCGGGAAGTTGGAGTGATTCCAGTCATAACCGGTCAATGTTCGCTAGATTCATCTTTATGACTACTCAACTGCCCGGCGATGCACTCGTCTCTCTGAATGCCGTCAACAAGCATTACGGTCAGCTGCACGTTCTGAAGGACATCAACCTCCAGGTCCGCAAGGGCGAGGTGGTTGTGGTCATCGGCCCGTCAGGTTCGGGGAAGTCCACTCTGTGCCGGGCGATCAACCGGCTGGAAACCATCGACGACGGCGACATCGCCATCGACGGCAAGCGCCTGCCCGAGGAGGGCAAGGAGCTTGCCCGGCTGCGCGCCGACGTCGGCATGGTGTTCCAGTCGTTCAACCTGTTCGCGCACAAGACCATCCTGGAAAACGTGACGCTTGGCCCCATCAAGGTCAAGGGCGTCGCGAAGGCGGAGGCGGACAAGGAGGCCATGGCCCTGCTTGAGCGGGTGGGCGTGGGTCACCAGGCCCCCAAGCTTCCGGCCCAGCTGTCCGGCGGCCAGCAGCAGCGGGTGGCCATCGCACGCGCCCTCGCCATGAAGCCCAAGGTCATGCTGTTCGACGAGCCGACTTCGGCCCTCGACCCGGAAATGATCAATGAGGTCCTGGACGTCATGATCCAGCTGGCCAAGGAAGGCATGACCATGATCGTGGTTACCCATGAGATGGGATTCGCCCGCAAGGCCGCCGACCGCGTGGTGTTCATGGCTGACGGACAGATCGTTGAGGACGCCACTCCTGAGGAATTCTTCACCAATCCCCAGAGCAGCCGTGCCAAGGACTTCCTGTCCAAGCTGCTCACGCACTGACAAACCAATCCAGCAATCCCCAACTTCAAGACCCCCCGATTTCGCACCCAGGCCGTCACGGGCGGCCGCCCAATGAAAGGAATGTCATGAAGGCATTTTTGACCCGAAGGAAATCCCTTCTGGCAGCAGCATCCGCGGCCATCGCCCTTACACTGAGCGCTTGCGGCGGCGGCGGCGGCACCGGGACCGGCTCCAACCCCACGCCGGTCGAGAAGCCCAGCTTCGCTGCCGGCACCACCATGGAAAAGCTCGCCTCCGCCGGCAAGATCACCATCGGCACCAAGTTCGACCAGCCGCTGTTCGGCCAGAAGGGCCTGGACGGCAAGCCTGTCGGTTTCGACGTCGAAATCGGCAAGCTGCTGGCCGCCAAGCTGGGCATCCCCGCAGACAAGATCGAATGGGTCGAGACCGTCTCCGCCAACCGCGAGCAGTTCATCAAGCAGGGCAAGGTGGACCTGATCGTGGCCACCTACACCATCAATGACAAGCGCAAGACCGAAGTTGACTTCGCCGGCCCGTACTATGAAGCCGGCCAGGCGCTGATGGTGAACAAGGACAACACGTCCATCACCAAGCCCGAGGACGTCAAAGGCAAGAACGTCTGCTCCGTGACGGGTTCCACCCCGGCCTCCACCATCGTGGAGAAGTACGGCGCGGTCCTGGTTCCGGCCGCCACCTACTCGGCCTGCCTCGAGCCGCTGCGCAACAAGCAGGTTGAGGCCGTGACCACGGACAACGTCATCCTGGCAGGCTTCGTCAACAAGGAGCCGGACGCGTTCAAGCTGGCATCCGACGAGACCTTCACCAAGGAGCCCTACGGCATCGGCCTGAAGAAGGGCGACACAGAGTTCCGCAACTGGATCAACGACCAGCTGGAAGCCTTCGCCAAGGATGGCTCCTACAAGAAGGCATGGGAAGACACGGCCGGCGCGGTCATCAAGACGGCACCGGAACTTCCGGCCATCGACCGCTACTAAAACGATCGTGGCGGTTACCGGCGGCTGTGCATGCTACAGCCTGCCGGTAACCGCCGCTTCCGTTTTCCGCACATTCCCCTGAACGCAGCTAAAGGACCCTATGGACGTCATCATTGAAAGCCTCCCCCAATACTGGGACGGCTTTCTCAGAACCCTGTTCCTGGCAGCCGTTTCCGGCATCATCGCGTTGGTTGTTGGCACCCTGCTGGCCGCGGCGCGTGTCTCCCCCGTGGCTGCCCTCCGCGGCTTCAGCATGTTCTATGTGGAGGTGGTGCGAAACACCCCGCTGACCATTGCCTTCTTTTTCGCGGCCGTGGTCCTGCCCCGGCTGGGCGTGACCTTCCAGCAGTTCGAGATCGCAGCCATCATCGCCCTGAGCGCCTACACCTCCGCGTTCATCGCCGAGGCGGTGCGCTCGGGCGTCAACAGCGTTCCTGTCGGCCAGGCCGAGGCGGCCCGCAGCATCGGCATGAAGTTCGGCCAGGTGCTCTCGCTCATCATCCTTCCGCAGGCACTGCGGACCGTGATCCCCCCGATGATCAACATCCTCATCGCGCTCGTCAAGAACTCGTCCGTGGCCGGTGCCTTCTACGTGCTGGAGCTGTTCGGCTACGGCAAGCAGCTGGCCAACGACCACGGCGACGCCGTCATGTGGGTGCTGGTGGGCGTTGCCTTCTTCTATCTCCTGATCACCGTGCCGCTGGGCTACCTCGCCCACCAGGTCGAACGAAAGGTGGCGATCGCTCGATGAGTTCGGTTCTCTACGACGTCCCCGGGCCCAAGGCCCGCCGCACCTCGCTGATCGGGTCCGTGATCGGCGTCGTGCTGATCGCGGCCCTGCTGGCCTGGGCCATCATGACCCTCGCCCAGCAGGGCATCTTCCAGGCGCAGCGCTGGGCCATCTTCGGCCAGGCGGATGTCTGGACGCTGATCTTCAACGGCATCAGCGCGACGCTGAGCGCGGCGGCCATCGCAGCGGTCATTGCCTTTCCGCTGGGACTCCTGCTGTGCCTGATGCGCATCTCCGACGTCGCCTGGATCCGGATTCCCACCCGGATCGTGCTCGAGTTCCTCCGCGGCATGCCGGTGGTCCTGATGATGCTGTTCGTGCTGCTGGTCTTCGCCACCAGCTCGTTCATCGCCGTGGTGGCCGGACTGGTCCTCTATAACGCGGCGATCTTCGCGGAAATCATCCGCGCAGGCATCCAGTCCCTCCCCCGCGGCCAGCGCGAAGCGGGACTGGCGATCGGCCTGACCAGCTTCCAGTCCCGGCTGACCATCGAACTGCCCCAGGCGGTCCGCCGCATGCTGCCATCCCTCGTGGCACAGCTGGTGGTCCTGCTGAAGGACACGTCACTGGGATACATCGTGGCCTACGGCGAACTGCTGCGCGCGGTGCAGGTGATGGCCGACTTCCTGGGCCCGCAGTTCCTGTTCCCGGTGTTCTTCGTGGCAGCGGCCATCTACATCGCCATTAACCTGGCGGTATCCCGGCTGGCCATCTGGATTGAGCGGCACGGGTCCAAGAAGGCTGCCGGCGGAGTGGCGAAGGCCCCCACCGCCGGTGTTTCCACCGTCATCAAATAGTAAACAGTGGTGACATAACGGGCAGTCATTTACAGCGAAGGGTCCGCAGCCATCCGGCTGCGGACCCTGCGTGCTTATCGGCCGGGACTCAGGCCGGCATGCTCAGGAAAGCCACGTCTGCAGTGCCCGCAGGCAGGTGCGGATAGCTTCGGCCTCCACGTGCTCGTTGTCCTTGTGTGCCAGGAGCGCATCTCCGGGCCCGAAGTTCACGGCCGGAATGCCCAGTTCGCTGAAGCGGGCGACGTCGGTCCAGCCGTATTTGGGTTTCGGCTCGCCGCCCACAGCAGCCACGAAGGACGCGGCAGCAGGGTGGTTCAGTCCCGGCCGCGCACCGGCCGCGCTGTCCGTGCGGACCACGTCGAACCCGTCCAGCAGCTCACGCACGTGCGCTTCAGCCTGGTCAGGGGTCTTGTCCGGGGCGAAGCGGTAGTTGATCTCCACAACGCAGCGGTCCGGGATGACGTTGCCGGCGGTGCCGCCGTGGATCTTCACCGCGTTCAGGCTTTCGCGGTAGTCCAGTCCGTCCACGGCCACGGTCTGCGGGCTGTACCCCGCGAGCCGTTCCAGGATGGGCGCTGCCGCGTGGATCGCGTTGCGGCCCATCCAGGCCCGGGCGGAGTGGGCAGCCTCGCCGAAGGTGGTGGCGTGGAAGCGCATGGTGCCGTTGCAGCCGCCCTCCACGGTGCCGTCGGTCGGCTCGAGGAGGATGGCAAAGTCGCCGCCGAGGAGTCCGCCGTGGTTGCGCACCAGCCGGCCCAGTCCGCTCTTGACCGCCTCCACCTCCTCATGGTCGTAAAACACGAAGGTGACATCCTTGTCCGGTTCCGCCCCGCCGTCGAACATTGACGCCGCCAGCGCGAGCTGGACGGCAACGCCGCCCTTCATGTCCGTGGCGCCGCGGCCATACAGGACGCCGTCGCCGGGGACGCCCGACGGCCAGGTGGACGGCACCGTTCCCAGTGAGTCTTCCGTGACGGGCAGCGGCACGGTGTCCAGGTGGCCCGCCAGAATGACCCGCTCACTCCGGCCAAGGTTGGTACGGGCGATGATGGAGTCGCCGTCACGCACCATTTCGAGGCCGGGCAGCTGGCGGAGCGCAGACTCGACGGCGTCGGCCAGTTGGCGCTCGTTGCCGGAGACGCTGTTGATGTCGATCAGCGCGGCGGTCAGCAGTGCCACGTCCTGGCGCAGGTCAAGGGTTACGGGGGCTGTTTCGGCAATCACCATCCCACTGTATCCCGCGCCCGCCCGTGCCCTCCGGGTGGCAGCCCGGGGCGTTCCCAGGGAGTGCCAAGGGCCCGGAACGCCCCGAAATGCGACTCCGATATGCACGGACCGGTTTCGGCGCGTGCACCTCGTCTCGATAGACTTGGCGCATGACTGAAACCGCTTCTTCCGCCGTGCCCGCTGCCCAGACACTGTCCGACGAATCCCGTTCGGCCTATGGATTCGGCGTAGCCACCATCGCCACGCGGAACGGCGAAGCCACCGTGCTGGACGCCTGGTTCCCCGCCCCTGCCCTCGGTGTGGCCGCGGAAAGCCTTCGCGCCGTGGAAAACGCCGACGAGACCCTCACGGAAATCGCAGCCGCCGGCACCGACGCCGACCGCGGTACCGAGCAGAAGGTGGTGTTCGTCCAGATCAACCTGGACGCGGCTCCGGCCGACACCGCCGATGCCTACCTGCGCCTGCACCTGCTCTCGCACCGCCTGGTCCGGCCCAACAGCATCAACCTTGACGGCATCTTCGGTAAGCTCCCGAACGTCGTCTGGACCAACTTCGGCCCGTGCGCCGTGGACGGGTTCGAACTGACCCGCGCCAAGCTGCGCAAGCGCGGTGCTGTTACCGTCTACGGCGTGGACAAGTTCCCGCGGATGGTGGACTACGTCGTTCCCACAGGCGTCCGCATCGCCGACGCCGACCGCGTGCGCCTGGGTGCCCACCTCGCCGAAGGCACCACTGTCATGCACGAGGGCTTCGTGAACTTCAACGCCGGCACGCTGGGGACCTCCATGGTTGAGGGCCGGATTTCGGCTGGTGTTGTGGCCGGCGACGGCACCGACGTCGGCGGCGGCGCCTCGATCATGGGCACCCTCTCCGGAGGCGGCAAGGAGAAGGTGTCCCTGGGCCAGCGCGTCCTCCTGGGCGCCAACTCCGGCGTCGGCATCAGCATCGGGGACGACTCCGTGGTGGAGGCCGGGCTGTACGTCACGGCGGGCACCCGCGTCCGCCTTGCCGGTCCCAAGGACGCCGACGGCGAGGACACCAGCAAGATCGTCAAGGCCATTGAACTGTCCGGCGTGCCGAACCTGCTTTTCCGCCGCAACTCCACCACCGGTGAAGTTGAAGTCCTGCCCCGCCAGGGCCAGACCGTGGAACTGAACGACGCCCTGCACGCCAACTGATTGCCCGCCAACTGACCGCACGCCAACCGGCCGTGAGGACATAGCTGGCACGCCCCGACGGGCGTGCCGGCAGATTGCTGGAGTAACCACGTGACACGCAGACGCAGGCTGCGCGGGGCTGTCATCGCTGGCCTCTCCATCGCCCTGGTCGCCGGCGGCATCTATACCGCAGCCTCATTGCTGCAGCGCTCCGAGCAACTGATCACCGAGGAATGCACCGCCGCCGCCGGTTCGCAGCACGCCAACCTGGCCACGGACCAGGCTGCAAACGCCGCCCTGATCACGGCTGTCTCCGTGCGCCGCGGGCTGCCGCCGCGGGCAGCCAGCATTGCCTTGGCCACCGCCATGCAGGAATCAAAGCTCCGGAACATCGGCCACGGCGACCTCGCCGGCCCGGATTCCAGGGGCCTCTTCCAGCAGCGCCCGTCCCAGGGCTGGGGCACGCAGGAACAGGTCATGGACCCGATCTACGCCACGAATGCCTTCTACGATGCCCTCGTCAAGGTGCCCGGCTATGCCACCCTGGATATCACCGATGCCGCCCAGCGGGTCCAGCGCTCCGCCTACCCGGCTGCGTATGCCGAGCACGAGGCGATGGGGCGGTCCTTCGCCTCGGCCCTGACGGGAGAGACGCCCGCTGCCTTGAACTGCACGCTCCGCTCACCGGACACCGCCGGCAACACCGCTGCCGTACTCACGCAGCTGGAAGCCGCCTATGGGAGCATTCCCGTGTCCGCCACCGGCCAGACAGTAGAGGTCGACGTCACCGACAGTTATGCCTGGTCCGTGGCCCATTGGGCGGTGGCAAACGCCAAAGAGCTCTCCGTGGAACGCGTGGACGTGGCCGGAAAGCGGTGGGACAGGAATGCCCGCAACGGATGGCAGGATGTGCCGGACGCCGGCGGCCGGGTGGCCATCACGGTGGCTGCCGACGGTTCCTAAATCTGCGAGTCCTGAATCTGTGGTCTGAATCTGTGGTCCTGGCCCTCAGGCCGGGGCCGGCCTCCGACGACTAGACGAGGATCTCCACCACCGGCTGCACGTAGCTGCGGAACACCTCGGGCTGGGACAGCAGCTCGTGGCTCATGATGATCTTGTCCGGCTCCAGGTACCAGGCCCGCTGCTCATCCAGCGGCAGCTCAATAATCGTCAGCGCAAAGTCCCGTGAGTCCCGGCCCACCTCCAGGAGCCTGTCCTCCACGATGTCCTCGAGCAGGTGTGCGGAGCCACCCGCCACGCGTTCGGCCTCCAGCTCGGCGTACTCCGCTCGCCGTTCCCGGGCCCAGGTCAGGGCCGCCCCGAAGTGCGCCTGCAGGACCTTGCGCAGTGCCGGGGAGTTGGCGAAGGACCGGAATCCCGGGGGCGACAGCTCCGGCGACATCTGCGGGTGGGCCTTCAGCAGCTGCTCCCACCAGGCTTCCCACTCCGTTTTCAGGGCGCCGATGCCACCTACTTCGGCGGTGAGGTGGGCATGGTCCACGTGTCGGACCTTCGGGGCGGCATGCGAAAGCGCCGGAAAGCCTGCGCCGTCGAGCCCGGCAACATCACGTATATAGAGGGCAATGAGCATGGGCCCCGACGTGTCCATAGTGATTCGCCAGCCTGGACCGCCTGTGTGCTGCATGCGTATGCCTCCTTGGCATCTTGATTTCCACCCCGTCGTGCCGGCAACCCGCTCTCCGGCTTTCAGTCTATTCCCCCAGCCCGGGGAGGTTAATGGTTGGCACCCACACTCCTGCGAAGCCCCTCGATGTGGGATTCGAGCACGTCACGGCACATTTCCGGCGACATCCAGCCCGGCTGCAGCAGGGCGTGCATGGCCAGCCCGTCCAGGGTCGCCAGCAGGTGTTCGGCCGCTGTCACCAGCTGCGGTCCGGCATCGAGCACCCCGGCGTCGGCGCCGGTGGCATCGTCCCCCACGGCGTCCCCGCGCAGGACCGCGGTGATTACCTGGCCAACGACGGCCGCCACGGCCCGGTGGCTCCTGTCGGCCTCGGCGGCCAGGAAGGGCCGGATCCTCGCCGCGTTCCTAAAGGCCAGCCACGCGCACGCGTCCATGGCGCGCTCCTCGTCCAGAGGCAGGAATTCGCATAGCAGTGTTAATACCGCCCGGCTCCTGTCCTGGTCGTGGGTTGGAGTCCCCAGCCCGGTGAGCCCGGAGTGAAGGCGGGTCAGGAGGCGGTCCGAAACCGCCGCAAAGGAGTAGGCCAGAAGGTCGTCGCTGCTGTCGAAGTAGTGCCGTACGGAACCCACCGCGAGGCCGGCCTCCTCCGCCACTTCCCGCAGGGACGCACGCTCCAGGCCGTCCGTGGCGATGATCCTGCACACGGCGCCAACGATTTCCTGCCGGCGCTGCGCGGCGTCCACGATTTTCGGCACTCTTGTTTTTAGCACGGGTGTGCGCCAAAACTGCGGCGACGCGGCGGCACGAATCGTGCTTCGGCTTGGCTCAGCCGGTTAAAGCGCAACGGCGGCTGTCCACCTGGGGTGGACAGCCGCCGTCGTATTTCATCGGGAGCCGTGGGGATTAGCGGGCGGGGTACTGCCGCTCGGGCTCTCCTGTGTAGAGCTGCCGCGGACGGCCGATCTTGGTGTTCGGATCGTTGATCATTTCGCGCCACTGGGCAATCCAGCCCGGCAGGCGGCCGATGGCGAACAGCACGGTGAACATCTTCTCCGGGAAGCCCATGGCCTTGTAGATCAGGCCGGTGTAGAAGTCCACGTTCGGGTAGAGCTTGCGCTGGATGAAGTAGTCATCGCCCAGGGCCTTCTCTTCGAGGCGCATGGCGATGTCCAGCAGTTCGTCATTGCCGCCGAGCTTGCCGAGGACCTCGTGCGCGGTGGCCTTGATGATCTTGGCACGCGGGTCGTAGTTCTTGTAGACCCGGTGGCCGAAGCCCATGAGGCGGACGCCGTCTTCCTTGTTCTTGACCTTCTCCATGTAGTCCTCGGGCTTGACGCCGTCGGCCTGGATCTGGCGGAGCATCTTCAGGACTGCCTCATTGGCACCGCCGTGGGCGGGACCGAACAGGGCGTTGATGCCTGCGGAGACGGACGCGAAAAGGTTGGCATTGGAGGAGCCCACCAGGCGCACCGTGGAGGTGGAGCAGTTCTGCTCGTGGTCCGCGTGCAGGATGAGGAGCAGGTCCAGGGCCTTGACCACTACGGGGTCCAGCTCGTATTGCTCGGCCGGCAGGCCGAAGCTGAGGCGCAGGAAGTTCTCCACGAGGTTCATGGAGTTGTCCGGGTACAGCATCGGCTGCCCGATCGACTTCTTGTGTGCGTAGGCAGCAATGACCGGCAGCTTCGCCATGAGGCGAATGGTGGAAACCTCCACCTGCTCGTCATTGAACGGGTCCAGCGAGTCCTGGTAGAACGTGGACAGCGCGGACACGGCCGAGGACAGCACGGGCATCGGGTGCGCGTCGCGGGGGAAGCCGCCGAAGAAGCCCTTGAGCTCCTCGTGCAGCAGGGTGTGGCGGCGGATCTTCTGGTCGAAGTCGTCCAGCTCGGCCGGCGTCGGGAGGTTGCCGTAGATCAGCAGGTACGAGACTTCGAGGAAGCTGGAGTGCTGGGCCAGCTGCTCGATCGGATAGCCGCGGTACCGCAGGATGCCTGCGTCGCCGTCGATGTAGGTGATGGCCGACGTCGTGGCGGCGGTGTTCATGAAGCCGGGGTCAAAGGCGACGGCGCCCGTCTGCTTCAGTAGCTTGGAAACGTCGTAGCCTTCGTTTCCCTCAACAACCTTGATGCGCGGGAGCTCGAGCTCCCCGCCTGCGTGGCGCAAGATCGCACTGGTGGTCTCAGTTGCGCTGGTGGTCTCAGTCATGGAGTCCCCTTCATGAGGCCTCTTGGCCTCGCTAGAAAGCTTGATCCAACATCAGGTGAGCCGCGCGGGATCCCGCACGGCGGGACGTCCAACGGCCGTGCTGCCTTCTTGTAGAAAGCCACCATTGATAGTCAGTTAAAAACTACCGCCACTTTTCGGCTGCCACTAATCCGCGGGCGCCAAATCATCCCAAAAACAGGCCAGTTGTGGCGCGAGTCACACCATTGTTACGACCTCCGGAGCGTCAAAAGTCGCCCGTCCGGAGCCTTGGGCTTTGCAGGACGGCTGCCACCATGCCCCCGGCCCCGACGCCCGGAAACCGCCTAGGCCAGGCGGGCCACCGCGGCGTCGATCCGTTCGTCGGTTCCGGTCAGGGCCACGCGCACGTAGCCGTGCCCGGCATCGCCGTAGAAGACTCCGGGACCCACCACGATCCCCCGCTCCGCGAGGCGTGCCACCGTGTCCCAGGTGGCTTCGCCCGCAGTGCACCACAGGTAAAGGCCGGCGGCGGACTCATGCAGGGTCAGACCGAAAGACTCCAGCGCCGGGAGGAGCCGCTCCCGCCGTCCGCGGTACAGGTCCTTCTGGGCCAGGACGTGCGCGTCGTCGCCGAGGGCCACCCGCATCGCTTCCTGCACCGGGTACGGCACGATCATGCCGGCGTGCTTGCGGCTGTTGACGAGGTTGGCCATCAGGGCAGCATCGCCGGCGACGAACGCCGCCCGGTAGCCGGCCAAGTTGGACTGCTTGCTCAGCGAGTACACGGCAAGGAGCCCTTCGTGGGACGCACCGGCGACGCGCGGATCGAGGATGCTCGGAACCGCCTGCCCGCCGCGCTGCAGGTCCCACTCCCCCCAGCCAAGCTCGGCATAGCACTCGTCGGAAGCCACCAGCGCACCGATTTCGCGGGCCTGGTCCACAATCTTCTTCAGGGATGCGGCGTCCCGGACGCTGCCGGTGGGGTTGCCCGGGGAGTTGACCCAGACCAGGCGGACCCTGGCCCGGGTGGCCGCGTCGAGTTCGTCGAGGTCATCAGCTGCCACCGCCGTAGCCCCGGCGAACGTGGCCCCGATGTCGTAGGTGGGGTAGGCGACGGTAGGCCGGACGACGACGTCGCCCGGCTTGAGGCCCAGCAGGAACGGCAGCCACGCCACGAGTTCCTTGGAACCCACGGTCGGCATGACAGCGAGGGGGTCGAGCCCCTCCACACCACGGCGGCGGGCGAACCAGCCGGCGATGGCTTCCCGGAGCGCGGGCGTGCCGTGGACGGTGGGGTAACCGGGCGCATCCGCGGCCGCCTTCAGGGCGTCCTGGACGACCGGTGGTGTGGGGTCCACGGGAGTGCCGATGGAGAGGTTGACCACACCACCCGGGTGTTCAGCCGCTTTGGCGAGGTACGGCGCCATCGCTTCCCACGGGTAGTCGGGCAGGCTTAGGCCGAAACTGCGCACAGCTGTAGTCACGAACGGTCCGCCTAGTGGTCCTGGTTCTGCGGCGGGAGCGCTGCAATCATCGGGTGGTCCTTGCCGGTGTTGCCCACCTTGGCTGCGCCGCCCGGGGAGCCGAGGTCGTCAAAGAATTCGACGTTCGCCTTGTAGTAGTCAGCCCATTCCTCGGGGGTGTCATCTTCGTAGTAGATGGCTTCCACCGGGCATACGGGTTCGCAGGCGCCGCAGTCGACGCACTCATCGGGATGGATATAGAGGGAGCGTTCGCCTTCGTAGATGCAATCGACGGGGCACTCCTCAATGCATGCCTTGTCCTTAACATCTACACACGGCTGCGCGATTACGTACGTCACGTCCCTTGCCTCTCCACGTTGATTGCCGGCCAGTGGCCGGTTGCTGCATCCGGCCTGTATGCCGGCCTGTCCACTTCAGAGCCTATTATCTCCCAGTCCCGCCCCGCGAACGAAGCGGGCGCGTCACACTCCGGACAGGTCATACGATGGACCGGTGAATCCGACATCACCAACACCCCGGCAGTTCCTGGCCACGGCCCCGGCCGGAACCCGTGTGGTGGTGCGTTACAGGATCGACAGCGGCTTTACGGACGCGCTGGGAGACCTCCTTGGGTGCGGCGAAAGTGAGTGCACCATACGGACGCGGAGGTCCGACGTCGACATTCCGCTGGACCTGGTGGTTGCCGCTAAACAGGTGCCGCCGGCACCTCCGCGGCGCGGTTCACGGCGGGCCTAGGCCCTGTCCCTTCCCTCCAGTGCACCATCATCAAGTGCACCGCCATCCAGCGCCTCGTTATCAAGCGCCTCGTCCTCCAGGCTCCCGTCCGCCTGCACCTCGTCTGGAAGCGTGCGCATCGTTCGGAGTGGAGAGAACAGGACAGGGACGGCGGCCAGGAGGCTGCCAGCCGCTCCGATCAGCATGGTGGGTACCAGCCCCAGGTGTTCGCCCAGGTAGCCGGAGCCCAGGGCGGCCACTGGCATCACACCCCACACCGCGAACCGGATGGACGCGTTCATCCGGCCGAGCAGCCGCGGCGGGCAAACCCGCTGGCGCATGGTGAGCTGCATGATGTTGTAGACCAGCACGCTGAAGCCGAACCCGAGCTCCGAAACCAGCAGCAGGGCCAGCGAGGCCGCCGGTTCGGAAACGACCGCGGCGAGCGGCACCAGCAGCAGAAAGACCGAACTGACCAGGGCGCACACGGGAATCACGGTGCCCTCGCCGATCCGGGCTGCGAGCCGCGGCGCTGCGACTGCACCCAGCAGCCCTCCCGCGGCGCCGACGGTCATGATGAGGCCCATGCCCTGCGGTCCCAGTCCGAGGGTGCGCAGTACCAGCACCGGCATCAGCGTGTAGATCAGCATGCCCGAAAAGTTCATTCCGCCGGTGCAGGCCGCAATGCGGCTGATGAGCGGATGCCGGACAACGAACGTGAGGCCTTCCCGTATTTCGACCGGAAGGGGACGCCGTGCGGCCACCGGCACACGTGCCTCTGAATCGCGGGTCCGTGACAGAAACAGCGCGGAGAGCAGGTAACCCGCGGCCTCGCCCAGGAACAGCACGGGGGCCGACACGACCGCCAACAGCGCACCGCCGGCGGCGGGTCCGCCGATGCGCGCCAGCTGGGCCGTCGCCTCAAGCTTTGAGTTGGCCTCCCTCACATGCCGGGACGCCACCAAGACGGGCACGTAGCTCTGATAGGCGACGTCGAAGAACACCGTGGCCGTTCCCACGATCCCCGCGGCCAGATAGAGATGCCAGATTTCCAGGCCGCCGCTCCACCACAGGACCGGCACCGCGGCCATGGCGGCCATCCGGAGCAGGTCGGCAGTGATCATGGTCCTGCGCTTCAGCCAGCGGTCGACCCACGCCCCGGCCGGCAGCCCTACCACCAGGAACGCCGCAAGGCCTGCGGCGTTCAGGGCGCCCACCTCGAATTCAGAGGCGGAAAGCAAGGTGACGGCCAGCACGGGGAGCGCCAGCTGGCCCAGCTGCGCGCCGAACTGTCCCAGGGCTTGCCCGGCCCAGAAGGTGGCGAAGTTCCGGTCGCGCCACAGCGGGCCTTCTGCAGGCTCCGCGGCGGTGGGTTCGGCAGTCACGGCTTCAGTTTCGGCGGGCGATTGGGCATATGTCAATCGCTTACTGCTCGTTACACTTGCGTCTATGAACCACCCGCCGGAAAGCGACGACGCAGACCTGGTGGCCAAGGGCCGCGCGCTGAGTTCGCCGCTGCGGCTGAGGATACTTCGGCTGTGCCTGCACCAGTCGCGCACCAACAAGGAAATCGCCGAGCTGCTTGGCCTCAATCCGGCTTCAAGCCTCCACCACGTCCGGACCCTGGTCCGGACCGGATTCCTGCTGGCGGAGGAACGCCGGAAGGGCCGGCGCGGGGCCACCGAGGTGCCGTATATCGCCAGCCGCAGGTCGTGGACCACTCCGGTGGACAACGTCTCGCCGATACTCATCGAGACGTTCCTTCAGGAGACCCGGGACCTTCCGCCGGAGGACATCGAGGTGTGGCGGCTCGGCGTGAAGTTCAATGCGGCACGGCGGGAAGAAATGCTGGGCAAGCTGCGCGCCGTCGTCGAGGAATACATGGCACTTCCCGCAGACGACGACGGCGAGGCCACCTCACTCATGATCGCCCACCACCGGGATCCGACGGCTGACTAGGGCGGTACCTTGGGTTGACTAGGGGCGGTACCGCCGGCACCAGGTCAGCATGGCGACCGTGACCACCACGATCCCATAGACCCAGATACTCCCGGCCAGGTCCCCCGCGATCAGCCGCTTGCCGGATTCCATTCCGGACCACCAACCGGCCAGGGCGTAGCAGAGCGCGCCGCACACCGCCGTCGGAATCAGCGTCCGGAACGCCGCGCCGAGGAACAGCTGGAGCGACGCCAACAGCAGCAGCGCCGCGACAGCCCCCAGCGGCACGTCAGCACCGATGGCTGCGAACTCCTGGCGGTGCAGCGCCGTCCCGGCCAGGGCAGCAAAAAGAGCTGCCGGCACGGCGGCGGCCAGGCCGCCTGCCGTGCCGGCAGCTCTTCTGTTCACAGTCTCAGTTCCCTGCCCGAGGGAACCGCTACGCCTTGGCGCGGGCGCGGTTGGCCTTGGCACGCTCGTTGGAATCGAGGATGACCTTGCGGATGCGGATGTCCTCCGGCGTGACCTCGACGCACTCGTCTTCGCGGGCGAATTCGAGGGACTCTTCGAGGGTGAGCTCGCGCGGCGGGGTGAGGTTCTCGAAGCTGTCCGAGGAAGCCGCACGCATGTTGGTGAGCTTCTTTTCCTTCGTGATGTTCACGTCCATGTCGTCTGCGCGGGAGTTTTCGCCCACGATCATGCCTTCGTAGACCTCGGAGGTCGGCTTGACGAAGAAGGAACCGCGTTCCTGCAGGTTGATCATGGCGAACGGGGTCACCACACCGGCGCGGTCGGCCACCATGGAACCGTTGGTGCGGTATTCGATGGGTCCGGCCCAGGGCTCGTAACCCTCGGCGATGGAAGCGGCGATGCCGGCGCCGCGGGTGTCCGTGAGGAACTTCGTGCGGAAGCCGATCAGGCCACGGGCCGGAACGATGAATTCCATCCGGCACCAGCCGGTGCCGTGGTTGGCCATGTTGGTCATGCGGCCCTTGCGGGCGGCCATGAGCTGGGTGACGGCGCCGAGGTACTCTTCGGGCACGTCGATGGTCATGTGCTCCATGGGCTCGTGGACCTTGCCGTCAATGGTCTTGGTGACCACCTGGGGCTTGCCGACGGTGAGCTCGAAGCCTTCACGGCGCATCTGCTCCACGAGGATGGCCAGCGCGAGCTCGCCACGGCCCTGGACTTCCCAGGCGTCCGGACGCTCGGTGGGAAGAACCTTGATGGAGACGTTACCGATCAGTTCCTTGTCCAGGCGGTCCTTCACCTGGCGCGCCGTGACCTTGGCGCCCTTGACCTTGCCGGCCAGCGGGGAGGTGTTGATACCGATGGTCATCGAGATCGCGGGATCGTCAACGGTGATCAGCGGCAGCGGCTGGGGGTTCTCGACGTCGGTCAGGGTCTCACCGATGGTGATCTCCTCAATGCCGGCGACGGCGACGATCTCGCCCGGGCCGGCGGACTCGGCCGGAACCCGCTCGAGGGCCTTGGTGGCGAGGAGTTCGGTGATCTTAACGGTCTTGAGCTCGCCGTTGGCGCGGGCCCAGGCAACCTGCTGGCCCTTGCGGAGGGTGCCGTTGTAGATGCGCAGCAGGGCGAGGCGGCCCAGGAACGGGGAGGCGTCCAGGTTGGTGACGTGCGCCTGCAGGACACCTTCCGGGTTGTAGGTCGGGGCCGGGATGTGCTCGATGATGGCGCTGAAAAGCGGTTCGAGGTCCTCGTTCTCCGGGGCGGTGCCGTCGGCCGGCTGCTCAAGGGACGCGCGGCCTACCTTTGCGGCGGCGTAAACCACCGGGACGTTGAGGATCTTGTCCAGGTCAAGGTCGGGAACCTCGTCGGCGAGGTCGGAGGCCAGGCCCAGGAGCAGGTCCATGGACTCGTGGACGACCTCTTCGATACGGGCGTCGGGGCGGTCGGTCTTGTTGACCAGGAGGATCACCGGCAGGTGCGCGGCGAGGGCCTTGCGGAGGACGAAGCGGGTCTGGGGCAGCGGGCCCTCGGAGGCATCCACGAGCAGAACGACGCCGTCCACCATGGACAGACCGCGCTCCACCTCGCCGCCGAAGTCGGCGTGGCCGGGGGTGTCGATCACGTTGATGGTGATGGTTTCGCCGTTGGAGGACGGTCCGTTGTAGGCCACCGTGGTGTTCTTGGCCAGGATGGTGATGCCCTTTTCGCGCTCCAGGTCACCGGAGTCCATGACGCGGTCTTCGAGGTGGTTGTGCTCGGCAAAGGAGTTGGTCTGCTTGAGCATGGCGTCCACAAGGGTGGTCTTGCCGTGGTCAACGTGGGCCACAATCGCGACGTTGCGCAGGTCACTGCGAACTGCAGTTGCTACCGCGGTGTTGGTGGTGGTTTCAGACATGCGTTATTGCTCGATTCAGTGGTGAAGTCAGCTGTTGTATCGCGACATTTCCAACCGGAACGCACGACGGATCAGACCCTTAACACAGGGCACCTACTGCCAGTCTAAACGCTCAGCCATTTATTGGCCTAAAACGGCCGCCCTCCCCCGACTCCGGGCCCGTTACCAAATCGTGAATCCAGCGCGGCGTCACGTGAGCAAAATCACTGGCTTTTCCGAAAGTGATCCACCACTATTGGCTAGACCACTTTACGAACAGGCCAGGAGTCCACGGATGTTACAAGCCTCGACGCGGGCCCTCCTGATTGGCCCGGTCATCGCCGCCAGCGTATTTTTGGCGGGCTGCGGCGCCACGGGGCCTGCGCCCGGAACCGGAACGACCGTGGTCCCGCGTGCCGCCGCCCCGGTGGCCTCCCCCGGCGAGGCCGTGGCCGCCGGCTCGGCAGTCGTGCGCGACCTGGGGGCCGCCGTCGACCCCGCCAGCCTTCCGGCCGGCGCGCTGTACCGCAATCCGGCCAACGGCCGGGACGAGGTCATCGTGGGCAACATCGCCCACACCGCGCTGCTCATTGGTGACTCACAGTCCGAGCCGCAGGCCAGCTGGCCGCGGCGGGCACTTGCGGGGCTGGGCTACGACGTCTTCTTCTGCGGCAAAGGCGGCACCGGCTTCGTCGCCTCCAACGGCACCACGGGCAACTACGTCGATGCCTTGCAGCGCGGTGACTGGCACCTGCCCTACGGCTTCCCTCCGCTGGTGCTGATCGAGGGCGGCGGCAACGATGCAAAGCAAGGGGCGGGTGACGAGCAGATCTCGGCCAACGCAGACCGGCTCATCACCTCGATCAAGCAGCGGTACCCGGGCGCGAAGCTGGCCATGGTGGGAACCCTGGGCAAGGGAGCGGACCACGGCGGCGCCCGCCGCGCCGAGGTCGACGCCCTGCTGGGGGCCGTTGCCGCGGACCACGGCATTCCGTTCGTCAGTGTCGGCGACTGGCTCACCCGCTATGGGCTGGAATCGCAGCTCAAGGACAGCGTCCACATGAACGGCGAGGGGCACCGCGCCCTGGGCGCGCTGCTGGGTGACAGGCTCGCGAAACTCGGGCTGGGCCTGTCCTAGCTTCAGTCGGGGGGAGCGCTTTTTGGCCACAATGCAAAAGGGAGCCGGCGGCCGCCTGAAGGCGGACACCGGCTCCCTTGCTCTGTTTCAGTCCCGGCTACTCCGTTCCCGTGGCCAGCAGCTGCGCCCGGAGTTCCCGGCGCTCACGCTGCTTTTCCGGATCCGGCAGCGGCACGGCGGCAAGCAGCCGCTGTGTGTAGGCCTCCTGCGGGTTGCGCAGGATCTGGTCTCGGGTGCCCTGCTCAACAATCCGGCCGCGCTGCATGACGCAGATGCGGTCAGCCAGCACATCCACGACCGCGAGGTCGTGGGTGACGAATAGGCAGGCGAACCCGAGCTCACGCTGCAGGTTCTGGAACAGCTCCAGGACCTTGGCCTGCACCGACACGTCCAGCGCAGACGTCGGCTCGTCCGCCACCATCAGCTTCGGCTTGAGCGACAGTGCCCGGGCAATGCCGACGCGCTGCTTCTGCCCGCCGGACAGCTCGTGCGGGTACCTGTTCCGGTAGTTCCGCGGCAGCTCCACCTGGTCCAGCAGCGCCTCGATGCGCTTCTGCAGGTCGCCTCCCTTCGCCACGCCGGCGAGGTACATCGGCTCGCCGATGCTCTCGCCGATGGGCAGGCGCGGATTCAGGGACGAGGACGGGTCCTGGAACACCATGCCGATGTGGCGCCGGACCTGGTGCAGCTGCTTGCCGTTCTTCTTCGCAGCGGAGATGTCCTCCCCCACCACACGCATAGTTCCGGCAGCCACCGGCAGCAGTCCGACGGCGGCGCGCCCGATGGTGGTCTTGCCCGATCCGGACTCCCCCACGAGGCCCACCACCTGCCCGGGATGGATGGTCAGGTTGGCTCCCTCGACGGCGCGGAAGGCCGGGACACGGCCCTGCTTCGGGTACTCGATGGCGACGTCGGTCAGCTCCAGGACCGGTTCCCCCACGGGCCCCCGGGCTTCAGCGGCTGCCAGGGCAGCCGCGTTCTCCCGCTCGCGCCGGACCAGCTCGTCGTGGTCCACGGACTCAAGCTGGGCGTGGGTGGCCGCTGCCAGGGCCGCGGTCACGTCCACCTCCGGGGCGGCGTCGGTTCCGCCCTGCCCGAGGTGCGGCACGGCCGCCAGCAGCGCCTGCGTGTACGGATGCCGGGGATTGTGGAAGATCTGCTCGGCGGTGCCGGTCTCCACGATCAGGCCCTTGCGCATGACGGCGATCCGGTCCGCCAGGTCCGCCACCACGCCCATGTCGTGGGTGATCAGGACGATGGCGCTGTCCAGCTTGTTGCGCAGGTTCCGCATCAGGTCCAGAATCTCTGCCTGGACCGTGACGTCCAGCGCCGTGGTGGGCTCGTCCGCGATCAGCAGCTTGGGGTCGCAGGACAGCGACTGGGCGATCATGGCGCGCTGGCGCTGGCCGCCGGAGAGCTGGTGCGGATAGGACTTGAACGCCTTCACCGGATCCGGCAGTTCCACGAGCTCAAGCATCCGCAGCGCACGCTCCTTGGCCTGCTCCGGCGAGACCTCGTTGTGAAGCCGAACCGTCTCGACGATCTGCGCACCCACGGTGTACACCGGGTTCAGCGCCGTCATGGGCTCCTGGAAGATGACGGCAACATCCTTGCCGCGGACGCTGCGGATGTTGCCCGCGTCCTCGCCCAGCAGCTCCTTGCCCGAGAGCCTGACACTTCCGGACACCCTGCTGTTGCTGGGCAGCAGGCCGAGCAGCGCCATGGAACTGGCGCTCTTGCCCGAACCGGACTCACCGACGATGGCCAGGACCTCGCCGGCGCGGACCTCATAATTAAGTCCGATGGCGGCCGGCACCCACTTTTTTTCGACACCGAAGTCGACGCTGAGGTCGCGAACTTCCAGGACGACGGAACCCTTCCCGTCCCCCTTCCGCCGTCCGGCGCCGGGTTCAATGGAGTCCGGCCCCAGCGGGTCCGGCGACGGGCGGTCAGGGCTGATGTAGTCAGACATGTTGGGGTTTTCCTTCCACCCGTGCCAGCGGAGCAGCTGTGATTAGTGCTGCGGCCGGGAATACTGAATTATTGGGGGCATGAGCACTGTGCCGCATGCCGGAAACGCCGCAATCTTCAAAGCGCGCACCAACAAATGGTTTGCAGGATTCTCGTGGTTCGTGGCGGCCGCCGGGCTGGCCGGCCTCGTCGTGGCGGGCGGTATGCCCGCCCTGGCCGGTGCCGGGCCGCTGTTGCTCATCGCCTACCTGGGCTGGCTGCTGTTTTGGCGTCCGGCTGTGGTGATCCACGATGCCGGCGTCACCATCGAAAATCCGTTCCGCGCCATCACGGTGCCGTGGGCGGCGCTGGTTCAGGTGGATACCCGCTACGCGCTGACCCTCGTCACCCCCGGCCGGAGCTACGGGGCCTGGGCGGCTCCCGCCCCCGGCATCTGGGGCGGACGCAACGCCCGCCCGGAGGACCTCCGCGGACTGCCGGACAGCACGTACGGGCCTGGAAACTCCGTCCGCCCGGGCGACCTGAAGAGCACCGACTCGGGGCAGGCCGCGCAGCTGGTCCGTGGACGCTGGCAGCGGCTGATCGAATCCGGGCTCCTCGATGCCGGGGCAGCCGAGACCACTCTGGTCAGCGTGAGGTTCCGCTGGCCCGAGGCAGCAGCCACCCTGGTCCTCCTCGGGCTCAGCTACTGGAGCGTGGCCGCGCTTTAGGCCGGAAGCGAGCTGCACCCGCCTGCGGCGTCGCAGCAGCACCTCAGACTCCCCTGTCCCCGCCGGCGGCCCGGCCGTCGTCGGCCCGGCTGTCCAAAGCCGTCACCGGCGTCGCCTCCGGAACAGTTGCCCCGGTGTCCCTGGCCTTTTTGGCGTTGAACTTCTTCTGCCGCGGATCGAAGGCATCACGCAGGCCGTCACCGATGAAGTTGATGCTGAGGCAGATGAGGACGATGAACAGGCCGGGGAACCAGAACAGCCAGGGACGGGTGGCAAAGGCTTCCTGGTTTTGGGAGATGAGCAGGCCCAGCGAGGTGTCCGGGGATTTAACGCCCACGCCCAGGTAGCTGAGGGCTGTTTCGGTGAGGATCGCCGCCGACATGGTCAGGGTGACGTTGACGATCAGCACGCCCACCGCGTTGGGCAGGATGTGCTTGAAGATGATCCGGGCGTTGCTGGCCCCGGAAATCCGCGCCGCGTCGACGAACTCGCGCTCCCGCAGGGTGAGGAACTCGCCGCGCATCAGCCTGGCCAGGCCCACCCAGCTGATCAGCCCCAGGAAGATGCCGAGCGCAAGGACACCGTTGCTGCTGGCGAAGGCCGCAAACCAGCTGCCCTCGTCCCGGCGTCCTGCCAGCTGCGCCATGACCGCGGCGAGCAGCAGCGCCGGGACAATGATGATGACGTCGGTGAGCCTCATCAGGATGGCTTCCATCCAGCCCCGGAAGTAACCGGACAGGGCCCCGACGACCACACCGATCAGGCCTGCGATGAGGCCGATGACCACCATGATGGTGATGGACTGCTGGGCACCGCGCATGGTCATGGCGAACAGGTCGCGTCCGATCCGGTCCTGCCCGAAGGGATGCTCCCCCCATGCAAGGGGCCACAGCGACGCGGTGGGAGTGCCGTCATTGACCAGCGGCGAGACGGCTTCGTGGGTGTATTTCCACCAGCCGGGGATTCCGGCGTAGCCCACGGACGTGAAGGCCATGACGAAGATGATGGCGAAGACGGCCAGGCCGACGATGGCGCCGGAGTGGCCAAGGAACCGCTTGCGGACAATCTGGCCCTGGCTGAGGCCCTTGGCTTCGGCGACAGGTTCGATGCCGGCGGCTTCCTGCCGCAGCCCGGCCTCCTCGGCCATGATTTCATCCTGCTGACTGGGCTGGCTCATGCTTTCACCCTTACTCGTGGATCCAGTGCGGAGTAGGCGAGGTCCGCGATGAGGTTGAACGCCATGGCCGTGATGGCGACGCAGACGAACACGCCCATGACGGGGTTCGGGTCAACGTGCTGGATGCCGTCAAGGAAGAGGAATCCCATGCCCCGGACGGAGAATACCGTCTCGGTGATGACCGCGCCGCCGATCAGTCCGCCGATGTCGAACGCGACGATGGTGGCCACCGGGATCAGCGCGTTCCGGAACGCGTGGCGCATGACCACGGTCCGCTCGGACAGGCCCTTGGCCCTCGCCGTCCGGATGTAGTCCATGTTCATGATCTCCAGCATGGATGCCCGGGTGAACCGCGTGTAGCCGGCGAGCGAGATGAGAATGAGCGCGGTGGTGGGAAGGATGAGGTGCGTGAAGGAATCGAGTCCCAGGATCCAGAAGTCGCCCTCGATGTTCGGCGTGCCGGCGCCGATGGTGGCGATTGGCCGCCCCCGGACCCGGCTGTTGTTGAAGTATGCGGGCCAGGCCTGCATGAAGCGGTCCAGCATGATCAGGAAACCCACCAGGAAGGACGTGATGGCAGCAGCGCGCATGGACTGCCCGCGGTCGTAGCCGCCCATCAGGTAGCCGATGGCCATGCCGACCAGGACTGCGGCGACCGCCAGCAGCACGATCATCAGGAACGTTGCCTGGCTCAGCAACGGCTGGACCACAAAGTAGAGGACCACGCCCACGCCCGCGGCAATCAGGGCGGACTGCAGTGCTTTGCGGTTCCGCAGGCCCGCTGTCAGCAGGGTCACGGCAAATGCGATGCCCACGCCGGCGATGGCGATGACCACGGGGCCCAGGCCTGGAGTCTTGAACCACTGGGTGACGGAGAAGTAGATGAGGACGGCAGCGACGACGGCAAAGACGACGCCGCCCGTCAGTACCCTGCGCCTGGCGTCACCGCCGGCCACGATCAAAGCCACGGCGCCGAGGACGGCCCCGACGCCGAGCGAGACCGGCAGCGGTATCTCCGGGTTCCGAAGGAAGTTGTTGAAGCCGATGGCGCCGAATTCCTTGAGCAGGACGGCGACCCAGAAGATCGGCAGGGAGAAGAACAGGAAGGCCATGAAGGTCACGCCGTAGTCCAGCGTGCTGTACTGGCGCAGGGCTGTGATGATGCCGAGCGTGATGCCCACGAGGATGGCCAGGACGGCGGCACCGGTGACCAGCGTCAGCGTCTGAATGAGTGCGTGGCCGAGGGCGTCCGTGATGGGCTGGCCGGCGATGTTTTTACCCAGATTGCAGGAACCGGTAAACGGCACCAGGCACTGGGCTGCGCCGCCGAGCCATTTGAAATACCGCACCGGGGCAGGTGTGTCGAGATCCAGCAGCGCGGATCTCGAGTCCATGAGCTGCTGCTTGTTCGGCGCGCTGCTGGCGCGGAACTCTGCGAGCGGATCGCCTGACGCTGCGGTCAGCAGATACACCAGGAACGATGCGCCCAAAAGAATGAGTGCGGCGGTGACGAGCCGCCGGACTATGTAGGTCACCATTGTGATTGAACCTCAGGATTCGGGTCCGGGGATTGCCCGGACCGGTCGCAGGTTTGGCGGCGCCTAGCTGCTTGTGCTGCCAACACAGGCACCGCCGGGGGATGGCGCTGCAAGGCGCCGGGACCGTGGTGCGTGGTCCCGGCGCCTCAACTAGCTTGCTGCACTTCGTGGCACGGGCTTACTTCTCGGCCCACTCCCAGAAGTTCCACCAGACGCCCGTCTGGTTCGGCATGAACTTCACGCCGGTGATGCGGTCGCTGTAGGCGTCAACACCAACGGACTGGAAGAGCGGGAGGCCGTAGGCCGAGTCCCAGATCTTCTTGTCGATCTGCTTGGACAGCTCATCCTGCTTGCTGCGGTCGGTGGTCACAATGAGTTCGTCCATGAGCTTGTCGGCCTCAGGATCGCTGAACTTGTTGAAGTTGGAACCGTTGCCGGAGCGGAAGATCTGCGGCACGCCGGAGACTCCGACGCCAGGGTTGATCCAGCCGAAGATCGTGGCGTCGTAGCCGCCCTTGCCGAGGGCCTTGCCCCAGTCAGAGGCGCCCAGTCCGCCGTCGACGATCTTGAAGCCGGCCTTGGTTGCGGACTCACGGATCAGCGAGAACGCGTCCACGCGGTTCGGGTTGTCCTTGTTGTACATGATGCGGACCTCGGGGGTGGCACCGTTCAACAGTTTCTTGGCACCGTCAACGTCCGCATCCTGGTAGGACGAGGAGCCGTTGCCCTGCACGGAGGCCTCGTAGGCCGGCTGCGCGGGAACGAACAGCTGCGAGTCCAGGGGCTTCGCCTGCGGATCGAGCTTCTTGATGATCTTGTCCACGATGTCCTTGCGGGGAACCGTCTTCAAGAACGCCTCGCGGACGTTCTTGTCAGCGAACGGTCCCGTGTAGTTCAGGTCAATGTGGTCGTAGGAGAGCTGGTTGCCCTGGTCCACCGTGACGCCCTGGCTCTCGAGTGCTTTGAGCTGGTCGAGGGTGTCAGCCGAGGCCTGCGGGGCGATGATGTCGGCTTCGCCGTTCTTCAGGGCCTGCACCTGTGCCGGAGAGGAACCGATGTAGCGCACGGTGATCTCGTCCAGCTTGGCTTCGGGGCCCCAGTTGTAGTCCTTGTTGCGGACCATCGTGAGCGACTGGTCCTGGTTGATGCTCTGGACCACGAACGGGCCGTTCGACAGGAACAGGCTCGGGTCACTCGGCAGGGTTTTGGAGTCGAAGCCGGTGTTCCACATGTCCGACATGGCCTTGAGCTTGGCGTCGGCGGCCTTGGGTGCCTTGGAATCACCGCGGGGCAGGCTCTTGAGGTGGTCGATGAAGGCCTGGGTATCGGCCAGTCCGGCCTTCTTGGCCAGGACATGGGCCGGGATATCGATGCCCGGTCCGCCCAGCGCGATCTCCCAGTCAGCGAAGGGCTTGGAGTATTTGATGGTCATGGAGCGGTTGTTGTCGCCGATTTCCGGGAAGTCGGTGAGCCCGAGACCCGTGGAGTCGCCGGCATACGAGAAGTAGGATGTTCCCGTCTTACCCTCGGCGTCGGCGTCGTTGTAGTACCCGGAGAATGCTGCCCACTGAAGGAGCAGGTCGGCGGCCGTGACGGGTGTGCCGTCCGACCACTTAACGCCTTCGTTGATGGTGTACTTGACGGTCAGCGGATCGTCAGACGTCTTTTCCATCTTGCCGAACTTGTCATTGTGGACGACGTTCAGCTGGTTGTCGATGTAGTAGAACCCGGAGTGTGTGGCGTAGCTGACCTTCGAGTTGATGTCAGTGTTGCCGTCGGCCGTGTTGGGGTTGAAGGTGTTGAACGCGTTGACCTCAACGACAGTGGCTGTTCCCCCCTGTTTGCCGGCCGCATTACTGGACGGGGTTGTCCCGCCATTGGTGCTCGCGCAGGCGCTGAGCGCCAGTGCAGCCGCGGCTGCAACGCCTACTGCTTTGGAAATACGACTGAATCGCATTCCGCCTCCTATGTTTCTGTGAGTGTGGAAAAGACCTTCGCTGTGGGCGCCGGCCAGACCCGCTACATCCCCCCAGTGAGATGTGGCGAGTCTCACATGACAAGTAGCCTAGACCCGAACCCGGCGGCCGCGGTCCGAAAGTTGTCCCTCAGTAAAGGTTGTTATCGAGATGCAACCAAGCTGTTGCCGCGGGAAAAGTACCCGCCCTTTTTCCTTGACGCCCTGTGGCCCGGAGGGTAGAGGCGTCAATCACAGAAAAAGCCCCGATCCTAGGGATCGGGGCTTTTCGCCGTTAATACTCAATCACTGAGTAGCCCGGCGGAAACTCACACGTTGAAGCGGAACTCCACCACATCGCCGTCGGCCATGACGTATTCTTTGCCTTCGATGCGGACCTTGCCGCGCGATTTCGCCTCGGCCATGGAACCGGCATCGATGAGGTCCTCGAAGGAGACAACCTCGGCCTTGATGAAGCCGCGCTGGAAGTCCGTGTGGATGACGCCGGCGGCCTGCGGGGCGGTGTCACCCTGGTGGATGGTCCACGCGCGCGCCTCCTTCGGCCCGGCCGTGAGGTAGGTCTGCAGCCCGAGCGTATGGAATCCGACGCGGGCCAGCTGGTCCAGCCCGGATTCGTCCTGCCCGTTCATTTCGAGCATTTCGCGCGCCTCGGCCTCGTCGAGCTCCACCAGGTCGGACTCGAGCTTGGCGTCCAGGAAAATGCAGTCGGCCGGCGCAACCATGGCGCGCAGCTCAGCCTGCTTCTCCTCGCTGCCGAGGATTCCTTCGTCCGCGTTGAACACGTAGATGAAGGGCTTGGCGGTCAGGAGGCTGAGTTCCTTGAGGTGCTCCATCTCCAGCTTGTCGCTCTTGACGGAGGAGTAGATGGTGTCGCCGCGCTCCAGCACGGCCTGCGCGGCCTTGATGGCAGCGAGCTCCGCGGCCTCCCGCTTCTTGATCTTGACCTCTTTTTCGATCCGGGGAATGGCCTTCTCGATGGTCTGCAGATCGGCGAGGATCAGCTCGGTGTTAATGGTTTCCATATCCGAGCGGGGATCGACCTTGCCGTCGACGTGGATGACGTCGGGGTCATCGAACACGCGCACCACCTCGGCGATGGCTTCCGCTTCGCGGATGTTGGCGAGGAACTGGTTGCCCAGGCCTTCCCCTTCGGACGCGCCCTTGACGATGCCGGCGATGTCGACGAAGGACACAGCCGCGGGCAGCACGCGCTGTGAGCCGAAGATCCCGGCGAGCTGCTGGAGCCGGGGGTCGGGCAGGTTCACGACGCCGACATTGGGTTCGATGGTGGCGAACGGATAGTTCGCCGCCAGGACCTGGTTGCGGGTCAGTGCGTTGAAAAGTGTTGATTTGCCGACGTTGGGCAGTCCGACGATGCCAATAGTAAGAGCCACGGACATTGATTCTACCTGTTCGGCCCCCGCTGCCCGTGCCGCGGGTGTTGCCTACCCAATAAATGTCACAGCCCCATGCCACAGTGAAGGCATGGAACCTTTTGCAGTCATTCTGGCCCTATTAATGCTGTTGCTGGGCGCCGTGTCCGGCGCGGGCGCGGTGTACGTGGTGCTGCGCCGCCGGACCAGGGCCCTGGAGGCGGATTTCGACGGCGTTTCGGCGCGGCTTTCGGAGGTCAGCGCCCAGTTTGCTGCCGCGGATGCCGAGCGGAAACTCCTGTCCGCCCAGAACCGGGACCTGGGCATGTCCCGCGATCAGGACTCCAGCGTCCTGCGTGCCCTGGCGCCGGTGGCTGAGAAACTGACGGCGGTCCAGCAGCAGGTTTCCCTGCTGGAACGGGACCGGCTTGAACAGTACGGTCAGCTGGCCCAGCAGCTGCAGGAAGCCCGCCTTACGGATGAACAGCTGATGCGGTCCACGCATGCGCTGGAGTCGGCGCTCCGGTCAAACAGCGCGCGCGGCCAGTGGGGCGAAGTGCAGCTCCGCCGTGTTGTGGAGGCCGCAGGCATGATGCGGCACGTCGACTTCCATGAGCAGCACCACGGCACGTCAGGCGCCGAGGCCGCCGTCCGCCCGGACCTTGTGGTCCAGCTGCCGGGCGACAAGCAGCTCGTTGTCGACGCCAAGGTCCCCCTGTCCGCCTACCTTGAGGCGCAGGAGCTGGGACAGTCGGCCAGTGACAAGCCCGGGCTCAGCCAGGCCGCGCGGCAAAACCTCCTGGCGGCCCACGCCAAGGCACTGAAGACCCACGTGGACGCGCTCAGCACCAAGAAGTACTGGGACATTTCCGGGAACTCGCCTGAACTGGTGATCTGCTTTGTCCCGGCCGAGTCCATCCTCGCCGCCGCGCTCTCGGCCGACCCGGCTCTGCTGGATCACGCGCTGTCCAAGAATGTGGTGCTGGCCTCCCCCGGCACGCTGCTCGCGGTGCTCAAGTCCGTGGCGTTCACGTGGCGCCAGGACGTTCTCACGGACAGTGCACGCGAGCTCTTCGAACTTGCCCGGCAGCTGTACGAGCGGATGGGCACGCTCGGGGACAACGTGGGCAAGCTGGGGTCAGCGCTGAAAAGCTCGGTGGACCGCTACAACGCGATGGTCGGCACACTGGAGGCCCGCGTGCTTCCCACCGCGCGGAAACTCAATGCCCTGGACACCAGCGGGCTTGCCACTCCCCCGGCCGTACAGGTCACGCCGCGGTCCCTCGCAGCCCCGGAACTGGAAACGAGCGGGCCGCTGGCACCTGTGGACGAAGAGGACGCCGCCTAAAGAAAGCCGCCGGACGGACGCCGGCCCGCCTGGCGCTGCTAGCGCGAGCGGCGTCCGCCGAGGGCGCGGGACACATCCCCGGCTTCCTTGAGCGTGGCGCGGAGCTCCTTGGGCAGGGAGAAGAGCAGGTCCTCCTCCGCGGTCACAATCTCTTCGACGGCGTCGTATCCATAGTCGGCCAGGAGGCGGAGCACGTCCTTGACCAGGACCTCCGGAACGGACGCGCCCGAGGTCACGCCCACGGTGGCAACACCCTCGAACCAGGACTCGTCCACCTCGTTGGCGAAGTCAACACGGTACGATGCCTTGGCTCCGTATTCGAGTGCCACCTCCACGAGGCGCACGGAGTTGGAGGAGTTTGCCGAGCCCACCACGATCACCAGATCTGCCTGGGGCGCGATCTTCTTGATGGCCACCTGGCGGTTGGTCGTGGCGTAGCAGATGTCGTCGCTCGGCGGATCCTGCAGCGTGGGGAACCGTTCCTTGAGCAGCCGGACGGTTTCCATGGTCTCGTCCACGCTGAGCGTGGTCTGGGAAAGCCAGATGACCTTTTCGGGGTCCCGGACCGTCACTTTGTCCACTTCGTGGGGGCCGTTGATGATCTGGATGTGGTCGGGGGCCTCGCCGGACGTCCCCTCAACCTCTTCGTGGCCGTCGTGGCCGATCAGGAGGATGTCGAAATCGTCCTTGGCGAACCGGACGGCCTCCTTGTGGACCTTGGTCACGAGGGGGCAGGTCGCATCGATGGTGCGCAGTCCGCGGTCCTCCGCGGACTGGACCACGGCCGGGGACACGCCGTGGGCCGAGAAGATGACCAGGGCGCCTTCAGGCACCTCATCCGTTTCGTCCACGAAGATGGCGCCCTGCTCCTCAAGGGAGCTGACGACGTGCACGTTGTGGACAATCTGCTTCCGGACATAGACCGGCGGTCCGTAGTGCTGCAGGGCCTTTTCGACGGCGATGACCGCTCGGTCCACGCCTGCACAGTATCCGCGGGGGGCTGCCAGCAGAACCCTCTTGGGGCCCGGGACCGGTGCCGCCGCGAACACTTCCTCCGGCGAACGCCGCCGGCGCGGGACGGTTGGCATCGAAAGGGAAACTGCAGAGGAAGTCATTGCTCCATGCTACCGGCTGGGCGGCAGGCCATAAGCTGGCGCATCGGCTGCATGGGGCTCAACGCCTGCGGGCAGGGCCGCCGACCACCCTGAGCAGCAGGCCGGCCGCGATCAGGGCCGCGCCGGTGATCGCCGCCGCCAGCGTCCAGGGCGCAAACCCGGCGGCGGAAGCCGCCACGAACTCCCGCTTGAACAAGTCTGCCATTTCGTTTCCGCTCGCGGTGCCCAGGACGGCGTCGGCGGCCCAACGGGACGCCAGCGTCCACAGTCCGGAAAGCGCGAGCGCGCCCACTCCTACGCCGGCCAGTACTTTCCACCGCCGGCGGGCGGTCACGAGCGCCAGAAGGAACGCGACGCCGGCACCGACCGCCAGGCTGTACCCCAGCGGAGCGTAGGCCGAAACCCGTTCGATGAGCTGGCGCTGGCCCGTTTGGCCAATGTTCACCAGGGTCTGGCGCGGAGCCTCAAGCTGAACACCCACCTGGCTGGATATCTGCTTGGCAGCGAGGCCGACGAGCGGGGCCACGTCCAGGGTCAGCGAGGTGCTCGAGTCCGCTTCGGGCGGCAGGGACGACGGATCGGCGAAATTAAGGCGGTGGCTCTTGCGCAGCGTCTCTTCCCAGGCAGCCGGGTAACCAGGCAGGCCGGTGAGGGAGGTTGCCGCCTTTTCCAGCACCGGCCGGACCAGTGCGGCCACCTGCGCCGGAATGGTCCCGCCGGTGTCAATGCTGTTGACGGCGGCGGTCGCCAGACGCTTTTGGAAATCCGGGTTCCTGCCCAGAGGCGCCGCGAGGGCAACGAAGCCGTCCTCCTGCACGATGTTGCGGTCCACCCAGATGGCCGGAACGGCGGCGGCGGAAAGCAGGAGACCAAGGATGACGGCCAAGGCCGCAAGAAATAAGCGCAAGGGATTCCTAGCTGGTCGGGTTTCTCGGCTTGTCGAGTTTCTGGCTGGTCAGGTGCCTCGCCGGTCGGGAAGACACTGCCATCCTAGGCGCGGTGTCCTGCGATCAAAAATGTCCGGCGATCAAAATGTCCGGCGATCGAAAATCTCGGAGCATCGGCAATGGCGGCTACCAACAAGGCCGCATCATCAGCAATGTCTGAGCCCGGTGATACAGCTATGGATAGAGTTGATTAACCCACGGCACGCACCATCCACAGGCAAAGGACCGCGACCATGCAACTGGCATTCGCCGCCACCGGGGCTGCACATGGCTGAAAACGCCACCGTCCCTGTACCCGGCACAGCCCCCGGAGCCGGCCCCAGCACGGTGCCGGCCACCGCCGCTGAGACCAGCCCGGACAACCCCTGGCCGCTGCAGTTGCTGTCGCAGAAGCTCAAGACGCACATCGAACGGGCACCGGCCGCCTGGGTTGAAGGTCAGGTCATCGAACTGAACAGGCGCGGCGGCAGTGCGTTCCTCACGCTCCGGGATGTTGACGCCGAGATCTCCCTGCCGGCCTCCATCTGGTCCAAGTTGCTCGACCGGCAGGAGACGCCGCTTGAGCGCGGAAGCCGGGTGGTGGCCCTGCTCAAGGCTGAGTTCTGGCTGAAGACCGGACGCCTTAACATGTCGGTGAAGGACATCCGGCCGGTCGGATTGGGAGACCTCCTCGCACGGATTGAACGGCTGCGCCATGCCCTCGCCGGGGAAGGCCTCTTTGCCGAGTCGAGGAAAAAACGCCTGCCGCTGCTTCCCCACAGGATCGGGCTCATTACCGGCCGCGATTCCGATGCCAAGAAGGACGTGCTGCGCAACGCGGCCCTGCGCTGGCCGGCGGTCGAGTTCGAGATCCGTGAGGTCGCGGTGCAGGGAAACACCGCTGTATCGCAGATGGTCAAGGCACTGCGCGAACTCGATGCCCGTCCCGAGGTCGATGTCATCGTCATTGCCCGTGGCGGCGGCGCGCTGGAGGACCTCTTGCCGTTCAGCAGCGAGGAACTCATCCGCGCCGTAGCCGCCGCGGTGACTCCGGTGGTCAGCGCGATCGGGCACGAGGCGGACCGGCCCATCCTGGACGATGTCGCCGACCTCCGGGCTTCCACGCCCACGGACGCGGCAAAGCGGATCGTCCCGGAAGTCTCGGAAGAACTAGCCCGGGTCCGGCAGGCTGAAGCCCAGCTGCGCCGCTCCGTGACAATGCTGGTAGCCCGCGAAACGGACCGCCTGGCGGCAATCAGGTCCCGCCCGGTCCTCGCGGCTCCGGAGAGCATGATCACGGTGCGCGCGGACGACGTCGAACGGCTGGCCCGCCGGTCCACGGCGGCCATCAGCGCCGCAGTCACGAGGGCTTCGGACCAGCTGGTCCACCTCCAGGCGCAGGTCCGGGCCCTGTCACCGCAGCAGACCCTGGACCGCGGTTACGCCGTGGTGCAGCTTTCCGGGTCCGGCGGTGCAGTTGTCCGCCAGCCGTCCCAGGCCCCCGCCGGTACCCCGCTCTCGGTCCGGGTGGCCGGCGGGCGGTTCGGCGCGGAATCCACGGGCGCACCATAACGCGCCCCCAAAACTACGCCAGCGCCGCCGCACCGGCGCCGGCAGCCAACGCCCCCATCGACACGACAGGCCAGAAAAAATGACAGACCCGAGCACCAGCACAGACTCCGGCAACTCAGAGCCGAACACATCACAGCCCGGTCCCGCGCTTCCTCCGGACATCGATGCCCTGAGCTATGAGGAGGCACGGGAACAGCTGGTGGCCGTGGTCTCCAAGCTCGAGGCGGGCGGTACCAGCCTCGAGGATTCGCTGGCCCTGTGGGAGCGCGGCGAGGCATTGGCCCGGCGCTGCGAGGAATGGCTGGAGGGCGCGCGGAAGAGGCTGGCGGCTGCCCGCAAGGACAGTTGAGCGGCAGCGGACAACTGACGCCTGGCACGGACTCTGCCGGAGACTAAGCCCGCATCAGGACCGGTCGACGAGGCGCCGCTCGGCTTCGACGTCGAACTCGGCCTTTGGCCACTCCAGTTCGAGCTCGCCGAGCCCTTCCAGTAACAGCTGCTGGACCGCGATGCGCGCGTACCACTTCTTGCTGGCCGGCACGACATACCAGGGTGCGTACTCGGTGTTGGTTTCGTCGAAGGCAGCCTGGTAGGCGGCCATGTAGTCGTCCCAGAACGCGCGCTGTTTAAGGTCCTCGGTGTTGTACTTCCAGTGTTTGGCGGGATTGTCCAGCCGGGCCAGCAGCCGCTTCTTCTGCTCGTCATTGCTGATGTGCAGCATGACCTTGACCACCTTGGTCCCGACAGCCACCTGCCGGGCCTCGAACTCGTTGATCGCCCGGTAGCGGCGTTCAAGCTCTTTCGGATCCGCCCAGCGGTGTACCCGGTGGATCAGGACGTCCTCATAGTGGGACCTGTCGAAGACACCCAGCATGCCGGCGGCCGGGACTTCCCGTTCGATGCGCCACAGAAAGTCGTAGGCCTTTTCCTCCGGCGTGGGGGCTTTGAACGACTTGAACTGGACGCCCTGCGGATCCATGGCACCCAGCACGTGCTTCACGATGCCGCCCTTGCCGGCGGTGTCCATACCCTGCAGGATCAGCAGGACGCGTTTGGTACCACCAAACTTGGACTCGGCAAACAGCTGCTCCTGAAGCCGCGCGAGCTTTGCGTCCAGTTCCTCCAGGAGCAGCTCGCCGTCGGCCTTGTTCCCCGGGTAACCCACCGTGGCGTCAGCGTCAACGTCGGCCAGCTGGAATCCCTTCCCGGCTTTCAACGTTTCGGAGGGGAGCTTCGTGAATTCCACAACGCCGGCCATCGGGTCCTCTTTCCACGGTTGTCTGTGGGTAAAGGCTAGTTCCCCTGATACCTGCTGAGGAAGTCTCCCATCCGGCCAATTGCTTCTTCGATGTCCTTGACGTTGGGCAGGGTCACCATCCGGAAGTGGTCGGGCCGGACCCAGTTGAACGCCCGGCCGTGGGAAACCAGGATCTTCTGTTCCTTGAGCAGGTCCAGGACAAACTTTTCGTCGTCCCGGATGTTGTAGACCTCGGGGTCCAGCCTGGGGAACAGGTAGAGGGCTCCCCGCGCCTGCTGGGTGCTGACGCCGGGGATGGCGTTGAGCATGTCGTATGCCTTGTTCCGCTGCTCCAGGAGCCGCCCGCCGGGCAGGATGAGGTCATTGATGCTCTGGTATCCGCCCAGGGCAGTCTGGATGGCGTGCTGGGCCGGGACGTTGGCACAGAGCCGCATATTGGCCAGCAGGTTGATGCCCTCGAGGTAGTCCGCGGCCTCCTTCTTGGGCCCGGAGATGGCCATCCATCCTGCCCGGTAGCCGCAGACGCGGTAGGCCTTCGACAGCCCGCTGAAGGTCAGGCACAGCACGTCGTCGCCGGTGAGCCCTGCCATGTTCACGTGCACGGCGTCCTCGTAAAGGATCTTCTCGTAGATCTCGTCGGCGAAGAGCACCAGCCCGTGCTTCTCAGCCAGGGCAACGATCTTGCGCAGCGTGCTTTCCGGGTACACGGCGCCGGTGGGGTTGTTCGGGTTGATGACCACGATCCCCTTGGTGCGGGGCGTGATCTTGGCCTCAAGGTCCTCCAGGTCGGGCTGCCAGCCCGAGTCCTCGTCACAGAGGTAGTGCACCGGACGTCCACCGGCCAGCGCCACCGAGGCGGTCCACAGCGGGTAGTCCGGGGTGGGGATGAGGATCTCGTCGCCCTCTTCAAGCAGGGCCATCAGCGACATGGTGATGAGCTCGCTGACGCCGTTGCCCAGATAGATGTCGTCCACGTGGATGCTCTGGATGCCGCGGGTCTGGTAGTACTGCGAGACGGCGGTGCGGGCCGAGAAGATGCCGCGGGAATCGCTGTATCCCTGGGCGTGCGGCAGGTGGCGGATCATGTCCACCAGGATCGCGTCCGGCGCTTCAAAACCGAAGGGTGCGGGGTTGCCGATGTTCAGTTTGAGGATGCGGTGACCCTCTGCCTCCATCTGCTGGGCGGCCTGAAGAATCGGTCCACGGATGTCGTAAAGGACATTATGAAGCTTGGTGGACTGCTTGAATTCTGCCATTCATCAAATATGCCACAAGCGGGATGTACTTCCGGGGAGACGTGCCTCACACGGGTAACCGCGGACGTAACGGGCCGGCGGACGGCGGCGTCACCCAAGTAGCTCGCACTTGTTGTCGTTTTGGGGCTTCAAAACGACAACAAGTGCGAGTCAGTTGGGTTGGCACGTGGCCTACTTGACGATGCCCTTGTCCTTGAGCCAGGCGGCAGCAGCGTCCTTGGCGTTCTGCTTCTGGGTTCCGCTCACCGCACGGTTGAGGTTGATCAGGTCGTCGGTGGTGAGGGTCTTGGAGACGTTGTTGAGCGCTTCCTTGGCCTTGTCGGTCACCTTGGCCGTGTTGTAGAGCGGCAGCACCTGCTGGGCCTTGAAGTTGTTCTTCGGGTCCTCCAGCACAACCAGGTCGTTGTCCGCGATGGACGGCGTGGTGGTGAAGATGTCGGCCACCTGCACCTCGTCGCTCAGGAGTGCCTGCAGCGTGAGGTTGCCGCCGCCGTCGCTGAAGGGCTTGAGCGCCTTGAGTTCGCAGTTGTAGTTCTTCTTGAGCCCCGGGAACCCGTAGGAGCGCGTTTCAAACGTGGCAGGTGCAGCCATGGTCAGGTCCTTGCAGACCTTGGCCAGGTCCTCGATGGACTTCAGCTGGTACTTCTCCGCGGTGGCCTTGGTGACCACCATGGCGTCCTTGTCCTCGGCCTTGGACGGGTCAAGCACGGCGAGGCCCTGGGGCAGCTTGCCCGGAAGTGCTTTGATGATGTCTTCCGGCGTGACCTCGGCAGCCTGCGCGTCGACGTGGGAAAGCAGGTTGCCGGAGTAGTCGGGAACGACGTCCACCGAACCGTCCTGGACGGCCTTGAAGTAGATCTCACGGGAGCCGATGTTCGGCTTGGTGGTGGCGGTGACGCCGGCCGCGTTCAGAGCGCCGGCGTAGATCTCGGCGATGATCTGGCTTTCCGGGAAGTCCGCCGAACCGACCACGAGGGAGCCGCCGGAGGTGGCGCCGCCGGCTGCACTCGTGGAGGGGGACGACAGCGGATTGCCGCTGCTGCAGGCGGACAGGGCAAGGGCGACGCCGACACCGGCGGCGAGGCCGCCCAGGCCGCGGCGGGTAAGGGTCGTGCGGACGGGGTACTTCATGCGGTGCCTCCTTGAACAGCGGCCGCCGCGGGCGCGGCAGCCGAGAGATCGGTAGCGGCCTTGCGGCCGCCCTTGGAACGTGCGGAAAGTCCCGGTGAAACGACCAGCCGCTGCACTGCCGCCAGGACAAGATCGACGACGATCGCCAGCGCCGCGATGAGCAGCGAACCTGCCAGCATCCGCGGAAAGTCCTGGAGCACCAGTCCGTCGAACAGGTAGCGCCCCAGGCCGCCGAGCGGAAGATATGCCACCACCGACACGGTGGCGATCACCTGCAGCACAGCCGTGCGGATGCCGCCGAACATCACCAGGAGCCCGTTGGGAACCTCCACGCCGAACAGGACCTGCAGCTCTTTCATGCCCATGGCACGGGCGGCATCCACCACGTTGGAGTCCACGCTGGAGATGCCGGCATAGGTGCCGGCCAGCAACGGCGGCACGGTGAGGATGACCAGCGCCCACACCGGCGGCATGAGGCCGCTGCCGGCGACGAGGGCGAACAGCACCAGGAGCCCCAGCGTGGGCAGCGCGCGGAGGGCGCCGGCCACGGCCACGGCCACCACGCGGCCCCTGCCGGTGTGGCCAATGTAGAGCCCGACAGGGACTGCGATGGCGGCGGCGATGATCAGGACCAGGAAGCTGTACTGCAGGTGTTCGAGCAGGCGGACGGGTATCCCGCCCGGGCCGGACCAGTGCGTTGGGTCGGCCAGCCAGGCGAAGGTTTCGGTGAAGATGTTCACGAGCCCGCCCCCGCGTGCACCTTGGCGTCGGCGATGAATTCGGCGCCGGACCTGGCGTGCGCATCGGACTTTGCGGACCCGGCCCTGGTCCACGGCGTGAGGACCCGTTCCAGGATCACCAGCAGCGCATCCATGACGACGGCGAGGAGCAGGATCGCGACGATCCCCACCACCACCTCGGTGACGAAGTTCCGCTGCAGTCCGTCCGTAAACAGCATCCCGAGGTTGCCGACGCCCAGCAGGGCGGCGACGCTCACCAGCGAAATGTTGCTCACCGACACCACGCGGAGGCCGGCGAACATCACGGGCAGGGACAGCGGCAGGTCGATCTGCAGGAAGCGGGCGGCCGGTTTGTAGCCCATGGCCACGGCCGCCTGGCGGAGGTCGTCATCCACGGAGTCGAAGGCGTCCATCGCGGCCCGCACAAGCAGCGCTACGGCGTAGATGGTCAGGGCGACGATGACGTTCAGCGGGTCAAGGATCCGGGTTCCCAGCAGCGGCGGCAGGATGATGAACAGCGCGAGCGACGGGATGGTGTAGAGCAGGGAGCTCACGGTGGCCACGAGCTGCCGGAGTGCGCTGTGCCGCCGTGAGACCTGTGCCAGCGGGATCGAGATCAGCAGGCCCAGGACCATCGGAACGAGTGCCAAAACCAGGTGCTGGCCGGCCCGCTCGAAGACCATGGGGCTGTTCGCGAGGAACCAGTCCATCAGAGCGCGCCCTGCCGGGTTTGGCGCGCGGACTCGATGACGGAAAGCACCTCCGCGCCCTTGACGACGCCGGCTACCCTGCCGTCGCCGTCGACCGCCACGCCGAGCCCCGAAGGTGAGGAGAGGGCGGCGTCCAGGGCGCGCCTGAGGGTATCGCCCGGCCGGAACAGCGAGCCGCCGGGGATGAGCTCGGAGTCCAGGCCGGGGCCTTCCCAGCCCAGCGGGCGCCGCTGGTCATCCACCACGAGCCGCCAGGCGGCCGGGTTCGCAGTTTCGACCTGGTTCGCTTTGCCGTCCCCGCCCCGGGTGACCGTGTCCACGGGGTGGACCGTGACGCCGTCGGCCGTGGTGAACGCAAGGTGCCGGAATCCGCGGTCCCGCCCCACGAAAGAAGCCACGAACTCGTTTGCCGGTGCCCGCAGGATCTCCTCCGGCGTGGCATACTGGGCCAGCTTGCCGCCGACGGCGAAGACCGCCACCTTATCCCCCAGCACGGTGGCCTCATCGATGTCGTGGGTGACGAAGACGATGGTCTTGGCCAGGTCGCGCTGCAGGCGCAGGAGTTCCTGCTGCAGTTCGTCGCGGACGACGGGATCAACAGCGCTGAAGGGTTCGTCCATCAGCAGGACCGGCGGATCGGCGGCGAGCGCCCGGGCCACACCGACGCGCTGCTGCTGGCCGCCCGAGAGCTGCGACGGATACCGCTTGCCGAGCGACGGAGCCAGCCCCACGACGTCGAGCAGTTCTTCCGCGCGCTTGCGGGCGTCAGCCTTCGGCACCCCATTCAGCCGCGGCACGGTGGCGATGTTGTCCACCACGGAGCGGTGCGGCATCAGACCGGACGACTGCATCACGTAGCCCATGGATCGCCGGAGCTCTGCCGCCGGGACTGAGGTAACGTCCCGTCCGCCCACGGTGATGGTCCCGGATGTGGGCTCCACCATCCTGTTGATCATGCGCAGGGAGGTGGTCTTGCCGCAGCCTGATGGTCCCACGAACACCGTGATGGAGCCGCGGTCAATGGACATGCTCAGCTGGTCCACCGCCGGTTGCCCGCTCTGGTACTGCTTGGTGACGCTCTGGAACTCGATCATGGCTTCGGCCATACCCGGCTTACCTAACTGTTGGGCGGCAACATCGGACGGTAAAGCGAATTGATCATAAGCACGCTGTTTTTTGGCTGTAAAGCGCGTCTTGACACAGCGTAACCAGTGCCCGAAGCAAAACCACGGCAGGCACGGACACCGTAATCATTCGGAGACAAACACCGGTGATTCGGGGCCAGTCCCCTCCCGGATGGGTGGAGGAGTCTTTGTCCAGTCTCAGGAATGGCGGTAGCGCTCTGCGGCCCGCTGGCTCCGGCCAGCCACCACCACTTTCTGGTGCCATTCCCGCTGGTACGCCCTTCTCGCCGCAGCGTCGTGGCGCCGCTCCAGGGCGGCGAGTTCGCGCTGCAGCTTGAGGTAGCTTGCCCACCGCCGCTCCTCGAGGGAGCCGTCGTCGAGCGCCTCCCGGACGGCGCACCCGGGTTCCCTGTCATGGGCGCAGTCGGAGAAGCGGCACTGCCCGAAGAGCACCTGCAGGTCCCCGAACATCTCCTCCATCCCGCCGTCGGCATCGAACAGCCCGAAGCCGCGGACACCGGGCGTGTCCATCAGCACGGCGCCGTTGGGCAGCGGTACCAGTTCCCGCGAGGTGGTGGTGTGGCGGCCCCTGCCGTCGGTGGTGCGCACGTCACCCGTCGACTGGGCGTGATGGCCCACGAGCGCGTTGATGAGCGTGGACTTTCCGGCACCGGAGGGTCCGAGCAGGGCCAGCGTCCCGCCTGGCCGGACCCGGGAAAGCAGTTCGTCGATGCCGTCCCCCTGCTCGGCAGAGGTGGTCACCACGTCCACGCCGGCTGCCTGCAGGATGACCTTCCCGACGACGTCATCGGCGATGTCCGCCAGGTCCGCCTTTGTGATGATCACCAGGGGTGTCGCGCCGGAGTCCCAGACGGCCACCAGTGTCCGTTCGAGCCGGTTGTGGCTCAGCGGACGGTCCACGGGAACGACCACGCCCACCATGTCGATGTTCGCGGCCAGGACCTGCGCCTCCGTGGACGGGTCGAAGGCACGCTTGCGGCTCAGCTCGGACGTGCGCGGAAGGACGCCGACGACGGCCGGTTCCGCCGCCCGGTTACGTCCGATCCAGATCCAGTCGCCGGTGGCTGGCACCGCACCAGCCGGATAGGGCAGGTGCACCAGTCCGTCAGCCGTGGCCGCGACAATACGGTTGCGGTCCACCCGGACCACGCGGGCGGCCGCCTCGCCGCCGCCGGCCGGATGGGCGGCGAAGTGCTGCGCCGCTGCCGCCGTGAAGCCGTACTGGAGCGGGCCGGGCATTGAGTCAATGTTTATTGAAGGGCCTTGAAGCTGGTTGGCACGAGTGCCGGAAGAGTTTTTCACTGTGAACCTCGGGTTGGCCCCGCAGCGCCGCCGGCCGTCCAGGCAGTGCGCTGTGCACCGGGTGTGCTGGACCGGCTACGAGTGGGCAGCAGGGGCAGGAGTAATGAAGGTGTTTTCGACAGGGCGCGGAGCGCGCACGAATTCTGCAATCATCAGGTCCACCTCCCCCGCACGAAGTTCAAATGCCAGATTGGCCGCCGCCGGACAAAGGTCCGGGGACTCCCCCAGAATAGCCAGCCGGGCGCCGGCTGGCTAGGGAATTTACTCGGGAATTGAGTCCAGCTTGCCGTTGACCGGGCGCTCGCGGAACAGCCGCAGCGCGGCGTCCACCAGGGACACCCTGTTGAGCGAGCCGATGTCGGTCAGCGGTATCCACGCGGCGTGCGTGGTGGTGCCGTTCTCTTCGTGGGTGAGTTCCCCGCCCGTAACCCTGGCCTCATAGACGAGGCGGAGGGCCTGGAAGTCGCGTTCCGCCCCGTCCAGCCGCGAACCCGCCGGCCAGTGCCCGACGTCGATCCCCAGCATCGGCCCGATTTCGGCACGGTAGCCGGTCTCCTCGAAGACCTCGCGGATGCAGCCGTCCACCGGGTGCTCGGCCAGGTCCAGCCCGCCGCCGGGCAGCGTCCAGCCTTCCTTGCCGTCCTGCTTCCAGTACGCCAGGAGGATGGCACTGTCGCGGATGATCACGGCGTAGGCGGCGGGGCGGGTGTCGAAGAGAACGGTCATGGCTCCAGCGTAGCCCCGTGTTATCCGCGTGCCGGCGGCCGGGCGCGACGTCCTGACCTGAAGTTCCTCAGGCCTGCTCGCGGACCAGCAGCGGAACACCGAAGACGGGATCCTGCTCCAGGATGCGCACGTCGCTGACCCCCGCCGCGGCGAGGTGTTTCCGGAAGGACTCCTGGAGCCGGACAACGTTCATGCCCAGGCCGCTGCCAAGAATGACCGGTCCGTCCAGCTCCAGCTGCCGGAGGACCTGGGCGGCCATGTCGGCCAGGTCCTTGCCCGCCTGGTCGATCAGGCCCCGGCTAACACTGTGGCCGGCGTCGGCCGCCTCCACCACCAGCCGGGCCTGCTGCGCCCAGAAGCGGCGGCCCGTCTCCGGGGAGTGGAAGAGCGCGATCAGCTTGTTCGGGTCATCGGTGTTGCAGGAGTCCAGCAGCGCCCGGGTCAGCTCATCCGGTTCCTGCCCCTGGTTCATGCGCCGCAGGCTGTGCCGCACGGCCTCCCGGCCCAGCCAGTAGCCGCTGCCTTCGTCACCCAGGAGGTAGCCCCAGCCGCCGGCCCGCGCCTCGCCGCCGCCGTTCGTGCCCCAGGCCGCCGAGCCGGTGCCCGCAATGACTGCGACGCCGGTGCTGGCGCCCCCGGCCGCCAGCAGGAGCCGTGAGTCGTGGACCACGGTGATCCGGGCACCCGGGGCGTGCGGCTCGATCAGGGCGGCCAGGGCGGCGGCGTCCTCCTCGGTGTCGATCCCGCCGGCGCCGGCGTAGACCTGTGCCACGGGTCCGCTGCCGATCTTGGCGAAAAGCTCCGCCAGATGCGCAGCGGCTTCGGCGCGGCTGACGTTCTGGACGTTGGCGCTTCCCACGCTCCCGTCTGCTACCGGTTCCCCGTGCTCGAAGCGGACGCCCCTGGTTTTGGTGCCGCCGATGTCGAGTCCGATCACGACGCCGTCTGGCCGGGCGGCGCCGGCATCAGCACCGGCGAAGGCCGGACTGGACGAAGCTGCATTGGACGCACCGGGGGCCGCACCGGATAGGTTGTCAGAGTTAGTCACCAGAACAGCGTACTGATTAGCCCCAAGGAGCCGGCCATGCCCCACGCCGAGATCGATACCCGCATCGTTGCAGCACCCATGGCAGGCGGGACGTCCACGCCCGGCTTCGTCCAGGCCATCCACCGCGCCAAGGGCTGGGCTTCCTCGCCGCGGGCTACAAGAGTGCCGACGCCGTCAGCGCGGAGATCCGTGCCTGCCGGGACGCCGGAGCCAGGTTCGGCGTCAACGTTTTTGTTCCCGACCATGCACAGCTGAACCCCTCCCCCGACGCCGTGGCCGCGCTGGAGGACTACCGGACCAGCCTCGGCCAGGACGCCGCGCGCTACGGCGTGACCGTGCCGCCCCTGGTGCTTGATGACGACGATGCCTGGCAGGCGAAGATCGACCTCCTGCTGGAGCACCCCGTCGAACTGGTCAGCTTCGCCTTCGGGCTGCCCGATTCCGCAGTGGTCGAGGCGCTCCGGAAGGCGGGGTCAACCGTCCTCGCCACGGTCACCAGCCGCGCCGAGGCTGAACTGGCATCCGGGCGCGGATTCGACGGACTGGTCGTCCAGCACGGCAGTGCCGGGGCCCACTCCGGCGCCTTCCTGCACGCGACGAATCAGGGCGGCATGCCGCCGTCGACGCCTGACCTGATTCGGGAGGTGGCGGCCGCCGTCGACCTTCCCCTGATCGCGGCCGGCGCGGTGTCCGACGCCGCCGCCGTCAGATCGGTCATCGCGGCCGGAGCGGTTGCCGCCCAGGTGGGAACGGCGCTGCTGCGGACGGATGAAAGCGGCGCGCGGCAGCTGCACAAAGACGCCCTCGGCGATGAGCGTTTCACTGAAACAACACCCACCCGGGCCTTCACCGGCCGCTACGCCCGGGCGCTCGTCAATGAGTTCGTCCGCGACCACGGGGACGCCCCGGAGGGCTACCCCGCCATCCACCATCTGACCGCCCCCATACGCGCGGCAGCGGCCGCCGCCGGCGACCGGGAGCGGCTGAATCTCTGGGCGGGCAAAGGCTGGCGCTCGGCCAGGACGGGATCCGTGGCGGACGCGGTAGGCGCGCTCCTGGACGTCTGAGCCCCGCACCAAGACGCGCGGCAGCAAGGGGGCCGGCAGCGAGAGACCGGCAGCGAGGGGCCGGTCAGGCGCCCGACCGGGCGCGGACCAGCCCCGCCAGCAGAGCCGGCCCCTCGTCCAGCACCAGCTCCCGGAAGAGGCGCACGGCGTCCGGTTCGCCCTCCCGCACGCTGCGGCGCTCACGCCAGGCCAGGCCGATTTCGCGGTATGCCAGTTCCGATTCCAGCGCGATTTCGACCCAGCCCAGATCCCCGGTGTCCGCCGTGACGCCCCGGCCCGGGCCGCTGCCGCCCTCCGGCGGAAGGATGCTCACGCCCAGCCCGGCGGACACCAGGCCGCGGGCGGTGTGTGAATCCTGGCTCTCAAAGGCGATCCGCGGCCGGAAACCGGCTTCCCGGAACAGGGCATCCGTCAGCGAGCGCAGCCCGTAACCGGATTCGAGCGCTACGAAAGGGTCTTTCCGGATCTCGGCCATGCTCACCGACTTCCGGTCCGCCAGCTGGTGCCGGTGGTGCACCACGAGCCGCAGCGGCTCCCGGTACAGCGCGGCGGAGCCGATGGTCCTGCCGGCGGGCGCCACGGGCGCGGTCAGGGCGAGATCGGCGGCGCCGGAGGAGAGTTCGGCCAGGCAGCTGTCACGTGAGCCCTGGCTGAGATCGAACTCGGTCTGCGGATAGCGGTTCCGGAACGCGCTGATGAGCAGTGGCAGCGTCGCCTCGCCGAACGTGTGCTGGAAGGTCACAGCGATCCGGCCGCGCACCACCTCCGACTCGTGCCGGACAAGGTCCAGGCCGGCGCGGAACTCGGCCAGCGCCGACTCCACATAGGGCAACAGCGTCGTGGCGGCAGGAGTCAGCCGCACTCCCCTGCCGTCCCGGACGAGCAAATCGGTCCCCACTGCAGCGCTGGCGCGTGCCAGGGCGCGGCTGACGGTCGACTGCGGAACGCCCAGCAGCTCGGCGGTCTCGGTGATGTGCTGTGTCCGCCCCAGCTCCGCCAGCAGCGGCAGAATCGGCAGCAGCTGCACCAGCTGCCTATGCTTGATGTCCAAAGGTTTTCCTCCCTCAATCAATCCGCTTCTGCATGAATTATCGATGAATCATGCATTGGATGCTAGGTCAGCATGGATTTACGCTGAAGGCATGCCAACGCCCCACAAGCACGCTCCCCGAAGTTCGCCGGGCCAGTCCCGGCCGCCGGCAGGCAGCGGGTGGAACGGGCACCGGAAGGGTTCACAGGCCTACGGCAGGATCCTGGCTGGCCTGGCGTTCGCCGGCGTGGCCACTTTCGCGCAGCTCTATTCCACCCAGGCAGTGCTCCCCGTCATGGCCGCCGAGCTGCGGGTGAGCGCCGCGGAGGCCGCGCTGACCATTTCGCTGGCCACCGTAGGCCTCGCCGTCACCGTCATCCCCTGGTCGTTCCTCGCCGACCGGATCGGGAGGGTAAAGGCCATGACGTGGGGCATCTGCCTGGCCACGGCCCTGGGACTGCTGGTGCCGCTGGCCACGTCCTTCCCCGTCCTGCTGGGCCTCCGGATGCTGGAGGGCATGGCCCTGGGCGGCATTCCTGCCATCGCGATCGCCTACCTCAACGAGGAAATCGACCGGGCGCACGCCGCCGTCGCCGCGGGCAGCTACGTCGCGGGCACCACGCTGGGCGGACTGGCCGGCAGGCTGGTGGCCGGACCGGCGGGGGAACTCTGGGGATGGCGCGCCGCCGCCCTCGCGGTCTCCGTCCTGGCCACCGTGGCGGCCGTGCTCTTCCTGGTCCTTATCCCCAAGGCCCGCGGATTCAGCCCGGCCCGTGGGATGGGCCTCCGCGGTGCTGCCAGGACCCTGTCCGGCCATCTGGCCAATCCGCGGCTGCTGGCGCTCTACGTGCAGGCCTTCCTGCTGATGGGCGGCTTCGTGGCCGTCTACAACTATCTCGGGTTCCGGCTCTCCGGCGAGCCGTTCAGCCTTCCGGCCACGCTCATCAGCCTCATCTTTCTGGCCTACCTGTCGGGCACCGTCACCTCGCGCTGGGCCGGCGCCCTCACGCAGCGCTTCGGCCGGCGCACGGTGCTGCTGGCCGGCATTGCGGTAATGGCGGCTGGCCTGGCCCTCACCCTTACCCAGGTGCTGGTGCTGATACTGGCCGGCCTCATCATTTTCACCGGCGGCTTCTTCGCGGCCCACAGCATCGGCTCAGGCTGGACCGGAGCCATCGCCCAGACCGGCCGGGCCCAGGCAGCGTCGCTGTACAACCTCGCGTACTACCTCGGTTCCAGCATTCTGGGCTGGGCAGGTGGACTGGTGTTCCAGTCCTTCGGCTGGCCGGCGCTGGCTGCCGCCGTCATCATCCTGGGATGCACGACGGCGGTGATCACCGCCGTCGTGCATCCCACTTCCGGGCGCCAGCGGCAGCCGCGCCGGCAGGACGAAGCAAGCCTCCAGCACTCCTGAATAACTCGCCGCCTAACAGATCGGCCAGCCTGCAGATGTTCGGAAGTGCCGCCTGCCCGTGAATGTCTTGGCCACTTTGCCGCCGCTAAGATGAACGGAGGACACTTCAGGAGGATCCGTGAGCAGCAACCCGAAGAATATTCGGCCGGCGGCGGGGCACGAACCGCTCGACGCCATCGATGAGCGGCTGCTCGCGGCCCTGGTGGACGACGCCCGGATCTCCAACAAACAGCTGGCGGAGCTGGTGGGCATCGCCCCCTCCACCGCCCTCATGCGGACCCGCGCACTCTCGGACCGGGGCATCATCCAGGGATACGAGGCGAAACTGAGCCTTTCCGCGATCGGCCGTTCGGTGCAGGCGCTGATCGCCGTCCGGCTCCGCGCGCACGACCGGGAGCAGATCGACCGGTTCACCTCCCGCGTCCCCAAGCTGCCCGCCGTGCTGTCGACCTTCCACACGTCGGGCTCGGTCGACTATCTGCTGCACATCGCCGTCGCCACCACAGAGGACCTGCGGGACTGGGTTCTGGACAACCTCGCCACCGACCCCGTGGTGGGCCACACCGAAACCACACTGGTGTTCGACCACATGCAGGGCAATCACGGGCCGCTGCCCGACCAGGACTGACCTGCGGCTAACCCGTCCTGCCGGAGCGCGGGCCTTCACCCTTGGCGGCGGGAAGCAGCAGGCCCGAGTGCGCTGCGCCGAGTATGTCGCCCCGGAGGAGGGCCAGCTCGTCCCGGCGACGCGCGGCGTTGCGCTGCTGCCGCACGGTTTCCTCCGGAACAACCCTGCGCCGCTCCGCCCACGCCACCAGGCCGGCGCCGACACGGACCGCCACAGCTTCCAGGACAGAGGCACGGCGGTAGCCGGAGACGGACTGGTTGAGCGATAAAGCACTCATGGCTCTTTCCTTTCGGGACTCGCTGACTTTTTTGTGCTGCTGGATTCCGCTTGGGGCGGGTTCTGCGTCTTGCGCTGGCCGCGGGTGCCTGCGGAAGCGGGGACACCGAGGATGGGGAAGGCGTTGAAGTGGATCTGCACGGGCCGGGCCCCCTCCTGGTCCCCCTCGCCGCGGATCTCCTCCAGCAGCCGGTAGGAGTAGGCCTCCATGGCCCGTGTGTACGCGTCCAGCTGCTCCTCATTCATCCGCACGTTGGCGGTGCTGACCGTGGCCGCTTCCAGCCAGTCGCGGTCCAGGGTGTCCGCCCCGTGCGCCATGAAATCGGCGAGCACGGCCTGGCGGCGGTGCTCGAACTCCCGATTGACCAGCCGCGACGCTTCCTGGGTGGCGGGGGAACTGGCAAGTTCAGGCGAGGACACCTCGATGGCGCCGCGCGGCCGTTCCCACCACCGTTCCCGTGCCGTGCCTTTTCCCTCGACCTCCCGGACGAAGTCGTGCTTGGCCAGCTGGCGCAGGTGATAGCTTGTGGAACCGCTGGACTCCCCCAGCAGCTCGCCGAGGCTGCACGCCGTCTGCGCGCCGTACCGTGACAGCATTTCCAAGATCTGGACCCGCAGCGGATGGGCCAGGGCCCTGAGGGAGGCGGGGTCCATCTTCCGGACGGGGTACGGCAGTTCCTGCACATCAGGGGCTTCGGGGGTGGGGTGGGTGGCCATACGCCAAGGCTACCGTTGCAAAGATTTATTTGCAACGGTTATTTTGCAACCATTTCTTTGCAATAGTTTCTTTGCAAGAAGCCGGTGGTGGGTGCCCGCCGTCGCAACCCGGCCGGGTTCCTGCGTTGCTACCGTTGGAGGCCGTGGCGCCAGGTGACCGCTGCCAGCAGCCCCGCCGCGCAGGCACAGGCAGTCACGAATCCGGCGACAGCCGCGTCCAGTCCGTAGGCCGCCGTCGCGAACCCCAGCCCCACCACGGGGACGGCACTGCCGAGGTAGGTGATCACGTAGACGGTGCTGATGATCTGCGCATGCCGGGACGCCTCCACCTTTCCGGCCACGTCATTGAAGACGGTCCGGAACGCAACTCCCTGCCCGAGGCCCGCGGCCACGCTCGCCGCGACCAGCAGCCACGGGTTGCCGGCGGCAGCCGCGGCGGCGATGAGCGCCACCGCGCCGCCCAGGACGGCCAGCCCTGCCGGCACAGCGAACCTGCTGCGGACGGCGATCAGCTGGCTCAGGGCGGACGCCCCGAGGGTGAGCCCGGCGAGCAGTCCGATCAGCGGCCGGGAATCGGTGCCGATGATCTTCGCGAAATAGCTTGGTGCGAGGGACAGGCAGAAGCCGAAGACGGCAAAGCTGAGGAAGCCGACGGCCGCCGCCAGCCAGAATGCACCGCGGGCCTCGCTGGACACCGTCGGCCGGCGGGGGGCCAGGGCCTTCAGCGGGCGGGGGCCGGCGGCAGGCTTGATGGCGGGGCGGGCGCGCAGCAGGTAGAGCGGGACGAGCAGGGCCGCCAGGACGATCGAATGGATGAGGTACGGCGTGGTGGTGGAGCCCGGCAGGAGGGAGAGGATCCCGCCGATCGCGGGGCCGGCCGCCACTCCCCCGGCCGAGGCCAGCAGGGTGAAGCGGGAGGCCCACTCCGGGCGCTCCGGCAGCAGCTCACGCAGGGCCGCCGAGCTCGCCCCCGTGGCCAGGGCGACTGCAACGCCCTGGAGTGCCCGGCCGCCGCACAGCCCGGCAAGAGTGTCCGCGTTCGCAAAGACCAGGCCGCCCGCGAGCCCCGTCAGCACGGCAAGGAGGAGCGCGGCACGGCGGCCAATGTGATCGGACCAGTGCCCCGCCAGCATGAGCGTGGCCACGAGCGCCAGGACATAGGCAGCGAACGCGACGGTGATGCCCAGGGAACTGATGCCCAGCCGCATCTGCAGCAGCGGATACAACGGGGTCGCCAGGTTTGCGCCCACCAAGAGGGTGAAAATGACGACGCCGGCCATGGCCAGCCGTGAGGTGGTGGACGCATCCCAGCCCCAGCGGGTGGCCGCAGCCGGACGCATTCGAAGTTCGCTAATGACGGTCATGCCCGTGCCCTTGCCTGTGTGTCCGCGGAACCTGCCCCTTGTGGGGGCGGCTCGCGCGGATGGAATCTTGGTACCTAAAGAATGCGGCAAGAGTGCGTACCGGGCCCGACATTCTGTGGGAATATTGAGCAAAACCATCAATCTTTGGCCGGATACATGAACCGGAGTGACGATTTGAACACCTTGGACCCCACGGATCTGAAGATCCTGCTCGAGCTGATCCGCGACCCCCGGGTCCAGATCGGCGAGCTGAGCGAAAAACTGGGCATCGCGCGGAACACTGCCCAGTCGCGCGTGCGCCGGATGCTGCGCTCCGGCATCCTGCACGACGGCGGGCGCGAGATCGACCTCGAAGCGGTGGGCTACGACGTCGTCGCCTTTGTGACGATTGAGGTGACCCACCGGGAGCTCGACGGCGTGATCGCCGCCTTGCGGCTCATCCCCCAGGTCCTCGAAGTGCACGAAATCTCCGGCAGGGGCGACGTCTGGTGCCGGGTGGTGGCCACCGACACACATAACCTGCAGGCCGCACTGCGCTCGATCCTGCGCATCAAGGGTGTGATCCGCACCGAAACGGTGCTGGCCCTCCACACGCACATCCCATACCGGACCGAGCCGCTGATCAGCCGCCTCGTTCAGTCGACAGGTGTTCAATCGGCGGGTACCCAGTCGGCTGCGGCGTCCCCGACGCTGCGGCCGGAATAGGATTCGAGGATGGATTGGCTCTCTTACCTCGCCGGACGCTCTGCCGCGGTGACGCTGATCGACTCCGGCCATGATGTCCTCGCTGTGACGGCCGCCGGAGCCATCACCGGCGCCATGTCCTAAACGCCCGAATGTCCTGGACCAACACGAGGCCCTGCCCCCAAACAGACGGAGACCTGCACACCGTGACCATCATCGACAACGCCGTCTACGTGGACGGGGTCCGCGCCGCGGAGCCCGAAAACCTGGAACAGACGTTTGAAACGCTTGGCAGCCATGGCGGAATGGCCTGGATCGGCCTGTACCGGCCCTCGAAGGCCGAGATGGCCGCCGTCGCCGAAGAGTTTGGCCTGCACGAGCTGGCCGTCGAGGACGCCATCTCGGCCCATCAGCGGCCGAAGCTGGAGCGCTACGGAGACAGCCTTTTCACCGTGCTGAGGCCCGCCCGGTACCGCGACGACACCGAAACCGTGGAATTCGGGGAGCTCCATATTTTTGTTGGCACGAACTTCGTGGTCACGGTCCGGCATGCCGAGATGTCCGGCGTCGGGCAGGTCCGCCGCCGCCTGGAGTCCCGGCCGGACCTCCTCCGGCACGGACCGCCGGCGGTGCTTTACGCCCTCCTGGACCAGGTGGTGGACGACTACGCCCCGGTGGTGGCCGGGCTGCAGAACGACATCGACGAGATCGAGGACCAGCTCTTCTCCGGGGACTCCGCAGTGTCCCGCCGCATCTACGAACTCGCCCGCGAGGTCATCCAGTTCCAGCGGGCCATCCATCCGCTGCCGGCCATGATGCAGCAGCTCAACCAGGGATTTGACGACTTCGATGCCGACGACGAGCTCCAGCACAATCTCCGGGACGTCGAGGACCACGTGGAGAGGGTGATTTCGCGGGCCGATTCGTTCCGCGACCTCCTGCAGAACGCGCTGACCCTGGACGGCACGCTGACGGCCAACCGGCAAAACGAGGCCAGCGCCCAGCAGAACGAGCAGGTAAAAAAGATCTCGTCCTGGGCGGCCATCTTCTTCGCTCCGTCCTTCGTGGCCGGCGTGTACGGCATGAACTTTGACCACATGCCGGAGCTGCACTGGGCTTACGGCTATCCCATGGCGATACTGCTGATGGCGGCCACAGCCGCCCTGATGTACCTCATCTTCAAGCGGAAGGGTTGGCTCTAGTGGCCGGTTTTCACCGGGGCCTGGTCATCACGCCCGGCACGGAACGGCAGCTGGGCGCGTGCGGGCTCTTCAGGCCTTCGCCTTCCCAGCGGGACGTACTGCCCCTGCCCACCGGTCCCCTGGCGGTCAGGGGCGCCGACCCGGACATCCTGTGGGTGGGCTTCGCCGAGCTGTGCAGCGCGTCGAGGACAGCGGCGGACTATCTTCTGCTGGCGCAGCGGTTCCCGGCCTTGGTGGTGGACGGCATACCCTCACCTTCTGCAGAGACCGCGGCGAGCAAGGCTGGGTGGCAGAGGTTCCAGGCTTTGCTCGACGTCCTCCACGGGCAGGACATCACGCCGTTCCTCATCGCGCCGGGACCGCTTGGCAGCCCCTTTGGTGAGCCGGAGGGCAGCGCCCATGGGGAAGTGGGCGCCGTCCTGTCCCTTATCGGAGAGCGGCTCTCCATGCTTCGCCGGATCGAGTCGGACGAGCAGTTGGCGGATGAGCAGTCCGGCGGCTGCTAGCAACGGCCGTAATCCGTCCGCCCTGGGCCGGCTGCGTCTGCTTACAATCGATTGACATCAACTACTGAGGGAATCATGAAGAAACTCACTACTGCCCTGCTCGCTGCCGGGTTCGTCCTCTCCGCATCAGCCTGCGCCGCACCGCAGCTCACCACCGCGCAAACCTGCGACCGGATCCGGACGGTTGTCTCGAACCCCACGAACTCCGTGGGCAAGACCGGCATGACCCGCCTGGCCAACCAGATCCGTCCTATCGAGGCAGTGTCCTCGGACGAACTGCAGCCCGCGCTGCAGGCCATCCTGGAATACACGGACGAGTCCGCCAAGGAAACACCTGACCAGGCGAAGCTCACCGAGCTGAAGGCCGGCTATGAGCAGGCCGGCAGCACCTACAGCAAGTTCTGCGGCGGTCAGTAGCCCGCATCTCTTCCACGCCAGGCGGCCACGGACAGGCATTCCTCCTGCCCGCGGCCGCCTTTCGCGTCGGCAAACAGGACCGCCCCTGCCACGCTTTCCTGGTGCAGATAGCCAGCCCCAAGCTTGGGAGTTCCTTGGGCGTGCGGCGTGAGACCCCTCACCCAGGGGGTAAAAGCGAAGCCTGGCTCTCAGGTAGCTCCGGCGTTTCATAGCGTTCGCGCCGCAGACTGTTCCTGTCCCTGAAGCGGAAGGTAGCCGCGAACCGTCGCTTCAGACTGCCGGGTCCGGAACGCATTCCCCCCATGTCTCCGGACCCGGCGGACAATCACCTGACCCGGCCAGGAACCGCTGGAGCCCGCTGCCGGTGACGCCCAGCTGTGGCTGGCCGGGTGAACGCTAGGAAGTCTTGATCCGAATCTGCGATGACAGTGTCGGGTTCTTGAGCTGCGTCCCGGACCATTTTGTTGAGAATCGCAGGACAACGTGGACAACTGGATGAGGTGGCTGCATGGTGGAGGACGCTGACGCGGGCCAGGACCTTCCGGTCCTGGACGACGGTGCGCTGCAGACCCTCACGGACGAAGCCGGGGAGGACGCAGCGCAGAAGTTCATGGAGGAGTATCTGGTGATGCTTCCCGTGCGGGCGGCCAAGATCTTCAAGGGCCTCACGCGCGGCGATGCGGAGACGACTCTGGAAGCCATCATCAGCCTGAGGGTCAGCTCCGGGATGGCGGGCGCGCAGCGCCTCGAGGCATACTGCGGCAGCCTGGAGAGCGCGCTGAAACACGGGCACAACCCGGACATGACAGCAGTGAAGGCAGTGCTGTTCGCCAACATCCGGCAGGTAGTCCGCGAAGCGTCCCGGCGCGGCCATCTGCCGCCCAAGTCACACGGTTCTTCAGGCCCATGAGCCGCAGCCGCGGATTCTGCAACCAAAAACACCCCGGTCCGCAGACCGGGGTGTAACTGTGGAGCTAAGGGGATTCGAACCCCTGACCTCTTCGATGCGAACGAAGCGCTCTACCAACTGAGCTATAACCCCGTGGCGCCGTTTTCCGAAGGAACTCCAACGCCGGTTTCCCTAGGCTACAAATTTTCTCGCCGGTTTGCCAACCAGGCCTCAAATGTCGTGTCTCCGTACCGCCGGTCCGGCACCAGGTTCCGTCCTTCACGCAGAAATCTGCCTGCGGATCCCGGCAGCGGCAGTTCGGTAACCAGGCCTCTGGCGCCGGTTATCCGCTTCCAGGTGCCGGCCAGCGATCGCATGCCCAGCACCTCCGGCCCTCCGACCGTCTGCAGGGTGTGGGAACCACCGGAAGGCGGTGCCAGGGCCTCTGCGAGCAGCGCCGACGCCACTTCGGCAGGCGAGATGGTCTGGAACCGGGCACCCTTGATCACCGGCACAAGCCCGGCGCGGGAACCCGCACCGAAAATCCCCGCCAGCAGGCTGTGGAACTGCGTAGCCCGCACGGTGCGGGTCTCCAGCAAGGATCTCGAGTACACGCGCTCCTTGTCCGCCTTTGACCGGTAATAGGAAAGGGTGCTCTGGTCGCAGTTGACGATGGACAGCTGGACGGCGCGGGTAACACCCGCCGCCGCCGCTTCACCGAGCAGCAGTGCGCCGCCAGCAGCATAGTGCCTCAACGCTTTGCCGGTCCGGGCTTCGAGGCAATCGATCACGACGCCGGCACCCGCCAGCGCTTCCGGCACCCCTTCTCCGGTGGTGACGTCCGCGCGGAAGTAAGCGGCGCCGTCGTAATAGCCCCTGGCCCCCGGAAGCGGCGGGTTCCGGCTCAGAACGGCGACGGCGTGCCCCAGGTCAAGGGCCTGGCGCACCACCTCACGGCCGGCTTCGCCGGTACCGCCGGCAACGCAGATGCGGACCACTAGCGTGATGCCCGGTCCGGCCCCGGCCTCCGGTTACGCCCGGCGGCGCTGCAGGACGTCATCAAGGTTGCTCAGCGCGCTCTGGGCCTTGGTCAGCGGCTTGGCGGGCGCGGCGTTCGGGGAGGCAGCGGGAGGAGCGGCCGCTGGCCCCTGCTTGAGTGAGGGCTTGCCCACGGACTTGGGGGCCTCGGGCAGCGCCAGCGGCTCAGGTGCCGGACGCTCGGCCTTGGCTGCTTCAACATAGGTCGGCTTGGGAACTTCCACCGGATCCCAGCTGGAATCGGGCGAAGCCGTCGGGCCCTGTAGCGGGGCTGCTGCGCTGTCGTCGCCGGCCGCAAGGGCAACTTCCAGCGCCGCCTCGCGGAGTTCGACTGCCGTCAGGGGCTTGGGCTTCGGTGCTTCTGCCTCGGCATCGAAAAGTGCATTTTCCCGGGGCATGGCAGGCTCGGGGGCGGGTGCTGCCTCCGCGGGGGGCTCGGCAACGGACTCCCGGCCGGCGGGTGAGTCCATGGCCGCCCTGAAGGCGGCGCTGACTTTCCTGCGGCGGTCGCGGACGGCCAGTCGCCGCAAAACCACGACGGCGGCAGCACCGGTCAGGAACGCCACGGCCGGAACCCAGGGGTTGCCGAGCCCAAAAAGCCGTAGAACTCCGGCCACAATGGCCGTCAGGAAGGACAGCAGCCCAACGAACGCGATGGCCGTCCGTCCGTAGCGGATCCGAAAGGCGCCGGTTTCCTTGGCGGCAGGCCTGCTGCCGGACGGAGCCGGGGTGAGGCCTGTAGCTGGTTCGCTGCTCTTCCTGGTGTCCATGCGTTTCTCCTGCTGGGCGGCCATATACACAACCGTTCCGGCTTGCGGGTTTGCAGTTTCGGCGTCGACGCTCTCCAGCGTCAGGTCACCGGCAGTCTGGAACTGATGCCGGCCGTTGCGGAGCACGTAAGGGGCAACCCAAACGATCCAGAGCGCAACTGCAGCCACGAGGATGACTGAGCTGCTAAGGGGGAAGTCCACACACAAAACCGTATGAGGAATGTTGGGGCTCTTGTGGCATTCGTCTCGGTGTGTCGCGGCCCAGCTTCAAATCAATGGACTTATGCGTGGAACCCGGCCCTGACCAGCGGCTCTGTCCATCCGCGGTCAGGCAGGCCGGACCCGCAGCCAGCGACTGAGGAGCCCTTCCGGTATCTCCTCTGAAGTCAGTGCGAAGGAGCGGTGGTCCGCCCATTCCCCGTTGATGTGCAGGAAGCGCGGGCGGTAGCCCTCGTCCCTGAAACCGAGCTTTTCCACGACGCGCAGGCTGGGACGGTTTTCGGGACGGATGTTGATTTCCATCCGGTGCAGGCCAAGGGTCCGGAAACAGTGGTCGGTGGCCATCGCCACCGCCGTGGGGGCGATCCCGTGGCCGGCGCGGTCCTTGTCCACCCAGTAGCCGAGCGTCGCCATCATGGCGGATCCCCAGACAATGGAGGAAACCGTCAGCTGGCCCACGATGACCGGGTCACGGTGCCCAGGTGTCCACTCCGCGATCACAAAGGGCAGCGCCGTCGCCTGGGCGGCCTGGGTTTTCAGGGACCGGACCATCTGCCGGTAATCGGGCAGGGCCCCGCCCGGGATCGGGTTGGAGGCCTCCCAGGGCGCAAGCCAGTCGCTGTTGCGGGAACGGACGTCAGTCCATTCCTTCCTGTCCCGGTACCTGATGGGCCGCAGGACAAGGTCACCGCATTCCAGCGTGACCGGCCAGATGTGGCTGACCCTCATGAAGGGTTATTCGGACAAACGGGCGGCAACCTGCGGAAGCCACTCACGCAAACCGGGTCCGAGGTCGTCGCTGTCGATGGCGAGCTCCACGCAGGCCTTGAGGTAACTGAGCTTGTCCCCGGTATCGTAGCGGCGGCCGCGGAAGACCACGCCGTACACGCCGCCGCCTTCGCCATCCCTGCTGGCCAGCTCCTGCAGGGCATCCGTGAGCTGGATCTCCCCGCCGCGGCCGGGTTCGGTCTTTTCCAGCACGTCGAATACATCGGGGTGGAGCACGTAGCGGCCGATGACAGCCAGGTTGGACGGCGCCTCGTCGACGTCCGGCTTCTCCACCAGCTTGTTGATCTTGACGAAGCCTTCGCCCTCAATTTCGGAGATGTCAGCGCAGCCGTAGGCACTGATCTGGGACGGCTCCACCTCGATGAGGGCCACGACAGAACCGCCGGTCTTGGCCTGCACGTCGATCATGACGCTGAGGAGCTCGTCACGGGCATCGATGAGGTCGTCACCGAGGAGAACGGCGAACGGCTCGTAGCCCACGTGCTGGCGGGCACGCAGCACCGCGTGGCCCAGTCCCTTGGGGTCACCCTGGCGGACGTAGTGGATGTCGCCCAGGTTGCTCGCGGCCTGGATCGATTCCAGCTTGGCGGTGTCGCCCTTGGCCTCCAGCGTGGCCTCAAGCGCCGGAACGCGGTCGAAGTGGTCCTCGAGCGCACGCTTGTTGCGTCCGGTGATCATCAGGACGTCGCTCAGGCCCACTTTGACGGCCTCCTCGACGACGTACTGGATGGCCGGCTTGTCAACCACCGGCAGCATCTCCTTGGGCATGGCCTTGGTGGCAGGCAGGAACCTGGTGCCGAGCCCAGCAGCGGGGATTACGGCCTTGCGGACTGAACAATTAGTGGTAGTCACTGGTCTAATCTATCCGAGGGAACATTCATACGGTAAATGCTTCCGGCAGCGGCCCGGCCGCCTGCCGCCGCGACAAAGGATGAAATCCATGCCAACAGGGACCATGCCGTCGAAGGACGGGATCCGTTCGCAGCACCGGCAGATCCGGGCCACGATGACAGCAACAGACCTCGCAATGGCCGGCGAGGGCATCGCTACCCATGGTCTGCCCTGGGCCGAGGCCATCGCTGCGGGCAGGCCAGCCACCTTCACCGCCTACCTCGGCGTCGATTTCGAACCGCCGACCCTTCCCCTGCTGCACGCGCTGCATGAGGCTGGCCACAGCATCCTGCTCCCGGTCTGCGAACCGGACCGGGAGCTCAGCTGGGTCTTCTGGACCCCGGACAGCGAGTTCGTCCGCAGCAGGTATGCGCCCATTCAGGAACCGGCAGGCGAGCGCCACGGCCTGGACACGGTGCGGACTGCCGCCGGAATGTTCATGCCGGCCACTGCGGTGGACCGCAGCGGCAACAGAATCGGGCAGGGCGGCGGCTATTACGACAAGTTCCTGGCCGCAGCCAATGCCGGCGGGCTGCACCTCCCGAAGGCTGCCATCATCTACGACGCTGAGCTCCTGCCCGCTCAGACCATCCCGGCCGAAGACTTCGACCGTCCCGTCGAGGCAGTGCTCATGCCCTCCGGTCTGGTAGCCTTCGCGTGACCTCGCCCGGACGGGGTGCTAGAATTGGCACTCAGGCCCTGCGACTGCTAATGGAGTCATTTCGTCCGCGGTGATCCGTCAAGGAGAAACCGGGAAAATGAGACCAGGCAGCACGGGACCTGTCGTTTGTCCAAGAGGAGGATCTACAGTGCCCACGTATGCCTATGCCTGCAAGGATTGCAGCCATGCCTTCGACATCGTGCAGTCTTTCACCGACAGCACTCTGACGTCCTGCCCCGAGTGCCAGGGCACGCTGCGCAAGAAGTTCAACAGCGTGGGCGTTGTCTTCAAGGGCTCCGGCTTCTACCGGACTGATTCGCGCGATTCCAAGGGAAGCACCGTTTCGCCTTCCCCCGCTGCGTCAGCGCCGGCCACCCCTGCGGCTTCCTCGTCCTCTGCCTCATCCGCTGCCCCGGCAGCTGCCGCCGCGAGCTAGGCGGTTTTCCGCGGCACCTGCCGCCATTGAGCTCCGAGAGTCCGGCCGGGTTCACCACGGCCGGACTCTTTTGTATCCCGCGGGCACTCCCGGGGGGCTTGGGTGTCCCTTCGCGCTTGGCTGGACCGTACGACGGCGGCGGCAGGCTCGGGGGCTCAAGTGTCTGTTCGCGCTTGGGCTGGGTAGTACGACGGCGGCCGTGGCTTTTCCACATACGGCTGCGAGCACCTGTTGTGCGCCACGGGAGGGCCCGTAGCGTGGCGGCATGCCAGCTACCGGAATCTTCCCCGCGAGGGCATCGCGCCCGGCCGTTCGTCCTGCACGCCGCAACGCCTTGCCCGCTTCCGCCGCCCGTCCCCGCCCGCGCGGAAGGCGCCTCGCCGGGTGGCTGAACCGCAACCGCCGCCTGGCCGTGGCGCTCCTCCTCTGCGCAGCCGCCGGGATCGCCGTCCACCAGCTCACTCCTGCCCCTGCCCAGACCGTGCGCGTCCTGGCCGCTGCCCGTGACCTTCCGGCCGGAGTGAACCTCGGCGGGAGTGACGTCAGGACCGTCAGCGTCCCGCCGGCCATGGTCCCGGAGGGGACCTTTGCCGACAGCGCCGGGCTGGCCGGCAGGCAGCTGGCAGCGCCGCTTCGCCAGGGCCAGCTCCTCACCGATGCACAGCTCGTTGGGCCGGGCCTGCTGACGGGAGCGCCGCCCGGGTCCGCCGCGGTCCCGCTCCGGATGGCCGACCCGTCCTCCATCCAGCTGGTGTCCCCCGGCCAGCTCGTGAACGTGGTCCTGACAAGCGGCAACGGCTATGAGCAGGCATCAACATCCAAAGTACTCGCCCAATCAGTGCCCGTTCTCTGGACCTCCGGTCAGGAAGGCCAAAGCGGCCAATGGCTTGCTGCCGGGGACTCGGACGGGCTGTTGGTGGTGGCGGCCACCCCTGCGCAAGCCAGTGCGCTGGCAGGTGCGTCCACCCAGGGAAAGCTGTTTTTCGTGCTGGTGGGATCCGGTGCCCGGTGAGCCAGTCTCCTCGGATGCGCATCCTGTTTGCGCGATTGCTCAGCCCCAGTGCGGGGGCTTCTGCTCCTTCAGCCAGGCGTCGTGGTCGTTGCCGGACTCTGCGTCGCCCCAGGAGCGGGGATCGTCCTCGGCGGCCCTGGCGGGGACCACGCCCGTCCGCTGCTGCCCGCCGCCTGTGGCACGGCGGCCTTTTACGGGCTTCGCCGGTGCCGCCGGCTTCTCATCTTTGCGTTCGGCAGCGTCTTCACGCCCTGCCGCGTCTTCACGCCTGGTCCGGTCTTTGCCTTCGGTCCGGTCTTGGCGTTCGGCCCCGGCGTCGGATGTCACAGCGGGCCCTCCTTCCGTTCCGTGGCCAGCCCGTCCTGCCTGGCTTCCGAACGGAAGCCCACTCCGGCGCCGGCTGCGTCGTAAGCAGCAGGGCCGCCGTCTGCGGGGGCAACCCTGGCCCGATGAGCCTCTGCCTGATCCACGTCCTGCTGATCAGTGTCCGTCTCATCCGAAACGGTCTGGTCCGACCCCTCCGACACCGCGTGCTGCGGGACCGCGTGCTCCGAAGACGCTTCCGTTGCGTTCCGGCCTGGTGCGTCCCAGCCACTCATGTCCGCATCGCTACCGTTCGGGCCGTCGCCGTTCGCGGCGTCGCCGAAACGATCATCCATGTTCGCGTATCCGGTCTCTTCCCCCGCCTCAGAGTCGAAATTGCCCACGGCGAGGGTGCTGACGTCGTCATCCAGGAAGAATCCCGGCGCACCTACAGAGCGCGCGGGAAGGGCCGGCTTCTCAAGCCCGAGGTATCCGCCGATCCTGTCGGCGCAGGCCGAGGGATCGGTGAAGACCTCGATGGTCCACAGCGGCATGTACCGCCAGCCGAGCCGTTCCAGCAGCTGCGGGCGCAGCCGGCTGCGTTCCCGGACAGTCATCTGGCGGTACTGCTCGGTGCCGTCCGATTCGATGGCTACCGGACGTGGAATGTCGGCCTCGTCCTGGCCCATGGTGCTGAGCGGATCAGCTGCGGCCACCACGTCGATGGCACCGTCGTACTGGTGCCAGACGCGGGCGCCGCGGGCACGCAGCCGGTCGCCGAGGTCGGCCACCAGCGGATCGGCCCCCAGCGCCTGTTCGCTGGCAGCCGCCCGGGAGGCAGGTGTCCCCAGGTCGGTGTTGCCCGAGATCTCCCGGTCGAGGAGTTCGAAGAGGTCGACGGCGCCGTGGGCCAGCCGCGTCCGGTCAAGGTCCTCTGGCTTGAAGCACGTCAGCACATGCAGCGACTGCCGAGCCCGGGTCATGGCCAGGGCAAACTTGGCCCTGCCGCCCTCGGCGGACAGCGGGCCGAAGCTGTGCAGGGCGCGGCCGTGCGGCGTCCGCCCGTAGCCCGGCGAGAAGATCACGCGGTCGCGGACAAGCCCCTGGGCGCGCTCCAGGTCCACCACCCGGAAGGATTCATCACCTGCCGTAAAGAACCCGGACAGCGACAGATGGTTGGGCAGCTGCAGCCGGATGGACTCACCGATGCGGGCCGCGTGCCGGAGGCTGGCAGTCACCACCGCCAGCGAGGTCCGGGGCCGGAGCCGCGCGTGCTCGAACACCAGTTCCACCACCCGGTTCACCTCGGCCACCACCGATTCGACGCCCTCATGGTCGGCGCTGGGCAGACCGGTGCCGTCGGGCAGGTACTCCACCGTCAGCGCACGGTCCAGTCCGGTGGCCGACTGGCCCTCGGGGAGGCGGCGGAGGCCGCCGTCGTAAAAGTTCTTGCTCAGCTGCAGCACCAGGTCCTCGTCCACCGCGCGGTAGACGGAGCGCAGCGGCGCCGTCGGCAGCACCGCAGAAAGCGCCGTGAACGCACTTTCGACGCTCTGGTGCGACTGCTCGCCGGCAGCGAGCCGCTCCACCGCAACGGTAAAAGTTCGCGGGCTGGCGATCTTGTCGTCGCCAAACGCGATCACCTGCCGGGCACGGGCGACGGCGGGGAGGACCGCCTGCAGCGACGTCGCCTCCGCGTCGAGGATCACCACGGCGTCGAACTTTTGCTCGGCAGGCAGGAGTCCGGTCATGAGGTAGGGACTGACCGACCAGACAGGCACCAGCATGGGAACCAACCCGGGTGCCTGTGCCGTCAGCGCAGCCAGCGTGACACGCCCGTCCTTGAGCAGGCTGCGGAGCAGGTCGGCCTGGCGGGCATGCTCCTCGATCCCGGCACGCCAACGCTCGGCCAGCTTCCACCGCAGCCGGCCTGCGCCGCTGGCGATGTGGGCGTTGTCGGCGAGCCGGTACTCCGCCTCAAGCTGGCGCAGCGCGTCGCCGTCGGACATGGCCAGGTAGTCGTCGCCGCTGATCATCGCTTCGAGCGCCGACTGCCACCAGGCGAGGTCGAGTTCGGCAGCGACGGACCCGGCACCGACCTCGCGTTCCGAGAGGTCTGCAAGCAGTTCGCCCAGCCCGTGCTCGCGCATGTTCTCGATGAGCAGTGTGCGCTCGGGCAGGGTCTGCAGTGTCTGCGTGTCCGCGACCAGCCGTTCGAGGCGCTCCATGAGCTCCGGGTAAGGAACGTTTTCGAGCGAGCCGCCGGCAGCGGTATGCCGCAGGGCCTCACCCAGCATCTTCATCTCGCGGGTCAGTCCGCGGTGCATGATGCTGATCTCGGCCAGGCCGGAGGGGACGGCCGGGTGCCGCTGCGTGGTGGCGTACCCGGCCCACTGGGCACGCTGTTCCTGCACCAGCACCAGCGAACTGTGAAGGTCGGCAATGTGCACACCGGGTCGGACATACTCCTTGGCCACCCGGCGCAGGCGGGACCGCTGCATGGAGGCCATGTCGATGCCCCGCTCCCTGCGCCAGGAGGACGACGCGGTCGCGGAAATAAGGTCGGTCACGGGCCGGTCAAAGATATCCGGGGTGAACTTGTCCAGGCTTTCGCGGACGGCCACCAAAAGCTTGAGCTGGGAGCCCCATTCGGCAAAGGTGGTGCCCAGCCGGATTTCGGCGTGGCTGGCCACATCCTTCATCCGGTCCTGCAGCAGCGGCAGCTTGTTCGCCACCGCACGCGCCAGCTCCTGGGCTTCCTCGGTTTCCTTGCGCGTCACCAGCCGCGCCCCGTGCCAGGGGCTGGTGGTGGATGCCCTGCTGAACGCACCGAGTTCGGCGGCACGTTTCAGCCGGCCAGCCAGCTCCTCGCGGTCCCGGATGCTGTCCAGGACGCTGCGCTTCAGGCGTACGGTGGTGGCCGGAGCCGGCTGGATGGACGTCAGCTCCGCGAGCGACTGCATGGCCTGGTACGGCGAGCAGCCCCACCGCTGCCGGACGTTGTGCAGCGACGCGACGTGGTCCACAAGCGCGTGGCGGTGCTCGGTGAGGGTCTTGTGCAGGCTGCCGAGCTGCGGCTCCTGGGCCTTCTCGTTGCGCACGATGGCGCGCACCAGCTGTCCCTTGAGCTGCTGCGGCGCGGCGTTTCCGGACAGCTGGAAAAGGATGGAGTCCAGGCCCAGGTTTTCGAGACGTCCGGCCACTTCGTTGAGGCTGGCACGTCGGTCCCCCACCACCAGGACGGTCTTGCCTTCGTCCACGAGGGCACCAATGGTGTTGATGGCCGTCTGCGTCTGGCCGGTGCCGGGCGGGCTGCTCACCACCAGGGAGTCCCCTGCACGAACGGCGTCGATCACATACTGCTGGTCGGTGTCGGCGTCGAGGAGCAGGAGCTCCTCAGCAGGGTCACGCTCGTCCACGCTCGGAAAGCGTCCGGGCTCGAGCGCGGGCACGTCCACGACTTCACCCGCCGCCGCCTTGGCCAGCGAGGCCACCAGCGTGTTCTGCCCGTTGATCCACGGATCGTCGAGGTTCCCCGAAAGGTCGGCGAAGGTCGAGACCAGCAGGTTGTGCTCCACCTCGGCGCCGTGGATCGGCTTGACCAAGGTGCTGATCCGGTCCAGCACGGGCAGGGGGTCGAAACGAGCGGTACTGTACGCCATCCGGGTCACTGCGTTCACGTCGAACACGATCCCGTGGATGGTCTTGAGGTGACGGATCAGGGCGGGGTTGATACGCGCCTGCTCCGTGAGCTGGAGTTCGTAGTCGTCTTCGCCGGGCCGGATGGTCAGCGACATGGCGGTCAGCATCACCGGTGCCGAGACGCGCTGCGGCTTGCCGCCGACGGCGGAGGTCCACACCACCGTACCGGCCGAAAAGTACCCGGCCTCGATGCCGCGGTCATTGGCCAGTTCGAAAATCTTCGAGCGCAGGTTCCGGCAGGCCCGTGCGGCCACGACGTACTGCTGCTGGTCGCGGATCAGCGTGGAGAGCCGCGTCCGCCGCCCGGCCATCAGCTGCGCCAGGCCCGAAGGGTGCGCGTGCGTGAGGTCGATGGAACCTTCGGGCGTCTTGGTGAAGCGCAGCATGGTGTCTGCCCCTGTAACGGGCTTGAGCCCGGACAGCCACTTCCTGAGCTCCTCCGAACCCTCGGAGTCGACCTGACCTACTGACACTACTGCCTTCTTTTCTGCGCTTGCGCGTGATGACGCCTTGGACCATACGGGCATAGTTTCGAGCGTAGCCGGAAACCGCCGCGGTTGAGAGACCGCAACACTGGGACGGCCCAAGTTGCGGCGCATTTCGCACCGTTGCCCGCCGTGCCGGATGCGATGCCCGGGAATGCAAAATGGCCGGCCTCCCTGCGGAGGCCGGCCAGTTTTACAACGCTATTCCCACTCGATGGTTCCCGGCGGCTTGCTGGTGACGTCGAGAACCACGCGGTTGACGCCGTCCACCTCGTTAGTGATCCGGTTGGAGATCCGGGCCAGCAGGTCGTAGGGAAGACGGGACCAGTCGGCCGTCATGGCGTCCTCGGAGGAGACGGGGCGCAGCACGATCGGGTGGCCATAGGTGCGGCCGTCGCCCTGGACGCCGACGCTGCGGACGTCCGCGAGCAGCACCACGGGCATCTGCCAGACGTCGTTGTCGAGCCCGGCGGCGGTCAGTTCGGCGCGGGCGATGGCATCGGCTTTGCGCAGCAGGTCAAGACGTTCCTTGGTGACTTCGCCGACGATGCGGATGCCCAGGCCGGGGCCGGGGAACGGCTGGCGGCCGACGATCTCCTGGGGCAGGCCGAGCTGGGCACCGACGGCACGCACCTCGTCCTTGAACAGGGCACGCAGCGGTTCGACGAGCTCGAACTCCAGGTCCTCCGGCAGGCCGCCCACGTTGTGGTGGCTCTTGATGTTCGCTGCGCCTTCGCCGCCGCCGGATTCGACGACGTCCGGGTACAGGGTGCCCTGCACCAGGAACTTGATCTTTTCGCCGTGCGCGGCGGCGTCGGCGATGATGGCGCGCTCGGCCTCTTCGAAGGCCCGGATGAATTCGCGGCCGATGATCTTGCGCTTGGTTTCGGGATCGCTGACGCCGGCCAGCGCCGCCTGGAAGCGCTCCTGCTCGTTGGCCACGTAGAGGTTCACGCCGGTGGCGGCGACGAAGTCGCGCTCCACCTGCTCAGCTTCGCCTTCGCGCAGCAGCCCGTGGTCAACGAAGACACAGGTCAGCTGGTCGCCGACGGCACGCTGGACGAGCGCTGCCGCAACGGCCGAGTCCACGCCGCCGGAGAGGCCGCAGATGACCCGGGCATCGCCGATCTGCTGGCGGATGCGCTCCACCTGCTCCTCTAGGATGTTGCCCGTGGTCCAGTTCTGCTCCAGCTTGGCGCCTTTGAAGAGGAAGTTTTCCAGCACCTGCTGGCCGTAGGCGGAGTGCTTCACCTCGGGGTGCCACTGCACGCCGTACAGGCACTTCTCCTCGTTGGCGAACGCGGCAACTTCGGCGCCCGCCGTGGTGGCCAGCACTTCGAAGCCCTCGGGAGCCTCGTGGACGGAGTCACCGTGGCTCATCCAGGTGTTCTGGTGCTGGGGCATGCCGTCGAGGACGGAGCGGCTTTCGCCGAGGATGGTGGTCTGGGTGGAGCCGTACTCCCGCAGGCCGGTCTTGTCCACCTTGCCGCCGAGGGCGTTGGCCATCGCCTGGAAGCCGTAGCAGATGCCGAAGACCGGGACGCCGGCTTCGAACAGCTCGGCGCCAACACTCGGGGCGCCGTCGGCGTAGACGCTTGCGGGTCCGCCGGAGAGGATGATGGCGGCGGGGTTCTTGGCCAGGAGCTGCTCAGTGCTGTAGGTATGCGGAACCACTTCCGAATACACATTCGCTTCCCGGACGCGGCGGGCAATCAGCTGCGCGTACTGGGCACCGTAGTCAACAACCAGCACCGGCTTCTGGGAAGTCTGGGATGCAGTGGGAGTAGTCACCGTACTAGCCTACTTGGCGGGCTTGCCCCGACGCATCTTGAGCGGGCCCGCTGTGATGCACGGAACGCAAATCAGTAGCGGCTGGCGGCCTGCGGGTTGGCAGCGAGCTCGGCCTCCACCTCGGCGTGGAACTTCTTCTCCACAATGAAGGACAGGAACGGGACCACGCCGCCGAGCGCCAGCAGGATCATCTTGGCGAACGGCCAGCGCATCAGCGACCACAGCCGGAAGTTGGACATCAGGTACACCACGTACATCCAGCCGTGAACGATAAGCACGGTTACGGACACGTTGAACCCGCCGATGACGCCCTTCGGTTCCGCCTGGGTGAACCCGAAGCCGAACGCCTGGCCGGTCAGGGCGTCCGTCCCGCCGGCGAAGAGATACTGGCCGAAGCCGTAGCGGGCCACCAGCTCAGCGCACAGCAGCAGCAGCATGGCGCCCGTGAGGTAGGCCATGACCTTGTAGAACTTCAGGGCGGAGCGGATCTGCGCCTCCGTGCCGCCAAAGCGGCGCTTCTTCGCCGCCCCGGTCGGGTTGGAGGGCTGGATTGCCGGCTTGGGTTCGATCATGGCTGTACCTTTTGTTGGATCTCGTTGGGTTGGGTCGGTTCTGGTCCGCCGTGGCTGTGGCCATCGGCGTCGTGGTCCTCGGCGTCCTCGAGGCTCCTGCGGTAGTCGTCCTTGACCAGCCGCCACCAGATGAACAGGGCGAAGCCGGCGAAGACGATCCACTCCACGGAGTAGAACAGGTTCAGCCAGTTGACCTTCGCGGCCGGCGGCTGCGCGGCAATGCCGAGCGGCTCCAGGCCGCTGCCGGCGGCAGCACCGACGTCGGCCGTTCCTGACTTTTCCGCCGTGGCGGACACAAATGCGGGGTAGCTGCTGACGTTCCAGGCGTTGATGAGTTCGGCCACCGAAACGGCCGTTGCCTGTCCGGGTGCGGGTGCGGTGTTGGGCACCGGCGCCTCGGACGGCAGCAGCCGTCCGGTCAGCCGGATAATGCCCGACGGCGGGGCGCCGGCGTCGGCGGGATCGGCGATCCAGCCGCGGGCCACCGGTATGTAGGTTTTCGGTGAGGCTGCCACGCCTTTGAGCGCCGGGGCGTCCGCGACTGCGAAGGCTGTGACCACCCAGTATCCGGTCTTGCCGTCCTTGATCCGGTTGGGCACCAGGACCTGTTTGGCCGGGTCGTAGGTGCCGGATGCCGTGACCATCTGGTCCGCCGCCGAGCCATGGAAGAAGTCGCCGGGCTGCAGGGTTTTCGTTAGGGCCTGGACCTGCTCCGTGGTGGGGTTGACCGGCACTTCAGGCTGTGTGGAACGGCCGAACTGCCATTGGCTCAGGAGCACAAAGACACCCGAAACGGCGATCGCAAAGACCAGGCCTGCGATCCACCGGGGCTGGAGGGCTGTTTTCCACACCCCTTAACGTTACTTCGTCCGCGTGTAGAACAACGAAACGCCTGCCCAGAGGCGGGCCTGCCCCAAGAGTGGGGCAGCCGGGTCCCTACGTGGCGACGGAGTCGACACGAAAGGGCCTGCCCCAAGAGTGAACTGGTCCCCGATAGTTGGACTGGCCAAGTATCGGGGACCAGTTCAAAGCCGGGTCCCTACGTGGCGACGGAGTCGACACGAAAGGGCCTGCCCCAAGAGTGGGGAGCCTGCCCCAATCTTTAGTGGTCGAAGAAGACCAGGCTGGAGTTGATGAGCTCTGCGATGACCTCGGCATCGTAGGCCCGGCGCAGCGATTCCCGGAAGGATTCCTTGGACAGGGACCGCGCCAACGTGGCGAGCACTTCCAAGTGGTCGGAGAAGGAACTCGCCGGCGTGGCGATCAGCAGGATCACTGTGGCAGGGCCGTCGGAGGCGCCGAAGTCCAGGGCCTTGCCGTACTTGGTGATGCCGACGGCGATCGAGGTCTCCGAGACGTACTCGCTGCGGGCGTGCGGCAGGCCCACTCCCCCGGGCAGGCCGGTCGCCAGCTGGTGCTCGCGGGCGTTGACGTGCGCCAGGAAGCCCTCGAGGTCTGAGACGCGGCCGGCATCGTAGAGCTTCCGGGCCAGCTGGCTGGCCGCATCCACCTTGTCCTCGGCCTCCATTTCGAGGATCACCATGTCCGGCGTGGTGAGTTCGGCATCGTAACGGTCCAGTGGTTCCGCCAAGTGGTGTCCCTTCAGTGAGGCTGGGCCCGTCCGGGCGGGGCGCGATCTCAGCGCAGCGGGACGATATCCTCCGCACCCAGCCGGGCAGCATCCGCTGACTCGTCATCGGGCTGCTGCTGGCTGAGCCGTTCGGCCTCCACCCGCGCAAGGTAATGCTTGATTTCGCTTTCCCGCTGCGCATCGCTCCAGCCAAGAATTTCTCCCATAAGCTTAGCGACTACCGGGACGGCAGACACACCGCGGTCCCAAGCCTCGATGGAAATCCGGGTACGCCTGGTCAGGACGTCGTGCACGTGCCGGGCGCCTTCGTGGGTCGCCGCGTAGACCGCCTCGGCCTGCAGGTAGTCGTCGGCGCCGGGCAGCGGTTCGGCGAGTTCGGGCCGCTCGCGAATGATGGCCAGCACCTCGGAGGCCATGGATCCGTAGCGGTTCAGCAGGTGCTCCACGCGCGCCACGTGCACCCCCGATTCCTCGGCAGTCCGGTTGCGGCGGTTCCAGGCGGCCTTGAACCCGCTGGCCCCCAGCAGCGGAATGGTCTCGGTGCAGCTCGGCGGCACGCGCTCGTCCATGCTGCGCACGGCCTCGTCCACGGCGTCCTTGGCCATGACGCGGTAGGTGGTCCACTTGCCGCCGGCCACCACCACCAGGCCGGGCACCGGATGCGCCACGACATGCTCGCGGGAGAGCTTGGCGGTGGAGTCGCTTTCCCCCGCCAGCAGCGGCCGCAGCCCGGCATAGACACCCTCCACGTCCTCCCTGGTGAGCGGCCGTTTCAGGACCTTGTTGACGTGTTCCAGGAGGTAGTCGATGTCCTTGCTGGACGCCGCGGGGTGGGCCTTGTCCAGGTGCCAGTCGGTGTCCGTGGTGCCGATGATCCAGTGCCGCCCCCACGGGATGACGAACAGCACGGACTTCTCCGTCCGCAGGATCAGCCCGACCGTTGACTGGAAGCGGTCCCGCGGCACCACCAGGTGGATGCCCTTGGACGCGCGCACCTTCAGCTGGCCGCGCTCGGTGACCATGGCCTGGGTTTCGTCGGTCCATACCCCGGTGGCGTTGATGACCTGCTTGGCCCTGATGTTGAAGGTGGAGTTGTCCTCGCGGTTGACCACCTTGGCGCCCACCACGCGCTCGCCCTCGCGCAGGAAGTCGACGACGGCGGTCTGGTTGACCGCGTGGGCGCCGTAGTATGCGGCGGTGCGGACCAGGTTGGCCACGTACTTCGCGTCATCCACCTGACCGTCGTAGTAGCGGATGGATCCGACGAAGGCGTCGTCCTTCAGGCTCGGGGCGGCGCGCAGGGTGCCCCGGCGCGAGAGGTGTTTGTGGAACGGCACGCCGCGCTTGTGGCCGCCGGAGATGGACATGACGTCGTACAGTGCGATGCCCGCGCCGATGTACGGCCGCTCGACGAAGTGTTTGGTCAGCGGGTACAGGAACGGCACCGGCCGGGCCAGGTGCGGCGCCAGTTCGGAAAGCAGCAGGCCCCGTTCCTGGAGTGCTTCCTTCACGAGTGCGAAGTCGAGCATTTCCAGGTAACGGAGGCCGCCGTGGATGAGCTTGGAGGACCGTGACGATGTCCCGGCGGCCCAGTCGCTGGCTTCCACGATGCCGACGTTCAGGCCGCGGGTAACGGCGTCGAGGGCAACGCCCGTCCCGACGATGCCGCCGCCGACGATGAGGATGTCCAGTTCCTTGCCCGGCTCCGCCGAAGCCTTCAACGCGGCTAGTGCAGCCTCCCGCGCCTCGGGTCCCAGAGCGCCTTTGGTCGCCGCCGGACGTTCATCGAAACCGGTCATGACAGGCCTCCATCCTCATCGAACGTTGTAGTTCACCAGAGTACTTCGTACGTCAGCCGATGGGCAGGGCGCGGACTATGTTGCCGGGTGCCGCAGGTCAGTTTCCTTCGTAGGGGGAAACCACGACGTCGACCCGCTGGAACTCCTTGAGGTCCGAGTAGCCGGTGGTGGCCATGGAGCGGCGGAGCGCGCCGATGAGGTTGGAGGTTCCGTTGGTGTGGTGGCCCGGCCCGAAGAGCACCTCTTCCAGCGGACCGACAGTTCCGATGTTGACCCTGTCGCCGCGGGGCAGTTCCAGGTGGTGGGCCTCCTGGCCCCAGTGCCAGCCCTTCCCGGGGGCTTCCTCTGCCCGGGCGAGGGCCGTGCCGAGCATGACGGCATCGGCGCCCACAGCGATGGCCTTGACGATGTCCCCCGAGGTGCCCATGCCGCCGTCGGCAATCACGTGGACGTAGCGTCCGCCGGACTCGTCCATATAGTCGCGGCGGGCGGCCGCGACGTCGGAGATGGCGGAGGCCATGGGCGAGTGGATGCCCAGGGCGCGGCGCGTGGTGGTGGTGGCGCCGCCGCCGAATCCGACCAGAACGCCGGCGGCCCCGGTGCGCATGAGGTGCAGGGCGGGCGTGTAGCCGGCGGCACCGCCCACGATGACGGGGACGTCGAGTTCGTAGATGAACTGCTTGAGGTTCAGCGGCTCGTGGTCCTTCGAGACGTGCTCGGCGGAGACCGTGGTTCCGCGGATCACAAAGATGTCGACGCCGGCAGCCACCACGGTCTTGTAGTGTTCCTGGGTGCGCTGCGGGGTCAGGGAGCCCGCCACGGTGATGCCGGCGGCGCGGATTTCGGCCAGCCGGGACGTGATCAGTTCGGGCTGAATCGGGGCCTGGTAGAGCTCCTGCATCCTGCGCGTGACGGCCGGGCTGTTGGTTTCATCCGCGAGCGCGCCGATCTCGTCCAGCACGGGCTGCGGGTCCTCGTACCGGGTCCACAGGCCCTCGAGGTCCAGGACGCCCAGGCCGCCGAGCTTGCCGAGCGTGATGGCCGTCGCCGGGGACATGGCCGAGTCCATGGGTGCCGCGATGACCGGCATGTCGAACTTGTAGGCATCGATCTGCCACGAGACGGAGACGTCCTTGGGGTCACGGGTGCGACGGTTGGGGACGATCGCAATGTCGTCCAGGGAGTAGGCACGACGCCCACGCTTGCCACGGCCAATCTCAATCTCGTAAGTCACTGCTCTAGGTTATCCCAGCTACAGTAGGCGCACGGGCAAGCGGTGGGTCTTCGACGGCCATATCGCAGGGATCGGAACCGCCTCCGGCCTGCGCGCGGTGGTGGGCAGACTTCATAGCGGGTACCTACAGCTTCTGCGCCGTCGTCAATTGGCACGGCAAGGACACCGGGACCCTGTCCGCCGTTCAGCCCTCCGGTGACTTTCGGGTTCAGCAGCGTTCAGCCGCGGCCCAGCCTCGCCCGGGTCCGGACAACCGTGGTGGAAAGCCTCAGATCCCGCCGGCCTCCTCGACGCTGAGCTGGGACTCGAACATCCGGAAGTAGCGGCCGCGGAGGGCCACCAGTTCCCGGTGCGTGCCCTGCTCCACGATCCTGCCGTCCTCGAGCATGTACACGATGTCCGCCTTCTCGATCGTGGCGAGCCGGTGGCTGATGGCGATGATGGTGCTGCTGCGCTCGGAGAACAGCCGGGTGAAGATGCGGTGCTCCGCCAGCGCGTCGATGGCGGAGGTTGGCTCATCCATGACCATGAAGGAGGCGTTCCGGTAGAAGTTCCGGGCCATGGCCAGCCGCTGCCACTGCCCGCCGCTCAGCCCGCTCCCCTTCCGGCCGCGCGGATCTTCCATCCAGTTGCTGACGTGGTTGTCCAGGCCGTTGGGCAGCTTGTTGATGAACTCCAGTGCCTCGGCGTCGGCGGCCGCACGGCTGATCTGCTCATCGTTCCGGGGTGCGTCGACGTCGCCGAAGAGGATGTTTTCCGCCGCGGTGGCGAACTCGTACTTGAGGAACTCCTGGCTCAGCACCGCCAGGTGGCGGTGCCAGGAGGTGACGTCGACGGCGGCGAGGTCCACGCCGTCGAGCATCACCTGGCCGGAGTCCGGGCGGTAAAGCCCGGCAAGGATGCGGATCAGCGTGGACTTCCCGGCGCCGTTCTCCCCCACGATGGCAATGTGCTGACCTTCGCGGATGGTCATGCTGATGCCGCGGATCACTTCGATGTCACTGCCGGTATAGGTGAAGCGGATGTCCCGCAGCTCAACCGTCCTGGGCGCCTCCAGCAGCGGCGGTGCGTGGCTGGAATGCACGGGCAGCGCCATGAACAGCTCGTAGTCCTTGAGGTTGGCCAGGTCCTCGTCGATCGAGCTGAGTGAGGACACCAGGCTGTTCGCCGTGGACAGCGCCCGGCTGACGATCTGCTGGATGTAGAGGAACTGCCCCACCGGCTGGGCCCTGACGATGATCTGGCCCACCACCCAGATGAGCGAGACAACCTCCGCCGCGTATTGCAGGGCATCGGCGGCCAACTGCTTGGGCATGTACCGCTTCTGGAAGTCCAGCCGGCGCTTCTCGTCGGCGTCGCGGAGCCGGGAGCGAAGATCCATAAGGTACCCGACGATCCCGTACAGGCGCATCTCGGCGATGTGCTGCGGGCGGAGCAGATTGGTCTCGATCATCCGCCGCTGCCGCCGCGAATCCACCTGTGTGTTCCAGTGCGCGATCTGCTCGCGGGACAGCTTGAACTGCAGGTACACGCTCGGAACGATCGCGACCAGCACGATCACCGCGATCCACCAGCTCACCAGAAGCAGCGCGCCGATGGCCAGAAGCACCGACACCAGCTGCGTGAAAATGGCCGCAATCCGGTCCAGGACCCTGGCATAGGAGTCCGAGAACCGCTTGGCGCGGTCGTAAAGATCTACGGTTTCCTTGTCGTCGTACCGCCAGAAGTCCAGCGCAAGAAACCGTTCGTACATCAGGTCGCCCACGATGGCTCCCACCCGGAAGCTCATGACCTGCTGGATGTAGCGGTCCAAACTGCCGAAGGCGCCCCAGAACAGGCCCAGCGCGGCGGTGATGATGACGTAGACGATGGCCTGCTGCCCGGCCGCAGCGTCCCCGCTGTAGGCTGCCGCCAGCGCGGTGGTGGTCAGGCCGGCGAAGTAGGTGGTGACCAGCGGCAGCACCGCCGAGATCAGCGAACCGGCCACCTTCATGAGCACGGCACCCGGCGACGCGCGGAAACTGACGCGCAGCACCTGGGCCACGGCGCGGGCATAGGGCTTCAGTGCCAGCCGCCGCTGGGGCTCCCTTTTCGGGTTCAGTTCGGCGGGATGGCGTGGTTGGGACATGGCTCCAGCCTAGTCCCGGTGCACCGACACGTCTGAGGCGGCGCAAACGACGACGGGCCGCTGGGAGGTAAACCCGCGGCCCGTCAGCGGTACCCGGCTAGCGTGAACCGTAGTTCGGCGCCTCGACGGTCATCTGGATGTCGTGCGGGTGCGATTCCTTCAGCCCGGCCGGAGTGATCCGGACGAACTTGCCGCGGGCCTTCAGCTCGGCAACGGTCGGAGCGCCCGTGTAGAACATGGTCTGGCGCAGGCCGCCGACCAGCTGGTACGCCACCGAGGCCAGCGGACCGCGGTAGGCAACGCGGCCTTCGATGCCTTCGGGGATGAGCTTGTCATCGCCGGAGACGTCGGCCTGGAAGTAGCGGTCCTTGGAGTAGGACGTGTTCTTCCCGCGCGACTGCATGGCGCCGAGGGAGCCCATGCCCCGGTAGCTCTTGAACTGCTTGCCGTTGACGAAGATCAGCTCGCCCGGGGACTCGTCACAGCCGGCCAGCAGGGAGCCGAGCATCACGGTGTCTGCGCCCGCAACCAGCGCCTTGCCGATGTCGCCCGAGTACTGCAGGCCGCCGTCGGCGATCAGCGGTACGCCGGCCGGAATGGCAGCCTTGGCCGATTCGTAGATCGCGGTGATCTGCGGAACGCCCACACCGGCCACCACGCGGGTGGTGCAGATGGAGCCCGGACCAACGCCCACCTTGATGCCGTCGGCACCGGCGTCGATCAGTGCCTGGGCGCCTTCGCGGGTGGCAGCCTGGCCGCCGATGATGTCCACGTGCGCGGCAACCGGATCGGACTTGAGGCGGCGGATCATGTCCAGCACGCCCTGCGAATGGCCGTTGGCGGTGTCGACGAAGAGGGCGTCCACGCCGGCGTCGATCAGCTTCATGGCGCGTTCCCAGCCGTCACCGAAGAAGCCGATGGCGGCACCGACGCGCAGCCGGCCCTCGTCATCCTTGGTGGCCAGCGGGTACTGCTCGGCCTTGGTGAAGTCCTTGGTGGTGATGAGGCCCTTCAGGCGGCCCTGCTCGTCCACCAGCGGCAGCTTCTCGATCTTGTTCGTGGCCAGCTTGTGGGAGGCCTCTTCGCGGCTGATGCCGACGTGGCCGGTGACCAGCGGCATCTTGGTCATGACGTCGCTGACCAGGCGGATCGGGAAGTCGGATTCCGGCACGAAGCGGGTATCGCGGTTGGTGACGATGCCGAGAAGGCGATTGCCGTCGTCGACCACGGGAAGGCCGGAGACGCGGTAACGGGCGCACAGCTCGTCGAGTTCCTGCAGCGTGGCCTCGGGGCCGATGGTGAGCGGGTTGGTGATCATGCCCGACTCGCTGCGCTTGACGCGGTCCACCTGGTCGGCCTGGTCGTCGATAGCGAGGTTGCGGTGGACCACACCGAGGCCGCCCTGGCGGGCCATGGCGATGGCCATCCGGGATTCGGTGACGGTGTCCATGGCCGCGGAAAGCAGCGGAGTCTGGACGGTGATGCGCTTGGAGATCCGGGACGACGTGTCGGCCTCGGAGGGGATCACGTCGGTGTGGCCGGGAAGCAGCAGGACGTCGTCGTACGTCAGGCCGATGAAGCCGAAGGGGTCGTGCTCGGGCTGGGTCATGAGTGCGCCTCTTACCTTGGTTTACAGGTTCACGGGTAGGGGTTGCAACCGATGACCAGCCCGTCATTACGGGACTGGCCTGTGCAGGGTTGGCTCGGGGCCAGGAGGTGGTTCTGGAGGAATTGAATTAATACTAGAACCTTGGCGGCGATCCCCATATTCCGCAGCGGCACTGTGAGCAAGGGCACGCTACTTCCACCCCGTGGACGCCAGGAGCCTCTTCTCGAACATCGGAATCATGGACTGCACGTAGGTCTTGGTGAGGTGGTTGTCGTCCTTGTAGACGTAGACGTTGCCCACCACGGCCGGGCAGATGCCGCCCGCGCAGATGAAGTCGCTCATGTCCATCAGATGCAGCCCGTCCACCTTGCCCCGGTATGCATCCAGCGGGGACTTGGCGGCAAGGGATTCTCCCAGCGGCGGGTTGCACTCCGCCGCGTCGGTGCCGTACTTCTGGACGCATTCAGGCATGTTGATGGCGAAGCGGGGGTTGTCCCTGACGCCCACCACGTCTATTCCGGCATCGGTGAACGGCTTGATGCCCTCCAGGTAGCCGGGCACCTCGGTTTCGAACGGGGCTTCCTTGTGCGTGAGGGACGCCACTGTGAACACGGCGTCCGGCTTGTGCTCCATGACGTACGCGGCGCTGGCCTTGTTAAAGGCATTGCAGTCGGCCTCCCGTTCCGTGGATTCGGCGCCAAACCGGCAGTTCCCCTTCAGGAGGGTGACCACCTCCCAGCCGTGGTCCCTGGCGATGGGCCCGAGCGCGGCCATGTACTGCTGGGCGTGCGAGTCACCGAGCACCACGATCCGTTTGGTCACCTTGTCCGGCTTGCTGTTCTGCAGGCAGCCGTTGAGCAGCGGGTCGCTGGGGACGTTTTCGTCGGTGCACAGCCCGTCTATGTCCGCCCACTCGTTTTTCATGGCGGCAGGGGCCGGAATCACGGTGGCGTCCGGCGTCGGCTTGCCGGCGTTTTCCGGCGCCAGCGCGGCAGCACCCGGAGTCAGCTCGCGCGGCTGCGCCGCTGCGGCTGCTTCCTCGGCGTTCAGTCTGGTCTGCCACAGCGCAACCGGCCCGGCCAGCAGGGCACCGCAGGCAACAATCACGACGGCGGTGCGCCAGGCCCGCAGCTGCGGCCAGTGCCACTCGCGCAGGGGCTTCTCGACGAAGCGGGTGGTCAGTACGGCCAGGACCACTGAACCTGCCACGATGGCGAGGCCCTGGACCAGGTTGGGCTTTTCGATGCCGGTGGCTGCAAGTGAGAGCACCAGGACCGGCCAGTGCCAGAGGTACAGGGCATACGAGTTGTCCCCCAGGCCTACGAGGGGCTTGGAGCACAGGATCCGGTCCACGCCGAACCGGCTGCCGCTTTGCCCGGCGACGATGATGGCAGCCGCGGCCAGCGTGGGCCACAGTGCGATGAAGCCCGGGAAGGACCGGTCCACGGTGAGGAGCAGGCCGCAGGAAATCATGGCGGCGAGCCCGGCCCAGCCCAGCACCACGCGCAGTGCCTTGCCCGGTTTCAGGTAGGGCAGTGCCAGGGCCAGCAGCGATCCCAGCGCGAACTCCCACAGCCGGGTCCGGGTGTCGAAGTAGGCGTACGCCTGGTTGCTGGCCGTCTGGTCGATCGAGAACACCAGGGAAGCGATGAAGATGCCGCCGAAGGCAACCATCAGGACGGTCCGGTAGCTGACGTCCCGGCGGCGCCGCAGCAGCCGCCACACGAGGGCGGAGCCGGCGAAGATGAGGGGCCAGAGAATGAAGACCTGGCCCTGGATGGAGAGCGACCAGAAGTGCTGGAGCGGGCTGGCCCCGGAGTGGTCCTGCGCGTAGTAGTCCACTGCGGTGTTGGCCAGCAGCCAGTTCTGCCCGTAGAGGAGGGATGCCCAGGCCTCGTTGAGGACGTCGGGCCAGCGGCTCTGCGGCAGGACCAGCCAGGTTCCGGCCAGCACACCAAGAATCACGACGACGGCGGCCGGGATCAGCCGCTTGAAGAGGTGCAGCCAGTGGCTCACGAGCCGCAACGGCGTGCCCTTCTCCACCTTGCGGACGAAGGACAGGGTCAGCAGGAACGCGGAGATGAGCAGGAAGATATCCACGCCGCCGGAAACCCGGCCAAGCCAGACGTGGTAGGTGACCACCATGAGCACCGCCAGGGCGCGGAGGCCCTGGACCTCGGGCCGGTAGCCCGGCTTGGCTTTCAGCCGGGCAGCTCTCGGCTCACGGTTTTCTTTTCCCGCCGGCTCCTCGCGCGGCATGCTTTTCAGCGGGTCCGTCGATCTCGCTTCTGGCACAGATAACCCCTCAAACGGCAGCACAAAGCACCTATGTTACCGATTCGTGACATTCGAGACGAATCAAACGCGCCGGGGGTGACCGGCGTCTCAGCAGGGCGGGTTCCGGTTTCCTGGGCACTATAGAGTCGGTGCCTAAGGGGATTTGGTGCGTGGATTGGAGTGTCAGGTGATCGTCCAGATGCGGATTTGCGTACCAGCCGAACTGACCACCCTCGTGGCAGACCTGTGCCAGCAGCAGGCCGGCACAGCCGAGGTAGCACTGCACACGGCTGCTTCGATCCTTCCCAAAGGCGACGTGGTCCTGGTGCATGTGGCCCGGGAATCGGTCGAGGAGCTGATGGAGAAACTCCGCGCCCTGAACGTTGAAAGGGTCGGTTCCATTGCCCTTACAGCTCCGGACCTGGTTCTTTCCGACAGGGCCGACAGGGCCGAGGAGACTGCCCCCGGAGAAGGCGCCGACACGGTTATCTGGGACGAGGTCTCGCGGCAGACCGGTGAGGAGTCCCGGCTCAGCTGGACCCTCCTGTCGTTCCTTGTGCTGGCCACCCTGCTCGCAGCGATCGGCATCGTGACGGACTCCACCATCGCAATCGTCGGTGCCATGGCCGTGGGGCCTGAGTTCGGACCGCTCGCTGCGCTGGCGGTTGCCGTGGTGCGCCGAAACTGGAGGCTCGGCGGGCGGGCGGCGGTTGCCCTGGGCGTGGGCTTCCCCGCGGCCATGCTGATCACAGCGCTGATCACCTGGCTGGCCCTGCCGCTGGGCCTCTTTCCGCGGGACGTGCTGGACCGGGCCTCGGCGGCCGAGTTCATCTACCACCCGGGACCGTTTTCGCTGATCGTGGCCGTCCTCGCCGGTGCCGCCGGGATGCTCTCGGTCATCAGCGGGCGCTCGGCCGCCCTGATCGGCGTCTTTATTTCTGTGACCACCGTGCCCGCGGCCGGCTTCGTAGCGGTGGCGCTGGTCCTTGGCGAATTCAGCAAGGCGGCCGGGTCGGCCCTGCAGTTGCTGGTGAACCTTGGCGGCATCGTGGCCGCCGCCGTCGGGGTCCTGTACTTTTACCGGTTGGTCACCAAGCGGCTTCCCGACGGCGACGCGCTCCGGCTGCGGCGGCAGGCCCTTCGTGCGCGGCGCTAGCACCGGACCCTAAACGCAAGGCGCCTGGGCCAGGGAAACGCAAGGAGGCCCGGCCAGCAATAGCTGGACGGGCCTCCCTGTGACACCGCGGGAGCGGGCTGCAGCCTAGTGGCTGTGGCCTGCGTGCTGGTCTTCCTCGGCGGGCTTCTCGGCCACGAGGGTTTCGGTGGTGAGCACCAGCGCGGCGATGGAAGCCGCGTTGCGCAGGGCTGCACGGGTGACCTTGACGGGGTCGATGACGCCAGCGGCAATCAGGTCCTCGTACTCGCCGGACTTGGCGTTGAAGCCGTGGTTGTTGTCCTGCTCGGCAACCCGGGCGGCCACAACGTAGCCGTCGTGGCCGGCGTTCTGGGCGATCCAGCGCAGCGGCTGGACCAGTGCACGGCGGACGATGCCGACGGCGGCAGCCGCGTCACCTTCCAGAGCCGTGACGGCAGGGTCCTCGTCGAGTGCCTTCAGCGCGTGGATCAGGGCGGAACCGCCACCGGCCACGATGCCTTCTTCGAGGGCGGCGCGGGTGGAGGACACTGCATCCTCGATGCGGTGCTTCTTTTCCTTCAGCTCAACCTCGGTGGCTGCGCCAACCTTGATCACGCCGATGCCGCCGGCCAGCTTGGCCAGGCGTTCCTGCAGCTTTTCCCGGTCCCAGTCGGAATCGGTGCGGGTCAGTTCTGCACGCAGTTGGGCAACACGTGCCGATACGTCTTCGGCCGAACCTGCGCCGTCGACGATGGTGGTGTTGTCCTTGGTCACCGTGATGCGGCGGGCGGTACCCAGCACCTCGAGGCCCACGGAGTCCAGGCTCAGGCCCAGTTCCGGGGACACAACCTGGGCGCCGGTCAGCGTCGCGATGTCCTGCAGCATGGCCTTGCGGCGGTCACCGAAGCCCGGAGCCTTGACGGCAACCACGTTCAGGGTGCCGCGGATGCGGTTGACGATCAGCGTGGACAGGGCCTCGCCGTCGACGTCCTCGGCGATGATGAACAGCGGCTTGGAGCTCTGCAGCGCCTTCTCCAGCAGCGGCAGGAATTCCTGCACGGAGGAGATCTTGCCCTGGTTGATCAGGATGAGGGCGTCCTCGAGGACCGCTTCCTGGCGTTCGGTGTCGGTGATGAAGTACGGGGACAGGTAGCCCTTGTCGAACTGCATGCCTTCGGTGAGAACCAGCTCGGTCTGCGTGGTGGAGGATTCCTCAATGGTGATCACGCCATCCTTGCCAACCTTGCCGAATGCCTCGGCGAGCAGTTCGCCCACCTCGTCGCTCTGGGCGGAGATGGCGGCAACGTTGGCCACCTGGGTGCCCTCGACCGGACGGGCGTTCTCCAGCAGGCGGGCTGCGATGGCCTCGACGGAGACCTCGATGCCGCGCTTGATCTGGCCCGGAGCGGCGCCGGCGGCAACGTTGCGCAGGCCTTCCTTGACCAGTGCCTGGGCGAGCACGGTTGCGGTGGTGGTGCCGTCACCGGCGACGTCGTTCGTCTTGGTGGCGACTTCCTTGGCCAACTGGGCGCCAAGGTTCTCGTACGGGTCGTCCAGCTCGATTTCCCGGGCGATGGTCACGCCGTCGTTGGTGATGGTGGGGGCGCCCCACTTCTTGTCCAGCACGACGTTGCGGCCGCGGGGACCAAGCGTCACCTTAACCGTGTTGGCGAGCTTGTCGATGCCGGCTTCAAGCGACCGGCGGGCAGCGTCGTTAAACGCAAGCTGCTTTGCCATGGTTTGTCCTTTCAAGACAGAACCCCGTGCAGCCGCCCGGTCAGACAGAAATCAGACGCGGACGGCGGCACGGGGATCCAAAGAGTTACTTTACGACGATCGCCAGAACGTCGCGGGCGGAGAGCACGAGGTACTCGGTGCCGCCGGTCTTGACTTCGGTTCCGCCGTACTTGGAGTAGATGACGACGTCGCCAACGGCTACGTCGACCGGTACGCGGTTGCCGTCTTCGAAGCGGCCGGGGCCTACTGCAACAACTTCGCCTTCCTGCGGCTTCTCCTGCGCGGAGTCCGGGATGACCAGGCCGGAAGCCGTGGTCTGCTCGGCTTCGAGCGGGCGGACAACAATGCGATCCTCAAGAGGCTTAATAGAGACCGACACTCGGACCTCTCCTTTTCGTCAAAATTCATGGACAGTAAAAACTGTTGCGCCTTGGCGGCAGACCGTCGTCGCGGTGCCGGCAGCAGCCAGGCTGGCAGCTCTTCGTGTGTTAGCACCCTCCTAGGGAGAGTGCTAATGATGACTCTATGTAAGGGGTTAGCACTCGGTCAAGGCGAGTGCCAGAATTTCATCTGCCGTAACTCCCGCATGCCTTTCGTTCAGCGCCCGGCAAGCTCGTCAAACCCCAGGTCCTCGCCGCCGTCGGCGTCCCCGTCCCCCGCGTTTCGCTGGTCGCGGACAAGCACGACGGCGGCCGCCGCCGCGATCACGGCCGACACGATGAGGACCACGATGCCGCCTACACGCGCCCCCAGGTACAGGTCCCGGATCTGCCGGGCTTCCTCGGTGGCGTCGCTGATGTTCTTGCCGCCCACCGAGTAGACAGTGGCGTTGAAGGAGTCCAGCAGGAAGATGATCACCAGCAGGACAAGACAGACGACGGCGATAACGGCGCCGCCGATCAGCACCGGGCGTGCATACCGGACCAGGCGGCTATGCTGCACCGGGCCGGGGTTGGTGCTTTCGGGCTGACCGGGGGTTGGCGTTTCGCTGGATTCCATTCAGACCACCCTATCGGGAAGAGGGCGGCCGGCCGCTCCACTAGGCTTGTTCCCATGTCTGACGCACCGCAGGACCAGATTGCCCCGCTCCTCACAGAAGAAGGATGGGAGCTGCTGGCCTCGCTCGGACCCTACCGGGAGGGCCGCTCCTTCACCCTCAGCTCAAGCCTGCGCAAGGCCGGCCACTCCCCCGAACTCGTGTCCGCCGTGCTGACGCAGTCACGGCTCCGGACCCGGGCCGAGGCCAAGTTCGGCGAGTTTGCCCGGCAGATGCTCTTCACCCAGGCCGGACTGGAGCAGGCCACTCGGCTCAACGTCGCAGCCCGGCACGCACAGCGCTTTGCCCAGGCGGGCGTCCGCCACGTTGCGGACCTCGGCTGCGGGCTCGGCGCGGATGCCATGGCCCTGGCGTCACTGGACATCGCCGTGACCGCGGTGGAGGTCGACGAGACCACCGCCGCCTGCGCCACGATCAACCTCATCCCCTTCCCGCACGCCACGGTGGTCCATTCGGACGCGACGTCGGTGGCGCTGGAGGACGGGGCCGGCGTCTGGCTGGACCCCGCCCGGCGCACCACCACCACATCCGGCACCAAGCGGATCTGGGACCCCGAGGCGTTCTCTCCCCCGCTGTCCTTCGTGGAGTCGCTGGCCGCCGCGGGGCGGGCCGTCGGCGTGAAGATGGGGCCGGGCATGCCGCACGATTCGGTGCCTGCCGGCTGTGAGGCGCAGTGGGTCTCGGTGGGCGGCGACGTCACGGAGGTCACGCTGTGGTTCAACGCCGTGGCCCGGGCCGGCATCCGCCGGGCCGCGCTTGTCATCGGCGCGGCGGGCGCGGCGGAACTCACCAGCGGGGAGGAGTTCGACGGCGGCCCCGTTGCCCCCGTCGGGCCAGTGGAGGGTTTCCTGTACGAGCCGGACGGCGCCGTCATCCGTGCCGGGCTCGTGGCGGACCTCGCCCTGGACCTGGGCGGCCACCTCGTGGACGAGCACATCGCCTACATCTGCGCCCCGGAACTGCTGGATACTCCGTTTGCCCGGGCCTACCGGGTCCTGGAGGTCATGCCGTTCAACGTCAAGGCGCTCAAAACCTGGGTCCGGGAGAACGGCGTCGGCGTTCTGGACATCAAGAAGCGGGGCACGTCCGTCACCCCGGAGGAGCTGCGCAAGCAGCTGCTGCCCGGGGGCAAAGGCGCGGGCAAGGCGGCGGGCAAAAAGACAGCCACCCTGGTCCTCACCCGGATCGGGGAAGAAAGAGTGGCTGTCTCCGTGGAGCCTGTGTAGCTGCCGGGCCGCGCTGCCTACTGGGCGCGGACGAACGCCTCGGCGTCCCGGACCTGCTCGTCCGTGGGACGGATGCCCGTGTACAGCACGAACTGCTCCAGCGCCTGGATGGTGGCCACTTCGGCGCCGGTGATGACCTGTTTACCGGCCTCCCGCGCTGCCTTGATGAGCGGCGTTTCAGCGGGCAGGGCCACGACGTCGAACACGACTTTGGCGGCCTCGATGGTCTCGGCGGGGAAGGACAACGCATCGGCTTCCGGCCCCCCGGCCATTCCCACGGGCGTGACGTTGATGACCATGTCCGCGGTGGCCTCCGGGCCGGCGCCGAGCTCCGCGCGCCAGGTGAAGCCGTAGAGGTCTGCGAGCGCCCGGCCGGTGGCTTCGTTGCGGGCGATGATGGTCACGTCCTTGAACCCGGCGTCGCGCAGGGCTGCGGCCGTGGCCTTGGCCATGCCGCCCGCGCCCTTGAGCAGTACCTTTGACTCCGCCGGTACGAAGTTGCGCTGCAGCAGCTGTTCGATTGCCGTGTAGTCCGTGTTGTAGGCGGTCAGGCGGCCGCCGTCATTGACGATGGTGTTGACGGAGTCGATGGCCTTCGCGGACGGGTCCATGGCATCCACCAGGGCGATCACGTCCTCCTTGTAGGGCATGGAAACGGCGCAGCCCCGGATCCCCAGGCCGCGGACGCCCGCGATCGCCTGGGCCAGATCGGTGGGCGCGAAGGCCTTGTAGATCCAGTTCAGGCCCAGCTGGTCGTACAGGTGGTTGTGGAAGCGGGTCCCGTTGTTGCTCGGCCGGGCCGAGAGGGAGATGCACAGGGTCATGTCTTTATTCAGAATCGGCACCCCTCCATTAAACGGCGGCGCTGCCTTTATTACCGGCCGCAGTCACTTGCAGCCGGTGCCGGGCCGGTAAGGCCCGACGGCGGCCGGCAGCTTTCCGGGTGCGGTGGCCTTCCCCGCCAGGACAGCCAGCAGCGCCTTGTACGCTCCGGGCGTCCGGCCGTAGAGGGCGATCTTGGTCGGTGCGAGGGACTGTGCCAGGGGCCACGGCGCGTCCAGGGCCACCGCAATATCGCCCTTGGCGGGGCCGGCGCCGTAGCCGATCAGGCTGACCAGCGGACCCGTCGTCCCCAGCGTGATCCCGGCGTCCCTGGCCGCGGCGGCAAAGCGGGCCCGGTCCACCGGTGAGCCCCCTGTCACCCGCACTTGGCCGCCGACTAAAGCGCTGTTGCACCGGCCGGCCACCAAGGTGATGGCCCGGGCCGAAATTTTCGCGGACAGGGCCTCTGCGTTTCCCGGTGCTGCCGGAGGTTTCGGCCGGGCAGTGCGCCCGCGCCAGATCATCATGGTCACCACGCGGCGGGCCGCGTCCTCGAGGCGCGACAGCGGGAGCTTTCCCTCGGTGACAGCACGGACTATAGCGGCATGGGCGGCGGCTGCGTCCGCCGGCATCAGCAGCAGGTCGGCCCCGGCTGCCAGCGCGGCCGGTGCCGCCGATCCTCGGGGGTAGCGGCCGGCCACCGCGCCCATGTTCAGCCCGTCCGTGACGGCCACGCCCTTGAAGCCCAGGCCGCGGAGCGCCTTGTAGGTTGCCTTCGACAGGGACGCGGGCATGCCCGGCTCCAGGGCCCTAGCGGCGATGTGGCCGGTCATGATCATGGGCGCACCTGCCTTGACCGCGGACTGGAACGGTTTCCAGTCCCGCGCCTTGAGCTGAGCGAGGGTGGCGTTCTGGACCGGGAGGCCCTTGTGGGAATCGGTGGTCACGGAACCGTGCCCGGGAAAGTGTTTGACGGTGGGCAGCACCCCGCCGGCCAGCATGCCTTTGGCGAACCCGGCACTGAGCGATGCCGCGGCCCGGGGGTCAGCGGACATGGACCGCGCGCCGATCGTTGGATCGGCGGGGCCGATCGTGACGTCGGCCGCGGGTGCGAAGTCCACCGTGAAGCCCAGCGGCGCGAGTTCCGCCGCCAGCCCGGTGCCGGCCTCGGCGGCCAGCGGCACGCTGCCCGCGGCGCCGTAGCTCATCGGGGTGGGCCAACGGGTCAGCGGGGCGCCGACGCGGCTGACTGCTCCGCCTTCCTGGTCGACGCCGATCAGGCCGGGCCAGGTGCGGCCTCCTGAACGGGACGCCTGGTCCAGCCTGCGCGTCACTCCGGCCAGGGCCGGGACGTCCACCAGGCCGGTGGCTGTTCCGGGCACGTTGTCGGCCATGATCATCGACCCCGCAAGGTGCAGGCGTTCCACCATGGCGGCCTGGGCTTCATGGTTGAGGCCGGTGTAGAAGGGCAGGAGCACCTGCCCGGCCTTCTCCTGCAGGGTCATTTTCGCCACTGCCGCGGCGGCAGCGTCGGCGTCCCGCTGCTGCGGGCCCCAGCCCAGCGCCGCGGTTTCCTTCGCGGGCTTTGCCGCGGACGGGGACGGGCTTTGGGCGCCTGTCCGGGGCGTGCCTGTCTGCGCCGTCTGTGGCGGCTTCGGTGCGCCGGAAGCGGAAGGCGCGGGCGCCGTCGTCGTGCTTTGTCCCGGCCCGGGTGACGGGGGCGCCGTGCACGACGCAACAGCGAACAGCGCCGCGAGCGCCGCCGCAGTCCGCGGGCATGCAATGCCGGAATGTTTCCTGGGGGTTTGGGGGCGGCTGGTTGTGTGAAGACTCTCACGCGCCCTGTGTAGCCAAGCCATCAACTCGATGCTACCCCTGCACTAGACTTGGATGACCGTTCCCCTGCCAGCCGTTCGCCAGGAACGGACGGCAACCGGACCCACGTCAGCACACAGCGAGGAACACATGAAGATTGATTTCGCTTCATCCAGGCAATCAACTCTTGGTGTGGAATGGGAACTCGCGCTGGTGGATGCGCAGACCGGTGAACTTTCATCGGTGGCCAATGAGGTCCTGCGTGGGGTCGTGGCCCGGCACCCCGAGCTGAACGAGGATGACGAGCACCCGCACATCAAGCAGGAGCTGCTGCTCAATACCGTGGAGCTGGTCACCGGCATCTGCGAGACGGCCGCGGAAGCGAAGGAAGACCTCGCCCGTTCCCTGGCCGCCGTCCGTGAAGTCACGGACCCGATGGGCGTCGAAGTGTTCTGCGCCGGGAGCCACCCGTTCAGCCCGCCGCAGCTGCAGCCGGTCACGGACAAAGAACGCTACGCCAAGCTGATCGACCGCACTCAGTGGTGGGGCCGGCAGATGGTGATCTACGGGGTGCACGTCCATGTCGGCCTGGACCGGCGGGACAAGGTGCTGCCCGTGCTTGACGGCCTGGTCAACTACTTCCCGCATTTCCAGGCCCTGTCCGCATCAAGCCCGTTCTGGGGCGGCGAGGACACCGGCTACGCCTCGCAGCGGGCCCTGATGTTCCAGCAGCTGCCGACGGCGGGCCTGCCGTTCCAGTTCGCCAGCTGGGAGGAATACGAGTCCTACGTCCAGGACATGTTCACCACCGGCGTGATCGACACCATCTCCGAGATCCGCTGGGACATCCGCCCGGTGCCGGCCCTCGGCACCATCGAGATGCGCATCTGTGACGGCCTGGCCACGCTCGAGGAAGTGGGCGCCGTGGCGGCCCTGACGCAATGCCTGGTCCACGAATTCTCCACCATCCTCGACGCCGGCGGCAGCATTCCCACCATGCCGCCGTGGCACGTCCAGGAGAACAAGTGGCGGGCCGCCCGCTACGGCATGGACGCCATCATCATCCTCGACGCCGAGGGCAACGAGCAGCTCGTCACCGACCACCTGCTGGAGACGCTCAACCGGCTCGAACCCATCGCTGCGAAGCTGGGCTGCCTGGATGAGCTGGCCGACGTCGAGAAGATCATCAGCCGCGGCGCCGGGTACCAGCGCCAGCGCCGCGTGGCCGCCGAAAGCGGCGGAAACCTGCAGGCCGTCGTCCTCGACCTCGTGAAGCAGATGCGGAACGGTCCCACCGCGTAGGGCGCCCACCCAACTAGGTAGCAGTTGAGGGCGTTCCCAGCGCCGAGAACGCCCTGTTCTGCGTCCTACTCGGCGCGGAAACCGTGGTGACCGGCATGGACGAGTCGGGCGCGAAATTAATTCCGCTGGGTTCAATGCCGGCCATGACCAGCTGCGCGCCAAGTGCGGCCACCATCGCGCCGTTGTCCGTACACAGATCCAGCGGCGGAACGTGCAGTGTGATGCCCGCGGCGGAGCAGCGCTGTTCGGTCAGTTGCCGCAGCCGCGAATTGGCTGCCACGCCCCCGCCCAGCAGCACGTCCGTGATGCCACGCTCCCGGCAGGCCAGCACCGCCTTGGAGGTGATGACATCCACCACGGCTTCCTGGAACGCCGCGGCGATGTCCGCCACGGGCACGGGATCGCCGGCGGCCTCGAACTGTTCGACGCACCGGGCCACCGCGGTCTTCAGGCCGCTGAACGACCAGTCGTAGCGGTGCCGGCCGGGCTCCTCCGCGGTGCCCATGTACTTGGGCTGCGTCAGTCCGCGCGGGAACCGGATGGCCTTGGCGTTCCCCTCGCGCGCCAGCCGGTCAATGGCCGGGCCGCCGGGGTAACCCAGACCCAGGATCCTGGCGACCTTGTCGTACGCCTCGCCGGCGGCGTCGTCGATGGTGGAACCCAGCAGCTCGACGTCGTCAGTGATGCTGCGGATGCGCAGGATCTCGGTGTGGCCGCCGGACACCAGCAGGGCGCCGAGGTTTTCGGGCAGTACCGGTTTTGCGGCGGCGCCGGCCTCGGTTCCTGTTCCGATGCCGGGGCGGGAGTTGAGGAGGCCGACCCCCACGTGGGCCACCAGGTGGTTGATGGCATAGAGCGGTTTGCCGGTGGCGACGGCGAGCGCCTTCGCGGCGCACACGCCCACCATCAGCGCGCCGGCCAGCCCCGGACCGGACGTCACCGCGATGGCGTCGATCTCGTCCAGCGTCACGTCCGCCTCGGCCAGTGCGGCCCGCAGGGCAGGAACGAAGGCATCCAGGTGGGCGCGCGAGGCGATTTCCGGGATCACGCCGCCAAACCGGACGTGTTCCTCCATCGACGAGGACACCGTGTTGGTCAGGAGGTCGGCGCCGCGGACGATGCCCACGCCCGTTTCGTCGCACGAGGACTCAATGCCGAGGACTAGCGGCTGCGAGCGGTTCATTTCTGGTCTGCCTCCGTCGGAGCGGTTTCGCCGGCGCGGCCGGCTTCGTCGGTCTGCCCGGGCCGGGGTCCGGCGTCGTGCACGATGTCCTGGTGCACAGCCAGCACGTCCTCCAGCTGGAGCCGCATGATCAGGGCGTCCACGCCGTCGCGGTAGTACTTCTTCCGCACGTGGATCTGCTCGAAGCCGAAGCGGACGTACAGCTGCTGGGCCCGGGGGTTGTCGGCGCGGACCTCGAGCAGGATGTCGGCTGCGCCGCGGCGCCGCCCCTCGGCGATCAGGTCGGTGAGGAGCGCTGTGCCGATGCCCTTGCCCTCATATTCGGGGACGACGGCGATGGTCTGGACGTCGGCGATCGGCTCCACGCACATCAGTCCCGCGTAGCCGACGATGCCATCCGGTCCCTCGGCCACCAAGTACCGGCGCGTCTCCGGCTGCACCAGTTCATCCCAGAACATCTGCAGCGGCCACGCGTCCACCGGGAACAGCCGTACCTCCAGTTCGTGGACGGCCGGGATGTCGTCAGGGAGCATGTCGCGGATGGTCACGCCCGAGTCCAGCCGGCGGGGCAGGACGGGCGCGGTGCCGGGCGTTGGAATGCCGGAGGCTCCGGCTGGTTCGGGCAGCAGGTTCACAGGGCACGCTTCCGGGGGCCGGGGACCTGGGCGTCGGATTCACGAAGATACAGTGGTGTGGAGTCCAGGAGTTCCTCGCCGGATTCCAGCCTCGCCAGCGCGAACTGCCCCAGGTAGAGCGCGTCCGGCTGTTCGGTGCTGAAGTCCGGATCCGCGCGCACGTCGTCGGGGTACAGCCCTGCGCCCGCGCCGTAAGCAGGCAGGTCGGGCAGGTCAGCGGCGAAGCCCACGTGCGGCCCATCCGTGAGCTTTGGCAGCTGGCCCGCGGCCAGGGTGTAGCGCGCCCAGTAGACCTCTTTGCGCCGGGCGTCCGTGGCCACAAGGAACTCGGCCGGCGCGTTGGTGGATTCGGCCACCTCGAGGGCGACGGCGTCGAGGCTCATCATGCCGTGCAGCGGCGTGTTCCAGACAAAGGCGAGCGTACGCGCCGTCGCAATGCCGGACCGGAGCCCGGTGAACGGGCCGGGACCAACGCCCACCACGATCGCGTCGATGTCCGCTCCGGTCACGCCGGCGTCCGCGAGCAGGCGCTCGATTCCGGGGGCGAGGACCTCGGCGTGGCTCCTCGTGTCCTCGGTGGAGAAGCTGCCCACCACGCCCTCCAGGGCGTCGTCGGATACCAGCGCGGCGCTGGCCACGGCTGAGGTGTCGATGGCAAGAATGAGCATCAGGAGATTCCTTCCGCGGCCAGAACGGGCTGTTCGGACCAGCGCGGCCCGAAGCCGCGGATGATGATGGTGCGGGGCTCGTCGTCGTCCTCCGACTCGAAATCCAGGGCGCCGTTCCCCGTCCGGTGGGCCGCGGCGGCGCCGCCAAGCTGGCGGTGCAGTTCCACCTCGAGCCGGCTCTCGGTCAGGTGCTCCACGCGGTCCCGGCCCCACTCCACGACGGTCACGGCAGAGTCCAGCGTGTTCTCCAGGTCGATGTCGTCAATTTCCGACGCCGATCCCAGCCGGTACGCGTCCACGTGCACCAGGTCGGGCCCGCCAGGACGCGGCCCGTCGGGGAGGTTCGGGTGGATGCGCACCAGCACGAAGGTGGGGGAAATGATGCCCTCGCGGACGCCCAGGCCTTCGCCCAGGCCTTTCGTAAAGGTCGTCTTGCCGGCGCCCAGTTCTCCCGTCAGCACCAGGAGGTCCCCCGCCCGGAGCACCTGCGCCAGGGCCGCACCGAGCGCGTGGGTCTGGTCCGCCGTCGTGACCGTCAGGGTCTGGACCCACAGCGGAGTGTTTCCGGTTTCCGGAATGCCGCCGTTCTCCGCAAGGCGACCGTTTTCCGGAACGCGACCGTTTTCCGGAACGCTCATGGCGCCGGCGTTTCGGTCGCTGCCACTTCGGTCACGGGCGATTCGTTGATGTAGGTGCGGGGCACGCGGGGGCTGATACGGGTGACGATCTCGTAGTTATTGGTGCCGGCGGCGCGGGCCCAGTCATCGGCCGTGGGGCCGCCGTCGGCACCCTCACCGAACAGGACCGCCTCTGCCCCGAGGACGCTGTGGCCGCCCCGGCTCACGTCGAGCGGGCCAAGGTCGATCACCATCTGGTCCATCGCGATCCGTCCCACCACGGGGTAGGTGACACCCTCCACGCGAACGGGGCCGCCGGTGGCGACGCGGGGTACGCCATCGGCATAGCCGAGCGGGATGAGCCCCAGCGTGCTCTCGCCGGAGGTGCGGTAGTTGAAGCCGTAGGAGACGCCCTGGCCGGAGTGCACGTCCTTGCAGTGGGACACGACGGTGCGCAGGGTCATTGCCGGGCGGAGGCCCAGTTCCGCGGAGGTCTGCCCCTCGAAGGGCGAGAGGCCGTAGATTCCCAGCCCTGCACGGACCAGGTCGAAGTGCGTGTCCGGCCGGGACAGCGTGGCCGGGGTATTGGCCAGGTGGCGGACTTCGGGGTCCACGCCCGCATCCTCGGCGATGGCCAGGACCTCGCGGAACGCAGCGAGCTGGTCATCGGTTTCCGGACGCTCGGGTTCGTCGGCCACGGCAAGGTGGGAAAAGATGCCCACCACACGCAGCAGGCCCTGGTCCTGGTATTCCACGGCTTCACCAACCAGCCGGTCCCACACCTCGATGGTGGCACCGTTGCGGCCAAGCCCCGTATCGACTTTGAGGTGGACGCGGGCCGGCCGTTCCTGTTCCCGGGCGGCGGCCACGATCTGTTCCAGCTCCCAGCCGGAGCACCCGATATCGACGCCGGCAGCAACCGCCGCGCCGAAGTTGCTTTCCGGGGTGTGCAGCCAGGCGAGCAGCGGGGCTTCGATGCCCGCGGCGCGCAGTGCCAGCGCCTCGGAGATGTGCGCCACGCCCAGCCAGCTGGCGCCTGCCTCGAGGGCCGCACGGGCCACGGGCACGGCGCCGTGGCCGTAGGCATCAGCCTTGACCACCGCCATCACCTTGGCCGGCTCGGCGGCTGCGGCAAGCCGCCGGACGTTGTGCCGGATGGCCTCGAGATCGATGACGGCGGAGCGCTCATGGGCCGTCCGGTCGTATGCGTGGAACGTCCCGGCCGGGCCCGTAACTGCCGGGCGGTCACCTGTTGCTGCTGGATAAATCACTCTACTGATTCTAGTGCTGGCACTTCGGGCCGAATAATTGCCCGGAAAACGGCGTGAATTCCTGCTCAGGCGTCCGAGAGGTGCGCGATGGTGGCGGCCGCGCGCCGTGGGGCTTCCTGCGGAACGTCCCTGACGATGTCGGCGAGGAAGGAATAGCGGCGGAGCCACTGGCTGCCGCGGCGTTCCGGCCGGGCGTTGGCGCGTTTCCACCAGTCGGCGATGTCTCCCCAGCCGGGTGCTGCGAGGGAACCGCCCACCTCCTGCACGGCCAGTGCCGCGCAGAGGTTGGCGAAACGGAGCCGGTCGCTGAGCGGCCACCCCGCCAGGCTCCCGACGATGAACGCGGCCCCGAAGCAGTCCCCGGCGCCGGTCGGATCGAAGGCGGCCACAGGCAGCGACGGCACCCACTCCTCCTCGCCGGATTCGGAGTCCACTGCCACGGCCCCCTGCGCCCCCAGCGTCACCACCGCCACGCGGCACCCGGTCCGCCAGGGAGTACAGCGCCGCCCATGGATCGTCTTTGCCGGTGAAGGCCATGGCCTCGCGCTGGTTGGGCATGAAGGCATGGAAGTACTGCAGGTTCGCAAGCCGCGCGTGGGCCCATTCGCCGGTGGGGTCCCAGCCGACGTCGCCGAACAGCTTCACGCCCTCCCTGTGCGCCGCGAGCGCCCAGGGCTCCAGCTCATGGCCGAGGTCCGCCACGGCAGCCAGCGAGCGGGGCGGATCCCCAATCATTTCGGAGGAGGTCACCGGTGCGGGGTGCCCGTGCGTGACCATCGAGCGGTCGTGGTTCACGCTGAGGGAGACGGTCACGGGCGAGTGCCAGCCCGCCACCCGGCGGGACAGGGACAGGTCCACGTGCTCCTGCCGGTCCAGAATCTTCCAGTTGTAATCGCCGTAGCCGTCGTCGCCGAAGGCCGCCGCCAGACCCGTCCGCAGGCCAAGGCGCGCCGCCGCGATGGCCTGGTTGGCCACGCCGCCGGGGCAGCTGCCCATTCCCTCGCTCCAGATTTCCGTTCCGGGTTCGGGCGCGTGCGGCAGCCCGGTGAAGATGATGTCCTGAAAAACGGTCCCCGCCAGCAGCAGGTCGAACTCCCCCGCAGCCTGCGTACGGACGGCAGCGAGGGGGTCGAACCGGCGTGCGGGATTCGCCTCCATGTTCGGCACATTACGCTGTGTACCTTGGCGTTGAAACCCCGCGATGTGGGGGTGGGGACGCGTCCGGGCTCTGTGCCGCTCCGCCGTCCGGGGCTTGTCGCCGGTTGCGGCGCATAGACTCCTGCCATGCGGCTCATGATCGCCGGCGGCGGCGGATTCCGGGTTCCCCTCGTTTACCGTGCCCTCTGTTCCGGGCCCTATTCCGGCCTGGTCAGTGAGGTGGTGCTGTACGACGTCGACGGCGGCCGCCTGGCTGCCATCGAGGCCGTGCTTCGGTCCATGCCTTCGGAAATCAGCCGGTCACCGGAGGTGAGCGGCGCGGGGGACGGAAGTTCCGCCGTCGGACGTTCCTCCACCCGTCCGCCCGTGGTGACGTCCACAACGTCCCTCGCCCAGGCACTCGACGGGACGGATGTGGTGTTCGCCGCCATCCGTCCGGGCGGAACGGCCGGCCGGGTCGCCGACGAACGGGTGGCACAGGAGCTCGGGCTGCTGGGACAGGAAACCACCGGCGCGGGTGGCATCTCGTACGCGCTGCGGTCCATCCCGGCCATGCTGGAGCTGGCCGCCGGCATGCGGACGCACTGCCCGGACGCGTGGCTGGTCAACTTCACCAACCCGGCGGGGATGGTCACCGAGGCGCTGGTTCCCCTGCTGGGCCGGAAGGTGATCGGCATCTGTGATTCCGCGAGTGCCCTGGTGCACCGCGCCGCCAATGCGGCCGGCGTGCCGCTGCCGGCGGACAAGCTCGACGGCGTGGGCTACTACGGGCTGAACCATCTCGGTTGGCTGTACCGGCTTGAGAGCGGCGGCCGGGATGTCCTCCCCGGCCTGCTGGCCGATGCCGCGGCGCTGGCCAGCTTTGAGGAGGGCCGGCTGTTTCCACAGCCGTTCCTGCGCAACCTGGGGCTGCTGCCAAACGAATACCTGTTCTATTACTACGAGACGGCGCGCGCGGCGTCAGGCATGCGGGCTCTGGCGAAGACGCGCGGTGAGTCGATCCACGGCCAGCAGGCGGAGCTGTATCCGCGGCTGGCCGGCGCCGGAGACGACGCCTACGGCTTGTGGGAGGCGGCGCGGCGGTCCCGCGAGGAGGGGTACCTGGCCGAAGCCAGGTCCGGCGGTGAGGCGCGGGACCCCGAGGACCTTGCCGGCGGCGGCTACGAGCAGGTGGCGCTGGCGGTGATGCGGGCGCTGGCGGGCGGTGGCGGCGCACGGGCGGCTACCCAGCTGATCCTCAATACCCCGAACTCCACCGGACGGCTTGCGGGGGCCGCCGGCTCCCAGGCCGCGATTCCCGGGCTGCCGGGGGACGCCGTCGTCGAAGTTCCCTGCACGGTCACGCCGGAAGGGGCGGTGCCCATCCCGCAGGACCGGCCGGCCGAACCGCAACTCGGCCTCCTGCAGCAGGTAAAGGAGGTGGAGCTGCTCACTGTCCGTGCTGCCTGCACGGGCGACCGTGATGCGGCGCTGGACGCATTCGCGGCTCACCCCTTGGTCGGTTCCTCTGGGCTGGCTGCTGGGCTGCTCGCCGGCTACGAGGATGCGTTCCCGGAGTTGGCCGCGTTGTGGCGGCACTGAGCCCGTACAGCGCTAAAGCGCCGGACGGGTTTTAGCAGTGCCGTGCTACATCCGCTGGCCGCCCGCGCTGGCGTGTGGGACGCGACGTTGGCAGGAGTTCCAGCGCCACCGTTTCGCTGAGCGTTGAGGAGTAGTGTTTTATCCGACGAAGTTCCCGCAGTACGGAGAGGAGGGAGGGCCATGTCCGTCATCAAGCGAGTGGCTTTCCTGTCGCTGCATACCTCCCCCATGGAACAGCCCGGTTCCGGGGACGCCGGCGGCATGAACGTCTACATCCGCGGCCTTGCCTCCGCCCTGGCCGAAACCGGCATCGAAGTGGAGGTCTTCACCCGCTCCACAGCCGCCGGCCAGCCTGCGGTCGAACACCCGGACCCCGGCGTCTGCGTCCACAACGTCATGGCCGGCCCGCCCCGCAAGCTGCCCAAGGAAGAACTCCCCGAGCTGCTGCACAGCATGGTCGCCGAAATCGAGCGTGTCCGCGCCCAGCAGCCGCACGGACGATACGACCTCATCCACTCCCACTACTGGGTCTCCGGCGTCGCCGGCCTGGAACTCTCCGCCCTCTGGAACATCCCGCTCGTGCACACCATGCACACCATGGCCAAGGTCAAGAACCTCCTCCTGCATTCCGGCGAACAACCCGAACCGCGCCGCCGCGAAGACGGCGAACACCGCATCGTCGACGGCGCCACCCGCCTCATCGCCAACACCACCGCCGAAGCCGCCGAACTCGTCTCCCATTACGATGCCGATTTCGACCACATCGACGTAGCACCCCCCGGCGTGGACCTCTCCGTCTTCACCCCCGCGTTCCGCGCCCGGTCCCGCACCGCCCACGGCGTCGCCCCCGGCACTTTCCACCTGCTCTTCGCCGGCCGGATCCAACGCCTCAAGGGCCCCCAGATCCTGCTCAAGGCCGCCGCACTGCTGCGTCGCCGCCGCCCCGACATCGACCTCAGACTCACCATCCTCGGTGCGCTCAGCGGAGCCAAGGACTTCAACCTCAATTCCCTCGTCAGTGCCGCCGGACTCGACGACGTCGTCACCCACCACCCGCCCGTCAGCGCACCTGAACTTGCCGGCTGGTTCCGGGCGGCCGACGTCGTCGTCATGCCCTCCTACAGCGAGTCCTTCGGACTGGTCGCGCTCGAGGCCCAGGCCTGCGGCACCCCCGTCCTCGCCACCCGCGTCGGCGGGCTCACCCGCGCGGTCAGCCACCGCCGCACCGGTCTCCTCGTGGACGGCCACCGCGCCGCAGACTGGGCCGACGCCCTCGAAGCCCTCCATGACGACCCCGACACCCGGCATAACATGGGGACCGCCGCCGCCATCCACGCCGCAAACTCCGGCTGGCAGCGCACCGCCGCCATCACCCTCGACAGCTACCACGCGGCCGTCGACGAACATGCCTCCAGCCACCCCATGGCAGCCGTCTACGGGACGCGGCTCACGGGCTAAAACCATCCTGAAAGGACAACGATGTCTGACAGCACTCCCCTGAGCGGTACAGGCCAGAGCAGCACTCCCCTGAGCGACCTGGACATTGCCCGAAGGGCAGTGCTGCGGCCCATCGAGGAAATCGCCGCGGCTGCCGGCATCGATGCCGGGGCGGTCGAGCACTACGGCCGGTACAAGGCCAAGATCGACCCCGCGAAGCTGTCAGCCCCCGCACCCGCCGGAAAGGTGGTGCTGGTCTCGGCGATGTCGCCCACCCCGGCGGGGGAAGGAAAATCAACCACGACCGTGGGACTGGCGGACTCCCTTGCCAGGGCGGGCCACAAGGTAATGGTCGCGCTGCGGGAGCCCTCGCTCGGCCCCATCCTCGGAATGAAGGGCGGAGCCACGGGCGGCGGCCTCTCCCAGGTGCTGCCCATGGACGAGATCAACCTGCATTTCACCGGCGACTTCCACGCCGTGACGTCCGCCAACAATGCCCTCATGGCCCTCGTGGACAACCACATCTACCAGGGCAACGAACTGAACATCGACCCGCGCCGCATGACGTTTAAGCGGGTCCTGGACATGAATGACCGCTCCCTCCGCGAGATCGTCATCGGACTTGGCGGCCCCGCCCAAGGCGTCCCGCGCCAGGACGGCTTCGACATCACCGTCGCCTCGGAAATCATGGCGGTCTTCTGCCTCGCCACCGACATAGCCGACCTGCGGGACCGGCTGGGCCGCATCACCTTCGGTTACACCTACGACCGGACGCCGGTTACCGTGGCGGACCTCGGCGTGCAGGGAGCGCTGACGCTGCTGCTGAAGGACGCGATCAAACCGAACCTCGTCCAGACCATCGCCGGCACCCCCGCACTGGTCCATGGCGGGCCGTTCGCGAACATTGCCCACGGGTGCAACTCGCTGATCGCCACGCAGACCGCACGGCGGCTGGCCGACATCGTGGTGACTGAGGCTGGATTCGGGGCCGACCTCGGCGCCGAAAAGTTCATGGACATCAAGGCGCGGGTCGCCGATGTGGCGCCGGCCGCCGTCGTGGTGGTGGCGACCGTTCGCGCGCTCAAGATGCAGGGCGGGGTTTCCAAGGACCGGCTGAACGAGCCCAACGTTGAGGCCGTCGAGGCGGGTGTGGTGAACCTGCGCCGGCACGTCCGGAATGTGGAGCGGTTCGGTGTGGCGCCGGTGGTGGCGATCAACAAGTTCCCCTCCGACACCCAGGCGGAGCTCGACTGGCTGCTCGGCTGGTGCGCCGGCGAGGGCATCCAGGCCTCCGTGGCGGATATCTGGGGACGCGGCGGAGGGGGCGACGGCGGTGATGAGCTGGCTGCCAAGGTCGCCGCTGCGGTCAGCGGGCCGTCGTCGTTCCGGCATCTCTACCCGCTGGATATGTCGGTGGAGGACAAGATCCGCACCATCGTCCAGGAAATCTACGGGGCCGACGGCGTGGACTTCTCGGTACCTGCACTGCGCCGGCTGGCGGACATCGAGAAGAACGGCTGGTCCGGGTTGCCGGTCTGCATGGCGAAAACGCAGTACTCGTTCACGGACGACGCCACACGGCTGGGAGCGCCCAAGGGGTTCACCATCCATGTGCGTGACCTCATCCCCAAGACCGGAGCAGGCTTCATTGTGGCCCTGACCGGAGCGGTCATGACCATGCCCGGCCTTCCCGCCGTACCCGCGGCAATGCGGATGGACGTGGACGACGCCGGCAGTCCGGTCGGCCTCTTCTAGACGCCTCCTCACTTCCCGTCGCTCCAACCCCAACCCTCCCTGCCGATCCGCTCTCACTTCCTGCCGGTTTTCCGGCATCCCTCTCTCATTCCCTACCGGTATATCCCGGATCCTCTCTCACTTCCTGCCGGTTTTCCCGGGACCCTCTCTCACCCCTGTCGCCTGTGGATAACTTCTGCGGCGTTCCTCAATATGGGTCACAATGCCTGCATGGAAACGCGCGACGGCTTACCTCCCCGATTATCGTCAGCCCCGTTCACCTTCGACTCGGCTCGGACCGAAGGCATCCCCGCGTCACGGCTGCGGCGTCGGGATGTGATTCATGTGGGGCGCGGACTTTACCGCCCGTGGGACTGGGACTTTGATCTGGAAGCGGCGGCGCGGGCGCTGTCAGAAGCCTCTCCGGGCGCTTGGATCTCACACGTCACTGCGGCGCGGCTCCGATGCCAAGTGCTGCCGCCATGGCTGTCGGACTCCACGGAACTACATTTGAGCAAGCCGAAGCGGCTGCCCTCGGTACGTCGTAAGGGAGTGCTTGGCCATACCCTGCTGGCGGAAGAAGACGAGATTGAGACAGTCGACGGCATCCATATCAGCAGCCGGTCACGGACATGGCTGGATTTGGCACGGAGACTGCCGCTGCGGGATTTGGTGTGCATGGGTGACCAGATAATCCGTATTCCACGAATGGAATTCGAGGGCCGGGCCCAGCCTTTCGATACCCTGAACGGTTTACGTTCCCTGGTTCTGCGGCACCCCAATCTGCAGGGCATTGTCCGTGCCAGGGCGGCACTGAACCTGATGCGGGTGGGTGCAGACTCGGCACCTGAATCAATGCTTCGTCTGGCGATGGTGGACGCCGGACTCCCTGAACCCGACCTCCAACTCACGCTGAGAAGCGGCGACCCGTTGTCGCCGTCGGCCGATCTCGGATACCGTGCCCAGCGGATCGCCATTCAGTACGACGGCGGTCATCACCTCGCCGAGGCTCAGATCTTTCGTGACAGACGACGAGACAAAGCTTTCGAGGCCGCGGGATGGACCGTACTGACGGTAAGGAAGGACGACCTCGACGAGGGTTTCCATGGGGCGATCATCCGGATAAAGCGGGCAAGACGAATGGCGCAGCTGGACCATCCTCACGCATCTGGCTTTGCCGGCCCCTGGTGAGAGAGGGTGGCCGTCATCTCTGCAGGAAGTGATAGAGGATCGCATCAAATCTTGCAGGAACTGATCGAGCGTCCCTAGGGGTGCGGGCGCTGTATGGATAACCGACGGCTACCCGTCCACCTTTGCAGGCACGTCGGCTGCACGCCCGGCAGGCCTCACATCTTGACCCTTTGAGGCGGACACGTTCCCCGAGCCCCCGCCGCGGCGGAGCGAGGTGAAGACGACGGCGACGCTGACCGCCACCAGGGCGGCGACGTACAGGGCAGTCGGCAGATCCTCGGCCAGGAGGCGCGGAATCGCGCGGCCGGGCACGGAGATGGCGAAGCCGAACGCCACCGCGATGCCGATGTAGCTGCCGATCATGTTGCCCCGATGCGCCGGGATGTTCCTGCGGACGGCAGCGATGAGACCGAGCGTGACGGTCACGATCGTGAACGCCGACAGCCCGTGAAGCCAGCTGAATTGTCCGTGGCTGACGATCCTGAAGCTGCTGAAGCAGACGTAGTACATGGCCGCAACCCACAAATGTCCCATAGTGCGGTGGATCCGGTCACGGCGGCGCCGAAGGATCTGGACCGGACCTATGGCGAGGACAAAGAGGGCGGCAATGACATGGCTGGCAAGCAATACATTCCAAGGCTCCATGCCCCTAGGATAGGAGCACTATCCAGCGGTGTACATCAAGATAGCCGGCGCGGCGGCAGCTATCCAAGGGAGGCCTGGCGCCGGGGAATGGAGCGGACATGCAGCTGAAGGAACTAAGTGAGCGGACGGGAGTCTCTCCCGCCAGCATCAAGTTCTACCTTCGCGAAGGGCTGCTGCCTGCGGGCCGTTCGGTGCACGCCACCCGGGCGGAGTATTCAGAAAAGCACGTGAGCCGGCTGGAACTCATCCAGGCGCTAAGGCGCGTGGTCGGGTTGAACCTCGCCCAGATCAGGTCCCTGCTCAGGATGGCCGACGGCGGCGTTCCCCGCCTTGAACTCTTGGCTGCGGTCCAGTGCACGGTGCTGGGCCTCGATGAGGTGAGTACAGCGCAAGGCGACTTGCACACACCGGGGGGTGACGCCGTCGTGCGTTCCCGGAACTGGCCGGACGTGCCGAGCGACGCCAGAAATTCGCTCAATGCCCATTTGGCCCGGATGGAAAGTCTCGGTGTGCGGGTGCCCGGTGACCTGCTCGACGCCTACAGCCGGGCGGTGGATGCCATAGCCGCAGTGGACATTTCGGCCACCACGGCGCCGGACGACGTCAATGAGCTGATCATGACGGCGGCCGTGGGCATGCACCTGCACGGGCAGCTGGTCCTGAAGCTGCTGGCGCTCGCGCAGGCAAGCCATGCAATCCGACGCTATGAAGAGCACGCTTAAATGGCGATGCTCCCGCACCCGAAGGTGAGGAAGCATCGCGTCAAAACCCGCAAAAGGTGAGGAAGCGTCCGGTCAGAACCGACAGGATCTGAGCAAGCGTCCGGTGAAAACCTGCAGGAAGTGCGAGAGCGTTTAGCGGTCGAGGTCACCGCGGATGAAGGCCTCGACCTTCTCGCGGGCGAGGTCGTCGTTGAACTGCTCCGGCGGGGACTTCATGAAGTAGCTCGACGCGGAGGTCAGCGGGCCGCCGATGCCGCGGTCCAGGCCGATCTTCGCCGCGCGGATCGCGTCGATGATCACGCCGGCCGAGTTGGGTGAGTCCCAGACCTCGAGCTTGTATTCCAGGGATACCGGGGCATCGCCGAAGTTGCGGCCCTCGAGGCGGACGAAGGCCCACTTGCGGTCATCGAGCCACTGCACGTAGTCGGACGGGCCGATGTGGACGTCCTTCGCTGCGAGTTCGGCTTCGACGTTGGAGGTGACGGCCTGGGTCTTGGAGATTTTCTTGGACTCGAGGCGGTCGCGCTCCAGCATGTTCTTGAAGTCCATGTTGCCGCCGACGTTCAGCTGGTAGGTGCGGTCCAGCGTGACGCCGCGGTCTTCGAACAGCTTCGCCATCACGCGGTGGGTGATGGTGGCGCCGATCTGGCTCTTGATGTCGTCACCCACGATCGGCACGCCCGCGGCGGTGAACTTGTCAGCCCATTCCTTGGTGCCGGCGATGAACACGGGCAGCGCGTTCACGAACGCCACGCCGGCGTCAATCGCGCACTGGGCGTAGAACTCGGCGGCTTCCTGGGAACCGACCGGCAGGTAGCAGACCATAACGTCCGCCTGGGCGTCCTTCAGGGCCTGGACCACGTCCACAGGTTCCTCGGTGGACTGCTCGATGGTCTCCAGGTAGTACCGGCCCAGGCCGTCCAGGGTGTGGCCGCGCTGGACCGTCACGCCGGTCGGCGGGACCTCGGCAAGCTTGATCGTGTTGTTCTCGCTGGCCAGGATCGCGTCGGCCAGGTCGACGCCGACCTTCTTGCCGTCCACGTCGAAAGCGGCCACAAACTTCACGTCGTTGACGTGGTACTTGCCGAACTCCACGTGCATCAGACCCGGAATCGTGGCCTGGGGGTCGGCATCCCGGTAGTAATGGACACCCTGAACCAGCGAAGCGGCACAGTTGCCCACGCCGACGATAGCTACACGAATCGGATTTGAAGACACGGAACTCCTTTGAGGACAAACTTCATGTGCCCTGCGCGTCTGTACCTTGCTGTACGACGGCGGCTGACGGGCACCGCGCCACGCGGCGCACTTATCAGTCTAACCAAACGCTGCCGGGGCCGGCTTTGTTCCCGCCGGCCCCGGCCATTTGATTACGTGTCACTTTTGAGGTGCGGTCAGACCGGCTGCGCCCACAGGTTGATGTCGGATTCGACGGCGAACTCGTCGATCGCCGTCAGCTCGTCAGCGCTGAACTCGAGGTTGTTGATGGCCGCCAGGGTGTCCTCGAGCTGCCTGACGCTGGACGCCCCGACCAGCGCGGAGGTCACCGGGGAGCCCTTGGGCTGGTCGCGCAGGATCCAGGCGATGGCCATCTGGGCCAATGACTGTCCCCGGCCGGCGGCGATGGCATTCAGCCCGCGGACCCTGTCCAGCTTCTCGTCGGTCAGGGCCGATTCAGAGAGGAACCTCGCCTTGGCCGCGCGGGAGTCGGCCGGGATGCCGTTGAGGTACCTGTCGGTCAGCATGCCCTGGGCCAGGGGGGAGAACGCGATGGACCCGGCACCCACCTGATCCAGTGCCTCGTAGAGGTTGGGCGAGCCGTTCTCGGTCCAGCGGTTCAGCATGGAGTAGCTGGGCTGGTGGATGAGCAGCGGGGTGCCGAGCTCTTTCAGGATGCGGGCGGCCTCGAGCGTCTGCTCCGGCGTGTAGGAGGAGATGCCGGCGTACAGGGCCTTGCCGGAACGGACCGCGTAATCGAGCGCGCCCATGGTTTCCTCCAGCGGCGTCTCCGGGTCCGGGCGGTGGCTGTAGAAGATGTCCACGTAGTCCAGGCCCATGCGCTGCAGCGACTGGTCCAGGCTGGAGATCAGGTACTTCCGGGAGCCCCACTCGCCGTACGGACCGGGCCACATGTAGTAGCCGGCTTTGGTGGAGATGACCAGCTCGTCACGGTACGGCCTGAAGTCGTCCTGCAGGTGCCTGCCGAAGTTGGTCTCAGCGGAGCCATCCGGCGGACCGTAGTTGTTCGCGAGGTCGAAGTGGTTGACGCCGAGGTCGAAGGCCCGGCGCAGGATGGCGCGCTGTTCATCGAAGCGCTTGTCATCGCCGAAGTTGTGCCACAGGCCCAGCGAGATGGCCGGCAGTTTCAGGCCGCTGCGTCCGACGCGGCGGTAGGGCATGGTGTCGTAGCGGGTGTCCGGGGCCACATAAGTCATGCGTTCCATCCTGCCAGCCGCGCCAGAGCTGCGGGGCGGGCGTCCACCATCCGGTCACCGGCGGTGGACGCCGCCCCTCCCCGGGAAAGCCGCGCCACCGGGAAAGCCGCGCCACCGGGAAAGCCGCGCTTCCCGGGAAAACGTCAGTCGCTGACGACGGCGGCGCTCAGCGGACCGAGTTCCGCACGCTCACCTTCCAGCCGGACGGCGTCGTCGGTGGCCAGCAGCAGGGCCGTGCCCGCACCGTCCAGGCTCACCGGCTGTTCCGAGAAGTTGAGCAGCACCTGCACGCCGCCGCGGCGGTACCGCAGCCAGCGGGCGTCCTCGTCGAACGCCACCTGCGTGTCCTCGAAGCCCAGCTTGGTGAGGTCCGGCGTGGAGCGGCGCAGGGCGGTCAGCGAACGGTACAGCTCCAGCAGCCGGGCATGGTCACCTTCGGCGGCTTCCGCCCAGTCCAGCTTGGACCGGCGGAACGTCTCCGGATCCTGGGGATCGGGCACGACGGCGGGATCCCACCCCATGCGCTCGAACTCCTTGATCCGGCCTTCCGCGGTTGCCTTGCCGAGCTCCGGCTCCGGGTGCGAGGTGAAGAACTGCCACGGCGTGCTGGCGCCGTACTCCTCGCCCATGAACAGCATGGGCGTGAAGGGTCCCGTCAGGGTCAGCACCGCGGCGAGGGCCAGGCTTCCGTACGGCAGGGTCTGGGAGAGCCGGTCCCCCGTGGCGCGGTTGCCGATCTGGTCGTGGTTCTGCGAGCAGACCACCAGGGCGGCCGGATGGACCGCACTGAAATTGATCGGCCGTCCGTGGTGGCGTTCCCGGAAGCTGGAGTAGCTGCCGTCGTGGAAGAAGCCGTCCCGGAGCACCTTGGCGAGGGCCGCGAGCGAGTCGAAATCGCCGTAGTAGCCGGTGGTTTCGCCGGTGACGTTGACGTGGACGGCGTGGTGGAAGTCGTCGCTCCACTGCCCTTCCAGCCCATACCCGTTGACGTCCCGCGGGTAAAGCAGCCGCGGGTTGTTGAGGTCGGATTCGGCGATGAGGGTCAGCGGGCGTCCCACCTCGGCGGAGATCTGATCGGCCAGCGCTCCGAAGTCCTCCAGGATGTGGACCGCCCGCTCGTCCTTCAGGGCGTGGACGGCGTCGAGCCGCAGGCCGTCCACCCGGTAGTCACGCAGCCACATGGCCAGGTTGTCCAGGATGAACCGGCGCACATGGTCGGAGCCGGGCCCGTCAAGGTTCACCGAGTCGCCCCACGTGTTGCCCTCGCCCTGCTTGAGGTACGGCCCGTACCGCGGCAGGTAGTTCCCGCTGGGGCCGAGGTGGTTGTAGACCACGTCCTGGATCACGCCAAGGCCAGCGGCGTGGGCGGCGTCGACGAACCGCTGGTACGCCTCCGGGCCGCCGTAGGCCTCGTGGACGGCGAACCACTGCACGCCGTCGTAACCCCAGTTGTGCGTGCCGTTGAATGCGTTCACGGGCAGCAGTTCGATGAAGTCGACGCCCAGGCCGGCCAGGTAGTCCAGTTTCCCGGTGGCCGCGTCCAGCGTTCCTTCGGGCGTGAACGTCCCGAGGTGGAGCTCGTAGATGACGGCGCCCTGCAGTTCCCTGCCCTGCCAGGCGGCGTCCTGCCAGCTGTAGGCGGACGGGTCGAACGTGCGGGACAGGGCGTGGACGCCGTCGGGCTGGCGGCGGGTCCGCGGATCCGGAAGGGGTGTTTCGTCGCCGTCCAGAAGGTACCCGTAGTCGACGTCGCCGTCGGCGGGTGCGCCCGCGGCGGTCCACCAGCCGGCGTCCTCCGGCCCGGTGCCGGCCCGGTGCTGCATGGCGTAGCGCTCCCCGCCTGCAAGCAGCGTCACGGATTCAGCGTTGGGCGCCCAGATGTCGAAGCGCGCGGGGCCGTGCACGGGTTTCGCGGCTTCGCGGGGGTAGGTGTGCGTCATGATTCTCCTCCTGTCTGCGTCACTGCTGTCGGCGGCACCAGCAGCGCAACGGGGAACGACCGGAAGATGTCGGCGATCTTCACTGTCCCCGGTCCAAAGCCGGCACCAGTCAATTCGTCTTTCATGGCGGTCTTAAGTTCGACGGCGGTGTCCCGCCACCCGCCCGACTGTTCCAGCCCGTAGGGAAGCCGGGTGGCCAGGGTCAATGCACCCGGCGCCGCCGGGGTGCCCCGGTCGAACGCGAGCAGGTGCCCGGCGGCGGGCCCGCTGGCCCGGACCGGACGGTACCCGGTGAACAGCTCCGGCCGGTCCCGGCGCAGCCGCAGCGCGCGCGACGTCACCAGCAGCTTCGTCCGCTCATCGGTAAATGACGGGGGAAGCTCGCCGGCATCCAGCTGCTCCAGCGCGGCGCGGCGGTTATCGAAGCTGAACGGCCGCCGGTTGTCCGGGTCCGTCAGCGACCGGTCCCAGAACTCCGTGCCCTGGTACACGTCCGGAACGCCGGGCATGCTCAGCTGCACGAGCTTGGCGGCGAGGGAGTTCGAGGCGCCGTACGGCTCCAGGAGCCCGATGAGGGCTTCCACCTCGGCCTGCACGGCGGGATTGTCGAACACGGCGTCGACGGCGGCTTTCAGCTTCTCCTCGAACGCGGGGGCCGGATCGGTCCAGTTGGTCGAGTTCCCGGCTTCGCGCGCGGCCTTCAGCGCGTAGTACTGCAGGCGTTCCCGGCTTGCGGGCCAGGCGCCGGCAATGGCCTGCCACAGCAGCGCGGACAGCGGGCCGTCCGGCAGCGGGGCCAGTTCGCGCAGCCGGTCCAGGGCCTTCTCCCATTCGCCCGCAACCTCGGAAATGACCGTAATCCTTGCCCGGGTGTCCTCACTGCGTTTGGTGTCGTGCGTGCTGAGCGTCGTCATGGACAGCGGAAGCTCGGACTGCCGGCGTGCCAGCCGGGCGTGGAACTCGTCCGGCTCCACGGCGAATTCGGTGGGGTCGGCGCCCACTTCCGTGAGGGTGCCCAGGCGGTTGTAGCGGAAGAACGCTGTGTCCTCCACGCCCTTGGCCATGACCATTCCCGAGGTCTGCTGGAAGCGCCGGGCAAGCTCCAGGTCCGTGTCCAGCAGCAGCGGCTGCAGGGCCTGGATGGCTTGGTCGAGTTCCGGCCGCCTGCGCGCGGCAAGCTCGCACGCCTCCTTCAGGACCTCGGCGCCCTCCGGCAGGTAGGTGCGGTAAATCGGGAAGGCGGCGATGATTTCGGCGAGGGCGTCGGCTCCGGCGTCTATCGAAACGCCGGCGTCGCCCGGAACCAGCCTTGCCAGCCGCAGGATCTCCGAGTGCAGGATGCCGTCAGTGATCCGGCGCTTGGTTCCGCGGATCATGTCCTGGTAGTCGGCGGGCTCGCCGCCACGCAGGGACGCGTCCAGCCGGTCGAGCGGTTCCTGGCCGCGCGGGTCCACGAGAACCCGGTCTACGTCGGCGAGGGCGTCGTAGCCCGTGGTGCCTTCACACTCGAAGCTCGGCGGCAGCTGCTCCCCCGGCTCCAGGATCTTTTCGATCAGCAGGTAGGCGCCGCCGGTGACGTCCCGGAGCCGCCTCAGGTACCCCTCGGGGTCGGCGAGGCCGTCCGGGTGGTCGATCCGCAGACCGTCCGCAAGGTCCTCGCGGAACCAGCGCACCACCTCCTGGTGTGCCTCGTCGAAGACGGCGGGGATTTCCACACGGACGCCGGCGAGCGTGTTCACCGCGAAGAAGCGGCGGTAGTTCAGCTCGTTGTCCGCACGCCGCCAGCCGATGAGCTCGTAGTGCTGCCGGGCGTGGACGTCCCGCGGGGCATCACCCTCGGTGTAGGTGCCCTCGGCGAGCGGGAAGCGGTGGTCGTAGTACCGCAGCTCCCCGTCCTTGATTTCGAGCTGGTCGAGGTCACCGTCGCTGCCGAGGACCGGCAGCCGGATTCGCCCCCCGGCAAGGTCCCAATCGACGTCGAACGCCTCCGCGTAGCGGGACTTGCGCCCCTCCTTGAGCAGCGACCACCACCAGGGGTTCTGCACCGGCGTGGCGACGCCGACGTGGTTGGGCACGATATCGATCAGCACGCCCATGCCCGCGGCGCGGGCCGCCTTGGAAACCGCCGCGAGGCCCTCCGGGCCGCCGCGCTCGGGGTCGACGGCGGAGGGATTGGTGACGTCGTACCCGTGGTCGGAGCCCTGCTCGGCAGTCAGGACCGGAGAAAGGTAAACCCAGTCAACGCCGAGCGAGTGCAGGTACGGGACGGTGTCGGCCGCGTCAAAGAGCGTGAATCCCTTCCTGATCTGCAGCCTGTACGTGGAGACTGGCGTTCTCATGCGTCCTCCCCGGCGGGCTTGACCGCCCTCAAGTGGCCGCCGCGCCTTCCGGCAGGCTTGCGCCCCGGCTTTTCCGCGGGCTGCTCCTCCGGGTCCTTCGCAGGCTCCGCACCAGGTTCCGCTGCGGACTTCGAAGGCTCCGCAGCCGGCGGATCGGCCGGGTCAGTGGCCTGTTCCGGCGCCGGCTCCGCAGCCGGCGGATCGGCCGGGTCAGTGGCCGGTTCGGCGGGCGGATCTGCCGGCTTCTTCGTCTTGGCCGGCTCGGGAATGGCAGGGGCGGTGAGCGCCGCGGTCTCGGCGGTGGCGGTCTGCGTCAGTGCAGCCAGCGACGCAGCCACGGAATGGTCGGGCTCCTCCTCCGGTGCGCTGTGGGCGCGAAGAACAACCAGCGACTTGGCCGCAACGGACAGGATGGTTCCGGCGTCCGCGGGTTTGGAGTCGGCCCCTTCACCGGCGGTGTCGATGATGACGTCCCACGCCGGCGCGTATTCGTCCGGCGGCAGCGTGAACTCAACGTCGCCGTCGTGCGCGTTGAAGTACAGCAGGAAGTTCACGTCGGTGATCCGGCGGCCACGGTCATCGTGGCCCTGGATGCCGTCGCCGTTGAGGAACATGCCCACCGAACGGCCGAAGCCGCTGTCCCAGTCCTCCGGCTGCATGAGGTTGCCGTCGGGGTCGAGCCATACGATGTCCGGCAGCCGCTCGCCCTCGCCCCGCCGTACCGGCCGGCCGTCGAAGAAGCGGCTGCGCCGGAATGTGGGGTGCTTGGCGCGCAGCGAGTTGACGGCCGCGGTGAATTCGATGAGCGGCTGGTCCACGCTGTCCCAGTTCACCCAGGTCAGTTCGGAGTCCTGGCAGTAGCCGTTGTTGTTGCCCTGCTGGGTGCGGCCGAGTTCGTCGCCGTGCAGGATCATCGGCACGCCCTGGGAGAGCAGCATGGTGGCGATGAAGTTGCGCTGCTGCCGGGCCCGGAGCGCCAGGACCTTGGGATCGTCCGAGGGCCCCTCGACGCCGCAGTTCCAGGAGCGGTTGTGGGATTCACCGTCCTTGTTGTCCTCGCCGTTGGCGTCGTTGTGCTTCTCGTTGTAGGACACCAGGTCGCGCAGCGTGAAGCCGTCGTGTGCGGTGACGAAGTTGATCGAGGCCACCGGGCGGCGGCCGGAGTGCTCGTAGAGGTCGGCCGAGCCGGTGATGCGCGAGGCGAACTCGCCGAGCGTGGCAGGTTCGCCGCGCCAGAAGTCGCGCACGGTGTCGCGGTACTTTCCGTTCCACTCGGTCCACTGCGGCGGGAAGTTGCCCACCTGGTAGCCGCCGGGCCCGACGTCCCACGGCTCGGCGATGAGCTTGACCTGGGACACCACGGGATCCTGCTGGATGAGTTCGAAGAACGTGGAGAGCCTGTCGACGTCGTAAAACTCCCGGGCCAGCGCGGCGGCGAGGTCAAAGCGGAACCCGTCCACATGCATCTCGGTGACCCAGTAGCGCAGCGAGTCCATGAGCAGCTGCAGGGAGTGCGGCTGGCGGACGTTCAGGGTGTTGCCGGTACCCGTGTAGTCCATGTAGTACTGCTTGTCGTCCTCCACCAGGCGGTAGTAGGCCTCGTTGTCGATGCCTTTGAAGCTCAGGGTGGGCCCGAGGTGGTTGCCTTCGGCCGTGTGGTTGTAGACGACGTCGAGGATGACCTCGATGCCGGCGCGGTGCAGCGAGCGGACCATCGCCTTGAAGTCCTGCACCTGCTGGCCCGTGTCGCCGGTGGAGCTGTAGGTGTTCTGCGGAGCGAAGAAGCCGATGGTGTTATAGCCCCAGTAATTGCTCAGGCCCTTCTCCTGCAGGGTGCCGTCGTTGACGAACTGGTGCACCGGCATCAGCTCGATCGCGGTGACACCCAGCTTCTGCAGGTGCGAGATCACGGCCGGGTGTGCCACGCCGGCGTACGTGCCGCGCTGTTCCTCGGGGATTTCCGGGTGCAGCTCGGTGAGCCCCCTGACGTGCGCCTCGTAGATGACCGACTTGTGGTACGGGATGCGCAGGTTCTGGTCGTTGTCCCAGTCGAAGAACGGGTTGATGACCACGCCCATCATCATGTGCGGCGCGGAGTCGGCGTCGTTCTTGGATGAGGGGTCGCCCATGTTGTAGGAGAAAAGGGCCGGATCCCAGTCGATCTGGCCGGAGACTGCCTTGGCGTAGGGGTCAAGGAGCAGCTTGTTGGCGTTGAAGCGCTGGCCCTTGGCGGGGTCGTAGGGTCCGTGCACGCGGTAGCCGTACTTCTGCCCGGGCTGGATCTGCGGCAGGTAGCAGTGCCACACGTAGCCGTCGACTTCGCGGAGCGTCACGCGGGTTTCGGTCCCCTCGTCGTCGAAGAGACAGAGTTCCACCTTGTCTGCGTGCTCGCTGAACAATGCGAAATTGGTTCCCGTGCCGTCAAATGTGGCTCCCAGCGGGTAAGCCGATCCGGGCCAGATTTCCATTCGTGCTCCTATACCTCGTCCAACACTGCGTTCTGCAGGTTCTCGCGCACTACCTGCAGGTAACTTGGTCTTACCGTAGCGGGTGGGTGTGACTATTACGCGACCCACGGCTAATTACTAAGCGTGCTGACTTTACCCCATATTTCGGGTAGGGCGTCGGATATCCGCCCCGCTGTCAGCGGGCCGCCCGCCGCAGCCGCCGCTCCGGCGAGGCCGTGCAGGCTCGCCCCCATCGCGGCAATGGCCGCCCAGCGTTCGTCCGGATCGATGCTCGCCGCCCGGAAACGTCCGACGTCGGACCCCACCTGGGCGAGCAGCGCACCGATGATTCCGGACAGCACATCACCGCTTCCGGCGGTGGCCAGCCAGGGCGTTCCCTCGGACTGGCTGTAGAAATCCTGGTAGGGCGAGGCCACCAGAGTGCTGGCGCCCTTCAGCAGCACCGTGGCCTCGGTCAGCCCGGCGGCGCGGCGCACGGCAGCGAGGGTGGAGGCTTCGACGGCCTCGCGGTCCAGGTCGGCGCCGAGGCGTTGCAGCAGGGCGGCCAGCTCCCCGGCGTGCGGCGTGAGCACTACCTGCGGGGCCAGCACGTCCGGCAGCACGGGCAGGGCGCCGGCGTCGGCCACGGTGGGCAGTCCGGAGTCGACGGCGTCCCGGACGCGCTGCATCTCTTCCTCGTCCTTGCCGTCCATCCCCGAGCCGACGAGCCAGGCCTGGACGTGGGTCTCTGCCACGGTGCCGGTGCTGCAGACCACCTCGGGGCAGCTGTGGCGGATGAGGTCGGCCACCTCGGGCGGCCCGACGTAGCGGACCATCCCGACGCCGGCGGCCAGCGCCCCGCGGCAGGCGAGCACGGCGGCGCCCGGGTAGGCCGGTGATCCGGCCACCACCCCGAGGACGCCCCGCGAATACTTGTGGGCTCGCCGTGCAGGCCGCGGGAGCAGGGTGGCCAGGTCGGCGGTCTCCAGTCGGCGCAGGGCGGGCCACGGGAGCGAGTCCTCGATGCCGATCGGAACCACCACCACCCGCCCGGCGAAATCCGCCCCGGGATCCGCCAGCAGGCCGGCCTTGGCCCCGCCGAAGGTGACGGTGATGTCCGCGGGCAGCACGGGGCCGCCGGCCTCGCCGGTGTCGGCGTCCACGCCGCTGGGCACGTCGCACGCCACCACGAGGCCGTGCGTACTGCCGGCAAGCTGGGCCACGAGTTCCGCCGTGGCTCCCCTGAGCCCGCCTTGGGCGCCGGTTCCGAGCAAAGCGTCAATTACGACGTCGGCCCTGCCGGCCAGCGCTGTCAGCTCTCCGGCGGTCGCGTCGGTCAGCGTCAGTACCCTGCCGCCGGCGCGCCGAAACGCGGCCAGACCGTCCGGGTGGGCAGTGTCAGAGGCGAGCACCGCCGTCGTACGCATTCCCCGGCCGGTGAGGTGCGCGGCGGCGAAGAGGCCGTCGCCGCCGTTGTTGCCCTTGCCTACCAGGACGGCGACGCCGGCGCCGTACAGGCGGCGTCCGCGGCGGCGCAGCTCCGCGATGACGGCGCCGGCCATACCGCGTGCTGCCCGCTGCATGAGAACAGCGCCCATACCTGAATCCAGCAGGGGCTTTTCAGCTTCCCTGATCTGGGTTCCGGTATAGGCGCTGATCATGGAGTCAGTCCGGCCGGGGTCAGCCCTCGGCCAGGACGGTGGCCGTGGCAATGCCGCCGTCGTGGCTCATCGAGAGGTGCCACCGTTTGACGCCCTTGGCGTCGGCCACAGCAAGCACCGTTCCTTTGACCTGGATGGTGGGGCCGTTCTGGTCCAGTCCGATCCAGCAGTCCTGCCAGTTCATGCCGGCGGGCGCGCCCAGGACCTTGGCCACGGCTTCCTTGGCGGCAAAACGCGCCGCCAGCGAGCGGGTGTTCAGTTCCCGTTCAGCCGGCACAAAAAGCCGGTCCCGCAGTCCGGGGGTGCGCTCCAACTGCCGTCCGAAGCGCTCGATGTCCACTACGTCTACGCCAATGCCAACAATCATCGGGTTACTCTACTGTGACGCTCTTGGCCAGGTTGCGCGGCTGGTCCACGTCGTAGCCCTTGGCGGCGGCAAGCTCGCACGCGAAGATCTGCAGCGGAACGGTGGTCAGCAGCGGCATCAGCAGCGTCGGGGTCTCCGGGACGTAGAAGACATACTCGGCGTAGTCCCGGACCGCTTGGTCGCCTTCCTCGGCGATCACCAGGGTGCGCGCACCACGGGCCCGGATCTCCTGGATGTTGGACACCACCTTCGCGTGCAGCGAGTTACGCCCGCGCGGGGACGGGACCACCACGAACACCGGCTGGCCCTCGTCGATCAGCGCGATCGGGCCGTGCTTGAGCTCACCGGCGGCGAAGCCCTCGGCGTGGATGTACGCGATTTCCTTCAGCTTCAGCGCACCCTCCAAAGCGACCGGGTAGCCCACATGGCGGCCCAGGAACAGCACGGACTTCTCGTCCTTCATGCTCCGGGCCAGCTCGCGCAGTTCCCCGGCCGAGTCCAGGATCTCCTGGATCTTCGCCGGGATCTTGCCCAGGTCCGCCAGCACGTCCTTGATCTGCCCGGAGAAAATGTTCCCGCGCAGCTGCGCCAGGTACAGGCCCAGCAGGTACGCCGCGGTGATCTGGGCCAGGAACGCCTTCGTGGACGCCACCGCGATCTCCGGACCGGCGTGCGTGTACAGCACGGCGTCGGATTCCCGCGGAATGGTCGAGCCGTTAGTGTTGCAGATCGACACCGTCTTCGCGCCCTGCTCCCGGGCATACCTCACGGCCATCAGCGTGTCCATCGTCTCGCCGGACTGGCTGATGGACACCACCAGGGTGTTCTCATCCACGATCGGGTCCCGGTACCGGAACTCGTGGGCGAGCTCCACCTCGGTGGGAATCCGGCACCAGTTCTCGATCGCGTACTTCGCCACCAGGCCCGCGTACGCGGCCGTGCCACAGGCCAGCACGATGATCTTATTCACCTTCTTCAACAGCTCCGGATCAATCCGCAGCTCATCCAGGGTCAGGTTGCCATTCAGGTCCGAACGGCCCAGCAGGGTCTGCGCCACCGCGTCAGGCTGGTCATTGATTTCCTTCTCCATGAACGAGGAGAAGCCGCCCTTTTCCGCCGAGGCCGGATCCCAGTCCACCACGTACTCCTTGCCCTGCGCCGGGGCACCGAAGAAGTCCGTGATGTTCACCGTGTCGGCCGTGATCGTCACGATCTGGTCCTGGCCCAGCTCCACCGCGCGGCGGGTGTAGTCAATGAACCCGGACACGTCCGAACCCAGGAAATTCTCACCCTCGCCCAGACCCACCACCAGCGGAGAGTTCCGGCGCGCCGCGACCACCACGTCAGGCTGGTCGGCGTGCACCGCCAGGAGCGTGAACGCACCCTCGAGCCGCTGGCAGGCCAGTTCCATGGCCCGGGTCAGGCCGCCGTCGGAAACGTCCCCGCCCAGCTTGTTCCGGAAAATATCACCCAGCAGCGCCGCGGCCACCTCGGTGTCCGTCTGCGAGGCGAATTCAACACCCTGAGCCAGCAGCTCCTGCTTCAGCTCAGCAAAGTTTTCAATGATGCCGTTATGGATCACCGCAAGCTTCCCGCCATCAGACAGATGCGGGTGCGCGTTCTGATCCGTCGGACCACCATGCGTGGCCCACCGCGTGTGCCCGATACCGGTCAGCGACGCCGGCAACGGCCGCTCCTCCAGCTCAGCCAGCAGGTTGCTCAGCTTCCCGGACTTCTTCCGCGAAGAAATCTCCCCGTCAGCCACCACCGCAACACCGGCCGAGTCATAACCCCGGTACTCCAGACGGCGCAGACCCTCAAGAACAACATCCAACGCGCCATGCCCGGCAACAGCCTGGCCCGACGAACGGCCAACATAACCCACGATTCCACACATGGGTATAAGCCTAACCGGCTTTCCGGAGAAGTCCCTCCCCTTACGTCATCCTGCCCGCCGTCGCCGGCGGACGCTCAGGACGATGAGCAGCACGGACTGGCCAACCAGTCCGGCCGCTGCAACCATCATCCACTGCTCGCGGTCCGCGCCACCGACGGCGCTGGTGAGGTAGCCAACCAGCGGGATCGCATACAGCGGCTTGCCTTTAATTTGTCGGGCGCGGACGCGCTCCGGATCGTTGGCGCCGGGCTGGTCGCCCCTGGTGACCAGGGTTCTCTCGCCGTCCTGCAGGGCACCGAAGCCCACAATCCGTTGCGTGCGAACCTCGGGGCTGTCCGGCATGGGCTGGTACGTGACGATGTCCCCGTACTTCAGCTGGCTCAAGGCGGTGGGTTTCACCACGATGAACGTGCCGGCGGAATACGTCGGCGCCATGGAGCTTGTGGGCACGGTGTACGTCTGGGACCCGGTGGCCTGGGGAATGACCACGAGGCCGAGCGCGGCGAAGAGGAGGATCATGAGGACTGCAAAGTTCGCCCAGCGCCGGGCCGCGGCGAACCGTTTGCGGCGGCGGATTTCGACGATCCGGGGGCCGCTCCCCCGCCGCGCCTGCCGCCGAAGTCGCGGCCAGTCGGCTGCGGCACCTGCGGTAGGACTGCCTTTCCCATGTTGAGACCCTTCAAATCTGCTGCGGTTCTCCTTCTTCACTGAACGGTCCCGCGGCAGGATCAGGAACGGGTAACGCATAAGGTCAAGATTCACTCAAGAATGGCTCGCATTTCGCTCTCGGCGCCGGGAGGGGCAGAATCTCTAAGGTGACTTTGCAACGCAACGAAGCGAACGGAGAGGGTGTTTCCCCGTTCGTGGAGCTGGACCGGCAGACCTGGTCCCGGCTTTCGGCCCAGATGGAGCAGCCCCTTAACGAAGAGGACGTGCTGCGCCTTCGCGGTCTCGGTGACCCCCTGGACATCAGCGAGGTGCGCGAGGTCTACCTGCCCCTGTCCCGGCTGCTGCACCTGTACGTGGAAGCCGCCGGCCAGCTGCATGCGGCCACCACAACTTTCCTTGGCGAGCAGACCCAGCGCACCCCGTTCGTGATCGGCGTCGCGGGTTCCGTGGCAGTGGGCAAGTCCACCATCGCCCGTGTCCTCCGCGAGATGCTGCGGCGCTGGCCGGGCACGCCGAACGTCGAGCTCATCACCACCGACGGTTTCCTCTATCCCCTGGCCGAACTCAAACGCCGGCAGCTGCTGGACCGGAAGGGTTTCCCGGAGTCCTACGACCGCCGCGCGCTGCTGCGCTTCGTGAGCGAGATCAAGGGCGGCGCAGAGGAGGTGCGGGCACCCTGGTACTCGCACGTCACCTATGACATCGTCCCCGGAAAGGAAGTCGTGGTCCGGCGGCCGGACGTCCTCATTGTCGAGGGCCTGAACGTGCTCGCTCCCGCGCGGCCGCGGCACGACGGCCGCCAGGGGCTGGCGCTGAGCGACTTCTTCGACTTTTCGATCTATGTGGACGCCAAAACGTCATACATCGAGGAATGGTACGTGGACCGGTTCCGCAAACTCCGTTCCACCGCCTTCGCGCAGCCGGAGTCGTACTTCCACCGGTATGCCACGCTGTCCGATGCCGAGGCCGAGGCGACCGCCCGCGATATCTGGAAGCGCATCAACGAACCGAACCTGGAAGAGAACGTGCTGCCCACCCGTGGCCGGGCGCAGCTGGTGCTCACCAAGGAATCGGACCACTCCGTCCGCAGGATGCTGCTGAGGAAGGTCTAGCACGCATGTGCAGCAACTGCTCTCCCGAGCCGTCGGCCGACGCCGGGCCCCCCTTTCGGGCACAGCCCACCCGCCGCGCGGTTGCACGCCTCTTGATGACCGGTGCCGGATTATCGGCTCTGGCTGCCTGCACCCCTGGCCCTGCACCGGAGGCTTCTAAAGCCGGATCGTCGAGTGCCGGCCCGGGCCCCCACGCAGATTCCGCCGGCTCTCCGGCGGCGTCCGGCTCTGCGTCCGCCAGCAACTCTGCGTCGCCGTCGGCGGCTGCTTCGGCATCGGCCGGCCCCCCAAAGTCACCGTCAGCTTCGGCGACGCCGTCCACGACGGCGGCGGCAGCCTCGCCGTCGGCCGCGTCACGCCTGCCCAGGCAGTTCTCATTGACCGATCCAGCCAGTCCCTGGGTGATTGTCAATAAGCACCGCCCGCTCAAACCGGCCAACTACGTTCCCGCCGATCTCGTTCAGCCGCGCGTCGCCCTCGCCGTCACCGGCGAGGCGGCGCAGCTGAACAGCACGACGGCGGCTGCCGCAGAACGGATGTTCGCCGCGGCTGCGGCGGACGGCGTGAACATTACGCTGGCGAGCGGCTACCGCTCGTACGCGACGCAGGTGGTCACGTACAACGGCTGGGTGAGCTCCCAGGGGCGGGCCGCGGCGGACACCGCCTCGGCGCGGCCGGGTTACTCAGAGCACCAGACGGGCTGGTCGTTCGACATCGGCGACGGCGGCGGCGCGTGCAGCTTCCAGCCCTGCTTCGCCGAGCAGCCGGCCGCCGTCTGGGCCAAGGCCAACGCGCACCGCTTCGGCTTCGTGGTGAGGTATCCGTGGATGCAGCACACCATCACAGGGTACTTCTACGAATCGTGGCACCTGCGGTACGTAGGTGTGGAGGCGGCCACGGACATGCGGAAGCGCGGCATCGCCACCCTGGAGCAGTATTTCGGCCTCGCTTCCGCCCCCGGCTACCTCTGAAGCACCGGCCAGTCAACGTCCCGTAAACGTGGTGCGGTAGTTTAGTTGGCATGCTTAGTGGATTCAAGAAGTTCATTCTCAAGGGAAACGTCATCGACCTGGCCGTGGCAGTGGTCATCGGATCGGCATTCAGCGCGGTGGTGGATGCGCTGGTCAAGAGCGTCCTGATGCCGCTGATCTCGGTGCTGGTCGGAGAGCCGAACTTTGACAATTTCCTGGCGTTCGGCGACGTCCGGTTCGGCGTGCTGCTCACGGCGGTGGTCAACTTCCTGCTGGTTGCCTCGGCTCTCTACTTCGTCATCGTCGCCCCGATGAACAAACTGATCGAGCACCGCAACCGCAAGCTGGGCATCGGGCAGGACACGAAGAAGGAAGCAGCCGAGGATCCGCAGATCGCCCTGCTGAAGGAGATCCGCGACGCCCTGCAGAACCAGAACCAGAACCAGGACCAGGCAGCCAACTAGCACCGGGCCCATAACGCCAGAATTAATGCAGCCCGCCTCCGACTGACTTATTCAATCATGGAGGCGGGCTGCTATTGGCGTTGGGGCGAAATCTCAGTCGCCGACGAGCGCCAGCGCCAGCTGGGTCTTCACAACTTGGGCGAGGCGTTCGGCGATGACCTGTGCGGTCTGCTGGTCGCCCGCCTCCACCATGACGCGGACAACGGGCTCCGTGCCGGACGGGCGCAGGAGCACGCGGCCGGTGTCGCCCAGCTCGGCCTCTGCTGCCTTGACGGCTGCGGCCAGGGTCTCGTCGCCGCCCACCCGGCTCCGGTCCACGTCCTTCACGTTGATGAGGACCTGGGGCAGCTTGGTCATAATGGTGGCGAGCTCCTTGAGCGGGCGGCCGGTCAGGGCCACCTGTGCTGCCAGCTGCAGGCCGGTCAGCACGCCGTCGCCAGTGGTGGCATAGTCGGCGAGGATCACGTGACCGGACTGTTCGCCGCCCAGGTTGTAGCCGCCGTCGCGCATTTGTTCGAGAACGTACCGGTCCCCCACGCCCGTCTCGCGGATGGCGATGCCAGCGTCACGGAGGGCGATCTTGAGGCCGAGGTTGCTCATCACGGTGGCGACGAGGACGTTGTCTGCGAGCTTGCCGGCCTTCTTGAGGGCGACGGCGAGGATGGCCATGATCTGGTCGCCGTCCACTTCGTTGCCCTCGTGGTCCACGGCCAGGCAGCGGTCGGCGTCGCCGTCGTGGGCAATGCCGAGGTCGGCACCATGCTCCACCACAGCCGCCTTGAGCGGGCCGAGGTGCGTGGAGCCCACGCCTTCGTTGATGTTCAGGCCGTCCGGTTCTGCACCGATCACGACGACGTCAGCACCGGCGTCCTTGAAGACCTGGGGGGAACAGCCGCTCGCGGCGCCGTGTGCGCAGTCAAGGACCACCTTGAGGCCGTTGAGGTCGTGCGGGAGGGTTCCCAGGAGGTGGACAATGTAGCGGTCCTCGGCGTCGGAGAAGCGCTGGATGCGGCCCACCTCGCCGCCCACCGGGCGGACGGGCTCCTTGCCCATCTGGGCTTCGATGGCGTCCTCCACCTCGTCGGGGAGTTTCTGGCCGCCGCGGGCGAAAAACTTGATCCCGTTGTCGGGAGCGGGGTTGTGCGAGGCGGAGATCATGACGCCGAAGTCGGCGTTCAGGTCTGCCACGAGGTAGGCGGCGGCGGGAGTGGGCAGGACGCCGGCGTCGTAGACGTCAATCCCGGAGCTGGAAAGCCCGGCCTCCACAGCCGCGGCAATGAATTCGCCGCTTGCGCGCGGATCCCTGGCAACCACGGCGCGCGGCCGTGCACCTTCGCTGGTGCGTTCATGGCCAAGCACGACGGCGGCGGCCTGGGCCAGCTGCAATGCGAGCTCGGCAGTCAGCAGGCCATTCGCCAGGCCCCGGACACCGTCTGTTCCAAATAATGTAGACATCGGGTCAAGTTTAGACGATCTGGGTCCGTCTCCCTGCCTTGAACCGCCCTGCCGGGCGTCCGTGACAGACACTGCGGACGTTTCCCCTGCTCACCGGCTTTGCCTGCACTGTAACCGGGGTTAACGGCAGAAGCCCGCCCCGCCAAATGACGGAACGGGCTTCTGAAGTCCAGGGTTCGGCCGCACCAGCGGCCCCACCCCGGGTAAGCGCGATTTAGCGCTTGGAGTACTGCTGAGCCTTGCGTGCCTTCTTGAGACCGGCCTTCTTACGCTCGATGACGCGGGCGTCACGGGTGAGGTAGCCGGCCTTCTTCAGGGTGGCGCGGTTGTTCTCGACGTCGATCTCGTTCAGTGAACGGGCGATGCCGAGGCGCAGTGCACCGGCCTGGCCGGAGGGGCCACCGCCGTGGATGCGGGCGATGACGTCGTAGGCGCCTTCGAGATCCAGGATCTTGAAGGGCTCGTTGACGTCCTGCTGGTGCAGCTTGTTCGGGAAGTAGTTGTCCAGCTCGCGGCCGTTGATGGTCCACTTGCCGGAGCCCGGCACAACGCGAACGCGTGCAACGGCTTCCTTGCGGCGGCCAACAGCTGCGCCGGCAACGGTCAGTGCCGGGCGCTCCTTCTTCGGAGCAGCTTCAGCAGCGCTGCTTTCCGAGGTGTAGCTGGTCAGGTTTTCCTCAGCCTCAACGGCTTCGGTGGTCAGTTCATCGTTCTGAGCCACGGTTCTCCTTGTAGATAAAAGTGTTGGTGGCCAGGACTACTGGGCGACCTGGGTGATTTCGAAAGTCTTGGGCTGCTGGGCTGCGTGGGGGTGCTCGGCGCCACGGTAGACCTTCAGCTTGCTCAGCTGCTGGGCAGCGAGGGAGTTCTTGGGGAGCATGCCCTTGATGGCCTTCTCAACGGCGCGGACCGGGTTGGACTCCAGCAGTTCCGCGTAGTTGACGGAGGTCAGGCCGCCCGGGTAGCCGGAGTGGCGGTATGCGCGCTTCTGCTCCAGCTTGGCGCCGGTGAGGGCAACCTTTTCAGCGTTGATAATGATGACGAAGTCGCCCATGTCCATGTGGGACGCAAAGGTCGGCTTGTGCTTTCCGCGCAGCAGTGTTGCGGTCTGGCTGGCAAGACGACCCAGGACAACGTCGGTGGCGTCAATGACGTGCCACTGGCGGTTGATATCGCCGGGCTTCGGGGTGTACGTACGCACGGTGTTTGCCTCGTTCTTGTTCTGGCGTTCTTGTTTTAGGCGTCACACGGGGTGCGCCTACTATCTATGCGCGACCGGAACAGAGGTGAGGGCTCTATGGACCAGTTATCCCCTAGTCCCGAAAATGCCCGTCGGGTAGCGATCCTGCAACTGGATCCCCAAGCGGGCACGCATCATCGAGAAAGGACACGCACAACGACTACCAAGAATAGCGCCAACCGCAGGCCCGGGTCAAAATGGGGTATCCGGTGGCGAGGGGCTAGGAGTCCTGCGCCAGCGCCGGGCCCTTCCAGCCAGGAGTCCACGTGTCGTCAGCAGGTATCGCCGCCAGCACCGGGCCGCTCTTTTCAGAGCCGCTCTTTGCAGTGGCCATAGGACTCCTTGGCATTCTACTGAGCCCGCTTGCTGAACTCCTCATCGCCCGCACCCTCCCCCGCCTCGGCGGCCTGCCGGGTGCGCGGACAAGAATTACGACGGCGGCACTTACCGGAGTGCTGTGCGGCACCCTTGCGCTGCGGTTTGGAATGGAATGGGCACTGCCAGCCTTTCTGCTGCTGGCCGTCCTCGGCGTGCAGCTGGCCCGCATTGACCTGGCGCACCATCTGCTGCCGAACCCCCTCGTGCTCACGCTGCTGGTGGCCGGCCTGGCACTCTTCGTTCTCAGCAGCACGGCCACGGCGGAGTGGGCCGAACTGCTCCGCGCAACGGCCGGGGCCGCCATCCTGTTCGTTGTTTTCCTGATTCTGGCCCTGATTTCGCCTAATGGCATCGGCATGGGGGACGTCAAGCTCGCGGCTCCAGTGGGTCTCTACTTGGGTCACTTGGGCTGGAGCCAGCTTTTCTACGGTGGAGCACTCGGCTTTGTATTGGGCGGTATTTTGTCCGTCGTTTTGATTAGGCTGAAACACGCCAATTTGCGCTCCGAGGTCGCTTTTGGCCCTTCGATGCTGGCTGCCGCCTTGGGCACTGTTTTATTGGCATCCTAAAAGCCGGTATGCGCTGGTTAATGGTTAAATTTCCTACGGTTTCCTTGATGATTTCTTGATGATTCGAGTAGCTGCGTGCTTGGAGTTTTCCTAATCTGAGTACCGGCTCGGGGGGAATACTCATTTCCCTGGGGGGAAAGTCGGGTAGAGCTACGCATTGTTGCCGGCGTGTTCCGGGTGGATTCTTTAGCTATCGAAACACCAGCCCTTTCGCGGTATGGGGGAGGCTGGAATTCGAAGCATTTATTCCACCAAATTTAAGGAAATTACAATGACTACTCTCATGGTCTCGTTTCTTGCCTTCGTTTCCGGAATCAAGGACCGTCTGGCATCAGAAAAAGGCGCCACAGCAACCGAGTATTCACTGCTCATCGCTTTCATCGCATTCGCTGTTATCGGCGGCGTCACCGCTTTTGGCGGCGCCCTCAACACCTGGTTCACGGACCTTGGTACAACCGTCGCTGGCTGGGCAAACTAACCGGTTCAACGCGAATCTCTCGGTGTCGCCGCGTTCATCATGACCCGGACGCGGCGCACCGTCCACTTTTCAACTGCATCAAGATGCGGGGGGATCCAGTGATACGCACAAGTTCCACAACCCGGAAGCGAGATCGCGGTGCCGTGGCCGTTGAGTTCGCCCTCGTGGCGCCGCTGCTCCTGGCCCTGGTTGCAGGCGTCGTTGAATTCTCGTACGCCTATAACCTCCAAATTTCCGTCACTCAGGCCGCACGCGAAGCCGCCCGAACCATGGCGGTCGAGAACAGCCAGTCCGCGGCAAAACTCGCTGCGGCTGCCGGCGCGCCAGGCCTCAGTTCAGGCTCCTTTCAGTACACCTTCAGCCCGGCGACCTGCACGGATGGCAACAACATGACAGTTGGCATCACATATCCCGCAGCCACCCTGACGGGGATTTTCGGTGGAACGGTCACACTCACGGGAACAGGAGCAATGCGATGCGGCGGCTGAAGGCTTCCAGGAGTGGCAGCGAAGGCGGCGCAGCAGGCGTCCTCGTGGCCATCCTGATGCTCGTTCTTCTTGGTGCCGGCGCCTTGGCCGTGGATGTGGGGCAGATCTACGCCGAACGGGCACAACTTCAGAACGGAGCGGATGCGGCGGCCCTGGCGGTGGCGCGGACCTGTGCTGACGGTTCTTGCGACGACGCTGTCGCTGGACCGCTTGCCAATTCCAATGCCAACGACCACCTCAGCGACGCCGCTGTTGACGCGACGTCAGTGCCAGGTCAGGTCACAGTGACAACCACAACACGAAACGGCAGCGGCAGCTTTCTCGCCAACCTCTTCGCGAATGCTCTCCCCAATCCGCCGGCAATTACCGTCGGCGCCAAGGCCACTGCCACCTGGTCCGTCGATGCCGCCGCGGGTGCCTTCCCGCTGGTTTTCGACCAATGCCAGATCGGCGTCGCCTACGCCCCGAAGGGCGTCACCGTCCTGATGAAGGAACATGGCAAGAGCCCCTGTGTCGGCAGCCCTTCCGGGCATCACATTCCGGGTGGTTTCGGCTGGCTCGACGATACTGGCGCCTGCGACGTGGCGGCCGACGCCACAGGATGGGTTGGTTCCAACCCGGGCAACAGCAAGACACCGCCCAGCTGCGGCCCTACGCTCGATTCCTGGCGGTCGCAGATTGACTTTTCCAAGAATCAGTTCGCCTATGCGTTTTTCCCAATTTTTGAGGACGGGCAAGACAACGGGATCGACGGAAAATTCCATCTTTCCGGATACGCGCGAGTCCAAATCCACGGCTGGTCCTTTGTCAAGGACTCAGATAATCTCGCGGGACTTAAAGCGGATCCCGTCTGCACCTTGCTTTTCAAAAAGGGAGTCGATCGCGGCATTTGCGGTCAATACGTCGAGTTTATTCCTTGGTCCCTCAGGTCTTCTGAGGAAGGACCCTATTTTCAGAATTCAGTTGTAAAACTCATCAAATGAGGATCAGAGGGGATTGAAAGTGAAAACTCGAATGCTGGGAGGCATCGCCGCACTGCTTGTCGCCATCATCGGTACCGTGCTGCTGGTCTCATACGTACAGAATGCGGACAAGAGGGCCATGGCCCAGACGGAAACGGAGTCGGTATACGTCGTCGAGGAGGCCGTTGCGGCCGGAACCGGCATTGATAAGGTGGCGGGCGCAGTTGTCAAAAAGGATGTCCCGAAGTCAGCGGTCGCGTCCGGCGCCGTCACGGACCTGACAGACCTCGGGCAACGGGTCACGGCCGTGGCCCTTGTTCCCGGGGAGCAATTGCTGTCGTCGCGGATGGTGGATGCATCGTCCCTCCTCGGGCCGTCCAGGGTGGCGGTTCCGCAAGGTTTGCAGGAAATCACCCTCAAGCTTCCTATCGAGCGCGTGGTCGGCGGCACTCTGGCTGCAGGCGATTCGGTCGGAATCTTCCTTTCCGTTGATGACCCCGCCTCGAGTTCCGGGGAGACTCAGCTGACCTTCCACAAGGTGCTGGTAACCGCGGCGCAGTTCAGCAATGGCAGCGCGGCCAAGGCCCAGGAGGCAACTTCTGACGTGGATTCCACCAAAGGCGCGCTGGCCTCGAAGAAGACCACTGCTGACGACACGTTCCTGATTACCGTCGCACGCAACGCCGCCGACGCCCAGCGGATCATCTTCGCCACCGAGTTCGGCAAGGTCTACCTGTCCAAGGAACCGGCAGGCGCCGTGGAAGGCAGCATTGGCGTCGTGAACCGGGCAAGGCTGTTCCGATGAGCCGTTTCGTCCTCATCACCCCGAACGCCGACTTCGAACGCCGGACCCAGCTGGCAGTGTCGGGCGTGCACGGCTCGCTGCATGTGTTCCAGGCCGACTACCTGCCCGAGAGTCCGCAGGACTTTCTCCGGCAACTGGTCGGGGAACCGCCTGAAGTGCTGATCCTCGGACCGGGCGTGCCCGTTGACGGCTCCTTGAAACTGGCGTCCGTCATGGATCTGCAATATCCCGAAGTCAGCGTTGTCTTGGTGGTGCCTGAAACTAAGGAAGTAGTCCTCCAGGCAATGCGTTCCGGAGTCCGTGACCTGCTCGACCCGGACGCGGACCCGGACGTCATCCGCGTCCTGCTGGAGCGGGCGAGCCTCGCGGCTGCTGGCCGCCGTCGTGGTTTGGCCCCCGGGGCGTCCGAGCACGCCGACCACGGCGAGGGCGGGCGGGTCATCGCCGTCATGTCCCCCAAAGGCGGGGTGGGCAAGACCACGGTGGCCACCAACCTCGCCGTCGGTCTTGGCAAGGCCGCCCCCATGGGCGTAGTGATCGTGGACCTGGACCTGCAGTTCGGCGATGTTGCCAGCGGGCTGATGCTGGACCCGGAACACACCATCACGGACGCCGTGGTGGGCGCCGCCAGCCAGGACTCGATGGTCCTCAAGGCGTATCTCACCGTTCACCCAGCCGGGATCTACGCCCTCTGTGCGCCCAAGAACCCCATTGAGATGGACAGGATTTCGGGCGAGCAAGTCAGCCGGCTCCTGAGCCAACTGCGCGAGGAGTTCCACTACATCGTGGTTGATACGGCACCTGGGCTGGGTGAGCACGTGCTGGCAACGCTGGAACAGGCCACAGATGCTGTCTGGATCTGCGGAATGGACATCCCGAGCATCCGCGGCCTGAGGACCGGGTTCCAGATCCTGACCGAACTCGGACTCATGCCGGAGAAACGGCATGTGGTGCTGAATATGACAGACCGCCGGGCGGGCCTCACATTGCAGGACATCGAGGCCACGATCAGCGCGCCCGTGGACGTGGCGCTCCCGCGTTCCAAGACTCTGCCCTACTCCACAAACAAGGGAGTTCCGGTGCTTCAGGACAACGCGCGGGATGTTGCGGCAAAGGGGCTCCGCCAGCTGGTGGAGCGCTTCAAACCGAACTGGGAAGAAAGACCCCACAAAAAGTTGCACAGAAGGGCAGTAGTCGAATGAACCTCACAGACCGGTTCCAGCACCTACGGGGCGAGGCCAAAACCGACCCCGGGAAACTACAGCCCGCTGACGTCTTCCAACGCAAGCCCGCGGCGGCCACGCTCGGTAAGAAACACGAGGAGCAGGCTGCCGGCTCGGCGGCGAGCGCCTCGGCCGCCGTGGAGATGCCTCCCGTCGCTTCGGTTGCCAGCGAAGCCCTGAACGCCCTGAAGGAACGGGCAACCCAGACGCTTTTTGAACGGCTGGGCACTCGGCTCACGGATTCTGCCCTCGAGGACGAGGAACTGCATCAGCTTGTGCGGGATGAACTGAAGAGCGTCGTGGACGAGGAGCAGGTTCCCTTGTCGGGACCCGAACGGCAGCGGCTCATCCGCGACATCATCGACGACGTCCTGGGCCATGGCCCGATCCAGCGGTTCCTCGAGGACCCGTCCATCACCGAGGTCATGGTCAACCGCTACGACCAGGTTTATGTGGAACGCCAGGGCCGTATCCATCCGACGGACACCAAGTTCAGTTCGGATGACGCGCTGCGCAGGGTCATTGAACGGATCGTATCTAAGGTGGGGCGGCGCATCGACGAATCCTCGCCGCTGGTGGATGCGCGCCTGGCCGACGGCTCCCGCGTCAACGCCATCATTCCGCCGCTAGCCGTCAACGGGCCGGCCCTAACTATCAGGAAGTTCGGAAAGGATCCCCTGACGGTCCAGAACCTGATTTCGCTCGGCAGCCTCTCTCCCGAGATGGCTGAGCTCCTCCAGGCGTGCGTGCTGGCGCGGATGAACATCATCGTTTCCGGCGGCACAGGAACAGGCAAGACCACGCTCCTGAACGTTCTCTCCTCATTCATTCCGTCAGATGACAGGATCGTGACGATCGAGGACGCAGTGGAACTCCAGCTGCAGCAGGATCATGTGGTTCGATTGGAAAGCCGCCCCCACAACATTGAGGGCAAGGGCGAGGTTTCCATCCGAGACCTGGTGCGCAATTCCCTCCGTATGCGTCCGGATCGGATCGTTGTGGGTGAGGTGCGCGGCGGCGAAAGCCTGGACATGCTCCAGGCCATGAACACTGGCCATGATGGTTCCATTTCCACGGTCCACGCCAACTCCCCCCGCGACGCCATCGCCAGGCTGGAGACCCTGGTCCTGATGGCGGGAATGGATATCCCGCTGAGGGCAATCCGCGAGCAGGTTGCCTCGGCGGTCAACCTGATTGTGCATATCTCAAGGCTGCGCGACGGCACCCGTCGGGTCACTCACATCACCGAGGTTCAAGGCATGGAAGGCGACATCGTGACACTGCAGGATGCCTTCGTCTTCGACTACTCGGCCGGCATGGACGCCAACGGGCGCTTCCTGGGAAAGCCTGTTCCCACAGGAGTCCGGCCCCGTTTCACTGACCGCTTCGCCGAACTCGGCATCGAGATTTCGCCCTCAGTGTTCGGTGCCTCGTTGTCCGGCGTGCCACACCAAAGGAGGCTGTGACGATGACGGGCGAAACGGGACTCTTCGTGCTGGCAGTGTCCATGCTGTATCTGGCTGTCTTCCTGGTCTTCGTCGTCGTGCTCAGACCCCGCGCCCTGCCTTTGGAACGGCGACGTCCCGGTGCCCCGCCGCAGCAGTCCATCCTGAGTCGGGTTACCGGCCAGGCCGTGGGGGCCCTGAACAAGGGCGTCCAGAAACGCGGGCCTGGTCTCCTGACCCGTGACCGGCTGGACGCATGTGGGCTCAAGAAGGATCCGGGTGATTACCTGCTCATGGGCGGGGTAATCACACTCCTTGCAGCCGTCGCGGGTTTCATGTTGGGGGGACCTTTCGCCGCGGTGTTCCTGGCCTTGACCACGCCGGTGACCCTGCATCTGGTGCTGAACGTCCTCGCGTCACGCCGCCGGGCGAAGTTCGACCAGCAGGTGCCGGACACACTGCAAATGCTCTCGGGCGGCCTTCGTGCCGGGCACAGCCTCCTTCGGGCTGTGGACGCCGCTGCGCAGGAAAGCCAACCGCCGATGTCCGAGGAGCTGGGCCGCATCATCAACGAAACCAGAATCGGACGCGACCTCGGCGATTCGCTGGCTGGTGTGGCGAACCGGACCAGGAGCGAGGACTTCCTGTCCATCTCGCAGGGTATCGAGATCCATCGCGAGGTGGGCGGTGATCTGGCCGGCGTACTGGACAACCTTGGCGACACAGTTCGGGACCGTACGCAGGTACGCGGTCAGATTCGGGCGCTGAGCGCCGAGGGCAGGATGTCTGCCCTGGTCCTTATGGGACTGCCGGTCGTGATGTTCATAGGCCTCACGATGTTCAACGAGCGGTATGCCCGGGTATTCACCAGCACGCTGCCGGGATATCTCATGATCACTGCGGCTGTGATGCTGTTGTCCGCCGGCGGCTTCTGGCTTAGCCGCATCGTCAAGCCGAAGTTCTAGGAAGGTGATCAGCATGCAACCTCTTGCCTACGCCGCGATCCTCGCTGTCATTGCGCCGATTACCGTCATGACCTGGCTCGTGTTCACCGGCGACAGGGCCGGGCTGCGCAACATCCGGGCGAATCTTGGCCTGGCGCCGAAGACGAAGGGGCCGGCGCTCTCCGCCAACGAAAAGCTGGCGCTCATGAGCCACCGGCTGATTCCGAAAGGCTACCTCGGATGGCTGGACAAGCAGCTGGCCGGGGCGGGACGTCCGAAGGACTGGCCGCTGGCGCGCATCATCATGATCAAGCCACTGTTGGCCTCCGGCGGCGCCGTCGTCGGATATTTGTTCTTCATGGGGCGCCCGTCAGCCCAGAGTTTCCTTATGACGGCCGGCGTCACGGTTCTGAGTTACGTCACTCCGGACCTTCTGCTCCGCAGCCGTGCGCAACGGCGGCGGGAAGCAATCCGGCTTGAGCTGCCCAAGTCACTGGACCAGATGCTCATCTCCGTCCAGGCCGGACTCGGGTTCGAGGCGGCGATGGGCCGGGCCGGCGCCAACGGGAGCGGCCCGATGGCCGAGGAACTGATTCGCACACTCCAGGACATCCAGGTGGGTCGATCCCGCAAGGAGGCCTACCTCGCCATGGCAGAGCGGGTGGACGTGCCCGACGTCCGCAGCTTCATCCGGGCCGTGGTTCAGGCGGACGCGTACGGTGTGGCCATTGCCGGCGTTCTGAAAACCCAAGCCGAGGACATGCGGATCAAGCGGAAGCAGCGCGCCGAGGAACACGCCATGAAGATGCCGGTCAAGATGCTGTTCCCGCTGATCTTCTTCATCCTTCCCACCCTGTTCATAGTGGTCCTCGGGCCGACGGTGATGAGCATCATTTCGCTGTTCACGGGGTAGGGCCGGCTGGCAGCAGCACGGCTGCCAGCTGGCCCAACTCGCTCAGTTCAGTGCGCAGTGGGTCACCAAAACGAACCCCCTCGGAACCCAGCACCGAGAGGGTCTTCTGGTTGCCCGGAACGCCTGATCAAGCCGCACCAATTGCGCACGGTAGCCGCAGGATCAGCGCACGTAGCACAGGAATAGCGCAACCTGGAAAGGCTTGGCGCAGGAAGCTGCAAGATCCGTACTCCCGAGTGAAAAGGCTTGCTAACTTTTTTGTAGAGCTGGCACGGGGCCAGCCACCTGACACATCCAGGAGCATTTCATGGTCTCTCTCATCGCTTCCCTCCACGTACTCGGACTCAACCTCAAGCAGCGGCTTACCCGCGAAGAAACCGGTGCCACGGCCGTTGAATACGCGCTCATGGTCGGCCTCATCGCGGTTGTGCTGATCGGCGGACTCACCGTCTTCGGCCCCCAGCTGAGCACCTTCTTTAGTGGTCTTGGCGGCCAGCTCGGCATCGTGCCGAAGGTTGCCGGCTAGCCAACCGCAGAACGCCGGCACCTGGAATCCTAGAAAAATCACATCGAGGCTGAGGCAGCGGTCCCACGCCGGTCCGCTGCCTCACCTACAGGAGAAAGCAAGAGCATGAAACAGTGGAGGAATGAATCGGGCGCGGCCGCGGTGGAGTTCGCCCTGGTCGTGCCTCTCCTGCTGCTCCTCCTGCTCGGCATCATTGAGTTCGGCCGCGTGTTCAATGCCCAAATGCAGGTTACCGCGGCTGCCCGTGAGGCGGCGCGCGTGATGGCCATTCAGAAGCAGGCTGACTTATCCATCGCCACCGCCGTGGCCGACGCGCCCGGTCTAACGCCCGCGCTGACGCCCGGCCAAGTAGCCGTTGCACCGGGTTCCTGTACAACGAGCACTGACGCCACTGTCACAGTGACGTACTCGCTGCGTCTCGTGGCGGGCCTTTTCGGAAGTTCCATTCCGCTCACCGGGCGGGCGGTCATGCGATGCGGCGGATGACCGGCCATGAAGACGGCGCGGTTGCCGTCATGACCGCCCTGCTCATGGTCGTTCTACTCGGAATGTCGGCCATCGTTGTGGACATCGGCATGCTCTATGCCGAGCGCGCGCAGCTGCAAAGTGGAGCTGACGCAGCAGCCTTGGCCATTGCACAGGACTGCGCCACCGCCCAGTGTGGTGACTACGTAGCCACCGCTCGGACACTAGCAAACGCCAACGCGAACGATTCCCGTTCGGCCGCTGCACCTGTCATTGCGGGCAACACCGTGACTGTCCAAACCAGCACGGTGACCCGTGACGGCGGCACGGCTGTGCGGCACTGGTTTGCCCCAATCCTAGGAATCGATTCCACCCGTGTCGTCGCCAGCGCGAAGGCATCGTGGGGCAGCCCGTCCAAAGCCACTGTTTTTCCCTTCACCGCGCCCACGTGCCTGTTTAATCAGACTCCGACAAACACCGAAATCTGGATCACTAGCGCGTCCGCTTGCATTGGAGCCGCTGGCACGAGACTCCCCGGCGCCTTCGGATGGCTGGATGAAGACGGGAAGAAGAACTGCAGGGCGAGCGTGGACATTGACCAAACCATCCTCGGCGGCGCACCAGGTAAGAGCGGGCCGCAAAACTGCAATATAGATGGCACCACCATCCTGCTGCCCGTATATGACCAGAAATCCGGCCAAGGCAACAACGTCACGTATGTCATCCACGGCTTCGCTGCCTTCCGGGTGACGGCCCACAGTTGGCCGAGTCACCAGCTCAACCAGCCACCTGACTGCAACAACTGCACCGGCGTCAAGGGAAGGTTCATTACTTTGGTCTCTCTTCAAGACCTGCAGTCGTTCGGCGTCGAGGAGCTGGGCGGTCCCGCCCTTAATGCTTTTTTCGTCAGCCTCAGTCAATAGGAGCCACTTACCGTGAAAAGCCGAATCATCGCGGGTGTCGTCGCGGTTCTCCTGGCGACGGTCGGTACGGTCCTTCTCCTCTCGTACGTCGCCGGGGCGGACCAACGGGCCCTCGCAGGAACACAGACTGTCGAAGTGCTAGTAGTGAACAAGGGAGTTCCGGCCGGGACCCCAGCCAAGTCGTTGGCTGATTCCGTCGGCCGGCAGTCCGTACCGGCAAAGGTAAGGCCAAAGGATGCTGTCACCTCGCTCGCGGAGCTGGGTGACCAGGTCACTACTGTAGAGCTGGTTGCCGGCGAGCAACTCATCAAATCGCGTTTCCTGGACCCGGCGGCGATCAAGGGTGAAGAAGCGGTCACCGTTCCGAAAGGAATGCAGGAAATTTCCGTCCAGCTGGAGCCGCAGCGCATCGTCGGCGGTCAGCTCCAGCCCGGTGACACCGTAGGAATTTTCATGTCACTGAAGCCCGGAGACTCGGGCGTGCCGGTCACCCATCTCATCTTCCACAAGGTACTTGTGACCGGCGTCCAAGGGCTCGCCGTGCCCACAAAGGCGGACGCCACAGCTTCCCCAACGGCTGCCCCTGTGCCGTCAGGGAGCGTCATCGTTACTCTGGCCCGCACCGGTGCGGACGCCGAGAAGGTCGTATTTGCTCAGGAATTCGGCACAATCTGGCTGTCAAAGGAGCCTTCCACCGCGTCGGAGACCGGAACCCGACAGCTGACCGCCAAGGACCTGTTCAAGTGAGCCGCTACGCAGTAGTTACAACCGTGCCCGCTTACCACGAACGCTTGAGGGCAGCGGCCACCGGCGTTCTCGAAGGGGAAGTGCATTCGTGGACCGGAGAGGCTTTTCCTGGCGAGCCGGTGGAACTGCTGAACCAGCTTCCCGACCCCGAACTACTTGACGTTGTTGTGCTCGGCCCCGGGGTCCCGCTGGACGACGCACTTCGCCTTGCGAGCGACTTCGAAATCCAGCGGCCTGAAGTGTCCGTCCTGCTTGTTGCACCACCTACTCCGGAGCTGGTAGTCTCTGCAATGCGCGCCGGCATTCGAGATGTTGCCGAGCCCGATTCAGATGTCAGCAGCGTTAGCGCTCTGCTCCACAGGGCCACGCGGAGTGCCTCCATCAGGCGACGGGCTGCAGGGTTCCCTGGTGACGATTCTGCCAGCGGTAGCAGGGGGCGAGTGATTGCGGTGATTTCGCCGAAGGGCGGCGCTGGAAAGACCACTGTGGCCAGCAACCTCGCCGTCGGCCTGGCGGGAGCCGCACCCCACGGCACAGTGCTCCTCGACCTGGATCTCCAGTTCGGTGACATTGCCAGCGCCCTGACGATATCGCCCGAGCACTGGGTGACAGACGCTGTCCAAGGACCAGCAGGGCGCGACACTATGGTGCTTAAATCGTTTCTCAGTGCCCATTCGAGCGGGCTGTACGCGCTGTGTGCTCCGGAGTCGCCGGCCATGGCCGATCAGGTGACCGGGGACCAGGTCGCCCATCTGGTAGATCAGCTCGCGGGCCTTTACCGATTCGTCGTGATCGATACCTCCCCGGGTCTTTCTGAACACACCCTCGCAGCTCTCGATAAAGCAACGGATCTTGTCATGGTCAGCAGCATGGACGTTCCCGGCGTGCGGGGCATGCGCAAGGAGTTGGATGTCCTTCGCGAACTGGACATGGCGGCCACCAAACGCCACCTGGTGCTGAACGCGGCCGATCCCCGCGACGGGCTGTCACTGCGGGATGTGGAAACGACTCTTGGCCTCGCCGTCGATGTCGTTGTTCCCGCATCGCGGACGGTGAGGCTATCCGTTAATCAGGGCGCGCCTTTGCTGTCCACCAATGGCCGCGACCCCGCTAGCAAGGCCCTGCGGAAATTAGTGGGGCGGTTTGCACCGACACCTACACCAACCCGCAAGCGTGGTGCACGACACCGGATTGGAACTCCATGAACCTGACTAAGCGCCTTGAGGCCGCCCGAGGGCAATCGGTTGTGGCGGCAGACCCGGCCCGTAAAGGCCCAGGCGGCACTTCCGACGCCCGTTCGCACACTCTGGACAGCGGAGTAACTGTGATTGCGGATTCCGGCGTGCCAGCGGCGCTCCCCGCGGAGAAGCCTTCCCGGCAGTTGAAGACACCTGCTGCCGTTGCGCCGGCACATGACGCCCTCGCTAAGCTTAAGGACCGAGCTGGGGGCATCCTCTTTGAACGACTGGGGACACGTCTTCTTGACGCCTCACTCACCGAGGAACAGCTTCACTCGCTTGTTCAGGAAGAGTTGGTCCAGGTCGTCGAGGAGGAGGAGGTTCCTCTCACCAAGGAGGAACGCCAGCGGCTGATCCGCGGAGTGAGCGATGACGTGCTCGGATACGGCCCGCTCCAGCGACTGCTAGATGACGAGGACATTACCGAAATCATGGTCAACGGGCCCGACATGATCTACGTGGAGCACAAGGGAAAGCTGACCCGCAGCGGCGTCAGATTCGCCTCCGAGGAACACCTGCGCAAGGTCATTGAACGAATCGTTGCCCGCGTCGGCAGACGCATCGACGAATCCTCGCCGCTGGTGGATGCCCGCCTCGCAGACGGGTCTAGGGTCAACGCGATCATCCCACCGCTCGCAGTCAACGGATCGTCGCTAACTATCCGCAAATTCGCCACTGATCCTTTCCAGGTCCGGGATCTTATCGGGTTCGGCACGCTTTCCCCCGAAATGGCTGAACTTCTTGATGCCTGCGTTAAGGCCCGGCTGAACATCATCGTGTCAGGAGGGACTGGTACCGGAAAGACCACCCTTCTCAATGTCCTGTCCTCGTTCATCCCTGAAGGCGAACGCATCGTTACCATCGAAGATGCGGTTGAGCTACAGCTACAGCAGGACCATGTGGTGCGTCTGGAAAGCAGGCCGTCCAACATCGAGGGCAAGGGCGAAATCACCATTCGGGACCTCGTACGGAATTCCCTGCGGATGAGGCCTGACCGCATCGTTGTGGGCGAGGTCCGTGGTGGCGAGACTCTGGACATGCTTCAGGCGATGAACACCGGCCACGACGGCTCCCTGTCTACTGTCCACTCGAACTCGCCACGGGACGCCATCTCCAGGCTCGAGACGCTTGTGCTGATGGCGGGGATGGACCTCCCGTTGCGCGCCGTGCGTGAGCAGATTGCCTCCGCTGTCGATGTGATCGTGCAGCTCACGCGGCTGCGGGACGGCACCCGTCGGGTAACACACGTAACTGAGGTCCAAGGCATGGAGGGGGAAGTGGTCACACTGCAGGATGCTTTCGTTTTTGACTACTCCGCGGGCATCGACCCCAATGGCCGTTTTCTGGGTAAGCCCGTGCCCACAGGAGTCCGGCCCAAGTTTACTGACCGGTTCAACGAACTGGGGATCCAGCTCTCCCCCGGCGTTTTTGGCGCTGCGCCAGCTAGGAAGAGTGCCTGATGAATGCCGAGCCATCTCCTGTCATCCTTGTCATTGGATGCCTGCTTTGTTATACGGGGCTGGCCGTCTCGGGGTTCTTCGCACTTGCGCCACGCCCTACGAAGAACTCCATTAATCGAGATACGGCTTCAAACTCGGCCTCCTCGGCCGAGCTCAGCCTTCTAACAGTCCGGGTTACGGGCTTCATCGAGGGGGTGCTCAAACGCCGCAACCGCACGGCAGGAGTCGCTGGCGCGCTTGAGGCAGCCGGGCTGAAGTTCCGTCCCGCTGAGTTCGTTTTGCTCGTCGTTGTGGCATCCGTGTTAGCGGCCGGCGTTGGCTTGGTCATCGGTGGAGCGTTCTTCTCTATCGTCCTCGCGCTTACTGCTCCCTTCGCCGCGCGGTTCGGGCTCCGCCTTTTGGCCTCGAGACGACGAAAACAGTTTGCCGACCAACTGGACGACACCCTTCAATTGCTGGCCGGTGGCCTTCGCGCGGGCCACAGCCTCCTGAGGGCAATTGACGCCGTGTCGGGCGAGTCGGAGTCTCCCACATCTGAGGAGTTCACTCGGATCATCAATGAGACGAGGCTGGGCCGCGACCTAGGCGAGGCTCTTGAGGACACGGCCACGCGGACACAGTCCGAGGATTTCTCCTGGGTGGCGCAAGCTATGGCCATCCACCGGGAGGTAGGAGGAAACCTGGCGGATGTCTTAGACCAGGTGGGACACACCATTCGTGAACGCAACCAGATCCGCCGGCAGGTCAAGGCATTGAGCGCAGAAGGAAAAATCTCGGCAATTGTATTGATGGTCCTGCCGTTCGGACTCGGAGGTATCCTCCTGGTCATCAGCCCCGGTTATATGAACCCGTTCGTTGAAACCCCGATCGGTCTGGTGCTAATGGGAGTTTCCGCCGTCCTGTTGACGCTTGGAGCCCTGTGGCTTCGCAAGGTTGTCAGTTTTAAGTTTTAGTGCGAATCGAAGCAATACGAAAGGACGTGGAATGTCGCCAGTAGCATTGGGTGGAATTTTTGCCATCGCGACGGCGATCCTCCTGCTGGCCTGGTCCGTTCAGGGAAATAGACAACCCGGACACCGCATCATCCAGGAGAACCTCTCCCGCGGACTAACCGCCGAGAAAAAGCAGCAAAAGCCAAAGGCTCAACGACTTGAAACCCTTGCCAGCCGCTTTACGCCCGGCAGGTTAATCTCCGGGCTCGACCATCGACTCGCTCTGGCTGGCAGGCCGGCCGCGTGGCCGCTTAAACGGCTAGTGGCCGCCAAGATTGTTCTCGGAGTGTCTGCCGGTTTCCTCGGAATGCTCTATTTCAACAGTGCACCCGGCGCCAAGACTGCCCTGCTGGCACTGTTCGTGACTGTCGTCGCCTACTTCGTACCCGATCTTCTGATCCACAGTAAGGGAACCGAGAGGCAGAACGCCATCACGCTGGAACTTCCGGATACCCTGGATCAAATGACTATCGCTGTCGAGGCGGGCCTCGGATTCGACGCAGCGATGGCGCGTACCGGCCAAAACGGTCGAGGACCATTGGCGGCTGAGTTCGTCCGGACTCTGCAGGACATGCAGCTCGGAATGTCGCGCCGTGAGGCGTACGCAGCGATGAACGAGCGAACCAGCGCTCCGGATCTTAGACGGTTTGTGAGCGCGATCGTACAGGCGGACAAGTATGGCATCTCCATCTCCGGCGTACTACGAACACAAGCCAGTGAGATGCGACTCAAGCGCAGGCAAAGGGCCGAGGAAAAAGCGATGCAGATTCCCGTCAAAGTCCTCTTTCCGCTGATGGTCTGCATTATGCCGGTACTATTCATTGCACTTCTGGGCCCGGCCGCCATCAACGTGATGGAAACACTGGGAAAATAGTGCCACACTGATAGCCCTGTCCAGCGGCGGGACCCTCCCAACAGACTGCTGCCCTCCTTCCGTCGACGAAGTAGATGGCGGCCCCCACCACAAGGTACCCGCAGGGTTTCCACAAGATCCAAGGTCAATCAGGGTTTTCCCAACCTCAGAAAGTAGCCTTAAGTCATGTCCAATTCAGGTTCCGGCACAGCCGACAGCAGCGCCAGCGGCGTCTGCGTCCCGGCGTCTGGCCGCCCTGATGGCATGGCTCACAACGAATCGGAGAGTGCCGCTTTGCCCGTCCTGGACCTAGACGTACTTCACGAGCTTGAAGAAGACATGGGCAATACCGGCGTGGCGCACAACTTCGCTCGGGACTACATCAAGATCTGGGACAAGCGCCGGACATACCTTGAGGCGTCGGTCGAGGGCGATGACGCCGAGGCCGCCATGGACGCCGTCCTAAGCCTGAAGAACTCCGCCATGATGGTGGGCGCCGCACGGCTGGCCCAACTGGCGGTGAACCTGGAACGCCTCGTCAAGAGCGGAGACCTGTCCGCTGTACGCCGGCTGCTGCCATTCGTGGCGCTCACCGGCGAACAAACCGTCTGCGGCCTGAAGCAGGGCTACCTCCCGCCGGAGGCCTGAGCCGCACGCAAAGCCGCCGGCCGCAACTCAGCCGGCTACCCGCCGTCGACCGTTACCTATTAGGCCCTACTCCGCCCGCTTGGGCGCCAGCCGGTAGCCCACCCCACGCACGGTGACGAGCCAACGCGGATCCTGCGGATCCTCCCGGAGCTTGCGGCGCAGGTTGCCGATGTGGACTTCAACGGCCCGCTCGTCCGCTTCGCTGATATAGGTGTCCTCGCGGTAAAACTCCCCACGCACTACGCGCACCAGGTCGGCCCGGGTACGCACCGCGCCGGTTCCCCTCAGCAGCTCGTGCAGCAGGTCGAATTCGCTGCGGGTCAGCCCCAGGGGCGTGCCTCGGAGTGCCACGGTCCGGGTTTCGGTGTCGAGTGCCAGCCCGTTGTGCTGCAGCACGGTCCCCCGGCGCGAGGCGGTGGCGGCGGCACCAGAGGACCCGGCCTCCGCAGCTGCTGAAGCGGGAGCCTCACCGGCGACCCGAGGCCGGCGCAGCATGGCCGAGATGCGGGCACGCAGTTCACGCGGCCTGAACGGCTTGACGATGTAGTCGTCCGCGCCGCCCTGAAGTGCGGTGATGGTGTCCAGCTCTTCGTCACGGCCGGTGAGCATCACGATGTAGGCGTCGCTGAACTGGCGAATGCGGCGAAGGACTTCGAACCCGTCGATATCCGGCAGGCCGACGTCGAGAGTTATTACGTTTGCCTGGCGCTGCCTGGCCACATCAACCCCGTCACGGCCGGTCCCTGCGGAGTGCACCTCAAAACCAGCCTGCTGCAAAACCGCGTCGAGGAGATTCCGGACGTCCACATCATCCTCGATAACCACGGCAACACCAAGATCGCCCACCACAACCTCATATCCAGGTATAACCACCGCACAGCCCAGCGCAATGCGGTAAGCGTTACCAGATTACCTACGGTACAACGTAGAAGTGTCCAAAGAGCCAAAATTGACCATATCTTTTGGACGCACACCGGTCAGTAGTGCCAAACCCTCCAAATACCGAACTATAGATGTGCATAATGGGCTTCATGTGTGCATTTAACGTCGAGGGGCCCCGGAATTCGGAAGTGCAGGCGAGTACCGGGCGCAGCCGCATTGGGTGAGCAGGTGCTGGTCCACGACACGGACCGATTCTTCCGCCGGCTGCAGCCCCGCGTCCAGGTAGCGCTCTGCCAACTCCCGGTAACCCTTATTCTTGCTGCGTTGGCGATCGCGGCGCCGGCGGTGTGGCCCACGCTGATCGAGAGTCCGGTCTTTATCGCGGCCATCGTCATGATGGTTGCCACGTTTCTCGGGTGCTTTCTGGTTCCCTGGGAACGGCTGCCGCCCAACGCCTACCTGGTAATTCCGATCCTCGACATGGTGGTCATCGGGCTGGCACGCAACGGCGCGGTTCCAGCGGTGGCCGGACTCGGAGTTCTGGCGATTTTCCCGGTGATCTGGCTTTCCAGCTCCGACAACTATCCGCGCACCACCATATTCCTGAGCTTTTTCGGTACCGTCCTCATCGGCATTCCCACGCTGGTGCAAAAGTTTCCCAAGATTTCACCTTCGGACATTGCCACGGCAATTTTGCTGCCGCTTATGATGTTGGCCGTCTCGGTGGCCATTCGGTTCGCCAGCGCCAATGTGCGCCTGCAGCGCCAGCGACTGGAAAAGAAGGACGCCGAACTCCGCGAACTGCTTGTGGAGAGCAAGGACCGCGAACGGCTGCTGAAGACCATCCTGGACACTACCGACGTCGGGATTGTGGCCGTGGACGCCGACGGCCAGAAGGTGCTGGTCAACGACCAGCAGAAAACCTTCAGGCAGGCCGCGGCGCCCGCCGGCATGGAGCAGCCGCTGGAAGCGGAGCAGCTCATGTTCGGCCGGGACCGGGTGACCCCGCTGCCGCTCGACAAGCGTCCCATCCGCCGGGCCATTGCCGGCGAGACTTTCGCCGACTATCTGGTGTGGCTGGGCGAGGGATCAACGCAAAGGGCCGTCTCCACCGCTGCGCGGATTATTAAGAACGACGACGGCGGGTTCAGTGGGGCGGTCATCGTCTATACCGATGTCACGGGCTTGGTCGAGGCACTCTCCGCCAAGGAAGAGCTGATTTCCAACGTCTCCCACGAGTTCCGCAGTCCCCTGATGTCAGTCCTGGGCAATGTGGACCTGGTGCTGGATGAAGCGGACGGTCTGTCCCCCGACTCCGTGCACCGGCTGGAAGTGGTGCAGCGCAATGCCGAGCGGCTGCTGTCCCTCGTCTCCGAGCTTCTGGTCTCGGCATCTGCCGTCTTGGCCGTGCATCCCCGCCGGACCGACCTCGCGGGCCTGATCGAGAACAGCATCGGCTCGGTACAGGCCCAGGCGGACGCGAGCCACGTCTCCCTCACCACCGACGTGCCGGCGCCCTTATGGGCGCACGCCGACCCACTCCGCATCGGCCAGGCTCTGGACAATCTGGTGTCCAATGCCATCAAATACTCTCCCGACGGCGGCAAAGTCACCGTGAGTGCGCGGCGCAGTGACTCGTGGGTTCAGCTGAAGGTCCAGGACACGGGCATGGGCATCAGCGAAGAGGAAACATCGCGCATCTTTACCCGCTTCTTCCGCACCCAGGCCGCACGCCAGGCGGCCATTCCAGGCGTAGGGCTGGGCCTGTCCATCACCAAGACCATCGTGGAGCGGCACGGCGGTGCCATCTCCTGCGACAGCAAGCCCGGCGCGGGCACCACATTCACCCTCACGCTGCCGGCCGAAGGGACGCCCGAGTCCTGACCCGGTTTGGGGGGCGCCCGGTTTTCCACATAACCCGGTTTTCCACATAACCCGGTTTTCCACATAGACGCTAGGCAGCGTGGTTCTTGTTCCAGGCCGGTGGCAAGCTGTGGGTATGGATAAGAGTGCGGCAGCTGCGGAGGCGTTGGACGCTGTTAGTGCCTCTGCCGCAGAGCTGGCTGCCGAGCTCCGCAGAGCCAGCGATCCAGGCCTGACGGGCGCGAATCCACTGCAGGAGGAGCCGGACCCACTGCAGGAGCAGGCGGATACGTTCCTGGGTGGTCTGGCCAAAGTGGCCGGGATGGAAGCCAGGATTGCCGCCGCGAAGGTGCATCTGGCGGCCGGGTCGGCAGCCACCGATGCCGCGATGGCGCCGCCGGCTGAGAGCCCGTCGGATCGTATTGTCCGGCAGATGTCACTGACTGCTGAGGTGGCCTGTGCGCTGACAGTGAGTGAGGGGTCGGCGGCCCGGTTTCTGGATGAATCGGCCAGGCTCAGTACGGACCTGCCGTTGACGCTGACCGCGCTCGGGGCAGGAACCCTCTCATGGCAGCACGGGCGGATCATGTGCGACGAAACCGACGGGCTAGGGCCGGAAGCGGCGGCGGCGTTTGAGGCGCATTTCCTGGACCCGGACGCGCCGGGGTATGCGCGGGGTTGCCCGGCCGGGGAGCTGGCGCCGGCGCGGTTCCGGGCGAAGGCGCGGTATTGGCGGGAACGGCATCATCCGGTCAGCATCGAAAAACGCCACCACAAGTGTGTGAAGGACCGGCGGCTGGAGTATGCCCCGGACCGGGACGGCATGGCCTGGCTCTCGGCGTATCTGCCCGCGGACCAGGCCGCCGGGATCTGGAACCGCACCACCACCGCCGCCCGCGCCATGCAGGGACCAACCGAAACCCGCACCCTGACCCAGCTCCGGGTCGATGCTGCCGCCGCATGGCTGCTCGGCCCAGCACTGCCGGTGGACGGTTCCGCTGAAGACCCGGCCACTGCATTCATTCCCACAAGTCTCGTGCCGACAGATTCCGTCGCCGCCGGGTCATCGCCCGCAAACTTACTTCCCACAGCTCTCCTGCCCGCCGACTTTGCCCGGGCCATTGATGTGGCAGCCGGCGGCGCCACCCAGCCCGGCGGTGTGCCGTCCCCGGGATTGCATCCCAGCGGGGTGCCGTCCTCGGGATTGCCGCGCGGTGGTGTGCCGTCACCGGCGGCGCTGGTTCTGGTCACCGTGCCGGTGTTTTCGCTGCTCGGCCTGTCCGGGGAACCGGCCACACTCGACGGGCACGGTCCGATCCCGCCGTCCATGGCCCGCCGGCTGGTCGCCGAGGGCGCAACCTCATTCCTCCGGGTCCTCACCGACCCGCGCGACGGTGCACCACTGGAGATCGGCCGCACCAGCTACCGGCTGACCAAACCGATGCGCCAATGGCTGCGGCTCCGCGACGCCAAATGCACGTTCCCGAACTGCAACAACCACTCCCTGGACAACGACGCCGACCACATCCTCGCCTGGGCAGACGGCGGCGGCACCGGCGTCGCCAACCTCGGCCAACCCTGCCCGAAACACCACAGGTTGAAACACTCCACAGCGTGGCAACCGGTCGGTGCCACCCGCGACACCCCACCGGGCTGGATCTCACCGTCGGGCCGGTCCTACCCGGCCGAGCACCAGGACTGGGAACCACCCACCTGGCCGGAACCACCGCCCGGCCAAAACTTGCCGGAATGGCCAACCGGCCACGCTTGGCCGGAGCCACAGTCGGGGCAAGTCATGTCGGAACCGCAGGCCTGGCTCGCACCCGAAGAATGGCTGGAACCGCTCGACTCATCCGTGGCGCCGGACTGGACCGACAATCCCGCAGGCTTCCCCGACCACCCCACAGACTTCGAGGGCGTCACCACTCCCAACGGCGTCATCGACGCCGGAAGCTTCGACGACGCAGACAACTGCGACAGCTACGACGGTCCCGACACCCTCAACGGCCCGGAGTTACGTCTGCCAGCGGATCCTTTGCCCGACTGGGCATCATCCCCGGCAGTGCAGGCTGGAGGGCCAATCCGGTGACCCGCTAGTCCAGCGGCAGTGTCACCGTCACGCAGGTTCCCTCCGAGGCCGATGAAAGAACGGTCACACCGCCCCCTGCGGCGTCTACAGCCAGTCGCATGAGCTGAAGCCCCATACCCGTGTGCCTCCCGTGGCTGACAGTCAGGGCGTCAAAGCCGACGCCGTCATCGGATACCTGGAGTTGAACCCCATGGCTGGCCCCGGTCTTACACACGCAGCACAGTCTGACAGTCACGGCTGATGCTTCGGCAAACTTGTGTATGTTGCTCAGCAGCTCCTGGGCGGCTCTGTACAGGAGCAATGCGGAATCTCTGTTCACCTCCATTCCGTGGTGAGGCGTTTCCATACGGACTGCGACGCCCCTTTCACGGAGCGGAAGAGTCAGCCGGTTAATTGCACCGGCCACACCAAGCACGTAGAAATCGACCTGGTGTAGATCAGTGAGAACACCATGGACCGCGACAACACCGTCGCTTTGCATTGATTCCATGCATCCACGGTGCGCCCGCATGCTTGGCATTTTCCTATTGTTTTTGGGACGACCCCCCATTTGGAGGGTGCCCCGCGGGGGCGCACCATATAGCTCTACGCCAAGGTGTAGCCGGACCCGCGGACCGTCTTAAGCCAGCGTGGTTTCCTCGCGTCGTCCCCCAGCTTCCGGCGCAGGTTGCCGATGTGGGTTTCGATGATCCGGCCGGGGTCCCGCGAGCCCGCCGCGCTGCCATCCGGGCCTTCGTCGCGCTGTATGAGGCCCAGAAGCCCGACGAGTTCCGTCTTGGTTACCACGCCGGTGCCGCGCTGCAGCAGGATGTGCAGCAGGTCGAACTCGGTGCGGGTCAGCTGCAGGGTGCAGCCTCCGATGGTGGCAGCCCGCGCCGCGTAGTCCAGCTCCAGCCCCTTGTGCTCGTAGCTGTTCACATAACCCCGCAGCCTCGGGGACATGAGGAGCGGCTCCCGCGGCGTCACGATCGGCGGGACGGTCAGCTGCCGGGGCCGGCGCAGCATACCGTCCACTCGTGCCCGGAGCTCCCGTGGCCGGATGGGCTTGACCATGTAGTCGTCAGCCCCGGCATCGAACCCCCTCAAGGTGGCCCGAAGGCCGCTCCGTGCGGTGATGATCAGGATGTACGTGTGGCTGAACTCGCGGATGCGGCGCAGCACGTCGTAGCCGTCCGTGTCCGGAAGCGCCAGGTCCAGCGTGACAGTGTCCGGCTGCTTGGCGCGCACCAGCGCCACCCCGGATTCACCGGTGGCAGCACAGTGCACCTCGAACCCGGCCTCCCCGAGCGTGGCCTGCAACACTGACCGGACTTCCTCATCCCTGTCGATGACGACAACGACGCGACGATCATTCATCCCTTACCCCCTGTAAGGACCGCATGATTAAAGACTGCGTCTCAGCCTACTCGCTGTATGCCTGGAAATGAGGCACGACCCTCACACCCGCGACACCAGGTCGCAAGGCAGCAGAGGAGCCGGGCGGCCAATTACTCCCGGAGCGCCCGGGTGAGCTCAGCCCTGGCGAGCAGTTCGCCGTCGGAGGGGTAGGCCACTTCCTCGAACACCAGGGGGTGCGGCGCAGCCAGGACGGAACGCGCGTCCCGTTTCCGTGCCAGCAGGCGCTCGTGCAGCCACTCCGGACGCTCCTGCCCCTCCCCCACGTACAGTGCCGACCCCACCAGGGCGCGCACCATGTTATGGCAGAAGGCGTCGGCCTGGACGGTGGCGACGATAACGCCGTCCTGCCCGCGGGAGAACTCGAACCGCTGCAGCTCACGTACAGTCGTGGAGCCTTCGCGCGGCTTGCAGAAGCTCAGGAAGTTGTGCAGGCCCAGCAGCTTCGCCGAGCCCTCATTCAGCAGGTCCACGTCCAGGGGCGTCTTGTGCCAGAGGGTGTCGTACCTGCTGAGGGGATCCCACTTGTCCGGACCGTCCCCGATCCGGTAACTGTAACGGCGCCACAGGGCGGAGAAGCGGGCGTCAAAGCCTTCAGGGGCCAAGGCGGCGTGGTGCACCACGATAGCGCCGGTCTGGTCCCCCAGCCCGCGGCTGAGCGTGCCCCGCAAGCGCCGGAGAAGTGCGACGGCGGGATCGACGGCCGCGCCACGGTTCAGTCCCAGCCACTCGGCTTCCGTGAGGTCGAGGTGGACCACCTGGCCGCGGGCATGCACGCCGGCGTCAGTACGCCCGGCCACCGTGACGCGTATGGGCCGGCGGAGTAAGAGCTCGAGCGCATCCTCCAGAACTCCCTGAACGGTACGCAAACCTGGCTGCACTGCCCACCCGCTAAACGGGCCGCCGTCGTACGCCAGATCGAGCCGGATACGCAAAAACCCGCCGCCCCCCAGATCGGGAGCAGCGGGTTTTTGGTGGGTCATAGACTCAAGTCTATGCGAAGGATTTAGCGAATTACTTCGCGTCCTTGGCCTCGTCGGCAGCAGCTTCGTCAGCGGCAGCTTCCTCGGCCGGAGCCTCTTCAGCAGCAGCCTCTTCAGCCGGAGCTTCCTCAGCGGCCGGAGCCTCTTCGGTTGCAGCTTCGGTCTCGACGACCTCTGCCTCCGGAGCTTCCTCTGCAGCCGGAGCAGCAGCGGCAGCGGCCTGGGTAGCCTCGGCTACAACGGCCTGCTTGGCGGAAACCGGATCGAGAACCAGCTCGATGACAGCCATGGGAGCGTTGTCGCCCTTACGGTTGCCGATCTTGGTGATGCGGGTGTAGCCGCCGTTGCGGTTCTCCACAGCCTGGGCGATGTCGGTGAACAGCTCGTGGACGACGCCCTTGTTGCTGATCAGGCCGAGAACGCGGCGGCGGGAAGCGAGGTCGCCGCGCTTGGCGAAGGTGACCAGGCGCTCTGCGTACGGCTTCAGGCGCTTGGCCTTGGTGACCGTGGTGGTGATCCGCTTGTGCTCGAACAGTGCGGAAGCCAGGTTCGCGAGCATGAGACGCTCGTGAGCCGGGCCGCCACCGAGGCGCGGGCCCTTAGTGGGGGTAGGCATAATTGTTTCTCCTCATATGGAAGCCGGGAGGCTGCGCACAACGTGGTGCGGGCCAGCCCCTCGGCCAAGATCTGCTTGTTAGAGCTCGTCGTCGCTGAACGCGGCGTCGTCCTCTTCGATGGCTGCGGCGCGGGCTGCCAGGTCGAAACCGGGAGGGGAGTCCTTCAGGGACAGACCCAGTTCAACCAGCTTTGCCTTGACCTCATCGATGGACTTCGCACCAAAGTTGCGGATGTCCATCAGGTCAGCCTCGGAGCGGGCAACGAGTTCACCCACGGTGTGGATGCCCTCACGCTTGAGGCAGTTGTAGGAACGGACGGTGAGGTCCAGATCCTCGATCGGCAGAGCCATGTCTGCTGCCAGGGCAGCATCCGTCGGCGACGGGCCAATCTCGATACCCTCAGCTGCGGTGTTCAGCTCGCGGGCCAGACCGAACAGTTCCACCAGGGTCGTGCCAGCGGAAGCAACGGCATCGCGCGGGGCGATGGCCTGCTTGGTCTCGACGTCGACAATGAGCTTGTCGAAGTCGGTGCGCTGCTCAACACGGGTGGCTTCCACGCGGAAAGTAACCTTCAGCACCGGCGAGTAGATGGAGTCAACCGGAATGCGGCCGATCTCTGCGTCGCCGGACTTGTTCTGAGCTGCCGAAACGTAGCCGCGGCCGCGCTCGATGGTCAGTTCGAGTTCGAACTTGCCCTTCGAGTTCAGCGTGGCAATGTGCAGATCCGGGTTGTGGAACTCGACGCCGGCCGGCGGAGCGATGTCCGCAGCGGTGACGACTCCGGGGCCCTGCTTGCGCAGGTAAGCAACAACCGGCTCGTCGTGCTCGGAAGACACGGAGAGGTTCTTGATGTTGAGGATGATCTCGGTGACATCTTCCTTGACACCCGGAACCGTCGTGAACTCGTGCAGCACGCCATCGATCCGGATGCTGGTTACAGCGGCACCGGGGATGGAGGAGAGCAGGGTACGGCGGAGGGAGTTTCCGAGGGTGTAACCGAAGCCCGGCTCCAGCGGTTCAATGATGAACCGGGAGCGGTTTTCGGAGACGACCTCTTCGGAGAGGGTGGGGCGCTGTGCAATGAGCACTTAGGTTTCCTTTCGGCGAGCATCCGCTATATGACGCAACACAGGTGGTGGAAAATCGGTCTGAGGACTTAACGCGCTGGGCTTGCCCGGACCCGAAACGGGTCCGGGCAAGCTCCGGTGCACGGAAAGTACTTAGACGCGGCGGCGCTTCGGCGGACGGCAGCCGTTGTGCGCGGCGGGGGTGACGTCCTGGATGGAGCCAACCTCGAGGCCGGCAGCCTGCAGCGAACGGATTGCGGTTTCGCGTCCGGAACCCGGTCCCTTGACGAACACGTCAACCTTCTTCAGGCCGTGCTCCTGTGCACGCTTGGCGGCGGCTTCGGCAGCCATCTGCGCAGCGAACGGGGTGGACTTACGCGAGCCCTTGAATCCAACCTCACCGGCGGAAGCCCAGGAGATTACAGCACCGGTCGGGTCCGTGATGGACACGATGGTGTTGTTGAACGTGCTCTTGATGTGCGCCTGGCCAAGCGCGATATTCTTCTTGTCCTTCTTACGCGGCTTGCGAACCGCGCCACGAGTCTTCGGGGGCATTTCTTCTCCTACAGAAAGTTATTTGGGGGAAGGCCGTGCTGATCCCACATTTGCCGTCAGGCAAATGCGGTTTAGCGGGCCTTCTTCTTGCCGGCGACGGTACGCTTCGGGCCCTTGCGGGTACGAGCGTTGGTCTTCGTACGCTGACCGCGTACGGGCAGGCCCTTGCGGTGACGCAGGCCTTCGTAGCTGCCGATTTCAACCTTGCGGCGGATATCTGCTGCCACTTCGCGGCGAAGGTCACCCTCAACCTTGTAGTTGCCTTCAATGTAGTCACGCAGCTCTACCAGCTGCGCGTCCGTCAGGTCCTTGACCCGAACGTCAGCGCTGATGCCGGTGGCAGCCAGGGTTTCGTGTGCACGGGTCTTGCCCACGCCGTAGATGTAAGTAAGCGCAATTTCCAGCCGCTTTTCGCGGGGAATGTCTACGCCAGCGAGACGAGCCATAGTGGCAGTACTCCTTGAATAAACCGGAGGTCGTAGGCAGTACACCCGCACTTTCAGTGCGGCCCCAGCCTCCGACCGGGGGTTAGCTGTCCGGGCCCATACGTCCCAGTTCAGCTTGTGCTGCCTTTATTTACTTGCGTGGGTTAGCAACCCAGGGATTCCCTGACGGGAATTAGCCCTGGCGCTGCTTGTGGCGCGGGTTCTCGCAGATCACCATGACCCGGCCGTTACGGCGGATCACTTTGCACTTTTCGCAGATCTGCTTGACGCTCGGCTTGACCTTCATGGCGTTCCTTTGCGTGATAGCAGTTGGGCCGATGGAGCGGCCTTAGGCAATTGCCTTGGCCGCCCAACGTTTACTTGTAGCGGTAGACGATACGACCACGTGTCAGGTCGTAAGGGCTCAGCTCCACCACTACGCGGTCCTCAGGAAGAATCCTGATGTAGTGCTGGCGCATCTTTCCAGAGATGTGTGCCAGGACGACGTGCTTGTTGGTGAGCTCAACGCGAAACATCGCATTGGGCAGCGCCTCAGTCACTACGCCCTCGATCTCAATGACCCCGTCCTTCTTGGCCATATCCTCCGCTAACTGTTGTTTGCCACAGACCTCCGGCTGGCGCCGGACATGACTGCGGACGTTTTTTGATTTGATTGACCGTCGCCCTCCGGCCCGCAAATGGGCGTGCCAGGGCAGACAACCAACATGCAACTCTACGGCATGAGGACCGGAAAGTTAAATCCAGCCATGTTAGCGCACATTGCCCGGGTATGCACCAAATTCTCCCGCGGGAGTTGCCACCGACTCGGCGCTGCTCACGCCGTCCAGGATGGCCAGGCGTACGACGTCGGCTGCCGCGCTCTGCAGGGTGATGAGACTTATCTGCCGGGCAGCTTCCGTGCTCCTGTCCAGCTCCTGGCCTCCGGTGGCAAGGCAGAACACGGTGTCCCCGTCGGCCAGCGTGTGGCTCGGATTCAGCGCCCGGGCCAGTCCCGCATGGGCAGCCGAGGCGGTGCGCTTGCACTCGGCCGCATCCAGTACCGCATTCGTGGCTACGACGACGAGCGTTGTGTTCAGGGGCGGCTGATTGAGCGTGGGGCCACGACCGCCGGGTTCCCTAACCGAGCTTGCGAGGTTAGGGGGCGGGTGGGGAGCTTCACCAGATGATTCTGGAACCAGCGGTAGGCCGAGCGCATTGACCACCGCTATCGCACCTACAACGACCGGTCCGGCTGCGGAGATGTTCTCCAGGGTGACCGACGCTGTGCCCACTCCACCCTTGTACTTACCCCGCCCGATGACGGCTCCGGTGCCGGCACCCACGTTGCCGCGTTCGACGTCGTGCCCTTCCGTCTGCGCGCCGGCGGCCACTGCCGCCGCGTAGCCCATCTCTGCGTCCGGGCGGGCGTGAAAGTCGCCGCCGCGGCCGAGGTCGAAGATGGCGGCAGCCGGAACGATGGGCACCACACCTCCCGTCACTGCGAAGCCGCGGCCCTGCTCCTCGCACCAGCGCTGGACACCGTGCGCGGTCACCAGTCCATAGGCACTGCCGCCGGTGAGCACCACCGCGTCCACGGTGCGCACCAGGGTAGTGGGATCGAGCGCGTCCGTCTCGTGGGTTCCGGGGCCTCCCCCGCGGACGTCCACCGAACCGGCTGTCCCCGCAGGGGGCAGCACCACCGTCACCCCGCTCAGCCACCCGCCGTCGGACTTCTGCTGGTGGCCCACACGCACGCCCGGCACATCGGTAATCTTTCCCTGCCCGGCCGTTTTGCTGGCTCCGTCGCTCGCTCCCATGGCTCCCATTCTGCCCTGCGGGCTGACACGGCGACGCAGATAAGTTCCCTTGACGCAGAAAATCCCTGGCGCTACTGGAATTCCAGTAGCGCCAGGGATTTTGCGCGTCGCCCGGCAAAAAGCGGGTGGCCCGGCAACGAGCGGGCCGCCCGGCTAAATGCGTGTCCTCAGGGAATCGGGACCGGCACCACGCCCAGGGGTGCGAGCCGGGCTGCGCCGCCGTCGGGCGCTGACAGAACCCAGATGCCCTTCTCGTGGACAGCGACGGAGTGCTCCCACTGACAGGATCGCTTGCCGTCGGTGGTGACCACGGTCCAGTCGTCCTCCAGCACGGCCGTCTCGATGCCGCCGCGGACCAGCATCGGTTCGATGGCCAGGCACAGCCCGGGACGGATCTTCGGGCCGCGGTGGCTGGTGCGGTAGTTCAGCACGTCGGGGGCCATGTGCATCTCGGAGCCGATGCCGTGGCCCACATAGTCCTCGAGGATGCCCAGGGGCTTGCCCGGCACTGAGGAGACATAATCGTCAATCGCCGCGCCGATGTCGCCGACGAACTTGCCCTTGGCCAGCCCGGCGATACCGTGCCACATGGCCGTCTCAGTGACGTCCGAGAGGCGCTGGTCCTCAGGATCCGGCGTTCCCACGATGACGGTCCGGGCCGAATCGGAGTGCCAGCCGTTGACGATGCAGCCGCCGTCGATCGAGATGATGTCCCCGTCCTGCAGCACCTTGTCGCCCGGGATGCCGTGGACCACTTCCTCGTTGACGGACGTGCAGATGGTGGCGGGGAAGCCGTGGTAGCCCAGGAAGTTGGACTTGGCGCCCGCCTCCAGCAGCACCGCAGCGAAGACCTCGTCCAGCTGCCGGGTGGTGACGCCCGGCGCTGCCGCGGCCACGGCCGCGTCAAGGGCGCGGCTCAGGACGAGCCCGGCCTCGTGCATGGTGCGCATCTGGGCGTTGGTCTTGTATTCAATCCGTGGCTGGCCGAATGCCATCAGCGGTGTTTCCTCTCAATGTGCCCCTGCCTGGCAGGTTTCCGGATATGGAGCCGAACGGCAGGGGCTAAAAGCCGGAGGCCCCTCCCCATGGTCCGGGAGGAGCCTCACAGCGTTGGAACTAATTTCAGGCGGCCTGCGCCTCTTTGATGGCCTGCATGACGCGGTCGGTGACCTCGTCGATCTGGCCGATGCCGTCGACCTGGGTCAGGATGCCACGCTCGGCATACTTGGCCACAACTGCCTCGGTCTGCTCGTGGTAGAGGTCCAGGCGGTGACGGATGACGGCTTCGTTGTCGTCACTGCGTCCGGTTTCCTTCGCGCGGCCGAGCAGGCGGGAGACGAGCTCCTCGTCGTCCGCGGTGAGCTGCAGGACGACGTCCAGCTTCTGGTCGCCGACGGCCAGGATCTGGTCCAGGTAGTCAACCTGGGCGGTGGTGCGGGGGTAGCCGTCCAACAGGAAGCCGTCCTCGACGTCGGCTTCGCTGAGACGGTCGCGGACCATCTTGTTGGTCACGCTGTCCGGCACGAAGTCGCCGTTGTCCATGTACTTCTTGGCCTCAACGCCGAGCGGCGTCTCGCCCTTGACGTTGGCGCGGAAGATGTCGCCGGTGGAGATCGCAACAACGCCGAGGCGTTCCGAGATGCGTTCCGCCTGCGTGCCCTTGCCCGAACCCGGTGGTCCGATAATCAACATTCTGGTCATCGCAATAGCCCTTCGTAGTGACGCTGCTGTAGCTGCGCGTCAATTTGCTTGACGGTTTCCAGGCCAACGCCCACCATGATCAGGATCGAGGTGCCACCGAACGGGAAGTTCTGGTTTGCGTTGATCAGCACGAGCGCCACCAGCGGGATCAGTGCCACGAAGCCAAGGTAGAAGGCTCCGGGCAGCGTGATGCGCGACAGGACGTACTGCAGGTAATCCGCGGTCGGCTTGCCGGCACGGATACCCGGGATGAAGCCGCCGTATTTCTTCATGTTGTCGCTGACCTCTTCAGGGTTGAAGGTGATCGCGACATAGAAGTAGGTAAAGAACACAATCATGGCGAAGTAAAGTGCCATGTAAATGGGGTGGTCACCGCGAGTCAGGTTGTTGTTGATCCACTCAACCCACGGCTGGATCGACTCCCCCGCCTTCGGCTGGTTGAACTGCGAGATCAACGCCGGCAGGTAGAGCATCGAGGAAGCGAAGATGACGGGAATGACACCGGCCATGTTCACCTTGATGGGAATGTACGTGCTGGTTCCGCCCACAGTGCGGCGGCCGATCATCCTCTTGGCGTACTGCACCGGGATGCGGCGCTGGGACTGCTCCACGAAGACCACCAGGGCAACCGTAAGCAGGCCGATGACGATGACGATGAAGAACGTGCCCGGACCCTGCGCGGACCAGATGGCACCCAGCGACGTCGGGAAGCCGGCAGCGATGGCCGTGAAGATCAGCAGCGACATGCCGTTGCCGACGCCCTTTTCGGTCACGAGCTCACCCATCCACATGATGAGGCCGGTGCCGGCCGTCAGCGTGATGATGATGAGGATTGTGGTGATGACGCCCTGGTCCGGGATGATCGGCAGGTTACAACCGGGCAGCAGCTGGCCGGAACGCGCCAGCGACACCAGCGTCGTGGCGTTCAGCAGGCCAAGGGCGATGGTCAGGTACCGCGTGTACTGCGTCAGCTTGGACTGCCCGGAGGCGCCCTCTTCGTACAGCTGCTGGAACCGCGGGATGACCACACGCAGCAGCTGCACAATGATGCTCGCCGTGATGTACGGCATGATGCCCAGGGCGAAGATGGAGACCTGCAGCAGTGCACCGCCGCTGAAAAGATTGACGAGCTGGTAGATCCCGCCCTGGGTCTGACCGTTCGACAAGCATTGCTGGACATTCTGGTAGCTCACACCGGGCGAGGGGATAAAGGCTCCCAAGCGGAAGATTGTGATGATTCCCAGCGTGAACAACAACTTGCGTCGCAGATCAGGCGTTCGAAACGCCCGGCCGAATGCGCTTAGCAAGCGTCCTCCTCAGTAATTAATAGGTCACGTGATGCAGGTCGATAAACCCAACAACCGAGTCTAACCGGTGTTTGCGGCATGCGAACAATCCGGAAGACCCAATGGGTATGAAAAAACTCCCGGCACGGGGGCCTCGGCCCCCGTGCCGGGAGTTTGTGCAGCGGGCAATTGCCCACCGGCTCCGGGACGGAATCCCTTAGAGCGCGGTGGTGCTGCCGCCGGCTGCAGCGATCTTTTCAGACGCACTGGCTGAGAAGGCGTGGGCGGTGACGTCAACCTTGACGGTGATGTCGCCGGTGCCAAGCACCTTCACGGGCTGGTTCTTGCGAACAGCACCCTTTGCAACCAGGTCCTCCACGGTGACAGCGCCACCTTCCGGGAACAGCTCGTTGAGCTTCTCCAGGTTTACAACCTGGAACTCAACCCGGAACGGGTTCTTGAAGCCGCGAAGCTTCGGAAGGCGCATGTGCAGCGGCAGCTGGCCGCCGGCAAAGCCAGCCTTCACCTGGTAGCGGGCCTTCGTACCCTTGGTACCGCGACCGGCGGTCTTACCCTTGGAGCCTTCACCACGACCAACACGGGTCTTGGCGGTCTTGGCACCCGGGGCGGGACGCAGGTGGTGAACCTTCAGAGCGCTCTGCTTTTCAGCAGCTGCGGTCTCGGCCGTGTTCTTCTCTGCCATTACTTCGCCTCCTCAACATTCACGAGGTGCGGAACCGTGTTGAGCATTCCAACGGTCACGGCATCGGCGGTGCGGACAACGGTGTGTCCGATCCGCTTCAGGCCGAGGGACCGCAGGGTGTCGCGCTGGTTCTGCTTGGCGCCAATGACGCCCTTGATCTGGGTGATCTCCAACTTGGCGTCGGAGGGAGTCAGGTTCTTTGCCATGACTTAGACACCTGCCTTCTGGTTCATCAGAGCCTTCACCAGTGCCGGCGGAGCGATCTCGTCGAGCGGCAGGCCACGGCGTGCTGCCACGGCTGCCGGCTCTTCGAGGCGCTTCAGGGCATCAACGGTCGCGTGAACGATGTTGATGGCGTTGGAGGAACCGAGGGACTTGGAGAGGATGTCGTGGATACCCACGCACTCCAGTACCGCACGGACCGGACCACCGGCGATAACACCGGTACCGGCGGAAGCCGGACGCAGCATTACGACACCAGCGGCGGCTTCACCCTGAACGCGGTGAGGGATCGAGTTGCCAACGCGGGGAACGCGGAAGAAGGACTTCTTGGCCTCTTCAACGCCCTTGGCGATAGCAGCGGGAACTTCCTTGGCCTTGCCGTAACCGACGCCGACCAGGCCGTTACCGTCACCAACGACGACGAGTGCGGTGAAGCTGAAGCGACGACCACCCTTGACGACCTTGGATACGCGGTTGATGGTTACAACGCGCTCGATGAACTGGTTCTTCTCGGCTTCACGTCCGCCGTCGCGGCCGCCACGGCCACCACGGTCACCACGGCCCTGGCCACGGTCGCCACGCTCGCCGCGACGGGCGCCACCACGGCGGTCCTCGGTAGCGGGGGCAGTGGTCTCAGCAGCTGCGGCTTCGGTAGCCTTCTCTTCTGCAGACACAGTGTCCTTTTCCTTGTTTGCTTCGGTCACAGTGACAGCCCACCTTCGCGTGCACCGTCAGCGACGGCGGCAATCCGGCCGTGGTACTTGTTACCACCACGGTCGAAGACAACAGCTTCGACGCCGGCAGCCTTGGCACGCTCGGCGACGAGCTCGCCAACGCGCTTGGCCTTGGCAGTCTTGTCACCGTCGAATGCACGAAGGTCAGCTTCCAGAGTGGACGCGCTCGCTACGGTCTGACCAATGGTGTCGTCGACAACCTGGACAAATACGTGGCGTGCGGAGCGGTTGACGACCAGGCGAGGACGTACAGCCGTTCCGGAGATGCGCTTGCGGATACGAAGCTGGCGGCGGCTGCGCGAAGCAGACTTGCTCTTGTTCGTACGCTTCTTGTTAATGGCGATGGCCATGGTTACTTACCAGCCTTTCCGACCTTGCGGCGGATGACTTCGCCCGCGTAGCGGATGCCCTTGCCCTTGTACGGGTCAGGCTTGCGCAGCTTGCGAATGTTGGCAGCAACCTCGCCGACCTGCTGCTTGTTGATGCCTGAGACAGAGAGCTTGGTCGGTCCCTCTACTGCAAAGGTGATGCCGGCCGGAGCCGAAACGCTGACCGGGTGGCTGTAGCCGAGAGCGAACTCAAGGTCAGAACCCTTGGCCTGAACACGGTAACCGGTACCGACGATTTCGAGCTTCTTCTCGTAGCCTGCGGTGACGCCCTGGATCATGTTGGCGATCAGGGTGCGGGTCAGGCCGTGGAGCGAGCGGGAGGCGCGCTCGTCGTTCGGGCGGGTGACGGTCAGGGTGCTGTCTTCCAGCGCAACCTCGATCGGGCTGGCCACAGTGTGGCTCAGCTCGCCCTTGGAACCCTTGACGCTGACGACAGAGCCGTCAACCTTGACCTCAACGCCGGCAGGAACGGTGATGGGGAGACGTCCAATACGTGACATTATTCTCTTCCTTTCCCGTTACCAGACGTAAGCGAGGACTTCGCCGCCCACGCCCTTCTTGCCGGCCTGCTTGTCAGTCAGGAGGCCGGAAGAGGTGGACAGAATTGCGATACCCAGGCCACCCAGCACGTGCGGCAGGTTGGTGGACTTCGCGTAAACGCGGAGACCCGGCTTGGAGATGCGGCGGACACCCGCGATTGAACGCTCGCGGTTCGGACCGAACTTGAGCTCGAGGGTCAGCTTCTTGCCGACTTCAGCGTCCTCTTCCTTCCAGCCGGCGATGAAACCTTCGGCCTTGAGGATGTCAGCAACGCGAGCCTTGAGCTTGCTGTAAGGCATAGACACGGAGTCGTGGTATGCCGAGTTTGCGTTACGCAGGCGCGTAAGCATATCTGCGACAGGATCTGTCATAGTCATTTGGGCACTTGCCCTTCCTCGTAACGGTTTCCGCCGTTCTGTCCCTGGGGGATCAGAGCGGCCGGACCTTTTACGTAGTTAATTAAGCTTCGGTTTTGAACGGGAAACCAAGCGCCTTGAGCAGCGCGCGGCCTTCGTCGTCGGTCTTGGCGGTGGTCACAACCGTGATGTCCATACCGCGGGTGCGGTCGATGGAGTCCTGGTCGATCTCGTGGAACATAACCTGCTCGGTCAGACCGAAGGTGTAGTTGCCGTTGCCGTCAAACTGCTTGCCGCTGAGGCCGCGGAAGTCGCGGATACGGGGCAGGGCCAGCGTGACCAGACGATCCACGAATTCCCACATGCGGTCGCCACGCAGGGTGGCGTGTGCACCAATGGGCATGCCTTCGCGCAGCTTGAACTGTGCGATCGACTTGCGGGCCTTGGTGACCTGCGGCTTCTGGCCCGTGATCAGGGTGAGGTCGCGGACAGCGCCGTCGATCAGCTTGGAGTCCTTGGCGGCATCTCCAACACCCATGTTCACTACAACCTTGACCAGACGGGGAACCTGGTTCACGTTCTCGTACTTGAATTCCTCAAGAAGCGAGCTCTTGATGGAATCGGCGTACTTGGTCTTCAGACGAGGAACGATCTTCGTTGCCGGAGTCTCGAGAGTCTCAGTCATTAGATGTCCTTCCCGGAGCTCTTGGCCACGCGGATGCGGACGGTCTTCTTGACGCCGTCCTTCTCTACGGTGTCGAGGCGGAAACCAACGCGGGTCGGCTTCTTGGTGGACGGGTCAACCAGAGCCACGTTGGAAACGTGGATCGGAGCCTCGACAACCTCGATGCCGCCGGTCTTGGTGCCGCGCTGCGACTGTCCGACCTTGGTGTGCTTGGTTACGCGGTTGATACCTTCAACCAGCACGCGGTTGGTGTCCGGGAACACGCGCAGGACCTTGCCCTGCTTGCCACGGTCGCCGCCGCGCTCAGCCTTGGCGCCAGTGATGACCTGTACCAGGTCACCCTTCTTGATCTTAGCCATGGACTAGAGCACCTCCGGAGCCAGAGAAACGATCTTCATGAACTTCTTGTCACGGAGTTCACGACCAACCGGTCCGAAGATACGGGTACCGCGGGGGTCACCGTCGTTCTTCAGGATGACGGCTGCGTTCTCGTCAAACTTGATGTAGGAACCATCCGCACGGCGGCGTTCCTTCTTGGTACGGACGATGACAGCCTTGACGACGTCGCCCTTCTTTACGTTGCCGCCCGGAATTGCATCCTTGACGGTTGCGACGATTACGTCGCCAATGCCTGCGTAGCGACGGCCAGATCCACCGAGAACGCGAATGGTAAGGATTTCCTTAGCACCCGTGTTGTCGGCAACCTTGAGTCGCGACTCCTGCTGAATCACTATTTACTCCTTGCGTCGCGCCGGTTCTCAGACCGAATAACTTGCTACGGAATGAGCCTTGCGGAACGGTTGATCGGGGTGTCTCTTGACCTGACTGGATTTTGCCAGACCAGGCCTAAACGCCCGTGCCACAAACAGTTGCTTCCCAAGCCCATGAAGGCGCAAGGGGGCACTATGCCGTGGCACGATTGTTTACGAGGTTTGCTGCAGGCGCACAACAGGCGCCATACAAACTCAAAATCTTAGCACAGTTTGGCCCAGCCTCCATATCACCTCCCGCCGCTCCCCCGCAACGTACGACGGCGTCACGCCGGGGCGGCCTTTTGGCCCGCCTGCCGCAGCGCTCCCCCGCAAAGCCGGCCCGCCGCCGTCGTACGCGTTCCAAAAAACCTGTGCGTCGTGACGACAGATCCGCGCTTAACGCGGAAACCCCCGCTCCCAAGGGGAACGGGGGTTTCCATGCAGCCAGGCTGCAGATGTTACTTAGCCTTCTCGAGGATCTCCACGAGCCGCCAGTTCTTGGTGGCGGACAGCGGGCGGGTCTCGGCGATGACAACCAGGTCGCCGATGCCGGCGGTGTTCTGCTCGTCGTGTGCCTTGACCTTGGAGGTGCGGCGGATGACCTTGCCGTACAGGGCGTGCTTCACGCGGTCTTCAACCTGAACAACGATGGTCTTGTCCATCTTGTCAGAGACCACGTAGCCGCGACGCGTCTTACGGTAACCGCGCTGCTCAGCCGTAGCTGCCGTAGCAGTTTCCGTCACGTTCTCGTCCTTTTCACTCACTTGGCGTCCTCCTCGGTCTCAGCCTCGGCCGGCTTTTCAGCCTTCTTAGCTGCAGACTTCTTGGACTTCTTTTCTTCCTTGGCTTCCACAACCGGTGCGGCAACCTCGGCACGAATGCCCAGCTCGCGCTCACGGAGAACGGTGTAGATGCGTGCGATGTCCTTCTTTACCGCGCGCAGACGACCGTGGTTCTCCAGCTGTCCGGTGGCGGACTGGAAACGCAGGTTGAACAGCTCTTCCTTGGACTTGCGGAGTTCTTCAACGAGACGCTCGTTGTCGAAACCGTCCAGCTGTGCGGGTGCGAGATCCTTCGACCCTACTGCCATTTCTACTCACCACCTTCGCGACGCACAATGCGTGCCTTCAACGGCAGCTTGTGGATTGCCAGGCGCAGGGCCTCGCGAGCTACCTCTTCATTGACACCGGAGAGTTCGAAGAGAACCCGGCCCGGCTTGACGTTGGCGACCCACCACTCCGGCGAACCCTTACCGGAACCCATGCGGGTTTCGGCAGGCTTCTTGGTCAGCGGACGGTCCGGGTAGATGTTGATCCAGACCTTACCGCCACGCTTGATGTGGCGGGTCATCGCGATACGGGCAGATTCGATCTGACGGTTCGTGACGTATGCCGGGCTCAGAGCCTGGATGCCGTACTCACCGAAGGAGACCTTGGTGCCGCCCGTGGCAGCGCCGGAACGACCCGGGTGGTGCTGCTTACGGTGCTTGACTCGACGTGGGATAAGCATTTAAGCCTGTCCTCCTTCTGCTGCCTGTGCCGGTGCTGCTGCCTCGGCTGCCGGAGCTGCAGCAGCAGGAGCTGCGTCGGCTGCCGGACGGTCGTTACGACGGCGGCGGTCACCACGGTCAGCGCCACCCGGGCGGCCCGGACGGTCGCCGGAGCGGCCACGGGACGGAGCAGCAGCTGCCTGCTGAGCCAGTTCCTTGGAGGTGACGTCACCCTTGTAGATCCAGACCTTCACGCCGATGCGGCCGAAGGTGGTCTTGGCTTCGTAGAAGCCGTAGTCGATGTTCGCGCGGAGGGTGTGCAGGGGCACACGGCCTTCGCGGTAGAACTCCGAGCGGGACATTTCTGCGCCACCCAGACGGCCCGAGCAAGCGATACGGATACCCTTGGCACCGGCACGCTGCGCGGACTGCATTGCCTTCTTCATCGCACGGCGGAATGCCACGCGGGAAGTCAGCTGTTCTGCAACACCCTGGGCAACAAGCTGGGCTTCCATCTCGGGGTTCTTGACCTCGAGGATGTTGAGCTGAACCTGCTTGCCGGTGAGCTTTTCGAGCTCGCCACGGATGCGGTCTGCCTCGGCGCCGCGGCGGCCGATGACGATGCCCGGGCGTGCCGTGTGGATGTCCACGCGGACACGGTCACGGGTGCGCTCGATCTCAACCTTGGCGATACCGGCGCGCTCCATGCCCGTGGACATGAGCTGGCGGATACGGATGTCTTCGCGAACGAAGTCCTTGTACCGCTGACCGGACTTGGTGCTGTCAGCGAACCAGTGCGATACGTGATCGGTGGTGATGCCGAGTCGGAACCCGTGCGGGTTTACTTTCTGTCCCACTTAGCGAGCCTCCTCTTTCTCCGGGGTAGCGACTACCACGGTGATGTGGCTGGTGCGCTTCTTGATCTGAAATGCACGACCCTGAGCACGCGGCTGGAACCGCTTCATGGTCGGGCCTTCATCAACAAACGCTTCGCTGATGATGAGGTCACCTTCGTCGAACGCAACACCGTCGCGGTCCGCGAGGACGCGGGCGTTGGAGATTGCCGACTGAACTACCTTGAATACCGGCTCCGAAGCTGCCTGGGGGGCAAACTTCAGAATTGCCAGAGCCTCGTTCGCTTGCTTTCCACGAACAAGGTTGACGACGCGCCGGGCCTTCATAGGCGTTACGCGGATGTGGCGCGCAATTGCCTTGGCTTCCATTGCTTTCCTTCTCTCGTCTTTGACGTAAGTGCAGGCGCCTAGCGGCGCTTGCCCTTACGGTCGTCCTTGACATGGCCGCGGAATGTCCGCGTGGGAGCGAATTCGCCGAGCTTGTGCCCGACCATCGACTCGGTGACAAACACCGGGATGTGCTTGCGTCCGTCGTGCACGGCGATCGTGTGCCCGAGCATGTCGGGGATGATCATCGAGCGGCGGGACCAGGTCTTGATGACGTTCTTGGTGCCCTTTTCGTTTTCCCTTGCGACCTTCACAAAGAGGTGCTGGTCAACGAAAGGACCTTTTTTCAGGCTGCGTGGCATGTGTCCAGGCTCCTATCGCTTGTTCTTGCCAGTACGACGGCGACGAACAATAAGCTTGTCGCTCTCTTTGTTGGGGCGGCGGGTACGGCCTTCAGGCTTACCGTTCGGGTTGACCGGGTGACGACCACCGGAGGTCTTACCTTCACCACCACCGTGCGGGTGGTCAACCGGGTTCATGGCGACACCACGGACGGTCGGGCGAACGCCCTTCCACCGCATACGGCCGGCCTTGCCCCAGTTGATGTTCGACTGCTCGGCGTTGCCGACCTCGCCGATCGTGGCGCGGCAGCGCACGTCAACGTTGCGGATTTCGCCGGAGGGCAGACGCAGTTGGGCGAAGCGGCCTTCCTTGGCGACGAGCTGAACAGATGCACCGGCGGAACGGGCCATCTTGGCACCGCCGCCCGGGCGCAGCTCAACCGCGTGGATAACAGTACCCACGGGGATGTTGCGCAGGGGCAGGTTGTTGCCAGGCTTGATGTCAGCGTTGGCGCCGGCTTCCACGAAGTCGCCCTGGGAGAGCTTGTTCGGGGCGATGATGTAGCGCTTGGTGCCATCAACGTAGTGCAGGAGGGCGATGCGAGCCGTGCGGTTCGGATCGTACTCGATTTCGGCAACGCGGGCGTTGACGCCGTCCTTGTCGTGGCGACGGAAGTCGATCAGACGGTACTGGCGCTTGTGTCCACCACCCTTGTGACGGGTGGTGATCTTACCGGTGTTGTTACGGCCGCCCTTCTTGGGCAGCGGACGTACCAACGACTTTTCCGGCGTCGACCGCGTGATTTCGGTGAAGTCAGCTACGCTCGAGCCGCGGCGGCCCGGCGTAGTCGGCTTGTATTTACGGATTCCCATAATTCTATTTCCTCGTTAAAGTGGTCTCCGCTACGCGAGCGGACCGCCGAAGATGTCGATAGTGCCTTCTTTGAGGGTCACAATGGCACGCTTGGTGCTCTTGCGGGTGCCCCATCCGAATTTGGTGCGCTTGCGCTTACCGGCACGGTTGATGGTGTTGATCGATTCGACCTTGACGGAGAAGATCTTCTCCACGGCCAGCTTGATCTCGGTCTTGTTCGAGCGGGGGTCCACCAGGAAGGTGTACTTGCCCTCGTCGATCAGGCCGTAGCTCTTTTCCGAGACGACGGGTGCAAGCACAACGTCGCGCGGGTCTTTGATGGTGGCTGCGCTCACTTGGCATCCTCCTCGTTCTTTGCAGCCTTGTCAGCAACGAATGCTTCGTAGGCAGCCTTGGTGAAGACTACGTCGTCGGAAACGAGCACGTCGTAGGTGTTCAGCTGGTCCACGTACAGGACGTGGACTTCGGCGAGGTTGCGCACGGACAGTGCAGCAACGTCGTTCGCGCGCTCGATGACGACCAGCAGGTTCTTGCGCTCGGAAACTCCGCGCAGGACTGCCAGTGCTGCCTTGGAGGACGGCTTGTCGCCGGCAACCAGTTCAGAAACAACGTGGACGCGGCCGTTGCGGGCACGGTCAGAGAGAGCGCCGCGCAGGGCAGCAGCAATCATCTTCTTGGGGGTCCGCTGGCTGTAGTCACGCGGGGTGGGCCCGTGGACGACGCCACCGCCGGTCATGTGAGGAGCGCGGATCGAACCCTGACGGGCGCGGCCGGTGCCCTTCTGCTTGAACGGCTTGCGGCCTGCACCGGAAACTTCGGCGCGGGTCTTGGTCTTGTGGGTACCCTGGCGAGCAGCAGCGAGCTGGGCAACGACGACCTGGTGCAGCAGCGGCACGTTGGTCTGAACGTCGAAGATCTCTGCAGGCAGGTCAACCTTGACAGTGTTAGCCATTGAACTAGGCTCCCTTCACGGCGGTGCGTACGAGTACGACCTGGCCGCGGGCACCGGGAACGGCGCCCTTGATCAGGAGCAGCGACTTCTCGACGTCAACCGCGTGGACCGTCAGGTTCAGCGTGGTGTGACGAACGGCGCCCATGCGGCCGGCCATTTTCATGCCCTTGAAGACGCGGCTCGGGGTGGATGCTCCACCGATAGAACCGGGCTTACGGTGGTTCTTGTGGGCACCGTGGGAAGCTCCAACGCCGTGGAAGCCGTGACGCTTCATAACACCGGCGAAGCCCTTACCCTTGGTGGTGCCAACGACGTCGATCTTCTGGCCGGCTTCGAAGACCTCTACGGAGAGCTCCTGGCCCAGCTCGTACTCGGCAGCATCTGCGGTACGGAGTTCGACGACGTGACGGCGAGGCGTGACGCCTGCCTTTTCAAAGTGACCAGCCAGCGGCTTGGTGACCTTGCGGGGATCGATCTGGCCGTAGCCGATCTGAACGGCGACGTAGCCATCAGTCTCTGCATTGCGCAGCTGGGTGATGACGTTCGAGTCAGCCTGGACAACAGTGACGGGGATGAGCTTGTTGTTCTCGTCCCAGACCTGGGTCATGCCGAGCTTCGTGCCCAGCAGGCCCTTTACGTTACGGGTTGCGGTCATAGTCTCTCAGCACCTCCCTACAGCTTGATTTCGATGTTCACGTCGGCCGGCAGGTCCAGACGCATGAGCGAGTCAACAGCCTTGGGCGTGGGGTCGATGATGTCGATCAGACGCTTGTGCGTGCGCATTTCAAAGTGCTCGCGGCTGTCCTTGTACTTGTGGGGAGAGCGGATAACGCAGTACACGTTCTTCTCCGTCGGCAGCGGCACCGGGCCGACTACCGTTGCGCCTGCGCGCGTGACCGTCTCAACGATCTTCCGTGCTGAAACGTCAATGACCTCGTGGTCGTATGACTTCAGCCGGATGCGGATTTTTTGTCCCGCCATGTCGCCTGACTCTCTTTCAGTAATTGCTGCTCTGTTTACTTGCGTGTTGTATGGCTGCCGAAGCATTTGAAGTCGTGACTACCACCCGCCGCACAAGCTGAATCCGGATGAATCCGGGTTCCTCAACCTGCCGGCGCACCCGACCCCCGCGGTCGGGCGTGTCGCGCTGTGCAAAACGCACGAGCCCGCATTTCCTTGGGGGGTGGGTTATGTTTGGGCTTCAACCTGGACCCTGACACCCGGCATTATCCGGATCGGGACGCGAAGAAGCGCTTGAACAACTCAACTAGTATGCCGGAATTTGTCCCAGGATGCGAATCGGGCCTTTTCAGGCACCGGTCCCCCGGCCCGGGCCCCCAGCCGGGACCGCCATTGCCGCCCCGAGTCATCCGGTTGGATGATGGGTGGATGATGGTGCAGAACGCCGACGCCGGCAATTCCGCGTCGGTGGAAAACCTCGCCGGACGCCTGCGCCCGGATTTCATGCTGGGTGTTGCTGCCGCCGCCTTCCAGATCGAGGGCGCCCTCGCCGCGGACGGCCGCGGGCCGTCCGGCTGGGATGCCTTTGCGGCGAAGCCGGGCAACATTCTCAACGGGCATTCGCCGGCGGTGGCCTGTGACCACTATAACCGTGTTCCAGAAGACGTTGCCCTCATGCGCGAGCTCGGCATCGACTCGTACCGCTTCTCGATCTCCTGGCCCAGGATCCATCCGGAGGGCCGCGGCGCAGCCAACCCGCGGGGCCTGGACTTCTACGACCGGCTGGTTGACCTGCTGCTGGCGGCCGGCATCTCCCCCATGGCCACGCTCTACCACTGGGACACTCCCCTCCCCCTTGAGCGCAGCGGCGGATGGATGAACCGCGCTACGGCTGAGCGGTTCGCGGAGTACGCGGCCGCCGCGGGCAAGCGGCTCGGCGACCGTGTGGCGCAGTGGGTCACGCTCAACGAGCCCGTATCCGTTACGCTGAACGGCTACGCCCTCGGCGTCCATGCGCCCGGCCGCGACCTGTTGTTCAAGGCGCTGCCATCCGTCCACCACCAGCTGCTCGGGCACGGGCTCGCCGTACAGGCCCTGCGCGCCGCCGGCGTGAGCGGGACTATCGGCGTCACCAACCTGCACTCCCCCGTACGCCCTGCCACGCGGCGGCTGGCGGACAGGTTGTTGGCCAAGGTCTGCGACCTTGTCCTCAACCGCGTGTACGCCGATCCCCTCCTCCTGGGACGCTACCCTGCCCCGCCACTTGCCGCACGCCCCTGGTTCAGGTTCTTATCCCGGACGTCCGACGACGACCTCCGGCTGATCAGCCAGCCGCTCGACTTCTACGGGGTGAACTACTACTACCCTGTCCGGGTTGCCGCGGGACACGGCCTGCCGGAGACCCCCACCGGCAACGCACAGGCCATGGCGCGGGTGCCGTTCCACTTTGCGGCCTTCCCCGAATATCCCATCACCGGGTTCGGGTGGCCGGTGGCCCCGAACCACCTGGGCATCCTGCTGCGGGAACTCAAGGATAGGTATGGGGAAGCATTGCCCCCGGTGTACATCACCGAGAGCGGCGCAAGCTTTCCGGAGCCCGAGCACGTCACCGGCCCGATAGCGGACTCGGACCGCATCGATTACCTTGCGCACCACCTGGACCAGGCGGTGAAGGCCACTGCGCCCGGCGGCATCGCGCACGACGTGCAGCTGCTCGGCTACTTCGTCTGGACGTTTATGGACAACTTCGAATGGGCCGCCGGGTATTCGCAGCGCTTCGGCCTGGTGCACGTGGATTTCGAGACCCTGAAACGGACGCCCAAGAAGTCCTTTTATTGGCTGCAGGAACTCAGCCGGGCACGGCCGCGCACAGCGTGACGTGCCGCCCCGTTCTTGCCGGACCTACTGGTTCTTGTTCGCCCGGTTGATCCGCTTGGCGCGTTCAATCTCGTGGCGGAAGTGCTTCTTCGTCCAAACAACGCCCACCACCACGGCGGCAACCACCAGCAGGAAAATAAGCCAACCCATGATGCTCCCTCTTTGCCATGTTTCTGTCGCGAGCACTAACCGTATCAGGGGCACCCTCCAAAGTTGACCCGCAGAGACAAAAACAGCCCCGCTGCGAGTAGCAGCGGGGCTGTTTTCGAAGATCAGGCCGTTAAGCCTGGAATCAGCAAGAGTTACTTGATGATCTTGGTGACACGTCCCGAACCAACGGTGCGGCCGCCTTCACGGATAGCGAAGCCGAGGCCCTCTTCCATAGCGATCGGCTGGATGAGCGCAACGGTCATCTCAGTGTTGTCGCCAGGCATAACCATTTCCGTGCCTTCCGGCAGGGTGATAACGCCGGTTACGTCCGTGGTACGGAAGTAGAACTGCGGGCGGTAGTTCGAGTAGAACGGGTTGTGACGTCCGCCTTCGTCCTTGGAGAGGATGTAGACGTTAGCCTCGAAGTCGGTGTGCGGGGTGATGGAACCCGGCTTGACGACAACCTGGCCACGCTCGACGTCGTCGCGCTTCAGACCGCGGAGCAGCAGGCCACAGTTCTCGCCGGCCCATGCTTCGTCGAGCTGCTTGTGGAACATCTCGATACCGGTAACCGTGGTCTTCTGGACCGGGCGGATGCCGACGATCTCGACCTCGGAGTTGATGGCGAGGGTTCCACGCTCGGCGCGGCCCGTAACAACGGTGCCACGGCCGGTGATCGTGAAGACGTCTTCGATCGGCATCAGGAACGGCTTGTCGCGGTCACGTACGGGGTCCGGAACGGACTCGTCGACAGCAGCCATCAGGTCCTCAACAGACTTGACCCACTCCGGGTCGCCTTCCAGGGCCTTGAGGCCGGAAACGCGGACAACCGGTGCTTCGTCGCCATCGAAGCCCTGCGAGCTCAGGAGCTCACGAACTTCCATTTCGACGAGGTCGAGGAGTTCCTCGTCGTCAACCATGTCTGCCTTGTTCAGCGCGACCAGCAGGTAGGGAACACCAACCTGGCGGGCGAGCAGAACGTGCTCGCGGGTCTGAGCCATCGGACCGTCAGTAGCGGCAACCACGAGGATTGCGCCGTCCATCTGAGCAGCACCGGTGATCATGTTCTTGATGTAGTCAGCGTGACCCGGAGCGTCTACGTGTGCGTAGTGGCGCTTCTCGGTCTGGTACTCAACGTGGGAGATGTTGATGGTAATGCCGCGCTGACGCTCTTCCGGAGCAGAGTCGATCGACGCGAAGTCACGCTTCTCGTTGAGAGTCGGGTACTTGTCGTACAGCACCTTGGAAATGGCGGCCGTCAACGTCGTCTTACCGTGGTCAACGTGACCAATGGTACCGATGTTAACGTGCGGCTTAGTCCGCTCGAACTTTGCCTTTGCCACAGGTTCCTCCTAGAACGTTTTTCAAATGGCTTACCTTCGACCGCGCTTATCGCGGCAGAAACTCCAGTAAGTCTACTTGGGGGCTTTGGATTGATGAAATTGCAGATTCAGGAACTAATACTAGTGCCTAGAGCCTGTTCGTGCGGATGGCCGGAACCGGGCCGGAACCAGCGTTCCGGCCATCTGCACTAGGTGTGTTCCGCAGGGGAAACGCACCTGGTTTTTCGCAGCTTGTCGCGTGGACAGTCCTGGGGACTATTCGCCGCGGGACTTCTGGATGATCTCGTCGGCAACTGCCTTCGGGACCTCGGCGTAGCTGTTGAACGTCATGGAGTACACAGCGCGGCCCTGGGTCTTCGAACGCAGGTCACCGATGTAGCCGAACATGCCGGACAGCGGTACGTGTGCGCGGACAACCTTGACGCCCTGGGCATCTTCCATGGACTGCATCTGGCCACGGCGGGAGTTGAGGTCACCGATAACTTCACCCATGTATTCCTCAGGGGTGCGGACCTCAACATCCATCAGCGGTTCGAGCAGAACAGGGTTCGCCTTGCGTGCGGCTTCCTTGAAAGCCATACGGCCGGCGATCTTGAACGCCATTTCCGAAGAGTCAACATCGTGGTAAGCGCCGTCAACCAGCGTTGCCTTGATGCCAACAACCGGGTAACCGGCCAGGACACCGTCGTTCAGTGCATCCTGGATACCGGCGTCGACGGACGGGATGTATTCGCGCGGAACGCGGCCACCAGTGACCTTGTTCTCGAACTCGTACAGCTCGCCTTCCGCAGTGTCCAGCGGCTCGATCGCGATCTGGATCTTTGCGAACTGGCCGGAACCACCGGTCTGCTTCTTGTGCGTGTAGTCGTGACGCTCAACGGCACGCTTGATGGTTTCGCGGTAAGCAACCTGCGGCTTGCCAACGTTGGCCTCGACCTTGAACTCGCGGCGCATGCGGTCCACCAGGATGTCCAGGTGGAGCTCGCCCATGCCGGCGATGATGGTCTGGCCGGTGTCTTCGTTGAGGGAGACCTGGAAGGTCGGGTCCTCAGCGGAGAGCTTCTGGATGGCCGTGGAGAGCTTCTCCTGGTCACCCTTGGTGTTGGGTTCGATGGCAACCGAGATCACGGGCTCCGGGAAGCTCATGGACTCGAGGACGATCTGGTTGCTGGAGTCGCACAGGGTGTCGCCCGTGGTGGTGTCCTTCAGACCGATCGCTGCGTAGATGTGGCCCGCGGTAGCGCCCTCAACAGGCATTTCCTTGTTGGCGTGCATCTGGAACAGCTTGCCGATGCGCTCCTTCTTGCCCTTGGTGGAGTTAACCACCTGTGCGCCTGCTTCCACGTGACCGGAGTACACGCGGATGAAGGTGAGCTGGCCGAAGAACGGGTGCGCAGCAATCTTGAACGCCAGAGCGGAGAACGGCTCTTCCGCGGACGGCTTGCGGGTCAGTTCCTTCTCTTCGTCGCGGGGATCGTGACCGATCATCGGCGGGACGTCGAGCGGGTTCGGCAGGTAGTCGACGACTGCATCGAGCATCGGCTGAACGCCACGGTTCTTGAACGCGGAGCCACAGAACACCGGGTAGAGCTCGGAGTTGATCGTCATCTTGCGGATGCCGGCCTTGAGTTCGTCGATGGTGAGTTCTTCACCCTCGAGGTACTTCTCCATGAGTTCTTCGGAGGCCTCTGCAACGGTCTCCACGAGGGTCGAACGGTATTCCTCGGCCTTGGCCTTGAGGTCTTCCGGGATCTCGCGGATTTCGTACTTGGCGCCCATGGTCACGTCGCCCTTGGCATCGCCGGGCCACACCAGTGCGCGCATGTAGAGCAGGTCCACGACGCCGATGAAGTCGTTCTCGGCACCGATGGGCAGCTGCATAACCAGCGGCTTGGCACCCAGGCGGCTGATGATGGTGTCTACGGTGAAGTAGAAGTCAGCGCCGAGCTTGTCCATCTTGTTGACGAAACAGATGCGCGGAACGTTGTACTTGTCAGCCTGGCGCCAAACGGTCTCAGACTGCGGCTCAACGCCTTCCTTGCCATCGAAGACGGCAACTGCACCGTCGAGGACGCGCAGGGAGCGCTCAACCTCAACCGTGAAGTCCACGTGGCCCGGGGTGTCGATGATGTTGATCTGGTTGTTTTCCCAGAAGCAGGTCACGGCGGCAGACGTGATGGTGATGCCGCGTTCCTTTTCCTGTTCCATCCAGTCAGTGGTCGAAGCGCCGTCGTGCGTTTCGCCAATCTTGTGGTTCACACCTGTGTAGAACAGAATGCGCTCGGTGGTGGTGGTCTTGCCGGCATCGATGTGGGCCATGATGCCGATGTTGCGGACCTTACTAAGGTCTGTAAGCACGTCCTGTGCCACGGTGTCTCCCTTTCGGATGGACTACGCGTTCGCCGCCGGCTCGGTGGAGCCGGCGGCGTACGGGAAGTTTTACCAGCGGTAGTGGGCGAAGGCCTTGTTGGACTCGGCCATCTTGTGGGTGTCTTCGCGACGCTTCACAGCGGCACCGAGACCGTTCGAGGCATCCAGGATTTCGTTCTGGAGACGCTCGGTCATCGTCTTTTCGCGGCGGGCCTTGGAGTAGCCGACCAGCCAACGCAGGGCGAGGGCGGTGGAGCGGCCCGGCTTGACCTCAACCGGAACCTGGTAGGTGGCGCCACCGACACGGCGGGAGCGGACCTCGAGGGAAGGCTTGACGTTGTCCATGGCCTTCTTGAGGGCTGCAACGGGGTCGCCGCCGGACTTGGCGCGTGCACCTTCGAGGGCACCGTAAACGATGCGCTCTGCGGTGGACTTCTTGCCGTCAACCAGCACCTTGTTGATCAGCTGGGTGACCAGCGGGGAGCCGTAGACGGGATCTGATACGAGCGGCCGCTTCGGGGCCGGACCCTTGCGAGGCATATTACTTCTTCTCCATCTTTGCGCCGTAGCGGCTACGAGCCTGCTTACGGTTCTTGACACCCTGGGTATCGAGGGCACCGCGGACGATCTTGTAGCGAACGCCGGGGAGGTCCTTCACACGACCACCACGGACGAGCACAATGGAGTGCTCCTGGAGGTTGTGGCCAACACCGGGGATGTAGGCGGTAACTTCGATGCCACCGTTGAGGCGCACACGTGCAACCTTACGCAGAGCCGAGTTCGGCTTCTTCGGGGTGGTGGTGTAGACGCGGGTGCAAACACCGCGGCGCATCGGGCTGCCCTTAAGCGCGGGGGCCTTGGTCTTTGAGACCTTCGGCGTGCGGCCCTTGCGGACCAGCTGGTTAATCGTAGGCACTTTCGTGTTCTCCGTTTTATCCGGAGCGGCCTCTGACAGCCGCTCTCCTTTTGCTTTGCCCCGCCGCCCGAGCTTTGAAGAAGTCTCCAGAGCAGCTGAGGCGAAGCCTTAATGTCGGATCGCATACGAGGGACGCTGCAGCTCGCGGCCGCAACTGTCCCTAGGCATGCAAAAATGTGGCATACGTTGCACAAGAACCCTGCAAACCGGAAACGTCGCTCTCGGTTCTGCCTTTCGACTGATACAGCCTTCCAGCAAACCGGGCGCACTCATCCACTGCCACAATAACAATTGGTCTCAAGTTTAGCACGGACTCCCCCGAGGCCTTAATCCGCGCGGATTTGCCCTGCGGTTAAACGACAACGCGGGGTCACTACGCGCCCAATCCGGGTGATGGATCGGGCGGTAAGTGACCCCGCGTTGCTTACAGCGGACTGTTACCGGAAGTCGTTGCCCAGGTCGTAGTCGTCCAGCGGGATGGCGTGGAACTCAGGAGCTCCGTCGCCGCCCAGCGTGTCGTAGGAGAAATCGCTGAATGCGCTCGGGCCGGTGAACAGGTTGGCCTTTGCTTCTTCAGTCGGTTCCACCGTGATCTCGGTGTAGCGCGGGAGACCCGTGCCGGCCGGGATCAGCTTACCGATGATGACGTTCTCCTTGAGGCCCAGCAGAGGATCGCTCTTGCCTTCCATGGCCGCCTGCGTCAGGACGCGGGTGGTCTCCTGGAAGGATGCTGCGGACAGCCAGGACTCGGTGGCCAGCGACGCCTTGGTGATACCCATGAGCTCGGGACGTCCGGAAGCCGGAGTCTTGCCCTCGGATACAACGCGGCGGTTGGCGTCCTCGAACCGGCTGCGCTCGGCCAGCTCACCCGGGAGCAGGTCGGAGTCGCCGGATTCGATGACCGTGACGCGGCGCAGCATCTGCCGGACGATGACTTCCACGTGCTTGTCGTGGATGCCAATGCCCTGGCTGCGGTACACGCCCTGCACTTCGTCCACGAGGAACTTCTGTGCGGCACGCGGGCCCATGATGCGCAGAACCTGCTTCGGGTCGACCGGACCGTTGATGAGCTTCTGGCCCACCGACACGTGCTGGCCGTCCTCGATCAGGAGACGCGACCGGCGCAGGACCGGGTAGGCGATCTCTTCGGAACCGTCGTCCGGAGTGATCACCAGGCGCATCTGACGCTCGGATTCCTCGATGGTGATGCGGCCGGCCGCTTCCGCAATCGGCGCCACACCCTTCGGGGTACGGGCTTCGAAGAGCTCCTGGATACGGGGCAGACCCTGGGTGATGTCGTCGCCACCGCTGGCGGAAACAGCACCACCGGTGTGGAACGTACGCATCGTCAGCTGGGTACCGGGTTCACCGATGGACTGTGCGGCGATGATGCCCACAGCTTCACCGATGTCCACGGTCTTGCCGGTGGCCAGCGAGCGGCCGTAGCACAGGGCACAGGTTCCGACGCTGGACTCACAGGTGAGCACGGAGCGGACCTTGACCTCGGTGATGCCGGCTGCGAACAGCTCAGCGATCACGACGTCACCGCAGTCGGTGCCGGCCGGAGCCAGGACGTTGCCCTTGGAGTCGACGACGTCCACGGCCAGCGTACGGGCGTAGGCGCTGTTCTCGACGTTCTCGTCCAGGGTCAGCTCACCGTTGGCGTCAGCCACGGCGATCGGGGTGACGAGGCCGCGTTCGGTGCCGCAGTCCTCTTCACGGACGATGACGTCCTGCGAAACGTCCACCAGACGACGGGTCAGGTAACCCGAGTTGGCGGTACGCAGCGCGGTGTCGGCAAGACCCTTACGTGCACCGTGCGTGGCGATGAAGTATTCCAGTACCGACAGGCCCTCACGGTAGGAGGACTTGATCGGACGCGGGATGATTTCACCCTTCGGGTTAGCCACCAGGCCACGGATACCCGCGATCTGGCGGACCTGCATCCAGTTACCACGTGCACCGGAGGACACCATGCGGTTGATGGTGTTCATCGGCGACAGGCTGTCGCGCATGGCCTGGGCGATCTCGTTGGTCGCCTTGTTCCAGATCTCGATCAGTTCCTGGCGACGCTCGTCGTCGTCGATCAGGCCCTTGTCGTACTGTCCCTGGATCTTGGCGGCGCGCTCCTCGTAACCGGCGAGGATGGCCGGCTTGGCCTCCGGAACCTCGATGTCGGAGATGGCGACGGTGACGCCCGAGCGGGTGGCCCAGTAGAAACCGGCGTCCTTCAGGTTGTCCAGCGTTGCGGCCGTGACAACCTTCGGGTAGCGCTCTGCGAGATCGTTGACGATCCGGGACAGCTCGCCCTTGTCGGCAACGGCTTCAACCCACGGGTAGTCCTCGGGCAGGGTCTCGTTGAAGAGGACCTGGCCCAGGGAGGTGTCCACCAGTGCCGGCTGACCCTGCTCCCAGCCTTCGGGAGCTTCCCAGCCAGCGTAAGGAACGAAGCCCTCAAGACGGATCTTGACCTGGGAGTTCAGGTGCAGCTCGTGTGCGTCGAACGCCATGATGGCTTCGGACACGGAGCCGAAGATCCGGCCTTCACCAGCTGAACCGACACGCTTGGTGGTCAGGTGGTAGAGGCCGATGATCATATCCTGCGAAGGCAGGGTCACCGGACGGCCGTCGGACGGCTTCAGGATGTTGTTGGAGGACAGCATCAGGATGCGTGCCTCAGCCTGGGCTTCGGGGCTCAGCGGCAGGTGGACCGCCATCTGGTCGCCGTCGAAGTCGGCGTTGAACGCGCCACAAACCAGCGGGTGAAGCTGGATGGCCTTGCCTTCAACAAGCTGCGGCTCGAATGCCTGGATACCGAGGCGGTGCAGGGTAGGTGCACGGTTGAGCAGCACCGGGTGTTCGGTGATGATCTCTTCCAGCACGTCCCAGACCTGCGGACGGTAACGCTCCACCATGCGCTTGGCCGACTTGATGTTCTGGGCGTGGTTGAGGTCAACCAGGCGCTTCATCACGAACGGCTTGAAGAGCTCCAGCGCCATCTGCTTGGGCAGGCCACACTGGTGCAGCTTCAGCTGCGGGCCGACGACGATGACCGAACGGCCGGAGTAGTCGACGCGCTTGCCGAGCAGGTTCTGGCGGAAACGGCCCTGCTTGCCCTTGAGCATGTCGCTCAGGGACTTCAGCGGACGGTTGCCCGGTCCGGTGACCGGACGGCCGCGGCGGCCGTTGTCGAAGAGGCTGTCAACAGCTTCCTGAAGCATGCGCTTCTCGTTGTTGACGATGATCTCCGGGGCACCCAGGTCAAGCAGTCGCTTGAGTCGGTTGTTGCGGTTGATCACGCGGCGGTAGAGGTCGTTGAGGTCGGACGTCGCGAAGCGGCCACCGTCCAGCTGGACCATCGGGCGCAGTTCCGGCGGGATCACCGGGACGGCGTCCAGCACCATGCCGAGCGGGCTGTTGTTGGTGGTCAGGAACGCGTTGACCACCTTGAGGCGCTTCAGGGCGCGGGTCTTGCGCTGGCCCTTGCCGTTGGCGATGATGTCACGCAGGTTGTCGGACTCAGCCTGCATGTCGAAGTTCTCAAGGCGCTTCTTGATGGCCTCGGCACCCATGGAGCCCTCGAAGTACATGCCGTAGCGGTCACGCAGTTCGCGGTACAGGCCCTCGTCACCTTCGAGGTCGGCGACCTTCAGGTTCTTGAAGCGGTCCCAGACCTGCTCGAGGCGCTCGATCTCGGCGTCGGCGCGCTTGCGGACGTTCGCCATCTGGCGGTCAGCCGAGTCGCGTGCCTTCTTCTTGTCGGCAGCCTTGGCACCCTCGCCCTCAAGACGGGCGAGCTCGCCCTCAAGGTCGCGGGCGATCGCGGCGATGTCGGAGTCACGGTTGTCGATCAGCTGCTTCTTCTCGACGTCATGCTCAACCTGCAGGTTGGGCAGTTCCGCGTGGCGGTTTTCTTCGTCGACGCTGGTGATCATGTAGGCGGCGAAGTAGATGACCTTTTCGAGGTCCTTCGGAGCCAGGTCAAGGAGGTAGCCCAGGCGGGACGGAACACCCTTGAAGTACCAGATGTGGGTGACGGGAGCAGCCAGTTCAATGTGGCCCATGCGCTCACGGCGCACCTTGGCACGGGTGACCTCGACGCCACACCGCTCACAGATGATGCCCTTGAAGCGCACGCGCTTGTACTTGCCGCAGTAGCATTCCCAGTCACGGGACGGGCCGAAGATCTTCTCGCAGAAGAGTCCGTCCTTCTCAGGCTTGAGCGTGCGGTAGTTGATGGTTTCCGGCTTCTTAACCTCGCCGTACGACCAGCCGCGGATGTCTTCCGCGGTGGCGAGGCCGATCTGCATGAGGCCGAAGGAGGATTCGCTGGACATATGGTCCCTGTTCTCTCTTGTTCTCTAAATTCTGAAGTCTTGGTTGCGGGAAGGGTCGAGGGGCCGACGGCGGGTGGTCACCACCCGCCGTCGGGACCCCTGCTAGACCTCTTCTACGGAACTGGGCTCTGCACGAGACAGATCGATGCCCAGTTCTTCCGCAGCCGTGAAGACTGCGTCATCAGAGTCACGCATTTCAATTGTGGTTCCGTCCGTGGAAAGCACTTCCACGTTCAGGCACAGCGACTGCATTTCCTTGATCAACACCTTGAAGGATTCGGGAACACCCGGCTCGGGGATGTTCTCGCCCTTGACGATCGCCTCGTAGACCTTCACACGGCCGTGGATGTCATCGGACTTGATCGTGAGCAGTTCCTGGAGCGTGTAGGCGGCGCCGTAAGCTTCGAGCGCCCACACTTCCATTTCACCGAAGCGCTGGCCACCGAACTGTGCCTTACCACCCAGCGGCTGCTGCGTGATCATGGAGTACGGGCCGGTGGAGCGGGCGTGGATCTTGTCGTCCACCAGGTGGTGGAGCTTCAGGATGTACATGTAGCCGACCGAGATCGGATCCGGGAACGGCTCGCCGGAGCGGCCGTCGAACAGGCGCGTCTTGCCCGAGGAGTCGATCAGGCGGTCGCCGTCGCGGGTCACGTTGGTGGAATCGAGCAGGCCCGTGATTTCCTCTTCGCGGGCGCCGTCGAAGACCGGCGTTGCAACAGTGGTCTGGCCACTCTCGCGCGGCAGGTTCGGCAGCTGCTTGGCCCACTCGGGCTCGCCTTCGATCTTCCAGCCCGTCTTGGCAACCCAGCCCAAGTGCGTTTCCAGCACCTGGCCGACGTTCATACGGCCCGGAACACCCAGCGGGTTCAGGACGATGTCAACGGGGGTACCGTCGGCAAGGAAGGGCATGTCCTCGATCGGGAGGATCTTGGAGATAACACCCTTGTTGCCGTGGCGGCCGGCGAGCTTGTCGCCGTCGGTGATCTTACGCTTGGCAGCCACGTAGACGCGGACCAGCTGGTTGACGCCCGGGGGCAGCTCGTCGTCGTTGTCCCGGTCGAAGACGCGGACGCCGATGACGGTGCCGGACTCGCCGTGCGGAACCTTGAGGGAGGTGTCGCGGACTTCGCGCGATTTCTCACCGAAGATGGCGCGGAGCAGGCGCTCTTCCGGAGTCAGTTCGGTTTCACCCTTCGGGGTGACCTTTCCGACCAGGATGTCGCCGGCTTCAACCTCGGCACCGATGTGGATGATGCCGCGCTCGTCCAGGCCTGCCAGGACTTCCTCGGACACGTTGGGGATGTCACGGGTGATTTCCTCGGCACCGAGCTTGGTGTCGCGGGCATCGATCTCGTGCTCCTCGATGTGGATGGAGGAAAGAACGTCCTCGGCAACGATCCGCTGCGAGAGGATGATGGCGTCCTCGAAGTTGTGGCCTTCCCATGACATGAATGCCACGAGGAGGTTCTTACCGAGGGCGAGCTCGCCCTGGTCCGTTGCCGGGCCGTCGGCGATGATGCCGCCAACTTCCAGGCGCTGGCCTTCGTTCACCAGAACACGGTTGTTGTAGCAGTTGCCCTGGTTGGAGCGGGCGAACTTGTTGATGCGGTAGTTGGTTTCCGTGCCGTCGTCGTTGAGCATGATGACGAGCTCGGCGGAGACCTCGGTAACCACACCGGCCTTCTTGGCGATGGTGACGTCACCGGCGTCGACGGCGGCAGCACGCTCCATGCCGGTACCCACGAACGGGGCCTCGGAACGGACCAGCGGCACAGCCTGGCGCTGCATGTTGGCACCCATGAGTGCACGGTTGGCGTCGTCGTGCTCGAGGAACGGGATCAGGGCGGTTGCCACGGACACCATCTGGCGCGGGGAAACGTCCATGAACTGAACATCAGCGGCGGGAACCAGCACGGGCTCGCCTCCACCACCGCGGGCACGGACCAGGACGGTCTCTTCAGCGAAGCGCTTGTTCTCATCGAGCGGAGCGTTGGCCTGTGCGATCAGGACCTCTGCCTCGTCGTCGGCCGTCAGGTACTGGACGTCGTCGGAGACGACGCCGTCCTTGACCAGGCGGTAAGGCGTCTCGATGAAACCGAACGGGTTGATGCGGCCGTAGGACGCCAGCGAACCGATCAGACCAATGTTCGGGCCTTCAGGGGTTTCGATGGGGCACATACGTCCGTAGTGGGACGGGTGAACGTCTCGGACTTCCATGCCTGCACGGTCACGGGACAGACCGCCCGGGCCCAGCGCGGAGAGGCGGCGCTTGTGGGTCAGACCCGAGAGCGGGTTGTTCTGGTCCATGAACTGGGACAGCTGGGAGGTTCCGAAGAACTCCTTGATGGCTGCCACGACGGGACGGATATTGATCAGGGTCTGCGGCGTGATGGCCTCGACGTCCTGCGTGGTCATGCGTTCGCGGACGACGCGCTCCATGCGGGACAGGCCGGTGCGGACCTGGTTCTCGATAAGCTCGCCCACGGCGCGGATGCGGCGGTTGCCGAAGTGGTCGATGTCATCGATCTCGACGCGCAGCTCGTGGTCTTCGCCGTCGCGCTTGCCCATGATGGTCTTCTCGCCGGCGTGCAGCGCGACGAGGAACTTGATCATGGCCACGATGTCTTCAACGTGCAGGACCGATGCTTCCTTGTCGCCAAGGGAGCGGTCGATGCCAAGCTTGCGGTTGATCTTGTAGCGGCCAACCTTGGCCAGATCGTAACGCTTGGAGTTGAAGTACAGGTTGTCCAGCAGGGACTGGGCAGCCTCGACTGTGGGCGGCTCGCCCGGACGCAGCTTGCGGTAGATGTCCAGCAGGGCGTCTTCGCGGGTTTCGGTGGCGTCCTTCTCCAGCGTTGCACGCATGGAGTCGTACTGGCCGAACTCCTCGAGGATCTGGCCTTCGGTCCAGCCGAGGGCCTTCAGCAGCACCGTGACCGACTGCTTGCGCTTGCGGTCGAGGCGCACGCCGACCTGGTCGCGCTTGTCGATCTCGAGCTCGAACCAGGCTCCGCGGGACGGAATGATCTTTGCGGTAAAGATGTCCTTGTCGCTGGTCTTGTCAGCGGCGCGCTCAAAGTAGGCGCCCGGGGAACGGACCAGCTGGGAAACGACGACACGCTCGGTGCCGTTGACGACGAAGGTGCCCTTCTCGGTCATCAGCGGGAAGTCACCCATGAACACGGTCTGCTGCTTGATTTCGCCCGTGTTGTTGTTCATGAATTCGGCCTTGACGTACAGCGGTGCCGAGTACGTAGCGTCCCGGTCCTTGCATTCAGCCATGGTGTACTTCGGGTCAGCGAACTCCGGATCGGAGAAGCTCAGGGACATGGTGCCCTGGAAGTCCTCAATCGGGGAGATCTCTTCGAAGATGTCGGAAAGACCGGAGGTGGTGGCGACACTCAGGTCGCCTTCTTCGACGGCCTTCGCAACGCGGGCCTGCCAGCGTTCGTTTCCGACCAGCCAGTCGAAGCTGTCCGTCTGCAGGGCAAGCAGATTCGGAACGTCAAGAGGTTCGTGAATCTTTGCGAATGAGAGCCGGCGAGTCGCACCATCGGTGCTTGCCGTGTTAGCGGTTTCGTTATTAGAGGTGCTCGAGGCGACCAAGAGGGATCCTTCCACAGACCTTCAGGCGTTTTCAGATCTCCCCCGCTTTTCACCCTGCGAAGTGACTCCGCAGTGCTACCATCCGGTTCCGCTATATGACCCGGAACCTGGTTCTGCCCATGCTGGTGACGTTGTTCACGGCACATTGATGGAACAGCTAACAGGCTAAGCCCACCGCTATATGAAGGCTGAAGGTAAACAGGGAAGACGCAAATATCTACGATACGGCAAAACCCCACGCGTGTCTACCCCACTTGCCAGCAGAAAGCAAGCACCGTTGCCACGGGCACCTAACCGGAATGCACCCCGCCTTCCCAGCGTTGAATGGATAGGTGACCGGGCTCACGATACCCTTAGGCCAACCATCGACCAAAAGATCGGAAGAGAATATCCATGAGCAACTCCGCGGACAACAGCGACGTTGTCATCCTGTCCGGCGCGCGCACCCCGCAGGGCCGGCTGAACGGGCAACTGGCGAGCTTCACTGCCGTCGAACTCGGAGCGCACGCCATCAAGGCGGCCATCGCGGCGAGCGGACTGGAAGCCGATCGGGTGGACGCTGTGATCATGGGCCAGGTGCTGCAGGCTGGGGCCGGCCAGAACCCGGCACGCCAGAGCGCCATCGGCGCCGGCATCGGCTGGAACGTCCCCACCGTGACCATCAACAAAGTCTGCCTCTCCGGGCTCACGGCCGTGATCGACGCGGCGCGGATGATCCGTGCCGGCGACGCCACCGTCGTCGTCGCCGGCGGCCAGGAGTCGATGACGCGGGCGCCCCATGTCCTCCCCGGCTCCCGCCAGGGCTGGAACTACGGCACCGTCCAGGCGCTGGATGTTGCGGCACACGATGGGCTGACCGATGCTTTCGACGGCCAGTCGATGGGTCTGTCCACCGAATCCAAGAACCTGACGCTCGGCATTGACCGCACCGCGCAGGATAACGTGGCCGCCAGTTCCCACCAGCGTGCCGCAATCGCGTCGAAGAACGGCGTTTTCGACGACGAGATCTCGCCGATCAGCGTCAAGCAGCGCAAGGGTGATCCCGTGGTGGTATCCACCGACGAGGGCGTCCGGCCGGACACCACGGTGGAGTCCCTGGCCGGCCTGCGGGCCGCCTTCGTCACCGACGGCACCATCACGGCAGGCAACTCCTCTCCCCTGTCCGACGGCGCCTCCGCCCTGGTGCTGACCTCACGGAAGTTCGCGGAGGAGAACGGCCTGGAGTACCTGGCTGTTGTGGGCAAGCCCGGGCAGGTGGCCGGGCCGGACAACTCCCTGCACTCCCAGCCCTCCAACGCCATCCGGAACGCGCTGGACCGGGCCGGCTGGAGCACCGCGGACCTGGACTTCATCGAGATCAACGAGGCGTTCGGCTCCGTGGCAGTGCAGTCCCTGAAGGATCTGGACTACCCGCTTGAGCAATGCAACATCCACGGCGGCGCCATCGCACTGGGCCACCCCATAGGCGCCTCCGGCGCACGGCTGGCGCTGCACGCGGCGCACGAGCTGAAGCGGCGCGGCCGAGGCAAGGCGGCAGTCTCACTCTGCGGAGGCGGCGGCCAGGGCGAGGCCCTCCTGCTGTTCCGTGATTAATGGACGGCGGCACGCATGAAGGGCGGGACTTGTGAGCGGTAGGGAACGGTTCCTTGCCGATGCCGCGGCGCACGGCCTGGACGTCCAGCTCGTCGAGCGGCTGGCGGCCCACAGTCTCGAGGAGGCTGCAGAGATCCTCGGCATCAGCCCGGCGGACATCGTGAAGTCCCTCGTGGTGAAGCATAAGGACGGCAGCTTCCTCTTCGCCCTCATCCCGGGCGACCGCCAGATCTCGTGGCCCAAGCTGCGCAGCCTGGTGGGCGTCAACAAGCTCTCGCTCCCGGCGGCCCACGTGGCGCTCGAGGCAACCGGCTACGAGCGCGGCACCATCACTCCCCTTGGCAGCACCACGGCCTGGCCCGTCTATGCGGACCGGAGCATCGCCGGCAAACGGATTTCCATGGGCGCAGGCCAGCACGGCTACAGTGCCTTCGTGGACGCCGACGCCCTGGTCTCGGCCCTCGGCGCGGTACTTGCGGACATCAGCGAACCCAACTAGCTCGCATTAAAGCAACGGGGGCCCACACCCGCAGGGTTCCCTGGCCGAGCTTGCGAGGCTAGGGTGCGGGTGGGGAGGGTCATTTAGCGCCCAATTCGACCCTTGGATTGGGCGCTAAATGACCCCGCGTTGTTTGTTAAATCGCGTTGTCTGTTAAATGCAGGAATCCCCGCCCACCGGAGTGGACGGGGATTCCTGGAAAGGCAGCGTTACTTGAGGGTAACGGTGGCGCCAGCTTCTTCGAGCTGAGCCTTTGCCTTCTCGGCAGCTTCCTTGGTGGCGCCTTCGAGAACAGCCTTGGGAGCGCTGTCAACCAGGTCCTTGGCTTCCTTGAGGCCGAGGGAGGTGATGGCGCGAACTTCCTTGATCACTGCGATCTTCTTGTCGCCAGCAGCTTCGAGGATGACGTCGAAGTCAGTCTTCTCTTCGGCTTCTTCTGCAGCGCCACCGGCAGCGGGGCCGGCAACAGCAACAGCAGCTGCGGTAACTTCGAAGGTCTCTTCGAAGAGCTTGACGAACTCGGAGAGCTCGATGATGGTCAGTTCCTTGAAAGCTTCAATGAGCTCTTCGTTGCTGAGCTTCGCCATGGTTGGCGTCCTTCCTATAAAGGTGGCCGGGGGCTGAATGCCGCCGTTCCACCGGAGTCTTTTGGGGAGAGAGTTAGTTCTCTTCGGCAGCGGCTTCGGCCGGAGCCTCTGCTGCTTCTGCGGCCGGAGCTTCTTCAGCGGCGGGAGCTGCGGCTTCAGCCGGAGCACCGTTCTCTTCTTCAAGCTTGAGGCGCAGTGCGTCGATGATGCGTGCAGCAGCGGCAGCAGGGGCCTTGAGGACGCCTGCAACCTTGGCGAGCTGCAGCTCGCGGGACTCGAGTGCTGCCAGGGCAGCAACTTCGCTGGCGTTCAGTGCCTTGCCCTCGAAGTAACCGGTCTTGATGACCAGCTGCTTGTTGGCCTTGGCAAAATCCGTCAGGCTCTTGGCAGCTGCAACTGCGTCACCCTTGATGAACGCGATTGCAGTGGGGCCGGCGAGCTGGCCGTCGAATGCTTCGACACCAGCTTCCTTGGCTGCAATGGCGGTCAGGGTGTTCTTGACGACCGCGAACTTGGTGTCCTGGCCGAGAGAAACACGCAGCTGCTTGAGCTGTGCAACGGTGAGCCCACGGTATTCGGTCAGGACAGCGGCGTTCGATTCCTTGAAATCGTTAGTGATCTCAGCTACTGCTGAAACCTTGGTAGGCGTTGCCATAACCCTCCTTCCGGGGATAGTGCCGGTATTCCGGGTCCCCGCTCAGGTGAGCTAAAACTAAAAACGCCCCGCGCAGATGCACGGGGCTTGGCTCAACGCTGTTCAAACAGCGGAACTTTGCTTCGTTCACCTGCGCCGGCCGCCCTATGTTCAGGGTCCTTCGTCCGGAAACCCACTGGCTCTTCCGCACACAACTGCAGAGTTGAGCTGAGCTCGAAAGAGTGGGAATCCAACAACCGACGGTCTTTGGTAGTTCAAGCTTACGGGACGGCTTGGCCGATAACCAAATCGTGCTGGCCGCCGGCTCCCTAGCTCCTGCTGGGCCCCAGGTCCGGCAGTTCCTTCTGCCAGATCCCGGTGACTCCCGCCGTCGTGAACCCAAGCTGGTGGTTGACCGTGAGAAGATACCGGTTTTCCGGCGCGTTCCACGTGTAGATCACGCGCGCATCGGGGAACTGCTCGGTGAGGCGCTCCATGTTGGCCACCTTGATGAGCAGGCCGAGCTTGTTGCCGCGGTGTGCCTGCAGCACCACCGTGTCGTCCTGGAAAACGACGTCCTGCCGCTGCGCCAGGACGCTGATGGTGGTCAGCCCCACGAGCGTCTCCGTGGCGATATGTTCGACGGCGGTCACCACCGTCCGCCGTCCCTGGGAAATGGTGACTTCCTCGGCTTCCCGCAGGATCCTGGCGTCGAAAACCATGCTGTCGTCGTCCGCCGGCCCGGCGTCACCGCCGGCCTGGTTTTCGAGGGCAGCCACCGCTTCCAGCCAGCGCTCCGGGCAACGGTCGGTCCAGTGGTGCAGGCGGTAGCGGCCGTTGTTGGCCTCCTGCGCCTCAGCCTCGAGCTCGGCCACGAGCTTGCTGTCCAGCGGCAGCGCGCACGAGCTGAACTGTTCAATGTGCTGCAGCGTGTAGCCGGTGCGCTGGGCGAAATCCACCTCGCGGCTGCCCAGCGGCACATAGCCCTGGCCCGATCCGGGCACCAGCTGCTCGGGCGCGAATTCGTGCAGGGACGCGCCGGGATGGTTGGTGTCCACCAGGATCATGGTCCGGCCCTCCTCCCGGGCGAAGTGTTCGGCGGCCTCCAGCAGCTGCCTGCCCACGCCCTGGCGCTGGTACTCGGGGAGGATGTCCAGCGTGAACTCGGCAAGGTCCACAGTTGTCCGCGAGGGGAAGGGCGATGTCCACGGTGCCCACGATTTCGTCACCGATCTTCGCCACGAGGATCACCTGACGCTCGTATGGGTCATCGAGTTCGAGCAGCTTTTCCACGGGCGTGTAGGCGAGGTCGTCACTGCCCCAGGTATCCATCCGGACCTTGCGACCCACCTCCACTGCAGCGAGGAAGTCAGCTGCATCGGCAGCATCCACGGAGTCAGGAATCCACAGCCGCTCGATCCGCACCTCTTTTGCCATCATCCCCAGCCGTTTCCGCCGCTTGCCCTTAAGGGTGCGGGCTTGAGTCCACGCGGTGTATCCGTCGCCAGCATATGCCGGTTAACGCCGGCGCTGCCACTCACCGTCGTACCCTGCCGGACGGAACCCCAGGGCAACGTTGATGGCCAGCATGTGGTCATTCTCGGCGGCGTTGAATGTGAGGACCCGTTCCACTTCGGGATGCTCCTGCTGCAGGCGCCGGAGGTTGAGCACCTTCACCAGCATTCCCAGCCGGTGCCCGCGGTGCGCCTTCGCCACCAGGGTGTCGTCCTGTTCGGCCAGCCACGGTTTTTCGTCCGTGTGCTGCAGCACCGAGTAGGCGGCCAGCTCGCCACTCGCCTTGTGCCGGGCGACTGCCACCAGTGACTCCAGGCCCGTCCGCTTCCACTCGTCCTCGAGGTGCCGGACACGACGGGCGTCCCACACCTCGGCGTCATAGTGCAGCGCCCCGGCCGGGGTATCCGTGCTCATCCGCGACATGAGCTCTGCCATTTGCTCCACGTACTCATCCGGGCAGCGGTCTGTCCAGCCGATGATCTCGTAACCGTCCCCGGCTATGCGGGCGGCCTCCCGTTCCAGCGCGTCCAGGACACCGTCCGACGGCGGCATGTCCAGTGCGCTGAAGCGCGTCACCTGTTCGAGGGTGTAGCCGGCCGCCACGGCGAACCGTACGCCGCGCGCCGCGGCCGGAACTCCGCCCGTGCCCGTTCCGGGCTTCAGGATCCCCGTCGCGTCCGCGTCAAACCCGGGTGGATGCTCGGTGAAACTCTGCAGGGTGCTGCGACCGTCCTCCTCCGCCAGCGCCTCTGCGTGCCGCAGTAGTGCCTGGCCGATGCCGCGGCCGCTGAACTCATTGAGGACGTCCACCCGGACGAACGCATCCTGCAGGTTTTCCTTTTGCGTAAGTCTCACCCAGGATCTCGCCACCATGCGGCCGTCCAGTCGCACAAAGAAGAGCCGCAGCCTCGCGTAGTCATCGTCCCGCCATCCCTCCAGCCTGCCCTTGCGGGGCGCTGCCCGGTCGAGGTTCCCCCAGGTTTCCAGCACCACGGCGTCGCTGAGGTCGCTGAAGTCGTGGAAGTCCGTGGCGTCGGTAGCGTCAAGTGACGCAGGCAGGAAAAGCGGCTCGATCCGGTAGGAGGGCGTCGTCACCGGATCAGCCTAGCCGCAACGCCCTGCGACCGACAGAGCCCTCCAGAGCGGTGCCGGCGCACCTGACTGGAGTCCCGCCGTCGTATGACTGGAGTCCGCCGCCGTACGTCAGGGCAACGAACTTCAGGGGGTAGCGAGCGACGGCCGTCGCAAACGCAAAAGGACCGCCCGGCAAATGCCGGACGGTCCTTTGGTGCGGCCGGGAGCCGGCCGCAGGTTCGCGAGGATTAGGCCTCGATGAGAACCTTGGTGACGTTGGGGTCAACGGAGATGCCGGGACCGAACGTGGTGGCAACCGTTGCCTTCTGGATGTAGCGGCCCTTGGAAGCGGACGGCTTCAGGCGGAGCACCTCTTCGAGGGCGGCGGCGTAGTTCTCGGCCAGCTTGACGGCGTCGAAGGAAACCTTACCGATGATGAAGTGCAGGTTGGAGTGCTTGTCGACGCGGAAGTCGATCTTGCCGCCCTTGATGTCGTTGACAGCCTTGGTGACATCGGGGGTGACGGTGCCGGTCTTCGGGTTCGGCATCAGGTTACGCGGACCCAGGACCTTACCGAGGCGGCCAACCTTGCCCATGAGGTCAGGGGTGGCAACGGCTGCGTCGAAGTCGGTCCAGCCGCCGGCGATCTTTTCGATCAGGTCGTCGGAACCAACGAAGTCGGCGCCGGCAGCGATTGCTGCTTCGGCCTTCTCGCCCGTGGCGAACACGAGGACGCGGGCCGTCTTACCGGTGCCGTGGGGCAGGTTGACCGTGCCGCGGACCATCTGGTCAGCCTTACGGGGGTCAACGCCCAGGCGGAAGGCAACCTCAACGGTGGCGTCGAACTTGGACGGGTTGGTGTCCTTGGCGAGGGTTACTGCCTCGAACGGCGCGTAAAACTTCTCCGCGTCGATCTTGGCGGCGGCTGCCTCATATGCTTTGCTGCGCTTTGCCATGCTGCTTTTTCTCCTTGTGCAGTTGTGGTCTACGGACCGCGCTGGGCCCTGCCACAGCCGCGAGTCCGGCGGTTTTATCCGTGTCGGAACTTGCGGCATTTCAATGTTTCAGTGGTGCCGGTTTCCCGGCGGTGCTGTCCGGCGTCTTCCCGTTTCCCGGATCCGTCGCCGCATCAGCGGGGGGGAATTAACCCTCGACGGTGATGCCCATGGAGCGGGCGGTGCCGGCGATGATCTTCGCTGCGCCTTCGAGGCTGGTGGCGTTGAGGTCTTCCATCTTGGTGGAGGCGATCTCGTTGACCTGGGCCTGGGTCAGCTTGGCAACCTTGACGGTGTGCGGGGTAGCTGAACCCTTGGCGACGCCTGCAGCCTTCTTGATGAGCTCTGCAGCCGGCGGAGTCTTGGTGATGAACGTGAACGAACGGTCTTCGTAAACGGTGATTTCAACAGGAATAACGTTGCCGCGCTGGGCTTCCGTCGCAGCGTTGTACGCCTTGCAGAATTCCATGATGTTGACACCGTGCTGGCCAAGCGCAGGACCGATCGGCGGAGCCGGGTTGGCGGCACCTGCCTGGATCTGCAGCTTGATGAGGCCGGTGACCTTCTTCTTGGGAGCCAATGTAGGGTCCTTCTCTCAAATGCGTCCTGGGACACAGGAGCGTGCCTCAGGTGGTTGACCGCCATGGCGAGGCGGTCGGCCGTTCCGGAACTGCTAAAGCTGGCCGTTCCGGAACGAGTTCTGGGGTGATCGGCTAGATCTTGGTGACCTGGTTGAAGGCCAGCGTGACCGGGGTCTCGCGTTCGAAGATGGACACCAGCACCACGAGGGTCTGGGAATCCACCTTGATCTCGGAGATCGTGGCGGGAAGGGTCTCGAACGGGCCTTCCTTCACGATGACCGACTCGCCGACCTCGAAGTCGACGTTGACCGGAGCGGCAGCCTGCTTGGCGGGCTTGCCCTTCTCCGCCTGCTCCTCTTCGAAGACCGGCGCGAGCATGGAGAAGACCTCGTCGAGGCGCAGCGGCACGGGGTTGTGGGCGTTGCCCACGAATCCGGTGACACCCGGGGTGTGGCGGACGGCGCCCCACGAGGCGTCGGTCAGGTCCATGCGGACCAGCACGTAGCCGGGGATGCGGACGCGGTTGATGACCTTGCGCTGAGCGTTCTTGATCTCAACGACTTCTTCCATCGGCACCTGGATTTCGAAGATGTAATCTTCCATGTCCAGGGTCTGGATGCGGGTCTCAAGGTTGGCCTTGACGCGGTTTTCGTAACCGGCGTAGGAGTGGATGACGTACCAGTCACCCTCCTGGCGGCGCAGCTTGGACTTGAACTCTTCGGCCGGGTCGGTGGCCTGGGCGGCAGCAGCGGCCAGGACGTCTGTCCCTTCGGCGCCTTCCTCGGCGTCCTCTCCGGTCACGTCGTCGGCGTCTTCCTCATCGGAAGCGCCGGTCTCGTCCTCATTGGAAGCGTCAGCGTCGTCTTCAAAATCGGCGTCGCCTTCGGAATCGGGCGCAGCAGACTCAACCTCGGAGCCCTCAGCGGACTCAGCCGCGGGGTTCTGGGTTTCATCCAGCTCAGTCTCAGTTACCTCGAGCTCCTGCTCAGACACTTGGTCTCCTGCTTCCTCATTGCCTAATTGCCTATTTAAATGGCTCAATTCCGCACACCCCGCAACTCCCTGCCGTTTCCGGCCGGAGTCCACGCAGTCTGCGGACCGATCGCCTTAGCGGTCCGTGGGGCCTGTACCGCTGAAGACCCAGCCCACCGCGGTGCCGAACGCGAGGTCCAGCAGGGTGACGACTACCATCATGATGACTACGAATACGAGCACCACGAGCGTGTAATTGATCAGTTCTTTGCGGGTGGGGGCTACGACCTTCTTCAGTTCGCCAATGACCTGGCGGATGAAGAGTGCGATGCGAGCGAAGAAGCCGGCCTTGGCGGCCTTCTTTGCGGGGCGGCCCTTGGAGCTGCTTGCAGCTGTTTCGGTCACCTGTTCCTCACTCATCCTCGCAAGTCGGATTACCCGGCTCTGAACTGAACCTTTGATTGCTGCGCTTGCTCCGGCTTTCGCCGGAACAGCCTGCGCAGGGCAGACAGGACTCGAACCTGCAACCTGCGGTTTTGGAGACCGCTGCGCTACCAATTGCGCCACTACCCTATGGATCAAAAACCGACAGAGGCCGCGCTTCCCCAAAGCTATCTGGGGCGCACGTCATCATCCGTGTTTTCAACACCGGAGAACCAGTCTACGCAACAACTGCGCTTACGTCGAACCAGCCTCATTTCGGACCGTTTCCGGCTTTTGAATCCGCGCCGCACCGCAGTCACAAATCCGTGTTCCACCTCGAACGATCCGGTGAACAGCATAGAGTAGATTCCGTCGAAATCCACCATTCAGCTCTCCAGCTGCAAGCGAAGAACGGACCCGCCATGTCTTCCGCCCGCGTTTCCCAACGCATTTCCGCCATTGCCGAATCCGCCACACTTGCTGTCGACGCCAAGGCCAAGGCGCTGAAGGCGGCCGGCCGGCCGGTGATTGGCTTCGGTGCGGGCGAGCCCGACTTCCCCACTCCGGACTACATCGTCCAGGCCGCCATCGACGCCGCCAGCCAGCCGAAGTACCACCGCTATTCCCCCGCCGGAGGCCTGCCCGAGCTGAAGAAGGCCATCGCCGAGAAGACGTTCCGGGACTCCGGCTACAAGGCCGACCCGTCCCAGGTGCTGGTCACCAACGGCGGCAAGCAGGCCGTCTACAACACGTTCGCCACCCTCGTAGATCCAGGCGACGAAGTGATTGTCCCCACGCCGTTCTGGACCACCTACCCCGAGGCCATCCGCCTCGCCGGCGGCGTCCCGGTGGAGGTCTTTGCCGGTCCGGAGCAGGACTACCTGGTGACCGTTGAGCAGCTCGAAGCAGCCGTCACGGACCGCACGAAGATTCTCCTGTTCGTCTCGCCGTCGAACCCCACCGGCTCGGTCTACTCGCCCGAGCAGGTCGCCGAGATCGGCAAGTGGGCCGCCGCCAAGGGCCTGTGGGTGGTCACCGACGAGATCTACGAGCACCTGACATACGACGGCGTTCCGTTCACCTCCATCGCCACCGCCGCCCCCGAACTGGGCGACAAGGTAGTGATCCTCAACGGTGTTGCCAAGACCTATGCGATGACCGGCTGGCGCGTGGGCTGGATGATCGGGCCCGCCGACGTCATCAAGGCCGCCACCAACCTGCAGTCCCACGCCACCTCCAACGTGTCCAACATTCCGCAGATTGCCGCCCTGGCAGCCGTCTCCGGCCCGCTCACCGCGGTAGATGAGATGAAAGTGGCCTTCGACCGCCGCCGGAAGGCCATCGTGGACGGGCTCAATGCGATCGAGGGCGTTGAATGCCCGACGCCGAAGGGCGCCTTTTATGTGTACGCGGACGTCCGCGCGCTGCTGGGTAAGGAATTCCCGACGGCGAACGGTACGGTCCGCCCGGAGACCTCGGCCGCGCTGGCCGCGCTGATCCTGGACGAGGTGGAGGTGGCCGTGGTTCCCGGTGAAGCCTTCGGCCCGTCCGGCTTCCTGCGGCTCTCCTACGCCCTGGGTGACGACGACCTCGCCACCGGCGTCGGCCGCCTGCAGGAGTTCCTGGGCAAGGCCCAGTAACCAGGCAAGGCGCAATAGCTCCAAACGCTCCATCACCTCCTGCAGGAAAATCACGGATCCTCTCTCACTTCCTGCAGGAAATCTTCAAACGCTCCCGCACCAATTGTTTTTGGTGCGGGAGCGTTTGCGTTTCGGCGGCAGGACGTGATCGAGCGTTGGGGGGAAAGGCGGCAGGTAGTGAGGAAGCGTGTGGCTAGAGGAGGCGGCGTTCGGCGGCCCACTTGGTCAGTTCGTGGCGGCTCGACAGCTGCAGCTTCCGGAGCACGGCCGAGACGTGGGTTTCGACGGTTTTGATCGAGATGAAGAGCTCCTTGGCCACTTCCTTGTAGCTGTAGCCGCGGGCGATCAGCCTCATCACCTCAAGTTCGCGGGCGGAGAGCTTGTCCAGTTCGTCGTCGGCGATGTCCGCCGGGGCGGTGCCGAAGGCATCCAGGACAAAGCCTGCCAGGCGTGGGGAGAACACCGCATCTCCGCTGGCAACCCGGAATACGGCGTCGGTGATTTCCGCGCCGGAAATGGTCTTCGTAACATAGCCGCGGGCACCGGCGCGGATCACAGCCACCACGTCCTCGGCGGCATCGGACACACTCAGGGCAAGGAACCTGGTTGTTCCCAGCAGCGCCGCGGAGCCCGTGATGACCTCCCGGCCTCCCCCACCGCGGCCACCGGGCAGGTGCACGTCCAGCAGCACGACGTCGGGCCGTGCTGCGGCAATGACCTCGACGGCCTGTTCCACCGTGCCGGCCTCGCCGACCACCACCACGCTCGGGTCCAGGTCAGCCTTCAGGCCGGACCGGAAAATCGCGTGGTCATCCACGATCACCACCCGCACGCTTCTTCCCGCCGCGCCTGCCCCTGCCGGTGTACTCATGACTTCCCTTCCCCGCTGTCCGCGACGTCCGCGACGTCCGCAGGCAGCCTGAGGCGCACCTCGGTTCCGTCGCGTCCGCTGTTGATTACGGCGTTGCCGCCGTGCCGCTTCATCCGGCCAATAATTGATTCACGCACGCCCAGCCTGTCGTGCGGGACGGTATTCAGTTCGAAGCCCGGGCCGCGGTCTTTGACGAAGACGTCCGCGCCGCCGTCGGACACTTCGAGGTAGACCGAAACGGGACCGCCACCATGGCGGGCAGCGTTCAGCATGGCTTCGCGGCTGGCCTGGACCAATGCCTCGTGGCGCTCGGTCATCTCCGTATCGCCCACGGTCACGACGTCGACGGCGTTTCCCAGTCCGTCCTCGACCTCGGCCGCGGCGGCCTTGATCCGGTCCGAGAGCTGTCCGGCGTCACGGGCGGGGTCCTGGAAAAGCCAGCCCCGCAGCTCGCGCTCCTGGGCCCGGGCCAGGCGGACGACGTCGTGTTCGTTGCCTGCCCGCCGCTGGATCAGGGCAAGGGTCTGGAGGACGGAGTCGTGCAGATGGGCGGCGATCTCCGCCCGCTCGGTCTCCCGCACGCGTCCTGCCCGTTCCGTTTCCAGGTCACGCCAGAACTTCAGGCCCCACGGCAGCAGCACCAGCGCCACGCCGCCCAGCACGGCCACGGAGGCGAGCAGCGCGAGCCAGGTCTGCTGCCATGAGCCCGACCCGGAGACCATCACCAGCACCCCGGCCACCACGAGCGCGAGGCCCGCAGCCAGCCGCGCCCAGCCGCCCGCCTGGTCCGCCTTGGCTTTGTCCACCAGCCCTGCCCTACGGGTTTCATCCAGCTGCATCCAGGCAATCGCCGCGCCCCCGAGTATCGCCGCCGCCGGGATCAGGGTGCCGAGGGGCACCTCCACCCCCAGCAGCCTGGCGATCATGATTGCGGCCACAAGCAGGAGTCCTGCGCCCAGCAGGATCTCCTTGCCGTAGCGCATGCTGCGGATCCGGAACCACGCGCCTGCCCCGGAAACGGCGGCAGCCGTCGGAGGCTGGGAGGCGGCGCCGTCGTCGTACTCCCCCGCAGGCGGGGGAACGGCGGAGACCGAAGGGACAGCGCCCGGCGAAGGGACAGCGCCCGGTGAAGGGAAAGCGCCCGGTAAAAGGAGGGGGGCCGGCCCGGGCTGCAAGCCCATGGGCGGCAGGCTCACGGCAGGTGCAATGGGCGACGCCGGGCGGCGGGCATTGCGCCTGGCGCTCTCGTCCGCGGTGGGAACCATGATCCACAGCCACGCGTAGAACGCCAGCCCCGCGCCGCCTGCGAAGGCGGCCACCACCATCCCAATCCGGACCATGCGCACCGGCCAGCCAAGATGGGCCGCCAAGCCGGAGCAGACGCCGGCAATCACGCGGTCGCTGCTGCGGACCAGAGGCGGGCGGACGGGGGCTGTGGTCATGCATCAATCCAAACACGGATCAGGGTTCGCGAGGCCTGTTATGAGGGTGAACCCGGGGTAAGTCAGGGACGGCTCAGGGTGTTCCCCAATAGAGGACTGACCAGCGCAAACGGCAAGATCGAGGTATGAACTCGCAGAACCCCAACCCCAATGAAGGCCAGCAGCCGGGAACCCCGTCCGAGGGCGGCACCGGCCAGGAACCGGCACACGATGCACGACCGGAAAACGCCGGTCCGGAAAACGCCGGTCCGGAGAATGCCGGTCCGGAAAGCGCCCGTCCGGGAAACGCAGAACGGGAACACACTGAACCGGAAAACACGGAACCCGCTGCGCCGGAAAATCCCACGAAGCCGCTGTTCACACGCTCCGGAACGCACGCCGGACCGGCTTATGGCGCCCCCGCTTACGGCGCCGGCTACGGCCACACGGCCCAGCCGCTGAACTTCTTCGACTGGATCCGCAGCCACGGCATACACCGGGGACGCGACCGCTGGATCGGCGGCGTCTCGAGCGGCGTTGCGGAGAGGATGGGCATCGACCCGCTGATCGTGCGCGGCATCTTCATCGTGCTGACGCTGTTCGCAGGCATCGGCGTCCTCCTGTACGGCCTCGGCTGGGCCCTGCTGCCTGAGCCCGACGGCCGGATCCACACCCAGGAGGCAGGCGCCGGCCGCTGGAGCACCGGAATGACCGGCGCGCTCATCACCTCGATCGTCGGCCTCACCGGCATAGGCGGCGGCTTCTGGGGATGGGGCCACGACGGCTTCGGCTTCTTCTGGGCGCTGTTCTGGATCGGCGGCATCATCTACCTGATCTACTTCCTGACCCAGCGCAACAAGAACCGCAGCGGAACACCCATGGGCAGCGCCACCGGAGCCCGGGCCGCCTACGGCTACACAGCCCCCGGCAACCCGCCGGCGACCGCTACAGCGGGATCCACGGCGTCCTCCGCGTCACCGACCTCCGCAGCACCATCCTCCGCATCATCATTCCCCGGGTCCTCCTTCGCCACCGGCAGCCACACGCCCACCCAGCCCTACACGGTGCCGCCAACCCCGGACGCCATACCCTCATACGGCCAGGCAAGCCAGCACGGCCCTGCAACCCCGTACGGCCCGGCAGCCTCCACTGCCCCCTACGGCGGCGGCCTTCCGCCCCGCCGGCCGGCTCCGGTTCCGGTGCCCGCACCCGCCCCCAAGTCGCGGCCCAGCGGCCCAGGCACTCCGGCGGTAGCCATCACCGCCGGACTGGCGCTGCTCGCTGGCGGAACGCTCAAGGCGCTCGACGCCGGCAACCTGATTGATCTCGGCGATTCAGCCAACGCCGTGGTCTGGGCAGCCGGTGCAGCGGTCCTTGGCCTTGGCATCCTGCTGGCCGGGATGCGCGGCAGGACCTCGGGTGTCCTCGGGTTCTTCGCCGTGATGGCGCTCATCGTCGGCGGCATCTTCAGCGCCGTGCCCAACGGTGACCGCTTCCGCTTCCAGAACGCGGACTGGAACCCGGTCACCATCGAACAGGCCCGCCAGGGCTTCCAGATCACGGGGGGCCGGGGAACTGTCGACCTGACCGGCCTGAACCTGAACCCGCCCCTGGGCACCGACGTCGTGATTCCCCTTGATGCCACGGCAAGCAACGTAACCGTCATCATCCCCCGCACCGTGCCGGTGGATGTCCGGGCCGACATGACCCTGGGCAACCTGAACGAGGGTACGGAGAGCCGGGGCGGGATCACCTCCCGGCAAAGCAGCTACAACTCGGACAAGCCCGGCGCCCGCCTGATCCTCCAGATCGACGGCACCGTGAGCAACATCGCCATCCAGGAAGGAAACTGACATGAGCAGCTTTGATCCGTCAGCGGAAACAAACCCTCTGCCCAAACCGGCTGCCACGGGAACGGACAAACCCGCAGAGGCGCCCGCCCGGGTAGGCACCATCGTCTGGGGGCTCGTGGTCCTCGCCCTGGCCGTTCTGATCGTCATCTCCCAACTGGGGATTGTGGTCCTGAACGGCACTTACGTGCTGATCGGCCTGATGATCGGGGCCGGGGCCGCATTGGTGATCGGCGGGCTGCTCTCCGCACGAAAACGTGACAACAGCACAACAAACGGGAAGTCTTGAACCATGGAAAAGTTCTTCAGCATTGTCAGGGGCCTGGGCCTGAAGCGCGGACCGCAACGTTGGCTTGGCGGCGTATGCGGCGGAATCGCCGGGAAGCTGAACGTGGACGTGGCATTCGTCCGAATCGCTTTTCTCCTCTTCTGCCTGCTGCCGGGCCCGGCCGTCGTGTTCTACCTCGCGGCGTGGCTGATCCTGCCGGACCAGAACAACTCCATCGCCCTTGAGTCCTTCCTCGAGAAGCGCGGCATAGGCCGGTAGAGCCCGTTGGCGGGCAGCCGCCGTCGTCCATCCATACAGTGCCCCCGTTCCCGCCGGAACGGGGGCACTGTGCTGTCGTGGACCATGCCGGCCCAGGCGTCCTGGGCCGGCGTCCGGACCCCGCGGCGGTGTAATCGTTTGTGTCCTACCCCACACTCCGCACTAGAATCTCTAATTGAGCTCAGCGTGGCGCTCTGCCCGTAAACCCTTCGAACCAGGATTTGAGCCAAGAAAATGAAAATCGGAATCCTCACCAGCGGCGGCGACTGCCCCGGACTGAACGCCGTTATCCGCGGCGCCGTCCTCAAAGGCATTGCCATCCACGGCCACGAATTCGTGGGGTTCCTCGATGGTTGGCGCGGCGTGGTGGAGGGTGACATCATCCCCATTCCCCGTACCCTTGTCCGCGGTATTGCCAAGCAGGGCGGCACCATCCTCGGCACATCGCGCACCAACCCGTTCGAGAACGGCGGCGGACCCGACGTCATCAAAGCCCACATGGAACGGTTGGGCATCGACGCCATCATCGCCATCGGCGGCGAAGGAACCCTCGCGGCCGCCAAGCGCCTCACCGACGCCGGCCTGAAGATCGTCGGCGTTCCCAAGACCGTGGACAACGACCTCGACGCCACCGACTACACCTTCGGCTTCGACACCGCCGTGCAGATCGCCACCGAGGCCATCGACCGGCTGCGGACCACCGGCGAATCCCACCACCGCTGCATGATCGCCGAGGTCATGGGCCGGCACGTCGGCTGGATCGCACTGCACGCCGGCATGGCCTCCGGCGCCCACGCCATCCTCATTCCGGAACAGAAGACCAGCATCGAACAGATCACCAAATGGGTGACCGAGGCCCACGACCGTGGCCGTGCACCGCTGGTAGTGGTTGCCGAAGGGTTCGTTCCGGAGCACATGGAAAGCCCGCACTCCGAACGCGGCCTGGACACCTTCGGCCGGCCGCGGCTGGGCGGCATTGCCGACCAGCTGGCCCCGGAAATCGAAGCCCGGACAGGCATCGAAACCCGCGCCACTATCCTGGGACACATCCAGCGAGGCGGCGTACCGTCCGCCTTCGACCGCGTCCTGGCCACCCGGCTGGGCATGGCCGCCGTCGACTCCGTGGTGGAGGGCCGCTGGGGCACCATGGTCTCGCTCAGCGGCACCGACATTGACCATGTGGGCTTCGAAGCAGCCCTGGGCAAACTCAAGACGGTCCCGCAGCACCGCTACGACGAGGCCGCCGTCCTCTTCGGCTAAGGTCCAGGGCTGGTTCCTGGCAGCGCGAACGTACAGTTGTGGCCCCTGATTCTGCGGAGTCAGGGGCCACACCTGTACGTTCGCGCCTGTCTGACGGCAGGGATCGGTAGGCTGGGATCATGAGTCTCGACCCCGGATCCGCCGCCATCATCCAGCTGGCCTGGGCCCGCCGCCTGGGGCTCGACGATGGCGCTTTCGCCCGCGCATTGGAAACCGGCGAGCGGATCACCAGGGCTGACGATGCAGCGCAGTCGGTCGAGTTCGTGCGGCTGTTCGGCAGCTCGGCCTTAGTAGGTCCGCACTGGGCGCTGGACGCCGCGGCCGGCATTTCCGACGAGGAGATGGCCCAGCACGTCACCCTGCTGACCATCACCCGCCGGCACGGAGGCCATGGCCAGGGCGCCGCCGCACTCTTCTTCGCCGACGACCTGCCGCTGCTGCAGCCCGCTGAGGAGCTGACGGTGTCGCACGGCAACCCGGAAGCTATTGAGCTCGAAGGCCTGTGCCCGCCCGACGACGTCAACGAGGTGGGCCTGTCCGACCTCGAGAACCGCTACACCATCATTCACGACGACGAGGGGCAGCGGGTACCTGTGGCCTGCGGCGCCTACTCCGAATGGGAAGGCATCCTGGCGCACATGGGCGTTCTGGTGGCTCCCGACTGGCGCCGCCGCGGGCTGGGATCGCTCGCGGCCTCGGTGGCCGCCCACGAAGCACTGGCCTCCGGTCTGACGCTGCAGTGGCGCACCGATGTCAGCAACAAGGGCTCGCTGGCCACGGCACGCAGCCTGGGCTTTTCCACCGGCGGCATCCAGACCAGCGTGCTGCTGGGCTAGCGTGCTGCTGGGCTAGGCGGGGCGCCGCATCGGCGTGAATCGGCGGCCGGCCGCCTCAGCAGCCCGCGCCACCCTGGCGCCGGCCGCCAATCGCGCTAGCGCGTCGTCGCCTCCGCGTCCTTGCCGGCAGGCCGCTGCCCGCCCCAGCCCTGGACGGCCTTGGGCTTGGCGAAGAACAGGGCCACGGCGGCGCCGAGCACGATCACAGCCGCAGGCAGCATGATCGACTGGCCCATGGCCGTCGCGAAGCCGTCATGGAGGGCGGGAGGCAGCTGGCCGCCGAAGCCCCCGGCCTCGCCCGAACCCCCAGGCGTCCCGCCGGGTGCCGCCGGAAGTTCCGCGGCGAGCCGCGCCTGCATGAGCACGGCGATGGCGGCACTGCCGAGGACAGCACCGATCTGCCGCGTGGTGTTGTACACGCCCGCGCCGGCACCCGCCTGCCGCATGGGCAGGTTGCGGGTGGCGGTGGAGCTCAGCGGCGCCCAGATGCCCGCGTTCGCGAAGCCGAGCATCGCACTGGGCAGCAGGAACAGCCACACGGGCGTGTCCGGATGCATCAGGGCCGAGTTCCAGAACAGCGCCGCCGCCATGAGCAGCAGGCCAGTGGACGTAATGTATTTGGGGTTCACCCGGTCAATGATCTTGCCCACCAGCGGCGCGAGCCCTCCGGAAATCAGCGCCATGGGCGCCATCATCAGGGCCGACTGCGTGGGGGTCATGTCCCGAACGATCTGGTAGTAGAAAATGAGCGGCAGCCCGAAGGCCGTGACAGTGAAGCCCACCGTGGTGATCCCGATGTTGGCCAGCGAGAAGTTGCGGTCCCGGAAGAGATCCAGCGGCAGCAGCGGCTCGCCCTTGTTGGCCGCCTGCCAGCCGACAAACAACGCCAGCACCACGATGCCGCTGATGATCAGACCCCACACAGTCACCGGGCCGGCGATGGTGCCCCAGTCGTAGGTCTCGCCTTCCTGGATGCCAAAGACAAGGAGGAAAAGTCCGACGGCGCTGAGCACCACGCCGGGGACGTCGAACCTGTGCGGATGGGTGGTGAGGGACGGAACGAATCGCCAGGCAAGGATGAAGCCCACGATCCCGATCGGCACGTTGATGAAGAAGATCCACTCCCAGCCAAGCCCGTCCACGAGCACGCCGCCCAGGATCGGACCAACCAGCGTGGCCACACCGGCGGTGGCGCCCCACAGGCCCATCGCGGCGCCGCGCCCGTCAGGCGGGAATATCCTGGTGATCACGGCCATGGTCTGCGGCGCCATCAGCGCAGCGCCCAGGCCCTGCAGGACGCGGGCAGCGATGAGCATTCCGACGGTGCCGGACAGCCCGCACCACAGCGACGCGAGGGTGAACACCACGAGGCCGGCCAGGTACAGCCGTTTGGGTCCGAACCTGTCACCCAGCCTGCCGGTGATCAGCAGCGGCACCGCGTAGGCCAGCAGGTAGGCGCTGGTGACCCAGATGACGGCGTTGATGTCCGTATCCAGCCCCTCCATGATGCGTGGGTTGGCCACCGAAACGATGGTGGTGTCGATCAGGATCATGAAGAACCCGATGACGAGGGACCAGAGTGCAGGCCACGGCCTGGTGACGTTCTCCAAAAGCTCAGCCCAGCAATTCCAGGATGTCGTCCCGGGCGAACATCCGGGCGGCGTCGCGCGCCGACGGGGAGCCGGCGTCGGGATCTGCTCCCGCGTCAATCAGTGCCCTGGCGACGTCCGAGTAGCCCTTGAACACCGCACCAGCCAGCGGGGTCTGCCCGCGGTCGTTGGCGGCGTTGGCGTCACCGCCGTGGTGCAGGATGAGCTGCACGGTCTCGGCGTGGCCGTGGTAGGCGGCGAGCATCAGCAGCGAGTCGCCGGCGTAGTTGGTCATCGTGGCCGGGGCGCCGGCGTTGAGGTAGCTGCGCAGCAGCTCGGTGTCGCCGTTCCGGGCGGCGTCGAAGAGGGTATGCGCCAGCGCAAGAGTTTCCTCATCTGGCCCCTGCGATGCTGGCCCCTGGGCAGCGGGCTGCTGCGAAGGGTGTGCGTCGGGCGCGGTGGAGTCTGTCATCTGTGGGTCCCCCTCAGGAATCCTGTCTGCCTTCCGACGACCTGTCCGGCGTCGGGCGCCACGATCACTTCCTGCGCGGCTGTGTACGGTTCATCCCCGTCCATTACCGTCAGTATTTCATCCGGGGCGACCGAACGCTTGATGACTGCCAGCGCGATGGGGCCCATCTCGTAGTGCTGTGCCACGGACGTCACGGTGCCCACCTTGCGCTCCCCCACCCGGACTTCACTGCCGGGGGCGGGCAAGGTGTGCTGGGAGCCGTCGAGCTGCAGGAACACGAGGCGCCGCGGCGGGTGGCCAAGGTTGTGGACGCGGGCGATCGTCTCCTGGCCCTTGTAGCAGCCCTTGGCCAGGTGCACTGCGGTGCGGAGCAGGTCCAGTTCGTGCGGAATGGTCTTGTCGTCCGTTTCCGCGCCGAGCCGCGGACGCCAGGCGGCCACCCGCAGGGCTTCGGCGGAGAGGACGCCTGCGAGCCTGCGGTCCCCCACCGTCTGCTCGAGCTCGGCGGCGGGCACAAGGTATTCGAACCACGGGCGTTCGGAGCCGGGATGGGTGTCCTCCGGGACCACAGCGTAGGAGTAGCCGCCTGTCCCGACGTGCGGCCAGGGATCCTGCCACACCACCAGGCCGGACCATTCGGGCACTGCCTTGGTGGATCCCACCACCGCCCAGTCAGCCGAGACATCAGCCACCTCGACCCGGAGCATGAACTTCATCCTGGTCAGCCACTCCGCCAGCGGACCCGCTTCGGCCGCCTCAACAATCAGCCAGGTGGTCCCGCCGTCGTCGACGACGCAGGCATCGAATTCGATGCGTCCCTGCACACTCAGCAGCAGCAGCTCGCTGGACTCACCGGGCTGCAGGTTGGTGACCTGCTGGGAGGACAGCGTGTTGAGCCAGCTCAGGCGGTCCGGTCCGGTGACCGTCACCACGCCTCGGTGGGAAAGATCGACGACGGCGGTTCCGGACGCCAGGGCGCGCTGCTCCCGGAGGGGCTCGCCGTAGTGGGACGCGACGCCGGCGTCGGGGCCGCCCGCTTCAACGGCGCCAGGGCGCGACAACAGAGGGCTCTTGGTAGTCATATGAAGGGGAACGTCCTTGGCTGGGAGGGTATTCCGGCCACCTAGCGGTATTCCGGGTTTTCGAAACCGAATTTGGTTCCGGCCTTCCATTCTTCCGGAAGGTTGCCGTAGGCGGGAATTCCGCCGGCGTCCTTGAGCGTCCGGGCCAGATGCAGGAGGTTCCACGTCATGAACGTGGTGTTCCTGTTCGTGAAGTCGCTTTCCGGGCCACCCGACCCCTCATCCAGGTAGCTGGGTCCCGGCCCAACGGGACCAATCCAGCCGGCATCGGCCTGCGGCGGAATGCTGAAGCCGATATGCTGCAGGCTGTAAAGGACGTTCATGGAACAGTGCTTGATGCCGTCCTCGTTGCCGGTGATCAGGCAGCCGCCCACCTTCGGGTAATAAGCCCACTGGCCCTTCTCATTAAGCTGGCCCGAGTGCGCGTAGAGCCGCTCGATGAGCTTCTTGGTCTGGGAGGAGTTGTCCCCCAGCCAGATGGGTCCGGCCACCACCACGATGTCCGCTTCCTTAACGGCCGGATACAGCTCCGGCCATTCATCGGTTACCCAGCCGTGCTCGCGCATGTCCGGGTACACGCCGCTGGCTACGTCGTGGTCAACGGTACGGATGACCCTCGTGGCCACACCTTGCTTCTCCATGATCAGCCGGCTCACCGTGATCAGGCCCTCGGTGTTGGACTTCTCCGGCGAACGCTTGAGCGTGCCATTAAAGTAGACGGCTTTGAGGTCGCTGTAGTCAGCCGGGGGCTGGGACTCATCCATCGGACACTCCATCAGGTTGCTGCGGAACTCAGGTATGGGACCTGAGGCCAAGGTAGCCGAAGGGAACGCCGACGAACAGAGCAGCCGGAACACAGTGTGCCGCATGGCACGGCGGTGCGGTCAGGACACCTTTTTAAGGAACGCCGAGGCGTGTGCCTCAAGCCCGTTGCCGGCCTCCGAGACCGTGCCGCCGGCCGAGGGGCTGCCGGTGGCCACGTCCCAGCGCCAGAGCAGGTTGCCGTCAACCAGCCCGAAGATCCTGGTGGCCGCACTGTATTCCTTGGAGTGGCTGCCGCGCATCACCATGTCGGTGCTGAGCTGGATCTGCGGGCCCTTAATCTGCCCGTAGTACAGCTCAGAGATGCCGCCGGGGTGGCTGATGGAGACCGAGATGTCGAAGCCGCCATCCTTGTTGCGGAGGGCCTCCACCTCGTCGGCGCTTTTCAGTACGGGCACGATGTCCCCTGGAACCAGGCCGGGGCCGCTGTCGGCCTCCAGCTGCTTGCGCTCCAAGGCCCAAAAACCGGTCTCAACAGTGAGCGGCCGGAGCCTGGTACCGTCCTCGTCGGTCAGCCAGCTTTCCGCACGGTACTGCAGGTAGGGCAGACCGTTGTGGGTGAAGGAGACATGCTGCAGGAAGTGCTCTGAACCTTCATCACCAGCTCCGAGCCGGCCGCGGCCCTCCCACTCGCCAATGAGCCAGGAGAGGGGAACCAGTTCGGGGGTGAGGTCCGTAGGAATTTCAATAGGCACAGCCGCTACCTCTCGAAACCGCTAAGCAGGGGTTTACCGCTGACCTTTGAACAGACGGTAGACAACAAAACCGGCAAACCAGGCCATGGACAGGCTGGCTACGCCGAGCAGGACAAGGAAGAAGATTTCAAATGCAAGTACGGACATGATGCCATCCTAACCCGTCAGGAGATGAGTAGTTTGTCTATGAAGTAAGCGAGCGAACCGACCGCCGCGATCGGCGCCAAACCCATGCCCAGGGCAGCCGGAAAGTTCAGCGGAGCCCCGCGAAGGGTCACCAGCCGGCGGAAACTGACCAGGACTGCCCCTACCACCACGCCGAACACGGCAGCGGGCAACACGGCGATGTCCGAGAACACCAGCCCGGCCAGCGGCCCCGCCAGTCCGGCCAGGGTGATGCCCAGGGGCGCAATAATCCGGTCCGGCCACCGGATGAGGCCGGCGAGCAGTGCGACGGCGGCGCTGATCCCAGCCACCAGCACCATCTCCTTAACACCGTTGAACCTGGCGCCGGCGATCCAGCCGGACCCCAGGCAGGACAGCAGGACCCCCACGCTGCAGCCGAGCGTCGACTCGAGGCGCTGCGCCTGGCCGGTGCCGCGCACCAGCTGGACAAGGAAGACCGCGGTGACACCCAGTGCGATGAAGCCCGGCGTCCAGTTGAGATAGCCGGGGGCGGCCGCGAAAGTGGCCGCAACGGCCGAGCCTGCCCCGGACAGGCCGATCACGGCGGCGAGGGTTTTCTTGGCAGGGATATCCAGGTAATGCGGCCAGCCGACACCGATCCCCAGGGCAAAAAGCACGGCCACCGCGAGGAGGACATCCGGAGTCCGGAAGACACTGGCCACCAGCGTGGCCAGGCCCGCCAGGCCAACGACTCCGATGCTCCATGACTGGAGCGTCCGGCCTTCAGCGGCCGGAGGGATCACCTCGCGGGCCGGCCGTGGCGTACTCATCTCGGACTCTGCACTCAAATCTGCTGCGACCTCATCCTGGCTGTGCCGTTGGCGGGCAGGGCTCGGCCCCCTGACGGTTTCAATCCTGCCCTATCTGAACGCCATATGTCGTAAACAAGGCACGCGGGTGCGGCCCATCAGTGTCGGTCCGGGAGCCGTTGGGTATACTCAAACATCAGCTCAGTCGCCCGACGATGCGCGGACAGCCCCTTGGAGGAATAATGTCGCACATCCTGTTACTGACCAACAGCACCGGGTCATCGGTGGACATTCTGCCTGCCTTGGAACTCCTGAACCACCGGGTGCACATCCTGCCCGCGGAGCCCACCGCGCTGCTGGAGACAGACCCCTGCGACATCGTCCTTTTGGATGCGCGCAAAGATCTCGTGGGCGCCCGCTCCCTGACCCAGCTCCTGAAGGCCACCGGCCTCAGCGCACCGCTGGTGCTGATCCTCACCGAGGGCGGCATGGCGGCCGTTTCCTCCGCCTGGGCCGTGGATGACATCGTGCTCGATTCGGCGGGGCCGGCCGAAGTGGAGGCACGGATCCGCCTCTGTGTTGCCCGGGCTGTACCGGAGCAGGAGGAGGCTCCCTCCGAAATCCGGGCTGCCGGCGTCGTAATTGACGAGGCGAGCTATACGGCGCGTGTCAACGGCGCGGCACTGAACCTGACCTTCAAGGAATTCGAACTCCTGAAGTACCTCGCGCAGCACCCGGGCCGGGTTTTCACCCGGCAGCAGCTCCTCACGGAGGTGTGGGGATACGACTACTACGGCGGCACCCGGACCGTGGACGTCCACGTCCGGCGGCTGCGCGCCAAACTGGGCGCCGACCACGAGAACCTCATCAGCACGGTGCGTAACGTGGGCTACCGGCTCACGCTGATGCGCCAGCAGGAGGATGAACTCACGGAGGCGTAGGGCCCGGAGCCCCGTATCCAAGGCCCAACAAAAGCGAAAATGCAGAACGGCCCGGCTCACGAGAGCCGGGCCGTTCTGCATTTTCTAACTTACTTAGACGTGGAGGACATACGGGTCGAACGTATCGAGGCCACCCCAGTGGTGGATCCCCCTCACAACCTGCATGATTGCCGGCTGAGGTAACGACTATACGGGGCGCCACGGCCTGTTCCAAATCGGGCACGCCCGGGCGGCTTCCAAATCGGGCACGCCCGGGCGGCGTCCGTATAGCCTTACAGCATGAGTCCAGCACACCCCGAGAAATGGCCTGTCCTTGTCATCAAGGGCGGCGTGGATGACGAGCTGTTGCGGGATGTCCGTGCCCTGCTGGCCGCCGCCGAGGAATCGGATGGCAATCCCCCCATTTCCGAACAGACGCTCGTGACCATGCGCGCGGCGGACACTGGCCCGCACACGCTGCTGACCCTTGCCCTCTACGCCCCCGACGAGCAGTCGGACCCTGCCACCGCACAGGACCTGGCCGGTTTCGCGGTCGTCGTCGAGGAGCCGGACGGGACGGGCGTCGCGGAAATCGCGGTGCACCCCAGCTACCGGAACCAGGGCGTGGCGGACCGGCTCGTGGGCACGCTCAAGTCCTCCCGCGGCCTGGACGGGCTGAAGGCCTGGTCGCACGGCAACCATGAGGCAGCCGCGGACCTGGCAGCCCGGTACGGCTACGGACCGGTCCGGGAGCTGTGGAAGATGCGGCTCACCACCGCCGCCGCTGACCTGCCCGACGCCGGTCTTCCGGACGGGGTCTCGATCCGCGCCTTTGTGCCGGGCAAGGATGAGGAGGCCTGGCTCGTGGCCAACCGTCAGGCTTTCGCGCACCACCCGGAGCAGGGCTCCCTCACCAGGGCCGACCTGCAGGCCCGGATGGACGAAGCCTGGTTCGACCCCGCGGGTTTCCTCCTGGCCGAGGACCGGGACGGGCGGCTCCTCGGCTACCACTGGACCAAGGTGCATCCGCAGCACGGACCTCATCCGGCCATCGGCGAGGTGTATGTGGTGGGCGTTACGCCGGCCGCGCAGGGCATGGGCCTGGGCAAGGCGCTGACCATCGCCGGGATCCGGCACCTCCAGCAGCAGGGCCTGCACGCCGTCATGCTGTACACGGATGCGGACAACACCCCGGCCGTCTCGCTGTACCGGCGGCTGGGCTTCACGCGCTGGGACATGGACGTCATGTACGGGCCGCTCCAGGGACGCTGACCGCACCCTCCGGCCCGCCTGCCGCGGCCCCGAAATCTTCGGGTCCCGGACGGGTTAATGCTTGTAAGGTTGAAACTAAACCCGCCAGTACTCAAGGAGAGCGCATGCAACCGGAATCCGCCGGAACAGCCACCACCGAAATCAAGGCGGCCCCTGCGCGTGCCCGGTTCGGCTCCTCCGAAGTGCCGGCGTCCCGCGCCACGCAGGACCGCATCGACATCCCCGAGTTCGCAGCCATCCTGGAACCTGACGGTGAGATCAGCCCGGACCGGTTCCTGGACCGCGAACTGAGCTGGCTCGCGTTCAACGCCCGTGTCCTCGAACTTGCCGAAGACCCCGACCTGTACCTGCTGGAACGCGTCAACTTCCTCTCGATCTTCGCCTCCAACCTCGACGAATTCTTCATGGTCCGGGTGGCCGGCCTGAAGCGCCGCATCGCCACCGGGCTCGCCGTCCCCTCCCCCGCCGGGCTGAGCCCCGTCCAGGTCCTGGAACAGATCGGCGAGGCGGCCCACCGCCTGCAGCAGCGGCACGCCCAGGTCTACGCAGAACAGATCCGGCCGGCCCTGGCATACGAGCACATCCACCTCATGCACTGGGACGAACTCGACGACGACGCCCGGCACCGGCTCAGCGCCATGTTCGCGGAGAAGGTCTTCCCTATCCTCACCCCGCTGGCCGTGGACCCCGCCCACCCCTTCCCGTACATTTCGGGCCTTTCGCTGAACCTGGCCGTGGTGGTGCGGAACCCGGTCAGCGACAAGGAGCTCTTCGCCCGTGTCAAGGTCCCGGACCAGCTGCCCCGCATGATCTCCATCGACGGCCCCCGGGCAGGTTCCGTGCCCGGCCGCGTGGCCCGCTTCATCGCCCTCGAGGAAGTCATCGCCGTCCACCTGGACCAGCTCTTCGCCGGCATGGAGGTCCTGGAGCACCACACCTTCCGCGTCACCCGCAATGAGGACGTCGAGGTGGAAGAGGACGACGCCGAGAACCTCCTGCAGGCGCTCGAGAAGGAACTGCTGCGCCGCCGGTTCGGCCCGCCAGTCCGGCTCGAGGTCACCAACGACATCAACCCGAACATCCGGGCACTGCTGATCCGCGAGCTCGGTGTGGACGAGTCAGAGGTCTACTCCGTTCCGGCGCCGCTGGACCTCCGTGGTTTGTCCGTGATCGCCGGCATCGACCGTGCGGACCTGCACTACCCCAAGCACGTGCCCCACACGTCCCGGTACCTGAACGAGTCCGAGACATCCAAGGCGGCGAACGTGTTCGCCGCCATGCGCCGCCGCGACATCCTGCTGCACCACCCCTACGATTCGTTCTCCACATCCGTCCAGGCATTCCTGGAACAGGCGGCGGCTGATCCCAAGGTGCAGGCCATCAAGCAGACCCTGTACCGGACCTCGGGTGACTCCCCCATCGTGGACGCCCTCATCGATGCCGCCGAGGCGGGCAAGCAGGTGCTGGCCCTCGTGGAGATCAAGGCCCGCTTCGACGAGCAGGCCAACATCTCCTGGGCCCGCAAGCTGGAGCAAGCCGGCGTCCATGTGGTCTACGGCATCGTGGGCCTGAAGACCCACTGCAAGCTCTCCCTCGTGGTCCGCCAGGAGGTGGACGGCCTCCGCCGCTACTGCCACATCGGAACCGGCAACTACCACCCGCGGACCGCGCGCTACTACGAGGACCTGGGCCTCCTGACGGCCAACGAGCAGGTGGGCGAGGACCTCACCAAGCTGTTCAACCAGCTGTCCGGATACGCCCCCAAGTCGACCTTCAAGCGCCTCCTGGTGGCGCCGCGCTCCGTGCGCTCGGGCCTGATCGACAGGATCGAAGGCGAGATCCGCAACGCCCGGGCAGGCATTCCCGCGCGGGTGCAGATCAAGGTCAATTCCATGGTGGATGAGGCCATCATCGATTCCCTGTACCGCGCTTCGCAGGCCGGCGTGAAGGTGGACGTCATTGTCCGCGGCATCTGCTCGCTGCGCCCCGGCATCCCCGGGCTCAGCGAGAACATTACGGTCCGCTCCATCCTGGGCCGCTTCCTGGAGCACTCGCGCGTGTTCGCGTTCGGCAACGGCGGCGACCCCGTGGTGTACATCGGTTCGGCGGACATGATGCACCGCAACCTGGACCGCCGGGTGGAGGCACTGGTGCAACTGTCCGGCGGCGAGGACACCGCCTACGTCCTGGACCTGCTGCGCCGGTACATGGACCCCGAGACGTCCAGCTGGCACCTGGACAGCGACGGGGAGTGGACCCGCCACCACATCGGCGAGGACGGCCGCAAGCTTGACGACGTCCAGTCCTGGCTCCTGGCATCACGCTCCCGGCAGCGCGCCGTCGTCCGACGGTAGGAACCCGGCCTTTGAAGAGCAGCGACTCACCCATTGCGGATCAGACAGATCACCCGGGCGAGCCGGTCGCCGTCACGGCCGCCGGCGCCGTTCCTTGGCGCGTCAAGAAGGACCAGCTGGAAGTCCTCCTGATCCACCGCCCGCGATACGACGACTGGTCCTGGCCCAAGGGCAAGCTTGACCCCGGGGAAACGGTGCCCGAGTGCGCCGTCCGCGAGGTGGAGGAGGAGATCGGCCTCGTGGCGCCCCTCGGCATCCCGCTCCCGCCCATCCACTACCACGTCTCCGCCGGACTGAAGGTTGTTCATTACTGGGCCGTCGAGGTGACCGGCAATTCCCTGCGGCCCGACGGCAAGGAGGTGGACAGCGTCATGTGGTGCGCCCCGGAGCGTGCGGCCGAACTGCTGTCCAACCCCTCGGACCGGGCGCCGCTGGAATACCTGGCCGCGGCGCATGCCCGCGAGGAACTGCAAACCTGGCCGCTCGTCGTCGTGCGCCATGCCAAGGCCAAGCCGCGATCCTCGTGGACCAAGGCGGAGGGAGAGCGCCCCCTGGCCGCCACCGGCGTCCGCCAGGCGCAGGCGGTGCACAGGCTGCTGAAGGCGTGGAAACCGCTGCGCGTGGTCAGCAGCCCGTGGCTGCGCTGCGTGGCCACCATCGCCCCCTACGTCAAGTCCTCGGATGCCAAGGTGAAACTGGTGGATGCCCTGACGGAGCACCGGCATGCCCGGAACCCGAAAAAAACGGCCGCCGTCGTCGACGCATTGTTCGACAAGCAGCGCGCGGTGGTGCTGTGCACCCACCGGCCCGCCCTCCCCACGGTGCTGGGCCAGCTTGCCGGTTACATGACCCCGCGGCTCAAGGGACTGCTGCCGGTGGCTGACCCGTACCTCGCCCCGGGGGAAATGATCATCTGCCATGTGGCGCACGGCAGCAGGAGCAGAATCGTGTCCGTGGAGCAGTTCAAACCCTTCGACGACTGAGGGTTGCGGGGTGTTGGCTTGGTCGGCTCGGCGATGGAAGCGTAATAGGCAATGCCGAAGGGCGTTATGCAGATCCCATAGACTGGACGGGTGAGCACCCCAACGCCCTATGAAGACCTTCTGCGCGACGTCATGGCCAACGGCACGCACAAATCAGACCGCACCGGCACCGGAACCAGCAGCGTTTTCGGGCGCCAAATACGCTTCGATCTGGGCGAAAGCTTCCCGCTGATCACCACCAAGCGGGTGCACTTCAAGTCCGTCGCCGTCGAGCTGCTGTGGTTCCTCCGCGGCGACTCCAACGTGAAGTGGATGCAGGACCAGGGCGTCACCATCTGGAACGAGTGGGCCGATGCCGATGGTGAACTCGGGCCAGTCTACGGCGTTCAGTGGCGGAGCTGGCCCACCCCGGACGGCGGTCACATCGACCAGATCGCCGAGCTCGTGGAGGGCCTGAAGTCGAACCCGGACTCGCGCCGGCACATCGTCTCGGCCTGGAACGTGAGCGAGCTCAAGGACATGGCGCTGCCGCCCTGCCACGCGTTCTTCCAGTTCTATGTTGCGGACGGCAAGCTCTCGTGCCAGCTGTACCAGCGCTCGGCGGACATGTTCCTGGGCGTGCCGTTCAACATCGCCTCGTACTCGCTGCTCACCTGCATGCTGGCGCAGCAGACCGGCCTCGAGCCCGGCGAATTCGTCTGGACCGGCGGCGACGTGCATATCTACGACAACCACATGGACCAGGTCCTGAAGCAGCTGGACCGGGAACCGTACGAGTACCCGCAGCTGAAGATCACCCGCAAGCCGGCGTCGATCTTCGACTACACGCTGGACGACTTCGAAGTGGTGGGCTACCGGCACCATCCCACGATCAAGGCACCGATCGCCGTATGAGCACGGAGGGCACTATGGACGGGCAGGCTTTCAGCGAGGACATCGCCGCAGGGATGTCAGGGATCGGGCTCGTGTGGGCACAGACCCCCGCCGGCGTCATCGGCAAGGACGGCGACATGCCGTGGCACCTGCCCGAGGACCTGAAACACTTCACCAGGGTAACCACCGGCCATCCCGTCATCATGGGCCGCAAGACCTGGCTCTCCTTCCCGGCGAAGTACCGTCCCCTGCCCAACCGGACCAACATCGTCATCACCCGGCAGGAAAACTGGGGCAGCACGCCCGAGGCGGAGGGCGCCGTCGTCGTCAAATCCCTCGACGACGCCCTGCTGGAATCACAGTTCGCCCCGGGCTGCGAAGCAGTCTGGATCGTCGGCGGCGGCGAAATTTTCAAAAAGGCCACCGGCCTGGCCAATGTCGCGGTGGTCACCACCATCGATGTGGATGCCGACGGCGACACGTACGCCCCGGAGCTCGGCGACGGGTGGGTGGCCGGCCCGTCCGTGCCCTCCGACGGCTGGCTGACGGGGGCCAACGGCACCCGCTACCGGTTCACCAAGTGGAACCGCTCAGAAGGTTAGAAGATGCTGCGTAAACCCGAAACCCTCTTTGTGCTCGGCTACATGTTGCTGCCTTTACTGGCACTGCTGTCCGCGATTGTTGGCCTGACCATGATCCTGGGCGGCAACAAGATCGCCGGCATCATCGTTCTGGTGGTGGTGACGCAGGTATTCGCCTTCGGCGCCTTCTTTGCCCTGCGCGCCCGCAAGAATGCGCTGTTCGAGGAGCCGGACCGCCAGTAGCGTCCGGATGGGGAGTGCTGCCCATCGCGGCGGGCATGGGCCCGAACTAGAGTGATGGCTGGACTTAGCAGCAACCGTCCCCCGTCCGGGGCGGTCAGGATTTGGGGGATGATGCCGCAGTGACAGGTAATTTGTGGGGCGCCGACGTCGCGCAGCTTCGCACGCTAGCGCAGCAGTTCGGTAAGGTTTCCGACACCCTGCTGCAGACGTCGTCGCAGCTGACCAACCAGATCAACAACAACCCTTCGTGGAAGGGCAATGACGCCACGCAGTTCCGCTCGGACTGGAACGGCAACCACCGGGCGCTCATCCAGCGGACGGCCCGCGCCCTGAAGGACGAGTCCCGGAAGCTGCTGGACAACGCCAACGAGCAGGAGAAGGCCAGCGATGCCGCCCCGGGCTCCGGCGGCGGCCCCGTCACCCTGGGCGATCCCGGCTCTTCGCTGCCAGGCGTGCTGGGCGGCGTGCTGCTTGGGGGTGTTGGGGCGCTCAAGGCGGGCATGACCCTGCACAAGTTCATCAAGGCCCCGTTTACCCTTGCCAAGCACCTCAGCCAGTACGGCTGGGTGCTGAAGAACCAGCGGGCGGACTTCATCAAGTCCTTCCTGCAGGGTAGGCACCGCATCGGCGGGCCGGGTTTCGCAGCGCACCGGCTGCTCGGCAACCCGGCACTCGATGACCTGCTGAAGGGCTCGGCGTCCGCCCACCGCGGGCTCGGGCTGATCGACAAGGCCACCGACATTGCGTCTCTAAAGAACCTGAACAAGCACATCGGCTTTCTTTCCAAGTTGGGCCCTGTCCTGGAGGAGAAGCCCTGGCTCGGCGCCGGCACCAAGCTCGAGTGGCTGGGCAAGTCGGGCCTCGCCCGCGGACTTGGCTGGGCCGGCGTCGGCTTCAGCGCCTACGACTCCGTCAAGAGCTTTGCCGACGGCGACATCAAGGGCGGGTTGGCCAGCGCGGGTAAGGGCCTCTTGGGTGTCGGGTGCTTCCTGCCGCCTCCTGCCGGGACTGTCTGCCAGGTGGCCAGCGTTGGCATCGCGGTGTACGAGAACTGGGACACTATCAGCAGCGTCGGCAAGGACATCGGCGAAGGAGTCGTCAACGCCGTGAAGGACCCCGGAAAGTTCGTGAGCGACACGAAGGATACGTTGGTTGATGCAGGCAAGTCCGTGGGCAAGTTCCTCGGATTCGGCGATTAGGAGACAAGCATGACTGTTCAGGACCCGACCCAGCAGGAACCGCGCCTCGGCATCGACGTCATCGGCTTCGGCGTGGGCGAGTTCGCCTACCTGCTGAACGTTTTCGAGGGCCCTGCCCGTGACCGTTCAGTCAGCGTCTTCCGTGCTGAAGAGATGATCGACGACGTCACCCTGTCCACGGCCGGCGCCTCTTCGCTGCTGGCACGCGACCTGGCTGCGGTTGATGACGACGGTGATCTCGGCGTGAAAGGTGTGGCCGCCGCTGTGGCCACGGCACTCGGCCAGGCGACCCGGTGGACCGAGATCTCGTTGCTGACCGGCGAGTCGATGGACAACGTGGCACTGCTGGAAGCACCCGGTGTTTCCCTGATGCTGCAGCCCCGGCTCCTGGGCACCTGGTTCGTCTTCGCCCAGGATCCCGCCATTTCCTCGGCGGAGGCGACGCTCCGGGTGGTACGCCAGCATGTCGAACAAAACCCCGGCGGCTCCGCCTATCTGGTTTTGAAGACCCTGGCCTCCGAGCAGCACCTCCTGATCCGCCGTGAAGAGACCTCGTGGACCACCGGCGTTCCCGATTTCGAAAAGGACGAGGTGGCAGAAACGGCAGGCCTTGATGATGCCGGACTGCTGGCAGCGATTGAGGATGCCCGTGGCGAGGCGTAGCGAGGGTGTCCCGCAGGAGCCGGGCTACGTTCCGTCCCAGGCCCCCGACGGCAAGCTGATCTACCGCCGCGCCGAGAACGGGGAAACGGTGGGCTACACGCCGGACGAATATGGCGTGCGCAAAGACGACGGCCACGGCCTCGTGAAACCCGTCAACAGCTCCGCCGGGTTGCTCGTCCTGGCGGTTCTTGCCTCGCTGTTCACGGGCGGGATCGTATACGGCATTGTCCGCATTGCACTCGACGGCACCTGGGGCATCCTGGGCGAGGTCTGGTGGGTTGTGCCTGTCGGGATTTTCGTTCCCTTGGCGGCGTGGTCCGCGTATGCCAAGGAGCGCCGGGCCGAGAAACTGCGCAAAGCCCGCAACCTTCCACGGCCCGTGGACTGAGGTCTTTGCGTCGAACGCGCCAGGAGCCGTGACGTAACCGACTGCGGCCTGCCTGATCCAAAGATAAACTGGCTAAATGACTACAGCAGCTACTCCGTCCGTTGGACTGGTCGGTTGGCGCGGCATGGTCGGCTCCGTCCTGATGCAGCGCATGCAGGACGAGGGCGACTTCGCCAGCATCAACCCGGTATTTTTCTCCACCTCAAACGCGGGAGGTGCCGCCCCGTCCTTCGCTGATGGGGCCGGTAAGCTCGAGGACGCGTTCGACGTCGAGACCTTGGCGAAGCTGCCGATTATTGTCACCGCCCAGGGCGGAGACTACACCAAGCAGGTCCACGGCGAGCTGCGCAGCCGGGGCTGGGACGGCCTCTGGATCGACGCCGCCTCCACCCTGCGCATGAACGATGACTCGATCATCGTCCTTGACCCGATCAACCGAGACGTCATCGACAAGGGCCTCGCCAACGGCGTCAAGGACTTCATTGGCGGCAACTGTACCGTCTCCTGCATGCTCATGGGCCTCGGCGGGCTCTTCAAGAACGGCCTCGTTGAGTGGGGCACGTCCATGACCTACCAGGCCGCCTCCGGCGGCGGCGCGCGGCACATGCGCGAGCTGCTAAGCCAGTTCGGCACCCTCAATGCTGAGGTCAGCACGGAACTGAATGACCCGGCGTCGGCCATCCTGGACATCGACCGTAAGGTGCTGGCCCACCAGCGCAACGGCGTCGACGCCACCCAGTTCGGTGTGCCCCTTGCCGGCTCCCTCATCCCCTGGATCGACGCCGATCTCGGCAACGGCCAGTCCAAGGAAGAGTGGAAGGCAGGCGTCGAGACCAACAAGATCCTGGGTACCTCGGAGGAGAACCACGTGATCATGGATGGCCTCTGCGTGCGGATCGGGGCCATGCGCTCCCACTCGCAGGCGCTCACCCTGAAGCTGCGCGAGGACCTCTCCATTGCCGAGATCGAGAAGTTGCTCGACGCAGACAACGAGTGGGCCAAGGTGGTGCCCAACTCCAAGGAAGCATCGATGGCCGACCTGACCCCCGTGGCTGCCTCGGGCACGCTGACCATTCCGGTGGGCCGTATCCGCAAGCTCGAAATGGGCCCGCAGTACATCAGCGCCTTCACCGTCGGCGACCAGCTCCTCTGGGGCGCCGCCGAGCCGCTGCGCCGCATGCTCAAGATCGCCACCGGCACGCTGTAACCAGGCTTCGACCGACTCCACCGGCCCTGCCCCGCACCACCGGCCCAGCCCACTGTTTCAAGGGTCCGGCCGCTCATGCGGAGCAGGGCCGGTTTTGTATCCGCGCCCGTGCGGTGGCGGCCAGACCCGCCGCTTGACGTCAGCTGGCGAAGCAAGATGCGGCCACTCCAGCCGCACGAAAATCCATCCTTCCTCGGTCAGGGCGTTCTCGCGGGCACGTTCGGCCAGCAGCACCTCGTCGGTGGGCCCGAAGTCGCTGTACTTTCCCTTGCCGTCAAACTCGATGATGACCCGCCGTGACGGATCGGCGAAATCTGCACGGAACAATCCAGCCGGTGTGGTCAACTCGTACTGCGGTTCGAAGCCGTCGATGCCAACCTCTCGCAGAAGCAGGCGCGTGCGCGTCTCTCCGGCGGATTCCGATCGGGCGTCAAGGGCATCCAACAGAGTCAGCGCTCGGCGGCGACCGCGTTTGATGTTGCTTTGCTCCAGCAGTTGCAACATCCTGGGCAAGTCCGCGCCCTTCCGCAGCGCGTGGTCGCCGATTACAGCTGCTTCATTGAGCCTCAGCAGGCGTGCGCAGTCGAGGACTGTGCGTTCCAGGCTCGTCACGTAGATTTCCCTCCCGTCAGCCAGCGGGAGTGTGCTGACATCGGAGTCGTCGAGCGCGAAAAGATGGGTCTTCACGTCCGGGCCGGTGCTGGTCCTCGAGTTTGAATAGCCGGTTGTCACGTGGATCTGTGGCCCGCAGTTCCAGACACTGCAGGCATGAAGCCGGGCTGCGCTGACGTGGCTATAGCGGCATGTACCGCCGGTACTCTCATAGTGGGCCTGGATCCTGAGGTGGTCACGCTCCCAAGGCTTGAGCTGGCTCCAGTGTGAGCTGCGCACATAAGCGCCGCGGCGGAGCCTGAACAGGACACCGTTTCTGACCGCTCCGGTCAGGAGCCTGTCGCCTATGCCTGCCTCCACAAGCTGCCGGGTCGAAGCCACAGGTAGGGTTGGCCACAGCGCTTCGATAGCCACGTGGAGTTCCTCTCGCCGCATGCTTCAAGGTTCTCCCTGCGATGGGCCGGAGGACAGGCGTGGCTTGCTCTATGTGGACAAGTCGCGGCCGGACCGCGTTCCGGCCAGCTCTGGGCCGCAGGACCAAAGCCGGGTTGAGTATATCGAAACCGACCCTTAGCCGCAGGAGCGGTCCCGGCCCGGGCCGGTAATGCGGGGCGAGGCCGGTCGCCCCTGCAGCAATCCGAAGCGTCCTAGGATGGGCTCATGGCAGCGACGGTAAAGACCCGGATTTCGTCCAAGGTGATGGGCCGGCTGCGGCTGGCGTCGCAGGGGCTTCTGGGGCCCGGGTTCGACGGCGTGCCGGAGGCCGTCCGGGCGGCCGTCCGGGCAATGGGCGCGATGCAGGCACAGGATCTCCAGTCGGCGCTGTGGGCTGTGGGTGTCCGTGTTCCCGGCGCGGGACTGAGCGATGTCCGCAGGGCTTTGGATGACGGTGCGGTCGTCCGCTCGTGGCCCATGCGCGGGACGCTGCACCTGCTGGCGCCTGAGGATCTGCAGTGGATCCTAAACATCACCACGGCCCGCATGGTCCAGGGTACGGCCGGGCGGCACCGGCAACTGGAAATCACCAGCGCCGACGTGGAGAAATGCCGCGAAGTAGCCCTCGGCGTGGTCGACGGCGGACGGGCCGCGAGCCGGGAAGAGCTGTTCGCGGCCTTCGAAGCTGCCGGCCAGGCCACCAAGGCCCAGCGCGGGATCCACCTGCTGTGGATGCTGTGTCAGAGTGCCTCCTTGGTCCTCGGGCCGCTGGACAGCAACCAGCAGAAGTTCGTTGCGTTCGACCGTTGGATCACGTCCTCACGGGATCTGGGCCGTGAGGAGGGGATCGCGGAACTGCTGCTGCGATACCTGCGCGGGCACGGACCCGCCACCCTGCGCGACTTCGCCTGGTGGTCCAGCATTCCCTTGACTGAAGTCCGGCGGGCCCTGCCGGAGGTAAGCGGCGAGTTGGTTGAGTTGGAGCACGACGGAACCCAGTACTGGCTGTCGCCGGAAGCCGCCGCATTGCTGGACGACGGTGTGCCCGGGCAGCGCACGGTCCTTGCCCTGCCGGGGTTCGACGAGTTCGTCCTCGGCTACACAGACCGGAGTATCGTGCTGCCGCCCGAGCACGCGCAGAAGATCGTCCCCGGCGGCAACGGGGTGTTCAAGAAGGCCATCGTCGCCGGCGGCGAGGTGACTGGCACCTGGGCGAGGCAAGGGAACGGCCAGACGGCCGCCGTCGTGCCCGTTCCCTTCGACGACACGAAACCCCTGGGTCCGGCGGCCCTCGCGGGTTTCCGCCGGGCTGCCGAGCGGTACGGGCGGTTCCTGGCCTCCTGACGGCTCCTGCCCCGCACGCAGGACCGGCCAAGCCCCGCAAGGCCGTCCCTGCCCCGCAAGACCGGCCCGGGGCGGGGCCGGTCGAGCGGCTAAGGGCCGGTCATGGCGTGAGACCGGCCACTCTGGCCTAGGCTGCCTGCTCCGCACGCTCACCGTAGAGGGGCACACGCGACTCGAGTTCCCGCAAGACCGGCCCCGCCCCGCAGGACCGTCCCGGGGCGGGGCCGGTCGAGCGGCTAAGGGCCGGTCGTGGTGTACCCCTGCAACGCTAGAGCGTGAGGCCGATCAGGAGCGGCTCGGGGTGCAGTTCAATGCCAAAACGCCCGACGACGCCGGCCCGCACCTCGCGCGCGATCGCCACCATGTCGGCGGCGCTGGCGGAGCCGCGGTTGGTGATGGCCAGCGTGTGCTTGGTGGACAGCGAGGCCCGGCCGCCTGAGACGCTGCCCTCCTCCAGCCCGAAGCCCTTGCCGAAGCCGGCGTGGTCAATCAGCCAGGCCGCCGATAGCTTGATCAGCCCGTCGGAGCCGCCCGGGTACCGGGGTGCGTTTTCGGGCAGTCCGTCTGCCACGGAGGACGGCACGATCGGGTTGGTGAAGAACGAACCCGTGGAGTACGTGTCGCGGTCGGCCGGATCCAGCACCATGCCCTTGGAGGCGCGCAGCCGCAGGACCTCGCGGCGCACATCGTTGGAGTAGGCACGCTGGCCCTGCTCCACGCCCAGGATCCGCGCCAGCTCGGCGTATCGGATGGGTGCGCTCATGCGGCCCAGCGGCAGCTGGAATTCGACAGTCAGCACAACGTAGCGCGGGGACCCGTCCACCGTGGTCTGCTTGAGGATCGAATCCCGGTAGCCGAACTTCAGCTCCGAGTTGGTGAAGGTCTTCACCCCGTTCCGCTCCCGGTCCCAGGTCCGGACCGCAGCGATGGTCTGTGAGACGTCCGCGCCGTACGCGCCGACGTTCTGCACGGGCGTGGCGCCGGTGGCACCGGGAATCCCGGACAGCGCCTCAATGCCGGACCAGGCGTGGAGCACTGCATGCTCAACCAGCGCGTCCCAGTTATGGCCCGCCTGCACCACCACGGAAACGCCGCCGCAGGAGTCCTCCGCGCTGACGGCGAAGCCCTCGGAGGCGATCTTCAGGACGGTTCCGGGGAACCCGTCGTCGGAAATCAGCAGGTTGGAGCCGCCGCCGATGATGAGCAGCTGCTCACCCGCGGCGTCCGCAGCACGGACCGCCTCGATGATCTCGGCCTCGGTGCGGGCCTCGACGTAGGTGCCGGCGGGACCGCCGACGGCGGCCGTGGTCAGATCGGAAAGCATTGGGGAGGTCACCAGTCCAGCCTATAGGGAACAGAAGCAGGGGAAATCAGGGAAGCTTGCGGGCCACCGGGGACAGCAGGAAGCTTGCCACCAGCACCGCCATGACGGCCAGCAGCGAGTGCAGGATCCCCACATGCTCAGCCAGCAGCCCCAGCAGCGGCGGGCCGCACAGGAAGGCCCCGTACCCGATCGTGGACACCACGGACACTCGGGCGGCGGCCTTGGCGGGATCGTCGGCCGCGGCGGACATGCCCACCGGGAAGCCCAGCGAGGCGCCAAGCCCCCAAACGGCCAGGGCGGCGTAGGCCAGCCACGGCACCGGGGCGAATACGAACAGCGCCAGCCCAAAGACGGCCATGGCCGAGCACCACCGCATCACCGGGACCCGGCCGAACCGGTCGAGCACCACTGTCCCAAGAAACCGGCCGATGGTCATGAACGTGACGAACAGCCCGTACCCGGCGGCGCCCGCCGCATCCGACTGGTGGTGTCCGTCCGCCAGCGCCAGAGCCACCCAGTCCCCCGCCGCGCCCTCGGCCAGCGCCAGGCCCAGCACCATGACGCCGAGCAGCAGCGTCCGCCGGTCCCGCCAGGCCTGGGCGATCTTGCGCTTGTTGTCCAGCGGGGCCTCGGTACCGTCAGTTGACGCCCGGACGACGGGGATCGGCCCGGTGGAGGGGTCCTCGAAGTTGTCGGGCCGGTACGGAGCCGTGCGTTCCGCCGGGGTGACGTCGGCACGGAACCAGCGAGCCGCCGTCGTCACCGAACCGGCGACGACCAGCCCGGCGGCCGTGAGGTGCCAGAGGACCGGCACGCCCGCGCCTGCCGCCCAGGCACCAAGCCCGGCTCCCGCAACCGTGCCCAGGCTGAACGAGCCGTGCAGCCGGGGCATGATATGCCGGCCGATGGCCCGTTCGACGGCGGCGCCCTCCACATTGGACGCGGTGTTCCAGCTGGCAGTGCCCAGTCCGACGACGACCAGTCCTGCGGCAACGGCAACCGGGCTGGACAGGACGGATGTGCCGAAGCCGGCCAGGATCAGGCCGCACCCCACCATGATGCTGCCGGTCCGGATGGTCCGCCGGGAACCGAGCCGGAGCACGATCAGCCCCGACGCGGAGACCGAGAGGAAGGACCCGGCGGTCATGCACAGCAGGAGCAGTCCCACCGTGCCGGGAGTGAGGCCGAGGCCGTCACGGATCGCCGGCAGGCGCGAGACCCAGGACGCGAAGGCGAGCCCGCTGGCGGCGTAGGCCACCACCACGGCGTTGCGCCACAGGGCGACTTCCCGCGCCTGGACGGCGGTGGAACTCAAGACAGCATCACGTCACGTCAACCGGACGAGGGCCTGGGCCTTCACGAGCACCTTCTGCCCGTCGAACACCACGGTCAGGTCCACGCGGGCGGTGCGCGCTTCGGCATCGAGTGCGCCGACGGCGCCGCTGACGTCGATCACGGCACCGGCGTCGCCGGTCCCCGTCGTGTCCGTGACCAGCACCGGCTTGGTGAAACGCGTCTGGTAGTCGACGACGGCGGCCGGGTCACCGGCCCAGTCACTGACCAACTGCACGGCGGCACCCATGGTGAACATGCCGTGGGCGATGACGCCGGGAAGCTCGACTCCCGTGGCGAAGGCCTCGTTCCAGTGGATGGGGTTGAAGTCGCCCGAAGCGCCGGCGTACTTGACCAGGTCCTGGCGGGTCACCTCGATGCTGCGGCTGCCGATGTCCTGGCCGACGCTGAGTTCTTCGAATGTGGGGCTCATGGCTACTGTCCCTCTCCGCGGACCAGGATGGATGACTTGGTGGTGGATACCGGCTCGCGCCCGTCCCCGTCCGTCAGTACGAAAATCTCGCTGCGCGTGGTGATCATGGCACCACCGCCCATGGCGCGCACGCCGTCGACGTGCAGTTCGGCGACGAGCCGGTCCCCGGCAAAGATCGGGCGGTGGTGGGTGAAGCGCTGGTCGGCATGGACGACGCGGGAGAAGTCGATGCCTGCCTCCGGATCCTCGATCAGCTGGGCGTCGGCGCGCTGTGCGATGATGATCGCGAACGTGGGCGGTGCCACGAGGTCGGGGTGGCCCAGGCCCTGTGCGGCGTCAATATCGAAGTGGGCGGGGTGGGTGGCCTTAACGGCGCGGGCGAACTCGCGGATCTTCTCGCGGCCAACGTCATACACCTCTGCGGCAGGGTAGCTTCGGCCCTGCAGGTCCGGATTGATAGTCATGGGTTCAAGCCTATCGGGGCGGGTGTGCGGGTTTCCTACTTGCGGATGTTCTTCCGCACACGCTGGCCGCGGACCACCAGTCCCACCATGTGGAGCACCAGGCCCAGGCCGATTACCGGCAGGGACCCGATCATGAGCCCCTGGTTGGCGGTGACATTGCCTGCAATGTTGAGGATGAGGCCGACGGCGATGAGGCCCATCGCGGTGAAGACCAGGATTTTGTAGGACTTGGGCGCGGTGACCCAGAATTCGTGCAGCACCGTGCCAGTTTACCCAATCAGGCCGTGCGCCCCCATTTAAGGGCTTCCTCAGAAGAGGGCTTCCTGCACCGCCGGCACCTCCGAGGTGCACTCCCGGAAGACCCCGTGCACCAGATAACTGGTATCGGTCACGGGGTCTCCTGGTGATGCTGGTGGCGCTTACAGCGCAGGCTGGACGCCGAACGCTACCGCGAGCTTCATGATCTTCTCTGCGCGGCCGAGGCGGGGCAGGTCGGAGCCGTCGCGGATGACGCGGCCGTTGGCTTCGAAGTCGTTCATGAAGTCGGTGGCCCAGGCGACGTCCGACGGCGTGGGGCTGATGACCTCGTTGATGACGCTGGTCTGGTCGATGGCCAGGCAGAGCTTTCCGGTCATGCCCATCATCACCGTGACGCCGGTCTGCTCGCGCAGGATGGGGTGGTTGGTGCCCACGGTGGGTCCGTCGATGGGGCCCGGCAGGTTGCCGACGCGGCTGGCGACGACGAGCTTGGCGCGCGGGTAGGCCATGGCCTCCTGGGTGTTGGCCATGCCGGTGTCGCGGCGGAAGTCACCGGAGCCGAAGGCCAGGCGGAAGGCGCCCTGGGCCTTGGCGATGTGGTTGGCTTCCTCGATGCCGAGCGCAGATTCCACGAGCGGGATGACCGGCGTCTTGCCGTCCATCCGGTGGAAGGACTCGGTGACCTGGTCAGCCGATTCGGTCTTGGCCAGCATGACGCCGAGCAGCCCCGGCGTGCCGCGCAGGCCCGCGAGGTCGTCGGCCCAGAACTTGCTGGTGGCGTCGTTGATCCGCACCCAGGCCCGGCCGCCGCCGCCGAGCCAGTTCACCACGTTCTCGCGGGCAACGTCCTTCTGCGAGGGGTCAACGGCGTCTTCGATGTCGAGGATGATCGAGTCCGCGCGGGACACAGCGGACTGGTCGAATAGCTCGGTCTTCATCGCGTTGACGAGCAGCCACGACCGGGCGATCTCGGCGGGGATATTGCGTTCGTGCCGGGTGATCTCGGCTGTGGAAGTAGACGTCATGGTTCTACCGTATCGGGCGCGCGCCCGTGTGCGCGACGCAGATCGGCCCCGCAGGGCAGACCAATACGAACAAAAGGGTCAGTGTACCGCCCTTCCTGGGCATCCCTGATGCCACCTGTCACACCGATTCACCCTCCGCAACGGGACGCCTCATGACCCGCTGTTGCGCCGTGTTTCCGCGGATTTCCAACGGTTGCCCGCCGTGACCCGGCACTTTTCTGCATCCTGTCGAGTGCGCTTACATCGATCCATCGGCCGTTGCAGCGGCCGGAGCGAACGTGGCGAACCAGCCAATTAACCCCTGAAGGAACCCCCATGAAACGACACCTGACCATCCTGAGTGCTGCGGCCGCCGTCGTCATCGCCCTGACGGTGTCCGGCTGCGGCGGGAGCGCCGCCGGTGTTGACACAGGCGGCACGGGAGCTCCCGGCGCCAATGAAGTCAAGGAACTCCGCTACCAGGGTTGGGCCAACAACGTCACCCTTCCCGAACTGGCCCAGGACCTCGGCTACCTGGGCGACGTCAAGCTGAACTGGGTGGGCAACACCATCAGCGGGCCGCAGGACATCCAGTCCGCAGCGACCGGCCAGACAGACTTCGGCGGCGCGTTCGCCGGGGCCGTGGTGAAGCTCGTGGAGGCCGGCGCCCCGGTGAAGGCGGTCATCAACTACTACGGCGAGGACAGCAAAACCTTCAACGGCTTCTACGTGAAGGAAGACAGCCCGATCAGGACCGCCCGGGACTTCATCGGCAAGAAGATCGCCGTGAACACCCTCGGCGCCCACTCCGAGGCCGTCATCAACACCTACCTCCGCAAGAACGGCCTGAGCCCGGACGAGATCAAGCAGGTCCAGCTTGTGGTGGTTCCGCCGAACGACACCGAGGAAGCCATCCGCCGCGGCCAGGTTGACGCCGGCGCACTGGGCAGCATCCTGCAGGACAAGGCCATCGCCAACGGCGGGTTGCGGTCCGTTTTCAGCGACTACGACCTGTTCGGCACGTTCGCCGGCGGACCCTACGTCTTCCGGGATGACTTCATCGCGCAGAACCCCAACACGGTGCGGACCTTCACCACGGGCGTGGCCAAGGCCATCGAATGGGAGCGGGCCACGCCCCGCAAGGAGGTCATTGCCCGGCTCACCAAGATCCTGAAGGAACGCGGCCGCAACGAGAACCCCTCCGCCCTGCAGTACTGGAAGAGCGTGGGCGTCCCTGCCAAGGGCGAGATCAAGGACGAGGACTTCTCCCGCTGGGAGGAGTACCTAAAGTCCGCGGGCATCATCAAGTCCGGCCTGGACACCAAAAAGCTGTACACCAACGAGTTCAACGGACTCCTGACCGGTTCCAAGTAACCGACCAAGCAATAGCAACCGCCTGATTCAAAGCAACGCACAAAGTGAGGAAAGAACGATGACTGTCATCACCGAAACAAAGCTCGAATTCTCCAAGCTGGGCTCCCGTATCGGCGCCGAGATCCGCGGCCTGGATCTCAGCGGCGACCTCTCCGCGGAGACCGTTGCGGAGATCCGCTCAGCCCTCAACGAGCACAAGGCCCTGGTGTTCCGCGAGTCCAACATCCTCTCCGACGAGGCGCAGGTGAAGTTCGCCGGCCACTTCGGCCCGCTCACCAAGGCGCACCCCACGGTGGCATCCGTGGAGGGCGAGGAGAACGTCCTGCCGGTGGACAGCGAGAACGGTTCGGCCAACAACTGGCACACCGATGTCACGTTCGTGGTCAACCCGCCGCAGGCGTCCACCCTGCGCAGCATCGACCTGCCGGCCTACGGCGGCGAGACGCTGATCGCCTCCTCGGCCGGCGCCTATGCCGACCTTCCCGACGAGCTGCGGAACTTCGCGGACACCCTGTGGGCCATCCACACCAACGACTACGATTACTCGGTGCCCAAGAACCTGGAGCACACCAACGCCGAGGAGCGCCGCAAGGAGTTCACCCGGCTGAAGTTCGAGACGGCCCACCCCGTGGTGCGCGTCCACCCGCTGACCGGCGAGCGCGGACTGTTCATTGGGGGCTTCGCGCAGCGCCTGCGCATTGTGGGCCTGTCCAACACCGAGTCCAAGGACATTATCCGCCTGCTCCAGGCCTACGTAACGCGTCCTGAGAACGTGGTCCGGGTGAACTGGGAACCGAACCAGCTGGTGCTCTTCGATAACAGGATCACCCAGCACTACGCCCCGGACAACTACGACGGCCAGCCGCGCAAACTCAACCGCGTCACCATTGCCGGGGACGTCCCGGTGGGTGTAGACGGCAAGCAGAGCCAGGCCCTGAAGGGCGATGCCTCCACGTACTCGGAGATCGCCCCTCTCTAGGGTTATCCATCCAAACTGGGTCGCAGTTGTTGTCGTTTTGAAGGCTCATAACGACAACAACTGCGACCCAGTTGGGTTTTAAGGGATGTTGCTTCCCCGGGCCGTGACCCACAGCCGGTACCACTCGGCCCGGGTCATGGTCTCGGCCGCCCGGGCGGCTCCGGCGCAGGCCCGGATCCGGTCCGGGTTGGCGGAACCGATGACCGGCGCGATCCCGGCCGGGTGCTTCATGAGCCAGCCCAGCAGCACCGCCTCCATGGTGGTGTCCTTCTCCCGGGCCATCTCCGCCAGCAGCGCGGCCGTGGCGCTCTCGGCCGGAGTGGGCCGTTCGGGCGGGTTGCCGGTGTAGTGGCCGCGGGCCAGTGCGCCGTAAGCCTGCAGCGTGATCCCCCGCCGGGCGCAGTACTCCAGCGTCCCGTGCGGAAAGCTGTAGCTATGGGCATCGGGATGGTTTACCAGGACAGTGCTCTCCAGCCAGTCGCGCTTGAGCAGGCTGAGCTCGAGCTGGTTGGCCACCACCGGGGTCTCGAGGCTGTCCTGCAGGAACTCGATCTGGGCGGCTGACATGTTGGACACGCCCAGGGCCCGCACCTTGCCTTCCGCCATCAGCTTCCCGACGGCGGCGGCCACCTCCGCGGGGTCCATCAGGGGATCCGGGCGGTGCAGCAGGAGGATGTCAACGTAGTCGGTGCGCAGGCGCTCGAGACTGCCGTTCACGCGCTCCATGATGGCGTCCGCGCTCAGGTCGTAGTGTGTCTCCAGCCCCCGCTCGTTCAGCCGGATCCCGCACTTGGTCTGCAGCTGGATGCGTTCGCGCAGTCCGCTGGTGCCGGCCAGGACCTCGCCGAAGACGGCTTCGGCCTTTCCGTGCCGGTAGATGTCGGCGTGGTCAAAGAGCGTGACGCCGATGTCCAGCGCCGCATCGATGGCCTCAGCCGCGGCCTCGACGTCGGTGATTTCATGGGGTTCGGTCGACCAGTCACCGCCCAGGCCCATGCAGCCGTAGAGCAGCCGGCCGTATGGTGCTGCAGTCTGTTCAGTCATGGCTTCACTCTTTCATTTGTTCCGGGGCCCGGACAGAGCCCCGGCGCCGGGTGTTTAACGAACCGCTGGCGGCGCCCGGTCCAATCAGACCAGGGGCCGCCAGCGGCAGGTATTCCGTGCGGATCAGCGCAGCCAGGCCGTGGTGTTGGCCGGCAGCTTCCCGTCTTCCAGCGGGGCGCTGCTCACCAGCACAGTGCCCGCAGGAAGGTCGACGGCGGTGTCCCCGAAGTTGGTCACGGACTGCCACCCACCGGGGCGGCTGAAGTGCAGGACGTCCGGGTTCCCGGTTTCGGTCCATTCCAGCTCTTCGGCGGCCTGCAGCTCGCGGCGGAGCTTCAGTGCCGTGCGGTAGAGCTCGAGCGTGGAGCCCTGGGTGCCGTCCTGCGCCTCAACGGCGTAGGTGCTGAACCACTCGGGCTGCGGCAGGTGCGCGCCGCCGTCGCCGAACCCGAAGGACGTGCCTTCAACGGACCACGGCAGGGGCACACGGCAGCCGTCGCGGCCCACCTCCACTCCCCTGTTGCGGAAGAATGACGGGTCTTGCCGTTCGGATTCGGGGATGTCGGCCACTTCCTGCAGACCCAGTTCCTCGCCCTGGTACAGGTAGGCGGAACCTGGCAGCGCGAGCATCAGGAGCGTGGCGGCGCGGGCGCGGCGCCGGCCGAGTTCGACGTCGAGGTCCTTTTCCGGACCGCCGGCCAGCAGCCAGTCCTTGCCGTCCTGGCCCTTGGCGTGCTTGCCCTTGGAGCCCTTGGGCAGGCCGTAGCGGGTGGCGTGCCGGACGACGTCGTGGTTGGAGAAGACCCAGGTGGAGGAGGCGCCGGTGGCGGCCGCCTCGGCCAGGTTGCGGGTGATGATCTCGTGGAACTCCTCGGCGTCGAAGTCGGCCTGCAGGAGGTCGAAGTTGAAGGCCTGGCCCAGGCCCTCGGGGCTGGCGTAGCGGGCCCGGCGGGTGGCGTGCACCCAGGCCTCGGCCACGGCGGTGCGCGGCGGGTTGTACTCGTTGAAGACTTCGCGCCATTCGGCGTAGACCTCGTGCACTTCGTCGCGGTCCCAGAACGGGTGCGACCCGTCGTCGAACCCGTCCGTGCCGGTGTTGGCGGCGCTCAGCTCCAGCTTGGACAGCAGCGGTTCGGTGAGGTCCTTGGTGAGCGCGTGCGCCACGTCAACGCGGAAGCCGTCCACGCCGCGGTCCGACCAGAAGCGCAGGGTCTTGAGGAAGTCGTCGCGGATTTCCCGGTTGGCCCAGTTCAGGTCCGGCTGTTCCTTGGCGAAGATGTGCATGTACCACTGGCCGGGGGTGCCGTCCGGTTCGGTGATGCGCTCCCAGGCGGAGCCGCCGAAGACGGAGTCCCAGTCCGACGGCGGGAATTCGCCGTTGGGGCCCTTGCCGTCCCGGAAGATGTAACGGTCCCGGGCCGGTGAACCCTTCGGGGAGGCGAGGGCTTCCTCGAACCATTCGTGCCGGTCCGAGGAGTGGTTCGGGACGATGTCCGCGATCAGCTTGATGCCGGCCGCGTGGAGGGCGGCGGCCATCTCGTCGAAATCCTCCAGCGTGCCGAGCTTCGGGTCCACGTTGCGGTAGTCATCCACGTCGTAGCCGCCGTCAGCGAGCGCCGAGGGGTAGAACGGGCTGAGCCAGACGGCGTCGATTCCGAGCGTCTTCAGGTACGGGACCTTGGCCGTGATGCCTTTGATGTCGCCCAGGCCGTCGCCGTTCGAGTCGGAAAAGCTGCGGGGGTAGATCTGGTAGACGGACGCCTGGCGCCACCAGTTCGGATCGGCCAGACGGTCGGAATCGGAAAGGGTTGCCAGCGTGGCGGTGGTGGACAAGGGATGATCCTTTTCTTGTGGTTGGGGTTGTTGCTGGACTGGTTTGATGGGTCTACTTGACGGCCCCGCGCATGACTCCGGACAGTACCCAACGCTGGGCGAGGATGTAAACCACCAAGGTGGGTGCCATGGCCATCAGGTAGGAGGCGAACGCGAGGCTGTAGTTGGTGTTGAACTCTCCCTGGAAGAGCATCTGCACCACGGGAAGGGTCTGCAGGGCGGGGTCGGCGATCATCATCTGCGGCAGCAGGAAGTCGTTCCATGAGCCGAGGAAGGCGAAGATGCCCACAGTGGCGTTCATGGGGGCCAGCAGCGGGAAGATGATCTTGCGGAACACCTGCCAGGTGGTGGCACCGTCGAGCCGTGCCGATTCCTCCAGCTCCACGGGAATGGAGCGGACGAAGGCGATGTACAGCAGCGTGTTGAACGAGATCCCGCCCAGCACGTGCAGGAACACCACGCCGCCCGGGTTGTCCAGGCCGAGGAGGGCCGTCTGCTTGATGAGCGGCAGGATGATCACCGGGAACGGGATGAACATCGCCGAGAGCAGGTACACGAAGGAGCCCCGGAAGAATTTCCGGTTCCAGTTCCTGGTGATGGCATAGGCCACGAGCGAACTGCAGGCCAGCGAACCGAGCACGCTGAGTACGGTGACGAACGCCGTCGACATGAACGCCCGCGGGAAGTTCGTTGCCACGTAGGCGGCGCCGAAGTTTTCCCAGTTCATGGTGCTGGGCCATTCCAGACCCGTGCCCGTACCGATCTGGTCCGGGGACTTCAGGGCCATGACCACGGTGAAGTACAGCGGGAGCAGTACGGTCAGCGAGGCCACCAGCATCAGCGCGGTGAGCCACCAGTTGACCTTGTAGCCCTCCCGGCCGGAGCGGTTCTTCCGGCGCAGCGGGTTGGCCGGGCTGATTGAGGGGCCGGTGTTGCCTGAACGGCGGCGGGTGGTTAGCGGAAAAGCTGTCATCAGAGTGAAACCCCCCGGCGCTGGATGAGGCGCAGCTGGATGACGGAGATCAGCAGGGTGATCAGGAAGTAGATGACCGCGTTCGCCATCTGGTAGGAGTAGTCCCCGCCCGTGAAGCCGGAGAAGATGCGCATGGCCACGGACTGGGTGGCCATGCCGGGGCCGCCGCCGGTGAGGCCCACGATGATCTCATAGGTACCGAGGAAGCCCTTGAAGCCGAGGATCACGTTGATGACGAGGTATCCGAGGATGAGCGGCAGCGTCAGGCTGGCGAACTGCCGGAAGCTGCCGGCGCCGTCGAGATCCGCGGCCTCATACACCTCGGACGGGACGCTCTGCAGCCCCGCCAGGTAGATGATGGTGGCGCCGGGGGCCGCCTGCCAGACCGTGACCAGCACAATGGCCAGCCAGGCGTAGTTCTCGTCGGCCAGGATGCTCGTGGCCAGCGGCGTCACGCCGAGGCTGTCCGCGATCACCGGCAGGGTGTTGGAGAACAGGTAATTGAACACGAAGGACACCACCAGGGCCGAGAGCACCATGGGGATGAAGAAGACGGTGCGGATGCCGGTGCGCCACTTGATCCTGGCATTCAGGCCGAGGGCGATCGCGAGTGCCACGACATTGACCACCACGGTGGTGGTCAGGGCGAACACGAACGTGAAGATGTAGGACTGCAGGATGGCCGGGTCTTTGAAGATGTTGACGTAGTTGGACAGTCCGATGAACTTCCAGTCACCGTAGCCGGCGTAGTTCGTCAGGCTGAAGAACACGCCCACGAGTGCCGGCAGCGTGATGAAGAAGGCGAACAGTGCCAGGACCGGCACCACCATCCAGTAGTACGCGGGATCGATCCTGTTCTTGGACCTGCCGGTGCGCTGCCGGGGTTTCGGGGAAACAGTTGCGGCTGCGGGCGTGGCTGCCTGCGCCGTCTCTGAGGTTGTCGTCATGGGGACTCCTGAATTCGGGCGGTCAGACCGCGGTGCGCTCGGCCACCCGGCGCCATTCGTCGTCGAGGGCGGAAAGGAACTGCTCGCCGTTCTTGCCGTACACGAAGGACTGGATGTAGTTGTGCAGCGGCACCGACGGCGGGAAGTAGGTGGTTGCCCCCTGGTAGTACCGCCCCTCCCGCACGGAGGCCGCGAGGCCGGTGATCTGGGGATTTTCGACGGCGGGAGCTTCCCTAAGCGGCGAGAACGCCGCGTTCTTCTCGTTGTAGGCGTTCACCACGGAAGGGTCCAGCAGGTAGCTGACGAACCGGCGTGCCGCGGACATGTTCGGTGTGTGGCGGGTGATGGACAGCGCCATGTCCACGTTGACCCGGGCCTTGGTGTCGGCCGGGTTGTTCGTGGCGGGCAGCGGGAAGCTGCCGAGCCGGACGTCCTTGTTGGCGGCCACCAGCTGGGACAGCGCCCACGGGCCCTGCAGGTACATGGCCGCCTGGCCCTTGGCGAATGCGGCATTGCCGTCCGCATAGTTCTTGCTCGTGGCGCCCTTCTGCGAGAAGGCGGCCAGCTCGAGCATCTTGGGCAGGACCGGGCCGAAGTTGCTGGTGAACGATTCCTTGGCGCCTTCGGTGATGGCGGCCCCCTTGGCGGTGAGCTTCGCGAAGAAGTCCGCGACGTCCAGGGAGCCGCCAGCGAGGTAGTCGAACATGCCCTGGCCGAGGGTCCAGCTGTCCTTGAACGTGCCGTAGATGGGGGTGATGCCGGCGGCCTTGAACTTCCCGCAGGCCGCGACGAACTCGTTCCACGTGCCGGGGACGGAGACGCCCTGCGCCTCGAAGATGTCGCGGTTGTAGATGACCCCGGCGGCTGCCAGGGAAAACGGGAGGGCGCTCGTCTCGTGCCCGTTGTACTGTCCCCATGAGCTGACCAGGTCCTGGATCTTGGGGTCGATCGTGGCGGCGGCCGGATGGTCTGAAAGGTCCGCGAACACGCCCTTGCGGACGAAGTCGGCGGTGGCCTGCGCGAAGCCGCGGGTCACGACGTCGGGCGGGTCGTTGCGGACCAGGCCGGGAACGAAGTTGCCTTCATTGAAATCCTGGATGACTCGGATGTCCGGGTTGAGCGCTTCGAAGTCCTTGATCACCTGGTTGAAGTAGGCGACCACCTCGGGCTTGTTCTGCATGAAGCGAAGCGTGGTGACGCCGTTCTGGCGGCTGGGAACGGAACCGCAGCCTGCCAGCGGAAGGACGGCTGCTGCGCCGGCGAGCCCGGCAGCCTTGAAAAGTGCGCGGCGGCTGAGCGGAGTTGGTTTGGCCACCGTCCCGCGGCTGAGCGGACTTGCGTTCACAGCGCGGAGGCCGGGACTGAGTGCTGCCAGATGGCGCCGCGTTGCGGCTGCCGGGGCTGGTGCTTCGATGGGCTGTTCACAGTTGCTCCTTTGCAAAAGGGCTGAGGAAAAAGCTGGAGGAAGGATCCCCTGGCCGGTGGCCGTCCGGTCAATGGGGTTATTTTATATGGAATCTAAATTTAGTTCCTCAAGTATTATGTGGGGCAGAGCACAAGGAGGTCAACACCATGTCCGAGATGACGCAGGCCACGCCCCAGCTGCTGCGCCGCGTGAGCGCCGGCGCGGTCCTGGATTTCATGCGCGCCTCGGGTGCGGTGACTGTTACCGAGGTCATCCAGGCCACCGGGCTGACCCGGGCCACCGCCATCTCCGTGTGCGAGGACCTCATGGAGCGCGGGTGGATCACCGAACTGGAGAACCAGCGTGCCTTTGGCGGATACCAGAAGGGACGGCCCGCCAGGCGGTTCGAACTCAACGAGCGTGCGGGCTACGTGCTGGGAATGGACGTGGGCTTCTCCAAGGCCACCGTGGTGGTCGCCGATCTTCGCGGCCAGGCGCTGGGGCGGGCCAGCCAGCCGTTTGAGATTGAGGACATGTCCGCCGAGGAACGCGTCGCGGTCATTGACCGGGCCGCCGCCATGGCCCTGCACAGCGTGGGCGCCTCTCCTGAAGCCGTGCTTGCGGTGTGTGCCGGCATCGCCGCCCCTGTGGACCGGAACGGCAACATCCTGGCGGCCCAGCGCTTCTGGGGGCTGTTCGACGTCGGCCTGAAGTCCGCGCTGCACAAGCTGCACGGGTGGACGGTGCTGCTGGAGAACGACGCCAACCTCGCCGCCCTCGGCGATCGGTGGCGTGGCGCGGCAGCGGGCGTGGACGACGTCGTCGTGATCCTGGCGAGTGAGCGCTTCGGTTCCGGCGTCATCGAAGACGGCCGCCTGCTGCACGGCAGCGGGGGCGGCGCGGGCGAGCTCGCGCACCTGGACCTGGTGGAGGGCGTGGGCGACACTTACGGCATCGCGTCGCTGGCGCGGGCCTGGGCTGCGGAAGCGCTGGCGGGCAACGCGAAGACGTCCCTCCGGGACCACGCGGCCACGGGGGCCGAGGCGGAACATGTCTTTACTGCTGCCGCCGCGGGTGATGCGGAGGCACTGAAGATCCTGGACCGGCTGGCCGACAGGATGGCCCGGATCATCGGCTCGGTGGCTACCGTGATCAACCCCGAGCTCGTGGTGATCGGCGGCGCCGTGGCCAACTCTGCCGGGGTCCTGCTCAAGCCCATTGCGGCGCGGCTGCCGGACTTCACGGCCACCCCGCCGCGGGTGGCGGTCTCACCGCTGGGCGATTCAATCGTTACCGTGGGCGCGGTCCGGCGGGCCCTGGACTACGTGGAGACGAACACCCTGGACCTGGAGCTCAACCTTCCGGCCTGACCCGCAACCCCAGACAAGCGCGAACGTACACTTGGGGCCCCAAAACCACCCGCTTTTAGGGCCCCAAGTGTACGTTCGCGCTGTTCTACCCGGGCAGGATTCCTACTCCGGCATGATCATGGTGCGCAGGTCGAGCTGGCGCAGCACCCTGTCCGCCACCTCGGGATCCATGTCCGGTTCGCTGCGGGCCGCCACGACTTCCTGCCGCGCGGCGTCCAGGGCGATGGTCTGGACCGTGATGGCCAGCTCCCGGCCGCGCTCACGCTTCTCGGCCAGACTCTCGTTGCGGAGGCTGCCGTCCAGCAGTTCGGCATGGAGCCGGGTCATCTTCACCTTCACCAGCGCCACCTTCTCCGGCGGCAGCTCCTTCACGAGCTCGTGGTCCTTCAGCGCGGCCACGGCGGCCGACTGTGCACGGCGGGCCAGGAGCCGGGCCGCGTCACGCTCCTCCGTGCCGTCCTGGGACGCGTTCAGGACCCTCATCAGCCAGGGCAGCGTCAGGCCGGGCAGCACCAGTGTGGCCAGCAGCACCGCACAGGCAGTGACGAGCACCTGGTCACGGGCAGGGAAGGGCGTGCCGTCGGCAAGCGCAACCGGGAGGGCGAGCGCCAGGGCCAGGGTGGCCAGCCCGCGCATGCCGCACCAGGTCAGGATCAGGACCTCCTTCGCGGAGGTCGGCTGCAGCAGGTTCTTCCGTTTCCGCGCAGACACAGCCAGCAGGCCCAGCCAGAGGAACCGCACAGCGAAGACCAGGACGCAGACCACGACGGCGGTCCCCGTCATCCCGAAGATCGCGGCACCTTCCGTCCGGACCACGTCCTGGATCTCGAGCCCCACCAGCCCAAAGGCAAGCCCGGTCACCAGAAGCTCCACCACGTCCCAGAAGGCGGTCCGGGTCACCCGCTCGGCGGCGTCCTGCGGACGGGTGTGCCGCTGCATCTCCAGGGCCGTGACCACGACGGCGATGACGCCGGACGCGTGGAACTCCTCCGCCAGGATATAGGCGGCAAAGGGCACCACCAGGGTCACGGCGCTGCGGGCCACCATGGAGGCGACGAGCCGGGTGATCAGCGACGTTAGCCAGCCCATTCCGATGCCGACCACGACGGCAAGTGCCGCTCCCACCACGAACTTTAGGACGACGTCGGGCCCTATTTTTGTGCCCCCGACGGCGGCGGCAACGGCCGCCTGGAAGATGACAATGGCGGCGGCGTCGTTGAAGAGCCCCTCGCTCTGCAGCACAGTGATCAGCCGCCGGGGCATGTGCACACGGCCGGCAACGGACTCCACCGCAACAGGGTCGGGCGGGGCCACCATCGCCCCGAGCGCGATGGCGGCCGGGATGCCGATCCCCGGGATCATGAGCCACGCGGCTCCGGCGACCACCGCCGTCGAGACGACCACCAGTCCCACGGCAAGCATGATAAGGGTACGCCACCGGACCCGGAAAACGGCCCAGGAGCTCCGCTGCGCCGTGGCGAACAGCAGCGGCGGGAGGAAGATCGGCAGGATCAGCTCCGGCGGAATTTCGATGTCCGGGAAGCCCGGGATGAACGTCAGGGCCACGGCCAGCAGGAGCATCAGGACCGGATAGGGCAGCCGCAGCCGGTCCCCGAGGCCCACGGCCACCACGGTGGCGAGCAGGAGCCCGATGATGAGTGCCAGCTGGTCCATGTGCCCACTTTCCCCGGAGTGCGCCACGCCTCGGACGGAGGGCGGCCGCGCCTTACAACCCTACCGGGAACACCCCTGCCCGCCGCCTGCCCGGCGCTGCTGCTCTCCGGACCCGCTGTTCTGCTCGCCGGGCTTCGGCCGGGCTACTGCAGGGCGTTCAGCGCGGCGGCCACCGGCTGGGTGCCGTCGCGGAACTCGATGGTCCGGCCGGCGGTTCCCGGCAGGTCCAGCACCGCGGCGGCGACCAGAGCCACATTGGCGCGCGACGTCTGTGTCCCGGAGCTCGCGTCCTCGGGGTTCACATCGACCAGCCCGTTCCCCGGCCCCTCGGTCAGCGTCCCCGGGCCCAGGACGGTCCACTGGAGTTCGGTGCTGCGGAGGTACTCGTCAGCGGTGGCCTTGGCCTCGGCGTAGGCGTGGAAGCTGTGCCCTTCGGGAACCCGGTGGTCCGGGCCGGCGCCGAAGTAGGACACCATCACATAGCGTCCGACACCGGCCTCCGCGGCGGCGTCCATGGAACGGATGGCGGCGTCCCTGTCCACCGCATACGTGCGGGCCGGGTTCCCTCCCCCGGCGCCGGCTGACCAGACCACGGCGTCGTGGTTCCGGAGCGCGGCGGCGATCTCCGCCGTCGTCGAGTTTTCAACGTCGAGGACCGACGGCGATGCACCGGTGGCGGCGACGTCCGCCGCGTGGTCCGGGTTACGGATGAAGGACGTGACGCTGTGCCCCTGTTCCGTGAGGAGGGCGGACAGATGCAGGGCCACCTTGCCGTGGCCGCCGATGATTGCGATACGGGTCATGCCCCCATTGTGTCCCAAACCGGTGCCCCAGCCGGGCCATCACGTCCGGTTGGCGTAGCGGAGGAAGACCGTGCCGTTGCCGAACCGGCGCTCCTCAAGCAGCTCAAGCCGCAGCCGGACGTCATCCGGAAGGAAGCTCTTGCCGCCGCCCACTGCCACGGGCGAGAGGAACATCTGGAACTCGTCCGCCAGTCCCGCCCGGATGGCCGCCCCGGCAAGGTCGGCGCCACCTATCGCCAGGTCCCGGCCGGCCTCTGCCTTGAGCCGTCCGACGGCGTCGGCGTCGAACTCCCGCTCGATCCTGGTCCGGGCGGTGCTCACATCCTCCAGGGTGCGGGAGAAAACCACCTTGTCCGCCGCCTTCCAGATGTCCGCGAAGTCCCGGACGTAGCCGGGTATCTCGCCGAAGTCCTCCGGATGGTCCCAGACTGCCATCACCTCGTACATCCGGCGTCCGAGCAGGTGTGTTCCCACCGGCCGCATCAGCTCGTTGACGAAGGAATGCACTTCTGCGTCCGGTTCGGCCCAGTCGAAGTTGCCGTTCCGGTCCGCGATGTAACCGTCAAGAGACATGAGTCCCGAGTAGATCAGTCTGGCCATGCCGGCTCCTGGTTGTCCGCCTGCCTGTTTGCCTTACTTGTGCAGTCCGACCTTAGGTTCCAGCCGCCCTGAGCACAACGGTTCCGCCGCTTCCGGAGCCATCCGCAGCGTTCCCACAGGATTGCATCAAGACCTCATCAAGGATCCGGTTCTCCCCTGTACCGGCTGGCATGCTGGTTGACGCATCAAGCAAGTCGTACCGTTTCAGGAATCATGGGGGAAGCATGTCATCAGGCACGTCCAATCACACAGACCCGAACGCCGGGCCGATCAGGCACGCCGGGCCGTTCAGGCAGGCAGCCGCGTTTATACAGGCACGACGCCGGGTGGCTGCCATCACTGCCACGGTCTCGTCCGGCCTCTGGGTCCGTTCGCTGTCCGCTACCGCCGTGGCCGCAGGCCTGCTGCTCACCGGACTGGCAGTCCCCGCCGAGGCCGCAAGCTACTATTCCGCGCCGCTGCGCACCGCCGCCCGCGCCCTCACGGTGTCCCCGGAGAACAATGCGGGGTATGACCGGACCCGCTACTTCGGCACTTGGCTGGATACCAACCGTGACTGCCAAAACACCAGGGCCGAGGTCCTGCTGCAGGAGGCTAAGGTGGCCGCCACGTACACCACCGCACGCCGGTGCACCGTGCGCACGGGCCGTTGGGTCACCAGGTGGGACAACCGCACGCACACCCTTGCGTCCGCCGTGGAGATCGACCACACCGTCCCTGTCCACGAGGCGTGGGGCTCGGGTGCCCGCTACTGGTCCCAGGCGCGGCGGGTGGCGTTCTACAACGACCTCGGCGACGGCCGGTCCCTGAACGCACAGACGGCGGCGCTGAACTCCGCCAAGCAGGCCAAGGGGCCGGAAGCGTGGATGCCACCGGCGAATAAGTGCGAATACATCGGCAACTGGATAGCCGTGAAGATCCGCTGGGGCCTGCGGGTGGACAGCGCCGAGAAGGCGGCCCTGGTCCGCTGGGCAGACTCCTGCCCGAACGTGCGCATCAGCGTCACCAGGGCGTAGGCCCGGTTTCCGGAAGCACCGCAGCCGAACCAGCACAATCGCGAAAAACAAAAGCAGGCCAGGGGCTGAATGCCTCTGGCCTGCAGATTCTGTAGCGGTGGGGAGGCTCGATCTCCCGACCTCACGATTATGAGTCGTGCGCTCTAACCAACTGAGCTACACCGCCACGAATGAGAAAAACCTGTGTCAAGCCGGTCAAGACCGCCTTGACACAGGCCCTCATTCCGAGCCCCCCACCGGAATCGATCCGGTGACCTCGTTCTTACCAAGAACGCGCTCTACCACTGAGCTAGGGGGGCAACGAGTAAATACTCTACCGGAAGATTTGGCACTCAACAAATCGGCGGCGGAACGGGGCTCCTGCGGTCTAAAAACCCCGGAAATACAGGCCTGGATCGGGCTGCGGGCCCCTTTCGGAGGCCCCTTCAGAGCCTTTCAGAACGCAGATGTGACGAAGCGTACACACGGCCAGGTGGAACGGCCTTAAACAGAAACAGGCCGGCTGGTCAGCCGGCCTGTTTCTATTCGGATGCTTGGTTCATCACCAGACGGTGACTACCACTTGCCCTTGCGGTTGAAGTCGCGGTGGCCGCCCTCGTTGCCGTGGCGCGGCTTGCGTGCGCCATCACCGTGGCCGCCGAAGCGGGAGTCGCTGGACTGGCCCCGGTCGCCGCCGAAGCCGCGCTCGGAGCGCTCGCTGTACGAGCGGCCACCGCGGTCAGCGGAGGAACGCTCGCCGTCGTTCTTGCGGAACTCCTTCTTGAAGCCCCCGCCGCCCTTGAAGTTGCCGCCGCGGTCGCCGCCACGGTTGCCCTGGTAGCCGCCGCGGTCACCCGAGGGCTTGCGGCCGGAGTCCAGCTCAAGGTGGATCAGCTCGCCGCCGATCCGTGTGCGGGACAGGGCCTTCAGCTGATCGGGGCTCAGGTCGGCCGGGAGCTCGACGAGCGAGTGGTCCGAGCGGATGTCGATGCCGCCGATCTGCGACGAGGAAATGCCGCCTTCGTTGGCGATGGCGCCCACGATGGAACCCGGCATGACTCGCTGGCGCCGTCCGACGGCGATCCGGTAGGTGGCGTTACCCTCAGTGAGGGCACGGGTCGGGCCGCGTGAACCGAAGCCGTCCTTGGAGCGTTCGCGCTTCTGGTACTCCGGAGCAGCAGGCAGTTCCTTGACGAGCAGTGGCTGGCCGCCTTGGGCCATCACGGCCAGTGCCGCAGCGATTTCTGCTGCCGGCACGTTGTGCTCTTCCTCGTAGGACGCGATGAGGTCGCGGAATGCCGCCACGTCTTCGGACTCGAGGGTCTCGGTGATGCGCTCGGCGAACTTGCCCAGACGCAAGGTGTTGACGGTCTCAGCGGTGGGCAGGTGCATCTGCTCCACCGGCTGGCGCGTGGCCTTCTCAATGGAACGCAGCAGGTACTTCTCGCGCGGAGTCATGAACAGGATCGCGTCGCCGGATCGGCCGGCACGGCCGGTACGGCCGATGCGGTGCACGTAGGACTCGGTGTCGTGCGGGATGTCGTAGTTGACCACGTGGCTGATGCGCTCGACGTCGAGGCCGCGGGCGGCCACGTCCGTCGCGACCAGGATGTCGATCCGGCCTTCCTTGAGCGCGTCAACGGTGCGTTCACGCTGCTGCTGCGGGATGTCGCCATTGATGGCGGCAGCCTGGAAGCCCCGGGCGCGCAGCTTGTCGGCGAGGTCCTCGGTGGCCATCTTGGTGCGCACGAACGCGATGACGCCGTCGAACTCTTCGACCTCGAGGATGCGGGTCATGGCGTCGAGCTTGTGCGGGCCCATGACCTGCAGGTAGCGCTGGCGGGTGTTGGCGCCGGTAGTGGTCTTGGACTTCACCGAGATCTCGGCCGGGTTGTTCAGGTACTGCTTGGACATCCGGCGGATCTGGCTCGGCATGGTGGCGGAGAACAGTGCCACCTGGCGGTCGGACGGGGTCTGCTGGAAGATCTGCTCCACGTCTTCGGCGAAGCCCATGCGGAGCATTTCGTCGGCCTCGTCCAGCACCAGGTACTGGAGCTCGGACAGGTCCAGGGAGCCCTTGGCGATGTGGTCGATCACACGGCCGGGGGTGCCGACAACAACCTGGGCACCGCGGCGCAGGCCGGCGAGCTGGGGGCCGTAGGCGGAGCCGCCGTACACGGGGAGGACGGTGAAGTCATCTATGTGCTTGGCGTATGAAGTGAAGGCCTCGGCAACCTGGAGAGCCAGCTCGCGGGTCGGAGCCAGGACCAGGGCCTGCGTCTTGCGGGACGGGCCGTTGAGGTCGTGGAGCTCGGCCAGGCGGGACAGTGCCGGTACTGCGAATGCTGCAGTCTTACCGGTGCCGGTCTGGGCGAGGCCCACGACGTCGCGGCCTTCAAGCAGCAGCGGGATGGTTGCTGCCTGGATGGGGGAAGGCTTTTCGTAGCCCACATCCTGCAGGGCGGCGAGGACGCGGCCGTCGATGCCAAGATCGGCGAAGCGGACGCCTTCTTCTTCCGGCTCTTCAGCCTTGGCGGGAGCGTCAGCCTTGGCGGGAGCGTCGGCAGCAGGCTCGGCTGCGGGGACAGCAGCCTCGGTGAATTCAAGGTTGGCGGTTTCGGCGGTCGCCGTCTGGGTGGCGTCGTCGTGGTTTTCGGGCATAGGGAGATATTCCTCATCCATAGGGGGCCAGGCGGCACAACCCGAGGTGAGCGGAGCCGCAGTACATGTGCCGTGGGCGCCGGGCATTCATTGACCGGCCGGTCACTAGAAGTCCGGCGCTTTCGCAATCCCGTGGCAGGACTTCACACTGCATCTCTTGGCTGCTATCCCAGCAGTCTGTACAGCGTTTTCTTCAGCCGGCTCTCCCTATGAAACTGCCCGCATCACATTTGCGGGCTCCAACACTTGCCAGTCCTGCCTCAAAAATTGGGCAGGAATAAGGGATTTCCGGAGTGGGGGATATTTCTAGTGTAGGGCACGACCCCGCATACCGGCGAACCGAGGGCTCGGCGCGGACGGTGAGCTTGCGCACACGCGGCATTTTTGCCCCGGTTTCCGCGCCGAAGCCGTCCACCGCCCGTGCCGTGTCAGAGGCATTCCCACCGCGGGTTGCTGAAAGGGTGCAGAAACGCGGCAGGGCCGCCGGGCCAGCTCCTGCGTGTTAGCCGCCGACGCTGCGGAGCATCTTCTCGAACCGGTCGTGGTACTCCGGCTGCAGGCGGATTTCGCCGTCGGCTTCGGCGTCGCGCAGGGCCTCGATGGCGTCGACGTCGGGCTCGCTGAACCAGCGGCCGATCGTCACCCCATGCTTGGGCACGAAGAGGCGGTGGATGTGGTCGCCTGCCTGCACTGAGCCGGTCTTGATGACGCGCAGGTACGCACCCACCCTTCCGGCCTCTGTGAAGCGCTTGACCCACTGCGTCTCGTCCATGCGCCGCTGGAACGTCGCACACGGAACCCGCGGCGAGGTGACCTCAACCTCAACATCCAGCCCGATCCGCCAGCGTTCCCCGATGACGGCGCCCGTGGTTTCGATCCCGGCGACGCGCAGGTTCTCGCCGAAGATCCCCGGCGGCAGTTCGCGCTGCAGCTCTCCGACCCAGTAGTCGGCGTCGGCCTGGGAATAGGCGTAGAGCGCCTGGTCCTCTCCCCCGTGGTGGACGCGGCTGGCCTGGACGTCACCATGCAAACCAAGCTTGTGCACCTTGACCGGCCCGTCCACAGGCCGCTTGTCGATGGCGGTGACGCCCACGCTTCCCTCATCGGGAAGGAGCTGGTGGACCCGGCAAACGGCGAGAACAGTGGCTGTGTGCATGGCACCAGTCTAGGTTCTCGGCCTGACCAGCGCTTTTGGGGTTTCCGGCTGGACGCTTCGGCCGGGAAATTTGTTCACCGCAGCACCCTCCAGCCACTAGGCTTGCTGCAGTATTTACCGGCCGGACGGACAGCCGGTACCGCCGGCCGCAGCCACGCGTTCCGGCCACCAACAGCACCGCAGCCAACAGCACCGCAGCCAAGAGCATGGAGCAGCAGGGGGAACCATGGACCCGGAGAAGGACCCGAGCAAGGACGCTGACGGGGCCCGGAACGACGGTGGGAGCGGCGGAACCGGGGGCAGATCCGGTGACGACGCCTCCCGCGGCCCTTCCAAGCCGCCGCCCTGGCAGGTGCCCAAGCCGGAGCTCCACCCCGAGCTGCTGACCCCCGGCACGCCGGGACAGGGAACGCCAGGACAGGGCACGCCGGGACAGGGCGGCAAAGCAACCCCGCCTGAAGGTACCCAGAACCACCCCGGCTTCCCCCAGCCCGGCCCCGTCTTCGACCCCTTCGCCCGCGACCGGGAGCGCGACGCGGCAGCGCGGAAGAAGCGGTCGCAGCGCCGCACGGTGGTGGTGGGCCTCGGCGTCACGGCCCTCCTGGCCGGTACTATCACCGCCATCGTGGCCAGCAATGAGCAGGACCCCGACTACGCCCAGGTCTGCTTCAACGAGCAAACGGGCGAGCGCGTCGAGGACACCCAGTGCAACAGCTCGGCCGGGCGCGGCGGGGGCCTCTACGCCTGGTACTTCTATGCACGCGGGGCCAGCGTTCCGGGCATCGGCCAGAGCAGGACGGCCTATCCGAACTTCACGCGGACAGTGCCCCAGGGGGCCAGGACGTCCACAGGCTACAGCTCCAAGGGCGGCACGGTCAGCAGGGGCGGCTTTGGCAGCAGCTCCAAGGGCGGAAGCACGGGAGGCTAGGGGTGAAGCGGTTACTCTCGGAGCCCCGGCCGGACTGGAAGCAGAAGATCGAGGAGCAGGGCCTGGTGTTCTCCACCACCACCCTGCCCGGCGGCAAGAAAATCGAGTACTGGAACGAGTCCGCCTACTACGAATTCGCCATGGACGAGGTGGAGACGCTGGAGGTCACGGCCGAGGACATGCACAGGATGTGCCTGGAGGCCGCAAAGTTCCTGGCCACAGGCGCCATGGGCCCCATCGGCATCGGCCCGCAGGCGTTGGAACTGGCCGCCGAGTCGCTGCAGGCCGGGGACCAGGACATCTACGGCCGCTTCGATTTCATCTATGACGGCCAGGGCGGCGCGGCCAAGATGCTCGAGTACAACGCCGACACGCCCACCGGCCTGATCGAGGCGGCCGTGGCCCAATGGTTCTGGCTGCAGGACGTCTTCCCGGAGAAGGACCAGTGGAACGGCATCCACGAGGCACTGATCCGGCAGTGGAAGAAGCTGCAGTACCGCACGGGAATGAGCACGCTGCATGTTGCCCACTCCGAGGCTGAGGAGTCGGGTGAGGACTGGATGACGGCCGCCTACATGCGGGACGTCGCCGGCCAGGCCGGGTGGACCACCATCGGCATCAACATGTCGGACATCGGCTGGGACCCCAACCTGAAGCGCTTCGTGGACATGGACAACTTCATGATCAGCACCATCTTCAAGCTCTACCCGTGGGAGCTGATGATGAAGGAGCCGTTCGGCCACCGCCTGCTGCAGCGCTCGCAGAATCCGCGCTGGGTGGAGCCGGCCTGGAAAATGCTGCTGTCCAACAAGGCGCTCCTGGCCGCCCTGTGGCACCTCTACCCGGACCATCCGAACCTGCTGCCCGCCTACCTCAATGATCCGGGCCCGCTGCGGGAGTGGGTGGCCAAGCCGCTGCACGGCCGCGAAGGCGACAACATCAGGATCCACGCGGATGGCATCAGCCTGGAGAAGCCGGGCGGATACGGCCGTGAGGGCTGGTGCTTCCAGCAGTACCATTCCCTGCCCGACTTCGACGGCAACCATCCGGTCCTGGGCCTGTGGGTGGTGGACGGTGAATCGGTGGGCTGTGGCATCCGCGAGTCCGACGGGCCGGTCACCGACTACTTCTGCCGCTTCGTCCCCAACACCATTGACGCGCCGGCGCCCCTGAGCGCCCAGGCAGCAGCCCACGCCAACGCGAACAAGGCAGGTATTGCGCTATGAAAACCAGAACGACGGCGGCCGGCGGCGCCGGGGGCCAGCCCGGCGGTGCCGTCCCCGGCAAAGGGCTCCGCGCCGGGATCCTGGACCTCGGCGACTCGGTGATGCTGGGCCTGGCCTCCACCGCCCCTGTGTACTCACTGGCTGCGACGCTGGGACTGATCGTGGCCGTCAACGGGGACTACACCCCGCTGATCCTGGTCCTGGGGTTCATTCCGGTCCTGTTCATCGCGTACGCCTTCCGCGAGCTCAACAGCGCCATGCCGGACTGCGGCACCACATTCATCTGGGCCCGCCGGACTTTCGGACCCTGGGCGGGATGGCTGGGCGGCTGGGGCGTGGCCCTGGCCGGCGTCGTGGTCCTGGCCAACCTGGCGCAGGTGGCGGGCCAGTACCTCTGGCTCCTCATCGGCGACGGGTCCTTGGCGGGGAACAAGACGGTGGTGACGGCCACCGGCGTCGTTTTCATCGCCTTCATGACCTTCGTGAACTACCGCGGGATCCGGCTGGGCGAGCACGTCCAGCGGACCCTGACGTACATCCAGTACATCTCTCTGGGCATCTTCGCTGTGGCCATCATCGCCAGGATCGCGGGCCTGACCGGAGGGGCGCCGGCGGGCCAGCCGTTCGACGTCGAATGGTTCAACCCGGCCGGGGCGTTCGCCGATCCCGGCGCGGTGGTCCACGGCATATTGCTGGCCCTGTTCATCTATTGGGGCTGGGACACCTGCCTGGCCGTGAACGAGGAGACGGAGAACCCGGCCACCACCCCAGGCCGCGGAGCGGTCATCTCGGCGTTCGTGCTGGTGGCCATCTACGTCTCGGTGGCGCTGCTGGTGATGATGTACGCGTCCGTCGGAACGGAGGGAATCGGGCTGGCCAACGCCGACAACCAGGATGACGTGTTCCTGGCGATGAAGGACGTGGTGCTGGGGCCGTGGGGCTGGCTGATTGTGGTGGCGGTGCTGGCGTCCGTCCTGTCCTCCACCCAGACCACCATCCTGCCCACCGCCCGCGGCACGCTGTCCATGGGCGTCCACCGGGCCCTGCCGCCGAAGTTCGGGGAGGTCCACGAGCGGAACCAGACCCCGGGATTCTCCACCCAGGTGATGGGCGCGGCGGCCATCGTGTACTACGTGGCCATGAGCTTCCTCAGCGAAAACCTGCTGTCCGATTCCATCAGCTCCATCAGCCTGTTCATCGCGTTCTACTACGCCCTCACCGGCTTTGCCTGCGCCTGGTATTTCCGGGATACCCTGCGGGAATCCGCCCGCAACCTGTGGTTCCGCGGAATCCTCCCGCTGCTCGGGGCGCTGCTGCTGACCGCCGCGTTCTTTATCTCGGCGGCGCAGATGTGGGATCCGGCCTACGGGAATACCCAGATCTTTGGTGTGGGCGGGGCGTTTGTGAGCGGCGTGGTGCTGCTGGCCCTGGGCGTGGTGCTGGCTGCGGTCTGCCGGTTCCTGCCGTCAACCCGGGAGTACTTCCTCGGCGGGACGCGGGTTCCCTCGAACCGGTAAAGCGGCCGGCCGGCGGCGGCACAGGAGTCCTTCGGCGTGTGCGCCTCGGCACGTAGGATGCTGGAATGAGCAATGACGCCCTTGATCCTGCGGAGGCTTCGGCCGAGTACGGTCTCCCGGACCCCTCGGATGTCCTGGCCCTGGACACCCTGCTGACTCCCGATGAGCGGGCCCTGCGGCAGCGGATCCGGGACTTCACCGACCAGCAGATCCGCCCCGACATCGCGGACTGGTACGAGCAGGCGGTCTTCCCAATGCACCTGCCGGCGCAACTGGGCGAGCTGGGCGTCCTGGGCATGCATCTGGAGGGCTACGGCTGCCCCGGCCGGTCGGCCGTCGAGTACGGCCTGGCCGCCATGGAGCTGGAGGCCGGCGACTCCGGAATCCGCACGTTCGTCTCGGTCCAGGGGTCCCTGGCGATGACCGCGATCCACAAATGGGGCTCGGAGGACCAGAAAGAGGAGTGGCTCCCCCGGATGGCCGCCGGCGAGGTGATCGGCTGCTTCGCGTTGACCGAGCCGACGGCAGGCTCGGACCCGTCGTCGATGACCACCACAGCGGAGCGGGATGGAACCGGAGAGGACGCCGGCTGGGTCCTGGACGGCGCCAAGCGCTGGATCGGGCTCGCCTCCGTGGCCGACGTGATGGTGGTGTGGGCGAGGACCGACGACGGCGTCCGCGGCTTCCTCGTGCCCGCCGCCACGGCGGGGGTCACCGCCACACCCATCGGGCGGAAACTGTCCATGCGCGCTTCCATCCAGTGCGACGTGGCGTTCGACGGCGTCCGGCTGGGTCCGGAGGCGCTGCTGCCGGGCGCCCGCGGACTGAGCGGCCCCTTCAGCTGCCTGAATGAGGCCCGGTACGGCATCGCCTGGGGCGCCATGGGCGCGGCCCGCGATTCCTATGAGGCGGCGCTGCAGTATTCGATGGCGCGCCTGCAGTTCGGCAAGCCGCTGGCCGGGTACCAAATGACGCAGGAGAAGCTCGTCAACATGCTGCTCGAGGTCCAGAAGGGCACCATGCTCGCCCTGCACCTGGGCCGGCTCAAGGACTCCGGCCATCTCCGCCCGGAGCAGATCTCGCTGGCCAAGCTGAACAACGTCCGCGAGGCCATCAAGGTGGCGCGGGAAGCCCGGACCATCCTTGGCGGCAACGGCATCACGCTGGACTACTCTCCCTTGCGGCACGCCGCCAACCTCGAGTCGGTGCGCACCTACGAAGGGACGGATGAGGTGCACACCCTGATCCTCGGCCAGCACATCACCGGGCTGCCGGCATTCCGCTGACGGCGCTGTTTAGCTCTCGCCCCGGCCGCATGGCCGGGGCATACTGGGCACATGGCTGACGCTGACGATCCCCCGGCCCCAGTAAGGACCGGGGACCACCGAGTGGACAGCAGTACCGGTGCCTGGTTCTTGAGTGGCGCTGAGCGGGGGAATGCAGCCACCGACGTCCACGCGGGCGGTGCCGGATCGCCCTCCTGGTCGGAGGGCAACCTGGTGCGGCCCCTCATTCACGGGGCCACCTACTTCGCCCGGTTGCTGGAGGAGCTGTCGGCCCTGACTCCGGGAGACCGCGTGTGGTTCACCGACTGGCGTGGCGATGCCGACGAGCGGCTGACGGCGGATGGACCGACGATCGGTGAGCTGCTGGCGCGGTTGGCCCGGGCGGGAGTGGAAGTGCGCGGCCTGATGTGGCGATCCCACGGGGAGCGCGTCTCAGCCCCGATGAGTGGACGGTCCAACGAACTCCTCAGCCGCCAGATCAACGACGCCGGCGGGGAGGTGCTGCTGGACCAGCGGGTGCGCCTCTTCGGCTGCCATCACCAGAAAATGGTCGTCATCCGCCGGCGTGAGGACCCGTCGCGGGACGTCGCGTTCGTGGGCGGGATCGATCTTTCCCACAGCCGTCGGGACGACGCGGATCACGAAGGGGACCCGCAGGCGGTGGCCATGGATTCCCGGTACGGAAAAACGCCACCGTGGCACGATGCCGCCCTCGAACTCCGTGGCCCGGTCGTGGCAGATCTGCTGGAACTGTTCGCCGAACGGTGGAATGACCCTCATCCCCTGGACCGCCGCACACCGTACCGGATGCTGCTGCAGCGCCTGGCCGATATGCCCAGGCACCCCGAACCGCTTCCGGCCACTGCGCCGCCTCCGCCGCCTGCGGGACCTCACGCCGTGCAACTGCTGCGCACCTACGGCATGAAGCATCCGCCGTTCCCCTTCGCACCTGGCGGTGAGCGGAGCATCGCGCGGGCCTACACGAAAGCCTTCGCCCGGGCCCGCTCGCTGATCTACATCGAGGACCAGTACCTGTGGTCTGAAGAGGTCGCAGCCGGAATCGCAACGGCCCTCGAACGCAACCCCGAGCTGAACGTGATCGCCGTCGTTCCCCGATACCCGGACTCTGACGGTATTCTCGGAGGGCCGCCCAAGCGGGTCGGGCAGATCCGTGCCATCAGCAGGATGCTCCGGGTTGCGCCTGACAGGGTTGGGGTGTTTGATCTGGAAAACCGGGCCGGGACTCCGATCTATGTCCATGCCAAGATCTGCATCATCGACGACGCCTGGTTCACCTGCGGGTCGGACAACTTCAACCGTCGGTCCTGGACCACTGACAGCGAGCTCACCTGCGCCGTCATCGACACCACTGCCCGTCATCCGGAACCGCACAGTACAGACACAGGGCAAGGGGCAAACGCCGTCCCCGGTGCTTCCCGGCTGTTGGCCTACAGGCTGCGGCTCCAGCTCTGGGCCGAACACCTGGGCCTGGACGAGGATGACCCTCAGCTCCACGCCCCGGCGGCCGGGCTGAAACTCTGGAACGCCGCCGCCGATGCACTGGACCATTGGCACGCAACAGGCCGCCGCGCGCCCCGCCCCAGGGGACACGTTCGCCACCACACTCCCGAGCCCGTGCCGCCCCTTCAGCGTCTCTGGGCAGGCGCTGCAAACCGGCTCGTAGTGGACCCGGACGGCCGCCCCCGCCGGATGCGCGGCACTGCCCCGTTCTAGGCGGGCACCTCGCAGTTGCCATGGCGGCCCGGGATCATGCCCGCCCCTAAGGGCGCTCCGAAAGCGTCAGGCGGAGAACCCGCCGTCGGCCTTAATGAGCTGGCCGGACACCCAGCGGCCCGCCGGGGACAGCAGGAAAGCCACGGTTCCCGCCACGTCGGCCGGAGTGCCCAGCCGCCCGCCGGGCTGGCGCCGGACCAGCTCCTCACGAAGCCGACCATCCATCCAGCCGGTGTCCACGGGCCCGGGGTTCAGCACATTGGCGCTGATGCCCAGCGGGCCAAGTTCACGCGCCGCGGCGATCACGATCCGGTCCAGCGCCCCCTTGGACGCGCCGTACGGCAGGTTGAACGCTGTGTGGTCACTGGTCAGCGCGACGACCGCGCCGCCGTCGTCCGCCGCCTGCTGCGCAAAGGCGCGGATCAGCTGCCAGCTGGCCCTGGTGTTCACGGCGAAGTGCCGTTCGAAGCTTTCGAGGGTGGTGTCCATGATGCCCGAGTCGACGGATTCGGCGTGGCTGAGCACCATCCCGTGGAGAGTTCCTGCCTGCGCCGCCGCCTCCGCCATCAGCTGATCGACGGCGTCCGGGTCCTGAAAGTTGGCGGGCAGCGTCAGCACCTTGGAGCCGGTGGCCCTCAGTTCCGCGGCGAGCCGGCCGACGTCGTCCGGGTGGATTCCCCACGGCATGCGGGCGTCGTAGTCCTGCCAGTAGGTCAGCACCAGGTCCCACCCGGCGGCCGCCAGCTGCCGGGCGATCCCCGCGCCGATTCCGGCGAGGCGCCCGACGCCGGTGACCAGTGCGGTGCTCATTCCGCCAGCTCCGCCACCGCGCCGCGGCGGAGAACCACGAGCCAGCACACCATGATGGCGAGCGCACAGAACACCCCGGCGCTGGACGCCATGAGCCACGGCGCCGGCGTCTGCAGGTCAAGGTTGTCGGCGCCCAGGGCCGTGCCGATGGTCTTCGGCGAGAACAGGAACACCGCCGTGGACAAGCCCAGGACGGCGCCCATCGCCCAGCGTGAGAGCCTGTGCCGCCGAGGGGTCTCGCGCAGCGTCCAGGCGAAAGCCGGAAGCACCGCCGCCATCCAGACCCAGTGGTGGGACCACGAGACGGGGCTGACCAGGAGCATGGTGAGTGCCGTGGCGGAAATGGCCACCACCCTGGCGCCCTGGCTGCTGGCGGTCCGGATGACGGCCGCGCCCAGACCCACGACCAGCAGGCTCAGGAGTATCCACGGCACGTTCACGAAGTCCGCCGGAACCCCGAAGTGGAGCAGGGCGCCCTTGATGGAAAGGTTGTCCACGTAACCGGCGCCGCCGATCCGGGACGTATCGGGAAGAATCTCCAGCCAAAAGCTGCGGGACTCGGCCGGCCGGAGCACCCAGCCGAGCAGCACGGTGAACGCAAAGCCTGCGCCCATGTTCAGCAGTCCGCGCCAGTCCTTCCGCACCAGGAAGTACAGGCCGAAGACCAGGGGCGTCAGCTTGATGCCGGCCGCCACGCCCACCAGGAAGCCGCTGCCGGGAACGCCGTTCCTCCAGCCCGGGTTCCGGGACAGCAGGTCCGCCGTCATCAGCCCCAGCAAGAGGATGTTGATCTGGCCGAAGACCAGGGTTTCCCGCCATGGCCCCAGATTCAGGACAGCCAGGAAAAGCACGACGGCGCCGAGCCGGTTCAGTGCGGACCTGAAGGTAAGCGAGGCAAAGGTGCTGCGCCAGCTCGGCTTGCTGTTCCAGTACCGGACACCGAGCGCCGCCATCCAGGCGGCCACGGCCACGCCGGCGGCGTTGAACAGCAGCAGCGCGGTGGCCTGCGGCAGCTTGGCGAGCAGGCTAAAGACGAGGGCCGCGAACGGCGGGTAGGTGAACGGCAGTTCCGGGCCGCCTGCCCAGTTCACCGTGGGCTGATAAAGGCCCGACGGCGACAGGCCGGCGTCGTTGAGGATCCTGCCGCCGTACCAGTAGACGCTGAAGTCCAGGCCTTTCCCGCCCCAGACCTCCAGCCGGGAGGCGACGAAGACGGCCGTGGCCAGCACGGCCAGCAGGACCACCAGCTCGACGGCGGCCAGCGCGGTCCGGCGGCCGCGGAGCCGTGGTTTTGCAGCGGGTCTGTCGTTCTTCGTTCGGACGGTAAGCAGTGCCATTCAGTGTCCCCCAGCTTGAGTCCGGCAACGTGCCTGCGGGACGCGTCGCGCGATCTGCCGCAAGAGCCGCGCCCGAGGGCGCCCCGCTCAGTCTACTGAAGCGACTGCCAATGCGGCGGACTTCCGTCGTCCGGCGTCTTTGCGGATGGTGGCGCTGATGACCGCGGCGATGGTGCACATCGCGGCGGCACCGAACCAGGCGTAGGTGTAGTGGCCGGTGGCATCCCGGATCGCCCCGGCTGCGAGTGCGGCTGCGGCGGCGCCCAGCTGGTGCGCCGCGAACACCCAGCCGAACACCACGCCGCCGTCGGCGCCGAACACCTGGCGGCAGATGGCGGCGGTGGGCGGAACCGTGGCCACCCAGTCCAGGCCGTAGATCACCACGAACACGATCATGCTGGGCTGGACCGAGGAGCCCAGCAGCAGCGGCAGCACCAAGAGCCCGATGCCGCGGAACTGGTAGTACACGGCCAGCAGGATCCGGGGGTTGAACCGGTCGGTCAGCCAGCCGGAAGCGATAGTGCCCAGGATGTCGAAGATCCCGACGACGGCGAGCAGGCCGGCCGCCGTCGTTTCCGGCATGCCGTGGTCATGGGCGGACGGGATGAAGTGGGTGCCGATCAGCCCGTTCGTGGTGGCTCCGCAGATGGCGAACCCCGCGGCGAGCGCCCAGAACGTACGGTTCCTGCTGGCGCTCCGAAGTACCTGCAGTGCCCGGACGGCGGCATTGCCGCGGGGTTCGGCAGTCCCGGCGGGGGCCGAACTTTCGTCCGCCGCGCCGGACGGCTCCTCGGCCCCGTAAGGCAACGCCCCGACGTCGGCCGGTGAGTTTTTCAGGAACTTCAGCACCAGCGGAACCACGGCCAGCGCCCCGGCGGCGATGAGCAGCGAGGCCTGGCGCCAGCCCGGATCCTGGGCGAGCACCGCGATAAATGGCAGGAAGACCAGCTGGCCGGCGGCGCTGCCTGCGGTCAGGATGCCGATCACGAGGCCCCGGCTCTTGGTGAACCACGTGTTGGCGATGGTCGCCGCGAACACCAGGGCCATCGAACCGGTGCCCAGGCCAATCAGCAGGCCCCAGGTGAGGAGGATCTGCCAGGACTGGTTGACCAGCACAGTCAGGGCGCTGCCGGCGCCGATCAGCCCGAGCGCGACCGCGGTGACGGCCCGGATGCCGAACCGTTCCATGAGGGCCGCGGCGAACGGTGCCGTCAGGCCGAACAGCACCAGGTTGATGCTCACCGCGGACGACAACACCGTGGTGGACCAGCCGAACTCCTGCTGCAGCGGCACCATGAGCACACCGGGCGCGGCACGGAAGCCGGCGGCCCCGACGAGCGCCAGGAACGCCACCGCCGCCACGGCCCACGCGGGATGCGGCCGACGCCGCTTCTTCGGGCCGTCCGTCGAAGTCCTCCTGCTTTCCTCTTGAGTTTTTGTCCAGATATGGTCGTCTAAAGGCCCTTCAGGGCGAGATATCCGGACAAAGACTCCGGGGTCCTCAGGGGTGGTCATGCGGCTGTTCCTTCATCTTCGCCGCTTTGAACGCGGTTGGTCGTGGTAGCGGGTTGCCGGGGCGCTGTGGCCAGCGGGAGCGGCTCTTCGCTGCGGGTCAGGCTGTGCCAACTGGTGTTCTCCGCGGTGAGCCGTTCACCGCATTCGGTGCAGGTGTCCGCGGACGATGTACGTTGACCGCACGATGCGTGGACCACGTACATGTGGGCCTGCTCGGACGGCGCCTGCAGATGCTTTTCGGACCAGATCACGACGGCGTTGAGCACCGGCAGGGCGTCTTCACCTTTGCCGGTGAGGACGTACTCGTGGCGGGTACGTCCGCCATCGTCATAGGGCTGTTTTGCCAGGAGGCCGGACTCCACCAGGGAGGCAAGCCGCCGGGTGAGGACGGAGTCAGCCACCTGGAGGCGCGTTTTCACCGCGTCGAAACGGCCGTTGCCGAAGAAGACCTCGCGCAGAACCAGCAGGCCCCACGGATCGCCGAAAATGTCGAGGCCGCGGGCCATGCTGCAGTTGCGCTGGGACCAGTCGGAGCGGAGTGCCATGCTGCGACATTAGCTGACTTTCTTGAAGAAAGCTAGCCTAGCGGCGCGGACCGATCCCTGTCCGCGCGGGCCGGTAGGCTGCGGCCCAGTAGACCAGCAGCGCGACCCCGCACAGCACGCCCAGGCTCGAGACCATCAGCGGCCACTGTGTCTGCGGGTTCACGCCCCACACCTCGGCCCCGGCCGCCATCGCGAGGTCCTTGGGCGCGAGGTAGAAGGCCACTGCCGAGACCGCCACCACCAGCCAACCGGCCAGCCGCATGAGGCCTGTCCGGGAGGGAACGCGGTGCATCGCGAAGGCCATGGACGGCAGCGCCACCGCGATCCACACCCAGTGATGCGACCACGAAACGGGGCTGACCAGGAGCATGAGCACTGCGGTTGCGGACACCGCCACGAAGTTTTCCTCCACGGCCACCGCCCAGCGGATCACCAGCGCAGTGAGCCCCGCCAGGGCCAGCGCCAGCACGAGCCACAGCAGGCTGGTGGTCCCCGAGTCCGGCAGCCCGAAGTGGAGCAGCAGCCCCTTCAGGGACAGGTTGTCCACGTACCCCGGATCGCCGATGCGGCCGGTGTTGGGCAGGATCTTGGTCCAGAACGTTACGGACGCCTGGGGCAGAGCCGCCCAGGCCAGGGCAATGGATCCGAGGAATCCCGCCGCCATCCAGCCCAGGGCCTTGAAATCGCGGCGCACCAGGAAATACAGCGCGAACGCGAGCGGCGTCAGCTTGATCCCGGCAGCCACACCGATCAGCAGGCCCGCGGGCCAGCGGATCTCACCCGCCCGGGACTTCCCGTGCAGCGCGAAGTCGGCCAGGATCAGGCCCATCAGGATGATGTTGATCTGCCCGAACACGAAGGTGTCCCGCCAAGGTCCCAGCAGGACAATGGCCCCGGTCCCGGCCAGCGCCACAGTCCTGAACCGCCAGTCCGCAAACGCATCCCGCCAGCGGGTCATCCCGAAGTGGTGCCGGGCGAGCCAGGCCGCCACCACCGCGGCCCCGCCCAGCGCCGCCCAGATGAAGAGCTGCCCGCTTTGGCCGAGGCTCATGGTGGCCAGGCCGGCGAACAGCAGCGCGGCGAACGGCGGATAGGTGAACGGCAGCCCGTCCCGGGGCGCGTACAGCTCGCCGATGCCGGCCTCGCCGGTCTGCAGCACCTTGGTCCCGCCGTAGTAGTAGACCTCGAAGTCGTTCATGGCCGGGGCATACTCGGCGTACAGCCAGATCAAAGCGAGGACGACGGCGCCAGCCCCGCCCGCCGTCGCGAGCCACCCGAGGGCACGCCGGCGTGCGGTTCGGCGGGGCGCCTCATCCCTGCCGGCTTCCTGCCGGGTGCCGGTGCCTTCCTGCGTCTGCGGGGAGGCCGTCACAGGATGTGCGTGAAGGCTTGCTCAAGGTCGGCGATGAGGTCCTCAACGTCCTCGATGCCGCAGGAAAGCCGGATCAGGTTCACGGGGACGGCAAGCTCGGTGCCCTTGACCGAGGCGTGCGTCATCTCGGACGGATAGTTCATCAGGGACTCGATGCCGCCGAGCGATTCGGCCAGCGTGAAGACCGACGTCGATTCGGCCACCTTCCGGGCAGCGGCCTCGCCGCCCTTGAACTGCACCGAGATCATGCCGCCGAACTTTTTCATCTGCTTCTTCGCCAGCTCGTGGCCCGGGTGCGAGGGCAGGCCCGGGTACAGCACGGCCTCCACCTCGGGGCGTTCCAGGAGCCATTCGGCCACAGCCTGCGCGTTGTCGCTGTGCCGGTCCATGCGAACGCCGAGGGTCTTGAGCCCGCGCGTTGTAAGGAAAGCGTCCATCGGGCCGGAGACGGCACCGACTGCGAACTGCACGAAGCCGATCTTCTCGGCCAGCCCGGCGTCCTTGACCACTATCGCACCGCCCACCACGTCGGAGTGGCCACCGATGTACTTGGTGGTGGAGTGGACCACGACGTCGGCACCCAGGTCGAGCGGGGTCTGCAGGTAGGGCGACGCAAAGGTGTTGTCGACGATCAGGAGGGCCCCGGCGTCGTGCGCCACCTTGGCGAGCGCCTCAATGTCGGTGATCTTCATCATCGGGTTGGACGGGGTCTCCACCCAGACGAAGCGGGTCTTGTGGGCGGCAACCGCGGCCTGAACGGCGTCGAGATCGGCCATGTCAACGGGGGTGTTGCCGATCCCCCACTCTCCGAGCACGCGGCTGATCAGCCGGTAGGTGCCGCCGTAGGCGTCGTTGCCGAGCACGATGTGGTCGCCGGGGCGCATCAGGGCGCGGATCAGCGAGTCCTCGGCCGCGAGTCCGGAGCTGAAGGAGTAGGCGTGCGTGCCGCGCTCGAGCGCCGCGAGCTGTTCCTGCAGGGCGTCGCGGGTGGGGTTGCCGCCGCGGCCGTACTCGTAGCCGTCCCGCAGCCCGCCGATGCCGTCCTGAGCATATGTCGAGCTGAAGTGCAGGGGCGGAACGACGGCGCCGGTGCGCGGCTCGAAGGCCTGGCCGGCGTGCACGGCGCGGGTGTTGAATCCTTGGTTCTCTTCAGACATGGGGCTCCTTGATCAGTGGCTGAGGTAGGCGAGCAGGTCGTGGCGGGTCAGGATGCCTATGGGCGCGCCGACGAACGTCACCATTACGGTGTCGACGTCGGAAAGCAGTTCGCGGGCCGCGGAGATGGTTTCGAGCGAGCCGATCACCGGCAGCTTCTCCCCCATGTGCTCGGCGATCTTGTCCGTGAGCCTGGCCTCGCCGCGGAACAGCTTGGCCGTCAGGGTCCGTTCATCGACCGCCCCCAGGACTTCGCCCATGACCACGGGCGGCTCCGCGGAGAGCACCGGGATGTGGCTGACGCCGAACTCGTTCATGATGTTGATGACGTCGCGGACGGTCTCGTTCGGGTGGATGTGCACCAGGTCCGGCAGCTCGCCCGTCTTGAACTTGATGACCTCACCCACGGAGGCCTCCTCGCCACCGGAGAGGAAGCCGTAGGAGCGCATCCACTGGTCGTTGAAGATCTTGGCGAGGTAGCCGCGGCCGGAATCGGGCAGGATCACCACCACCACCGCGTCCTCGGGCAGACCCCGGGCGGTTCGCAGGGCCGCCACCACGGCCATCCCGGAGGAGCCGCCCACCAGCAGGCCCTCCTCGCGGGCAAGCCGCCGGGTCATCTCGAAGGAGTCGGCGTCGCTGACGGCCAGGACCTGGTCCGGGACCGACTTGTCGTAGTTGGCCGGCCACATGTCCTCGCCCACGCCCTCGACGAAGTACGGGCGCCCGGTGCCGCCTGAGTAGACAGAGCCTTCGGGATCGGCCCCGATGATCCGGACCCGGCCGCCGTCGGACTCCGGACGGTCCGCCGACACCTCCTTGAGGTAGCGGCCGGTACCGGTGATGGTGCCGCCGGTTCCGGCGCCGATGACGCAGTGCGTCACCTTGCCGTCCGTGTCCCGCCAGATCTCGGGGCCGGTGGTTTCATAATGGCTCAGCGGCGCGGCGGGGTTGGAGAACTGGTCCGGCTTGTACGCGCCGGGGATCTCGGTGACCAGGCGGTCGGACACGCCGTAGTAGCTCTGCGGGCTGTCAGGTTCGACGGCGGTGGGCGTCACCACCACTTCGGCACCGTAGGCCGCCAGGACAGCGCGCTTGTCCTCCCCCACCTTGTCCGGGACCACGAAAATGCATTTGTAGCCCTTTTGCTGCGCCACCAGGGCCAGGCCCACGCCGGTGTTCCCGGAGGTGGGCTCGATGATGGTGCCGCCGGGCTTGAGCTTGCCGTCGCGCTCGGCTTCCTCGACCATCTTCGCCGCGATGCGGTCCTTGATGGATCCGCCGGGATTCACGTATTCCAGCTTCACCAGGACGGTGGCTTTGATGCCCTCCGTGACGTGGTTGAGCTTGATGAGCGGGGTGTTGCCGATGAGGTCCAGGACTGACTGGGCGTACTTCATGGGTACCAACTTACCGTCTTGGGCTGCGTGGTTGCCCCGGCAGGGTTCGGTGCGAAGATTGGGCGGTGGCATCCCTGCGAATACCGAAGAATGTGCGGAGCTACCTGCTGCCGGGCAGCATGCTGCTTGCCGGGGCCGGCTGTCTTGCCGCCGGCCTGCTGCCATGGCCCGCGTTCGCGTCGTTGGCGGGACGCACCGCCCCCATCCTGGCCTTCGTGGTGGCGATGACCGTCGTCACGGAACTGGTTGATGATGCGGGGCTGTTCCGCGTGCTGACGGACCGCATTTCGGCGCTGGGCCGGGGCAGCGTCTTCGTGCTGTGGCTCTTTGTGCTTGCCCTGTCCGCCATCGCCACGGCCTTCCTGTCACTCGATACCACCGCGGTGCTGGTGACTCCGGTGGTGGTGCTGCTCGCGGTCCACGCGAAGATCCCGCCCCTGCCGTTCGCCCTGAGCACCGTGTGGCTGGCCAACACCGCGTCCCTGTTCCTGCCGGTCTCCAACCTGAGCAACCTGTTGGCGCAGTCGAACATGTCCCTCAGCCCGCTGGGATTTGCCAGGCTCATGTGGGCGCCTGCCGCCGTCGGTGTTGTGGTGCCGTCGCTGCTGCTCTGGCTGGCCTTCCGCCGGGACCTGCGTGGCCGGTACGGGCCGCAGCCCGTCCACGCGGCCAGCGACCGGACGGTGCTCCGGGCATCGGCCGGCACGCTGTTCGTGCTGCTTCCGGCTCTGGTTTCCGGTGTCCCCGTGGCGGTTCCTGCCGCCCTCGCGGCAGGGTTCCTGGTGGCCATGTTCGTGGTGCGGCGGCCGTCAGCCCTGCGCTGGTCGATGCTGCCGTGGCGCCCGCTGATGCTGACCGCCGGGCTGTTCATGGTGGTCGAGACCCTGCACGCGCACGGCCTCACCCGGGCCCTGGCACCGGCCGCCGGGGCCGGGGAGACGTTTCCGGACCTGCTGCGCCTCGCGGCACTGGGCGCCGGTTCCGCCAACATCGCCAACAACCTCCCCGCCTACCTGGCCCTGGAGCCCGCGGCCGGATCGCCGCTGAGGCTGGGCGCGCTCCTGATCGGGGTGAACCTGGGTCCGCTCATTTCGCCCTGGGCGTCGCTCGCCACGCTCCTGTGGCACGAGCGCCTGCAGAGCCTGAACCTGCGGGTGCGCTGGGGCGGGTTTGCGGTTGCCGGCGCCGCCGTGATTGTCCTGGCGCTTCCACTGGCGGTCCTGGCGCTCTGGCTGGGGAACGGGATGCCGTGACTGCCGGGTTGCCGTCCCGCGGCCGGTGCCGGGTGCCCGTGCCGCGGCCGGTGCCCGGTGCCGGGTGCCGCGGCTCCGGCCAAAGTACTAGCCAAGGCGTGTCCGGGCAGGGCAAGCTTGCTACGGCGCCCGGGACCGGGTGCCGATGATCAGTGCCGTTGAATCAGCGCTGATGAATCAGTGCCGTTGAAAGGAACGTGTCTTGGACTGGACCCTCGAAGTGGTTGTGCTGCCCGTGAGCGACATTGGCCGGGCGGTGGAGTTCTACCGGGACAAGGTCGGCTTCAACCTGGACCACGACACGCAGAACGAGCACATGCACGTGGTCCAGCTGACGCCACCCGGCTCGGGGTGTTCGATCGTCATTGGGGACCTGCCCTCGCAGAACGAGATGGAGCCGGGCTCCATGCGCGGCCTGCAGCTGGTGGTGGCAGACGCCCAGGCCGCGCGCGACGAGCTGCTCAGCCGCGGCGTGGAAGCAAGCGAGATCACCGTCTTCGACGAGCGCGACGGCGGCACCTTCTTCGGGTTCAGTGACCCCGACGGAAACACCTGGGCGGTGCAGGAGCTCCGGATCCGCGCCCAGAAACCGCTGATCCCGGTGGAGGCCCGCGGCCGCTTCGGCGAGAAGCAGGTCAGCCCGTAGCACCGCCGGCATCGGCCGGGAGGTTCTCCCAGAGCCCCAGGATGTTGCCCTCGGTGTCCTTGAAGTAGGCGTAGTGGCCCATGCCGGGGATGGTCTCCTTGGGTTTCACCACGGAACCGCCCAGCTGCTCGACGGTCTTCAGCGTCGCGTCGATGTCCTCCACGTCCACGGTGATGACGGGTGTGGTCAGTTCCCCCTCCCGAGCCATCATGCCGCCGTTGATGGCACCCGGCTCGGTAGGCCTGCCGGTCTTTTCGTCCATCGGGGTGGTGATCACCACGTTGTAGTCCATCTCAGGCATCGGGTCGATCCGCCAGCCGAGCGCCTGATTGTAGAAGTTTCTTGCCCGGTCCTGGTCGTCCGCGGGGATTTCAAAATGCACTACTCCACCCATTGCGATCACCTGCAACTCGAAGGAAGGGCACGGCCGGCCCGCGCCACACAGGGATTGTAGTCCTGCCTCGGCCGCGGGATAAGTGCCTGGCGCAAACCCTTCGGGCGGGACGGGCGGCAGGTTTGTCAGTCCGGCGTGGGACGATGTTTGTATGACCATTGCTGACGCCCCTGCCCGGCTGGCAGCCGCGGCAGACGCGTCCCTCAGATGGCATCCGGGCGGCCCGTACAGCCTGCACCGCACCGTGGGTATCCTGATGCGCGGCAACGGCGACCCCTCCTTCTCCTCGCGCCCGGACGGACTGTGGATGGCGTTCACGACGCCGGATGGCCCGGTAACGCTGCGGCTGACCGAGGCGGGCCGGGCGGGATCTGGACCGGACTGCGGCGGCCCCTGCGTCGATGCCCTGGCGTGGGGCCCCGGTTCCGGCGCCGCCATCGCCGGGGTTCCCCGGCTCCTCGGCGCCGACGACGACTGGGCGGCGTTTGACGAGCCTTCCTTCGCCGCAACACTCCCCCGCATGGTCCGTGAGGCCCGGCGCCGGAACCCCGACGTCCGTCTGCCCTCCACCGGGCGGATGGTTGATTCCCTCGTGCCCACCATTCTGGAGCAGAAGGTCACCGTCATCGAGGCGCGGCGGGGTTTCCGCTACCTGATGTACCGGCACGGAACTCCCGCCCCCGGCGCCGGTACCGTCGCGCCAACGGGACTGCTTGTACGGCCCACCGCCGGGGCCTGGCTCGGAATCCCGTCCTGGGAGTGGCACAAGGCGGGGGTCGGCCCGCAGCGTTCGGCGACTGTCATGCGTGCCCTGCGCTCCGCCGTCGCGCTTGAACGTCTGGCCTCCCTGCCGGCGGCGGAAGCAGCCGCCAAGCTGCAGACCATCCCGGGGATCGGGGTGTGGACGGCAGCCGAGGTGGTGCAGCGGACGCACGGCTGCCCCGACTCCATCGCGGTGGGCGATTACCATCTGGCCGCATACGTTGGCGCGGCGCTGACCGGCCGGCGGACTGACGACGCCGGCATGCTGACCCTCCTCGAACCGTGGACCGGGCACCGGCAGCGGGTGGTCCGGATGCTCGGCCTGAGCGGCTTCCGGAAACCCACGTTCGGTCCGCGGATGACCATCCAGGACCACCGCAGCCACTGACCCGCGCCCTTACTGCAACGCGGGGTCAGATAGCGCCCAATAAACCGCCCCATCGGGCGATATCTGACCCCGCATTGCCCTAGGCCGCCCGACGTTTCGCACCTTTGACCCGGCTGATCACTCCCCGGAATCCCTCGTCCATATCGTTGGCATTCACCTGGAAATAGGACCAGCCGGCGCTGGTGAACGCCTCGTCGCGCCGGTTATCGCGGGACTGCTGTTCACGCGAGAGGTGATGCTCGCCGTCATACTGCAGTGCGATCCGGAAGCGCCGGTACCCGAGGTCGGCAGTCGGCGACCAAGGATCTTGGGGGTCCAGGTGCACTTGCAGTTCCGGCTCCGGCAGGTGCGCATCCAACATCGCAATCCGGAGGAAAGTTTCAGGGTAGGAGTCGGCGCCCACCCGCATTTCGTCCAGGGCCAGCCTTGCCTTCTCAACACCTTTCATGTTGGGATGCTGCCGGATGAGCAGGCGCAGCCCCTCCTTGTACGCGTAGGGCTCCGTGCGGCCCTCGAACTGGGGCCGCGGAATCCGGATCAGCTGATCCCCCATGGCAACGACGTACTTCAGAGGGAGCGCGCCGGCGAGGTCCAGCCAGGTCCGGGGCGGTAACGAGATGGGAATGCCGTCGCACTCCCCGATTTCGCCCGGAATCATTCGGACGCGATGGCCGACCACTCCGGCGCGGCGAACCCTTGGCAGCTCGTGCGGCTTGCTCAAGTGAACCGTCTCCCCGTCCATCCACGGCGGCAGCCCCAACAGCGTGAGCTCGGCTGCTGTCTGATGCGACACCCAGGCTCCCGGGGTTGCCGTTGCCAGCACCCGGGCCCGGGCCTGCAGGTCGAGAAAGCGCCCCTTCGGCAGGTAGATGAGACGTCCGCCGCCTGCGAGGTCTTGGGCGCGGAGCCGTTTCTCTGTCACTCCGAGCGCCCTTGATTCGTACACGGTAAAGGGGACCTGATGCAGGGGTTCCGGGAGCGGCGTCGGGCGGGTCATGGGAACTATTCTGGCGGCCTGCCGAAGCCTTTTGGAGTTATCCACAGCCCCAATGCTGCAACCTGCAACGCGGGGTCAGATATCGCCCAATGGAGGCACCTCATTGGGCGATATCTGACCCCGCGTTGCTTCTAGAGGCCCAGCCGGGCGACGGCTTCCTCGCGCATCTCCACCTTGCGGATCTTGCCGGACACCGTCATGGGGAAACTGTCGCGGACCTCGACGTAGCGGGGCACCTTGTAGTGCGCCAGCTTCCCGCGGCAGAACTCCGCCACAGCCGCCGCATCCAGCGGTTCGGCCCCGGGCTTGAGGATGATGCAGGCCATCAGCTCCTCGCCGTACCTTGCATCGGGCACGCCGATCACCTGGACGTCCTGGATGGACGGATGGGTGTAGAGGAACTCCTCGATCTCGCGCGGGTAGATGTTCTCGCCGCCGCGGATCACCATGTCCTTCATCCGGCCCTCGATCACCACGTACCCTTCGTCGTCCATGCGCGCCAGGTCGCCGGTGTGCATCCAGCCGTCGGCGTCGATTGCCTCGGCAGTCTTCTCCGGCTGGTTCCAGTACCCCTGCATCACGGCGTAGCCGCGCGTGCACAGTTCACCGATCTCGCCGCGCTCCACCACCTCTCCCATGGGGTCCACGATCTTGCTTTCCAGCCGCGGCATGGTGCGGCCCACCGTTTCCGTGCGCTGCTGCAGCGTGTCCCCGCCGCGGGTCATGGTGGACACCGGCGACGTCTCGGTCATGCCGTAGCAGATGGCGACGTCCCGCATGTTCATCTCGGAAATCACCCGGTTCATCACCTCGATGGGGCACAGCGATCCGGCCATGACCCCGGTACGGAGCGTGGAGAGGTCGTAGGAGGCGAAGTCAGGCAGCGCTAGTTCGGCGATGAACATGGTGGGCACCCCGTAGAGGGAGGTGCCGCCGAAATCCTGGACGGCCTCCAGCGCGGCGGCCGGTGTGAATCCGCGCCCCGGGATGATTGTTGCGGCACCGTGGCTCAGCGCGTTCAGGTTGCCGATCACCATTCCGAAACAGTGGTAGAACGGCACCGGAATCACCACCCGGTCGTGCTCGGTGTACTTGAGCAGCTCGCCGATGGAGTACCCGTTGTTGAGGATGTTGTGGTGCGTCAGCGTGGCGCCCTTGGGGAAGCCCGTGGTTCCGGACGTGTACTGCAGGTTGATGGGATCGTGCGGATCCAGACCCGCCATGCGGGTCTTCAGGACCGAATGCCCGACGGCGTCCGCCCGCTTGAGCAGCTCGGCGTACGTGAGCTCCTGGTCACCCAGGGGGACCCCGGCGTCGAGTCCTTCCAATTCGAAGTCAGGCAGGAACACGAGCTCCCGGAGGTCCGGGCATACTGCGAGCGCCTGGCGTGCCATCCCCACATAGTCACTGTTCCGGTCCGACGGCGCCGCGACCAGCATCCGCATGCCGTTCTGTTTCACCACGAACTCCAGCTCATGGCTGCGGTAGGACGGATTCACGTTGACCAGGACCGCCCCGATCTTCGCCGTGGCGTACTGCAGGATGGTCCATTCCGCGCAGTTCGGACTCCAGATGCCGATCCGCTCCCCCTTTGCGACGCCAAGGGCGAGGAGCGCCCGGGCCAGCCGGTCGACGTCGTCGTTCAGTTTGGTGTAGCTCCAGCGGCGGGCGTCCGCGCCGGGCACGGGGGCGGCCTCGATCAGCGCGTCGTGTAAGGGGAACTGCGCCACCACGCGCTCAAAGTTCTCGCCGATGGTTTCCTCGAGCAGGGGGACGTCCGCGTCCCCGGCGGTGTAAGCGCGCATAAGGCACGCTATCAAGCCGGTATTGTGAAATCCATGAGTGCACCCATCGACTTGCAGGCCACGTTCATCCCCAACGACGGCGAATTCTTCCGCGTGAAGCTCGCCCTGGAAATCGCCATTGACGAGGTAGTCAACGAGCCCGGCTGCCTCCGGTACGAGCTCACCGAGGCGACGGAGGAGAAGCTGGTCCTGACCGAGCAGTGGGAGTCGGAAGAGGCCCTCGACGCGCACTCCAAGGGCATTGCCCTGCAGGACCTGAACGAATCCCTCAGCGCCCTCCTGGCCGAACCTGCCCAGGTGGAACGCCTCTAGTTTCTCGAAAAACAACGGGGTCACTTATCGCCCAATTTCGGGCCTCAAAGTCAATGGGTCGTTGCAACATGATGGTCACGCTGCGGCGGCGATGAGTTGGCGCATGCGTTGTTTGGGTGTTTCGAGGTTCAGTGTGGGGCGGGGCCGGTTGTTGAGTTTCCCGGCGATGATTTCGAGGTCCTCCGCGGTGAAGCCTGAGAGGTCTGTGCCTTTTTCGAACCAGTGACGCAGCAGCCGGTTGGTGTTCTCGTTGGTTCCGCGCTGCCATGGCGAGTGCGGATCGCAGAAGTACACCCCCGCATCCAGCGCCATGCGGATGCGGGGGTACTGCACCATTTCGGTACCACGGTCCCAGGTCACGGTCTTGACCAGCTGATCCGGGAGCCGGCGCATCTGGGCGATCATGGCGTCGGCTACTTCCTGGGCTGTGTGCGGACCTGGCAGGTGCAGCAGGACCGTGTAGCGGGTGCTGCGCTCGACCAGGGTGCCGATGGCGCTGCCGCCGTCCTTGCCGATGATGAGGTCACCTTCCTTACGTTGTTGTTGTGGGTGATTTCGGAGCTGTCGTAGTGTTTCGATCACCCTCGGGCGGCGGGCATGGCACAAGTCTCCTAGCCGCTTGGACGGCTCACTGGGAATGGCCGCCCGCTGCCCGCCGATGACTCGACCGCTGATTGAGAATTACGACATTGATCGTTGGGTAAGGACGTGCCGGCGTAGTTATCGACAGGGCCAACCGAAATTGGAGCTGATCAAAGGGGACTGAATATGTCGGCTTACTGGGCAGGAATCGACTCGGGCAAGAGGGAACATCATTGCGTCGTAATCGATCAGACAGGGGCGGTGCTGCTCTCGAAACGGGTCGAGAACGACGAAAGCGCACTCCTCGATCTCATTGCCACGGTCGCGGAGATCGCGGCTGGCGGCGAAGTCTGTTGGGCCACGGATCTAAATGCCGGCGGCGCTGCCCTGCTGATCGAGCTGCTTACCGCGCACGCCCAGCAACTGCTGTATATCCCTGGACGGATTGTGCATCACGCCGCGGCGACCTACCGCGGAGACGGCAAGACTGACGCGAAAGACGCCAGGATCATTGCTGACCAGGCACGGATGCGCACGGACCTGCAGCCAGTCCGCGGCGCGGACCAGATCAGTGTGGACCTGAGGCTCCTCACCGCCCGCCGGACGGATCTGATCTGCGACCGTGTCCGGGCAATCAACCGGCTCCGCGCCACCTTGCTGGAATACTTCCCGGCTCTCGAGCGCGCGTTCGACTACTCGAAAAAGGCACCCCTGATCCTCCTGGGTGGCTACCAGACCCCCGAGGGCATCCGGCGGATAGGGCTGACCCGACTCACCGGCTGGCTGAAGAAACGCGGCTGCCGCAACAGTGCCAAGATGGCCGAGAAGGCACTGATAGCCGCGAACTCCCAGCACACAGTCCTGCCCACTCAGGCCACAGGCTCTGCCCTGGTCGTCCGGCTGGCAGAGCAAATCAGCACCCTCGATGCAGAAATCGCTGACGTCGATGCGCAGATCACCGACCTGTTCCGGCAGCACGAAAGCGCCGATGTTCTGCTCACCATGCCTGGGTTCGGCCCCGTCCTCGCAGCAACCTTCCTCGCGAACATCGGCGGCAACCTGAACGCATTCGACCCAGTCGACCGGCTCGCCAGCGTCGCTGGCCTAGCTCCCGTCCCGCGCGACTCCGGACGAATCAGCGGAAACCTCCACCGACCCCGTCGCTTCAACCGCAGGCTCCTGCGAACCTGCTACCTCGCCGCCCTCTCCAGCCTCAAGAACAGCCCGGCCTCAAGAACCTACTACGACCGGAAGCGCGGAGAAGGAAAGTCACATAAACAGGCCCTCATCGCACTCGCCAGACGCCGCATCAACGTCCTCTGGGCCATGCTCCGCGATCACACTATCTACCAGGAACCAATGCAACGCATCACCGCTCAAGCGGCTTGACAGAAGCATTGAGATTCCCAATGGCCCGGCACGGCGCGGTCTGCGGTTTCGGCGGGGCGTTCTGAGATCTTCGGAGCATCCTTGTAGTGCTGGCCTGCAGCTCCGCGGGGCCGCTCACCGCGGGACACGCGTTTGCTCCGGCTGGTGCTCAGGCACCGGTAAAGATCTTTGCGCAGCTCGCCCCGGCCCTGGACATAGAGGCTCTGATAGATCGTTTCGTGGCTGACCTGCATGCTCTCATCGTGACCGAAGGTGTCCTCTAGAACCAAGGACACCAGCTTCGGGGACCAGCCATCATCCATGGCGTCCTCGACGTATTTGGCCAGGTCCGGATTCTGAAGCCTGAAAGCCTTAGGCCGCCGGGCACGCTGATGGGTACGAATCTGTGCCACATCGGCCTGATACGTTCCATCAGCGCACTGGTTCCGGCGGATTTCCCGCCACACTACCGACCTGTTCCTGCCGATCTCCCGGGCGATCGCTGCGACCTTGGCGCCCTCGCGGACCCGGATCATGATCACCGCCCGGTCCACCAGATCAAGCCGGTTGGATTCCGGCCGGACAGCCGGCACCGGGCCGGCCTCAACGCCCCCGTCAACACCCATACGCATCTGCATGCCGCCAGTCTTACCCAGCCACCGCTGCGTAGTACTGCGCCACACCCCGATCCGGGCAGAGGCTTCCTTCACCGACACCCCCTGCCGCAGCAGCGAAAAGAACTCATCCTTCAGCGCATCGGGCGCCCGATAACCACTCGGCATGGCAACCTCCAGAAATCAGATGTTGCAACGACCGTATGATTCTGCCGAGGGGTTATTGGGCGCTAAGTGACCCCGCCTTGCTTGTTTAAGAGACCCTTTAGAAGTCGGGGATCTGCGAGCCGTCCTGGGGCCCGGAGGTCTTGCTGCTGTTGCCCGCGGCAGCGGCTGCCTCGGCCTGGGAGCGGGCCACGTGCGCGTGGACTTCCTCCATGTCGAGCGCCTTGACGGCGTCGATGACCTGCTCAAGCTGCGCGGCGGGCAGCGCACCGGGCTGTGAGAACACCAGCACCTTCTCGCGGAATGCCATCAGCGTGGGGATCGAGGAGATGCCCGCCTCCGCTGCCAGCTGCTGCTCGGCTTCGGTGTCCACCTTCGCGAAGACGACGTCCGGGTGCTTCTCTGACGCCGCAGAGTACGTGGGCGCGAACTGGCGGCAGGGGCCACACCATTCAGCCCAGAAGTCCACCAGGACAATGTCGTTGCCCTCGATGGTCGATGCGAACTGTTCACCTGTGATGTCAACGGTAGCCATGGTTCAACCGTACGCGAGCCGTGTCCGTAAGTCCCGCGCACCATAGCCTTGTTCGCTCCCCGCGTCACCGGGAATTTTTTGCGCCCGGCGCTTCCGGTCAGGCCGCCTGTGCGTGTAGCCGGCCCCCTGACCGGCTGCGCGGCCGCTACCTGCGGAAAACAAGTGCCCGCTCCCGGAAAAACAGGTATCCCCTACTCGTGCAGTCCCTGCGCGGTGCTTCCTACACTCGAATCAGGCTGGGGCCGGCACGCTAGCGAGCAGCGTGCGCCACTCATGAATAGCGGTCATGCGCCCCATATGCCGTGCTTCCGCCTTTGGGCCCGAGCGCCTCCTGTGTCTGCGCGTCACCGTCCGACGCGCATCCGGACACCGCATGCGCACGAAGCAAGGGTCCGCCATGAACCAGCAGGACACGCCAGATCCGCAGAACACGCCTGGCCACGGCAACAACCCGCGGCGCAGGCACGGACCGCTGGCCGGAAGGCCCGCTGCACGCGTGGTGATCATTTCCGCGGCGGTGTCCGCCGCCCTTTTGGGGGCGTCAACGGGCATCAGTGCGCTGATGGCGTCCGACGGCGGGAGCCCGGCTGCCGCCGTCGGCCAACCGGCCGCCGGCGAACAGGCAGTAGAACGGCCAGTCCCGGCGGCTTCGTCGGCAGCGGCCGCCGCACCCGCCGCAAGTGTGCCGGCCAAGGCGCTGGCCGCCGCGCCTGCCACCACGGTGCAGGCAAAGGCACCCGTGAAGCCAGCAGCCAAAGCGGCAAAAACGACGGCCACCAAGGCACCAACCAAGGCGGCGGTGAAGGCACCCGCTAAGACAGTTACCGTCCGCAAGGTTGCTCCGTCCCCTGCGCCCAGGCCCGCCACGTACCGGGTGGTTGCCGGCGACACGGTCAACTCCATTGCCGCACGCTTCAACGTCAGCGCCGGCGGCATGCTGGCAGCCAACGGCCTTGGCCGCAGCTCGGTCATATTTCCGGGCCAGACCCTCAAGCTCAGCGGCCGCGCCATGTCTGCACCGGCACCCGCTCCAGTGGCAGCACCTGCACCGGCACCGGCTCCCGCTCCTGCAGTGCGGACCATCTATGTTGCGGGCGCCGGTGGCCAGGCGATGGTGGACAGCTGCATCGGCCCCATCCATTTCACGCCCACCGACGGGTACTCGCTCTTCATCACCGAGCACGACTTCTGCGGCGGCTGGGCCAGGTTCTCGGGTATCAGCGTCGGCGAACGGGTCGACATTCCGGGCTACGGCTCGTACCGGGTCTCGGCCCGGAGCCAGGTGCCGAACCCTGGCACCACCAACGACGTCGCTGCGGTGTTCGGCGGGTTCCCCCGGGCGGTCCTGCAAACCTGCATTCCGGGCACCACCCAGATGCTTGTCATCGCGCTGAACTGAACGTGCTGTGCCTGCACCCAGGGACTACTGTGTTTTCTGGTTTCGCGAACAACCAAAACCTGTGCAGAAAGAGCCGCAACCAAGTAGCACAACTGAAAAAAATGCGTACTGGCTACGCGTGCTTGCCGGTATGGAGAGCCCCTAGAATCGTCTTACTGGGGCGGCACGATGGAGATCGTGCCTCACTTTCCAAAACGTCCAGGCTTGTGGAAATCTCGGCGATTTCCACCGGTAAGTACAGGCTTCGCGCGTTGATTTGCAAACTAGGCGGAGTGATTTGGGGAATCCAATGACTCAAAAGGAAAGAACCGGGCTGCAGCCAGGCGACATGCGGCCGTTCGGCTTCGGCCCGAAAAGCCTGCGAGCAGGACTCGACCTTACCAGCGCTCTGATTGCCGCCGTTCTCGTAACGGGAACGGTAGCCATGAATATGGTGATTGGTCCTTCAAATGGAGCTAGCCAGGCTGTCGTTAGGCTGGTACCGCCCATCCCGCTCGCTTCTGTGGACCCTCCTTGGCCCGCGTTAGATCATGAGCCAGCCCGCCCCGCAGAAAGTCCCCTGCTGGCTGCTGCCCCGGGCGCCGAACCTTCCGCGACGCGTAAGGCCGCCCAGCAGACGGCTGCGGCACGTGCCGAAAGGACGCCTTCAGCGGCTTCATACATCGTAGTCGCGGGAGACACTCTAGACGCAATAGCGAAGCGGTTCGGTCTGGACCGTACGAAGCTGCTGACCCTCAACGGCCTTGCCCCGAATGCCGTTGTGGTTCCGGGGGACGTTCTGCAGCTTGGCAAAGCTGCCCCGGCCCAGTAGCCGCGGAGGCACCGACATGCTGTAGAGAAGGCCTCCGCCGAGCCAAGTCAGCGGCCGCGGCGGCCGACTCTCAGTTACAGGATGCCCTCACCTGCAAGAAGTCGTCGACAGCGACTTCCCGCTTGAGCACAGATGCCGCGCCATGCCGCAAAGGAGCTTGCATGGGTTCGAGGCATAATGTGCACCGCAGGGAGCTCGAGCACGGCATCGGCAAAATCCTTGCCAAGTTCACCGTCGATCCCGCACGCGGCTCCCAGCCGAAAAAACAAAACACCCCCGGCCTGTAGGCCGAGGGTGCGGTCGATGTGTCGGGACATCTTTACTCAATGTCCCGACACATCACAAACGTGGCAGATGAGGGATTCGAACCCCCGTAGGCGTTGCCAGCTGATTTACAGTCAGCCCCCTTTGGCCGCTCGGGTAATCTGCCGAACTTCAAATGAAGGTCACCCCGGCCGATGTCTCCATCAACCGCGGGCAAGACAACCTTACAGAACTTCTGCCGAAGAATGAAATCGGGCGCGTTGACTCAATGAAAACCTCCGCGTAGCCGGCTCCCTCATTTGGATACCTCCGCGCAGCGGCCTGGTGGTGAGTGTTGGCGGCGGTTGCGGACTATGCCCGTTTTAAGCAGCTAACGATGGTCCAACAGCAAGCCGTGTCAAAGAAGAAAGCCATTGCCTTTCAGAGCGCCGTCCGTACAGGGAAGTTCCGGATCCTGGACGAGCTCGTCGACCTGACTGGTCAGCACCGCGGTTATGCCAAGGCGGCGCTGCCGGAAGCGCTTGTGTTGAAAATGGTCAGACCCAGGCCAGGCCGGACCCCGGTCTACGGGCCGGACCTGCTGCCGGCTCTCATCAAGTGCTGGGCGGTCCTGCGGACCCCGGCCGGCAGGCTGGTTTCCCCGATGTTGCCGGTCTTGGTGCCGGTTGCGCCGCGACCGGGAGGAGATAGTCATCGCCGACACCCAGGCGGATCTGCAGATGCGCAGGAGCTCGGCGACGATTGATGGCAAGCTGGCGGGAGAACATCGATTTCATCCCGAGGGGACGCTCACACACCTGATATGTAGGTCTGATATGTAGGTCTCGTTTGTCAAGAGCATGAGGAAGCGGTCCGCGGGCTGGGCGAGAGGAACGACGCAGTCCGGATTTGTGGAGAAGGGTCTGGCGGGCAACCAACGGGGCCGTTCACCACCACGCGATCCGGGATGAAAGGATACCGTGGCGCCCGATCATTCAGATGATAACCGCGCTCAGCCGGATGCGCTCAAGTCCGTCAGCAGGGGCTGGAAGTACTGACCTCCCGGAGGTATCGCAATGAGGCAACAGGTCGGGGAACTGCGGGCCGAATTTCCACGGAAGACTAGGCTTCGCCGAGGATCCGGCCGGCGAGCTTGGCCTCGAACCGCAGCGCCTGCTCCTCGGTGATCTGGTTCAGCTGCACGGCCCGCTGGAGATCCGCCTGCACCCCTTCCATCCGGGTAGAGGCGTCGGCTACGGGGCTGAGGATGATGGATGCAGCCACGGCAGCGGCGGCCACGGACGAGGCGGCGGTGGCGATGGTTCCGGCGGCTGCAGCGGTGGACTTGGTGACGTAGCGGACGGCCTTGTGGGTCATTGCTTTCCTTCCGAGCGGCTTCCAACTGCTACAACTCTGGGCGTCAAAACTTCGTTCCCACCAAGACTTGGCTATGAGTGAACTGTGAATGCTGCCCACCTTCACATCACCGCCATCCGTACTACGCTGGAATCCAGATACCCACACCCTGCCCGGAGCCTTACGGCCCGGGCGAAGCATGCACCAGCAAAGGAGAGTCATGGCAGGCGAGTCCACATTCGACGTCGTAAGCAAAGTAGACAAGCAGGAGGTGGCCAACGCGCTGAACCAGGCGCAGAAGGAGCTCGCCCAGCGCTATGACTTCAAGGGCGTCGGCGCCGAGGTCGATTTCAGCGGCGAGAAGATCCTGATGAAGGCGAACTCCGAGGAGCGCGTGCTGGCCGTGCTGGACGTGCTGCAGTCCAAGCTGATCCGGCGCGGCATCTCGCTCAAGTCCCTGGACACCGGCGAGCCCTACGCTTCCGGCAAGGAATACCGGCTGGAGGCCTTCATCAAGGAAGGCATCGCGCAGGACCTGGCCAAGAAGATCAACAAGCTCATCCGCGACGAGGCCCCGAAGTCCGTCAAGTCCCAGATCCAGGGCGACGAACTGCGCGTCACGTCCAAGTCCCGCGACGACCTTCAGGCCACCATGGCCCTGCTGAAGGACTTCGACGAGGCGGATCTTCAGTTCGTGAACTTCCGCAGCTAAGCAAAATGTCAACGGGCCGGGGACGCACCAATTCGGGCGTCCCCGGCCCGTCTGCGCATCCGGCCGCCGGGGATCCGGGAAGGCGACGAAAGGACAGGACATGAATTTCGTGGTCACCCCTGAGCGGTGGGACGCCGAGGACGGGGCGAGGCTCCGCAGGATGCAGCGGGCCGAGCTGGACGCCCGCTACGGCAGCGACGACCACGAACCGGGCTCGCCGCCCAGCGCCGAGGACATCACCGTGTTCCTGGTCGCCCGGAACCACGAGGGGGCAGCCGTCGCGTGCGGAGCCCTGCGACGGCTCGATGCCGGGTCGGCGGAGATCAAGAGGATGTTCGTGCTCCCCGGCCACCGCGGGAGCGGGGCGGCCACGGCGGTTCTGCGAAGCCTCGAGGCCGAGGCAGCCCGTCTGGGCCTGAGCGAACTCAAACTGGAAACCGGCATTGCCCAGCCGATGCCATCCGCTTCTACGAACGCGAGGGCTACCGCGTGATCGACAACTTCGGACCCTACGCGGGCGAGCCGCTCTCCGTCTGCTACGCCCGCTCGCTCGCGTGACGACGCGCAACTGATCAGGCGACGCGCAAACTTGCGCTCGCTACGGGCATTCCGGCCGCGCCAGGCATTTTGCGCGTCGCTGAGTGCTTTGCGCGTCGCTGAGTGCGGTGCGCGGGGTGCGGTGCGCGTCGCGGGCGGGAAGTACGACGGCGGCCGGTCAGCTGAGCGGCCGGCCCGCCATCCGCTCCAGGCGGCTGATGCGGTCCTGCATCGGCGGGTGCGTCGCGAACAGCTTGCTGAGCCCGCCGCCGCGGAACGGGTTGGCGATCATCAGGTGTGAGGCGTTGACCAGCCGCTGGTCCTGCGGGAGCGGTGCGGCCTGCACGCCCTGGTGGATCTTGCGCAGGGCGGACGCGAGTGCCAGCGGATCGCCGGTGAGCTGTGAACCGTCCTCGTCGGCGTCGTACTCCCTGGTGCGCGAGATGGCCACCTGGATCAGGGACGCGGCCAGCGGCGCCAGGAGTGCCATCGCGATGAGGGCGAGGGGGTTCGAGTTGCGCCTGTCCCCGCCGCCAAAGAACAGCAGCATCTGCCCTACCGAGGTGATGACGCCCGCTACCGCTGCGGCCACGGACGAGGTCAGGATGTCGCGGTTGTAGACGTGCATGAGCTCATGGCCGAGGACGCCCCGGAGTTCCCGCGGGGTGAGGAGCTGCAGGATCCCCTCCGTGCAGCAGACGGCCGCGTTCTGCGGGTTCCGGCCGGTGGCGAAGGCGTTGGGCGCCATGGTGGGCGAGACGTAAATCCGCGGCATCGGCTGGTTCGCGCGGGCGGAGAGCTCCCGGACCATCTGGTACAGCTGCGGTGCCTGGGCTTCGGTGACAGGGTAGGCCTGCATGGAGCGGAGCGCGATCTTGTCGCTGTTCCAGTAGCCGTAGGCCGTGGTGCCGATGCCGATCAGCGCCATGATCAGGATCGGCGCCGAGCTGCGGGTACTGGCGGCGATGAGGGCGCCCAGGCCCAGCAGGATCGCCCACAGCACGCCGAAGAGCGCGGCGGTTTTCAGTCCGTTGTGGTGATTGTGCACTTTTTCCTCCACAGCTCAGAAGTCGGAACCGGCACCGCCGCTACGGAACCGGGTTCCGCGCGTCGTACTTGAGGAAGCCGGATTGCCACCGCGCCACCAACCAGGCCACCACGATGCACAGGAGGCCGCCCAGCAGCAGGACCCAGCCCTCACTAAGAATTTTAGTGCCGCCGCCTGCCAGCATGTCGCCCAGCCGCGGCCCTCCGGCGACCACCACGATGAAGACCCCCTGAAGCCGGCCGCGGAGGTGGTCCGGGGTCGCGGCCTGCAGGATGGTGGTGCGGAAGACGGCACTCACAGAGTCGGCAATTCCCGCCAGGGCGCAGCAGAGGGCTGCCGGGATCAGCCAGAAGGTCACGCCGCCGGAGCCCGACCGCCCGGCCAGCACCACCACGAGGCCGAACGCCGCAAACGAGGCGCCCCACCCCATGACCGACCAGACGACGGCGGTCCCCTGCCGCCGCACCGCGCCGAGCGGCCCGGAAAAGAGGCCGGCAAGGAAGGCCCCCACCGCCACGGCGGCCAGCAGGATGCCCACCGTGGTTTCCCCGCCGCCGATCATGAGTGCACCGATGGCCGGCAACACCGCCCGCGGCTGGGCGAGGATCATGGCGACGAGGTCGAGGATGAACGTCATCCGCAGGTTGGGCCGTGTGCCCAGGAAGCGGAAGCCCTCCACCACGGACCGCATCCCGGCCCGGCCCGCTTGTTCGCCGGGCGGCATGGGCGGAAGCTTGAGCAGGGCCCAGAAGGCAAAGACGAAGCTGACGACGTCCAGCGTGTACGTCCACCCGAAGCCCACACTGGCCACCAGGACGCCGGCGAACAGCGGCCCCGCCGTCATGCCCAGCCCGAACGTCACCATGTTCAGCGCGTTGGCGGCCGGCAGGAGCTCCTTCCGCAACAGCGCGGGAATGATGGCGCTGCGGGCCGGCTGGTTGATCGCCTGGGCACCGCTTTGCACGGCTACGAGTGCATACAGCAGCCACACATTGCCCACCTCCAGCCATGCCTGGAGGGCGAGACCGCCGGTGGTCAACCACAGCACCGCGGACGACAGAAGGGCCACCGTGCGGCGGTCATGGGAATCGGCAATGGACCCGCCCAGCAGGCCGCCCAGGACGAGCGGAACCAGGGCAAAGATGCTGAGCAGCCCGACGTACAGGCTGTCCTGGGTGAGCCGGTACACCTCCAGACCAACGGCGACCAGCGTGAGCTGGCTGCCCACGTTGGACACCGCCGACCCCAGCCAGAGCCGCCGGAAATCAGGGCTTTCGCGCAGCGGAGTGATGTCGGCCAGAAGTTTTCCCACCCGGCAACTCTAGCCTCGGCAGGCACTTAGCCCCGCCTTATTGTGATCTAGTCAGAATAGGTGATTCAATGGAGTCATGACCGATCACCCGGAACGCCACGAAGCATGGGCCGCGGCCCTGCGTGCCCACGGGCGCCGGGTAACCAAGCAGCGGCTGGCGGTCCTGGCCGCCGTCGAGCATCACCCGCACTCCCCGGCGGAAAACATCCTTGCGGCTGCCCGCGAGGAACTGCCGGAACTGACGGCGCAGTCCGTGTATGTGGTGCTGGGTGATCTGACGGACCTGCAGATGCTGCGCCGTTTCGAACCTCCGCATTCGCCGGCGCTGTATGAGACGCGGGTGGGCGACAACCATCACCATGCGATCTGCATCAGCTGCGGCCGGGTGGAGGATGTCGACTGCGCTGTCGGCCATGCTCCGTGCCTCACCCCGCATTGGAGCGAGGATTCCCACCCCATGACCATCCAGATCGCGGATGTCATGTACCAGGGGATCTGCGGAGAGTGCCAGCGGGCCCAAAAACTTCCTGCAAACGTAAATGACAAGTAATTAAGTAATAAGGAGAATAATGACTGCCATTTCAACGACCCAGTCAGGTGCGCCGGTCACGTCCGACGCGCATTCCAAGGCTGTCGGCGCTGACGGCGCGATCATCCTCACGGACCACTACCTGGTGGAAAAGCTCGCCCAGTTCAACCGCGAGCGGGTTCCGGAGCGCGTGGTGCACGCCAAGGGCGGCGGCGCTTTCGGTACGTTCAAGACCACGGAGGACATCTCCAAGTACACCAAGGCCGCATTCCTGCAGCCCGGCGTCGAGACCGAGATGCTGATCCGTTTCTCCTCCGTAGCAGGCGAGAACGGCTCCCCCGATACGTGGCGTGACCCCCGCGGTTTCGCGGTGAAGTTCTACACCTCCGAGGGCAACTACGACCTCGTGGGCAACAACACCCCGGTGTTCTTCATCCGCGACGGCATCAAGTTCCCGGACTTCATCCACTCCCAGAAGCGCCTGCCGGGCACGCACCTGCGTGACGCCGACATGCAGTGGGACTTCTGGACCCTGTCCCCCGAGTCCGCACACCAGGTTACCTGGCTGATGGGTGACCGTGGCCTGCCGGCCTCCTGGCGCGAAATGCAGGGCTACGGTTCGCACACCTACCAGTGGATCAACGCCGAGGGTGAGCGTTTCTGGGTCAAATACCACTTCAAGTCCAACCAGGGCGTGAAGAACATCACCGGTGAAGAGGCCGAAGCCCTCGCCGGCTCGGACGCGGACTTCTACATCCGCGACCTGCACGAGAACATCGAAGCCGGCAACCTGCCCTCCTGGGACCTGCACGTCCAGGTCATGCCGTACGAGGACGCCAAGACCTACCGGTTCAACCCGTTCGACCTGACCAAGGTCTGGCCGCACGCGGACTACCCGCTGATCAAGGTCGGCACCATGGAGCTGAACCGGAACCCGGAGAACTACTTCGCGCAGATCGAGCAGGCCACCTTCGCGCCGTCGAACTTCGTGCCGGGTATCGCGGCTTCGCCGGACAAGATGCTCCAGGCCCGGATCTTCTCCTACGCCGACGCACACCGCTACCGCGTGGGCACCAACCACGCCCAGATCCCGGTGAACCAGCCGAAGAACCAGGTCAACAACTACAGCCAGGACGGCGCTGGACGTTTCCTGTTCAACGCTCCTTCCGTGCCGGTCTACGCGCCGAACACGTTCGGTGGTCCGGCTGCCGTTGACACTGACGTTGTCGGTGGCGGCTGGGAGAACGACGGCGCGCTGACGCACGCCGCGCACTCCCTGCATGCTGAGGACGGCGACTTCGTCCAGGCCGGTGCGCTGTACCGTGAGGTCTACAACGACGGCGAGAAGGCCCGTTTCCTGGACACCATCACCGGTGCCGTCGGCGGCGTGAAGCGCGCCGACATCAAGGAACGCGCCATCCAGTACTGGACCAACGTTGACGCCGAACTCGGCGCCAAGCTGCGCGCCAACCTCGGCGCAGCACCGCTCTCCGACGCTGAGGCTGCCAACAAGATCGGCTAACAGCACCTGACAGCAACAGGAACCCCGCCGCGGCTTAGCCGTAGCGGGGTTCCGTGCGTCCGGGAGAAGCCGCTTCATTGTCCACATACGCGGAGTTGCCGTGGCTCTCCTCCCGTGCGGTCCCTAGGCTCTTAGTCATGAGCACATTCGAGGGCATCCCCGCCGCGGCAACCAAGTTCTACGCTGAGCTGGAGGAGAACAACAACCGCAACTGGTGGCAGGCCCATTCCGCGGTCTACCAGGATTCCGTCAAAGCCCCGCTCCACGCGCTCCTCGCTGACCTCGAGCCGCGCTTTGGTCCGGGCAAGATCTTCCGCCCCAATCGTGACGTCCGCTTCTCACCGGACAAGTCACCCTACAAGACCGCGCAGGGCGCCTTCGCCTCATATCAGGAAGGCGTCGGCTACTACCTCCAGATCAGCGCCGACGGCCTGCTGGTTGGCGGCGGCTACCACTCGCATTCACCCGCGCAGTTGGTCCGCTACCGCAATTCTGTCGATGCCGGGAGCACCGGCGAACAGCTGCAGCACATCGTGGACGCTGTCGCAGCCGCCGGATTCGCCATCGAAGGCGAAAAACTGAAAACCGTGCCGCGGGGCTTCCCGAAGGACCATCCCCGGGCCGAACTGCTGAAGCACAAGTCGCTCTCCGCCGGTGTCATCCTCGGGGAGCCCGAGTGGCTCGGCTCGGCGGAGGCGGAACGCGAGATCGCCGCCCGCTGGGAACAGCTCCGCCCGCTGGTGGACTGGGTGGGCCGGCACGCCGCCCCGTAACAGACCCACCAGCGCGCGGTCGCCCACGTGGATCGGGTCAGGCTAGACCTTGGTCAGTGCGTCGTCGTCCTCATCCCGATCGTCGAGGTTGCCGGCAGTGCCGTTCACCGCGGCTTTGGCGGCGGCGAACTTTTCGTTGAGGCGGGAGTGCCGCTGTCCGTAGGCGAAGTAGATGGCAATGCCCACCACCAGCCAGATGCCGAAGAAGATCCAGGTCTCCACGGCGAGATTGGTCATCAGGTACAGGCACAGCACCGCGGACAGGACGGGAATCACCTTGCCGAACGGCACGCGGAATGCCGGCTTCAGGTCGGGGCGCTTCCTGCGCAGCACGATGATGCCCAGGCTGACCATCACGAAGGCGGACAGGGTGCCGATGTTGATCATTTCCTCGAGAAGGTCCACGTTCGTGAGTCCGGCAACCAGCGCAACGGCGGCGCCGCAGATGATCTGCAGGCGGGCCGGCGTCGAACGCTTTTCGCTGGTCCTGGACAGTGAGCGCGGCAGCAGGCCGTCGCGGCTCATGGCCAGCACCACGCGGGCCAGGCCCATGAGCAGCACCATGATCACAGTCGTCAGACCCACGAGAGAACCGAAGGCGATCACCTTCGCGGCATCGGTGTTGCCGACAGCCTCGAAGGCCGTGGTGAGTGTGGGGCTCTCAGCCTCGGCAAGCTGCGTGTACGAGACCATGCCGGTCAGTGCAAGGGACACCAGGATGTACAGCAGCGTCACCAGGGCCAGTCCGCCGAAGATGCCGCGGGGCAGGGTCTTCTGCGGGTTCTTGACCTCTTCCGCGGAGGTGGCCACCACGTCGAAGCCGATGAAGGCGAAGAACACCAGCGCGGCGCCGGCGAAGATGCCCAGGGTGCCGTACTGTGCGGGGGCGGCGCCGGTCAGGAAGCCGAAGAATGACTGCTTCAGAACGTCGGCCGCGCCGGCGTTTGCCGTCGGTTCGGAGGCCGGGACGAAGGGGGTGTAGTTGGAGAGCTTCACGTAGCTGAAGCCCACGATGATCACGAACACCACCACGCCGATCTTGATCAGCGTGAAGATGTTGCCCACGCGGGCGGACAGCTTCGTTCCGAGCACCAGCAGCACGGTGAAGACGGCGACGATGAGGAAGGCGCCCCAGTATAGGTCAACCCCGCCGATGGAGATGGCCGGCGGCATGTCCACGCCCATCAGGGCGAAGACCTTGCTGAGGTAGATGCCCCAGTACTTGGCGATCACCGCGGCCGCGGTGAAGAGCTCCAGGATGAGGTTCCAGCCGATGATCCAGGCCAGGATCTCGCCCATGGTGGCGTAGGTGAAAACGTACGCGGAGCCGGCCACCGGGATGGCAGTGGCGAACTCGGCGTAGCACATGATCGCCAGGGCGCAGGTGACGGCGGCGACCAGGAAGGAAATGGTGACGGCGGGGCCGGCGAAGTTGGCAGCGGCCTTGGCGCCCACAGAGAAGATGCCGGCGCCGACGGCCACTGCGACGCCCATGATCATCAGATCCCAGGTGCTCAGGGAGCGCTTCAGCTTGCGTCCGGGCTCATCGGCGTCGGCTATTGACTGCTCGATGGATTTGGTCCGGAAAAGGTTCATTGGAAGTCCACAGTCCTGATAGGGGATGGAAACAGACCTATCAAGTGTAGTGTCCATCCAGTGGACGGCTATATTTGTCCCGAATATTGAGACGACTGCACGCAAAACCATGCCCGGCCCTCCTCCGCGCTGCGGCTGCGCGGTGTGGTGGAGGGCCGGGCATGGGGTCCGGAGAAATACATGTTAAGGAACCGCATTAGATGAGAGGGCCGGGCTGCGGACTGCTCTAACAGCCACAGCCCGGCCGCTCTCCTATCGTGCGCCTGTCCTGAACATCCAGGCTCCCGATCCGAGCGGGTTGCCGGCCAGGTCCCTGATGGCGGAGGTCCCGCCAGTCAGTTCGAACCTGTACTGGGTATTGGCCAGCAGGGTAGCGGACGGGTTGAGGGTCACGGTTCGCGTGGTGGCGTTGTAGGACACTGCCGCGGTGGTAACCGCACCGTTGGACTGACGGATGAGACGGACGGTGGTGCCGTTCAGCCCGGTAACGGCTTCGCTGAACCGCGCCGTCACGTTGACGGTTCGGCTCACGTTGGTGGCGCCCCCGCCGGGTGTCAGAGAAACAACCGTCGGTGCGGGCCCCGTGGTGAACTGCCACGCCGCGTTCGGCATGGTGTTGCCGGCCGTGTCACGGATTGCGACGGCCGCAGCAGCCCCGGACACCGAGACCGTGTAGGTCTGGTCAGCGAGGAGGTTGGCGTTCGGGTTGATGGTGGCAGTCCTCGTGGTGTTGTTGTAAACCACGCTTGCAGGAATGGCCGTCGGACTCGTACCGCGCCGGAGGACAACAGATGTCGTGGTGACATTGCTGACTGCCTCGCTGAAGGTCACGCTCAGGTTGTTCGTCTGGCTGACGGACCTGGCGCCCGCGGCGGGCGTCCTGGCAGTGATGGTCGGTGCCACGAACTCGGTCCGCGGCGTGATCAGTTGGGTGCGGTTGGACCGTGTGCCGGTTCCTGCGGAGCTGGTCGCGGCGACATCGAAGGTGTAGCCGGTCGCGTTGATCAGAGTGTCCTCCACTGCGCTGGTGCCCGTTCCGACAGTTGTTGTCCGTACCGGCGTCGTGCTGGTCCCTACGAACGTGCGGATCTCGTAACCCGTGACCGGCGCCGCGTTGGTTACCGTCAGCGGAGCGAGCCAACTGAGCGTTACCTGGGCGTTGCCGGCCACGCCGGCCGCGTTACGGACGGCTCCCGGAGCCACGAGGGGTGCCACCGGGGTCACTGCTGCGGAGGCGGTCGAGGCTGCTCCCGTGCCCTCTGCGTTGACCGCGGCCACGTCGAACGTGTAGGCCGTCCCGTTGGTCAGCCCGGTGACGACTGCGGTTGTCACGTTACCGGTGACCTGCTGGGTCACCGCCAGTACGGTTCCGTCGAAGGCCCGCACCCGGAACCCGGTGATCGGCGAGCCGCCGTCCGAGGCCGGAGCGGTCCAGTTCAGCGTCGCCGTGCCGTTCCCGGCCGTCGCGGTCACGAGGGTCGGAGCGCCCGCAACAGTCAGTTCCGCCGTTGGCGACGGAGTGACCGCGTTGGATGCTGCCGAGAACGGGCTGGTGCCCTGTGCGTTCGTTGCCGAGACCTGGAACCTGTACTGATTACCATTGGTCAGGCCAGGAACCAACAGGCTCGCGTCCGTGCCGGCTGCGGGGAGCAGGGCTCCCACCTGGACGCCGGCAGGGTTGGTCGTGACATCCAGTACCTTCACGTTGAAGCTACTGGCTACGCCGACGGTCGGCGCCGTCCAGGTAACGGTGGCCCGAGCGTTACCCGGGGTGGCGACGCCGATGACCGGAGCGTTGGTGACAACGGTGTCGGAGAATGCGAGTACCTCGATGTTGCGCAGGGTGTCGGTGCCGTCGGTGCCGACGTTATCCGTCACCGTGGTGGTCGAACCCGCCGAGCCGAGGGTGCCGTCTCCGCCGGTGGTGGTGACGGTGTAGTTGGCCTCCGGTCCGGTGAACACTGCCGAGTCGGTGCCGCCGGAGCCCATGAGGATCTCGCGGACGGCCACGATGTTGCCGGGGTTCACCGTTCCCGCGAAGACGGCTTCCTGGAGCGTCGGTCCCGTGAGGTTGCCGTTGGCGTCCTTCAGGTACCTGCTGGTCATGGCGCTCTGCCCCGGCGCTTCAATGCTGGCGCTGCCGATCTCGGTTGCCGCATTGTTCGGGTCAGTGCGGACACTTAGGCGGACGCCGAGGTACCGGTCGCCGTCGATGATGTCGTTGGCGCCGCGTCCCTCAAGGAGGTCCGAGCCGCCGCCGCCGAGGAGGATGTTGCCATCGCCCCAGACGTTCGTACCGGTGAGGAGCGGGCATTCCTTGGAGGCCGAGGCTGCCACAACGTCGGATGTCAGCGTCGGGAGTGCCGTCACCAGGTCGCCAAGTCCGGCGATCCTATCCACACCGGCCTGGTCCAGCACGTCACATCCGATGAAGCCGGCACCACCAACGGCGCTGGGAACCAGGTCGTCGCCGCGGAGCTTGTCGTCGAGTTTGCCGCCGGAGAGTGCTTCAACCTCGTTGAACTTGTCGCGGACACCCACCGTAAGAATATCCAGCGGCGGGATCGGCAGGGCCAGGTCAAGATCCTGTGCCTGGGGGTCGCCCTGACCGATCTCCCAGTCGTATCCGGAGGCTCCGGCGACCTTCTCGATGCCGGGACCGCCGACGCCGATGTCATCGCCGCCTTCCATGTCGTAGTCGTCGTCGCCGCCCTGGCCGACGAGGATGTCATGACCGGGCTTCTGGGAGTCGTCCAGGAAGAACAGGTTGCCGCTGTCCCCCTGCATGAGGTCCGGCTGGTTGCCGCCTTCTTCCCAGTCATCGCCGCTGTCGCCGAATGCGGCGTCAAGGCTCTCACCGAGCATGACGAAGTCGTCTCCGGCTCCGGCGAAGGTCTCGTTGGCATTGGCTCCGCCGTTGGTGAAGTCCTTGCCGTCGCCACCCATGAGGATGTCCAGGCCCGGGCCGGCGTCGATCGCGTCATTGCCGGGTCCGCCCTTGGGAACGTCGTCGCCGGCGAGGTCAGTGATGATGTCATCGCCTTCGCCGCCGAGTGCGATATCGGCTCCGTCACCACCTTCGATGATGTCGTTGCCGTCACCGCCCCAGAACGTGTCGTTGTCATTGCCGCCGTAGATCCGGTCGACGCCGGCAGTGCCGTTGTAGACGCTCTGTCCGTTGATCCCGGAAGGATCCACCGTGTTCCTCGCACGGTATTTGATCGTTCCGTCAGGCATGCGGATCAGGAGATCCGCCTCACTGCAGTCTGAGTCCGGGTCGTCCGCTACCGTGTTGCCGGAGGCTGCGAAGCCGGCGGTGGTGCCTGCCAGCTTCTTCAGTTCGAACTTGCAGTCCGCCGTGGCGAACGCGTCGGCCTTCAGGCTGTGCACGTTCGTGTTGCGCATCATCATCTCTGCGAAGGAGTTGCCCTCCAGCTGCGCCCTCAGGTTCATGCCAGGAGTGCGGGCCAGGTAGTACAGGCGGTCGCCGTTCTGCAGGTCCGTCAGCTGGTTCTCGAAGACGTAGTTGAACGTGCTGCCCAGCAGGCCGCCAAACAGGTTCGTCCTTTCCGCCAGGCCGCCGACCCACAGATCGACATTATCGAGGCCGGTAATCGAACTTGCCCCGTTGTTGACCCAGGCGTCCGTGCTGTTCATGAACGCTGCGGCATCAGCAGGGGGGACATCCGCGGTAGTGGGGCTGACGATGATGCGTGCAGCCTCCCGCTTGCCCGCCAGCGTCGTTGCGCCGGTGATGGACGGGTGCAGACCGTAGGCTGCCACGAAGTTGACGAGCGATTCCGGGTGCTTGAGGTTCTCGCCGAAGTCAACCCAGTTGGTGTAGGGCTTGAGCTGGCTGTCGTTCGTTGAGTTGAACAGGTCCCGACGAAGGACGTTCAACCGCGGAATGCCTTCAGAACGCGCCCGCGTCATGTTGATCGTCGGAAGGTCCAGGGGCAGTCCCAGGAGGTTGTTGCGGAGTGTGTCGGTCACGAACTCATCCAGTTCGTTGCCGGCCTGGTCCGACATCCCCATGATGACGCTTCCGGCAGCCTCCTCCGAGGTCAGCGGGCCGGCAGGGCCACCGTTGGTGTACTCCGGCGGGTTGAGGAAGCCGTCGAGCAGCGAGATGTCATTCTGGCTGCCCCGGGTGTCGTCTGAGGTGCCGAACACGGCATCGGGTCCGGCCCCGTCCTCGTTCCGGCGCGAGATCGTTTCGGTCAGCATGGAGTGGCCGAAGCGGTACACGGCGTGGGCGAACTCAGCCTTAACCGCGGGGTTGAGCTCCGTCTGGGTGAAGGCAAACGGTTCGAAGGGGTTGATCGCCGGCTGAACCTTGCGGGCGAACTCCTCGAAGACCAAGTGCTGGTATTCCATCTCCGTGATGAAGCGTGCCGCCTGGAAGAGCCGCTCACCGTTCCAACCGTTGGCGCCGGAGGCCAGCTTCCATTCAGCCAAGGCTGCCGTGCCGCTCGCGGACGTGTCGTTGGTCAGCACGTTCTCGATGTCGCCGACGAGCCGGTCGTGCTCCGAGTGGAAGATCTGGTGGATGGTGGTGAGGCCGATGTTCTCGTTGACACGTCCGTCACCGGCGATGAAGTGCGCGTTCAGCATTTCGTCGTCGTAGGTGCCGGGTGCCTGGCTGGCGAAGTCGGCCGAGGCCGTCGTGTCCGCGTCGGGCGCGGGAGTGACCGGCGGTGTTGCGGGGTTGTGGTCGGTGTCCTGCGGGGACGGGTCCGCGTTGTGGGCGATGTCCGTCAGGAACGGGGTGTCAAAGTACTTGACGTTCGCCGGCACCAGGGTGCCGAGGCCGCCGTTGTCAGCGCGGTTGGCTTCCACGAGCCCGGTCGCGGTGACGAACTGCGGCAGCCCGCGCGCCGGGCCGGGGATGAACTTGCCGTACGGGTCCGCGGCGATCATCGGAACGTTCAGGACGTCCTTGTCCTTGAGCTGGATGCCGAGACGAGCCGCCGCCTGGGCCTTGGTGGTGGTCCAGGTAGCCATGCCGCCGGCGGTGGGTCCGGCAGGTCCACCGAGCAGTTTGCCCGTGGCGACGGGCTTGCCGTCGGTGTTGTCAACGTACTCCCGCAGGAACACCTGGTGCGAGGCGTGTGAGGTGTAGGTCTGGCTCTGGTCGACCCAGGGCGAGTCCGTGTTGTTCGCATCCTGGATGTCGTCGGCGCTTTCATCGGCAGGCGTTGCTGGGTTGTCACCCAGGACGCCGTCCGGACCGGGCTGGTTCTGGCCCCGGGTCAGCACCATGAAGCGCAGGTTCGGGTCGAGGTCGTCCGCGTTGCCGAAGACGTGGTCCGGACCGGCGATCAGGGGGTCGTCATCCTTCAGCGGAACGAACACGGTTCCGCCGCTCTTGACGGTCTGGTCCACGCCGTGGTCAAAGAACTGTCCGAACAACGTGAACATCGAGTTGTAGGGCGGGGACAGTCCGACGTCGGTGGTCACGTTCTCGATGAACAGCGTGCTGTGGGACGGCACGCAGCCGGCTGGAACGCCTTCCACCGCCGGGGTTGCCAGCGGATCCGGGTCAGTGGTGCAGGGAACGACGCCCGTGTTGCCCTGCGTCCGGACCGGGTTGCCTGCCGCCGCGACTGCAGCCGGGTTGGTGGAGGTCTGGTCCACGATCAGGTTGCTGATCACGCGGGGCTCGGAGTCGAAGACGTTGCCCTTCTTTTGGGCATACGAGGTCGGCTGGGAAGGCCCGAACGCGGGGGGCGAGTTTTCGGCACTTTTAAACACCGGCGTGGTCAGGCGGGGGAACTTCTGGTCGGCTGCGCCGAACGTTTCCTGCCCCGGCTGGAGGTTGTTGCATGACCCGTCCACCGTCCGGAGACCCTGGGAAACCAGAGGGCTCGGAATTTGGTTGGGGCCGGTGCCGATCAGCGCGCCGCAGGGGCCGGTGGCTGAGGTCGTGTTGGCCACATGTGCCTCGGCGATCTTGATCTGCTTCAGGATGTAGGAGAGATCGGAGGGGGTGATGGTGAATCCCTCCCCCACAGGTGCCTGGACCGCGTTGGCTGCCACGACTGGCAACCCCATGGCGATCGGCATCATCAGTGTGGTTGCTGCTGCCACCATCCGGAAGGAGATGGACTGCTTGCGGTGCTTCTTGCGTCGCTGACGCCGGTTTGTTGTTTCGGTGGGTGCAGCGGATCGACTTTGATCCGTGCCCCCGTCTGACTTCCATGCTGAGACATTCATGGCACACCTGCCGCTAGGAGGGGTTTGACCGTGCCATCGTCCGTGGCCCTGCCCGTGAAAACCTTGTGGAAGCGGCCGAGCCGGAGCACTTTGCCCTGGTGAGCCACCCAAATTGGGGGTTTTCATCGAGAGAATTAACAGGCGACACTCAGGCGGGGCCACTAGCGTGTGGCCCCGCCTGAGCAGTGTGAACCTTGGAATTGCAGTGCGGAAATTCCAGCCGGGCGCTGCGTATCGGGCGGTTTACACCGGCCAGTCCATGAGCGTGGAACGGATCAGGAAGCGCTGGCCTTCCGGCGCCTCGACGGAAAATCCGCTCCCCCGGCCCTGCACCACATCCACCGTCAGGTGGGTGTGGCTCCAGTAGCCGAACTGTTCCCTTGACATCCAGAACTCCAGCGGCTGGCCGCCGTCGTGAGTGCCGCGGCAGCCGCCGCCGTTGTCCGCGGAACCGGACCATTCGCCGTCGTCCGCAAAGAGATTAAACCGGCCCAGCAGCACATCGGACTCCCCGGTGAGGAAGTCCCCGGACGGGTAGCACATGGGCGCGGAACCGTCGCAGCAGCCTCCGGACTGGTGGAACATGAGCGGGCCGTGCTGCGCCCAGAGCTTCCGCAGCAGCTTCACTGCCTCGGCGGTGAGCGCCACCCGGGAAAAGTCCTCCCCGGGCAGCGTCACTGCGGCGTCGAGCCTGGTGACGGGCATCAGAACCTCAGCACCACGCGGCCGTCGATCTTGGCGTGCTTCATCTCGTCAAAGACCGCATTGACTTCGGAGAGTTCCCGCGTGGAGACGGTGGGGTGAATCTTGCCCTGCGCGTAGAAGTCCAGGGCTTCTTCCAGGTCCTGCCGTGTTCCCACGATGGAGCCGCGGACGGTCAGGCCCTTGAGCACGATCTCGAAGATCGGTGCCGGGAAGTCACCCGGCGGCAGGCCGTTGAACACGATGGTTCCACCGCGGCGGGCCATGCCGATGGCCTGGCCGAAGGCCGACGGGTGCACCGCCGTGACCAGGACTCCATGGCAGCCGCCGGTTTCCCGCTGGATGACTTCCACGGGGTCCTCGTGCAGCGCGTTCACGGTGAGTTCAGCACCGTGCTTTTTGGCCAGGGCGAGTTTGTCGTCCGCGATGTCCACGGCGGCGACGCGCAGGCCCATGGCCACGGCATACTGGACGGCAATGTGCCCCAGGCCGCCGATGCCGGAGATGGTGACCCACTCCCCCGGCTTGGCCTCCGTCATTTTCAATCCCTTGTAGACGGTGACGCCGGCGCAGAGCACCGGGGCCACCTCCACGGGATCCGAGCCCTTCGGAATCCGGGCGGCGAACCGGCTGTCCACCAGCATGTACTCGCCGAAGGAGCCGTCCACGCTGTAGCCGGCGTTTTGCTGGGACTCGCACAGCGTTTCCCAGCCGGTGCGGCAGTACTGGCAGTCGCCGCAGGCAGACCAGAGCCAGGCGTTGCCCACCAGGTCACCGACGGCGAGGTCCGTGACGCCCTCACCCAGGGCCACCACCTCGCCCACGCCTTCGTGGCCGGGCACGAAGGGCGGCGAAGGCTTCACCGGCCAGTCCCCTTCCGCGGCGTGGAGGTCGGTGTGGCAGACACCGCTTGTGATCAACTTGACCAGTGCCTGGCCGCGGCCGGGGGTGGGAACGGGAATGTCCCTGATCTGGAGGTCCTTGGCGAATTCGGTTACTACGGCTGCTTGCATTGTCGTCGTCATTGGCGAAATCCTTGCGTCGTGAGTGCGGTTGTTTTGGGCGGGCTAGAGTGGGGCGCGAGGGCCCCGTGGTGGCGACGGAGTCGCCGGATCAGCCCTTCCCGCAGCTCGCAAGCTCGCGGCGGGGCCCTCGGCCTGATCCTTCACGGGAGCGCCCCAATCTTTAGAAGAACCCGAGTTTGTTTTCGTTGTAGCTGACCAGGAGGTTCTTGGTCTGCTGGTAGTGATCCAGCATCATGGCGTGGTTTTCGCGTCCGATGCCGGAGGACTTGTAACCGCCGAACGCGGCACCGGCCGGGTAGGCGTGGTAGTTGTTGACCCAGACGCGGCCGGCCTGGATTTCGCGACCTGCCCGGTACGCGACGTTGCCGTTGCGGGACCAGACGCCGGCGCCGAGGCCGTAGAGGGTGTCGTTGGCGATGCCCATGGCATCGTTGTAGTCGCTGAAGCGGGTCACGGACACCACAGGGCCAAAGATCTCCTCCTGGAAGATGCGCATCCGGTTGTGGCCCTCGAAGATTGTCGGCTGGACGTAGTACCCCCCAGCCAGCTCCCCGGGCAGTTCGGCACGGGCACCGCCGGTGAGTGCCTTGGCGCCCTCCTGCTTTCCGATGTCAATGTAGGAGAGGATCTTTTCCAGCTGGTCGTTCGAGGCCTGCGCACCTATCTGGGTTTCGGTGTCCAGCGGGTTGCCCTGGATGATCTTCTCGGTCCGTGCCAGCGCGTCGGCCATGAAGGAGTCGTAGATGCCTTCCTGGACCAGGGCGCGGGAGGGGCAGGTGCAGACTTCGCCCTGGTTGAAGGCGAACAGCGCGAAACCTTCAAGTGCCTTGTCGTAAAACGCGTCGTTGGATTCGGCGACGTCGTTGAAGAAGATGTTGGGGCTCTTGCCGCCGAGTTCCAGCGTCACAGGGATCAGGTTGTTGGAGGCGTACTGGCTGATGAGGCGGCCCGTGGTGGTCTCGCCGGTGAAGGCGATCTTGCGGATCCGCGGGCTGGAGGCCAGCGGCTTGCCCGCCTCGACGCCGAAGCCGTTGACCACGTTGACCACGCCGGCCGGGAGCAGGTCGCCGATGAGTTCCATCAGGACCAGGATGGACGTCGGCGTCTGTTCTGCGGGCTTGAGGACGACGGCGTTGCCCGCCGCGAGCGCGGGGGCCAGCTTCCAGACGGCCATCAGGATGGGGAAGTTCCAGGGGATGATCTGGCCGACGACGCCGAGCGGCTCGTGGAAGTGGTAAGCGGTGGTGTCGTCGTCGAGCTGCGACAGCCGGCCCTCCTGGGCCCGGACGGCGGAGGCGAAGTAGCGGAAGTGATCGGCTGCCAGCGGGATGTCGGCGTTGAGGGTCTCGCGGACCGGCTTGCCGTTGTCCCAGGTTTCGGCGACGGCCAGGAGCTCGATGTTCTCATCGATGCGGTCGGCAATCTTGTTCAGGACCGCGGCGCGCTCGGCCACCGAGGTCCGGCCCCAGGAGGGAGCAACCTTGTGCGCGGCGTCCAGGGCGAGTTCGATGTCCTCGGCGGTGCCGCGGGCCACCTCGCAGAACGGTTTGCCGGTGACCGGGGTGATGTTCTCGAAGTACTGGCCCTTCACGGGTGCAACCCACTCGCCGCCGATCCAGTTCTCGTAGCGGTCCTTGAAGGTGACCTTCGAACCTTCGGTGCCGGGCTGTGCGTAAACGGTCATTGCTAGCTCCTTTGCTCTGCAACACGGTGGCGATCCGTCATGGTGTTCGCCGATGCATCGAGCCTAGGAGCGTGCAGGTTGCAGCCAGGTTGCAACGAGGTCAGTCATAGGGGGCAGGTGGTGGACTCTGGGGTTACGCGCCCAGTTCGGCTTCCAGCCGCTCGAGATCAGCGACGACGGCGGCCCGCTTGGGCGAGCGCGGCGGCAGGAGCTTCAGGGCGGCACGGCGGACGCCGGCGTCGTCCGCTGCCTCCGGCAGTTCCGCGTACTTGAGCAGCGACTCCGCGCTGCCGTCTGTCAGGACGGCCTCGCGCAGCAGCGCGGACACGCGGTTCCGGAGTTCGACGACGCCGGGCGCCTCCGAGCGGGGCAGGACGGCGCCGCGGTAGATATCCAGGGCGATCCGGTGGGCGCCGCGCTGCAGGCAGGTGAGCACCTGGCTGCTGTCCGGCAGGAGGTCCATGGGCAGCCGGTACGGCCGCGACTCCGGTACCGAGGCAGGGTTCAGCTGCTGCAGGACCTTACGGAGCCGCACCATCTCGGCGCGCAGAGTGATCGTGGAGCCGTCGCCCGGGTACAGGAGTACGCTCAGCTCCTCGGCGCTCAGGCCGTCCGGGTGGGTGCTGAGCAGGGCAAGGATCTCGCTGTGCCGGGCGGACAGCACCACACTGCGGCCCTCGATGCTCAACAGCGCCTGGTCACGGCCCAGCAACTGCAGGCTGTTGCGGTACAGGCTGCCTTCCCGCGCGGAACCGCCGGCCGCCCCGGAACCTGGGTGCCGCCGTCGTGCTTTGGTCCGTTCCTGGGCCGCCGCAAGCTGCAGGCGTTCCACGCGCAGCTGGGCCTGGGCCGCCGCCACCGTGGCCTCGACGAGCGAGAGCGTGTGCGGAGCCACGGCCGCCTCCGTGCCCGTGATGTCCACGACCCCCAGCAGTGCGCCGGAGTCGGGGTCCTGGAACGGCACCGCTGTGCAGCTCCACGGGTGGACGGACCGCTGGTAGTGCTCGGCGCCGGAAATCTGGATGCCCCGGCCCAAGGCAAGGGCCGTCCCGGGGGCGCTGGTCCCCACGGTTGCTTCAGACCAGTCGGCGCCCGGAACGAACATCATGCGCTCTGCGCGGCTGCGCGCGCCGGTATCGCCCTCCACCCAGAGGAGCCGGCCCACCTCGTCGCCGACGGCAACCAGCAGGCCGCTGTCATGGCTGGGCCGGATGAGGAGCTTCTGGATGACCGGCATGATGGCGGCGAGCGGGTGCTGGCGGCGGTATTCCTCCAGCTCGTCCGGGGCGATGGCCAGCGGCGCCTCGGGGTTGTCCGGGTTGGCCCGCAGCTTGGCGGACCGCTGCCAGGATTCGCGGATCAGGCGGCGCAGCCCGGGGATTTCGTCGGCATCGGGGAACGCTTCACTCTGCGCGTAGCTGCCAAGGAATTCGTGCCCTGCCAGGGCGCGGCGCTGCGCCAGCACCGAATCATTGGTTTCGGATGCCGCCGGCTGGATCAGGTTCTTCATTGAACTCCCACTCGCCCAAACGCTTGCCCGCAAAAGTCTAGCTGGTTGGGTTTAGGCGCGGGAGATTTGGATCATCTCCTCGCGCGGCACCACCTTGATGCGTTCGCGCACGACACCGCCGTCCGCCTCGGCGGCTTCCGACCAGGATGCGCCGAGGGCTGCCTCGTGGGCGTTCAGCTTGTTCCAGCCTTCCCACGTGGTGTACTCGATGCCGCGCTCCTCGAGCAGGTCGATGATCGCCTGCGGGTCGGGGTTCTTAGCCGGCGGCAGTGTGAGCCGGTCCTCGAGGAGGAAGCCGATGGTTTCCAGGGCGTCGCCCTTCGTGTGGCCGATCAGCCCGACCGGCCCGCGCTTGATCCAGCCCGTGGTGTAGATGCCGGGGACGGGATTCCCGTCAGCGTCAAGGACGCGGCCGCCCTCGTTGGGGAGGACCCCGCGCTTCGCGTCGTATTCCAGTTCGTCCAGCGCGGAGCCGTGGTAGCCGATGGCACGGTAGACAGCCTGCACCGGGTAGTCGATGAACTCCCCCGTGCCCTTGACGTTCCCCGTGCCGTCCAACTGCATGCGCTCGAACTTGATGCCGGCCACCTTGCCTGAACCGCCGTCGTCGTAAATCTCCACCGGGCTGTGCAGGAAGTGCAGGTGCAGGCGGCGCGACGACGGCTGCTCAGCCTCGGCGTGCTCCTCGACGAGCCAGTTGGTCAGGGTGTTCACCATGGTTTTGGTCTGGTTGTTGCTCCGGATCGCGTCGTCGGAGGCCTCGTCGAATTCGAAGTCCTCCGGGTACAGCACGATGTCGACGTCGCGTGCGTGGCTGAGTTCGCGCAGCTCCAGCGGGGTGAACTTCACCTGGGCGGGGCCGCGGCGGCCGAAGACGTGGACGTCGGTGACCGGGGAGTTCTTCAGACCCAGGTAGACGTTGTCCGGGATTTCTGTGACGAGGAGTTCGTCGGCGTGCTTGACCAGCATTCGCGCGACGTCCAGGGCCACGTTGCCGTTCCCGATGACGGCGATTTCCTTGGCGTCCAGCGGCCATTCGCGGGGAACGTCCGGGTGGCCGTCGTACCAGGAGACGAAGTCGGCGGCGCCGAAGGAGCCCTCAAGGCCGATGCCGGGGATGTCCATGTCGGCATCCTTGATGGCGCCGGTGGAGAAGATGACGGCGTCGTAGAAGGCGCGGAAGTCATGCAGCGTGAGGTCCCGGCCGTAGGTGACGTTGCCCAGGAACCGGATATCGCCGCGGTCCAGGACCTTGTGCAGGGCGTTGACAATGCCTTTGATGCGCGGGTGGTCCGGAGCCACGCCGTAGCGGATCAGGCCGTACGGTGCCGGGTGGGCCTCGAAAAGGTCGATGCTGACCTCGAAGTCGCCGTCCTTGACCTCGTTGGACTTGGTCAGGATGTCCGCGGCATAGACCCCTGCGGGCCCGGCGCCGACGATCGCGACGCGGAGCGGGCGCTTGGCCGCGGATTCAGCTGTGTTGGACACCATAAGCCCTTCCGGAACGGGACACCGCGCCCCACCGGCGCGCAGTTTTCAATTCTAATTGTCCGCCCGGCCGGGCGTCCCACCCGTGACGGCGCAGGGCGGTCCGTGACGGCCAGCGTCAGCCGCTCTTACGCAAGGCCACCACATCGCCCTCGCGGTACAGCAGCGCCCGGAGTTCCGACTCCGCCGAGTCCAGCCGCTTGGGGTCGATGGTCTCACCGGCCGCGAAGTGGTCCAGCAGCCGGGGGTCCACGTAGCTCTTGCGCGCGATCGATGGCGTGTTCCCCAGCACCGCCGCGGCCTCCATCATGGCGACGCTGATGGCCCGCTTCCGCTTTGCCTCGGTTTTCTGCGGCCCGCTCCGGGCCAGGCTGACGGCGGCCGCGGCGGTGCCGCGGAGGGTCCGGAAATCCTTCGCGGTGAAGTCGTCGCCCGTGCGCTCCTTGACGTAACTGTTGATGTCGGCGCTGGTGACCGGGTGCCACGCCCGGCCGTTCTTGTAGGCCAGCAGCCGCGCGTTGCCGCCGCGCCGCTTCAGGATCTGGGCCAGCGCCGCAAGGTCCGGATCGTCGATGACCGAGTCCCAGGTTTTGCCGCTCTTGGCGGGGAAACTGAGATGCAGGCAGCCCTTCCGGACACGGACGTGGGCGCAGAGCAAGGTGGCAAGCCCGTGGCTGCCGTTTTCGTTTGTGTACCGCTCCGAGCCCACCCGCAGGGAGCCGCTGTCCAGCATCCTGAAGGCCGCGGCCAAAACGCGCTGGCGGGTGACGCCGTCGGACCTCAGATCCATCGTGACCAGCCGGCGGGCGGTGGGCAGAGATTCGGCGAGCTGGAGCGCACGGTCGAATTTCACCCGGTCTTTCCGTTCACGCCACTCCGGATGGTAGATGTACTGCCGGCGGCCCACGGCGTCGAGCCCCGTGGCCTGGATGTGCCCGTTCTCGAACGGGGCGATCCATACGTCCGTCCAGGCGGGCGGAATGCCGATGCTCTCCAGCCGGTCCCGGACCGGACCGGGCGGCAGCGTGGAGCCGTCCAGGTCCCGGTAGCTGAACCCCCTACCGGCCCGCACCCGCCGGTATCCGCGGCCGGAAGCGTTGCTGCGGCGGAGCCTCATGGGGCTGTCGCCCTTCGGTGAGTCGTCCTCATAATAGCAAGCCTACTGACTAATTCCTTTCGGCAGGCAACTTTTTGCCCGTGGCAGGCGGAATACCGCTCTCTAAGATGGTGTTATGGGTCTTGTGCCTAACCCCGACGGATACGTCTCCTCCGCTGTTCCGACTGCCTCAACATCCGGCGCCGCGCCCTCGGGCGTGACCAGCCCAGGCCCCAGGGCCTTGGACAAAGACACGACGGCGGGCATGCTGTTCGGCATCGGCGCTTACGGGCTGTGGGGGCTGCTTCCGCTGTACTTCTTCGTGCTGCAGCCGGCAAGCGCCGTGGAAATCGTGGCCAACCGTGTGGTCTGGTCGCTGATCTTCTGCGCCCTCCTGATCACGGTGACCAGGGCGTGGCGTGTTCTGGGTGCTGCGCTGCGGAACCGCTCCGTGTTCTGGACCCTGGCGGCAGCGGCCGGCCTCATCGCGGTGAACTGGCTGACGTACACCTACGGCGTCACCACGGGGCAGGCGGTTGAGACCTCGCTTGGCTACTTCATCAACCCGCTGGTGTCTGTCCTCCTTGGCGTGTTCGTCCTCAAGGAGACGCTCCGGCCGCTGCAGTGGGCCGCCGTCGCAATCGGTTTCATCGCTGTCGGCGTGCTGACGGTGTCCTACGGGAAACTGCCATGGATCGCCCTGACCCTCGCCGTCAGCTTCGGCCTGTACGGCTTCGTGAAGAAGCGGGTGGGCCCGCGGGCGGACGCCGTCACCAGCCTCACGGTGGAGACCATCGTCCTCACTCCCCTGGCCGCGGCAACGATGATTTTCCTCGCGGTGACCGGCACTGCCTCGCTGACCACCCACGGCGCCGGGCATTTCTGGCTGCTCCTGGCGTCGGGTGTCATCACGGCCGTGCCGCTCGTGTTCTTCGGCGCCTCTGCCCGCCGGCTGCCGATGACCACCATCGGGCTGCTGCAGTACTTCGCACCGGTGCTTCAGTTCATCGTTGCCCTGATGGTGTTCGGCGAGACCATGACGCCGGCCCGGTGGATTGGCTTCGGCGTCGTGTGGCTTGCGCTGCTGGTGCTCACCGTGGACATGCTGGCCGCGACACGCAGGAGTTCAGCGGCAAAGCGGCTCGCCCGCAGGGAAGCTCGGGCGGACACTTAGGCCCCCGCGGGCGGGGCCACAACTGTACGTTCGCGCTCGGCGGGGCAAGGAGCTCGGCTGGGCAAGGAACGGTCAGGGGGCCGAGTCCGCGCGGTCGTAGTCGCGTGGTACCACCACCATGGGAACCGGCAGGGCGCGCAGCACCTTGTTGGCGGTGCTGCCCAGGAACATGCGGTTCTTCTCGGCCAGGCGCGAGGACCCGACGATGAGGATCTCGCCGTCGTCCCATTCGAGTCCGTCGATGGCTTCCTCAATGGTGCGGCCGTGGGCTACAGCCACGCCGACCTCGTGGCCGGCCGGGACCTTCCCCGATGCTGCCGTCAGGACGGTGTTCGCGTGGATGTGCGCGGCATTGATGGCCTCCCCTGCGTCACCGGCGGCGTCGAGTTCCACCAGCGACACCAGCCGCAGCGGCACTCCCCTCCGCTTCGCCGCCCGAATGGCGGTCTCAATGGCGGCATCGGCGCCGGCCCGCTGCCCCACGGCCAGCGTCAGGCGCGTGACGGGCGCCGTCCGCTGGTAGCCGCGCGGCGCAAGTGCCACCGGGACCGGCGAGGCGTGCAGCAGCGCGTTGGCCACTGACCCCACCGTGTAGCGCTTGAACAGGCCTGTGCTGGCGGCGCCCACGGCGATGAGTCCGGCGTCATATTCCCCCGCCGCCTCGATGAGCCCGCCGGCGAAGGAATCAGCCTCGCGCACATGGAATTTTGCGGGCAACCCCTCCGGAACCAGGGCCAGGCCCTCCCGTTCCGCCGTCAGCACCTCCTGCTCCGCGGCACTGACCCGGCTGCCCTCCGGGTTCAGGGCCAGGTACGGCATGCTCGGCTTCACCACATAGACCAGGTCCAGTTCAGCGCCCTGTGCCAGGGCCAGCGACGTGGCCAGGGCGACGGCGTCCGCGCCGCGCTCGGTGGGTGTGTAACCGACTACGTATCGCATGCGAAGCCCCTCTTTGGGTAGTGCAGACCGATCCCCGGTTCCCGGCGCCGCTCACCGGTCTGCGGCGTGAAGTGCAGTGGTGAGGATGACTCTACCGCTGCGCTGCCGCTGGTGGAGGGGAAGTCGGCAGGCAGGACCACCACGCAAGCACGACGGCGGCAACAACGACGGCGGGCCGGGCACCTTTTGGTACCCGGCCCGCCGTCGTCGTACATCCGTTAACGCGCGAACTGGCAGCTAATGCCCCGTCCGGAGCATTTTGCGGGCATCAGCTGCCAGTTCGCACTAAAAGCAGTGTGGAATTACGCGTTGGCCTTGATGGCCGCGGCGAGCACCTCCAGGCCGTCCAGCAGCAGCTCGTCGCTGATGACCAGCGGCGGCAGCAGGCGGATGACGTTGCCGTAGGTTCCGCAGGTCAGGATGATGACGCCCTCCTTGAGGCAGGCGGCGGCAACGGCCTTGGTGAGCTCCGGGTTCGGCTCCTTCGAACCGGCCTGGACCAGCTCGATGGCCAGCATGGCGCCACGGCCACGGATGTCGCCGATTACGGAAACTTCGGAGGCCACCTCGCGAAGCTTTCCGAAGGAGAGTTCCTCGATGTGCTTGGCGCGGGCGTTGAGATCGTACTCCTGCATGGAACCGATGGAGGCCAGCGCGGCGGCGCATGCCACCGGGTTGCCGCCGTAGGTGCCGCCAAGGCCGCCCGGGTGGACGGCGTCGAGCAGGTCGGCGCGGCCGGTGATGGCGGACAGCGGCATGCCGCCGGCGATGCCCTTGGCCATGGTGATGATGTCGGGAACGATGCCCTCGTGGTCCACGGCGAACCATTCGCCGGTGCGGCAGAAGCCGGACTGGACCTCGTCGGCGATGAAGACGATGCCCTTTTCCTTGGCCCAGGCGGACAGCGCCGGCAGGAAGCCAGCGGCTGGGACGATGAAGCCGCCCTCGCCCTGGATCGGTTCGATGATGATGGCGGCCACCTGGTCGCCGCCGATCTGCTTCTCGATTGCGGTGATGGCGCGCTTGGCGGCCTCGGCACCGGTGATCTCCGGGTTTTCCTCGCGGAACGGGTAGCTCATGGGCATGCGGTAGACCTCCGGCGCGAACGGGCCGAAGTTGGTCTTGTAAGGCATGGCCTTGGCGGTCAGGGCCATGGTCAGGTTGGTGCGGCCGTGGTAGGCGTGGTCAAAAGCGACGACGGCGTCCCGGCCGGTGGCCAGGCGGGCCACCTTGATGGCGTTTTCCACGGCTTCGGCACCCGAGTTGAAGAGGACGGTGCGCTTCTCGTGGGTGCCCGGGGTGAGCTTGTTCAGCTGCTCGGCGACCGCGACGTAGCCCTCGTAGGGGGTGACCATGAAGCAGGTGTGGGTGAAGTGCTCCACGGCCTCCTTCACGGCACCGACGACGGCGGGATCGGACGCGCCGACGCTGGTCACCGCGATGCCCGAGCCGAGGTCGATGAAGGAGTTGCCGTCGACGTCGTGGATGATGCCGCCGTCGGCGTCTGCGACGTAGACCGGAACGCTGGAGGCGACGCCGGCGGCGACCACTGCCTTGCGGCGTTCGGTCAGGGCCACGGACTTGGGGCCCGGGAAGTCGGCCTGGACGCGGCGCTTCTGTTCAAGGCGGTAGGTGATTTCGTTGGCGGTGGTGGTCATAAGATTGGCCTTTCTTTGCGTCAAGGATTTAAGCGTCAAGCGCGGACATGACGTGCTTGATGCGCGTGTAGTCCTCGACGCCGTACATGGAGAGGTCCTTGCCGTAGCCGGACTGCTTGAAGCCGCCGTGGGGCATTTCGGCGGTGAGGAGAATGTGCGTGTTGATCCAGACCGCACCGAAGTCAAGATCGCGGCTCAGGCGCATGGCCGTGCCGTGGTCACTGGTCCAGACGCTGGACGCCAGCGCGTACTCGACGTCGTTCGCCAGCTCCACTGCCTCGGCCTCCGTGCTGAACTTCTGCACGGTGATGACCGGGCCGAAGGTTTCCTTCTGCACGATGTCGTCCGTCTGCTGGGCGCCGGTGATGATGGTGGGCTCGAAGAAGAACCCCTTCTCGCCGGCACGGTGGCCGCCGGTTTCGATCCGGCAGTGTGCCGGCAGCGAATCGACGACGGCGCTGACCGCCTTGAAGTGGTTGACGTTGTTCAGCGGGCCGTAGTAGTTGTCCTCGTCGTTCTGCGAGCCCGTGTGCAGGGTCTTGGTGTGTTCCACCATGGCTGCCACGAGGTCGTCATGCACCGAGTCCTCAGCAAGCACGCGGGTGATGGCCGTGCAGTCCTGGCCGGCGTTGAAGAACGCGAACTCGGCGATGGCCGCGGCGCTCTTCTTGATGTCGGCGTCCTTGAAGACGATGGCCGGGGCCTTGCCGCCCAGTTCCAGGTGCGCCCGCTTGAGGCCCTTCGCCGCGCCCGAGGCGACGGCGATGCCGGCGCGGACGGAGCCGGTGATGGACACCAGGCCCGGGACCTTGTGCTCCACCATCAGCGCACCGGTTTCGCCGGTGCCGAGGAGGACGTTCAGGACGCCGGCCGGCAGGATGTCCGCGGCAAGGCGCGCCAGGACCAGGGTGGATTCGGGCGTCGTGTCGGACGGCTTCAGGACCACGGTGTTGCCGGCTGCGAGCGCGGGGCCGATCTTCCAGATGGCCATGAGGAACGGGTAGTTCCATGGGGCCACCTGGGCTACGACGCCGATCGGCTCGCGGCGGACGAATGAGGTGTGGCCCTCGAAGTACTCGCCGGCGGACTTGCCTTCGAGGATGCGGGCGGCGCCGGCGAAGAAGCGCAGCTGATCGGCACCGGCGGCGACCTCCTCGGAGGCGATCAGGGAACGGACCTGGCCGGTGTTGCGGTGCTGGGCATCGACGAGTTCGTCGCTGTTGGCCTCGATGGCGTCGGCGAGCTTGAGCAGCATGAGCTGCCGCTGTCCGGGGGTCACGTGCTTCCAGGACTTGAAGGCGTCCTTGGCGGCGTCCATGGCGGCGTCGACGTCGGCCGCCACGGAAACGGGCGACTTGGCCACGACGTCGCCCGTCACAGGGTTCACGATGTCGATCAGGCCCGTGCCCGCAGGCGTGACGAACTCTCCGTTGATGAAGTTCTGCAAGGTTTGAACCACGGTGTACAACCTCTTTCGTCCTGAATGGTGTGATGCGGCTGACTCGAGCCTATTCCAGCCCACCACCACGGGGAATAGCCACCTGCACACCCTTGAACCGGTGCTTTAGTGCGATCGGCCAGCCGCCGGCTACCCTTGACCCATGGCAATTTCCCTCGCGGCGCTGCTGGCCGTGCAGTCTCTGGGACTCAAGAAATCCAGCCTGGCGGAGACCACTTCGCACCAGGACATCCGCTGGGTTGCGGTCACCGAGCTGGAGGACCCGCAGCGCTTCCTCAACGGCGGCGAACTGGTGCTGACCACCGGGCTGCGGATGAAGAGTGCGCCCGAACAGCGGCGCTTCGTCCGCCAGGTCCAGAGGGCCGGCGCGGTGGGCATTGGCTTTGGCGTGGGACTCTCGCACGACGCCGTTCCGCCGGCTTTGATCGCGGAGGCAAACCGGTGGGGGCTGCCGGTGGTCGAAGTGCCGTACGGCACCCCGTTCATCGCCATCAGCAAGCTCGTGGCCGACGCACAGTCCGCGGACCACTATTCGAAGCTTGAGCGGCTCATCGCCGGGCACCAGATCCTGGCCCGCGCGCTGCTGACGGGAGGCGGCCTGGCCGAACTCCTGCGGCACCTGGGCGGCATGCTGCGCACCGAGATCGCACTCACCCAGTTCACCGCCCAGCTGTACAACAGCGGCAGCGAACCGCCGTCAGCCGACTCCTGGACCACCTACCCCATCCCCACCGGCCGCCGCGATGCCTGCACGCTCTGGGTGAAGCACCCGTTCGAGGATTCCGGCATCATCGGCTACGCGCAGAACCTCATCAGCGTGGAGCTCAACAACATGGTCAAGCAGCGCCAGTCCGAGCGGGCGCTCTGCGGGCAGGTGCTCGAGGATGTGATTCACGGGACTTTGGACCCCAGCGAGGCCCAGCGCCGCCTCGCTGGGACGGGTATCAACAGCACGCGCAAGAACGTGGTGATTCTGGCCGGATCCGAGGCGCACCACAAGCAGCTGGTCAGCTCCTCACTGCCGCAGGCGCTCGAGAACGCGGTGACCGCCGTCGTCGGAAAGGACCTGGTGACCGTGGTGCCCGACGACGGACGCGGCGCCACGGCGATGGCCAAAAGCCTCAGCGACCACCTCGCCGAGGCCGGCATCCACGCGACCATCGGCATCGGCGGTGCGTACACCAAACCGAACGGCCTGCGGTGGAGCTACTTCGAGGCGCGCGACGCTGCCAGCCACGGGCTTCCGGTCAATGAGCCTGAACGGCTCAGCCTGACCTCCCTGCTGCTGGCCAGCGAGGATGTGCCGCTGGCGGACATGGCGAATGAATCACTCGACCCGCTCCGCAGCTTCGATGCCGCCCACGGCGCCGAACTGATGGCCACGCTGGAGAGCTACCTGAACAACAACGGCTCTGTTGCCGCCGTCGCCGAGGCGCTCACCCTGCACCGGAACACGGTCCGCTACCGGCTGGCGCAGATCACTGAACTCACCGGCTACGACCCTTCCGTCACCGCCGACCGGGTGCAGCTGTGGCTGGCCCTGGCGGTCGCCCGGCTGGGCGCGCGGCACGCCGGCTGAGCCCGGTCACTGCGAGCCGCGGGTGTAGCCGTCCAGCCGGCTTGCGAGCTCAACCGGGTTGCTCAGGGCCACCAGGTGTCCGCCCGGGATTTCCTCAATCCCCAGACCCAGCCGGGCCCGGACCACGCGGCGTTGAAAGTCCAGCGGGAAGAAGCGGTCGTCGCGTCCAACCAGCACCTTGGTGGGTACGTCGGGCCAGCGGTCGATTTCGCAGGGCTGCCTGAAGGGCGTGCCGGAAGGGGCGCGCTGCTCGCCGGCGCCCGCGGCCACTACCTCCGGGGGAACGTCGTGCAGGAAGTGCACACGTTCATCAAAATCACCGCTGCGCCCGTTCAGCCTGTCATTGAGCGCCAGGGCCTGGGGCTGGCCGGTAGCCTCCCACCACTCGCCGGGCGTCTCACCCGGAAGCGGGACCATCGGGTTCAGCAGGACTATGAGCCCCACCGGCACCCGCCCCGCGACAACCGGGACCGTGAAGGCCCCCAGGGACTGGCCCACAAGAACCACATCGCGGTGGTCACCGGTGGCCGCGACGACGATGTCGGCGTAGTCCTGCAGGCCCAGACCTGGATCGTCCTCGCGGATATCCACCGCAATTGCCTGGTGCCCCAGCCGTTCCAGCTCAGGAACCAGCCGGTGCCAGTACCAGCCCGCTCCCCCGGCGCCCGGGACAAGAACGAAAGTGCTCACAGCCCTCCTGCTCTGCCGTCTGGTGCTGACGCGTTTACTCGAAACGCACTGCATTCCAGTCGAGGATCCGTGGCTCCGCCAGCCCCTCGGTGGTGAACGGGTCACCGGCAATGAACCGTTCGGCGTCCTCGCGCGACGTGAAGATGCCCATCGATGAGCCGGCCGGGTCAGGGCCCTGGAACGGGCCGAGCGCGACGAGCCCGCCACCGCCGGCGCGGAACTCCTCGTAGTAGGCCTTGTGTCGGGGGTAGGTCTCCATCACGCGGGAGCGGTCGACGCCCTTGCGCAGGCTGTACAACACGACGAATTCCATGACGCGATCCTACCGGCCGCCCCGGACTCACGGGAGGCCGCCGTCGGACGCGCGGGAGACGCCGTCGGACGCAAGGGAGGTGTCAACCACAACCGTCCCGGCGGCACCGTCCACGGTGACGGTATCCCCGGTTCGGATCCGGACAGTTGCGTCGGGGACACCTACGACGGCGGGAATTCCGTATTCGCGCGCCACCACCGCACCGTGGGAAATGGGTCCGCCCATTTCCATGACCAGCGCCCCGGCGGTCATGAACAGCGGCGTCCAGCCCGGGTCCGTCGACGGGGCCACGAGGATTTCGCCCGGCTCAAGGTGGGCGCCGGCCGGGTCCAGGACGACCCTGGCTTTGCCTGTCACGGTGCCGGCCGAGGCTGGCGCCCCGGCCAAGGTGCCCGGCTGCAGCTTGCCGTTGGCCGACGACCCCGCGCGGGCCGCGGCCATGGCCGCCTCGACGTCGGTGCCATCGGAAAGCAGCAGCCGGGGGATGCGCCGGCGCCGCAGTTCCCGCTGGTAGCTCCGGCGGCGTTCGGCGACGGGTCCGCGCAGGTCCGCGCCGCGCAATGCCACCCGCGCTTCGGTAAGGTCCAGGAAGAAGACGTCCTCAGGCGCCGCAATCCGGCCCGCATCCGCGAGTTCCGCGCCCACCTGCTGGAGCTGGCCGCGGAGGATGGCGAAGGCCGTTATCAGCCGGAACTTGGGGTATTCGCGCATGCCGGCGGTTTCCCGTGCGCGCCGCAGACCGTGGGCGACGATCCTGCCGTACAGCTTCCCCCTTGACCGGGCCGCGCGCGCCGCCAGCTCGGCAACCTTGGCGTCGGCCGTTTCGGCGGCCCGCTGGAAGATCCGGTCCGGTGCGAGCTCCGGGTCGGCCAGTTTCAGGTAGTTGGCCAGGACATTGATGATGTGGGCGGGGTCCTCGCCCCACCGGGGAACACCAAGGTCGATTTCGGCCACGGCGCGGTGTCCGTACCTGGCGAGGAAGCTGCTCAACGCGCCCTGGCAGACGGCAGGCAGCGTTCCTGCAAAGTAGCGGCCGGCGAGTATCTGCGGATCGTCCCCGGTCAGTGCTCGGACCGAGTCAGTGTCCTGCCGGATGACGGTGGCCGTCCGCCAGAGCTCCAGATCCATCTCGGTGGTCACGTTGTGCGGCAAGCCGCGCAGTACGGCCTGCAGTTCGCCGGGCTGCGCCAGCCGGCCCAGCAGCAGCCGGGCCAGGCCCAGCCAGAGGTATCCGGCGGCCGCCGGCGGCAGGACCCGCATCACGGCGGGCGTGATCTCAGTGGTGAGGACGCGTTCCACGAAGTCCAGCCGCCGGGCGCCGGAGACCGGCCCCGGCAGCACCAGCATCCGGTCCATCTCCTGGTCCGATTCCCTGACCCGTTCCAGCGCGGAGGCGGGGTTGGCCATCGCGCGCAGGACGTTCCCAAGCAGGCCAAAGGGCGGCGAGGCCCTGAGCTCCGCTTTCAGTGACGCCAGCCTGGGTGCCCTGGTGAGGGTAAAGCGGGGGTCATCGGCCAGGTACGCCAGCACATCCACTGACCTGGCATCAGCCACCTTCATTGCCCGCCGAAGGCTGCGCCTCCCGCCCTTGCTCCGCAGCAGGGACGTGACATCGACAAACATGCGCATGCCGGCCTGGGTGGAACGGTAGGCGGCAGGTCCTCCGCCGGCTGACCGGTAACTGTTGCTCATCAGGGTGAAGGACGCCAAGCCCATCGGTGTCAACGGCCGGGTCAGCCCCTGCAGCAGGCTGGCGCACAGGTAGGCGCGGGTGCGGCCATCGTGGTTGTCTGGCTCGGGCAGCGGAAACAGTGTGGTGATCGGACGGGACTGCACCACCAGGATCCCGCCGGCCGGATCGATGGCCCATTCCACGTCCTGCGGCTCCCCATAGAGCTCTTCCGCCCGGGCGCCGACCCTGGCCAGCGAGCGGACCTGCGCATCCGTCAGGCACGCCTGCCGCGCGCCGCCTTCCCGGTGCACCAGCCGGGTCCCGCCGCCCGGGGCGGGCCGGCTCTGGACAGGTTTATAGCCCTGGCTGCGCTCGAGGATCTCCCCTGTGGCGGCGTCGACCCGATAATGGTCCGGGTTCACAGCCCCGCTTACCAGCGCCTCGCCGAGCCCGGGCGCGGCGTCGATCACCATTTCCTTCCGCCGGCCGGTCAGCGGGTTCGCCGTGAACATCACCCCGGCCACCTGCGCGTCCACCATCTTCTGGACAACGACGGCGATCCCGACTGAGCCGTGGTCTACCCCGTGATCGGCGCGGTAGGCCACCGCCCGGTCTGTCCACAGGGAAGCCCAGCAGCGGCGGACTGCATCCGCCAGCGCGTCAGTACCGACGACGTTGAGGTAAGTGTCCAGCTGGCCGGCGAAGCTGGCTTCGGGCAGATCCTCGGCGGTGGCGGAGGAACGCACGGCCACCGGAGCGTCTTCGCCCAGGGTGGCATAGGCGGCAAGGATGGCGCTGACGGTGTCCGCGGGCACGGCTGCCGACGCCAGCCTGCTGCGCGACTGTTCCGCCGGCCCGGAAGGATCCACTCCGGCCGCCGCCGCCACCTGCCGGTATGCGGCGGTAGTGACGCAGAATCCGGGCGGGACCGGCAACCCTGCCGCCAGGAGCACACCGAGATTGGCAGCCTTGCCGCCCACCTCCAGCACCATGCCGGCTTCCACCCGGGCCAGGCTGATGACTGTGTCCCCCGGGCGTGGTGGCTGCTCGTCCACCGCCGCCCCGCTATCCCACTCCGCGCCGGATGGCCTTCCGGGACTTCCGGTGCGCCTTGCGGTACTTGGTTTCGGCCTTGGCTGCCATCTTCTGTTCCCGCTTCAGGAGCGAGCCGTAGGCCGCATCCACCGGCTCCGGCAGGTCGGGGCCGCCGGCGAGCTTCCCCAGGAAAATCCGCGCCATCACGCTGTCGTGGTGGTCGCCGAGGATCGTCTGCTGCTTGTGCGCCGCCTTGGCCAGCTTGGCGGCCCGCCGGCCGAAGACCGGGTCCACGGTCTCGGCAGCATGCCGCAGCCGTTTGGCGTCCTTCCGTACCTGGTGCAGCGCGGCTTCGTGCGCGGTGGCATCTTTGAGCTCCATGCCGGGTTTTTCGCCGGCGCCGTCCTTGACCCGCAAAGCCGACTTGTGGGCGCGACGCAGCCGTTTGGCCGACTTGCCCACCAGCTTGCGGGCGGCCTTACGCGCGGGTGCGGAAGCGGCCGGGCGGACGGGCGGGTGGTCGCGGAAGTCTTCGAGGTCGTCGAGGAGGCGGAAGTAGCGGTCGGTCAGGAGCACTTCCTGCGCCTTGCGGTAGGCGGCGTCCAGCCTGGTGCCCAGCTCCCGCTCGATCCGCTGTTTCACGTCGTCGGCCCCCTCACCCCGCGGAAGCTTCGCCGCGTGCTTCCGTAGCCGGTCCTGCATGACTTCGGCGTCGCGGGGCGTGCCGAGGATCCGGCCCAGCCACTTGAGCTCGTCGCGCAGCCGGCCAACGGCGCCCTTGCCATACAGCTTCCGGTAGACCGCGAGTGCCGACCGCACCCGGCGGGTGGCCGAGCGCATCGCATGAACCGCGTCCGGCTCCTCCAGCCGTACCCGGGCGTCGTTGGCCAGGATTTCGCTGATCTGCCCGGCCAGGTATTCGCTTACGACGGCGGACGCCGGCCATTTCTTGCCCGGTTTCCTGCCCCCGGGCTGCTTCGCCCCTCCGGAAGATCCCACTGTGCTGTCAGTCGCGGCAAGGCCTGCAGATTCTGCAACGGCTGCAGGTTCTGCAACGCCTGCAGGTTCTGCAGCGGCGGGGGCTTTCGGCGCCGCCTCCCCCAGCACGCGCCGCAGCTTGGACTCGTGCCCTGACGGCCGGGCACCCGCCGACGCCAGCACCGGCGCCGCTGCCTTGAAGACCTCCGGCTGGCCGTGAACCAGCTCGAGTTCCCATTCGCGCCACTGATGCTTCTGGCCTGCCGGTTTCTCACCTGACCCGTGAAGAAGCTCGGCGTCCACGGTGTCATCGGCGAAGTCGGCGAGGTGCACGCCGTCGTCCCCGTAGAGTGCATGGGTGGTGCGCCGGGTGTTCAGCCGGGCTACAGGCACCGGATCCGATCCGCGGAGGTAGGCGTGCAGGTAGGCCAGCAGTTTCTCGGGGACGACGTTGGCCTGGCCCAGCGGGGCGTGGACCTCCCGGCGTGGCCCCGGCTCCTCCTCTGACCCTGATGCAGGTTCCGGTGGCAGCTTCACATGCCAGCCGGCATCGGTTCCGCCGCTCCTGCGCCGCAGGGTGATGCGGCGGGAGGCGAGGACGAGGTCCTCGGTGTCGAAGTAGACTGCTTCGAGTTCAGCATCATGCGGTTCACCCACGCCGCCCACCCCGGGGATGGCGGCGAGATCGGGCAGCGCCGTGCCGGTGTCGACGTCGTACTTCTTCTCCGATTCAAGGCCTTCGGCAGTCATGGCTGGGCGGCGTCCTTTCCCATTGCCGGTTGCTGCGCTCAATGCGCCTGCTGGCCCGAGTCTATGCCCGGGCAGGGGTGCCCGCGAGAGTTTCCCCACAAAGTTCTAGACATCAAACATCAAACGTCTAACGTTAAGGAATGGCGACCACTTCTTCAGCACCCCCGACAACAGCCACGTACCCGACCAAGCCGCGAACCGCCGTCGTCGCCGGCGTCATAGCCCTGGTCCTCATCGGCCTGAACCTGCGCGCCGGCATCACCGGCGCCTCGGCCCTGCTGCACGATTTGCAGCAGGTTCTGGGTTACGGGCCGCTGGTCGCTTCACTCATCCCCTCCATTCCCACGCTGTGCTTCGCCGTGGCGGGGGCGGCAACGTCCTGGCTGACCGGGAAGCTCGGCGTCGAGAAGGCCATCCTGCTCTCGCTCGGCATGCTGGCGGGCGGGCTGCTGGTCCGGGGCATTCCCACCACCGGCATGCTGGTGGTGGGCACGGTGGTTGGGATGTCCGGCCTGGCCGTCTGCAACGTGTCCATGCCGTCCTTCATCCGGGAGCACTTTGCCGCGCGCACCTCGCTCATGACGGCCGTCTACACGGTAACCATGACCAGCGGCGCCACGGTCATGGCTGTGGTGGTGGTCCCGCTGTCGCAGTTGCTGGGGTCGCCGTCGGCCGGGCTGGGCACCATAGGGATCCTCGCCCTGTCTGCTTTCCTGGGCTTCCTGCCCGTGACGCTGCACGCCCACCGCAACACCGTGCGGAAGACGGCCGGACACGTGTCCCCGTGGCCGCTGCTGCGCACCAAGACAGGGCTGCTGCTCACGGGCATCTTCACCCTGCAGGCACTGCTCGCCTATGCGCTGCTCAGCTGGTTCCCTTACATGCTCACCACCATGGGGCTCAGCCCCGCGGACAGCGCCCTCATGTTCGGCGTCATGCAGCTGGTCTCCGTCCCTGCCGGCATGACGCTGATCGCCATCGGCTCCCGCCCGCGGATGCTGCGTCCCGCCGTCTACCTGGCCACTGTGACCATGACGGCAGGCATTGCCGCGCTTCTTGTCCTTCCCGTTTCACTGGCCGTTGTCCCGGCCGTGCTGCTGGGCTTCGGCCTGGGCATCTTCCCCCTGGTGATGGTGATCATCAGCCGCAGCGGCCGGAACACTGCAGAGACCACGGCCCTGTCCACGCTCGCGCAGTCCACCGGCTACCTCCTCGCCACCGCGGGGCCGTTCGGCATGGGCCTGCTGCACAGCGCGACGGGCAGCTGGACCCTGCCGATCGCACTGCTCCTGGTCATAGCCCTGGTGCAGATCGTCGTGGCGCACCTGCTCAGCAGCGGCCGGGCTGCCGGCGTTAGCGCCACTGGCACAGGCAGCGCCGCCGGAATGAAAGAATAAGACGCCATGACCCTGAGCACGTCGCACCGCCCGCCGCTGACGGACGAAGTCACCGCCAAACTCCGTGGCATGATCCAGACCGGCGAGTGGCCGCTACAGCAGCGCATACCCTCCGAGACCGAGCTCATGTCAGGGCTGGGCGTATCCCGCGGGACGCTGCGGGAAGCTGTTAAGGCGCTGGCCCACAGCGGGATGCTCGAGGTCCGCCGCGGCGACGGAACCTACGTCCGGGCCACCAGCGAGATTTCCGGGGCCGCCCGGCGGCTCTACAAGGAACACACGGACGTGCACGTCCTCGAGGTCCGCGTGGGGCTGGACACGCAGGCGGCCCGCCTCGCCGCCCGGCATGCAACGGCCGACGACGTCGCCGCCATGCGCGCGCTGCTCACCGAACGCGGGGAGGCCTGGCACGCCAAAGACTTCGCGCGATGGGCCCGCGCCGACTGGGGCTTTCACGAGCGGGTGGCGCAGGCCTCCGGCAATCCCCTACTGCACGAGCTCTACGTCAGCTTCGGCGACGTGTTCCACGCCGATCTTCTGAAGCAGCACCGGCGCGCCGGTTTCAACGGCCTGCCGGACGCGGGCCACGGCGAGCTCGTGAACGCTATCGAAGCGCAGGACGGCGACGCTGCCGTGGCCAGCGTGCTCCGGAACCTCAACTCCTGCGCGGAGTGGCTGGCGGAATAACGGGCTTTCGCCTCAACAGAAAAAGGTCAGTAGGCTTACTAATCAAGCCAGTCGACTGATTGATCTGATGAGTAGGAGTTCCCATGGCCCGAACAGCCCGCCTGTCCGAGCAGGATCCAGTGTCCGAGCAGGATCCGGCCCAACGGCTTATGTCCGGTCCCAACTCGCCGCGCCGGGCTGCCCGGCAGCCGGAGCATAAGCCGGCCCGGGAGCTGTGGTCCGACAACCTGGGAAGGGTGGGAATCCGGTGCGGCCAGATCCTGCTGGTCCTTGCCGTGGCGGCCGTGTCCGTCTACGGCCTTTTGCAGGTCCGGCTGCTCGTCATTCCGGTGCTGATCGCACTGATCCTCGCCGCCGCCATCGGGCCGTTCGTCAACCTCCTGCGCCGCCGCGGACTGCCCGGCGGAGCTGCCACGGCGGTGGCATTCGCGGCCCTGCTGCTTCTGCTGGCGGGCGTCGGCACCGTGATCTATTTCTCGGTCCGCAGCCAGTGGGGCGAGCTGGTCCAGCAGGCCTCCGAGGGCCTCGACGAACTTGAAAGCCTCCTCCTCTCCGGCCCGGTTCCCGTTGACCGCGAGCAGCTGAACCAGGCCAGGGAGGGCGCCGTCCAGTTCGCCACGAGCAGCCAGGTCCGGTCGGGCGCCATCACCGGCCTCTCCGTGGTCACGGAGTTTCTGGCCGGCGCCAGCCTCATGGTGGTGATCCTGTTCTTCTTCCTCAAGGACGGGGCGAGGATCTGGAACTTCCTTCTGCGGCCATTCTCCGGGGAACGGGAAGCCAGGCTTCGGCGGGTGAGCAAGCGGACCCTCGAGGTTCTGGGCGGCTACGTCCGCGGCACTGCCATTGTGGCACTGGCGGATACCGCAGCAATCGGCGCCGCCCTGCTGATCATGCAGGTGCCGCTGGCCATTCCGCTGGCCATCATCGTGTTCATCGGCGCGTTCGTTCCTCTGGTCGGGGCCACGGTTGCCGGGATCCTCGCCGCCCTGGTGGCACTGGTTGCCAACGGCCCGGTGGTGGCGGTGGTCATCGCCGTGAACCAGCTCGAAGGCGACCTGCTCCAGCCAGTCGTCATGGGCAAGTCCCTGCAGCTCCACGCCCTCGTCATCCTCATGGCCCTGACGGCGGGGACCATCCTGGCGGGCATCATCGGCGCAGTGCTGGCCGTTCCGCTGACAGCCGTGGCGTGGGCCATCATCCAGGTGTGGACCGCCGAGAATCCGCACCTCCAGGACATGAACCCAAACTTGCCGCCGGCGGACAGCCAGCCCGTAGAAACTCAGCGGTGCGGAGGTGAACCGAGCACTGCGGCCGGGCACTTGGGTGCCCGGCCGCCATGGTGCGTTATTGGTTTAGGAAGAACCCGTCAGCGCAGTCCCTTGAAAACATTCTTGGGCCGTTGCATCTCGCCGTGCTTGGCACCGAGGACGATCACCGAGGCGGCGAAGGCGGGGATGGCCCATTGCAGCACCTTCAACTGCCTCTGCGCCGACTGCAGCTTTGCCGAAGAACCGGACCGCGGCTCGGTGGCGCCCTTGGCACCTTCATCGGCCAGTTTGTCCACTTTCTTCCCCAGCACCCCCGCATACAGGGTCACGGCAGCGCCCGCCACCGTGACGGCCGTCTTGTAAACGGTGTCCCGGGCCACGCCCTCCTGGCTTGCGATCCTGTCCCTGTTTTCCAGCGCGATGAACAGGTCCGCCAGCAGGTGCGTTGCGAAGGCGGCCGTCTGGACCGGCGCCCATTTCATCCAGCCGCGGCTTGAGAGCCGCGTACGCTCGGCCGGGTCCTTCGCCTCCGCAGTGGCCCCGTTCAGGCCGATGGCGCCCATCAGCGAGCCGCCAAACCAGGCCGCTGCCGTGAGGTCGTGAACAGACCGCGCAAAAAGATTTCCAGCCATGATGTCCTTCCTAGTGCAAGAGGTTCAATCCGGAACAGTGGCTTTCGCGGGCCCGAGGTTCAGATGCCCGCCAGCCGCACCAAAGACATGGTCCCCACATGGTAAGCACACTTACTAACGTTACGGTAGCCCGTAATATCAACGGTTCTGTGCGTAAAATCAACGCCATGGGATCAACAGGAACACTGTTCGGCTGGGCATTCGGCGACTCCGAACGCGAGGACGACCAGGCATATGTGGACAGGCTGAAGGGCGAGGCGCTGGCCAACGCAACGCAGGCCGCCAAGAGCAAGGGCTTCGACGTGGAGGCCGGCTCGGAAGTATTCACCGTCCTCAGCGCTGGCGACGCACTCGTCGACATTGACACCGCACCCGACGACCTCGTGGTGCGTTGCACGGTAAAACTCGTGGGCGAAGGCTCGGAGCGCATCCATGCAGAAGGGCCGATGAACGGCTAAACGGAACGGTTAAACCGGAGGGCATGACGGACAACGATTCGACGATCAGCGAGGCGGCCGACGCCGCTGAGGCTGCATCGAACACCAAGGCGCTCGACGTCGTCGCGCGTTCCGGTTTCGCTGTCATGGCCCTGCTGCACATCATCGTGGGCGTCATCGCGATTGCCCTGGCCTTCGGGCATCCCGGCGAGGCCGAGCCCACGGGCGCCATCGAACAGCTGGCCGCCAACCCCTGGGGCCCGGCACTCATGTGGGCCGGCATGGTCGGGTGCGCCGGGCTCTCCCTTTGGCAGCTCAGCGAGGCCACCCTCCGGGCCCGCCACCTGCGCCGCAAGGAACGGATCGGGAAGCTGATCTCCTCCGGGTTCCTGGCAATCGCCTACGGCAGCGTCGGGCTCAGTTTCGGCGGCTTTGCGGTGGGGCTTCGCGGCGACTCCGGCGAGTCAACGAGGGACGTAAGCGCGGCCCTGCTCACCAATCCCTTTGGCGGCGTGATCCTCAGTGCCTTGGGCCTGACCGTCATAGGCGTGGGCATCTACTTTGTGGTGAAGGGCTTCCGGCGGGGGTTCAAGGAGGAGCTCTTCCACTTTGACGGCACCCGCCGGGGCAAACTCATCGATTCGCTGGGCGTGACCGGCCACGTGGCGAAGGGCATCGCACTGTTCCTCGCGGGGCTGCTTTTCGCCATCGCCGCCGCCAAGCACACCCCCGAAGAATCCACGGGTCTCGACGGCAGCCTGAAGGCCCTCCGCGACCACGAGTACGGGCCCTACCTGCTGTTTGCCATCGGTGCAGGCTTCATTTGCTACGGGATCTTCGCGCTGGTCCGGTCGAAGTTCGGCAGGATGTAGCCATGGGAAAGGTCTGGTCATGGGAAGGCGAAGCATGAAAAGACGATTCAGCGGCGATCCGGCGGGGGCGCCGAACCGGACCTCCAACCGCACGGCCGACCTCGCCGGGCGTGCTTTCGCTGCCGCGTTCCGGGCCGTCAAGGCCGTGCGCCCCGTCCGCCCCATCCATCCGCGGGGCATCAGCCTGGTCGGCGAACTCGTCCTCACGGGCGCCGCGGGGCGCGCTGCTGCCGGACTCCCGGGAGCCAGCGGGATCTCTTGGCTCGACGACGCCGGAACCTGCCAGGTGCGCGGGCGGTTTTCCCGGTCGGTGGGGCTTCCTGAATCGCTACCGGACATTCTGGGCCTGGCGCTGCGGATTTCTCCCGCTTCCGACACTTCCAGCCGCGCCGGTTCTCTCGGTGCCGGCGGCGCCGGTGACTTTGACGCCTCCGGCGACAGTGCCGACGTCGGGGATGTCCTGTTCGCTTCGACCGGCTGGGGCGTGCCGGGCCGTTACATGCTGCTGCCCAAGCTGGATGTTGGCACTGCCAGGTTCACCACGCTGATGCCGTACAAGGGTGCCAACGGCCCTGTCCTCCTGGGGCTGCGCACGCTGTCTCTGCCCGGGCGTGCGACCGGCCGGGCAGACACCGGAGGAAACTTCAAGGAGTCGCTGGCGACGGGAGACTGGACCCTGGCGCTGTCGTACGCCAGCCCGGCAGGCCTGTGGGTGCAGGCCGGCCTGCTGCACCTGAGAGCAGCCGCCACTGCCACCGCCCCGGGGGACGCTGCCGCGGGGGACACGGCCATCCGGTTCGATCCGCTGAAGCACCCCCTGCCCGGCGCCGGAACCTACCCCTGGGCCCGCCGGCTCCGGGAGCGTTCGTACCGGGCCGCCCGACGCCCCGCAGCCCGCATCATCGGCGGCCCGGATCCCGCCAGGTTCACAGCTGCAGACCAGACCTCCGCCTCCCGGCGTCAGGGTTTGGCCGACGAAAGGAACACCATGTCAACCGTCACGCAGGTCTTCAATTCACCGGCATCGGCAGTCTGGACAGTGATCGCGGACGGGTGGCTCTACTCCGGCTGGGTGGTGGGTGCCTCGAGAATCCGCGACGTGGACGCCCGCTGGCCGGAGGTGGGCGCCCAGCTCCACCACTCGGTGGGCGCCTGGCCGCTGCTCATAAATGACTCAACCAAGGTGACAGCGGCCGATCCGGGTAAGCGGCTGGAACTGATTGCGCGCGGCTGGCCGATCGGCGAGGCCAAGGTGGTCATCACCCTCGAGGACTTGGGCGAGCAGTGCCGCGTGACGATGATGGAGGACGCCGTCCGCGGGCCCGGCCTGGCCGTGCCGAGGGCCCTGCGCGGCCCGGTCATCACGGTCCGCAACCGCGAAACCCTGCAGCGGCTCGAACTCATGGCCGCCGGGGGCGCGGGAGCTTAAACCAAAGGAGGCCCACACCCGGCGGGTGAGGGCCCCCTTTGCCTTAAGGAGCTAGACGCTGGCGGCGATCCCGTCGCGGGAGATGGAGACCATGTCCTCGCGCGGCACCACCTTGATGCGCTCACGCACAACCTCAACGCCGTGCGAGCCGCCGGCAGCGGTGGCCTCGGCGCCCAGGGCGAGCTCGTGTGCGTCCAGTGCCAGCCAACCTTCCCAGGTGGTGTATTCCACGCCGCGGCTTTCGAGCAGGTCGACGACGGCGCTGGCAGCAGGTGCCTCGGCAACCGGCAGGTTCTCGCGGTCTTCCAGCAGGAAGGTCACCGTCTCCAGGGCGTCACCCTTGGTGTGGCCGATGAGGCCGACGGGTCCGCGCTTGATCCAGCCGGTGGCGTAGATGCCCGGGACGTGCTCGCCGGAGGCGTCCAGGACCCGGCCGCCGGCGTTCGGGACGACACCCTTCTTGTGGTCGAACTCGATCTCGGGCAGGGCGGAACCGAAGTAGCCGATGGCCCGGTAGACGGCCTGGACCGGGTAGTCGATGTACTCGCCGGTGCCACGGGCGTTGCCTGTGCCGTCCAGTTCGGTGCGCTCAAACTTCATGCCGCTGACGCGCCCGGGGTTCTCGGCGTCGTCGTAAATTTCCACCGGGCTGTGCAGGAAGTGCAGGTGCAGGCGGCGGGAGGCCTTGAGCTCGGAAAGGTCCTCGGGCTGCTCGGCGATCCAGTTGGTGAGCGTTCCGACCATGGTCTTGGTCTGGTTGTTGGTCTGGATCTGGCGGTCGGATTCCTCGTCGAACTCGAAGTCCTCCGGGTACAGGATGATGTCCACGTCCTTGGAGTGGGACAGCTCGCGCAGTTCCAGCGGGGTGAACTTGACCTGGGCGGGGCCGCGGCGGCCGAAGACGTGGACGTCGGTGACGGGTGATGCCTTCAGGCCGGCGTAGACGTTGTCCGGGATTTCGGAGACCAGGAGGTCGTCGGCGTGCTTGGAGAGGACACGGGCCACGTCGAGGGCCACGTTGCCGTTGCCGATCACGGCGATTTCCTTGGCGTCCAGCGGCCATTCGCGGGGAACGTCCGGGTGGCCGTCGTACCAGGAGACGAAGTCGGCGCCGCCGAAGGAGCCTTCGAGTTCGATGCCCGGGATGTTCAGGTCGGCGTCCTTGATGGCGCCGGTGGCGAAGATGACGGCGTCATAGTGTGTTTGAAGGTCCTCGATGGAGAGGTCCGTGCCGTAGTCAACGTTGCCGAAGAAGCGGATGTCGCCGCGGTCCAGGACCTTGTGCAGGGCGTTGACGATGCCCTTGATGCGCGGGTGGTCAGGGGCCACTCCGTAGCGGATCAAACCGTAGGGTGCCGGGTAGCGGTCGAAGAGGTCGATGCTCACGGTCAGCTCGCCGCTTTTGACGGCCTCGCTCTTGGTGAGGATGTCCGCTGCGTAGACGCCGGCCGGGCCGGATCCGATGACGGCCACACGCAACGGGCGGGCGGCGGTTCCTACGGTGGTGCTGGTTGACACGGCTGTGTTCCTTTTCTTCGGTCCCACCCAACTAGCTCGCATGTGTTGTCGTTTTGAGGGCTCAAAACGACAACAACTGCCAGCCAGTTGGGACTCGGGGGCTAGGGGGTGAGAACGCGGGTGGTGCTTGTGCGGGGCTTGTTGGGGCTGGTGGTGCTGTAGTCAGCGGTTTTGAAGTGCGACGGCGCGAAGGGGCTGACGCGGACAACGTCACCGATGACGATCACTGCAGGATTGGCGACGCCGGCGGCCTCGGCCTGGTCGGCGATGGTGCCGAGGGTGCCGATGGTGACGCGCTGGTCCGGCAGGTAGCCGTTTTCAACAATACCAACTGGTGTGTCACCGGGCAGGCCGGCTTTGCCGAGGGCGGACGCGGATTCGCGGAGCTGGCCAACGCCCATGAGGAGCACCACTGTGTGGTCCGCACGGGCCGGGACCTCGGACAGTTCCTCGTGGCCGGTGACCACGCTGAAGCCCTTCGCCAGACCGCGGTGCGTGACCGGGATGCCGGCAGCCGCGGGGACGGAAATCGCGGAGGTCACTCCGGAAACCACTTCCACCTCGACACCGTGCTGGCGGCAGAATTCTGCTTCCTCGCCGCCGCGGCCCAGGACGTAGGGGTCGCCGCCCTTGAGTCGCACCACACGGTGGCCCCGGAGCGCCTCTTCGACGAGGATCCGGTTGATCTCGGCCTGCGGCACGGGGTGGTGGCCCGGTGTCTTGCCGACCTCGATGACGCGGACGTCCGGGGCAAGCTCGTTGAGCAGTTCGCGGGGGCCGAGGCGGTCGGCGACCACGACGTCGGCCTGGCCGAGCAGCCGGCGGCCGCGGACGGTGATGAGGCCGGTGTCGCCGGGGCCGCCGCCGACAAGGGCGACCGATCCACGGTGGGCACTGTCCTTCGAAATACGGCGACGGCGCAGCGGCAGGTCCCCTGACTCCAGGGCGGTGGCGACGGCGTCGCGCAGGGCCATGGCACGGCGCGGGTCTCCCCCGGCGTTGACGGCGATCTTAACGTCGTCCACCACGGCGACGGCGGGCGTCCAGGCTGCGGAGGACTCATGGTCGGAGGCGTTGACGCACCAGACCCGCTGCGCCTCGGCGTCGGAAGCCACCAGCGTGTCCACGGCCGGATCGCCGGTGGCGGTCTGAACGAACCAGACGCCGTCGACGTCGTCGGAGCGGTAGGTGCGGGATTCCCAGGTGAGCAGGCCGGCGTCGGCGAGTTCGCGGACCGCGGCGGTAGCCTCGGGGGCGACAACGGTGACGCGTGCACCGGCGTCGAGCAGGCCTTTCGCGCGGCGCGCAGCAACGCGTCCGCCGCCCACCACCAGCACGGGGCGGCCGAGGAGGCGCAGCGCCGTGGGGTAAATGTCCTGAATTGCCATGGATCAACGGTAGGGCTGTGTTACGGGCCCGGCCAACGGCGCGGAAACACCAGTTCACGCAAGGTAACGCTGCGTCACATTGCGACAACAATCCTGCGGTGCTCCGGCACGGGGTTGATGCACCGGAATTGTCTGTGCCGAGCCCTACAATAACTCCGATCGGATTCACCGATCGGTCTCAACATGGGGGAAGGACACTCGTTGTCTCTGCACGAAAACGTCCGTACGCGGACGCGCCCTGGTTTTCTGACCAGGAGCATCGCCACAGCCGGGAGCATCGCGCTGCTTGCCGGACTTCTGATGGCTCCGGCAGCACAGGCGCTGCCGATGGAAACCGGCACTGTTACGGAGCCGGCACCGGCTCCCGCTGACTCGGCACCCGCGGATCCGGCACCCGCGGATCCGGCACCCGTGGATCCTGCTGGAGAGCCGTCGGCGGAAGCCACGCCGACGGAAACAGTGCCCGCCGAGGTGACACCCGCGGAAACAGTGCCCACGGAGACGGCGTCTGCCGCTCCGGAAAACGTCAGCCTTCCGGTTATTGAGGGCGACCCCGTCGTCGGCGGCACGCTCACGTCCATGGGTGGTCAGTGGAACGGGGCCGGCTGGATCCAGTACAGCTGGATCATCGACGGCGTTCCGGTCCAGACCGCCGGCCACGTGGTCGGCGAACCGGATGTACTGAACATCGTCCCGTCCATGGCAGGCAAGAGCGTCCAGCTCACTATGTGGCGTCATCGGAGGCCCAGGCTCCCGACACCGAGGTATCAGCCGCGGCCGTTACTGTCCGCCCGGCGGCCTTCACCGGAGTTGTTTGGAGCAACGGCGTTACCGGCACGCCCGCCGTCGGCCAGGAGCTGTCGGTAGGCACTCCGCAGTGGGAGAACTCCGCCAGCCAGGGAGCGCTGGCCTACCAGTGGTTCCGCGGCACCTTGGCCATCGGAGCGGCCACCACCGCGCGTTACACCGTCACAGTGGCCGACGTCGGACAGAAACTGTGGGCCAAGGTGACCCTGTCCGCTCCGGGCTTCACCTCGGTGGAACTCTCTTCCGTCCAGGCCACCGGCGTCTCCGCCACCTTCGCAACGGCGCCCGTGCCCACCGTCAGCGGAACCGCCCGTGTTGGCCAGGTGCAGACGGCGAACGCAGGAACCTGGGCTCCCGGCGGTGCCGTGCTGTCCTACCAGTGGTACCGCGGAACGGCGGCCATCGCCGGCGCTGTCGGCCGCACCTACACCACGGCCGCGGCCGACTACGCCAAGGCGCTCAAGGTGCGGGTGCGGGCAACCAAAGCCGGCTTCGTCACCGTTGACCGCTTCTCCGCCGCACGCATCATTGCGGCAGGGAGCATCGCTGCCACCAAGCCCCTGACCGTCGTGGGAACCCACCGATACGGCAACACCGTGAAGGTGTCCCAGGGCTGGCCCGCCGGCACCACCATCCGCTACCAGTGGTACCGGAACGGCGTAGCAATCAAGGGCGGCACTGGGTACGCGCTGTATTTCAACGCGAGTTACATCGGCTCACGGGTGAACGTGAAGGTCACGGTCTCCAAGCCTGGCTATGCGACGCGGTCGGTTACCACCGCCGCAGTCACCGTTGGCAGGGCGCTCATCAACCTGAAGACGGCGCCGCGCATCACCGGGGCTACCTCCTCGGGCTCTGTCCTCACAGCCAATCCCGGCACTTACTCCCCCGCGCCGTCGGCCTACGCGTACCAGTGGTACCGCAACGGCGCCGCAATCTCGGGCGCGCGCTACCGCACCTACCGGCTCACCGCCGCGGACAACGGCCGCTCCATCACGGTCCGCGTCTCCGCCAGCCTCATCTACTCGGACACGAGGGTCACGATGAGCCCGGCGCTGAAGCTGCCGGTCTGGGCAGTGACGGTCCTTCGCGGCGACGGCACGTACCGGGTGGGAACGCAGATCAAGCCGGGGCTGTACAAGTCCACCGGCGGATCCTTTTGCTACTGGGCACGTCTTCGCGGGTTCTCGGGAAACGTAAGTGACATCAACGCGAACGACATCGTCTCAGGTGTGACCTATGTCCAGATCCTTCCCGGTGACGTTGGCTTCGAAAGCGATGGCTGTGGAGCCTGGACCACTGTCCCTTCAACCGGGGCAAGGGCCACTAGCATCACCAGGGACGGGACCTACCGGGTGGGGATCGACATCCTGCCGGGAACGTACTACGGATTCGCGTCGGAGGACTTCTGCTACTGGGAAACCTTGAGCGGGTTTACCGGAACCTTTGACGAAATTTATGACAACGACATCCCGTCCGGGTGGATCGTCGTGACCATTCCGTCGTGGGCCAAGGGCTTCGAAGTCCACGGCTGCGGGACCTTGACGCGCGGCTAACCTCCGGAAAGCCGAAAGCCCGACGGCGACTACCGCCGTCGGGCTTTCCTGTTCAGTCGGGAGGTGCCTAGCGGGTGCTGCCTGCGAGCAGCCCGCGGCGCTGGAGGAGGCGCTTCTCGATCGGCGCGAACACCAGCAGTTCGATCAGGATGCCCACGGCCAGGATGAGGAGGATCGCGGACATCACGATCGTCATGTCGGCGAGGTCGCGGCCTTGGTTCAGCATGGAGCCGAGGCCGAACCCGATGGTGCCGCCCACGGCGATGATTTCCGCGGCCATGAGCGAACGCCAGGAGAAGGCCCAGCCCTGCTTAAGGCCGCCGAGGTAGCCCGGCAGCGCTGCCGGAAGGATGATCTGCACGGCCATCTGCAGCCGCGAGGCGCCGAGGACCGTGCCCACGCTGCGGTACTGCGGCGGGATCTGGTCCACGCCGGAGATCAGGCCGTTGATGATCGACGGGATCGCGCCCATGAACACCACGAAGTACACGGTGGCATCCGTGAGGCCGAACCAGATGATGGCGGCCGGGACCCACGCAACGGACGGCAGAACCTGCAGGCCCGAGATCAGCGGCCCGAACGCCCGGCGCAGCGGCGCCACCTGGGCCAGGAGCAGGCCAACCGGCGTCGCGATGGCGACGCTGATCAGGAAGCCCAGAAGGCCGCGCTGCAGCGAGGTCCAGACGGCTTCCTGCAGCGAACCCTCAGCCCACAGGGTGCCAAACTGCTCCAGCACATCCATGGGGCCGGGCACCTGGTCACGCCGCTTGAGACCCAGCGAGACGTAGAACTGCCAGATGATGATGAGCACCACGACGGCGGCGACCGGAAGCAGGATCCGGCTCCAGTCGACCCGGGCCTTGCGGACCGCGTCCGACTGCAGCGAGTCCAGCCCGGACTCCAGTTCACGCAGGTCGGCCGAGCCGGTCGAGGACCGGGTCAGCGCGGCGTGCACCTTTTCGGCGGCGGAAGCGCCAGCCGACCCGTGGCTTTCGACGGGCGCAACCAGCGGGGTTTCGGTCGCCTCGGGCGACTCGGCCACCGGAGATGGGTTACTTGGCATGGCGGCGGATCTCCTCTCGCAGCCGGGCGGTGATGACCCCGGTCAGCTGTCCGGCAAGACCGGCGTCGGTACGGTGTTCTTCGGTGACTTCCCATTCCTGCACCACGCGGCCGGGCCGGGAGGAGAGCAGGAGGACGCGCTGGCCCAGGCGGACCGCCTCGCGGACGTTGTGGGTCACAAAGACGATGGTGCGTCCGGTTTCCTTCCAGATGCGCTCAAGTTCGTCGTGCAGCAGGTCGCGGGTGATGGCGTCCAGGGCCGCGAACGGCTCATCCATCAGCAGCAGCTGGCGGTCCTGCGCGAGCGAGCGGGCCAGGGCCACGCGCTGGCGCATGCCGCCGGACAGTTCATGCGGGCGCCGGTCCGCGGCTTCGGCGAGGTGGACCAGGTCCAGCAGCTCTGCGGCTTTGACGCGCCGCTCGGCCTTGCCGACGCCGCGCAGCTTCAGTGCCAGCTCGACGTTCTCGCGGGCGGTGAGCCATGGGAACAGGGCGGAGTCCTGGAACATGAACGCGGCGCCGTCGCTGGGCACTTCAAGGGCGCCCGACGTCGGGAGCTCCAGTCCGGCCATGATGTTCAGCAGGGTGGACTTGCCGCAGCCGGACGCACCGAGGAGGGCGACGAACTCGCCCTTGCCGATGGTGGCGTTGACGTCGTCCAGCACCGGGGCGCCTTCGCCGAAGCGCTTGCCCAGGTTTTCCAGTACGACTGGCATGGTCCCGTCCTTTGTTCGTGGTGCGTTGAATGCGGCGCAGATGCGGGCCGGGCTAGTCCTGGCCCAGCCCTGCAGCTGTGGATTTTTCGGTGGCCACTGAATTCAGCGCCCGGAGGTCGAAGAGTCCGTTGAGGTCGGCCTTCTTGGTGGTACCGGCGTCCACACCGTCCTGGAGCAGCTTCTTGAACGCTCCGGCCAGCGGGTCCACCGTGAAAACGATGTTCTTCAGCGAGCGGTCGATGACGTTCTGTGCCAGTGCCTTGCCGGCGTCCTGTTTGAGGGCGGCGTTGACGACGGCGGCCTTCTCGGCGGCCGGGGTGTCGTTGAGCCACTTCACGGACTCGACGTGGCCCTTGAGCAGGGCTTCCACGGTCTGCGGGTGCTCCGCGGCGAACTTCTTGTTAACGATCAGGATGGTGGTGGGGAACTCGCCGGGCTTGCCGGTCAGCGAGCCGTCCCACAGGTCCTTCTCGTCCACCAGGACCCTGGCACCGGCCTGGAGCACCAGGCGGGACGCCCACGGCTCGGGCAACCACGCGCCGTCGAGCTTGCCGTCCTGGAACAGCTTCAGGGTCTGCGCATTTTCGGTGGGGTTAATGGCAACGTCCCCGCCGCCGTCGGTGTTGGTCTTGTAACCCTGCTTGCCCAGCCAGGCGCGCAGCGCCACGTCTCTGGGTACCGCCCAGCTGCGGGGAGGCCAGGGTCTTGCCCCTGAGGTCGGCCGCGGTCTTGATCTCCGGCTTGACCACCAGCTGCGCACCGCCCGAGGCTGCCCCGGCGATCACACTGACGGACTCGCCCTTGCTCTTGACGAACGAATTGATGGCGGGGTTCGGGCCAATGTACGTGGCGTCAATCGCGCCGGCATTCAGTGCCTCGATGGCGGCCGGACCGGCGTTGAACACCTGCGTGCTGAGCCTGGTGTTGCCCAGGTTCTTCGCGATGAAGCCCTGCTTGACGCCAACCAGCGCCGGGGCGTGCGTGATGTTCCCGAAGTAACCCAGCTTCAGCTCGGCTGCCGGCGTGCCTGCCGCAGGGGCCGCCGAGGCATTGGAATCCCGGGCCACGGCCGACGCAACAATAGCGCCCACACTGATCAGCAGGACGAGCCCGACAGCCAGCGCAACTTCCAGGGCGCGGCGGCGCTTGGGCGTCTGGCTTTCGCCGGCCACAATGCGGGTCATGCCCGGCCTGGAAGTACTCATGGATTCACCATAGGGACTGGCGTAAAAGGGGTTCAACGGAGCGGAAACCCGGGGTCACGCAGGTTCATGCAACGTCACATTCAGCCACAAAAATCCGCCTGCGCGCGGGCCCGTGGAATTTCGGGGCTAATCCCCCTTGACATTGACCAGCTGGCGCAGCCGGTGCCGCACCTTCACCAGATCGGCGGCGTCGCGCATGACCTGGTCGATCGGCTTGTAGGCGGCCGGGATCTCGTCGATGAACGCTTCCGTGGCCCGGAACTCGATGCCGTGCATGGCCTCCTTCAGCTGGGCCAGCGTGAACGTCTTGCGCGCCGCGTTACGTGAATACTCCCGGCCGGCGCCGTGCGGCGAGGAGTTCAGGGAAGCCGTATTGCCGAGTCCCTCCACGACATATGACGCCGTCCCCATGGACCCGGGTATCAGGCCGGGGTCGCCGGCCTCCGCCTTGATGGCACCCTTGCGCGACACCCAGACCGACTTTCCGTAATGAGTCTCTTCCTGGGTGAAGTTGTGGTGGCAGTTGATCCGCTCCGTCTCCGTGACAGTTCCGCCCACCCAGTCGCTGAACTGCCGGATCACGCGGTCCATCATTTCCTCGCGGTTCAGCAGGGCGAAGTGCTGGGCCCAGCGCAGCTCCTTGATGTAGCGCGTGAACTGCGGCGTGCCTTCCTCCAGGTATGCGAGATCCGGGTCCTCCAGGGTGATGCGCTTGTCCCGGGCCACTCCCTGCGCCACCGTGATGTGATGCTGGGCGATCTTGTTGCCGATGCCGCGTGAGCCGGAATGCAGGAACAGCCAGACGGCGTCGGTCTCGTCGGTGCAGACTTCGATGAAGTGGTTGCCGGACCCGAGCGAGCCAAGCTGGAGGTCCCATTTCGCCACGTACTGGGCGGGGTTGAACCCGGCTTTCTCGGCCCGCCTGTGCAGGTCGGCGATGCGCGGTTCCGCCGTCGCCGTCACCTTGCGGTTGTTGTGGCCGGCGGACAGCGGGACGGCCCGCTCGATGCCCTCCCGCAGCGGTTTCCGGTCCCGCGGCAGCTCCTTAAGGGCGTACTGGGTCCGCACAGCGATCATGCCGCAGCCGATGTCCACCCCGACGGCGGCCGGAATGATCGCGCCGAGCGTCGGGATGACGGACCCCACCGTTGCGCCCTTGCCGAGGTGCGCGTCCGGCATCAGTGCCAGGTGCGGGTAGATGAAGGGCAGGCGGGACGTGGTCAGTGCCTGCTCACGGGTCCTGTCATCCAGGATCGACGCCCAGTTGATGAGCTTGCTGTTGATGGTCTCCACGAGCGGCCTCCCATTCTTGATGATGGTGGGCCAGTCTGGGCATGGCAAGGGCCCGGGAACCGCGAGATCGCCGGAACGCAGCGAGGCCGCCGTACGGATACGGCGGCCTCGCTGCTCTTCCGGCGAATTCGGCGGAATCAGATGCTGTAGCGCTCGTCCTCATGGTCGCCCGGGTGGTCCTTGACCAGGCCGGCGGCGAGGGTATTGCCGTCGAGCGGGTCGATCACCAGGAACGCGCCCGTGCGGCGGTGGTGCAGGTAGTTCTCGAGCGGCAGCGGGGCGGCGAGCCGGAGCTGTGCGTGCCCGATGTCGTTGAGCTCCAGGCTGGAGGCACCCTCGAGGTTGAAGGTGGCCAGGTCCAGCTTGCCGTTGACACTGCGGACCAGGGCCTGCACGGTGCGGGTACCGTGCTTGACCAGGACCTTGGCGCCCTCGCGGAGCGGCTTCGGGGACAGCCAGCATAGCTGGGCGTACAGGTCGGCCGAGCTTTCGCGGACGGTGCCGGCGGCGGCGATGGTGTCACCGCGGGCAACGTCGAACTCGTCAGCCAGGCGGATCGCCACCGACTGCGGCGCCGCCGCTTCCTCCAGTGAGGCGCCGGCGAAGTCGATGCCCGTCACGGTGGTGGTGCGCGGGTCCTGGCCAGGCGTGAGCACAGAAACCTTGTCCCCTACCTTTACGGAACCCTCGGTGATCTGCCCGGCGTAGGCGCGGTAGTCGCGGTATTCCTCGACGTCGAGCCCGCCGGCAACAGCGTCCGGCGCCAGCGCGCCCTGCGGCCGGATGACCAGCTGCACGGGGAAGCGGAAGCTCTCCAGGTGGCTTTCGAGTTCATCGGCGGCGGGCAGCGTCTCGAGCACCTCGAGCAGCGCCGGGCCGGTGTACCAGGGGGTGCGCTCCGAGCGCTCCACCACGTTGTCGCCGTCGAGCGCGGAAACCGGAACCACCAGGAGGTCGGCGATCCCGTCGGATCCCAGGCCGAGCTCGCGGCCCACCTGCTGCACGTCGGCCTCGATCTCGCGGAACACGGACTCGCTGAAGTCCACGAGGTCGATCTTGTTCACGGCCACGATCACGTGTGCCACGCGCAGCAGCTGCAGCACGGACAGGTGCCGGCGGGTCTGCTCCAGGACACCCTTGCGGGCGTCAATGAGTACGACGACGGCATCCGCCGTGGACGCGCCGGTCACCGTGTTTTTGGTGTACTGCACGTGCCCGGGGCAGTCCGCGAGGATGAAGCTGCGGCGGTCCGTGGCGAAGTAGCGGTAGGCGACGTCGATGGTGATGCCCTGCTCGCGCTCGGCACGCAGGCCGTCGGTCAGCAGTGCAAGGTCGATGCCGCCGGCCGAGCCGCCGAAGCCGCGGTCCGAGGATGTACGGGCGACAGCCTCGAGCTGGTCGGCGAGGATGGCCTTGGAGTCGTGCAGGAGCCGGCCCACCAGAGTGGACTTCCCGTCGTCGACCGATCCTGCGGTGGCGAAGCGGAACAGCGAGGCGGACGCGAGCGGGGCCTCGTCCAGGAGGGCCGCGGCGCGGGCGGTGTCAATGTCGGTAGTCATTAGAAGTAGCCGTCCTTCTTGCGGTCTTCCATGGCGGCCTCGGAGATGCGGTCATCCGCACGGGTGGCGCCACGTTCGGTGATGGTGGAGGCGGCAACTTCGATCACGACGTCGCGCACGGTGGCGGCAGCCGACTCAACGGCGCCGGTGCAGGACATGTCACCCACGGTCCGGTAGCGGACGGTCTTGGTGATGACTTCCTCATGCGGCAGCGGCTGGGAAACCTCGCCCACCGCGCGCCACATCCCGTCACGGGCGAAGACCTCGCGCTCGTGGGCGTAGTACAGGCCGGGAAGTTCAATGTTCTCGCGCTCGATGTAGCGCCACACGTCCAGCTCGGTCCAGTTGCTGATGGGGAACGCACGCACGTGCTGGCCCACCGTGTGGCGGCCGTTGTACAGGTTCCACAGCTCGGGGCGCTGGTTGCGCGGGTCCCACTGGCCGAACTCGTCGCGCAGGCTCAGGATGCGCTCCTTGGCGCGGGCCTTGTCCTCGTCACGGCGGCCGCCGCCGAAGACGGCGTCGAACTTGTTGGACTGGATGGCGTCCAGCAGCGGAACGGTCTGCAGTGGGTTGCGGGTGCCGTCGGCACGCTCGGCCAGTTCGCCGCGGTCAATGAACTCCTGGACGGAGCCGACGACGAGCTTCAGTCCCAGCCGCTCAACGGTCCGGTCTCGGAAGTCGATGACCTCGGGGAAGTTGTGGCCGGTGTCCACGTGCAGCACCGGGAATGGGACCTTGCCCGGCCAGAACGCCTTGGTGGCCAGGTGCAGCATGACCACGGAGTCCTTGCCGCCGGAGAACAGCAGCGCCGGCTTCTCGAACTCTGCCACCACCTCGCGGATGATGTGGATCGCTTCGGATTCGAGGGTGTCCAGGCTGGAGAGGCGCGTTGAGGCAGCTGCGTCGGTCACCAGGGTGGGCTCCTCAGTTAGGAAAGTGCTCATACGTGTAGTCCGCATTCTGTCTTGTTGGTTCCTGCCCAGCGGCCGGCGCGGGGGTCCTCGCCGGGAGCCACCTTGCGGGTACAGGGCTGGCAACCGATGGACGGGTAGCCCTGTGACAGGAGCGGGTTGACGGGCAGGAGGTTGTCGTCGGAGTACTGGACCAGCTGGTCGAACGTCCAGGCGGCCATCGGGTTGACCTTGACCAGGCCGTTGGCCTCGTCCCACGTCACCAGCGGGGTGTTGGTGCGGGTGGGGGCCTCGCCGCGGCGGACGCCGGTGAACCACAGTTCGTAGCCGGACAGCGTGCGGCGCAGCGGGGCCACCTTGCGGAGGGCGCAGCACTGGGCGGCGTCGCGGGCGAACAGGTCCTTGCCCAGGAGCCGGTCCTGCTGCTCCACGGTGTTCTCGGGGAGGACGTCCACCACGTTGACGCGGAGGTTCGCGGCCACCTCGTCACGGGTGGCGTAGGTTTCCGGGAAGTGGTAGCCGGTCTCCAGGAACAGGACATCGACGCCGGGAAGCTGGTCTGCGACGAGCGCCGGCAGGACGGCGTCGGCCATGGAGCAGGCGACGGCGACGGCGGGCATGTCGAAGTTGCGCTCGACCCAGGCGATGACGTCGCGGGCGGGGGCGTCCCAGCCGAGCTCGGCGGCGCCGGCCTCGGCCAGGGCCTTCAGCTCGTCGTGGGAGCGCTTGGCTCCGCTTGTCGGGGCCTGGGATTCGGCGGGCTCAACCACCGGGTCGGCTCCCAATGCGTGCTTGCTCACTGGAGTGCCTCCTCGTCTGCTGCGTGGGCCCACTCGGCGAAGGTCTGGCCCTCGGCGCGGTCGGCGACGAACTTGCGGACAACCCGTTCGACATAGTCGGGCAGGTCTGCGACGTAGACCTTCAGGCCGCGCACCGTGCGGCCGAGGCCTGCCTCTTCACGGTCGGTGGAAGCCAGCCCGCCGCCCAGGTGGACCTGGAAACCCGGGGTCGGGTCGCCGTCGGGCGTGGGGAGCATCATGCCCTTGAGTCCGATGTCCGCGGTCTGGATGCGGGCGCAGGAGTTGGGGCAGCCGTTGATGTGCAGCGACAGGGCCTGCGGGAGCTGGCCGCTCTCCGTCAGGTCGGCGAGGCGGCGTTCCAGCTCGGCGACGGCCGTGGCCGCGGTGACCTTGGTTTCCACGATGGCCAGCTTGCAGAACTCGATGCCGGTGCAGGCGATGGTGCCGCGGCGGAACACGGACGGGCGGGCGGACAGGCCCAGGGCGTCCAGTTCGGCCACGAGCGGCTCCACCTCGTTCTTCTCCACGTCCAGCACCACGATCTTCTGGTGCGGGGTGGTGCGCAGGCGGTAGGAGCCGCGGGCCTCGAGGGTGTCAGCGAGCTTCACCAGCTGCGCGCCGGAGAGGCGGCCGGCGATGGGGGTGGCGCCGATGAAGAACTTGCCGTCCTTCTGTTCGTGCACGCCCACGTGGTCGCCCGGGGTGGACGGCTTGGGCGCGGCGGGGCCGTCGGCCAGCTTGTAGCCGAGGTATTCGTCCTCGAGGATCCGGCGGAACTTCTCCGGACCCCAGTCGGCGAGGAGGAACTTCAGGCGGGCCTTGGTGCGCATGCGGCGGTAGCCGTAGTCACGGAAGATGCTGGTGACGCCGAGCCACACGTCGGCGGCCTGCTCCGGGGTGACGAAGGCGCCGAGGCGCTTGCCGAGCATCGGGTTGGTGGACAGGGCGCCGCCCACCCACAGGTCGTAGCCCACGCCGAGTTCGGGGTGGCGGACGCCGACCAGGGCGCAGTCGTTGATCTCGTGCACCACGTCCTGGCTCGGGTGGCCGGTGATGGCGGTCTTGTATTTGCGCGGCAGGTTGGACAGCAGCGGGTTGCCGATGAACCGCTCGCCCAGCTCTTCGATGAGCGGGGTGGGGTCGATGATCTCGTCCTTGGCGATGCCTGCCACCGGGGAGCCGAGGATGACACGCGGAACGTCGCCGCAGGCCTCGGTGGTGGACAGGCCGTTGCTCTCGAGGCGGCGCCAGATCTCGGGGATGTCCTCCACGCGGATCCAGTGCAGCTGGATGTTCTGGCGGTCCGTGAGGTCGGCGGAGTCGCGGGCGAAGTCCACGGAGATCTGGCCGATGACGCGCAGCTGCTCGGTGGTCAGCGCACCGCCGTCGATCCGGACGCGGAGCATGAAGTACTTGTCCTCAAGCTCGTGCGGCTCAAGCGTTGCGGTCTTGCCGCCGTCGATCCCGGGCTTGCGCTGGGTGTAGAGGCCCCACCAGCGGAACCGGCCGTGCAGGTCCTGGCCGGGGATGGCGTCGAAGCCTTCCTTGGCGTAGATGGACTCGATACGCTCGCGGACGTTGAGGCCGTCGTCTTCCTGTTTCCAGGTTTCGTTGGCGTTAAGCGGGGTGGTTCCGTCCACCTTCCACTGGCCGTGAGGCTTGGCGGCGGGGCGGGAGGCACGGGCGGGGCGCGCGGGCTTGTCCGTGGACGCTCCGGCTAGAGCTGTATCAGTCATGCATCGACTGTAGAGCCGCGCCGAAATACGTCACAAAGGACCGGAAATGCTAAGTCACCTAAGGAAACATTTCGTCATGACTCGCCGGGAGGCCTTGAACGGCGCCCCCGGCTGTGCTTCCGGCTCCTGGCTCCGGGGCCGCTTTTCAGGAGTTGACGGAGTGGGCCGCCAGCGCCGCGTCGTACCGTTCCAGCGCGATCTCTGCGAGCACCGGCGAGGGCAGCAGCGGCTCGGTTACGAGGTCCGCGCCGGCCTTGGCGAGCTGGTCGTGGAAGAAGCCCGGCGCCAGGAGGTACGAGGCCACCACCACGCGGCCGCCGAGGCTGACTCCCCCGGCAGACTCCCCTGCCCCGGCACCGCCCGCGGCTTCCTCGCGAAGCATGGCCACGGCTTCCGGCACCGAGGGTTTGGCCGAGGCCCCGTATGCGGGCACGATCCGGTTGGAGCGCAGGGCCCCCAGCTGCCCGGCCAGTTCCTCGACACTGACGGCGGCGTTCGGGTTGGAGGAACCCGCGGCGGCGAGGACGATCGAATCGTTGTCCGTAACACCGGCCTCCCGCAGCCGCTGGTCCAGCAGGGCGGCGAGGCGGGGGTCGGGGCCCAGCGGCGCCGCGGCCACGGTGCCAGGCCGGCTCTTAACAGCCTTCGCAATGTCCACCTTCACGTGGTAGCCCACGCTGAGCAGCAATGGAACGACGACGGCGGAGGCACCGGCGGCGCCTGCCTCGCCGCCGGCCCGGGGTACTGCTGCACCGGGCGCGGAGGTGACGCCGGACGCTGGGCCGGCGGCAGCACCGCCGTCGGCCGCCAGTGTGGACGCGGCGGGGTCCGCGGGGAGCCCGGCCACCACGTCGACCAGATCGGGCTGCTGGACGTCCACGTACGCTTCGCGGACATCGAGCCCCGGACGCAGCGCGGCCATGGCGTCACGGAGGGCGTTGACCTCGGCGGCTCCCTGCGCGTTGGAGGTTCCGTGGGCGCAGGCGATCAGGATCGGGCTATTCATAGGGGCTAGCGTAACGTTGGAGCTGCACTGTCCGCCCCTTGAAATATGCCGGGACGCTCCATGACATTTTCTTTTGACACCGCCCTGGCATGGCTGGAACTGGCCGGCATCTTCTTTTTCGCAGTGTCTGGCTCGCTGCTCGCCGCACGGAAGCAGTTCGACCTCATGGGATCCCTGCTGCTCGCCTCCCTGGTCTCGCTGGGCGGCGGCGTGATCCGCGACATCATCCTCAACGCGGGTCCGCCCGCGGCGTTCAGCAATCCGGCCTACCTGGTGCCGCCGCTCTTGGCCACCGGGCTGGTGTACTTCCTGTTCTCCAGCGTGCAGCGCTACACCTCACTCCTCACCCTGTTCGACGCCGCCGGGCTGGCCCTGTTCTGCATTACGGGCACGCTGAAGGCGCTGGCATATGGAATGAACCCGGTCTCCGCGGCGCTGCTCGGGGTCACGACCGCGGTGGGCGGCGGCCTGCTGCGCGATATCACGGCCAACGAGGTACCCCGCCTGTTCGACGCCCGGGACCTCTACGCCCTGCCTGCCCTCCTCGGCGCCGTCCTCACCGCGATTTTGTGGGAACTTCGCGCGTTCAATCCCTTCTCGGCATGCGCGGTGGCGGCGCTGGTCTTCGCGTTCCGGGTGGTCGCCTGGCGCCGGTCGTGGCGCATCCCGCTGGCCGTCCGAGGGTGGCACCGGCTGGGTCTGGAACCCGGGAATTCGAGGGGCCGGGATTAGTTAGGATAAGAGCCATGACTGACATGTTCCTCGAGAAGTTCCGCGCGCTTGTTCCGAAGTATCTCGAAGACGAATGGCAGGAAGAGGACGGGCTGTCCGCCGAGGAACTGGACGCGGAGCTCTCCGATCACCAGTTCACCATCCCCCTGGTGCTGCGCGAGTTCTACCTGGCGCTGGGCGGGTGCGAGGACCTCATGGAGGCCTACCACTACTTCTGGGACCCTGAGGAACTCGAGGTGGATGACGAAGGCTTCCTCATGTTCCTCGAGGACGAGGAAGAAAACTTCACCTGGGGCTTCCGCATCGGCGACCTGAGCATCCCGGACCCCATCGTGTACCGCCGGAACAACGCCCGCGGCCAGTGGAAGAGCGAGGAAGGCACCTTCTCGGAGTTCGTCTTCGATATGTTCGACTGGGCCTTCAACGACGAGGACTAGGTTTCCTGGCTGCTGCCGTCCTGACCCTGATTGGCTGCGGACGGGCCTCAGCGCGCCGCCTGCTCGGCGTGTCGTGGGACCCGCGGCCGCAAAGTAGGTCACGAGGGCGTCACTCGGGAGCAAACGTGCCAAGTGTCCGCAGTCGGAGCACCAGCAGGACCTCTTCCACCATGGCCTCGGGACGTTAGACGACGTCATCGTAGTAATAGCGCAGTGTGAGAAAGCCCCCGCGCATGCCAGCGTTATTTCTCCGATGATCTTTCTTGACCTGCCGGGGTTCAAAATGAGTGGAGCCGTCCAACTCCACCACAAGGCACTCCTCAACCAGGCAATCCACCTCGCCTACGCCTGGCAGGGGAACATGCATGCGGACAGTGAGGCCCGCCCGGACAAAGTGGGTATGGGCCAGGATTTCCAGCACTGAATCCGCCCGCGGTATCAGCAGATCCAGTACCCCGCGGGCCCTTCCGTTCCTGTTCCCGATGAGCCTTCCCCTCAGAAAATCGGCCGTTATCTGCCCCCGGCCGGTGGCTGACTGCACCAGCGCCAGCGCCTCAAGCTCCGGCAGACACTTCACCGCGTGCAGGAGCACGTCGGCCAGGCCTGCGACTGGGTAGCCGGAATCGGGCGCATGCCGGCACGGGCCATGGTCAACCACTCCGGCTTTTGGCACCCCGTTGCCACAGCTCAGATGCACTTCTTGCGGGGTGTGCAGGGCCCATAGCCCGTAGAAGCGGGCCGCCGATACGCACGTGAGCCGGCCGTTCGCCCTGAAGGCGGCCAGTACACAGTCGTCCGCGCCGTTAAGTGCATAGACGCCCCGCAACGGCCGGTAGAGCCGGCCGGAATCCACCGCTGCCTCAAGGACGGGCCGACGGAACCCTGCGCGAACCAGATCTCCTCTTTTAGCCACTCCCCCGCGTCGCAGCAGGTACTTTTCAAGGTCCATTCATCCAAGGTCGCTGCCCCAAGCGGCCCTTGGGAGGGGTGGGCTTGCGTATGTGCAAAAGCAGTGGGTCCGTCGTGACCTGGTTTGGCTTTTGCATCCTCCTGACACCCCGTGTTTACGGCGTGTCCTGCGCCGCAGGTGACCAATCCGGGTCACGACGGCGCGGCGCCAGGCAGGAGGGCAGCAAGGGGATGTGTGACAGGCCAGCTAACAGAGATTTTGCAGATGTGACAAAGTTGTCATAGAATGTTTACCGGATCCACTGAATGCCTCCGGTGGGTTTGATGCGAACGGAGAGGCGGCCCCGGTTCCGCGCAGCGTATGACTCGTGACGCTGCTCAGAACCGGGGCCGTTCCGTTTAAACAGGCGACGGCTCACACAGCGCCGGTTAAACAAGGAAGGCCCGGCACCTTGGGGGGCGGGCCTTCCTTTGTTGAGAGAAAAGCTAGCTGGCGCGGTCCACCACGGCGTGCGCAAAGCTGGACAGCGAGGCCTTCACGACGCCCTCCGGCAGTGGGTCCAGCGCGGCGATCGCGTCGGCCGCCCAGGCGCGGGCCACCACCCAGGACTCCGCGGTGACGGGGTGCTCGCGCAGCCCGGCAACGGCTTCGGCGAGGGCCTCGTCCGAGGAAAGGTCGCCGTCGATCAGTTTCAGAAGTTCGACGGCGGACCGGTCACCGTCCGCGGCAGCGTTGCGGAGCAGCAGCACGGGAAGGGTGGGCACGCCTTCGCGCAGGTCGGTGCCCGGTGACTTGCCGGACTTAACCTTGACGCCGGTGACGTCGATGACGTCATCGGCAAGCTGGAACGCGACGCCCACTTTCTCGCCGTACTCCACCAGAACGTTCTCATAGGCCTCATCGGCGCCGGAGAAAATGGCGCCGAACTGGCCGGAGGCCGCCACCAGGGAACCGGTCTTGTCCGCGATCACGGACAGGTAGTGCTCCACCGGGTCCTCGTCCGGGCGCGGGCCGACGGTTTCGTGCAGCTGGCCGAGGCACAGCCGCTCGAAGGTACGGGCCTGGATGCCGAGCGCGCGCGAGCCGAGCTCGGACACCAGGATGGAGGCGCGGGCGAAGATGAGGTCGCCGGTGAGGACGGCCACGGAGTTGCCCCAGACCTCGTGGGCCGTGGGGGCGCCTCGGCGGAAGGGCGCGGAGTCCATCACGTCGTCGTGGTACAGGGTGGCCAGGTGCGTCAGCTCAACCACGACGGCGGCCTGAACCACGGCGGGCAGCGACGCGTCACCAAGGTGGGCGCACAGCAGGGTCAGCAGGGGGCGGATGCGCTTGCCGCCGGCCTCCACGAGGTGACGCGACGTTGCGTCAGCCAGGGGGTCGGAGTTGGCGATCGCCTCGCGGAGTTTCTTCTCCACCCGGGCCAGGTTGGTGGTGATGGCAGGGCCCAGGTCGGGGTCTTCCGCGATAGCCGCGAAACCTGCCGGCAGCTGCAGTCCGGTGGCGATGGCGGTGGTGTTGAGGCTGGGTTCAGAGTCCGGCAGGCCGTGCCCGGCGTGCGTCCAGCTGTGGTTCGCGGAGTTGGTCACGGGTTAACCCTAACTTTTTGTTGCGGAAACCGCTGATTTGGAGCCGGAGGGGGCAAGGGCGGAGGTGTTGGAGGTGGCCGGAACCAGCAGTTCGAGCACGCGGATCACGCGGTCTTCGAAGCCCTTGGCCGACGGGTCGGTCAGGTTGGCCAGCAGCCGGACCACAAAGCGCATCAGCACCGGAATCGGCATCCCGGTCCGCAGCGCAAACTTCATGACGGCAGGCTTGCCGATCAGGGCAGCGAAGGCACGCCCCAACGTGAAGTGGGATCCCCACTGTTCACGCACATAGTCTGCGTACCCGGCGAGCCGGGTGTCGGCGTCGGACGCGTTCCAGCCGCCTGACGCGGCACCGGAGCTGGCGTCGATGATGAACTCGGCCGCGAAGCGGGCGGACTCCATGGCGTAGGAGATGCCCTCGCCGTTGAATGGGGACACCATGCCGCCGGCGTCGCCGAGCAGGAGCAGGCCAGGTGAGTAGTGCGGGGTGCGGTTGAAGCCCATGGGCAGGGCGGCGCCGCGGATCTCCCCCACTTGGTTCTCCGGCGTGAAGCCCCACTCTGCGGGCATGCCGGCCGTCCACTCGCGAAGGACTTGCTTGTAGTCCAGCCTCCCGAATTCCCTGGACGAGTTCAGGATGCCGAGGCCCACGTTGGACGTGCCGTCGCCGACGCCGAACACCCAGCCGTAGCCGGGCAGCAGCTTGCCGTCCCGGCCGGGAAGTTCCAGCCAGCCTTCCATCCAGTCGTCGTCGTGCCGCGGGCTCTGGAAATAGGTGCGGACGGCGACGCCCAGGGGCCGGTCGTCGCGCTTCTGGATACCGCGCGAAACGGCGGTGCGAGTGGAGTTGCCGTCGGCGGCCAGGACGACGTCGGCACTGAAGTCGAGCGTCTCCCCCGTCTTCCGTCCGGACTCGTCCAGGATCGCCGCACGCACGCCGGTTACCCGGCCGTCGTCGCTGAGCAGCGCCTCGGTGACGCTGTGGCGCTCCAGCACGGTGGCGCCCGCGGCCTGGGCATGCCGGGCAAGTTCCTCGTCGAAGCCCAGGCGGGTGCGGATCAGGCCGTACTGCGGGAAGTCGGACACCTCGGGCCAGGGCAGTTCGAGGCTGCGGCCGCCGGCGAGCAGGCGCAGGCCTTTGTTCCGGCGCCAGCCGTCCTGTTCGGGGTGCGGCAGGCCGAGCTTCTGGATCTCGCGGACAGCACGCGGGGTGAGTCCGTCGCCGCACACTTTTTCGCGCGGGAAGCTGGTCTTTTCCAGCACCGTGACGTCGATGCCGGCTTTGGCAAGGTAATACGCGGCGGTGGATCCGGCGGGACCCGCGCCAACAATCAGTACTTTCACAGTGTCAGCGGGCGGTCCGCGGGAGGTTGCGGCGCAGCTTGGCCACCGGGCCGGTGTGGGAGGCGATGGCTTCCGCCGAGCCGTTGCCGGTCAGCGGCTTGTGGGCGCGGTGGACGGCTACGATGCCGCCGCTCAGGTTGCGGTAGGTGACATCCTGCCAGCCGGAGTCCTGCAGCCATGCGGCGAGGTGGTCCTGGTCCGGCCAGGCGCGGATGGACTCGGCGAGGTAGACGTAGGCGTCCGGGTTGGAGGACACCTTGGTGGCGATGGCCGGCAGCGCGCGCATCAGGTACTCGGTGTACATGGTGCGCCACAGCGGAACAACGGGCTGGGAGAACTCGGCGATGACCAGCTTGCCGCCCGGCTTGGTCACCCGGAGCATCTCGGCCAGGGCCTTCTTGGGCTCGTTGACGTTGCGCAGGCCGAAGGAGATGGTGCTGGCGTCGAAGGTGTTGTCGGCGAAGGGGAGGTTGGTAGCGTCACCGGCGATGAAGTCGATGTCGGGGCGGCGGCGCTTGCCCACCTTGAGCATGCCGAGGGAGAAGTCACAGGCCACCACGTTTATGCCCGCATCGGCATATGGCTCACTGGAGGTCCCGGTTCCGGCGGCCAGATCCAGCACGCGCTGGCCGGCCCGGACATCCATGGCATCAACCACAACCTTGCGCCACCGGCGCGTCTGTCCCATCGAGAGGACATCGTTGACGACGTCGTATTTGGGTGCGACGTCGTCAAACATCGTGGCTACTTCGTCCGGACGCTTATCCAAGGATGCTCGGTTCACCATGTCATTGTCTCAAAAGTTCCGCCGGCTCCGTGACACGGGCATCCCCGGGCGTGGTGGGCGTGCTGGGTTACTTGAAGTCACCGTGGGGCTCAAGTGATTCAGAGTAGTGTTGACGCATCATGACCAGAACGCTCCGCACCCTGACAGTCCCTTTGGATGGAGAATCGGCCCCCGAGGGGCTGCCGCCGTATCTGGTCCGGGATGACGTTCTGTGCTGGACCCGCCGCGAGGCCGGCCTGGTGGGCTTCGGGGAGGCCGCGCGCTTCACGGCCACGGGCCCCGAGCGCTTCCTCGAGGCGGACATCTGGTGGCGGCACCTGGTCATCGAGGCGGACATCACCGATCATGTGGAGTGCCCCGGCACCGGCCCGGTAGCGTTCGGGTCCTTCGCCTTCTCCAAGGCTTCGGACCACGAATCCCGCCTGATCGTGCCGGAGATCGTGGTGGGCGTCCGGGACGGCCGCGCCTGGCTCACCCAGATAACGGCCGACGACGCCGAACTCACCGAGGCGGGCGCATTCGCCGCCCTGAAGGGGTGGCTGGAGTCGGCCCCGGCTGCCGCCGTCGGCCCCCCTGCGGACGGTGGGGCGACGACGGATCTGGCTGCCGCCGTCGTAAACCCGGACGCCGCCACGCTGAAAACCGGTTCCCTTAGCGAAGAGGACTGGATGGACGCTGTCACCGCCGGCGTCGCCGAGATCCGCGCCGGAAAATTGGAGAAGCTGGTCCTGGCGCGGGACATCGTGGCCACGGTCCCGGAGGGCGTGAACGCGGCGGAGGTGCTGCGGCAGCTGGCCGGCCGGTACCGGGAATGCTGGACCTACGGCGTGGACGGTCTGGTGGGCGCGACGCCGGAAATGCTCATCCAGGTGGAAGGGCGCACCGCCCAGGCCCGCGTGCTCGCCGGAACGCTGGACCGCCGGGACGCCGTGGGCGAGGCGGGGCTGCCGCTGGACTACGCAGAGCGGGTCCTGGCTGGATCGGAGAAGCAGCGGCATGAGCACGAGATCGCCATCCAGTCGCTGACCACCCAGCTTGCGCCTTTCTCCGAGGCGATGAATGCCCACGACGAGCCGTTCATCCTGGAGCTGCCCAACGTCTGGCACCTCGCGTCCGACGTCAAGGCCGAGCTCACCGAGGTGGAGGGCCACGTCCCCACCTGCCTGGCGCTGATCAACGCGCTGCACCCCACCGCCGCCGTGTGCGGGACGCCCACGCAGGTGGCGGGGGCACTGATCCGGAAACTCGAGCACCTGGACCGGGGACCGTACGCCGGCCCCGTGGGTTGGCTGGACGCCGCGGGCAACGGCGAGTGGGGCATCGCCCTGCGCGGCGCCGTCATCGAGTCGCCCACTACCGTCCGGCTATATGCCGGCTGCGGAATTGTCGAGGGTTCACAGCCGGAAGCGGAGCTCGCGGAGACGTGGGCCAAGTTCCGGCCGATGCTGGAGTCCCTGGGGATCAGCAACTGATCCCAGCACGGGTAGGCTTGTCTCATATACCGGACACCCCGCTACCAAAAACCCTTGCTTTCGGGCGCCAAACAGTTATCCAATAGTGAAACAAAGTTACCTGTGACGCACATCTCTTGATCGGCGTTACACTATAACCCGCTAGTTCCGCATCCCCTCCCCGCAACAAAAGGTAAGAATATGCAGATCTCCCGTTCGCTCGTGGGCAATTCAAAGCTCAAGGCAGCTACGGTTCTCGCCATTGGCGCGCTGGCGCTTTCAGCCTGCACCAACGCCTCGGAGTCCGCCGCCCCGGGCGGTGCAGCGTCGCCGTCCGGCAACGCCGCGGCCAGCTTCGACCCGTCGACCATCCAGAAGGATGACGCACTGGCTGCCTCGGTCCCCGCCGAGATCAAGTCCAAGGGCACTCTTACCGTTGGATCGGACACCAGCTACGCACCGGCCGAATTCATCGGCACGGACGGCCAGACCCCCGTGGGCTATGACGTCGACATCGCCAAGGCCATCGGCGCCACCCTGGGCCTGAAGGTACGGGTGCAGACGTCCGAGTTCACCGGCATCCTGCCCGCGCTCGGCCCGAAGTACGACCTCGGCATCTCCTCCTTCACCATCAACAAGGAACGCCTCGGCGCGGTCAACATGGTCAGCTACTTCAACGCCGGTACCGCCTGGGCCGTGAAGAAAGGCAACCCGAAGGGCTTCTCCCTGGACGACGTCTGCGGCAAGTCCATTGGCGTCCAGACCGGCACCGTCCAGGAGGATCCCGATCTGTCCGGCCGCAACAAGAAGTGCACGGCTGACGGCAAGCAGCCCATCAACATCGTCACGCTGAAGAACCAGACCGATGTCACCACCCGTCTGGTCAACGGCAGCATTGATGCCATGGCAGCGGACTCCCCCATCATCGGCTACGCCCTGGCGCAGACCAACGGCCAGCTGGAGAGGCTCGGCGACGTCTACGACTCAGCCCCGCAGGGAATCGCGGTTGCCAAGTCGGACAAGGCCTTGGCCGAGGTGATCCAGAAGACCCTCACCAAGCTCATGGCTGACGGCACATACAAGAAGATCCTTGATGGGTGGGGGAATGGCGAAGGCGCCATCACCAAGTCCGAAGTCAACCCGGCGGTCAGCTCTTGACCACTCCCATCACCGACCGTAAGTCAGGTGCACCGATGGATGAGCATCATGGGACCGCTCCGGTCCTGAACAACGCAGTACCGGTCCGGCACCCGGGCCGCTGGATCAGTGCCATCGTCATCCTCGGCGTGGCTGCGGTATTTGCGCAGAGCCTGGTGACCAACCCGAACTTCCGCTGGGACATCGTGGGCACCTACATCCTGGACGTCAAGGTGGTCCAGGGCGTGGGTTGGACGCTGTTGCTTACGGTGGCCTCGATGGTCCTCGCCATCGTCCTGGCCATCCTGCTGGCCTTCATGCGTCAATCCGATAATCCAGTGTTCCGCTGGTCCAGCTGGGCCTGGGTATGGTTCTTCCGCGGCACTCCTGTGTACACGCAGTTGATCTTCTGGGGCCTGGTATCGGTCCTTTATCCGAAGATTGCTGCCGGAGTTCCGTTCGGGCCGGAGCTGTTCAGCGTGGACACGAGCATGGTCATCAACCCTCTGATTGCTGCAATCCTAGGGCTCGGCCTGAACGAATCGGCGTATCTTGCCGAGATCTTCCGTGCCGGGCTCAAGTCCGTGGACCGCGGCCAGATGGAAGCCGCTGAGGCGCTGGGCATGGCCAAGACCAAGATCATGTGGCGGATCATCCTTCCCCAAGCGATGCGCGTCATTGTCCCCCCAACAGGCAATGAAACCATCGGCATGCTCAAGACCACCTCGCTGGTTCTGGCGGTTCCGTTCACGTTGGACCTGACCTTCGCGACGAACAACCTGGCCAACCGGACCTATCTTCCGGTGCCGCTGCTGATCGTCGCAGCCATCTGGTATCTGGTCATCACCAGCCTGCTGATGGTGGGTCAGCACTACATCGAGGCCTACTACGGCAAGGGCGTCGACAACCGGGTACCGGCCGCCGTGAATCCAGCGGCAGCAAGGGCCGCCGCAGCCGTTGCGCCAAGCGCAGACGCGGAACCGGCCCTGAAGATGGACTTCCCCGAGGAGAGCGCAAAATGACCGTCACCGCTCAAAAGACGCTGGTCCGGATCGAGGGCCTGCACAAGTACTACGGGCACCACCATGTTCTGCGCGGCATCGACCTGACCGTCAACCAGGGCGAGGTGGCCGTTGTCATCGGGCCGTCCGGCTCGGGCAAGTCCACCATGCTGCGCTGCGTCAACCTGCTGGAAAGCATCAGCGCCGGACGGATCTCCGTGGGCGGGCGGCTGATCGGCTACCGCGAGGTGAACGGCCGGCTGCACGACCTCAAGACCAAGGAGATCGCCGCACAGCGCCGCGAAATCGGCATGGTTTTCCAGCGGTTCAACCTGTTCCCGCACAAGACCGCCCTCATGAATGTCATGGAGGCTCCGGTCCAAGTGAAGCGCCAGCCGCGTGAGGCTGCCCGGAAGAAGGCCCTGGAACTGCTGGACCGGGTGGGACTCGCGGACCGTGCCGACCACTATCCGTCGCAGCTTTCCGGCGGACAGCAGCAGCGCGTTGCCATCGCCCGGGCCCTTGCCATGGAGCCCGAGCTGATGCTCTTCGACGAGCCCACTTCTGCCCTGGACCCGGAGCTCGTGGGTGATGTCCTGAACGTCATGAAGGACCTCGCGAAGTCCGGCATGACCATGATCGTAGTGACCCACGAAATCGGTTTTGCCCGGGAAGTGGGCGACAGCCTGACGTTCATGGACGGCGGCGTAGTGGTGGAGACCGGTGATCCGCGCGAGATCATCGCCAACCCGCAGCATGCCCGCACCAAGGAGTTCCTGAGCCGGGTTCTCTAGCGGCACTGCGACGCGTAGCCGCTCCTGCGATGCGCAAATGCCCCGATGCTACTGGAATTCCGGTAGCGCCGGGGTATTTCCGCGTCATGGGCAACTTTGCGCCCCGCCATCTGCAGCGACGTCACCGCGCGGACCGTGTACGACGGCGGGGCACGCCGGCGGCCGCCAGCTTCCGTTCCAGCCGTCCCGGCATCGTCAGGTCGGCCCAAACCCACCGGACCACGGTGGGGCCGGTAGCCCGGATCCTGTCCTCCCGGTATTTCTCGTCCACCACTGCCTGCGACGGCGTCCGGCCCCTCAGGTATTCCGGCTTCATGTACTTTTCCGTGCCGTCGAATTCACCGACGATGCGGGCAGAATCCCAGTAGTAGTCCGAGTAGCCAATGAGCCCGTCCGCGTCCCGGATCCCGTGCTGGAGTTCGGGCGTCTCAAAGCCCGCCACATGCATGAGTGACCGGCTGTACGACTCCCCCACCGAAGCGGACTGCGGGTCGGCGAATTCGATGGCCACGGTGATCCGCCCTGCTGCCGCGGCCGCGTAGTTTCCCTCGATTTCAGCGAGCAGCTGCTCCTTGGACAGCGGCGGCAGCTTCCTGGCACCGTCGGGTCTAAGCACGTGATCCACCGGAACGATGGCTTCGGCGAAGGGTGTGAACGCCGCCAGGTCCAGGACAGTCCGCACGCGGCCGGTCACCAACAGGCCGTCGTGACGGAACACCTTCACACCGGCAGGGTCCGCGTAATGCCTGCGAACGCCCGCCCGGGACCGGCCGCCGTCGTTCTGAAACGTCAGTGCATGCACCGGATGGTGGTGGCCGACAGTCGGAACGCCCCAAACACTTGCCGCCGAATACCGTGCGAACACCGTCGGTGCGGTGAAGGTTTCGGCCGCCGCCTGTACCCGCAGCCGGTACTGGTCCCACGGCTGGAGGGAGCCCCACGCTTCCCCATCCACGTAAACGCCCTGCCGCAGCCGGACAAGTGCACCTGAAGCACAGCGTTGGGCGAGCATCTTGGGCGTCAATCCCTGCTGAATGTGCTCGCGGGCGAGGACGAGCCTTGGTAGTTCAGCCATGGCTCGTACACTTGCAGGTCTTGTGCCGGCCCGAAAGACGTGGATGGTGCTATGTGGATACCCAACCGCCGTCACGTGCCGGCACCTGACGATGCGGACCTCGCCCGGCGACGCGCACATTTTCCGGCGCGTAGGGAATTTCCATAGCGAAAGGTATTTTGCGCATCGCGGGGCCGGGTGCGCGTCGCGGGGCCGACTGCGCGTCGCGGGGCCGCTACTCCTCGAGCACTCCGGCCAAGGCCGAGCTCACCGCCGCCTTGATCCTGCCGTGGAGGGCCCGGAGTTCATGCCGGTCGGTGCGCACCTCAATGATGGTGCGCCCGGTGAACGGTGCGGCAAGCGCCTCGGCGAGGCCCGCCGTCGTACTCACCGAGCAGTGTCCGACGCCGTACGCCGCGGCGAGTGCCGCAATGTCCACTGAGTGCGGGGTGCCGAACAGCCGTTCGACGGCGTCCCCGTAGCCGCCGGCCTCGGCGACCGCCCCGTGTTCAAGGAGGCTGAAGATGGCGCCGCCTGCGTCGTTGAGGACGACGATGCGCAGCTGCGGCTGTTCCTCGCCGGAACCGAGAAAGAGGCCGCCGGCGTCGTGCAGGAAGGTGACGTCGCCGAGCAGCAGGGTGGTTTCCTGGTGGCCGCCCAGGGCGATGCCGGTGGCGGTGGAAATGGTGCCGTCGATGCCGGCAAGGCCCCGGCTGGCGAAGACCGTGGCGGCCGGCTCGGGTGCAGGCCGGCCGGCGAGGTCCACGTCGCGGATGCCGTTGGATGAGCCGAGGACCAGCTGGCCGCGGGCGTGCTGCCATACGAGTGAGCCAACAGCGGGACCGGTTGCTGCCTCTGCCGAGGCGAGTATGCCGTCAACGGCATGTTGGGCTGCGGCGCCTGCGAGCAGCCAGGCGTCGAGCCAGGCGGATGTGCCCCGGCCGGCGAAGTCCGCGAGTTCGGCCAGGCTGGCGATGGGCGTTTCCCGGCGCCGCCCCGGCTCGTACCAGGCCACCGGTACCGGTTCGTACAGGGCTGCCGGGACGTCCGTCCGGGCCAGCAGCACCGACACCGGCCGGGACAGCGTGGGCCGGCCGAACACCACGGCACGCTCGATCGGCAACGCCGAGTCCGGACCGAAGTGCTCCAGCAGCAGGCGGTACGGGCCCACGGCGTTGGGGCCGAAACGCGAGTTGGACGACGGCTCGGCCAGCAGGGGAAGCCCATGGGCGCGGGCGAAGGCCTCGGCAACGGGACCGGCGTCGTGCCCGGCGAGCACCACTGTGCGCCGTTCGGGAAGGTCTGCCGCGGCGGGATCGAGGGTCATGGTGAGCGGCTGGGTGCCGATCCGGAAGGTCCCGTGGCCGCGTTCTTCGGGCAGCCGCTCCCCCTTTTCGGGAACAAGCGGGTCACGGAAGGCGAGGTTGAGCTGCACGGGGCCGGGCGGTGTGTCCTCGAAGGCCCCGGTGGCGGCGGCAAGCGACGTTTCCACCGCGCGCTCCGGATTCTCGCCGGCGGGAACGTCGACGGCGAAGCGGACGTGCTCCCCGAACAGGTCAAGCTGGATGGTGGTCTGGTTTGCGCCCGTCCCGCGCAGTTCCTCGGGTCGATCCGCCGAAACCACCACCAGCGGGACGGCGGCATGGTTGGCCTCCATCACTGCCGGGAGAAGATTCCCGACGGCGGTCCCGGACGTCGTCAGCACAGCTACCGGCGCGCCCGTGGCCAAGGCAAGGCCGAGGGCGGAGAAGCCGGCCGAGCGCTCGTCGATCCGAACCAGCAGCTCGACTTTCCCTGCCGCGGAGGCCTCCGCAAGCGCGTAGGCCACGGGGGCCGACCGCGAGCCCGGCGCCACGACGACATACCGGACGCCGCCGTCGAGCAGCGACGCGACGGCAATCCGTGCGGACGCCACGGACGTCAGCGCGGGTTCGGGAGCAGCGTGGTCCGGGGTGCCGACAATGGAGGCGGAAGGCTCGGTAGGTTCGTGGGAAGTCACCGAACCAGTCTGCCACCAACCTAAACGGTTGCCCGCTTCCTGCCGCCCGGTCAGCACGGCGGCCATCTCACACGAGTTAGGTAAACTACAGCACAACAGAGAGTTTCCACCCCAAGGATCAGCCCATGAACCGCAAGGCCACCGCACTGGACGTCGCCAAGCTGGCAGGTGTCTCCCGCAGCGCCGTGTCTCTGGTGCTCAACGGGCGCGGTGATGGCAACGTCGCCCTCGAAAGCCAGCGGCGCATCCGGGAAGCTGCCTCGGCGCTCAGCTACTCCCCCAACGCCATCGCCCTCAGTCTGCGGAACCAGCGGACGCGGGTAATCGGCATCGTCTCGGACCATGTGGTCGTCAGCGCCTTTGACGGGAACATCATTGGCGGGGCCGACGACGTCGCACGCAGCTGCGGCTTTGTCACCGTAGCCATGGACACGGAGTTCGACGCGGCCCGGGATGAGAGCGCCGTGGAGATCCTCCTGGACAGGCAGGTGGAGGGACTCATGTACGTCACGGAGGGCCTAAAGCCCCTGGACGTGCCGCCGGGGATGCTGCGGGTTCCGTCGGTTCTGGCCAATTGCTTCGACAGCGCCCCGACCCCGGCTCTTTCCCACGTGATCCCGGACGAAGTGCGCGGCGGCAGGGAAGCCGCTGACCACCTGCTGGATCTGGGCCACCGCGACATCGCCCTGGTGGCTGGCCCCGCCGACGCCGCGGCCGCACCCCTTCGCGTCGCCGGCTACCGCGCAGCCTACTCCGGTCGTCACCTTCCGGTCCGGGAAGACCGGATCAGCTTCGCCGGATGGGACATCGACGACGGATTCCACGGCGCCATGGAACTGCTCGACGGAGTGTCTCCCGCCGAGCGGCCCACCGCCATCATGGCCGCCAACGACCGCGTCGCCATCGGGGTCATGCTGGCCGCCGCCCGCCTGGGCCTCAACGTGCCAGGCGACCTCTCGATCATGGGCTACGACGACGAGTTGCACATCGCCGATACCATGGTCCCCGCGCTCACCACCATGGCCCTGCCGCTTCGGGAAATGGGAGCCGCGGCCATGACACAGCTGTTGGAACGGATTGAGGGCGAGGGTGGTTCGGAACCTGCGCGAGTTGACGGCCTCGAGACCCTGGTTCCCTGCCGGCTCATCATCAGGGAGTCCACGGCGCCCGTACCAGCGGGCCGCAGCTGACTCCAGCCCTGCGACGGCGCACGCACGGCACGACGGCGGCACCCAACTGAGTGCTGCCGTCGCTAAGTAGGCCGTCCGCTATCTGGGCTGGGCCAGCTCCCAGACCTCCGCCGTGGCGCCGGCCGGAAGGCCCAGCTGCCAGCGTTCACCCGCAGCAGGGTAAGCGCGCAGCGTGGTAGCCACGGAACCGGCCCGGTAGACCTCCACCAGCGAGGAATCCACGAAGATCCGCAGCTCCTCCCCCGGTTCGAGGGTTCCGCGGAAGACTGTCTGGCTGCTGCCGTCCCCCACGAGCAGGAGTTCGACGGCGGTGTCCCCGCCACCGGAAACAGCACCCGCCGTCACCACAGCTTCGGCGAAAGGTGGCACCACAACAGTGCCCCGGGCCGCGCTGGCAGCCAGGGCCCCGCGGTACGCAGCAATTTCGGGGGCGGGGCTGACAGCGAGCACCCCGTCCACCACGGAGAGTTCACGGGGGAACGTCAGGACCCCGGCCCAGCCGGCGGCGTCGATTTCGTCCTGGCTGCGCCCCCGCCGTCCGTCGCGGCCTGGGCCTTCGTTGGCCCAGCCCCAGAGCAGCGCCCGGTCCTCCAGTGCAACAATCTGCGGTGCATAGAAGTCGCGGCCAAGATCGGACTTCCCGCCGCTGCGCGGCGTGAAAACTGGCAGGCCGGTGGCCGCATCTTCGGTCAGCGATCCGATCAGGTGGCCCACCCCGTTGGCGTGCTCGTGTGCGTCCCCCGAGAGCCACAGCGAGAACATCATCAGCCAAGTCCCGGAGTCCGAGGAGGAGTCCTTGGTGCCGCCTGAGTCGGCGGAGGCGCCATCCGGCACCCGCACCAGCTGCGGGCACTCCCAAATCTCGGCGGGCGTGGATTCGGCGGCCACCGGGTTTTCCGAGGTCAGCCAGATGCCTTGGTACTTCCAGTCAGACATGTCCTCCACCGTGTACAGCAGCAGTGCGGCGTGGCCGTTGGCGAGGCCGGCGCCCTGCATCGCGTACCGCCTGCCGTTGAACCGGAAGATGAACGGGTCACGCACCGCGGTGACTTGCCCACCCGGCATGGAAGCCGCCACGTGGCCGGTCTGTTCCCAGCTGACCAGGTCCTCCAACCCGCGGGCGATAACCACCTGTGAGTGGCCACCATCCCCGCGGACGCCGGAGTACGCGGCCGTGGGAACACCGCCGTCGTCCGTTACAACACCCGTCCAGCAGCCGTACTCGTCCGGACCGCCGGGCTGGGGCCGCAGCGCCACGGGGTGTTCCTCCCAGCGCACCAGGTCGGCGGAGCTCACGTGGCCCCAGGCGATCCTGTGGTGCCGGGCCGAGTCCGGGTTGTACTGGAAGAACACGTGGTACCGGCTGTTGACGAAGCTGATGCCATTGGGGTCGTTGATCCAGCCCTGCGCCGGCCGGGGATGGAACCGCGGGAACGCGGGGTCGGGGTGCGCGGCCGCGACGTCGCCGCAGCGGACGGCCGCGAGGTCCGGGGAGGGCATGGTTGGCCTTTCGGTGGGTAGGTTACTTTCCCGTGCCGGCCGTGAGGCCGTCCTGGAGGGCGCGCTGGCCGAACATGAAGACCACCAGTGCCGGAATCATGGACAGGACCACGCCCGCCAGCACCACCGAGATGCTGCCCGTGCCCAGGTTGCCCTGAAGCGACACAAGCCCCAGCGGGAGGGTGAAGTTCTGCTCGGAAATCGTGAGGATGAGCGGGCGGAAGAATTCGTTCCAGTGGTAGTTGAACGCGAGGATTCCCACGATCGCCATGCCGGGCATGGCCAGCGGCGCATAAATGGAACGGAACGTCCGCCACGGGGAGGCGCCGTCGATCGAGGCGGCTTCCGCCAGCTCGGCCGGCAGCCCCATGAAGTACTGGCGCATCAGGAAGGTGCCGAACGCCGTCGGAATGGCCGGCAGGATCAGCGCCAGCAGCGTGTCCGAGAGGCCCATGCCGCGGATCAGCATGAAGACTGGGACGATCGTGACCTGCACGGGCACCATCATGGTGGCAAGCACGATCGAGAACAGCGCTCCGCGGCCGCGGAACTTCAGGTGCGCGAACGCGTAGCCCGCCAGCGCTGCGGAGACCATCTGGCCCACCGCGATCAGCCCGGTCACCAGGGCGCTGTTGAGCACCAGCAGGAAGATATTCAGTTTCTGGAACACTTCACCGTAGGACGCGAAGTCGGGGTTCCAGGGAATGAACGACGGCGGCAGCTTGAAAGATTCCGACGGCGACCGCAGCGACGTGGACAGCGTCCACAACACCGGGCCCAGCGTCAGGGCGGCGGCGACCAAAAGCAGGACGATGCGCAGCGTGAAGTTCCAGCTGAACCTGCGCCGGCTGGGCGATGTTTCGGGGAGGCCCTGCGACAGCTTCGGGGAATGCCCGGCGGCCAGGACGTGGTCTGTTGAGGTTGTCATGGCTGGCCTTACTGGTAGAAGACGAATCGTTTGCTGAGCCGGAACTGCGCGGCCGTGATGGCCATGATGATCAGGGTGAGCAGCACGCCGATCACTGACGCCTGGCCGAATTCGAGGCGCTGGAACGCCGACTCGAAGATCACCATGACGGCGGTGCGGGTGGAATCGCCGGGGCCGCCGCGGGTCAGCACGTACGGCTGGTCGAACACCTGCAGGGCGTTGATGATGGCCATCACCGAAGCCACCAGCGTGGTGGGGCTCAGCAGGGGCAGCGTGACGTGCAGGTGCTTCCGCCAGCCGGTGGCGCCGTCGATGGACGCCGCCTCGTATGTCTCCACCGGAATGGAGGCGAGGCCGCCGATGAACAGCAGAAAGGAGAACCCGAAGTTCTGCCACACGTACACCAGGACCACGACGGCGGCGGACCCTCCCGGTGTGGTCAGCCACGGCACCGCGGGAATGCCCACGAGCGACAGGAACCAGTTGACCACGCCGAACTGTTCGTTGAAGAGGTACCGCATGAAGATGGAGACGGAGGCCGCTGACAGGATCAGCGGGAAGAAGAAGGCCGAGCGGAAGAACACCCTCAACCAGGCCGGCATCTTCTCCTGCACCATGACTGCCAGTGCCAGGGCGAGGCCCAGCTGGAGGGCCACGGCCACCACAACGAAAACGATGGTGTTCAGGAAGGACACCCGGACGGTGGGGTCCTGGACCACCTCCGAGAAGTTGTCGAAGCCCACGAACGATGGCGCCGAAATGATGTCCCACCGGAAGAACGCCAGAACCACGGACGCCACGATCGGGACCAGGGTGAACAGTCCCATGCCGAGGATGGTGGGCGCCAGGAAGATCCATGGCAGCCAGCGCTGCCTGTTCCTGCCGGTGGCCGCGCTTGCCGACGCAGCCGGTGCGGCACCTGGCCTGCCCCGTCGGGCTGCCTGGTCCGGCCGCTGCCGCGGAGGTGTGGTGGTGCTCATGACTGCCTCCTCAGGGCCAGTTCAAGGTCGCGCTGCATGGAGCCGAGGGCCTGCTTAAGCTGCTGCTCGTCGCCGCTGACAGCGAGCGAGACGTTCTTCATCAGTGCCGTTTCGACGGCGGCCTGCTGCGGCGGTGCGGGGATGGGGCCGGTGGTGGGGAACCTGTCCAGGGTGTCGTAGAAGACCTTCCAGTGGGCCGGCCCCTTGCCGGCGTAAAGCCGCTCGTTGACCATGGAACGCCGGGCCGGCGTCGTAATCGGGTTGGGGAAGATCAGCTCCATCGCCTCGCGGCCGGCACTGAACTTGATCCACTCCCAGGCCGCGTCCTTGTCCTTGGCGGTCTTCATGATGGCGTAACCGGCGGTGCCGAACTGGTGGCGCTGCGTTTTCCAGCGCGGGAAGAACTGGACGTCGAAGTCGTTGGCTCCCATCCCGGCCTCGTGCAGGCCCTGCACCCAGTAGCCGCCGGCCGGCGTGGTGCCGATGCGGTTGGAGGCGAACAGGCCGACGAGGGAACCGCCGCCGCCTTCCTCCGGCCGGACGCCGAGCCCGTCCTTGACCAGCCCGCGAAGGTAGTCGAAGGACTCAAAGACGCGGTCGTCGTCGGCATTGGGCTCCAGCCACTGGTACCCGCCGGAGCGGAGGCTGCGGGAAGGATCCTTGGCGTAGAAGTCGTCCCAGAGCCATTCCCCGCCCGTGGACCGGGTCTCCTTCAGGAAGCTGGTGTCATTGGCGTAGAGCCAAGGCACCACGCCGCCAAAGAGCCGGTTGGTCCAGTAGTAGGGGGTGAAGTCCGAGGTGCGGGCCTTCCGCATGGCGGTGAGGCTGTCGCGGAAGTCCACGTGGGTCCAGTCGTCCGCCGGGCGCTCCAGTCCTGCCTGGCTGAAGGCCGTGGTGTTGTAGTACATGTTGGCCGCATTCCAGTCCATGGGGAGCTGGTACAGGCTGCCCTTGTACATGAAGGCCTCGACCAGGCTGGGGTGGACGTCGTCGAAAAACTCCCGCATGTCCGCGGCGTCTCGGCGCACGAACTCATCCAGCGGATGGGCGAGCTTCTCGGCGAACAGCTGGGCTCCCTCGGTGGCCACATAGACCACGTCCGGCGGCGTCCCTGCTGCCACCATGGTGAGGATCTTGGTAAAGAAGTCCTTCCAGTCCGCTGCCTGGATGGCCTGGACCTTGACCCTGATCTCGGGGTGAAGCCGCGTAAAGGCATCGATGGCGCGCTGCCGGGCGGCAGCGTCCGCGGCGGTGCCCATGATGGCAATGCTGAGGCTGTTGTCCCCGCGGCCCGGAATATCGGTCCCCGTGAGCCGCGGCCACGATGCCACTGTCGCTCCGATGATTCCCGCGCCAAGGGCACCAAGGGCCGTTCGACGGGTGATTTCCCGCAGGTGCCCGTTTGTGGCTCCGGTCATGTCCGTTCCCTTCCTAACACGTGTTAGGAACTGTAGGTGATCTACCTAACACGTGTCAAGCATCACAGAACAGCCTCCCTGCCGCTCAAGGCCAAACGCTCTCTCACCTCCTGCCGCTCAAGGCCAAACGCTCTCTCACCTCCTGCCGCTCAAGGCCAAACGCTCTCTCACCTCCTGCCGCTCAAGGCCAAACGCTCTCTGACTTTCCCGAGGAAAGTGAGAGAGCGTTTGCCGAGAACCTGCAGGATCTGATGGAGCGTCTTGCTGATAAGCCCTACGAGGGGAACACCTGGACCACGGCCGGGCGGGGAGCCCGGACCTGGCCGGGGCGGGGCGTCGCGCCGGCGGCAACGTAGTCCGGGAAATAGGAGTGCGGGGCCTCGAAGGTGCCCTCCTCGCCCGGGTGCTGCACGGAGACGAAAACGCTGCGCTCGGTGTCGTGGACGATCGGTCCGCAGGTTTCGGCGTCGCGGGGAACGGCGAGGAACTGCTCCACGCGGCCGCGCTCGGGGCCCGCCAGGGTGACCTTGAACAGACCGTCCGCCTTGCCGATGCCGGACGGGGCGCCGTCGGTGGAGATCCAGAGGTTGCCCACGGAGTCGAATGCAAGGTTGTCCGGGCAGGAAATCGGCGAGACCTGGTCGGCCGGGAAGCCGGAGAAGTAGGTGACGTCGCCGGTGGAGGGATCACCGCAGACCATCAGCAGGTTCCAGCTGAACCTGGTGGAGGTCTGGTCGCCGGTCTCCGTGATTTCCACGATATGGCCGTCGCGGTTCTCGTTGCGCGGGTTGACCTCGGTGGCGCCTTCCTTGCCCGGCTTGCCGCGGTCCGAGTTGTTCGTGCACGCAACGTAGACCTTGCCCGTGTGCAGGCTCGGCTGGACATCCTCGCAGCGGTCCATCTTGGTGGGACCCACCTTGTCCGCAGCCAGTCGCGTGTACACGAGGACTTCCTCGAGGGACATGCCGGCAACCATGGATTTGCCGCCGACCACCAGGGGCAGCCATTCGCCGGTGCCGTCGAAGGAGCCGTCGGACGGAACGGAGCCCTTGCCGTCGATCTCCGCGGCCGGGGCGTTGCCGGTGAACTTCGCAACGTACAGGTCGCCCTCGGACAGGAGCGTCATGTTGTGCTTGCGGTCGCCCTCGCGGTACTTGGCCTTGGAGACGAACTTGTAGAGGTAGTCGAAGCGCTCGTCGTCGCCCATGTAGGCAACCACGTGGCCGGACTCGGCCAGGATCACATTGGCACCCTCATGCTTGAAGCGGCCCAGGGAAGAGTGCTTCTTCGGCGTGGACGTCGGGTCGAACGGATCCACCTCCACAATCCAGCCGAAGCGGTTGGTTTCGTTTTCGTAGCCGGTGTTGTTGGCGTTGAAGCGGGGATCATCCAGCTCCCACTGCCGCGCCGTGGCCTTGTTGGTGAGGCCGTAGCGCTTGTCCGTGGCGGACGTGCCCGGAGCAACGAAGTAGCCGTTAAAGTTTTCCTCGCCCGAGAGGATGGTGCCCCATGGGGTGGTTCCGCCGGAGCAGTTGCCCAGCGTGCCATTGATCCAGCGGCCCTCGGGGTCGGCCACGGTCTTAACCAGATCCGAGCCGGCAACCGGGCCGGTCAGCTCGTAGCGGGTGCTGTTCAGGTAGCGGCGGTTCAGCGGTGCGCCCTGGACGTAGCTCCACGGCTTGTTCTTGTTCTTGCGCTCCAGCTCGACGACGGTCAGGCCGTGGGCAGCCGCGCCCACCGCGCGCACCTGTTCGGCGGGCATGCTTGCCGGGAACATGATGTTCTCGTTCGTGTATTCGTGGTTCGCGAACAGCAGCGCGCGGCGGCCCTTGCTGCCGGGGATCTCGAGGATGTCCGAGTAGTCGTTGTTGTAGCCGAACTGCCGCTCCTGGGCAGCGGCGGTCTGGCTGCCGAGTTCAAACGCCGGGGCGTCGTTGAAGATCGGGTCGCCCCAGCGGATCACGGGCTGCCAGGTGAAGCCTGCCGGCACGGTCAGGGCGTCGACGTCGGATGCAACGGCGGGGATGGCGGTGAACTGCAGCTTGGACGCCCCCGGGCCAAAGCCGTTCTTCGCGGCGGCGGACAGTCCCGTTCCGTCGTCGGCGACGGCCTTCTCGCCGGACGTTACGGCACCGCCAAGTACGACGGCGAGGGCACCGGCGGCGCCGAAGCCCAGGGCGGCGCGGCGGGACAGCGTGGTGGAGGCGATGTCGCGGAAGTAGCTGTTCGAGCTCGTGTTGCAGACATCGCCCGCGCAGGCGTTGTCGCACTTGAGGGCGCAGGTGATGGGGCTGCGTTTGCCTTTGGTGTGCCCGAGCATGGGCAGCAGGGCGAACTTGCGTCCGGAGATTTCAGACATGGGAGAGAGACCTTCCAAGGGTTTAGATGCGGCACCGCCACCCTTCCAGTGAAAGCGAACCGGAAGCCGACACTCAGATGAAGATCCGGTGAACTCGGGCCCTAGGTGAGGAAGCGTTCCGGGAAAACCTGCAGGAAGTGAGGGAGCGTCGGGGGGAAACCTGCAGGACGTGAGGACGCGTCGGGGGAAAACCTGCAGGAAGTGAGGGAGCGTTTGTGGGAGGGCGGAGCTACGAGGGGGCGGGGAGGTGAGCGTAGGCGCGGCGGAGCCGGGAGAGCCACCAGTCCCGGCGCTCAGCCGGGGCGGCATACTGCTCAAGCAGCCCCTCGTCGGCGACCGCATCGCGCAAGGTGATGGCGCCGTCGTCGGCCACCAGGGGCGTTCCAATCACGTCCGCTTCAAGCAGCGAGACCGTACCCAGCCCGCAGGCATAAGGCAGTTCCGGCAGCGCGGCGGCGAGCGCAAGCCCGGCCCTTATCCCCACCGAAGTGTCGAGGGCGGAACTCACGACGGCGGGCATCCCCGCCTCCGCGACCAGCTCCAGGGCGCGCCGGACTCCCCCGAGCGGCGCCACCTTCACCACGAGGAGATCGGCGGCGCCGGCCCGCGCCACCCTGAGGGGGTCGTCCTCCTTGCGGACGCTTTCGTCCGCCGCGATCAGCACCGGCACCCCCGCCGCACGCAGCCGGCGGCGAACCTCCGCCAGGCCCTCGATCTGCGGCACGGGCTGCTCAGCGTATTCGAGCCCGACGGCGGCCAGCCGGGTCAGCGCCGCCACCGCAGCAGGAACGTCCCAGCCGCCGTTGGCGTCCACCCGGATGGCAGCACCCGGAAGGGCGGCACGGACAGCGGCGACCCGGGCGGCGTCGTCGTCGAGCGTCTGCCCGCGTTCCGCCACCTTGACCTTAACGGCGTCCACGCGGCCGAACCGGTCCAGTATGTCCGGCACCCGGTCAGCCGTGATGGCGGGCACGGTCGCATTGACGGGGATGCGGGTCCGCAGCGGTTCCGGGAAACCGTGCCAGCCGGCTTCGATGGCCGCGGCGAGCCAGCGGGAGGCCTCAGCATCGCCGTACTCCGGGAAGGCGCCGAACTCGCCCCATCCCAGCGGGCCGCGGAGGAGCAGCGTTTCGCGTTCCAGGATCCCGCGGAACTTCACCCGCATGGGCAGAACCACCACCCGGGCGGAAGAGAGCAGCTCCTCGAGGGGCGGGTACTGGACAGGCATGGATTCACTGTACCGGCGCGGCCGCCGCCAACTCACCAAGCCGAAAACAGGCGGACAGAACTGCGCCGGCCCCCACGCCATTGGAGGGACCGGCGGCCTGTGGGGGCGGCTCAGGCGGGAGTCATCCCGAGGGCACCGGTTCGGGCTCGTGGTCGATGCGGGCCGAAGCCTTGGCGTTGCCGACTCCGAAGCGTGCAATCACGGTGGTCCCGTGGCCGGGAGCGGACTTCACCTGGAGGGTGCCGCCGGCCTCGCCGATGGTGTCCTGCATGATCCGCAGGCCGAAGTGCCCTTCGGGTGACCCCTGGCTCTGGTCGAAGCCGCAGCCGTCATCCTGGATGCGGATCTCCGATCGGTCCCGCTCCTGCCGGAGGTGGAGTTCAGCCTTGCTGGCTTTGGAATGCTTGGCGGTGTTGGCCAGGGCCTCACGGGCCACCCGGTAGAACAGCGCCGCCCGGTCCCGGTCCAGCTCACACTGCTCCGGAAGGTCGAGCTCCAGGCTGATTCCGCGCTCCTCGAGCGGGTCCCCGAGCCTGGTCAGCGCCCCGGAAAGGCCAAGCCGGTTAAGGTCCGGCGGGTACAGTTCGCTGGTCATGGCCCGCAGGCTGCGGACATTGTCCTGCAGGATCCGCCGGGCGTCGGAGAACAGCGCCCGCTGGCCCACCGGACTGTGCAGTTCCTCGGACTCCATCACATAGGACAGGCCCGAGAGTTCCTGGATCACTTCGTCGTGCAGGTCCCGGGCGATGCGCTGCCGCTCAAGCTCGGAGGCCTCGATGGCCCGGCGGAGCAGCCGGCTCCGGCCGGCTTCGTAGGCCTGGATGCGGCGGGCCAGCTGGACCGCCGGGAACAGCTGCGCGAGCTGCAGGACGGCAAGAGAGAGCAGGAATGGCGGGGCCATGCCGAACAGCACAGCGGCCTGCTCCTGGCGGACGCCGTCGTCGTCGTAATACGTCTCGAAAACCAGCTTCTGCCCGTCCGGGGCCGTGACGGGCACGTAGACCTCCACGAGCTCGCCGTTTTCGACGTTGGGCGTGTTGACCTCGTCCTTCTGCGTTTCCAGGTTGGCCGGGACGTCCCCGCCCTCCAGGACTTCCTGCGCCTCGTGCGGCAACGGGAAGGTGTGGCCGATGAGTTTGGAGTCTTCCGAGTAGACGATGCGGCCGTTCTTGTCCCAGAGCCGGATCTCAAAGACTGAGGTGTCGTCCATCCAGGGACGGAGGCGGTCGTCCAGCCGGTCAATGGCGGTGGGGTTGCCGGAGAGGACTTCCTCGTCCAGCAGCGGTCCCACGACGTTATTGGCCAAATGGTCGGTGGCCTCCTTGGAGTTCTCCAGTGCGTGGCGTTCAGCCTCGGACCAGATCCAGAAGGCCACCGGGGTGGTGACCACCACCAGGGCAACCAGCCCCATCAGCAGGAACCGCCGGACGGCCTTGAATACCTCGGAATTGTGGTTGGCCGGCGATTCGAACGGGCGGAACAGGGCAGGTTTGCGGAGCGGAGGCCTAGCCATGGTTCGGCTGCTCGAGCATGCCGCGCCGTGACGCTTCCATGACCGATTCGAGCTGCGAGTGGGTTCCAAGCTTGGCGAAGATCGCCTTTACGTAGCCGCGGCAGGTGTTGAGGGAGATGTCCAGCTTGCTGGCCACTTCCTTCGAGCCGTGGCCTCCGGCCATCAGCCGGAGCACATCCAGTTCGCGCGGCGTCAGAACGGGGCCGCCCGGTTCCACTTCGCGGACCGCGGGGGCCGGAGCGGGGGTGGACATGCCCAGCTGGGCCACCAGTGAAGGGTGGACCACCATGTTGCCGGCCCGTGCGTAGCGGAGCGTGTCCAAAAGGGTGGAGAGCGATCCGCCCTTCGGCAGGAAGGCGCAGATGCCCATCGAGGCGGCGGTCCGCAGCGCTTCGGGCGTCGGGTCACCGGTGAGCATGACAATCCGGGTGTTCGGGGCGTCGGCCAGGATGCGGGCAGCGGCGGTGAGGCCGTCGCCGTCGGGCAGGTGGAAGTCCATGATCACGACGTCGGGCTTGAGGGCGATGCTCTGCTCCACGCCGCTCTTGGCGGTGGTGGCCGAGGCAACGCTCCGCAGGTCGGGCTCGCGGTCCAGGGCTGCCGACAGCAGTTCGGTGAACGTGCTGTGGTCGTCGATGGTCAGAATGCTGATTTCCCGGGTGATCTGCGATGTTGCCGGGATGGGAGCTTCAGAATCTGAGAGGTCCATTTCATCCTCGCTGGCGGCCGTTGCCTGCAGCAGCCGGGCGTGTGCTTCACGCAGCGGACGTCCGGGCAGGCAGCCGATCTCCTGGTCCATGACCCGGCGGCAGCGACCGTAGGCCCGCAGCGCTTCCATGTACTGCCCGGATTCCTCGAGGCCCAGGACCAGGGCGGTCCAGGCGCGCTCGTTGATGGGATCGTCCACCAGCAGTTCGCTGGCCAGGGCCACCGCGCGCTCCGGGTGTCCGACGGCGACGGCGGCTTCCGCTGCACGCGCCTTGATGCTGGCCACGCGTGCCGAGTGAAGAGCACGCTCCTCCTCGGCCCAGCCGGCCAGCAGCTCATCGCCGAGCAGCGGCACGGACGCGATGTCGAGGGCCTTCTCGAGCAGCCGGAAGGACTCCTCAGGAGAGGCATGTCCGGCCTGCTTGAGCAGGTCATCGAAGCGGTCGAGGTCAAGGTCAACCATGCTGCGGTCGATCATGTAGCCGCCGGTGACAGTGCGGAGGGCGCCGCCCTTGCCGCTTCCGGGCTGGAGGTGCCGGCGCAGCACGCTGACGTAGCTTTCCAGCGTGGACAGGGCCTCAGCCGGCGGCTGGCCGTTCCACAGGACATCGATCAGGTGGTTCTTGGAGACCGGGGTCCCCAGCTTGAGCAACAGGATTTCAAGGACCTGGCGGGGCTTGGGCCCGCCAAGCTCGTGGGATCCGATCACCGCGCCGCCGCGGCGGACACGGAGCGGACCCAGGATGTTGATGGACAACTTCGTTGTTGTGCCACCGGCGTCTTCCATTGAGTTCGGAAGGTACTCGTCGTCGTTGACTCTCCGGGACCAACGAGTATCTTCTGCAACCGTCTGTACCATCTTGTCTGCACCTACTATCCCCATGAACCGCATTCCCCATGAATGGCTTGGATTCATACTTGTCATTCAGGCAAGTAGGGGCACGAGTAGCCGGTACTCGAATTTCGAGGGCGGCACTACTTGGTTGCTTTTGCATCAAACCCGCCACCACTCGGTTGAGGCGCCCCGGGGCTCCCCTGAAACCGGCCGGGAGGACGGCAGCGGGGTCCAGAAACACCAAGTTTTTCCCAAGCACCCGGGGCTACATTCGTATTACCGCAGTTAGAGCGGTACTACTGCGATCCTCGTCCCCGGAGGACCGCCGAATCAGCATGAAATGGGTGATCCAATGAGGCGGACCATGGCCGGGCCGGGTACAACCAAGTACTCCGAGTACTCGGCGATGAGCGTCTTTGCCGCCCGCTCCGGATTTCAAAAAAATTCTGCGCGGCGGGACCGGGCGTGTGCCGTGTTACGCACGTCACACCCTAAAAGAGGCCGGGTGATCCCATGAACACGGCCGGCGCACTGCGCACGGAGGTCCACTCCGTCCGCTTCCGGCTGCTGGCCACGCTGCTCGTCTTCATGGCCGTGGGCCTCTTTGTGGCCGGCGCGGCTACCCACGCGGCACAGCTGAAGAGCCTCAACGACCGCGTCAACGCCGAGCTGCAGGTGCCGCGTGCGAACCTGGAGGACCTGGCAAGCCGTGGCTCGCCGAACAACGGAGGCGCTGCCTACGCCTCGCTGCATGACCTGTTTACGACCTATCTGCGCAATGGTGCACCCGGCGGCTACGAGTCCGTGATGACCATGGTCCGCGGCGGCAATGTCATCCTGCCCAAGGCACCACAGGCAACCAATCTGCGGACCTCCGCCGTCACCGATCACGTCTGGGACTGGAGCTCCCCCGGCCATACCGTGATGCGGGACGTTGACATTGACGGCCGGCAGGTCCGCCTGGCCATTACGTCCGTGTCGCTGGCGGGCGGCAGCAAGGAGCAGGGTCTGCTGATTGCCTCGAGCGAGATCGGTGCCCAGCGCGCCGAGGTTTTCGGTTCGATGTGGACCTTCGCCCTGGCGTCCCTGGCGACGCTCGTCCTCACGGGCCTGGTGGGCTGGCTGGTCACCGGGCGGCTGCTCCGGCCCATCCGGCGGCTCCGTGAGGCGACGGAGGCCACCACCTTTGAGGACCTGACAAAGCGGGTTGAGGTACCGGACAGCACGGACGACGTCGCCCAGCTGGCCATGAACTTTAACCGCATGCTGGAGCGGCTGGAGTCCGGCTTCGACAACCAGCGCCGCTTCGTCCACGACGCCAGCCACGAGCTGCGCACCCCCATGACGATCATCCGCGGCTACCTGGAGCTGCTCCGCGCCGGGGATCCCGAGGACGTCGACCAGACCCGCATGCTGCTCCTGGACGAGCTGGACCGGATGCAGGTGCTGGTGGATGACCTGCTGATCCTTGCCCGCAGCGGCCGGCCAGACTTCCTGACTCCCGCCTGGGTGGAGGCGGACGACCTCCTGGAGGACGTCCTGAACCGGGTCCGGGTCCTCGGCGAGCGCCAGTGGCGCCTGGACGCCAAGCCCGGGGGCCTGATCCGCGCCGACCGCCGCCGGCTCACCCAGGCGCTGGAACAGCTCGCCGCGAACGCGGTCAAACACACTTCTGAGTCGGACCGGATCTCCGTTGGCGGTGCCTGGGTGGAGAACGACGACGGCGCCCCCGAGGGCGGCCGGGCGGCGGTCGTGCGGGAGCTGGCAGACCCGGCACCCAGGGAACTGGAGATCTGGGTGTCGGACACCGGTACCGGTATCCCGGCAGAGGACCATGAGCGCATCTTCGAGCGCTTCGGCAAGGGCAGCAATTCGGCAGCCTCGGAGGGTTCGGGCCTTGGACTGTCCATCGTGAAGGCCATCGCCGAGGCGCATGGCGGCACCGTCCTCCTGGCGTCGGAGGAAGGCAAGGGCAGCCGCTTCGTGCTCCGGATCCCGTCCGGCGGCGAGGACGCCGGCGCTGAAACTGATGATTCCGCCGCCGCGGACACCACCGGACGAAGCGGCAGCGGCACGAGGGATCCCGCGGATAATCGCGCGGCCGTTAAGGGCCCGGCCGCCAAGGGACCGCGACATAAGGGAACGGGCGCCGCAGGCGGCAAACCGAAGCCGGCGGGGCCGGCGTCGGCCATTGAACTGGCCACCCCGACGGGAGGTGCCCCATGACCCGGATCCTCATCGCCGACGACGAGCCGCGGATCGCGGCGTTCCTCGCCAAGGGCCTCACGGCGGCCGGCTACACCACCACCCAAGTCTCCGACGGCGTGAAGGCGCTGGACTACGCCACGTCCGGGGAGTTCGACCTCCTCATCCTGGACATCGGCATGCCGCGGATGGACGGCCTGACCGTGCTGAAGAACCTCCGCGACATGCACTCCACGATTCCGGTGATCATCCTGACGGCGGCGGACAGCCTCGAAAGCACCGTGGCGGCGCTCGACGGCGGTGCGGACGACTACATGACCAAGCCCTTCCGGTTCGAGGAACTGCTCTCCCGCATCAAGCTCCGGCTAAGGGGTGCGCAGGCGGTCACGTCCGCCCCGACCTTCGTCTGCGGCGATCTGTCGCTGGACGTGAACCTGCGCACGGCCGAGATCGGCGGCCGCGTGATCGACCTCTCCGCGCGGGAGTTCGTCATGGCCCGGACATTCATGGAGAACGCCGGCAAGGTCCTCAGCCGCGAGCAGCTCCTGAGCCGGGTGTGGGGCTACCACTTCGAGGGCTCCTCCAACGTGGTGGACGTATACGTGCGGTACCTGCGGCACAAGCTCGGCCAGGACCGCATCCAGACTGTCCGCGGCGTGGGTTACCGGCTCGTGTGCCTGCCCGGGCCGTCCGCTGCGGCTCCCGGCGACGCAGCCGCCGATGACGCCGATGGCCACTCAATCTAGGCCTTCACGTTCCATGCAGCGGCTCTTACCAACGCCCAAAACCCGTCCGCCGGGTGCATGAGAAGACTCTCATCCGCGTCTCATCCCTGCCTCACCTTCACGCCGCAAAGTTGTTTCACGAAGGAGGTGTGGCAGGCCGATGAAGAGGTGGTCGTTGCTGAGCATTCCGCTGGTGGGTCTCGCCAGCATCACCGTCTGGGCGCAGGCTGTTACCGGGGCGCCGACAGGTCAGGAACCCGGCGTCATTGTTCGTGAACCGGACCCCCGCGACTCGGTCCTCAACTTCGACGGCTTCCCTGAACCCCCGCGACTGTCGCCGCTCACCAACCCCACGGCCACGCCCAAACCCTCATCACCGGCGCTCAAATCTGCGCCGCTGAACCCTGCCACCTCCTCGCCCCTTTCCACGAACCCCGCAGACCCGGCCCGGACCGGACCGGCACCCGACGACCCGGCCAATTCCGGCGAGGACCCCGACGTGTCCTCCGATGATTCCGGGGTCGAGCTGGTGGAACCTGGCCAGATCACCTGGACTGGCGGCACCAGTGACTACTAAGCGCACGCGGCGGCAACCCGAAGAAGCAGTGTCCCCCCGCACAAAGGAGCCAGTGATGCACACGGAATTCCGCGACTTGTATGAACCCATTCCGCCTGAGCGATGGGGCTCCACGGTTGACTCCTCCTACGGCCAGCCGACCACGGTGATGGTGGACGATTCGGAACTCCACCAGCAGGTCCTGGACATCATCCACAACGTGCTCGCCACAGCCGATCCGCGCTCCGACGTCCGGCGCCGGCTCTTGCGCCACCTCGCAGAGAACCCCGGGCACCCCGAACAGGCGCTGCTGGACCACCTGCGCGACAGGAACCGCCGCAGCGGCCGCTCCGCGCACGACAGCCGGGCTTCAACAGTCGATCCGCACGTGTAGCAGGCAGCGCACGCCGGGCAGACAAGAACGCAGCTCACGCTGCCCCACAGACCGGGTACCCGCCGCGGCACGGGTACCCGACGTATGTCCGGGCCTGTTTTGTCCGGCCGAGTTTAACGGCGGCCCCGTCTTTCAGGGCCGGCCCCGTCAGAAGAGCAGCAGCACGAAACCCGCGATGGTGCTCACGATGCCCACGCCGGTGAGGATCCAGCCGAGGATCAGGATGATGTTGTCGTGCCTGGGCGGTTTCAGGCCCCAGCGCGAAGGGTGGCAGAGGTCGTAATGGAGCTCCACCTTGGCGCCGGCCACCAGGCCGCGCCCGACGTCGGAGTCCACCAGGGTCTGGCGCGGGACGTTCTCCTGGTCAGTCCAGCGGAAGCCGGTGAAGCCGCCGGCCGTGTAGACCTCTCCCGTGGTTTTGGTCCAGGCGCATCGGCGCCGTTCAATAATCAGTCCCCATACGAGCAACGGCACTCCGGGGAGGAAGCCCACCCACGTCATTATTTCCAGGATGGGGCCAAGTACATCCGCGATACCGCCCATGCACCAACTTTAGCCGCCGGCCCGCCTGCGTCTGGCCCCCGCTGCGCGGCGTCAGCTGCCGGTTTCCTCGGGGTGCTCACGGGCCCGCTTCGCGTCCGGGGTTTCGCCCTGCTGCGGGATGAAATCCGGGTCCAGTTTGGTGCTGAGGTCGGTTTCCCCGCGGGCCGCTTCGTCTGGCGTTGTTTGACCGGGCGCGGATTCGTCGCGGACCGGTTCGCCGGAAACAGTGCGGGTCTCGTCTGGGTTTTCGGTCATGCCCCCAACGTAGTGCCCCCTGCCCTGCAGAGTCGAGCATCCGGCAAAGCCGTCGGGGCTGTCGGGGCTGTCGGGGCTGTCGGGGCTGTCGGGGCTGTCGGGGCTGTCGGGCAACAGGACGCGCCCACCGGGCGGACAGGCGGCTCCCAGCAAACTGTGACACCCTTGTTACGATGACTTTCCAGCTCAGGGACCCCCGCCGTAAGAAGCAAGGCCGCCAGCAGCAGGGCCGTCAGAAGCCGCGCCGCCAGCCGTCAGCGGGAAAGATGCGCCTCGCGGCGGGCACCGGCTTCCTCTTCGCCGTCGCCACCCTGGCCTGCGCCACGGGCCTCGCCGCCACCTACTACTACTTCGTCCGCACCACCACCGGACAGTTCATCGACGAGTCCGCCCTGGTGGAGGCCGTGGAAATCCACGGGCCCGCCGGCAAGGTGACCACCGGGTTCCTGGACTGGCTGCCCACCATCTCCCTGGTGATGGCCGCCGTCGTGGTTCTTCTGGTGACGGTGATTCACCGCCGCTGGAGGGCGGCGGGCATTGCCGTTGCGGCATGCGTTGCTGCGAACGTCGCCACGCAGGTACTCAAGGACCTTCTGCCGCTGCGGCCGTACCGGGGCGTCGAGACGCTCGAGCTGAACTCGCTGCCGTCCGGGCACACCACGCTGGCGGCGAGCGCGGCGGCGGCCGTGTTCCTGATGGCGTCCCCGCGGTGGCGTCCGCTGGCCGGGTTTGTCGGCGGCACGTTTGCGATCGCCTCGGGCATGTCCACGCTGGTGAACCAGTGGCACCGTCCGGCGGATGTGGTGGCAGCGTTTCTGGTGGTGGGCTGCTTCATGATTCCCGCGGGCTGGCTGATTCTCCGGAACGACGGCCATGAGTGGAACGTCTGGGACGGCTTCGGCGGGCACTGGGGTTCGGCGCGGCTGTGGATCGGGCTGCCCGTGGTGCTGGGGCTGGCCTCGGCTGCGGTGTCGGTGTATTCGCTGGTCATGATCGTCCCGGGCATCGGCCAGGAGGCCAGCACCACCAATTACTTCTGGGCGGGCATCTCGCTGATCGTGATCGCGGGGTACCTGGCCACCGTGGCCACGACCTCCCTGTTCGCGTACGCCGTCCGACGCCGGAACTGACCCCGGCCGGCACCCTCACCGCCGCCGTTCCCCCACCCAACTGACTCGCATTTAATGTCGTTTTGAGCCCTCAAAACGACATCTACTGCGAGTCAGTTGGGCTGCCTTCGGCCAGGCGTATTGCCAGGGCGTCCGGCTTGCTACCATTGGCGAACCTTGTCTGGTCTCTTGGGGGAATTTCTTTGCGCTACCGCGATATTTCACGCTCTCTTACGGCATTGATCGCGGCCGCCGCGATGCTCCTGGCCGCAGCCGTCACTTCGCAGGCAGCGCCGCCTGTGCAGCTCACCTACGCCAACGCGAACTACGCCATCAACACCGCCGGCGGCTCGCCCTACATCGGCACAGCGGTGGTTCCCCTGACCGCAACAACGTGGGGCACGGTGAACAGCAAGGGCGTGGTGCAGATCAAGATCAACAACGTGGTGGTCTACCACCCCGTGAACAGTGCATGGTTCGTGAACCAGATGCTCTCCTCGTACCGCGTCACGAAGAACCCCGAGTACCTCCGCCGTGCGGACGCCACCACACGCTACATCCTGTCCGGCTCGTTCTCGGACGCCAGCGGAGCCACCTGGTTCCCCTACAGGTTCAGGCATACGCCGGGCAACAAGATTGATATGGGCATCCCCTGGTACTCCGGCATGGCGCAGGGCATGATGCTCTCGACCCTGGTGAACCTGTACGAGACCACCGGCAACGTCTACTGGAAGACCCAGGCCGACCGCGTCTTCCGGTCCTACCAGGTGCCCAAGAAAAACGGCACGCCGTGGTTCCAGGACCAGGTGCTGAAGGCAGCAAAATCTATGTGTGGTTCGAGGAATACGTCGGCACGAACATTCCGCCCGCCCACGTAGTCAACGGGCATATCTATGCGGCATGGGGCGCCTATGACTACTACCGGCTCACCAAGAACCCCACTGCGCAGTGGATGTTCAACACCGCGGCCACCACCATCCGCGACTACTTCACCAGTTACCGCCGCCCGGGGACCATCTCCTGGTACGCAGCGAGCACCTACGGCCAGTACGTGTGGGGCGCCCCGGCGAGCTACCACAAGGGCGTCACCAACCAGCTCGCAATCCTTGGCCGGCAGACCGGGGACCCGGCCTTTGCCACGCAGTCGGCGCAGCTGTTGGCCGACTACTCCTGACGCAGACGCGCGCAAGCTGGGAACACCTCAGGGGTGCGCAACCTTTACAAGACCCGCCGGGAAGCCCACAATGAGTCGCACCACAGCCTCCACTGACTCAGCAGTGCGCTGTTACTGGACCTGCGAAAGCAGAGGTGCGCGGACATGAACGACCAAGCCGGGGCGGACAAAGCCCTGAAGGAGAAACACCGGGCCATGTGGGCGCAGGGCGATTACCCGGCCCTCGCCAGCGAGCTCCTCCTGGACCTGGGCGCCATCCTGGTGGAGGCCTGCAACATCAAACCGCGCCAGCGCGTCCTGGACGTGGGCACGGGCGCCGGCAACGCCGCCATCCCCGCCGCCATGATGGGTGCCAAGGTGATAGCCAGCGACCTCGCCCCGGAAATGTTCGACGCCGGGCGGCGGCAGGCAGCCGACCGCGGCGTTGAGCTCGAGTGGGTGGAGGCCGACGTCGAGCATCTCCCCTTTGCGGACGGCGAGTTCGACGTCGTCATGTCCTGCCTCGGCGCCATGTTCGCCCCGCACCACCAGGCGAGCGCCGACGAAATGGTGCGTGTCTGCAGGCCGGGCGGGACCATTGGCCTGCTGCACTGGACCCCGGAGGGCTTCATCGGGCAGATGTTCACCACCATGAAGCCCTTCGCCCCTCCGCCACCGCCCGGCGCACAGCCGGCGCCGCTGTGGGGCAACGAAGACCATGTCCGCGAGTTGTTCGGCGACCGGCTGGGCGAGATCCGGGCAAAGAAGAGGACACTTGCCGTCACCAGCTTCCGCCACCCCGAAGACTTCCTGCACTACTTCAAGTCGCACTACGGCCCCACCATCTCCGTGTACAAGTCGCTGTCCGGTGACGATGAGAAGGCCAAAGCCCTGGACGAAGCCCTCACGGAACTTGCCAGCACGTACATCGAGGCCCACGGCGATACACCCGCGCAGATGGAATGGGAGTACCTGCTGCTCACGGCGAAGGCCAATGCCAGGCCCCAGGAAACCAGGCTGTGACGGACTCCCCCGCCTCGCGCCGCGCCCTCGAGGTGGCGTCCATTCCGTCGTTCCGGCGGATCTCCGAGCACCTGAACCATTCCACGTACGCCCGCCGCAAGCACCTGCCCGGCATCTGCGACTTCACCCTGGGCAATCCGCACCAGATGCCGCAGGACGCCTATGTCGACGCCCTGCGCGATGCGCTCCGGCCGCACGACGACCAGTGGTTCGCGTACAAGACCAACGAGGTGGATGCCCGGGAGGCGGCGGCCGATTCCCTGGGCCGGCTGCTCGACGTTCCGTTCGAAGCCGGGGACTTGTACCTCACCACCGGAGGCTTCACCGCGATCGCCCTGGCGCTGAAGACTGTTGCCGATCCCGGCGACGAGGTCATCTACAGCCTGCCGCCCTGGTTCCTCTACGAGCCGCTCGCCGTCGAGGCCGGACTGGTCCCGGTCAAAGTCCGGATCGACCTTGAAACCTTCGACCTCGACCTGGCGGCCATCGAAGCGGCCATCACGGAGCGGACCCGCGTGCTGATCATCAATTCGCCGAACAACCCGACCGGCAGGATCTACCCGCCGGAGCTCCTCCGCCAGCTGGCGGCGCTCCTCAACGACGCGTCGGCGCGGATCGGCCGGCGGATCTACCTGGTGTCCGATGAGCCGTACAACAGGATCGTCTTCGACGGCGCCCGCTTCCACAGCCCCGCAGAGTTCTATCCGTACACGCTCCTGGCCTACTCCTACGGCAAGACGCATCTCTCGCCGGGCGAGCGCATCGGGTACCTCGCGCTGCCGCCGGGCATGCCGGACCGCAGGGAGCTCGGCGCCGCGGTGGAGGCCATGCAGCTGGCCATGGGCTGGATCTACCCCAACGCCGTGCTGCAGTACGCGCTGCCGCGGCTGGAGACGTTCACCATCGACGTCGGCCAGCTCCAGCAAAAGCGGGACCGCCTGGTCCAGGAGCTGGGCGGCATGGGATACCGGCTCCGGCCGTCCGAAGGCACCTTTTACCTGTTCGTCGACTCCCCCATCCATGACGACGAGGCGTTCACCGAGGCGCTCGGCCAGGAGGACGTCTTTGTGCTTCCGGGTGTCCTGTTCGAGACACCCGGGTTCTTCCGGATTTCCCTCACGGCCAGCGAGGACATGGTGGAGCGCAGCCTGCCCCACTTCCGTGCGGCCATCGAACGGGCGGGACAGGACCGCCCGGAGGACGCCGAAGTCAAGCTCCCCACGGGCCTGATCCCCGTCGTTCCCGCGAACCCCAGAACACTGCCGTGACCGGACCATCCCCCATTTTGGTGGCCTAGGTCAACTGTTTCCCGGCCAGAGCCCCACCTTTTCCCAACCTGCGAGTGCCAGCGTGGCCGTATGCCGCCCCTAACGAAGGCGGCAGACGAATTGGGGTGAGGCGAGTGGCAGTCGCTACACATTTTACGGACTGGGTCATGAGGTCCGGACTATGAGGCCCGGGCAATGAGCGGGGGCCGCGGCCGGCACCGCGCCCGCAGCCGCCACCGGCCTGGCAAAGCAGCAACCACCCGGACAGTTCCCTGGCCTGCAGACCGGCGCGGCCGGCTCCTGATCCTCTGCACCGCGATGCTACTGACGGCAACCACTGCCTACGGGTCAGCCGTGGCGCCGCCGCCTGTGCCATCACGGGCTGAGCCGGCGGGGACGCCCTCCCCCTCCAAGACCCCGGCACCGGCGGCAACCAAGCCGGTCCGGCAAGCCACGACGCCGGTCCCCCACCCTGCGAGGCCTGCCAAACCCAAAGCCACGGCCACCAAGCGGGCGGCACCTTCCCAGCCCGCCGCCGTCGTCCGCCCCACCCCGGCACCAGCCGCGCCAAAACCCAAGGCGGCACCCGCGCCACCGCCACCCCGCCCGGCGCCGCCGCCGGCGGCGCCCGCCGACGCCACGCTCGAGGAACAGCTCAACGCCATCATTGCGGTCAACAGCCGGTACCAGCTGGGGGTTGCCCTCATTGACATGTCCGACGGCGTTGTCCGCCAGTACGGCGTCCGCGAGAAGTTCGTGGCGGCCAGCACCGGCAAGATCCTTGCCGCGGCCGCGTACTACCATCTGGCCGAGGCGGGGGTCCTGTCACTGGCCACGCCGATGGGCGGCCAGACCGCTGCCTTTCAGATCCGGCAGATGATCCAGCAGAGCAACAACACGTCCTGGGCCCTGGTCCTCGGCCCCATCGGGCGCCAGGGGATCCATGATTACGCGGCGTCGCTCGGCATTGCGTACGACAGGACCTTCAACACGCTGTCCGCGGCGGAAACGGCCAGGATTCTGACGCTGCTCTACACGGGTCGGCTGCTCAGCCCGGCCCACACCGCCGAACTGCTGTCCTACATGCAGAACACGAACTACGAGACCCTGATCCCCGCTGCGGTGCCCCCGGGCATCACCGTTTTCCATAAGTACGGGCTGCTGAACGGGAATCTGCACGACGCGAGCATCCTGGTCCAGGGCCAGCGCGCATACGCCTTCGTGGTGTACTCGCTGGGTGCCAGCGTCGCGGAAATCCCGGTGCAGACCACCATCATCCGGCAGCTCACCCAGGCGGTTGTGGGCCGCATGTTCTGACGCAGGACTCTTCTGAGGTACGACGGCGTGCGGCTGGCAACCGGAAGGCGACCCGGACTCCCTGAGTCCAGGCCGCCTTTCCTCCCGGTTAACCGGTTCCGGAAATTGCCCATGGTTTGAAAGACCGTCAGGGTGAGAGTTCTTCGAGGACCCGCCCCTTGGTTTCGATGGCAAAGACGATGGTGATGATCCCGCCGATCAGGGCCACAGCGGCGAAGACGGTGAAGACGTAGCTGATGCCGAAGTTGTCGACGATCCATCCCACGAGTACCGGACCGATCGCGGAGCCGGCGCGGAGCCAGGCACTGCCGAAGCCGGTGCCGATGGCGCGGAGGCGCGTCGGGTAGAGCTCGGCGGAGTAGAGGTACAGGGAGAACGAGATCGTCTGGAGGATGGCGTAGGCGATGCTGGCGAACACAACGACCTGCGTAGCCGAGACGGCACCCAGCGCTGTGAGCACGATGAGCGGGACCGTGGAGGCCAGGAACGCCACCGAGTACCAGCGCTTGCGGCCGACGCGGTCGATCAGCAGGGCGCACAGGATGGACGCCACGACTCCGACAGCGGAAGTGACCCAGCCGTAGGCGAGGCTGGTTTGCAGGGGCAGGTTGAACGTCTGCTTGTACAGTGTGGGCAGCCAAGTGACGAGGCCGTTGTTGACCATGTAGACGCAGATCCACAGCAGCCAGATGGTGAAGGTGCGCTTGCGGTAGATGCCCGTGAAGAGTTCCCGCCAGCCGGAGCGCGCTGTGGCCTTGGGGTCCACGGGGCGTACGACAGGTTCGGACAGCGTGTGGCCGGCTTTGACTGCCTCGTTTTCGAGCATGGCGACCACCGCGTCGGCCTTTTGAATGCGGCCCTTGGAGGCGAGCCAGCGGGGTGATTCGGGCATCAGTGCCCGCATGGGGATGGTGAGGATGGCCGGGACGAGGCCGACGATGAACATCGCCTTCCATCCGAACACCGGCACCAGGAAGTAGCCTGCGATGCCTGCGAACATGAGGCCGACGGGGAAGATCACCTCGTACAGGAGGAAGAACCGGCCGCGCTTCTTCGCGCCGACGAATTCGTTGATGTACGCGCTGGCGACGGGGACCTCGCCGCCGGTGCCGATGCCCTGCAGGAACCGGAAGAGGATCATGGACCCGGCGCCCCAGGCAAAGAGGCAGGCGATGTCCATGGACACGAAGAGCAGGATGGTGATGAGCAGGACCGGCAGGCGCCCGATCCTCTCGGCCAAATTCCCGAAGAACAGGGACCCGAAAATCTGGCCCACGTAGCCGGCGGAGAGGATCATCCCGATCTCGCCGGCGCTCAGGTGCCATTCGGAAGCCAGTTGCGGCATTGCGAAGGCAATCGCCAGGACAGTGTAGGCGTCGAAAAAGGTTGCTGAACCGATGATCACGCGGATCAGGGTCAGCCGTCGCGTGAGCGGCAGCCGTTCGAGCCTGGCCACTAGCTCGGCGTTGAATCTGCCGGCCTGTGAACCGTCGGCCATGGTTGCTGTGTTGTTTGGCTCGCGCATTGCGAGTCCTCCTTCTCCAGCTGCGATGCTGGGGTCCTCATTGACCAAGAGTGGAGATGGAAAATCTTGGGGTGGGATGGCGGGCCCGGGGCCCGCCATCCCACGGGATCCGGAGATCACACGGTGGCGGTGACGCTGCCCAGGTTGGCGGACTGGAGGGCCAGCGCGATTTCGTCGCCGGCGCCTTCTGCCAGGGGAAGCAGCGGCGGGCGTACGGTGGCGTGCTCGAGGATGCCGCGGGCCACGAGTCCTTCCTTGAGGGCGACGGTGCCTTCCATGTGGGAGCCGCGGTGGTAGACGTTCTTGGTCACCGGCAGGAGACGGTCGTGGATGGCGCGGGCTGCCGCATAGTCCTTGGCCTTGCCGGCCGCGATCAGCTCCACCAGCGGCTCAGGCGCGAGCCCGCCGTAGCCCACCAGGGCGCCGTCGACGTCGAACATGGTGTGCAGCAGGTACTCGTCGTGGCAGGTGAGGATCTGCAGGTCCGGGTAGGTCTCGCGCAGCACGGGGATTTCGGTGTCCCAGCGCTTCATGTTGCGGACGCCGTTCTTGGTGGCGAAGACGCCTTCCTGGCCGGCGATTTCCAGCTGGGTTTCCAGGTCGTAGGTGGCCTTGGTGGCGTCCGGGTACTGGAAAAGGATCAGCGGCAGGCCGGAGGTTTCGTATATTTCCTGGTACCGGGTCTGCGGGGCGCCCTTCTGGTACCCGAACCGGAGCCAGCCGTGCGACGGGTACACCAAGCCCGCAGAAGCACCGGCTTCGACGGCGCGCTGCGCTTCCAGGGCCGCCACGGTGTTGCCTTCACCGGTGATGCCGGCGATGATCGGCAGCTCCCCGTTGACGGCGTTCTTGAACTCGCGGATCACCAGGGCCTGCTCGTCCTGCGTCAGGAACGTCCCCTCGCCTGCGTGTCCGAGGACCACCAGGCCCTTGACCCCTTCAACGCTGGCCAGCCAGCCGCCCAGGCGGTGGATCGCGTCGACGTCCACACTGCCGTCACGGTTGAACGGCGTTACAGGTGCGGGAACGAGCCCGCGAAGATCGATGGTCATGAGAGCTTCCTCTGTTGTCTTGATGGTAGCCCCGCTGTCATATGAAAACGTTTGCGGGAACGTTTTCATTCTGCGACGTGTCTCAACTCACTGTCAAGACCTGATTTCCGAAAGGAGGAAATAGAGTGTTTCCTAACCCACTCTGAACAGGAGTAACCATATGGAACCGGTGGCACCAGGCACGCCCGTCACCCTGCGGGACGTCGCGGCAGCCAGCGGAGTCAGCGTGTCCACAGCAAGCCGCGCGCTCGACGAACGCGGCAACGCACCCAAGTCGGCCGCAGCAGCGCACGTCCGCAAGGTGGCCGAGCAGCTGGGTTACCGGCGCAATTCGTTCGCGTCCAGCCTCCGCCGCGGAGAAACCCGCACCCTCGGAGTGCTGGTGCCCCGGCTCAGCGACACCGTGATGGCACTGATGTTCGAGGCACTCGAACGCGCTGCCGCCGGCCGCGGCTACTTTGCCATGGTGGCCACCAGCGGCGATGACCCTGACGACGAACGGCGGGCCGCTGAGACACTCCTGGGCAGGAACGTTGACGGGCTTATCCTTGCCACGGCCCGCCTCGACGACGAACTGCCCCGGCTCCTGCGCCAACGCGGCGTGGCTCATGCCCTGGTCCTGCGCACCGACGGCGAGAGCCCCTCGGCAATCGGCGACGACGAGGTGGGCGGATACCTGGCCGTGCGCCACCTGATTGACCTGGGCCACCGCGACATCGCCGTGGTCACGGGGCCCGACTTCACCTCGACCGGAACCGCCCGCCTCCAAGGGGCCCGCAAGGCATTCGATGAAGCAGGGATCAAGCCGCGAAAGGAATGGCTGATCGCCGCCGGCTACGGCATCGAAAACGGGTACTCAGCAGGCGAAACGCTGCTGGCGGGCCACTCAAGAAAGCGCCCCACGGCAATATTCGCGGCCAACGACAATATCGCCATGGGCGTCATGGCAGCAGCCCACCATCACGGCATCACCATCGCCGATGACCTGGCCCTCGTCGGCTACAACGACACCCCCCTGTCGGCCCGGCTCCCCACCCCCCTGACTTCCGTCAGGGTCCCCCTGGACCAGATCGCAGCTACGGCCATCGACCTCATCGTCAACCCGGCTGTGGAGCCGCACATACGCCGGGCCATGCCAACGCTGATTCCCCGCCAGTCCAGCGGAGGACCTGTACATTTTCAAGGAAAACCCGGACAAAGGTAGGGCATCCGGCGGCACAGGAGTACGACGGCGGGCGGCCAGGAGTTTGTGGGTCGCCGGCCCGGCATGTCAGGGGGTGCAATGCCGGGCCGGCCAGCTGGCTAAACGACCACTCGCGGCTGTGGCGTCGGACCAGATGGAAAGATCGTCCCAGCCGTTCCTAGGAAAATCCCGTTTAACCTTGGGGAACGCAGACCCCCAACCCACCAGCTGCACCGCGCCGCCGCGCACTGCTGGCGCACCTTCCGGCTGGGGGGACCTTGCCTCCTCAGGACTCCAAGGTTCACCAGCAAATCCACCATGCAGCAGCGGAACAATACCGGCAGACGGCATTCCCTTTAACACAGAGGGATTGCCGGCAACGCCGCCGGTCTCAGCGCATGCCGGAAGGGCCCGCGGGGCGGCGCAGGTGGAAGGTAAATACGATCATGAGCCCGGACCCGTACTCACGCGGTGACAGCCATTGGCAGTCCCCCACCCCGGAGAGGTTGCCTGCCCGGCACGCAGCCGGCGACCCCGCAGCAGTTCCTGACCAGCCCCGGGTCGGCCACCGGCCAGCCCAGCGGCCACCCCAAGGCGGAATACTGCAACGCCAACTGATGCGGCTCATCGGCGAGATCCTCGGCGATGAAAACCTGGACTCGACGACCCGGCTCTCGCTGCTCAGGCACATCTCCGAACATCCCGGACACCCCGAACAGGCCATGCTGGCACATTTGAACGAGATCCAAGACGGAGGACGTCCATGAGAGCCAGAGCGGTCGTCGCGCTATCCGTGGCCGGGATCCTCGTGACCGGATCCGCCGCGCTCGCCGTCAACACGCATGTTCTGAACACCGCACCGGCGGGCACCGGCAATGCGAACAGGATCCTCCTGCCGAGCAACACCGGCAATTCTCCGGCCCCGGCCGTCGCCATCAGCGCGAAAGCGGTGCCGAACGTCACCCCCAGGGTCGACGGCGGCACCACAGCTCCCGCACCCGCGAAGACTGTCGGCAAGCCGGAATCCGGGAACCACAAGGGCGGACGCAAAACCGGCACTGTTACCAAAAAGTCCAACGCCGGACCCGCCAAGTCCCAGCCCGCTGGCGCCGCCCCTTTCCAACCCGACGCCGGGCCTGGCGGGTCCCACCCCGAGGACACTGCCGGTTCCCAGTCCGACGCCGGCCCCGCCGTCGTATCCGCCCAGCCTGGCGACGACAAAGGCGGCCTTGGCGCGGCAATGGAACCGGGCGATGACAAGGGAAAACAGGGCAGCGGGTCCGGGCCCGGCGACGACGGCGGCGGCCACGGCTCGAACGATTAGGACGCGGTCTACGCGGGGGCGAAAGCCTTCGCTTCGGGCCTTTTGCACTCAAGCAGGAGGCGCGTTTGCAGTGGCTCCATTACACGATTGCCGAGCCAGATATGGCACCGACACGGCAACGAACAGATAACTCTTTCTTTGCTTTATCCGTAAATCAACCTGTATCGTATTCATTTAGGTCGACCGAGACTCCCCCTGGAGCCGCAAGCTCCAGGAGCCTGCGCCCTTCATTGCAGCGCGCCAGCCGCTCCCGGCTCCTAAATTAATCCCCCAACCAAACCCAGCAATTCCCTGCTGTCCGGAACTTCCGGTCAGCCCAGCTCCCGGCACCATTCAGGGGAGCACAACAGTGATGAAAGGCCGGCATTATGTTCGCCGACACCCGCACCACCTTGACCCACCCTGAAACCCGAACCGGCACCAGCTCCGCACCCAGGTACCAGCCCCACCGCCCTGCCGCTCCCGCCCGCCGCAACCGAGCCGCGCTGAGGAGGGCCACCCCCCGCAAACAGACGATCCGGCTGATCCTGCTGGGCATCCTCTGCACCGCAGGCTGGCTCGCGTCCCTGCTGGTGGGGCACTTCGTGGAGTTCGGTCCGGTACTGCACTGCATCGGACTTGCCGGCCACATCCTCTCCCTCGTGCTGGCCTTCGGCACCATCCTTGTTGTCGACTGGCTGGGCCTGCTGTGGCTCATGGGCAAGGTGCACATGCACGCATCCCCCAAGCTCGAACGCGCAACCAAGCCGCTGATTTGGGGCGGACTCGCGCTTCTGCTGGCATCGGGCGCGCTCATCCACCCGGACATCACCAACCCGGTGACTGCCGTGAAGCTCGCCTGTGTACTCGTCCTGATGCTGAACGGCCTGAGCATCGGCCCGGCCATGCACAAGATGTTCGCACTTCCCCGGGAAACAAGCTTCAACGAACTGGGCCGCCGGCTGCGCACGCGTTTGCTGATCGCGCTCAGCATCTCACAGGCCTGCTGGTGGACGGCCGTGCTGATCGGCCTCGTGAACAGCACCCTCCGCCGCTGGGCGGGGATGTAGCCGGGCCCCAACCGCGCTCGCGGCCCAACTGACCCGCAGTTGTTGTCGTTTTCAGCCCTCAAAACGACAACAACTGCGAGTCAGTTAGGTTTGGGCGCTACCCGTCAGAAATTGCTGCGGTGCCTGAGCCTGGGAAGCACGACGGCGAACACACCTGCCGCCGCGAACCCCAGTACCCCCGTGGCCGTCACGCCGGCACCGAGGGAGGCCACGGCCGTCACCGCGGAGAGAAGCACGGGACCGCCGGTGGAGCCGGCGTCGGCCATGAACCGCCACAGGCCCAGGAACTGCCCGCGGCCACGGTTGGGCGAGAAGTCGGCGCCCAGCGTCATCACCAGGCCGGAGCTGATCCCGTTGCCGAAGCCGATCAGCAGGGCCACGAGCAGCAGGCTGGTGAATCCGGCGGTGAGCGGGATCAGCACCAGCGCCACACCCATGATCAGCGTGGACGGGATGGCCACCCACTGCCGCCCGCGCCGGTCCATCACCTTGCCCGCCGGGTAGAAGACCAGCATGTCGATCGCGCCGGAGAGCCCGTATACCAGCGAAGCGTGCGTCGGGTCGAGGCCCAGGTGGCCGGCCCACAGCGGGATCACCACCTGGCGGGAGGCGCGCAGGGCGCTGAGCAGCAGGATGCCGATTCCGGCCGTCAGGAAAATGCCGGCGTGCGAGACGGCCACGCCGCGCAGGGTGGGCTCGGGCCTCGTGTCATTGGGATCGGCCCCGTCCACCGCCACCAGGTCAGGAACGGTGACGGCGAGCACGGCGGCGGCAGCCATGCCGGCAACGCCCACCCAGTACGCGCCGCTGATACCGACGAAAGCGATGGCCGCGGCGCCGATGAACGGCCCGATGAACACACCGATGCGGCTCACGCCGCCCAGCGTGGACAGGGCGCGGGCGCGGAACTCCACCGGTACTGCCTCGGTGAGGTACTTCTGCCGGGCCAGGCTGAAGACGGCCGCGGCCATCCCGACGACGGCCATCGCCACCGCGAGCAACCAGAGTCCGTTGCCAATCACCAGCGACACCCCGGCGGCCAGCAGGGCCAGCGCCCCGGCTGCGGCAGCGCCTACGATGGACCAGCGCTCGCCGAACTTCAGCGTGATCATCGAGGCCGGCAGGTTGAAGAACCACGAACCGAGCCCGATCAGGGTGACCGTCAAAGCGGCCACGGCAACGGAAGCACCCAGCTGGACGGCGGACAGCGCCACCACCGGCAGGATCGCGCCCTGGCCAGTGCTGAACAGCAGGGCGGGGCCGAAGGCCGGAACAGCGATGCCGCGGAGGCTGAAGGGCGGCGGGCTGTTGGGCGGGGTCATCCCCTTCATCCTAGGCGCGGGCGGGATCAGCCCAGCGGAAACCCTCGCCTCACGAGGCCAGAATCACAAACAATTTGATTTAGAAGGTCACGGTTTCAACCAGAGCTTGGCGAAATTAATAAGTGTGCTTAGCCTTGAGTCAGGGCGAGGCGCGCGGACCCCAACCGGACATCAAGTATGGTTCGGAAAAATTGAACAGACGCAGGAGTGATCATGGAAGTCTGGCCGGGCAGCGCGTATCCACTGGGCGCGACCTTTGACGGGATGGGGACGAACTTCGCGCTCTTCAGCGAGGCGGCCACCGCCGTCGAGCTGTGTTTGATAGCCGGCGACGGCACCGAAACGCGCGTGGAACTCCTCGAAGCGGACGGGTATGTGTGGCACTGCTACCTGCCCCAGATCCAGCCCGGGCAGAGGTACGGGTACCGGGTCCACGGACCGTACGACCCCGCCAAGGGTCAGCGCTGCAATCCCAACAAGCTGCTTTTGGACCCCTATGCCAAGGCCGTCTCCGGGCAGGTGCACTGGCACCCGGCGATGTTCTCCTACAACTTCGGCGACCCCTCCTCCCGCAACAACCAGGATTCCGCGCCGCACACCATGCTGGGCGTGGTGATCAACCCGTTCTTCGACTGGGCCGGGGACCGCCCGCCCCGGATCCCCTACCACCGTTCGGTCATCTACGAGGCGCACGTCAAGGGGCTCACCGAGCTGCACCCCGAGGTGCCCAAGGAGCAGCGCGGCACCTTTGCCGGCGTCGCCCATCCCGCTGTCATTGCGCACCTGCAGCGGCTGGGCATCACGGCCATCGAGCTGATGCCGGTGCACCAGTTCGTCAATGACGGGACGCTGCAGGAGAAGAACCTCAGCAATTACTGGGGCTACAACACCATCGGCTTCTTTGCGCCGCAGAACACGTACAGCTCGATCGGCCAGATGGGCCAGCAGGTGCAGGACTTCAAGGCGATGGTCCGCTCACTGCACCGTGCGGGGATCGAGGTGATTCTCGACGTCGTTTACAACCACACGGCGGAAGGGAACCACCTGGGTCCCACCATGAGCTTCAGGGGGATCGACAACGCCGCGTATTACCGCCTGTTGGAGAACGACAAGCAGTACTACGTCGACTACACGGGCACCGGCAACACCCTCAACGTGCGGCACCCGCACTCCCTGCAGCTGCTCATGGATTCGCTGCGCTACTGGGTCACCGAGATGCACGTGGACGGGTTCCGCTTCGATCTGGCCGCCGCGTTGGCCCGGGAGTTTTACGACGTCGACAGGCTCTCCACGTTCTTTGAACTGGTGCAGCAGGATCCGATCGTGTCGCAGGTGAAGCTGATCGCGGAGCCGTGGGACGTGGGGCCCGGCGGCTACCAGGTGGGCAACTTCCCGCCGCAGTGGACGGAGTGGAACGGGAAGTACCGCGATACCGTCCGTGATTTCTGGCGCGGCGAGCCTGCCACGCTGGGCGAGTTCGCGTCCCGGCTGACCGGCTCCGCCGACCTGTACGAGCGGTCGGGGCGGCGGCCGGTGGCCTCGATCAACTTCGTCACGGCGCATGACGGCTTCACGCTGCGGGACCTGGTCTCGTACAACGAGAAGCACAACGACGCCAACGGCGAGGGAAACCGCGACGGCGAATCGCACAACCGCTCGTGGAACTGCGGCGTCGAGGGGCCGACAGCCGATCCGAAGGTGCTGGCGCTGCGGGCCCGGCAGCAGCGGAACTTCATCGCCACCATGCTGCTCTCCCAGGGCGTGCCGATGATCCTGCACGGCGACGAGCTCGGCCGGACGCAGCAGGGCAACAACAACGTCTACTGCCAGGACTCCAAGCTCAGCTGGGTCAACTGGGACGCCATCGACCTGCCGCTCATGGACTTCACAGCCGCGGTGAACCGGCTGCGCGCCAAGCACCCCACGTTCCGCCGCAGCACGTTCTTCGATGGCCGGCCGGTGCGGCGCGGCAAGGGCGAGAAGCTGCCGGACATTGTGTGGCTGAACGAGGACGGCATGGAAATGCTCCCCGAGGACTGGGGCCGCGGGTTCGGCCGGACCATCGGCGTATTCCTCAACGGCGACGGCATCCAGGGCCGGGACGACCGCGGCCGCCGCATCACGGATGTGAACTTCCTGCTGTACTTCAATGCGCACGACGACGACGTCAAGTTCACGCTCCCGGCCGGTGAGTTCGCCGAGGCCTGGGACATGGTGATCAACACGGCCGGGACCGGCGTGGAGCGCGGGCCGATCGATGCCGGGTCGGTGCTGAAGGTGGCCGCCAAATCCATGGCAGTGCTCCGCGCCCGCGACCTCAGCCAGCCCGAACCCAACCTCTCCGTGGCCCCCGGACTGCAGGCCCCCGGCCCGGCCTGACGTTTGCCACGGCCGGTGTGGCTGGGTATTTTTACTCTCACAGCAATCTTCCGGGCGGCATTCAGGTAAAACTGGGGTCTCGCCGTCGTACTCCGGATGATTAGCAGTATGAGCGTCTCCCCTGCTGGTCCGGCCGGAATCTTCGGTGCACCAGCCACGAGCCGTTCTGCCGCGCGCTGAACCGCCGGGGCTGTCCCGGCGGCCACTTCGTGTTTGGGGGACGCACACATGACCGTATCCAAATGGGTCGCCGCCGGTTCGTCAGCAGCCGTGTTCGCGGGCGGGCTCCTCATTGGAGCCCCGACGGCCGCCGCAGCACCGGGCGACGCTGCCTGTGTGCAGGCTTCCACCCAGTTCGAGGCCGCACTCTCGGCCGCAGGCATCACCGAAACCACGGTTGCCGAGCTCGAGTCCAAGGCCGCAGTCGCGGCGGACGCCGAGGCCGGGTATCGCGCGATGGTCGAAGCGGCAGGGGCAGTCCCCGCCGCCGAACTCGCGACTGCACAGGCAGCACTGGACGACGCTATCGCGACGACCGACGCCGCCGAAGCGGCAGAGGAGGAGGCCGAGGATTCGGGCGATCCGGCCGCCATCAGTGCTGCCCAGGACGCCACGGAAGCAGCGGAGGCGGCCGAGGAGCAAGCCCGGCAGACCGTGACGGACCTGACCGCGGCGTACGACGCAGCCGTCAACACGCCGGAGATCATCGCTGCCCTTGACGCCTTCAAGGCAGCGGCGGCCGACTTTGACGCCGCGCTGGCCGCCGTCTCCCTGGATGAAACTTCCGCCGCCGACCTTGCAGGCCTCTTCGAGGCCTTCCTGGCGGCCTGCAACCCGGACTCCCCCGGCGCTGACCCGGTTACGCCGCCGGTGACCGGACCAGTCGCCGGCCCGGACACTGCCGCCCCGGGAAGCACGACGCCGGCCCTCGCCAATGCGGTCGACGTGACTCCCGCCGTGGGCGGCACCGCCGCGGTCGCCACCAACAGGGGCCTCAACGTACAGACCGCGGCAAAGTCCGAGCCGGTGGTTCACCCCGGACTGGCGCTCCTCGCCGGGCTCCTGGCGGCGGGTATCGCCGTGCCCGCGGCCGTCGCCATGAGGATGCGCCGCCTGGAGCGCAGCCGGAGGTAGGGAATGGAACCGCAGGCCACGACCGGCCGGCGCCGGCCGATCCGCCGCCGGTGGCTTGCCGTGCCCGCAGTTGCTGCGGCGGGTTTGGCGGCCGCGCTTTTCCTGGCGCCGTCGAACGCTGTTCCCCCGGGCGGCGGCCACCTGAACGGCCGCGGCAGCACCGCCGTCGTGCCTTCCGCAGTTCCTTCAGCGGCGGGTTCCCCGCGCCCTATGGCCGTCGCCCGCAAGGCGGTGCGGCCGCTGGCGGCGGTGCCGACGGCGGTGTCAATCGCGGCGGCGGACCTGAACGTGCGTGTCCTGCCGCTGACGCCGAGTGGGGACGAGCTGGCTGCGGCGTCGCTCGTGCCGCCGCTGACCCTCGACGCGTACTGGCTGACGAACTACGGCATGGCGGGCGCGGGCTCGAGCAACACGACGTACATCGTGGGGCACAGCTGGGACGGCCGGGATGCCCCGTTCAACCGGCTCAGCGACGAGTCGCTCGTGGGCAAGGCGGTCACGGTCACCACGGCGAAGGGGGTGCTGAAGTACGTGGTGGATTCGGTGACGACCCACGACAAGGACACGCTCAAGGACAGCGACATCTGGAACGTCGTGCCCAACCGTGTGGTGCTGATCAGCTGCTACACCGAGGACCCGTGGGGCAAGAACGTGGTGGTCACGGCCTCCCCCGCCCCGTAGCGACGCTCTCTCAGCTTTCGCCGCTTTTGGCCGAACGCTCTCTCATTTCCTACCGCCAAACGCCCGACGCGTCCTCAGTCCGGGACAGTGGGAATCTTCCTCGATCGAGAGTAGTATCACCGCCGTGACCGGCCCCATCACAAGCTTCAGCGTATGAGCACCTCACCCAGCCCGTCGGCCCCCGGTCCCACCAATGAACCAGACCGCGAGCCCCTCACCCGCAAACAGAAGGCATTGCTCTTTCTGGACTCCCGCCGTCGTAGGTTCTGGGCTGGTCTCACATTCTTCGCCGTGTGGCTGCTGCTCGAGTTCCTCTTCGACAGGACGGATAACTACCTGCTCCATCTGGTTCCCAACATCTTCCTCTACGGCGGCGGTGCCCTCCTTGTGGTCCTCTGGACGAACGGCGCCGTTCTGAACCAGCCTGTCCCACTCCCCCTGGGCACCATGCGCCGCACCGCGATAGCCCGCTTCATGAACGAGGAGTCTTGGGAGACAGGATTGTCTCCCGCTCAAACCCAGGAGGCTCTGGTCCGGCTTTTTCAACAGCCCGGCGCCGAGGCGCGCGTCGTCGGCAAGACCGTGTGGGTCCGGCTCGGCAAGGAGTGGCACGCCGAGGACTGGTGGCACCGCGACGCAGCTCGGCACATGAAACGCAGGGCGCCGGTCCACCTCTTCCTCGGCGCCACGGACTCGGGCACGTCCATCACCGCCTTCAGCAAAGACCGGCGGCTGGCCGGGATGCACGACGTCGTGCGCCTCTCGGACGAGATGAGCGCCACCGCTGTGCGGCTGGCCAGGAACGCGACCGAACGGCGGGGTGTCGGCGGCCAGGAGCAATAAGCTCGCGGCTTCTCCTTCAGCATGGTTGGGCACGCGGCCGCGCTTTCCGGGTGGGGAGGTCCGACGGCGTACTCCACCATCCTGCGACGCGTCCGGGGAGGAAAGCGGCAGGACGTGATAGAGCGTTGGGGGAAACCCGACGAAAAGTGAGGACGCGTCGGGAGGAAAGCGGCAGGAAGTGATAGAGCGTTGGGGGGCCTTGATCTCCTAGCCTACGTGGATGCCTGGGCGGCGGGCGGGGTCCGGTTCGTTTTCGCGGATGATTTCGCGTACCACGGGGGCGGTGTCGCCGCGGCCCAGGAGCAGGTACCGCATCAAGTGGGCCAGCGGGTTGCCCTCGGCCCACTCGAAGTACGCGTGCGGCTTGACTCCGGTGGCAGCGTGCAGGGCCAGCAGGATCGCGGCGATGGCGTTGGGCGCGGCCGGGCTGGTCGCGCGAAGGACCCGGTGCCCGGCCACCTCGACGCCTCGCACCGTGAGCACGTCGCTGAAGCCGGACGGGTCCGTGATGTCGATCTCCAGGAAGATCACGTCGGCCGTGCCCGGCACCGGGTTGTTCTCCCGCTGCGCCGCCTCCTTCTCCGCGTACTCCTTGGCGTCCCTGGCCTGCGGGCGGTTGGCGATGATGTTGATCCGCCCGTCGTAGTCGATCGTGTCCGTCACGAAGCGGCGCGCGGCCTCATCGAACTCGATCCGGTCCACCCGCAGCTCGGTGGTGCGCGAGACACGGGAGACCAGCGACACCACGACGATGCCCAGGATGAAGAACCCGGAGATCGCCAGGCCGTCCGGCTTCTCGATCACGTTCTCCGCCAGGGCGTAAAGCATCACCAGCGTCAGGACTGTGAAGCCGACGGCGGCCCCGCGCTTCTTCTTGCGTGCGGCGGAAATGCTCACGGCCACCGCGCCGGAAACCATCATGAACAGGATCCCGGTGGCGTAGGCGCCGGCCTGGGCGTTGACGTCGGCCTTGAAGCCGAGGGTGATCAGGACGCTGATGGCCGTGTACACGAGGACCACGGGCCGCACCGCGCGGGACCAGTCCGGCGCCATGCCGTACGACGGCAAGTAGCGGGGCACGATGTTGATGAGCCCGGCCATCGCGGAGGCGCCGGCAAACCACAGGATCAGGATGCTGCTGATGTCGTAGACGGAGCCGAAGCCGTTGCCGAGCCGTTCGTGCGCCAGGTATGCCAGCGCGCGGCCGTTCGCCGGTCCGCCTTCCTGGAACGCCTCGGCCGGGATCAGCACGGTGGTCACAAAGCTGCTGCCGATCAGGTACACGCTCATCACCACGGCCGCCGTCGTGAGGAGCTTGCGGGTGTTGCGGATGCGGTTGTGCAGCGTCTCTTCCGGCGTCGCACCGGAAGCCTTGACCAGTGGCATCATGCTGACGCCCGTCTCGAAGCCGGAGAGGCCCAGCACCAGCAGCGGGAACGCCAGGATCGCAGGCCCGGCAATATTCCCAATGCCGCCGCCAAAGGAGCCGAGTTGCGCCATCCAGGCGGCGACGGCACCCGGCTGGGTGACGGCGTCGTAAATCCCGGTGCCGATGATGACGGCGTTCAGCAGCAGAAAGACGCCCACCAGCGGAATGGCCACGGCCACGGCTTCGGAGAAGCCCAGCAGGAAAACCCCGCCCAGGATCAGCAGCATCACCACGGTGATGGGCACCGCCTGGCCCTCCAGGAACGGCGGCAGGTACGGGTTCTCCAGCATGTGGACCGTGGCGTCGGCGGCGGACAGCGTGATGGTGATGATCCACGATGTCGCCACGAACCCGAGCAGCACCAGCACGAACACCTTCCCGCGCCAGAACGGCAGCAGGTTCTCGAGCATGGCCACGGACCCCTGCCCGTGCGGGCTCTCGTGCGCCACCCGGCGGTACATCGGCAGCATGCCCAGCAGCGTCAGGGCCACGATCAGCAGTGTGGCCAGCGGCGATAGCGCGCCGGCGGCGAGCGCGGCAATGCCCGGCAGGTAGGACAGCGTGGAGAAGTAGTCCACGCCGGTCAGGCACATGACCTTCCACCAGCTCTGCTCGTGTCCGGCACCCTCGGCGGACTCCGGGCCCACCGGCTGGTGCACCTTGTGCTCCAACAGCCACCGCGTGAACGCGCCGCCGGGGCCGTTCTCCCGCTCTGGGTTGGGCACGCTGGCCGGAACGGAGTACTGGGCTGGTGCGGTCATGAAGTGACTTTCTGGATTTCGGGGAAGGTCCGCCACCGGGCCGCTGGGAAGCGGCGGGGGGCGGGCCGGGGAGCGGCTTACCCGACGCCGGACAGCGGGAGAGTCGTCCGACGGCGGGGGCTACTTCGTTGCTCTGATGAGCCGGTAGATCATGTAGCCGGTTACACCGATCCCCAGGATCAGCCACAGCAACGGGGCACTTTGGGTCAGCATTGCAGGACACGGCCTTGCGTGCTTGAGGTGGCCACGGGGTCCTTCGATTCAAATGGGCAGTTTGCTGATGACCACGGGAGCCTAGCACCGGCCGGAATCCGAAAAGCGCCAAAACCGGGGATCTTAACGCTTTCTTAACGCCTCGCCCTTCACAGCGGCCCCGGGGAATTTCGCGGTGGTAGCGTGACGCGTATGCGCGACGTTCCTGACCCGAAGGCCCGGCCTGCGGGCAGGAACGCCCGCCCTCCCGGCAAAAGGCCCCTGTCCGAGGCCAGAAGCGGCCTATGGTCCGGCGGCTCCAAGGTCTTCCCGCGCATCCTCAACGTCTTCGAACCCCAGCACCCGTCGCAGGTGATCGTGCTGGGGTTCGCCGCCGCCGTCGCCGTCGGCACGGGGCTGCTCATGCTGCCCGTTGCGCGGAACGGCCCAGGCGGCGCACCCTTCCTCGATGCCCTCTTCACGTCCACGTCTTCGGTGTGCGTCACCGGACTGGTCACGGTGGACACTCCGGTGTACTGGAGCGGCTTCGGCAAGGTGGTGATCATGAGCCTGATCCAGGTCGGCGGGTTCGGGGTCATGTCCTTCGGCACGCTGCTGGGGGTGCTCATGGCCCGGAGGCTGGGCCTGCGCTCACGGCTCTCAGCGGCCGCGGAGATCAAGAGCACCGGTTTCGGGGACGTCCGCCGCGTGCTGCTCGGCGTGCTGGCCATCAGCCTCACGGTGGAGATTGTGCTCGCGGGCATCCTGGCCGCCAGGCTCGTGGCGGGCTACGGCTACGAGCCCGGGCGGGCACTGTGGCACGGCATCTTCCACTCGGTGTCCTCGTTTAATAACGCCGGATTCGCGCTGCACACGGACAACCTCATCGGCTTCGCGGGCGACCCGTGGATCTGCCTGCCCATCGCAGCCGCGGTGATCATCGGCGGCCTCGGCTTCCCGGTGCTGTTCGAACTGCGCCGGCAGTACCAGCGGCCCATCCACTGGAGCATGAACACCAAGCTGGTCCTGGTGGGCACCGCCGTGCTCCTGGCCGCAGGCACCGTCTTCCTCACCGCCGTCGAATGGTCCAACCCGGCCACCCTCGGTGCGCTCAAACCGGGCGAACGCGTCCTGGCCGGGTTCTTCCAGTCAGTCATCACCCGCACGGCCGGTTTTAACAGCATCGACATCGGGCACATGCACGAGGTGTCCTGGCTGGGCATGGACATCCTGATGTTCATCGGCGGCGGCCCGGCCGGCACCGCGGGCGGCCTGAAGATCACCACCTTCGGCGTGCTGTTCTTCATCCTGCTGACCGAGCTGCAGGGCGGCACGGCCGTGAACATTTTCGGCAAGCGCCTCTCCCGCGCCGTGCACCGCCAGGCCATCACTGTGGTGCTGCTCGCCATCGGGCTGGTGGTGGGCTCCACGATGTTCCTCATGATCATCACCGACTTCGGCCAGGAGCGGATCCTGTTCGAAGTGATCTCCGCGTTCGCCACGGTGGGGCTGTCCACCGGCATCACGGCCGCCATGCCGCCGGCCGGCCAGGTGGTGCTGATTCTGCTCATGTTCATCGGCCGCCTAGGCCCGGTGACTCTTGGTGCCGCGCTGGCGCTCCGCGAACGCCCGCTTCTCTACGAATACCCGAAGGAAAGGCCCCTCATTGGCTAAGAACCTCTTCTCCCGTTCCCCCGAATCCGGGGCGCAGGCTGACACAGTGGTGGTCATCGGGCTGGGCCGCTTCGGCGGGTCGCTGGCGCTGGAGCTCGAGGCTCAGGGCACCGAGGTGCTGGGCATCGACTCCAGCGAGGACACCGTACAGTCCTACAACGGCCGGCTCACCCACGTGGTCCGTGCCGACTCCACCAAGGAGGAGGTGCTGCGCCAGCTCTCCGTCCACGAGTTTGACCGCGCCGTGGTGGGCATCGGCAGCGACATCGAGGCGAGCATCCTCACAACGTCGCGCCTGCTCATGTTCAAGAAGCCGCAGATCTGGGCGAAGGCCATCAGCGAACCGCACGCCGAGATCCTCAACCAGCTCGGTGTGGACCACGTGATCCGTCCCGAGCACGACATGGGCAAGCGCGTGGCCCACCTGGTCCGGGGCTCGCTGCTGGACTATGTCGAGTTCGAGGACGACTTCGTCATGATCCGCACCAGCCCGCCCAGCGAGGCCCGCGACCGCCCGCTCGGGGTGCTGGGCCTGCGTGACAAGTACGGCATCACCATCGTGGCGGTCAAGCGCCCGGGCGGCATCTGGGGCCACACCACGGCGCAGACCGTCCTGTACGACGACGACCAGATCATCGTGCAGGGCAGCAAGACCCAGGCGGAGCGGTTCAGCAACATGCCGTAGGTTCTGCCGGCCCGGTGGCTGCTTACCGTGTGGGCGGCGCCTCGATAAAGACCACCTGGCTCAGGCTTCGGACCGGCCGCCGTCTGCGGGCGGCAGGCGTGCCGGCGGCGTTGGCCGGGTTCCCGCCGTCGGACTTCAGTTGCCCGGCAGCTGGGGACCCGGGACCCGGGGAATGCCCGGCACCCGTGGAAAGCCCGACGGCGGATGCCGCCTTTCCGGCCGGCACCCGCCGCACGCTGAGCTGCTCAAGATCCAGCAGCCGGCGGGTGCCGGTCCGGGCATCGATGATCCAGAACAGGTCGATGTCCTGCAAAGTACTGCTCACGGTCCCCTGGTGCGCCAGCCGTCCGCGGTGCCAGGCCTCGACCTGGTCCCCTACTGCCAGCTCGGCGCTGGACTGCACTTCGAGCGTCACATCGTCGTTCACAGCCGGTCCCCCTCCATCGGAATATTGATGGGACTAGCCTCCCCCAGGATGTTTTCTGGGACGTTTCGGGCCGGTATTTACTGTGAGTCGTCGCGGTTTCCGGCTGCACCCGCGAACGCACCTCTCAGTTGGTGGTGTGCGGGGTGCCCGGGAGGACCTCGGCACCGGATGCGGCGGTCCAGGTGATGCGGCCGCCCTGGAACGCCTGCATGGTCCTGCCGTCGGGGGTGGTGAACTCGCCGGTGGTCGGGTAGCCGAGGCTGCCGTCCTGGGCGCCGTTCTTCAGCCATGCGGTGCGGATGGCGCCCTTGGACACCTGCGCTCCGGTCATCGAGGACCAGACGATGGCACCCTTCTCAAACGACTGCGAGGCTCCGCCCGCGCGCAGGCCGGTGGTTTCGCGCCGCTGCGTGGGGTACCCCAGGCCGCCTGTGTAGCCGCCCTCCGAGAAGTACTTCGTTCCGATGGCGCCGGAGAGGATGGACACTTCCCTGTTGGTCTGGACGATCACGCCGTTCTGGAAGCTCTGGGCCTGTCCCCCGCTGGGCGTGGCGTATTGTTCCGTGACAGGGTAGCCGAGCCTGCTCCTGTCGGCGCCCTCCTGCAGCCAGACCGAGGCAATAGGACCGGCGACGGCGAGTGCCCCGGTTTTGGGTGACCAGTAGATGAGCCCGCCGTCGAACCGCTGCCCCGCACCGCCGTCCTTAAGTCCTGTCATCTCGTCAGTCTGGGCCGCATTGAACCCGCCGTACTTGCCCTGGCCTGCCCTCCAGCGGGACCCGATGGCACCCGAGATGGGATGTGCGCCAAGCGGTGCAGCCCACGTGATCCAGCCGCCCTGATACTGCTGATAGACGGTGTTGTCGAAGGCGATGCCGCTCTTGAATTCGCCCGAGACCGGGTAACCGAATTTGCCCTTCTCGTAGCCGAGCTTGGAGTATGCGGCGCGGATGGCGCCACGGGAAACCTGGGCGCCGGTCGACGGCGAATAGACAACGAACCCGCGCTGGAACTGCCGGTACGCGCCGTCGTTTTTCAGCCCTGTGCGGACCGGTCCCAAGGCTGAACCGAGGCCGTACTTAACGGCGATCGCACTGATGGCGGCGTCCCTGGCTGCCGGTGAGGACGGTGTGGGTGTGACGCCGCCCGCGCTGGCGAAATCACTGTTGTAGCACTCGATCGAGCCATTGGGTGCCGCCGTGTAGCAGTGCTCTTCCGCGTGGGCCGGCGCGACGGCCAGAACTGAGCTGCTAAGAAGCCCGAGACCGAGCACGGCACCAAGAAATTTAGAACGCATGAATCCCCCAAGAAAAAGGCCGGAATGTCCCGGCTGGGGAAATCGTAGCTGATCGAAACCGGCGAAAAGGTAACAAATCCATCAACTGGATTTGTGTCGTGGCGCCTCGTTATTTCCCTCTCTTAAGGCCCTAGGCCACGCATCGGAGACGACCTTCGGGGCCCAGCCGGGATGCCGGCAGCGGGTCCGGCAATGAGCCGACATGAACGGCCATTTGTGGTGCCCATCACAAAAGAAGCCGTACAGTAGGTTTTACTGCTGAAGCCAACGTCGTCGCCCAGGAGAAAGGACAGCCCGTGAAGCCGCATGCGTCCTTCCGCCTGTTCCGCTCCGGACTGATCGGATCCATCGTCCTGGGCCTGGCCGCCGGCGGGCACCTAGCCGGCGGAGGTCAGCTGCCCATGCCGGCAATCCTCGCGGCGCTGTGCGCGGTGACCATGGTTCCGGTCGCGGCCCTGACCCGTTTCAAGCTGTCCCTGCCGGTTCTGATCGGGCTGGTGGGCGGCGGACAGGCCTGGCTTCACTGGGCGTTCGACGCCATGTCTGCAGAAACTTCGATGGCGGTTTCCACGGCCACGCTGTCCGGACACGCCGGACACACGCCGGCGCCGCTGAGCCCCGAGGCCCTGATGATGTCCGCGCCAGCCCACGGGGCCGCACCTGGCGGACTCATGTTCGCCGCCCACACCGTCGCCACCCTGGCCACGGCGCTGCTCCTTGCCCACGGCGAACGGGCCCTCGCGGCACTGGCCGACTGGCTGAGCCCGCTGTTCCGGGACGCCGAACCGTCCGTCGTCGTTCCCGTCCGTGCCCCCTTAACGTGTGCCGCTCCTGCGGTCCTCCCGCCCAGGCACCACTCGCTGCGGCTGCCTGCCCGGCGCGGCCCTCCGCTGCTCGCTACCGCCGCCTAGAGACAGTTCCTTTCACATCTGGCAGGAACTTCCGACGGCGGTTCTTCCGCTTTCCGGACAGGCCCCTTCCGGCCTGCTTTTCCTGACCCCAAAAACCTGTGAAAGGCACTCCTGCCATGAATACCTCCCTTCGCCGTACCCTCAAGACCACCGCAGCCGCCACCCTGGCTGCCGGAATCCTGGCCGCAGGCGCGGCCGCAGCTTCCGCCCACGTCACCGTCGATCCCTCCGCCACCTCGGAGGGCGGCTTCACCAAGCTGACGTTCAGCGTCCCCAACGAGTCCGACACCGCCAAGACCAACCGGCTCGAGGTGAAGCTCCCCACCGACACGCCGCTGACCTCCGTCTCGGTCCTGCCCATCGATGGATGGAAGGCCCAGGTCATTACCACCACGCTGCCCAAGCCGGTCCAGGTGGCCGGGGCAACCGTGACCAAGGCGCCCGCCAGCGTGGTCTGGACGGCTGACGCCGCACACCAGATCGGGCAAAACCAGTTCCAGACGTTCACCTTGTCCGTGGGCCGTCTCCCCGCAGCCGGCACCACGGTGACCCTGCCCGCGGCGCAGGGCTACACGGACGGGACCACCGTCAACTGGGCCGACGCCGCGGAGGCGGAGCACCACCACGCGTCGGCAACCTCAACCGCGCCGGCCTCGGAAGCTGAAGAGTCCCACCCGGCACCGTCCTTCGTCACCACTGCAGCCGAAAGTGAAGGCGCCCACGCAGAGGCGACCCCGGCGGCCACGCAGGCTTCGGCAGTGGCGCCGGCCGCTTCGACTTCATCCCCCGGTGGCGACACCGCAGGATGGGTCGGGCTGGCCGCAGGACTCATCGGCCTCGCCGCGGGCGTGACCGCTCTGGCCCGCACCCGCGCCAGCAGGCGGTAACCGGCCGGCGCTCCAACACTTCTTCGCTGAGCGCCTCACGCCCGGCTGGCCGGGCGAGAGGTTGCTTCGCGCTCTCCAAAAACGCTTCGCACTGCGCTGATTCGCACTGCGCCGATTCGCTCTGCCCTGATTCGGTCCCCTGATTCGTTCAGCCACGGCTTTGGGACGCCCGGCTTCGGGACGCCGCGCGCCGGTTCCATTGCGCTCCGCGGCCCGGCCCGGCCGCCCCAGCGGGTCCGGCGAGCACTGCAGCAGCGCAACCAAAGACTCGAAGGACAAACCCATGACTGTATTAGCCACCCCCCAAACGTCCGCACAACCGGCCCCGCCAGGCCCCGCTCCCGCCCGCAACGCAGCGGAGGGCCGCGGATGGTTCCGCGCGTTCCTGCTCCGGCTCCACTTCTATGCCGGCATCCTCGTCGGTCCCTTCCTGCTCGTCGCCGCCGTCAGCGGCGGCCTGTACGCCATCACGCCCCAACTGGAACAGGCTGTCTACGCCAAGGAACTTCACGTCCCCGCGGTCGCGAATCCCCTGCCGCTCTCGGCCCAGGTGGAGGCCGCCATCGGCGCCGCCGGCGGCGCCACACCGGTCACCGTCCGCCCGGCACCCGGCGCCGAGGACACCACCCGCGTCCTGTTCGCGGACCCTTCGCTGGATGAGTCCGAATACCGGACCATCTTCGTGAATCCCGGCACCGGCGAAATCCGCGGGGACCTCACCAGCTACGGCAGCAGTGGCGCGCTGCCCATGCGCACCTGGATCTCCAACCTCCACCGGTCCCTGAACCTCGGTGAACCCGGCCGCATCTACAGTGAACTGGCCGCCTCCTGGCTGTGGGTGGTGGCCCTCGGCGGACTGGTTCTGTGGATCGACAGGATCCGACGACGCCGGACAGCACCCCAGAAGGGCCGCCCGGTTTCCGGCCGGGCCAGGACGGTGTGGCTCCACGGCACCACCGGCACCCTCATGCTCGCCGCCTTCCTGTTCCTCTCCGCTTCCGGCCTGACCTGGTCCGCCGGCGCAGGCGAAAACATCACCGCGCTGCGCAGCAGCCTCGGCTGGCTGACCCCCACCGTCTCCACCTCCCTGAGCGGGCCGGCGTCTGCACCGGCCGGTGACCACTCCGGCCACGGCTCGGCGTCGCCGTCGGTCAGTGCCGCGGCGGATCCAGCCGTCTACGACGCCGTCCAGCGGATCGCCAGGGCGGACATCATCACCGCACCCATGGTGGACATCAAGCCGCCGGCCTCCGAGAGCAAGGCGTGGACCGTGACCGAGGCCGGCAGGGAATGGCCCGCCACCGCCAGCGCGGTGGCCATCGACCCCGCTTCCGGGAAGGTCACCAGCCGGGCCGATTTCAAGGACTTCGGCCTGGCGGCGAAGCTCACCCGCTGGGCGATCGCGGCGCACATGGGCCTGCTCTTCGGTCTGCCCAACCAGCTGGTCCTGTTCGCAGTGGCCGCGGGCCTGGCCGCGATGGTGGTCTGGGGTTATGTGATGTGGTGGAGGCGCCGCCCCACCGGCGGCAGTGCCTGGGCGATGGGCCGGCCGGCACCGCGGGGAGCCTTCCTGCGCGGACACTGGGCTGGGGTCCTGGCAGCGATCACGGCGATGGTGCTCGTGGGCATGTTCCTGCCGCTCCTTGGCTGGAGCCTGCTCGCCTTCATCCTCCTGGACACGGCGGTAGCGGAAGCCAGGCGCCGTCGTCGTTCACTGGAACCGTCAGCGGAACGGGCACCCTCACCGGAGCGGTTGCGCCGGGCCAAAGTGGGCATGGCCGCCCCGGCCCGCCGTCGATAGACTGGGAATGGCCGCCGCGGCAGCAGGCCGCCCCGGCTTTCCCGAACAGGAGGTCACGATGGGTTTGGGTGACAAGATCCACAACGCCGCCGAAAAACTCCACGGCAGAAGCAAGGAAGCAGCCGGCCAGGCGACCGGAAACGAACGGCTCCGGTCCGAAGGCAGGGCACGCCATATGAGGGCCGACCTCAAGCAGGCCGGCGAAAAGATCAAGGATGCCTTCAGGAGGCACTAGGGTCCCGCAATAAAGCTCGAGGCCCTGTCCGGTAAGAGCGGACAGGGCCTCGCCGTGTCTGCCTGCGCACGCTTCGGCATCTCAATCGCGGAGGCGTTAAAAAAACGTTAAGATTCCCGCCTCCGCCGGAGGAATGCTGTTGCGGCTTCGTGCGGCCAAGTACCTTGGTTGCATGCCGTCCTGCGATGGCCCCCAACACCGCAGGGCGGCATTTTCATGCCACAGGCAAAACGACGCGCCCCGCAGGACGGTAATCGGCCCGCACCTCCGGCTGGCTGACCAACCACAGAGCGACGAAAAACGGCGTACTCTCATTGATATATGAGGCCCCAGCAAAAGCCGTGTGAACATGCATCATCTGAGTAAATTGGCAGTCCTGGGAGCAGCGCTTTTGCTCGCTCTGTCTGCAGCGGGCGGCCCGCCCCAGTCTCGGTCCGCGAGTCAGTCGCTGTCGGCGACGACGGCCGAGTTCCTGCATGCGACGGCCCTGCCCGCCAAGAAACCGTCCGCAACAACCCAGCCTCCGACAAGCCTGCGGACAGCAGTCCCCCGGACAGGCCAGCACGCCGCCCACCATGCGGCGGCCGTGAAGGCAGCGGCACCACCGACTCCGGCGCAGCAGCTCGCCCGTCTCACAATGGCGCAGCGGGTTGGCCAACTGTTCATGGTGGCGGCAGCGGCAACCGGAGCCGACGCCAACACCATGTCCGACCTGACCAGGTTCCACGTGGGCAATGTGTATCTTGCCGGGCGCAGCCGTACGGGCACGGCCGCGACGGCCGCCGTCGTTCGCCGGATGACGGCCACCGTGTCGGCGGCCACCACCGGCGGCATCCGGCTTTCAGTGGCGACCGACCAGGAGGGCGGCTTCGTCCAGGTCCTCAGCGGTCCCGGCTTCTCGGTGATCCCCACAGCACTGACCCAGGGAACATGGTCGGCGGCCGCCCTCCAGGCAAACGCACGAGTCTGGGGCAGCCAGCTGCGCGCGGCCGGGCTCACCATGAACCTGGCGCCGGTGATGGACACCGTGCCGAGCAGACAGTTCGCCCCGCGGAACGCGCCCATCGGGTTCTTTGGCCGCGAATACGGCTTCACGCCGCAGGCAGTCTCTGCCCACGGCGGCGCCTTCGCCGCCGGCATGCGTCAGGCCGGCATCGCGCCCGTGGTCAAGCACTTCCCCGGCCTGGGCCGCGTCACTCTGAACACCGACATCAGCCGGAACGTGAAGGACACCGCCACCACGCGCACCGACCCGTATCTGCTGCCGTTCCGGACGGCAATCCAGGCGGGCGCCCGGTGGGTCATGGTCTCGAGCGCCTACTACACGCGGATCGACGCCGGCCACATCGCCCCGTTCTCGCCGCTGATCATGAGGACAATGCTGCGTACCGACCTGCACTTCACAGGTGTTGTCCTGTCCGATGACCTGTGCAATGCGGCGCAACTGGCTCCTTGGGCTTTAGGCACAAGGGCCACGAACTTCATCAATGCCGGCGGGACCATGCTGCTGTGCGCGAACCCCCGCGCCATCCCCACCATGTACACCGCGGTGCTGCAGCTCGCCCAGCGCAGTCCTGCATTTGCGGCCCAGGTCAACGCCGCCGCCCTGAAGGTGCTGACTGTGAAGGCCGGGCACTAGAGGCGAGACTGGTGGATCGGCGTCAGGCGACCAGGCCGGAGACCAGGTTGATGGTGGTGGCCAGCACGATCGCGCCGAGCAGGTAGGACAGCAGTCCGTGGCGGAGTACCGTGCCGCGCATGGCGTCAGTCTTGAGGTTGGTGTCCGAGACCTGGTAGGCCATGCCCACGGTGAAGGCCAGATAGGCGAAGTCCGTGTAGCGCGGCGGTTGGTCCTGGTTGAAATCGACGCCGGTCTTGTCTCGGTAGTAGATGGAGGCGTAGCGCAGTGTGTAGAGCGTGTGCACCAGGAACCAGGACAAGGTTGAGGTCCCCAGCCCGAGTGCGATGATGGCCGACTTGGCGCCGCCTTGGCTGTTGGAAGCGTCCCCCAGGATCATGGCAACGCCGCCAAAGCTGGCTATCGTGGCGGCCAGCACCAGGGCGTCAGAGGCGGCCCGGCCTGGATCGTCGCGCCGCGCGTGGGCCGCCGTGGTCCCCGCCGGGAGGCGCCCGATGACCGCCCACACCCACACCAGATAGGTGGCCGACGCCGCCGCCCACCCCATGGCCGGCGCATAGGTCCACGACTGCAGGAGCCCCACCGCCACGGCTGTTGCCAGTCCGACCGCGGCCATGACCAGCAACCGGAGCCGCGAATGATGCGCCGGCCGGTCGAAGTGCGATGCCTGGTGTTCCGCGCCGTCCACTCTGCTCATGGACTGATCATTGCAGTTCGGCCCGCTGCGGCGCCGAGGCGACGCGCGTGCGGACACGTAGGAAGCGCGAACGGACACTTGGGCCCCCGGGGAAGGGGCCTCAAGTGTCCGTTCGCGCTGGTGGAAGGGGCCTCAAGTGTCCGTTCGCGCTCGTGGAAGGGGCCTCAAGTGTCCGTTCGCGCTCGTGGAAGCCGCGTTAGCTGAGCGCGGGCACCTGCACCTGGCCGGGCTTGAAGCGGGCTCCGGCGCCGGGGTACGTGGGCACATCGATCCGCGCGTGGGTATGGACTTCGGAGACGGTCGCCTTGGTATGCTCAGCGATCTGCTCCAGGGTTGTCACCCACATGCCGTCCATTCCCTTGACCCGCTCAATCAGCTGTTCCAGGGCCACCGCCTTGGACGGCCGGCCCGAGATGAACGGGTGGTTGGTGAGCACGAAGCAGCTTCCCTGCGAGCGGTGCGCCTCTGCCTCGAGCGTCCACATCTCCAGCACCTTGGCCGGGCTTTCGATCACGCCGCTGCCGGTCACGCCGGGGTAGAACGCGTACTGCTCCCAGTCATCCAGAGCCCAGTCCACGGGGATCTCCACGATGTCCCGGGTATCAGAAGCGCCGGAAGGTGAACCCGGGCCAACCGACATCCGGTACGGCGCATCCCCGTCGAGCAGGCTGGAGTCGTAGAGGAAGCCGCGGTCCGCGAGCAGCGCCGGCGAGTGCCAGTTCAGCTCCCACCACGGCGCCCTGTACCCCACGGGCCGGACCCCCGCGACCTTCTCCAGCGCTTCAAGCCCGCGGTCCAAATAGGACGCCTCGGTGGCGGCATCGATCCCCTGCATCGGCTCGTGCAGGTAGCCGTGGTGCGCAACCTCGTGGCCGCCGTCGACGATCTGCCGCACCACGTCCGGGTAGCATTCGGCCGTGAACCCGGGGATGAAGAACGTCCCGCGGACCTCCTGCCGCGCCAGGATCTGCAGCAGCCGCGGCACCGCCACCTTCGGCCCGTACGACTGGTGGCTCATGAGCGACATGCGCCGGGTGCTGGTGGGATCGTGCGCGATGACGCAGGATTCGGCGTCGACATCGAAGGTGAAGGACGCGGCGGCGGTGAAGCCGGCAGGCCAGGTGATGTGGTGCTGGGAATCCGCGAAGGCGCTGGTGCTCATGCCGGAGTTCCTTTCGTCAGAGGGCGAAGTGAAGGGGAAGAGAAGGATTTAGAGTTCGACGGCGGGAACGGGCTGGGGTGCCTGCGCAGCGTCAGGTGCGCTGACGGCGGAGGCTGCCGTGCCGCCGTCGGACGTCACCGTCACGTACGGCCGGTGCAGCCGCGGGCCGAGGACCGCGTAGACCGCGGCGCTGGTGAGGCCGCCGGCGAGCCAGGAGAGGTCCCAGCCGCCCAGGGCAACCGCGATGGGGCCCTGCATGATCGGGATGAGCCCGTACATGAACAGCCAGGTGGCCGCGATCCCGGCGAGCAGCGCGGTTACGCCGGCCCAGTTGACTACGGGCAGCCGGCGGGTGCCGACGCCGTCGAACAGCCGTTCCACTTTGCCGGGCCAGCGCTTCTCCAGCCAGAAGTAGTGCACCAGCATCACGCCGCCCCACGCGGCCACCCAGGCCACCAGGCCGATCAGCCAGGCGTCCAGCACCGAAGCGAAGTCCTCCTGGAAGATGAAGAAGACGACGGCGATGAGCGAGAAGGCGCCGACGAACAGGTTGAGCTTGCGGCGGCTGATGGTGATGTCGAGCGCCTGCGTGGCCACCGAGAAGGTGTAGATGTTCAGGATGTTGGTGGCGATGGGGCCGTGCAGCACCATCAGGAGGACGGGCAGCGCCATGGCCCCGAAGTTCTGCACGATCAGCTTGCCGGGGTCCACCTCGCCGCTGTTGGTGGCGAGGCTGGCGCCGAGGACGCCGAGCCAGACGACGGGGATGAACTGGCCCAGGACGGAGGCCAGGTAGACCTTTTTCTTGGGCACGGTGGTGCTGACGAAGCGTGAGTAGTCGGCGGCGTAGGTGAACCAGGTGATGCCCCAGCCGATGCCGATGGCCGTCATCACGGCGCTCATGGCGGCGATCCGTTCAGAGCCTTCCAGGATGTTGCCCGCGGGGCCGGCGTAGGTCCAGTCGATCTTGAGGCCGAACCAGGCGACGGCGGACATCACCACGAGGATGATGATGGTGGGCGGCACGGTCCATTTTTCGAACGCGGCGATGGCTTTGTAGCCGAACCACGCGATGGCAACCTGGGCGGCCATGATGAAGGTGGCGACGCCGATCTTCCAGGCGTAGTTGTGGGCCGCGGGGTCCACCCAGCCGAGGGTGCCGAAGAGCGCCATGACCAGGTCGAGGATGATCCAGGTGTTGACGGCGCACCAGCCCACCACGAGCAGCGCCTGGATGGCCGCGGGGAGGTAGTTGCCGCGGCGGCCGAATGCGGCGCGGGCCAGGACCATGCCGGTGGCGCCGGTCTTCTGGCCGAGCAGCACGAAGCAGCCGAAGAGCAGCATGCCGATCAGGTTGCCCAGGACCAGGACCGTGACGGTGTCGGCGAAGCCGAGGCCCAGGTTGATGCCCAGGGCGCCGAGGACCCAGTTGATCGGGGCCAGGTTTGCGCCGGCCCAGATCCAGAACTGGCCGGACACCTTGCGGGTGCGCGCGGTTTCCGGAATGGGCTGGAGCCAGGCTTCGAAGTCCTCGGCCTGCTCCATTGCGGGCCCAGACTGCGGGGATGAGGAGTTGTGCATCGGAAAAGCCTCCGTGTGAGGAAGAAGAGCCTCCGGGAAGAAGGGATGCATTAAGCGTATGTGGGCCCCATCACAGCAACAAGGTACGATCTGTCTAACAGAATCCCCTTGCCTATGACGGAGTGTAAGATCAGTGTTCCTCGAAGACGTCCTGAAGCACCGGAGCGTGCAGGCGGCTGACCCGCTGCTGCGCGCCGGGGCCGCCGCCGTACACGGCCGGCAGGTGCGGTGGGTGCACTCGAGCGAGGTCTTGGACATCGCTCCCCTGCTGCGCGGTGGCGAGCTCCTGCTCAGCGGCGGGCAGGCCCTGGCCACCGCGTCCGAGCAGCGGCGCGTCGACTACGTGCGCGAACTGGCGGGCCGTGGCGTGGCTGCCCTGGCGATCGAGACCGGGCCGGTGCTGCCCGACATTCCCGAGTCGATGCTGGTGACCGCCGAATCCCAGGGGCTCCCGCTGTTCGAGCTGCGCAAGGTGGCGCCGTTCGTGGGCATCATGCAGGAGATCAACTCGATCCTGGTAGGCCAGTCGGTGGAGCTGCTGCAGCGCGGGGACGAGATCAGCCACGCCATGGCCGCCGAACTCGCCCACGGCGGCGGGCTGGACGAGGTGCTCGCCGTGCTCGCCGGGCAGACCGGGACCAGCGTCCGTCTGGTGTCGCCGGCGGGGCTGACGCTGGGGAGTGCGGGTTCCGGTGGTTCTGCGGGCGGGGGTTCCGGGGTCGCTGTTGGGGCGGCCGACGGCGGAGGGCCCGGCGCGTCCGACGGTGGCGGGCCCGGCGCGCCCGACGGCGGCGGCTCTGCCGGCGGTCCGGGAACCGCCGGTTCCGGGGTGAGTGCCGGGACCCTGAGTACGCTGGCGGTCGACATTCCGGTCCGTGGTGTGCTGGCGGCGCGGCTTGAGCTGGAACTGCCCGACGGCGTCGACCCCACGTTTGTCCGGGTAGCCGGTGAGCGGTCCGTCGACATTCTTGGCCTTGCCCTGCTCCAGCGGATGCCGCCCGGCCTGAAGGAACTGGCCGGTGCGGAGCTGATGCGGGCCGTCCATTCCGGCGGCCAGCCGTGGCGGCTGGAGCAGCTGGGCGCGGCGGCAGGATTCGCCGTCGACGGTCCGGTGGCCGCCGTCATGATCCGTTCCGCGGGGTCGGGCCGGCTGCGCACCGCGCTTGATGCGGTCCTGGCGGCGTCGGTTCCGCATGCCGCGAGCTATGCCGACAAGCTGGAGCTCATTGCGCTGGCCGGCCTCCCCCGCGAGGGAACCCGGGCCGCGCGGGCGGCCCTGATCGAAGTGCTGGGCGGGCTGGATGCCCCGAAAGGTTCCGCGATCGCCGTCGGACCTCTGGGGCAGGGTATCGGCGAGGCGGCCTGGTCCATGGCAGAGGCCCGGCGGACGCTGGACTTGGCGCCACGGACCGGGCGCGCCAGCGGGCAGGTGCGCGACGCCGACGCGTTTGGTGCCGAGCGGCTGGCTGCCGAGAGCATCGACGCCGGCGTCCGGCGCGATTTCGTCCGCCGCACGCTGGGACCCATCCTCGAGCACGACCAGCAGCGGAACTCCCAACTCCTGCACACCCTGACCGTGTGGCTCGACTTCGGCTGCAACACGGCGCAGGCCGCACGCGAACTGCACCTGGAACGGCAGTCGATGTACCACCGGCTGCAACGCATCTTCGATCTCTGCGGCGGCGACCCCCGGGGAACCGGCCGCCTCGCCGGCCTGCACCTGGCAACCCGCCTCGCTCCGCTCCCCTAGGACGCGTCCTCACATCCTGCCGCCTCCAACCCGACGCGTCCTCACATCCCGCTCAGGAGAATTGACGCACCCGGGACCACCCGGGATCGGAAGCGTGCCGAGTGGTCCCGCCGGCGGCACGTGCCGTGGTTTCGAGGGCGTCGCGCCCATTCTGGTCTTCCGAGTCCGAGTAGTAGTGCAGCACTCTGGTACCTGCTGCCGTCTCATGGGCGACCAAAATCCCGCGGAACCCGAGGGCCGCGGAGATGTCATCCTCGATTTCGCGGAGCAAGTCGAGCGACCGTGCTGTGGGCAGGCCGTCGCCGCGCTCGTCCTCGAACGCGAGCCATATCTGGCTATGGAGGTCGAAAACCGGATAGTCGATCCAGCGCAGCGGCCGGCGGGCAGTTACGATGCTCCGCTTCCCGTTGCGGGTGGAGCCTTCCAAGAGAGCCCACCTGTCGGGCTGCGATTGGGCGGCCATCGCCTTGACGGAAGCAGTGAGGTCGGCGGCGGTAGCGGCGGCTGTCTCACTAACGTCAGCTGTGTCGACGGCGCCAACCCACCGTTCGACGTCGTCCTCCCCCAGAATCCAGTCAAGGAGCAGGAACGAAACCCGGAGCGGCACGCCCTCGGACATGTCAGCAAAGAGCGGATGATGAACGCCAATGTCGAGGCGTTCCCTGTCGAAATCCTCTGCGATTCGGAACCGCGCATCGCCCAGATGGAGGCCGTGGCCGTCGATCTCGATGAAGCTGTCGACCGCGTCGGAGTTCGGCTGACGTGCGGCGGCGAACTCCCAGGATTTGTCGGCAGCCGGAGCTGCCCGGAGCAACTGCTCTGCGATGCGCCGCAGACCCGGGTCGCCCTCCGAGCTGACGGTGAGGAGACTGCGGGCCGCGCGCCCGGCCCCCGTATCCCAGGCCAGGCCCGGATGGACGGCTGCCACCTGGGGACTCATTTCGGCTGGAAGCTCGCCCCATTGGCCAGTATCCACGGCGGCACTGAACCGGCCCGCCGCGTCCGAGACCCACCACTGCCAGAATCCCGCAATCGGATGCACCGAAACCGGAGCGGCCCTGCGCTTGAAGAATCCCATTTCTAACCCTCATCGTCGGCGTGGACGTCGCCTTCGCACGAATCTACCCGAGGCGGCAGGTGGTCCAGATAGGCTCGACCCATGTCGCCCGAACGCTACCTTGCCGAACTCGCCCGCAGCCTCGGCGCTCTCGAAACGCTGGCGCGCCAGCCAAAGACTGTGCTCGAAAGTTCAGTTCCGGCCTGCCCGGGATGGACTCTGGATGCGCTCTTCGGCCACCTCGGCTCGATCGAACGGTGGGCTGCCGCTGTTGTTCGTGCCGGCAAGTACGTCGAGGAACAGGCCCCACCAGCAGAGAAGGCGGCCACCTGGTTTCTCGAAGGGGCGCCCGGGTTCCTGGCCACCATGAATTCGCTGGATCCCGCCGACCCGTGCTGGAACTTCGGCCCACCCCCGCGTACGGCCGGTTTCTGGCTGCGCCGGCAGGCGCACGAACACGCCATCCACCTCGTCGACGCCCATCAGGCATCCGGCGTGCCCGGCCCGGAGTTCGCCGAGGATTTCATGCTCGACGGCGTCGACGAGGCCCTGGCGATGTTCGCCCCGCGGCAGCTCCGTCTGCAGCGGATGACCGCGCCGGAACGGGCCGTTACCTTCCAAGTACCCGACGGCATGGCCTGGACGTTCGGCACTGGCGACATAGCGGCATCGGTCACGGCACCGCCTCGGGAAATGTACCTGGGCCTCTGGGGCCGCTCCAGCCTTTCAGGCGCCGCAGTGCTCGACGGCGACACCGACCTCGCGCTGCGCGTCATCCGCGGTCCGCTAACGCCGTAACGGCACAGCCATTTCCAAACCCGATGCAGTCCGCTGCCCTTCCGCCTAACGCTTCAAAGGCGGACGTACCCTGTCGTCTTGCCAGTCCCGGATACGCCAGCAACCGCAACGCGGAACGGGCGGCGCGGCAGGGCTCATCGTGGGTCAGCACACTACTGATGCTGGCGACGAAAGGTGCGGAAGCGTTGCACAGGAAATGGCCGGACCGCGCTCGGCGCGGCCAGGCCTTTCCCCAATAGCGCCCTCAGCTGATCTTCCGCCGGTACGCCGCCATGGCGAAGACGTAGGCGAGCACGAGAATCCCGAGGCACCACGCCAGGGCGATCCAAATGTCGACGCCGACCGGCCGCTGCGCAAACAGGTCCTGGATCGTGTTGACGATCGAGGTGACCGGCTGGTTCTCGGCGAACGCCCGCACGGGACCCGGCATGGTGGCCGTGGGGACGAAGGCCGAACTGATGAACGGCAGGAAGATCAGCGGGTAGGAGAAGCCGCCGGCGCCGTCCACGGACTTCGCCGACAGTCCGGCGATGACCGCGATCCAGGTGAGCGCCAGGGTGAACAGCGCAAGGATTCCGACGACGGCGAGCCACTCCAGCGGGCCGGCCGACGTCCGGAAGCCCATCAGCAGCGCCACCAGCACAATGATCACGAGCGAGAGCGCGTTGGCAACCATCGACGTCAGCACATGCGCCCACAGCACAGACGACCGGGCGATCGGCATGGACTGGAACCGCTCGAAAATGCCGCTCTTCATGTCGGTGAACAGCCGGACGGCGGTATACGCGATGCCGGACGCGATCGCGATCAGCATGATGCCGGGAAGCAGGTAATTGATGTAGTTGCCGGCGCCTGTCTTGATAGCGCCGCCGAACACGTAGACGAACAGCAACATGAGGGCGATCGGCGTGATGGCGGTCGTGATGATCGTGTCCACGCTGCGGATGATGTGGCGCAGGGAGCGGGCCAGCAGGACGGCCGTGTCTCCGAAGAAATGCTTGCTCATGGCTGGTCCTTACTTGACCCGACTTTGCCGTCCTTCCCCACAAGTGCGAGGAAGATGTCCTCCAGGCTCGGCTGCTTCTCGACGTACTCGATCTCCGCCGGCGGCAGGAGCTGCTTCAGCTCCGCGAGGGTCCCATGCGCGATGATCCGCCCCTCATGAAGAATGGCGATCCGGTCCGCGAGCTGCTCGGCTTCATCGAGATACTGCGTGGTGAGCAGAACGGTGGTTCCCTGCTCAGCAAGATCCTGGACCACCTGCCAGACTTCGATGCGCGCTTCCGGATCGAGGCCCGTCGTCGGCTCATCAAGGAAGATCACCTTCGGCTCCCCGATCAGGCTCATGGCGATGTCGAGCCGGCGACGCATGCCTCCGGAATACTCGGACACCTTCCGCGATCCTGCCTCGGCCAGGTTGAAGCGCGCCAGCAGATCATCCGCCACTGTGCCGGGGTCCTTCAGGTGCCGCAACCTGGCGACGAGCACCAGGTTCTCCCGGCCGGTCAGGATCTCGTCCACCGCCGCAAACTGTCCGGTCAGACTAATGGATTCCCGGACTTGGACCGACCGGGCACCAACGTCGAACCCATTCACGGTGGCCGTGCCGGCGTCGGGCCTTAAAAGTGTGGAGAGGATCCGCACCATGGTGGTCTTCCCGGCCCCGTTCGAGCCGAGAAGGGCGAAGATGCTGCCCGGTGCAACGTCGAAGTCCACGCCGCGCAGCACCTGCAAGGACTTGTACGACTTCTCCATGCCCCGCACACGGATCGCGGGTTCGCCTTCCCGGGCGGGAGCCGGCGCATTCACACTCATGGGACTTCCTCCTCTTTCGTGATGCCCTCGATCGCCTGGGTGAGCCGCTTCCGTTCCTTGTTGATCCACTGGCCCTCCGAGTAGTTCTGGAGGAACGTCTCCGCGAACTCAACGGGGTCCTCTCCCACGACTTCCCGGATCGGCGTTCCGCTGGCCGCGCTCTGTTCGAAGAGATCGGCCAGATCCTCGAGCATCTTCACCAGGGTCTCCCCCTTCGTGATCGCGCCGAAATAGGTCAAGTACCGCTCCAGCGCCTCGACCGCGGTGCGGTAGTTCGCGGGCAGCTGCTTGGCGCGTGCCTTGTACTGCCGGTACTGTTTCTTCTGTTCGAGCGAGCCGGTGACCTGCTCAATCCATCCCATGGCCATGTCTATTTCCCTCCACCTCGGAGCTGTTCGAGCCGCTCGGCCAGAAAGCTCCATGTTTTCCAGAACTCCTCCAGGTACTCATCGCCCTGGGTGTTGAGCGTGTACACCTTGCGCGGAGGCCCCTTCTCCGACGGACGCTTCTCGACGTCGACGAGCCCCTTTTGTTCGATCCTCACCAGCAGCGCATAGACCGTGCCCTCCGCGATATCTGCAAAACCCTTGTCCCTGAGCAGGGTCGTGATCTCGTATCCGTACGCCGGCTTCCCGGTCAGAAGGGCAAGAACAATGCCCTCCAGCGTCCCCTTGAGCATCTCCGTCATTTGCTTGCCCACCGGACACCTCCTCCAGCTACTTAGTAGTACTAGCTACCAGTACATAGTAACGCTAAGTAGATAAAGCGCAAGGGCGCCAAAGTGAGGAAGCATCGGGCGCACGACGACGAAAGCTGAGGAAGCGTTGACTGACCCAAACGCTTCCTCAGCCTTCGCAGAAAAAACCCATACGCTTCGTCACTTACAACCGGCAATCAGCTGCGCGCTACTCGCCGAACGGCCACACCGGCCTGATCTCGATCTTGCCGAATTTCGCCATGGGATGCTTGGACGCCACCTCGACCGCCTCGTCCAGATCGGCGCACTTGATGATGTCGTAGCCCGCGATCCACCCCTGCGTCTCCGCAAACGGCCCGTCCGAGACCACCACCTCACCTCCGCGGACCGTTACAGTGGTCGCATCCTCAACGGGACGCAGCCTGTCCCCATGCTGGGCCACGCCGCGGGCCTCCATTTCAGCAACCCATTCCTCGATGTTGTCCTCGGCGGCCACATACTTCGGCGCTGTGGGATCGGTACAGATAAAAAGCATGTATTCCACGGTGTCTCCTTGTTGGCCGGGTCCGGTCGGATACCCGCAAGATACCCCACCGGCAAGTCCGACGGCGGCACTCGCCGGAAGTTTGTCCGTCCAGGGAACAGACGACCAAAGATGAGGACGCGTTAGGAAAAACCCGACAGGAAGTGAGAGGGCGTTTGTCGGCCGATCTCAGGTCCTGCCGCTTTTGGCCCGGCGCTTCTCTCAGGTCCTGCCGCTGGGGGGTGACGGTGGCTGTCACCACTGAGAAAAGCCTGGAGTAGTTCGGGCATACGCTCAATTTCTCGTCAGCTGGAACACGGGCACCGTCCAGGGTCACCTTGGCGCCGTCGGACAGGGACGAGCCATCCGGCAACGCCAGTGTTTCGCCCTTGAAAACAGTGCCTTCCGGGAAGACCAGTGTGGTTGACTGCCCGTCGCCGGTCCGCACCACGAGGCATCCGGCCCCATCGGCGGCGAGACTGCCGACGAGCTGGCCGCTTTCCTCGGGAGCGGACGAAACTCCGGCGTGCACGACGGCCTTCCTGCCTCCCGCGCTCTGTACCACCGCCGTCGGCATTTCCTGCTGAACCGAGGGCACAGCGGACGTGGGAGCGGGACCGGCCTGCGGCGCCGAACATGCTGACAGCAACAGCGCGACGATCGCGGCAATACCGAAGGCAGCGCGGTGAGTCATCTCTGTCCCCCTAGAATTCGACGCCGATTCCTAGGCCAGCATAGAAGCCCGGGCGGCTCGCGCGGGCAGCATCATGGTGCTTCCGCGCGATGAACCGCCATATCCGCCAGTCCGACGAAGGTCATAGGTCTATCCGGCTTATCCTCAAGCTTCAACGTCACGAGGCCGGCGTCGCGGTGTGTCGACAGGACACGCAACGCCCACACAGTTCATCCGCCAGGCGTCGGCGCGTCAAACCGTTCCGACGCAACTGCTTGAAAACCTTCCCACGCCGGCCGTGGCCGAATACCGTAAAGCCTGACGACCCGATTAGGAGGAACCGATGCGCAAGGTGACCGCCGGACTGTTCCACTCCGTGGATGGCGTAGTGCAGGATCCATTCAATTTCCAGTTCGACAGCTTCGATGAGGACCTTGGCAAGGGACTGACCAAGATGATCAACACGGTGGACACAGTGGTCCTCGGGCGGGTCAGCTATCAGGAATGGGCGGGCTACTGGCCCAATGCGTCTCAGGACGAGGACTTCGCCGCCTTCATCAACCCGGTGGAAAAGTTCGTCGCATCGCGCACTCTCTCGGAGCCCCTCGAATGGCAGAATTCTCACCTGATCGGGGCGCCGCTCGAAGAGTTCGTTACCGATCTCAAAAAGCGCGACGGCGGCGAGATCGCCGTGTGCGGCAGCATTTCAGTCACGCGGCAACTGCTGTTCGCCGGCCTCCTCGACGAATTGACGCTTATGACGCATCCCGTTGTGGCCGGCAGCGGACGCCGGCTGTTCGAGGACGGCGATCCGCTAACCAGGCTCGAACTCAAGGACCAGTACAGGACCAGCAAAGGAAACGTTGTCAGCACCTACAGCGTGCGCAACGTCTGACGTTTGGGCGCCTCCAGGCCCGGCTCTGTCAGGACCGGAGGGTTTTGAGTGCGGTGGACCAGGAGATGAGCTGGTCGAGCAACGGCTTCAGGGCCTCTTCGGCGTCGTCGCTCGGCGTGAAGACGGTGTAGTTCTCGAACTCTGATGCGAACGGCAATGCCACTTGGGCGCGGACACCGGCCATTTGCAGTTCTGCCGTGATCAGGCGGAGATTCTCGACGGCCCTCACTCCCCCGGCGCTTCCGTAGCTGACAAATCCCGCGGCCTTGTTGTTCCATTCGGCGTAGAGGAAATCCAGCGCGTTCTTCAGGGCACCGGGGACGGAATGGTTGTATTCGGCGGTCACGAAGATGAAGCCGTCGAAGCGTGAGACTGCCTCTGCCCAGACCTTCGTATGCTCATGTTTGTACTGACCCATCGAAGGCGGTATGGGCTCATCCAGCAGCGGAAGGTCGAAGTCCGCCAGGTCTAGCAATTCGAAGTCCGCGCCGCCCCGTGCACCCGCCCGGGAGTACACCCATTCCGCCACCTGCCGGCTGCGGCGCTGCGGACGCGTGCTGCCAATGACCACCGCTATCTTCACCATGATTCGCTCCCGTTCATTGCGGTAGTTCCTTGATACAGCGGCGCGGGCCGGGAAGCCAGAGCCGCAGTCTCCACGTGCAGCCCAAGTGAGGACGCGTTCGCGAAAATCCGACGAAAGGTGAGTGAGCGTCGGGAGAAACCCTGCGACAAGTGAGAGAGCGTTTCCTCCGGACAGTGCATCGATGCCGCATGCTGCTCAACTTCGTTGCAGCCAATGCAACGCGCAACGACGCTGTTCAGCGCCGACTCCGGTCGCAGGTCTAGCCTGCTGCACCAAGCAGCCCAGAAACCACCTATTGACGAGTGAGCTGCGTCACGCCTATTCTGGTGCAACAGTGTTGCAACACAAGCAACCCCAAGTTTTCATTGGTGGACACATGGAACACCCGATAACCCGACCGGCCGGAACAGCAGAGCCGCTGACCGGCCCACCCCACACCGGCGACGAAGTCAGCAAGGACACCCGACGCCGGGTCATCACCGCGAGCTTCATCGGCAACTTCGTCGAATGGTTCGACTACGCCGTCTACGGCTACCTGGCCGGCATCATCTCCACGGTCTTCTTCCCCGATGCCGACCGCCAGACAGCACTCCTTGCAACGTTTGGCGTCTTTGCCATCTCCTTCTTCGTCCGTCCGCTGGGCGGTTTCTTCTGGGGCCACATCGGCGACCGGCTGGGGCGGCGGAAAGCACTGTCGCTGTCGATCGTCATCATGTCCGCGGCCACGTTCTGCATCGCCCTGATCCCCGGCTACGGCACCATCGGCCTCCTGGCGCCGGTCCTGCTGCTGCTAGTCCGCGTCGTCCAGGGGTTCTCCGCCTCCGGGGAATACGCCGGCGCCTCCGCCTTCCTGGTGGAGTACGCACCCGCACATCGCCGCGGACTCTATGCCGCCGTCGTACCCGCAAGCACGGCGGCGGGACTGCTGCTGGGCAGCCTCCTGGCCGCCCTGCTCACCAGCGTCCTCAGCGAAAGCCAGCTGCACGACTGGGGCTGGCGGCTGCCGTTCCTGCTCGCCGCCCCGATGGGCCTGATCGGCCGGTACATCCGCACCAAACTCGAGGACACCCCCGCCTTCCGCGCCCTCTCGCAGGAAGAACACGGCAAGGCACCCGCGAGGGACATGTTCCGGAACAACAGGAAGCAGCTCATCATCGCCACCGGTGCGGTGCTGCTGAACGCCGTCGGCTTCTACGTCATCCTCAGCTACATGCCCACCTACCTCGCCGAGGAACTGGGCTTCGGCGCCGGCGAATCGTTCCTGGCCACCACCATCGCCCTGGCCAGCTACATCGGCTTCATCTTCGTCACTGGCATCGCCTCGGACAGGTTCGGCCGCAAGAAGATGCTGATCACCGCGTCCGTGCTGTTCATACTGCTCACCGTGCCGGCGTTCATGCTCCTCGACACAGGCAACTTCCTGGTGATCGTGCTGGTCCAGATCCTCCTGGGTGGCATGCTCACCCTCAACGACGGCACCCTGCCCAGCTTCCTGGCCGAGCTCTTCCCCACGAAGACCCGGTACAGCGGCTTCGCCGTCAGCTTCAACCTTTCCAACGCCCTGTTCGGGGGCACCGCCCCGTTCATGGCCACCCTCCTGATCGGCCTCACGCACAACAAGCTGGCCCCTGGCTGGTACCTCGTGGCCGCCTCACTGATTTCCCTCATCGCAGTCCTGTTCGCCGTGGAGACTTCCAAGAAGCCCCTGCAGCAGCACTGACAACACCCACCCAAGAAAGAAAAGGAACAAGCATGACCATCACCGAGAATCTCACCCGTCGCGGCGACACTGTCAACGACGTCGCCAAGCTCGAGCGCCTCAAGGTCCTCAACAACGGCGAGAAGGTTTCACTGACCTTCTCCGACGCCGAGTTCCAGCGCCGCCTCGCGGGCCTGCGCAGCATCATGGCCGAGAAGGACCTCGACGCGGTCGTCCTGACCAGCTACCACTCGATCAAGTACTACTCCGACTTCCTGTTCACCTACTTCGGCCGCTCCTACGCCATGGTGGTCACCAAGGAGGACACGGTCACCGTCACCGCAAACATCGACGCCGGCATGCCCTGGCGCCGCAGCTACGGCGACAACCTGGTGTACACGGACTGGCGCCGGGACAACTTCATCTTCGGCATCCAGGAGGTGCTGCGCACCCGCGGCATCAGCGTCCGCCGGCTCGGCGTCGAGGACGACTCCCTGCCGCTGGACAACCGGAACAAGATCCAGGGCGCGTTCGAATCGGCCACCCTGGTGGACGTGGCGCAGGCCGCGATGCGCCAGCGCATGATCAAGTCCTCCGAGGAAATCGAGGTCATCAAGCACGGCGCCCGGATCGGTGACCTTGGCGGCGAAGCCATCCGCAACGCCATCACGGCCGGCATCACCGAGTACGAGGTGGCCCTGATCGGCACGGAGGCGATGGTGCATGAGATCGCCCGCACCTTCCCCAACTCGGAGATCCGCGACACCTGGGTGTGGTTCCAGTCCGGCATCAACACCGACGGCGCGCACAACTGGGCCACCACCCGGAAGATCCAGGAGCACGACATCCTGTCCCTGAACTGCTTCCCCATGACCTCCGGCTATTACACGGCCCTGGAGCGGACACTGTTCTTCGGCGAACCGGATGCCCGGTCGCTGGAACTGTGGAACATCAACGTCGAGGTCCACCGCCGCGGCCTGGAACTCATCAAGCCCGGCGCCGTCTGCAAGGACATCGCCGCCGAGCTCAACGAGATCTACGTGTCGCACGGCCTGCTCGCCAACCGCACCTTCGGCTACGGCCACTCCTTCGGCGTCCTCAGCCACTACTACGGCCGCGAAGCCGGACTGGAGCTGCGCGAGGACATCGACACGGTGCTCGAACCGGGCATGGTGGTCTCCATGGAACCGATGATCACGGTCCTCGACGGCCAGCCCGGCGCCGGCGGCTACCGCGAGCACGACATCCTGGTGGTGGGCGAGGACGGCGCCGAGAACATCACCAAGTTCCCGTTCGGCCCTGAGCACAACATCATCAGCGCCTAGCCCCCGGGTTAGGGGGCATGCCCTCCCCCGCCGGCCGTTGTCAGCAAGGCTCTGGATTTAGCAGCCTTGGGTTAAGTACGACGACGGCGGCGGTTGGGAGGGCATGCCCGCCCCCGCTTCCGGCAGGCAACAAGGCCGGAAGCACGACAGCGAAGAAATATAGTGAACACCATGACTCCACCGGCAACACCCGCGAACCCAGGCCCCGACGCACTCAAAGGCGACGGCAAGGAGCCCGCCAATGGCGACGCCCGCGGCGCCTCCGTGATCGTCAACGCCATCGCCGTGCTGCGCAGCTTCACCGCGGACGAACCGATGCTCGGCGTCACCGAGATCGCCAGCCGGGTGGGCCTGCACAAGAGCACGGTGTCCCGGATCCTTGCCACGTTCGAGCAGGAACACTTGGTGGAGCGGGACCCGGACACGCGCCGCTTCCGGCTGGGGCTCGGCCTGATCGCGGTGGCCGGGCCGCTGCTGGCCGAACTCGAGGAACGGCGCGTTGCCTATCCGGTTCTGCGCGACCTCACCGAACGCACCGGCGAAACCAGCGCCCTGATGGTGTGGAACGGCACCGAGTCGATGTGCGTAGAGCAGATCGCCAGCCGTCAGCAGGTCAAACACACCACCCCGCTGGGCGCACGCTACAACGATGCCCTCAGCGCCTCGGTCCAGATCTTCCTCGCCGGGGAACAGACAGAACGAGTGAACGCCCTGCTCCGCAGCGGCACCATCACCCTGCCCGGGCTCGACGATCACTCGGTCGAGGAGTACCTGAAGCGCCTCGGGGAAGTTAACCAGCGCGGCTGGGCCATCAACTACGGCGAGACGTCCATCGAGGAAGTTGGCATCGCTGCCCCGGTCTATGACCACCGCGGCGACATCGTGGCCTCAGTCCTCATCCCCGCACCCAAGTTCCGGGTCTCCCCCGACACCCTGCAGAGCCTCGGCGAGGCGTGCGCCAGCGCGGCCCGGCAGGTCACGCAGCGCCTGGGCGGCGTGGCACCGAAGGAGCGCCGGAGCGCATAAGCGGCGGCGCACAGGAACGGTACGACGGCGGGCCCGCACCTTTCGATCTGAAAGGTGCGGGCCCGCCGTCGTACTTTAACTTTGGTGACGCTGGGACTTGGCTGACGTAAGCCGGCGAGGGTTAGCCGTCCGAGCCGGCCGGCGTCGTGGTGGGCGTGTAGCCCTCGAGCTTGAGCGCGGCGTCGGCGTACTTGGTGGTGAACGTGCCGCCGAAGGTGACCTTGGACGTGTCCACGCCGTTCTGCTTCTCCATGGCGAAGATTGTCTTGGGGCCACCCGCCGGCATGAGGCCGTCCGGCAGGAACTGCCCCTTGTCAGTGTCCAGTGCCTTGACGTACTGGTCCTTCGAGATGGTGCTGTTCTGCACGAAGGTGGAGGGCAGTTTGTCCGCGATCTCCGCCGCCGAGTGTGTGCTGATCCAGTGCATGGTGTCCACGAGGGCGTTCACAACCTTCTGGGCCTCGGCTTCGTGGGACTTGACCCAGTCGGCCTGTGCCAGGACGCTGGCCGCCGGCCAGGAGCCGCCGAGCGCGGCCTTGGTGCCGTCCGCGGTCGCCAGGTCGATTGCCGAGACCGCGAGGTTCTTGCTCTCCAGCGCGCCCACGGTGGGCTGGGTGGTCATGACGCAGTCGGCGGAGCCGCGCTGGATGGCTGCGATGGCAGTGGCTCCGGCACCCACGGCGATGGTGTGGTAGTCGTTCTTCGTGACTCCGGCCTTGGCCGCAATGAACTGGGTAAGCTCATCGGTGCCGGAGCCGAGGTCGGTCACGCCGACGGTCTTGCCCCGGAGGTCCGCGCCCGAGTGGACGTTGGCCTTGGGGCTGCACATGATGCGCTCGCCCGGTGCACTCGAGAGTTGCACCAGGTCGATGACGTTCTTGCCCTTGGACTGGAAGTCGACCGTGTGGATGTACCACGCACCGGCCATGTCCACCTGGCCGGACGCCATGGCTTCCTCGGCCCCGACGCCGCCGTGCTGCTCCGTGGAGAGCTCCACCTTCACGCCGTACTTGTTGTAGTAGCCCAGGCTTTCGGCGAGCTGGTAGGGCAGGTAGATCTGCTTGTCGATGCCGCCCACCATGAGCTTGACCGTGGGCATGTTCGAGGTGTCGGCCGACGCTGTGCCGCCGGAACCGCCGGAGGCCGGGGCGCTGGCGGCCGTGTTGCCGCCGCAGGCAGCGAGGCTGAGGGCCACCACGCCCAGGGCGGCGGCGGCGTAGATCTTGTGCTTCATCATTGGGGCACTTTTCCTTTTTCTGTTCAGGGATACTGCTGTTTGAAATTTCGGGGTGTGGTCAGATGGCCTGGGCTGTCAGATGGCCTGGGCCTCGGAACGGTTCGGCGGCCGCCACTTGAGGAGGGAGTGTTCCAAGAGGCTGATCAAGTATTCGGCGGCCAGTGTGATCACCGCGATGATCACCATGCAGGCGAAGACCGTGTTGGGGTCGAAGGTTCCCTGCGCCTGGCTGATGATCAGGCCGATGCCCTGCTGGGCGCCGAGCACCTCCGCGACGAGTGCACCGATGATCGCGAAACCGAAGGCCGTGTGGAGGCTCGCGATGATCCACGTCATCGCCGAAGGAATGGTCACGTGGATCGCCACCTGGACCGGCGATGCACCGAGCACGCGGACGTTCGCCACGAGGTTCTGGTCCACCTCACGCACGCCCTGGAACGCGTTGAAGAAGACGACGAAGAAGACCAGTACTGCGGCGAGCAGAACCTTCGGGAACACCCCGAGGCCGAAGGCCACGATGAAGATCGATCCGAGGACGATACGCGGAATCGAGTTCACGATCCTGATGTACGGACCGACGACGGCCGAGAGGTACTTGTTCGAGCCCAGCAGGAGCCCGAGCACCACGCCGACGAACGTGCCGAGCAGGAAGCCCAGGCACGCCTCCTGCATGGTGATCCAGAGGTTCTCCCAAATGGTGCCGAAGGCCGTTCCCTCCGTGAAGAGCTTCACGAGGCTGTGCCAGATCTCGCTGGGCTGGCCGAAGAAGAACGCGTCCACCCAGCCTACCGAGGTGAACCACTGCCAGCCGCCGACGACGGCCACAGCGAGGACGGCGCGGCCCACCCAGATCGCCGTGGTGCGGCGCCGGTACTGCGTTTTGCCGGACTGCACGGCCGCGGCCTGCTGCTGTTGCTGTTGCGGGTTCACCGTCTCCCCCTGCACAAGAGTGGTCATGCTGCTGCACCTGCCGTTCGCGCGTAGGCCCGGGTGACTTCGTCCTTGAGGGATTCCCAGATCTGGCCCTGCAGTTCGAGGAAGCGCTCCTCGTGGCGGATTTCCTGGACGTTGCCGCGCGGGCGGGGCAGGTCGATGTCGAAGACGTCCTTGACCGTTCCGGGGCTGCTGGTCATGATGACCACCCGGTCGGAGAGCGCCACGGCCTCGTCGAGGTCGTGGGTGATGAACAGGACCGAGGGCCGCAGCTCCTCCCAGAGCTTCAGCAGCTCGTTCTGCATGATGGCCTTGGTCTGAACGTCGAGCGCACCGAACGGCTCGTCCATCAGCAGGATCCTCGGATTGTTGATGAGCGCCGCGGCCATGGCCACGCGCTTGCGCATTCCGCCGGAGAGCTGGTGCGGGTAGCGGTCCTCGAAACCTGCCAGCCCCACCCGGCGGATCCAGTCCCTCGCCAGCAGGGTGGCCTCGTGCTTGGGGGTTCCCAGCAGGACCGGTCCCATCATCACGTTGCTGAGGACGCTCTTCCACGGAAAGAGCGCATCCGCCTGGAACATGTAGCTGACGCCGTTGGTGACACCCTCGACGGTCTGGCCGCCGACGCGCACGGAACCCTGGCTGGGACGCTCCAGCCCGGAGACCTGTGCCAGCGTGGTCGACTTGCCGCAGCCCGTAGGCCCGACGATCGAGCAGAACTGCCCGGGTTCCACAGCAAGCGTCACATCCTGGATCGCCGTGAACGTCTCACCCTTGGGCGTGAGGTAGCGCTTGGTCAGCCCCGCGATATCAATGCCGGCATCCTTGCCGCCATCCGCTGGTGGGCGGATTCGATGGTTTACACCCATGGCGTAAAGCCTCTCTGTTGTCTCTGCGCCGGCCGCCTCATTTGCGGCGGCGCCTTTGTCCGTGGATCCTTGAGCCATGCCTGCGACATTCCGTCTTCTGTGACATGAGTCATGATCAGTGCACCTACCGTAGGAAGAACTGCCGGGGTGCGGCCACGCTTGCGTGCCTTGTGAGGGTTATTAGCCTTCATTCACGTTTTGAGCCTTTTGATCGGAATGCCGTCCGGGGCGCCCCGAACGCTGTCCGGGATCGGGTCCCCGGCGGGGCCGGGGGCCGGCAGTGAGCAGGCCACGGGCATGGTGGGGCGCCCGGCCGCTCGCGTCGCAGATCCTCGTGTGGACCCTCGTACTGATCGTCGTCACGGTGGGCCTGGGCGGACTGGTGACCAACCGCATCACCGGCCAGGTCCTCGATGACCAGTTCCGGCTGCGCGCCCTCGGCGTCGCGGAGGCCGTGGCCCAGATGCCGGAGGTGGCCTCGGGCGTGGCCGCCGGCGATCCGGGCGGCCAGATCCAGGGGGTGGCCGAACGGGTGCGGACCCGCGCACAAACGGACTACGTGGTGGTCACCGACCGGGACGGGATCCGTTTCTCCCACCCCACGCCGTCGCTCATCGGAAAGCGGCTCGAAGAGCCGGTGGCAGTGCTCGACGGCCAGAGCCACGTGGGCACCGACCATGGCAGCCTGGGCGACTCGGCCAATGCCAAGGCGCCGATCCTGGATGCGGCGGGGAACGTCGTCGGGCAGGTGTCGGTGGGCATCCTTGAGACGACCGTGAGCGTGGAGCTGGAACGGGACGCCGGCATCGTCGGCGGGTCCTCGGTGCTCATCCTCCTGATCGGAGGTGCAGGCTCGTTCCTGCTGGCGCGGGCCATCAAGCGCGCCACGTTCGGGCTGGAGCCTTCGGAGATCGCGTCGCTCCTGCAGGAGCGGGAGGCCCTGCTGCACGGCATCCGTGAGGGCATGGTGGGGATTGACGACGGCGGCCGGGTCACCGTGATCAACGGGGAAGCCCGCCGCCTGTTGCGGCTGGAGAACACTCCGCTGGACCGGCCCATCGAGGAGGTCATCCCGGAGGGACGGCTCCGCGACGTCCTCACCGGCGAGGTGCCCGGCGCGGACCAGACGATCATCACGGACGACTCCCTGCTCGTGGCCAACCGCATGCCGGTCAGCGTGGGCGGCCGGAGCGTGGGCGCGGTGGTGACCCTGCGCGACCGCACCGAGGTGGAGGCGCTGGTGCGGGACCTGCGGGCGCTCGAAGGGCTGATGGCTGCCCTGCGTGCGCAGGAACATGAGTACGCCAACCGGCTGCATACGGTGGGCGCCCTGCTGCATCTGGGCGACATCGAGCAGGCGCGCACCTTCATCTCTGGCATCGCCGACACCTCGCGCTCCCTCGGCGAGGGACTGCGCGCACGGATCGAGCCGCCGGAGCTTGCGGCGCTCATCTATGCCAAGATCACGGTGGCCGCGGAGCAGGACGTAAGCGTGGCGGTCTCCGACGATTCACGGCTCCGCGAACCGGGGCTCGGGACGCAGGACCTCCTGACCATTGTGGGGAACCTGCTGGACAACGCTGTCGACGCCGTTTCCAGCCTGCCCGGCCAGCGCGAGGTGACGCTCACGCTGGACGACTCGTCCGGCGTCTTCGTCTCGGTGACCGACAGCGGTCCGGGCGTACCCGCGGAGGCAGTGGACGACGTCGTACGCGACGGCTTTACGACGAAAACCGAACGGGCGGGCCAGGCCGGCGGCCCGGCGCTGCGGCGCGGCATCGGCCTGGCGCTCGTGGCACGGATTGTGCGCCGCGCAGGTGGCACGATGGATGTGTTCGCCGGACCGGGCGGACGCTTCGAAGTATGGATTCCGAAGGGCGGGGCAGAAGGATGATCCGGGTGCTGGTTGTCGACGACGACTACCGGGTGGCGCGGCTGCATACCGCCCAGGTGGCGCGCGTTCCGGGGTACGAGTGCGTCGGTGAGGCACACACCGTTGCCGAGGCACGCGCGGCGATCGCGAGGGTCCGCCCCGACCTCCTGCTCCTGGACATCTACCTGCCGGATGAGGACGGCATCTCGCTCCTCCACTCGCTGCGCGAGGCGGGCGAGGACGTGGACGTCATCATCATCACCGCGGCGCGTGACGTCGGAACCGTGCGGGCGGCGATGCGCGGCGGGGCGGTCTACTACCTGGTGAAACCGTTCGGGTTCGAACAGCTCGCCGAGCAGCTGCGGGCCTACCAGAAATGGCGCGCGGACGCAGAGTCCCGGCGGATCACCGGGCAGACGGACGTGGATGCCCTGTTTGCGTCGCGGAGGGCTGCTCCTTCCCCTGGTGCGGCCCCCAGTTCCGGGCGGCGCCTCCCGCCGACCATGCAGAAGGTGCTCGACGCCGTGGTGGCGGCCGGCCGGCCCCTGGGCGCGCAGGACGTTTCGGACCTCATCGGCATATCGCGGCCCACCGCACAGCGCTACCTGAGCGAGCTCGAACGCAAGAGCCGTGTGGCCCTGCACCTCGAGTACGGCACCACCGGCCGGCCCGTGAACACGTACGTCCCCGCCGACACGCAGTAGGCGCGCTCCCCCGCACGCTTCCTCACGTCCCTTCGCTACCTCCCCGACGCTTCTCGGATTGCGGTTTAGGAAGCCAACCGCTCCCCCGCGTTGTGCCCAGAGCCAGCCGGCTCCACACCCTGTTCCGCCTGGTTCATCTCGGCCCACACCGCGTCGAGGGAGAGGCCGAGGACAGCGGCGATGGCCGCGATGGTCGGGAAAGCAGGGGTCGCCACGCGGCCCGACTCGATCTTCCGAAGGGTCTCCGGCGAGACACGGGCATCGAGCGCGGTCTCGAGCATCGAGCGACTTCCCCTGGCGCGGCGCAACAGGGCGCCGAGACGCTGTCCGCGCTCGACTTCTTCGGATGTGAGGGGCAACCTGACCATGGATCCAATTCTAATACCGGGATAATATGGCCGGTATAGTTATTGGACACAGAAGAAGGACGCTGCATTGATCGAGATCCTGAACCCCGCCGAGCTGGCCCGAGCAAAAGTGTCAGGCGCCCTGGTCGCGGACATCCTGCACACGCTGAAGAGCCGCAGCGCCGTGGGCACGAACCTGCTGGAGATCGACCGGTGGGCCCAGGCGATGATCCTGGGGGCCGGAGCCGATTCCTGCTACGTCGACTACGCGCCGTCGTTCGGACGCGGGCCGTTTGGGCATTACATCTGCACGGGCGTCAACGACGCCGTGCTCCACGGACTGCCTCGCGACTACGCGCTTGCCGACGGCGATCTGCTGACTCTCGACCTCGCCGTCTCCAAGGACGGAGTTGCTGCGGACGCCGCCATAAGCTTCATCGTGGGCGAATCAAAGCCCGCGGAAAGCGTCGCGATGATCGACGCGACCGAACGGGCATTGAGCGCCGGCATAGCCGCTGCCGGGCCCGGTGCACGTATCGGCGATATTTCCCATGCCATCGGCGCTGTCCTCAGCGAGGCGGGATACCCGATCAACACTGAGTTCGGAGGTCATGGCATCGGGTCAACAATGCACCAGGACCCGCACGTTCCAAACACCGGACGCCCGGGCCGGGGGTTCAAGCTGCGCCCTGGCCTGATGCTGGCGCTGGAGCCGTGGGTCATGTTGGACACGGCCCGGCTCGTCACCGATGCCGATGGTTGGACGCTCCGAAGTGCGACGGGCTGCCGGACAGCCCACAGCGAACACACGATCGCCATCATGGATGACGGCGCCGAAATCCTCACCCTGCCGACGGGCAACTAGGAACCCTCGCTACGGAGCTGCCGTCTCAGTAGCAGCCGCTGCTGCGGTTGCCTTCGATTTCCTTGCTGACTCGGCTTCTTTTGCCTGCTTGCGGGTGAGCTGCTGAGCCGGAGCCTGGACGGGAGCCGGTGTGGAGGTCGCGGCAGCACTGGCTGAAGGAGTCGGAGCCGAGGACGGCATGGCCAAAGGAGCGGAGGTTACCGCGGGAGCCGGTGCTGCAGCCGGAGCCGGAGCCGCCGTTGCCGGCTTGGGTGCGGCCACCTTCGGTGCCGCTGAGGTGCTGGGCGAAGGAGCCGGCATCGGCGTAGCTGCGGGAGCAGGCGTGACGGCCGGTGCAGGAGTCTGCGTAGCTGCCGGAGTTGGCGTGACGGTCGGTGCCGGAGCCGGTGTCGGAGCGGGCGTTGTCGGCTTGGGCGTGCGGGCCGGTGTTGGAGCGGGCGTCGGCGTGACCGGAGCCGGAGTTGCCGGCTTGGGCGTGCGGGCCGGCGTTGGAGCGGGCTTCGGCGTGACTGGAGCCGGAGTCGCCGGCTTAGGCGCGATCTTCGGGGCAGGAGCCGGAGTGGCCGGCTTAGTGGCGGGCGCCCGGTGAGCCGGCCTGGGCGCGGTCACCTTCGGCGCGGCCACTTTAGGCGCCGCCGCCTTCGTCGCCGGAGCCGCAGCGCGCCTGCCCCTGGACTTGGCTGCGGAAGCAGACGCCTTGGCAGTCGAAGCGGACTTCACCGAGGCAGCGCTATGAGCAGACGCGTCGTTGACGGCACTCCGCTGGGCGCTGGCCTCTACCGGAACAGCCCAATTCGGCGTTTCCGTCGCGGTGCCGGCCTTCCGGTAGTCGGTCATCTTGATGTTGGCAACAGGTCCCGAGTGGCGGAGCCGCAGGAGCGTCCAATTGTCCGGGTCCGTGTGTTTGCCGTTCAAAATGGTTTCAAAGTGCAGGTGGCATCCGGTTGATGAGCCCGTGGTCCCGACCTTGGCGATGAGTTGCCCCACCTGGACCGACTGGCCCTTCTTCACACCGATGCCCTCAAGGTGGTTATAGGTGGTGATCAGGCCGTTGCCGTGGTCGATTTCCACACGGTTGCCGCCACCCCACGGGTGCCATCCCACTGCCCGCACCACACCGGCATCCGCTGCAAATACGTTGGTTCCGCAGGCGGCCGCAAAGTCCTGCCCCCAGTGGAACTCCCCTGCTGCGCCGGAGATGGGGCTTGTCCGCAGCCCGAAGTGCGAGGTGGGAACCAGGACCTCCAGCGGCGCCATAAGGCTTCCGGCCGCGGGGCGGCGCACCTTGGTGGAAACCACATCGAGTTTTTCGTTCACTGGCTTTGCTTCGGTGAAGACTGCCGTGCGGCTGTAGGACACGAACGCGTCCGCGGAGGCCGAGACGGCACCGGCACTCGAAATGCCGGTGCCTGAAGCGCTGGGGTTTGAAGCGCTAGTACTTGAACCCCTAAGGCTTGCAACGCCGGCGCTGGAAACGGAACCCTGAGCAGCCTCGGCCACGGCAGCGGATACGAGGGGCATGTTGACGGCGATATCGCCGGCCACCTCGGCAGGCGCCTGCCCGGACGAGAGAACTGGAGCAGCGCCCTGGAATCCAAAAGCGTAGACAGCCAGGAAAGCCGCGCCCGCGCCTACCCGGACGGCACGGCTCAGAACATTGTGATTAACGCCGGAACGCAGGTTTTGCTGCGTGCGCCGGACAACGGCAGGTGCAAGATGCTTTGGCAATTGGATCTCCCCCAAGAAGGCGCCAGATGCTGTTGGATGCTTTGGCTCCCTACTATGGGAGCATGGCGCGCAGGCCACGGAAACCGTTACGGCCCCATATGTGGATAAGCTCGGAAAATCTTGACCTGGACCTATCCCTAACTGCGGAAATCTTCAGCAGACGCTGAGGAATCACGCTGCGCCTCCAACGAAACCGGCCCTAACCCTCATGCGCGGCCGCGCCCCGGGCCGGTCGTGAGGGCCGGGGCCGGTCGTGCGGCGCAGGGTGGTTCATGCACGAGACCAACCAAGAAAAAAGCCGTAGTCCCCGGCATCGGTCGGGAGCATTCTGTACAAGCCCAGCCCACAGCAGGCTCCCGCGCCCCTTCCCCCGGCAACCAGAAGCACCAAGAAGCGCAGAAACCGAGGAACGCAACGGGCAGAAGGCGCACCGGATCCTGATGCCCGCGTTCGGTGGATGGACGAGGTGGAGCGCACCCACGGCAGGTACGTGACGGACATCTTCACGTAAGGCGCCGTCCTGTTTCGGGCTACCCGCGAGGCAGCAACTGCAGATGTATGGTTGTGCTGACGGGCAGTTCCCGCAACCCGAGGAAGCCGCGAGGTGTGAGTGTGAACGAGTACGAGGCCTCACTGGTCATCAAATCCGGAGCGGAACTGCTGTCTTCGGTCTCCTCCGACCCCCGCTCGGAGGAGGGCTATGCAGCGGTCAAGGCCAATATCTCGGACGCACTGGAGCGCATAGCGGAAGCCCTTGCGAACTTTGAAGCCAGTTCGGGCGCCCCCAGCCGGTCAACCGGCTGGGTCCAGGACCTGCGCCGCGTGGCGGACGACTTGGTGGATCGACGAGGCTGAAAGGCCCATGACAGCGAGTGGGCCCCACCGGGCACCCGCAACCCGTTTTGACCGTGCCGTCCTGGTCTTCAATCCCGGCAAGCCCGGCATGGCCGCCAGGATAGCCGAACTGCAGCGGGATCTGGCGGCCGGAGTACCGGATCTGCAGGTTGAGTTGCTGCCCACCGGCTTTGCCGGGCACGCACGGGACCTTGCACGGTCCGCGGCGGCGGCAGGGTCCCCGCTCATTGTTTCGGTCAGCGGCGACGGCGGGTACAACGAGGTTATCAACGGGGCGATGGACGTTCCCGGCAGCAGCGCGGTGTGCACCGTCGTCGCGGCAGGTAACGCCAATGACCACCACCGCAGCATGCCCGCACGACCGCTGCCGGAAGCCGTCCGGGAAGGCCGGGTCCGGCATATCGACCTGTTGCGCATTACGTTCGGGACGGAACAGCCGGCGCAGGTCCACTACTCCCACTCCTACATAGGTTTCGGGCTCACGCCGCTGATGGCCATCGGCATCGAGAGCGGCGGAAAGGGCAAATTCCTCGAACTTATGTCCGTTGCCCGTACGCTCTCCCATTTGAGCCCGTTCGAGCTGGTCAGGGCCGACGGGGCCACCGCCCGCTTCGACAGCCTGATCCTGGCCAACATTTCGCGGATGGCCAAGTACGGGACGGTCAGCGAGTCGGTGGGCCCCGACGACGGCCTGTTCGAGGTTGTGACGCTCCCCCACTCCGGGCGCTGGAAGATGGCCCTGATGACTCTTCGGGCCGTGACGCTGGGACTCGGTAATCAGCCAAGCGTCAGCAGCTACGCCTTCACCACGCGGGATGCTGTTCCTTGCCAGATTGACGGCGAGGTCAGGCATCTTCCGGCCGCCACGCATGTCCTGGTGGAAAGCGCGAAGGGCGCCCTGGCCGTTATCTGACCCAGGGGCGCCCCTGACGTTATCAGCCGGACGGCGGGCCTACGGCCCGAAAGGAACCGGGCTCAGTCGAAGTGGATCTCGGCGGCGGCCCGGCGGATGGATTCGAGCCGCTGTTCCTCGATCAGGCCCAGGGCGTCCAGTTCCTCTGCCCGTTCGGTGCGCTCCAGCGCCGCCTGGGTGGTGACCTCGCCCAGGATGACGCCGAGGAGGTGGGCCAGTCCTGTCTTGAGATCCATGAGGTTGGTGTTCGTGATGAGGAGCCGGCGGTCCGAGACGCGGAGTTCGACGTCGCTGTACCCGGCTTCGGCGAGACGTCGGCTGACGTTGCTGCCGTGGAGCAGATCGAGTTCCCTGGGCTCGGGCCGGCGGGAGAAGACTACGGGCACGGTGTAACGCGCGGAGCTGCGCGCTGTGCCGAGGTCATGCGGTAATGCAGAGGCTAGGATCCCGCTGAGTTTTAGCGGCGAATCGGCGCGTACCTGAGGAAGGGCTTGGGTGGTGGTCATGGCGTTCTGCCAACGTTCTTGGGATGCACCGTCGGACCCGTGGGAACGTGGAACGGCTGTGGCTGGGGGTTCAGTGACCCGGGACCGGATCAACTGGTGGGAGGGCATCGGCAAACGACCGTCCCGCCGAAGCAGTGCGGTCGTGTCCGCCCTCGTTGTCCCAGCCCTCGGCCGCATCGGGGTCAGGGTGACGCGATGCTGTGTTCCCGGTTTCACGGGGCGTGCAGAGGACTTGGGCTACTTGGCAGTCAGTTCCTTCCGGCGGAACGTCCCGGCGATGGAGAGCTTGCGGCCGTATTCGATGGAGCCGTAGCGGAACAGGTGCACGGCCAGGCGCAGGACGAGGATCCCCGCGATGAAGACCTCGGCGATAACGATGGCAGATTCGACGGGCCCTAGGGTTCCGAAGCCGTTGCGGAGCAGTGCGGTGACCGGGGCGGTGAGCGGGAAGTAGGTGAAGACCTGCACGATCAGGGCTTCGGGGTCGCTGACGATGAGGCTGACGGCGTAGAAGGGCACGAAGATCAGGGCCATCAGGGGGCCGAAGATGGTGCCGGCTTCCTTGGCCGTGGGCATGATGGCGCCGATGGCCACGAGCACGCCGGTGAACAGGGTGAACCCGCCCAGCAGCAGCAGCGCGCCGGTGATCATCGGGACGGGCTCGAACACCAGGGAGGACAGGTCGAGGTCGGGCAGGGACACCGAGTCGCGGAAGAGGAAGTAGGCGACGGCGATCGGCGTGAGGAACACTGCTATCTGGAGGAGCCCGACGGCGAACAGGGACACGATCTTGCCGGTGATCAGGGTGGTGGGGTTCAGGGTGGTCAGGATCATCTCCGTGACCCGGTTCTCCTTCTCCTCCAGCGTGCTGTTGAGCATCTGGTTGGACAGCAAAATGATGCTGACGTAGAAAATGACCAGAAACAGCAGCGGCGGTATGACTGAACCGATGCCTCCGGAAACCCGGCCGTCCCGGTACGTTTCGGCGTCGAACTTCACTCCGCCGCTCAAGGCGGCGGTGACTTCCGGCGAATTTACCCGGGTCTGGGCCGCGGTGGTGAGCAGGTGCTTGGCCACGGCCTCATACTTGCCGTTCTCGAACATGCCCTTGTCCGCGCCGTAGACCTTGACCGGCTGGGTGGCGGGATCGGCCGGGTAGGCGAAGTACGCCTCGCTGCGGCCGTTCTTCACAGCCTCCAGCGCGGCGGCAGGGTCCGACGTCGGAGTCCCGCCGACGGCCTGGGCCAGCGCTGCGGGGATGAGCCCGGAGGCATCGGTGTACGTGAAGGCCAGCGCCGAGTTCTTCTGGGCGTCGGCGTTGGCCGAGGTGCTCGAGTTGCTGGCGTAGACCAGGGCAAAGATGATCGCGAAGACCACCGGGATGGCCAGGGTGGCGATGATGAACCCGCGCTTCTTGATGGTGCGCATGAATTCGAACCCGACGACGGTGCCCAGGTTGTGCTGTTTGAATGCCGTGCGTGCCATCGTCCTAGACCTCTGCCATTTCGTGCTGTTCCCCGTACACCTGGATGAAGATTTCCTCCAGCGACGCCCGTGCGGTGGCGAAGCTGCGCACCGCGACTCCGGCCGCGATCAGTTCGCGCAGTACCGCCGTTTCGTCGGCGCCGGCGGCCGGGGCAAGCTCGGCGTGCCCGTCGCCGTCGCGCACCACGTCGTACAGGTCCGAGGCGGGCAGGACGCCGTCGTACCCCAGCCGGTACACGGTGCCGCCGAACTGGTCCTGGACTTCGGCGACCGTCCCGTACGCGCGGGAGGTGCCGTCCTTGAGCAGGATGACGCGGTCGCAGAGCCGCTCCACTTCCTCCATCTGGTGGGTGACCATGATGACCGTGGCACCGGCGAGCTTCTGCTCCTCGATGATGTCCATCAGCAGGCGTCGGTTCACCGGGTCGAAGCCCTTCGTGGGCTCATCGAGGATGAGAAGGTCGGGGTCGTTCATGATGGTGACGCCGAGCTGGACCTTCTGCTGCTGGCCGCCGGAGAGCTTGTCCAGCCGGACCGCGGCCTTGTCGGCGAGTCCGACGCGCTCCAGGTAGTTCTGGGACCAGGCGCGGGCATGGTGCTTGCTCAGGCCCTTGAGCCGGCCGAAGTAGACCATCACGTCCAGGACGTTTTCTTTCTTGTACAGGCCCCGCTCCTCCGGCAGGTACCCCAGCCGGGCGCCGTCCTTGGGCTCGAAGACCTTCCCGCCGATGTGCAGCGTTCCGGCGGTGGGCTTGTAGATGCCGAGCAGTGCACGCAGGGTGGTGGTCTTCCCGGACCCGTTGCTGCCCAGGAACCCGAAGGTCTCCCCGGCCCGGACATCGAAGGACAGGTCTTTGACGACCGTGGTCTCCCCGAAGTCCATGCGGAAGTTTTCGATGTGCACAAGCGGCTCGGCCGCGTCCCCCAACGTCATGAAGCCAGCCTAGCGGAAGCGATGCCGGCGTCTTGATTGCGGGCACATGCTAACGCCCGGCAGCGGCGTCGCCTCTGATGAGCCGAAGGACGTCCGGCGGCGGATCCCCCTCGCGGCGGGGGGCGTGCAGCGGACGGCTGAAATAGGCCCAGGGAAAGGATTGCTCCCCGATCCGTTGCCAGCCCTGCTCTTCCAGGTCATGGATTGCCTTGGGGTTTGCAATGATCCGGATATGTTCCCATTGCTCAGCTGACAGCTCGATGCGGTGAAACCGCACACCGAATCCCACGGAGTGCCAGCCGTACTTCCCGGCCTCCCGGAGCACAGTCATTTCGTTGAACGCATTGACCGGATAGAGCCGCTTTACCGCCGGGACGTTACCGTCAGACGATTGCTGGGCGTGCCCGAACCTCTGCTGGGCGGCCTGCTTAGAGACCCCCAGGACTCGGCCGACGGCTTCCCAGCTATGGCCTGCGCGGCGGGCCGAGTCAACGGCGGCCTGCAGGATGCTCCTCGTCTCTTCATGCGCACGGGCAGCCACTTCCAGGATCTCCGCGTACACATCCTCGCCGTCGTCCAGCCGTTTGGAGAGCTCCGGGTTGGCGTTCGCCACCGCCTGGGCGATGGCCGCCGCCAAGGAGACCGGATCCATGGCCTAGTTGTCTGCCTTCCGAATGCCCACAATGGCCGCCGACACGAGCAAACCGCCACACACCAGGGCGATGATGGCCACAACCAGAACCATGGCGTTCACGCCCCCGGTGGCCGTGAAAGCGAAATACCCCATGATCATGCCAAGCAGCGCGAGCAATGAACCACCGTAGGCAGCGAAACCGTTTTTCTGTCGAGTAGTCATGTCTTCCATTAGAGCCACACCATCACCGTCCGTCAACATTTCCTTGACGTCACTCGCCGTTCACACCGCCACTACCGGAGACTAAGCAAAGGGAAACGGTGCCCACGGGGGTCTCGTCAGCAGCCCGCCCCCACGAGTAGCTTTGTGCCATGACCGGAGACTTTGACCTCGAAGGGGAAGAATCGCAGGAAATCGCCGATGATCCGCGCCGGATTGGTTACTGGTTCTTCAGGGCGCTCCACGACAGGGCGAAGAACCTGGACGACCTGCACATGATCGTGACCCCGGAGTCCCGTCCGTTCTGGGGATCCTTCGAAATCGCCGCGGCCCTGCTGGACTCCATTGAAGATGCCGGCATGCTGCAGGAAGCCGTCTACGCGCACGGGGACCTCAACGTCTGCTACATGCGGGTCATCCGGGAAGCCAAGGAACATACGCTCATCACACCGGCCTCGGTGCTGGACGACCCGCTGCTGATCACGCTCGTGTGGCGGCCCGACCACGGCCGGTGGATGGTGCACGGCTTCGGCGACATGGTGCACCCGGACAGGGTGCCCCGCGGGGCCCAGTAACAGTTCCTCTAGCGGGGCTAACCTTTCGTTGATAGCCCTGCCACGGCAGCGATATCCCGCGGCGTCGTCCTGCAGCACCCGCCAATGAGGAGGGCACCAAGGTCGCGCCAGGCGCCAGCCCCTTCGGCGAGGCTCGACGGCCGCCAGGAACCGGGAGTCCCGCTGCCGGGCTTCCACGTTTTGGCGCCGGCGTCATAGCTTTCGCCCGAATTCGGGTACGCGAGCAACGGCTTGCCGGTGGCTTTGCCCAGGGCCCCAAGGGACGGGGACACCAATTCCAATGGCACGCAATTCACGCCGATGGCCACCACATGCTGCTGCGCCCCCAAAAGCGCCGCAACCTTAGCGAGGGGCGTGCCGTCGCTGATGTGCCCGCCGTCCCGCAGCGTGAAGGAAAACCAGGATTCGACGTCGAACTCTTCCCCGAGCGCCAAAAGAGCCTCAGCCTCTGCAAAAGAGGGCAGCGTCTCGCACGCCAGAAGGTCGGCACCTGCTTCCACTAAGGCCGCGATGCGGGATCTGTGGAAGTCCATGAATTCTTCCCGGCTAAGGATGTAGTCTCCCCGGTATTCGGAACCGTCCGCGAGATAGGCGCCATACGGACCAACGGAGCCGGCGATGAGCAAGGGGCCGGCACCGGGGTTTTCGGCCAGGTACTCCCGCCGCGCCTCGTCGGCCAAGCGAACGCTCAACGCCACCAATTCCAAGGCTTCCGCCTCGCCAATGCCGCGCATGGCAAACCCTTGCGGCGTGGCCTGATAGCTGGCGGTATTGGCGATTGCGGCGCCGGCGTCGAAATAGTCGCGATGTACCTGCTTGATCAGGTGCGGCTGCTCCAAAAGGACCTTGGCCGACCACAGAGGATCGCCCAGATCGCATCCGTGTGCTTCAAGCTCAGTGGCAAGCCCGCCGTCCAGTGTCAGATGCGCACCGGAGCCGAGCAAACGGGACAGGGTGGTGTTTCGGGGCATGGTCCAGAGCTCCAGTGGTTCGGGATAAAGCGTTGATGATCATCATACGCATTTTTCCTTGCTTGTAATGACCATCATACTATGTCACCATGGCAATTCAAGCAGTCCGGGCAGATCCACGAAAGAGGCATCCCTTTGAACATTGAGATGAAGGCAGTACGTAAGCTGCGCGTGCATTGGCCTATTGACGGGGAGACCTTTTCGCGGCTTGCGAAAGGTGAAGCCGCGGCATTCGAAGACGACCAGGGCATCGCCGCCCTGCTCCGGGCCCTGGCGGCATCCGCGGAATTGGGGGACTTCGGAAACTACCGGCACGTGTTTGAGTCCGGACTGGGGTTCGAAGGATTCACTGTGGCAGAGGGAGCCAACCCCACATTGGGCCAAGTGGGCCTGCAGACCTTCTCGCCCACGTTTGTTTTCACCACGTATTTCGATGCGGCACTGGACAACGCTGCAGTAGACAAGTTCACCCGCCGCCTCGTCGAAATCCACCCCTGGGAGGTGCCGGTCATCGAATTGTCCGCACCCATCAGCGTTTCCGGCACCGCACCGGCGGCGACCTACGGGATCGGGGCGGCATCATGATTGAAACCAGCACGACAACTTTTTGGAACGGCCTGGGGCAGTTACTTGCCGGAAGGACATTTACCGATCTGACGCACGCGTTCCACCCCGGCCAGCCGCATTTCCCGGCGTTCCCCAACGAAATCAGGGAGGCCGTCTTCGACATGGAGAAGGGCGACGGGTTCACCGCGCACCGATATTCGATCATCGGGCAATGGGGAACGCACGTCGATCCTCCGTCGCACTTCATCCGCGGGGGACGGACCCTGGACCAGATTCCCGCAACAGACATGATCCTTCCGTTGGTGATCCTGGACATCACCGAGCGGGTCAGCACCAATAACGACGCCACACCCACCATGGATGACATTCGGGAGTGGGAGCGCCGCAACGGCGAAGTCCCCGCAGGGTCCTTCGTGGCATTACGGACCGGATGGAGCCACCGCTGGCCGGACGCGGACGCCATGGCGAACAAGGACAGGGAGGGCGTCAGCCACACCCCGGGTTGGTCCCGTGACGTCCTCTCCTTCCTGATCGAAGAGCGCTCAATCACCGCTGTCGGCCATGAACAGACGGACACCGATCCCGGGTTGGCTACTTCCCGCCAGGACTTCAGCCTGGAAACCTACATCCTGGCCCAGGACAGATGGCAAATCGAGCTCCTGGCGAACCTGGATGACCTTCCAGAGTGGGGCGCTGCCGTCATCGCGACGTGGCCGAAGCCCCTGCGGGGCAGCGGATTCCCAGCGCGGGTCTTCGCTATCCACTAGCGCCCATCCGCCGGGGCTGTCCGCTAAGGGGCGCCCGTCCGGTGGCTAGAATCGAATCCATGTCCAAGACATCCAGCATGGGCCGCGGAATCATGGCCGTCCTTGCCGTCGGCTCCCGTCACGCAGCAGGTCTCCCGGGCGGCACGGTCGCTGATATTGCAAATGATCTGGGCAAAGACCGCAGCCAGGTTTCCCGGAGCCTGCGGGGAGCCGAACAGGAAGGCTTCCTGCAACGCGGCGAGTTGCGGTCATACACAGTGAGTTGGTCGCTCTTTACGGATGCCCAGCTGTTGACAGAGCAGCGGTTGCAGAGCGATGGCATGACCGCATTGGAAGGCTTGGCGGGCGAGACTGACGAAGGATGCTTCCTCGGAGTCCTCAGTGCTGACAGCACCGTGACCATCGGCGAACGGGTTCCGGCAAGCAGCAACATGGTCGGCTCCTGGCTAGGCAGGCCGTACCCGGCTTACTGCAGCGACGCTGGCCAGGCATTGCTATGGGAAGCGTCCGACACGGAGGTCCGGACTGTCTTGGCCAACGCATCGTTTGTTCGCCATGGCCCCAATACTCCCGTTGACGTGGAGGACTTCCTGGCACGCTTGCGTGACGCACGGTCGCGGGGATATTGCATTGTCGACGAAGAAGCTGAACCCGGCCTCTATTCCCTGGCCGTCCCGATCCGGGATTTCAAAGGCGATGTGGTGGCCGCCCTTCAAGTCGTGGGTCGCAAGACCCGCCTCGAACCACGGCGGGAGTCCTGCGCAGCGGCGCTTATGTCATGGGGAAAGTGGCTGGAGTCGGCGCTGGGCTATTCAGGGCAGGGGAAAGAGCTTAGCTAGGGTGGCCATGTGGAGCAGGGCTGCCGACCCGGCCGACTTGCCCCACGCCGCTGTCGCAATTCCCCAGTCTCTGGGCAGCCTCCAATAGGGCTTTGGCGATGTCATTCGAACCAGGCTCGATCTCCTGCTGGCCGCCCAGAACGCAGAGCGATGCAAGAATGCTTCCGTCGGGATTACGGACCGGAACGGCGAGCTCGTAGATTCCGTGCTCGAATTCTTCAGCCGCCACCACGAAACCGCGCTGCCGGTCGCGCTCCATCAGCCCACCGACTTCGAGCGGTGAATGCGCCGCGCCCGGGCCGCCGACCCCTATGAAGTTGACGTCCTCAAGAAGGTCCTGGATGGCGGCCTGGTGATGGTCCCAAAGAAGTGCGCGGCCCGATCCGGTGCACCATGCGGGCGTCACCATGCCGGGCTTCACAAAGCTGCCCGGGAGGGCGTCGTTACTTGAAGCACGCAAGAGAATGACGCGGAAGCCGTCCCGGACGGAAACGCGGCATCTGAGGCCCAGGGAAGCAACCAGGTCCTCCAGCACGGTTCTCGATTCGCGGACCCAGCCGGTGTTGAGCGATGCCGCCAGGCCGAAAAAGCGCGGACCTGTTCTGAACGGCCCCCGCTCAACCCTTTCCAGCAACCGCAGGTCACACAGTTCCTGGGTCAGCCGGGATACACGGCTCTGTTCCATCTCCAGTTCGGCGGCAAGTTGGGAAACACCAAGAAGCCGCCTGCCCTGCTTCTCCCGGTCCGCGACCAGCCGCACAATCCGAAGTCCCTGCGCCATGGACGACGCTTCCGAGGAAGAATCCACTGTCAACACTCCTTCCTCCGGATAACCACGCCTATTCTCACATGCCCTCAGTTCGATTCATCCGCCAGCTTCGCGGCCGGAAGACGAACGCCCCCGGGCCGCGAAGCTGACGAGAAGATGCAGCTAGGCCAGCTCGGCTGTGCGGGCCCCGCGCCCGTACTTGAAATAGAAGAAGGCGTAGCAGGCACCGACGAAGGGAATCCCGAAGTAGAGGGCGGCTACCTGGTTCGGGTCAAAGGCGATGCCGATCAGCGAAATGAAGCAGAGCGAGAACGCCAGGATCGGCACCAGCGGGTACAGCGGGGCCCTGTAAGAAAGAGCAGCCACGTTGCCGCCGTTCTTGACGAAGGACCGTCGGTGGAAGAAGTGTGAGGCGGTGATGGACATCCAGACCCCGACGACGGCGAATCCGGCCACTGAAACAAGGACGAGGTACACCGTTTCCGGCGCAACCACGCTGCTGATGAGCGAAGCCAGTCCACCCAGCATGCTGACGGATAGAGCGATCATGGGGATTCCGCGACGGGTCAGTCTCCGGAACGCCCGTGGAGCATGCCCTTCCTCCGAAAGGGAGTAGAGCATCCGTGCGCACGAGTACAGGCCGCTGTTGCCCGCGGAAAGGAGGGCGGTAATGATGACGAAGTTCATGATGTCCGCGGCGAACGGAATACCGATCGATGAAAGGACGCTGACGAACGGGCTCTCATCCACTCCGACCTGGTCAAACGGGAGGGTTGCGGCGATGACGGCAATTGCGCCCACAAAGAAGATCAGCAAGCGGAAAACCGTGGTCCGCATCGCCTTCGGGATGCTGGTGGCCGGATCAGCCGTTTCGCCGGCAGCCACGCCGATGAGCTCAGAGCCGGAAAACGCGTAGAACACCGCCAGCGCAGTAACAAGGACACCGGTGAAGCCGTTCGGGAAGAGACCGCCGGGTGTATTGAAATTCTCGAACAGGAACGGGTGGTTGCCCGAGGCGGCCAGCGGATGGAAACCGACGAGGGCAGCGCCGCCGAGCACGATCAGGACGATGATGGTGCCGACCTTGACGATGGAGAACCAAAATTCGGATTCGCCGAAGAACCTCGAGGAAACTGCGTTGGATGCGAACAATATCGCGGCGAAGACGACGCACCAGACCCACACGTCTATGCCGGGAAACCATCGCTGCATGAGGAGCCCGGCGGCTGTGAATTCAGAACCGATTGCCACAGCCCAGCAGAGCCAATAGAGCCAGGCCGTCGCAAACCCGGTGGCAGGGCCAATCGACCGTGCGGCATAGATGTGGAAGGCACCCGAGACCGGGTACGCGATGGCCAGTTCGCCGAGGCAGGCCATCACCAGGTACACAACGAATGAACCGATCAGATAGGCGATCACCGCGCCGAGCGGCCCTGCCTGGGAGATCGTGTAGCCCGAACTCAGGAAGAGCCCGGAGCCGATCACGCCGCCCATGGCGATCATGACCAGATGCCGCGGTCCCATGGACCGGCGGAGCCCGGATTCGGCCGACGGCGGGCCGGCGGGTTGTGGTTCAAGCGTGACGGACGGTGAGGGTTCCATAGTGTCTCCCAGTTGGGCGGGTCAGCTCAGGTGAGCAATGGGCTTGATGCATTGGGCAGCGGGGCCACCGGATGGCCGGGCTGCGAACGGGGTAGTGACGAAGGTAACACGAAGCGGGCATTAAAAACATTTAAACATGCATATGTTGCACAGGCGCAGTCTTTGAGCTACATGTCGAACCGGCATGCGGATGGTCGATTCGCGCTGTTTTTCGGTCGGAACCACATGCCCTGGCTGACATGGAACCCAGTGACCATTGGAGGACCGATGTAACTGACTGAAGGAGCACCATGACCACCTATGACATTGCGCTGATCGGCTTTGGCGGCGTCAACAGGACCCTGGCGGAACTGATCGCTGCCCGCGGCGAGGCACTTCATTCCGAGCTGGGCTTCGGCCTGCGGGTCGTTGCCATAACCGACCTCCGGCTCGGATCCCTGGTCCGGCCCGAAGGCATTGACCTCTCCCTGGCCCTGAATCTGGGCGGCGGAAACGAAACGTTCGCCGACCACGGCGGATCTGCTGACACCAACAATGAGTCGGTCATCCGCACGTGCACGGCCGAGATCATCTGCGAAGCCACCTTCACCAACCCCGACGACGGCGAGCCTGCAGTCTCGCACGTGCGGTGGGCTCTCGAATCCGGCAAGAGCGTCTGCACCACGAACAAGGGCCCGGTTGCCCTTCGCGGGGCGGAGCTCACTTCCCTGGCCGAACAGAACGGTGCGCACTTCGAGTTCGAGGGAGCCGTCATGAGCGGCACGCCGGTGATCCGCTTGGCAAAGACGATGTTTGCCGGCCTCAAGCTGAACGCCTTCGAAGGGATCCTCAACGGCACCAGCAACTACGTGCTCGGGCGCATGGAAGCCGGCCTGGGCTTCGAGGCAGCCATCAAAGAAGCACAGGAACTCGGCTACGCAGAGGCCAACCCCGCAGCCGACATCGAAGGCCACGACGTCCAGCTCAAGGTCCTGATCCTGGCCAACGAACTTCTCGACGCGGGCATCGAACTCCAGGACGTCCAGCGGAAGGGAATCTCGTCCGTCACGCTGGACGAAATCCGGAATGCGGCGCAGGACGGACGGCGCTGGAAGCTCATCGGTTCGGCACGGCGGAATCCCGACGGGACCGTCACAGCCGGCGTAGCGCCCGTCGCCCTCCCCCTCGACCACGGACTCTGCGGGATTTCAGGCGCCACGAACGCCGTCTCCTTCGACACGGACCTCCTTGGCCCAGTCACCGTCTCCGGACCGGGAGCCGGCCGAGTTGAAACCGCTTACGCCTTGCTCTCCGACATCATCGCGATGCACGCAGCCAAGACAGGGGCGGCCGCACATGTCTGAATCGACGCTTTGCGCCCCGGAAGCGGTGCTGCCGCAGTTTCGTGAAGTGACAAGCCCCTACGACGGCAGGGTGGTCGGTGCGGTGCAGCTGACCGATGCCATCGCCGGCGAAGCCGTGCTCGAAGTGGCCAGGGCCGGTGCGCGGAAGGCCCGCGGTTTGTCCCGCAACGCACGCGGGAAAATCCTTGACACCGCCGCGGCGGACATCGATCAACGAAGCGAAGAGTTTGCCCGGACGATCGTGGCGGAGTCCGGAAAGACCATCCGGCAGGCACGGAAGGAAGTGCTTCGCGCGGTCAACACGCTCCGTTTGTCCGCGGCCGAGGCGCGCAGGAACGCCGGCGAAGTCATCCCCTTTGACTCTTACGAAGGCTCGGAAGACCGCACCGGGTGGTACTCGCGGGAACCGCTCGGCATCATTGCGGCGATCACGCCCTTCAACGACCCTCTCAACCTGGTGGCACACAAGGTGGGCCCGGCCATCGCAGGAGGAAACGCCGTCGTCCTCAAGCCCTCCGCGCTGACTCCGCTGTCAGCCCAACTGCTCACGGACGCCCTCGTCGACGCCGGGCTTCCGCCCGAAGTCCTCACCGTTGTCCATGGAGACCGGCAGGTGACCGAAACTATCATCAGGTCCAGAGACGTACGCATGGTGTCCTTCACCGGCGGGTTCTCCACCGGTGAGAGCATCGCCCGTACGGCTGGCCTGAAGAAGCTGTCCATGGACCTCGGCGGGAACGCTCCTGTCATTGTGCTGGACGACGCCGACCTTGACGAGGCCGTGGAATCCTGCGTCTCGGGGGCGTTCTGGGCAGCCGGCCAGAACTGCGTGGGGGTGCAGCGGATCCTCGTGGCCACGCCGTTGTACGCCGAGTTCCGCGAGCGATTCCTGGCCGCGACGGCGCGTTTGGTTGCCGGCGATCCGTCGGACGAGCGGACAGACGTCGGGCCGATGATCAGCCCTGCTGCGCTGGGCGAGCTGCGGTCCAAGCTGGATGAAGCGATCGACGCCGGTGCCGTCCTTCTCGCGGGCAACGTCACCGAGGGAAACGTGCTTCAGCCGACCGTTCTGGAGGCGGTTCCGGCGGACAGCAGGCTGTGGAAGGAAGAGGTGTTCGGGCCCGTGGTCATGCTTCATGCCTTCAACACCTTTGAAGACGCCATCGAAGTCGCAAACGCCATCGATTTCAGCCTTCACGCGGGGATTTTCACGGACTCCCTGGGCAGCGCCATGGAGGCAGCCCGCCGAATCGAGGCAGGCGGCGTCATGATCAATGACTCGTCGGACTACCGCTTCGATGGCATGCCGTTCGGAGGTTCCAAATACGGAAGCATGGGCAGGGAGGGCGTCCATTTCGCGTACGAAGAGATGACCCAGCCGAAGGTTGTCTGCATCAGGAACACGAAGCCGTGACCACCCGCATCCAGGCAGCAGCTACTCCGTGGCGCCGGCGCCCTCGGTAGGGGTCCCGGCGGGGGCCACGGCGCCGCGCCTGATAAGGCTCGAAAGCGTCATGGCCGTCACGGTGTCCGTCACTCCCGGAAGGGCAGCGATTTGCTCCCAGATCTCCTGGACCCGCTCCAAAGACCGCGCCTCGAGCCTCACCAGAAGGTCAAAGTCACCGCTCACGACGTCGCACAGCACCACTTCCGGAATCGACCGCAAGACGGTGACAACGTCCGAACCCCGCACCCGGTCTTTCCTGTAGACCATCAGGAACGCCGAAACGGGTCCCTGTCCGGGCGGGCCGGCCACCACGGTGTACCCCTGGATGTACCCTTGCCGTTCCATCCGGTCCACCCGCTGGCGCACGGCATTGCGTGAGAGCAAGACTTTCGTCGCCAGTTCGGCATGACTCACGCGTGCGTTCTTCGTGAGCTCCGCAAGGATCCGCTGATCTATCCGATCAAGACTCACTCGATCCTCACCCTTCAAAGCAATCCGTCCCGGGCACCCCGGGCAAAATCCAGTTCCGAGACTGAAAGCCCCCAGAAAAAATGATAGTTCCGCAAAAAACCCGTCCGACGCGCATGGAGGTCAGCTGCGTCATGTTCGACATGGACGGAACGCTCCTCGACTCACGTCAAAAGTGGAAGACCAGGCAATCCGGCTGTCACAAAGATTTGGAATAGAAGAATATATCGTGACCATCTGCGGAGTGTCGGACAGCAACCGGAGGAAGCATTAGGGGCGGCCGCTGTCGCGTCTTCCTCGGCAGCCTGCTTCCGATGATTCTAAATGGCAGGGATTAGCTGGTCGCGCCGGAGGCGATGACGCCGGCACCAAGGGCGGCAATAATGCCGCTGCTGACGCGTTCGACGCCGGTGCTCACCTTTGGGCGCCGCAACCACCCCATCGCCTTGTAAGCGACGAGCGCGACGACGGCCAGGTAGGCGAAACCGATGACCGCCTCCACGGCGCCGAGGATCATCGCGGTGCCCATGGTGTCGCCGCCCTGCGGGATGAACTGCGGAACGACTGCCAGGTAGAACAGGCCGACTTTGGGGTTGAGCAGCGTGGACAGTGCCCCCGCGCCGAGGCCGGCGAGGTTGCTGTAGCGAAGCGCGCTTCCTTCTTTGCCGTCCGCTTCCATGCCGTTTTTGGCGGCCTTCCTGGTCTTCAGGAACGAGGAAATGCCGAGGTACAGCAGGTAGAGGCCGCCCGCGATCTTGAGCCAGCGGAACACCTCCGCGGATTGTTCCAGGATCGCTGCCAGCCCGACGCCCACCAGGGCCGCCCATGCGATGGCGGCAACCGCGGAGCCCGCCGCAGCAGCAATCCCGGCGCTGGGCCGGTTCAACGCGATGCGCAGCACCAGGAACGTGTCCGGTCCCGGCGTAAGGGACAGCACAAGGCACAGTCCAGCGAAGGCAGCGAGCGAAGCGAGGGTCATGGTGACGATTATCCCTGATCTGTGTTTTCTTCACGAAAAGGCCGCTGCCCGGACGAACCATGGGCGGTGGCGCAGCCCTGGCTACTTCTGGTGGCTGCCCATGAGCAGGGTGGCCATGTCCTTGGCGCGGGCAGCGGCACGGGGGTCCCCTTCGGCCGCGGCCACGATGGCTCCCTTGATCAGGATGTGGATGGACCAGGCGAAGTCGTACGGGTTGTCGAGACCGGCGGCTTTTGCGAGGTCGGCGATCTGTTGCCGGGTCTTCTCCAGATACTGGATGCTCGCTTTCCCGAGGGGGTGGTCGGGGCCCATTTCCATCATCACGTGCAGGAAGGAGCTGACCTGGGCGGCGCCTTGGCGGAACCAGTCGTCGAAGACGTCGAAGATGGTCAGCATGGCCGCCTCGCCGCGGCTTCCGCGCCGGGCGATTGCGTCCTCGATCGCGGCCGTGCGTTCCCGGTACCACTGCTCGAGGAAGGCCAGGACGACGTCGTCCTTGGAGTGGAAGTGCCTGTAGAAGGTGGCCTTGGCAACCCCTGAGGCACGGATCAGCTCGTCGACCCCCACATCACGGATCCCGCGCCGGGCAAACAGTTCGTAGGCGACGGCAAGGATCTTCTCCGCAGGACTGCCCGCTGCAGTGCGCCCTGGCTGCTCGGTCCCTTCTGAGGTGTCCACAACCGGATATTACAACGAACAGCTGGGAAACAAGACAGACGGGTCTGTCCGGCCCTGCCATTTTCAGAATATAGGTCGCCGGGGGGCTTGCCGCAAGGCCCCTCCCCTCCGCCAGAATGGTTGGCCGCGGCGACTTTTGGATTGGGGTTCTCACATGTTTGACGTAATCATTAGCGGCGGCGGCCCGACGGGCATGATGCTGGCCAGCGAGCTACGGCTGCACGGCGTGGACGTGCTCGTGCTGGAAAAGGACGCGGAGCCCACCCAGGCGGTCCGCTCGCTAGGGCTGCACCCGCGCAGCATCGAGATCATGGACCAGCGCGGCCTGCTGGACCGGTTCCTCGCGGAGGGGCAGCAGTATCCCGGCGTCGGGCGCTTCGCCGGGATCGACAAGCCCCTGCCGGCTGACCTGGACACCGGCCACGCCTACATTCTTGGCATCCCGCAGCCTGTCACCGACCGCCTGCTGGCGGAGCGCGCCGTCGAACTCGGAGCGCAAGTCCGCCGCGGCTGCGAGGTGACGGGCTTCGAGCAGGACGGCGACGGGGTGACCGTCGAAGCCGACGGCACCCGGCTGCGCGCAAGCTGGCTGGTCGGCTGCGACGGCGGACGCAGCCTGGTGCGCCGGCAGCTCGGCGTCGGTTTCCCCGGCGACCCCGCCACGACCGAATGGATCCACAGCGAGATGGCGGTGACCACTCCCCCGGACGAGCTGGCCACAATCGTGAACGAAGTGCGCAAGACCCACCGGGGGTTCGGCGTCGGGCCGGCCGGGAACGGGCTGTTCCGCGCCGTCGTTCCTGCGGCGTCCGTGGCCGAGGACCGCTCGGTCCCGCCCACCCTGGAGGAACTCCGGACGCAGCTGCGCGCCCACGCCGGCACCGACTTCGGCGTCCATTCGCCACGCTGGATCACCCGGTTCAGTGACGCCACCCGGCTGGCCGAACAGTACCGGGCGGGCCGGGTGTTCCTCGCCGGCGACGCCGCGCACGTCCACCCGCCGCTGGGCGGGCAGGGGCTGAACCTCGGCATCCAGGACTCGTTCAACCTCGGCTGGAAGCTCGCCGCCGAGGTCAAAGGCTGGGCGCCGGAGGGGCTGCTGGACACCTACTTCAGCGAGCGCCACCCGGTCGCGGCCGACGTCCTGACCATCACCCGCGCCCAGAGCGAACTGATCTCCCCGGAACCCGGACCCCAGGCCGTGCGCCGCCTGCTGGCGGAGCTGATGGAGTTCGACGACGTCAGCCGGTTTCTGGCCGAACGGATCAGTTCGACCGGGGTGCGGTACGACTTTGGTGAAGGGCCCGCACTGCTCGGCAGGCGCCTCCGCGACATCCCGCTGTCGCGCGGCCGCCTCTATGAGCTCACCCGCGAAGGACGCGGGCTCCTGCTCGACCAGACCGGCAAACTGTCGGCGGCGGGGTGGACGGACCGGGTCGACCTCGTGGCGGATACCAGTGCGGAACTGGACGCGCCCGCGGTCCTGCTCCGGCCGGACGGCCACGTTGCGTGGATAGGCGAAGACCAGGAAGACCTGTTCCGCCACCTGCTTAAGTGGTTTGGGCCGCCGGCGGAGAACCCTGGAATGGTTCCCTGCCGCCCTGCCTGACCTGAAAACGGAAGGTGCTTGGTATCGCCCGGCAGTCCGCGCCTGAGAGCCAGCCCGGAGTTGCCTGCGGGTTGTCTGCGCCGTCTTGTTCGGTGTGCCCGGGGGGGATGAAAATTGTTTAGGTAGAGTCCATCCGGGCCAGCCGATTGGTGAGGCTGATGGTGGACCGGAAGAGGTCAAGATGAATGCGTCCAGGCGCGTCGGGGCCGCAGCAGCCATTGCCGCACTCATCGTGACCGCCGCAGCGTGTGGAGCACCGAAGGACCCGGAGACGGCAACCGATGATGCAACCGTGCTCACCGTTGCCACGGCCACCAGCGCTAACCGTCCCGGGGCTGCCCAGATTGAAGAACTCGCCCGGCGAGTCCAGGACTTGTCGGGGGGCAGCATGAGGATAGCCACCCAGCTCAAAGCCGCGGGCGACGACACGGACGCGTGGAACCAGGCAGTGGCCCAGCTCGTCGAAGCGGACGAAGTCGACATGGCACTGATCCCCAGTCGAACGTGGGAAGGCGAAGGAGTCGCCACGTTCAGGGCCCTTTCAGCACCGTTCCTGGTGACCGGAGATCAGGTTTTGAAAGAGGTTGTCGCCCCGTCCTTCGCTGCCCCGATGCTGGCCGGGCTTAAACCGCTCGGACTGGCTGGACTGGCTCTGTTCCCGGAGGGCCAGCGGTTTCTCTTTTCCTTCGCCGACCCCATTGAAGATCCAGGCGACCTTGATTCCAAGGTCGTTCGCGCCCCAACGTCGGAAACCACCGACGAAGTTTTGCAATCCTTCGGCGCGACTCCCGAAACCTTTGCCGGGGAACCTTTTCACACAGGCACTGGCCAAGGGCGAGGTCGGTGCGACCGAGACGTCCTTCGGACGGGCCGCGGGCCTGCCCAAACCGTCCACCGTAACCGGCAATCTTGCGCTCTATCCGAAGATCAACACTCTGGTCATCAGCCAGAACCGGCTGGCCCGATTGACGGCCCAGGAACGCCGAGTACTCCAGGAAGCGGCAGACGCGACCCGTGAATGGGCCAAACAATCAATGTCGGCTACCGCGGCCGAGGCAGCAGCATACTGTAAGCGCGGGGGAACCATCTTCATGGCGCCGGTACAGGGCATCGCCGCCTTCCAGGCAGCTGTAGCGCCCACAATAGGCCGCTTGGAGAAAGACCCGGCCACGAAAGCCCTGATCGCCAGAATCCGCGCGCTCACCAAGTCGCTCCCCGCCCCCGCAGCTCTCCCCGCCTGCAGCCCCGGCCAGTAACAACCCGACGTTCAGGTTTGCCGCAGTCCTGCCGTGTGCGGCGTGTCACAGTTGCGAGCTCTTGTTTGCCTCGGGCAAGCTGATCGTGGCGCTGAGGGACCAGCTGAGTCTCTGTCAGCGCCACGGATGGTCCGTAGGCCGGGGGGCCGGACCTCTTAGGGGCGGTAGTGCAAAGCGGCGACCGCCAAGACTGGGAGGGATATGCCATGGCCAGCTTTTTCGAACGGTTCCTCGATGCACGGTCGTGCTTCCAGCCGGCAGGCCGAAATGTCATCAGTTGAGCTGCAGTCGTTTGCTTCTGCCCTACAGCTCGGGCTTGGCCACCTTGGTGTTGTTCTGATCCGCGGAACATCCGTGACCGTTGTCGTTCCGTCCCGCGATAACGGGGACAGGATCTTCAGTTTTGGTGAATCCCTCGAAGAAATCCGTGCCCTCATCGACATCGACGTCGCGTTGTGGCGCATGATGTGGCCCCAGATGTCCAGGGAAGAAGCCGCCATCGCACTCCTGGCACAGCAGGTGGAACACGCCATCGAAAGGACCGCCGAAATAGAGGGAAGACTCCGGATCACCCCCACCACGGTCAGATTCGAGTACTAAGGAAGACGGCATCCGCCTGGCACACTTGGCTCTCCAGGGTCGAGGGTTTCGTCGCCGGACACCCTGGATGGGGGAGGGCGCCTCCCATCCCCATGGAAATTCCAAGGTCACCCAGCGATGATGAAACGGTAAGTTCCGAATGTCGCCATTCAATGGGGGCCGCCATGGTTGATTCCCATCCCGTGAAATTGCTCGTTGCCTCCGACGTTGCGCTGGCCGAGCATCCGTTCGACTTCCACGCCCTCGGCCTCGCCGGTGTGATCGATCGGCTCGGAGCCAAACTCCGGTCGACTGGACTTAGTGTTGCGCTGGAGGTCGAACATGCCGACGCCGAAGTTGACAGGCGAACCGCTATCTCGCTCTACAGGGCAACCGATGAAATATTCCGCAACATCCTGGCTCACGCCGTGGCCCGGAAAGTCGCGGTCCGTCTGAAGGTTGAGCCTGGAAGCGTGCGGGTGTGCGTCCAAGATGACGGGGTAGGCTTCGACAGGTCGCCGTCAGGAGACGCCACGGAAGGCGGACTTCGCAGATTACAGCGCGAGGTCAGCCTGGCGGGCGGTTACTTGGATGTGCAGTCACGTCCGGGAACCGGGACTTTCGTTATTGTTCAGCTGCCGCTTGAGTGACACGTCTAGCGGTTGACCGCGGCGTGCAGTCATTGCGACAACCAACATCTGGCCCGCGAAAAGACGCTCGCCAGAACGTTGGCTTGCCCATGAGCCAAAGTTCGTTCCCTCTCTAGTTCAAGTCTTGGGACGCGGAGCACCGGGCGTGGCCGCGCACATTCGTGCAGATGGGGTCCTGCCCTGCAGTTCATGGGTCATCATGTCCTTTACACTCCCTCGTCCCATGTCCCCGACCTGCACCTGGCACAAGGTGGCGGCTGGGAACCGCAAGGCACAAAGTTCTTGGCGGGCCTTATCGGGGTGGTCCCTGCCCGGGCTGACCCCACATATGGGTGGTAACGGCCATAGGGTCCGGCAAACGATTCCCAGTGCCTGCGGCTGAGGATGGCAGTGCCCCGGAGCTAAAGGAGCTGCAAACTTTGCCTTCCGGGGTGGCCGGGTCCTGGCACACCCCAGCAGTGCCGGACCCGGCCGCCCAGCTCATGAAGACTGCCGGCCGACATGAACGGCCTGTACAGATCCTGGTTCTTATCGATCGTAGGGAGACCAATGATGCACGGGACCCCGAGACCTCCTTTATCTGCGCGGCCAGTTTTTCATGTTCCAGGCGGCCGGCGCGGGCGCTGCATCCTCAACAGCTTTCTGACCGGAGTGCTTGTGGCAGCCCTGTCCTTGGTTTTGATGCTTCCGTACGCCACGGCCCCGCTGTGGAAAACCGATTACTCGCTGGCACCAGCGCGCAACCAGGGCCCATGGCCCCTTGAGAGAGCGGGACCCGTACAGCAAGGTCCCCCCCTGAGCCCAGGCCACGCTCCCAGACCGTCGCCGGGCCCCCCTTCATCGCCTGCAAGTACCTAGGTAGTCCCAGTTACCGAAACTCGAGTAGTTGTTAGGGATGATTTTCCGAGAAGGCCGCCCTAGCGTTGGTTTAGTGTCGCCAACAATGACTCCGCGGTACGAGGTCCATAAGTGCAGTCCGGTTCTGGGTATTGCTGGCCGCATAATACTCGGGCCCGGGTCCCCTAGGGGGCTGAGACGGAGATCCGTGGTAGCTTCTTCCCTCGTATCTGTGCCGACCCTTGCGTGTGTCTTTTAATGGCAGCACAGCCTTGATGCTTCCGGCCGTGAACCGGCGGTCCCTTTCCCTAAAGGGTCAGCGAACCTCAGAAGGATTGAAAGGAACGGGCGATGAACGAATTCCTGGCTACCCACCATCAACGTGCCGCGACTGGCGGAATGACCAAAAAACTCTCTCTGGACACCGGACCCCGGCCGGTTCCTGCAGGTTCAAACCGTATTTCCTCCAGAGACCGGTATCTGGATTTGCTGCGTGCGATCGCCTTGGTTCGTGTTGTCGCGTATCATTCGTTTGCCTCCGCGGTCTGGCTGAGTGTGGCATTCCCTTCAATGGGTGTCATGTTCGCGCTTGCGGGTTCCTTGATGGCACGGTCTCTTGAGCGGCCCGCGTTCGGTGTCCTCAAGAGCCGTACCCGGCGCCTATTGCTACCGCTGTGGGTGTACAGTTCAGCGGTTCTGGTCCTGCTGCTTTGGGAGGGTTGGACTCCGGTTATCCGCGTCGGCGGCTCCTGGTTCCAAATCCTCTTGTGGTTCATTCCCATCGGGGACCCGCCGTTCCCGCCAAGCATCGGCTCCGACGCGGGACTCGTCGAATCCTCCTGGGCGTCACAGGCCGAAGTGGGATTATGGTACATCCGGGCCTACTTCTGGTTCATGCTGTTGTCTCCGCTGCTGCTCAAAGCCTTCCACCGGATGCCTTGGGTGACGATGCTGGCACCCCTGGGCGCAATAGCGATCCTAAGTATGGGACTTATCCCGCTCCCGAGCTGGGGCAACAGCGGCATTACTGACTTCGCAACCTACGGCTCCTGTTGGATGCTCGGATTCGCCCTTTACAAGGGTCTGCTGTTCAAGATACCGCGACGGACGGTCTTCGGTGTTGGAACGGTTCTCATGGTGCTGGGTCTGTTGTGGGCAGCCAATCACCTCGAAAACGACGGATGGGATCTGAATAACATTCCCCTTGCCCAAGCCTTGTGGTCTCTGGGCTTCTGCGCAATGCTGCTGCGGATCTCGCCGTCGTGGCAGGCGCTGCCCAGACCAATTCGTTTTCTGGACAAGGCCGTTACCTTGATTAACAACCGGGCAGTCACGATTTATCTCTGGCATAACCTGCTGCTGGTGATCACCGTGATCGTAATCAACCGGCTTTACGAAATCGATGCCATCGCCACAGCATTTCCTTGGCTTCTAGACAGCGAGTGGACACAGTTCATCGCAGTCTGGCCGCTGTTGGCCATCCTGTTCCTCACAATCGGCTGGGTCGAAGACGTAGCCGCCGAACGCGCACCACGGTTATGGCCCACGGGATCCCCTCAAAGAGCTCCGGCCATTGCCCGGAGCTCCGGCAGCCGTCAGGAAAAGCAGAGCCTCCCCCGCCCAGCCGCGGACACCCGACAACTCCAGAGTGCAGTCGAACATTCCGCAGGGACCTCGGGCACAGGCCAACCACAGGTCCCCCTCAGCGACCTAACAGTCACAGCGCTGGCGGAGCAGACCGGCCCAATCTACGCGCACAGATGCGTACTGCAGGAAGGATCGGCCCCTTCCTGGCCACAACCGCGGACGCACGAAGGACGCGACTGGATCCATGTACTAAACGGGCGCCTCCGCCTGGTGCTCGGCGATCAGGACTTCATCCTCACGAGCGGCCAGTCTGCAGAAATAGACGCTCAGAGGCCGCACTGGTTCGGACGCCGGGGAACTGAGCCGGTTGAGTATGTGCTAGTCACGGGAGAACCGGGCAAAACCCTCCATTCCTCTAACGGGGGAGGTAGAACCTGTTGAAGCAACTCATTGTGCTCCTGGCCATCACGCCCCTGCTTCTATCGAGCTGTACAGCTGTGTCTCCGGAAACACAGCCGACGCACGAACCAGCGAACCACACACACCTGAACGCAAAACCGAAAAGGCCGAACCACCCGCGTTCGACTGCTGCGGCTGAGCAGCTGGCGAGCGTCATCAGCAGTAACGAAAAGGCCTGGCGCGACTACGAAGCGAACATCCCCTCATGCAATAAAGCTGCGGAAGGTGTCACTCCCGATGACTACATCCAGACAATGGGATGCATCAAAAAGGCACAAATAGCGTCAGAGCTCGCGCGGAGTGCCACGACGACGATCCTTGGGCTTGGTTCCCCACCCCCAGAACTCACGGTACTGGTGGCCAGGACAGTCAAGGCTCTCCAACCACTAAGCGAGTCCAACGCCGCGAGGTTCTGTCAGGACGCCATTAGTAACCCATGTGCCCGGGCCGTGGACCAGATCGACCTGGCAGCTACGACACTCGTTGATGTGCTCGATCAATGGGAGCCTTACAAGCAACCCAAGTGAGCGGCCTACGGACCATAAGAAATGACGTCAGTGTAATTTTCCGATATTTATGGTTCGACTATGCGCGCCGCATTTCCAGCCCAGGCAGTTCCGGGAGATCCCATCCCGGTAGGACTTGGCTTGCTCTCCTATCGGATCAGGTACAGCAGCCCTCCTTAGGACGCCGCGTCCAGCGTGATGTTCGCGGTGTGTTCCTGGCCATCGCTGGAAGGTGATCTTCACGGTGGCACCGGCGGCCTGCTCCCGTGGGGCCGCGGTCAGCTCTGAGGCGTCGGTCACGGTGCGGCCGGCCAGTCCGGTGACCACGTCGCCGGCTTTCAGCCCGGCCTTGTCCGCGGCGGATCCGGAGGTCACCGTGGCCACCTCGGCGCCGGCGGTGAAGTCCGACGACGCCCCTGACGTTTTGTCCTGAACGGACAGTCCCAGCCGGCCATGGGTCGCTTTGCCCGCTGGTCGTCGTCGCCGGCGCGTCCGGCCACTGGGCGGCGACCCCGGAAGCCACCCCGCCGCCCAGCAGTCCCGCCGCCACGAGGCATGTGACGAAGAGCGCGGGACCCACTCGCTTCCTATCCCGGGGGCGGCGCCCCGGAGCTCTTTCCCACTAGTCCTGCCCATCGGGCCTTTCCCCCTTCTGTCGGGCCGCTGTGCGGAGCCTGTGAGAGCTGCAGCCTGCAACGGGCCGGGCAACAAACAGCGCATTGACGCCCGTCCTTACCGGGTCCATCATGTGGGTTTACGCCAGTCCAGGACGCGTAACCTCCCGGGTGGTGCGGACCAAGTGCAAGGAACGCAGATGAATCTCCTCGAAAGACTTGACCAGGAGGGCATCAGCACCGGCATGTTCGTCGATTCTGCGGCCGCCACATTTCTGAGGGGTCTTCCGGCCCCTGCAACTTTGTCGGTGCCCAGCCCCGTTACGGTGGCAACTCCTTTGGCGTTGCCTGCCGTCCTCGGTGCGACCTTTACGGGCCCCGCAACTGTTTCAGCCACCGCAGCACCGGGCTCGGCACAGGCCACAGTGACACTCAGCCTGAACGGGCTGACATTGATCCTGCCTTCTACTGTGCGGGCCGCCAACCGAATCGAGATAGCCACAGGCCGGCGCCGGCGCGTCCGCTACACGGACGCAGGCGGGCCGGCCAGCATGACGGCAACGGGATCGGTGAGCCTCGTCCTGAGCCAGCATGCCCCTGTCGTTGACATTTCGCAGCTCTCCCTGGCCCCACAGCCCCGGACCTTGCTGCTGCCCGGCGGCATCGGCCTGACCCTGCCGGAGTCGATCACCGCCGACGGCGGGAGGTTCAGATTGGCGGGAACGGAGTTCGTACTTCCGGAATCCGTACCCGTAATCGGCGGTGTCGCCTCCCGGGCCAACTTGGCATTCGGCAGCGGTCCCCTGAAGTTTGATGTCCCCATTGAGCCGATCTCCGTCGCCGACGGAGGGAACTCCCCTGCAATCGGCGGCACACTGTCCTGGAATCTGGCGAACGCAGAATCTTTCGACCAGATTGTCCCCACCGGCGCCTCGGTGACGCTCGACCTTCCGACCGGGGACGGGTTCCTGGGCGCACCCGGACCGGCGGTGGACACGCAGCTGCGGGTTCGCGCAGGCATGACCAGACCTCCCGAGGATCCCGGTGCCCTTCGCGTGACCGTCACGGTGGAATCTGATGCACCCGCCGGGCTCATGAGCGTCTTCGGTGACAGCCCGGGCGACATCGCGGCCGGCATCACAACGGTCCTCGCCCCCGCCATTGCCGCCGACTCGCCCAGCTCTGAAACCGCGGCCCTGTTTGCCACAGCAGCGGTCCTCGGCCGGGAACTGGCGGTCAAGGGTGGCTTCACACTTCATGGAGTGACTCTGGATGCCTCCGTGCAGCAGTCCGCAAAGGTTGTGGCCCTGCTCGATGTCGAGGGCCAGGTAACGGCCGACCTGTGGCGCTGTGGACCATTGGCGGTAGGCATGCGCCCGGGTGCGCGCCCTCTGCGCGTGCGGTGGAGGGACGTCATGGCGGGCGTGGATCCGACGCAAGTCCCCGGTGAGATGCTGACGCTGGACTTCTCCCGGTCCCGGGCCGAGGTGGTTGACCCGGGTGAGTGGACCGTGGACACACCGGGATCGCTCCTGGATATCGTGGGCGCGCGTTCGGGGCATGGCTCCACGTGGTTTGAGGTGGACCTGCGCTTCGTCGTGGATCTTGGTCCCGTCCGGATCAGCGGCGCCACTGTGCGCGCGACCTTCGAAAACGGTGACGTCTCACTTGGTTTGCGGGGCCTGATCGCCGGCGTGGATGTTCCCGGGCTGATCAGCGGCGAGGGGCAGGTGTCCTTCACGCCTGGCGGATTCGCAGTGGTCCTGGGGGTCGAGGTCCCGCCCGTCGGCCTTGCCGCCCTGGGTTTCCTCCGTTACGACGACCTTCCGCAGGGCCGGAAAACGGAGCTCGGTTTCGCCGTCGACCTGCCCGGACCCATACCGCTGGGCCCCACCGGGCTGGGGCTGTACGGTGTCCTCGGAACCTTCGGATACAACGCCCGCTCGCAGGCCCTTGATCCTGCCAACCCATTCCGGTCGCTCCGGGAATGGAGGCCGTGGGGAGCCCTGGACTTCGGACCGGGCAACATGACCATCGGCATCGGCGTCAGCATCGGCACCGCGCCGGACAACGGCTTTTTCTTCAGCTCCCTGGGCGTCCTCGGCATCACCGTCCCCGCGTTCGACCTGCGCGTGGGGCTGGACGGGAAACTACTGGCCGAACGAAAGACCATTACCCGCTCAATTCTGGACCAACTGAAGGATCGGGCAAATATTGATCCGCCGCCACCCGAGGGTGTCGAGATCACTGTATCCGGTGGCGTTGCCGCCACCGCTGAGGCGCTCGACATCGCAGTCGCGGGAAAGTTCACCATTCCGTACCTCGTCACGGTGGATGTCCCGTTGGCAGCGCATTTCCCCTTCCGCGGCGCCAACTGGTGGATCAGGACCGGCAGCGATGATGGAATAGCGGCGCCGACAAACCGCCCGCCCGGCCCCATCCGTGCCCGGGTCCTCCCGGGCACGCCGTTCGAGTGCCAGGGCTGGGCGTTCCTCATGGTGCATGGTGCAGGAATCAACACGCCGAACCTGATGGGCGATCCCGCCATGCCGGCGACAACGGGCTTTACTATCGGTGTCGGAGCCGGCATAGAAGTGGTCATCGGCGCCAAGGGCATTCTCTGGGCAGAGATCACTTCCCGCCTTGCCGCGCTCATCAGCACCCGGCCCCAGCTGGTCCGCGTCAGGGGCAACGTCGGCGGATCCCTGGGGATCGGCCCCTTCCGCATCGGGCTTTCCGCGGATGTCACCCTCCAGATCTGGACTGACCCGCAAGGCGACGTTCGCTACGCATACAAGATGCAGGTTTGCGGCGAGGTCGACTTGTTCTTCGACACGCTCCGGAAGTGCATCACGGTCAACACGCTGGACGCCGCACCAGCACCCCTGGCGCCTGCCCCGGGCCCCAATGACTGGCCCTGGCCGGACGTGTTCCTTGCCGACGGACTCGGCCGTTCCCTCCCCGCCGTGGACGCAGGAGCCGACGCCGCAGCTTCCCCGCAATGCCCGGCCACCGGCACCGGACCGGTCCCCGACGGCGGGTGGGCCAAGGCGCCCGTGGTTTGGCCCGACGTCGTACCCGTCCTGGCCTTTCCGATCGCACCCGTTGTGGAAACCACCAACATCACCTCACCGGCACCCTCGATCAACCTTGGCCTGGTCAGCTCCGGGGGTGCAACCATCACCTGGACCCTGCAGGACGTCGTGCTCGAGGACGTGACCCGACCCGAGTCGGTCAGCGCCGTTCCGCTCTACGACACCTCACGCTGGCAGCCGCCGGCGGACACCGGGACGTGGCCGGCCGGAACGTCCAACGCACGCGAACTTGTCCTGCTGCGGCGAACGCTGCTGGCGTGGGCGGCGCACATCGCCGGTGACGGCAGCCACCTGAAGCCGATGCTGGACCCGGGCCAGCTCATCGGCCGCGCCTGTCTCTGGAGTGCACCGGAAGGGCCGGGGTGGGCGGTGGGCGGAGACGCCGCCCCGCTGAGCGGAACGAATTGGCATGTCCCGGCCGAACACTCCGAGTGGGACGCCCGCACCCTGTTGACCTTCGCCAACGGTACCGGCTTCACGGTCAGCACCGTGCCCGTGTTACCCATGGGTGCGCCGTCCCGCCTTCCTCCCGCCACCATTCCCGCCGGCCCGGCGCCCCTCACTTCTGAAGCGACCGGGGACGGCCGACGGTTCTCAAGCGCCCTGCGCCTGACAGGCGCAGTCTTCATCGTCCGCGAGCCCTTCCTTACCATGCGTACTTCCATCACGCTGGATGATCCCGTTGTGGACGGGCGGCTGCACCTCCTCCTCGCCCTGCAGAACGACGAGAACGTTGACAACATCTACGCCGGCACCGCATCAGCCCGCACCCTGGGCGGCGCGACAGTCGCAGTGCCAATAGTTCCCGGCGACAAGACAGCGGACGGTTCCGGGGTGGTTGTGACCCTGGCCCTGCCGCCGTCAGCCGACGATCCGATTGCCGCCATCACTATTGACCTGTCATGGGGACAGCCCGCGTACATCCTTGGACTGATCGCGACCACCGGCAAGGACCATGCCGCAGCCAGGCGCGGCCGGGAAGCGCAGAAGGCCTCCAACGACGCCGACGCGGCGGGCTCAGCCAACCCCTCAACGCTCAGCCAGCTCCTGACCCCGGGGCACCGGTACCGCCTCAGCGTCAGCCTGGGCTGGGACAGCGCGCTCAATGTCGCCGGCGTCACGGCGGCGCCGGCCAGCTCGGGGCCCGGGCCGTTCACCCGGTCCTGGTACTTCGCCACCGCAGGCAAGGACCCCTCCCCGCCCGCCAGACCGGCCACACCGCAGGAGGCAACGCGATTGGTGAAATCCGGCACCGCGTCCGGGTATTCGTCAAAGTGGAAACTGGTGGAATCTGCCGCCCCGGTCTTCACGGCCACCGGCGCGCAGATCGAAGCCCACCTCGCCACCACGGTCCTGCTCGATACCTTCAAACCCGGCTATCTGGCCCGGTACGTCAAAGGCTTCACCCCCGCGGACCACACTGAATACCTTTTCCCCTCCGACCGCCCCGGAATCGAGTTCCTGGCGATGCACATCGTCGAACTCGCCGGACTCTATGGCCGGGATGTGGGCCTGCTCGTCCGCCGCTCGGACAAACCGGCACCCGATATCTACACCGTCCCATTCCCGCAGCCGGCCAAGTCGAAACCCAAACTGGCCCTGGCGTCCGCGGTCGCACTGGCAGCCGGAAACGCCGGATGTCCGGTCCCGCCGACGGAGTCAACCCTGACGATCCAGCAGGACCTGGAAAAGGGGGCAAGCTACGAGCTCTCCTGTGTCCTGCCCGAAGCAGGGAACATGCACCCGGACAAGTGGACACCCTGCATCGGCGGCATCACCTTCACCACCTCCAGCCACACCGGCCCCGCGGACCTCCTGTATTCGTTCGGGTTCGCCGCGGGGGCGGCCGGAGCGGCGCACGGCGACCTTCAGGTCATCCCGGTAACGACGGCGGCCGGGAACGTCCAGGACGACGCCGAACTCGAGCGGCTGGTTGATGCGCTGGGCCTCCCGCCGCTCCGCCCCGTCCGGGCCAACCGCTCCAGCCTGCTCTGGGCGCCGGCCGGCGCCGGATGGGCCCTGGCCGGCCTGCTCCTTGAATCTACAGAACCGCTCATCCGCGATGACTCCCGCCGAATGGGTCTCAGGGACGCCAAACTCGCCGGAACTGTCCTGCCGGTCCGCGTCATGAACCGGGCCGGCACCACGGCACTCTGGCTTGCCGGCACTCCACTGGGCATCGCCGCTCCGGCCAGCCTGGAAATCAGGGCCACCGACCGGCTTGCCGACTTCGCCTGCGGAGTCACAGTAGCGGCACCGCCCCGCTTCACCACCGCGATCCTGACAGCAGCGGAGGACCAATGAGCCTCGTTTTTTGTGACCGCGCCACCGCCTTCGGTGACATCGCATGGCTGACGGGGGCCGGATCAGATCCGCAGATCCCCGACGGCATCCATTGGCACGTCACCATGGGGCAGGGCGGCGGACTGCCCGCAGGTCCGGCCGTGATTGTGGACGTGCAGACCAACTCTGACAGCTTCCGCGGAGGCAATCCGACACTTGTCTTTGGAAAAGGCGGACCCGGCAACTGGCAAATCGACGCCGACCAGGGCCAGGAGCTCACGCTGGTCTTCGACAAACCCGCGCCCGGACCGGAGGTGCTGGGCTGGGCACTCATTCAGGCCGAGGGTGAGCTCACGCTGTCAGCTGCCGATCCGCGGCTCACCCGGCAGGGCCTATGGTCGACGAACGCAGCCCGGTCCAAGCCTGACCCCGCCGACTCCGCCCGCTGGCGGCTCGCCTCGGCAGATTGCCAGGTGGTGCGCATCACCGGACACGGGAGGGTCATTGAAGCGTCCGCATACTGGGGCCTCAGCCGCTTCGACCTCGACCACAACCGCGTTCTGAGCCGGGCATCGCTGGCGCGCGATACAGCACAACAAATTCCGTACTACCTCCCCGCCCGTGATGGCAGTGACGACTGGGAGTTCCGGGCCAGCGCGTCCGCGCCCCTCTACCGGCTGCCTTCAGACCCGGACCGGCCGGGAGAACTCGAACCCGACCCTGACCGCGAGCTGTACCGGATCCGCTCGATCGCCACACCTCAGCCAGGGTCCGGCGTCGTAGGGGTAGAAACTTGGTGCCGGACGGCATACGGAGCCCTCGACAGCGGCGTGCGCGGCATCGTTAGCGGCGAGAACGGCGGGACCCGGGTGTCCCAGGCCGCCGATGAAACCTACCTGCAGGCCTCCGTGGACCCCGGCGTCGCCCGCTGGCAGGGCCTTTCAGGCACCCTCGACCGGGAACCGGAACATACCGACGCAGGGCCGATGGGACTTGCCGCCGCCTTCATCCCCGTGTACCGTCTCTTCGGCCCCCGGGAGTCCGCTGTCCCACAGGAAGCGGAGGCGGAAAAGTTCTACGACGAGGAGATCGGTGGCTTCTTCGACCTGCAACAGACGGCCCGCGACTTCCCCCGGCTGGGCGACGGCAGCCGGTGGGAGCTCACCCTGCTCGTCGTTCCCCTGCCCTACCTGCGCGAATGCCCCCAGGACAGACCCGAAGCGCCAGAGATCCTTCCACTCGATTCCTCCTGGAACGCCGTCACCGCCGACCAATGGGCGGCCACCGTGGGCATCGGCCGGCTGGTGCCTCGCGGCGAAGTCGCGTTCGTGCAAACGGAACCAACGCCCGCCACGATGCATCCCGGAGAGGCTGACGCACCCGAGCCTATGATCGCGGGGTTTTCCAAGCCACACGGCCGGCACGTTGTGACCGCCGCCGGGATCCCCGGCGGATATCCGTCCGTCACGGTCGGTGTGAGCCTCCAGGACTGGATCGGACGGTGGGGGGACAGGGGCGAAGCGGTTCTCGACAGGCCTGCGCGGCCACCTGTTCCCCCGCCCCAGGGCAGCACGCTCGTCATCCCCGGTATTTTCCCCGACGGCGGCGCTCCCGCCTCCTCCGCCACGGTACGCGCCGAGATCAAGGTGCAGTGGCCAGCCGGCCCCGGAGCCGTCCCGCTGACCGGGCTGCGTGTGGCCGTTCCCAGGGAACCGGTCCCCCGGGTGCTTGCCATCGGACAAGGTGACATGGTGAAGGGGATGGTCACCCGCGCCGTCGAATTCGCGGCCGCCGAGACGATCCCGGGCGAAGTTGCCGTGGACACCGTGACCATCCAAAGCGTCGACGCCGAGGGCAGGGCCTCCGCCGCGGTGGCCATCACCGCGAGGATCGTGGATCCGCGGCCGATCCGGGCACCGCTGGCCAGCAGCCGGCTCATCGCCACCGCCCGCCGCGGCAATGACCCGTCCGTGACGGTGACACTGTCAATAACCGCAGCCCCCAACGCCCGCGCGTACCGCATCCTGCTCGCAGGCGAAACAACGCTCAGGAGGGCCTTCGGCCTGTCCGCCCCGGATCCTTCCCAACCGCGGGCGGAACGTGCGGCAGCCATTCTCCGCGCCATGCCGGACCACGACCAACGGCGTTTCTACTCCTGGGCATCGGTGAATACCCACACGGTCCTGAACGGCGCAGCCAAAGCCACCATCGAGCTGCCCGCCGGTACTGACGGGGTGGTGTTCGCCCGGGCAGTCGCGGTCACCACAATCCCCGGAAATCCGCCGACAGAATCGGTGTCCACCCCGTTCGGACGCACCAAACCGGTCGCCATCATCGTTCCCCGCAGCGACTTCCCTCCCGTTCCCGGCCTGCGAACGTCCGTCGACGGGGAAGGCACCGCCACCGTCACGGTCCGCGTCACCCGCCCATCTGCGGCGGTGCTGTCCAGCCTGCGGATCGACGGCGGTCAAGAGGTTCACATACAGGCCCGGCTTGTCGAATACCTCGCCAATGCCGAGCCCGTCTTTTGGCCCCAGATCACGACGCTCATCTTGAAACCATCCGCCGGGAACCCGGGCATATTTGAAGGTACCGCCACGCTGCGGGGACGGCCGTGGCAGCGCACTGCAGTTGCCGCCAGCGTCCGGTACCCGGCCGAGCCAACGCTCGCGGCCGGAGACATTGCCATTGAAAACGGTGAAATCCGTCCCGTCGGGCTGCAGTACGAACACATCCCGTCTCCCTGGGGCCCGTATTCCACCCCCGCGTGGATCGACTTCCACGGAAACGTGCCCACCATCGAGTACTCGTACACGTTCGGCACGGTGGCGGTCACCGCAAGTGGCCTGCCCGCCCTGCCATCAGGCGCGCCGCCGTGGACAATGCAGCTCCTGCGCGGAACCGCGAGCCTGGCACCGGACCCCCGGCCCGGCCGGGGACCCCGTTCCGGTGTCCGACGGTCTGACCCTGAGTCCAAGGCCCCATTACAAGTACGCGGTACTGCTCATCGATCCGTTCGGAGGGCAGCACGGACCCGTGCCGTTGCTCCTGCTGTGACGGCGTGTCTTTCGAAAGCCCGCCGGCTCAGTGGACGGGCTCAGTGGACGAACAGCACCAGGAGGACCACCACCACGAGGGCGGCGCCGGCCACTCCCGCCCAGGGGAACGAGGGGCTCGCCGGCATCTCCTTGCGATGCCGGGCCTTGCCCATGCCGCGTATCTGGCTTTGTGTTGTCATTGCTGCCTCCTCGTCGGATTGGCGCGGAGCCAGGACCGCCCGCGGGCCGGATCGTCGGCCACGGCACGCCGCCCGGTGAAGCGGCAGATGGCTTCATTGGCTCCGTTCCTCATGGTGCAAACCTAGAGAGGATTCCCCGGCGGGCCCAGCGTAGTCACTACCCGTGTCTTCCGGGAACCAACTACGCGGGTACTCGTAAGGACGCAGGCAAGCACACCGCAGAGGCCGCTGTGAGGCGGAGACCGGCCTATCCCCAGCCGTTCCCGGCGGCGGTCCGGCCGGGGAACCAGCCTGCCCCGTTGCCCCGGTAGAGCCAGAGGGTGCCGCTGGTGTCCACGGCCAGGATGTCGGCCCTGGCGTCGCCGTTGTAGTCCCCGTGCCCGGTGATGGCGGTCATGGAATTCCAGCCGGCCCCCACCTCGGTCCTGCTCCCGAACCCGCCTCGGCCGTTGCCCGGATAGCGCCACAGGATGCCGGCCGCGTCGCGGGCCAGCAGGTCCGCCTTGCGGTCGCCCGTCAGATCCCCGGGGCCGACGACGGCGGTCATCCCGTTCCAGCCGGAGCCCGCCTTCGTGCGGGCCAGCCAGCCGCCATGCCCGTTGCCGGGGTACAGCCACAGCGCGCCGGCAGCGTCGCGGGCCAGGACATCGGTTTTCCCGTCACCGTTGAGGTCTCCGGGTCCGACGACGGCGGTGAACCCGTTCCAGCCGGAGCCCACCCTGACGCGGGCCAGCCAGCCGCCATGCCCATTGCCCGGATACAGCCAGATGGCACCGGCACGGTCCCGGGCCAGGATGTCGTTCCGTTTGTCGCCGTTGAAGTCCCCCGGAGCTAGGATCGTGTAGCTGTTCCAGCCGGTGCCCGCCTGCTGGCGTGCCAGCCAGCCGCCGCGCCCGTTGCCGGGGTAGAGCCACAGGTAGCCGGAGTTCTCCCGGGCCAGGACGTCCGGCTTGCCGTCGCCGGTGAGGTCGCCGGCGGCGAGGACGGTACTGAAGTGCAGGACGGCGCTGGCGGCGTCCAGCCGGCCGGCGCCGCAGCCCTGCGGGCAGCCGCCCGTGATGGGCCGTGCGGTGCGCTTAAGGCGGGCCTCGACGGCGGCCGGTGTCGCCGTCGGGCCCATCTGGGCAATGAGCAGCGCGGCCGCGGCGGACACGTGCGGTGCCGCGTAGGACGTTCCCTCACCAAAGTCGTAGTCTTCGATGTCCGCAGTCTCCGGGTCATCGTTGGTGATCGACGGGATGCCGCCGGGAACACCGCTCTCCGGGTCATCTGGCGAGGTGGGGGTCATGTCACCGCCCGGTGCGGTGATATCGACGCCGGGGCCGAAGTTGGAATAGGGTGCCAGGGCACCGCTGGGGCCGCTGGCAGCGACGCTGATGACGTGGTTGCAGTTGGCTGGGCTGGAGCCGGACGCCTCCGTCATCTCGTTGCCCGCGGCCGCCACCACCACCGATCCCCTGGCCGTGGCGGTGTCGATGGCGGATTGGAAGGCCCGGGGGCAGGTTTCCATCGGGCCGCCGAGGCTGAGGTTGATGACGCGGGCCGGGTTCCGGTTGGCGGGCACACCGCTCACCGGGGCTCCGGAAGCCCAGACAATGGCGTCCGCAATGTCCGAGAGCTGCCCGCCGCAGGGTCCGAGCACGCGCACGGGCAGGATCTTGGCCTTCGGGGCGAGGCCGGCGATGCCTTCGTTGTTGCCCGCCACCGCGGCGATGATGCCGGCAACGTGGGTACCGTGCCAGGAGGAGGGCATGGCAGGTCCGTCATCGCCGCACTGGCCGGCCACCGTAGCGTCGCCGGGGTCGGTGGGATCAGCGTCCCGGATACCGTCAGCGTTGGCAATCATGTCGTAGCCCGGCAGCACGTTCGTCATCAGACCAGTGCCGTCGTCCAGGCCCAGATCGCGCTGCTTGGTGATGCCGGTATCCAGAACCGCCACCACCTGGCCGGCGCCCTGGGTGACATCCCAGGCGCGGGTGGCCCTGACGCCGCCGCCGTTTTGCTGCAGGTTCCACTGCAACCAGTAGTAGGTGTCCGCCGGGTCTGCGGCCTTTGCCTGCAGCTTTACGTCAGGTTCGGCATAGGCGACGGCGGGGTTGGCGCGCAGTGACGCCAGCAGTTTGTCCGCGTCACCCCCGCGTACTTCCTTGCTGATACGTATCACGCGTGCACCGCCGGCGGTGCCGCGGACGTCCTTTGCGGTGGCGCCGAGCGTGGCTGCGGCACGCCCGAAGGCGTCGGCGCGGAACGTGGAGCCCGAACGGGCGGGATCCTTGAACTTCACGATTAACTGGTCCGTGGGCGGGGTGACCACGGACGGCCGGCGCGGGATGGACGGCAGGTGCGGATCGCCGTCGGACGCCGAAGCTGCAGGCACTATGAGTGCCGATGCCACCAGGCCGGCGATGCCGGCGGACATGATGGCAGCAGAGAGGCGTGTTCCGCGGGAAATCGGCATTGAGACCATCCTGTACGGCGCCCAGTACACCACCCTCGTGCCGGACGCGGTTGTAAAGCGCGGCCCCCGCCGCGCTCAGGGTTGAGTCTAGCCGGAGTGAGTGCGGGCTCCATAGCGGCGTGCCGGGCCCGTCCGCTCCGGTCTTGATCCGATCTTGAGCGAGTGCTGATTGAGGTTTGATCTGAAGCAGACCGCATCCTGAGGACCGCCCGGCATCGTGGGCGGTGTCAGAAAGAACAGCCTCAGAAACCGGAGGGTCAGCATGGGCAGGTCAGCCAGCGCAGGTGAAGCTCCCGGCTCGAGGGCGAAAGCGTTCTTCACCACTGTACGGCGGGTGCTGGGCCTGGCAGTCGGCGTGGCTTCGGCGGTGGTTTTCCTTGCCGCCTGCGTCGCCGCTCCGCTGCTGCACATCAGCTACTCCCCGGTGCTGACCGGCAGCATGCGCCCCGCCTTCGCTCCCGGTGACCTGCTGATCACCGTGCCGAAGACGGCTGGGCAACTGCAGCCGGGCGATGTGCCTGTTTTCACCCCGCCGGACGAAAGCGCCCCTTACGCCCACCGCATTACCTCCGTTACCGGCACTCCGGAACATCCGGTGCTCACCACCAAGGGCGATGCCAACCCGGCTCCCGACCACTGGCGGGCAAAGCTGGACCAGGACCAGGTGCCGGTGGTGGTAACCACGGTCCCGTGTGTGGGCAACGTGCTCCTGTGGGCGCAAAACCCGGTCCAGCGGGCCCTCTTCACCGCTCTGTTCGGGCTGTCACTGACGGTCACCAGCGTGGTGTGGATACTGCGCACACCTTCCAAAGTTTCCGGGCAGTCCAGCCCGGCTCCCTCTCTCTGATCCTTCCAACACCTCCCAAGTAAAGGAACCTCGAAATGTCCGGTCTCACTGTTTCTTCGCCCCGTCGCCCCAACCCCCGTCTGCTGGCCGCCTTCGCCGTCGGCGCAGCCGGCCTCGCCATCACCGGCGGCGGCGTGTACGCGGCTTTGAACGCCACCGCCTCCAACACCACTGCGCAGAGCGCCAACAGCGGCGTCCTCAGCCTCACGATGGCCAACAACGGCACCGGATTCAGCCAGGGGGTAGCAAACCTGGCCCCCGGCGACGTGGTGAACCGGTACGTGGCCCTTACGCAGGGCGCGGACCTCGCCGGCAAGGACCTGACCCTCACGGTCGCGGACTCCACCCCGACCCTGCTCACCACGGACGCCACCAAGGGCCTTCGCGTCACCGTCACCCAGTGCGTCGGAGGCGACTGGACAGTGACCGGTGCAGGTTCCTGCACCGGCACCGGTGCCAGCCCCACGGTGCTGGCCACGAACGTGCCCCTGAAGACCCTGGCCGCCACTGCGTCGGCCCTCACCGGTTCCGTCACCGCCGGCTCCACGGTCAAGCTGCAGCTCTCCCTGTCCCTGCCGGACCAGAACGAAACCACAGTCAACGGCGTTGCCCCGGCTGGCACCGTCCAGGGACTGTCCTCCGCGCTGACGTGGACCTTCGGCGAAACCCAGCGCACCGCTACCACCACCGGAAGCTAGTTCCGGTGGGCGTGCACCCTCCAAGCAGCAGAGCGGGAGCCGCTGCGGCGGTCACCGCTCTGCTGCTGTGCACGTCACTGGCCGCGGAAGCGGCCAGCGCCGCGCAAGCCTCCTCGATCCTCTCGGCCAGCAGCGCCAAGTGGGGCGCTTTCGCCACCACCGGAAGCAGCCTGGTTCCGACGACATCGAACCCGTTGGTTCTTCCCGTCCCCAACACCACAGGAAACAACGGAAGAGTTGATTTTCACGCCTTCTTTTCGGTGGTTAACCCGGGAACTTTGAGGCTCACCGGCGCGAACTACTCGGCAACGGCTTCCGCCACTGACCTCGTTTTCAGCATCGACGCCTGCAGCGGCCAGTGGACAGAAAGCACCAACCAGTGCTCCGGGCAGGTCACAACGGTCCTCGCCACACCGGCCTCCGACCTATCGTCGTTGACGGTTCCGGAGGCAGCGGGAAGCACCATCCGCCTGCGTGCAGCGTTGATACAGGGGACCGTTCCCAACAAGACGACCCCGACGGTGACCATAGGCGTAAAGGTGACCCGTTCTCAGGTCCGCGCCGCTACAGTGACCGGAGGCTGACCCGGGACACCCTGAGGAAGTCCCGGGGTCAGCCGGAACGCGAACACAATGATAGGAACACGGCCATGGTTGCAGAGTGCAGGGAAGCTGTCTTCACACCTTTACGGTTGTCCCGCCTCGCCGACGACTTGGGAAACGATGAGGCCGCCATCAACTACGCGGCGATGTTCCTGGAGCTGTTGCCCGCCCGCACCGAGCGTCTGCTATCGGCCGTCCGGGCAGGTTCGACAGTCGAAAGGCTGGATACAGTCCTAAGTCTGAAAGTCAGTTCACATATGGTGGGCGGCGTCGCGCTGGAGGACAGCTGCCGCGCTTTGGAAGAACACGTTTCCGGCGGCGATCACTCCTCAGCGGTGATCGCCGCCCAGCGCATCGCCCGGGAAAGTACCGCGCTGCAGCTGGCCCTGGAAAAGTACCTTCGGAAGCAGCGCGGCTAGGTTTAGGGCGGCCGCCACCGACCGGATGTCACCGGAACTGGGGGCAGAGGAAGGTTGTGACGACTGCCGACACTGTGCTGGGGGATAACAAACCCGATCGCCTTCGAACCATCCGGACGGAGGCTTATGTCCCATGAGGTAACGTCGCCGAAGGACGAACGGTCACCCTCGTGCAGATGCCCCAGTAGTGGCCGGCTCGGGCTGCGGCTCGGCGAGGGCTGTGGGCTCCTCGGACGGTCGGGTGTCCGCCACCGGGCCGGCTTTCGAGCCTCTGTTCCGCAGCCGCGCCTCGATGGGACGCTCGAAGAACGTGTAGGCGGCGCCGGCCAGCGGGATGGAGACAGCAATTCCGACGACGGCGAACACCGCCCGCTGGGTGAGGCTCTCCGGGCCGAGTTCCAGGGCAGTCCGCAGCACCAGTTCGTGGACCAGGTAGAGAGCGAAGGACCACTCCCCCAGTTTCACCATGGCCGGGGCGCTGGCGAACGTGGGGCGGCCTCCGCAGCGGTCGCGGTCCGCATAAGCCGAAATAAGCAGGGCGAAGCCCGGAATGCAGAGTGCGCCCGCCAGCGGCCCCGCGGTGTGCCACGGCGCGATGCCGTCGACGACTTCGAGAATGAGGAAGGAGCCGATCGCTGCGGCAGCTCCGACGCCGACGCCGAACCTGGGCTTCCAGCCTTTCCGCATGGCGATGGCCAGGCACACACCCACAATGAACTCGGCAATCCGGAACGCGGGGAACGTGTAGAACAGGGCTCCCCAGTCGAAGCCGGGGAGGACGGCGAGCAGGACGGATATGAGAGAAACAGCGGCGACGAATACAGTGGCGCCGAGGCGGAAGAGTTTGCCTGGTTCAAGGCGTGACAGCAGCAGCGCCAGGAACGGGAACACAGCGTAGAAGAACGCTTCGCAGGAGAGCGACCAGGACACCCCGTTGTAGGCGTAGACCCATTGCTGGTCGCCGAGCCAGCCCTGGACGAGGATCAGCGAGGTGATGAGGCGCGGAACGTACTGGTCCCCTTGCGTGGCAATGGCCAGGACGACGGCGGCCAGCGCCGTGAGCGCGTGCAGCGGCCAGATCCTGGCGAACCGGCGCCAGTAGAACTGGCGTTTGGTGGTGCCCGGGTTCATGGACCACGCGAGCACGAACCCGGAGAGCAGGAAGAAGAACGTCACGCCGGTCTGTCCCATGGACACGAGCTGGTACATCTCTGGCACCAGCGTCACTGACGCGTGATACAGGACCACGAGCATGGCGGCAATGAACCGCAGTCCTGTCAGTGAATCCAGCCGGGTGCGTGAAATTGCTCTTTCTCCCTCGGTGAGACGGCGACCAACGGTCCAGTCTACCCACGAAAAGGGGCATTATCACAAAAAGGTAACGGCCGCTCTCGCCCGGTGGGGCCTCGAGTGGGACAGTTTTTGATATCGCCCTTTTGACTGCGCAGCAGATACATAAACGGCTGCTGCAGGGATTTGAATCCATGCAGCAGCCGTTTATGACGCTAACGCCTTGCGGGTAGCCAGCGTCAGTTCCAGCCGGATCCCACCTGCATACGCCCCAGCCAGCTCCCGGCTCCGTTACCCCGGCACAACCAGAGCGTGCCGGACTTTTCAATGGCCAGGACGTCATTGCGGCCGTCGCCGTTGAAGTCTCGGGTAGCCACGACGGATGCCATGGAGTTCCAACCTGAGCCAGCACCCGTCCTTGATCCGAAGCCGCCTCGTCCGTTGCCGCGGTAGAGCCACAGCGTTCCGCTGCTGTCACGTGCCAGGACGTCTGCCTTCCGGTCGCCGTTCATGTCACCGGCTCCGACGATGGCGGTGAATCCGCTCCAGCCAGTACCAGCCTTGACCCTGGGAAGCCAGCCACCACGGCCATTCCCCGGATACAGCCACAGGGAGCCAGCGCTATCACGGACCAGCACATCCGCTTTCGCATCGCCGTTCATGTCACCAGGCTCCACGATCGCGGTGAATCCGTTCCAGCCCGTACCAGCCTTGAACCTGGGAAGCCAGCCACCACGGCCATTCCCCGGATACAACCACAGGGCACCAGTCGTATCACGGGCCAGCACATCCGCTTTCCCATCACCGTTCATGTCACCAGGCCCCACGATCGCGGTGAATCCGTTCCAGGCTGTGCCGGCCTTCACCCTGGCAAGCAAGCCACAACGTCCGTTGCCCGGATACAGCCAGAACGCTCCGCTGCTGTCGCGAGCCAAGACATCGGCCTTGCGGTCACCGTTCAAGTCGCCCGTCCCCACCACCAAGGTGAAGCGGAATGCTGCCTTGAACGTGAACGACCATGACGTAGCCGTGCCAGCTTTGAGGACGTAGTCGGGCTTTGCCTTGGCCACCACGGTAACGGTGCCAGTACCAAAGTAGGTGCCTGGGGCAACGGCTTTCCCCTGGACCAGAAACTCAACACCTGTGGTCGCCGGAATCGTGTACCTGTCCTGTGCCGTGCCGTCAGTGTCAGTGAAAACAACTGGGGCAGCTGCCACGACAAAGGGGGTCGCCTTGAAAGTGATGCTCCACGAGGCCGTAGCTGCTTCAGCAAAAACATAGTCAGGCTTAGCCCGCGCCGTGACGATCACGGTTCCGGCTCCGGCTCCGGGATAGCTTCCGGTCTCAACGACCTTGTCACCGGCCAGGTACTCCACACCCTCCGTCACCGGAACCGTGAACGTGTCCTCCGCGGTGCCGTCCTTATCCGTGAACACCACGGCAGCCGGAACCACCTCATAAGGCGTCGCCTTGAACGTGAACTTCCACTCCGTGACGGCACCGGTCTTGACGACGTAATCGGCCTTCGCCCTGGCAGTCACCGTGACCTCGCCGCTGCCCGGGTAGGTCCCGGCCTCAACGGGCTTGCCACCGGCCAGGTACTCCACACCCTCCGTCACCGGAACCGTGAACGTGTCCTCCGCGGTGCCGTCCTTATCCGTGAACACCACGGCAGCCGGAACCACCTCATAAGGGGTTGCCTTGAACGTGAACTTCCACTCCGTGACGGCACCGGTCTTGACGACGTAATCGGCCTGCGCGCTGGCAGTCACCGTGACCTCGCCGGCGCCCGGGTACGTCCCGGCCTCAACGACCTTGCCACCGGCCAGGTACTCCACACCCTCCGTCACCGGAACCGTGAACGTGTCCTCCGCGGTGCCGTCCTTATCCGTGAACACCACGGCAGCCGGAACCACCTCATAAGGGGTCGCCTTGAACGTGAACTTCCACTCCGTGACGGCACCCGATTTGACGACGTAATCGGCCTTCGCCCTCGCGCTCACAGTGACGTCACCGGCACCCGCGTACGTCCCGGCCCCAACGACTTTGTCCCCGACCAGGTACTCAACGCCCGCGGTCTCCGGAACCGAGTAGGAGTCTTCGGCTGTGCCGTCCTTATCCATGAACACCACAACTGCGGGAACGACCTCGAACGGGGTCGCCGTGAACGTCGCAGACCACTCAACGACCGCATCCGGCTTGAACGCGTAATCAGTCTTCGCCCGCGCAGTCACCGTGACCTCACCGGCACCCCCGTACGTCCCGGCCCCAACGACTTTGTCCCCGACCAGGTACTCAACGCCCGCGGTCTACGGAACCGAGTAGGAGTCTTCGGCTGTGCCGTCCTTATCCATGAACACCACAACTGCGGGAACGACCTCGAACGGGGTCGCCGTGAACGTCGCAGACCACTCAACGACCGCACCCGGTTTGAACGCGTAATCAGTCTTCGCCCGCGAAGTCACCGTGACCTCACCAGCACCCGGGTACGTCCCGGCCTCAACGACCTTGCCGCCTACGAGGTACTCCACGCCCTCGATGGCCGGGATCGTGTAAGTGTCCTCCGCGGCGCCGTCCTTATCCGTGAACACCGCAGGCACCGGAACCACCTCATACGGGGTCGCCTTGAACCTATCCGTCCATTCGGTAACCGCACCGGATTTGAAAACGAAATCAGTCTGCGCCCTGGCCATAACCGTGACTTCACCAGCGCCCCGGTACGTCCCGGAGTCCACGACCTTGCCACCGACCAGGTACTCCACGCCCTCGATGGTCGGGATCGTGTAAGTGTCCTCCGCGGCGCCGTCCTTATCCGTGAACACTACAGCAGCGGGCGTAACCTCGTACGGTGTCGCCTTAAACTTGGCCTTCCATTCCGCGGCGGCGCCGGCCCTGATCACGTAGTCGGTCTTCGCCCGCGCCGTGACCGTGACTTCACCGGCGCCCGGGTAGGTGCCTGCCTCCACGACTTTGTCCCCGACCAGGTACTCAACGCCCGCGGTCTCCGGAACCGCGTAGGAGTCTTCGGCCGTGCCGTCCTTGTCCGTGAACACCACAGCCACCGGAACCACCTCATACGGGATCGCCTTGAACCTAGCCGTCCATGCGGTAACCGCACCGGATTTGAAAACGAAATCAGTCTGCGCCCTGGCCATAACCGTGACTTCACCAGCGCCCGGGTACGTCCCGGAGTCCACGACCCTGTCACCGACCAGGTACTCCACACCTTCCGTCGCGGGAACCGTGTACGTGTCCTCCGCGGTACCGTCCTCATCCGTGAACACTACAGCAGCGGGCGTAACCTCGTACGGTGTCGCCTTAAACATGGCCTTCCATTCCGCGGCGGCGCCGGCCCTGATCACGTAGTCGGTCTTCGCCCGCGCCGTGACCGTGACTTCACCGGCGCCCGGGTAAGTGCCAGCTTCAACGGCCTTGTCGCCCACGAGGTACTCCACACCCTCCTTCGCGGGAACTGTATACGTGTCCTCGGCGGTGCCGTCCTTGTCGGTGAACACCACCGCCGCCGGCATCACGTCATACGGCGTCGCCTTGAACGTGCCAGACCACTCTGTGACGGCCCCCTCCGTGAACACGTAGTCAATCTTGGGCCTGGCAGTCACACTAAGCTCGCCGACGCCGGGTCTGTCAGATAAACGGTGTGTGGATCCGGCCGGTTTCATTAGTGAGTGGTTCTTTCGAACCGGCCGGCGAAGGTGATCGCGAACGCGTTTAGTGCAGGCTTCCACCTCATCACCCAGCGTGCCCGACCGCCGCCGGTGGGATCAAGAGACCTGGTGACCAGATACAGGCATTTCAGGGCAGCGGCCTCGTTTGGAAAGTGCCCGCGGGCCCTGACGGCCCGCCGGTAGCGGGCGTTGATCGACTCGATCGCGTTCGTCGTGCAGATCACCCGCCTGATCTCCACGTCGTACTCCAGGAAGGGCACGAACTCCGCCCAGGAGGACTCCCAGAGCCGGACGATTGCCGGATATCGCTGACCCCACTCGGCCGTGAACTCAGCGAACCGGTCCTTCGCCGCTTGCTCGGACGGGGCCGTGTAGACCGGCTTGAGCGCCTTGACGATGCCGTCGCGGTGCTGGCGTCCGGCGTAGCGGAAGCTGTTGCGGATCAGGTGCACGATGCACTGCTGCACCACCGTTCGCTCCCACGTGGTCGTGATCGCCTCCGGCAGGCCCTTGAGCCCGTCGCAGACAGCGATCAACACATCTTCCACGCCCCGGTTCTTCAGCTCGGAGAATACCTGCAGCCAGAACCGGGCACCCTCGCCGCCGTCGCCGGCCCAGATGCCCAGGATCTCCCGCTCCCCGTTCACGGTGACGCCCATGACGACGTAGAACGGGGTGTTGCGCACCTGCCCGTCACGGACCTTGACCACGACCGCGTCAACGAAGAGCACCGGATAGACCGGGTCCAAAGGTCGGGCCGACCATTCGGCCAGTTCTCCGGCGACCTTCTCCGTGATGCGGCTGATGGTGTCTTTGGAGACCTTGGCCCCGTAGATCTCCTCGAAGTGCGCGGCGATTTCCCCGGTGGTCAGCCCCCGGGCGGACAGCGAGAGGACGATCTGGTCGATCCCGTCCAGACGCCGCTTTCGCTTGGGCACGATCACCGGCTCGAACGAGCCGTCCCGATCCCGGGGCACCTCAATCTCGACCGGGCCGATCTCGGTCAGCACGGTCTTGGACCTGGTGCCGTTGCGCATGTTGGCTGCGATCGGCGTCTGGCCATGCTCGTGCCCGAGGTGCTCGGTCAGTTCCGCTTCCAGCGCGGTCTCCAGCACATTCCTCGTGAGCTGGTTCAACAGCCCGCCCGGGCCTACCAGGCTCACGCCCTGCTCCTTGGCCTGCGCGAGCAACCGCTCGGCAAGCTCCTTCTGATCGATGATCTCTCCCGTCACAGGATCGATCATCACCCCTGTCATCTCGGTCGTGGACTCTGACACGGCCGTCTCCTTTCGGATCAGGCCGGACCCCACACACCGTTATTCAGACAGTCCCCCGACGCCCGGGTGAGTCCCTGCCTGGACGACCTTGTCGCCGATCAGATATTCCACGCCTTCAGTGGCCGGCACTGTGTAGGAATCGTTGGCGGTCCCGTCGTTGTCTCGGAACACCACAACTGCTGGCGTAGTTGCGTAGGGAGTCAAGGGTGATACGTGGTTGGTGATCTGCGCGTAGTCGAACGTCGCCGCTTTGGGACTTTGAATACCGCTAGATGAGTAAGTCCTATTGCCGTGGCGGGGCGCGGGAGCTTTTAAAGTAAGGCGGAGAGTGTTAAGCCGGGGTTGTGAACACGCAACTAAACACTCTCCTGACCACACTTTACGTCTATTTGGATGACCATGTGCTGCCGGACCTGGGCGTGTCCAGGGCTCGCCGGCCGGGCCGGAAACCGGTGCTGAGCGACGCCGAGCTGCTCTGCCTGGCCGTGGCGCAGCACCTGCTCGGCTTCTCCTCGGAGACCAGGTGGATCCGTTACTCCCGGATCCACCTGTCCGGGATGTTCCCGGCATCCCGCACCAATCCGGCTATAACAAGCGTCTCCGGGCCGCGGGCCCCGTGATCGCGGCAGCCATTACCGCCCTGGCACGGGACACCCCGTCCTGGCACGAGGTCCTGCGCCTGGTCGATTCCACCCCCGTACCGTGCGGCATGGCCCGGGAAACCGTCAAACGCTCCGACCTGTCCGGGCACGCCGGCTACGGCTACTGTGCATCCCACTCCCGGTTCTTCTGGGGCCTGCGTCTCTACCTGATCAGCACCCCGAGGGCATGCCCGTGATCTGGGGCCTGGCGAACCCGAAGATCGGTGAACGCGAGGTCACCCAGGCCCTGCTCGAACACGACCACCACCTCATCCGGGCCGGGCAGGTCATCCTCGGGGACAAAGGCTTCGCCGGCCGCGACTTCGAACGGTTCATCACCAGGGACCTCGGCGCGCACCTGATCCGCCCGGACCGCAAGGACGAGAAACCCCGCTTCGGCAAACTCGGCGGCATCCGGCAATGGATTGAATCCGTCTTCGACACCCTCAAGGGCCAACTCGGCCTCGAAGAACACGGCGGGCGGACCATGGCCGGCGTCTACGCCCGGGTGGCAGCCAGACTCCTCGCCCTCGCCGCAGGCATCTGGCACAACTGGCGCATCAACGCACCCCGCAAGCGCTCACTCATTGCCTATGACCACTAAATCCAATAGGACTTAATCATCTAGGAGACTTGTAAATCGTGCCATCGGTGCGGTAGCTGACACTTGCATAGCCATTACCGGCACCAAACCCCCACAAGGTCAGATCCCCTGTTGCAAGGCTTGTCTCATCCACCGTGAACCTGGCCGTACCGGAGTAAGCGCTCGTACCATTGGGCGCATCCCAACGCACCTGCAAGTCACTGCCAAGGCGATCTCGCAAGTAGAAAATGACATTCTTCGCCGGGCTGTCCTGAACCTCCCAATCAATGGTGATGTCATCACCATGCCGCACCACATCCGGCGACGTCCGATGAAAACTCACCAACGAGGGAGGAACCGAGATATCAGTATCCGCCTCAAAAAGAGTGGTGATCTGCGCGTAGTCGAACGTCGCCGCTTTGGGACTTTGAATACCGCTAGGAGACTTGTAAATCGTGCCATCGGTGCGGTAGCTGACACTTGCATAGCCATTACCGGCACCAAACGCCCACAGGGTCAGATCCCTGGTGCAAGGCTTGTCTCATCCACCGTGAACCTGGCCGTACCGGAGTACGCGCTCGTACCATTGGGCGCATCCCAACGCACCTGCAAGTCACTGCCAAGGCGATCTCGCAAATAGAAAATCACATTCTTCGCCGGGCTGTCCTGAACCTCCCAATCAATGGTGATGTCATCACCATGCCGCACCACATCCGGCGACGTCCGATGAAAACTCACCAACGAGGGAGGAACCGAGATATCAGTATCTGCCTCAAAAAGAGTGGTGATCTGTGCGTAGTCGAACGTCGCCGCTTTGGGACTTTGAATACCGCTAGGAGATTTGTAAATCGTGCCATCGGTGCGGTAGCTGACACTTGCATAGCCATTACCGGCACCAAACGCCCACAGGGTCAGATCCCTGGTGCAAGGCTTGTCTCATCCACCGTGAACCTGGCCGTACCGGAGTACGCGCTCGTACCATTGGGCGCATCCCAACGCACCTGCAAGTCACTGCCAAGGCGATCTCGCAAGTAGAAAATGACATTCTTCGCCGGGCTGTCCTGAACCTCCCAATCAATGGTGATGTCATCACCATGCCGCACCACATCCGGCGACGTCCGATGAAAACTCACCAACGAGGGAGGAACCAGTAGGTCGTCGACGGCCAGCGATGGCGCAGCCATTCCGGTAACAAGCAAGAGCATGGCAGTAGCAAGTGCAAGCCCGCGGATAACAAACGAGCGCAGCGTCATATGGTCCCCATGAATAAAAGATCGTTAGAGCACGCAACGCGTGTCCGGAGACCGCATATGGCATTTTTCTAAGAATCTCCGCACCGCGGATGCAAGATTCCCTAAGCGCAGCTACAGGCCTAAATGGAATGACCGCGGCGTGAACTCACGCAGCGGCCATCAAGTCATGTAAAGACCTACCGGTACCCGTCCACAATCGCCGCAGCGATCTCCTTGTAAGCCCGACGCGTCTCCGGCTTCAGGTGGTCCAGGGTCACCAGGTCACCGTCCGCAACTCCCCTGTCGTGCGGCACCGCGATGAGCTCACGGCACATGCCGGCCAGATGCTCCTCGATGGCGTCCTTGTCCACGCGAGAGGACACCTCGTCCTTGTCCGTGATCACCACGATCGCATTACGGGCGAGCTCCTCGTAACCGTGGCCGGCCAGCCACTGCAGCGTGCTGCGGGCGCGCTTGGCACCGCTCACCGCGTAGCCGGCGGCGATGATCAGGTTGTCCGCTGACTGCAGGATTCCACTCATTGCGTTGTGCGTGACGCCGGTGCCGCAGTCGGTCAGTGCCACGGAGTAGTAGCTGGAGATGAGCTTGCGGATTCGCAGGTATTCCTCGGCGGTGAGCGAGTCGGACACCTCGGGGTCCTGCTCGCCGGCGATGAGGTGCAGCCGGCCCGAGTGGTGCATGTAGCGGGACAGCTCGGTCAGCGAGTCAACGGAGTCGATGTTCTTGAGCAGGTCGGTGATGGTCCGCGGTGTTGCTTTCTGGTAAATGCCCTCACCGAGAGCGCGCTCCACGAGGTCGCCGGAGTCCGGGTTAGCATCAATGGCACAGGGCGGGTCACCGCGGAACTCAGCCAGGGTAAGGCCGACGCCCACAGTGGTGGATGTCTTGCCGATGCCGCCCTTAAGGCTGAGCACGGCGGTATTGAAGCTGCCCTGCAGCTGGCGCGAGATCCGGCGGGCCAGCTCGTCCTCCTCGCGCTCCAGCGCGCTCGGGCCCATGTTCCAGGCGCCCCCGGTGGCCCGGTACAGGAAGCCGCGGAAGCCCTTTTTCGGGCGCGGCTTCTGCTCGCGCACGAACGACGTCGGCAGTGCCGTGGCGTCCGCTTCGGCAACTTCGGGCTCCACTTGAGTTTCCGGGACGCGCGACGGCGGGACTGCCGCTGGGCGGCGGAGCGGAGTCGGCGGGGCGGCAGGTGCAGGAGGGGCGTCGCTGAGTGCGTCGGCAACGGCCGCCGCCTCCGCCCAAGACGAGCTGCGGACGGGAAGCGGCGGTGCTGTCGGTTCAGGTGTCACGGCGGGGAAGGTTCCTGTCCAGGCGTCGGAGCCGTCGTCATTTCGGCGGCGGAAGCGGCGGCGGAGCTCGGGCTGAGCCTCGTCGGTATCGGCCTCGGCTAATCGGTTATCCGCTGGTTCAGGCATGGTTCAGTCCCCCGGGACTCGCAGCGGCGTCCCGCTGCGGTGGTCGATTGGCTTGGTTCAAGCAACCATTCTAGGTGCCCAACGGGGACCTGTCGGTCACCATCCGTGGACGCCCGTCCCTCGCGGGCCAGAGCAAGCCGCAATTCATCCGTGAGTGAGAGCCGCCGCGACAACAGCGGCAGTGATCACCAGCAGGATACTCAGCCCCACATAACCCCACCATTTGGGCCGGCTGCGATGCGGGTTGATGTCTACGTAGGGCACGGCTACTTCATCCGCCCCGGAACCGGCGCGGCTGCCGCCGGCGCAACGGCCCTTCGCTTCAGCCGGAGCATCCAGTAGAGCCCGGCGAACGGGACCAGCAGGCTGCCCAGCAGGCCGGACAGCGCGAGAACAAAATCGGTGACAGCCACGGTTGAGACCTCCGTAAGCGGCAGCACCTTCGACACACCCAAGCGACTATGCTCCGGCGCGGCAAAGGGGCTGGGAATGGACCCCCATTTTTTGGATCGCTCGCCAGCCTACTTAGCAGTCAAGGGCGCTGTCCAACCGGACACGCCCATTTACTGCAGCCACTATTCAACTAATGCGTTTCGCGCCTTGCCCCTATCCACGGAGGGCCAGCATCACCACCACCACAGTCGCGATAGCCAGAGCCGCGAGCCCAACGTAGGACAGCACGCGAAGCTGACGGCGGCGAACATCCCGCCGCGAGTCCCGACCGTACCGGCCTCCCCCACGAGATCCCATGGCGGAGACGCTACGGACGCAAACTCAAGGAAAGCGCAAGCCAACCTCAAGGTTTGATCAAGATGTACTGGCTTCCAAACGGAAACAGGCCTAGCTGCCGTCACCGCGATGAATGGCTGCGTTATGGCCGCGCAACCTTTGGCGCAGTCGCTGAGGGTGCCGGCCAAGCCCGGCGTGACGGCCAGGAAGCGGCGGGAGCGGCTCCACCGGCAGCCCTGCCGCGGCCTCCCCAGCGGGCCTCTGCACCAGTGGCATGTCCTGCTGGTCGAGCCAGGAGCGTTCGGGGAGCGGGTCATCGGCCACGATGTTTTTTTCGATGAAACGGCGGATAGCTGCGCTGATACCGGTCTTCATGACCCAAACCTAAGGAGGTCTGCGGCCCGCCAGTAGCGTGGTCACTACCTGTGTTTCCGGCCGCGCGGTACCCGGCCCGCAGGGAGTACTCGGTTCAGTGCTGCGGCCGCGTCTCCTGCAGCCGCTTAATGAACCACCGTGACTGCTCCGGCCCATACGGCAGCACGGGGATGGCCTTAGTGGCGTCCGCCGGAGTATCACGGATGGACTGGCGGGCCTGCCGGACGGCCGTGGTCATGGTGTCGGCCATAGTCTTCACGAACCTGTCACTGCACGGCTTGCCGTGGCCGGGAACCAGGAACTCGTAACGGTGACGGAGGGCGGAGAGGTGCCGCAGGGCGTCTGCCCACTCCTCAGGGTAGGAGTCCTCGAAAGAGGGGTGCGAGCCCTGCTCCACGAGGTCGCCGGCGAACAGGGTGGTGGCGGTCCCAACCAGGAGGTCGCCGTCGGTGTGCCCGCGCCCCAGGTAGAACAGGGTCACCTTCTGCCCGCCGAGGTCAACGAGCACGGGCTGGTCCCGGACAATCGCGTTCGGAACGACTAGTTCCACGTGCTCGCCCTCACCGGCGGCCATTTCGGGTTCGATCTCCGTGACCTCGGCGCGCTGGGCGTCGCCGTTCTCACCGATCTCCTCGGCGCAGTTCTCGTGGGCCCAGAACTCCTCGACGCCGGCCTCGGCGAAGACGGCATTACCGAAGAAGTGGTCATAGTGAGCGTGGGTGTTCACGACGACCAGAGGCAGCTGGGTCTTCTCACGAACGGCGTCCAGGATTTCCTTGCCTTGACGCGGCCCGCACCCGGTGTCGATCACCATGGCCCGCTCGGTCCCCAGGATCAGGCCGGTATTGAGCTTTGAACCTTCAGTCGCCAGCACATAGTTGTCCGTGCCGACGTCGAGCCATCGTGACATTCGTTCTCCGTACATCTGGGGAGCATCTGCGGTCTTCAGGCCTCGATTCTACCCATCAGGCAGATGAATATCGGGGAACTGGTTTGCCGCTCCAGGCGGCGACCACCGGCCCCAAGCCTGAATTTACTCATTAGAAATGCCGTGCTCCCTATGATCTGCACATGGGGACAAAACAACACAGGCACTACTGTGACATCTGCAATGCGATCACCAACCACGTCACGTCGTGCAGCGACGACGGCGGCCGCCTGCTGGCCTCTGTCCGCTGCAGTGATCATTCGGATACAACGCCATAGGATGCGTCGACCTTCGCCCCCCAGCCGATATGCGACGGCGAAGGTCCGAGAAGGGTACAGGCGATTTCCCTCCTACAAGTCGGCCAGCAAGGAAGTTGGGGATTCGATTGCGTCGGTCATGAAGCGAAGGAACCCGGCAGCTGTTCGACCATCACAGACACGGTGATCAAAGGTCAGGGTCAGCTCCGTGACTTTGCGGACGGCGAGTTCACCGTCGGTCACCCACGGCTTGTCTATGATCCGCCCGATGCCCAGAATCGCCACCTCCGGGTAATTGATGATCGCCGCGGAACCGTCGACCCCGAACACGCCGTAGTTGTTCAGGGTGAAGGTGCCACTGCTCAGTTCCGTGGGTGTTGCCTTACCCTCGCGAGCGAGGGCGGTCAGCCGTTTGATCTCTGCGTCCAGTTGCTTAGCACTGAGCCTGCCAGCGTTTCGGATCGACGGCACCACCAGTCCTCGATCCGTTTGCGCTGCGAATCCGAGGTTGATCCCGTCGAACTCCACGATCTCCTGGGACTCCCCGCCTGACGTGTCCTCGCCGCTGACGAACCGCGTATTCAGCGCCGGATACTTCTTCAAGCCTGCGGTGACAAAGCGGGCGATGAAAGCCAGCAGTCCGGGAGTGTTGTGAGGGTCGGACTTCTTGAGGCCTGCGCGCATATCAACGAGGGCGGTCGCATCGACGTCCACCCAAACCGTTGCCTCGGGAATCTCGGAGCGGCTCCGCGCCATGTTTGCAGCCACTGCTTTGCGCATACCCCGGACGGGGGTACGGCTGATGACGCCGAGGCCGGTTCGGGGGTCGATTGCACCGCTGGTCCAGCTTGTGGAGACCCGGCTGTCGGCAGGCAAGCTTTCGACAGGCTCACCCGGCGAATGGGGCTCAGTTTCGACATGCTCAGCCTCGGCCGGCTTCGTGATCGCCGCTTCAACGTCGCGGCGCATGATCAATCCGCTCTCCCCTGAACCCTGCATGTGACCGAGGTCTACGCCGTGCTCCTTGGCCATTCGGCGGACGAGTGGCGAGATGACAGCACCGATTTTGCCGGGCACCCGGGTGCGCTGAAGAAGGAGATCATCGGCGGAAGTCGTGAGCTTTGTTTCGCTGCTTTGACTCCTGGTTTCGACAGGCTCAACCGGCGAACCGCCGGTTGAGCCTTCCGCGACCGACGACAAAGGGCGACGGGGGCGGGTCCGTCGAGCGGTCGCAGTGCCCCCAGGAGTTCCATAGCCGATGAGGACGTTTCCGGAGCCTGCCCTTTCTTCGGTGCGGTAAGTTTCGGCTGCTGCAGTTTCTGCGGCTCTCGTTTCGTTGGGCTTGGTTTGGACAGGCTCAGTCGGCGCAGCGGTTTCGGCGGGGTCAACCGCGGAACCTGCAGGGGTGACAGAGATCAAGGGCTTGCCGACATCAAGGGTCTGGCCCGGCTCGCCGTGCAGCTCGGCTACCGTGCCGGCGTACGGGGACGGGACTTCCACCACGGACTTGGCGGTTTCGACTTCGGCGATGGGCTGGTCCACGCGGATCTCGTCGCCCACGGCCACGAGCCAGTTCACGAGTTCGGCTTCGGTTAGGCCTTCGCCCAAGTCAGGGAGGAGGAATACTTTAGTTTCGCTCATTTGATCAGTCTTCCCACTGGAGGTCGTCAACGGCGTCGAGGATGCGGTCTACGCCGGGCAGGTAATAGTGCTCAAGTTTCGGCGCCGGGTACGGAACGTCGAATCCGGTGACCCGGCGAATCGGTGCGGCCAGATAGTGGAAGCAGCGTTCCTGGACCCGCGCCACGATCTCCGACGACACCGACGCGAACCCGTGCGCCTCGGCGATCACCACGGCACGGCCGGTCTTGCGGACAGAGGCGGCGACGGTTTCGTCGTCGAACGGCACGATGGTTCGGATGTCGATGACCTCCAGCGAGCGGCCTTCCTCGGCCGCCGCGGCGGCGGCCGCCAGGGCAGTGGGAACGGAAGGCCCGTAGGCGATCAGTGTGGCGTCCGTGCCGAAGCGGGCGACGGCGGCACGACCCTCCGTCGGCGTCCGGCGGGCGGTCTTCGCTTCATAGTCCGCACGGAGCCTTTCCAGGTCCACCAGGTCCTTGGACCAGTAGAGCTTCTTGGGTTCCATGAACATCACGGGGTCATCCGAGTCGATGGCCTCGCGGAGCATGAGGTAGGCGTCGGCCACGGTGGCTGGCGTGTAGACCTTCAGGCCTGCGGTATGGGCGTAGTAGGACTCGGAGGAGTCGCAGTGGTGCTCCACTCCCCCGATGCCGCCAGCGTAGGGAACACGAATAACCATGGGCAGCTTCACCCGGCCCCTGGTGCGGTTGTGCATTTTTGCAACGTGGCTGACGATCTGCTCGAAGGCCGGGTAGGCGAAGGCGTCGAACTGCATCTCGATGACCGGCCGCATGCCGTTGATCGCCATGCCCACAGCCATGCCAACGATTCCGGACTCTGCCAGGGGCGTGTCGAAGCAGCGCTGTTCGCCGAAAGTCTTCATGAGACCGTCGGTGATGCGGAAGACGCCGCCCAGCATGCCGACGTCCTCTCCGAAGACCAGGACAGACCCATCCGCATGCATGGCATCGGCCATGGCGGCGTTCAGGGCCTTTGCCATGGTGACCGGCTGCGGTCCTGCCGCCTCGGCAGTGGCCGCGGCCGAGGCGGCTGCCCGGGCCGTGGCGGAACTGACGTTGCCAATCGCCTCGGACGACGTCGTGATGGTGGGGCTCATTCGGGGGCCTCCGTCGAGGTTGAAGTGTCAGCGGTGTCGCGGGCGAGCTCGTCGGCGAGCAATGCTGACTGTTCCTTGAGCTGCGGCGTCGGCGTGGAGAAGACGTACTTGAACAGGTCCTGAGGGTCTACCGGAACGTCCTCGCCGAGTCCGTTGCGGAGTTGCGTGGCAACCGCTTCCGCCTTCTCCGCGATCCGGGCTTCGCCGTCGTCATCCAGCAGTCGCCTCCCCGTGAGGTAGGTACGCATCCGGGTCAGAGGATCCCGGGCGACCCACTGGGCCACTTCGCTATCTGGGCGGTAGCGGGTGGCGTCGTCCGCGTTGGTGTGCGCCTGCATGCGGTAGGTGCGCGCCTCCACCAGGAGCGGACCGGACCCTTCTCGGGCAAGCTTGACGGCGCGGTCCAGCACTGCGAGGAGCGCGACGACGTCGTTGCCGTCCACCCGTTCGCCAGCCATGCCGTAGCCCACGGCCTTGTGCGCAAGCGAGGGGGCAACGGACTGGTGGGCCAGCGGCACGGAGATGGCGTACTGGTTGTTCTGCACGAAGAAGACCACCGGGAGGTGGAAGACTGCGGCGAAGTTCAGGGCCTCATGGAAGTCGCCCTCACTGGTGGCGCCGTCACCGCACATGGCCAGGACCAGGGTGTCCTCGCCGCGGAGCTTGGCGGCATGGGCGACGCCCACGGCGTGGAGCAGCTGGGTGGTGAGAGGGGTGCACTGAATGCCGACCTTGTGTTTCAGCGGGTCGTAGCCGCCGTGCCAGTCACCCCGGAAGATGGTCATGGCCTCGATCGGGTCCACCCCGCGCGCCATGACTGCGACAGCATCGCGGTAGGTGGGAAACATCCAGTCGCCTTCGGCCAGGCACAGGGCAGCTGCCACCTGGCATGCCTCCTGGCCGTGGCTCGAGGGGTAGACGGCCATGCGTCCCTGCCGCACTAAGGCCGAGTTCTGGTCGTTGACACGGCGGCCGATAACGAGCTGCTCGTAGGCGGTAAGGAGCTCGTCATCACCCGGCAGCGGGTACTCGTGGCCGGGTTCGGTGCCCTGATCGGAATGGTGCTTCAGGTTGCCGTCCTGGTCCACCATCTGGATCTGGTGGCGGGCCGGCAGCATGTAGTCCTCGGCTGTGATGCCGAACTTGCGTACCGCCTCGGCGGCGGCGTCGGGCACGTAGGGGTTCTGGGTGGTGTCCTGCCCAAGCCGGCTCGGCGCCACTTGGCCGGGCGTCCCTTGTTGAGGCGCTGTGTGGTCTGCGGAGATCGTCATTGGTCCGTCCTTCTATTGCCACTATTCACTTTCAGTATGGTCCTGGTCCATGTTTCGTATCCAGCGCTAAGGGAAATCATGGAGAAGTACGTTCGACTCCCCTATTCTGAAAGACAAATCGTAACTGTGAGCTGGATAACTGATCGGGGTTGTAGACGAATGGCTGGCACGGACGCCGAGCACACCCCAGTGCCCTTGGACGATGTGGATCGCAGCATCATTGCGGAGCTGACGCGGGACGGCAGGATGTCCGTCACCCAGGTGGCGGAGAACGTGCACATTTCGAGGGCGCACGCCTACACGAGGATTTCCAGGCTGACCGGCGAGGGCGTGCTAACCAAGTTCACGGCGCTGGTGGACCCCATCAAGGCCGGCCTCAAGTCATCGGCCTACGTAACTCTGAAAGTAAGGCAGCAATCCTGGCGTGAACTCCGCGAACAGCTAAGGGCTATCCCGGAGGTCCACCACATTGCCTTAGTGGGCGGAGACTTTGACGTCATCTTGCTGGTGCGGACCGTGGACAACGTGGATCTGCGGCGGATCATCTTTGATCAACTGCAGTCGATGCCTGGAGTGCTGGACACGCAGACACTCCTCGTGTTTGAGGACTTGGATACGCGGTAACTGCCTCGTCACTGCACACACCATATCCTTCTGACCGCTGTCCACTACCTACAGAAGGTCCGGCGGGGTAAAGCATTCCTGGCTGCGTGGCGGACGGCAAATCTTAGTGCGACGGTTATAGCGCCGCGAGCCGGTTTTGAATCGGCAGGACGCAATTGGAGTTTCCGAACTCGCTCACCGGGCCGGGTACAATTGGCCTGACCGCACTATCATGCCGCACTTGTCAATGTACGACAGTGACAGGCTACTACCACAGGGGGACACCGGCTTGGATCTACGAGACTACGTGCGCATCTTACGCCGCAACTGGATACTAATTCTGACCGCCACCTTAGTCGGAGTCCTCGTTGGTGGCGCGGTTTCGATCTTCACCAAGCCAACCTATACGGCCGAGACTCAGCTTTTTGTTTCCATCTCCAACTCAGGGTCGGTGCAGGAGCTGCAGCAGGGCAATACCTTCAGCCAGGCCCGCGTCCAATCATATGTAAAAACGGTTGACTCTCCTCTGGTGTTGCAACCTGCCATCGATACTCTGGGCTTGGAAACGACCCCCGAGGCTCTAAGCACTCGTGTGAAAGCGAGCAAGGATCTAAACACCGTTCTTATCAACATCTCCGTCAGCGACAGTTCCCCGGTTCAAGCAGCGGCAATTGCTCGCGCCGTCGCTGACAGCCTCATCAAGACAGTCGACCTTCTTGAAAGGCCAAAGGCAGGAGGAACTTCGCCTGTAAGCCTCTCCACAATTAAGCCGGCCGTTGCACCCACCGTTCCGTCAGCGCCCAACACCCGCCTGAACTTGGTTGCCTCCCTAATTGTTGGGTTGATTGTCGGGCTTGGCCTCGCTTTGCTGAGGTCGACACTCGATAACAGAATTCGCGGGGAAGCCGATCTTCGCCGTGTTTCAGATGCCCCGTTGCTAGGCGCCATTTCCTTCGATCAGGACGCGGCAAAAAAACCTCTGCTTACGCAGGCACCGGCCCAGGGCCCTCGGGCAGAATCGTTCCGTCACTTGCGAACTAACCTGCAGTTTGCAAATATCACTGGGCGTTCCAAGTCATTTCTGGTCACCTCTTCGTTGCCTGGCGAAGGAAAGAGCACCACAGCCACTAACCTTGCGATAGCGATCGCCCAATCAGGGCAGTCCGTGTGCCTCATCGACGCGGATCTTCGCCGTCCCATGGTTAGTGAGTACCTGGGATTGGAGAAAAACGCCGGCCTTACGACAGCCCTACTAGGCGAAGTAGATGTGAACGACCTGCTTCAACCGTGGGGCAACGAAGAGCTGTTCGTACTGACGTCTGGAGCTATACCGCCGAACCCGAGTGAACTACTTGGTTCGGATGCAATGAAGCAGCTCCTGCTTAGGCTCGAAGTTGCATTCGACGCGATCGTAATTGATGCGCCCCCTTTACTACCAGTTACTGACGCGGCGGTCCTGGCGCCGTGCGTCGGCGGAGTCGTCCTCATCGCGGGCGCCCAAGTAGTAAAACGACAAGACCTCGAGAAATCTCTTGCATCATTGGAGCTTGTTGATGCGTCCTTGCTCGGTGTAGTACTGAACCGCATCCCGGCCAAGGGTCCGGACGCCTACACGTATAGCTATTACTCATCGACAGAGTTCACGAGCGAGCGAGCGCAAAAGCCACAACTTCCATTGCTTGAGGCCGGGGTGGCGCTTGAGTCTGACGTTGCTCCGCCTCACACTCGGAACGCCCGTCGAGGCACTCAGCCAGAGAGTGAACGTCGCGCGGTTAAGTTTCCGCAATAACCGAGCATTCGCCGCTACAAGTGCACCCGGTGAGGTCGGGTGTGGCGGCAGGACATCTCCGAAGCCGTGCAGCCCCGGGCGAAGATCTCCCGGCGCGGGCTGCGCTGGGCGCTGGAGGGCATCGTGTGCCAGCACCTCACCGTCGCCCGCGTCGCCGAGGGCCTGGGCGTGTCCTGGCATACCGCGAACAGCGCGATCCTGGCCGAAGGCAAGCGGGTGTTGATCGAGGACCCGGCCTGGTTCAACGGAGTGGCCGTGATCGGCGTTGATGAGCATGTCTGGCGGCACACCCGGCGCGGGGACAGGTACGTCACGGTGATCATCGACCTCACCCCGGTCCGCGACAGGACCCGCCCGGTGCGGTTGCTGGACATGGTCGAGAGCCGCTCGAAACAGGTCCTCAAAGCCTGGCTCGCAGAGCGACCGAAGACCTGGCGGGACGGGATCGAGGTCGTGGCGATGGATGGGTTCACCAGGTTCAAGACCGCAGCCGCCGAGGAGCTCCCGGACGCGGTCGAGGTCATGGATCCGTTTCACGTCGTCCGTCTTGCCGGCGATGCCCTAGACAGGTGTCGTTAGAGCGTTCAGCAGCAGACCATTGGGCACCGCGGACGGTCCGGGGACCCGCTTTACACCGTCCGCCGGATCCTTCACACCGGGCACGATCTGCTCACCGACAAGCAGAAGGATAGGTTGGAGGCCCTGTTCGCCGCGGACAACTATGCCGAAGTCGAAGCGACCTGGGGCATCTAACAGCGCGTCATCGCCGCCTACGGCGATCCTGACGGCACTCGAGGCAAGCAAGCTCATGCAAGCGTTGATCGGCGCGATCAGTGCGGGCGTTTCCGCTGCGCTGACCGAGATCACTACGCTCGGCCGGACACTGAAACGCCGTGCAGGGGACGTGCTCGCATACTTCGACCGGCCCGGCACCAGCAATGGGCCTACAGAAGCACTCAATGACCGGCTCGAACACCTCCGTGGCTCCGCCCTCGGCTTCCGCAACCTTGCCAACTACATCGCCCGGTCACTCCTCGAAACCGGCGGATTCAGACCGCGATTATACCCTCAAATGCGACGAGCCGTTTAACTGAGTTCAACTAAGGTCTCCACGCCGCTGGGATGAATCATACCCAATCGAGAGCGCAGACCTCGCCGCACCCTTCGGGTTCGATCTGATCCCCACGTAGTACCTAGTCGAATTAGGGGGTGATCGCCGCACGAAGCGGTTTTAGCAGAGCGTCAACTTGCGTAATTGAGGCAGCAATTGACGGGCCATGAGCTGCAACTCCGTTCCAGACACTTTGAATGTTTTTCGGCTTGGTAGAACCGATCAGCACAATTGAGTCACTAGACCGCGCGAGCTGTAGTCCGCAAAGAAATACAACCAAGTCTGCAGCACTTCTGAGCGGAGCCCCTGTCAATCGCTCGAGAGATGCCTTGCTTGGAGCGTCCTCTGCAAGAAAGGAATTTAACATATTAAAATGACCGGATACGAGTCCATAACGAATCGAACGAAAATACTCCTCTCTCGTCTCAAAGGGATTCGATTCCGTCTGAATTGGGTGATTGCCAGATACAACATACTCGGGGTAACTCGGCAGGAGTTCACGTCGAGAAGCGATTCCAAGTTCACGATAGCGGCGTCCATCTGTCGTGGAGGCTCTAAGCCATACTTCGGCCCACTCATGTGACCACGCAATTTCGTGTAGCAGTAGGAGGTCCACGGTTTCTCGTCTTAGGTGGTCCAAGCTTCGCAAGACGCTTGAATTCAAGTCATCAATAGACGGCACTGGCTCTACCCCAGATGATCCACCGTAGCTGCGCGCCAAGTTGCGCAGACCTGGGCTAGCCTTGAGCATTCGTCGGATGGGTCCCTGTACGGCGCTCAGCATTTGCGCTGCCCGCGACGGCTGGAGCCCATATTTTGTAGCCACTGTAGTGTCATGCCCGCATTGCTCAAGCGCACGTCCGAGTTCCTTTTCAGCCGCCCCCAGACCGTACAAAGGGGCCACGTCAAAATGCCGAACTCCGCTTTCCAGGGCTTCTTCGATCACGGAAAGACGCCGCGACGAACGCCCTTCACGCATGAGTGTCGCAACACCCAACCCGATTCTGGATGTGACTGGACCATCGGTTCCGATACGTGTGTACATCGAGTAGTCAGCCAAGCTGCTCCCCCAATCTGTGAGCAAGAGCAAGCGCTGTGAATGTGGGGTTCGCCATCCCACCACTCGGAAACACCGATGCCCCGGCAACGAATACATTCTGAGATCCCAAAACGCGACATTCCTTGTCAACCACGCCAGGGCGGGCCGCGGTCTGCATGGCAGTCCCACCCATCAAGTGGTAAGTGTCCGTGATTTCAAATTTGTTCCTTAGCGGCTCGAAACTCCCACCAATATTAAAACGATCCAGCACTGCCTCTACGTCTTTTTTCATGACTTCAATGGCTGTTTTTTCGCGAGTACCGACGTGCCACTTCATCTCTAGATTGAGGTCCCGGGAAGCATACGGTTTACTCCCGTTCCAAGCGATGAAATTTTCCGGACGGTGCGGTTGTTCGGCATCGATCCTTAAATACACCGTACTCGACTTCAGGACCGGCCGTTCATGTCGCAAGAGACTTCGTCCAACGGCTGAGGCAGTCGGCCAAAAGTCCCGCCGACCAGCGTCTAACATCTCGATTGCCTTGGGGTAAGGTCCGTTGCCTTGACGAGCACCCCTGAAACTCTTCGCAACATCGACCATTCCGCCTGGAGCGCTCGCAATCTCAAAGTGAGCATACGATGGCACAATGTCCCGGTTCGCCAAGTACTGCGGATGTGGAACTATTCTAGGCGCAGCCAGTACGCCTTTGTAGCGCCTGTATGCGAAAACATCCAAGAAGCGGTCCCAGTCCGTGACATCCAGCTTCAGAACGCGGGCCGACACGTGGTCCATGAATCCGCTGCCGACCAAATCGGAGCCACTTACAAAGGAGCACCTCGAAAGGATGCGGGAGTTGCCCAGTGTTCCTGCCGCGAGCACGACCTGCCGGGCCCTCAAACTGCAATCTTCGTTGCCTCTGGAGTATTGAACGTCGGTCGACCCGTCGTGACAGATCTCCAACCCGTGAACGGCAGCTCCGGTCACAATGTTGACACTTCTAAGTTGCTTCTGGACCGCCGAATTCCGTGCAAGGTTTCTTGCACGTGCCCCCATCCACGTTGAATATCGGACGCTGAAGTCGTCTCCAAGATCTACTTTCGGGCAAGTCGGTGGCCGTCCCATGTCATGAATGATGGAATGGCCCTGAGACAGACCCAACACATTCAGCACGCCCCGATAATGTTTCGACAGATCTTGTTTTCCAATTGGCCAAATGGGTCCCCCTCCAGGACCAGTTCTCGTGAATTCCCACTCCTGCCAAGGCCACAACTGTCCGCCCCATAGTTGACTGGATCCACCCAAGCCGGTGGTCCATGCACTCGCCGCCGCACCAATATGGCCCCCAGACTGTGGATTAGATCCAACCACTGCCCGCCGGTCTAAACCTGAATGCGACCCCAACTCAAGGATTAAAACTTTCTTGCCGTCCTTCGACAGCTGTGCAGCAAGAAAGAGGCCAACCGTTCCGCCCCCGATAATGCACACATCGAACATTGAATCTCCTAGAATGTCACAAGGCTGTCACTTGAAGTCGGAGCCACCGCGGGTCACCTTCCATAGATGGAAAACAAGGGCGAGAGTCTGGACCGCGAACGAAGATACGAGCCCGATGGCCGCGCCTGCCGCTCCCCAATACACGGACCCCAAGGTTATCGCCGGAACGCAGAATAGGGACGCTGCGAGCGAGGAAAAGCTGACCGCTTTTGCAAATCCTTTTGCCTGCAACAATGAGGCGAGTATCGAAGCGGACGCTCCGAACACGAGCCCGAAACATACTATCTGGATGGGCGTGACCGCTGATGAGTACACGTCACCCAGCACTAGTGGCACTACCCAGGGGACTAGCACTGCAATTAGGCAATAAAATGCTGCCATGGAACCGATCATGTAAGCGATGACGACGGCAGTGCGCTTGTTGACAACACCTTGCGTACGCGCGACAGCTGGTAGAACAACTGCAGCCAGCGACGAAGGAAGAATACGAAGGGGATTTGTCAAGCGGCTCGCCACTGCGTAGAAGCCGGCCTGCGCAGGGCTCGCGAAAACGGCCACCAACGCGGTGTCAACATTCCTAACTTGTGTCGCTGTTGAATGAAGCCAGTACGGCCAAGTCGTAGCTATCAGCGACCGCAGGGTCATTCTACGCCTTCTGGGCAGGCGAGGCCGAAGGATATGACGTCCGACCGCCGCTGCCACCAAGGACGTCATCCCCAACGATACAGAATAGGCCAATTCGGGTAACGAGGTGAAATATTGAATGGTCACCAAGAGCATGAGGGAACCAATTCGTCTTCCGAGCAACGACGCGACACTGAGCTTGGCGTCCCCGTCCGCCAAAGCAATCCCCATCCACACTTCCGCGTTGCGTTCCGCGCCAACCCAAAGCGCCAGCGGAAGCAGCCAGGCATATAGTGGGTCGATCCACAGCCCAAGAACACCCAACGTGACGATAAATGCCACGCCCAGAAGTATCGAGATACGCCCGGAAATCCTCAGGGCGAATGTGACGGTACCATCATTTGGGTCTGCCGCCCTGTGACGCACAATATATGTCGATATACCAAAGTCAAATAAGTTTTGAGGTATGACGGCAATTGCCGTTACGGACGCGACTATTCCAAACGTGCTCGGGCTAACCCAGTTTGCAAAGAGCCCCAAGCTAAGCATCTGAATTAGTGCGGAAAGGATCCGACCCCCAGCGAGCCAGGAAAAACTACCTAGCATCCTTTCTTACCCCACCAAGACTTCCGGAAGGTCCCATCTATCGGAAGCCCGACAGAGGCTGGGAGGCCATGAGTCACAAAAGTCATCCGACATCAGAAGCCGAAGCCACTAAAGCGGTTTTGTCGATGGCGCCTTTGATCCTCATCTCTTCGATGTCCAATAGCTCTCTTGCCACGCTCAAAGCCCGCTGGGTCCGACTGCGCTGGCGACATGCGTCCTTCGCCCTCCGAACTATATCTTCCGCAGAATGAATGGCGCTATCGATCACCATATTGTGCACGCCAATTTGTGCGAAGTGCTCGGATACTTTCGTCCGAGGCGAGTCGGAGACCTCGATGGGTATGCAACCCGCCACAGCGGCCAGCACCAAAACATGAAGCCTGTCGCTAATCACAACGGCCGATTCACTGTAGACTCCGCGAACAAGGCGCTCATGATCGAGATCGCTCCTGGAACCCCACTCGAGATGACGGCCCTTCAACCGCTCGGCAATTTCCCGGCTACGCTCTTCATCCTCCCGTACCTGGCTTAGTACTACCACACAATACCCATGGTCCTGAGCCAAGAGATCCATAGACGAGAACCAAGCGTCCGATGGGAATTTTCTCTTTCCTCTCATGCTAATCACAAGAGTGCGACGCTGGTCCCAAGGTAGCCCAGGGACGAACGGCTCTTGAAAGGCGGTATCGGGCACTACGCTTCCATCTCCGACAATGTCGAAGCTACGCTGTGTCCGCCACAAATTGATCTTTGCAAAGCGTGCACCGAGCCGATGCACAAACAAGCCCAGTCCGCTCGACTGGCTGATGCCCCTAGGCGGCCGGACCACAACTCCGCCACGCATACGAACAAGAAACGTCAACGCTAGTGTCAGCAGCTCGCTCCGGATACTGTTGCGTGCCAAGCTAATCTCCCCCGGATCAAACACCAGAGCCTTCGGCCGCCGGGGGGCGAAGACCAGTTTCATCCAACTGAAGGAGGAGGCCGCTGAGTAGACGCGGTCATCCGGTTCAAAGCCCATCTGCTCGATCCAGCCCCCGGGCGCATTTCCTACATAAGCATGAATCTCTCCAAGGTCGCGCACCCAGTTGAGAACGCGGCGCCGTATCACTGCGTCGCCGATATTGCCATATGCACCTGTGAGTACAATCATGATTGGTTGCTGGGACTTCAATTTGGATCCTTAAACGATTGACCGCCGCCTCCGCCGATCGGTGTGAGGCGCGAGATTTTACCGGACCGAACGGTGTCAGGCTGAATGGTGAACGAAAGTATCTGTGAGGCTCCGTCTAGGCGATCTGGCCACCCGATGATCTTCAATTGGATGGCCGACAGCAATCAGAACGACGATGTCTTCCGACTTTTCTAGACCAGCCTCTGCACGTAGGGCGTCGGAAGGTTTATTGCCCTTCGACCAATTCAGCATGCAGGTTGCAATGCCGAGCCCGTGGAGGGCATAGACCAAGCTCATCGCAAACAACCCGCCGTCTATCCACCTCTGATTTCGTTCGCCGGACCCGCTAAACAGCTCAACGTTCGCGGTGACGATAAGGACCCCTGCCGCATCCGGGCCGAAACCGCGGTTCCCGGACTGATGGCGCATTATGCGGGCCACATCATTCTTGCCAGTGAAAAGATGGGCTTTCCAAGCCTGTCGGTTACAAACCGAAGGGGAGTTGCCAGCCAACCGCACGGCCTTCATCACGACAGTAGGATCGACAGGTTGGGTGGGGTCGAAGGCGCGGACGCTTCTCCTCGATTCGAAAAAGGCAGTTAGATTATCTTCGTCGATGTCGAACGTTGGCAAACTGGCTGCGACCGGACTAACGACATCGTCGATCTGCCCTGAGTCATTCCAGCGCTTCAAAGCATCAATGGCAGTCGCCGCGTGACTTGCAAATGCTTCGTCCTTCAACAACGGGGTCCTGTCCTTCGGAAGGGCTACTTGCAGTCGCGAATGAGCGTCCGCTCCGAAAGGTCGTTTGGGACTTGCCAGCGCCAAACCCTTCTCAATCCGGTGGTAGTCCTTAGTCACTTGGCACTCAAGCTGGCGAGCATCCAACTTCGCCAAGGCACTGTTGCTTGATGGAGTACTTAGCGACCAGTAACGCCGCGCATCCAGGAGGAATTCCCTAAGCGATTTGGCACGGCTCACCGTTTGCCATGCGTGCAGTTTCACCAACGATACTATTCGACCGCGATTCCAGCGCATCAAAACTCCTCAACTCTTGCTTTACCAAAACCATCTTTAAGACCGCAGAATGCCCAAGCGGCCGACGCGCAAAACGCGGCACATCTGTTCCATACAATTTCAGCGCCTGTTACTGCCGATGCTATTCGCATCGTCCGGAGTGCCGCGTTCACCGTTCAGCATTTGCAACACTCCGGAAGTGAAATTATCAATCATGCTGGTAATAGAGGGCGTAGTCCATACCTTGGGATAGACATGAGCCATGGCCGCGACTCTATGGATAAGACTAACAAAATCAGTTAGCGTGTCCGGCGAGACAAAGACGCTGTCATTCGCCACGAGATAATCATACTCTGGCGCATGGTACAGATAATCAGTAGTCAGAATTGGTATTCCCATTGCCAGGCTCTCAACCGCCACCAACCCAATCCTGCCCGGCATAAGAATTGCACGTGAGGAGATAGCAATCTCCGACTTCAGATGATCATCTGCATATCCGAGTAATGTGGCTTGACCGCGATTAACAGCCCGACGCAGCAAATGCTCCTGACTTCCTCGGCCGGCAACAAGAATTTTGATTTCGGGATCATCTATCCAAAGCCGGTCGAGGACCTGCACCAAAAAATCGATCCGCTTGCTCTGGTCCAGGCCCCCAATGAAGGCGAAGGTCTTGTCCCTGCGCCCGGCGCCCGCAATACCTTCAACCGGGGCCGATGCGCCACGTGCCATTTGTTCCGAAATCGTCGACGTATCGACGGAGTTCATTACGGTCGTCACTTTATCAGGCTGAATGCCTCGAGCTACGGCATAATCACGGCCAGACGGAGTGTATGCGAAAACATGGTCGGAGTGAGTCATCTGCCATCTCTCGATGGCCGCATCAATGATATTCGGGTCATTGACGTAGGACTTAACGTGACCCCAGAGTCCGATGTTCAGACCACTGTGCATAGCACGGTAATGCAGAGCCCGTGGGATATCCACCGAAGTGCCTTCCAGAGGCAGGATGAGTCCGTCAAAATCGGCAAAGTGCCTGCGCTGCAACGAGAATGTAGCGGCCTTGCCACCAAATCGCAGCTCTCGCCGCTCGACATGTTCAACCCAATCGGTGGACACAGCATCGCCCCGCATATGCTGCTCGCCGACGGGGTGCGCGGCCAGCACCGTCATGGACACTCCCGACTTTGCCAGGCGTTCATTGAGGCCGGCAAAAAAAGGAACCCGGTACATTGGCACGTATGGTTGCAGTATGCCTAGGTTGATCACGGTGCACCTCTCTTCCGGCCGACACTCAGGCGGGCCTCTAACTTATCGGGAGGCGATGACCTCCTCATTGTTCTTGAATTGGACCGACTACCACTTGCCAGAGCGAACGCACGTACCCCCAAATACAAGAGCAGAATGAAATAAAGCAGCCGTGTTGTTGACCGCAAGTTGTATTGCAACATTTGCATATAGGAAAGTAAGAGGATCGCTAAAGCCACAATGGCCCATAGGTGGTGACCTCGCGTATGAAGATCTTTCCAGATCCAAGCGCAGCCAGACGTGAACAAGAAGCAACCAAGAAACAGGGCAGGAAACGATATTAATGCCAGTTCCCCAAAGGCAGTATAAGGCACGTACGCATGAATTCGGAGTTGGTCCGATACTGCAGACCAGGCTTCCGCCCCAAAAGGGTCTAAAGACAACCGCAGGTTGTCCAAGCTGAATCCACCTTGTTCAAGCACGGTTCCGGCCAGAGGCACGGATGAGACGATGTTGCGTATGGCCCCCGTCGATCTTTCCCAATCAGTAATAATCGCAGGATCACTAACCAAGAAGTCCACATATGGAAGCAACCCATGGCGGTCCAAACTCCGTGCCGCAAGCGCTACGTTGAGACCCATGAATGCGAGAGTTACGGCGATACCCAAGGAAATCTTGCCGACCCGGCCACGCATGACAGCGGCCACAGTGATAAGAATCAACGGATAGAGTCCCAGGCTGCGGCTTCCCGTGGCAGTGACCACCGCGACTATTACGGTTATAAGAGCAATGGCAGGAAGCCTGCGCAGACCGCTGGCGCTACAGAAAGCCAGTCCGCTGAATACCATAGCCCCAAGAAGAAGCGGGCCTATCAAGGGAGCAAACGCACTTACGTTTATGGCTCCCAAGTAGTTCTCCCTGTCCAGCAGGAGATCAAACCCGCGAATGTATATGTAAAAAGCAATAAGGAGCGATCCGGCGGCTAGAGCGAAGCCCGGCCGTATGGTGTCGGCCAGTTTGGGAACAACTGCGGCAAGAGTCCGCTGGCGCCCAACAACAAGAGGCCCGCTAGCCAGTCCCACGGATGCGACAGCAAAAATCGCTAGACCACTGTTGGGATCCGCACTAAACCAAACTCGTTCCTCCAAGGATCCAATTTGGATTACGTCAGAAAGGCTCGGCCAAAAGACATAGATGAGGGCCACCAGGCAGGTCGCAGTCCCAGGAACAATCAATGGCCACGATTGACGTCCCAACCGCTTGATAGCAAGCAGGCTAAGACACGAAACTAGTACTGCGACGAGAACGGTCGATGTTGTCGTTCCCAGTGCCACGCCCTCGCGAATCACAGGCTATTACCAGACGGCTCGGAAACTTCAGCATAAATGCACTCAAGCTGACCAACCAGTGCGGGAGTGGACCAGCGCTCCTCAAAGAGACGACGCGCATTGCCGCTCAGCTGCTGCGCCAAGTCCGGGGACTTTAGAAGGGCCTTCATTGCTTTTGCGACTGAGTGATCATCAGGTTCTACTACCAGCCCTGCGCCGTAATCAGAAACAATTTTTGCCAGGCCACAATCAGATGTAAGAACGACCGGCACTCCCATAGCGCAAGCCTCAAGCACTATCATTGGTGCAATTTCGTCTCGGGACGGCAGGACAAGCGCATAGGTTTCGGCCAGCAGTTGCTGTACCGAGTCATGGTCGATAGGCCCAACGAGGGAGAACTTTTCACGCGCAGACGAAGATTCTATCAACTGGCGAACGACGCCACCGTGCCCCTGATCGGGTCCGGCGACCGTAAATTCTGCTTGCCCACCCTCAGACAGCACTTCAAGGCCTGCCCGGACGAATACGTCTGCTTGTTTTCTCGGGTGCAATCTTGAGACAAATGAGAAGAGACGGGACGGCCCCAGAGTCCATTGGCGAGAAGGACGCGAAACGGCGTTCGAAACGTCCGTTACGTTGCACTCATCCACGCCGTAGTCCACTAAGGCCACGCGTTCCGCGAGAGTAAGGGCAAGCCACTTTGATGGAGCCGTCAGATACAGTCGCTTGAAAACAGAATCAAAGGCCTTTGTGGCAGCCTTGCTGGGCGTCGATATCATGCCATGTGTCTGGACTACTGTCGGCACGCCCTGTTTGCGCATGAAGGCGAGCGAGCGCGTTGAAGTGTAGTCTCGTGCCAAGTGGATGTGTGCAACGTCTACATCGGAGAATTCTTTGAGCGTTGCGTGAAGATCCTTTGCGAACAAGGCCCTGTAGCCGGCCCCTGGGAACAGTGGCCTGACGCTCAACAAGCGTCGATTGGCCGAAGAAGGGGGCTGGTTATCTAGCCACTCGCCAACCAGTGTAACGTCGTGCCCTGCATCGGCTAGGGCGAGAGCCTGCATTTCGGCCACGCGCCAGACGCCACCGGCGATCGGCCCCGGGCCTGCCATCCCTCCGATCTGCAGGATCCTCATGACGCGTCCGTACCGTTCCCGCGGTCATCACCGGCACGATTGAGTTCTCTGACTTTAAGACCAATCTGCCAATAATATGTAGAGAGCGCAATTGCATAGTCCAAACCGGGACGTCCATCCAAAAAACCCCGACGCGCTACGTAGGCGTAAGCGAAAAAGGCCAGTGGCTTGAACGGAACCTTGTCAAAGATCCGCCCCTGACGGCTTCGCCTCTTCGCTGCCTCATCTTTCACTTCGGGACGCGTCCTCAGGAAGGCCTCCCAATCCGAGTATCGGTTGTGTCGGTCAAACCACGTCCGCACGGGATCTTTGTCGTCATGTCGGATGGCGCCCCTAAGTTGCTTAGCACCTCCGGAGGTAACCGGCTGGTAGTGCCCCTCGAGTTCGCCCATGCCAGGCGCGTCGAGGTCATCAATAACGGGAAAATGCACTTTCTGCCGCTGGACCAGGGCCCGTTTCACCACACGATGCCCATATCTGAGAACTCGCCCGGAAAAAACATAGTCAAGCGGGATGTCAAACGCGCTGACCCGCCCATCTCTCATGGCGTTTTTCTGCCGGTGGAGTTCTGCGATTAGCTCGGCTGTAGGGACCTCATCAGCGTCAATAAACAGAATCCAGTCATTACGCGTTGCAAGGTTTTCAAGCTGCCACTGCTTCTTCTTTGGGTAGAGACCATTCCAGGTGAAGTTTTCAACTCTGAAACCTAGCGACTGCGCGATCTCAACAGTTGCGTCAGTACTGTTGGAATCGACGACGATAACTTCGTCAAACGCCTGCAGACCTTTCAAACAAGCGCTGATTCCGACGGCCTCATTCTTCGTCTGAACCAGAACGGTAATAGGAAGTGCCTCAGTCACGAATCCGTCGCCTCTCATGGGCAGTGCTGTTTCGAGAATCGAGGGCCAAGCGCCGTAGGCGCAATGTTTCCAAAGATCACACCGGGTTCAACAGTGCCCGAGACTACGGTCATGGGCTTGACGAGAGCGGAGCGTCCAATAATCGCCCCCCCTGTTACAACGCAACGAGACGTGACCCAAGCGCCATCCATGATTTCGACCGGTTTCGTCAACAAAGCCATATCGGCACGATGCGCATGGCTGCCTGTAGTGATGAACGTCTCCTGCGACACGACTACGTCGTGTCCGATGTAAACCTCATCCTGATTGTGTATCCAGACGCCCTCGCCGATCCAAGCCCGGTCGCCGATCCTCAACTTCCATGGAAATTTCACGCGGGTTCGAGGACGGAATACCACGTCTCTTCCGATGTCCGCACCGAACCATCGGAGGGCCCGCACCCTGAGGGAGGACGAAATCTGCCACGGGTTTGTTACAAACAACAGTTCGACGGCCGCCCAAAGATACACCGAGCCTGTACGACGACCCCAAGCTGCTCGCTCACCCGGAGCTTTGGAGAGATCAATGACCGGTACCGTCTGATGCTCGTCCCTGTCCACGCCCACTTTTGATTCTGGCACAGCATGCCCCCATAAATATGCCTTGTTGGATAGGACTTATTATTGCACCTGTGAACCAGCAACTACGCATAGCCATCATTGGCCTGAACTACACACCCGAGCCAACCGGTAACGCGCCCTACACCGCCCGACTTGCGGAAGCGTTAGTTTCGGCTGGCCACACTGTCCGCGTGATTACCGGCTACCCCCACTACCCAGAGTGGCGAATCAACTCTGAGTACAAGGGATGGAAGCGACACGAAGTCATCAACGGTGTCGAAGTCAGGCGCCTTCGTCACTTCGTTCCTAAGAAACCCCAGACACTTCCGCGCATGCACATGGAACTGAGCTTTGGGGTGCGAGCGGTCCTTGCGAACTGGAACAACCCAGACGTCATAGTAGTGGTCAGCCCGGCCCTTTTCTCGAGTGCTCTAGCTATCACGCGTGGCCGACTGAGCCGGCGACGACCAGCCATCGCTGCGTGGGTGCAGGATATCTACAGCCGCGGAGTTGTCGAGACACAGACTGGCTCAAAACTAGCCGCCACAGGGATGGCAAGAGTCGAATCACTGATATTGCGAGCGACCGACGGTGTCGTGGCAATTCACGAGCGATTTCAGGACTATCTGGTGACGAAACTCGGAGTAGAGCGAGCCCGTACTCGCGTCATAAGAAATTGGACCCATCTACCGGAGTCGCCCACCGCCGGCCTGGAAGAAATGCGCGAAAAGCTCGGATGGTCCCGTCACGACATCGTAGTTCTCCACGCCGGCAACATGGGAAAGAAGCAGGGGCTCGAGAACGTCGTTCAGGCTGCCCGCCTTGCCCAGGACCACAGAAGTTCGGTGCGGTTTGTGCTTATGGGCGACGGAAACCAACGAAAATTCCTAGAATCCATTTCCCTGGACATCCGCAACTTAGACTTTGTCGATCCCCTTCCGGGAGATGATTTTCAGGTAGCACTGGCCGCCGCTGACATCCTCCTCGTCAATGAACTGCCTGGGGTCCGTGACATGGCCGTGCCCAGCAAATTGACTTCCTATTTCAATGCGGGTGTTCCTGTCATCGCAGCGACGGACGAAGGAAGCGTGACGGCTGCAGAAATTACAACCTCAGGCGGTGGCATCCGGGTTGATGCGGCCGCCCCTGAGTCATTACTAAATGCCGCCGAGGAACTAGGGTCGCGGCCGGAATTGGCCCGAGCCCTCGGCAAAAGTGGGCTTCAGTTCAGGCAGGAAACATTGTCGGAAGCATCGGCGATCGCCCAGTATGATGAGTTCATCATGAGTCTGGCATCGTCGCGCGGTCGATAGGCCGGGCGATTCTTATTCTCTGGCAACACGCCAAACTTTTCGCTACACGGGGGCACTATGACCAAGCGCGCACTGATCACCGGCATAACTGGACAAGACGGGTCATACTTGGCCGAACTCTTGCTTGCAAAGGGCTATGAGGTTCATGGGTTGATACGCCGAGCTTCAACGTTCAACACGGCACGAGTAGATCATTTGTATGTTGATCCACACGACCCGAAGGCCAAACTCTTCCTTCACTATGGCGATTTGAGTGACGGTGCGCGACTAGTAACGCTACTCGCCGAGATCAAGCCGGACGAGGTTTACAACCTTGCGGCACAGTCTCATGTTCGGGTTTCGTTTGATGAACCGGAACACACCGCGGACACGACGGGTGTCGGAACAATCCGGCTCTTGGAGGCAGTTCGCTTGTCCGGAATCGAAACGAAGTTCTACCAGGCATCCTCTTCTGAAATGTTTGGTGCTACGCCCCCTCCTCAGAACGAGGACACGCCGTTCTACCCGCGGTCTCCTTACGGTGCAGCCAAGGTGTACAGCTATTGGATCACCAAGAACTACCGTGAGGCTTACGGGATGTTTGCGGTGAACGGAATCCTCTTCAACCACGAATCCCCCCGCCGTGGTGAAACGTTCGTGACGCGCAAGATCACTCGCGCTGTTGCCGCCATTAAGGCTGGAAAACAGGATCTGCTCTACATGGGCAATCTGGATGCAGTACGTGACTGGGGTTACGCGGCCGAGTATGTCGAAGGCATGTGGCGAATGCTCCAAGCTGACGAACCGGACGACTTTGTCCTCGCGACGGGTGGCAATTACACGGTGCGTGACTTCCTCCAGATTTCCTTTGAACATGCCGGGTTGAACTGGGAAGATCATGTACGTTTCGACGAGCGCTACCTCCGGCCTACCGAAGTAGACGCGCTTGTAGGCGACGCTTCCAAGGCGCAGGAAAAACTCGGTTGGAAGGCATCGGTCCATACGCCAGAACTTGCGCGCATCATGGTGGACGCTGACATCGAGGCTTTGAAGCATGCCGGCAACCACTGGATCGACACCGTCGGCCTGGATAGCTGGAAGAACTGATGGCGCCACATTTGGACTTCGTGCCGACGCTACTTGATCGTTCGGCGACCTTCTACGTTGCGGGTCACCGGGGCTTGGTTGGCTCGGCAATCTGGCGAAACCTTCAGAATGAAGGCTTCACCAACCTTGTGGGACGCACATCAGCGGAACTCGATCTGAAGAATCGTGACGCCGTATTCGCATTCTTTTCAGAGAGCAAGCCGCGCTACGTCGTACTTGCTGCCGCCAAGGTGGGTGGCATCCTGGCGAATAACACGTACCCCGTCGATTTTCTGAGCGACAACCTCCGCATCCAGGTGAATGTGCTCGATGCGGCCCGTGAGCACGGTGTAGAACGCCTGCTCTTCCTCGGATCGTCATGCATATACCCCAAACTTGCTGAGCAACCGATCCGTGAAGACTCGCTGCTCACGGGGCATCTTGAGCCCACCAATGACGCTTATGCGATAGCAAAAATCGCCGGAATCATGCAGATTCAGGCGATCCGCCGACAGTACGGTCTTCCGTGGATATCGGCGATGCCGACTAATCTTTACGGCCCGGGCGACAATTTCTCACCGAATGGGTCGCACGTCCTTCCTGCCCTGATCCGGCGTTACGACGAAGCGGCCCGCGCGGGAGCAGAAACCGTTACCAACTGGGGTACAGGATCTCCGCGGCGAGAGTTCCTCCATGTTGATGACATGGCCGCGGCCTGCCTCCACCTTCTGGAGAACTATGACGGGCCTTCACAGGTCAACGTTGGGACCGGCGCTGACATCACCATCAAGGAGCTCGCATCCATGGTTGCAGAAGCCGTCGGATATCAAGGCGACATCCAATGGGATGCCTCCAAGCCTGACGGGACGCCGCGTAAGCTGCTTGACGTATCTGCGCTGACAAAGGCTGGCTGGTCGGCTTCCATTGAACTTCGAGAAGGAATTCAAACAACAGTCGAATGGTATCGGGAAAACCTCGCGACTATACGGGGTTAGACCAAGTTGTTCATGACGCCGGACTCTCGGTGAATTCGCTTTAAATCTGGGGGAAACTTGATGCCTGCGGGCGCTGATTGGCGTACACGATCTTCTCGCCTCCTGGGCGTCGTTGATGCGTTCGTCGTCATTTGGGCAGTGGTCGGCGCGTACATCATCCGGTTCGGCCTTGAACCGGATTTTGTAGTAGCCGGTCAGGAATTTACGTACGCCTGGCTGTCCGTGGCACTAGCCGTCGTCTGGTGGCTGATGCTCGGTGCTTGGAACAGCCGGCAAACACGCGTACTCGGCGCCGGGCCGGACGAATATAAACGCGTTGCTGCCGCTTCGCTCTGGTTGTTCGGCTTGATCGCCATTGTCTCCTACGTTTTTCGTGTCGACACGGCGCGGGGATATGTTGGAGTTGCGCTTCCGGTAGGGCTACTAGGCCTGCTAATAGGGCGATGGCTGATCAGGCAACACCTCAATATCAATCGCAAGCGAGGTCACAGTATGTCTCGGCTGCTTCTGCTCGGGGGGCCAAGTGCTGTCGCGCACTTGGCATCTTCCCTCGAGACGGCCAAGCACGCCGGATATCTCCCCATAGCTGCCTATGTCCCGGGAGCCCCGGAAGGGCGGGGTCTGGAGCTGGAGTGTGGGCTTCCCGTGCTCGGCCACAGGCCTGACGCAGGATCTATTATTGAGGCCATCGAATCTTGCGGCGCCGACGCAGTTGCCGTTTCCGCAGGTGTGCAGCTCCATCCGCAAACGCTGAGGCATCTGGGCTGGGAGCTGGCTTCACGCAACGTGGGACTCATCATGGCGCCTGCCCTCACCGACATAGCAGGGCCAAGGATCCATACACAGCAGGTTGCCGGCCTTCCACTGATTCATGTAACGACTCCAACACTCGAGGGTGGGCAACGAGTAGCCAAGCGACTGTTCGACATCGTGGTCTCAGGTACTTTGATAGTTCTGACGGCACCAATCATGATGATCGTCGCCCTAGCGGTCGCAACTGAAAGCCGGGGACCTGTATTTTTTAGACAGATACGGGTGGGCATCGAAGGAACGCACTTCAACATGCTCAAGTTCCGCTCGATGGTAGTCGATGCAGAAGAAAAGCTTGCCGAACTGTCACACCGCAACGAGGGCAGCGGAATCCTTTTCAAAATCAAGAACGACCCTCGAATCACCCGCGTCGGCCGTTTCCTACGTAAGTACAGCCTCGACGAACTTCCACAGTTATTCAACATCTTGGCGGGCTCTATGAGCCTTGTCGGACCGCGACCTCCTCTTCCCCGCGAAGTCGAAGCCTACGAGCAGGATGTACGCCGAAGACTGCTCGTGAAGCCTGGTCTGACCGGTCTCTGGCAAGTAAGCGGCCGTTCGAATCTCTCGTGGCAGGATTCTGTACGTCTCGATCTGTACTACGTGGAGAACTGGTCAATGGCCGGGGACCTGATCATCATATTGCGGACCGTCCGCGCTGTATTTCACAGCACCGGCGCCTACTAACGTCCCCTTGCGGACAACGGCCCTCTTGGGGAAGGAAATATCATCATGCGCATTTCAGTGATTGGTTGCGGATACCTCGGTGCCGTCCATGCTGCCTGCATGGCCAAGCTCGGACATGACGTTGTGGGCATCGACGTCGACGAGCGAAAGATCCTCGAACTCTCGGCAGCCCGCGCGCCCTTTTATGAACCAGGGCTGGAGGAGCTTCTTCGAGATGTCCAGGCGACGGGCAGGCTAACGTTTACAACCGATGTGTCCGCCGCAGAGGGCAGCCAGGTTCACTTTATCTGCGTCGGCACTCCCCAGAAGAAGGGCGAAAACGGCGCTGACATGACGTATGTCGATGCTGCGGCCACCGCATTGCTGCCGCATTTGTCTCCCGGAGACGTCGTGGTGGGCAAGTCCACCGTTCCTGTGGGCACGGCTGCTCGTCTCGCACGGCTCGTGCAGCAAGTGGAACCCACTTCACACCTCGTGTGGAATCCGGAATTTCTCCGCGAAGGCCACGCCGTCGCCGACACTCTGCAGCCTGACCGGTTCGTCTATGGAGTTCTAGACGGCTCTGAGGACCATCCCGCCGTCGCAGTATTGGACGGAGTTTACGCTTCGCCGCTGGCAAGCGGTACTCCGCGACTCGTTATGGACCATCCCACTGCCGAGCTCGTTAAGACCGCGGCGAACTCCTTTCTGGCCACAAAAATTTCGTTTATTAATGCCATGGCTGAGGTCTGCGAGGCCTCTGGAGCGGACGTCACCCTCCTGGCCGACGCTATCGGCGCGGACGACCGGATCGGAAGGAAATTCCTTCACGCAGGAATCGGCTTTGGAGGTGGCTGCCTCCCGAAGGACATCCGAGCGTTCATGGCTCGCGCAGGAGAACTCGGTGCCGATCAAGCGCTGACCTTCCTGCGCGAAGTTGATGCCATCAACATGCGCCGTAGAACGCGAGTCGTAGAACTTACACGCGAGCTTTGTGACGGAACACTGTTGGGGAAGAGAATCACCGTCCTTGGCGCCGCATTCAAGCCTGACAGCGACGATGTCAGGGATTCACCAGCACTCAGCATCGCCGCACAGCTCCAACTTCAGGGAGCAGTGGTTCAGGTGACAGATCCGAAAGCGCTAGAGAACGCTGCCAAGCGGTTTCCAGAGCTGCAATTTGAGCCGGACATGTTCGAGGCGATCGCCAAAGCCGATGCTTTGCTTCTTTTAACCGAATGGGAACAGTATCGGACCCTCGATCCTTTTGCTCTTTTCAGTCGCATGGGATCGCCGCGCATCCTGGACGGACGAAACGTTCTGGATCCAGAGAAATGGCGGGCGGCCGGTTGGACCTACCGTGGACTAGGGCGGGCATAGACGTGTCGGATTCACAGGAGGCCGCTTCGGGTTCAGCCGGCATGATCAACGCCAGCCGTTCAAAGCCTCGGAGGCGGCTTCTGCTTGTAGTCGCTTGTGTGGGCGGCCTAGCGGTAGTGGCTTTAGCTGCTGCCGCATGGCTCGGATTCACGGCAACAGCCATCAGTACGGAGTTGAATGCTGCCAACGTCTTGGTCCCAAAGCTCCGGAACGACGTTCTCCGTGACGACGCAAAGGTGGCAGAGACAAGAGTGGCAGAGCTCCAGGAGCATACCTCTAGGGCACGGGACGCGGCCACCGACCCGCTATGGACGGTGGCCGGGGCGATGCCCTGGTTTGGTGCCAACTTCCGGGCAACTAGTGAAATCGCAACATCGGCTGACGACGTAGCCCGACTGGGCGCCGCCCCGTTGGTGGACACCTTCAAGACGCTTGACTGGAAATCCCTCTTGCCGAGCGAGCAGGGACTCGATCTCGAACCGCTAGCCGCGGCACAGCCCAAACTCGCTTCGGCCGCTCAAGCTGTGCGCCAATCCTCAAACCGGCTAAACGGCATCAATGCGGACGCGCTGATGCCACAAATCTCGACACCACTCATCAAGGCCCGCGAACAGCTAAGTTCATTGCGGGAAGGCCTCGACTCCGCCGCGGACGCCGCAAGTGTCCTGCCGGCCATGTTGGGCGACCAATCTCCGCGACGTTACCTCTTGCTCATACAGAACAATGCTGAAGCACGGGCCACTGGGGGAATTCCGGGTGCGCTAGCTGTTCTGCATGTCGAGAAAGGAAAGCTCTCTCTGGATTCGCAAACCAGTGCGGGCGCTATGGGTGCCTTCAATCCTGTGGTGAAAGTAGATCCCGAGCAGAGTGAGATCTACTCACGGCGCCTGGGCAAGTTCATGCAAGACGTCAACCTCACCCCCGACTTTCCGTCGGCTGCCCAGACTGCACATGCGATGTGGAGGTCGAAGACTGGCGAGCAGTTAGACGGCGTTCTGTCGATAGACCCCGTCGCACTCAGCTACATATTGGATGCCACGGGCCCCGTACGCGTCAACGATCCCAGTCTCCAAGAAGCCAGTCATGGCGGTCTGCCCACGGAACTCACATCAAGGAATGTGGTTCCAACCTTACTTTCTGACGTTTATTCAAAAATCTCAGATCCCGGGCAGCAGGACGTTTACTTCGCGGGTGTTGCGCGGGAAGTTTTTACAACTATTGCAGCCGGTGGCGGCGATACTAAGAAGCTTATTGATGGAATAACTCGCGGAGCTTCCGAGGGCAGAGTTCTTCTGTGGTCGTCCAATGCCAACGAGGAGGCTGTCATCTCCGGATACCCACTTGGCGGCTCTATTACCGGAACTAGCATCTCCCCTGCGCAGTTCGGCGTTTACTTCAACGATGGCACGGGCGCAAAAATGGACTACTACGTGAAGCGCACTGTGCAGCTCATCGAGGAGTGCCCCGCTAACGGTTACTCCGAGGTCAAGGTCCGGATTATAAGCACCAATACCGCACCGAAGGACGCCGCGACTTCGCTTCCCGAGTATGTAACGGGCGCTGGCGCATTCGGCGTTCCGGCAGGCAGTGTGCAGACGAATGTCATCGCGTACGGACCTGTTCAATCAAATGTGGAGTCAGCGTTCGTGGCAGGTGAGAAAACGGGTTTTTCGTCCTATCGGCATAGCGGTCGCCCGGTGGGTAGCGTCACAATCCGCCTTGCCCCGGGCGAGAGCAGAACCGTTGACTTCACGTTCGGCAAGATCGTTCAGCACACGGAGCCAAAACTGTCCGTAACGCCAACAGTTCAGGAGTTGAAGGACGTAGTTTTGGATACGATCCCAGCAAAATGCGCGCCGGCTGCGTAGCCAGCTCATTAACAGCATGTAAAGTGTGTGGATTGACTTTGGAGACACCCTTGTCAGGATGGTAATCTCTCCATGGGTAAAACCACGAGATTCGCCCCACGGTCACATGGGGATGGGGAATCTCCACAACGTATGTGACATCCGTGTTGAAAAGGTCTCAGGGGGACAAATTGAAGAAGTCTATCGCTGCGCTCGCGCTAGCAGGAACTATCGTACTGACGGGCACTGCGCCTGCCATGGCTGTTAATAACAACAACTACCCGGCACCGCCCGCCAACGCTGCCGTTTCTGACGGAGTCGTTGGCCCGGGTGAAACCTTCACCTTCTCCGGTCGGGGCTTCCTGGCGGGCGAGCGGCTCATCATCCGCGTCACACCCGGCGCCCGACCGGCATCCACCGGAGCAAGCATCGCTGGCGGAGCCAGCCGCTCGGTGCCGAGCAAGATCGACGTCGTGGCAGCCGTCGCCCAGGAATTCAGCACCACAGCTGACTCCAACGGCGCGTTCGCTATTCAGCTGACCATCGACGAACCTGGCGTTTACACGCTGACCGCAACGGGCGTTACTTCCGGCAGGGTTGCAAGCCAGACAATCACTGTCGAAGGTGCAGCAGCTGACCTGTCCAACACCGGCGCCAACAATGGTGCCAACGCGGGTGCGGGCCTGGCCAACACCGGCGCTGACTCCAGCCTGGTTCTGTGGTCGCTGGTCGGTGCAGGTGCACTCGCCGCCGGCGCTGCTTCGGTGGTCGTCGTTCGCCGCCGCGCTAACGCTGAGGCATCTGCCTAAGCACTGAGCTCCTCACAAAAGAAGTGGGTCCTTCCGGATTTCCGGAACGACCCACTTCTTGTTTGCGAACAGTTGAGTATTTGAAGGTTTGAAAGCCACCCGATCTTGCCTTTCGGGGCCAGCGATATTGCCGGTGGGGGCCAGCGGCCGAGGGTATGGGGGCCACCGACTCCCACCGGCGTTTTCTCATTGAGTCATAGTGGCGTGTTCACGCATGTTGTGGTTGCCGGTATCGACCCAGATGGTGTTGTGCACGATGCGGTCCATGATCGCATCGGCGTGGACCCCAGAGCCGAGCCGCTGGTGCCAGTCTTTCTTGGCGTACTGCGTGCAGAACACCGTCGAAGCCGTGTCGTACCGGCGCTCGAGCAGCTCCAGCAGCATGCTGCGCATGCCCTCGTCGGGGTGGTCGAGAAGCCATTCGTCGATCACCAGCAGGGTGAAGGCCGCGTACTTCTTCAGGAACTTCGTTGCCCCCAGAGGCTTGTCCTTCGCCAGCGCCCAGGCCTCTTCCAGGTCGGGCATGCGGACGTAGTGGGCCCGGATGCGGTGCTGGCAGGCCTGTTTGGCCAGAGCGCATCCGAGGTAGGACTTCCCGGATCCGGTGAACCCCTGAAAGACGACGTTTTGCTGCCGTTCGATGAACGAGCAGGTGCCGAGCTGGGCGATCAGGTTCCGATCCAGGCCTCGTTCGTCCATGAGGTCGAGCCGGTGCAGGTCCGCGCCAGGGTAGCGTAGCCCAGCCCGCCGGATCAGGCCCTCGACCTTGGCGTGGTTGAACCCGGAGTGGGCCTCGTCGACGATCAGCCGGAGCCGCTCTTCGAAGGCCATGCCGAGCACGAGCGTCTCGTCCTGGGCCTCGAGCGCGTCCAGCATCGGGGCGGCGCCCATCTCACGGAGCTTGCGTTTGGTTTCGGTATCGATCCGGCTCATTTGGCGCCGCCTGCGTAGTATTCGGCGCCGCGCACGTAGCCGCCGTGTTCGACTGGTTCATCCCTTGGTGGCCTGAGCCCGGCGGCTTTGTCCTGCTCTGTGGCAAGGATCGGCTGCAGGTGCGCATACCGCGGGGACCGCACGCGGCCTGCCAACGCGAGCCGGCAGGCCGCCTCGACCCGGTCGGCCGAGTAGCGTCGGGAGAGGCGCAGCACGGCCAGCGCTGCGTCCAGGCCCTGCTCGTCGACCGGGACGGACTCGAAGATCCGGTTGACCACGGTCACCGCTGCCGGACCGACCCGTCCGGCCCATTCCCGAGCGCGGGGCGGGTCCCATTGCCGGTATTTCTCGCCGGCGGGCAGGTCGGCGTCGTTGGTGCGGTACTCGTTGGCCGCGCCCTCGGGCAGCAGCAGGTGACTGGTGAGCCGTTCGGTGCCCCTGTAAGCCTGCAGCACCCGATCGGTGATCCGCAGGTCCACCGTGGTGCCGATATTGGCAAAGGGCACGGAGTAGTAGTTCCTCTCCCAGACCACGTGCCCGTTCCGGCCCACCCGGCGTCCGTAGACCCACCGACTGATCTCGTAGGCGGCTGCCGGCAACCCCGTCAGCAGGGGCTGCTCCTCGGCTGCGAACACACTGGCCCTGGACCCTGGCCGCTTCTGGAACGGCTCCGCATTGTAGGCCGCCACCCGCTCGATGATGGCGGCCCGAAGCTCCGGCAACGAGGTGAAATGTTGCCGGCGCAGCCCGGCGATGATCCAGGTAGCCACGTGGGCGACCGTGTTTTCCACGCTCGCCTTATCCTTCGGTGCTCGGATACGGCCCGGGCAGCACCGCCGCCGAATAGTGCGCGGCCATCTCCCGGTAGGCGTCATTGAGGACGACCTCGCCCTCGCGGGGATGCTTGATGACACCGGTCTTCAGATTGTCCGGCACGATCCGCGGCACCGAACCGGTAAAGGCCTCGAACATCGCCACGTGGGCGCGCAACCAGGTGTCCTGCTTCATGTTCAGGGCGGGTTCGACGAACGCGTACCGGCTGAAAGGCAGGCATGCCACAAACAAGTAAACGGTCCTGGGCTTGCCCGTGGCCGGATCGGCCAACTGCATCGTCGGCCCCGACCAGTCGACCTCCACCGTCTGCGCCGCCTTATGCCCGACCCGGGACGCCACACCCGTTACCAACACATGCCGCTGGTAGGTCCGGCAGAACCGTCATAACCCATCACCGGCTCACCCGCAGAGGCGCATGAATCGGCCGGCGTACTCACCATGCAGCAGCTTCAGCGTCACCCCGACCCGGGCCATCTCCCTGTGCACCTGGTCCCAGTCCGGCTGCGCGAACACGCTTTGATGCTCACCACGCCCGGGAAACAACCGGGCATACACCTCACCCTCTGAGCTGTCGGCGATATCGTCCCACACCACACCCGCCGCGTCGGCAGCCTCCAGCACCGCCGTGATGCTCTTCCGGGACATGCCCTGCGATGCAGCGATCGCCCGGCCTGACAGGCCCTCGGCGCGCAACTGCAACACCGAGCTTCGCTCTGATCTTCCGTACCATTGATGATTACTCCTTCCGCCGTGCGCCCTATACACACGACGGAAGGAGCCTAAATCGGGATGGCCCCCAAGCACGCCACTACCGGCACCCAAGAACGCTACTGCGCACTCTGTCCGCTGGCCCCCAAACACACGACGGATGGACCCCAAAAGCGCGAATATTCAAACAGTCAAGCAGTTCGCTAAAAAATGGAAGCCCCGACAGCCGTCGGGGCTTCCATTTTTGCTGGCTGGTAAGTTCCCTATCCGTTGAATTCCTTCATCCATGCCTTCAAGTCTTCGCCGAACTCGGCACGCTCCGAAGCCAGCGTGATGACCGCCTTCAGATAACTCAGCTTGTCACCGGTGTCGTAGCGGCGGCCACGGAAGACCACGCCGTATACGCCGGAACCCTCGCCTGCGGCAAGAGTCTGCAGGGCATCTGTCAGCTGGATTTCCCCACCGCAGCCCGGCTCGGTCTTCTCGAGGACATCGAATACGGCGGGGTGAAGCACGTACCGACCGATGACTGCGAGGTTGGACGGTGCCTCGTCAACCGATGGCTTTTCCACCAGGCTGTTGACCCGGACATAGCCCTCGCCGTCGACAGCCGAGATGTCGGCACAGCCGTAGGCGCTGATTTGCGACGGCTCCACCTCGATCAGGGCAATGACCGAGCCACCGGTCTTGGCCTGGACCTCAATCATCGTGGTCAGGAGTTCGTCCCGTTCGTCGATTAGGTCATCCCCCAGCAGCACCGCAAACGGCTCCTCACCAACGTGCTGGCGCCCGCACAGGACTGCGTGGCCCAGACCCTTGGGCTCGCCCTGCCGGACGTAGTGGATGGGGCCCAGACCGGAGGCATGCTGGACGGCGTCGAGCCGAGCCTGGTCGTCCTTGAGCTCAAGGGTCCGCTCCAGAGCAGGCGCCCTGTCGAAGTGGTCCTCCAGCGCCCGCTTATTGCGGCCGGTGATCATCAGTACGTCGTTAAGGCCGGCGCTGATGGCCTCCTCAACCACGTACTGGATGGCCGGTGCGTCTACTACCGGCAGCATTTCCTTCGGCATCGCCTTGGTGGCAGGCAGGAAGCGCGTGCCAAGTCCGGCGGCCGGAATAACTGCTTTACGTACTGATTTCCCCAATGTCATGATCGAACCTTATAAATTGACTTGCAAAAAGTGAAATTTCTGGGCGCAGATTTCGGCTGAACCAGTGACTGCCGTAGCTTTTCCGTATGGGGAAATGGAGCCGGGAAGACGCTGCCGGGACGGGACGTACGCTGCTGGCCCTGTACCTCGGAGTACTCGCGTTCATTGCCTTCTGGCCCACGCCCGTTGACCGGCCAGTGGCGGGGCGCCTGCAGGCGGCGTTGTTCGCCCTTCACCGCTCCGGGCTTCCCGAGCTGATCACCTACAACTTCGTCGAATTCGCTTCGAACATCCTGCTGTTTACACCGATTGGCATGCTCGCACCTCTGGCCTTCCCGGCGTTTCATCGGGGACGGATCGTGCTCAGCGCATTCCTGGCTTCGTGTTGCATGGAACTGGGACAGAAGCTGTTCCTGCACGACCGGTTTCCCAGCGCGATGGACATCGTGGCTAATACGGCGGGGGCGATGCTGGGGGTTTGGGTTTTGGGCGTGGTTGAGCAGTGGTTTCGAAAGGCTCAACCAGCGCTGCCCCCTAAGCCAGCCCGGCCTCCGAAGATCGGTTAGCCCTTAAACTGGGGCTCGCGCTTTTCTTGGAACGCCTTGAAGCCTTCTGCATAGTCTTCTGTCTTGCAGAGGCGCGCCTGTTCGGCGTTCTCCTCCTGCATCGAGGCCCAGAGGCCCAGGCGCTGGTCCCGGATGTGCGCAACCAGCTCCTTGCTGGCCTTGAACGCGCCGGTCGCCCCTGTAGCTACCCTCGCCACGATGACACGCGTTGAGTCCAGCAGCTCGTCCGCCGGCAGAGCCCTACTAAACATCCCCTGCGCCACGGCCTCCGCGCCGGAGATCAGCTCGGCCGTGTAGATCAGGTCCAGGGTGCGGTGCATGCCGAGCCGCTCGGTGAAGTACCAGTGCCCGCCCGAATCCAGCGTGGCGCCCAGCTTGGCGAACGGCGAGCCGAACTTCGCGTTCGCCGCAACGTACACCACGTCCGTGGCCAGCAGCAGTCCCAGCCCCACGCCCAGGCACGCACCCTGGGCGGCGGCGAACGTGGGCGCCGGGAACGAGCTCATCTTCTGCAGCAGCGGCTGCACCAGCCCGCCCAAGTAGGCCTCGGCGTCGTCGTTCTCCGGCGTGACGCCGGCAATGTCCCGGCCGGCGCAGAAGGCGCGTCCCTCTCCCCTGAGCAGCAGCGCCCGCACCTCGCCGCGCGAGGCGGCGGCAGCGGCGGCGTCGTACGCCTGGGACAAGTCCGCCAGCGCCTGCTCGTCCAGCGAGTTCAGCTTCTGCGGGGCGTTCAGGACCACTTCGGCGACGCCGTCGACAATGGAAAGGGAAATCATGGCTGCTCCTTTGAGACCGTCCCCACCCGCACCCTAACCTCGCAAGCTCGGTCAGGGAACCCTGCGGGCGTGGGCCCGATTTATAAAAAGATTTATAGGACTAGACGTCGAAGTCGACGGAGACTTCCTTGCTGGTGGGGTGGGACTGGCAGGTCAGGACGTAGCCCTTGTCCAGCTCATCCTGCTCCAGCGCGTAGTTTTCGTCCATGGTCACGGTGCCGGTGACCACCTTGGCGCGGCAGGTGCCGCACACTCCCCCGGCGCACGCGAACGGCACGTCCGGGCGGACCCGCAGCGCGGCGTTGAGGATGGACTCGCGGGCGTGCGTGGGGCTGGCCACCTCGCCCTGCAGGCCATCCAGCTTGAACGTGATCTTGTACGTCTCCTTGGACTCGTCCTCGACGACCGGCCGGCCGGCGTTGCCCTCGGGGCGGTCCGGCTTGCCGGAGGTGAACAGCTCGAACCTCACGTGCTCCGGCTTCACGCCGCGCTCGGCCAGCGTGTCCCGGCACAGCTGCACCAGCTCGAACGGCCCGCACAGGAACCACTCGTCCACGTCGTCCGCGTGGATGGCGGTGCCCAGCAGCGCCCGCAGCTTCTCGGCGTCGATCCGCCCGCTCAGCAGCGGCGCGATCCGCTGCTCGCGGGACAGCACGTGGTGCAGCGCCAGCCGCGACGGGTACCTGTCCTTCAGGTCCGCGAGCTCCTCCAGGAACATCACGTCCATGGCGGCCTTGTTGGCGTAGATCAGGTCGAACCGGGTGTCCGGGCTGGCCGCAAGCAGCGTCCGGGCGATCGCGATCACCGGCGTGATGCCCGAGCCCGCAGCGATCGCCACGAAGTTCCCCGGCTCCCCCGCCAGATCCTCCGGATGGTTCATGGAATTCATGACGTTCTGGTCCACGGCCTGCCCGTCGCGGCCATGCTTGGACACGAACGCGCCCATGGGGCTCATGACCTCCAGCGTGTCCCCGGCCTTCAGTTCCGCGTTGGCCCACGTGGAGAACAGCCCGCCCAGGTCCTTCTTGATGGCCACCCGGATCTCGCTGCTGCCGTCCGCAAAGCTGCGCGGCTCCGCGCAGATGGAGTAGCTGCGGCGGATTTCCTTCGGCTCGCCGTTCTCATCCGGCAGCGTGGTGCGCAGGGCCACGTACTGGCCCGGCAGGTAGTCGAAGTGGCCGGCCAGTTCGGCCGGGACCGCGAAGGTCACCTCAATGGCGTCGTCGGTGAGCCGGCGCACCTCCGCGACGGTGAGGGTGTGGAAGGACGGACGACGGCGGCCGGTGGCCTCCGCCGATTCGGCGGCAGTCTGGCGGACAACAGGCATGGGAAATTCCTTACAGGACTTTGAAGTAGTCGAACGGTTCCCGGCAGTCCTGGCACACGTACAGCGCCTTGCAGGAGGTGGAACCGAAGCGGGTGAGTTCCTTGGTGTTCAGCGACGAGCACTGCGGGCACTTCACGGCAAGGCTCAGGCGGACGGGGCCGGAGTGGCCGCCTGCCGCGGCCCTGCCGGAGGGCGGGGCGATGCCGTACTCCTGCAGCTTGGCCTTGCCGGCGTCCGTCATCCAGTCCGTGGTCCACGCCGGGCTCAGTACCAGCTCCACGTGCACGCTGGGATAGCCCTCCTTATGGAAGGCGGCCTTCAGGTCGTCGCGGATGGCGTCCATCGCCGGGCAGCCCGAGTACGTGGGCGTGATGGTGACCTGCACAGCGGGCAACCGTGCCGCCGTCGTCGAACAGCCTCACGCCGCGCAGGATGCCCAGGTCCTCGATGGTGAGTACCGGGATCTCCGGGTCGCAGACCGTGGCGGCGATGTCCCACGCCTTCTGCTCGGCGGAGATGCCGGTCTTGGTCTCGAAGTCCGATACGTACACGGCAGTCACCAGCTTGCTCCGGGATGCTCCCGGGCCAGGACCTGCATCTCAGCCAGGATGTAGCCCAGGTGTTCGGAGTGCTTGCCGCGGCGCCCGCCGCCCGGGGCGAACGGGACGTCCGGGACCTCCAGCTCGGCTTCCCTGAGGACCTCGCCGGTGAGGCGGTCAAAGTCCGCCTGCAGGCAGGAAGGCTCGACGGCGGCGCCGGCCTCAGCGAGGCGGGTCACCAGCTCGTCATCCTGGAAGAGTTCGCCGACGTACGGCCAGATCAGCTTGAGGCCGTGGATCATCCTTTGGCGGGACTCGTCGGTGCCCTGCGCCAGGCGGAGAATCCACTGGGCGCTGTGGTCGCGGTGGTAGTCCACCTCCTTGACGGCCTTGGCGGCAATGGCGGCCAGCGTGGCGTCGGTGGACTCGGTGAGCCGGCGGTATAGCTCGAACTGGTAGTAGCTCACCACGAACTGCCGGGCGATGGTGACGGCGAAGTCCCCGTTGGGCTGCTCGAAGAGGTGCGCCGAGCGGAACTCGTGTTCGCGGCGGAAGTAGGCGAGGTCATCCTCGGACTTCTCCCAGGCTCCCCCGGCGTAGCTGAGGAAGCTGCGGGCGTGGCCCAGCTGGTCCAGGGCGATGTTGCCCAGGGCCACGTCCTCCTCCAGCTCGGGGGCGCGGGAGATCCAGTGGCCCAGTCGCTGGGCGAGGATCAGGGCGTCATCGCCCAGGCGCAGCGCGTACTCGGCCACGTCCTCGGTGGGCTTGGCCAGGCCGGTGCGGACCTCGAGCGCGATGTCCTCCGGGCGGAGCGCGTTGCCCGGGGTGATGCGCGTGGCGCTGGCCGACCCGTCGCCGCTGGCGCCTGCACCGGCGACGCCGACGGAAATGTCGCCGTGGCCTGTGGTCTCTTGCGTCTCGGGAGTGGTCACAGGTGCTTCACTCCCTCGCTCTTGGTGTAGTACGTGGCGTGCCGGTAGTCCTTGCCCTGCGGCGATTCGAAGAACGAGCCCTTGGCGTCCGGGTCGCTCGAGGCGATGGCGTCCGCCGGGACCACCCAGATGGACACGCCTTCGTTGCGGCGGGTGTAGAGGTCGCGGGCGTTGCGCAGGGCCATGGCGGCGTCCGGCGCGTGCAGGCTGCCGGCGTGCACGTGGGACAGGCCGCGGCTGGACCGGACGAAGACCTCCCAGAGCGGCCAGGCGCTGCGGTGCAGCGGGGCCTCCTCGGCTGGGGCCGGCCGGGCCGGGACCTTGGCGGCGGAGCTTTCTACTGCTCCACCGGAGCTGGCCGGTACTTCCGGGTTGCCGTGTGGAGCCATGGCGACCGGGGTCCCCGGCCGAGCTTGCGAGGTTGGGGTGTCGACATGGAGTGTCATGCTGCGTATTCCTTCTGCTTGTTAACCTGCTTGGCCGCATAGGCGGCGGCTGCCTCGCGGACCCAGGCGCCGTCGTCGTGCGCCTGCCGGCGGCGCTCAAGCCGCTGCGAGTTGCAGGGGCCGCGGCCGGCCAGCACTTCCTTGAATTCGTTCCAGTCCAGCGGGCCGTGTTCCCACTTCTTGGTGTCCTCGTTGAAGCGGACCTCACTGTCCGGGAGGGTGAGGCCCAGGACCCGGACCTGCTCCACCATCATCCCGACGAACCGCGAGCGCAGCTCATCGTTGCTGAAGCGCTTGATGTTCCAGGCCATGGACTGCTTGGAGTTGGGGGAATCGTCGTCCGGCGGGCCGAACATCATCAGGGCCGGGGCGTACCAGCGGTTCACGGCGTCCTGGGCCATCTGCTTCTGCGCGGGCGTTCCGTTGGAGAGTTCCAGCAGGATCTCGAAGCCCTGGCGCTGGTGGAAGGACTCTTCCTTGCAGATGCGCACCATGGCCCGGCCGTAGGGACCGTACGACGCGCGGCACAGCGGCACCTGATTGCAGATGGCGGCGCCGTCGACGAGCCAGCCGATGGCACCCATGTCCGCCCAGGTGAGGGCCGGGTAGTTGAAGATCGAGGAGTAGCGGGCCTTGCCGGCGATGAGGTCATCCATCATCTGGTCGCGGGACTGGCCCAGGGTTTCGGCGGCGGAGTAGAGGTAGAGCCCGTGGCCGGCCTCGTCCTGGACCTTGGCCATGAGGATGGCCTTGCGCTTCAGGCTCGGGGCGCGGGAGATCCAGTTGGCCTCCGGCTGCATGCCGATGATCTCCGAGTGCGCGTGCTGCGAGATCTGGCGCAGGAGGGTCTTGCGGTAGGCGGCAGGCATCCAGTCGCGCGGCTCGATCCGGGAATCCTCGGAGATCACGCGGTCAAAATACGCCTGGCCCTCGGCCTCCAGGCCTAGGTCCCTGCTGGCTTCCTGGGGGGCTGCCGGCTGGTCAGGCACTGACTGCAGGTTCTGCGCTGCCATGGTTGCTCCTATGCATTCACGTCCGTACTCGGATTATTTACCGACCGTTCGTTCAGGATATGCGGAAGCGGCGAAGGGCGTCAAGCAACACAAAGACGACAGGCCTTAGCCTCTTCACTTCTTGCCCAGGTTCACGAACGCGAAATGCTCGATCTGTTGCCGCCGTCAGGGCAACGGACTCTTAGGTGTCCGCGAGGCGGCACTAGGCCCGTACCTGCTTGATTGAGCACAGGGAGGTGCGGCACTCCGTCGTACACCGGCGGCCCTGAGGATGATCCACAGGGCCGCCAGGCGGCGTTCGAGGCCTCCCCCAATCGGGCTGCCCCCCGGAGCCCAAAGGCTCCACAACGCACTTTTATCGTAAGGCTGCTTATTGTTGCCGTCCAGAATTCCGCGCCGTGCCCGCTGGCGCCGCCACCCGGCGTCGTATATTCTCACCGGTAATTCGTGCGGCTGCTCCTCAGCCGACGGTGACGGGGAAACCGTCGTGCTCCAGCCAACGACCGGCCTTCCGGGCTGGTTTTCGGTTTTGGAGTTTTTGCGGGGCCCGTTGACTTGCGGACCTTTTCACATGAAGCGCCGAAGCAACCTTCCGGGACCCATTGAAATGAGGCAACAGGCGCACCCGTGCTCTCCTCAGTCAGTGTGTCCCGACGGCAGGACGTAGCTCTTGACGTCGCCCAGGTGCTGGATCTCGGGGCTGGGCAGGCCGGCAGCCGCCACTAACTCCTGAAATGCCCGACCGCTGCTGAAACGGTCAAAGACCTCCCGGCTCGGGCAGGTGTCCAGGATGGCGATGCCGTCTTCCGTCTGCACACATAGATGCAGGTCCAGCTGGCCTTCCGGCAGCAGAGTCAGCATGCGGTCATGACCGGCGAGAAGCTCCGCCGGGTCCCCGCGGAAGCTGTACATTCCCAGATACATTGTGTGTCTCCTTCGCGTGGATTGCTGTGCCGGCTGCTGCACTGGATGGCTGCGGAGCGGGTTCACGGCACCGCAACCGATGGCCGTTGCCCCGCCCAGGGCCTGGCCTGTTCCAGCTGGGCGGCCAGGCGGAAGAGGGTGGCCTCGGCGCCGAAGCCGGCCAGGAAAGACATTCCGACGGGAAGCCCGGCGGAATCGGTGCCCAACGGAACGGACATTGCCGGGTTGCCCGTAATGTTGGCGTACTCGCCGTCGAACATCAGGAAGCGGCCAGCCTCACGTTCCCCGCGGAGGGGGTCCTCGGCCGTCGCCGTCAGCGTGCCCAGCGGCAATGGCGGCCAGCCGACCGTTGGCGTCAGCCACAGGTCGTAATCCTCGAAGAAACCGGCCACCCTGCGGCTAAAGCGCTGCAGCTCCTCCACGCCCTGGAGGTAATCTGCTGCGCTGACCTTCCGGCCGCGTTCGAACAGGACCTCGGTATACGGTTCGAGTTCGCCCGGTTCCGGCCCGCGCCCCTGCCGCCGCGTCCAGTACCCCTCGATCCACGCGGCTGCGGCACCGTATACGGCGCGGATAGCGCGGTGTCCGGCACGGTCCAGCGGCTCGGGGTGCGCCTCTTCGACGTCGTGGCCCAGGCTGCCCAGCAGGTCCACAGTTGCGTCGAAGGTCCGCTGGTAGTCAGGATGGACTTTCTGGCCGCCGTTAGGTACCGCCGTGGCCGCGACCCTGAGCCGTCCCGGCGCCGTCACAGTCTCGGCCACGTACGAGCGCAACTGTGGCGGAGCGCAGTAGGGGTCCCCGGGAGCCGGACCGGCGACGGCGTCCAGCAACGCCGCCGCGTCGCGGACCGTGCGGGTCAGTGCAAACTCGGCCGCGAGGCCGCCTACGACGTCACCATATTCCGGACCCAGCGGCACCCGTCCACGGGTCGGTTTAAGGCCGAACAGCCCACACCACGCCGCCGGATACCGCAGCGACCCGCCGAGGTCGTTGCCGTGCGCCATCGGCACGACCCCGGCTGCAACGGCGGCCGCCGACCCGCCGCTGGATCCGCTCGTGGAAAGGGCCAAATCCCATGGGTTGTGGGTTGCACCGTGCAGCAGTGGTTCGCAGTGCGGGCTCAAGCCGAACTCACAGGTGTTCGTCTTACCGACGATGGCCAGCCCAGCCCGGCGGAACCGCCGCGCGAGTTCCTGGTCGTGGCCTGAGACGTTCCCGGCAAGCCAACGCGAGCCTTCACAGAACGGCGTCCCGGCGATTTCCAGGGCAAGATCCTTGACCACGAACGGCACCCCCGGAAACGGAATATCGTCGGAGCCTGCGCCGTCAGGCAGTGGGTTACCGGCTGGGGCGGCGTCCGGGTTGCCGGCGCGCGCGGCGTCCAGCTCGGCGATCACGGCGTTCAGGTGGGGGTTAAGTACTCTGATGCGGTCCCGGGCCTCAGCGAGGAGTTCAGCGGCGCTGACCTGGCCGGAGCGGACCAGATCGGCCTGCTCTGTTGCATCCATCCAGCGGAGTTGTTCATCCACTGCAACCTCCCCGGGCAGGATCACGGCAGTCGCTGTCCGCGAGGATTCTACGCCCGGACCCCGTGCGTGGACAGGCCTCGGGGACATCCGTGAGGGAACGGGCTAAAGGACGGGTGAATTACCTGTTGGCTGAGCTTGGGAAAACCTTGCAGGCAACCTTCCGCCCCCTCAAACGGGGGGTCAAACAGGGCTCCGGCTCTCAGGTCGGGCACGTAATTCACAACGTGCCCGGCGCAGACTGTGTTGTGTCACTGAAGCACAGGTAGCCGCTAACCGCAGCTTCAGATCGGCGGGTCCGGGACGCATTCCCCAGCCTTGCACCGGACCCGGCGACGACTCCACCTCCCCCGCTAAGCGCGATAATCACGGACCAGCCGCGGGCCCAGTTCCGGCTGATCGGCGGCCGCTGCCGCGGATTTCCAGCAGCCTCTTGAAAGGCAAGTGAACACTTGCCTAAAATGCCGGCATGAGCGACGAGGTGTTCCGTGCGATCGGAGACCCCACGCGCCGCACGATCCTCGATGAGCTCGCACGCCGGGACGGCATGACACTGTTCGAGCTGTGCACGCGGCTGCTCACCGAGCATGGCTCAACGCTTACGCGGCAGGCCGTATCGCAGCATCTGGCAGTGCTTGAGGCCGCCGGACTGGTGAGAACGGAACGGGCCGGCCGCACAAAGCTGCACCATCTCGACACCTCACCGCTGCGGTCACTGCTGGATCGCTGGCTAGTTCCGGAACAGGAGACACTATGAAGCCCCGCATTCACGTCATGAGCGTATTCGTCGACGACCAGGCGAAAGCGCTCGATTTTTACACTCAGCGCCTCGGATTCACCCTGAAGCACGATGTGCCGCTGGGCGAGTACCGCTGGCTGACCGTCGTCGGACCCGACGACACGGACGGCATCGAACTGCTGCTGGAACCGAACGCCCACCCGGCGGCGAAGGAGTACCAGCGCGCCCTTGCCGAGGACGGCATCCCAGTAGCGTCCTTCCGGGTCGACGACGTCGCGGACGCACACCGTGAACTGTCCGAGCACGGCGTCCTGTTCGTCCAGCAACCCGGCGTGCAGGGCGACCTGAAGATTGCGGTCCTCGATGACACCTGCGGCAACCTCATCCAGCTGATCGGCCCCGCCTAAGCCAGAGCTGACGGGCAGCCAGGCTGCGGCCATGGGGACGACGCCTGGGCGTGGCATGATCGTCTCCGTGCCAAGCGTTGAGGCGTGGGCGGCACTTCCGCACCGCGTCGGCGTCCGTCGGCAAGGGATCGCCGCGTGGCTGATCGGCGCGCTGACGACTGCCGGTGCCTTCATCGCTGACCGCGGGTGGGAATCTCTTGATGATCCCTCCTGGACGGGCGCCTACCGCGTAATCGACATGTTCGGGCTTGCGAGCATTTTCCTCGCAGTGAGTTTTGCCGTCTTCGGATTCCTCCTCCGAAGCCCGTGGTTGGAAACCCACTACGTCCGGAGGCCGGCGTGCAGGACATCATCGACCCCCAAACGGCCGGCTATACCGGATCCGCCTTCCGATACCGGCACGGCAGAGCATGGTTCGAAGCCATGCCGCCTTTCGCTCCTGAGCGTGAACCAGAGTCCTGACAAAGTCGGGCAAGGACGCCGGACGGGCTGCTACACCGGTGGCCCCGCGAATGCATCCGCAGGGCCGCCAGGCGGCGTTCGAGGCCTCCCCCAATTGGGCTGCCCCATGGAGCCCAAAGGCTCCACAACGCACGTTAATCCTAAGGCTGCTTATTGTTGCCGTCCAGAATTCGGCAAGGTGCCCTGGCATTATGGAGGCGGCATGCCCGGCTCACGTGGCGGCCCGCTGCTGGCGGCGGAGAAACTCGCTCGCTCCGTAGCCGGCCGCAATGACCAAAACGCTGACCAGCCAGCCGAGGGCCAGAATGACCAGGGTCCTGCGATCTCGGTCCTCGTAGGGACCCAGTGACTGCCCTGCCACGACGACCTTCGCGGCCGAGGGGCGTGCCACAATTGCCATCCGCAGTTCTGGTTCCGGCTGCCAGGTCACCGCATCAAAGCCAGATGTCCTGGCGGTGTTCAGCACCCCGCCCGGTACAGCGGGAAGCCAGCCGTCGAGTGTAACGGTGCCCGACTCCGGCCTGTTGTCGGCGCCATAGACGATGACGAACACGCCACTCTCAGACGTCAGTTCGGACCTCGGACCGGGCGCAGGCGTCGGCTTCGCCAGCTGTACCTGGGCGGCGAGAGCGGCCGCTGGAGCCTCATTGGCAGAGCTTCGTCCAAGCTGCTGAAGCGCAACATAGACGCTTCCAAACACCAGCGACACCACAAGAACAGCAGTCAGCCAGCCAACGGTTCTTCTCATGACTCAATCATCGGACACCGCCGCTGCCGGCGCGCTTGTTTCGCGCACGAACTGTTCCAGCCCGCGTTCGGGCAGGTTTGCCAGCCGAACCCACCGTGGGTGCGGCGGGTACTCCAAGGGCTAGGCGGGGCAGTCGATTTTACCGTTCGACCCGAATTTGAGGGTCAGCTGTGCTGAGGCGTCCGTCTGGTCGGTGTAAGTTGCAGTGACCTGCAGGGTCACGGTACCGGGGAGGTTGTCCGCGTAGATCTGGGAATTCTCTGTCAGGTCCAGCGCCCGGTGCACAGTCACCGACCGGCCGTTTCTAGGAATCGGTGTCGGCGGCCTTCTTGCGTCTGTTTTTGAATACTTCAAGGCCAATCGGGACGATGGACGCCAGCACAATCAGGATGAAGATCAGGTCGATGTTGGCGCCGATCCATTCATACCTGCCGAGCCAGAATTCGAGCAGGGGCACGCCAACGCCCCACAGCAGCGCGCCGATCGCGTTGAAGGCGATGAACGTCCGGTACCCCATCCGGCCCACCCCGGCGGTGACGGGAAGGAACGTCTGCACAATCGGCACGAACCGCCCTCGGCTCAGAGGATGACCACCAGCACGCCAGGCCCCACCGACCAGTACGCTACCCGGCACAACCCCTTCGTCTATTTCGAATCGATCACCCGTTCTCCGGACTGCGCCGCGAACGTCGTGAACTTCGACCGGCTCGCGGGCGACCTGGAATCCGTTGCCACCACACCGAACTTGGCCTACATCACACCAAACCTATGCAACGACGGCCACGACAGCCCCTGCGCGGACGGCCAGCCAGGCGGCCTCGAAACCTCCGACGGCTGGCTGCGCCGAAACGTCCCGGCCGTTCTGGACTCATCCGCTTTCAAACAGGACGGCATGCTCGTGATCACCTTCGATGAGTCCGAAGCAAAGACCACCGGCCCGTCCGGTGTGGCTGGCGGAACCGGCGGCGGAAGGATCGGCGCCCTGGTGCTCTCCCCGTTCACCAGGGCCGGGACAGCATCGGCCGTTGCGGACAACCACTTCAGCCTGCTGGCCAGCATCGAGGACATGTCCTCCCTGCCCCGCCTCGGCTATGCCGGTGCGCCGGGCGTGCACGCCTTCGGATCCGACGTATTCAATCTGCGGCGCTGACCCTGGTCTGCATGATCGCCTGCGGTGCCCTGTCCGGCCGGGTCCGGATACTTTTAGGGGGAGTATGCACCGGACCCGGCTGCTCTGAAGCACCGGCGTCCTGCCTTCACATTGGGTCTGGCCAGTTGCCGATGTCGCTCATGGTCCGAAGCTTTCGTTTCATCGTGGAACCCCATACCCAGCTGCTTTCAAGCATGCCGCAAAGCTCCTGAGAGGAATCTGAGACCGGCACGCTTCCCATTGCGCCGGGCAGGTTCAGCCTCAATCCTTTAAGCATGGACCACCCGGATCCCTCCACTGCCGGGCTCCCGGTTCAGGCACCGAAGCAAACACTGCCGGCACGGTGGGTGCCTCTGCCCCGCGGCCTGCGCTGGCAGTCCACCCTGGCTGCGGTCGCCGTCGTCGCCGGCGCCCTGCTGGCCGGCGGGCTGCTGCTGCTCGTGACGCTGGAATCTGACCTCGTTGCCGGAACAGACAGCTTCCTGCGGACCAAGGTTCAGGATGTCGCAGCATTGATCCAGAGCCAGGACGCAGAGGAAGCCAGCATCGCGGTGGCAGCGACCGCCAAAAAAGACCCGTTGGTTCAGATCGTCGACGGCACCGGCAACGTGATCGGGGCCTCGGAACCCAGACTCATGACGACTCCGCTCAGTCCGCTGCGGCCCGCTGCCGGCCAGAGCGCCACAGACAAGGCAACCGCGCCCGCCCTCCTGGGGGACGGCGACGAACGCTATCTGGTGGTGCTCGGCGTCAACGATGAGGGCAGCAAGTATTGGGTGCTGGCCGGACGCACCATTCAGCCCCAGGCAGACACCGTCCGGATCGTCACCTGGTTCCTGCTGGTTGCCGTGCCGGTGCTGCTGGGCGTGGTGGCGTGGTCTGTGCATTTCCTCGTTGGCCGCTCACTGCGGCGGGTGGAAAGGATCCGGACCCAGGTCAGCCGCATCGGCGCTGGAAGGCTGAGTCAACGCGTGGACGTCCCGGCCACGGGTGACGAGCTGCAAGCCCTGGCCGCCACCATGAATTCGATGCTTGGCCGGATTGACGAGGCCGACCAGCGGCAGCGGCAGTTCGTCTCCGACGCGAGCCACGAACTGCGGGGCCCCATCACCACCCTCCGCACCGGCCTGGAGATCGCCGGCTCCGACCCCGGCGGCGGGACGTGGCGGGACATGAGCCCGGTCCTTGCCGAACAGACGCGCCGGCTGCAGGGCCTCGTGGAGGACCTCCTGACACTGTCCAAAGCGGACGATCAGGGACTGTCCGTCCGGCGGGAGGAAGTCGACGTCGATGATGTCCTGGCTGCTGAATTGCGGAGGCTCAAAGCGACCAGCCGGCACCGCCTCGCCGCGGACCTCGTTCCGGCCAAGGTTCTGGGGGACGCAGTCCGGCTTGGACAGGCCTTCCGGAACGTGCTCGACAACGCCGACCGCCACGCGGCAAGGACCGTTTCCGTTAATCTGTGGGCGTCGGTTCAGGCAGTGGTGGTGACCATCGACGACGACGGCCCTCCTGTCCCAGTGGCCGACAGGGAACGGATCTTCGGGCGCTTCGTCCGCCTGGATGAGAGCCGGTCACGCCAGCAGGGCGGCAGCGGCCTGGGACTGGCGATCACCCTCGGCATTGTGGAGGCCCACGGCGGCCGCGTCACCGCAACCGAGTCACCACAGGGCTGGTGCCGCTTTGAAATCAGCTTACCGCCACTGGTGACCGTCCACTCCCCTGCCGACGTGCGTCGTCGGAAACCCTAATCCGGGCTGAGCCTGTACCCCATGCCCCGCACCGTCCCGAGCGTGTTGAGGCCGAACGGCTCATCGATTTTCCTGCGCAGGTACCCGACATACACCTCAACCACGTTGTCGCCGCCGCGGAAATCGGGGTCCCAGACGTTGTCCAGGATCTGGGCCTTCGACACGACCTGGTCCGGCCGGCGCATGAGGTAGTCCAGCAGACCGAACTCCCGGGCCGTCAGGATGATGGCCTGCCCGTCCCGGGTGACCTGCCGGTTTGCCGGGTCCAGGCTTAGTGAACCGACGGTCAGAACCACCGGCCGCTCCGGAGCTCCACGCCGGATCAGTGCCCGCAGCCTCGCGATCAGCACCGGGAAGCTGAACGGTTTGGTCAGGTAGTCGTCCGCCCCCAGGTCGAAGGCGTCGGTCTGGTCAAATTCGCCGTCCTTGGCCGTCAGCATGATCACCGGCACCCAGTTCCGCCGCTCGCGCAGCTGTTGCAGCACCGCGTAGCCGTGCATGCCCGGCAGCATCACGTCCAGCACGACGACGTCATACAGGTTCTCGGTGGCGGCCCAGAGCCCATCAACACCGTCATGGGCAACGTCCACCACGAAACCCGCGGCTTTCAGCCCCTGCCGGATTGTTTCAGCCAGCAGGACCTCGTCTTCCACAAGCAGGACCCGCACAATTGACATCGTCTCATGGGGGAATCAATCTGCGGCCGCTCTCCGTTTTCTTCGTGCCGTGCGGACGTGCCACACCGCCGCAACGATGATCACGACGACGACAACGACGGCGGTGATGTCCCTGCCGGCGGTCCTGGCGACGGCCTCGTACGAATTGCCGGCCAGGTACCCGAGGAGCACAAAACCGGCACCCCAAGCCACCCCGCCGGCCGCGTTGAAGGCCAGGAACCGCGGATAGTGCATGCGGGACATGCCGGCCAGCGCTGGCATCACCGCGCGGAAGAAGGCGGTGAAGCGGCCCAGGAACACGGCCGACCCGCCGCGCCGGCGCAGGAAGTCCTGGGCCTTGTCCAGCTTCCCGCGGTGGCGCTTCAGGGCCCTGGTCTCCAGCAGCTTCTGCCCGGCATGTTTGCCTATTTGGTACCCGACAGTGTCGCCGATGATTGCGGCCAGGACCACCAGGCCCATCATGAGACCCAGCTGCACCTGGCCCCGGCTGGCCACCACACCGCCGAGAACCGCGGCTGTTTCACCGGGAATGACGAACCCGATGAACAGGGCGTCCTCGGCAAAGACCAGCAAGGTGACCAGGGCGTAGGCCAGTGCCGGGCTGACGCCCAGAATGCCATCAATGAGTGCGCTCATGTGCCTAGCTCCGTTCCGGCTGAGTCTTTCAGGCAGCCGGCAGTTCCAGGCTGAGCACTGTTCCTTCGGCCCCGGTTTCGGCCACTGTCACATCCCCGCCGTGGCGCAGGGCGGCATCCTTGACCAGGGCCAGGCCGATCCCGTAGCTGGTCCGTGCCGGGTTGTCCCCCGCCGGCATTCCGCGCGCAAACCGCTCGAAGACCCGGTGGGGTTCGATGCCAATGATCCCGGGGCCGGTGTCCCGGACCATGATCCGGACTTTCCGGCCGGCGGCCGAGACGGTGACGTCGATCCGGCCGGACTCGGGAGTGTGCGCGATGGCATTCTCCACGAGTGCCGTGACCATCCGCCGCAGCAGGTGAGCAGGAATGCGCACCCGCGGTGGTCCCGCGGCCCCGCCGGCAATGGAGCACTCCAGTGCGATGCGGGCTTCCCCTGCGAGGAGCCTAAGATCGTCCGTCACGTCCGGGACCAGCGCGGCAACATCCGCCGGGTCCGGCATTTCGTCAGATGCCGGCGCGGACATGAGCAGGAGATCGTCCACCAGTTCCGCGAGCGCGGCGCTGTCCTGGCGGAGCCGTGCCAGGGTCGGGGCGGCGGGGCTGTCGGGACCGGCTTTTCGCTGGGCGAGCTGCAGCCGGGCATCCAGTACTGCCAGCGGGGTCCGCAGCTCGTGGCTGGCATCCTGGACGAAACGCCGCTGCACGGCCAGTGCCTCGCCCAGCGGCTTCACGGCACTCCTGGCGCTGACCAGGCCGGCGGCTGCGGCCAGCACCACGGCAAGGGTCCCGCCAAGGATCAGGGCCAGCAGGCCATCGGCTTCGTCAATGTAGATCCGGCCGGCGCCGGCGGGGTGCTGCACGAGTTCGGCGGGCTGGGAACGGTAGAGCGCAAACAGCACCAGCGCCAGGATGACGACGGCGAGGCTTGCGGCGCAGACGAGCGCGATCTGGGTACTCACCTTACGGGCGGCGGTCCGAAGGATCAGCCGGTCGGCGTCCGACGCATTCATGATGGGTCTCCCACCTGGTAGCCGGCGCCGTGCACGGTGCGGATGATGTCGCGGCCCGCCTTCCGGCGAAGATAGTGGACATAGGTGTCGACGGCGCCCGGCTGGTCAGCAGCCGAGAACACCTTATCGAGGAGCTCGGCCCGGGAAAACACCCGCTCCGGCTCGGCGGCCAGGACCTCGAGCAGCGACCCCTCTCTGGGGGATAGTGATACGCGCTCACCGTAGGGCGAGAGCAGGAGCCGGGTGCCGGCGTCGTACGTCCAGGCCCCGAGCGGCAGGGTCCGCAGCGGCGAATGGAAGGTGCGTGTCAGGGCGCGGAGCCTGGCAGCGAGCTCGGCGGCGTCGAACGGTTTCACCAGGTAGTCATTGGCGCCTGCATCCAGTCCGTCCACCTTGTCCTGCACGGTGCCGAGCGCGGTGAGCATCAGCACCGGCGCGGCCACGCCCTTGTCCCGCAGCGCGGAGACCAGTGCCGCGCCGTCGAGGAGAGGGAGCCCGCGGTCCACCACCAGGGCATCCCACTCCCGCGTGAGCCCCAGGTGCAGCCCCTGCTGGCCGTCCCGGGCCAGGGTCACGTCGAAGTCGTCCCCGATGAGTTCGGCGATGAGGGGTCCGAGCTGCCGGTCGTCTTCCACCAGCAGCACGCGCTTCTTCAGGTTCGCCTCCATGACTGCCATTCTGTCCCACTCCGTCTAACGCGGCGCTGTTCCGAATGCGGTTTCAGGAGGCCGGGGCCGGAACCGGTCCCAGCCTGGCCAGGAACGGCAGGCGTGCCAGCACCGTGAGCCCGACTTTGTTCCACAGCCCCGTGATGAAGGAGGCCCCGGTCAGGGAGGTAAGGAACGACGCCGCGACGTCAGTCGGGTAGTGGACGCCAAGGTAGATGCGGGACAGGGCAACCGTCACGGTCACCGCCACCCCGATCACCAGGACCGGCCATTGCCAGCGGGTGCCCCGGGCCAGCAGGAACAGGGCGATGGCGAGCGCCACGGCCAGGGCGGTATGCCCGCTGGGGAAGCTGTCAGTGCCGGGCTCCGGGGTAATTGGATCGAAGAGCGCGGCGGCGTCGGGCCGGTGCCGCGCGACAATGAGCTTGAACAGTTCGCTGCTGACCCACGAGCCGGCTGCGACCAGCCCGGTGGCGACGGCGTTCACCGGGCTCCGGCGCACCAGCAGCAGGAACAGGCAGGTCCCGGCGATCATCCCGACCCCGCCCGCGGGACTGAACACGACATTGACGAAGAGCGCGATCGCTGTCCGCGGCGGCGTATGGTGGTGGCTCAGCACCGCATCGACGGAGAAATCGGCTGCCGTGAAGGCAGGGTCGGACCGCAGGGTCAGCCCCGCGGCCACGATCAGGACGGCGAACACCAGCGGCAGCGCGATCCAGTGCCGCAGCTGAGGCAGCCTCGCCAACCGCGTGCGTTCCGCCGTCATCTCACTTGTTTCCGCCCTGCTTGTTTCCGCCCTGCTTGTTTCCGCCCTGCTTGTTTCCGCCCTGCTTGTTTCCGCCCTGCTTGTTTCCGCCCTGCCCACTGGCCGCCCCTTCTGTCTGCTCTCACAGGCCTGATGCCTGCCATCCCAGTGTGGAAGGGGACCGCCAAGAAATCTCTAAGAACCCGCTCGGGAGCGATGCGGAGCGTGGGTCAGAGTTCGACAACCTCGAATTCGAGGAGGTCCGCACCGGTGGCCACCGGCTGGCGGTCGCCGCCGTGTGCTTCGCGGGCCTGGCCCGTCCGCCAGTTCTGGAAGTCCTCTTCGGTGGCCCAGGTGGTGACGACGAAGTAGCGGTCCTCGCCCCTGACCGGACGGAGCAGCTGGAAGCCCTCGAATCCGGGCTGTCCGTCGACGGCATGTGCCCGGGCGGCGAAGCGCTTCTCGAGCTCGGCGCCCTTGCCTTCGGGGACGTGGATGGCGTTGATCTTCACAACAGACATGGTGTTCCTTTCAGACGAGGGGCGGGCTGCTCCGCGGACTCAGCCGCCGGGTGTGATGGCGCGGACGCTGTGGTTGCGCTTGGGTTCAGAGTACCCATACCACTTCAACACCGCCCGCCACCTCGGCGATCCGCTGGGTACCGTGGCCCCACCACCGTCTAACTGGGGCGACGGTCGCGTCCCCATGGGTTTTCAGGCGATTGCGGCCCCGCCGGCACCACGCCCGCATTTTTCCGCGCGGCCCCGGGCATGAAGTCCGAGGCTGATTATTGCCGCGATGGTCGCCACTGCGACGGCGGCACCGAACCAGCTGATCCAGGAGAGCGCAGTGCCAAGCGGGATCCAGGCGGTGAGCAGTCCGACGGCGATCGGCGGCGCGCCGGTGGCCAGGTAGAAGAAGATGTAGAGCGCTGCGTTGACTGCGCCGCGGTTGCGGTTGGTGGTCACCATATCGATAGAGGCAGTGGCGCCGGCGTACGCAAGGCCGTTCCCGAGACCCGACAGAACAGCGCAAACCAGGGTGGGCACGATCGATCCGCCGCCGTCGAAAGCAAGGCCGATGAGGCCGACGGAGAGCGCACACAGTCCGGCCAGCTGCATCTTCACGGCGGACACACGCACGGCGAGCAGCTGCGTCAGCAACGAGCACATGAGCATCGCGGCCAGCACGCCTGCACTGACCACCGGACTGGTGATGCCGGCCGAACGCGCAAGGAGGGCTGGAATCACAGAGAGAAACAGAGTCATGGCGATCCAGGCGGCCGAGCCCGACGCCGCGGCCAGGACGAATCTGGTGCGGATCTCGCGCGGCACCTGCGGCCTCACGGGCCGCCAGGCACGAAGCGGCATGGTGGGGAACGACTCGATGCGCGAGGCCCTGACCCATCCGATGGCCAGCAACACGAGGAGCAGCACATACGGCGCGTACCGCGGGAACGGCGCATACTCTACGATGACGCCCGACGCCAAGGTACCTATCACGGAGCCGCCAACGAAGGCCACAGTGGCAATGACGGAGGCCCACGCCCGCCGCTCCGGCGCGGTCCGCTCGACAATGAGCGCCAAGCCGGCTGCGGTGGCCGCGGCGATGGACAGGCCCTGCGCCACGCGCGCGATGAGCAGCCAGGCCGGGCCGGTCGCGAAGAGAAAGCACAAAGCGCCGACCGCGGAGAAGGCAATGCACAGGAGGATGACGAAGCGCTTGCCCAGCGCGTCCGACGCCGGCCCGAACAACAGCAGCGCAGGAGCACTCACAGCGGCGAAGGTCGCGTAGATCAACGTCATGACCAGGTCGCTGAAGCCGAAGAGCTGCTGATAGACGGGATACATCGGAGTCGGGATATACGCCCCGGCAGTCACAACCACAAGCAGCCCGATCGCCGTAGCGATGTCCCTGTCCAGCGGTAGGGACTTGGCGCTGGCTGCGGGCTGAGGTGTCATTGCATCAGTCTTCAGCGCTGTCACCGTTGACCACAAGCGAAGATTTTCTCCCATTACTGTGTACGGTAATTTCATGATCGATTCGCGGCTAAGGGTGCTGCAGCTTGTGGCCCACCACGGCACCGTGACAGCCGCGGCAGAGGCGCTGAGCTACACACCCTCGGCGGTCTCGCACCAGCTGCGCCAGCTCGCCAACGACCTCGGAGTGCAGCTGCTCGTTGCCGAGGGACGGGGCATCCGGCTGACCGAGCAGGCGAAGGTTGTGCTGCGGCACGCCGAGATCCTCTTCGCCCAGGCTGAGCGGGCCTACGCCGACCTTGCGACCGACACTGCACGCGGCACGTTCACCCTCTGCGGGTTCTCGACCGCGGCGAACTACCTGCTGCCCCCGGCCGCTGCCGGGGTGCGCGACGCCTTTCCGGGGCTGGACGTCCGGGTGATCGAAGCCGAGCCGTCCCGCTGCACGAACCTGCTGCTGACGGGCGAAGCCGACCTCGCACTGCTCACGGCCACCACCGGCATCCCTGCCCTCACCGACCACCGGTTCGACCAGCGCCGCCTGCTCGATGACCCGCTCGATCTGGTCGTCCCCAAGGACCATCCCCTGGCGCACCGGGCCCGCGTCACGCTCGCCGACGCCGCCGAGGAATCGTGGATCGTCGGCCGGCCGGACGGCCCGTACCACCCGTTGCTGGTCTCCGCCTGCCTGGCAGCGGGATTCTCACCAAACATTGCCCACTACGCCGACGAATGGGACACCGGCCTGGCCCTGATCGCCTACGGATTTGGCGTGTGCCTGATACCCAGGATGGCGCGCATCCACGGCGACTGGGACGTGATCCGGCTGCCGTTGAGCGGCAAGACCCGGCCGTCCCGCCGCATCCTGAGCCTCACCAGGATGGGCGCCCGCGAACGGCCAACCATCAAGGCTGCGCTGGAGCTGATCGAAGCGAGGGTCGCATCGATGTTCGCACCGGAGTATGAGCCTTAGGTGTAATTCCCACTGAGGTTGTGAACGCGGCTGATGGGGGTCTTGCCGCCGATGCCGGTATGGGTTCTGTGGTGATTGTAGTGGTGGAGCCAGGCCTCGTAGGTGGCGGCGCGCTCGGTTTCTGAGGTGTAGGGCCTGGCGTAGGCCCATTCACTGGCGAGGGTCCGGTTGAAGCGTTCGACCTTGCCGTTAGTCTGCGGCCGGTAGGGGCGGGTCCGCCGGTGCTTGACGTGCGGGCCCAGGGCAGCTGCGAAGGCCCGGGAGCGGTAGCAGGATCCGTTATCGGTGAGCACGGCCTTGACGGTGATTCCGTGCGCGGCGAAGAACGCGACGGCCCGGATCCAGAAAGCGGCAGCGGTTTCCTTTTTCTCATCGCCGAGGATTTCTGAGTACGCCAGACGCGAATGGTCATCGACGGCGTGGTGCAGATACGCGTACCCGGTCCCGGCACGGCGGTTCCGCCGACCCCTGGCACGTCCCAAGGCGCGGTGTCCGCCGCCATCGGGGATTCGTCCGAGCTTCTTGATGTCCACGTGGACCAGATCCCCGGCGTTCTCGTGTTCATAGCGTTGCGGCGCCGGCTTTCGGACGGGCAGTCCGGTGCCCTGGTCCAGGCAGGCCAGCCTCGGCATCCGGTACCTGGCCAGAACCTTGCCCACGGTCGAGCGGGCCAGGTGAAGGTGGGCAGCGATCCGGTGCGGTCCCCAGCGGCGTGTGAAACGCAGCGCCACAATCCGTCGCTCAGTGCGCGCGGGCGTGCGGTTCGGGCTCCGTCGAGGCCGGGACGACGCATCAGCCATGCCATCCTCACCCAAGGCCCGGTAGCGGTCCACCCATTTCTTGGCCGTTGCCGGCGAGCACTGGAACCGCTCCGCGGCCCGGCGCAGCGTCCAGCCCTGCTCGATGACCAAACAAGCGAGTTTCCCCCTGGCCTTAGGTGTCAGGTCGGCATTGGCATGGGTAACGTAGGACACGAGGGCCTCCTGGCGTCGAGATGAGTGTGGTAACCCAAATCGATACCGGAGGCCCTCGCCCTTTACATCACGCCACGCTGTTCACAACGTCCCTGGGAATTACACTTAGGACCTTCCAACCGCGGCTAGCCAGCCTGGTTTCGGGGCCCCTTTCCTCGGTTCGAAAATACGAGGAGGAGAACGATGGGGATGAAAATCATCGTCAGGACAGTGCCAATTCCCCGGACGGTGACGCCGTCACTCTCATACCCCAGCACCATTGCATTGCCGGGGTCCTCCTCGCGGTACACCACCGTAACTTCAGCGCCGTCCGCAGGCTGCTGGCCATGGCCCACGGTGGCCGAGGTGACACGGTCCGTCCCGTCCGCGGACGTGTACCTGACCCTGATGTCCCGCTGCGAAGCCCTCCTGGCATCGTTGAAGTCAACAATCGTTCCGGTGGTGGGCACACCCGTCCGCGCGAGATCCTCATGGGCATCAGCCATCCGGGAACCGACACCAATCATCACCGGCCCCACCAAGACCAGGACAACGGCCAGCACCACCTGAACGGCGCGGCCCAGGAGTGTTTTGGGCTTGCGGTTTTCAGCCGGATCCGGGGAACTCATGGCGCCCATTCTAGGATCCGTCCCCGGCAACCGCCCGCCGGTATGTGCTTGGTGTGAAACCGAGATACTTCTGAAAGTCATTCGTCAGGTGCGCGTGGTCAGCGTAACCCAGCTCGGCAGCTATCGCTGCCAGATCCGCCGACGGATCCAGGCGGGCCCGCTCGGCAGCGTCCTGAAGCCTTCGACGGCGGATCAGCGCGGCCGGGCTGAGGCCTATGTACTTCTTTGCCACGCGCTGCAGGGTCCGCTGCGAAACCGCCAAGAGAGATGCCGCATCCTCCACCCGGACCACCGAGGCATCCGAACCGATGACATCCATCAGCCGGTTGGCCAGCAACGCTTCCCCGGACACTTCATGCCCTGCAAAACATGCCAGCCACCCCGCAAAGGCGTCCACTGCCCGCTCACGGCGGGTACCGCCGTCGTACGCGTTCATAACCTCCGCGACGGAACGGTGCAGCGCTTCCGCGGCCACAGCCGTTTCCGTGTCCTGCAGGCTGGCCGGACTGTCGGTGAACAGCGGCACGGCTGCCGGCCGCAGCAGCGCACCGACCGCCCAGCCCCGTCCGGCCAGGTCCCGGTGGGCGGCGCGGGTTGTGGGGCCGGAGAAGACCACGCCACCCGGCTCCACCACAAGGTTGGAGCCCGGGTACGCGATCAGGTGCTGGCGGGAGGTGCGGCCGGGCTCGATGTCCCACTCGGGAATCCAGAACCACTGGACCAGCTCCGCCACGGAGGCCGGCGCCGGAAGGCGGTGGAAAGTGGGAAGCCTGGCTGGGTACAGGATCCCCTTGAACGAACTCTCCATCGGTCCCCTCAGACTGTCGCGAATCTCCAAGCGCCGCCTCGGGCGGGGCACGTAGCGTCATAGACATGACAGATACTACAAGCACCCACTCCACCACCGCCGCCCACGGAGAGCACACCACCCACGGGATTCCGAACGGCTTGACGAGCCTGACACCGTTCCTTGCCGTGACCAGCGCCCGGGAAGCGATCGCCTTCTACAAGGACGTGTTCGGCGCCCGTGTGGTCGGCGCCACGGAGATGCGCGGAGTGGTGGTCCACGCCGAACTCGACTTCGGCAACGGCCACCTCCAGCTCGGCGAACCCAACCCCGAGTACCACCTGGTTCCGGCGCCGGAGGGTGAAAACGACTGCTACTCCCTGGGCCTCTACTGCGCCGACGCCGACGCCCTGGTGCACCGCGCCGAACAGGCCGGAGCCACCATCCGCGAGCCGCTCACCACGTTCGTCTCCGGCGACCGGTACGCCAGCATCCGGGATCCCTTCGGCGTCCGCTGGTCCATCATGACCCGGGTGGAAGACCTCTCCGAGGAGGAAAGCAACCGCCGGGTCGAGGAGTGGGCGGCGCAGCAGGGCTAATCCCCGGTCAGGCGGCGGTTACCGTAACGGTGCGGGTGGCGAGCACCTCCGACGTGACCCAATGCAGGAAGCTTATGCTGATGGTGTACTTCCCCGGCGTCGGCGGATGGAGCAGGAAGTCGAACTTCTCCGCCGCGCCGGACTTGATGATGTTGGTCAGGAGCGGCTGGCCGGCAATGGACGGCTGTACCGCCGGGCCTGCCGGGTTCGAGGTGATCCAGAACGGCCGGCCGTCATGGGCGATCAGTTCTGCGATCCGGGCCGGTTTGCCTGCCGCGTCCGTGATCGTTGTCAGCGTGGGAAAGTAATCCACGTTCAGCAAGCGCACCAGCGTGGGGTACCTGCCGTTCCCGGCAACGTTGGCCCGCATCTGGGAGATAGCCCAGACCACGTCGTCGCCCCTCGGACGGTTAGGGATGTTGCCGCCGATGAGGAAGAAGTGCTTGGGCTCAAAGCGGTTCAGCCCCACATCCTCACCATTGAGCCCCGCCGCATGGTTCAGTTCGTGCCACCGCGGATCAAGGGAGTACGGCGCGATCAGGGTCTCGGTGGCGGCGTCATACAGCGGACCTTCGAACGAGTGGCGCCGGGTCCCGGCGGGCGCCGGCATGGCCGGGTTGGGCCGGGGATCGACGACGATGGGACCGAACATGCCCATCTGCACATGCAGCGGGGTATTGACATGGCAGTGGTAGAAGTACGTGCCCGCCGCACCGCGGTTAGGGTTGCCCCGTTCGCCGACGTCGGGCCTCCACTGGTACGTGTAATGCCCCGACACCTCGAAGGAGGTGTGGCCCACCCCGTCGTTGCGCGGGTCCGGTTCGATGCCGTGCCAGTGGATGGTGTGGACCCTCTTGCTGGGCTTCAGGGTGGCCTGGAACAGCTGCCCCTCCTGCATCCGCACCGTGGTCCCCGGAATCTGGCGGCCAAACTTGTTGCCCTCGAAGCTCCACATCTCATGCTCGGAGCCGTCCGGGAACACGAACTTCCTGTTGAAGAAGTCCATCTCAAGGAACACGTCCGGCTTGAGCGGGAACTCGGTCTTGGGACTGCCCTCGTGCGGCTGGTCGGATGAGAAGGCGACCTGGCTCGGGAACGTGTGGTGCGGATCCGCAGCGGTAGGTGGCGCCCCTTGCGCGGGGGCGGCTTGGGCGGCCAGCACCCAGTCCGCCACAAGCCCGCCCGGGTACATCCCGCCGCGCGCTGTCTGGGACGGCTCCGCGTGGCAGTGCATGGGATAAGTCCAGTCCTCGTTCCTGGCGTTCCACACCTGATCGACCGTGTCCGGCGGCCGCCGGACCGGGAGGACCGACTCCTTCCGTTCCAGGGGTTGCAGCTGGATGGTGTCCTCCCACTGCTGGAGCTGCACGTCGCCCTGCGGCGAGACCCGGCCGTTGGACCGGGGAAAGTCGATGCCGTTGGCGCGCACGGTCCAGACGTGGTTGCCGTGGTAGTGGAGCTGGTGGTCCACTACGCCTGCGTTGAGCATCCGCATGAGATGCCCGGTACGGACGGCCCCGGCGGAAGGGCTGGCGCTGAAGTTGCGCACGTCCGTCTCCCGCGGATGTCCCGAGGGCAGCGTGTCCTCGTGCCGGCGGTCGTTGAACGCCAGGTCAGTGGTGACGGCCAGGGACTGGAAACCGGAGAATCCGTTGATGGTGAAGTAGTTCGGCACGGCCGGAGTGGCGAGCGGGTCCACGGTCTGCCCCCTCGACGCGATCCGGGCCCAGTTGGAGTCGACGTCGTGGCACAGCCACAGCCACTGGCGCTCGAACTCAGCCTTACCCGGGGCCAGCCGCCACGCGTTGCGCGGATCGATCACCACCAGGCCGCCGTACAGGCCCAGAACCCGTTCCACGGGTTGGTTGCCCGGATCGGTATACACGTAGGTCCCGGGCAGCGGCGCCGGAAAGCGCAGCAGTTTCGTTTTTCCCGGCGCCACCGGACCGGATCCGATGTCCGCACCGCCCGGCCCGGCACGGTGGAACCGGATCTCGTGCGGCTGCGCCAGGTTGTTGTGCACCATGATCTCGATGGTGCTGCCGGTCTCCGCAATCAGGGTCCGGGGCGGAAAGAAGCTGGCCCAGTAGCCCCGCCGGGCAAGGAACTGCCGGGTGAAAGCAGGGTCCGGCCGCAGCGGTTGCGGCCTGCCGTGCGGCGGCACAGGTGCGCCCAGCGGATAGGTCCGGCTGGCCACCACCCGGCCGTTGGCGGTGATGACCCGCGGGCTCAGTGCCAGCGCCGGGTTCGGATCATTGACCGCAGTACGGCGGTCCCCGAATCCCCGGTGGTACACCAGTGAACCGTCCACCATGGGAACGAAACCGTCGTTGATGTGCACGTCTAGTACTGCCATGGCCGGCCTCCTGGGAATTGGAGACCGCGGTTAGATGAGAAACACAGGTCCATGTCGCCCCCAATTGCGATTTTCAGACAGGACTTGATGTTGCCGGGGGCAGCCTAGGGAAATCTTGGGGTTCTTTCGATAAAAGGGCATGTCTTGACATACGGCGCCGGCGGGCCGGCAGTACGTGCCGGTCCTTGGGCCTATCCGGAGCCGTTAATGTCCGTTCAGCTGTTCCGGCCCGGCGGCAGTGTGGCGTCCGTGTCCGCTTTGGCCGTTCGCCGAGGCGGGACCGGCCCAAGTGGCCCATTCCTTCACATGGACCGTGGGCTGCCCCAGGAAATGGCCCTGGCCGGCGGCCACTGCCAGCCGGGTGAGGACCGTAAGTTCGTCGGCGGTTTCGATGCCGACGGCGGCCAGCGCGGCTCCGGTCTGGCGTCCGAATTCAACCAGGTCTGCGACCAGGTACTGGCGGCCGGGATCGGCCTCGATCCCTCTGACCAGGGCGCGTCCGATCTTGATGACGTCAGGCCGGAGGGCCCGGATGTGCCGCATCGAGGCAGCATCCGTTCCCGCCTCGTCGACTGCCAGCCCCATGCCGGAACCGCGCAGTGGCGTCAGGACGTCCAGCAGGGGGCCCAGTTGCTCGGGCTGGAGCGGTTCGGTGAGTTCCAGCATGATCCGGGCGGGTTCCAGGGGCGCGTGTTCCAGGAACCCCGGCAGCCGGGGATCCAGGCAGACGGCCGGGGAGAGGTTTAACGCCACGACCAGCCCGGGCGGCAGGTTCTGCGCCGCGGCCACAGCCGCCTGCAGCGCTGAGAACTCCAGGTCCGCGCCCAAGCCGACGGCGGCGGCATTCTTGAACCAGGAGCCCGCACCGTCCCCGTCCGGCTCCCATAGGAAACGCGTCAGGGCTTCAGCGCCGATAACGCCGCCGCGGCGCAGGTCGTGGATCGGCTGGAACGCGGTGACCAGCATGCCGCCGTGCAGGACAGCCTCGATGGCCGCCTGGCCGTGGCCGGGGACACTGATCTGACTTTGGGCCGGGTGCCGGTGCACATCCTGATTGCCGGGGTTGGGCCTGTCACCGGCTTCCCGGGCGAGCGAGCGGGTGAAGACCAGGTGCTCATGGAGCGCTGCCTCCGGATTGCCGGGATGCGCTGCCACGTGCTCCCGCAGCCGGTCCCGGACCTTTGCCCCTTCCGGATCCGTTCCGGAGAGGACCGCGTCGATGATCTCGTAGGCCTGCTCGCGCACCAGCGGGGTCTCGGAAGCGGGCCCGTCGTCCTCCGGCCAGCTGTCGTCATCAGGGAACCGGGTGTTGTCCAATGGGCACTCCTCTGGTTCCGGGCAGCTGGCCGCTGGCTGGACTTTCTGCCTCCGCATGCATCATAAGCGCAGGTGAGCCGTCTTGACCCGTGTGTGACAAGAATTTCACAAAGCTGTTAACAACGGCACTGGCTAGACTGTGACGGTGCCGTCCACCCCCGCTCCCCCGCCCGGCCCCGACTCCCGCAGAAGCCGGTTCGCCGAGAAGCTCCTGCCCGGCGGCACCGAGCCTGATCCGCGCTTTACCCTGGCCAATGAGAGGACCTTCCTGGCCTGGATCCGTACGTCCCTGGCGCTCCTGGCCGGGGGCATCGCGGTGGAGGCCTTCACCACCGACGTCTTCCCCGAACCCATCCGCCGCGCGCTGTCAGTCCTGCTCCTTTTGTTAGGGATGCTGCTGAGCGCGGGCTCCGCCATCCGCTGGCTGCGGGTTGAATCCAGTCTGCGGTCGAACCGGCCGCTGCCCCTGCCGCTGATCGGTCCGTTGCTCGCCGCCGGCTGCGCCGTCGCGGCGGCGGTGGTGATCGCCGTCGTCGTCCTGTCCTGAACCATGGACGAAAACCCGGCCACCGCCCCCCTGCCCGGCGACGGTCCACACCGAATTGACGGACCGCTCGACGGCGACCCCGGGCTGCAGCCCGAACGCACCGCTTTGGCGTGGGGCCGGACGGTCCTGACCCTGATCGCCGCGAGCGCGGTGTGCCTGCGCTGGCTGCCGGACCAGGGACCGTTCGTGCTGGCGATGTTCGGCCTCACTGTCGCCGCCGGAACCGGCATCTACGCCACCCAGCGGCGGCGCTACCGGCGCAGCGTCGAAGGGGTCAGGGCAGGGCATCTGTCACCGGACATCGCAGCCGTTTTCTGGACCGCCGGCGCCTGCGTTGCGCTCGGAGCACTGGGCGTGTGGCTGGTGCTGTCCTAACCCGTCATGTGGCCGCTTTTTCCAACCCAGCAAATTTTATGCTGAAAAACGGCTCCAAGACTTGTAGCGTGTGGTGTGGGCGGTGAACTTGGAGTTGGTGCTGGGCCGGCTCAAGCACCCGCCAGACGTGGAGTTTGACCATGACCGGATTGGGAGTGGCAGTCGTCATTGAGGACGACGCCGATATGCGCAATCTTCTGCGCGCAGTCCTGGAACAGACGGGATTTGCCGTCTACACCGCGGCTAGCGGACTCGAGGGGGTGGACCTGGTGCGGTGCCGGCTTCCCCGTGTTGTGACTGTCGACGTCGGACTTCCGGACATTGACGGTTTCGAAGTCCTGCGGCGCATCCGGCCCTTCAGCGCCGCCCGGGCCGTGATGCTCACGGGCCGCGCCGACGAAGCCGATATCGAGGAAGCGCTCCACTGCGGGGCCGACGAGTACATCACGAAGCCGTTCCGTCCCCGTGAGCTGCGAACCCGGATAGAGGCGATGCTTGCCGCGGGAACCGCGGGCCCGGTTCACCATGCGGTGTAGCTGACCGGATCGCTCCCTGCTTCGTGTGGCCGGCAACGAGTTCGTTGACTGTCGCGCGCCCGCAGACACCGACGGCGGACAGCAGTTCCTCGCCCGCCGGAAAGTTTCCTGCCTGGATGGTTTCCTGCAGCTTCTGCGCGAGGCGTGCCAAGGAAGTGGCGCCCACCATGGACGAGGAAACTTTCAGGCTGATGGCGGCATCCAGCGCGGCCTCCGTATCCTGCCGTTCGATGGCGTCCGCCAGGGTCTCATGGCGCCGCTGCCACAGCGAGACGTAGTCATGAATGAACCGCTGGACAATCCAGGGTCCGGCGAACTGCTCCTCGAGGTCCCGCAGCACCTCGGCGTCGACCCACGCCACGGGGCCGGGCACATGGCTGCCGCCGGCCACGTTGGCCAGGCATCCGGGCAGCCGGGCAGTGAGTGGCTTCTCAGGCTCCTTGGAGGCCTGTTGGTCAGCGGTGGCGGTGGCAGGTGTTCTGGGCACATTCCAAGGCTAGGGTCCAAAACCCCGCAACGGTGGTTCCTCCGGGTGATCCTGTGCAAACCCTGCGTGTTCCCTACCAGGATCTGCTCCCACCCTGCGGAGAACGGGCTGAGACGGAGTCAGCGGCTGCAGCCTGCACGAGCCGTAGGGCCATGGGGTAGCCACCTTGGGCTCGTCGCAGGACTGCGGCGGCTTCCTGGTAGCCGGACCCGCCACGATTTGGAGTGCTGATGGTCCGGCCGTCCCGGGGTTCGGTTGGTGCGGGACCTCCCCGCCGGGACATGCCAATACTGATAGCCAGCCCTTGGAAAAACCTCGGGCTTCCCTATATAAGTTGCCCTAGGCCACCAGTTTGGGGGGTGCCCGGGCTCCTGCTCCCCTGCCCGGCGGCATCCCACACATGACACCATTTGTCTGCGCAGGCAGGTGGCTCCGGCCGCCAAAAGACAGGTAGCGGGCACTCGTTTTATATTGACGCACAGGGTGTTGACTGTTACATGGGCGGAATAATGTTGAAGCCCATGCTCAGGCCGCCGGCGTTACTGCGGGTTCCGGACGTGGTCATGCGAACCGGACGCAGCCGGCGGCGTGAGCGTCCTCGGCTGGCGCGGCCGGACCGGGTTCGCACGGCCCGGCACGCGCTTCAGACCTAGGCAGCCAGAGCGACCGCCTGCCGCCGGGCCGGCAGGGCCGCAACCAGCAGGGCGGCGATGGCGACGGCGGCACTCAGCACCAGCCCCGGGCGGTACTGCTCAAGCATGGCCGCAGCGCTTGGGACGGGGCCGCCGTCGGAATGCCCGCCGCTGACCATGGCCGTGGTGACGGCCAGGACCAGGGCGGCCCCCACCTGGGTGCTGGTCTGGATGAGCCCGGCCGCCAGGCCCTGCTCCGAGTCCCTGATGCCGGCGGTCGCCTGGACGTTGATGGACGGGAAAGCCAGGGCGAAGCCGATGCCCAGCAGGATGATCGAGGGCAGGATATCCAGGGCGTAGTTGGGCGTGGTACCCACCCGGAGGAACAGGACGTAACCAAGGCCCATCGAGACCAGACCCGCCAGGATCAGCCGGGTGGCGCCGAACACGTTGATCAGGCGGTCGGCGAACGGCGCGCTGGTGGCCACGATCAGTCCGGTGGGCAGCAGGGCCAGGGCCATCGCCAGCGGGCTCCAGCCCAGGGCGGACTGCAGGAACAGCGTGACGATGAACTGGAAGCTGAGGTAGGAGCCGAACAGCCCCACCGCGCTGAGATTGGCCCGCGCCACCCAGCCCTCGCGCAGGATGCCGAAGCGGATCAGCGGGTGCCTGACCTTGTTCTCGATGACGGCGAAGGCTGCCAGCACCGCGGCGGAGATGATGAATCCGGCGATTGTTGTCACAGATCCCCAGCCCCGTTCCGGTGCGGACACCAGCGTGTACACGAGACCCAGCATGCCCAGCGCGAGGGTGACGGCACCCCAGATGTCATGGCCGCTGTCCGTGGCGTCTGGCGTGTCCCGCGGGATGAAGCGGGCGCCCAGGATGACCACCAGGACGGCGATCGGCACGGAGACCAGGAAGGTCCAGCGCCAGCTCAGGCTGGTCATCAGGCCGCCGACGACGAGTCCCAGGGAGAAGCCGCTGGCACCGAACGTGGTGAAGATGGAGAGGGCCTTGTTGCGGTGGCGGCCCTCGGCGAAGTTGGTGGTGATGATGGAGAAGCCCGTGGGCGCGGTGAAGGCGGCGGCGAGGCCCTTCACGAACCGGGTGGCGATGAGGATTGCGGGGTCATCCACGAGTCCGCCCAGCAGGGACGCGGCCGCGAATACCGACAGGGCGATGAGGAAGATCCGGCGGCGGCCCAGGAGGTCGGCGAGCCGGCCGCCCAGCAGCAGCAGGCTGCCGTAGCCGAGGACGTAGGCGGAGACAATCCACTGCAGGGAGTCCGTGCCGAGGTTCAGTTCGTGCCCGATGGACGGCAGGGCCACGCCCACCATGGACACATCCAGGCCGTCCAGGGCCAGCACGGTGCAGACAACCATGAGCAGGAGCCACTGGGCGCGGGTCCAGCGTACGGCCGTGGCGAGAGGGCCGGCAGATCGTTCGAGGGTGGTGGGTGATGTCATGGTTGAAAATCTATATGACACGTCATTCAATGACAAGGAATATGACGCGGAATATTATGACGTGGACTTGAGTTCGTCTCTCGGGTAAAATCGGGGCATGGCTTCGACGACGGACCGCCTGCTGGTTGAGCAATGGCGCAGCATCCAGGACGCATACTTCCGCACTTCGTGCGCCCTCGACCGGGCGCTTGACGCCAAGTTCGACATCGGCCTGAACGAGTTCGAGATCCTGGACCTGGTGGCGGAGAACAGCAAGTCGTCGTGCCGGATGAAGGAACTCGGCGAGCGGACCCCCATGAGCCAGAGCGCGGTCTCCAAGGTGGTGGACCGGCTGGAGAAGGCCGGGCTGCTGACCCGCGAGTCCTGCGCCGACGACCGCCGCTCCCTCTACCTCAAGCTCACGGCGGCTGGCCGCAAGCTCCACCAGGCCGCCGCCGTCGAACACCGCGCGCTGCTGAAGGAAAACCTGGCGTAGCCGCTGGTTGAGCTTGCCGAAACCCCGCAGGCTCAGTCCCTGGTGGCGTGGCCCAGGATGTGAGCCACGGACGGCGTCATCGACTGGACCGCAAAGCCGAACCGCTGGTTGTCCTGGATGGTGAACCCCGCCTTCGTGATGGCTCCGAGGGTATCCCGGTTGGGGTGGCATCCGCCGGCCAGTCGCTGCCACACCGGCGTCAGCAGGTCTTCGGCCGCGGCCAGGACCGGTCTCTCAGAGCGGACGTGCTCGTAGTACGCAAGGGTCCCGCCCGGGCGGAGGACGCGCCGGATTTCCGCGAGCGCGGCAGCCTGGTCCGCGACGCTGCACAGCACGAGGCTGGCGGCGACGGCATCCGCACTGCCGTCGCCGGCCGGGATGCGCTCGGCTGCGGCAGCCCTCACCGTCACCGGGACGGCGGACGTGGCGGCGCGTTTCAGGGCGAGGCCTCTGAGGTAGTCATCGGGCTCCAGGGCCAGGACGTGGGTGACCGCCGGCGGGTAGAGCGCAAAGGCCGACCCGTCCCCCGCGCCGATCTCCACGACCGTCCCGCGCAGTCCGGCCAGCATGCGGCGCCGGTGTTCGGTGGCGCCGCGGCGGTTCATTTCCCCGACTGCACGCGCGTAGGCGCGGGCGAACCGTGGATGCTGGAGGTGCTTCAGCGCCTGGCTGCCGCTCTGGTCCGCATCGCTGTCCATGCCGTTCACTCCTTAGGGTGCCGCCCGAGCACGGCTGCGACTAATCCAAACATGCTTCCCCTGTGCATTTGGTGCTTGGCACAGCTTCTCATGGGAATGAGTGCGGGAGCATTCCAGGAATTCGGCGCCTGTCGCCCTCACAGTCGGCGCCCGTTGGGGAACCGCACCCGATGACCGCGGTCAGTCAGGTGGCGAATTGCAGGAAGCCGCGGAAATCCGAGGCCTGGAAAGGGGCACAGTGCACTCAGAGTGCACTATGATGCACTCATGGATAAGAGTACATCTGCCCTCGCGGTAGCGATTGGCGGCCGGGTTAAGCAGGAGCGGCAGTCGCGGGGGTGGACGCTTGATCAGCTGGCGGAGGCCGCGGGTGTTAGCCGCCGCATGGTGGTCAACGTCGAGCAGGGCGCAACGAATCCCAGTGTGGGGACGCTCCTGAGAATCAGTGACGCTCTGGGTATTGGACTGCCCGCGTTGGTTGAACTCCCGCGCCGCAGGCCAGTGACGGTCACCCGCCGCGGTGAGGGTGCTGCATTGTGGAGTTCGGACGCCGGTGGCCGCGGCGTGCTGGTGGCCGGGACAGAGACGCCCGATGTGGTTGAACTTTGGGACTGGACGATGGTTCCTGGGGATACGCACGGGAGCGAAGCGCATTCACCGGGGACCAAGGAGCTGCTGCAGGTCCAGGAGGGATCCATCTCCGTTGTGGTTGCCGGTGAGGTGTTCGTCCTCGAGGCCGGAGACGCTGTGTCCTTTCCCGGCGACGTGGTGCATTCGTATGGTGCAGTGGGCAAGGAACCGGCCCGTTTCTCCCTGGCGGTCTTTGAACCGGGCGTGGGATCCGGACACCGGCCGGAGGCGACCGATGCGTGACCTGGAAACGCTTCAGGAGTTTCTGAACGGCGCCGGGGTCGATGATGCAGTGTTCTCGCTGCGGCCGGACTACCGCGCTGTCCTGCTGGCCGTCGACGGGATTGTCCCGGGGCCAAGCGATCCGGTAAGTGACACGCTGCTCCAAGCAGCGGAGGCATCGGCCCGCGAAGCACTGGGCGCCCAGCCTGTGGAGGATCTGCCGCACGTGGCTGCGTGGCGCGAGGCTTACAGATCGTTCGGCGCCAAGCCGCAGCGCACCCGCAACAGCCTGGAGGCCCTGCTGCGCCGCGCGGCGTCCGGTCTGCCCCGGGTGAACCGGCTGACCGACCTCTACAACGCCGTCTCGGTGCTGCATCAGGTGCCGCTGGGTGGAGAGGACCTGGCGGGCTATGCCGGTGCGGCCCGGCTTCTCCGGGCCGCCGGCACGGAGGCGTTTGACACCGCCGCCGGGGGCGCTGAGGTGATCGAGCACCCGGATCCGGGCGAGGTGGTGTGGTGCGATGACGCCGGAGTGACCTGCCGGCGCTGGAACTGGCGCCAGGGCCGGAGAACCCAACTCCGCGAAGACACCACAACGGCTCTGTTCATCCTCGACGCCCTGCAGCCCATGACCGATGAGGCACTGGACGGCGCCGCCGACGACCTGGCGGCACGGCTGGCGGGGCTTGGTCCGGACGTCAGGACAGCCCGCCGTCGGATAGCACCGGCCCCTTCATTCCATGAAGGGAACTGACAATGGGCCGCCTGCGTAGCGCTTTGAACGTCCCGGTCCCGCCGTGGGGACTGGCCGTAACGGCGATCCTGTCAGTTCAGTTGGGGTCTGCCCTGTCGGTGGATCTGATTGAGACCGTGGGCCCGGCCGGAACAGCCTGGCTCAGGCTCAGCATGGGAGCCCTCATCCTGGTGTTGATTGCCCGCCCGCCGCTGCGCTCGGTCCGCCGCGGCGACGTGCTCCCGCTGCTCGGTCTGGGCATCACCACGGGGCTGGTGACGATCGGGTTCCTCGCCGCAATCGAGCACATACCGCTCGGCACCGCCGTCGCGATCGAGTTCCTGGGACCCCTGACGGTGGCCGCGGTGCGCAGCCACAACAGGAAGGCCCTCATCTGGCCGGCTGTGGCACTGCTCGGCGTCGTTCTGCTCACCGAACCGTGGCAGGGCGACTTCAACCTGACCGGCGTCACCTTCGCCGCGCTGGCAGCAATCGGCTGGGCCGCCTACATCCTGCTCACCCAGCGAATCGGGGACCGTTTCACCGGAATCGGGGCGCTCTCAATGACTGTGCCGATCGCTGCGGCCACGGCGGCCGTCGTCGGCATTCCGCAAGCCGCCGGCCACCTCACCTTCGGGATCCTGGCCGCCGCGGCCGGGCTCGCTATCCTGTTGCCCGTGCTGCCGTTCGCCCTGGAAATGCTCGCCCTGCGCAAGATGACGCCCACAGCGTTCGGCACCCTGATGGCCCTCGAGCCAGCCCTCGGGGTCCTCCTCGGACTGCTCATCCTGCACCAGCAGCCTTCTCCCATCCAGGCCCTGGGAATCCTGCTCGTCGTCCTCGCCGGCGCCGCGGCGCAGCGGGGCGGACGCCGCCGCCCGGCACACCCGGAGCAGAACCCCAGCCCTGCGGATCTCGACTTCGTCGGCTAACGGCCCGCAGCTGAACGTGACTCACGTGAACCATCACAGATTTCTCGACAATCCAGCCCCCCTCCTCCCCCAGACTCGAGCGAACGGACTAAGAAGCATGCCCCTGCCCACAGAACAGGAACCGAAGGATGGACCTTCGTGGTCGCCCACATCATCGAAGGCCCACCACCTGCGGTCGGCGAGTCCGCACAGATCGACGTCGACCAGAACCACCGTGCGGCCCTCTCCGCGGCACACACCGCCTGCCACCTCGCCGCGCTTGCCCTCGACGCCGCACTGTCAACAGCATGGAGCAAGCCCGCACCCACAGACGCACTGGGAAACCCCGCCTTCGACGCACTGGCCATCCAGCGTTCGCGCACCGACACCCACCGATCAACAGACACATACCGCATCGGAAAATCTCTCCGCCGCAAGGGATTCGCTCCCACCTCACTCGATGACCTCTCCGCCGTCGCTGAACGCGTCAACGCCCAGCTCACGCAGTGGATCAAGGCCGGCGGAGCCGTGCGGATCGAACGAGACGATCCTGCTCTTTCTGCCCGCCGCACCTGGGTCTGCGAACTCCCCCACGGACGCACCAACATCCCCTGCGGCGGCACCCACATCCACAACCTGGCCGAACTCTCCGACATCAACACATCGCTTACCACGGCCGAAATCGACGGCGGACTCGAACTGACCATGGAAACGGTTTCCGCCACGTACTGATAGATCCGTTGAAAACATTATCCTGAGGCTCTGGGAGTGCCCTATGGAGACTCCCGATATGAATCAACAGCACAAGCAGCCGGTAGACGAGGTGGACTCGGCAACGGATGCCGCCGTGGCCTTGGGCGCCACACCCACCAAACACCAGCCGGCACCGGAACAGTGGCACGTGCTGCTCGACCCCGTTGGTCACCCTTTCTGTCTCAACGCCGTACGTCCCGACTAAAGCGATAGCTCTCCGGAGGATTACGGGGGACCCAGCCCCCTCGAATGGGGGCGGGTTCCAGCGCCATTTGGCTCGCCGCCCCTCAAATTTGGTGCCCGCACCGGCTCTGGGCCCTGCCTGTCCCTGCTGACTCCAAAGGGCCTCTGGGAACATTCCAGCACCACAAGGGAGCAGTGATGGACATGCCGGATCATGAATTTCAGGCAACGATGCGGGACTGCCAAGGCAGAACAGAAGGCATCAGCCATGGCGAAAGCTAATCCGTTGACCCCGCCATCTGGCGGATGGATCATCCGACGGCAGGTTCGGTGCCTCATCAGCGAGGTCCTGAGTGACATAACCGTGGACGAGGAAGCCCGACTCTGACTGCGAGGCTCCGGAGGCCCTGCCGGCCATTTCATCGTCAGGATCGACTCGGGCTGTGATGCACAGCATCGGCGCCTCGGACCGTGTCCGGATATGCCGGGCGACGTCCAAGCCGGCCATGTCCGGCAGGTTTAGATCCACCGTGACCAGGACCGTGGCGATCCCATGCCGCAGCCACCCCGTGGCCGCCAGTGGCCACAGCATGAACATCGAAGCCTATTCGTATCAGGATCAGCTTGAGCAAATCCCGGATTGCCTGGTCATCCTCGATGACCAGGCAAGGCCGCCTGTACCAAAAACGACTCCGGCCTGCAGTACTGCCGCACAGTGTAGAAGGAAAACCACGGCGGGATAAAGGACCGACGACGGAGCTGGGGGCCGCTGGCGTGGGGGGGCACCAGTCGGCTGTCCGCCGCCGGCCGGTTACAACTTTACGCCGATGCAGGGGAAGGCGGCGGATTTGCCCTCATTCCCGGTCCTAGCCGCAAACCGCCGTTGGAGGGCGCCTGTTCAGACCAGGCGGTTGTGGTTCGGCTGGCGGGATCGCAGGGTTTCCTCTAGGCCCCGCAGGGTGGTAGGTCATCCGGGTTCTGGACGTCGCGGAGGTGCGCGAGCAGAGCCAGTTCCGGGTGACCGGGGTTCGCGACCAGATGCTCGAGCAGGGAGGCGTGCATCTCAGGATCCAGGTCCGGATCAGCGAGGATTTCGTTGATCAGTCGCGTGAGCTGAAACTGCAGAAGTCCGCCTTGGGAAGTCTCAACCGGAGCCGGTTGGGCTGGCTGATCCACATCCGGCACTGCCGGGGGTGGGGCGTGCCGCTGCCGGTACTCACCCAATGGGGGAAGCTCGAGAATAGTCATCAGTTCTGCCCCTTTCGCCTGCACCGCCGCCGTTCGGCTCTCCGGATGCCCCGTCGAAGGGGTTGCGGCCAGTCCGATCTCCACGGAGGAACACATTCTTCATCTGCCTTGCTCTAGTCTGCCGCCGTGTGGTGGAGCATTCCCGGCGAACCTTGGAGTTGTGGGGGTCGTCCATGTCCTCGTGCTCCCGCTGGCGCGGAGCACCCGCTTTTGTCGCAGCCCATTTCTGAGGGAGTGGTAGCGGTTCATAGCGCTCGTTGGGTTTCCTCAAGGTTCCGGTGCTCATAAGGGGTTCACAGAGACGCTGAGAGCGCGAAGAATGACTTCAAGCCCATCGTCCTGACGGCCTGGCGCCGAGGAAGGCGGGAGGCTGTCGGCCATTGGGGGAACCGCCTGACGGTTCCCGGCCCGTCCCACGTTCATCTCCTTCCAGATCACAGGCCGCAGGAGCCCTGGATGGGGAAGCCATACGGGCTGCGATCAGGGAGCCGCAACTTTTCAGGAGGCATCACAGTGACCATTCCGCCGCTGCCAGAACCCGAACCGTTTCCGTCGGAACCGGGGCCGGTCGTCCCTAACCCGCCGGACCCTTCGTCCCCAGAACCCGGGTCTCCGGATCCGATGTCTCCTGATCCCGGTCCTGTGCCTGGGCCGTTGCCGGAGCCGGGCCCGCGGCCGGAGGAGCCGGACCCGAGGCGCAGGTCCTGAGCCGTTCGCAACCCATCATCGGCATCTCGGGGGCTTGAACGGGACGCCCGGGGGCCACGGCTTGCCGCCGTGGCCCCTGGCGTGGAGGTGCTGAGGTTGCTACCTGCGGGTTTCGTCTATCCCGTCGGTCTCGATGCGTTCCTTGCGGACCTCTTCGGTAACGGTTTCCTCGTCGGTGACGGTGTCCTTGTCGAGGCGTACCCGCTCGACCGGAACGGTTTCCTTCTCCACCACGGGGCGTTCCTCGTGCAGGGTGACTTCGTGTTCTTCCTCGCTGAGTTCCGGGCCGGACAGGGCGGCGTCGCGATTGGCATCCGTGATGGGTTCACGCTCGATCCTGACCTCTTCGCGCTGAACAGGGACCGTCTGGGTGACATTCTCAGTGGCGACGTACTTGCGCAGCCGCGCCCGACCGGTCGCCTGCCGTTCGGTGCCGACGTTCAGTTGCTCCTCCGAGCGGGTCATCGCGTCATCGGTCGTTGGGCCGGAAGTATCCCTGCCTACCGTTCCGCGGGCGTCGTAGTCCCTGTCCGCCCGCGTGTCCGCGTCGTCCCGGTAGCCACCGGCGACGCCGGCGTCTGCATCACTCCGGTAGCCACCGCCGGCGGTGCCGCTTGTGGCGTCGGTGTAGGTGCGCTGGCCGCCGCTGAGGCTGTAGTGCTGGTAGAGCCGGTCCTCCTCGGAAGGGTCCAGGTGCCCGTCCGGGTCAACGCCCGGAGCGTCCTTGACCTGGTCCTTCGTGTAGGGGACCACGATGTCATCGCCGTCCACCCGGGCTCCCTCGAGGGGGACGAAGGATTCACGGGTACCGAACAGGCCCGTCTTGACGGTGACCCAGTTGGGCTGGCCGGTGTCGTCATCAGCGTAAACCTGGCCCACGCCGCCGATCTTTGCCCCGTCGGTGCCTACCACGTTGCCGTTACCGGCGAGCAGACGGTCGATATGTTCGTTGCTGATCATGGTTACTCCTTTGGTACTGGTCCAGCTTCTTGTGCAGACGTTCTACGTCCACCAGGAACGGCACAATGCCTCCCGTGCGTACAGGAGAGAAAGGATTCGCCCTGCCGGAGATCGTGCTCCGAGCCATCCACATAGCCACACACCCACAGAGAAAGCAAGCATACTTATTAATTTTCGACAGGGGAAAGTCGCATCAGGAATGTACAGAGGCCTTCACCACATGAAGAGAATGGGCTCCGCTCCGGGCGATGACCGGGCCCATTTTCCTGGCAGCATGGCCGATGGAGGGGAACAGTCACGGCATTTCGCTTGATCTCGCAAAATGCAGCTAACATGCCGAACCTTTTCGGGCGCTTACCGGATATGCGTCTCGGTGGATGGGGGTGCAACCCGCGCACGCCAGGGGACTATCGGGGGAAATTCATGGCCGGACTGACCTCGACCGGCAGGCTGTCCGGGGCCGAACGCGGGACGCTGCATGTCGATGGGCGCCATCCAGCTCGGCGCGCTCACCGCCGGCCCGGTCCGGTCCGGAGCTGAACTCCCGCCGTCGAACGGATACCCGGCGCCCGCCGGGTTCCCGCCGCACCACGCGCCGTCGGCGAGTTCCCGACGCCGGCCGGCCACCCGCCGTCGGACATTCAGCCCCCGCGCTGAGTGGGATCGGCAACGGCACAGCACAAATGCAGGCGGCTACCGGCCGGGCTGGAGCTCACCAACCAGCGCCTGAACGCGGTTTTTGATGTCGTCGCGGACGAGGCGCATGCGTTCCATGCCGTCGATGCCGCGATCTGAGGGTTCATCCGGTACCCAGAGTTCAAAGCGGGTGCCGTCCCGGGGTTCGAGCTTGGCTTCCGTGCCGAGCACGACGACGACGTCAACGCCGCCGATGACGCCGTCGGTGACCGGTTTGGGATGTTCGCCGGTGACGTCGATGCCGAGTTCGGTCAGGGATTCGACGGCGAGGGGGTTCAGGTCCTTGCCCGGCGTTGTGCCGGCAGAGTAGACGTCGACGCTGCCGCCGGCGAGCTGCCGCATGAGCCCGGCCGCGAGCTGGGATTTGCCGCCGTTCTTGCTACAGACGAACAGGACGGAGGGCTTCTTCTCGCTGGATTCGGGAGTGGGTGCGGTGTGGGTCATGAGGGAAATTCTTCCTTGTTTGGGTTCGGGAGGGATGCGGCCAGGGTTTTGACCGGTGTCCGTTCACCGTTGCCGGAGCGGTCAGTTTCCGGCGGAGCGGCCGTGTGCCAGCTCCGTGGGAAAGCCGGCGAGCACGGGCTCCGGGACGTCGCAGCTGGTGCCGGCGTCCGCGGAGCAGACGCCGGTTTCGGGAAGTTCGAGGCGGACGGTGCCGGCGGCCTCGCGGTCGCCGGCGAGGGCGGCCGCGACGGAGCGGACCTGTTCGTAACCGGTGGCCAGCAGGAAGGTAGGGGCCCTGCCGTAGGACTTCATGCCGACGATATAGAAGTCATTTTCGGGGTGGGCGAGGAGTTTGGCGCCGTGCGGCGGCACGGTGCCGCAGGAGTGGAATTCGGGATCGATCAGAGGGCCCAGCTTTACGGGCGCCTCGACGGCGGGGTCCAGGTTGAGCCGGACTTCGCGCAGCATGTCCAGGTCCGGGCGGAAACCGGTGCAGGGCACCACGATGTCGGCTTCCAGCCTGCGGCCGTCCACGGCTCCGACGGTGACGTGGGAATCCAGGGACTTGAACGAGCTGATACCAAAGCCGGTGTGCAGCTCGATGGTGCCGGCTTCGACGAGGCGGCGAAGCCGGGCGCCGAGCTGGCCGCGGGCAGGCAGCCCGTCGGAGTCCCCGCCGCCGTAGACCCTCTCGGCCGAGGCGCCCCGGACCGCCCACAGGATCCTTGTGCCTGGTTCCTCCCGGGCGAGCGCCGCCAGGATGATGAGGGTATTGGCGGCGGAATGCCCGGAGCCGACGACCAGGACGCGGCGCCCAGCGAATGCGTCGCGGTCGCGGCCAATGACGTCAGGAAGGGGTGTGGAGATCCGGGCGGCCGCCGCTTCTTCGCCGATGGCCGGCAGCCCGGAGCTGCCCAACGGGTTGCGCGTGGACCAGGTGCCAGAGGCATCGATGACCGCTGCCACGGTGTGGTCGCGGGTTTCGCCGTCCGGGTGTTCGACGCGGACGGTAAACGGTACTGTATCCCGGTCCCGGACGTGGGTCTTGTCCAGGCCCTGCCGGGTAACGGCCACCACGCGGGCGCCTGTCTGGAGCCTGGAGGCGATCCCCGGCAGCGCGGCCAGGGGCAGGAGGTAGTTGTCGATGAGTTCCCCGCCGTACGGAAGGGCAGTGAGGCGGGGCGCGTCCCAGCCGGAGGCTTCGAGGAGGCGGAGGGCGGCGTCGTCGAGGTTGTACCGCCACGGGGAGAAGAGGCGGATGTGGCGCCATTGTTCGATGGCGGCTCCGGCGGCGGGCCCGGCTTCCAGGATGAGGGGTTCCAGGCCGCGTTCGAGCAGGTGCGCCGCGGCGGCGAGCCCCACCGGGCCGGCGCCGATCACGGCGATGGGCAGGGCGCTGTGCTCATCCATGGCGTGTCCTCGTTTCATGCGGTGCCGGCCCCTGGATGCGGGGCCGGCTGTTCGGCCTGTCCGCCAGGTGGGCGGGCAGGTGGATATGGAGCGGGCGGTCAGCAGCAGTCCTGATCGTCGTCGCAGCAGTTGTCGTCGCAGCAGCCGGTGTTCATGCGTGTCACCTCCTCCCCTAGCGGGTTTGCTTATGCCGAGGCCGGGGTCAGGGAGGCGATCAGGGCCTCCACGCGGGTCTTGATCTCGTCGCGGATGGGGCGGACGGAGTCCACGCCTTTGCCGGCCGGATCCTCCAGGACCCAGTCCTCGTAGCGCTTGCCGGGGAAGTACGGGCATTCATCGCCGCAGCCCATGGTGATGACGACGTCGGACTCCTTGACGGCCTCGGTGGTGAGGACTTTGGGTATCTCCGCGGACATGTCGATGCCGACCTCGGCCATGGCCTCGACGGCGGACGGGTTGACCTTCTCCGCGGGCTGGGATCCGGCCGAGCGGACCTCGATGCCGCCCTGCGACAGGGTGGTGAGGAACGCGGCCGCCATCTGGGAGCGCCCGGCGTTGTGGACGCAGACGAAGAGGACGGAAGGCTTTCCGGTCATGAGGGCACCTTTCGGATGGCCGCTTCCGCGGCGGCTGTGGCAGTGGCCGGGACAAGTGTTGGGTACAGAAGGCGGACCAGGACGAACCCGGCGGCGCCGCCGAGCAGCTGCGCCAGGATGAAGCCGGGCGCGGAGGCCGGCGCGATCCCGGCGAAGGTATCGGTGATGGTCCGGGCGACCGTCACCGCGGGGTTGGCGAAGCTGGTGGAGCTGGTGAACCAGTACGCCGCGGTGATGTAGCCGCCGACGGCGAACGCCACCCGGTCCGCCCTGCCGGAGCGGACCGTGCCGAACACGATGAGCAGCAGCCCGACCGTGGCCATGACCTCACCGACCCAAAGACCGGCGCCGGTGCGTTCGTGGCTGGAGAAGGTGACGGGGCCGACATCGAACATCAGGTTCGCCAGTACTGTCCCGGCCAGGCCGCCGAGGAACTGCGCGGCGATCAGTGCCAGGGCAGCCCTCGAGTCGATCATGCCCAGTGCCCGGTCCGCCAGCGTCACCACCGGATTGAACGACGCCGAAACCGGCTGCAGCGCCACGATCAGCGCCACCAGGGCGGCGCCTGTGGCGAGGCTGTTCTGCAGGAGCTGCAGGCCGACGTCGTCCGGGGAAAGCCTGGACGCCATCACGCCGGACCCGACGATGGCCATGACCAGGAACGCCGTGCCGGCGAACTCTGCACCGGCCCGCCTCATCAGCACGGTCACTTCGCCTGTCCCCCGATCAGGGCTGCCAGGTTTTCCAGCGCCTCGGTACGCGCCCGGTAATAGACCCAGACACCCCGCTTCTCGCGGTCCAGTAGGCCCACTTCATGCAGCAGCTTCAGGTGGTGGCTGATGGTCGGCTGCGACAGCTCGAATGCGTCGTTCAGGTCGCAGACGCAGGCCTCGCCGCCCTCATGGGAGGCGACAAGTGACATCAGCCGGAGCCGCACGGGATCGGCCAGCGCCTTCAGCAGCGGGGCGATGCCTTCCGCCTCGGATGCGGAGAGCGGTTCCCGGGCCAGCGGGGAGCAGCACGCAACCGTTTGAACCGGAGTCAGTTCCATAGACATAGACACATGTAAATATTCACATTCATCTATGTCTGCGGTCAAGGTTGCGCGGGAGCCTGAACCTCCCTTCTCCCTTCCGGCGGATCGGATCCGGACCAAGCATGCCTGCGCACCGCCGTCGTGCTGGCCTGGACGCACGAACGGACCGCCAGCCAGGGCGGTCCGATCGTGATGGGCGATTACTGCGACGGCGCCTTACACCTGGCGACGGCGCCGTGGACGCACGGCCGCAACCAGCCCGCTGCCCGCCAGCAGCAGGGCCGCGGAGGGCCAGACCAGGTTGGTGGATTGTGCGCCGGTCAGCGGCAGTTCGCTGGTCTCGGCTTCAGCTTCCGGCTGTTCCGGCGCCTCGACCACGATTTCGGGTGATTCCGGCTGCTCAGGCTGCTCCGGGATATCGACGACAGGCACCTGCGGAACGGCTCCGCCGGATCCCTCATGGTCGTGCTTCTTCTGGTTCGAGAAGGTGCACGTCACCACATCGCCCGGCCCCAGATCCAGAACTGCAGTGGCGTTCCTGATGTCAGCGCCGTCGAAGTCCTCGCCGTCCTGCATGCAGGTGAGGTCGTCGAGGTTCCAACCGGAGCGCTCCAGCTCCGTAATCTGCCACTCCCGGTAGGGTGACAGCCCCTCGAAAACTTCGGGTTCCTGCCTGTCGGTGAGGGTGAATTCCTGAACGACCCTGCCGTCGCGCGACCAGTGAAAATCGAACTTCGTGGGGTCTTTCGCAGGATCGGTGACCTTGTCGATGATGACCTTTGCAGTCTGGATATTTTCAAAGGTGCAGGTCACGGTCTCCCCGCGGTCCAGGTCGATAACAACCCCGTGTTTGGACGTTCCCTCCCAGGCTTCGCCCTTGTGGGAGCCGGTGCAGGAGGGCGTACCGGCCACATAGTCCGGGTAGAAGTCCTTTTCTGCCACGCTGTACTTTCCCGGTTCGACGTCATTGAAGACTTTGCGGCCCTTGCCCTCCACAGTCCTGATGTCGAAGTCCTTGCCCGCTTCGGATGAGCCGCCCACCCGCGAGCCGGTGAAATGGAACGTTGCGTCGTCCCCGTCCACCGTCTTGACGATGACGATCCGGCCCTTTCGCTCCTTCTCGAGGGTGTTGGTTACAGCACATTTGATGTCATCACCGGCGTCGGCGGTGAAACTGGCATGGGCCCTTTCCGTTGACGCCTTGTCACGGCCGCCATATCCGTTTCCCTGCGCCTCGCACACGATTTTTCCGGCCGTCCAGCCCTGCGGCACCTTCTCGGTGATGGTGTAGCGCTGCCCGGCGAGCAGCCCGTCCCAGTGAATGCGGGGATCACTGCTGGTGGCGTACTTGGTTGCTTTGTCACCGTGGACTGAGGGCTCGATGGTGAAAGGGAACGACCATTTGTAATCCGCCCGGGCGCCGGCAACCTTCTTGGTAAGCGTCACCTCGCCGGCCCGGGCAGTGTTAGTGACCGTGCAGTAGATCTTTTCGCCGTGCCGAGGAAAGGCGAGCTGCATTCCCGCTGCATGGCTGTCCTTGTCAGCGACTCCGTCACAGTCCAGGTCTCCACCGGCCCAGCCGTCTTCACGGCCCTCCTGCAGGGTGTAGGTGCCGCCGGTATCCAGGCCGTCAAAGGTTACGGTGTCCTTCCCCGGTCCCGTGCCCGATGCCGTCCGTGACACACCGTCTTTGCCATGGTCCCGGGACAGGATGAAGTCAAAGGACCATTCGTAGCGGTCCGCCACGCCTTCAACCTTCTTTGTGACGATGATCGCCCCCTTCTTCGTCGAGTGCTCATTTTCGCCCTCGCGCTTACCCTTGCCCTCCGATGCAGAGCCGGAGGTTCCGGCGGAACTGGAACCGGCAGCAGGGCTCTCCACTTGGACGTCAGCTGTCGGGGGCGGGTCTGCGGCCGCACCGATACCAATTTCAGGTCGCTTAGCGGCGGCGGCCTCAGCCGCCGGATCTGCTATAGGAACGTCCGCCGGGTTGGCGCCGTCCGGCGTTGAAGGCAACGTGGCCACAGCGTCCGGAGCGGCAACGTCCTGAGCGGGCGCGGCCGGGGCTGCGATCTGCGGTGCGGCGACCTCGGGGGCGGCTACCTCCGGGGCGGACTCGGCGTCCGCGGGTGTCGTAGCGGGCTGCGCCGCGGGCGACCCCTGCACCTGCCCTTCCACTGCGGCGCCTGCCCCTGATAAGCCGGCTCCTTCGGCGGCAGCCGGAGGAGGGCTTGAGTGTGCCTCCCCTGGACCTGCAGTTTCGGCGAAGGCCGGTGCAAAGGTGGCCCACGAACCGCCAAGCGAAAGGGCAAGCGCGGTGAACAGAATCAACATGTGATGTCGGGTGGTTCTTCGTTGTGCTGACCGAAACATGGCATCTCCCGTTGGTGCGAACCCAAAGCGCCGCTACCACGTTGGTCCCAGCGCGCATGTCGGGCTGCCTGGGTGGCAACCGGCGCACCCTGGCAACCAGATTGAACGGGGACTCCCCAGCCACATGACCGTTCAGTTCAGAGGCTAGAAGAATCAGTTTCCTCAGGCAAGCAAATGCGATACCCGTTCTGGACTGCGGGACTTAATCGGGTACATGGATCCTCTGAACCAGTAGGGGTTTATTCAGAGGCAGGTACTCAAGGGCACAGACCCCCGTGTTGGTGTCGCGCCCGCTGAAGAAACCAGCGGAAAACCTCGGACTCCGGCAACAAAAGCAGGGGCTCAGGAGGGGCACGGTTCACCGAGGTTTTTGCAAGGTTCCCGCGCCACACTGGCATCCAGCCGTCGGCCCCGGCTTCCCCCCATCGCTGAGGCCGGCGGCGCAAGCCCAGCCGACGTCACCCAGGAGCACCGGGACACCCGTCCGGGTGGTATCTTGAGTCACCGTCCCGTTTAGGCGGTGACGAACACTTTGGCGGCCACCGCGTACACTGATGTGCGCTTCCTGGCGCTGTGCAAAAGGAAGCTGGGGCTTTTATGCGCATTTTGAAAAAGTTGCGGGCCACAAGCGGCGCGCTGGCCGTTGCCGCGATGCTGGCCATGACGTCGGCCGGTCCTGCCGGTGCGATCACCGGCGACTACGTCAAGGACACCGAGCATCCCTTCGTGGGGCTGATCGTCTTCTACGATTCCAATAGCGGATTCAACCACAGGTGCTCCGGCTCCCTGCTGACGCCGACGGTGTTCCTCACCGCGGGGCACTGCACGGCAGGCGCTTCCTCGGCACGGGTCTACTTCCAGCAGGACGCCGGCGTGGACTGGAGCCCGGCAACCGGGATTGATCCGGACACCGGCTACCCGAGCGCCTGCGCCGCGGGAACCGAGGGGACCCAGTGCGCCACCTCGCATGAGATGTACAACTACGGCTACACCAGCATGGACGCGGTGCCCGAAACCAAGGACGCCGGTCTGGTGATCCTGGACCAACCCATAGCGCTCAGCGAATATGGCCGCCTCGCGGCAGCCGGAACCCTCAACTCGCTGGCCTCCAAGCGCGGGCAGCGGGAGACGACCTTCACGTCCAGCGGCTTCGGAATCTCCGCTGCCAGTCCGTCAGCAGGCGAGACCTCCTTCCGGGAACGGCTCATGGCCGAGTCCAAGCTGACAAATCTCAACAGCGCCAGCGCCGACGGCTACAACGTCCAGACCAACGGCAACGGCAACGGCCTCGGCGGAACCTGCAACGCTGACTCCGGCGGCCCGCTGTTCTACGGCACCTCAGAGTCCAACATCATCACCGGCATCACGTCGTTCAACCACAACCGTTACTGCAAGGGGACGAACTTTTCCTACCGCACCGACCGGCAGGACGTGATCAACTGGATCAAAGCCAACACCACCGCAGAAGAGTTCGAGCAGATCGACCTCGCCCCCGCCGCAAGCTGACGCTGACGACGGCGGGTAACAACCCGCCGTCGTACGTTCACCTGCCTGCACCGCTGGTCCGCGCGGCTACGCCAGGAACTCAGCCGCCGCCTTAACCGCAACCGTCCGCACGGCGTACACCGGGGCGAACACCGGCCGCTTAGGCATCAGGGGTGCCGGCGCGGGGTCGTGGACGAGCGGCAGGGCGGCGCGTTGCATCGCGATCCGCTGCCATGCCCACGGCAGGAAGTAGTTCCGCGCCCAGGCGAGGTCCCCGGCCCGGGCGTCGCGCCAGCTGCTGTTCGGCAGCGCCTTCGGCTCCAGCGGCTGGAGCGAGTGCTGCACCTGCAGCGTGTTCAGCACCTGCATGGCGATGGTGTGGTGGCCCAGCGGCGAGAAGTGCAGCCGGTCCGGGTCCCACATCCGCGGATCACGGAGCCCCGGCAGGGTCCACAGATCCACCAGCAGGCAGTCATGGGCGGCGGCGACAATCCGGATGTTCTCGTTGAAGATGGCTATCCGGGAGCGGCTCCGCCCCAGGATAGGCGTCCGCCGCCAGTCCGGCCCGGCAAACAGCATGATGGTGGCCCCTGTGGCGCTGAGCCGTACGACGCCGGCTTCCAGCTTGGCCGCCAGCTTGTCCGGGTCGGTCCGGTGGAACACCATGTCATTGCCGCCGGCCGACAGCGTTATCAGATCCGGCTTCAGCTCCAGCGCCGGTTCGGTCTGCCGGTCAAGAATCTGGTCCAAGAGCAGGCCACGGATGGCCAGGTTGGCGTAGGCAAAGTCCTTCCGCTCAGCACTGAGCTCCTCTGCCACCCGGTCCGCCCAGCCCCGGAGCCCTCCGGCGCAGCGTTCTTCGGGATCGCCGACACCTTCGGTAAACGAATCTCCCATTGCCACATAACGGCTCCAGGGATGTGGTGCCGTTGCGTCCGCAGCGGAGTTTCGGGGTCCAAATCGGCCGATGTGTTTCATCGCCTCGTCCTCTCCCTTACGCCCCTGGCGCGGTACGCCTGTGGCGTTATCCAAGGAACGTTCGAGCGCTGCGGGAAATTCCTAAAAAGTTCCCCGGTTTGTGAAATATTTCCGGCAACTGAAGCTCGAACGGACACTTGTGGCCCCATTTGCCACCTTATTTGGGGCCGCAGCTGTCCGTTCGCGCCCGCTACCCGGCCGGATATATTAATCCATTCGGTGTATTATTATTCTTCCTGCCCGCAACTTGCGCGCTGTCCCCAACCGCCGATGCACGCAAGGAGCCACCATGAGCCTGCCGGAACAGACACGTCCCGTTGAGCAGGCAAGGCGGACGCCCGGCAAAGACGCGGTACTGGGCTGGCTGCTCGGAATCCTGGCAGGCCTGCTCGGCCTGGCGCCGTGGCTGATCACCGGGGCGCAGCTGCCGCTACAGAACCTGTGGGGCACCGAGGTCCTCCCGGACCGGATGCCGGTCTCGCTGCTGCCGCTGAGCCAGTACGAACTCACCACCCTCGTGGCGCTCCTCACCACCGGCGGCGCGGCGGCCGGACTCGCCGTGCGCATCTGGAACCCCGTCCGACGCCGGCTGACGGCATGGTGCGCAGCGTCCGGCGCGCTCGCGGTACAGTTCACGGCCGCGGTCCAGTCATTCACGGTGCTCGAGGGCGGCCTGGCGGACGAGACGATGGCGGGCATCTATTTCGCGGGGCTGCTGGCCGGCGTCATTGCGTGCATCGCCGCGGGCCTCGCGGCGTTCCTGCTCCTCGTTTCGAGGCGACGGGCACTGGTCGCCCTGGGCGCCGGACTGATGGCGGTGCCGGCCACGTCGTGGGCTGTTGAGTGGGTGGTCGGCTTCGTGGGGCACATCAATGTCCCCACCGCGGTGCCGACGGTGGCGCGGTGGATCCCGGCGCTCATCGTGGGCTGCGCCCTGGCGTGGTGCGGTCTGCGGCCCGCGCGTCGGGCCCTTGTGTGGCTCGCCGACCTGTCCCTGCTGTGGGTGGTCCCGGCCCTGTTCACCTCCGTCAGCTACGTCCTCGGGACACGCGTGCTGGCCGGCGACCTGCAGGAGATGCTGCTGATGAGCCGGCAGATCCTGGCGGCAACCCTCGGACCCGACGGCGGGGCGCTTCCCACAGTCCTGCTGGCACTGACAGTCGGGCTGGCCGGGTTGGGCATCCGGGCTCTGGCCGCACGCCGACGTTTAGGCAGTCCGGCCGGCAGTCGGGCCGGCACTTTGGCTGGCCCCACCCCATAGGTCACCGGCTCCCCCGGTGTTAGATTCAAGGTGCCCGCGCCCCTCTGACCTGCAAGGAGCATCCTTTGTTGCTGATCGGCGGCCTTCCGGCCCACATTCTCCTGGTCCACGGCGTCGTCGTCTTCGGGCCACTCGCCGGCCTGGGCGCCGTCATCTACGGCCTGGCCCGCCCGACCCGCCGGTACCTCGCCTGGCCGCTGGGCGCGCTGGCACTGATCCTGGCCCCGCTGACGCTGATCGCAGCCTCCGCAGGTGAGCAGCTGCAGGAAACACGGGGTGCTGCCGCCGCCATCCAGGCGCATGCCAGGCAGGGCGACATCCTGAAGGTGACCGCCGTCGTGTTTTTCTTCCTGGTGCTGCTGATGCTCGCCGCGACGTTCACGCCCCTGGCCGAGCGCATTCCGGCGCTGGCCGCACTCCAGCGGTCCCGCCCCGCCCGCGTCGCGGCACTGGCCCTGGGCGTGCTCGCCGGCCTGTTCGTCATCTACCAAAGCGTGATCACCGGGCACTCCGGCTCGTTCTCGGTGTGGGGCGGGTAGCCCTTCCGCAAAGGCGGGCCACCGTGGTGCTAAGCACGAGACCGACGACGGGCTGGGTGTGCCCTCTGGCATGGGGACCATCGGGCCGGTCCGCCGCCGGCCTCTTTCAGGTTACGCCTCCGGTCGGAGGGTGACAGATTTGTCGGACGCCGAACAGGCCGGCCGGAGCGAACCCCGGGGTACCACCAGTGCGTTGGCACGCCAAAGGTTTTTCCAAGGTGTACCCGGGAGAGTTTTGCTTGCCGGGCACTCGTCTGCCGCGCGACAACCGGCTGGCACCGGGAACGGCGAAGCCCTCCCCGGGCCCGGTGCCTTATGACAACAGGCGGCATACCTCTGCAGCGATGTGCGCCGTTTTAGGCCCCGGCCCAGCGCACACCCCTAATGGTTGACGGCGGCGATGGACCCCGACGACGGCGACGGGGGGAACGGCCGCGGTGCAGCCGTCGTCGGACCGGCGCCTGGCCCCAGTTCGCCGCTTGGTCCCGGGACGACGACGCCGGGCGAGGTGGTGTCCCCGGGTCCGCCATACACCTCACGGCAGACCTGGCCGCCGGCCACGGCAAGTACCGGAATCAACAGCAGCAGCAACAACAACTTCCTCACCATGCACCGCCCTCAGACTCGCACGTGCCTCACCAACACTGACTGCACTAACTCCCAGACTCGCGGCTGCACCATGGAAAAAAGGCACAGCGACCGACCCCCATTCCTTGCCGGCCAACCCATTTCGGGGGTGCCACCACAGGGTTTTCCTAGGCAGGCGCGGAAAGCCTCGAAGCTGCGGTATCCGGGGCCGAGGTGGTGGCCCTCCTCACCGAATGGGACATCTTCCGCCGCGCCGACCCCTCCGCCCTCGGCGCCCTGGTGCAGCGGCGGACCATCGTGGACGGCCGGCACGCGCTGGATGCCGACGCCTACCGCACCGCCGGCTGAGACTACCGCGCCCTCGGTGCTCCGAACAAGCCCTGGAGTTTTTGTCCGGATATTCGTCGCTAAAGTCGATTATCCGGACAAAAACTCCAAGGAGATGGTCAGGTCCGTCTGTGCCGCCGAGTGGTCCCGGTTCCTGGCCACCATCACCACCGAGTACGGCCCCCTCCGCAGCTGGCCGCTGCCCGTCCTGGTGAAGCCGTTCGACTCGTAGAAAGCCTCAGCCGACGCGAGCACCTCGTCCGCGCCGCCCGGGATCGTCAGCAGAATGGTCCACGCTCCGGCTGTGCCGCCCGATCCCTGCAGCCGGCCGGGCGGAACGGGAACGTCCGCCGGCCAGTCCGCGGGCAGGGCCGGCAGCGTGCGGGCGCCTTCTCCGCCCTCGCCGTCACCCCCGTTGCCTCCAGAACCACGACGCCGGCCGCCGGCCTGAACGGAAGCCGCGTCCGTCGTCGTGCCCCCGTTCATAGAGGACGACGGCGGGACAGCTGCCGGCGGCCGGCTCGCCGCCGCCGGCGTAGTTCCCAGGGATGCGGTGACAGGCGGCACTACCTGCGGCGGCTGGCTGCATGCTGCGAGCGCGGCAGCGGCGAGGACCGCCGAAGCGAGTCCCCGCCACAGCACCGACCGGTGGTTCATGAGAGCCGGCCGGTCACCACGGCGACGGCACCAGGGCGGCTGTGTTGCCGGTGCCCTCGCCGTTCACGAGGAACGGCAGGTGCCAGAGGTCGTTCGGCACAATCTGATCGCCCGGCTTCACATTCTCCGGGAAGATGTACTCGAACACGGGTGCAATGTACTGCCCCGGCTGCAGCCCGTTGGCCCGGGTGGGCGCGTTCTTGAAGCACGCGTCCAGGGCGGCCTGGTTGATCGTGGTGGTGGTGACGTTGACCGGCGTCGGCAGGCAGAGGCTGCGCACGCCCACCCGGACGGTCCGGTCCGGCTGGCTCAGCAGCCCGTTCGGCGCCTTGGTGGCCCGCAGGCGTGCCCGCTGCGGCTGGGCCCCGGTGTTCTGGGTGGTGATGCCGCCGGTGGGGCCGCTGATGGGAACACCGTTCTCGCCGGTCATTTCAAACGGCGTGATCCAGCGGTTGCGGACCGAGCCGTCCGGGTTGTGGTCCTCGTAGTAGATGTCGACGGCGGTCTTGACGTCCGTGGTTTCGGCCTCGAGGAAGATGCGGTCCTGGGTTTCCTGCGCTGCCCCGTTGACGCCCGTTGCCAGCGGATCTGCCGTGCCGACGCCGAACTCGCCGATCGCCAGGTAGCTGGGCTGGGTGCCCGGCTGGGTGTAGATGCCCAGGTTGGCCTCGATGGTGTGGGCCGAGATGTAGTCCTCGGTGCCGTGGAAGAGCGTGCCCGAGTAGTCCACGGTGTCCCCCACCTCAAACGGTGCCTGCTGCGACGGGTCCGGGCCCGTCGTCGGAAGTCCGGTGAAGGCCGGCATCACGTACTGCGAGCAGTACTTCTGCCCGGGCGCCGGGGCTGAGAGTTCGCCGCTGGCCGGCAAGGCGACGCCGGCGATGCTGAAGTTGCGGCAGCCCGGGGCGAGCGGCCGGTTCTTCTGCGGGCAGAGCGGATCGTCCTTCACGCCGGGATCCGTGCGCGGGATGCACATCGGGTATCCGGTGGCGGCGTGCACGGTGGGGTTGTCCTGGTCCACGCTGAAGCGGTTGTCGGGCGACTGGCCGTTGCTGAACCGGCCCGTGTCCGCGCCCGCGCTGTCGTGCAGGCCGGCGATTTTGGGGTCGTTCAGCTGCACGGTCACGGTGCCGCCGGCCGCGTTGGCGATCTTCAGGGCGCCGTTGGCGTAATCGATCCCGGTGATTTCGCCGCGGCCGGTGTTCGCCGACTGCTGGGAGACGAAGGCCAGGCCGGCGATGTGCTTCGCGCCGACGATGTTGCCCACGGCCCGCAGCTCCAGGCCGTCGGTGCCCAGCGGTGCGCTGCCGCCGGTGCCGTGGACGAAGTCTGCCCAGCTCAGCGTGTTGGCCGGCATCTGGACGATGAGGCTGCAGGGAATGGTGATGACGACGCCGTTGATGGTTACGCTGCCGCCGAAGTCTGATGGGTCCGCGGTGGGGCAGGCGCTGCCGTCGACGGTGGCGTTGCGGGCGAGGCCGGTGTCGTCGAAGCCGTGCAGCTGGGCTGCGGGGACGGATAAGGGCGGGGTGGGCAGCGTGGGAACCACCCACGGGGAGACGATCCCCTTGGGCGGCTTGGCTGTTCCGCCGCCGCCTCCCTTGGCCAGGGCGGTGCCGACCCCGCCGGTGGCGATCAGGCCGGCGGCGGCGCAGAGAATGGTGAGCTTTCGGATGGTGCCGGGCCGAACATTGCTGGTCCTCATGGCTGGTCCTTTCGGAGGTGCCGTTGTTCCTGGGCGGGACTTTTCCTGGGCGGAAGCGTTCCTGTGCGGGACGTGCAGGAACAGGGTTCCTGTACTCATGAGGGTGCGTTGCGTGCGGTGGTGACAGGCTCGGGTGCGCGGTCCGCGCGTGGTGCGGACCGACGTCGTACGTTCTTCTTTGCCGGGGCAGCAAAGGCAACATTTGGTTGCCGAGGCCAACCATCCACTCCGCCGGTTGGGAAAAGCCTGCGCCGCTTCCCGGGACTTCCCCCAGCTGGGTGGTGGTCCGCCCACCCGACTGAGGCCCCCAAGAATTTCACAAGCGGACGCACCTAGCGTCCTGTCCATCGAGCCGGCCGTTGCGGCAGGCAACCAATTCAGGGGAGGAACGCCATGGAGAACCATGGACTATTCAGGGCGCCACGGTCTCAAACGGTGCCGCCGGCTTGGGTCATCGGAACGATTCTTATGGGGATCCTGGCCGCGCTGGCGCCGCTGTTCTTTGCATCCGGTGCGACCGCCAAGGTCAGCACCGCCGCAACGTACGTCCCGCAGACCCGCACCTACTACATCGCCGCAGACGAGGTGGAGTGGAACTACGCACCCACCGGCAAGAACCAGATCACCGGCGAACCCTTCGACGGGGACGCCTCGGTGTTCACCAAGCAGGGGCCCAACCGGATCGGCAGCACGTACATCAAGTCGCTCTACCAGGCCTACACCGACGCCACGTTCAAGACCCTCAAGCAGCGGACCCCGGCCGAGGAGCACCTGGGCTTCCAGGGCCCGGTGATCCGCGGCGTCGTCGGGGACACGATCAAGGTGGTCTTCAAGAACAACCTGGACCGGCCGGCGTCGGTCCATGTCCACGGCGTGTTCTACGACAAGAGCAGCGAGGGCGCGCCGTACGCGGACGGCACGTCCGGCGCGGCGAAGAACGACGACGGCGTGGCCCCGGGTGCCACGTACACCTACAGCTACGAGGTGCCGGAGCGGGCGGGTCCGGGTCCGATGGACGGCAGCTCCGTGATGTGGATGTACCACTCGCACACGGACGAGGTGGCGGACGACTACTCGGGACTCGTCGGTCCGATGGTGATCACCCGGGCCAGCAATGCCCGAGCTGACGGCACCCCGAACGACGTCGACCGCGAGTTCTTCCTGCAGTTCAAGGTCAGCGACGAGAACGCCAGCCCGTACCTGCAGCGCAACATCGACAAGTTCGCCGGCAAGCCCTCCACCGTGAAGGTGGATGATGAGGAATTCCACGAGAGCAACCTCATGCACTCCATCAACGGCTACGTGTATGGCAACGAACCGCTGGAGGCCCTGACCATGAAGAAGGGCGAGCGCGTGCGCTGGTACCTGATGGGCATGGGCACCGAGGTGGACCTGCACACCCCGCACTGGCACGGCAACACGGTGACCGCTCTCGGCATGCGCACCGACGTGGTGAACCTCCTGCCGGCCAGCATGGTGGTGGCGGACATGGTCCCGGACGACGTGGGAACCTGGCTCTTCCACTGCCACGTCAACGACCACATCAGCGCCGGCATGATCACCCGCTACCGGGTCCTCAACGCCGACGGCACCGAAGGCGCCGTGACCGAGTCCGCCGCTACCGGGTCCACCGCGACGCACACCGCTGGCCACTAGGGTTTCTCCTGGCCCAACTGACTCGCAGTTAATGTCGTTTTGAAGGCTCATAACGACAACAACTGCGAGTCAGTTGGGCCTTCGCGTGTGGAACAATCGAATAGCCCTTTGAAAGGAGCCACTCACCCATGCGGCAGCCGGACCCGGGACGACAGGTACCCTCCGGCTACCGGACACCCGCGGGATGGGCCAGGGTTCTGCGCGGCTCCCCCGCCACCCTCAGCTTTGTTGTCCTTTTCTGGGCCACGGGCTCCCTGTCCGCCGGCATCCCCTCCGGCCTGCCGTTGTTGCCGCACGTTGCGGTGACTTCACGTTCGGTGCCGGACCACTGGTATGCCGTGCTGCTCTCCGCCTTCTGGGAGCGGGACCTTGCCGGGTACCTCGTGGGCACACTCGTGGTGCTTTTGGCCGGGCTCCCGTTGGAACGCCGCTTTGGATCCCGGAAGTTCGCCTCGGCGGCGCTGGCCGGGCACGTGCTGGGGATCGTGGCGACGCTCGGGTTCCTCGCTGTGGCCAGGGGACTGATGGGCAGCTGGATCCGTGACCTGAGCGGGCACTTCTTCCTCGGGCCGAGCGCCCTGGCCTGCGCGGCCGCGATGGCTGCCACGGCTTCTCTTTCCACTCTGTGGCGGCGGCGGATCCGCGTGGTCATCCTGGCCGTGCTGCTGCTGTTCGCGATGTATGCCGGTGGCTTCGAGGACCTGGTCCGGCTCGGCGCCGCCGCGGCAGGAGGGTTACTGGGCCCTGTGCTGCTGGGCCGCCGGCCGCGCTTCGGCAGGCCCGCCGTCTCCCGGCACGAGGCCCGGATTCTGGTGGCGCTGCTCCTGACGGTTGCGGCTATCGGGCCGGTGGTCGCGGGACTGGCACCGCACGCCGTCGGACCTCTTTCCGTGCTCAAATACTTGTTCACGAACATCCAGCCCGTGGACCCCGCGGCGCTGCAGGCGTCCTGCACCCGCCCGGCCGACCTCAGGGACTGCGCCGCCGCCCAGCTCCAACTACGGGCCGGGGCGGGCGGCATTTTCATGGCCATCCTGCCCTCGTTCCTGCTGCTCCTGTTCGCGGACGGGCTGCGGCGTGGCCGGCGGTTCGCCTGGGCCGGCGCGCTGCTGATCCAGGCCTCGCTGTCGCTGCTGGCGGCCGTCACGATTGCCGGGGTGCTCCTGCCGCCGCCGGGTCCTGGTTTGCCGTCACGCGAGGGTGTGGGCGGGATCGAGCTGTCCGGGTATTCGCACCCGCTCAGCCTGGTGCTGCCGATGCTCCTGCCCGTCTTCCTGACGCTGCTCCTGCTGGCCGGCAGGAACCTTTTCCCGGTACGGGCACCCCGCGGAACGTACTTGCGGCTGGTGCGCCGGGTTCTGAATGCCTTTATTCTGCTGAGCGTTGTGTATGTGGGCCTGGGCCTCCTGCTGGCCACCGGATTCACGCCCGCGCCCGGGCTGGTCCAGCTGCTGGCGGACGTCCCGGACAGGTTCCTTCCCCTCGGTTTCCTGGTGGACCGCTCACCGGCGTTTTTCCCCGAAAGCACCGCCGCCGTCGTGCTTTACGAAAGCATCGGCGTTGTGTTCTGGGCGTGGACCGGAGCACTGCTGCTCAGGACGTTCCTGCGTCCGGCCCACGGCCGGCACAGCGCGGACGAGGAGCGGGCGCGGAGGATCCTGAAGTCGCACGGCGGCGGCTCGCTCTCCTGGATGACCACGTGGGACGGGAACAGCTACTGGTTCTCCGGCTCGAGCTTCATCGCGTACCGGGTGCGCAGCGGGGTGGCCGTGGCGCTCGGGCCCCCCGTGGGTCCGCGCTCCGAGCGGGAGGAGGCGTTCACCGGATTCGCCCGGCATTGCAGGTTCAGCGGATGGACGCCGTGCTTCTACTTCGTGTCCGAGGAGCTGCGGGGCCTGGCCGGTTCCCTGGGCTGGGGCTCGGTGCAGGTGGCGCAGGAAACCGTGCTGCGGCTGGACGAGGTGTCCTTCCGGGGCAAGAAATTCCAGGATATCCGCACCGCGCTGAACCGGGCCGTCAAGGCGGGAATCCGCGCCGAATGGACCACGTTTGCGCGGGCGCCTCTTGCTGTCCAGGCGCAGATCGAGGCGATTTCAGAGGAGTGGGTGGCGGATAAGAAGGTCCCGGAGATGGGCTTCACGCTGGGCAGCCTGGATGAGCTGGACGACCCCGAGGTCCGCTGCCTGCTGGCGATCGACGCCGACCACACCGTCCACGCCGTGGCGTCGTGGCTGCCCGTCTACCGTAACGGATACGTGGTGGGCTGGACGCTGGACTTCATGCGGCGGCGCGGCGACGGCTTCCGCGCGAGCATCGACTTCCTCATCGCGTCTGCCGCGCTGAGCCTGCAGGACGAGGGGTGCGAGTTCATGAGCCTGTCCGGGGCGCCGCTGGCGCGGGTGCCTTCCGCTTCGGTTGCTGGCAGGGGTCCGGCTGGCCGTTCCGCTGCCGGGTCCGTTGGCGGCCATGCCGGGGGAACCGTCTCCGGGCCCGACGCGAGCGGCGGCCTGGACCGGATGCTCGACTGGCTCGGCGCCGCACTCGAACCGGTGTATGGGTTCCGGTCCCTGCTGGCGTTCAAGGCGAAGTTCAAGCCGGACTATGAGCCCATGTACCTGCTCTTTCCGGACGCGGCTGCCCTGCCCGCGATCGCCAACGCCATCACCCGCGCGTACCTGCCCTCGATCAACCTGGGCCAGGGCCTGACGCTGGTGCGCGGCCTCCTCACCCGCCGCTGACCGGGGCTACGGAAGCGCGACGCCCGTGTACCGCTCCAGCGCTTCGAGCAGTTCTGCCTGGAACGCCGCATCGTTCACGGCCTCATGCGGCTCGCGGCGCTGCTGGTGGAACCAATAGCCGCCGGACACGCGGTCCCCCGCAGAATCTCGGGTGGCGAGCCATACCTGCGTGACGTGCCCCAGCTCCAGGTCGTCGGGTGCGCTGCGCCCGCCCATCCGCGTGGGAACCCAGCCGGGGTCCACCGCGTTGCTTTCGGTGTCCGGCCAGCGGCTGGCCACCACGGCCGAGAGCGTCGTGACGTACAGCTTGCTGTCCGAGTAGGCCGCTGGCCGCCGCGCCGCGTTCCTCCAGTCGATTCCCCGCAGGTCAGGCGTGCCCCACCGGTGCATGCCGCTGCTGATGTACACCACGCGGCGCGGCCGGGCCATGAGCGCGGTCAGCACGTACGGCGCCACCGTGTTCACCGAAAAGATCTCATTGCCGCTGTACACCCCGGCGTTATGGATGACGGCATCGTACGGGCCGTACTGGGCTGCCTGTTCCGCCACCCGCACCGTCTCTGCGAGGCCGGCCAGATCACCGACGACGGTTCCGACGGCCTGGTCCCGGACCGCGCCGGCATCCGCGAAACGCGACTCATGACGTGCGTGCAGCACCACGTCGTGGCCCTGCTGAATCAGCGCCCTGGCAGCATTCAGGCCGAGTCCGCCGGCAGAACCGGTGATGAATATTCTCGCCACTCCGGTTGCTCCATTCCCTGCTTGTTGACCGGGACCATAAGGCCTGCTCCCACAGTAAAGGCGACACTCCGGCGCGTGACAGGCACTGACAGGGACTCCCACGTTTCACGGCAGTGTCCCTAGGGTAGATATCAACAAGTCCCCTCCCCGCGCGCCGGCAAATTGAAATTGCCGCGCGAAACAGGGAAGAGACTTGGGGGTTCCTGTGGTTACCCCTTACAGCAGGGTCTGCCTCACGCCACCGCGATGGGGTTCAGTAGATGAAGAGACGGCCGAACCCTTTCATCTGCGGCCCGTTCCACCCACACCGACACCTAGGAGAACCATGCCTACCGTCAACGCCTACGCCGCGCCCTCCGCTTCCGAAGACCTCATCCCCACCACCATCGAACGCCGCGACGTCGGCCCGCACGACGTTCTCATCGAAATCAAGTACGCCGGCATCTGCCACTCCGACATCCACACCGTCCGCGGCGACTGGGGCCCGCAGCAGTACCCGCTCGCACCCGGCCACGAGATCGCCGGCATCGTCACCGAGGTGGGCTCCGAGGTGACCCGCCACAAGGTCGGCGACCGGGTGGGCGTCGGCTGCATGGTCAACTCCTGCAAGGAGTGCGCCAACTGCCTCGCCGGCGAGGAGCAGTACTGCCTGAAGGGAATGGTCGGCACGTACGGCGCCGTCGACCGCGACGGCACCATCACCCAGGGCGGCTACTCCACCCACGTGGTGGTGGTCGAGGACTTCGTCGTCACCATTCCGGAGGGCATCGAGCTCGACGTCGCCGCTCCCCTTTTGTGCGCGGGCATCACCACCTTTTCCCCGCTGAAGCGCTGGGGTGCCGGCCCCGGCAAGAAGGTCGCCATCGTCGGGCTCGGCGGACTGGGCCACATGGCCGTCAAGCTCGCCCACGCCCTGGGCGCCGAGGTCACCGTCCTGTCCCAGTCGCTCAAGAAGCAGGAAGACGGACTGCGCCTCGGCGCGGACCACTACTACGCCACGAGCGACGCCGGCACGTTCGAAGCCCTCGCCGGCAGCTTCGACCTGATCATCAACACTGTCAGCGCCTCGATCGACATCAGCTCCTACCTGCAGCTGCTGTCCCTCGACGGCGCGCTGGTCAACGTCGGCGCCCCGGCCGAGCCGCTCCCGGTCAACGCGTTCGCGCTCATCGGCGGACGACGTTCCTTCGCCGGTTCCATGATCGGCGGCATCCGCGAAACCCAGGAGATGCTCGACTTCTGCGCCGAGCACGGCATCGGCGCCGAGATCGAGGTCATCCCCGCCGAGAAGATCAACGAAGCCTACGAGCGCGTCCTCGCCTCGGACGTGCGCTACCGCTTCGTGATTGACACCGCCACCCTCTAAGGCGGTTAACGCCCGACGGCGGGCCGGTCCCTTAAGGGGCCGGCCCGCCGTCGGCCATTCCAGCCGGGCAGGCGGACAGGCGACACCCATTACGAAACTTTCAGGAAGATACGTGACCCAAGAATTCTCCGCCCCCGGAACCCCGACGCAGGCCCCACGGGCCCAGTCCGCCGTCCCCTCCGATCTGCCGGCCCGCAGCGCCGGGATCCCGCGGGGAGGCCTGCTCATCCTGGCCATGGCCGGGTTCACCGCCGTCACCACCGAGCTCCTGCCGTCGGGGCTGCTGCCGCAGATCAGCCGCGACCTGGGCGTGGTGGAATCAGCCGTCGGCTCGCTGACCGCCGCCTACGCCGCCGTCATTGTGATCACGGCGCTGCCCCTGTCGAGGCTGCTCGGCGGCCGGATGCCGCGCAAGACCCTGCTGATCGCCACCGTGCTTGCCTTCGCGCTGAGCAACGTGCTGTTGGCCGCCAGCCCCACCCTGGGCCTGGCGGTTGCCGCCCGGCTCCTCGGCGGCGTGGCCCACGGCCTCCTCTGGTCCAGCATGGCCCCGTACGTTGCGAGGATCGTGCCGGCCCATTCTGTGGGCAAGGCGATGGCGATCGTGTTCAGCGGCAACAGCATCGCCCTGGCCGTCGGCGCCCCGCTCGGCACCATGATGGGGTCCGTGCTGTCCTGGCGCACATCCTTCCTTGTCCTGGCCGGGATCGCCGCGCTCCTCGCACTGCTGGCCATCCGTTTGCTGCCCCCGGCGTCCGACGCCGGCCGGGACGCGGCGCCGTCGCTGCGGGCTGCCATGGCGCTGCCCGGGGTCATTGCCGTCGCCACCGCCTGGCCGCTGCTGCTCCTGGGCCACTTCGCCCTGTTCACCTACATCGCCCCGTTCCTCCTCGCCGCGGGCCTGCCGGATAACGCCACCGGCATCTCGCTGTCCGTCATCGGCGTCGCCAGCCTGGTGGGCATCTGGATCGCCGGCCTCACGGCGGACGCCCGGCCGCGGGGCTCCATCCTGGCCGGCGTGGCACTGCTCCTGGCCAGCTTCGCCCTGCTGCCCGCGCTCGGCGGTACGTGGACCGGAAGCCTGGCCCTCCTGACCCTCTGGGGCATCACCTTCGGCGCCACCGGCATCTACAACCAGGCCGCAATCCTTCGCGCGGGCGGCGAGCACAAGGACGCTGCCAACGGGCTGGCCGTGGTGACCATCCAGCTGGGCATCGCCGTCGGTGCCGCCTATGGTGCGCTGGCCCTCAACGCGGTCGGCGCGCTGTTCGTGCCGCTTGCCGCGGCTGTTCCCCTGGCCGTGGCGCTTGTCATCATCTTCGCCAGCCGCCACCGCGGGTACCCGGCCGGTCCCCGCGAGGTTCGGCTCTCCCGTTCACCCAAGTAACTCGCAGTTGTTGTCGTTTTGAGGGCTGAAAACGACAACAACTGCGAGTCAGTTGGGCGCCCGGGACCCGGGACCCAGGCCCGGGGGTGCAGAGCTGGGGCTGAGTCTTGCGCTGAACCTGCGGCTACATTGCCTTCTTCTTGAGTCTGCGCCTGCATCATCCTTCAACAGGATTAGATGGCGCGAACACCGGAACGACGAGGAGGTCCGATGGAGTTGGTGCGGAAGCTGAACAAGGCAGCGGAGACGGAAGCGGTGGGCGCTTTCTGGCGCTGGTGGTCAGTGGCGGGAGCCGGCCTCATCACGGCAGCCGTCATGACCGGCGTCTACGGCGATCTCCCGGAAATGATCGGCGCCATGGTGATGGCGATCCACCCCGAGCTGCGCTGGGAGACCGGGCCCGGCTCCCGTTCACGGCACCGGCTCTGCGTCTCCGGCGGCGGGGATCCCCGGCTGCGGGTCCTGGCCGAACGGTGGCGGCGGGCTGCTCCCCCACCCACTGAGACCTGGGAATTCGCCGCGGCAAGGCAGGCCCAGCCGGACGTACTGACCGGCACCCTCGAAGGCCTGGGCGGGGAGGTGGACCTGGGGCTGGCCCGGATCGCAGTGGACTGGGACGACCGAAGCGCTTTGGCAGAACTCACCGTTTTCCACCCGGCGTTCAAGGATATGGGCACGAACGACTGCCGCCACGCGGCGCGTCTGCTGGTGGATTGGCTCCTCGGCGAAGACGGTGTCCAACGCTGGGTCGGCGCCATCCACGTGACCCGGACCGATCCCCGGGACAGCCAGCCCGCCGCCGTCGTTCCCGAATTCTTCCAGGCGGTGGCAACCCGAAACCCGGCCCCCCGCTGGACGATGCGGGAGGCCAAGACTTCCTCGGGGCACCGGGTGATCGTCTGCGCCCTGCGGCCCCTGCGATGGGTCGACCACCCGCTGCTGGACCTGCACACCTCTGTCCGGATCAGCTACCGGCGGACCGGGAGTGACGGACTGCCGGACGATGGATTGCCTGACGGGGAGGCGCTGATGGGACTGCTCCATCTCGAAAAGGACCTGGAGACGGCGCTCGGACCCCGCGGCACTGTCGTGGCATCGGAAACGTCCAGCGGACTCCGCGTGCTGCACTGCTACAGCGATTCCGAGGACCAGAACGGACGGGACAGCTTCGACCGTTTTGCCCGGACGCGGAACAACGTGGAGGTGGCCCACACGTACGATCCAGGCTGGGGGCGGGTGCGGAAGTTTGTCTAGACCGGGTGGCGCTGCCCGCATTAGCCGCGCGGGCGCATGGTGGGGGCGGCAGCCGGATCCGGCGGACTGGGGGGAATGCTGGCGGGTCCGGCTGCCATGCCCGCCGTCGGATAGGCGCTGTCCGCCGTCGGGACCCCCTGATTCTGTACGCACGGACTTGGGAAAAGCTGGTCCCCGCCACCGAACCGTTGCCTTACTGTTGCCCCAGGCCACCAGCTTGGGGGTGTGCAGTTTTTGCTAGCCAAGCGCCAACTCCCACTTCTTTTTGGATCGAGCGAGGATGATAATTAAGTCGACCACCGGGGCTGGGCCGGCGGCGGTGCCGCCTGTCTGAGACCAGGGCGGCCCCCCCAGCCGCCGCCGTCCCTTAAATGGCTCGACATGCCTGAAACCGCGTCCTATCGTGGGGGCATGAGCGATGTTCCCTCCGACGATGCTCCCGTTCCGGACAGCGACAAAAGCACTCCGGATCTGCTGGCCGACGCGTTTTCCCCCGTCATTGCCCCCGAATCCACGGACGAGGAGCGCCTCAAGGAGCCAACGGAAAACCAGCCACCAAACGAGGCCGAACCGGGGCACTGATCAGCGGGCACTGATCAGCGAGGCTGCGAACCGGCTGGCGGCGGCGGTACCGCTCAGGCGTGTGTGGGCTCCTCGACCAGCGCCGTAGCGATGCTGTCCGCGTCCTCCAGCGCGGCCAGGTAGCGCTCGGCGTCGAGGGCCGCGGCGCATCCGGTGCCGGCGGCGGTGATCGCCTGGCGGTAGCGGTGGTCCACGGCGTCCCCGCATGCGAACACGCCACTCAGATTGGTGCAGGTGGTGGGCGAATCCACCTTGATGTACCCCTCGCCGTCGAGCTCCACCTGCCCGGCCACCAGCTCGGTGCGCGGCACGTGCCCGATCGCCACGAACAGCCCGGTGGCTGGTTGCTTCCGGGTTTCGCCCGTGCGGGTGTCGGTCAGGGTGACGCCACTGACCTTGCCGTTGCCGTGGATCGCGGTGACGGCCGAGTTCCACGCGAATGCGATCTTCGGGTTGTCCTTGGCCCGCTGCGCCATGATGCGGGAGGCGCGCAGCTCGCCCTTGCGGACGACGACGGTCACGGACTTCCCGAAGCGGGTCAGGAACGTGGCCTCCTCCATCGCGGAATCACCGCCGCCCACCACGATGATGTCCTGGTCGCGGAAGAAGAACCCGTCGCAGGTGGCGCACCAGGAGACGCCGTGGCCGCTGAACTGTTTCTCCTCCGCCAGCCCGAGCTCCTTGTACGCCGAGCCGGTGGCCAGGATGACCGCCGGGGCCTCGTAGGTCTCGCCGCCGCCGGTGACCACACGCTTGAGGTGACCTTTGAGCTGAACGGACGTGGCGTCGTCGAACACCACCTGCGCACCGAACTTCTCCGCCTGCTGCTGCAGGCCGTCCATTAGCTCCGGGCCCTGGACACCCTCCGGGAAACCGGGGAAGTTCTCCACCTCGGTGGTGTTCATCAGCGCGCCGCCGGCCGTGACCGATCCCGCCAGGACCAGCGGTTTCAGGCCGGCCCGGGCGGCATAGATCGCGGCGGTGTAGCCGGCAGGCCCGGAGCCGACGATGATCAGCTGTTCGCTGGTGACCTTTGCACTGCTGGTTTCGGTGGTGCCGGCGTCCCCTGTGCTGGCGTCCCCTGTGCCGGCGTCCTCGGACTTGGCGTTCTTACTCACTGCTGGCTCCTTCTCTTCAGGCTTTTCTTCGGGCTTGTTTCCGGAAACTGTCACTGGGCGTCGGCGTGCCGGGCGGGCAGCAGTTCGGTGACCAGGGCCTCGACGCGCGTCCGGATTTCGTCGCGGATCGGGCGGACCGACTCGATGCCCTTGCCCGCGGGATCGGCGAGCTCCCAGTCTTCGTAGCGCTTGCCGGGGAACACCGGGCACTCGTCGCCGCAGCCCATGGTGATCACGACGTCGGCTTCCTGGACGGCATCGGTGGTGAGCTCCTTGGGGACCTCGCCGGAGATATCAATGCCGACGTCGGCCATGGCCTCGACGACGGACGGGCTCACCTCGTGCGACGGCTGGGTGCCGGCGGACCGGACCTCAATGGCTCCCCGGGCCAGGCTGGCGAGGAACCCGGCAGCCATCTGGGAGCGGCCGGCGTTGTGCACGCAGACGAAGAGGACGGAGGGCTTTTTGGCGGGGTCGGCGGTCATGGCGGTCTCCTGGGCTTGGCGGTCGGAGCACGGTGTCGCCGGAGGAAGCGGTGCGCGCCCACAGACCTGCGTACTCAAGTGCAACAAAGAGCGGGCAGTTTCATCAAGAGGCATTGCGTCCTGCAGGCAGGGCACGATGCACAGGCTGCACCTCGAAGACGTGGTGGAGGCGGTAAGGATCGAGCGCTGAGCCGGTCCCTGCCCTCGTCAGCACCTCGCCTTTCGTGGGACGATGCGGCATGGACACCAGCACGGCGGGCCACATTGTCCTGCTCGGGGACTCGATTTTCGATAACAAGGCGTACGTCGACGGCGGGCCCGACGTCGCCCAGCAGTTGCGTGATGCGCTGCCGCCCGGCTGGAAGGCAACGCTGCTGGCGCTGGACGGCGACCTCATCGCCGGGGTCAACCGCCAATTGGGTGCCCTTCCCGACGACGCCACCCACCTCGTGGTCAGCGCCGGCGGCAACGATGCGCTCGGGTTTGCCCACCTGCTCGAAGCGCCCGCACGATCCGTGGCGGAGTCGGTGACCATGTTCGCCGATGCCCAGGACCGGTTCGCCGCCGACTATGAGCTGATGGCCACGGCCCTTTCAGCGGCCGGGCTGCCCGCAGCGGTCTGCACCATCTACGACACACCCTCCGCCGGGCCTTTCTACCGGATCATCCGGACCGCCCTCACGGTTTTCAACGACTGCGTCACCAGGGCGGCGTTTTCCCGCGGCCTCAGCGTGCTCGACCTCCGGATCATCTGCACCGAGGACGGCGACTACGCGAATGCGCTGGAACCTTCCGTGCAGGGCGGGGCCAAGATCGCCGGAGCCATCGCCGCGCTGCTGGACCCGGGGCGCCAGGTGCCGAGGTCCACCGTCATCGGCGGCAGCTGACCCGTCCCGGGGCAACCCCAACCGACGGAGGCAGGGAGTTAGCGGAGCGGGGCCGTTGATGCGCGGACCACCAACTGCGGCGTGATGCACCTGTCCGCAATGGGGGCGCCGGGGTCTTCGAGCCGCTCCAGCGCCACGGTTCCGGCAATCTTCCCGAGCTCCACAGCGTGAAGGTCCACGGAGGTCAGGTCGATGCCGTGGAGCCGGGCTGTCCGCGAATCGTCGTAGCCCACCAGCGACAGGTCCCCGGGAATCGTCAGGCCCATCGCGTAGGCGGCTTCCCGCACACCCAGCGCGAACTGGTCATTGTGCGTGAAAACGGCCGTCGGACGGTCCGGCCCGGCCAGCAGCTCCGCCGCCACACGTTCCGCGGCGTCCTGGGTAAAATCATCGGCCGCCACGGTCTGCGGGGCCAGGCCCGCGGCCCGCATCATCCGCTCGTAGGTTTCGCGGCGGACGGTATGCCCGTCAATACGCGGCCCGGCCAGATGCGCGATCCGCGTATGCCCCAGCCCAAGAAGATGCTCGACGGCGGCCCGCGCACCCGCTCGGTCGTCCGGATACACGCTGTCCACGCCCTCCACCCGGCGCGTCACGCTGACCACCGGAACCAGCTGCGCCAGCTCCCGCACCCTCTCGTCGGGGTCCAGCAGCGCCGCGGCGATGATGATCCCCACCCGTGCCTCGATCAGCGAGTCAACGGCCCCCTGGTCCTCGCCGCCGACCGAGCGGGAGACGCTGAGGATGAGCCGGTTGCGCGCCTGCGGCAGCGCCAGGCTCACGCCGTTGAGAACATCGGAAAAGACCTCGTTCCGGAGGTCCAGAAGGTAAAGCCCGACGGCGGTGCGCTGCTTGCTTGCCAGGGCGGCGGCTGCCGCGTTCTGCCGGTACCCCAGACGCTTGGCGGCGTCGAAAATCGCCTGTTTGGTCTCGTCGCTCACGCCCGCAGCACCACGGAAGGCGAAGGACACGAGCGTCCGGGAAACGCCGACTTCGCGAGCAACATCGGCCTGCGTGGCCGGGCGATGCTGGCGCTGAATCGTCATACCGCCATCCTCCCACGAGGGGAAACAGCAGGCACGGGGATATTTGTAAGTTTGACCTTACATTTAAGCCTTTCGCGCGTTAGTCTAGATGTGACCGCGGGCACAGGCCCCGCAAACTTGAGACAAAGGAGTCCTTATGTCTGCTACCCAAGCCCAGCGCGACGGCGCGCATACGCCCTCGCTGCCGCCGCTCACGAACGGCCCGCACCGCAAGCGCCTCGGCATGGTCGCCATGGTGGCAACCTTCGGCGGCCTGCTGTTCGGCTATGACACGGGTGTCATCAACGGCGCACTCCGGCCAATGACCGCCGATCTCGGCCTCACCCCGATCACCGAGGGCATCGTCACCAGCTCCCTGCTGTTCGGCGCCGCGGCCGGTGCCGTCGGCGGCGGCCGGCTCTCCGACACCTGGGGCCGCCGGAAGACGATCATCCTGCTCGCCGTCCTGTTCCTCGTCGGCGCCCTGTCCTGCGTGTTCGCGCCGAACTTCGAGGTCATGGTGGTCGGCCGCGTGATCCTCGGCCTCGCCGTCGGCGGCGCCTCCTCCGTGGTCCCCGTGTACCTCGCAGAACTCGCTCCCTACGAGATCCGCGGCTCGCTTGCCGGCCGCAACGAACTCATGATCGTCATCGGCCAGCTCGCCGCATTCGTGGTCAACGCCATCATCGGCAACCTCTGGGGCGAGTTCGGCGGCGTCTGGCGCCTCATGCTCGCTGTTGCCGCGGTACCGGCCGTGGCACTGTTCCTCGGCATGCTCCGCATGCCGGAGTCCCCGCGCTGGCTCATCTCCCGGGGCCGCACCCAGGAAGCCCTGTCCGTACTCAAGACCATCCGCTCATCCGACCGCGCTGAAGCGGAGATGGCAGACGTCAAGCACCTTGCCGACGAGGAAAAGGAAATGAAGCTGTCCGGCTGGGGCGCCCTGAAGAACAAGTGGATCCTGCGCATCCTGCTCGTCGGCATCGGACTGGGCGTGGCGCAGCAGCTGACCGGCATCAACTCGATCATGTACTACGGCCAGTCCGTGCTGGTTGAGGCCGGCTTCAGCTCCAGCGGCGCCCTCATCGCCAACATCGCCCCCGGCGTCATCGCCGTCGTCGGTGGCGTCATTGCGCTCACCATGATGCAGCGCGTCAACCGCCGCACCACCCTGCTCCTCGGCTTCACGCTGACCACCATCTGCCACTTCCTGATCGGCATCGCCTCCATCGCCCTTCCCGTCGGCAACCCGGCACGGCCCTTTGTGATCCTCTTCCTGGTGGTTGCCTTCGTCGGCTCCATGCAGACGTTCCTCAACATCGCCGTCTGGGTGATGCTCTCGGAAATCTTCCCGCTGCACATCCGCGGCTTCGCGATCGGCGTCTCCATCTTCTGCCTCTGGATCGCCAACGCCTTCCTGGGCCTGTTCTTCCCGACCCTCGTGGCATCGGTGGGCATCACCGGAACGTTCTTCATGTTCGGTGTGGTGGGCATCCTGGCCCTGATCTTCATCTACACCCAGGTCCCGGAAACCCGCGGCCGCACCCTCGAGGCACTCGAGGAGGACGTCACCACCGGCGCCATCTACCTGGTCCACAAGACTCCGGCGACGGCAGCCCACTAACAGCTCCTTGCTTCGGCGCTATGGCCCGCCCGGAGCCTCCAGCCGCACAGCCCCGTCCGCTGGATTCACCCGAATCCAGCGGACGAGGCTTCGGCGCTATCGGCGCTTACGCATCTGCAGGCTGGAACAGCTCGACGACGTTGCCAGCCGGATCCTCCAGCAGGATCTGCTGGCCGCCCGGTCCCTTCACAATCTCGTTCCGGAAAGGAACGCCCGCGGACCGCAGCCTGTCCACCTCGGCTGCGATGTCCGCCACGATGAGATGGATCCGGTTCCATCCGCCCGGCGCCGGGACTGCGCCGTCGGGCATTGGCCTGCCCGCCGAGCTGGTGGGCCCGCTGAGCAGCAGGCGTAACTGGCCGCGCACGACGTCGGCAAACGCCGGTGCCGCGTTCATTCTTACGGTGAAGCCGAGGTGCTTCGTGTAGAACCCGACGGCGGCCTCGACGTCGTCCACCATGTACCGGACGCTGACAAAGTCCTTAACGCTGACCAGATCCTCAGGGTTATTGGACATTTCCCTTCTCCTCCATAGATGACATCCGGGTCAGACGTGCTGATCCACGATGACGGGGTTGCCGTCGGGGTCCACCACGATGAAGCTGCCCGGCCCCGCACCGCCGCCGGTTTCAGCAACGAAGGGGATGCCCCGGTCCTTCAGCTGGCGCTGGAGGTCCCGCACGTCGGTAAACGAGTCGAGCTGCTGCGCGTCCTGGTTCCAGCCTGGGTTGAAGGTCAGGGAGTTCTTCTCGAACATGCCCTGGAAGAGGCCGATCACCGTCTGCCCGTTCCGCAGGATCAGCCAGTTCTGGCCGATGTCGCCGCCGGACCTGGTGAATCCCAGCTTCTCGTAGAAAGCCGCGGAGGCCGCGATGTCCTTGACAGCGAGGCTGAGTGAGAAAGCGCCGAGTTGCATGTGCCGCTCCAGTCTCCGGAACTCTCCGGGCTCTGAATGTTTCCGATGGTACTCGCGAACCGGGTGATCCGTCCCAGTCGCTCCGGTGACACCGGGACCCGCTTGATGCAGCGTTAGTAGGCCTCCGTGTGCTCCAGTTCCGGCAGGACCACCAGCGGGTCTCCGGCAAAATGCAGCCCGCGGGACGACTGCCCATCGAGCCAGGCGAAGACGACCGAGCCGTCAAGGGGCACACTGCCGGCAAGTCCGGTTCGGGCCGGGCGGCCCGGTTTCCGGATCTCCGCCGCAGCCCCCGGGGTCAGCATTTCCCACAGCGCCGGAAGGTCGGCGTCGTGATCGTTGCCAGCGTTCGCGTCCATGTATCAATGGAACCAGCTCGGGGTGAACAGCCTGTGAACGTCGGCTCTAACACGCCCTGTCATTTTTCCACGCGTCTGGGGAGGGTTTTGCCGGGTCCAGCGCGTGAGGGGGGAGTGCGTCCGGACCCGGCAGTTCTGAAGGTTCGGGGCGCGGATTCCGTTTCCTTCAGGACACTGCCACTATGGCCCGCTGACATGGGGAAATAGCTGGGACACCTTGGAGCGATCCCCGCGGAACCCCCCGCTCCCCCGTGCCGGTCCAAGGGAACTCCAAAGTTCTTACAAGGACGAAAGCGGAAACTCTAATCAGGTCGGCGGCGGTGGCCCTTGGTCCACCCTCCGGGACCTGGCTGCCTAACCCAGTCCGCCGCCGGCCCCACAACAGCCAGGGCACCCATGTTTGCTATTCTCTTATGCACGTGAGGCCGCACGGTTGTTCCGTCGTGGCAAGGGGCCCATGTGTGCTTTCGTCCGGGGGGAGATGGGTTCGTGCGTCCACAGAGCGCCGCCGTTGAGCGGATCGACGACGGGCTGGTAGGGATCACGCTCCAGCCGGGAGTGCGGATTACCGCCGCACACAGTTCGATCGTCAGAAACCAGCTGATCACGGTCTTCAACGGACAGCCGGCGGGCGTGCTGCTGCGCCTGGCCGGAGTGGCCATGATCGACAGGGACGCCATGGTCCAGTACGCCCAGGCAGTCACCGTCACCGCCCTGGCCCTCGTGGGGCAATCCCCGGTGGACCGGCTCGTGGCCCACCGGCTCGTCGGGCTCACCTTGCCGAAATGCCCAAACCAGTACTTCACGGACACCGAGGAAGCACTCGACTGGCTCCGGACACGCCCGCAACCAGGAGCATAGCGTCCGCTCCTGCTGTACGTTATGGCCATGGAGCCTGGAGCAAGGGACATGCACAAGCGACTGGCTGAGGTAAGTTTGGCCGCCGCCGAATTCACGCACGCGCACTGGTTTTTCGGGAACCTCTACGAGGCCGTGGTCAAAGTTCCGCACCGCGTTTCCGGCTCGGGGGACGGTCTTGGGCTGCGCAGGTCCCCGCTGGGGACCGGCAGCCCCGGCCGCTACTACGCGCCGTTCGCTCCCGTGACTTTCCCGGCCGCCGCACTCGCACTTGCCGCAGGATGGAACCGCCCGGGCGGCCGGCCGTGGCTGGTCACGGCAGCGGCCGCCTCGGCAGCCGGCAGCGCGGCCACGGCTTACCTGCTCCGGTCCGTGAATCCACCGCTCTTCTTCGGCCCGAAGCCGCTCAGTGAGATGCGCCGCAAGCCGCTGCTGGCCCGGTGGTACCGCATCAATGCCCTCCGCCTCGCTGCCAGCGCGGTGGCACTCGTCGCGATTGACCGTGCTCGTCTGGCCGGCCCGCGGCCCCCGGAGTGCACGCCTGGGCCATGACGGTCCTATGTACAACCGAGCTACTGGGAGGTAAGTTCGTTTAAGGAACCTGCGCGATCTTTCCGCAGGGGACCCCTTCCGGTGTTGTGCAGCACCCGAAGGTTTTGCCGCTGCAGCCTCACGGCGGCCACCATGCACCTGAGGAAAGAGCCTGACATGGCCCCCTCGCATTTCCAGCAATTCCTTTCCGACGCCACCTCCCCCGCTCCCGACACCGACAGCCCGCTGGGGCCCGACTGCCTGTACGGGCTGTACACGAGCTGGTGCCTGATCCAGGGACTGCCGCCCAGATCCGACGCGTCCTTCCGGGCCGCCATGCGCCGGTGCAGGGTCAACCTCCGCGGCACCCGGCGCCGGATGAAGGGACGCGCCGCAGCCGACTACATCCTGGCCAGCTACCCGCTTGCGAGCTGACCATGTCACTCAGATCCCCCGACTTCCGCTCCGATGGCGCCGACGGCGCCAACCGGGCCCGCGTTTTGCCGGTGCGGTGCACCAACTGCGGCACCGACCGCTACCTGACCATCAGATCGGTGATGAATATCCCCGACTGTCCCACTGACGTCGTCCTGGTTGCCTACACCTGCAGCCGGTGCCGGCGCTTCAGCGAACATCCCGCGCAGGTGGCGGAGCTGTCCGCAGTCCTGGGCCGCCGCGAGCAGAAGGGGGACGTGCTGATCTTCGGCGGCCATTACATGCACTGCGGGCAGCCGATGGCCAAGGCCGAATCGGAGGTCCGCAGGCTGTCCGCGCCGCTGTCCACAGAAGGCGCGGCTGACGACACCCTGGATGTTTACCTGTCCACCCGGGTCCTCAGGTGTACGTGCGGTTTCCAGATGGAACTGCCCGAATAACGGGAATCGTACAGTTGAAGGACAAACCTACGCACGGGTAACTTTGTGCGGGGCCCCATCCTATTCCCCCATGCGGATGGTCGTCCCCGGAAAGCCCTGCACCGCCTTCACAATGGTGCGGGGCTTTTTCGTGCCCGGGCGTGCGCTTCTTGAGGTTGCCGCCTTACACTGTGCACACCTACTACCGGCCGGGGGGCACGTTGGGTTCACGGGGGCTCTGCCTGGTCATCGAGGATGACCAGGATATTCGCGATCTGCTCACACTGATTCTGACGCGGATCGGATTCGATGTTCATGCCGTGGGCAATGGTGCCGATGGGGTCGCCGCGGCGTGGGAACACCACCCCGCCCTGGTGACGGTGGACCTCAACCTGCCTGACATGGACGGACTGGAGGTGGCGCAGCATATCCGCGCCCGCTCCGACGCGCCGATGCTGTTCATCACCGCCCGGGCAGAGCTCGACGACGAGATGGCCGGCATGGCGTCGGGGGCCGCCGCCTACCTGATCAAGCCTTTCCGTCCGCGGCAACTCACGGAGACGGTCAACAAGCTCTGCCCCGTGGGTCCGCTGACGGCGCACGGCCTTGAGTCGCGCGCCTAGCACCTTCGCCGGCCGGGTGCCCGGCACCGCACGGCCCACGGCACCCGGCCGGCCGCCGTCGTGCTTTCCCGTCTCCGCGCCCTATATCCGCAGGTGGCACTTCGGTCCCATAATGTCCCCATGAACTTCGGGGACCTTCGCCCGGCGACGCAAGACGGGCACCGCAGGGTCCCAGGTGGCCGCCCGGTTGTCGGCGAAACGGGCGGCGACGCGGCCCCGGCACGAACGGCCAGTCCGTTCCCGGCACCGATCAGGGGAACCATCGCCATCAACTCAACGAGGAGTGAACTGTCATGCTCAAGGACATAGCAATCGCGGCCGTGCTTCCGGCGAAGGACGTGGGCAGGGCGAAGGATTTCTACCGGGACAAGCTGGGACTGGAGCCGATGGAACCCGCAGATGACAACGTGATGTACGAATGCGGCAACGGCACCAGGTTCCTGGTCTACCAAACGGACAACGCTGGCACCGCAAGGAACACCCAGATGGGCTGGGTAACGGACGACGTCGAGCGCGACGTTCAGGAATTGCGGAGCCGCGGCGTCGTGTTCGAGGAATACGATTTTCCGGGACTGAAAACGGAGAACGGGATTGCCACGGCCGACGGCGGCAAGGCCGCCTGGTTCCTGGACAGTGAAGGCAATATCTTGAGCCTGTTCGAACGCCCGCAGTGACGCAGTTGGGCCGCGCTGTATCCGCGTGGCAATCGGAAAGGGGACGGAACCACGCTGTTCCGGCCCCTTTCCGTCTACTCCGCGGCCCCCTGGACGGTGAAGTGATTTACCCGCCCCGCGACGCTCCGGCCCCTCTGCGCCTGCCCGGAGCAGAGGGCCCCCAATGGAGAGGATTGAAAAAATGATGAATTCATCAATTCCTCAATCACGAGTCTCGCCCAGTGCCGCCAGCCCGTCAAGAGCGCTAACCTTTAGTGCGTGAAACGTAGGCACCCGCACTTCTGGGCGCCGGGACCGCCTAACGTCACTCGCTCCGGCGGCCTGCCACGGTCTCGACGGAAACTTCAGTTAGGGTAAGGTTCCGTTCCCGGGCATCGGTCAGGAGTCCCGCCAGCGCTTCCTCGACGCTACGGCCGGTGCGAGCGCTGACGGAACGCAGTGCGTTGCTTATCAACGCCCGCCTGGCCAGGGACTCCTCCAGTACCGCCACGGACTCATCCGTCCGGATCACCTCATCAGCAGGTCCGGAACCTGCGCCAGGTACGCCGGTGCCGGAAAGGCCGTCCGCGTCAGCCGTAGCCCGCGCGTTAAGGACTGATCCAGCGGCCCAGAGCAGGTCTGCAATCTGGGGATAAGACAGCCAGTACTGCAGCTTGCCCTCTGAGCGGCGCCCGGTTACAAGGTGCTGGGCACGCAACTGGGCGAGTTGCCCGGCCAGGTGCGAGGGCTTGAGCCCGGTGGCCGAACACAGATCGGGCACCGACGCTGGCCCGGCCGTGAGCACAGCCAGGACCCGGACCCGGGCGGGATGCGCCAGCGCCTTGAACAACTCCGCTTCAGCGGCCGCGACCCGTTCCGCGGATCCAGTCAGTCCGAGCACCGTCGCTCCTATGTGGGGAAACACGTCCTTGTAAGCGATTATCCTCTCGCACAATGATTACAGAAGCTCGTGTTTGCCCGGTCAGTACGTTCCCGGTCGATCCGCTGCATATAAAAAGGCCCGCACCCCTCGCGGCGCGCGCCTTCCGCTGAGATAATCGTCTTATTACGTTCGCCGCTGCAGTCTGCCTCCCGGACGGCACTCGCGGCCCGGGAAAGGAACGAACGCGAGTGCCTCCTTCAGCAGCCTCCACCCTTGCACGGCCGGGAATTTTGCCGCCGTGCCGGCTCGGGCCCCGCGGGCCGTCCCGGCACCGAGTATCAGCCAGGTCCTGATGCGAGCCAACCTGCCCCTCGCCGACGAGCTGGCGGCCCTCACCGCCCGGATCGCCGACCTTTTACTGACCCACGAAACCGTCGACGAAGCAGTTTCGGCGCTCGCCCATGGCCTGAAGGAAGCCATCCCCGGGACCTGGGGTGCGGGAGTCAGCCTGATGGATACGCGCGGCCGGCGCACCAGCACAGCCTCCACCGATCCGGACGTCATGCAGGCAGACCAGCTCCAGTACGACCTTGGACAGGGCCCGTGCCTTACGGCCTGGGCCCAGCAGGCAACCGTTACGGTGGCGGACAGCCGTACCGATCACCGCTGGCCCGCCTGGAGCCGGGCCACCACCGATCTGCCGTTGCGCTCGGTGGTCAGCGCGCCGCTGTCCACTCCCGACGGCGCCATCGGCGCCCTGAAGGTTTACTCCCCCGTTCCCGATGGCTTCGATCCCCAAGCCGTCCGCCTGATTGAACTCTTGGCGCGTCCTGCTGCGCTGATGCTTGCCAACGCCCAGGCCCGCGACGCCGCAGAACGCCTCAGCGACGGGCTCATCGGCGCCCTCGGCGCCCGCGATGCCATCGGAACGGCCACCGGGATCATCATGGAGCGCCTCCACGTCAGCCGCGAACAGGCGCTGGCCACGCTCATCAGCGCCTCCCGGCGCCGCAACGAGCCGCTGCACCGACTCGCCCAGAACATCATCGACGGCGACGAGGTGTAACCGACCGTCACAAAACTGCCTCCGCCCTGGCCCTTTCGGCCTGCACATTAGGGGGTGCCGGCGTCGTCCATTCCCTTCCGCCGCACGCCCGGGACTGACACAATCCGGATCGGACTACACCAATCGCCTTCCCCGCGCAACTTTGGCACGCGCAACGTTTCCAAGGAAAATAGCGAGTCAGCACACAATGCACCGCCCCGCTCACTTCAGGAGACAGATAACCATGACTAACACCATCGCCCCGGGCGCCGGGTTGAACGCCGCCCCGATTGCAGCCATGACCGCTTTGGACGACCTGGACCTTACGCCGCAGGGACTGTCCGACGCGCCGGCGAGCGAGCTGGATCCGGACACGCTGGTGCACCCCGGCGCCAGCTAACCCACTCAGGTTCCGCAGAAGGTCCTGTAGGGGCCAAAGCTTTCCGGCGCGGCCTCTGCATAACGTTCGACGCCGGGACGCTCGCGATACGGGTCCGTCACCGCTTCGAGCAGCCGCCGGAGCGGATCAAGGTCGCCATTCGTCGCAGCGTCGAGTGCCTCCTCAACAAGGTGGTTGCGGGGTACATACGCCGGGTTGACCCGGTCCATCGTCTCCGCATCCGGATTCAGGGCCCGCCAGCGCCTGGCCCACGCCAGGAAGGCCTGCGGTTCAGGAAACAAGTTTCGCGCGGGCTCATCCTTGCCGCGGGCTGCGGTTCCGAGACGGCGGAAGAACGACGTGTAATCGACGCGCCCCTCCCGAAGAAGCCCGAGTATCTCGTCAATCAGGGGCGAAGCCACGTCGTCAACGACGCCGCTGTCGAGCCCGAGCTTCGCCTTCATGCCGGCCAGCCAGGCGGCGCTGTACTGCTCGCGGAAAGCACCCAGCGACTCCTGGGCAAGCGCGACCGCCCACTCCTCGTCCCCGTCGAACAGCGGCAGGATTGCCTCCGCCAGGCGTGTCAGGTTCCACTCTGCAATGAGCGGCTGGTTGGCGTAGGCGTAGCGGCCGGTCTCGTCGATCGAACTGTAGACGGTGGCCGGGTCAAAGGCGTCCATGAAGGCGCACGGTCCGTAGTCGATGGTCTCCCCCGAGATGGCCATGTTGTCCGTGTTCATGACGCCGTGGATGAAGCCCACCAGCATCCACTGGGCCAGCAGTGACGCCTGCGCGCTGATCACCGCTTCGAACAGGGCGAGATACGGATTCTCCGCCGCCGCCGCATCGGGATAGTGCCTTGCGATGGCATGGTCCGCAAGGCGCCGCAGGAGCCCTTCCTCGCCGGCAACGCGCGCATACTGGAAACTTCCCACCCGCAGATGGCTGCTTGCGACGCGTGTGAGCACCGCACCCGGCAGCACCGTCTCCCGCTGGACGGAACGGTCGGTGGCCACGACGGCGAGTGACCGTGTGGTGGGGATGCCCAGGGCGTGCATCGCTTCGCTGACGATGTATTCACGCAGCATAGGCCCCACAACGGCAAAACCGTCGCCGCCCCGGGCAAAGGGGGTGCGGCCGGAGCCCTTCAGGTGGATGTCGCGGAGGCGGCCTTCGACGTCGGAAATCTCACCGAGCAGGAGCGCGCGGCCGTCGCCCAGCCGCGGCGCAAACCAGCCGAACTGGTGGCCGGAGTATGCCTGCGCAACCGGAGTGGCGCCGTCGGGGACCGCGTTGCCGATCAGCAGCGGGAGCCCTTCCGGGCTCCGCAGGATCTCCGGGTCCAGGCCCAGCTCGGCGGCCAGCGGCTCGTTCAGGACGAGCAGCCTCGGGGCAGGCACCTCCTCCGCCTTCCAGGGGATGGCCATCTCTGCCAGCTCCGTGGCGAAGCGGCGCTCAAAGGTAACGGTTGATGCGGCTTTAGCGCTCATCTTTCAAGCATAAGGCGATGCCGACAGGCCAGCTCATTCATCGAAGTGGGTGGATAGCGCGGAATCGCCGCAGACCGAGGCGGCGACCGACACTGCGACGTCACGCAGTTTCACGTTCCTCAGGCTCGATGCCGTCTTAAGGACCTGCAGGGCGGCCTCTTGGCCGCACCTGTTCTCGGCCATGATGATTCCGGTAGCAATGTCTATTGCGGTGCGCGACCGCATGGCGGCAGTGAGGTTGTTTCTCGCCTCAGTCAGCTGGGCAATGTGGAGGGCAAGCCGAAGGCTCTTGGAGGCCTGGGCTGCGAATTCTTCCCCGCCGGTGATGTCCTCACCGCTGAATCCGTGCGGCCGGGGCGAAAAGAGGTTGAGCGCGGCCCGGGCTTCGCCCTCCAGCGCCAGCGGCACCGCGAGGATTGAACCCACACCATGGCCGGCCAGGGCCGACATATATGCAGGCCAACGGGATTCGGTGTCTACGTCCGGCACATGAACGGTAGACATCTCCTGCATGGCAACCAGGCAGGGACCTTCGCCAAACGCCAACTGGACTTCGTCAAGCATCCGGGCCTGCGCATCGCTGCTGGCCACCGTGGCCGATTTCTTCCTCCGGAGGACGGTGAAGGCGCACCGCACTTTGATCCCGGGTGCCGAGAAGAAGGCCGCGGCGTACTCAGCCAGTTCCCCAAGGAAATCTCCGACATCAAGGCTCTCCAGAACCAGTTCCTGGAGCCGTACCGCGACGTCCTGACGGTCCCACGCACGGGCTTGATCGCCCATAGCAGCCTCGTTTCAACAGACCAACTCCTACTGCCAGACTACGCCCCGCAAGGCTTTTCAACTCCGGTGCCAATTTTTCAACTCATGTAGGAAGTGTACTTACTATTGGATGGTAATCATGCTTACTATTGCTGAGTGCTGGTTCATCAGCAGCAGCTAACCCTCAAAGGAAAGAGAGCAATGATGACCGAGAACCCATTCGGCACCGAGACCACGGGCCTGGGCACCGCCGGCTCGGGCACCACGGACTACGGCACAACTGGAGCGGGCACCAACGGCTACGGAACCACCGGCGCGGGCACCACTGACTACACGGGCACCACCGGCTACCAGGATGGCGGTTCCGCAAAGAAGGACGTCGCGAAGGATGAGGCCGCGAACGTGGCCGGCCACGCCGCCGGGGCCGCCCAGAATGTGGCCGAGACGGCCAAGACCGAGGCGAAGAACGTGGCGTATGAAGCCAAGAACAGCGCCCGCGATCTGCTGCACCAGGCGAAGTCGGACCTCACCGACCAGGCCGGCACCCAGCAGGCCAAGGCCGCCGAAGGCATCCGCAACATCTCCTCGCAGCTGCGCACCATGGCCGACGCGCCGGACCAGCAGGGCGTGGCCGCGGACCTCATCCGCCAGGCAGCCGACCGCTCCGAATCTGTCGCATCCTGGCTGGACAACCGGGACCCGGGCTCACTGCTGAACGAGGTCAAGTCCTTCGCCCGCCAGCGCCCCGGCACCTTCCTGCTCCTCGCGGCAGGCGCCGGTCTCCTCGCCGGACGCCTCGGCCGCAGCCTGCAGGCCGGCGCCCCGGAAACCGGGACCGCAGCCGGCTACGGATCCACCGGCGGCACCCTGCCCCAGTACCCCGTCCAGCCGCCGGTCACGGAAAGCAGCCTGACGGCAGCACCGGCCGCTCCCCTCTATGACGCACCCCAGGCAACCCCGACCACTTATGCGGAGACCGTTTACGGTGAGCCGGCGCGTCCAGGCTTTGACGCACCGGGCTCGGCAGGCGTTCCGCTGCGGGATCCCGAGGACCCCTATACCGAGGGCGGGGGGCGTCCCCTGTGAGCAGCCAGATACCCGATGCCCCACAGACGGCCGCGCACGCCAAGGCCGACACCACCTCCCTCGGTGACCTCCTGGGCGAGGTCACCCGGGACCTGTCCACCCTGATCCGGCAGGAAATCGAACTCGCCAAGGCCGAACTCAAACAGTCCGGCACCCGCGCCGGCAAAAGCGGCGGCATGCTCGCCGGCGCCGGCATCGCCGGGCACTTCGTGCTCCTGTTCCTCTCCATCGCCCTCTGGTACGCCCTCGGCGAGCTCATGGGCCTGGGCTGGTCCGCCGTCGTCGTCGCCGTCCTCTGGGGCATCATCGCCGCGATCCTCGCCTCCATGGGACGCAAGGAACTCAAAACCATCAAAGGCATGCCCCAAACCGTCGAAACAGCACGGGAAATCCCGCCCACCCTCAAACCGAACGGAGACCACCGATGAGTGAGAACCCGGACGCCATCCGCGCCGACATCGAAGCCACCCGCGCCCGCCTCGGCACCAACGTGGACGCCGTCGCCGACAAAGTCACCCCCTCCAACATCGTCCACCGCCAGACCGGCAAAGTCAGGGACGCCGTCTTCGGAGTCAAGGAGAAAGTCATGGGCACCGCCGAGCACACCACCCACAGCGCCACCGGCAGCCTGCACCACGCCGCCCACTCCACCACCAGCGGAATGCACCAGGCCACCGACGCCGCCGGCAACGCTCTGCACGACGCCGGCGAGAAAATCGCCGACGCACCCCAGCAGGTCGCCGCCAAAACCCAGGGCAACCCCCTCGCCGCCGGGCTGATCGCGTTCGGCGCCGGGCTCCTCGTCTCCTCCCTCATCCCCCCGAGCGAAAAGGAACGCGAAGCCGCCGACGCCCTCAAGACCGCGGCCGAACCGGTCACCACCCAACTCACCGAAGCCGCCAAGGACATGGCCCAAGGCTGGAAAGAACCCGCCCAGGAAGCCATGGAAAACGTCAAGGCCACCGCCACCGACGCCGCCCAACACGTCAAAGACGAAGGCCAAACCGCCGCCCAGGACGTCAAAGCAACAGCCACCGACGCCAAAGACCGCGTCCAAAACACCTGAGCGGGCCTGAGCTTGGCCCATGCGACATCACCGGACCGCTACGCCCGTGACATACGGATGTAGCGGTCCGGCGTGTACCTACTGCAGTATCTTGGGCGGCCCATAGGGAGTAGGCTCGAAAGTGAAGGCGATGCGATATTCCGGCCAGGCATCCTGCGAGCCGGACACAGAGGTTGCGATCGGCCCGTTCATCACGTCATTGGCCGTGGAGGCAACCAGTCCACGATCGTTCCGGAGACAGCAATCCGGCGGTAAATACGGGCCGGTCATCCGGCTCCACGTGGATCGGGGCATCGCATGGCCGCTGAGTCAGGCCATCTGCCGACATCCGGGCAAAATCAGGCACCCACGCCCGAGCAGCTGCAGGACCTGCTGCTGAAAAGTCCCGGGTTTGACGAATTCCTGCTTGAGCTGACCGTTTTCTCGGCATCGAAGCTCGCAGCACCGGAACCGATGCTGTGTGCGATTACCGTCGAGCGCGACGGCCGGCCTGTCACCGTGGCCAGCAGCAGCGATAAAGCCAGGCAGATGGATGAAAAGCAGTACGGGTTCGACGACGGCCCCTGCCTGACGGCACTGAGGGAAGGCCGGACCGTTCTGGTCGAGGACCTTGGAACGTCGGCGAGGTGGCAGCGTTACTCACAGGCGGTGACCAATGAAGGGGTTCGGTCAGTCCTTGCAGTTCCCATTGACGCAGGGCCCAGCGCTGCAGCCGCCTTGAACTGCTACGCCCTGAGCACCTCCACGTTCGGCGCCGCGAATGTATCGGCAGTGGAATCCTACAGCGCGTCGCTGTCCCGTATCCTCCGCCTGGCGCTTCGCGTACACCGCCTACCCGCGCCTCAGGACGGCCTGCACACGGCCCTGCAGTCCCGGGCGGTAATCGACGCGGCCCTGAGCCTCGTCATGGCCCAGACCCGCGGGAGCAGGGAAGAAGCCGCCAAGCTACTGCATGAAATGGCACGGTCAAGCAAGCAGCAACTGAAACAGATCGCCAATGACATCCTCAACGGTGCCGCGCTCCCGGATCCCTCCGCTGATGGCGGGCCCCGTCAGTAAGTCCACCGGCGTCGTCGGTAAGGCCGGGATTAGTATGGAGATCACCTGCCGAATGTCTCCCCCAAGGGGATGTTCACAACACTGATGACTTGTGAGGCCAGCCCGTGACGCGAAAGCACCCAATGGCAGGCGAGCTGCCCGAGATCTTCGCCCGGGTCACGGGCCTGCTCCTCACGGAACCAGCGGTTGACCGGGCTGTGGCCAACATAGCCCAAGCCGCTCATGAAAGCCTGGCCGGCAGCGTGGGCGCAGGGGCTACACTCTTCGACGACCAGGGCCGGCCAACCAGCACAGCTTCCACAAACAGCCTTGTGAAGCAGGCGGACCAACTGCAGTACGACCTCGGAGAGGGACCATGCCTTGCAGCCTGGGCCAGCGCCCAAGCAGTCGTTGTGGATGACCTTCGCCGGGAGCACCGCTGGCAGGAGTGGGCCAGAGCCAGTGCCCCGCTCGGATTGCTGTCCTGTATCAGTGTCCCTCTCCTGCTGCCGGACGCCACAGGAAACGGAACTGCCGAGGCCATCGGAGCCCTGAAGGTCTACGCAGATACGGCCCACGCCTTTGATCAGCACAGCCAACAGGTCCTGGCACTCCTCGCCCAGCCCGCAGCACTCATGCTGTCCAACATCCACACCAGGGAACGGGCCGCGCAGCTCAGCGAATCCCTCAAGGGCGCACTGCACAGCCGGAGCCTGATCGACATGGCCAAGGGTGCCCTCATGGAACGGCTCCAGGTGAACGAAAGGGAAGCCATGCAGGCCATGATCAGCCGCGCCCGCACGGAAAACCTGCTGCTGAGCGAGCTGGCCCAAGGGATCATAGCTCCGGCAACGGACCTCGGCCCGCAGGCGCCATGACCTCCGAGTCTGATGGAGAGGCCCAAAGGGACCGGACAGCCCAGGCATTCCGGCAGTCCGACCTTGACGTCGATGAACTCTGGATACACTACTTCAGCATTGGCGGCGATGCCGGGGCAATGGAAATTGACGCCTACCTCCACGGCTCATACATGCTCCGCCCCATCCAGCGGGACCTGCTTGACCACGCAATCTACGAACTGGGCAATTCCGGCACGGACTGAACCTCCACAGCGTCAGGTTTTGGGCGGGCGCCCCGCAGGCGCGCCACCTTGACGTCACTCATTGCACGGGCTAGACAATAAGTACCCTTAGTAACTGGTGCTGTCCCTGCATGAGGAGGAATTGCCATGAGTGATGAGCCGGGTAACCAGACGCCGGACACCCCCAATGTCAGCGAAAGCGAGCTGCGGGAGATGAAGGTGGATCAGCTCCGCCAGGAGGCGAAGGACGAGAACATCAGCGGATCTTCCGGCATGCGGAAGGAGGAACTGGTGAGGGAAGTTGCCAACGCCCGGTCCCAGGGCGCAGACAACAGCGAAGGCGGCGCCGAATCCGACCCCGATGATCTGGGCGCCGGGCCGGAAGGCGGCAAGATCCGGCACGGGGACGCCTCATCCAGCTCACTGAAGTATTCGCAGGAGGTCACCTCCACTGAGGATGAACCCGAACGAGAGGGCCGCAGCCTCGCCACGACCCACCACGAGGTCATCAGGCAGTGGGCCGAAGAGCGCGGCGGAGTTCCGGCCACGGTTGAAGGTACGGAACACGGTGATCATCTGGGCGTGCTGCGGATAGATTTTGGCGGCGACGACACCAATCTGCGCCGTGTGAGCTGGGAGGAATGGTTCAAAACTTTTGACGGGCGTCATCTCAATTTCATCTACCAGGAACAGCGCACTGACGGAACGCAGTCCAACTTCTTCCGGCTAGAAAATCCGGAACGTGAAGACGCCTAGGGCTGGCAGGTGCCTGCGGTCCGGGCTCCTCGCTGTGCTCGCGCTTTCGGGCTGCCTGCTTTCCGGGTGTGCCGCCGCTGACGGAACGCAGGCGGCAGAGGCAGCCGAAGCGTTCCACCGGGACATGGCCGGCTCCAACATGACGGCGGCCTGCTCGCTGCTGCAGTCCGAGACGCGGAAGGAGACGGCGCGGTCCAGTGACGCCGGCACGTGCGAGAGCCAGCTCGAGAAGGCGAAGATCCCGGACCCGGGAAAGCTGCTGAGCACAGAGCAGTACGGCCGCGACGCCTTCGTTGAGTTCGAGCACGACACCGTCTTCCTGGCCCAATCCGAGGGCGGTTGGCGAGTTACGGGCGCAGGCTGCACCCCCAACGGGGAAGAAGCGCCGTACACCTGCGAAGTAGGAGGCAAATAGCATGCGCTGGAGTTTTGCGCTGTATCTCGTCCTGATCTTTGGCGGACTGGCCTATATGGTCGCCGTCGGGCTTGTCCGGGGATAGGCGGACCGTGAAAAAGGCACTCAGAAACAACGGCCTCAGCCTCTTCTTCGGCCTGATTTTCCTCCTGGCCCTGCTGGGTCAGGCACTCACCGGCCATGCCCTCTTTAACCAGGAGCAGGTGGCCTCCGGACTGGAGGAGATCAGCTTCGGACAGTACCTGACGTCGTCGAACTTCGCCGTGGACGTCTCGGAAAACTGGCAGTCCGAATACCTGCAGTTTCTGCTGTACATCTTCGCGACCATCTGGCTCGTACAGAAGGGATCCCCCGAGTCCAAGGAACTGAACGAGTCCGGCCCGGAGTCGGACAGGGAGCAGCTGGTGGGCGAGTTCAGCAACGCCAAGTCACCCAAGTGGGCCCGCGTTTCCGGCTGGCGGCGCACCGTCTACTCCAACTCGCTGGGGGTGACGATGGGGCTGATCTTCCTCCTGTCGTGGCTGGCCCAGTCCATCGCCGGAAGCAGCAACTACAACCAGGAGCAGATCAAGAACTTCCAGCAGCCCGTCAGCTGGGCGGAGTACATCGTCTCGCCTGAGTTCTGGAACCGTACCCTGCAGAACTGGCAGTCCGAGTTTCTCGCTGTCGGTTCCATGGTGGTCCTCTCGATCTACCTCCGCCAGCGCGGCTCACCCGAGTCCAAGCCCGTGGGTTCGGCGCACGACGACACGGGCACCACGGGCTAGCGCCGGTTCGAGCCTCACAGCCCGTCGACGGCCCAGCCTTCCTGGTAATCCGGATGGTCCTTGTAAACGGCAGCGAGGGACATCAGGACATACTCGCTCGTGGCACCGATGGCGGTGGGAACATCGGTGACCAGCGGGACGTTGCCCAGGATCTTCCGCTTGGCCGCGCATTCTGAAAGCACGCGTCCGGGATGGAACCACCCGACGGCGGGTCCCGCCGATCCCTCCGTCTCCAGCCCCCGCCGGGCATCCGCCTCGTCCTCAGCGATCCGCGCTTCCAGAAAATCGATCAGGTCGGCCATGGGAAGTCCCTCGCATTCATCTTGGTGGGTGGATGGTGTCGGTGCTCTGGACCGTCAGTCGCGTCGGTTCAGTCGCGTCAGTTCAGTCGCGTCGAAAAGGCGTCACGCGTCCTCCTTCGGGCGGTGCCGGCGCTGCGGGGCGAGCGGAACAACAACCACCGGCCGGGTCTGCCAGTGTGTCAGGTGGCCGGCCACCGAGCCGAGCAGCACCTGCTCCAGCCGGGCGCCCACGCTGCCTTCGCGCGTGCCCACCACAATGACCGAGGCATCCGCAGAATCGGCCAGCCGGGCCAGCGCCCGCGCGGGTTCGCCCACCAGGGTCAGCAGCGACCAGCGGATCCCGGCCTTGCCGAGGACAGCCTGCAGGTGCTCCCTGAGGCGTGCGCTGGTTTGCTCGACGTCGTCAACGGCTCCCTCCTGGCCCGCGGTTTGCAGAAGGTCCTGGTCGTCACGCTCGTTGCTGAGGTAGGAGGTGATGTCCACATAGGCACAAATGAGCTTGACGTTCAGGGAGTAGGCCAGCTGGGCGGCGCTTTGCACGACGGCGGGCGGTTGCCCGGGCACGACGCCGGCCACCACCGGGCCGGCAATCCGCTGGGGGACGAATTCGCCCTCACCGCCTGGAAGCCCGGCCTTCTTCGCTGGCTCGTTCATGAGTGCTGCCATTCCACGCTGTCCTTACGGCAGATAGGGAGAACTCTCATTGCCAGCCTACTAGGAGCCTCTGGCACCGGCGGGCAACCTGGTGGAGGATGGGCGCATGGCGGAACGTGGAGGTCGCACGCAATTTGCCGTTGCCGGCTGGCTCTTCGGGGCCGTCAGTGTTGTCCTGGGCCTGCTGATCCACGCTGTGTCCGGGCATCCCGTGCCTGCGGTGCCGATCGTCGTCGCCACCGCCGCGCTGCTGAGCCTGGCCGGCACGGTGGTCATCCGCATCGGTGTGCCGAACTGGGCGCTGCTGGTGCTGGCCGGCGTGGGACAGCAGGCCATTCACTGGGCTTTTGCCTTCTTCTCCGATCCGCTGGCCACCACGCTGGGCGGTGCCGTGGGCGGCCACGGACACGCGGAGCCCGTCCAGTTCACCGGCCCCGGCCTCCTGCTGGCCGGCGTCCCCACCCAGCCGCTGCACGTGCTGCTGTATGCGCACGTTGCGGCGGCGCTGCTGGTGTTTCTGCTGGTTCAGCGGCTGAAGACATCGGATCCGAAGCGGTTCAGCCCGGGCGCGGCGGCGTTCCCCAGGTAGGGCAGCCCGAAAGCATCCTCAATGCTGGCCAGCAGACTGTAGTGGTTGTACAGACGGTCCGAGGTGGTGCCGGCCCTGGCCAGCGGTGACAGCACCAGCGTCCCAATCAGTCCGCCCGCCGCTCCCCCGGGCAGCGCCGCATCCGCACTTTCCTTCCCTTCTGCCTCGTCGAAGGTGATGACCAGCATCCCGTCCTGCTTGTACGCCGGGGAAGCCATGATCTCCGGAACATGCTTGCGGAGCCATACGTCGGCCGAGACCAGACCGCCCTCCCGCCCGTCTACGCAGGGGCTGTCATGCCCGTCGTTGCACAGATTGGGGCTGATGTAGGACAGGTTCCGTGTTGTTGCCACGCTCTTGAGATCGGCGGCGAGATGGGAGAAGTCGACGTCGTTGCGCCGGCACTCGGGTGAGGACGTGATCGCGGTGAAGTACACGAACGGGTTGTGCCGCGTGGCGTACTGGTCGCCCTCTTGGGCAGCGTGGTCCTGATCCCTGGCGCCCGGATCCGGATGGCGGCAGGGATCGCCCATGTCCTCCATGTACGCTTTCCAGGTCTTGCCGGCGGCAGCCAACTGGCCCGCAACCGTCTGCACCGACCCGGGGTACACGCAGCCACTGCCCTGCTCCTGCCCCAGCGACCCAGTGCCGGCCGAGTCGAACGCCTTATACATGGGGCAGTCGCCTTCTGTGGCGGGGTTAGGGCCCTGCCCCGAGATCTGGGCGATGTAGTTGGGAAGGGACGAATGCCCGACGGCGTAATACCGGTTCAGCAGCACGCCCTGCGGACGCAGGGTCCGGGACAGATATTCCGCGTCAGACTGGTCGTTCCAGACGTCGCGGAAGGACTTGTTCTCCAGATTGATCACGAAGATGTGTCCCGGCCTTGTTGCCGCGGCCGGTGAAGCCGAGGGCGACGGCGGCGCGCCAGCTCCGCAGGCAGCAAGCCCGGTGAGTGCCACAGCCAGCAGCGCGGCGGGGAGCGCGGCCGGCAGGAACTTCCGCCCAGTGGGTCTGCGCTGATGGGAGCCGTGCCGGCGCAACCGATGCCAGTGCCACCTTTGAATCGGAGCAGCTCTCATTGGATCCAGCCTTCTGCAGCAATGTCGGTTCGCGGTCCCGGCTCAATAAGCCAGGCTCCGGGGGTCCAGGCTCCATGCTGGCACTGCCAGCCCGGCAGCAGCATGAAGGAAAGCTGGGAGTTGTTTGGGAGGGCGCACCAAGGCCCTGACGGAACACCGGGCGGCTCACATGTTAAGTTGAATCGGTGGGACAGACCTGTCCCGCGCACCAGCCTAAGAGAGCCAATACGTGGAATCGCCTTCGCCAGTCCGAATCCTGACCGTCTGCACGGGCAACATTTGCCGTTCCCCCGTGGCGGAGCGCCTGCTTCAGGCCGGCCTGGACCAGGTGCTTCCCGGCGGCTTCGAGGTGCGCAGCGCCGGAACCCGGGCCCTGGTGGGCGACCCCGTCCAGCCGCTCTCTGCGGACATCATCCACACCTTCGGCGGCACGGCGGACGGCTTCGCAGCACGACAGCTGTCCGGCAAGATCCTCCGGAACGTGGACCTGGTCCTCACCATGACCTCCGGTCACCGGGGCGAGGTGCTGCAGCTGGATGCTTCGCTGCTGAAGCGCACCTTCACCATCCGTGAGTTTGCCCGGATGCTCGACGTCCTGGAGGAGCGTGAAGGCCAGGCGCCCCAGGGCGGCCGCCTCAACGGCGAACGGCTCGCTGCCAACACCAGGCTCTGGCGCAAGCTTCCCGCCAGGGCAGCCTCGGTCCGCCATCTCGCGCTGGCCCCCGATGCCGCGGACAACGACGTCGTTGACCCCTACCGCCGCAGCGCGGACTATTACCGGCAAATGGAGGACGAACTGGCCCCGGCGATCATCTCCATCCTTCGTTTCGCCCGGCTGAACGCACCCTCATAAACTGGCCCGACCGCCGTCGTTCTCACGGGCAACTTTTGGTGGTACCGTCCGATCATGAAATCCCGGAACAGTCCGGGAGCCGGGGGCAACGGCGACCCCGCTCCAGGTGCCAATGGCGGCGCCAAACCCAAGAGGACCATACGCAACGTAGTTTTGGCGGCGCTGCTCGGGATTGCCCTGGTGGCCGGCGGCTTCCTGTTCAGCCTGGCCCAGATCTGGAATACCCAGACCGCCAAGACGGAAATCAGCGCGGCCCCCGAAAGTCCCACCCAGACGGCAACCACCAAGCCCCCGCCCACCAAGAAGCCGGCGCCCAAAGCGGTGCAACCGCCACCGCCGCCCGCGCTGCCCATGAACATCCTGCTGATCGGCAGCGATCACCGCAAGGGTGACGCCCCGGCGCCGAACGGCCTGCCGAACCAGCGCGCGGACGTCCTCATGCTGGTGCACCTGGCGGCCGACGGAAAGCACGCCTACGGCATCTCGCTCATGCGTGACCTATGGGTGACGGTCCCCGGGTACGGCGAAGCCAAGATCAACTCCTCGCTCGAGCAGGGCGGCATGCCGCTTGCGGTGAGGACCGTGGAATCCCTGTTCGGGCAGAGGATCCAGCACGCCGTCATGATCGATTTCGAAGGCTTTAGGGGCATCACAGAGGCGCTCGGCGGCGTGGACGTCAACAATCCGGTGGAGTTCACGGCCAGCTTCGACACGCACCAGCACTTCCCCGCCGGCATCAACAAACTGGAGGGCCAGCGTGCCCTCGAGTTCGTCCGCGAGCGCTACTCGTTTGCCGACGGCGACTTCCACCGCGTCGCGAACCAGCAGCTGTTCCTGCGCTCCACCCTGGCCAAGCTGCTCTCCGCCCGCACGCTGACCAACCCGGTGACGCTGTACAAGCTGGTCAATACGGCGTCGAAGTACATCACCGTGGACAAGGGGCTGAACGCGACCGCCCTGGCCAGCCTCGTGTACAGCCTGCGGAATGTCCGGATGCAGGACGCGGTGTTCTTCACGCTTCCGACGGCGGGATTCGGGACCAGCACCGACGGACAGTCGATCATCCTGCCGGACTACGGCGCCGCCGCCGCTGTGGGCGCTGCCCTGGGGAAGGACCGGGTGGGACAGTACGCCGCGACGCTTGGGAAGTGATGCCCGAAAAATGAGGGGAAGCTGATGAAGAAACTTTTATGGACCATCCTTGCGGTCGCGGTGGTGTTTTTCATCATGGGCGCCGTCATCAAGGCGGTGGCCTTCCTGCTGTGGGTGGCGCCGTTCCTCCTGCTGGCCGCCCTGCTGGTGTTCTTCCTCAACCGCTCGGGCGGCAAACGCATCCCCTGACGCCCTCCGCCAACGCTTCCTCACCTCCTGCAGGTTTTAGGCCAACGCTTCCTCACCTCCCGCAGGTTTTAGGCCAACGCTTCCTCCCCTCCCGCAGGTTTTATGCCAACGCTCTATCACCCAGTGAGAGAGGGTTTCCCTTTTACCGGCAGGAAGTGAGAGTGCGTTTGAACAAAGGCGACGAAATCTGAGGACGCGTCAGGGGTTCAGCGGCGGGCGGTTACTCTGCTGACATTCCGGGTACGGCACTAGTAACGTGGAAAATTCGCAGGCCTAGGCTGAACGGGAGTGCAATCGTGGGACACAACGGAACCTCCGCTGACGGAACGCACAAGGATGCCCCGGTGCCCGCGGCGTGGACCGCAGGCGCCGTCGAACTCATCCTCATCCGGCACGGCGAGAGCCAGGGCAACGTTGCCGCTACCGACGCCACGGTTTCCGGCGCCGAGGTGATCCCGGTCCCGGCCCGTGACGCCGACGTCGAGCTCTCCTCCACAGGCCGGGAGCAGGTGACGGCGCTGGGCCGCGCCCTGGCGGCGGTACCGGAGGACCGGCGGCCGGACGTCGTCATCTCCTCGCCCTACATGCGCGCCTACCAGACGGCCGAGATCGCGGTGGAGACGGCGGGCTGGCCCGTCCCCGTGCGCTCGGATGAGCGCCTCCGCGACCGTGAGCTGGGCATCCTGGACATGCTCACCGCCTTTGGCGTGGAAACCCGTCTTCCCCAGGAGGCAGAACGACGGCGGTGGCTGGGCAAGTTCTATTACCGCCCGCCGGGCGGGGAATCGTGGGCGGACGTGGCGCTGCGGCTCCGCTCGGTGATCGGCGAACTGAATGCGCTGGGCAGCGGCCACCGGGTGATGCTGGTGTGCCACGACGCCGTCGTCATGCTGTTCCGCTACATCCTCGAAGGCATGTCCGAACGGGAGCTCCTGGACGTGGCAGCCAGCACACCGGTCCTGAACGCATCGCTGACACGGTATGTGCGGCCGGAGGGTGTGGGGCCGTGGACACTGGAGAGCTTCAACGTGGCCGAGCACCTCATGGAGCAGGGCGTCGAAGTGACCGAACATGCCGGGGACGCCAATGTCCACCCGCGCTGAGCCCACTGACACTGCCGCCGACGACTCCGCCAAGACTGCCGCCACCCTGATCACGCCGACGCTCCTGCGTGGCTGGCCGCTGCCCTCGGCAGGGTCTGACAAATACTCCCGCGGCGCGGTGCTGGTCATCGGAGGCGGCCGGCGCACACCGGGTGCCGCGCTGCTCGCCGGCACAGCCGCACTTCGCGCCGGAGCGGGCCGGGTGACCCTGGCCGTGGCGGAATCGGTGGCCGTCCAGCTGGCCGTGACGCTGCCGGAAGCGGGGGTGATCGGGCTGCCCCAGTCCACGGGCGGTTCCGTGGGTGACGCCGGGCTCGAGAAGCTGCTGCCGGACTTCGATGCTGCAGATTCCGTGCTGGTCGGCCCCGGCCTGGACGACATCGGGCAGACCGAGGCGCTGCTCCGTGGATTGCTGCAGCATGAGTCCACACGGGATCCGGGCCAGGGTACTGGTCCGACTGTGTTGCTCGATGCCTATGCATTGGGCGCCCTCCCCCGGCTGGCTGATGAGCTGGTGCCGTGGGCGGGCCGGCTGATCCTCACGCCGAACCCCACCGAGGCCGCGATCCTGCTCGGACGGGACACCGGGGATTTGGCGGCCGACGTCGTCGAACTCGCCGCAAAGTACCGCGCCGTGGTGAGCTGCCAGGGCGTGATTGCCGGGCCACGCGCCGTGGGCAATCCCGACGGCGGTTCTCCCGACGGCGGCTCCCCCGCCGCTGATTTCCCGGACACTGGAGACCATTGGGAAATCACCACCGGCTACGGCGGGCTGGGAACTTCCGGTAGCGGGGACATTCTTGCCGGCGCAATCGCCGGGCTCCGGGCACGGGGAACCAGCGATGCCCAGGCCGCCTGCTGGGGCACCCACCTTCACGCAGCGGCGGGCGACAGGCTCGCAAGCCGGGTGGGCAGCCTCGGCTACCTGGCGCGGGAACTGGCCGACGAACTGCCGCCGCTCATGATGGAACTGGGCACGTAGGTCGGTTGGCCCCAGGCTCAACCAGCGGCTCACTTGAGCGACTTCAGGATGGAACGCAGCGACGCGGCGGCCTTCGTAACTGCGCCCTCCGGCTGGGCGCGGCCCGCTGCGACGTCGCTGACCGCCCTGGCGATGGGCAGCTCAGCCAGCGCAGCTCCGGCAAGGTCGCCGAGGCCCCGGGCAATCCCCCAGTGCTTCAGGTCATGGGATGCCTGCAGCAGGGTGGAGAGGTCATCCTTGGCATAGACGCTGTTGAGTTGCTCTGTCCTGCCGTTGGCCACGGGGGCGGACATCCAGGCCTCCGCATACTCGGCCGGCTTCGCAGTGCTGCCCGAGCGCACCGGCACGCGCTCCTCCGGGGCAATCGCGAGCCAGTCGGCATAGCCGTCGGTCAGGAAGTACTCCACGAAGCGGCGTGCGGGTTCGGCGTCGGAATCAGCCGTCACCGTCCACGACATCACTTCGCCGAAGTGTGCCGGCCGTTGCCCGTCCGGCCCCTGGAGGCCAGCCACAACTCCGGTGTTCCGCGCCAGGAACAGCGGGTCGTCGGCGCATTCGGGGCAGCTGGGCCGCGCATCGGTCCGGGTGCCGGCCAGCTCGTCCAGCATGTTCGTCGGCCAGACGGCCATGGCAGCCTTCCCGGCGAAGTAGGCGGACCGGACCGTATCGATGTCTTGTATGCCCGGCACGGAATAGTTTTTGAGCAGGTCGCGGTAGAAGCTGAGCGCCGCAACGCACTGGGGACTGTCGAACACGACGACGCCCTTGGGATCCACCATCTCGCAGCCGTTTCCCAGCGCAATGTGCTCAAAGGACTGCTGCGTGAATGTCTGGCCGGCCTTGTTGGCCGCAACAATTCCCGCCAGCTCCGGTGAATCCAGCTTCCCGGCCGCGGCAACGATGTCCGCATACGTCCGGGGTGCCTCCAACCCGGCTTGGGCGAAGAGGTCCTTGCGGTAGTAGATCAGCTGGTGCCATGCGGAACCCGGCACGGCCAGCTGCCGGCCGTTGTCGCGTGTCAGTTCGAGTGACCGCGCGGCCCACGTTTGCTCGCCCAGGCTTTGCACGATGGCCGCATTTGTCTTGTAGTCGATGTGGCCGGAAGTCGCCATGGTCCGGACCTGTCCCAGCGACAAGGAAGCCATCACGTCCGGAAGGTCTCCGGAGGCAGCCGAGGACGTCATGACCTGGTTGAAGCGGTGCGGAGGAACACCGACCAGGTCGGCGCTAACTCCTGTGGCCGCGGTGAAATCCTCGATTACGAGGCGAAGCTTGGCCATCCGGTCCGGGAGCGTCTCCATGGTCCAGACGGTGATGTTGTGGTGGTCGATGTCCTGTGTGGGCGCGGGTGGCTGGCCGTTGCCGGGCGTGCAGGACACCAGGAGGGCCGCTGCCAGGGACACCGCCGCTAGAACGCCCGCCCTGACCTGGCCTCTGGTCCCATTCACGTGGCGCTCCTGCCATACCGTGTCCGCAGTACGGAGTACGCAAGGCGTCAAACCCCGCGTACAGCTAGGAGACCTGTGGAACAAGCGTAGCCAATCGGTGCCGGGCTGTCAGCAGGCCGCGTGGACTGCAGGGCCGGCCCGCTCGCCCCTGGCATCGGCCGCGACGACTAAGGGGGAAACATGAAGGGACGGCCTCCGCTCGTTGAGCCGGAGACCGTCCGCGAGAGGAGCGGATGCTGCTGCCGTGCGCTGTTTGGCGCGGTGGCGTGCTCCCGGGCTAACCGCCCCTTCTGGCAGCCAAATTGAAGCCCCGGGTCCTCCCGTGCACCGCCAGCCGCATCGGCTGGCTGTAGATGTTTTATAGCACCGGCCGCACCCCGCCACAAGGCTTCCGCCGCGGTTTTTTCCCTCAACTTCCTGCCCCCAAAGGCATCGATTCGGGGACTTACGACGGCGGCCGGCCGCTGCTCGGCGGCGTCCCCGTACGGTGGGGGTGCTATTGCTTGCCGCATCCGGCCGGGAGTATTTTAAGCGTGGGATTGAGCTCAAGCAGCAGGGCGCCGATGCCCCCTATCCAGGAGCACGTCAATGACGACCATCTCCAACGCCCACCTTCCCGGCGAAGCGCAGCGTCCCTCCGGCGACCCCTTGTGGTGTTACCAGTGCCAGACGGATGAACACCTGATCGTTGAATCCATTGAGGCCCTTCATCCCCCCAGGGACGGGATGGTGGACGTCTCCTACACCTGCGTGGAATGCGATCAGTTCTATGCCCACCCGGCGGGCGTCCACGATGTGGCAGGCGTCCTCAACCGCCACGGCCAGGTGATGGGAGTGCTGCAGTTCGGCGGCGAGTACTTCCACTGCGGCACTCCGATGGCATCGGTCAGCGCAGGTACCAGCAGCATCTATGGCACAGAGCTCGGCAGGCACCGCACCATCCACGACGTGCACCTGCCCACCCGGCTGCTGCGCTGCGGCTGCGGATTCCAAATGGAAGTGCCCGACTGAACGAGATCCCTCTGACTGATCGGGAGGAGGGCGGGGAGTGGCGGCAGCCCGCCGTCGTACAAGCACGCACTGAAGGTGAGGAGAGCGGCAATGTCCATCCTGGCACGCGACATCATGACCGGCGGCGCCGAGTGCATCGGCGTCAATGAAACCCTTGAGCAGGCGGCCAGGAAGATGAAGGATCTCGACGTCGGCTCCCTCCCGATCTGCGGCGAGGACAACCGGCTTAAGGGGATGCTCACCGACCGGGACATCGTGGTCCGCTGCCTGGCCGACGGCGGGGACCCCAAGAGCACCAAGGCCGGCGATCTCGCCCAGGGCAAACCCGTCACCATCGGCGCCGATGACACCGTCGAGGAAGCCATCAGGACCATGCAGCAGCACCAGGTCAGGAGGCTGCCGGTGATCGACGGCCACGACCTGATCGGAATGCTCAGCCAGGCCGACATCGCCCGGAACTACCCGGAGGACCGGGTGGGCGAACTGGTGGAGTTCATCTCCTTCTGAGCGTCTTCCGGCTCGGCATCATCCGGCGGAACGCCGGTTGCCGCAGCGCCGGAATCAGCAGGCTCGGGTTCGGCGGCCTCGGTGGGCGAGATCTGGGCGTCAGGATACGCCTGCTCCGGGCGGTCGCCGTAGTAGCGGGCGAGCCAGCGGCAAAGTCCGTCGAGGCCGGGAAACAGCACGCGTTCGGTGACATTGGCCTGGTCAAGATGGTTCCGGATGGCCCATTTCAGCTCAGCCGGAAACACCACCTTGCGGTAGAGCTCCGGGTGCTCCCCAAGCCAGTCCGCCAGCGAGGCCTCCGGATCCGTCATGATCGAGAAAACGGCCGACTGGTTGACGATCCGGTCATCCAGCGACGGCGGTTCGAAGAACAGCGGGACGCCGCCGCCGTCGTCGGACCTGTATTCATCAAAGCCTTCCAACGATTCCGCGGCAGCCGTGAGGATTTCGGTGGTGAACAGGCCGTGCCCCAGCGGCTCCACGTGCGTGCGCAGTCCCGCAGGCAGCAGCTCGTGGGCCGCCACATAGTCAACGCACCAGACCACGCCGGGGCGGCCGTAGCCCCGGGGATTGGAGGTGGCGAAGTGAAGTGCGACGTACGGGGAAAACGTCCAGTCGAGCAGTCGGGTGGGAAGTCCGTGATGCTGCGCGACGCTCAGCCAATTCCACAGCGAATCGCCGGGGGTGGCATTCCGGTGGGCGTACTTCTTGAAATTGCGCAGCAGGTGCTGCTCCAAACTCCCGGCGGCTTCAGCCTGCAGCCTGGCGAGGCCGGTCTCGAGCGGGTAGTCATCCGAGGACAGTCCGCGGTATGCGACGTTGATGCGGTACTTGGCCTCCGACGGCTGCCACTGGTCCTGTGTCAGCGCAAAGATCAGCTCCTGAAGATCCCCGACATGGACTTCCTGTCCGCTTCCCACGAGACCGCCTCTTAGACTGGCACAAATTGCAAAGGGTACTTATGTTGAGATACTAATCATGCTTACTATATTCAGGCCAGCACTGGACAACTGCAGGAGAATCTATGCGCAGATTGCTAGCTACTTTCACCGCCGTACTTGCCCTTGCCGGTGCGGGGTTCTGGCTCGCAGCGCCGTCGTATGCAGCCTCTGCGCCGGGCTCATCGGCAGCAACCGCCGTCCCGGTGGCTGCCCTCGTGCCGGTTCAGGCGGGCACGTCCGTTGCGGCCGGTACACCGGCACCCACCGGAACATCTTCCCCGTCCGCAACCCCGTCCGAGCCTCCTGCCAACCCAGGCACGGGTGAACCGCAAGAGTCGGAAACAAACCGCCTCGAATATGCCCCGTACGTAATCGCGGCGGTACTTATCATCACACTCCTCATCGTCTTTGTCTGGCGACGCCGCCGCGGAAACAAAACCGTGGTCTAGGCGGCGCCGTAGACGGGCTTCTCAACAAGGCACAACACAGTCAGTTCCCGTTTCACCAATTCCACTTGAAGGAGTTGTCGCCATGACCACCATGGACAGCGCGGCCGGTGCAAGGTCCCGGCTGCAACGGGCCGCCCAAGCCGTCGGGGCAGTATTCGTGCTCGTCGGCATCCTGGGGTTCATTCCCGGTATCACCTCGAACTACGCGACGCTCGGCACGGCCGGGCCCGCCTCCGATGCCCTGCTTCTGGGCGTCTTCCAGGTATCCATCCTGCACAACATCGTCCATCTGCTCTTCGGCGTGGCCGGCCTGCTCATGGGACGGACGCCGGGCCAGGCACGGAGCTACCTGCTGTACGGCGGCGTCATCTATCTGGTCCTGTGGATCTACGGCCTGCTGATCGGCCACGAGACCGCGGCGAACTTCGTTCCGGTCAACACGGCTGACAACTGGCTGCACTTCCTGCTGGGCGTTGGCATGATCGGACTCGCCCTGCTGCTGTCCCGCGACACCCGGAGGGTCCACGGTCCCGCCACGGGCCATTAACCAGTAAACCTTTTGCGGGGGTGCCGCAGGCGCTATCCTGATGCCGTCGGTTCTGTGAACCGCTCACGGTCCGGCCGGCACCCTCGCCCTATACGGGGCGTCGAAGCGCGATGCCGGGGAGTGGCAGACAATGACCGCATATCAGCAACCAGCAACCACCACCACCGCTGAGGCTCCCTTGCTGGTGCCCCGCAAAAAAGGCAACATGGTGGTCAAGTGGATCACCTCCACGGACCACAAGACCATCGGGTACATGTACCTGATCGCGTCCTTCGTGTTCTTCTGCCTCGGCGGCGTGATGGCGTTGCTGATCCGTGCCGAGCTCTTCGAACCAGGCATGCAGGTGCTGGTGACGAAGGAGCAATACAACCAGCTGTTTACGATGCACGGCACCGTCATGCTCCTGATGTTCGCCACCCCGCTGTTCGCCGGCTTCACCAACGTGATCATGCCCTTGCAAATCGGTGCGCCGGACGTCGCGTTCCCGCGATTGAACGCGCTGGCCTTCTGGTTCTTCCTGTTCGGCTCGACGATTGCGGTATCGGGCTTCATCACCCCGCAGGGATCCGCTTCCTTCGGCTGGACGGTCTACGCGCCCCTCAACAACACGACGTTCACGCCGGGCATTGGCGGTGACCTGTGGGTCTTCGGCCTGGCACTGTCCGGTTTCGGCACCATCCTGGGCGCGGTCAACTTCATCACCACTGTGGTCTGCATGCGCGCCCCCGGCATGACCATGTGGCGCATGCCGATCTTCACCTGGAACGTCTTCATCACGTCAGTCCTGGTAATCATGGCCTTCCCGCCGCTGGCCGCAGCCCTCTTCGCCATCGGCGCGGACCGGCGTTTCGGCGCCCACATTTATGACCCCGAAAACGGCGGGGCGATATTGTTCCAGCACCTGTTCTGGTTCTTCGGGCATCCGGAGGTTTACATCATCGCACTGCCGTTCTTCGGCATTGTGTCCGAGATCTTCCCGGTCTTCAGCCGCAAGCCGATCTTCGGCTACAAGGGCCTGGTGTACGCGACCATCGCCATCGCCGCCCTGTCGGCCACGGTCTGGGCGCACCACATGTATGTCACCGGTTCGGTGCTGCTGCCGTTCTTTGCGCTCATGACCATGTTCATTGCGGTCCCGACAGGCGTGAAGTTCTTCAACTGGATCGGCACCATGTGGGGCGGCTCGCTGACCTTCGAGACCCCGATGCTGTGGGCCATCGGATTCCTCATCACGTTCCTCTTCGGCGGCCTGACCGGCATCATCCTGGCCTCCCCGCCGCTGGACTTCCACGTCTCGGACTCCTACTTCGTGGTGGCCCACTTCCATTACGTGGTGTTCGGCACCGTGGTGTTCGCGATGTTCGCCGGCTTCTACTTCTGGTGGCCGAAGTGGACGGGCAAGATGCTCAACGAGCGGCTCGGCAAGATCCACTTCTGGATGCTGCTGGTGGGCTTCCACGCCACGTTCCTGATCCAGCACTGGCTCGGCGTTGAAGGCATGCCCCGCCGTTACGCGGACTACCTGCCGCAGGACAACTTCACAGCCATGAACCAGTTCTCCACCTTTGGTTCATTCCTGCTGGGCGCCTCGCTCATTCCCTTCTTCTGGAACGTCTTCATCACGGCCCGCGGCAAGGAAAAGGTTGAGGTCGACGATCCCTGGGGCTTCGGCGCCTCGCTGGAATGGGCCACGTCCTGCCCGCCGCCGCGGCACAACTTCACCTCGCTGCCGCGCATCCGCTCCGAACGCCCGGCCCTGGACCTGCACCATCCAGAGTTGCGCGTCCGCGAACACGAGGCCGTGCACTCGCCGGCAGCCGGGGTTCTGGGCGCGGCGGACATCGGCGAGCGCGACGTTCGGGACCCGAACCCGGACAGGTAGCCCGGCGTAGCCCTTACCGGCTCCCGGAGGGAACTCCGGCATAACACTGCGGCCCCGGACTCCTTGGGGAGTCCGGGGCCGCAGTGTGTTCAGTTCTCTTAATTAGCCCTCAAGCAGCCGCGGCCACCGGGAAGCGGCCGGCTGCACCACCCATACCGCCGTCGGCGGGACCCAGGACGCGGAGATTGCATTCGGACTGCTGCGGGTCAATGGAACGCGGCAGGTGGTGCGTTTTGGAGCATTCCCGGAGCTGTTCAAGTGCGACGGGTTCGACCCGGGCGTGGCTGACATCAACGACGAGCTGCAGGCCCTCACGGAGGTGGTTGGCGCGCTTCATAACGACGTAAAGAGCTTGGATGCTTTGGGCGGTTACGTGTCCCTGGGCGGCGACCTGAGCTTCACCGCAGTCGAGGTCCACGCGGACCAGTACCTTGAGCTTCTGGTTCAAAACTTCTCCCCTCATGCACGGCCGCGACGCTGCGACCGGATCTAACCCTAGCCTGCATGTGACTCAGGTAACAGAAAAATTTTGAATGTTGCAGAAATGGGATATTTCGAGGCTGGGACCGGCCACCCGCCTGGGCCCGGACGCACCAACGGTCCGGGGACGCGTGGGTTCCGGCATCCCCGGACCATTTGCGCGCCGCATGTTCGACGGCGGCGGACGGTCGGGCGGCCGGCTCAGCTGCGGGTGGGGTCCGGGCGCAGCGGCGCTGGCCCTGGATCGGGCACCGGAAGCGGGCCGGGCGGCTGGGGCGTCGGAACGGGATTCGGCGGTGCGGGGCGGGACGGGTCCGGCCGCATGGGATCGGGCCCGGGCTCCGGCGGGAACGGCTCTGGTTCGTGCACTGGCGGGATGGTCATGCTTCCCCCTCGAAGGCTCGTGTGGGTTCCTTTTTGCTGACGCGAGTTCAGGATACGCCCGGCACCGGAGCGGGGACAGGCCCGGCAGCAGCACCGGCAAGGCCCCCGTCGGCGCCGGGGAGCATCAAAATGCCACCCTCTCCCCCGGTAGCGAACGCCGGCTCCCCCGGTAGCGAACGCCGGCCCAAATGTCAGAGCGGCTCTATATATTGAGGGAATGACCCACACTCCGCTGCAGCAGCCCGAAAGCTCCTCCGCCGTTGCCACGCCCCGGCCGCCCGTCGCAAAGAGGGTGCCCACCGAGCGCACGCACCACGGGGACACCTTCGTGGACCAGTACGAGTGGCTGCGGGACAAGGAGTCCGAGGAGGTCGTGGCGCACCTGAAGGCTGAGAACGCCTACCAGGAAGCCCTCACGGCACATCAGGAACCGCTGCGCGAGGCCATCTTCCAGGAGATCAAGGGCCGGACCAAAGAGACAGACCTGTCCGTTCCCAACCGCAAGGACGGCTGGTGGTACTTCAGCCGGTCCGTCGAGGGCAAGGAGTACGGCATCCAGTGCCGGGTCCGCGCCCAAAATACAGGAAATCCAGTGGCGGACTGGACTCCCCCGGCGGTGGAGGCCGGCGTCGAAATCCCCGGCGAGGAAGTCCTGCTGGACGGGAACGTCGAAGCGGAAGGCAAGCCCTTCTTCTCAGTGGGCGGCACGGCTGTGACCATCGACGGGAACCTGTACGCCTACGCGGTAGATAACGCCGGCGACGAGCGGTTCACCCTGCGGATCAAGGACCTGCGGACCGGCGAACTGCTGCCGGATGTCATCGAGAACGTCTTCTACGGAGTGTCGTTCTCCCCGGACGGAACGCGCATCTTTTACACCGTGGTGGATGACTCGTGGCGGCCGTACCAGGTCAAGTCCCACGTCCTGGGCACACCGGTCACCGACGATGAGGTGATTTACCAGGAGGACGACGCCGCCATGTGGCTGGGCTTCGAGCTCTCCGCGGACCGGCGCCACCTTGTGCTCGGCATTGGCTGCTCCGAGTACAGCGAGACGCGCCTGCTCCGCTTCGACCGCCCCGACGCCGGCCTGTCCACCGTCATTTCCCGCAACGAACGCGTGCTTTACGAGGCCGAGCCGTTCCTGCTCGAGGGCCCGGACGGGCAGAAAACTGAACGTATCCTCATCACCCACAACCGCAATGCGGTGAACTCGATGGTCTCGCTGGCGGAGCCAGCCGAACTGTCCAAGCCGCTGGCCGAGCAGCACTGGACCACCGTCGTCGAGCATTCCGACGACGTCAGGGTCAACGGGGCGGGGGTCACGGCCACGCACCTCGTGGTCTCGATCCGGAAGGACACCATCGAGCGGGTGCAGGTGATTCCGCTGACGGGGTTGGGAACCGCCGCCCAGCAGGCTCCGGTGGAGCCGGCGTTTGACGAGGAACTGTACACCGCGGGCGTCGGCGGTTCCGACTATGAGGCGCCGGTGATACGGCTGGGCTACACGTCCTACTTCACGCCGTCGCGGGTGTACGACTTCGTGCTGCCCACCGAGGAGCAGCCGGCGGGCGAATTGCTGCTGCGCAAGGAAAGCCCCGTCCTGGGCGGTTACGACGGCTCGGACTACGTGGCCACCCGCGAGTGGGCCGAGGCCGCCGACGGCACCCGCATTCCGCTCTCGGTGCTGCGGCATAAAGCCGTTAGGCAGGACTCGACGGCGGCAGGCCTGGTTTACGGCTACGGCTCGTATGAGCTGAGCATGGACCCCGGCTTCGGCATCGCCCGGCTTTCGCTGCTGGACCGCGGGGTGGTGTTCGTCATCGCCCACATCCGCGGCGGCGGCGAACTCGGCCGGCACTGGTACGAGGACGGCAAAAAGCTCAGGAAGAAAAACACCTTTACGGACTTCATCGCGGCCACCGACTGGCTGGCGGGATCCGGCTGGGTGGACCCGGACCGGATCGCCGCGCTGGGCGGTTCCGCCGGCGGGCTGCTCATGGGCGCCGTCGCCAACCTCGCCCCGGAGAAGTACGCCGCCATCGTGGCGCAGGTTCCGTTCGTGGACCCCCTCACCAGCATTCTGGACCCGGAACTGCCGCTGTCGGCCCTTGAGTGGGAGGAGTGGGGCAATCCCATCACCGATCCCGCGGTCTATGAGTACATGAAGTCGTACACGCCGTACGAGAACGTCCGCGAGGTTGCGTATCCCAAGATCGCCGCCGTGACATCCTTCAACGACACCAGGGTGCTCTACGTGGAGCCGGCCAAGTGGGTGCAGGAACTGCGCAACAAGACCAAGGGCAGCGAGCCGATCCTCATGAAGATCGAAATGGATGGCGGCCACGGCGGAGCGTCCGGCCGCTACGTCCAATGGCGCGAGCGGGCATGGGATTACGGCTTCATCGCGGACGCGCTCGGGGCCACGGAGCTGCTGCCCGGCGCCGGGCTGAAGTAGCCACCGGCTGCTGCGTCGGCCCCTGTTTTTGCCAAAAATGGCCGCCTGCCACCCGCGCAGGCGGCCATTTTTGGTGCATCGGCGGAGAGCGGAGGCCGCACCGCTGACGTGCGGGCAGATCTGACGCCCCTTCGGGGCGCGGCATTTCCAGAAAATAGTAATCCTGCTTACTATTGACAGGCATACGGGCTCGGTACACCTGTCCGCTGGGGGCTGGGAATCCGACGCCGGAACTGGAGCATAGCGTGAGCAATGAACAGGGATTGACCCCGCTTTCCGACGACGAACTGAATGCGCAGGCAGGCACCGCCCTGCCGGACAAGGAAGTCGCATCCGTACTCGACCTCAACGCCGACCTCGACCTGGGCATCAGCGCCGCCGCCCCGATCGACCTCGCCGTGGCCGCCAACGCCAACGTCGCAGCCCCCATCGATGCCGCCGCCTCGGCGAACGTGTTGTCCTTAGGCTCGGAGTCGCAGGCCCTCGCGGATCAGGGTGTCATCATCGACCAGGGCATCACCGCGGATGCCACGGCAGACTCCGTGCAGGACAGCACCATCACCCAGGGCGCTGACGCCGGAACTGTGGACGGCGGAAGTGTCGACGGCGTGACGTCTGACAGCGCCGCAGGCACCGGTACCGCGGCAACCGGAACGGAATCGGCCGGGGCCGGCACTGCCGATGCCACCGCGGTGCCTGACGCCACCGCCCTGCCGGACGGCGCAATCCCGGACGGCACGCTGCCCGATGGAACCCTCCCCGACGGAGCAGGTGTCGGCGCGCTTCCCGTCGATCCGTCCACCGCCCTCGACGGCGACCTGCTCAACGTCAACGTGGACCTTGCGGCCGACGCCGACATCGCGGCCCCGATCAACGGGGCAGTGGCTGCCAACGCCAACGTTGCCGCGCCGATCGACGCCGCCGTTGCAGCCAACATCGGCTCGATCGACAGCGACGCCTTCGCCGTTGCCCAGCAGGACGCCATCATCACGCAGGACATCGACGGCGAGGCCACCGCATCGGCGGATCAGCAGTCGGATCTGCAGCAGTAGTTCCTGAATGAGCGCCAAACACAGCGGGCCGTCCGGCATGGACGGCCCGCCGGTCTCCCCCACACCCTCATCCGGTCCGTCTCCGGAACCAAACCCGGCACAGGATCCGACGGCGGCAGGTCCGTTCCCTGCCCAAGGCTCCCGGGCCGCCGTCGTAATCAGCCCTGACACCAATCGCGGCGAGGTGCCGGTGAGGGCGGCGGGAATCCAGCTCATTGGCGAGGCCAAAGGGTCCGGCTACCGGGAGGCGCCTTCGCTGGTCCGCCGCGCCGACGGCCAGACCCTCCAGCTCACGCAGCTGCTTTTTCATGTCCTGGACTCCATCGATGGCGTACGGGATGTCGATGAGGTCGCCGCGGCGGCCAGTTCGCGTTCCGGCCGGCTCATCAGCGGAGACAACGTCAGGATGCTGATTGAGGGGCAGCTGCTGCCGCTCGGGCTCCTGCAGCTGGCGGACGGGTCGCAGCCGGAAGTGCGCCGGTCGAATCCGCTCCTCGGCATGCGGTTCCGGTACACCGTCACGGACCCCGAGCGTACCCGGAGGCTGACGGCACCCTTCGCCGTGCTGTTCAATCCGCTTATCGTGGCGGTGGTGGCCGCGGGATTCCTGGCCTCGTGCTGGTGGGTCCTGATGGTCAAAGGCTTGGCCTCCGCCACGCACGACGCCTTCGCGAATCCGTGGCTGCTCCTGCTGATTTTCGCCGTCACGGTCCTGTCAGCCGGCTTCCACGAGTTCGGCCATGCGGCTGCCGCCCGCCGTGGCGGCGCCACGCCCGGCGCGATGGGTGCAGGGCTCTACCTCGTCTGGCCCGCCTTTTACACGGACGTCACCGATTCCTACCGGCTGGGCCGTGGCGGCCGGCTGCGTACGGATACGGGCGGGCTGTATTTCAACGCCATCGTTGCCATCGCCACCATGGGCGTCTGGTGGGCCACGGGTTTTGACGCGCTGCTACTGGTGGTGCTCACGCAGATCCTTCAGATGGTGCGCCAGCTCCTTCCCCTGGTCCGCTTCGACGGCTACCACATTCTGGCCGACGCCACGGGCGTACCCGACCTGTTCCAGCGGATCCGCCCCACGCTGCTCGGGCTCCTGCCGTGGCGCTGGGGCAGGCCCGAACCGGAGGCGCAGGCCCTCAAGCCGTGGGCGCGCGCCGTCATCACGGTCTGGGTCCTGGTTACCGTCCCTCTGCTGCTGGTCAGCCTGGTGCTGATGGTCATCTCCTTCCCGCGGCTCCTGGGCACGGCGTGGGCGAGCCTGCAGCACCAGCAGGCCCTGCTCTCCGGCAGCCTCGGGCAGGGAAACTTCGCAGACGGTGCCGTGCGCCTCCTGGCGATTGCCGCCGTCGTCCTTCCCGTGGTGGGCCTCGTTTACATGCTGCTCCGGCTGGCCCGGCAGCTCATCACCGGGCTCTGGACCAAAACCCGGGGCAAGCCGCTGCAGCGCGCCACCGCGATCGCCGCGGTCGGCGCCGTCACCGCGGGACTGGCCTGGGCCTGGTGGCCGCTGCCTGACACCTATCGCCCGGTGCAGCCCTACGAACGCGGGACACTCGCCGACGCCACGGCCGCCGTCCTGCCCGCCATGGCTGGTGACGGGGGCACCCTGCGGGAAGGCCGGACGGGTCAGACCGTGGCACTCTGGCCCGACGGCACGGCACTGCCCACCCGGGAGCAGCCGCAGCTCAGCATGGTCCTCGTGCCACGGCAGGGGGCGGAATCGCCTCCCGCTCCGGGCCAGCCGGAGCAGAACCCTGCGGACCCGGCCCAAGTCCAGGGCGAGGCTGCAGTACCCCGCGGCACGCCGCCGTCGTGGGTCTTTCCGTTCGACAAGCCCCCGGCGCCGGAGGGGGACGGAAACCAGGCACTCGCGGTGAACGCCACTGACGGATCCGTCACCTACGACGTCGCGTTCGCGCTGGTGTGGGCCGAGGAGGGACCCGTGGACACCCGCAACGAGGCCTACGCATTCGCCAGTTGCGCCGACTGCGCGGCGGTGGCCGTGGGGTTCCAGGTGGTGCTGGTCGTGGGCCAGGCGGACGTTGTGGTGCCGGAGAACCTCTCCGCCGCTGCGAATTACAACTGCGTCCGCTGCCTGACCTACGCCCTCGCCAGCCAACTGGTGCTCACGCTGGACGGGCCGCTCAGCCCAGACGGCATGGCGCGGCTCAATGCGCTGTGGCAGGAAATCGCCGAGTTCGGCCGCACGCTGCAGGGCGTTCCGCTCTCCGAGATCGAGGGAAGGCTGACCGCCTACAAGGAACGGCTCATGGAAATCGTCCGGACCGATCCCAGTGCCACGCGCGGGACCGGACGTCCGTCGCCGGGCGCCTCTCCGTCGCCCGGGGCCAGTGGCGGAGCTGACCGGGGCTCGGGTTCCCGGCCGGGTTCGCCGTCGCCCGCTGTGCAGTCGCCCGCCGTGCAGTCGCCAGGTGCGCCGCCGCCAAGTGCACCGCCTGCTGTGCCCTCGGCTGCTGTGCCCTCGCCGGGAACCACGGCGGACCCCGCGGCGCCGACGCCCGGAATGGGAACGACGCCGGTCCCTGCCGTTCCTGCCCCGGCTCCCACAGGTGCGGCCCCTGCTCCTGCCACTACGAGTCCCGGCAGCGCAATGTCTGTGGACCCGGCCCCCGAGGCGGCCGCCCCATAGGTTCAGCGCGCCTGGAGCACCGCGAAGTAGCCCGGGATCTGTTCCGGGCGGTCAGCTGATGTGAGGGGCCGGGTTTCAATGGTCACTGCCCCGTCCTCCACCACGTCCCAGCTTGCCTCGGGAAACGCCCGCCGGCGCTGCTCGGTACCGAACCGGCCCGGCATGGGCAGCCCGCGGATGGCCTTCTCCAGTGGCTCGGGAATCGAGTGCAGCGTGGCTCCGAGGTGGCTGACGTACTGAATGGGATTCCCGCGGAAGTCCGTCTCTGCGAGGAACACGCGGCCCTGCGTGCCCACGAGCGGGTGCAGCTGCGCGGCCAGCGCTGCCTGCGCCGGTTTCTTGAGTACGTGCAGGACACCCCGGATGAAAATGTTGGCTTCATCGGGGAACCCGGCTGCTGCCAGGGCTTCGGTCACGGCGCGCGTGCCCGCGGGCGCCGTCATGTCGGCCGCCACGTAGGAGACCCGCTCCATTCCCTCGGATTCGGCGGCCGCCCGGGCGACGGCGTTGGCTGACACATCCACCCCCAGGACATACGGAAAGTGGGCCGCAAGTGCGCGGCTGAAGACCCCAGTGCCACACCCGACGTCAACGACCGGAAGGCTGGAGTCCAGCTGCCGCGTCAGGTGCTGCAGATACGTCTGCAGTTCATGGTCGCTGCCCGAATCCCACAGGACGTCGCCGCGCGCCCCGGTGGCCCCGACCCTGCCCCAGTACTGGTCCCAGGCCACCCTCGGGTCCTTGGGCGCATAGGAGGACAGCTTCACCAGTTTGGGAAGCAGCAGGTATTTCTTAAGCGCCGAGAGCATCATTCAAATATATGTTGCCTGGGACACATCCGCGTTCAGTGGTGCCGGCTGCGAACTAGCTGACCTTCAGCCAGGTGAGCGCCTCGGCCTCCGACGTGAAGAACTTCGTGGGGCACGGGAGCTTGTTCAGGCCCAGGAAGAAGTTGGCGATCACGCGGTCCACCGGCGACGCCCCGAGCAGCGCGATCCGTGAGGCCTGGCAGGGACGGCCGAACACGGCACGGGCTCCGCGGCTCACCTCCGAAGTGGTGGCCATGTCCACGAGCATGGGGTGGCGGCTGTCTCCGCAGAGCGCGTTGACCTTCCCCATGGCAGCCTCGGCGTCCCCCTCGGTGATGCTGGCGTCCCTGGCCCAGGTCAGCCTCAGCACGCCGTCGGCTTCCAATTCGAGGTTGAACAGCGTATTCCGTCCGGTGCTGTTGGAATTCAAATAAACCTCCTCGGTGGCAAATGTGGACAACTAACAAGGTACATCCCTCCGGGACGCAGCCACGGGCCCGCCTACTGATAATGTGAGTCCAAAATCACGGTAGCCTCAAAAGGCACTCGCAACACAGGGGGCACATGGTCCAGGCACCGGCGGAGTATGCCTCCGCACCTCGCGAGGCGGTGGTCGCGCTCACCGATGCCGCCCGCTTGGACGCCGTGGCGTCTGTGCTCACCCATGCGGGTTTTTCCGTCCGTAAAGCCCCCGACGCCGGATCCCTCACCCAGGAGCTGGAAGGCGGCCGGGCCGCCGTCGTACTTCTTGATGCGGTGCTCACGGACGGTTACCGGTGGGAGGGCACGCCCGTGCTGCTCCTGGTGGACCTCGGCGGGGACTTCGATCTTGCCCGGCTTGAGTCCTGGGGCATCGCGGATTACATCTCCCGGGACGCCCCCGCGCGCGAACTCACACGCCGCGTGGAGACCCTGATCGGCCGGACGCGGGAACGCCGCCGGATCCGGGCAAAAGCTGAGTTCCTGCGCGAAAGCCTGCGCAACGTCTCCGCCGCCATCCGCGGCACCAACAGCCCGCAGCAGATGGCCGGCCACCTCGTCCGCGGCTTTGGCGAATCCCTCGGCGTGGACCACGTTTGGTTCACTACCTTCCAGGATTCGCGCGTCCCGCGGATCAGTTCCCAGTGGTCCCTGCCCGGCCGGACCAAGCTGCCGGACACGCTCGGTGCCTTCGAGGACGAGGCCCGGGAGCAGACCACCTCGCTATGGTCGGCCGCCGAGGCGCTGGCGGTTCCGGATCACCAGACGGACCAGTCCGCGCCGCTGGCCGAGGGATTGCGGGAGTGGTCCGGCCTGGCCTCCGTCCGCGCGTCGGTTGCCTTGCCGGTGGGAGAGGGCGAGTCGGCGCTGGGAATCATCTGGATCGCGCAGCTGGACGGCAGGCGCGACTGGACCAGGGCAGAGATCGCGCTCATCCAGCACGTGGCCGGCAACCTGGCGCACAGCCTCATCCAGGGCCACCTGATCAGCGCGCAGCTCCAGGTGCTGCAGCAGCTCCGCGAGCTGGACAAGGCCAAGACAGACTTCCTCGCCACCGTCAACCACGAGCTCCGCACGCCCCTCACCTCCATCACGGCCTACCTCGACATGATCCGCGACGGCGCGGGCGGCCCCGTTCCGCCGGGAATCCTGTCCATGATGGACGTCATTTCGCGGAACTCGGACCGCCTTCGGAGGCTGATCGAGGACATGCTCACGGTCTCCCAGCAGGACACCTCCGGCAACCTGAACCTCAAGCAGGTGGAGCTTGGCCAGGTCCTGCGGATCGTCGTGGCCGCACTGCGTCCGCTCGCCGACTCGCGGAATGTCACCATCACCGGCGCCGACTCGCACGAGGACGTGAAGGTCCAGGCCGACGAGGCCCAGCTGGAGCAGGTCTTCACCAACATCGTGGCCAACGCCATCAAGTTCACCCCGAAAGGCGGGCGGATCAGCATCAGCTTCATGTCGGCAGCCTCCGAAGCCGGCAGCCCGGGCGCCATCGTCAACGTCGTGGACACCGGCGTCGGGATTCCTGAGCAGGAAATCGCCCAGGTTTTCACCCGTTTCTACCGGGCCTCCAATGCATCCTCCGCAGCCATCCCGGGCAGCGGACTCGGCCTGGCCATCGCGCACGACATTGTCCGCCGCCATGGCGGTTCGCTGGACCTGTCATCCGTGCTGGGTGTGGGAACCACCGTTTCCGTGACCCTCCCGGTCGACGGCCCCCAGAGGGAAGACGCCGCCGATGAAACGGACGATGACGAGGCCGACGGCGGCGAAGCGGCCAGCGCACCCCAAACCGACTGACCCTGCGCGCCCAACCGCCCGGCCGCCGTCGTCCGTCCCGCCCCAAACGACAACCTCCGCAAACGACAGCCGCCTCAAAACGTGAACCGCCCCGGACCAGCAGGTCCGGGGCGGTTCTCGCAATTCTGGCTGGTTTCTGCCAGCCCTAGTTGGGCCACCAGCCGATGGTGGCGTAGTTGACCTCGCTGTTCGAAGTGGAGGACGTGGTGGTGTCCTTCTCCTTCGGTGCCGCGTTTGCAGGAGCAGCGAAACCTGCCACTGCAAGGATGCCGGTCATAACAAGTGTTGCGGCAAGTTTCTTCATCCGCTGTCCCTTTCGTCGTTTGTAGCCGTGAACCGAATTGCACATTACGGGCGACAGTATACGGTCACTGGATCAAGGTTTGGTCAAGTCATTTCCTGTCAAATCCACAGGATTGACCATGTTTTTCCGCGGGCGTCTTGCAATCGCCGTAATAAGCAGAGTTCAGTCCTCCTGCACGGCCTACCAGGGGCAGGATTATGGATAATTGGGAGCATGCCTATGCAGCGCGACTTGTCACCCTTCGTGATCGCGGAGTTGGCTGCGCGCGAAAGCTGGAAGCGGCGGGACTACACCGCCGCATATGCCGGAGCCGGGCACGCCGCCGAACTGGCGCAGGAGGCCGGCGACGAGGTCCGCTGGTGGAAAATGGTCCTGCTGCAGGCCGAGTGCCTGCGGAACCAGGGGTCCATCCAGGAGTGCCAGGAACTCGCGGCCGGCCTGGCTGCCCATCCCGTTGCCGCCTCGGCCCCCGATCTTGGCGCCCGGGCGGCAACCTTGCTGGCCCATTCACTGCAGGGCCTGGGCCGTCTTCCCGAGGCGGTTGACGCCGCCTCAACCGCCGCCCGGCTCGTGGCCGGGGACTCTGAAAACGTGTACCTGCATATCCAGGCCCAGCAGGCACTGATCGCCGCCCTCGCGGAAAGCGGGCGGCACGAGGACGCCTGGCAGCAGTGCCTGGATCTGGAGTCGCTGCTCACCGACCACGTGGACGAGGACACCGCCGGCAAGGCCTACTGGGTCATCGGAAATGTCGCGTTCCTCAGCAACCGGGTCAACGAGGGCGGCCACTACCACGACCTGGCCGCGGGCAAACTCTCCCCCTCCCAGGACGTCGACCTGTGGGCACGCTTCAACCGCGCCTCCGCGGAAATGCGCCTGCAGGCCAAGCTGGGCGACGCCGCAACGCTGCGTTGCATCGAGCGCGCCGAGCTCGCCACCGAGGTGGTGGGCGGCAGCGAACGGGACATCCTGGAGATGTCCCTGGTACGCGCCCACTGGTATTACCTCACCGGGGACATGGAGACGGCGATCAGCCTGCTGACCCCGCTGCGCAGCAAGTTCCCCATCCTCGCCACCCAGACCGCGGCAGAGGCCACCTTCGTTCTGGGCAGGGCACTGATGGCGCAGGGACACGAAGCGGAATCACTGCAGATGCTTGACGAGGCCGCTACGCTGTTCGATACAGCTGCTGCACCGGAGCGTAGCGCCACCGTCCGTGGTTTCATCGCCTCAAGGGAGCCTTCGGACCGGCGCCAACAGCAATTTCTCCAGGGGGGGTAAATGCCAGAAGCGACAGTGTTTCCCGGTGCCGCACCGCTGCAGCCGGAGTCATCGACGCGCCCTGCTCCCGCGCCCGTCGTCACCTTCACCGTGCTGCCCGACCTCGCCGTCAAGGCGGTCCTCCCCCGCGGCGCCGACCTGAACGAGACCGCGGCCGCCCAGCTGTACCGCCGCCTGGGTGAGCTGGCCGGGGACCGGAGGGTCGCCGTCGTCCTTGAACTGTCCGGAGTGACGTCCGTAAACCGCGCCGCGCGGGCCGCCTACGCCGCGATCCCCTCGGTGTCCGCCTGGGCGATCCTCGGCGAAACTCCAGTGGACAGGCTGCTCGGGCACTTTCTGCTCGGCGGCGAATTCAGCTCGGTACCGGCCCGCTATTTCACCGCCGAAAACGACGCTCTCGACTGGTTGAGCCGCCTTGACGATGTTTTCTAACGAGGATCCCCGGCTCGGGAAGCTGCTGGACGGCATCGTCCGGCTGGCCGCCGGGGAACTCCACTCGCGCATTGAAATTTCCGAGGCCAGGGACGAGCTGGACGCGGTGATCATGGGCACCAACCTGCTGGCCGAGGACCTGCAGATCATCTACCAGGAGCTCGAGGAGCGTGTGGAATCCCGCACACGCATGCTCAACGCGGCGCACAAAGAGCTGCAGCAGATGGCGCTCACCGATTCCCTGACCGGACTGTACAACCGGTCGGCGCTGGTCAGTGCCGTCAATGATGCCCAGGCGGAGGCGTCCGACGGCGGGCTGCCGCCGGCGCTGCTGCTGCTGGACCTGGACGCCTTCAAGAGCATCAACGATTCACTGGGCCACTCCATGGGCGACCAGGTGCTGGCCACGGTGGGCGAACGGATCCGCTCCTGCGTGCGCGACGGCGACATGGTGGCCCGGCTGGGCGGCGACGAGTTCGCCGTTTTGCTCCCCGCCACAACGCCGGCCAAGGCGGCCGCCGTCGGAAACCGGATATTGGACGCCCTCAACGCGACCCTGGAGGTGGACGGCAAGACCATCCGCTGCGGGGCCAGCCTGGGGCTTCGGATTGCGGATCCCGGCGAGACGTCGGAGGAGCTGCTCATGGAGGCGGACATCGCGATGTACGCCTCCAAGGCCGACGCCCGCAACAAGCTGCGCGTGTTCGAACCGGCCATGCTGCACGCCCGGCAGCTCCGCAACCAGCTGGTGGGGGAACTGCGCGAGGCCATCGCCACCGACCAGCTGGTGCTGTACTACCAGCCGGTCATCGAACTCGCCTCAGGAAAAATCGAGGGCGTGGAGGCCCTGGTCCGCTGGAAACACCCCAAGCGCGGCCTGATCATGCCGGACGAATTCATTCCCATCGCCGAGGAGACGGGCCTCATATCGGAGCTCGGCAACTGGGTGCTCAAGAATTCCGTGGAACAGCTCCGGCGCTGGCGGAGCTCTCCCGAAACGGGCCGCCACAACTTCGACATGCGCATCAATGTTTCAGCGGCAGACCTGCAGCGGCTCGAGTTCATCGAGGACGTGCGGGATGCGCTCACCGCCGCCCAACTGGAGCCTGCCCTTCTGGTCCTGGAGCTGACCGAGAGTGACATCATCAAGGGCAACGAGCTCGACCGCTACACGCTCGCCAGCCTGCGGAAGCTTGGAGTGGGCCTGGAGATCGACGACTTCGGCACCGGGTACTCCTCCATCAGCTACCTGCGGCGGCTGCCCGTGGACCGGGTCAAGGTGGACCGGACACTCCTCACCGCCCTCGGCAGCGACCCTGCGCAGCCTGCCCTGATCGCGGCCATCCTGCAGCTCATCCGGGCCTGCGGGCTGGAGGCGGTGTGGGAGGGCGTGGAAAACGCGGAACAGGCCGAGCACCTGCGGAACACCGGCTGCATCAGCGGGCAGGGCTACTACTTCAGCCGCCCCCTCCCCGCGGCCGACTTCACCGAACGCCTCGCCTGGCAGGACATCTGGCCCGGCTGATTCCCATCGGTTGCTCCGTAAATGCCGTTTTGCGGACTCAAAAGGGCGCCTACGGAGCGCTCGCCGAGCAACTAACCGCCGACGACCGCTGCAGTGGCCTCGGCGATGGCGCGCTCCTCGTCAGTGGGCACCACCAGGACAGGGATGGCGGAGGCTTCGGTGGAAATCACCCGGGGTTCCTTGGACCGCTCACTGTTCAGCCCGGCGTCGAGCTCGATGCCCAGCGCACCCAGCCGCTCCCCCACCAGTGCACGGAACTGGTGCGAGTTCTCGCCAATCCCGGCCGTGAACACCAGCGCCTTGGCCCCGCCAACTGCCACGTGGTAACCGCCGATGTACTTTGCCAGCCGGTACGAGGTCACCGCGAGGGCGGTGGCCGCCCGGGAATCACCGGATTCGGCCGCCTCCACCACAGAGCGCATGTCGTTGTTGCCCGCGAGACCCTTGAGCCCGGACTCGCGGTTCAGCATCGAATCGAGGTCCTCGGCGTTCCAGCCGGTGCGGGCCAGGAACACGAGGATGGACGGGTCCAGGTCGCCGGAGCGGGTCCCCATGACCAGCCCCTCCAACGGCGTGAACCCCATGGACGTGTCCACGGATTTGCCGCCGTGGATCGCCGTGACGGAGGCGCCGTTGCCGAGGTGGGCGATCACGCCGTCGAACTCCTCCACCGGGATATCCAGCAGCGCGGCAGCCCGGTTGGTGACGTATTCGTGCGAGGTCCCGTGGAAGCCGTACCGGCGGATCCCGTGGCTGGTGTAGAGCTCGTCGGGAACGGCGTAGCGCCAGGCGTGCTCGGGCAGGCTGCGGTGGAAGGCTGTGTCGAACACGGCCACCTGCGGCATGTCCGGCCACTTCTTGGTGATGGCCCGGATGCCCAGCACGTTCGCGGGATTGTGCAACGGCGCCAGAGGGTTCAGCCGTTCGATGGCCCGGGTGATCTCGTTGTCGATCAGCACCGGCTCGCCGAACCGCTCGCCGCCGTGCACCACCCGGTGCCCCACCGCGTCCAGTTGCCTGCCGCCCAGCACCTCGTGGATGGCCGCGTCCACCTGCTCGAGTGCCTCGGCATGGTCCGCCGGGCCCACCACCTCGCCGTCGCCCTGGCCGCCGTTGGACACGCCGATCCGCTCGATCAGCCCTTCGGTGAGGACACTGCCTTCGGCGACGTCGCGCACCTGGTACTTGAGCGAGGACGAGCCGGAGTTGATGACGAGCACGAGCATGGGGCCTCCTAAGCCTGGGCTGCTGAAACGGCGGACGGTTCGGTACCGGATCCGGCGGCAGACGGTTCCGCCGGGGCGGCCAGGCTCTGCGCCTGGATGGCGGTGATGGCGACAGTGTTCACGATGTCCTCCACGGTGCAGCCGCGGGACAGGTCGTTGACGGGCTTGCGAAGCCCCTGCAGGACAGGCCCGACGGCGACCGCTCCGGAACTCTGCTGCACCGCCTTGTACGTGTTGTTGCCGGTGTTCAGGTCCGGGAAGATGAACACGGTCGCCTGCCCGGCCACGGACGAGCCCGGCATCTTGGACTCGGCGATGGAGGCGTCCACGGCGGCGTCGTACTGGATGGGGCCTTCGACGGCGAGATCCGGGCGGCGCTCACGCACCAGGTCGGTGGCCTGCCGGACCTCTTCCACCGCAGACCCCGAGCCGGAGCCGCCGGTGGAGTAGGACAGCATGGCAACCCGGGGCTCCACCCCAAACTGGGAAGCGGTCTCGGCCGAGGCCAGCGCGATGTCCGCGAGCTGCTCCACGTTCGGATCCGGGTTCACCGCACAGTCGCCGTAGACCAGTACCCGGTCCGGCATGAGCATCAGGAACACCGAGGAGACGATCTTCACGCCCTGCCGGGTCTTCACAAACTCCAAGGCCGGCCGGATGGTGTGGGCCGTGGTGTGTGCGGCGCCGGACACCATGCCGTCCACCACGCCCAGCTGCACCATCATGGTGCCGAAGTAGCTTTCGTCCTGCATGACCTCCAGTGCCCGGGCCAGGTCGACGCCCTTGTGGGCCCGGAGTTCGGCATACCTGGCGGCGAAGTCCTGGCGCAGCTCGGAGGTCGCGGGGTCCACGATGTTGATCCCGGAAAGGTCGATGCCCCGGCTGGCTGCAAGTTCCCGGATGTCGGCTTCCCGCCCCAGCAGCGTCAGGTCGCACACGTCCCGGCGGTGCAGGATCTCGGCGGCCTTCAGGATCCGGATGTCCTTGCCCTCCGGCAGCACGATGTGGCGGCGCTGCGAGCGGGCCCGCTCGATCAGGTCGTGCAGGAACCGCAGCGGGGTCATCCTCTCGGCGCGGGGCAGGTGCAGGCGCTCGAGCATCTCGGCCTCGTCCACCTGCCGGGACCACAGGCCCAGCGCGGAGGCCACCTTGCGCCGGTGGCCGCTCCAGATTTCGCTGCGCACCTCGGACACGCGCCGCGCCGTGGTGTACGTGTCATCGTCCGTGGCGAACACCGGGAACGGCGCGGAGGCCAGCAGCGGGTAGATGTTGGCGTCCGGGGCCAGGCCGCCAGTGAGGATCAGCCCGGACGGCACCGGGAACTCGGGCGAGAACGACGACGCCAGGCAGGCCACCATCACGTCCGCCCGGTCGCCGGGCACGATCACCAGCGCGCCGTCGTCGAGCACGTTCAAAAAGTTGCCCACATTCATGGCGGCGACCTTGACGTCACGGACGTCCCGCTCCATGTCCGCGCGGCCGGCGATCTGCCGCAGTGCCAGCGCGGTACCCACCTCGCCGGTGGTGGGCCGGGCGATGTCCTCCAGCTCCGGGAAGACGTAGACGGGCCGGCCGGACGCTCCCGGCTTCACGGCGGCAATGATGGCCTCCACGTCCGCCGGGTCGGCGCGGTTCACCATCATGGCCAGCAGCGAGCACTTCTCGGCGGCGAGCTCCTTGCGGGCGACGTCGACGGCGGCCGCGGCTTCCGCCACGGTGCGCCCCTTGGCGCCCACCACTGCGACGATGGGCGCGGCCAGGTTGTTCGCCAGGCGGGCGTTGAGGTCGAATTCGACGGCGGCGTCGTGGCCGGTAAGGTCCGTTCCCTCCACGATGATGACGTCGCAGTGCCGGCCCATCTCGGCGAAGATCTCCACGCAGCGGGAGTCAATGTCCTCGCGCCGGCCCTCGGCGAGCAGGCCGCGGACCTCGGTGAACGTCAGGCCGCCGCGGCAGCGCTGGTCGTCGAGGTCGAAGCGGGACTTCATGAGTGCCACCATGGGATCCGCTCCGGCCTCGTCGCCGTGGACCACGGGTTTGAAGAATCCGATCCGGTCCGCGTGCCGGTGGAGCGTGTCCGCCAGGCCCAGCGCTATGAGCGACTTCCCCGATCCCGGAGTGGTCGCGCTGACATATATCCCTTTGGCCATGATCTGTCCTCTGGTTGGAAGCTCCCGCGTGGAACGTGCTGCATTGGACGTGCCGGTGTTCTGAGTGGACGCGCCGAGGCGGTCCTCCCCCATACTTTCACTTGTTGCCGCGCTTCCGGGAGCACACAATGGTGTTGATTGCCACGTCGGCGCACCTTCGCCGTCCCGGACCCGGAGTGGGCCAGCGCCCCGGGACCGGCCCATCCGCAGCACGGCACCGAACAGCGGGGTCCCCGGCTGCAAACGTCCTGAACGATGGTGGTCCCGATGAACAGAGCTGGCCGCGCTGCCGCCGTTTCCGCAGGATCCGCCTGGCCCGCCGGCCACCGGCTTCCGCTGTTCTTCGTTTTGGCCTTCGCGATTTCATGGCTGGTGTGGCCGCTGACGCTCCTGAACCCGAACAGCTCGCCCCTGATCCCGTTCGGGCCCGCCGTGGCCGCGGCGATCACCGCCTTCCTCGCCGGCGGCAAGGCCGAGCTGCAGCAGCTGCTCCGGCAGCTGGCGCGCTGGCGCGTGGCAGCCGCTGGTACCTGGCCGCCTTGGGACTTCCGTGCCTGCTGGTGACGGTGGCGACGGGCCTCACGGTGTCCGGCGGCGCGCCCGCTCCGGAGCTCGGCCCGAACCCCGGCTGGTTCATGCTGCTCGGCTCCTTCGCGTTCACGCTGCTGACCGTGGGCCTCTTCGAGGAGCTGGGCTGGCGAGGCTATGCCCTTCCGCTGCTTCAACAGAACCGCCCGGCCCTGTCGGCGGCACTGCTCCTCGGGCTGGTGTGGGCGGCATGGCACCTGCCCGAGCTGCTGTCGGATCCCACCGGGCAGCGGCCGGCGCTGCCGTTCCTGCTGATGGTCCTGGCGCAGTCCGTACTGCTGGCCTGGCTCTACAACAGCAGTGGCAGCGTCCCCATCTGCATGGTCTTCCACGCCGCGTTCAACACCTCCGGGGCCCTCGTGTTTCCCGCCCTGCTGGGGCCCGATTACCTCACTCTGTGGTGGACCGTTGCGCTCCTGCACGTCCTGGCAGCACTGGTGGTCATCGCCGTCGCCGGGCCTGCCCGGCTGGCCCGCACCCTTGACACGACCCCCTCCCATGGGATTACCTAATGAACATTCGGTAAATAAAGCTGGAGGCAACGACGCATGGCTGAAACGGCAATCCCCGGTGTGGCCCACCACATCCTTGAGAACGACTACGCCTCGGAATGGATGGGCATAGAAGTCCTCACCCTCAGCGACGGCCACGCAACCATCCGGATGACCCTCCGGCAGGAAATGCTCAACGGCTTCGGAATGGCGCACGGCGGAATGATCTTCGCCTTCGCGGACTCCGCCTTCGCCCTGGCCTGCAACCCCGCGTCGCCCGCCGACCCTGACAGCATCACCGTTGCTGCCGGCGTCGACATCAACTTCCTCAAGCCGGCCTACCAGGGCCAGGTGATCACCGCCGTCGCAGACCGCCGCTCAAGTGCGGGCCGCAGTGGCCTCTACGACATCCAGATCTTCGCTGCCGATCCCGGAGCCCAGCTGCCGGGGGAACTCATTGCAGAGTTCCGTGGACGCAGCCGTACCATCCCCAAGAAGTAGGAAGCAGATCATGACCCTCCACGTCCCTGAACCCGCCGTCGCCGCTCCCACTGTCGCCACGCCCACCGACGCCGTCCTCGACCCCGAGGAAATGATGTCCCGGGACGAGCTCGAGACGCTGCAGCTCAGCCGGCTTCAGCACACCATCGCGTATGCCTACGACCGCGTTCCGCTGTACAAGCGCAAGTTCGACGATGCCGGCATCCACCCTTCAGACCTGCGTGAACTCGCCGACCTCGGCAACTTCCCCTTCACCACCAAGGAGGACCTGCGTCAGGAATACCCGTTCGGGATGTTCGCCGTCCCGCAGAGCGAGGTGGCGCGCGTGCATGCGAGTTCGGGGACCACGGGCCGGCCCACCGTCGTCGGGTACACCAAGCAGGACCTTGCCGACTGGGCCAAACTGGTGGCCCGCTGCCTGCGCGCGTCCGGTGTCCGCCCCGGCATGAAGGTCCACAACGCGTACGGGTACGGCCTGTTTACCGGCGGGCTGGGTGCCCACGCCGGCGCCGAGGCCCTCGGCTGCACCGTGATTCCGATGTCCGGCGGCCAGACCGAGCGCCAGATCCAGCTGATCCAGGACTTCAAGCCCGACGCCATCCTGGCCACGCCCACGTACCTGCTGACCATCGCCGATGCCATGGCCCACATGGGAATCGACCCCACGTCCACCTCGCTGAAGTACGCGGTGCTCGGCGCCGAGCCGTGGACGCAGGAGATGCGCCACGAGCTCGAGGTCACCATGAACATCAAGGCCTGTGATATTTACGGGCTCTCCGAGGTCATGGGCCCCGGTGTCGCGGGCGAATGTGTGGAGACCCAGGACGGCAGCCACATCTGGGAGGACCACTTCCGGCCGGAGATCATCGACCCCTTCAGCCCCGCACCGGGCAAGGAGAACGTGCTGGGCGACGGCGAGCACGGCGAACTGGTGTTCACCTCGCTCACGAAGGAAGCCCTGCCGATCATCCGCTACCGCACCAAGGACCTCACCCGCCTGCTTCCGGGCACCGCCCGCCCGGCGCACCGCCGGATGGGACGCATCACCGGCCGCAGCGACGACATGATCATCCTCCGCGGCGTGAACCTCTTCCCGTCCCAGATCGAGGAAATCGCGCTGCGCATCCCCGAGCTCAGCCCGCACTTCCAGCTCGAGCTCACCCGGCCCGAGGGCCAGCGGATGGACCAACTGACAGTAAAAATCGAGCGCCGTGACAATGTCACGGCCCAGGACAGCACGACGGCGGCCCGCACCCTGCGCGAACAGATCAAGATCCACGTGGGTTCTTCGTGCACCGTGGATGTGGTGGAACCCGGCTCGCTCGAGCGTTCCAACGGCAAGCTGCGCCGGATCTACGACCTGCGCCCGAAGGGGTAGGCCACCGGCCGCCGAGCACTGCAGGCCGGGATCCGTCCGAGGACGGGTCCCGGCCCGCACTTTTCTTGGCGCCCTGGTTCAGGTTCCCGGTCAGGGCGTGATCTCCCAGCCGAACATCATGGCGTGGTCCTCGTGGGCCAGGTTGTGGCAGTGCGCCACATACGGGCCCACGAAGTCGCGGAAGCCGCGATAGACGATCACCGACTCACCCGGATCCAGCGCTGTCAGGTCTTCCTTGGAGACGTCGTCCGGATGCCCCGGATCCACGGTGCGGGTCACGTCCCTGCCGTTGCGCATGACGGTCCGGTGCTCCTCCATGTGCAGGTGGAAGGGATGCACCCAGCCACCACCGCCGTTGCGGAGTTCCCAAAGATTGAAGCTGCCCGTCTTCTGCTGGGCCAACGGCGTGCGGCCTGCCCGGTTAGGAAGGCTCGCCAGCACCTTCGCGGGATCAAAGGGCTTGCCGTTGATCAGCCATTCGGTCTCCCCGGCCACGCTGCCGCGCTTCACCTCAAAGATCATGCGGTTGTCCAGCATGGTCTGCCAGTTGCTCGGCAGCGGCGGCAGTGGGCGGAGCGCCGTGGGGATCCTGCTGTCGTCCGGCGCCGTATCCCCGATCACGAACTTGAGCACCGGGACCCTGTACTTGGGATCGGGGAAGAACCGGGACGAGTTGCTCCACATGCGGCCGTTGGGCATCTTCATCACGTTGGTGAGGTAGATGACGTCGCCCTTGGTGGTGGGTGTCCCGTCCTGGTACTTCGTGAAGTCCACGATCACTTCACGTCGCTTGGCCGGCCACAGCTCAAAGGAATCGCGTTTGATCGGTACGGGCAACAGCCCGCCGTCGGACGCTATCTGGGTGAACTGCATGCACTGCTGCCCGTCCGGGATGCGGTACTGACCCTCCAGCTCGTCGTCCTGATAGCCGAGTGACGCCGACGATTTGGGGCCCTGCGTGGAGCTCATCAGCTTGAACTCGTAGATCCTGGAGACCGAGGCGTCAAGGAACCGGAAGCGGTATTTGCGCCGCTTCACCTCCATGACCGGAGAAGCGGTGCCGTTCACGGTGAAGATGTCGCCCACGAACCCGTGGTTGGGAAAGTGCTTGTAGAACGTCTTGCCCCACCATTCCGGATGTGTGGCCGGGTTTTTGGCCGCCGGAAATTCGCCCTGGACGTCGTGGATGTCCTTGTGGATGGTGACGCCGTCATCCAGCCGGCAGTCGTAGAAGACCAGCGGGACGTCGTACTTGACGTCGAATGACCCGTCCGGATTGTTTGTCCGGACACCGGGCAGCCGGAGGCCCTGGCGTTCGTCGCCCATGTCCGTGCCGTTCTTCGGGTCATAGATTGGATAGATGCCCACCATGCCCTTGTAGACGTTCGAGCCGGTGTGGTCCATGGTGTGGTCGTGGAACCAGAAGAAGCTTTGCTTCTCCCGGTCGTCGCCGCCGGCGGGCCAGTTCAGGTACAGGTTGTCGACGAACATCTGCGGCCGGAAGCCCGGATGCTTCGGCCCGGCCGTCATCGAGTAGTGCGGATTTCCGTCGCTCTCCGGCGCCGTGTGGCCGTTGTGCAGGTGGGTCAGGAAGGACCAGTCCGGTGAGCCGAAGTCCTGGCGGTCCAGATTGAGCGGGTTCTCATCCAGGTGGTTCTCGAACCGGACCAGCACCGGCTTGCCGTACTCAGCGTTGATCATGGGCCCGGGAAAGGTGCCGTTAAAACCGTAGATGGTGCTGAGCGGAAGCGTGCGCTTGATGCCCGCTTCGATCCTTCTGCCGAGCGCGTCGAACGACCGCGTCGGATTGCCGTCTGAGTCGATCGGCAGCACCTGCGACGTGGTGAATTTGTGGGTCCGGAGCAGCACGTTGATCTTGTAGACAATGGGATCCGGATAGCCGATCCGGCCTGGCCAGAGCTGGTGCTGCTCATTGCGCAGCGAGTTCTGCTGGCCCGGTCCGGGTCCGGGCGGATTGTTCCACGTATCCACCACCGATTTCGCTACCGGCGCCAGCGCTTTCGGGATCGGCAGCGGATCGCTGAACGGCGAAATGATCAACGGGCTTGTCGGGTACTTTTCAATGTAGAAGAGCTCATCACTCAGGGCTGTTGACGTGGCGGCGAATGCGCCGTCGGGCGACAGGAGCCCACTTCGGGCCAGCAGCGGGCTGGCCCAGGTGTGTGCTGCCGCGAGCGCGGCGCCGGCTCCTCCGGCCGCGCCCAGGCGTATCAGCGCGCGGCGTCTCAGCCCGTTGGTGTTCTCAGATTCATCAGACATAGTCTGCGCCTCCTTGGCATGGGGGCATGTGCCAACTCCACTGCCCCGGCGGTCAACCCAATATGTTTGGTTATGAGACCGAATCCCGGCCGCGGGGACCTCCTTGTCCTGCGGGCCAGCTTTTCCTGCCGCTACTCCCCTGGCGAAACTGTGGGGTCAGCACCTTGGGAAAATACTGATGGCCAACCGCGCAGACCCTCCGAATAGGCGGTCTGCCGACCGTCCTGGATGCCCGGGGCCGCACCACGAGCCCGCACTGTGGGGCGTGTTGTTTTCGCCCGTGCCGGGATTACCGAACGTTCATGAGAAAATAGCCCGTATGCCGAGTACAGCAGCCAGCACAGCACCCACCAAACGCGGCCGTCCGGGCTACGACCAGCAGTCCGTGCTGCTGATCGCCGTCGACGTCTTCAACCGCCACGGCTACGATGCCACATCCATGGGCATCCTCGCCGAAAACCTGGGCATCTCCAAGTCGGCCATCTACCATCACGTGCCGTCCAAGGGCGACCTGCTGAAGCTCGCCCTGGACCATGCGCTCGGCGGCCTGGAGGCCATCCTGGACCAGCCGGGGGCCACCTCGGGGGCGGCGGACGCGCGGCTGGAGTTCGTGCTGCGCCAGACCATCGCCGTGCTGGTGGAGCGGCTGCCCTTCGTCACGCTGCTGCTGCGGCTGCGCGGCAACACGGACATCGAGCGGAATGCCATGGAACGCCGCCGCGCCTTCGACCACAAGGTGGCGGGGCTGATCTCCGCCGCCCGCGACGAGGGATCGCTGCGCCAGGACATCGACCCCCGCACCGTCACACGGCTCCTGTTCGGAACCATCAACTCGATCGTTGAGTGGTACAAGCCCGGCGGTTCGCTCTCACCCGAAAAGCTGGCCGACGACGTCATCACCATGGCGTTCGACGGCCTGCACGCGAAGGCCTGAGCCCAGGGCTCCGGCCCTCAACAATTAGGCGTTGACGCCGGGCGTCCGGGTGCCCACCCTGAATGCATGGCCACCAAACTGTCGGAGCTGCTGTTCGGCGCATTTCCAGATCTGCGGTACCAGCCCACCTCCAAGAGGATCCGTGCAGGCATCGACGGAAGTCCCGTCGTCGACACCCAGGAAGCCCTCCTGGTCTGGGAACCGAAACGCGTCACCCCGGTGTACGCCGTGCCTGAGAAGGATCTGCTGGCGCGGCTCGAGCCGCCCGCGGCCGAGGGGGACGGCGGGGCGGATGAGCTTCCCGTCCGGCTGTCGGCCGACGCCCCGCAGGCGCTGGACCCGCGGACCGGGTTCCGGCGGCACACGGCGGACGGCGAGGAGCTCGACGTCGTGGCGTCCGCGTTCAGTGTGCCGCGGGCGGCGTTCCGGCCCTCTGATCCGGATCTCGAAGGGTACGTCATCCTGGACTTCGGCGCGTTTCACTGGCTCGAGGACCACGAGGAAATCATCGGCCACCCGCGGGACCCGTTCCACCGCGTGGACGTCCGCGCCACGCTCCGGCACATCGAAGTAAAGCTCGACGGCGTGGCGCTCGCCGACACCGTCGGCGCCCAGCTGCTGTATGAGACGCTGCTTCCCGTGCGGTACTACATCCCGCCCGAGGACGTCCGGCTGGACCTGCTGGAGGCCAGCCCGCACCGGACCATCTGCCCCTACAAGGGCGAGGCCAGGTACTGGAGTTACCCTGAATCGTCCAAGGGCAGGAACATCGCCTGGGCCTATGATTCGCGGTTCATTGACGCCCGGCAGATCCACGGCCTGGTCTGCTTCTTCAACGAGCGCGCCGACGTGTACGTGGACGGCGAGCGGCAGGACCACCCGGTCACCCCCTGGTCCTGACGCCGACCAAAACCAAACCCTTCCTCAGCTCTCGCCGGCTCCTCCCGGACGCCTCCTCACCTTTCGCCACTAAAAACCAAACCCTTCCTCAGCTAGGCGAGGAAGGGTTTGGGAACCTGCGGCGGTGCGGCGGATCAGAGCTGATACTCAGCCTGTGTTCCGAGCCTCTCGTGAATGCAGAGGATGTTGTTTTCGGTGTCCATGAACCAGGCGCATTTCTCGGCGTCGGTTGTACAGATGTGGTGATCGGTCCTTAGATCGGGGAGGTCATAGTCCTGGAACCGAACGCCCCTGGACTCCATGTCCTGAACGGTCCGCTCAATATCGGTGACCTCGAAACTCAAGGTGGTGTGCTCGGAGTGCTTTCCATCTTTCACAGGCATCAGCTGCAGCATCGGGCCGTCAGCGTTGCCAAATAAATCGCTTCCATCCTCAGCCTTGCCACGGTGTGGGAGGCCCAACGTTTCCGCGTAAAATCCGCGGGCGCGGTCCGGATCATCGACAGGCAGGACGGTTGTGGCTGTTCTAAGTGCTAGGGTCATTTCGCCACCTCCTACGGGGGTCATTTTACGCCCGGAAAACCCCGAAAGATCCGGCGAAATTCCGCCCCGCCCTGCAGGACCTGAGGACGCGTCCCCAAAAACCCGACAGGATGTGAGCGAGGGTCCGGGAAAGCCCTGCAGGACCTGAGGGAGGGTCCCGGAAAACCCTGCAGGATGTGAGCGAGGGTCCGGGTTACTTCTCCACGAGGGTGAGGACGTCGTAGGTAGCCACGATGTCGTCGTTCTGGTTGGTCAGGACGGCGTCCCAGGCCACCTCGCCGTACTCGTCGGTCTCGCGCGGGGTGATCTTCTTCGCGGTCAGCGTCACCCGGATGGAATCGCCCGCAGCCACAGGGGTGATGAAGCGCAGGTTCTCCAGGCCGTAGTTGGCCAGGACCGGGCCCGGCGCAGGCTCCACAAACAGCCCCGCGGCCCAGCTCAGCAGCAGGTAGCCGTGCGCCACGATGCCCGGGAAGAACGGGTTGGCCTCGGCGGCCTCCTGGTTGGTGTGGGCGTAGAACGTGTCGCCGGTTGAGTTGGCGAACGCGGAAATGTCCTCGAGCGCCACCTGCCGCAGGTCCGAGCGGACGGCGTCGCCGATGCGCAGGGTCTCCAGCGACTTGCGGAACGGGTGGGTGCCCTCGGTCTCCACGGTGAAGTTGCGGTCGGCGCCGGTGTGCCAGATCCCGGTCACGGCGGTCAGCATGTTGGGCGAGCCCTGGATGGCGGTGCGCTGCATGTGGTGCATCACGGAGCGGATGCCGCCCAGTTCCTCGCCGCCGCCGGCACGTCCCGGGCCGCCGTGGACCAGGTGCGGGACAGGAGAGCCATGGCCTGTGGACGAACGTGCGTCCTCGCGGTTCAGCATGAGCACGCGGCCGTGGTGGGCCGCGATGCCGGTGACCAGTTCCTGCGCCACGGACGGATCGTTCGTACAGACCGAGGCAACCAGGGACCCGCCGCCACGGGCGGCAAGCCGGACGGCGTCGGGAATGTCCTTGTATCCGATCACTGAGGAGACCGGCCCGAACGCCTCCAGGGAGTGGACCGGATCGGCCTCCGCGTCAGCCCAGCTAAGCACCACGGGAGACATGAAGGCGCCCCCTTCGATGACGCCAGTGGCGCCGTCCGCGCTGGTGACCGACGGCGAATCAAGCGTTCCGTACGCCAGCTCACCGCCGGCGTCGAGCATGGACTGCACGGCAGCCCGGACATCGGCGAGCTGCTCGAGGGAGGCAAGCGCACCCATGGTGACGCCCTCGGCCCGGGGATCGCCCAGCACCACGCGCTGCTCCACCCGGGCGCCGATGGCGGAAACCACGGCGGGCACCAGATCCTGCGGCACGATGGCGCGGCGGATCGCGGTGCACTTCTGGCCGGCCTTGACCGTCATCTCGGTGACGACGGACTTGATGAAGGCATCGAACTCCGGCGTGCCCTCCACGGCGTCCGGGCCCAGGATGGCGGCGTTGAGCGAGTCGGTCTCGGACGTGAACCGCACGCCGCCCAGCACCACGTTCGGGTGCGACCTGAGGGACTGCGAGGTGGCCGCCGAGCCCGTGAAGGCCACGAGGTCGCGGTAATCCAGCACGTCCAGCAGCCCGCGGACCGAGCCGGAGATCAGCTGCAGCGATCCCTTGGGCAGGATGTTGGATTCGATGATGGCCTTGACCACGGCCGCCGCGACATAGCCCGTGGGCGTGGCCGGCTTGACGATCGTGGGGACGCCGGCGAGGAACGCGGGGGCGAGCTTTTCCAGCATGCCCCAGACCGGGAAGTTGAACGCGTTGATCTGCACGGCGACGCCGGGGATGCGGGTGTAGATGTGCTCGCCGGCAAACGATCCGTCCTTGGACAGCACCTCCATGGGGCCGTCCACCACCACCTGGGCGTTGGGCAGCTCGCGCCGGCCCTTGGATCCGAAGGTGAACAGCACGCCGATGCCGCCGTCGATGTCGATCATCGAGTCGATCTTGGTGGCGCCGGTCTGCGCGGAGAACGCGTAAAAATGCTCGCGGCGCGCGTTCAGGTACTGGGCCAGTTCCTTGAGCTTGAGGGCACGCTGGTGGAAGGTCAGCTTGCCGAGTTCCGTCTGGCCCGTGGTGCGGCCGTAATCCACGACGGCGGCCAGGTCCAGCCCGTCGGTGCTCACCTTGGCCAGGATCTCCCCCGTGCTGGCATCTCGGACGGCGACAGCGGAAGCTGCCGAGCCGGCGTCGGGAGTCCACCAGGAATCCTGCACGAAACTGGGGACGGTTTCCACGGTGTCCAGGGTGGCTTCGGGGGCTGCGGCGGTGGTGGTCATCGTTGACGGGTCCTTCCAACGGGGGACTAATCTGATCCGGCCAGAACATTACTGACCGTCCGTTCGGTAATATGTCTACAGTACATGAATGTGCCCCGCTGCACACTAGAGGCACCGCACACTACCCAAGGAGAGCCATGAAGCCCGACGCCCCCGACACGGAACTGACAGACCTGTGGAAGATCACCCTCGGCGAGCTCGACGAGAAGATGGGCGTGAAGATCGTCGAGGAGTCCGTCGAGCGCGTCGTGGCCACCATGCCGGTGGAGGGAAACCGGCAATCGTTCGGCCTGCTGCACGGCGGCGCCTCGCTGGCGGTGGGTGAGGCGGTGGGTTCGTGGGCCGCGGTGATCCACGCCAGCACCCTCGGCAAGACCGCCGTCGGCGTCGATGTCTCCGCCACGCACCACCGGTCCGCACGGAGCGGCCTCATCACCATCACGGCGACGCCCATCCACCTTGGCGGCACCCTGACCACCCACGAGGTGCTGATCACCAATGAAGCGGGTCAGAGGCTGTGCACGCTGCGGATCACCAACATGCTGCTGGCCCCGCGGGCCTGACGCCCGCACCCGTCTCCGGCCGGACAGCCGCCCTCCGGGCAGCCTCCCTCCGGACAACAGCCTTCCGGACAGCCGCCCGGTTAGGCTGATCTGGTGACCGAGCTTGGCAGCCTGACGCCCACCCTGATCGCGGTGGGCCTCCTGATGGCGCTGACGGCCGCCGTCCTCAAAGGATTCCGGGTTCCGCACGCCTTCGCACCGGCCCTCGCCATCCTCCGCGGCGCCGCGCAACTCGCCGCCGTCAGCCTGATCCTCGGTGCCGTGATCGCCAGCGCCGAATGGGTGGCCGTGGCGCTGGGCGTCATGTTCACCGTCGCCGCCGTTACCGCCGCACGCCGCCTCGCCTGGTCCTGGCGGCGCCTCGCCGTTGTGGCCGGCTCGATGGCCGCCGGCATCCTCGCCGCACTGGTCATCGTGTTCGGCACCGGAGCCATCGAGTTCACCTCCCGCTACGCGCTGGCGATCGGCGGGATCGTCGTCGGCAATTCGATGGCGATTGCCGGGCTCGCGGGCCGCAGGTTCAATGAGGCCGTCATCGACCGCTGGGACCAGGTGGAGGGCTGGCTCGCGCTGGGTGCCACTCCGAGGCAGGCCACCCGCGAGATGGCCCGCGGCGCCGTGTACTCCGCGCTCATTCCGACCGTGGACCAGACCAAGACGACGGGCCTGGTGACACTGCCGGGAGCCTTCGTCGGAGCGATCTTCGGCGGCCTTTCACCGCTGGAGGCAGGCCGGTTCCAAATCGTGGTGCTGGCCTCGATCATGGCCGCGGGATCGGTCACTGCCATCCTGCTCATCAGCCTGCTGGCCCCGGTCCGGGTTCGACCCGCACCGCTCACCTAGGCGGCTGCAGTCCGGAGTACGACGGCGGCCCTCCCCGGGTGCCACCGCGCACCTTTCGATCCTGCCCCCGTTCCGTTGACATTGCGCCGGGCGCTCTATACTCTGGCCGCTCCGGACCAGAGGCAGCGGCACTCCTGGGCCGGGCCCTACTGTCCGCCTCCCGGCAGGTGCAATCATGAGCACACGTTCCACAAGGGCTGCCGCCGCAATGGCGGCTGTCCTCTTGCTGGTGCTGCTGGCGGGCTGCGTCTCGGCGACGAACCCCACAACCCCGTCTACCCACTACTATGTGAGTGCCGAGGGGAGCGACACCAACTCCGGGACATCCCCGGATTCGCCCTGGCAGTCGCTGATGAAAGTCAATGAAACGGCGTTCAAGCCCGGTGAGACCCTCAGTTTCCGCAGGGGTGATGAGTGGATCGGCAACGTCGTTTTGGAGGAAAGCGGAACACCGGCGTCGTCGATCAGGCTGAATGGCTACGGGAACGGGAGCCTGCCCACCATCACCAGCGGGGAGGGCGGAAACTGCTTCCGGCTGGACGGCGGCTACATCGAGGTGGACGGGCTGCGGGCCACCAACTGCGGGTACGCGGGCTTCAACGTCTACGGCGACCACGTGGTGGTGAAGAATTCCGAGGCCTCGGACAACACCGCCGGAATCAAGGTGGGCACGGGCTCCGACTTCGGCAACTACTCCAACAATGTCCTGACGGACAACAACGTCATGAACGTCAACACCCCGGGAACGAAGTGCGGCACTGCGGAGGCGGCCAACTGCACCGACGATTCGGGCGCATTCGGCGTGCTGATCAACGGGAACGATAACGAGTTCTCCGGCAACACTGTCACCGGCTCCACGGCATCCTCCTATGACTTCAGCCGGGACGGAAGCGCCTTCGAGATCTACAACGGCAGCCGCAACAACATCCACCACAACAAGGCCATCGACAACAACGTGTTCTCTGAGATCGGGCGCTCTGACGGGGCCGCCGACGGGAACGTCTTCCGCTACAACCTGATCCGTTCCTCGTGCGGCGCGGAGTGCGCCGAAGCCGCAGGCCTGATCATCCGCGGCCCGGACACAAAATTCGGACCCACGAACGGCACCATTTTCGAGTTCAACACGGTGTGGCTGGACGGCAGCCATTCGCGCGGCGTGGTGTGCCATGCAAACTGCCCCTCCTCGACCGTCATCCGGGCCAACATCCTCGTCGCCGTGCGGGACGCGCTGTGGCTGGACGGGTCGGGCTGGACGGAACAGGCCAACGTGATCAACGGCCCCAGCAACGTCCCGTTGGACAACAGTTCGACGACGGCTCCCGCAGAGTTCGTCAATCCCCCTGACGACCTCCACCTCACCGGCGGCAGCCCGGCGATCGACCGCGCGGGCAGCAGCCCTTCCGGGGTGGACCTGGACCAGGCTTCCGTTCCGCAGAACGGCCAATGCTCTGGATCCGGACAGGCCGACGCCGGCGCTTACGAATACAAGCCGTCCAACTGTTAGCGCAGGGTACGTCAGCCCTTCCGCCCGCCGTACGGCAGGCAGATAATCAGGTATCCGCTCTGCACACCAATGGAGGTGGTGGATGTGTCTGTGTACACAATGGGTATCTGGCTCATGAAGCCGGGGCGCGAGGACGACTTCGTGAAGGCCTGGAAGGACATGGCCGACAAAACCCACAAGGATTATCCGGGCGGCCGGGGCCTTCTGATGCGCGACCGCGATGTCCCTAACCGCTTCATCAGTACCGGGCCGTGGGCATCGCTCGAGCAGGTGGAACAGTGGCGGTCGTCGGCCACGTTCACCGAGGGACTGGCGTCGATCCGCGACATCATCGAGCACTTCGAGCCGCATACGCTGGACGAAGCCGCCACCATCGGCTGAGCTTCTCCTTGCCGGGGCTAACCCCTGCCGCGGCGGCGCACGACCACCAGCAATACGACGCCGAGCAGCAGAGCCGCTCCCGCCCCCGAAACGGCGGCCGTCAGGCCCGAGACCCCCGTGTCGGCAAGCATGGGCGGCACCGCATTAGGGTCCGGGACCGCAGCACCGTCGGGTCCTGCGGCTGCGGCGGGGCCGGCAGCAGGAAGAACGGCCACCACGGACGGCTCCGGTGCGGGCTCGAGTACCGCGGGCTCAAGTACCGCGGGCTCGCCGCCCTGTGCCGAGGCCGGCGGGGACGCAGCCGGCGACCCGGCGGGGTCCGGGGTGCCGGCGTCGGGACCTCCGTTGGTCTGCGTAGGAGCTGTGCTGAAGCTGCTCAGCTCGGAGCGGCTGAACCCATTCATCGTCTGCACAGTGAACTGTGTTGCGGAGCCGGGCGCGCTGAAGGCCCAATTCCCCGCGGCGTCGACGCCCACGTCGAAAGGTTCGCTGCCCCGGAAGCTGACCCGGACCCGGGTTCCGGCCGGAACATCGGTGGCCGGGGCAGTGGCCAGCCGGCCGGTGATCCGCTGACCCGGAGCGACCGGCCCTGCCGGAAGCGAACCCGCCAGGACCGGCCTGTTCAGGAACAGCCTGAGCTGCACGCCCGGGAGCACGGACATCGAATCCTGCAGCGTGGCCGCTACGGCGAAATTCTCGGTGGAGTCATTTGAGTTGCCCGCCGAGTGCGTGCCCACGGCGTAGTTTCCGCTGATCCACGGCCCGCCGGAATCACCACCGCTGGATTGCACGGACGTGGAGAGGAAGCCGCTGAAGGACCGCAGGTCGGCCGGGTCCCCAGAACCGCCGCCCACGATGTAGATCCCCACCTCATCCACGGTGCCGCACGACCAACCGGCGGTCCGCCCGGAACGGCAGACGGCCTGCCCCACAAAAGGCGACGCCATTCCCACGATCTTCACGGAACCGGTCCCGAGGCTGCTGGCGTTCTGCCAGGTGGTGGCGGCCGGGAGCGGGTCGAGGTCCGGCCGGATGGACCCGATGACCGCGATGTCGTTCCCCGGCGTGCCCGGATTCTCCGGGTCCGCGACCGTCGAGTTCCCGGGCCCGCCGAACTGGCTGAAGCCGAACGTCCCAAGTTCGCCGGTGACCGCATTGTCGGCGGCGAATCCGCCGGCAGGGTCCCCGGCCGGCAAGGTCACCTCGGCGAGCCGGGCGGCGCCGTCGTCGGCACAGTGGCCGGCGGTGAGGACCAGGGGCTTGCCATCGGGGCTGAACGCGCTGAAGCCGGCGGAGCAGACCACCCCGCCGTCGACCCGGTACCCCTGTCCGCCGAAAAAGTCCTCCTGCGGGGCCAGCGGTTCGCCGGACTCGAGGACCACGTTCGCATACTGCTCCACGAATTCCGACGGCGACAGCCGCCCGCCGTTCACCGGGCCGGCCGGCGCCGGAGCCTGGCTGGCCGTGGGATCGGCACCGTCTGATTGGGGCTCGTTTACCCCGCCGGTGCGGATGATGAACTTGCCGTTTGCCTCCGCCACAGCCTGGAGCCCCGCCGGCCCCACGTCGCGGAGGTACGCCTGGTAAAGCTGCTGGACGCTCGCGGCACGAAGGTCCTTTACGGTTTGCCCGGCCGCGGCGTTCCCGGCCGCCGGCTCCGGGGCAGCGAGCACGAACTCTTCGCGGCCCGCGGAGCCGGCCGCGTTGAGTGCATCCACAGCCTTGGCCAGGGCGGGGCCGGTACCTGAAACCACGATCCTGCCGCCGTGCAGCCCAATTCCGTCGAAGCCAGCGACCTTGCGGAGTGTGTCCAGGGCCGCTGCCGCACGCTTGCCCTGCTCCCCTGCGGCGTTGAACTCCTGGAGAGTCATGCCCAGATCGCGCGCAACGGCCTCGGCAAGGCCCGCCGCCGATGCGCCGGCGGCCGCTGTGCCAGACGCCGCCGTGCCAGACGCCGCTGTGCCGGCCGCCGCTGTGCCAGACGCCCCTGTGCCCGTCGCCGATGTGCCCGTGGCCGGCTCTGCCGGATCCGCAGCCGGGGACGGCACCGCCGGCGAGGCGACAGCATCGCCGGCCTCCGCCGTCGTCGTGCTTTCCAAGGCAGCGTAAGCGGGCCCTGACGCGAGCGGGACGCCCAGCGCCACCGCGGCCGACAGGGCGAGTGCGCGCCGGAGTGCCCGGACGGGTGCCGGAGAAGTCACAGGGCAACCCTGGCGCCGAGCGCGGCCAGCACCGCTTCCAGCTCCGGCTCGGTGACGCCGTTGCGCAGCAGGAATTCGTGGGTGTTGAGCTCCCGCACGAAGTCCAGGACCTTGGCGCCGCGGGTCTCCAGGAGCGGGGCAAGGGTTTCTTCGTCGAGGTAGCGTTCGTGCGGATGGGGCGGCCACATGGTCCGGTGGCGTTCGTTGATGCTGCGCATGGCGGCCTGGTAGCTTGCCACGATCTCGGCATCGCTGGCCCCGGCGAGGTCCTGGAGCATGGCCGCGATCATGCCGCTGCGGTCCCTGCCGGCCGAGCAGTGGATCACCACGCCGCCCGGCGCGGCGGCGATGGCCTTGAACACGGCGGCGAGCCTGTCAGGAAAGAGTCGTGCGTTGGCGGCATAGTGTGCGGGATCGTTCAGGTAGGGGTCGCACAGGGCCTTGAACTCAGGGTGCTCCGGATCCTCGGTGGGTGCCAGGACGACGTCGAACACGTCGAGTGCCGCGCCCACGTCCGGATCGCTAGGCCGGCGCTGCCGTTCGCCGGGGTTCCGGAGGTCAATGATCGTGCGGATGCCGTCGCGGTAGGCTTCCTTCCAGCCTGCCTCGGTGAGCCATTCCCGCCGACCCATCCGGTACACGGAGCCAGCCACGAGCCAGGCATTCACCGCCCCGTCCCAGCTGATCTGTCCCCTCGCGTTCACGGAGCCAGCTAACCACACCTGCCCCGGCAGCCGCACGGGTTTCGTCTCAAGTTGCGGCGGATAGCGGACTCCCGGGCGCCTGGACTGCCGGACTCCTGCCTGCCGGGCCCGATTGCCGGGTTGGCATTGACGGGTTGGCATTGACGGCGGGCGTACCCTTGGACAATACCTTTGGACACCAGGGGCGCCGCTCCACGGCCTGAGCGAATATGGGGATTCAGATGACAGCCAAAAAGCCTTTGCCACGGCGGATTGCCCGCCTCACCGGCGTCCTCGCGGCGCTGGCCATCGCCGGCCTGACCGCCGCGCCGGCATCTGCGGACCGGTTCGATTCCTATGTGGCGCTGGGCGACTCCTACGCCGCCGGCCAGGGCGCCGGGCCGTACACGGACGCTTGCCTGCGGAGCAACCATAGCTATCCGGTGCTGCTGGACGCGGCGCGCAAGATCGGCCTGACCGGGAATGCGGCGTGCAGCGGAGCCACCACCGGCACCGTCCGGGCAACCCAGATCCCCTCGCTGAACAGGAAGGTGGACCTGGTGACCGTCACCGCCGGCGGCAACGACCTGGACTCCATCGGCGCGCTGGTGATCTGTTCCAAGGACTCCGGTGCGGCGTGCACCGCCGCCCTGGCACAGCGGGCGTCGGTGCTGCAGACCGCCCTGACCAACCCGGCGGGGAGCCCGTTCTTCCAGGATCTTCTGGCCATGCTGAACGACGTCAAGGCCAAGGCACCGCGTGCCGACATCTATGTGACCGGATACCCGCTGCTGTTCGAGCCGGGCGCCGGCCCCGCTGCCGATCCGATCAACGGACTGACGCAGCAGCTGAACGCGGTCATTGCCAAGGCGGCCCGCCAGGCGGACGGCGGCCGCGCGAAGGTTGAATACGTGGATGTGGCGCGCGCGTTCTCCGGGCACGGAATCGGATCCGAGCAGCCGTGGATCGTGGGGCTGCCGCCACTCTGCACCGCCTCTTCCACCTGCGGCAGCCAGACCGCCGATATCTTCCATCCGACTGCTGACGGCTATGCCAAGGGGTACGCCACCTCCATCCGGGCGGCGGTCGACTAGGCGCCTGCCCAACACCGTGTGCCCGGCGCCGCGCGTGGCTAGGCTGGTGTCATGATCACCGTCTCGGGCACTGTCGCTTCGTCCCTGCCGGCACGGACTGCGTTCGCCTACCTGTCCGCCTTCGAGCACACCAGCGACTGGGACCCCGGCACAGCGGTCATGGACAAGCTGACCGAGGGACCCGTCGCCGTCGGCCACCGCTACCATGCCGAGGCCGTGTTCCGCGGCAAGCGCCAGCCCATCGAGTACGAGGTCATCGAACTGTTCGACAACCACATCAAGCTCCGGGGTGAACACCGGAACCTCGTCGCATTCGATTCGATCGACGTGCGGTCGCTCAGCTCCGGTTCCGAGATCCTGTACACGGCCCAGTTCAGCATCAACTGGCCCTACAAGCTGCTGCAGCCGTTCCTCAGGCCGCAGTTCATGAAGCTGCGCGACCCAGCCTTGAACGGGCTGCGCCAGAAACTCGAGTCGCTGTAGCCGGCCGGCCGCAAATCCAGCAAAGGAGGACCCCATGAGCAGCCAGAACCCCGACCCCCTGGAAGACCACCTCACCGGGCTGGAACCAGGCGGCGGAGTGCCGCCCGGGGAAACGCCGCCCGCTGAAAGCTCCACCGGAGGGCCGCAGGGGCACGACGAGGGAGGACCACCGCGTGGAACGCAGGTGGCGGTGCTGGTCCTCATCGGGCTCGTGGTGCTGCTGTGCCTGCTGTTCTTCGTCGGCTACATCGTCGGCCTGCTGTAAGGCGCCGGTCAGTCAGCCCAGTCGAAGAACCCCTTGCCGGTCTTGCGTCCCAGTTCGCCGCGAGCCACCTTGTCCCGCAGGATCTGCGGCGGCGCGAAGCGCTCCCCCAGCGTCGAGTGCAGGTATTCGGCGATGCCCAGGCGGACGTCCAGGCCCACAATGTCGGTGGTCTTCAGCGGACCGGTGGGGTGCTTGTAACCCAGCACCATGGCGGCATCGATGTCCTCAGCGGAGGCCACTCCCTCCTCCACCATGCGCATCGCCTCCAGCGCAATCGCCACGCCCAGCCGCGAGGACGCGAACCCCGGGGCATCATTGACGACGACGGCGGTCTTGCCGAGCGCTTCCGTCCAGCCTTTCGCCCGGGCCGCCAGCCCGGGCGACGTCTCCTTGGCCACCACCACCTCGATCAGGGTGGAAGCGGGCACGGGGTTGAAGAAGTGCAGCCCCACGAAGCTGCCCGGCCGCTGCAGCTGGGCGGCGAGGTCGGTGACCGAGAGCGAGGACGTGTTCGAGGCCAGGAACGCGTCAGGCGCCAGCTGTTCCTCGACCGCCTTCAGGGCACTGACCTTCAGCTCGAAGTCCTCCGGGACCGCCTCCACTACGAGGCCGCAGCCGGCGAAGGCCGAGTAGTCGGTGGACGTGCTGAACCGGGCCAGGACTTCCTCCGGGGTTCCGTCCAGGGCGCCGCGGGATGCGGACTTGGCCACGGCGTCGGTGACCCGGGTGCGGGCGCCGGCGGCAGCATCGTCGTCGCGCTCCACTACCACCACGGTGGCGCCCTTGATGAGGAAGGCGTGGGCGATTCCTGCGCCCATCCGGCCGCCGCCGAGGACTCCGACGTGCTGGGGAATGGCGGTCATGGCTTGGTCCCGTCTGTGTTCGTTGTGGTGTTCTTCTTGTCTGAGTTCTTTCTGTCCAGGAAGGCCTGCATCCGGTCGAACTTGGCCTGCGACTCGAACAGGATTCCCTGCGCCAGCTGGTCGATCAGCGGGTGCGCCTCCGCCGGGGCGTGGAACACCGACTTGGTGATCCGGACGGCCAGCGGGTCCTGCCGGGCGATGCGGTCGGCCAGCCTGTGGGCGGCGTCCATGAGCTCTGCAGGCTCGTGGAGTTCGGTGACCAGATTGACGGCGAGGGCCTCCTCGGCCTTCAGCACCCGGCCGGCCAGCAGGATTTCCTTGGCCACGGGCTCCCCCACGAGTTCCTTCAGCCGCCAGCTGGCACCGGCAGCGGCGAGGATGCCGAGGCCGGTTTCCGGGTTGCCGATCCGAATGGCCGGGGTGCCGATCCGAAAATCAGCAGCGTACGCCAGCTCGGCGCCCCCGCCCAGGCAGTAGCCGTCCAGCGCGGCGATCACCGGCATGGGCAGCTTGGCGATCCGGACAAAGATGGTGGAGTTGATGCCCTGCAGTGCGTCGTCGCGGCGCCGTTCCCGGAGCTGGGTGATGTCCGCGCCCGAAGCAAAAACTCCCTCCGTGCCGGCAATGATCAGGACCTTCGGGTTCTTCTCCAGCTCGGCGCAAACGGCATGGAGCTCGTCCACCATCTGCTGGTCGATCGCGTTCCGGACGTCCGGGCGGTTGAGCAGCACCACCACCCTGTCCCCGCGCTCCTCGACCAGGAGGGTGCTGAACTCCAGGGTGCCCAAGTGTCCGTTCGCACTGTCCTGGCCCGCGATGTCCTGCTTCGTACTGTCCTGGTTCGCGTTGTCCTGGCCCGGCACTAGACGCGCTCCAGCAGCATGGCCGTGCCCTGGCCCACGCCGATGCACATGGTGGCCAGGCCGATCCGGGCGTCTTCGCGCTCCATCCGGCCCAGCAGGGTGATGGCAATCCGGGAGCCGCTGGAACCCAGCGGATGCCCCAAAGCGATGGCACCGCCGTCGTTGTTCACAATGTCCGGGTCCAGCCCGAGGCGCCGAACGCTCGCCAGGGATTGGGTGGCAAACGCCTCATTAAGTTCGACGGCGCCGAGGTCACCGACGCTGAGCCCGCTCCGTTTGAGGACCTTCTGGGTTGCCGGAACCGGGCCGATGCCCATGATTTCGGGCTCACAGCCGGCGGAGGCGCCGTCGATGATGCGGGCACGCGGCGTCAGGCCCAGCCGCTGGATTGCGGCCTCGGAGGCCACGATGACGGCGGAAGCGCCGTCGTTGAGGGAGGACGAGTTACCGGCTGTGACCACCGAGCCGCCGGGGACGACGGGGCGGAGGCCCGCCAGCACGTCCATGGACGTTCCCGCGCGGGGCCCCTCATCGGTGTCCACCACGGTCTCGGATTTGCGGGTCTTGACCGTCACCGGGACGATCTCGTCCTTGAAGCGGCCTGCCTCGATGGCTGCGAGGGCCCGTTCGTGGGAGCGGACGGCGAAGGCGTCGGCGTCCTCGCGGGAGATGTTGTCCACGCGGCCTACTTCCTCGGCGGTTTCCGGCATGGAGAACGTCATTTTGCCGCCGCGGGACAGCTCTCCCTTCGTGAACAGCGGGTTCACGAAGCGCCAGCCGATGGAGGTGTCGAAGATGTCGCCGGGCTTAGCGAAAACTGCCTGCGGCTTCTCCTGGACCCAGGGCGCGCGGCTCATCGACTCCACACCGCCGGCCACCACGATGTCCGCGGCACCGGACTTGATCATCTGGCTGGCCATGATGATGGCGCTCAGGCCCGAGGAGCAAAGCCGGTTCACGGTAATACCCGGGATGTGCAGCGGGAGGCCGGCGAGGATGGTGGCCATGCGCGCCACATTGCGGTTCTCCTCACCGGCGCCGTTGGCGTTGCCCAGGATGACCTCGTCGATCGCGTCCGGATCCACGCCGGCCCGGGCCACGGCCTCGCGGACCACCAGCGCGGCCAGATCATCGGGCCGGACCGCCGAGAGCGCTCCGCCGTATCGTCCTACCGGGGTGCGGGCACCGCCGACCAGAAAAGCCTCGACCATGAGAACATCCTTTTCGCAGAAGCAGGGCGGTCGGAAGCGAATAAATTACCGACCGTTCGTTCTATAAAGATTACACGGTGCGGGCAACCGGTCAACGGGACGGGAGTTTTTGTCCGTGTGCCGCGAGTTAGCGAGCCGCGAAGTCGCGACACGTGGACAAAACTCCAGGCCTCCAAATCTCAGGCGACGACTACACCCAGGTGGGCGGCCAGCAGCGGGGCCAGGAGCCCCAGTTGGTACTCGTCGATCACCACGCCGGCCAGGCTGCCCAGGCCGCTGATGCTCCGGAAGTCCGTGCCGCGCAGGTCGAAGTCCTTCAGCTTGGCGCCGGCGAGGTCCAGGCTGCCGATGGTGCAGTTTTTCAGTGCCACGCGCGCCGCGGTGGCCGAGCCGAGGTCCAGTTCGCTGATGATGCAGTCGCTGATCTGCACGTCTGCCAACCGCGATCCCCGCAGGTTCAGGTAGTCGATTTTGCCGCCATCGATCCGGACCGACTGCCAGCCGCCCTCGTACAGCTCCGCCGACCCCCACCGCGGGTTGCTGAAGACGACGTCATGCATGGTGGACCGGGCCGCGTTCAGGACGGGGGCAAAGGCCTCCGCCACAACGCAGTCCCGGAACGTGGCCCCGCGCAGCTGGGCGTCATGGAAGGAGACGCCGTCGAATTCACACTCGGCGAAGGTGATGCCGCTGAGCTCCAGCCCGTCGGCGTCCGCGCGGCTGTACCGCATTCCGTCATACCGGTCGGCACGCCTGAAGTCCGGCGCGTCGTCATCCCGGAGTCCTTCCAGGGTGACCGGCGCCAGCCTCGGCGGCGTGACCTTCGATGCCGCACCCTGCCGGGGCCGGCCCGCAAACCGCCCCGCCACTAGAGCTGCTCCGCTTTCGCGGCGATATCGGCGAGGTCCTTGGCCAGGGCCTTCCGCGTCATGCTCATGCCCAACCGCCCGAACACGGCGAGCATCAGCCGGCTGAGTACGGTCGGCCTGAGGACCTCCGCACCGAAGGTCAGGGTCAGGTCGGTCCCGCCGCCCCGCTCCTCCAGCGTGAACCGGGACGTGTAGTCGGCCCCGCCCTGCAGCGCCTTGACCGTGGTGCTGCGCGGCGGATCCGCCTGGGACACCCACATTTCCACGGTTTCGCGCCGGCCCATCATGGACCGCGTTTCCTTCCAGCGGGTGCCCTCGCCATACGGTCCCTCGCTGACCATCTGGATGGACTCGACCCCGGACAGCGTGGCGGCGGACCCCGGAACATCCGAGATCACCTGCCAGACTTTCTCCGGGCTGGCGTTGACATGCTGACTCAGGGTGAGGCTGTGATTCATCCTTCGAGCCTAGCCGCGGCACCGACATTTTGGGCCAGCAGAGAACCCGCCCCAAGCCCGGGGGCATTCCCGCCGGTAACCGCGGGCCGCTACACGAAATATCCACATCCGGCTTGAAATAGTAAGCATGCTTCGTGTTAGCCTGAAATGGCTTTGTCAGATCAACCGGCAACGGAAGGTGGTGCCCCTCATGGGTATCGGAGACAAAATCCAGAACGCTGCAGAGGACTTCGGCGGCAAGGCCAAGGAAGCCGCAGGCAACGCAACGGACAATGACCGCCTGAAGGCAGAGGGCCAGAAGGACCAGGTGGTCGCCGACGCCAAGAAGGTCGGCGAAGACGTCAAGGACGGATTCAAGCGGGATTAGTACACCACCGCCAAACGGCGACGCCGGACTCCCTTGGGGGGAGCCCGGCGTCGCCGTTTTTGTGGGCCGGAACTGCCGCCCCGCAAAGACGGCGGCCCATCCAAGGCCACAAAGCAGGCCGTGCGAGACTGGGGCCATGACGCACGTAGACCTGGGCGGGACAGGCGCAGACGCCGGCGGATCCAGGAACCTTCGGGGCTACCTCGCCGCACCGGCGGGAACGGGCCCCTTTCCCGGTGTCGTGATGATCCACGAGGCGTTCGGCCTCAACGACCAGATCCGCCGCCACGCCGACAGGCTGGCCGCTGCCGGCTACCTCACCCTCGCCGTGGATCTCTACAGCGACGGCGGCCCCCGCCGCTGCCTGGTCGGTACCATGCAGTCCATGATCACCGGCGAAGGGCGCGTCTTCGCCGACATCGCCGCGGCGCGGAGCTGGCTGAAGGCATCGCCCCTCTGCACAGGCCGGACGGGCGTCATCGGCTTCTGCATGGGCGGAGGGTTCGCGCTGCTGGCGGCCCGCGACGGCTTCGACGCGGCGTCCGTGAACTACGGCAGGCTCCCCCGCGACCTCGAGCCGACGCTCCGCGGCTCCTGCCCGCTGGTCGCGAACTACGGCGCCCGGGACCGTACCCTGCGGGGCACCGCCGCGAGGCTGGAATCCGCGCTGGACGCCGTGGGCGTCGAACACGACGTCAAGGAGTTCCCGACGGCGGGGCACTCCTTCCTGAACGACCAGGAGGAAGGCCCGCGGGCGCTGCGCCCGCTGACGCGCGTGTTGGGCATAGGCCCGGATCCGGCCGCCGCCCCGGAAGCGTGGCGCCGGATCGAGGACCACTTCGCGCGGCATCTCAAGGACTAGCGTTCCCCTGGAAACGCCGACGGCGGGCGCCTCCGGAAAGGAGGCGCCCGCCGTCGTGATCAAAACAGGAAGCTAGCTGAAAAGTTCGCTCTTCGGCTCGTTGTTCTTGACCTTCTGCCAGCCCAGCCACAGCACCAGCGCGAAGAACGGGATGCTGGCCAGGGTCCAGAGGCCGAGCAGGAACACCTCGCCCGTGGCCTTGTCCGTCATGGTGTCGAAGCCGATCAGCACCGTGATGGCCAGCAGCGCCACGAGCCCGGCCCAGCTGGTCCAGGGCGAACCCGGCATCGGCAGGCTGGAGACACCGCCCTTCTTCTTGCGCAGCGCGATCTGGCTGGCAAAGATGGAGCCCCAGGTGAAGATGACGCCGATTGAGGCGGTGTTTAGCGCGAGGTCGAACGCGTGCGAGCCGCCCAGCCAGATGTTCAGCAGGATGCCCACGAGGTACACGGCCGCGATGGCCAGGATGGCGGCATACGGCACGTGGCGGCTGGACATCTTCGTCAGCCACTGCGGCGCATGCCCGTTGTTGGCCATGGTGCGGAAGATCCGGCCGATCGAGTACAGGCCGGAGTTAGAGGAGGACAGCGCGGCGGTGATCACGATCATGTTCATGACGTCGCCCATCCACGGCAGCCCCATCTGGCCGAAGACGGTGACGAAGGGCGAGGTGCCGGCCTTGTACTGGTCCGAAGGCAACAGCATGGCCAGCAGGGTCACGGAACCGACGTAGAAGACAACGATGCGGATTACGACGGCGCGGATCGCCTTGGGCACTTCGCGTTCCGGATTTTCCATCTCGCCGGCCGTGATGCCCACGAGTTCGATGGCGTTGTAAGCGAAGATGACGGCGTTGAGCACCAGGATCATCACCAGCGCGCCCTTGGGGAACATGCCGCCGTCGCCGGCGAAGAGGTTGGCTGCAGATGCATGGCCGGCGCCCACCTTGGCGTTGGTGACCACCATGAAGGTGCCCACGGCCAGGAAGATCACGATGGCGCCGACCTTGAGGCAGGACGCCCAGAATTCGAATTCGCCGAACGCCTTGACGCTGAGCAGGTTCACGGCCACCAGCAGCACCAGCGCTGCGATGGCGGAGAGCTCCACGGGGACGTTGGGGAAGAAGAACTGGAAGTAGAGGCCGATCGCGATCAGTTCAGCGATGCCGGTCATGGCCCAGTTGATGAAGTACATCCAGCCGGACAGGTAGGCGCCCTTCTTTCCGAACAGCTCACCCGCGTAGCTCACAAAGGAGCCGGAGGTCTGGCGGTACATGATGAGCTCGCCGAGCGCGCGCATCAGCAGGTAAGCGATGACGCCGGCGATGGCGTAGGAGAAGATCAGCGCGGGACCGGTGGAGGCCAGCCGGCCGCCGGCTCCCATGAACAGGCCCACGCCAATGGCGCCGCCCATCGCGATCATGGTGACGTGGCGCCGGCTCAGGGTCTTCTTGTAGCCCTCGGCGCTGAGGGTCGGGTCGACGGCGGCGGATGGAGCCGTCGGGCTCATAAGTTCTGTGGGGGTACTTTGAGGCACAACTGTTCCTTGTAGGTCGGGGGTTGCCTTGGGTAGGGCACTGCCGGTTCCGGAACCTGGAGTTCTTGTACAGATAATTCGACTTCAGGCCCCTCCTGAGGACCTATGTGCACAAAAACTCGTGGAGCATCGAAGGTTCGCACGGCCCATCCATCGTACAAGATTTCCGGACTGCCCGTGACGCGGGCAACATTCCGCAGGCCAGGGCCGGTTTTGGACACCCTCCGGCGTCGCGTTGCAAAACAGTAACTCGAATGGAGAAAAGGCTCCCTCTGGTGCCCTGATTGCGGCTACTCTGAGCACCATGGCCGGGGATTCGTTCCCGTCCATGGCATCCGCACCGTCTCATGCGGAGGCCGGCACTCGCGCCATTTTTCAGGGGGGACTATGAGAAAGAGAGCACTACTGCTGCCGGCGGCCCTGCTGCTGGCAGCCTCGGGGTGTTCCGGCGGGGGCCCAGCCCCTTCCGGATCCGGCACCAGCGCCCCACCATCGGCAGCCAGTACGACGGCGGTGTCCCAGCCGCCGTCGGAATCCTCACCACCCACTACGGCACCTTCCCTGCCCACCGATGTGTCCACATCGCTGAACGCGATCGACGCCCTGCAGGAGCACACCTGCACGGCCGGGGCGGACGGCCAGTGGACGTTCAAGGGCACCCTCGTCAACTCATCGGACAAAGCCAAGAAGTACACGGTGGCCATCGCGGTCACCGTCGGCGCGGCGGTCCAGGGCCACACCCTGATCACGGAAACGGTCCAGGCAGGGAAATCGGCTGTAGTTTCTGCCGAGAACTTCGCCAAAACCACGGGCCAGGCCGGCACGTGCGAACCGGTCGTGTCGGTGGAGGATGCTTCGTGAAAAAACCAATACTTGCGGCTGCCCTGCTCCTGAGCCTGGCGGCCGGACCACTCGCGTCCTCCCCCGCCCTCGCGGTCGGTTCCGGGACACCGCCCAGCCAGGCGACTGACTCTTCCACCCCCGCTGCCGACACCACGGTCGCCACAGCGGCGACCACCGACCCGGCCGCTCCCCCCGCAACCGACCCGGTTCCCGACCCGGCCACGGACCCGGCGACTGACCCGGCGGCCGATCCGGCCACGGACCCGGCGGTCCCGGAGACGCCGTCGGACCCGTCTGTAACTGGACCGGCAGCGGACCCTGCCATCACAGATCCGGCCATCACAGATCCGGCACCGGCCCCCGACCCCGAATTTGCCACCGCCGGCGGCATCGGTGCCAAGTGGCGAAGCCTTGGCGGAGCGGGCGGCGCGCTCGGCGAGCCGACGTCGAACGAGCAATGTTCGGCCGGGCTCTGCGTGCAGAACTTCACCGGCGGTTCGATCTACTGGACGTCCAGGTCCGGCGCCCATCCGGTCCTGCTGTCCTCCGGGCGCACCGGTCCGCAGTGGACAGCGGGCGGCGGCCTCGCGGCCTTCGGCTATCCCATCGGCGACGAAATCGTCCTGGGATCACGGTCCCTGCAGAAGTTCTCCACCGGCAAGGTGATCATCTGGACCGGAACCCGGTTCCTCAATTTCTCCACCGGGACGGGGATCGGCAGCCGCTGGGCAGCCGCAGGCGCCGAGACGGTGCTTGGCCTGCCGTCGGCCAGTGAAACCTGCGGCCTGAAAAACGGGGGCTGCTCCCAGGTCTTCGACAACGGCACCATCTACTGGTCGCCGCAGACCGGAGGCCAGGTGATCCGGGGCGGCATCGGCTCGCGCTGGCGCGCAGCCGGCGCGCAGAACGGCGTCCTGGGCTACCCCACCACCACGGAAGCCTGCGGCCAGGTGGCGGGCGGCTGCCTCCAGCGGTTCCAGGGCGGCAGCATCTACTGGTCGCCCGCCACCGGCGCCTGGATCACACGCGGCGGCATCGGCACCCGCTACATCCTCACCGGCGGTAACCGGAGCTCCCTGGGCTACCCACTGGCCAACGAGGCCTGCGGACAGGTCGCCGGCGGGTGCATCCAGCGGTTCCAGGGCGGCACCATCTACTGGTCTCCGCTGACCCCGGCCTGGATCGTCCGGGCCGGCATCGCCCAGCGGTTTGCCACCAACGGCGGAGCGGGCGGCTGGCTGGGCTACCCGACGTCGAACGAACGGTGCGCCGGCGACCAGTGCATCCAGTCGTTCCAGCGCGGCTTCATCGGCTACACCAAGGCCGGCGGAACCCGGGCATACGGCATCACCGAGTGCCAGAAGCTGAATAACGGGCGGTCCCGGTACTCCACCTATGGCGCCAACCGGGTGCTGCTCACGTTCACCCAGGGCTACGGCCAGTCGTACGCCACCAACGTCTACTGCGTCCGGATGGCCGGAACATACGTGCAGGACTGGCGGACCGACGGCTACGTGGGCGCCTCCGGGTTCAAGGCGCCGGGCGTCCCCTCGGGCCCGACCCGGTACCTGTACTCGCCCACAGGTTCGTACTCGGTGACGGAGGCCTTCGGGCTGGGAAACCCGGGAACGGCGCTCCCCTACCGGACACTGAACCCCGGGTCACGTTGGGGCGGCAACCCGTGGACCGCGACGTACAACAAGTACTTCGAGTCCTCGTCGTGGGTGGGCTGGGACGAGAACATGTGGTACTTCGCCACCCGCGCCACGCATGACTACCGGCAGGGCGTGGTGATCAATTACAACCGGCCCAACATCATTCAGGACGCCGGCTTCGCCATCTTCCTGCACATGAACAAGGTCCCGACGGCGGGCTGCATTTCGCTGGACGACTGGGCCGTGGTGGATTACATCAGGAAGTCCAGGCCCGGCGACCGGATCATCATGGGAACGTACAGCGCCCTGTTCCGGTAGCTTTCCAAATCGAAAATCCCGGGCCCGGCAAACCGCCGGGCCCGGGATTTCTCGTTTCCCGGACGGGCTGGGGCACTTCGCCGGCTCAGGCCGGCTGCGCCACCTTCTCGAGCATGCCCTCCGCCATGGTGTACCTGACCCATCTCCCGGAAGCACCTTCGCCGGCCCGGCCACGGGACCGGCCCGCGCACGCATCGAACCACTCACCAAGCGCCCGGTCGTGGCTGACCATCACCACCGTTCCGTCGAACTCCGCGAGCGCCGATTCCAGCTCCTCCACGAGCGCGGGGGCCAGATGGTTGCTGGGTTCGTCGAGGAGCATGATGTCCTTGTGGCCGAGCAGCAGCCGTGCGAGTGCCAGCCTGCGCTGCTGTCCTGCCGAGAGTGCACCCACCGGAACATGGAATTCGCTGGTGCGGAAGAGGCCCAGCCGCAGCAGCGCCTCGGCATGGTCGTCGATGTTCCCGCCGAGCCCGGCGGCGAAGGCCGGCAGCAGCCGCAGATTTGGATACGGGGGCAACTCCAGCTCCTGCTGCAGATAGCCGATCCGGCCGTTTCGCACCACCTGGCCCGCAGCCGGCTCGAGCGTTCCCGCCAGGACCGAGAGCAGTGTGGACTTCCCGGCCCCGTTGGGACCGGTGATGAGGATTTTCTGCCCGTGGTCCACGCGGAACTCCGGGACGGCCAGCCGGCCAGGCACCCGGGTGTTGCGGGCGCACAGGACCCCATCGAACGCTTCCTGGTGTCCGTTCCCGGAAGGTCCGCCGGCACTGCCGGCAGCGCTACCGCGGGAACCAGCGGCCGACCCCGGCCCGCGGTCGAGCCCGGCCTCGAGCTTCAGGCGTTCCGGCGGGCGCTCCACCGGGTTGTCCTCCAGGCGGCGCAGCCGCTCCTGCGCGTTGCGGATCTTGCTTGCGGCGGCGCGCTCCCAGGTCCCGGTCTTGAAGTCGAAGGCCGCCTTGTCGTTGTCCCGCCGGCGGGCATAACCCATCCGGCCGGCCACGGTGTCTGCCTGCCGCCGCTCGGCCGCCATGGCATCGAGCCAGCCGTGATACTGCTGAACCCAGCGCTGGCGTTCTGCCCGCTTCTCCTTCAGGTAGCCGTCGTAGCCGTTGCCATAGCGGTTCACCGAGCGGCGCTCGGCGTCAACCTCGATAACGGTGGCAGCGACCTTCCGCAGCAGCACGCGGTCGTGCGAGACCACCACCACGGCTCCCCGGTGCGCTGCGAGGCGGCCTTCGAGCCAGGCAGTGCCGCTGGCGTCCAGGTGGTTCGTGGGCTCGTCCAGCAGCAGGATGTCCGCGGGATCGGCCAGCAGGCAGGCAAGCGCGACGCGCTCCTGCTCCCCGCCGGACAGCGATCCCAGCGTCCGGCCGCGGTCCACGCCGCCCAGGCCCAGCCGGTCCAGCGCCGCCTCGACACGGGATTCCGCGGCATAGCCCTCGCGGAGCTGGTATTCGGTCTGCAGGTTCCCGTAGGTCTCTAGCTCGGCCGGCCCGGCCGATGCCAGGCCGGCCTCCAGCCGCTCCAGCCCGGCTTCCATCTCCCGGAGTGTGCGAAGCGCATCGTCGATGGCGTCGGCCACGGTCAGCCGGGCGGAGAGTCCGGAGGTCTGCGCCAGGTAGCCCACCCGGCCATGCCGCCGGGCCGTGCCTTCCACGGGTGCCTCGATGCCCGCCAGGATCCGGAGCAGGGTGGATTTGCCGGCACCGTTCTCACCCACGACGGCGGCGTGTTCCCCCGCGCCGATCACCAGTTCGACGCCGTTGAAGAGTTCGCGGTCTCCGTAACCGTGGGTAACGCCGGACAGGTGCAGCTGTTCGGTGCGGAAATGTGGTTCAGTCATGGGAAGTCCTCGCAGTCCAGTTGGCGGCCCCGGAGCCCGATACATAACTCTCGGTGCATACGCTCAACGGGCCCTTGGTCGACAGATCCAGGTGATTGGATACAGGCCGGAACATGGTCGACGCCGGTCGATGCCGGCGTCGTGGTTAGGACTTCATGGGTCAAGCCTGCCCGCCGACGGGCGGCCCCGTCAAGGTTCGCACCCCTGTCGGGCAAGCGCGAACGGACAGTTACGGCCCCAATTGACCCCTCCTGCGGGGCCACAAGTGTCCGTTCGCGCGGGGCTTGGCGCACTACGCTGGAGGCATGGTGAATACCAGACGCATGCTCCCTGCTCCGCGGCCGGATCTCTACCGGTTTTCGCCGCTGGACCTCACCGCCGTGGGGCTTTACGTGGCCGTCGCCGCCTTCTTCGCGCTGGCCGGGGAACTGATCCTGCCGCTGCTCCGGGCACTGGCCCCGACGCCGGCCGTCGCCTCCTACGGCGTGAACCTCCTGTTCTACGGCTGCGTCGGCGCCCTGGCCCTGTTTGCCGCCCGCCGCGTGGTGGCCCGGGACCTCAAAGTCCTTGCTACGCGGCCCTGGTTCACGCTCGCGATGGTGCCGCTGGCCGTCGTCGCGATGATGATTGTCACCGCCATCCTGGTGGTCGTGGGCGGGACCACCGAGACGTCCGCCAACCAGGCCGGGCTGCAGGCGCTCATGCGGCAGGTGCCGGCCTGGCTGATGGTGCCGCTGATTGTCGTGGTGGGCCCGTTCGTGGAGGAGTATGTGTTCCGGCACCTCCTGATCGGCAAGCTGAGCCGGCGTGTCAACATCTGGATCTGCTGCGGACTGTCCGTGGTCCTCTTCGCTGCGCTGCACATCGTGGGCCAGGAAGCCCTCACCGTCCCCGCGCTCATGCCATACCTGGCCATGGGCGGCACCCTGGTGTTTGTGTACGTGTGGACGGGGCGGAACCTGATGTTCTCCTACTTCGTCCATGCCACCAAGAACCTGGTGGCCGCGGTCTTCCTGTACACCATCCCGCCGGAGTTGCTGGACCAGTTGCAAGGGGCCCAGACCTAGAGTCACGCTCCCGGCCCTATCCGAGGCGGCGCCGGCGTCGTAGCTTGGTGCCATGGGACTCAACATTCAGATCGCCATCGATTGCCACCACCCGCACGACCTCGCCGACTGGTGGGCCGAAACGCTGGACTGGTCCGTGGAGCCGCAGGACGAGGGCTTCATCCGGTCCATGATCAGCCAGGGCTTCGCCACCGAAGACCAGACCATGACGCACAACGGCAGGCTCGTGTGGAAGGACGGTGCGGCGATCCGGCCCACTGAGGAAATCGACGCCAAGGCACCCGCCCGGCGTCTGCTGTTCCAGACCGTGCCGGAGCAGAAGACCATCAAGAACCGGGTGCATTGGGACGTCCGGCTGGATGGCCGGGACAAGGATGACGTCCGCGCCGAACTGGAAGCCCGCGGCGCCACCTTTCTCTGGACGGCCAGCCAGGGCCCGCACGAATGGCACACCATGGCGGACCCCGAGGGCAATGAGTTCTGCATCAGCTGAGCCGATTACTAGACTTGGACGGTGAGCAACGATTTCCCCGCCAAGGTTTCCGACGTCTTTGACCCCTCCCGCTGGCGCACCGTGTCCGGCTTCGACGACTTCCAGGACCTGACGTACCACCGGCAGGTGGAGCGGTCCGACGACGGTACCGTGACCCGGGACCTGCCCACCGTCCGCATCGCGTTCAACCGTCCGGAGGTCCGCAACGCCTTCCGCCCGGGGACCGTGGACGAGCTCTACCGCGCCATGGACCACGCCCGGATGACGCCGGACGTGGCCACCGTGCTGCTGACCGGCAACGGCCCCTCCCCCAAGGACGGCGGCCATTCGTTCTGCTCCGGCGGGGACCAGCGGATCCGCGGCCGGGACGGGTACCGCTACGCTGATGGCGAGACGCAGGAGACCATCGACCCCGCCCGTGCCGGCCGGCTCCACATTTTGGAGGTCCAGCGGCTCATGCGGACCATGCCCAAGGTGGTCATCGCCGTCGTCAACGGCTGGGCGGCCGGCGGCGGGCACTCCCTGCACGTGGTCTCCGACCTGACCATCGCCTCGCGCCAGTTCGGAAAGTTCAAGCAGACGGACGCCACTGTTGGCAGTTTCGACGCCGGCTACGGCTCAGCGCTGCTGGCCCGGCAGATCGGCCAGAAGGCCGCCCGGGAGATCTTCTTCCTCGCACGCGAATATTCCGCGGAGGACATGGTTCGGATGGGAGCCGTGAACGAGGCCGTGGACCACGAGCGCCTCGAGGAAGTGGCGCTGGAATACGCCGCGGACATTGCCCGGCAGTCCCCGCAGGCCGTCAGGATGCTCAAGTTCGCGTTCAACCTCGCCGACGACGGGCTGGCCGGCCAGCAGGTGTTCGCCGGCGAAGCGACCCGTTTGGCATATATGACCGACGAGGCCGTGGAGGGCAAGGAGGCCTTCCTGCAGAAACGCGACCCCGACTGGTCGAAGTTCCCGTACTACTTCTAAGCCCGCACTCGTCGGAAGGCACCCCATGCTCCCCAGGTCCGCACCCCTTACGTCCGCACAACGCAGGCGCACGCAGTGAATATCGAGCCGGCACTCAAGGCGTTGGCGGCCGCCCTCCACGGCGAGGGTTCGGCCGTCGAACTTTCCGCCGGCCCCGACGGCGATCCGGTGGTGACGCCGGTTCCGACTCCCGGGTTCGAAGATGCCGTCGTGGTGGTCCGCACGTCCGGGTCCACCGGGACGCCCAAGGCGACGGTCCTGACGGTGGACGCCCTGGCGGCGTCGTCGATGGCCACCGCCTTCGCGCTCAAGGGTGAGGGCCAATGGCTGCTGGCCCTGCCGCTGCAGTACGTGGCGGGTGTCCAGGTCCTGATCCGCTCGCTGTTCGCCGGCACCCGGCCCTGGGCGATGGACCTGTCCGGGGGCTTCACCGCCGATGCCTTCACCGCGGCCGCGCTGGAGCTGACGGACAAGATCCGCTTCACGTCGCTGGTGCCCGCGCAGCTGCAGCGCCTGCTCGCTGAACCGTCGGCGGACACACTCGCCGTGCTGCGCCGCTTCAACGGCATCCTGCTCGGCGGCGCCCCGGCCTCTGCCGAGCTCCTCGGGTCCGCGCGCGACGCCGGCCTACGGGTGGTTACTACCTACGGCGCGGCGGAAACCTGCGGCGGCTGCGTGTACGACGGCTATCCGCTCGAGGGCGTGGCCCTGCGGCTCGCCGACGACGGCCGGATCCACCTGGGCGGTTCCACGCTCGCCGCCGGCTACCTGGGGGCACCGCGGCAGACCGCCGAGGCCTTCGTCGAAGAGGATGGCAGCCGCTGGTACCGGACCAACGACCTCGGCACCCTCGACGCCGACGGCCGGCTCACCGTGCTGGGCCGCGCCGACGACGTCATCATCACCGGCGGCGTCAAAGTCTCCGCCGCGCACGTGCAGGCTGAGCTGGAAAAGTCCGACGGCGTGACCGCAGCTTTCGTGGCCGGTGTCGAGTCCGCGAAATGGGGCCAGGCCGTGGCCGCCTATGTGGCAGTGGCCGGGACCGCTTCCGGACCCGACGGCGCTGCACGGGACGGGGCCGCGTGGGCCGAGGAATGGCACCGGACGCTGGGGCTGCTGGCCCCCAAGACCGTCCTTCCGGCCGGTGAGCTGATCATGCTGCCTAACGGCAAGCCGGACCGCCTGGCCATGATTGAACGGCTCAACGCGCTCCATCAGGGAAAATAGAGTAGTCCTGCCGCGCTGCTGCGGCGCGTGCCCAGCGCACGCCAAGGTTTTTGAACGTATCACCGACCCAACACGAGGTACTTACCGTGGCAACAGCCGCTCAATGGATCCAAGGCGCCCGGCTCCGCACCCTGCCGGCCGCGATCGCCCCTGTCCTGATCGGCTCGGCAGCGGCCTACGAGATGGGTTCCTTCCTCCCGCTCAATGCGGTCCTGGCAGCCCTCGTGGCGCTGCTGCTGCAGGTCGGCGTCAACTACGCCAACGACTACTCGGACGGGATCCGCGGGACGGACGAGAACCGGGTCGGGCCGCTGCGGCTGGTCGGTTCCGGTGCAGCCCGCCCCGCACACGTGAAGTATGCCGCGTTCGGTGCCTTCGGCCTGGCCATGCTCGTGGGGCTGGTCCTGGTCCTCATCACCCAGACGTGGTGGCTGCTGCTGGTGGGCGTGGGCTGCGTGATGGCGGCCTGGGGTTACACCGGTGGAAAGAACCCGTACGGCTACATGGGCCTGGGAGACGTTTTCGTGTTCGTGTTCTTCGGGCTGGTGGCCACGCTCGGCACCACGTATACCCAAGCGGGGCAGATCGGCCTGCCTGCCGTGATCGGCGCCATCGGTACCGGCCTGATCGCGTGCGCCCTGCTGATGGCCAACAACGTCCGGGACATCCCGTCGGACATTCAGGCCGGAAAGAAAACCCTGGCGGTGCGGCTGGGCGACAAGCACGCCCGCGAGAGCTACGTGCTGATGCTGGCGGTGGCCATTCTGCTCGTGGTGATTTTGGCCCCCACGCGGCCGTGGATGCTGATCGTGCTGCTGCTGATCCCGGCCTGTCTGATGCCGGCCTGGCTCATGATCAACGGACGGAAGCGCAAGAGCCTCATCCCGGTGCTAAAGCAGACGGGCCTGATCAACCTAGGCTATGCCGTGCTGTTCTCGCTGGGGCTGGTGCTGAGCACCGGGCTGTAAGCCTAAGCTTCCCCGCCGCGGGGTTCGCGCTTCTTGACGTCGTTGCGGATGGTGATGTCCGGGTTCGTGTCGACGAGGTGGTCCTCGGCCTCGGCATCATCGATCTCCCCGGCGGTGCGGATGGGCTTGGCGCGGCCGGAGAAGCGGGCATGCAGTGACGCCGTCGCGGCATCACGCTGCTTCTGGAAGAAGAGGTAGCTGATGGCGAAGGAAATCAGCCCCGCACAGATGACGGCCAGGAACCACCCCAGCTGCAGGAAGACGAACAGCACAAACAGGGGCAGGAAGATCGCAAACCGGATCAGGGAGTATTTCAGAAAAGCCACTATCCAAGTTTAGCCGTCCTGCCTGAACGTATCCTGCGACATCTGCGGCTCCCGTTCGGCGTTTTGCTGGCGCATGACTGTGGGCATACTGTAATCTCCGCCGGGGCGCGCGACGGCTAGACTGATTGCATGCCTCGTGTTGTACTCGCAGTCGCCATTCTCGCCATCTACGTCTACGGACTGGTGGACGTTATCCGGACCGACAAGCGTTCCACCCGCGGCTTTTCCAAAACAACGTGGCTCATCATGGTGATCCTCCTGCCGCTCATCGGCGCCGCACTGTGGTTCCTGATCGGCCGCCCCCGCGCCACGGTTGTGGCCCAGCCCGTTTACCCGCAGCACCCTACGGCCCCCGACGACGACCCCGACTTCCTGCGCAACCTCGAGCAGCGCCGCCGCCAGGCCGAGGCGGAGCGCCTCCGCAAGCTGCGGGACGACGCGGCACGGAAGAACCAGGCCGACGGCGGCACCCGCCGCACGGGCACAACGGGCACAGGCAACACGGGCGCAGCACCGGGCACCAACAGCGGCAGTTCAAATGCCAGCGGCCCGGCCGCGGGTGAGCCTGGTCCACGCAAGCCGGGAGCCTCAGGCGAGGCCAACGCCGAAGGCAACCCCGAGGCAAAGTAGCCTTCACGGCCATCCGATTTACCCGCCACCCCGCGCCGATTTACCAAAAACGGCGCAGCAGGACTATGCCTACACGGCGGAGCGGTCACCCGCCCACTATTCCTCCACACCGGCCCTGAACTGTGGATAACGGCATGCAGACCCACTTCGGGCAGCAGAATGCTCGTATGCCGCGCCCACGCTCTCTTCCTCCCGCCCTGCAGGGACAGCCGTTCACCATCCGCCAGGCCAGGGCTGCCGGCCTAACGCGCAGGCGTGCCCGAGCTCTCGATCTGGCCAGCCCCTGCCACGAAAAAGGCCGCCCAGCAAGCAAGCTGAACGGCCCTTTTGGGTAAATCGGCAGGCGCCCGAGTGAAGCCCCCGGAACCCCTACAGCCCCGAGTACGAGTGCAGGCCGTTGAAGAACTGGTTAACGATGGTGAAGTTGAAGACCACGCACAGGTAGCCCACGATCGACAGCCAGGCCGCGCGGGTTCCCGTCCAGCCGCGCGTGGCGCGGGCGTGCAGGTAGCCGGCGTAGACCACCCAGATGACGAAGGTCCACACTTCCTTGGTGTCCCAGCCCCAGAACCGGCCCCAGGCCTTCTCCGCCCAGATCGCACCGAACATGAGGGTGAAGGTCCAGCCGATGAAGGCGATCGCGTTGATCCGGTAGGACAGGTTCTCCAGGCTCAGCGCGGACGGCACCAGGCGCATGAACCCCAGCTTGTCCGCACCGCCGGCCGCAATGGTCTTCTGCCGGTGCGACTGCACCAGCTGCAGCGCGGACATGGCGAACGTCAGCGTGAACAGCGCCGAGGACAGGACCGCGATGGAGACGTGGATGATCAGCCAGTAGCTCTGCAGCGCGGGCACCAGGTGGCCGACGGGCGTCCAGAACGCCACGGACGCGGCCACCAGCATGATGATCACCAGGCCCACCACGAACGTGCCGAGGAAGCGCAGGTCGCGGCGGACCAGCGCAACGAGGAACACAGCCGCCACCAGGAACGCGCCGGTGGTGAGGAACTCGTACATGTTGCCCCACGGCACACGGCCGGCGCCCACCGCGCGGGTCAGCACGGCGGCGGCGTGGATCGCCGCGCCCAGTACGGTCAGTGCCACGGCGACGCGTGCCGGTGCACGGCGTTCGCCGTAGCGCATGCTGTCGTCCGCGGTCTGGCCGGCGGCGCCGTCCGCGGTGCCGGAGGAGTACGACGACGGCCGCTCTGCACGGTCTGCCGGTCCGGCCAGGCGGTCGTCACCGCTGCCCGCGGTCCGCGGCGAGGCGGACCCCACCGATGCGCCGGCGCCCACCGGAACCTTGGCGGACGTACCCGCGGACGTGTCTGCGGCTGCGGCCTTGAGGTCAATCGACTTCAGGGCCTTGCTGCTCCTGGCCAGGTCCCACGCGAACGCGATGAAGGCGATGGTGTAGGTGCCGGCGGCAAGCAGCATGAAGAGCTCGCTGTACTGGCCCATGGTCTCGTTGATGGGAAACATTACTGGTCCTTCTTCGGCTCGGGCGAGCCTGCTGGTGAGGAGTTGGAAGGTGCTGTTTCGGGGTTGTCGGCGTCGAGCTCCCACTTGCGGAGCAGGAGGCCGCGCAGCGTGGCCGCCTCGCCGGCCAGGCGGTGGTCCTCGCCGCGGGCCAGGAGGCCGTACTCCACCATGGTCCGGCCGTCTTCGTGGGTGCCTGTGCGGACCCAGACGCGGCGCCGGTTCACGTACAGCGAGACGATCAGCCCGGCCACCGCCAGCAGCGCGAAGATCAGTGCGGAGAGCTGCCCGGGGTTGTGGTGGATGTCCACACCCACGTACTTCTTCACGCCGTCGAACGTGATGGAGCCCTTGCCCTCGGGCAGCGTGTAGGTGTTGCCCGGCGCGAGCGTGATGCCGCCCGCTTTGAGGTTCCGGCTGTTGAGTTCCTTGAGGTTCTTCACGTCGAGCTCAAAGACATTCTGCGGAGTGCCCTTGTCCAGGCCGAGATCGCCGTAGAAGGAGTTCAGGCTCAGCTGCGGGTTGATGAGGTCAGGGTCGCCGCTGAAGGAGATGCCCTTGTCGGTTACCAGCGCCGTGGGCAGGAAGAAGCCGACGAACCCCAGCTGGTCGGGCTTCGCGTCGGGCACCTTGATCACGACGGAGGAGTAGTAGTTCTGCCCCTGCAGTTTGGCCACCACAGGACCCTGCATGGCAATGTTGCCTTTCCCGTCGCGGACCGTGACCACCGGGGCGTAGCCGTTGCCCGTCAGGTAGATGCTGGTGCCGCCGAGGTTGACGGGGTCGTTGACCTTGAGGACTTCCTTCTTGGCCGGCGCCCCGGGGTTTTCCCTGGTGGTGACGTCCGCCGTGAAGTCGATGGGCTGGCCGTACTTGCCCTGGGATTCACGGTCGAAGGTGGCCTGGAACTTGTCCAGCTGGATCGAGTAGGGCTGCAGCTGGCTGCTCTGGAAGTTGGTGCCGGGGTTGAACTGGTCGTAGCCCACGAGGGTGTTCACGAACGTGTCGCCCTCCACCAGGATCCGCTGGCCGCTGTACCCGAACAGGCCGCCGATGGCCACGGACACCAGCACGCCGATCAGCGACGTGTGGAAGACAAGGTTTCCCACTTCCTTCAGGAAGCCGCGTTCGGCACCCAAAGACGGCCGCGCGCCGTCGTCGTGCCTTACCTCAACGCGGTACCCGCGTTTCTTCAGCAGCGCCGCAGCGTCCTCAATAGCGTCCGACGCCGAGATGCCGGCGTCCGCGGGCACCACCAGGGTGCCGTATTCGGGCAGGCGGGACAGCCGCTTCGGGGTGCGCGGCGGCTGCGAACGCATGGCCTTGTAGTGGGCGATGGCGCGGGGCACCACGCAGCCGATCAGGGAGATGAACAGAAGGATGTAGATGGCCGAGAACCAGGCCGAGGAGTAGACGTCGTACAACTGCAGCGAATCCAGCAGCTTGCCGTAATCCGGGTGGTCCTTGATGTACTGCGTGACCACGGAAGGGTTGGCCGGCCGCTGCGGGAACAGCGATCCGGGCACCGCGGCCACCGCCAGGAGCAGCAGGAGGAACAGTGCCGTGCGCATGCTGGTCAGCTGGGTCCAGGCCCAGCGGAGCATGCCCACGAAGCCCAGGGACGGGAGTGCGGCCCCGGACTTGGCGGCTTTCATGGCGTCGTTGGCTTTCCGGGCCTCGGGCGCAGCGGCGTCATGCTGGGCGGACCCGGGCTGCGGGGCGTCCTCGGCCGGGGTTTTCTCGGTTGACTTCACACGCTCGCTCATCAGATCGGCAACTTCACGTCGGTTTGGAACCAGTACTGCAATTCGGTGACCCAGGTTCCCCACAGACCCGTGGCCATCAGGATGCCCAGGGCAATCAGGACTCCGCCGCCGGTGCGCTGGATGGCCAGCCGGTGTTTGCGGAAGAAGGACATCACTCCCGCGCCGCGCCGAACTGCCAGGGCGATCAGCAGGAACGGGATGCCCAGCCCCAGGCTGTAGACGAAGGCCAGGAACGCGCCCTTCGCTGCGGACGAGCCGCCTGAGAGGCTCAGGAGCTGGACGGCGGAGTAGGTGGGGCCGATGCAGGGCGCCCAGCCAAGGCCGAACGTGATGCCCAGCAGCGGCGCGCCCCAGAGGCCCGCCGGCGGTTTCGCGTGGATCTTGGCGTCCCGCTGGAACCAGGAGAACCCGCCCATGAACACCACGCCCATCAGGATCACCAGGACACCCAGGACCTGTGTGATCCAGGCGTTCTGGCCGCCCGAAATCAGCGACCCGAGCTGCCCGAACGCGCCGCCGAGCAGCACGAAGATCACGGAGAAGCCGAGCACAAACAGGCCAATGCCCGCCAGCATGCGGCCGCGCTTCTGCTTCTGCAGGTCCACGCCCGTGAGCCCCGTGACGTAGCCCAGGTATCCGGGCACCAGCGGGAGCACGCAGGGCGAGAGGAAGGATACGAGTCCGGCCAGCAGCGCCACCGGGATGGCGAGCAGCAGCGAACCGTTCAGGATGGCTTCGGCGAAGGGGCTGTTCACGGGAGGTTACTCTGCCACGGCAGACTGAATGAGAGCTTTGAGTGTGCCCTTCTCGATTTCACCCAGCACACGCGATGCAACCCGGCCCTGCTTGTCCATGACGAGCGTCGTGGGGACGGCGCCCGGGGGCACCAGGCCGGAGACGGCCAGCAGTACGCTGCCGTCCTTGTCGTCGAAGCTCTGGTACGTGAGGCCGAAGGTCTTGTCGAAGGCGTCAGCCGTGGCCTTCTCATCGCGCAGGTTCACACCGAAGAACTGCACGCCCTTGGTCTTGAACTCCTGGTGCAGTGCTTCGAGGGACGGCGCCTCCACCCGGCAGGGTGCGCAGGCGGCGAACCAGAAGTTCAGCACGGTGACCTTGCCCAGGAAGTCCTTGGGCGTCACGGCGGTCCCGTCAAACAGGGTGCCCTGGATCTGGATGGCGGACTTGCGCTCAGCCGCGGCGAATTCGGTGACCGAACCGTCGCCGGCCACGTAGTTTTTGTTGTCCCCGGCCTTGGCCTGCTTGGCCAGGGCGTCCTCCTGGGCACAGGCGGACAGGCCCAGCGTGATCGCCGTAAGGGCCAGGCCGCCGGCGGCAAGGACGCTGCGGCGGGAACTCTTGGGTGTTTCAGTCATGACTTAGGCTCCGGGGGTGCTCGAGGCACCGGGAAGAAGGGCGGCGGCGGGCTCGCTGTACTCCACGCGCAGCAGGGTGCCGTCGTCGCCGAAAACCAGGGAGGTGAGGGAGGTCAGGGTGCACTCGCGTTTCCGCGGATCGTGCCACAGCGGCTTGCCCTCGGCACTGAGCCGGGTGGCCCAGATGGGCAGCTGGTGGCAGACCAGGACGGCCTCGGCGCCGTCGCCGCCCAGTTCGATGGCCTTCGCGCGGGCTTCCTGGACGGCCTCGGTCACGCGGGCTGCCTGCTGCTTGTAGGGCTCGCCCCAGGAGGGTCGGAACGGATTGATCAGGTGCGGCCAGTGCTTGGGTTTGCGCAGCTCGGCCTTGGTGACCTTCAGCCCTTCGAAGTGGTTTTCCGCCTCGATGATGCGGCTGTCGGTGTGGATGTCCAGGCCCAGCGCTTCCGCGGTGGGCTGCGCGGTTTCCTGGGCACGGGTGAGCGGCGACGCCACCAGGTAGACGATCTTGGCGCCCTGGGCTGCGCGGTCGCGGAAGTGCTCGGCGAGCGTCTGCGCCATCTGCCGGCCAAGTTCGGAGAGGTGGAATTCAGGCAGCCTGCCGTACAGGACACCTTCGGGGTTGTGGACCTCGCCGTGGCGGAGCAAATGGACAGTGGCTTGGGGCATGTCTACCAGTTTCTCAAAGGGCAGGGGTAATGACGAAATCTTCTACATCAAGTAGAACTCAAAAATTTTTTGAAAAGTTCCCGGCCGGTGGAATAAAAGATGCAAATGCATGTTTATACTGGATGCAGCAGTTAGTTGAGACTTCAACAAAAGCTTCAACGATCCCGAATTGACCTACTGATACAAGGAGAACCACCATGGCACTTTCCACCGAGCTCACCCGCGGCACCTGGACCCTCGACAACTCCCACAGCGAAATCGCGTTCACCGTCCGCCACGCCGGCATCAGCAAGGTCCGCGGCCAGTTCAAGGAGGCCGCCGCCACTCTGGACCTCGCCGACGACGTGACGGCCACCAAGGTCGAGGCCACTATCCAGACCGCCAGCTTCGACTCCGGCGACGCCAACCGCGACGGCCACGTCCGCGGCGAGGACTTCTTCGATGTGGAGAAGTTCCCTGAGATCTCCTTCGTCTCCAACGGCCTCGTGGCCAGCGGCGACAGCTACGAGCTCAAGGGCGACCTGACCATCAAGGGTGTCACCCGCCCCGTCTCGCTCGAGACCGAGTTCAACGGCGTGGCAGTTGACCCCTTCGGCAACACCCGCGCCGGTGTTTCCGCCGAGACCACCATCAGCCGCAAGGACTTCGGCCTCACCTGGAACGCCGTGCTGGAAGCCGGCGGCGTGCTGGTCAGCGACAAGGTGGCCATCAACCTGGAACTGGCCTTCATCGCACCTGCAGCCTAGGTTTCACGGCTGGTTTCCCAGCCACCGTTGCTCACACCGAAACGCCCCGTCAGCGGACTCTCCGCGGACGGGGCGTTTCGGCGTTTCCGGCTTCTGGAATTGGCAAAATCCCGGGTTTAAGGTGATTGCCATGAGCACCCCCAGCGATGAACCGGAGCCGCGCGATCCCGGGGACGTGCCGTCCGGCAGCGAACGTCCGACGCCGGGACAGCCCTCCCGGGGGCAGGAACCGGGACAGCCGTTCCCGGCCCACCCGCCCGCCGGTGGTTCCCGGTTCGCCTTCGGAATGCCGGCAGACCGGCCCCGGAACTTCAGCGAGGCCCTGCCGCGTGGCGGCTTCTCCGGCATCTTCGACGTAACGGGCCTGCCGACGGAGCTCAAGGTGTCCTACTGGATCTGGGTGGTCGGCGGCCTCTTGGGGCTGCTGGGCGGCGTGATCGGCCTTTTTGGGGTGCTGGTCCTACTCGCGATCATTCCCGGCGTGGCCATCCTGGTGTTCCTGCTCGTTCTGGTGGCTCTGGCCCTGGCCGCCGCAGAGATTGTGCTGGCCATGAAGCTGAAGGAGGGCAAGGAATGGGCACGGCTGGCCCTGAGCATTGCAGCCGGGGTGTCGCTGCTGCTGGCCATCGCCAGCTCGGGTTTCCGCCCAGGCCAGGACGGGAACTGGCTGGGCTTCCTGCTCAGTCTCGTGGCCACGGTACTGATGCGGGTGCCCAGCTCGCAGAACTGGCTCGCTGCGGCACGTGGCCGCCCCTGACCACGGGGTCCGGTAACTCTGATTTCTTAGCCGGGCAGTTCCCTGCTGGCAGCGTTTCCGCAGGTTGGCCCGGCTTTGGAATACCTCTCCGGAATGATCCACCGCACACCCGCTGAGGGGTACGGTGGGAAGTGAACCATGCTGGGGAGGGCAGGCGTCTGAACCGGTAGCCGATCCAGACGTCACTACGCAAAGGACCGCTCATGAGCAATCCTCCAGTCCCGCATTCCAATGACCCCGGCCCCGACGAGCCGGACAACGGTTCCCAGCCGAGCAATGGGCAGCCCCAGTATGGACAGAACGCCCCCCAGTACGGGCAGAACGCACCCCAGTACGGCCAGGGCGCACCCCAGTACGGGCAGGGCGAACAGGGCACCCCGCAGTACGGCCAGGGCGCACCCCAGTATGGCCAGAACCCACCGCAGTACGGACAGCCCCCGTACGGTCAGAACGCACCCCAGTATGGGCAGGCACAGTCCGGGCAGCCGCAGTATGGTCAATCCCAGCCCGGCCATCCGCCCTACGGCCAGAGCCCGTATGGCCAATCGCCCTACGGGCAGTACCCGTCCGAACAGGTCCAGGCAACAACGGGCGGCGGCGTTCCGAAGCTCGTGAACTATTCCTTCTGGATGATCATCGCCGCAGGCGTCCTGTCCATCCTGGCCGTCCTGATCGCCATTCCCACGCTCGACGACCCGGCCATGCGGAGCACGTTCGAGGAGCAGCTGCGCGGCAGCGGCCAGAACATCGCGTTCGAGGACGTGAAGGGCTTCATCATCGGAACCATGGTGGTCTTTGCGCTGATCGGCGCCGGCCTCTACGCGCTGGTGGCCTTCAACGTCCGGAAGGGCAAGAACTGGGCCCGCATCCTGGGCACCGTCTTCGCAGCGCTTTCCGTGTTCAGCCTCTTCCCGCTGGGCCTGAACACCCTGGTGGGCCTGCTCGGCATCGCCGCGATCGTGATGCTGTACCTGCCGGGATCGGCGCAGTACTTCCAGAAGCCGCAGCCGTTCGCCAACCCGTACTCGCAGCCGGGCCCGTACGGCCGCTAGCAGGAAGTCCTAAACCGCCAGCGGGCGTGGATTCCCGGAAACGCCGGAGTTATTCCGGCTGACCGGGGGTCTGCGCCCGTTGCGCGTGGTACGCGAGGATCTGCAGCTCGGTGGCCATGTCCACCTTCCTCAGCGTGACGCCGTCGGGCACCTGGAGCATCACCGGAGCAAAACTGAGGATGCTGCGCACTCCGGCGCTCACCACCCGGTCACAGACGCTTTGGGCCACGGCGGCCGGCAGCGCCAGAACCACCATGTTGGTGCCGGTCCGCTCCAGGACCGTCTCCAGGTCCGCAACGTCGCTGACCCGCAGCCACCCCACCTCGTTGCCCACCACCATCTGGTCGGCGTCGAAGATGGCCACCACGTCAAAGCCCCTGGATTCGAAGCCCCCGTAGCGGGCCAGCGCCTTGCCCAGGTTGCCGGCGCCGACAATTGCGACTTTCCAGTCGTGCGTCAGCCCCAGCGCGGCGGCGATGTGGCGGCTCAGGTACTGCACCTCGTAGCCCACCCCGCGCGTGCCATACGAGCCCACGTGGGACAGGTCCTTGCGGAGGGTTGAGGAGCTGACCCCGGAAAGTTCAGCCAGTGATTCGGAGGAGACCCGCTCGGTGCCTTCGGCCAGCAGGGAGTTCAGGGCGCGCAGGTAGATCGTCAGCCGGGCCACGGCCGCGGGCGGGATCTGCTTGCCGGCAGCCCCGGTGGGTCCGGGCAGGGCCTGGGGTGGTGAATCGAGCGAAGTCACTATCTGCTCCGTTGTGTCGCGGTGTGAGTCCACTCTAGATCCCCATCAGTTATGCCAACAAAGCCAATGCCGTTGTTCGAAATCGCCTAGGCCCCCGCGATGGCACGGCGAAGCACGCGCTCCAGGCGTGCCTCGTCGATCTTCCAGAAGTCGCGCTGGATGCCGTCCACCAGCACGACCGGGATCTCCTCGGCATAGCGGTCGCAGCAGCTCGTCGTCGGCGTCCAGCTGCCGCTCCGACCACGAAAGTCCCAGCCCGGCAGTAACCCGCGCGACGGCGTCGCGCGCCGCGGCGCAGAGGTGACAGTCAGCTTTGGTGAGGAGAACGACGTCGGGGTTTGCCATGCTTCAACCGTATCGCCGTTCCCGGCGCCGGGCGACGCGGCGGCCGTCAGGTGAGGCGTACTGCATTGACTAGACTCAGTGGCATGCCCGAGGAGAAGTACGTCGCTGTGGCCCACCGTCCGGTTGCAAAACAGCAACACGGCGAGGCAGCCTTCTTCGACGTCGACAACACTCTCATGCGCGGCGCGAGCCTGTTCCATGTGGCCAGGAAAATGCACCAGCGCGGAGCCTTCACGATTGGGCAGGCGGCGGGCATGGCGTGGAAGCAGCTCAAGTTCGTGCTCCGGGGCGAGAACCTCAACGACGTCCACGCCGTCCGGGATTCGGCGCTGAGGCTCGCGGCCGGCATCACGGAGGAGGACATCAAGGCGCTGGGCGAAGAGGTCTACGACGAGATGATCGCCTCGCGGATCTGGCCCGGCGCGAAAGCCCTGGCCGAGCAGCACCTGCGCGTGGGCCGGAAGGTCTGGCTCGTCACGGCGACGCCGATCGAGGTGGCCACGGTGATTTCCACGCGGCTGGGGCTCACCGGCGCCCTCGGCACGGTGGGCGAGACCAGGGACGGTTTCTACACCGGCAGGCTCGTCGGGGACATCCTGCACGGCGCCGCCAAGGCCGTGGCGGTCCAGGGCATCGCGGACCAGCACGGGCTGGACCTGAAGCGCTGCTGGGCGTACAGCGACTCCTACAACGACATCCCCCTGCTGACGATGGTGGGCCACCCGGTGGCGATCAACCCGGACGCCCGCCTGCGCAAGCACGCCCGCGAACACAACTGGCCGGTCTACGACTTCCGCTCAGGACGGCGGGCCGCCACTCTGGGCCTCAAGGCAGCCACGGCGGGCGGCGCAGTCTACGGCCTCTGGCGGGGCTACACCCGTTTCCGCGGCCCCCGCGCCTGACGCGCTGCTTTCCCCGCGGGCGGTTTTCCTGTCGAGGACGCAAAAATGCCCGCACCCTCGAAAGGGAACGGGCATTGAAGCGTAGAGCGGACTCTACTTCTTATTGCGGCGCTGGTGGCGGGTCTTACGAAGCAACTTGCGGTGCTTCTTCTTGGCCATACGCTTGCGACGCTTCTTAATAACTGAACCCACGAAAGTTCCTTACAAACTAGATGCAGTACCTGTCTGATGGAGAAGGTCCGTGGACTGAGCAACAGACTGACAACTGACAGATTCTTACAATGACGTAAAACGTTCCTTAACAGGGTACCGCTTATCCGGGGCGTCCCCTGACCAGCACAGCCCCGTGGCGTGCAACGGCCCCCAAGGCGGCTGCAGCAACCACGGGATCGGTGCGGTCAATGTTGTCCCGTTATGCGGTGCCCGTATGACCGTCAACGACAGCACCCTTGAGGTACTGTTCGACGGCGGTCTCCGGGACGCGGTAGGAGCGGCCGAACCTGACGGCGGGCATCTCCCCCGAATGGACAAGGCGGTATACGGTCATTTTGGAGACACGCATTACCTCAGCCACCTCGGCCACGGTCAAGAACTTGGCGTTCGAGAAGTTCGACTCTGCGGACATTACCCATATTCCTTTGCTCTCAGCAACGACGCCGGTCTTTCTGCGGTGCGCCGATGCTGAGCCATCGAACAACCGTGTTCTAGTTACTCTAGATGCTCACGTGGCCATTGTGAAAGCCCGCCGCTTCCGGGAGGATGCGGCCAACTGCTCGAGGACCGACGCCGTCACATCCCACTCCATGCAGGCATCTGTGACGCTCTGTCCGTAGACCAGCTCGGAGCGGCCGGCGGCGTGTTCGGCCACGTCGAGGTTCTGCGCGCCGCCCACCAGGAAGCTCTCCAGCATGACGCCGGCGATCGCTCCGGCGGCCGTTCCCGCGTCCTCGAGCTGGGCGCCGATTTCCAGCGCCACCTCGGCCTGGCGGTGGTGGCTCTTGCCGCTGTTGGCGTGGCTGGCGTCCACGATCAGACGCGGGTTGAGGTTCTTGGCGGCGAGCTTGGCGGAGGCCGCCTCGACGTCGGCGGCGGAGTAGTTGGGGCCCTTGCGGCCGCCGCGCAGGATTACGTGGGTGTCGGGGTTGCCTGCAGTGGACACCAGCGCGGCCCGGCCGTCGCTGTCGATCCCGAGGAAAGCCTGGGCTGCTGCCGCGGCGCCGCAGGCGTCGACCGCCACCTGGAGGTCGCCGTCGGTCCCGTTCTTGAAGCCGATGGGCATGGAGAGGCCGGAGGCAAGCTGGCGGTGAATCTGGCTTTCGGTGGTCCGCGCCCCAATGGCTCCCCAGGAAATGAGGTCCGCCATGTACTGCGGACTGATGGGCTCAAGGAATTCCGTGGCGGTGGGGAGCCCCAGGGCGGTGACCTGCTGCAGGAAGCTACGGGCCGCACGCAGGCCGCCGGCGATGTCGTGGCTGCCGTCCAGGTGCGGATCGTTGATGAGGCCCTTCCAGCCCACGGTGGTCCGCGGCTTTTCGAAGTAGGCCCGCAGCACGATGAGCAGGTCTTCCTTGTGCTTCTCGGCCTGGCTGACCAGCCGGCGGGCGTACTCCAGGCCTGCCTTGGGGTCATGGATGGAGCACGGTCCCACGATCACCAGCAGGCGGTCGTCCACGCCGTCCATGATGGCCCGGACTTCGTCCCGGCCGCGTTCGACGACGTCGGCCGCCTTGGCGTCCAGCGGCAGTTCCGCCATCATCTCCTGCGGCGTGGGAAGGGCGGTGATCTCGCTGACCCGCAGGTCCGACGTGGACTGGCGTTTCGACGCCGGCTGCTGGGTTTCGGTGGCTGTTGCGCTCATGTTCGGGGTCCTGTTCCGGGTGGGAGCGGGCCCCTGATCAGAACCCGCCGTGGAAATGGCGAAGGGCAGAGAATGATCTCTGCCCTGTTGGCTCTGAAGGAAAGTTGGATGCGTGTCAGTTAGACGCGGGCCCCTCCAGAGCCAACGAAAAATACGCATACCAACGGTTAGTCATGGGAACGACCATAAACCCGCGCCGGCGGATCGCCAAATCGGCAGCGTCACAGTCGGCCCGCGCGGCACCGCAGCCCCGCGGAAGCGCGAACGTACAGTTGTGGCCCCCGGAAAGCGTTTCCCAAGGGCCACAAGTGTACGTTCGCGCTGGTCGGGGCGGCCTAGGCTATGGGCTGCTCCACCGGCTGCTTGGCCGGCCCGCCGTAGCGTTCCTGCTCAATCTGTTCCAGGCTCTTGCCCCGGGTGTCCGGCGCCCAGACGATCCCAATGACCATTGCGGCCACCAGCGCCCCGATCATGATGGCGCCGACAAAGGGCACGCCGTGCTCGGCCAGCAGCGTCGGAAACCAATAGCTCAGCAGGCCGACGACGATGCGGGCCACGAAGAAGAGCACACCCTGCGCGCTGGCCCGGTAGCGCGTGGCGAACATTTCGGCTGCCCACAGGGCGTAGAAGGCCTGGGCGCCGATGCCGGCCGAGATGCCCCAGAGTGCCGCGAAGAGAATCAGCACCGGCATGGTCACATGGACAAAGACCAGCAGGACCCAGGCGGCAAGTCCCAGCACGGCGCCGATACCGTAGAGCAGGCGGCGGTCAACGCGGTCGCCGTACTTCATGAAGCCGAAGTAGGTGGCAACCACGGTCAGCGTCCACAGCAGCACCTGCAGCAGGTTCTGCTCAGCGGACGATTCGACCCCGGAGGACTCGTAGACCCGCGGCATGAAGATGCCCATCTGCCCGGCAACGAGGTTCCACAGCGCGTAAACGCCCACGAGGAAAAGGATGGCTTTGAGGTTGGTGGCGCTGGTCAGCAACTCGCGGTAGTTGCGCCGCTTGACGCCGGATGCTTCCTCCAGCAGGCGCGCTTCGTTCGACTTCTTCCAGGTGTGGGACTCGGACAGCCGGCGGCGGATCCACCAGGTGACGAAGGCGATGACGAACAGATGCGCGAAGACCAGGCGGCTTCCCAGCAGCCCCAGCGGAACGACCACGGTGGCAAGGAGGAAGACCAGCGCCGGAGCGAGTGACCACGCAAACTGCGCGGTGCCCACATGCCGGGCCCGCTGTTCGGAGGGTGCCTCCTCCGCGATGTAGGTCCAGGCGACGGGCACGCCGGCTCCGACGGCAATCCCCGTAAGGATCACGCCCACGACGAGCATCCACGGAGCCACGGCAAAGATCACCAGGGCCGTGCCGATCATGTACAGGATGAGGTCGTAGGTGTAGATGAACTTGCGGCCGTAGCGGTCCCCCAGCGGCCCGCCGATCATCGCACCGACCGCGGCGCCGAACGCGTTGGCGCTGAGGGCGGCGATGAGGCCGACGACGAGGTTGCTGAAGCCGAAATACTCCTGCCACAGCGTCAGGCTCGTTGCCAGGGCGATGATGGATCCGGCTTCGATGTAGTTGGACATGGACACAGCGACAGTGGCCTTCCAGCCGCCGATCTGCGGGGTGTTGGTCATACTGATTCCTTCTCTGGCGACGCCGTCGGCGCCGGGCAGGCCGGTAGCCGCCCTGCTTTGATACGTTTCAAGAACTCCGGAGCGCCGTCACTTCGACGGGGCCTTCACGGTGAGGGGTTCGTAGCGGCTCAGATGCGTTCCGGCACCGACGATCCTCCGGAGTTCCGCCAGGCCGCCTGTGGCCACGCCGGCTGCCCGTGCCTGGACAAGCACGTTGCCGAGGGCTGTCGCCTCGACCGGGCCGGCGATGACGCTTTTGCCGGTGGCCTGCGCGGTGAGCTGGCACAGCAGCGCGTTCTGCGAGCCGCCGCCGACGATGTGCACCACGTCGGCGGAAACACCGGCGAGTCGTTCGGCGTCGGCGATGGTGCGCGCATAGCCGGCGGCGAGACTGTCCAGGATGCAGCGGACAATCGCTGCCGGATCGTCGGGAAGGACGGTTCCGGTGTTCCGCACTGCTGCGCGGATGCGGTCCGGCATGTTGTCCGGGGCGATGAAGGCGGGATCGTCCGGGTTGATCAGGGGCCCGCCGGGCGGAAGCGCCGCGGCCGCGTCGAGGAGTTCGCCGATCGCCGGACGGTAGCCGCCTTCGGCCCAGGTGCGCTGGCATTCGCTGAGCAGCCAGAGGCCGCCGACGTTGCGCAGGTACCGGGTAGTGCAGTCCACGCCGCGCTCGTTGGTGAAGTTCGCCGCGCGGCTGGCTTCGGTGAGCACCGGGTGGTGCAGTTCCAGCCCCACGAGGGACCAGGTGCCGGAGGAAATGTAGGCGAAGTTCTCCTGCTCCGCGGGAACGGCGGCGACGGCGGACGCAGTGTCGTGCGAGCCTACGGCCACCACCTTGGTGTCCTGGGGCAGCCCGGTCCGCTCGGCGATTCCGGGCAGCAGGGTGCCCAGGGTTTCGCCGGGCTGGATCAGGCGCGGGAACAGATCCCTGGGAAGACCCAGGGGGCCGAACAGCTCACTGGCCCACTCCCCCGCGACTGCGTCGAACAGTCCCGTGGTGGAGGCGTTGGTGGCCTCGGTCCGGCGGACCCCGGTGAGGAGGAACGCGATCAGGTCCGGGATCAGCAGGGCCTGCAGCCCGTCCAGGTCCTTTTCGGTGGCGAGCTGGTAGAGCGTGTTGAACTGCAGGAACTGCAGCCCGGTGGTGGCGTAGAGCCGTGCCGGGTCCAGCTTCCCGTGCACCAGTGCGACGGCGGCGCGGCTGCGTTCGTCCCGGTAGCTGTAAGGCTGCGCGGTGAGCTCGCCTGCTTTGTTGACCAGGCCGTAGTCCACCGCCCAGGTGTCGATGCCTATGCTGGTGATCGTTTCCCCCCGCTCGGCTGCCTCTTTGCCGGCGGCAGCGAGGCCGGTGAGCACCTCGGCGAAGAGGGCGTCGAAGTCCCAGCGGAGGCCGCCGTCGGACTGCACCACGGCGTTGGGGAACCGGTGCACGACGTCGAGCCGTACGGCACCCTCAGCGACCCGTCCCAGAATGACCCGGCCCGAGGAGGCGCCGATGTCGACGGCGGCGAACAGGCCGCCGTCGACATTGCGGGTGGATGCGGTGCTCACCGGAGGAAGGCTGCCGCGACGCCGGCGTCGACGGGGATGTGGAGGCCGGTGGTGTGCGAGAGTTCGTTGCTGGTGAGCACGGCCGCGGCGTTGGCGACGTGTTCGGGCAGGACCTCGCGTTTGAGCAGGGTGCGCTGGGCGTAGTACTCGCCCAGTTTTTCCTCGTCCACGCCGTAGACCGCGGCGCGCTTGGCGCCCCAGCCGCCGGCGAAGATCCCGGAGCCGCGGACCACGCCGTCGGGGTTGATGCCGTTGACGCGGATCCCGTACTCGCCCAGTTCCGCCGCGAGGAGCCGGACCTGGTGGGCCTGGTCGGCCTTGGTGGCGGAGTAGGCGATGTTGTTCGGGCCGGCGAACACGGAGTTCTTCGAGGAGATGTAGATGATGTCCCCGCCCAGGCCCTGGCCGATCATGACCTTCGCGGCGGCCTTGGCCACCAGGAAGGATCCCTTGGCCATGACGTTGTGCTGGAGGTCCCAGTCCTTCTCGGTGGTTTCCAGCAACGGCTTGGAGATCGACAGGCCGGCGTTGTTGACCACCAGGTCCACCCCGCCGAAGGCCAGCACCGCCTCATCGATCGCGGCGGCGACCTGGGCCTCGTTGGTGACGTCGGCCTGGACGCCGACGGCCACGTCCGGGCCGCCGAGCTCGGCCGCGACGGCCCGGGCGTTGTCCAGGTTCAGGTCCGCGATCACCACGCAGGCGCCCTCGGCGGCGAGGCGGGTGGCGATGGCCTTGCCAATGCCGGACGCGGCACCGGTGACCAGCGCGATGCGGGTCGCGTGGGACTTGGGCTCGGGCATCCGGGCGAGCTTGGCTTCCTCCAGGGCCCAGTACTCGATCCGGAACTTCTCGGCCTCATCGATCGGAGCGTAGGTGGAGATCGCCTCGGCGCCGCGCATCACGTTGATCGCGTTCAGGTAGAACTCCCCGGCGACCCGGGCGGTCTGCTTGTTGGCACCGTAGGAGAACATGCCCACCCCGGGAACCAGCACGATCGCCGGATCCGCCCCGCGCAGGGCCGGTGAGTCCGCGTCGGCGTGGCGGTCGTAGTAGGCCTGGTAGTCCTGCCGGTAGGCGGTGTGGAGTTCCTTCAGCCGGTTGACGGAGTCCTCGATCGAGGCGTCCGCGGGCAGGTCCAGGATGAGCGGCTTGACCTTGGTGCGCAGGAAGTGGTCCGGGCAGGAGGTGCCCAGCCCGCCCAGGCGCGGGTGCTCGCCACCTTCCAGGAACTCCAGCACGGCCGGGTCGTCGCTGAAGTGGCCCACCACCGGCTTGTCCGCCGAGGCCAGGCCGCGGATCACCGGCGCCAGCGCGGCGGCCTTCGCACGCCTTTCCGTCTCAGGCAGCGGCGCGTAGCCCGGCAGCTTGGGGCCGAAGGGTTCGGCCTTGCCGTTCCGGGCGATATACTGCTCGGCCTGGTCAATGATCCACAGCGAGTTGGCTTCTGCTTCCTCGCTGGTGGCGCCCCAGGCAGTGATGCCGTGCCCGCCCAGGATGGTGCCGACGGCCTGCGGGTTGGCGTCCTTAATCGCGGCGATGTCCAGGCCCAGCTGGAACCCCGGCCGGCGCCACGGCACCCAGACCACCCTGTCACCGAAGATCTTCGCGGTCAGCGCCTCACCATCAGCCGCGGTCGCGACCGCGATCCCCGAATCCGGGTGCAGGTGGTCCACGTGCGCGGCGTCCACAAGCCCGTGCATCGCCGTATCGATCGAGGGGGCAGCCCCGCCCTTGCCGTGCAGACAGTAATCGAACGCGGCGACCATCTCGTCCTCGCGCTCCACGCCCGGATAAACGTTCTTCAGCCCCTGCAGCCGGTCCAGACGCAACACCGCAAGATTCTGCGCCTGCAGCGTGCCCAGGTCACCGCCCGAGCCCTTCACCCACAGCAGCCGGACGTCCTCTCCCGTAACCGGATCCTTCTCAAAACCCTTCGCCGACGTGTTGCCGCCGGCGAAGTTCGTATTCCGCTTGTCCGCACCCAGACGGTTGGAACGGGCGATCAGGTCTTCAACCGTATTATTGCCTGCGGTGTTGTTGGTTGCTGTGTTCTGCATGTTCATTCCCTTTACGCGCCCCATCCGGATTGCCGGCCGCCCACGCGGTCCTCGTTGATTTTCTTCTGGTAGCCGCTGGCCTTGAAGGCGGCCAGCGGGTCCGCAGGCAGCCCGCGGGATTCACGCCACTCGGCCAGGACCGGCCGGACATCGGTGTAGAAGGCGTCGTTGAACACGGCATTTGCGGCCAGGACATCCCCGGCGCCCTGCGCCTCGGCCAGTGCGGCGGTGTCGATGAGCAGCGCGCGGGCAGTCATCTCCTGCACGTTCAGGACCGAGCGGATCTGACCCGGGATCTTCTCCTCCAGGTTGTGGCACTGGTCCAGCATGAGCGCCACGCCTGCATTGTCTCCTGCGGACTTGCCGAAGCCGCCGCCGCGGATCACCTCGTGCATGATGCGGAACAGCTGGAATGGGTCCGCGGCGCCCACGATCAGGTCATCGTCGGCGTAGAAGCGCGAGTTGAAGTCGAACGAGCCCAGCTTGCCCAGGCGCAGCAGCTGCATGACGATGAACTCGATATTGGTGCCGGGCGCGTGGTGGCCGGTGTCCAGGCAGACAAAGGCCTTCTCCCCCAGCGCCAGGGTCTGTGCGTACGAGGTGCCCCAGTCCGGAACGTCCGTGTGGTAGAAAGCCGGCTCGAAGAACTTGTACTCCAGCACCAGGCGGTGGTCCTGGCCCAGCCGGGCGTAGATCTCCTGCAGGGACTCCGCCAGCCGGTCCTGGCGGCCGCGCATGTCGTCCTGGCCCGGGTAGTTCGTGCCGTCCGCGAGCCAGACCTTCAGGTCACGTGAGCCGGTGGCGTGCATGATGTCGATGCACTCGAAGTGGTGGTCGATCGCGCGGCGCCGGACAGCGTTGTCCGAGGACGTCAGCGAGCCGAACTTGTACTCATCATCCTGGAAGGTGTTCGAGTTGATCGTGCCCAGCCCCACACCGAGGCCGGCCGCGTACTCCTTCAGGGCCGCGTAGTCATCCACCTTGTCCCACGGGATGTGCAGCGCCACGCTGGGCGCCAGGCCGGTGAGCTCATGGACCTTGGCGGCATCCGCCAGTTTCTCCTGCACGGTGCGCGGGGTACCGGGGGTGCCGAACACCTTGAACCTGGTGCCCGAGTTGCCGTAAGCCCATGACGGAACCTCAATCGCAAGCTCCGAAAGCCGGCTCAGCGCCGATGCTGTGTTGTTCATGATCTTTCTTTCGTCAGTGTTTGGCAGTGAAAGTTGTTTGGAAGATTCAGTGCTCGGAAGATTCAGTGCTCGGCGGCTGTGCCGCCGCCAAGGGCCGCGGCCAGCTGCTCCTCGAGGTTGAACACCTCATCGAGGACCCGGAAGCCCTCGTCGGGCGGAACATCGCTGTCCCGGAAGAGCGTGGCCATTTCCGCCTGCCAGCGGGCGTTGACATCCGTGACGGCCATCCGGGCCCGCACGGCGTCAAAGTCGTCACATTCCAGGTAGCCGACCAGGAGCCCGTCGTTGTCCAGGAACAGCGAGTAGTTGTTCCAGCCCGCTTCCTTGAGCGCGGCCAGCATTTCCGGCCACACGGCAGCGTGCCGTTGACGGTACTCCGCCAGCAGCTCCGGCTGGACGGAGGATCGGAAGCAAACCCTCATGTTGTACTCCTGTGGACGTTGCGGTTGCGGCGGAAGAAGCGGAAACCAATTCCTTCGGCTCTGAACTTGCTGCATCTTTGAATCGTTTCATTGTTACGATTCAAAGTACGCTGGGTTCAAGAAGGGTGTCAAGCGTTTTCACCCGGACGGGCAAATCGATCTTCGGAGGACCACCAGAATGTCGCGGGCAGCCAGCATCAAGGACGTCGCCAACCACGCGCAGGTTGCGGTGGGTACTGTCTCCAACGTCCTCAACAATCCCGACCGCGTCTCCAAGCGCACCAAGGACAGGGTGCTGCAGGCCATCGACGAGCTTGGCTTCGTCCGCAACGACGCCGCCCGGCAGCTACGGGCAGGGCACAGCCGGACCATCGGCGTCGTGGTCCTGGACGTCGGCAACCCGTTCTTCACCTCGCTGGTCCGGGCCGCAGAGGACGCCGCGGCAGTAAACGGCAGCGCCGTGCTGTTGGGCGACAGCGGCCACGACGCTAACCGCGAATCGCACTACATCGACCTGTTCCAGGAACAGCGGGTCCAGGGCCTGCTGATCTCCCCGGTGGGGGACGTGGCCGACAGGCTGGATGCGCTGCGGCAGCGCGGCGTTCCCACGGTCCTGGTGGACCGGCTGGCCGACGAGGACCGCTTCAGCTCCGTCTCGGTGGATGACGACGCCGGCGGCTACCTTGCCGCCCGGCACCTCCTCGATCTCGGGCGCCGGAAACTGGCCTTCGTGGGCGGCCCACTGTCCATCCGCCAGGTCTCAGACCGCCTGCTCGGAGCCCGCCGCGCCGTGGACGAGGTTGACGGCGCAACGCTGGAGGTGCTCGATTCCGACGGCCAGACCGTGCTCGCCGGACGCGGCGTGGGCAACAGCCTCGTGGACCGCGGCGGCGAGGACATGCCGGACGGCATCTTCTGCGCCAACGACCTGCTGGCCCTCGGAGTCATGCAGTCCCTGACCATGATGAACGGCGTGCGCATTCCGGAGGACGTGGCCCTGATTGGCTACGACGACATCGATTTTGCCGCGTCTGCCGTCGTGCCGCTCTCCTCCATCCGCCAGCCCACCGACGCCATCGGCAGGACTGCCATTGAACTCCTGACAGAGGAACTGGACGCGCAGCACCCGCGGCACCGCGCAGTCGTGTTCACACCCGAGCTCGTGGTCCGGCAAAGCACCGCGGGCGCCGAGGCGCCGCACTGACAGCCCCGGCTAGAAGACCACCAGCAGGTCCGGTTCCATCATTTTTGAAACGTTACATGTCGCCCTCAATGGAGTACGCTAAGCAACAAACAGTTTTGGGAAAGCGCTTGCCAACACGAGCGCAGCCAAACCCCGGCAACGGTTGACGATGGCGTCGAGCAGCACCGCGGCGCCGGACAGGAGCACTATGGATACCCCGCCCACCCAGCCCGCGGCACGCACCACGGCGCCTGCGACGGTGCACCGCACGGGCCCGGCCCGGATAGCCCTGATCGGCGTCCACGGCTTCGGCGCCCACCACTTGAAGAATCTGGACCGGCTGACCCGGGCCGGCGCGGTGGAACTCGTGGCCGTGGCGGACCCGAATCCATCGTCCCCGGGCGCGTTGCCGGACTCCACGGCGGTCCACCCCGATCTGCAGTCCCTCCTGGCCGGCAACCACAGCCCCGACGTGGTCGTCGTGGCCACCCCCATCCAGACCCACGCGCCGCTGGCCCTGGCCACCCTGGCCTCCGGCGCTGACCTCTACCTGGAGAAACCCCCGGTGGCATCGCTGGCCGACTTCCGGCAGCTGCAGGAGGCCGCCGCGGCATCCGGCCGCAGCGTGCAGATCGGGTTCCAGAGCCTCGGATCGCAGGCGCTGGCCGCCATCGACAAGCTCCTTCGGGACGGCACCATCGGCACCCTGCAGGGAATCGGCGCGACAGGACGCTGGGTGCGGGACCGGGCCTACTACAAGCGCTCCCGGTGGGCCGGCAAGCGGAGCCTGGACGGCGTGGACGTGGTGGACGGCGTGGCCACCAATCCCCTGGCACACGCGATCGCCACCGCCCTGCGCATCGCGGGCGCCCGCACTGTGGACGACGTGGCCTCCGTGGAGACGGACCTCTACCGCGCGAACGACATCGAGTCCGATGACACGTCCGTCATCCGGATCCGCACCGCCGCCGGACTGCCCGTTACGTGCGCCCTGACGCTCTGCGCCGCGGAGTCCGTGGAACCGTACATCACTCTTCAGGGCTCCGAGGGAACGGCCGTTTTCCACTACACGGAGGACCGGCTGCAGGTCAGCAATGCGGACGGTGAACACTCCCAGGAGTTCGGCCGCGACGACCTCATGGAAAACCTGCTGGAGCACCTGGCCACGGGCACGGAACTCACCAGCGCCCTCAACGACTCCGGCGCGTTCATGCTCGTCCTCGAGGCTGTCCGCACGGCCGAACCGCCGGCACCCATCGGTGCGGGGCACGTGCTCTGGGAGGGGGACGGCGATGCGGCCCACGCCGTCGTTGCGGGCATTGAGGACGCCTTGGAGCGGGCCATCAGGGCCCATGCCACCTTCAGCGAGCTGGCCCTGCCGTGGGCGCGCCCGGCGGGTCCGTCCGAGGCCAGCCCCCTGCTCCACGCCGGCGGCAGGCCGCTGGCGGTGCAGCGCACGGGCGCCGGGCTCAACGCGGGGTTGTCGCCGCGCCCGTACCTGCACCCCGTCACTACCCTCGGCGGAACCGTGGTGACGGACCACCTCCCGGCCGACCACCCGTGGCATCTGGGCGCCGGCTTCGCTCTACAGGACGTCAACGGCACCAACTTCTGGGGCGGCAGGACCTACCTGGGGGACGCGGGCGCGTACGTGTCCCGGCAGGACCACGGCCGGATCGAACCACTCTCCGCCAATGCGGACGAACCGGACACCCGGCAGCTCCGGTGGCTCGGAGCGGACGGACAGCCCCTGCTGACCGAGCAGCGGACCCTCAGCCACGAGATCCTGGGCGAACGTGTGTGGCGCCTGGACCTGGGGCCGGAGCTGACCGCCGTCGTCGATGTTTCACTGGGCAGCCCCGGCTCCAACGGCGCCGCGGGCAGCGGCTACGGGGGCTTCTTCTGGCGGCTTCCGGCCTGCAGCGGCGCCCGCATCTTCACATCCGACGCCGAGGGGGAACCGGCCGTCCACGGTTCCGTTGCGCCGTGGCTGGCGTGGACCGCCTCCTTCGGCGAGGTGCCCGGCATCCGGTCCGGGCAGCCCGCGACGCTCGTTTTCAGCGCGCCGGCCGAGGACGCCGATCCGTGGTTTGTCCGCTGCTCCGGCTACCCCGCCGTCGGGTCCGCCCTGGCGTGGGACCGGCCGGTGACGCTGGCCGCCGGGGAATCGCTGCGGCGGAGCCTGAGCGTGTGGGTGTGCGACGGCGAGCTGTCGCCGGCCGCCGTCGCATCACTGGTGGCTTCGGCGTAAGGTCGGAACACGATCGCTGAGCCGCATCCTCCGCCCACTAAGGGAGTCCCATGCCACCGCAAAACCCTGCTTCGCCAATCCCGGCCTGGAACAGCGGCCCCGGCCTGGCGTTCGGCGGTGACTACAACCCCGAGCAGTGGCCTGTGGATGTACGGCTGGAGGACATTGGCCTCATGAAGGAGGCCGGCGTGACCCTCCTCAGCGTCGCGATCTTTTCCTGGGCACTCCTGGAGCCGCGCGAAGGGGAATACGACTTTGGCTGGCTGGACGAGGTGCTGGACAGCCTGGACGGCGCGGGCATCAAGGTGGCCCTTGCCACCGCCACGGCCGCTCCCCCGGCCTGGCTGGTGCGGAAGCATCCGGAAGTCCTGCCGGTCACCGCGGAGGGCACCGTCCTGGAACGCGGCTCCCGGCGGCACTACTCGCCGTCGTCCGCTGTTTACCGCCGGTATGCCGCGGGCATTACCGGGAAGCTGGCCGAACGGTACAGGGACCACCCGGCGCTGGCGCTGTGGCACGTGGACAACGAGCTGGGCTGCCACGTTTCGGAGTTTTACGGCGATGAGGACGCCGCGGCGTTCCGGCACTGGCTGGGGCGTCGCTACGGCAGCATCGGGGCGCTGAACGAGGCCTGGGGCACGGCCTTCTGGTCGCAGCACTATGCCACGTTTGAGGAGATCATTCCGCCGCGGGCGGCCCCCACCACCCTCAACCCGACGCAGCGGCTGGACTTCCAGCGGTTCAGCTCCTGGGCGCTCATGGACTACTACCGGAGCCTGCTGGCGGTGATCCGCGAGGTAACCCCCGGCATTCCGGCCACCACCAACCTCATGGTGTCCAGCGCCACGAAGTCCCTGGACTATTTCGAGTGGGCAAAGGACCTGGACGTCGTGGCGAACGACCACTACCTGGTAGCCGCGGACCCGGAGCGGGAGATCGAACTGGCGTTCAGCGCGGACCTCACGCGCGGCGTCGCGGGCAACGGGCCGTGGATCCTGATGGAACACTCGACGTCGGCCGTGAACTGGCAGCCGCGGAACCAGCCCAAGATGCCGGGTGAAATGCTGCGGAACTCGCTGGCGCACGTGGCCCGGGGCGCCGACGCCGTCATGTTCTTCCAGTGGCGGCAGAGCGCTGCCGGCGCCGAGAAGTTCCACTCGGCGATGGTGCCGCACGGCGGCCGCGACACCCGGGTGTGGCGCGAGGTGGTGGCCCTGGGCGAAGCGCTGAAGCGGCTCGGCCCCGTCAAGGGTTCCTCGGTGGAATCCCGGGTGGCCATCGTGTTCGACTACGAGGCCTGGTGGGCCAGCGAACTGGACTCGCACCCGAGCGAGGATGTGAAGTACCTCGACCTGATCCGGGCGTTCCACCGCTCGCTCTTCCTGCGCGGCGTGGGCGTGGACTTCGTCCATCCGACGTCGGACCTCACTGGCTATGACCTGGTCCTGGTGTGCACGCTTTACTGCGTCACCGGTGCCGCCGCCGCCAACATCGCCGGCGCGGCCGAGGCCGGCGCCACGGTGCTGGTCAGCTACTTCAGCGGCATTGTCGATGAACGGGACCACATCAGGCTTGGCGGTTATCCGGGCGCCTTCCGGGAACTGCTGGGGATCCGGACCGAGGAGTTCCACCCGCTGCTTGAGGGCGGAGAGGTGACCCTGAGCGACGGCACCGTCGGCCGGGTCTGGAGCGAGCACGTCCACCTTGCGGGGGCGGAGGCGGTGGCAACCTTCACGGACTACCCGTTGGAGGGGGTCCCGGCCCTGACCCGGAGGACCGCCGGCCGTGGCGCCGCCTGGTACCTGGCCACGCTGCCGGACAGCGACGGCATCGGGCGGCTTCTGGACAGGCTCTTGGCCGAAGCGGGAGTGGGGGCCGCCGCGGAAGCCGCTGCCGGCGTCGAACTGACCCGGCGGGTCACGGCGGACGGGCGCCGCTTCCTCTTCGCCATCAACCACGGCCGGGAGGACGCGGCGGTGAAGGCCGACGGCGAGGAACTGCTGGGCGGCGGACGTTTCGGCGGACTCGTTCCCGGCGGAGCGGTGGCCGTGATCGCCGAGGACTGAGTCTTCATCCGGGAACGGAAAACCCCGGGCACTCTCCGGTGGGAGACTGCTCGGGGTATTCCGCGCCAGGGGAGCTAGCCGCTGATCGCCGACTTCATCTCGTCCACTGCTTTCTTGCCTGCTTCATCCGGGGAGAGCCTGTTGAACAGCACCTCCGAGGTGTAGCGCTTGATGATTTCCTGGATGGCACCCGCGCCCTTCGGCGGCGGGGCAGGAGCCTCACCGAGTTCGTTCTTGATCTGGTCGATGAACTTCACAACCTTGACGTCTGCAGGGGTCAGCTTGGCGGAAATCGCCTTGCGCACATCGGTGTTCGGGTAGACACCGCGGTCGGCCAGGAGTGCCTCACCGGCCTTGGCGTCGTTCGCCAGGAAGTTGATGAACTTGGCGACCTCCTCAGGGTGCTTGGTCCGCGAGGATGCCGACCAGAACTGTGACGCCTTGTACCAGAGCTGGGCATCAGCAGCGGAGCCGGTCTTTGTGGGGAACCTCAGAACCTTCAGTTCTGAGCCTGCGGCCTTTTCAAGGGCGGGAAGCTGGTTGGACCACCAGAAGGCGAGGCCGTTCTTACCCCTTGCGAGACCGCTCTGGTCCAGGGGCGCGGCGTCAGCTTCAACAACCTCCGACGCGGAGGGAACTGCCTTGGCCTCACTCATCTGCTTGAGGAACGCCCACCAGGCGGCGATGTCCGCCGGCTCAAAGCCGAGCTTGCCATCTTCCGTGTAGAGGGACTTTCCGTTCTGCCTCAGCCATACTCCGAGGGATGCCTCATCGGTCCCGTACGCGGCCGCCCCGTAGGTGCCCTTCGGGGACTTCGCCGTTACCTCGGCGGAGATCCGTTCGAAGTCATCCCACGTCCAGGTCGCGTCGTCGGGCAATGCCACGCCTGCAGCCTTGAACACAGCCGGGTTTGCAAGGATGGTGGCTGCATTGATGCCGGCCGGGATACCCCTCAGGCCGTCGTCGCTCTGACCTGCCTTCAGGGTGGCCTCGTCGAGCTTGGAGGTGTCGATGCCGTACTTCGACAGGTCAAGCAGGGCTCCGCGGCTGGAGTACTCGGTGATGTACTTCTCGTCCATCTGGATGATGTCTGGAGCGTCGTTCGCAGCCACCTGCGTGGCCAGCTTGTCCCAGTAACCGCTCCAGTCGCCGTACTCCGGCTTGATCTTGATGTTCGGGTTCTCGGCTTCGAAGGCCTTGATGGCTTCCTGGGTTACCTGCGCCCTCTTGTCGCTGCCCCACCAGGAGAAGCGGAGTTCTACCTTTCCGTCGGGGCTCTGGGCGGCAGATCCTCCGCCGCAGGCACTGAGTGCAAGGACGACGGCGGCTGCGGCAGCAACCGCTGCCCCCTTTCGCAGCCTTCGCGGGGTCTTGGCTACCTGGCGCCGCCCGGCCTCGGCATCAGTGGATGGCTTGAAGAACAGTTGCACAGTTCACTCCGATCTTCTTTGATCTTGAAGGATGAGGAAAACGCTTTCCAACTAATATTTTAAGTAGTTATCTTGTATCACAAGCATCCGGGTGCACAGCGGTCCCTTAGCACGTGGACCGGGCCCGGTGTTCGGTCGCGCCTACTTGATGCCGGTCGTGGCGATTCCCTTGATGAGGAATCTTTGCCCGAAGAGGAAAACCAGGAACACGGGCAGCAGGGAAACGATGGACATGGCGAAGAGCGAGCCCCAGCTGGTGGCCGACTGCGAATCCACAAAGGCCCGCAGCGCAACGGGAACAGTGAACATGTCCGGGTCCGTCAGGTAGATGAGGGCGCCGAAGAAGTCATTCCAGGTCCAGATGAAGGTAAAGATGGTGGTGGTTGCCAGCGCGGGGACCATGAGCGGCAGAATCACGCGCAGGAAAATCCGCGGATGGCCGGCGCCGTCAATCCTCGCCGCTTCATCAAGCTCCTTGGGGATGCCCCGGATGAACTGGACCATAAGGAACACGAAGAATGCATCTGTTGCCAGGAGCTTCGGAACGATAAGCGGCCAGAAGGTGTTCACCCAGCCAATCTGCGAGAACAGGATGTACTGCGGGACAATCACCACGTGGAACGGCAGCATGATGGTGAGCAGCATGATGCCGAAGAAGATCTTCTGCCCCGTGAACTGGAGCCTGGCGAAGGCGTAGGCGGCCATGGAGCACGAGATCAGGTTGCCCAGGATTGATCCCAGCACAACCACCGCGGAATTGATCATGTAGTGGCCGAACGGGTGGGTCAGCGCCGACCATCCGTCCGTGTAGTTGCCCATTTCCAGGGTGTTGAGCCAAAGGCCGGGGTCGCGGAAGATGAGCTCATTGGCGCGCAGCGAGGAAACGACCATCCACAGCAGCGGGTAGATCATGACTCCGCCGGTGACGATCAGGATCGCATGTTTGATCAGCGCCTTGGTCCGTGCACTCCGGCTAAAGGCAAGGCTGCCTCGTGATTCGCGCCTTTTGCGTGGCCCTCGGGAGTTCGTTGGCTTGCCGGCCGGAGCTTTCTTGCTCGGGGCGGGCAGCGTCTCCAGCTTAGTCGTCATAGAAAACCCAATACTTTGCAGCGATGAAGTTGATGGCGGTGAATGCGCCGATAATGACCAGCAGGAACCAGGCCATGGCGGAGGCGTAGCCCATATCGAAGTGGCCGAAGCCCTTTTGGTACAGGTAGAGCGTGAAGAACATCGTCGAATCCGAAGGGCCGCCGTTGCCGCCGGAGACGATGAACGCTTGGGTGAACGACTGGAATGACCCGATGATCTGCAGCACCAGGTTGAAGAAGATGATGGGGCTCAGGAGCGGCAGGGTGATGCGCCAGAACTGCTGGAACTTGGTGGCCCCGTCCACCTCGGCGGCTTCGTAGTACATGTTGGGTATCTGGCGCAGGCCGGCGAGGAAGATGATCATTGGAGCGCCGAAGGTCCACACATGGAGCAGGATGATCGATCCCAGCGCCGTACCCGGGTCAGAGATCCACCCCGGACCCTCGATGCCGGCAAGGGCAAGCACCTGGTTCACGAGGCCGGTGGTGCCGAAGATCTGCTTCCACAGGATCGCGATGGCCACCGAGCCGCCGAGCAGCGAGGGCAAGTAGAAGACAGAGCGGTAGAACGGCAGGCCCCGCAGGCCCTTGTCCAGCACCAGCGCGATCAGCAGGGCAACCGCCAGCTGCAGCGGAACGCCGACGAGTATACGTGAACGTCACCCCGAGCGAATTGTGCAGCCTCGCGTCGGTGAACATCCGCTGAAAGTTCTCCAGGCCCACCCACTCCGGGGCCTGAATCAGGTTGTAGTCGGTGAACGAGAGGTACAGCGACATGAGCATGGGACCGACGGTGATGGCCACCAGTCCCACCAGCCACGGCAGCAGGAAGATGTAGGCGGCCTTATTGTCCCGCCCGCTGGCCTTCTTTTCTTCGGCAGTCTTCGGCCCCTTGCGGCGTGAGAGGGACGTGAGTTCGGTGATGGCACTCACTTCGCGCACCTCGCTCGCTGCGGCTTAGGTATGTGTTGAGCGGCCATGCGGTCTCCTTTGGTCATCGTGGCCATTCCCGCGCGGGCGGTCCGCCCCAGGTTGTCCCAGGGCCGCCCCGTGCCGCGGATTAATGCTTCGTTCAGGGGAAGTGCGTTGTGCCCTTCGTCACTTTCGGGAAGCGGTCGGTACAACGGTAAACGCTTTCCAAGGTGATGTACAGACTATTTCGGAAATTGAGGAAACCGCTTTCCATGCCAGGTTAAACCGGTAAAGGCTCACACTACGGCAGATGCCAGAAAGCGTTTTCTCAGGTACGGTGTTAATGCCTGCGTTGTCCTCCCTGTCCAGCAGTTACTTACTTTCCCGCAAGGATCAATTCGCATGTCGCAATCTTCTGCCTTCGCTCCCTCCCCTGCCGCCGCTCCCCAACGGGCACAGAACCCGGTGCCCCGGATAGCCCTCGTCGGCGTACACGGTTTCGGTGCGCGGCACCTGGCCAACCTTGCCCGACTGCAGGCCTCCGGAGTGCTCGATTTCGTGGCTGTGGCGGACCCCCGCCCTCCCGCAGACGGAGTCCTCAAGGACTCCGTAGCCGTCTTCGAAACGCTCGATCATCTCCTTCAGGCGGGGACCGCTCCAGATATAGTCATCCTGGCTACCCCCATCCAGACGCATGTTCCCCTCGCCATGGCTGCCCTATCCGCGGGCGCGGACGTTTATGTAGAGAAGCCGCCGGCAGCGTCCCTGCAGCAGTTCCAGGAACTGGTGCAGGCCGCCGAGTCTGCAGGCCGGCTCGTCCAGGTTGGCTTCCAGAGCCTGGGGTCTGACGCGCTGCCCGCCATCCGGCGGCTTATCGCGGACGGGGAAATCGGTGACGTGCTCGGACTGGGCGCCACGGGAACCTGGCTCAGGACCCGCGGCTACTTCAAGCGCTCGCGCTGGGCCGGGAAGCGGGCAATCAACGGAACCGATGTTGTTGACGGCGTTGCCACCAACGCGCTGGCACACGCCGTGGTGACGGGTCTCAGCATCGCCGCGGCCCGCACCCTTGATGACGTGGCCAGCGTGGAAACTGATCTCTACCGCGCCCACCATACTGAGAGCGACGACACGTCCGTGATTCGGGTGCGCACCTCCGGCGGAGAGATTCTCACCTGCGCACTTACCCTTTGCGCCGCCCGGCAGACACGTCCGTCCATTACTGTTTTCGGCACGGCAGGCAAGGCTGTGCTCTTTTACACGGAGGATGAACTGGTGGTGAGCACTGACAACGGCGAGCGCCGGGAAGTGTTCCTCCGCACGGATCTGCTGGAGAATCTGCTGGAGGTACGTGCCTCCGGCGGAGAGCTGCTCAGCCCGCTGTCAGGTTCTGGAGCCTTTATGGCGGTGCTCGAAGCAATCCGCACGGCACCGGCCCCGCAGCAGATCGAGGACAGGTACATCAAGTGGGAGGGCAGCGGCGATGAGGCCCACCCCGTCGTGGCGGGAATCGCGGAACTGATCGAACGGGCCACCCTCGCCCAGGCAACGTTCGCCGAGCTGGGCGCGCGGTGGGCCAGACCGCTGGAGCCAGCCGCCACTCTCACCCTCGACGGACGCGAACTGGCAAGCCATCAGGACGGTGGCCGCATTCAGCCCATCTCATCCCCGCGGCCTTACCTGCATCCGGTTCGTACTCTGGCCGGCACGGTTGTCACCGACCACCTGCCCGCTGACCACGTCTGGCACCTGGGGGCCGGAGTCGCCCTCCAGGACGTTGCCGGCGTGAACTTCTGGGGCGGGCGCACGTATACTCGCCAGGCGGGCGGCTACGTGTGGCGGGACGACCACGGCCGCATCGAAATAGAGGACACGGCCCGGACCCCCTGCTCCCTGCGCCAGACTCTGCGCTGGGTCGGCCCCGACGGGGTGGCTGTCTTGTCCGAGCAGCGGCACTGGCGGTATGACGCCGTCAGCCCGTCCGTGTGGAAGCTGACGCTGGACTTCGAACTTGCGCCTGCCGGACCTGAGCCGGTGGCTCTCGGCAGCCCGGGCTCCAACGGCCGGGAAAACGGCGGATACGGCGGCTTTTTCTGGCGGCTGCCGCCCACCCATGGCTCGCAGGTCCGGACCGCCGGCGCCGAAGGCGAGGACGCCGTGCACGGAACGGTTGCCCCGTGGCTGGCTTGGAGCGGAGTGTTCGGGACAGATGGAACACCCGGGAGTGGCGACGAGGCCACCCTGGTGTTTCTCACATCACCGCAGGCACCGGATCCATGGTTCGTCCGGCTGGCCGGCTACCCGGGGGTCGGGCTCTCGCTAGCCTGGGACAGTCCGGTCCTCGCCACCCGGGAAAACCCCGTCCGGCGCACCGTCACGGTACTGGTCGCCGACGGAATCCTGAGCACCACAGACATTGCACGACTCACCGAATCTTTGGGGGGAAACCACATGAACGTTTCCGCAACCGCTACGGCCGGAACAGGACCGGCTCCAACCCACGTGGCAGGCATCCCCCTGGCCGGCAACCCCAACGACAGGGCCGCCAAACGGCAACGGGTCCTGGACATTCTGGACGCCAAGGGACACGACGCCCTGCTCCTGACCAGCCACACCGCCCTCACGTGGTACCTGGACGGCAGCCGCATGCACATCAGCCTGGCGGGCGACCCGATCGCGGCGCTCCTCGTGGACCGTGGCGGCGACCACCTCATCACCTTCAATAACGAGGCGGAACGCCTCGCCGCCGAAGAGCTGCCACCCGGCGTCGAGCTTCACCCGGTTCCCTGGCACGGTCAGCTCACCCGACGCCATCGGTGCACTGGCCGGACCGGGCGAGCCGCTGACAGAGAAGGCCGTGGCAGTGGAACTGCGGGCGGCGCGGCAGCCGATGCTGCCCGGTGAAAGCGCCCGCTACGCGCAACTGTGCGCCGACGCCGCCCGCGCCATGACCGACGTCCTGTCCCGGACGACGCCGGAGACCACCGAGTTCGAAGTTGCATCCGCCCTGGCCGCCCGGATCGTCGCGGCCGGCGCCGAGCCCCTGGTCCTGCTCTGCAACGGCAGCTCCCGCAGCGCGTTCCGGCATCCGCTCCCCACCCACGCTCCCTTGGGCCGGCGCGCGATGGCCGTGGTCTGCGCGCGGCGGCACGGCCTGGTGGCCAACCTGACCAGATGGGTGCGGTTCGACGGCGGGACGCCAGCGGAGCGGGACGCCGAGGAGCGCATCACGGCGGTCGAGGCGGACATTTTTGAAGCCACGGTTCCCGGTGCCAGGCTCGGCGGCATCTTCGCCAAGATCCAGGCCGCGTACGCCCGGCACGGTTTCGGCGCCGACCAGTGGACACTGCACCACCAGGGCGGACCCGCAGGCTACGCCGGCCGCGACCCGCGTGCCACAGCCGCCACTGACGACGTCGTGGTGCCCAACCAGACCTTCACCTGGAATCCGTCCGGCCCGGGCGTCAAGATCGAGGACACTGTGCAGCTGACGGCGGCAGGAACCGGCGTCCTGACGCTCGATCAGAGGTGGCCGGCATCGAACGTCAACGGACTCCCCCGGCCGCTGACCCTCCAGCTTTAGCTGACCCAACTAATAAGCAGCTCAGGGCGTTCCCAGGTCTGGGAACGCCCTGAGCTGCTACTCGGTTGGGTGGCGGGAACCTACGAGAGCCGGAACGCAGGGTCCGCCGGCAGGTCCAGGGTGCGGTCGCGCGGCTCGGGCAGGAGCGCGGCGGTGAAGCTGAACCCGAGGCCCGGCAGTCCGGTGCCGTAGAGGCGGCTGTCGCGGATCCGGACCGGCGACTGGCCGGCCAGGATCCCCAGCTTTTCGAAGGAAGCGTCCTCCACGTCCTCCACGCTGACCGCCTCGGCGAGGGTCAGGGCGAGCTGGCCGGACAGCTCGGGCAGCAGGTGCGGCGCCACCCGGATGCTGTTGGCCCGGGCCAGCTCAACGATGCGGCGGAACGGCGTGATGCCGCCCACCCGGATGATGTTGGGCTGGATGATGTCCACCGCCTCGGCCTCGATGAAGTCCCGGAAACGGTAGATGGTGTGGACGTTCTCGCCGAGGGCGATGGGTACCGGCGACTGTTTCCGCAGGCGGCGGTAGGCTGAGAGGTCGTCGGCGCGCAGGGGTTCCTCCAGCCAGTCCAGGCCGTATTGGCCCAGCACGTCCAGGGCACGGAGGGCAGCGGGGAGGTCCCAGCGCTGGTTCGCGTCGACCATGAGCCGGCGGTCGGGGCCGAGCACCGAGCGGACCGCGGCCACGCGTTCGGCGTCCTCGGCGAGGTCCGGCTTGCCCACCTTGATCTTCACGGCCTGGTGTCCGGCGGCCACCCACCGTTCGGTCTGGGCCACGAGTTCTTCGAGGGTGTAGTGCAGGTTCACGCCCGAGCCGTAGACCTCCACCGATTCCTGCCGCTGGCCCAGCAGCGCGGCGACCGGCACGCCGGCGGTCCGGGCAGCGAGGTCCCAGAGGGCGAGGTCGACGCCGGCCATCGCGATGGTGGTGAGCCCGCCGCCGCCGGCCTCGTGCAGCCGCTTCCAGAGCTGGTCCCAGACCGCCTCCGGGTTCGCGTCCAGCCCCGTAATGAAGGGGGCGATGTCGTGGTCAAGGAGAGCCTTGACCGCCTGCGGCCCGATGGTGGGCGTCCACGAAAAACCGTGCCCCGCACCGCCGTCGTCCGTAAAAAGGCTGGTGGCGATGATGTGGTTCTCGGGTGCATCAGCACCCCAGCTGCGGCGCAGCGGTACAGTAATCAGGCGCGTGTGCAGCCCCGTGATCCTGGCCGGCATCAGCGGCCGGCCAGCTCGTGGCCCTTGGCCAGGATCGCCTTGAGCTCCACGAGCTGGTCCTCGTCGGGGTCAACCAGCGGGGGCCGGACCGGTCCGACGGCCAGGCCGTTGAGGCGCAGGCCCGCCTTGATCAGGGAGACGCCGAAGCCCGGCGTCTGGTCGCGCAGGCGCACGAGGGGCGTGTAGAAGCCCTCGAGCAGGGCCTGTCGGCGCTCCTCATCGCCGCTCGTGTAGGCGTCATAGTAGGCGGTGGCGATTTCCGGGGCCATGGCGAAGGCCGCCGAGGAGTACAGCGGGATGCCCAGCCCGCGGTACGCTCCCTGGGTCAGTTCGGCGGTCAGGAGGCCGTTGAAGAGCATGAAGTCGTCGCGGCCGCTGGCTTTGACGGCGGAGACGATCTCCTGGGCCAGGCCAACGTCCCCGATGCCGTCCTTGAAGCCGATGACCTTGGGGTTGCCCGTGAGCTGCGTAATGGCCTTTGCCGTGAACCTGGCCGTGCCGCGGTGGTACACGATGACCGGCAGGCTGCTCGCGCCGGCCACCGCCTCGACGTAGGCCGCCACGCCGTCGGCTGGGCCGGTGACCAGGTACGGCGGCAGGACCAGCAGGGCGTCGGCGCCCGCCTCCTCGGCCGCCCGGGCGGCGGCGAGCGCGTGCCCCAGGGGGCCGCCGGCGCCGGCGATGACGGGCACCTGGCCGTTGACGGTTTCGACGGCGGCAGTCACCACGGTGCGCACCTCGTCGATGCTCAGGGCATGGAATTCGCCGGTACCGCACGCCGGGAATACCCCGCCGGGGCGGTGCGCCAGGCGCGAGGCGATGTGTTCCTTCAGGACCTCAACGTCCACTGCGCCGTCGGCGCCGAAGGGGGTGACGGGAAAGAAGAGCACGCCGTCGAGTTTCATTTGGTCTCCTGTGATCCGGGTGTGGCAGGTGCTGTGGTGGTGAATCCCGTGGCGGCGCCAACGAGATCCGCCTGGCCGAGTTCGGTGCGCCAGGTGCGTTGGGGTTCCCAGCCGAGCAGCCGCTTGGCTTTGTCGATGGAAAAGGCGGGGCTGCTGTCCGTGAGCCCGGCGGCGAGCGCTTCGCTGCCGGGAACGAACCTGGGCAGAAGCGCGGCCAGCGGTTCGGTGGCCAGCGCATCCGCGGCGCCCACGAAGAACGTCTCGCCGTTGGGGATGGAGTCCATGTTCCGCAGCAACACGTCCAGGAAGTCGGCCACGTCCCGGGCGTCCACGTAGTTGAAGAGTGCCGCCGCGGACAGGGCAGGGTCGGCGAGCCGCTCGCGAACGGTGTGCCCCTGCTGGGTGGGAGCGCCCGCCCATTCCTCCGGCGAGATCACGTAGCAGGGCCGGAAGGCCGCATAGCGGATACGGTCCCCCTGCGCTGCGGCGAACATCTGCACCGTCTGCTCGGCAATCAGTTTGGACAGCGCATACGCGTTCCACGGGCGGGGCGTGGTGGCTTCGTCCACCGGGAAGCACTCCGGCAGCCAGCCGGCGGGCGAGCCGTAACCCAGGACGGTGGGGCTGCTGGCCGTGATGATCTTCCCGATCCCGAGTTCGCTGGCCGCACTGACCACCGCGAAGGCGAGCCGCGTGTTGGTGCTGAAAATAACGTCCTCAGGCGCGCTGAAAGGCACGGCGATAGCAGCGAGGTGGATGACGGCGTCGGGCGCTGTGCGTTCCAGGAGGCGCAACGCCTCGCCGGGGCCCAGCAGGTCCGCCGTCTCCTGTTCGACGCCGGCCGGGAACGTGCCGTCCGGGACGGCGTCCCGGTCCGCCGAGACCACGTCGTGGCCCGCCTTGGCGAGGCCGGCGACCACGCTGCGCCCCAGGCGTCCGGCGCCGCCGGTGACAAGAATTCTGCTCATGGTGTTGTTTCCTGTTCCTGCTGCGTTCAGGCCCGGCCGCGGCGCAGTTCCACGCCCAGGCCAAGCTCGCTGATGTGGACCGGGAGCTCGGTTTCCAGCGACAGGTTGCCCGCGATGCCCACGGACACGGAGCGCAGCCCGTCGAGGTAGCCGGAGGGGCGGCCGAGGGGGTCCTCGCCCGGGCCGTTGAAGAGGTCGGAGAGCAGGAGGTTGTCGCCACCGCCGTGGCCGCCCTCGCCGTTGACGATGGGCACCTCGTAGGCGGGCTCCCAGTGGCGCTGGACCAGGAGGCGCTCACCGTTGCGGCGTACGGCGTCGTCCTCCTCCACGGGCGTGGCGGACGGGTCCACCACGGTCTTCTTGTCGGTGCTGTGGACGACGGCGGCACGCTCCACCACCTCCAGCTCCGCCCGGCCTTCGGTGCCGTTGACGGCCACCCGGTAGCCTTCCCACGGGCTGTGGGCGTTCAGGGAGTAGCTGAGCGTGGGCCCGCCGTCGTAATCCACCGTCAGCGCCAGGTTGTCCTCGATGGTGATGCCCCCGGTGAAGACGTCCTGGTCCCGGCGGTAGCCGTCGAACTTCTCATTGTCGTAGTACAGCCCGCGCAGCCGCTCGTCCTCGCGGAGGTCCAGGGCGAAGGGGTCTTTGCCTGTGGTGCCCGCGGTGGTGCCCCGCTCGGGCCGGGCGCCCAGGCCGCGCTCCGCGGCATTTTTGGCGCCGTAGAACCGCAGCCCGCCGGACGCGTACACCCGCTCGGGAACGTCGTCGATCCACCAGTTCACCAGGTCGAAGTGGTGGGATGCCTTGTGGATGAGCAGGCCGCCGGAGTTCTGCTTGTCGCGGTGCCAGCGGCGAAAGTAGTCCGCGCCGTGGACCGTGTCGAGGACCCAGCTGAAGTCGATGGACGTGACCTTGCCGATCACGCCGTCCTGGATGACCTGCTTGAGCGCGCTGTTCCGCGGGGAGTAGCGGTAGTTGAACGTGACCACCACGTTGCGACCGGTGGCCGCCACGGCCGAGGTGATGCGGCGGCAGCCCTCGGCATCGATGGTCAGCGGCTTCTCAACCACGACGTCGGCCCCCGCCTCCAGTGCCTCGACAATGTAGTCCGCGTGGGTGTAGTCGGGGGTGGTGACGATGACGCGGTCGATCGCATTGGCCCTGATGTATTCGGTCAGGTTGCCGGGTTCAAACGAGTCAGCGGCTCCCTCCGCCCCGAGTTCCCGAATGAGCCGCTGGTAGTACTCCACGCGGCCGGGATTGGCGTCGGAGAGGGCCACCAGCTCGGCCACATCCGCGTGCTGGCCGAAGATGGCGCGGATGTACATTTCCGAGCGGCCGCCGGTGCCGATCAGGGCGATGCGGGACCGCGTGGTCCGCGTTTTGGTTTCCGGCTGTGGCTGCTGGGAGGTGTCGACATTGACCATGGGTGGTCCCTTTCCAAAGGCGGTTGGCGGGCCGCTTGACGCCCTGCCCACAATGAAGGAAGAATCCTGAGAAAGCGTTTTCTCGAAACGTTATAAGCTTTGTATCAAGTCACCGGCGAGCGCGTCAACCATCTGCCGCAGGACCCCCACTGGCGGACGGCGGTGGAGATAGGAAGGAAGCACATGGGCAGGAAAACCGGCCCCCGCCGGATCGGCATCGCGGACGTCGCCATCAAGGCCGGCGTCTCGCACGCCACCGTTTCCCGCGTAATGAACGGCAACTTCACCGTGGATCCCGCCATTGCCCAGCGCGTGCGGGACGCAGCGGCCGAACTGAATTACCAGCCGAATCCCGTGGGCCGCAGCCTGGCCCTGGGCAAGACCGACACCATCGGCATCGTGGTGCCGGATCTCGCCAACCCCACGTTCCAAGGCATCCTGCGCGGGCTGAGTATGGCCGCAGCCCAGGACGGCTACCGGGTACTCATCGCCGACTCCTCGGAAGTCTCCAGCGAGGAGGCGATCCTGGCGGGGGAAGCCCGGCGGCGCTGCGACGGGCTGGTGCTGTGTGCGCCTCGCATGGGCGACGCCGAACTCGAGGAACTGGCGCCGTCACTGCACCCCATGGTCCTGATCAACCGCAGCACCACGGAAGCGCGCGTGCCGAGCCTCGAGGTGGACTACAGCCAGGGGGTGCAGGAACTCGCGGCACACCTGGTGGGGCTGGGGCACACCAGCATCGCCTTCCTCGCGGGCCCTGCCCGAAGCGCCTCCAACCGGGCACGTATGGACGGCCTGGACAAGTTCCGGGCCGCATATCCCGGCGTCGAACTCCGGATGCTCGAGGGCGGCTCCAGCTTCGAGACCGGCCACGAAGCGGTGGATGAGGTGCTGGCCAGCGGGGCTACGGGCGTGCTGGCGTTCAACGACCTCGTGGCCATGGGGCTGCTCAGCGGACTGCACGAACGCGCGGTCCGTGTTCCCGAGGACATCTCCATCACCGGTTTCGACGACATCCCGTTCGCCCGGTACACCACCCCGCCGCTCACCACCGCCGCGGTCCCCATCACGGAACTCGGCGAACACGCGTGGCACAGCCTGCGGGCGTTGATCCGCAACGCCGGGGCACCGGACGAGGAGACCACCTTCCAGCCGCGCCTGGAGATCCGGGGAAGCACGGGTCCCGCCGGCAACCGGGGTTAGGGCTTGGCCGGATCCAGGAGCACGTCGACGAGCTCCGTCAGGCCTCCGGCCATGTCAACTTTCTTGTCATACAGCCACTGCAGCTGGAGTCCGTCGAAGGCGGCGATCACCAGCCGCGCGAGTGACTCCGCCTCGACGTCAGACCGGACCTCCCCCGCCTCCTGGCGCCGGCCGATGTCGAGCGCCAGCTCCTCGACGAGCCGGGAGTACCGGTCCTGGAAGTAGCCGTGGGAAGCGTGCCCGGGGTCATTGGCCGTCGCCGACGCCACGGCGTAGAGCGTGGTCAGGCCGGGTTCCTTCTTGTTCCGCTCCGCCACGTTCGCCAGAACGGGCAGGCCAAACTCAGCCAGCCCGCCGATTTCCCTGCTGCGGCGGTCACGCTCGGCAAGCACTGCCGTCAGCAGCTCCTGCTTGCCAGTGAAGTAGTGGAAGAGCGTGGCTTCCTTGACTCCAACAAGCTCGGCCACGCGCTTGAGCGCCGTTCCTTCGAAGCCTTCGGTGGCAAAGACATCGGTGGCGGTTTGGATGATCTGCTCGCGGCGTTCGGCGCCTTTGGCGTACTGCCCGCGGGGCTTGGTGGGAGACATTGCGCCAGTTTATTTCACGGCCCCGGCCTTGCCAGGCACCGCGCCTTTGGCCACTACGACGGCGGCTGGCAGGTTGAGCGTGGCACCACCAGTCAGCTACGGCCGGGCCGGGTCCGAATCCTTCGGGCCCAGCCCGGCTTCTTTGTAGTACCCCCGGATGTGGCCGGCCACCAGCTCAGCCGCCCGGCCGCCGTCGTCCTTCCGGATGGCGGCCAAAATCTCCCGGTGCTCGGCCCGCAGGCGTGAGGCCGTGGCGTCCCAGTCCGGCAGGTTCGCTGTCAGCTGCCCCGCGTAGCCCTGGATGGCCTCCCGCAGCGACCCCATCATGGCGCTGACCACGGCGTTGCCGGCAGCGTCTGCCAGGGCCAGGTGGAAGCGGACGTCCAGGGCCAGGAAGTCATCGACGGCGTGGCCCTCGTCCATGTCGTCGAGCAGGGCCCCGGCAAGGTCCAGCTCGGGGGCATCCGGCCTGACCCGGGCGGCCGCCCAGGATTCGAGCAGCACGCGCGTTTCCACCACGTCCTCCACCGGCAGGTGCTGCGTCGCGACGTGCAGCCGCAGCGCGGAGCCGAGTGCCGCCGTCGGGTCCGAGATCACTACCGTCCCAGCCTCCGGGCCTGAACCCACGCCGGCGCGGACCACGCCCATGGCCTCGAGCACGCGGATGGCCTCACGGACGGAAGTACGGGAGACGCCAAGCTGCTCGGCCAGGCTCCGCTCGGCCGGGAGGCGGCCGCCCACGGCGAGCTGGCCGCCGGAGAGCTGGTCCTCGATCCACCGCAGGACAAGTTGGTGCGTTCGCATGAGCCCATGGTACTTGATGTGGTTGGACCATATGATTTAGAGTGTGGTTAGACCACAGCGGGAAGGCTTCACTTCCCCCGGCACGCCCACGGAGGAAAGCCATGACCCACACCATCCAGCCGAGCAACCCGGAAACCACTCCGGCCCCGGACATCACGGATGTTCCGGCCACCCAGCCCACCGCCGCTGCCGCAGCGGCCGCCGTTCCAGCCGCGCTGAAGCGCCGCATCCCGAAGTACTCGGACCTCGCCCCGCTGATGCAGTTCAAGAAGCCCGAGTTCAGCAAGGAAGCGCGGCTCAAGCGCGCCAGCACAGTCTGGGAACTGCGCGACATCGCGAAGCGCCGCACGCCCCGGGCTCCCTTTGACTACACTGACGGCGCGGCGGAATCCGAGATCACCCTGCGCCGTGCCCGCGAGGCGTTCCTGGACATCGAATTCCGTCCCGGCATCCTGCGGAACGTGTCCAGCATCGACCTGAGCACCGACATTCTGGGCAAGTCCTCCCGGCTTCCCGTCGGCATCGCGCCCACAGGCTTTACCCGCATGATGCAGTCCGAGGGCGAGTACGCCGGTTCGCAGGCCGCCGAGACCGCGGGCATTCCCTACACGCTCTCCACCATGGGCACCGCCTCGATCGAGGACGTGGCGGCGGCGGCGCCGAACGGCCGCAACTGGTTCCAGCTGTACCTCTGGACGGACCGCGACCGCTCCCACGAACTGATCGAGCGTGCGGCGAAGGCCGGGAACGACACCCTCATGGTCACCGTGGACACCGCCGTTGCCGGCGCACGGCTGCGCGATGTCCGCAACGGCATGACCATTCCGCCGGCGCTCACGCTGAAGACCGTCCTGGATGCGTCCTACCGCCCGGCCTGGTGGTTCAACTTCCTGACCCACGAGCCGCTCACCTTCGCCTCGCTCTCGCGGTACACGGGCACGGTGGCCGACCTCATCAACTCGATGTTCGACCCCACCCTCACCTTCGAGGACCTGGACTGGCTGCGCGAAACCTGGAAGGGCAAGCTGGTGGTCAAGGGCATCCAGACCGTGGACGACGCCCGCAAAGTGGTGGACCACGGCGCCGACGGCATCGTGCTCTCCAACCACGGCGGCCGCCAGCTGGACCGTGCCCCCATCCCCTTCCACCTGCTGCCGGAAGTATCGAAGGCGCTCAAGGCGGACAACAGCAACGCCGCGATCATGCTGGACACGGGCATCATGAGCGGCGCGGACATCATCGCCGCCCTGGCCCTCGGCGCCGACTTCACGCTCATCGGCCGCGCCTACCTGTACGGGCTCATGGCCGGCGGCCGGGCCGGCGTCGACCGCGTCCTGCAGATCCTGGAAAAGGACATGGCCCGCACCATGGCGCTGCTGGGCGCCAGCAAGATCTCCGAGCTGACCCCGGACCACGTGCGGATCCTCGGCAAGTAGCCTTTCGCACCCGGCTATTTTTTGCGGCCGAATTTGGGCAGGTTAGCCAGCAGGTCCGCGGCCTTCGTCGCGGCGCGGCCCACGGTGCGGCCGATCTGCTGGGGGACGGTGTCGTCCTGGCCGGCGCTGCCGGGCACCTGACCGCCGGGAACCACGACGGCGGGACTCAGCTGGCCGCTGGCCGGTCGCCCGGGTGTGTGGGTGGCGTCGTCCGCGGCGCTGCCGGCATGTGCCGCGGCTGATTGGGCCCCCGCTGCCGCGAACGTGTCCGGGACCTCTGCGGTCTGGCCGCCTGCCGCCGGGCTGGCCGTGGCTGCCGCCCGTCCAGTACCGGTCTGCGCTTCCTCAGCCTGCTGGGTTGGTGCATCCGGTGAGGCTGCGGTGGAAGCCGTGCGTTCGACGTCGAACGTCTCCAGCCAGCTTGCGACGCCGGCCAGCGGCTTGGGATTGAGCGCGTAGTAGCGCTTCTGGCCCTGCGCGCGCATGCTGACGAGGTCTGCTTCGCGCAGCACCTTGAGGTGCTTGGAGATGGTGGGCTGGCTGGCGGCGAGCTCCTCGACCAGCTCCCCCACAGCTTTGTCCCCCGACTGGAGAGACACGAGAATGTCGCGCCGCGTTGCCTCAGCAATGACGGCAAATACGTCGTCTGTCACCATGAGACCCACCCTAGCGACATATACGCCGAATGGCATCTACTATTTCGCCGGTGGTTGGCCCCGTGAAGTGCTAGTCGAACCAGGGGTCCAGGCCGTACAGCGGGAAGACTTCCTTGCGCGTGGCCATCACGGTGCGGTCGATGTCGTCGTTGGGATCAAAGCCCACCTCCCAGGAGCGCCACCAGACGTCGGCGTCGTCGCCCATGGTCTCCGGCGTGTCCACGCCGTAGCGCGCCTGCACATACGTCCGCCACGCCTCCGGCACCGGGGTGCGGAGCGGCACCGGGCGGTTCGCGGCGATGCCGATCAGGTGGCTCCACGTCCGCGGCACCACGCCCGTAATGTGGTACCCGCCGCCGCCGGTGGCAACCCAGCGGTCCCCGCAGTACCGGGCGGCGAGGTTCGCGATGGCAGTGGCGGCCTCGCGCTGCCCGTCCACGCTGACGTTGAGATGCGTCAGGGGGTCGAGCCGGTGCGAGTCGCAGCCGTGCTGGCTGACGATGACCTCGGGCGCGAAGGCCCCCACCAGCTGCGGAACCACGGCGTGGAACGCCCGCAGCCAGCCCGCGTCCCCCGTCCCCGCCGGCAGAGCCACGTTCACTGCGCTGCCCCGGGCCTCGGGGCCGCCGATCTCATTGGCGAAGCCGGTACCGGGGAACAGCGACATGCCGGTTTCGTGCAGCGAGATGGTGAGGACGCGGGGGTCGTCCCAGAAGATGCTCTGCGTCCCGTCCCCGTGGTGGGCGTCGACGTCGATATATGCCACCCGCTGCACGCCGCCGTCGAGCAGTTTCCGGACTGCCAAAGCCGCATCGTTGTAGACGCAAAAGCCGCTGGCGCGGTCCCGGGACGCGTGGTGCAGCCCGCCGCCGAAGTTCACGGCCCGGACCGCAGAACCGTCCAGGATCGAGGCAGCCGCAAGGAGGGAGCCGCCCGCCAGACGCGCCGCGGCCTCGTGCATCCCGGCAAAGGCGGGGTCGTCCTCGGTACCCAGCCCGTAGGACGCGTCCGCGGCGGCCGGGTTATCGCTGGCCTGCCGTACGGCGGCGACGAAATCCGGGCTGTGCACGGTGGTGAGCTCACCGTCGTCGGCCACGTCCGGGGCCGCCAGCGTGACGTGGGCGAGGTCCAGCAGGCCCAGGCTCCCGGCCAGCCGGGCGGTGAGGTCCAGGCGTTCGGGTGCCATGGGGTGGCCCGGACCGAAGTTGTACGCCGTCATGGCGGCGTCCCACACCACCGTCGTTGGCAGTGCGGGGAGGCTGAGTCCCGGCTGGAATGTCATCACTGACAGGCTACCGGAGCCCGGTCTGTTCCTTGGCCCGGCCACGGCGCGGGGTTTAGTGGTTTACTACTGGAGGAAGCAGAGTCAATCGAGGAACAGCCGCACATGACCCAAAGCCAGTCGAGGTCCAAGAGCCCGGCCAACTGGCAACCCGCAACGCCGGAGCGTGAGGGCCTGTGGATATTCACGGGCATCCGTGACTTCATCGATGACATTGCCAACACGTCGCCGGCCCGCCTTGCCCTGAGCGCCTTCGTGGTGGTCATCGTCCTCTTCACCGCCCTCCTGTCGCTGCCGGCGTCCTCGGCGACGGGCGACTTCACTCCGCTGCACCAGGCACTCTTCACCGCGGTCTCTGCCGTCTGCGTCACGGGCCTGACGGTGGTGTCCACCGCCGTGCACTGGTCCTTCTTCGGGCAGCTGATCATCCTCGTCGGCATTTTCGTCGGCGGCCTCGGCACGCTGACGCTGGCCTCGCTGCTGGCCCTGATGGTGAGCAAGAAGCTTGGCGTCAGGGGCAAGCTCATCGCCCAGGAAGCCATGAACAACGCGGGCCGTCTCGGTGAAGTGGGTACCCTGCTGCGGATCGTCATCACCACATCGGTGGTCATCGAGGCCGCCCTCGCGATCGCCCTGGTCCCCCGCTTCATGGTCCTCGGCGAACCCTTCTGGCAGTCCGTCTGGCACGGCGTCTTCTACTCGATCTCGTCCTTCAACAACGCCGGCTTCACCCCGCACTCGGACGGCATCGTCCCCTACGAGACCGACCTCTGGATCCTCATTCCGCTCATGCTCGGCGTGTTCCTGGGCAGCCTGGGCTTCCCCGTCGTCATGGTGCTGCAGCAAAACGGGCTCAACTGGAAAAAGTGGAACCTGCACACCAAGCTCACCATCCAGGTCTCCTTCATCCTGCTAGCGGCCGGCACCGTCCTGTGGGCGCTCATGGAGTGGGACAACACCCGCACCATCGGGAACATGAGCCTGGGCGACAAGATTACGCACTCGCTCTTCGCCTCCGTCATGACGCGCTCCGGCGGCTTCAACCTAGTTGACCAGAACCAGATGGAATCCACCACCAAGCTGCTCACGGACGCCCTGATGTTCGCCGGCGGCGGCTCCGCTTCAACGGCCGGCGGCATCAAGGTCACCACCATTGCTGTCATGTTCCTGGCCATCATCGCCGAAGCCCGCGGCGACGCCGACGTCAAGGTCTACGGCCGCACCATCCCCGAGGGCACCATGCGCGTGGCCATTTCGGTGATCGTCGCCGGCGCCACCTGGGTGTCCGCGTCCGCCTTCCTGCTCCTGCACATCAGCGGGGCTTCCCTGGACCGGGTGCTGTTCGAAACCATCTCGGCGTTCGCCACCGTCGGCCTGAGCACGAACCTCAGTGCCGAGCTGCCGCCGGAGGGCGTTTATGTGCTGGCCGTCCTGATGTTCGCCGGCCGCGTCGGCACCGTCACGCTTGCCGCCGGCCTGGCCCTTCGCCAGCGCAGCCAGCTGTACCACTACCCGGAAGAGAGGCCCATCATTGGCTAATTCGTCAGGCGCCCCCAACCGCCCCGCCCACAACGCACCGGTTCTGGTGATCGGGCTGGGTCGCTTCGGTTCCTCCACCGCCGAGCAGCTGGTGAAGCAGGGCCGCGAGGTGCTGGCCATCGAGCGTGACAGGTCCCTGGTCCAGAAGTGGTCACCCGTCCTGACCCACGTGGTGGAGGCCGACGCCACCAACATCGACGCGCTGCGGCAGCTGGGCGCGCAGGAGTTCAGCTCAGCAGTGGTGGGCGTGGGCACGTCCATCGAGTCCTCGGTGCTCATCACGGTGAACCTGGTGGACCTCGGCATCGAGCACCTGTGGGTCAAGGCCATCACGCCCTCCCACGGCAAGATCCTCACCCGCATCGGCGCCAACCACGTCATCTATCCCGAGGCCGACGCCGGCGTCCGCGCCGCGCACCTGGTCTCCGGGCGCATGCTGGACTTCATCGAGTTCGACGACGACTTCGCCATCGTCAAAATGTATCCGCCGCGTGAAACGGTCGGTTTCACGCTGGACGAGTCCAAGGTGCGGTCCAAGTACGGCGTGACCATCGTCGGCGTGAAATCCCCGGGCGAGGACTTCACCTACGCCCGGCCTGAGACCAAGGTGTCCGCCCGAGACATGCTGATCGTCTCCGGCCACGTGGACCTCCTGGAGCGGTTCGCCGCCAGGCCGTAACGGGTGGTAAGAAGCCCGACGACGGCGCGACCCGCCGTCGTCCGCAACGCACCGCCGGTCGTCGTGCCTAACTTTTCCAACCGACGTCTGGGGGCTGTGGGTCAGCCGAGCTGCTTGGTGATCTCGGCGGAGCGGTCGGCCGCTGCGCGGGCGCCCGCGGCGATGATTGCCGGCAACCCGCGGTCATCGAACGTTGCGATGGCCCGCTCGGTGGTGCCGTTGGGGCTGGTCACGGCTTTGCGCAGGGCCGCCGGTTCGGCTCCGGGTTCCGCCAGCATGAGGCCGGCTCCCGCCACGGTTTCGCGGGCCAGCAGGAGCGCCAGTTCCTCGTCCAGGCCCAGTTCGACGGCGGCGGCGGCCATGGCCTCGGCCAGGTAGAACGCGTAGGCCGGACCGGATCCGCTGATGGCACCGAGTGCGTCCACCTGCTCCTCCGGGATTTCGACGACGGTCCCCACCGCGCCAAGAATGTCTTTGGCCCGCTGGAGCTGCTCGGGCGAGCAGTTGGTACCGGCAGACACCGAGACCACGCCGCGGCCCAGCTTCGCCGGGGTGTTGGGCATCGTCCGGATCACCGGCTGGCCGGCGGGAAGGGCAGCTTCGAGCTGGGCGATGGAAACGGCGGCGGCAACGCTGATGACGATCGCATCCGGGGAAAGTGAGCCGCTGATTTCCCGGGCCAGCTCCGCGATGCCCACGGGCTTCACGCCGAGAATCACTATGCCGGCACCCTTCGCCGCCTGCTTGTTGTTGTCAGGTTCTTCGCTGCCCGCGATGGCCGTGATGCCGGCGTGCCGTTCGGCCAGCTCCGCAGCCCGCTCCGCGCGGCGGACGGTGGCCACGACCTCCATGGGATCCGTGCCGCCCTCCAGCAGGCCGCCCAGAATGGCCTCGTTCATTGATCCACAGCCAAGGAATGCGATTCGGTTACTCATTGCTCCATCATTGCAGTTCAGTGCGCCGGATGCAGGCCGTGACCATTCACAGGAAGCTCACATGCTGATCGAAGCCTCCACACACCTTCGGCGCCTAACTTAGTTATTACCTCATTGAGGGTGCGAGTGATGAAGCAAGCATGGGGATGCTTGTCAGGCACCGACGGTCTGCAGTGGTTTTGCCCATTTTTCTGCAGCAGACCGTCGGTGCCTTTGCTTTTAACCTCCCCCTGGCCTCGGCAAACAAATTCCCAGCCCGCTTTCAGGTAAATCCAGCAGAACGCCCATACTCCCCCGCTAGAGTCGTAGACGCCTCACAGGTGCGAGTGATGGAGCCGGTCCTTCGGGGCTGGCAAGGCGCCGGTCGGTTGCAGAAGTGTTCCCCCCAGCTTCTTCTGCGTAACCGGCCGGCGCTTACTCGTTTAAGAAGGCTCGTTTAGGTCGGCTCGGCTAGGACGGCAGCCAGATCGCGCGGCCATCAGCCGGCCGGTAACCCCCTACAGGGCGGGCAGCGCCGGGACCTGCGGGACGCCCACATGCGGCGCGGGTTCCAGCGGACCGTCAAAGACCAGCTGGTCGAGCCGCCGGAGGATCAGGCCCTCACGCAGCGCCCACGGGCAGATCTTGATCTTCTTGTACTCAAAGAGCTCCAGGGCTGCTTCAGCCACCAGCGCGCCGGCGAGGAGCTGGTTGGCCCGTGCCTCGGAAACGCCCGGCAGGTGGAGCCGGTCTTCGGACTTCATGGCGGAGATCCGCTGGGCCCAGATGCCGAGGTCCGTGCGGTTGAGGTCGCGCTTCACGTACGGGCCTGCGGCGCTGGGGGCTGCCCCGGCGATGCGGGCCAGGGAGCGGAAGGTCTTGGAGGTGCCGGCCACGACGTTTGCCCTGCCCACCTCGTTGAAGCTGCGGACCACCGACTTGAGGGTGGTCCGGATGTACCGGCGGAGTTCCTTGACGCTCTTCGCGGACGGCGGATCCTCGTGCAGCCAGTCACGGGTCAGCCGGCTCGCGCCCAGGGGCACGGAGGTTGCAAGTTCCGGCAGTTCGTCCTGCCCCAGCGCCATTTCGAAGGAACCGCCGCCGATGTCGAAGTTCAGGACGGTGCCGGCGCCCCAGCCATACCAGCGGCGGACGGCGAAGAACGTCATGGACGCTTCCTCACTGCCGGTCAGCTCCTGCAGCGTGACGGTGGTTTCGTGCTTCACCCGGGCCAGCACCCCGGCCCCGTTGGTGGCCTCGCGGATGGCTGATGTACAGAAGGCCAGCAGGTCGTCGGCCTTGTGCCGGGCCGCGAACTCCCAGGCTTCGAGCACGAACTCCGTGAGCTCGTGCTGGCCGGCGTCGGTGATGTTGCCGTCCTCATCGAGGTACTGCACCAGCGAGAGGGGTCGTTTGTGCGACGCGAAAGGCACCGGCCGCGCGCCGGGGTGGGCATCCACCAGCAGGAGGTGGACAGTGTTTGAACCGATGTCGAGGACGCCTAGCCGCATCCTGCCATTATTCCTCCCGCCGGCGCAGCAGACGCAACCCGTCGCTTACATTGCGGGCTTTAGTCTGCGGCCAGCCGCGGGGGGTTACTCGCCTTCGAGGCCGGCGGGGTTGGGGTCCACTTCATCGGCGCGCTTGAAGTCGCGCTTGATGTTGGCGATGCCCTCAGGGTTGATCTCGAAGCCGTAGGCCGCGCCCGGGTTGATGACCATTCCCAGCTCATCGCCGATGTTGGCGATGATCGCCGCGCCCTGGGTGCCCAGCACGTTCGGGGCCGCCTCCAGGTACTCGGCGTCCACCCGGCTGGGGTGCGAGAACACGGCAAGGACCGGCTGGCCGTCCGCGTTGCCCAGCACCAGCGGTTCCACCTGCGAGTCCTCGCCCTCGAGCGCGTCGGAACTGATGATGTAGACCTCGTTGTTCAGGAACGACAGGATGACGTCCACCGGATCGGCGTCCGGCTGGCCGCCCCGGGCCAGCTTCTCCTCAAGGTCGTTCAGCGGCGTGGTGTCTGCGGGTTCCGGCTGTTCAGTCATGCATCTACTCGACCACGTCACAGGGCACGAAGCAATTCCATGACCCTGCTGGTTGAGCCTGGAAAATCCGGGCTCAACCGGCGGGCCCTACTTCTTCGCAGCAGCCTTCTTGGCCGGGGCCTTGCGTGTGGTGGTGCGCTTGACCGGGCCCTTGGCCCGCTTTTCGGCCAGAAGTTCGACGGCGCGTTCCCGGGTCAGTTCCTCCAGCGAGGTGCTGCGGGGCACGGTGATGTTGGTGATGCCGTCGGTGATGTACGGACCGAAGCGGCCCTCCTTCACCACGATGTTCTTCTCCGACACCGGGTCCGGACCGAACTCGGCCAGCGGCGGCACCGCGGCACGGGCACCGCGCTGCTTGGGCTGGGAGTAGATCTCCAGCGCCTGCTCCAGGGTGATGGTGAAGATTTCCTCTTCCGAACCGATGGACCGCGAGTCCGTGCCCTTCTTCAGGTATGGGCCGAAGCGGCCGTTCTGCACCGTGATCGGGTTGCCTTCGGCATCTTCACCGAGCACGCGCGGCAGGCTCATGAGCTGCAGCGCCTCGTCCAGGGTGACCGATTCCACGGTCATGGATTTGAACAGCGAACCGGTGCGCGGCTTGGCCTTGACCGGCTTCTTCGGCGGCTTGGGCTTGCCGTTCTTGTAGTACTCCACGGGCAGGTTGGCCAGTTGCTCCTCGGTCATCTCCGGGATGATCTCCGTGACGTAGGCGCCGTACCGGCCGTTCTTGGCAACAACCGTGTGTCCGGTGTGCGGATCGGTTCCCAGGACCCGCTCCTCCGGAGCGGCGGTTTCCATGAGCTCCACGGCCTTCGCGGCGGTGAGCTCATCGGGGGCAAGGTCCTCCGGGACGTTGGCGCGGGCTGACTCCACCACCTCGCCGGTCTTTGGATCCACCGTGGGCAGCGAGCTCTCCAGATAGGGGCCGAATTTGCCGACGCGCAGCGTGATGCCGTCCGCGATGGGCACGGAGTTGATCTCCCGGGCATCGATCTCACCCAGGTTGTTCACGATGCTCAGCAGGCCCGGATCGGCCTCTTCACCGTAGTAGAAGTGCTTGAGCCACGCGGCGCCCACGGCCTGGCCGTTGGCGATCTTGTCCAGGTCGCCTTCCATGTCGGCCGTGAACTCGTAGTCCACATAGTCCGTGAAGTGCTGTTCGAGCAGGCGCACCACGGAGAACGCGATCCAGCTCGGCACCAGGGCGGAACCCTGCTTCCGGACATATCCGCGGTCCTGGATGGTGGAGATCGTGGACGCGTAGGTGGACGGGCGTCCGATGCCCTTCTTTTCCAGCTCAGCGGTCAGCGAAGCTTCCGTGTACCGCGGCGGCGGCGAGGTCTCGTGGCCGACGGCGATGATCTCCGAGGCGCTCAGCCCGTCACCCTTCGCGACGTTCGGCAGGCGTCGGGCCTCGTCGGAGTCGTCGTCGCCGCGGCTTTCGTCCTTGCCTTCCTCGTACGCTGCCAGGAAGCCGGGGAACGTGATGACCGTGCCGGAAGCCGAGAATTCCGCGTCGCGTCCGTCGGACGCCACCGCACCCAGGCGGATGGTGGCCGTGGAGCCCTTGGCATCGCCCATCTGCGAGGCGACGGTGCGCTTCCAGATCAGTTCGTACAGCCGGAACTCGTCGCCGCTGAGCTGCTTGGCGACCTGTGCCGGGGTCCGGAAGGAGTCACCGGCGGGGCGGATGGCCTCGTGGGCTTCCTGCGCGTTCGCGGCCTTGCTGGTGTAGACGCGGGGCGACTGCGGAACGTACTCGGGTCCGTACAGCTCGGCGGCCTGGCGGCGGGCGGCCGTGACGGCCTCGTCACTCAGCGCGGAGGAGTCCGTACGCATATAGGTGATGTAGCCGTTTTCGTACAGCCGCTGGGCGATCTGCATGGTGCTCTTGGACGAGAACCGCAGCTTGCGGCCGGCCTCCTGCTGCAGCGTGGAGGTGGTGAAGGGCGCGGCCGGGCGGCGGGTGTACGGCTTGGTGTCCACCGAGCGGACGCGGAAGTCAGCGTCCTGCAGGGCAGCAGCCAGCGAGGTGGCGAGTTCCTCGTTGAGGTGCGCCACGTTGCGCGAGGTGAGTTCGCCGTCGTCGTTAAAATCCCGGCCGGTGGCGACCTTGGCGCCGTCAACGGCGGCGAGCTTGGCCTTGAACGAGCCGGCATCGGCACCGAACTGGCCGGTCAGGTCCCAGTAGGAAGCAGCCTTGAACGCCATGCGCTCCCGTTCACGGTCCACCACCATGCGCGTGACCACGGACTGCACGCGGCCGGCGGACAGACCGCGCGCCACCTTGCGCCACAGCACCGGGGAGATCTCGTAGCCGTAGAGGCGGTCCAGGATGCGCCGGGTTTCCTGCGCATCCACCAGGGCGGCATCGACGTCGCGCAGGTTGTCCATGGCGCGGTGGATGGCTTCCTTGGTGATTTCGCCGAAGGTCATCCGGTACACGGGGACCTTGGGCTTCAGGACCTCCAGGAGGTGCCACGCGATGGCTTCGCCCTCGCGGTCCCCATCGGTTGCGAGATAGAGCGCGTCGGCGTCTTTGAGCTGGGCCTTGAGCTCTGCCACCTTTTTCTTCTTATCCGGGGAGACGACGTAGTAGGGCTTGAAGTCGTTTTCGACGTCGACGGCGAACTTGCCCAGGGAGGTTTTCTTCAGGTCCGCGGGGAGCTCGGACGGCTGCGGCAGGTCGCGGATGTGACCGATGGAGGCCTCGACAATGAAGCCCTCGCCCAGGTACTTGGCGATGGTCTTGCTCTTGGCCGGAGACTCCACGATCACGAGTTTCTTGCCGGTTTTGGCCTTGCTTGGCACAGTGCTCCTACAGAAAAAGGTTGCTCGGGCAGATCAGCCCATATTGGCCTAGTTCACCATATTTTGCAGAATTCTGCGCTGTCATGTGGAAAACGGTGGCCCCCGTCACGGGCCGGGCTGCCGGCTACCCGGCCGGGTCCCCGGGGCCCGGCGCAGGCCTGTTCCCCGCGCCCGTCAGGCGCCGTCGTGGCCGCCCGTGGGCCCCGGCGGGGTGCGGTCGTCCGGAATCATGGACCACATGGTGGCGATCCGCTCGGCGCCGGGCGGAATGCGGCTGGGATCCTCCAGCTCGTAGTCCCGGAGCAGGTCAAAAACCCTTTCCGTCAGTTCGCCGCGCTGCTCGGCCGTCAGGTAGAGGAGGTTGCTGGCGAGCAGAACCGCCGACGCCGGCTCCCCGGACTCACCGCGCCGGCGCTGTTCATCCCGGGCCCGGGCATAGGCGCTGGCGCGCCGGCGGAACGCATCCAGTTCGAGGTCGATCACCGCAAAGTCCGGGCCTGCCACCGAGCCGCCCGAGTTGATCGCAAAGTCAGTGCCCGCGGCCTTCCACCGGCGTTCGCGCGCGTCGGCGGACGCCTCGGCCGGAACCACGATGCCCCACTTCTGCAGTGCCCGCAGGTGGTAGCTCATCGCGCTCGGGGTGAGCCCGGTCTGCTGGGCCAGTTCCGTGGCCGTGCGGCTGGACTGCGTGGAGTACAGCTCCGAGATGACCTCCAGGCGCGCGGCATGGGCCAGGGCCCGGATCGCTTTGGGGTCGGTGATTTCCACCTTCTTTTCCGGCCTGGTTTTCCGGCGCGGCGCGGCGTCCGCCGGCGGTGTGCCCGCCGGTCCCGAAGACGGCCTGTCAGTACTCACTCCTTCAGTTTACGCAGCACGCCGGGGCTCTGAAAGAAATGCTTGATAACCACGGTTTCGGACAGGCCGGCTTGCCCCGGAAATACTAAGCATGCTTTGCTTATATGCGTAAACAGACCTCCCGCAAGCAGTTCGCGGCGGGGCCGCCAGCGTTGGCAGCCCCGTGAGAAGCCCAAAGGATGACCATGATTACCCTCGACGAAGACGCATTGACACCGGCAGCCCTGCCCGCCCATGAACTGGCCGGCTCAGGCCTGGCGACCGGCGCAGCCGCCGACGGCTCCCTCCTGGCGCAAACGGGCACCCCGCAGCACTGCCGGCGGCCGATGAAGCGTCTGGATCAGGAGTTCTCCCTGGAAATGGCGATCCGGGTGGACGGCCAGCGCCTGATCCGCTCGGTGAAGGCCGTGGGTGCAGCCGACGCCGTGACCTACCGCTGCATGTGCGGCTTCACCATGGACGTCCCCGCTCCGGGGATGGACCGCGCGCTGATTAACTGACGGCTCCTGCTGCGCCCCCGGCGCGAACGGACACTTGTGGCCCCTCATCCGCTGGGATTTGGGGCCACAACTGTCCGTTCGCGCTGTGGGACCGCTGTCAGCCGGGGTCTGCGGGGAGCAGGAATCCGTCCCGGACCAGGTTGGCCACCTCGGTGAGCAGACCGGTCCGGAAGGCGTCGCCGTCGAACTCCTCCGTCCCGCCCAGCAGCGCCTCAAGGGCACCGATGATCTGTCCGGCGGTCAGGTCGCCGTCGCACGTTGAGACAAAGCCCGCCAGTTCGGTGCTGAGCAGGTTGGTGCGGCGGAGCCCGGCTCCCTGGCGCAGCAGGATGACGCCAGGGTGTTCGGCGCCGGGGCGCTGGTGGCGCTCCTCGGTGACGTCTTCGGCCACGAGCAGGTGGGCCGCCGCGACGTCGTGGTCCGCCAGCCAGTCAGCCCTTTCGACCGCTGCCCCCAGGTGCGGCCCGACGGGTTGTTCAATCGGGTAGGTAATCTCCTCGAAGCGATGGATCCGCCGCGCACCGGCAGGCCGGCGCAGGAAGATCATCCCGAAGCCGATCCCGGCGACATTCCGTGAGGCGAAGTCCGCCAGATACGCGGCGTAGGCCTCCTGGTAGTGCCGGCGGTCCCGGGCTTCGGAGGCATCCTGCAGCCAGGTCTCGGCGTACTGCTCCGGCCCCACCTGTTCGCGCTGGATGAACCACGCGTCCGTGTCCGGACCGGCCCAACCTCGCGGCCGCTCATCCCATGCAGAGCCTTCCGGGATCTCCCAGTTGCCCAAAAGCTGGGCCGTTCCGCCCGGAGCGAGCACATCAGGCAGGGAGCGGATGAGCGACGCGACGATCTCGTCTCCCGGCAGGCCTCCGTCGCGGTAGGTGAACTGGTCGGCCGCGGCCTCGCCCGCCGTGCGGGGCGTGATGACAAAGGGCGGATTGGACACGACGAGGTCGAACGCCTCGCCGGCAACGGGCTCGAGGAGCGATCCGAGGCGCAGGCTCACCCGCTCGTCCGGCTGCGCCGGATCGATGTCCAGTGCTTCGGCATTGAGCAGGAGGTTGAAGCGCGTGAAGGCGAGGGCGCGCTCGGAAATGTCCGTGGCGGTGACGTGCCCGCTGTGCTGCAGCAGGTGGAAGCTCTGGATGCCGCAGCCGGTGCCCAGATCCAGCGCCCTTCCGGCGGGCCGGCGGATGGTGGACTGGACCAGGGTGGTGGAGGCCTGGCCGATGCCCAGGACGTGGTCGTGCCTGAGGACGCCGGGCCGCTGGTGTGCGGCGAGGTCGCTTGCCACCCAGATTTCGACGGCGCCGTCGCCGGAGTCCCAGCCGTAGGGGCGCAGGTCCGCTTCGGCGGCTACCCCGGTCCCCGTGATTTTCGCCAGCCCCAGCGCAACGAGGCCTTCGGCGCGGGTCCGCGGCAGCGCGCCGTCGAGCACCGCAGCTTCCTGCGGAACGGCCAGAAGCCATAAACGCACGACGGCGGCCAGAGCCGTGGTGCGCGGCTCGCCGGCGGCTGCTGGTTCCGTCGCGATCAGTGCCGGGATGAGCTGGTCACGGTTGAGGGCCGCATACGCCGGCTCCCCCAGCATGTCCGCCACGCCCGTCAGGGTGTAGCCCACCTCGCGGAGGTCCGCGGCCAGCGCCTTCAGGAGGTCGGGCAGGTCGCTGCGCGGTGCGTCGGGAGTGTTGCCGGCGGTGAAGTGCGTTGGTTCGGTCACCGGCCAAGTCTATTTCCCGGCCAGGCCTGCGTGCCGGTCGTGACCGCGCGCCGGCCGTGATCCTTTGGGGCGCCTCAGGCCGGGGACCTGTGGCTGTGGTGCCTGAATATTGTCGGCGGCTGAAGCTACAGTGGGGCCATGCTCGGAACCCAGGCAGTGGCGGCCGATCCTGATTGGCTGCGGTACGCGGTGGCATTCGCACCGCTGCTGGCCGCCGTCATTGCTGCCTGGATCGCGTGGCGCACGCTCGCCCAGCGGCGCGTGGCTGACCGGCGGGACCAATGGTGGAAACGGACGCAGTGGGCCATCGACCTTGCCATGGACCGCGACTTCAGCAGGGCCGTCGTTGGCCTGGTGGCACTGAAGCACCTTGCGGCCAGCGATCTGTGCACCGAGGAGGACTACGAGTTGCTGGACAAGATCGGCGGCGCCAAGATCGATGCCCTGACCCTGTCCGAGGAAAGCGCCCGGCGGGAGGACGTGGAGAAACACCTTTCGAATCATGAGGCCCCGGATCGGGAAGCTGTGGAACCGCAACCGCCACATCGGGAAACCGCCGTTCCGCCGCGCACCGCGGAGCGGGCAAGTGTCATCCCCGTGACCTTGGAGTCCCGGGACGAACGAATTCTGGCGGACTCCGCGGGTATGGCCAAAGTACTGGTCGAGGCAGACAGACTTGTCTCTTTTGTGGCCGCGCGGCGAAGCGGGAGGAGGCGAAAGGAATCCGAGGGCAGCTCCAACGGGTAAGTTTGAAGTCATGCCTGAACGCTCACCCCTGTTTTCCCGTGCCCTGGGCGGGGCGGCCGCATCCGCCGCCATCCTGCTTGCCACTACTGCGTGCTCCCCCGTGGTGTCCGTCGAAAACGCCGATGTTCCGCGGTGGCGGGCCACCGCCCTGCCCTCCGACAGCCAGGCAGTGCTGGAGGATTCCGGCAAGATCCTCAACCGGAACAGGATCGTCCAGGAGGCGGCCAGCGTTCCGGCCGGTGACTACACGCTGACCATCACGTGCGACGGCGGCGGCAAGGCGTTCTTCGCCGTGACGCTGGCCGGCAAGGAACTGACGGAAGCCGGGGCAGCCTGCAACGGCAGCCGGGAAACCGCGAGAATCACTGTGCCGAAGACGGGGCGGATGGAGATCAGCGCCTCCAGCGTGGACGCACCGCTGCTGTACGCCTACCACCTGATTCCTGCGCGGTAATCCGGTACAGGTCTGGCGACGGAGCCGTACGGATCCCGCAGATCGGGGACGGCCCGGGAGAATTTTTTCGTCCGGTGGATTCCCATCTGTACCGGCGCCTCCGGGAGGCCTAAAGTCGGGGTATGCCCGCGGTACGGATGGCCTCCGCGCATCGTTTCCTGGGGCGGGTGCAACGCAAGCGTTGGCTGCGGGCGCCGGCAGCCGCCGTCGTGCTTTTCTTTGTTCTGGTGGCGGCCTTCCTGGGCGGCTGTGAATACAGCTACGACGACGGCCGGGGCGAACTTCCGGATGCAGCCCCCGTGGTGACGGATCCGGTGCTTCCGCGTGATCCGCTGGAGGACGAGCCCGTCTCGGGTCAGGAACTCACCGAATGGGCGAAGGAAGTCCTGCCCGACGCCGAGGGACAGGTGTTCCACACTAGCTACGGGAGCGTCGCCAGGGGCCGCAGCAAGACCGAATCCACCAAGCAGCTGCCGGGCGGCACGTACTCCCTCACCCTCGCGTGCCGGAGCGAGCGGCGGGTTTCTTTCACCATCCGCGACGCGGAGTTCGCCCTGGTGGACCTGAGCCTCCGGTGCGGCACATCGCGAGTCAATGTGGTGCACCTGTCCGAGGACTCCGTGCTTCGGGTGACGGTGGAGGCGCGCTCGGACGCCAACTTCGCCTACCGCATCAGCCGGATCTGAGGCTGGAGCTCACACGCGTCCGCAGCCGGGACTACTGTCAGGTGCGCCCGCAGGCGGCGGCGTCGCCGTACAACTCATGCGGCGGCGCTGCAGTCCAGCTTAGGCGGCGGCGCAGCCGTCCGGGCAGCGCAGGGTCTCCGGGTTGGCGGCGCACCCGGCGCAGTAAAGGGTGAGTGTGCGGCAGCTGGGATTCGAGCAGTTCTCGAACTTGCTCGTGGGCGCCTGGCACCGGACGCACTCGCCGATGGTCTTGGCGTCCCCACTGAATTCGAGGTGCATGCGCTTGTCGAAGACGTAGAGGGAGCCTTCCCAGAGGCCCTGATCCTTGAATTTTTCGCCGTAGCGCACGATGCCGCCGTCCAGCTGGTACACCTCTTTGAACCCGCGGTTCACCATGAGGCTGGACAGCACCTCGCAGCGGATGCCTCCGGTGCAGTAGGTGACGACCGGCTGGTCCTTGAGGTGGTCGTATTTGCCGGAGTCGAGTTCGGTGATGAAGTCATGGGTGGTTGCGACGTCAGGGACGATGGCGTCCTTGAACTTGCCGATCTGTGCCTCGAACGCGTTGCGCCCGTCGAAGAACACGACGTCCTGGCCGCTGGCCTTCTTCACATCGACGAGTTCGTGGAGTTCCTCGGGCAACAGATGCGTCCCGCCTCCCACGACGCCGTTCTCGTCCACCTTCAGCTCGCCGGGCGCTCCGAAGGACACGATCTCGTCGCGCACCTTGACGCTCAGACGGGGGAAGTCCTCCGCCCCGCCGTCGGACCACTTGACGTCGATGCCGTGGAAGCCCTTGTATTCACGGGTGGTTTTCACGTACTGCTTGACGGCCCCGATCTCCCCGCCGACGGTGGCGTTGATGCCGTCCTTGGAGATGAGGATCCGTCCGGTCAGGCCGAGCTTTTCGCACAGGGCACGCTGCCAGAGCCGAACAGCGTCCGGGTCTGCGATGGGGGTAAAGCCATAAAAGAGTACGATTCGGTTCAAAGCCACGTATTTAAGGGTACTTGGTGGCCGCCGGGGACGGATTCGGCCCGGGCAAGAGCCTCCTATCACAATTGCATAAGCAAGCGCCAAAGCCCTGTTGCTTATGACAGCGCTGGAATACTCTCATCACATGACGCCAGAAGCCATGGTTGGAGACATCACTCATCTGCTTGAAGTCTGGGTAGCCGGTTGGGCTGCTTGCCGGGGCTACGAGACGCGCACCGAGGGACGGTTCCCCGCCGCCTTGCGTGCGGACACGACCGGGGACTGGGAGTACTTCGCTTCTGACCCCACGGACGCCGAGTTCGCGGACCTGGCCGCAAAGACGGCAGAGGCCCCCAAGCGGGTCCTGACCATCCTGACCAACGATGTGGGGCGCTACAAGCTCCTGGCTGAGCAACACAACCTCAACGCCACCTCAGCGTCCCAGACCATGATGGTGGTGGACATGGAAACCCAGGACTCCGAGGACCCGTGGCTCTCGGACGACGACCTGGCCCTGAGAACGTGGGAGTCCAACGGTGTCCACTTCGCCGAAGTGCGCTCGGGCGACGCCCTTGCGGTGAGCGGCCGCGTGGTAGTCATCAACGGCACCGCTGTGTTCGACAAGATAGTCACCGAACCCTCTTTCCAGCGCCGGGGCCTGGGCAGCTTCATCATGAAGGCACTGGCGGCGCAGGCGTTCTCCCATGATGTGGAGGACGGACTCCTGCTGGCGTCCCTGGACGGACAGAAGCTGTATTCGCATCTGGGCTGGTCCTCGGTGTGCCATGTGCTGATGCTCTCGGCCTCCGATGAGGGCTCCGACCTCTCCGTGGTCTGATCCGTTCCCGCACGCGCCCTCTTTGGTTTTGTCTCGGGGATTTTTGCCTGGATGAAAGAATGTTGGGGTGAACCCCCATGACTCGCTGATTCCGTTGCTGGGCCGTGGCCCGGACCCGGAGCAGCTCCGGCATGTGCGGACCATTCCATCGCGAGCCGCCGTGCACGAACCGTGGCCGGACTGGGCGCACCCCGACCTGGTCGCGGCCTACGGCAACCTCGGCATCCACCAGCCGTACCGGCATCAGATCCGGGCGGCGGACATCGCCCACGGTGGCGATCACGTGGTGATCGCCACCGGGACTGCTTCGGGGAAATCCCTGGCCTACCAACTGCCCGCACTGGACGCAATACACCGGTCCGAGCTCCGCGTCCTGTCCGACCCCGGAAAAATCCACGACGACGGCGCCGTGACGCTCTACCTCTCCCCCACTAAGGCGCTGGCGGCAGACCAGCTTGCCGCGATCCGGTCCCTGAACCTCCCAACTGTCAGGGCCGAAACCTACGACGGCGACACCGACCAGGCCTCGCGCCGCTGGATCCGCGACCACGCGAACTTCATTCTGGCCAACCCGGACATGCTGCACTTTGGCATCCTGCCCAACCATGCCTGGTGGGCGGGGTTCTTCAGGCGCCTGCGGTACGTGATCGTGGACGAGGCACACAGCTACCGCGGCGTTTTCGGTTCCCATGTGGCCAACCTGATGCGCCGGCTGCGGCGCATCTGTGCCTACTACGCGACCGATGGCAGCTCCCCCGGACCGGTGTTCATTGCGGCGTCCGCCACCGCCTCTGAGCCAGAGAAGTCCTTCGGCCGGCTCATTGGCGCCCCGGTCCGTGGAGTCTCGGAAGACTCTTCGCCCCACGGATCCACGACAGTGGCGTTCTGGGAGCCTGCACTCACCGAGGTCCGCGGCGAGAACGGGGCCAAGGAGCGCAGGACGGCGGTGGCGGAGACCGCTGATCTTCTGGCAAACCTTGTCTCCTCACGGGTCAGGACCATCGCGTTTATCAAATCCAGGCGCGGTGCAGAAACCATCTCCTCCATCACCAAACGGCTTCTGGACGAGGTCGACCCGAGCCTGCCGCAACGGGTGGCGGCCTACCGTTCCGGGTACCTCCCGGAGGAACGCCGTGCCCTGGAAAGGGCGCTGCGGACCGGCCAGCTGCTTGGCATTTCCAGCACTTCGGCCCTGGAGTTGGGCATCGACATCTCCGGGCTCGACGCGGTGCTGGTGGCTGGCTGGCCTGGCACAAGGGCCTCCCTCTTCCAGCAGATCGGCCGGGCGGGCCGCGCCGGGCAGGACGCCATCGCCGCCTTCGTGGCCAGCGACGATCCCCTGGACACCTACCTGGTCAACCATCCCGAAGCCATCTTCGATGTGTCCGTCGAGGCCACAGTCTTTGATCCGTCCAATCCCTATGTCCTGGGCCCGCACCTCTGTGCTGCTGCCGCCGAGCTCCCGATCGGCGTGGCGGAGCTGCCGTTGTTCGGCGCAACTGCAGAGAAACTCCTCGGGCAGCTGGTGGCACAGGGTTACCTGCGGCGGCGCCCGGCCGGCTGGTTCTGGACCCACCCGCAGAGCGCGGCCGCCATGGTGAACCTCCGGGCCGACGGCGGCGGCCCGGTGAGCATAGTGGACGCGGACACCGGTTCGCTGCTGGGGACCATGGATTCGCCGCAGACGCACTACCAGGCCCATACCGGGGCCGTGTACGTCCATCAGGGTGACAGCTACGTGGTGGAGGACCTGAACGAGGACGATCATTGCGTGGTGGTACGCCGGGCCAACTCCGACTATTACACGACAGCGCGGGACGTCACGCAGATCGAGGTCCTCGAGACCCAGCGGACGGCGCAGTGGGGCGACGTGGCCGTGCACTTCGGCGACGTCAAGGTCACAACGCAAGTGATCTCCTTTCAGCGGAAGGCCCTGATTTCCAATGAAGTCCTGGGCGAGGAACCCCTCGATCTGGGAGCCCGCGACCTGTTCACCAAGGCCGTGTGGTTTGTGGTGGAAAACCGGTCACTCACGGGCGCCGGACTCATCGAAGCGCAGTTTCCCGGCGCCCTCCATGCGGCCGAGCACGCCGCCATCGGCCTGCTGCCCCTGGTCGCTTCGAGTGACCGCTGGGACATCGGCGGGGTTTCAACCGCAATCCATGCCGACACAGGGGTGCCGACGATTTTCGTGTATGACGGGCATCCTGGTGGCGCCGGTTTTGCCGAGCGGGGCTTCGAGAAAGCCAAGGTGTGGCTGAAGGCCACGAGGGACGCGATTGAAGCGTGCGAGTGTGAATCCGGTTGCCCCTCCTGCGTCCAGTCGCCCAAGTGCGGCAACAAGAACAACCCGCTGGACAAGGATGCGGCAGTCACCCTGATCGATGTCCTGCTGAAGGACGCACGGGACGCTGCAGCCCCGGAAGATTCCAAGGCGGGCGCGCAGGCGTAGGACGCGGTGTAGGTGGGAACATGGTGCTTTAGGGCGGCGGTCCCGCCCTGGCACGGCCGGTGGCGAGGCCCAGGAGGGGACTGGCAGGCAGCCCGGTACTTACTTCGACGGACTGGTCGCCTCCCAGGGTGCAGCTGACGAGCGTTGCTTTGTGGCGGGCAGCCACCGCCGCGGCCACAGCGCACGGCTCACCCGCCGAGACACCGCGGAGCGCGTCAGCCGCGGCCAAGGCGGCGAGGTCGGCTGCGGCGGCGGCCCTGGACGCCGACGCCGACGCCTGCGCCAGCAGGAGGAGCAGGGACATGACCATGACAACCACCATGCCCAGCCCCGCGGCCAGCACAGTGCCCGACCCGCGTTCGGATTCGATACCGGATAGGGGATTCCTGCGCTGGCCGAGGGACTGTTGGCGTCGCAGGCTCACAGTGACCGTCCGGCAGCAATGCCGTGTGCAGGAGGCGGTGCCGATGACGGCGTTTCGCTTCGTGCCTCGGCCCTGGCAGTCAGCGTCCACGGCACCAGGCTCCCGAGGGGCCCGGCCGCCCGGTCTGACACCGTGACGCTCATCCATTCGCCGCCGGGCACCACTGCCGACGAGGCCGAAGGGCCGGCCAGCTTCCGGACGATACCGTCGACCGCGGCGGGGTCTTCACCCCTGGCGAGCGCCCTGGCACCTGCCCGTGCAGCGTCCAGCAGCCGCAACTGGGTGATCCCCGCCGCAGACCCTGCCAGCAGCATCGCCAGAAGCAGCAGGACCGCCGGAAGAGCGACCGCCAATTCAGCGGTCACTGCGCCACGGCTCTGCCCGCGTTGGCTCTCGGTGCCGCGGGCCTTCCCCTGACCGCGGCTGCCGGCCTCTTCTCCGGATGGGCTCCTGTGCTGCCGGCAGGACTCAAGTCCGGCCGCCGTTAGGGTCTGCGGAGCGGGTTTCACGGCAGGGCCAGCGCCGTACGGATCAGGTTGAGCAGGAAGCCGCGGACTTCGTCGCTTCGCAGGATGAACACCAGGAGCCCGGCAAAGCCCACCGCCGCCAGGGTGGCGATGGCGTACTCGGCGGTCGCCATGCCTGCTTCCGAGGCCATGAGGCGCCTGCGTGGCCATGGCCTCACCCGCGGCGCGTTGCTGGCGCCAGGGTAGATCTCCAGCACGTCGGCTTCTTCAGAGTCCTGGCGCAAGGGCCGGGCGGTTTCACCCGGGGATTGGTAGTTGAGGGACATGAATTTTCCTTTCTGGAGTTCCGGCGGGTTGCCGGTGCTTCGACTCTCCCGTCCGCCGGCGGGACGGGTAAGGCCTGAACCTCGCTAAGTGGAAAAGCAGCCCGTCCGGCCTCCTGTGGAGGGAAGGTGCTGGTGTGCCACCGACGGCCCCTGCGGACAGTGCGGTCGTCAGTGGTACGCCCGCCCGGGGGGCAGGAAAAAGCGGAAGAAATGAGCAGGGGTGGCCGTTCAGGCAACAGGAAACGGACAGGGGTCAGCTAATAAGGCTCCAGCGCATCGGGCCTTGCGGTGCAGGAGGTCGCGGCGCAGTCTCCCGCAGCGACGGGGGACGTCGGGGCGAGGTCTCAGTGGCGAGGGGTCTCAGCCGCCTGACCGGCCTCAGCGAGCCGAACGAACTCAGCCGCCCGAAGGAACCAGGGCGAGCAGCACGGGAACGACTCCCAGGCAGATGAAGGCGGGCAGTGAGCACAGCCCCAGCGGAACGACCAGCTTGACCCCGAGGGAGGCCGCGCGCTTCTCCGCGGCCCGGAAGCGTTCCCGCCTCATTCTGGCGGCCTGGGCATAGAGGATGGACGAAGACGGCGCGCCAGTGAGCGCAGCGAAGCCCAGGGCATCCCGGAGACCCAGAATTTCCGGCGAGCGCACGTCTGAACTCCGCCAGGCCGTCTCCCAGTCGGCACCGATGGCCATGGCTCCGACGACGGGCCGCAGGGCGCGGCCGTACTCGGGTGAGGCCGCGGCAGCCACCAGTTCCAGGGCCCGTCCGATACCCGCACCTGCTTGCAGCATGGCAGCTATCAGCTCAAGCATCATGGCAGTATCCCGCAACCCCGGTGGCTGCCCTGCACCGGTCTGAGAGCCATCTCCACCATCGGCAATGCTATTGCCCGCCCCCAGGCCGCTCCGGCGGAGAAGCCCGGATCTCGCGTGAGCGGTTCCGCTAAAGGCGAGGCCTGCGGCGGCCGTGAGCGCCAGGAAGATGAGGGAAGCAGCCAGAACCGAACCGCTCATTGGCCTGATCCCGTCATGCCCTCGCAACCCGACCGGCCAGTTTTCATGGTGCAGCCGCTCCGGCCGCTGCCCGCACAAGCCTTGCGGACCAGATGCGGCCAGCGACTGTCAGTCCGATGCCCGCGACCAGCGCAGCCACCCCCAACGGTGTACCAAGCAACATTGCCAGCGGGTCCACGCCGAGGCAGACACCCAGTCCGAGTCCCAGCAGGGGGAGCCAGGTCAGCAAGGCGACGGTTGCCTTCGGTCCGGCGAGCGCCGTTTGCCGGGCCGCTTCGGCATCATCTTCAACCTCCAGCTGGGCCGCGAAGCGCGTCAGGACGTCAGCCAGAGGACAGCCGCTGGCTTCCGCTATTTCGAAGCAGGCCGCCAGTTCCGCCCAGATCCGCAGCTCCCGGCCGCTGGCACCCTGGCGCGAAGACGAGCATGCGGACCGGATCGCCTCGGCTACCGGCGCTCCCCGCAGGGCGGCTCCCCTGGCGAGTGACAGAACTGCCGCCGACCCCGGGCTGAGCCGCGGCCGGCGGGGGTCGTCATCTGCGCAGCCCTGCTCCACGTAGAGCTGCCACAGTTCGTCCCACAGCCGCGAAGGAGACCGGCCGCCCTTCAACAGGGCGGCCAGTTGCTGAACCACAACCGTCAGGGACACGAAGGTTGCCTTGCGGCGACCCCGGCCGAGGCCAAACCGGTCTCCGCCCGGAACGGCCGGCCGGCCGTTCCCGCGAACACGGCCACCCGCTAAACGGCTGAGTCCGAAGGCACTGCGTGCTCGCCGAAGGGGCCCAAATGCAGGACTCAGGATCAGCCACGCGGCAAGAGCCAGTGCACTAACAAAGACTGCTGTCATGCTGCTGCCCCGCGGGCGCCGCGTTTGTGGCTCATCCCCGGACCTTCCTGTCCTGTTGGCCCGGTGAGCGCGCCCGGGTGCGACTGCTCCGGCCCTCCAGCCGCTGGCCCGTCCAGCCCAGAGTCGCGAACGGGACCGGAGTCGCGGGCGGGACCTGAAGTGCGGGCTGACCCGACCAGGCCCGGATCGAGGGCCAACCGCTGGGCAAGGACCTCCCACACCGGCCCGGGGACCGGCCTGCCGCCTGAAACGTCCAGCGCAACGGCGACGTCGAGGCCACCGTGCCGCTCGGTCAGGATGCCGATACACGCGACGTGGCGTCCGTGCCTCGACCGTGCCACGTGCACCACCACATCAAGGGCGCTGGCCACCTGCAGGCGGACCGCGTCCTGTCCAAGCCCTGCCAAGGCTCCGAGGGCGGTGAGCCTGGCCGGGACAGCGCCGGCGGCGTTGGCGTGGATGGTCCCGCCGCCCCCGGTGTGGCCAGTATTCATGGCCGTCAGGAGTTCGCGCACTTCTGAGCCGCGGCACTCCCCCACAATCAGCCGGTCCGGCCGCATCCGCAGGGCCTGGCGGACAAGTTCCCCGAGATCCACGGAGCCGCCTCCCTCGAGGTTCCCGTGCCGCGATTCCAGCGAGACCACGTGCGGGTGTACCGGGTTTAGCTCCGAGGCATCCTCGATCAGGACCAGCCGCTCCCCCGGGTGGCACAGCCCCAACAGGGTGGACAGCAGCGTCGTCTTTCCGGAGCCGGTGGCCCCGCTGACCAGGAAACTCAGCCGCCGCTCCACCATGCGCTCCAGAACGCACTGAACCAGTGGCCCGAACATGCCCCCATCGCGGAGCTCGTCCATGGTGAAGACCTGTTCCCGCCGGATCCTGATACTGAGCAGCGTGCCCGACGCCGAGATAGGCGGCAGGACGGCATGGACCCGGTAGCCGCCCTCGAGCCGCACGTCCACGCATGGCGATCCGTCGTCCAGACGCCTGCCGCCGGAGGCGACCAGCCGGGCGGCAAGGGCCCTGAGCTGGGCCTCCCCGGCGAAGGCCACGGATGTCCGTTCGATGCCGCGGCCCCTGTCCAGCCACACGGAATCCGGGGCGTTCACGAAGATATCCGTGACGGACGGATCCCGGACCAGGTGCTGCAGCGGCCCAAGTCCGTTGAGCTCGGCACTGATGCGTTCAGCGGCGGCGAGGGAACCCGCTGTGCCCAGCAGCTTACCGGTGGCCTGCACGGCGGCCGCCACCCGCGACGGGGTCACCGGCCCGGCATCCGCCATGACCGACTCGCGCACGGTCTCAAGAAGCCCCGCGTCCAGGACCCGGGCCGCGCGCCTGCGGCCGGCGGTCTCCGCGAGCGCGGCACGGGAAGCGGGTGCACCAGGGACCGGGAACCCTGCTGCGGCGCGGCCGCCAGTATCGGCACCGGCCCCGGGCACTCCCAGATGAGCACTCACCGGAAGTCTCCCACCTGCAGATCGCCGGCGAGGAGGCCAAGCACCGAGGAAGCGAAGTGCCGGACACTCTTCCGCCTGCCCTGGTCAAGCAGGCGCCCCAGCTCGGTGGCCGAGGCTGTGCCGCGCACCTCGGGCATCACACCGAGCAGCGGGAGTCCTACGGATTCTGCGACGAGCGCGGCGTCCAGCGCCACGCCGGCCTTTCCCCTGATGACCAGGGCAGATTCAACGGGCGGAAGCTCCTGCAGCAGCCGGGCGGCGGCAACTGCAGCCTTTAGTTGGGCGGGGACGACAACCAGGAGGCGGTCGCAGTCCCATGCGAACGTGCGCAGCGGTTCGGCGCTGCGGCCAATATCGACGATCACCACTTCGTAACCCCGTCGAGCGGCGTCGAGGACGCCTCCCACGGTGACCGGGTCCACGAGGGGCGGCCGCTCCCTGCCCCCGGGCCAGGACAGAAACGAGAACCCGCCAGCGACGGGCAAGGCGTCCGTGAGCTGCTGCGGGTCGATGCTGCCACTGGCGTCGGCGAGGTCCGGCCAGCGAAGGCCTGGGGATTCCTCCGCCGCCAAGGCCAGCTCCAGCCCGCCGCCCCAGGGATCGGCATCCACGAGCAGAACCCGTGCACCGAGTTCAGCTGCTGCCTGCGCGAGCCACGCCGCCGCGGTGGTGGCACCTGCCCCTCCGCAGCCGCCGGTAACGCCGAGCACCAGGCCTCCGGCCTCCGGTGAACGTGACCGGCTGAGGTACTCGGCAAGCCACGCGGCAGCGTCGGGAAGAACCGCGACGCGTTGGGCACCCAGGGCTGCGCCCAGGTGCCAGAGCGTATCCCCTTCCCCGCTCAGTCCCACCAGCACGGCTGGCGCGCGGCGCCGGGGCGGCAGTTCGCGGACATCGCTGCCGACCAGGACGTCGGCTGCGGAATCCCAGAATGGCGCGGCCTCCGCCACGTCGTCCACCACCCGGAGCCGTCCGCCGGCCGCCGCGACAATCCGTTCAACCTCGCCACGCAGATATTCGAAGCCCGTGACGAGCAGTACGTCGCCGCCGTCGGCGGGAAGCCAGGTCCCCGGTTCCGAACCGGTCCACGGCCCGGCCGGAGCTGGCCTGCGCGGCGCACCGGGCCCCTCATCCTCCGGCAGCGCACTGGCGGGGTCTGATGGGAGTCGCCGGTTCCGGGCGTGGTGCCTGCTCATGCAGCAACTGTGCCCAAAAAGACCTGCCGCGCGTCAGGGGCGAATGGGCGTATGTGGAAAAGCCATTGGCACAAGGTACTCACTGCGACGCCGATGAGCACGGCGGCAGGGCAGAATTGGACATATGTATCTGTTGCTCGCCGCCCACCCCGACGGCGCAGCCATACAGCAACTCACGGCGGAGGGCCTCCCCCACCCGGACTATCCCGAACCCCGGATCGTCGGCACGGCACTGGACGAAGCGTTATTACCGGCCGCCCACACAACCCCGCCCAACAACGGGACCGGACTGGCCGCCGTCGTCCGCGAACTCGAGAAGCGGCGCCCGCGCTGGATCTGGCACCGCACCCAGGACTGGTACCCGTCCCTGCTGGCGGCCGGCGTCGACGTGGAACGCTGCTACGACCTTTCCTTGTGCGGCGCCATCCTGGTCCATTCCGAGTTCACTGCCCACACCGCGTATGCCCGAAACGCCGAGAAGCTCACGCAGGACGACGATCTGCAGCCGGCGAGGCTGCTCCAGCCGCCCCCTCCGCCTGCGGACCAGGGCGCGCTCTTCGACGACCCGGGCGCTGCCACCGAACCGCGGCAGACCCTGGCCGAACTGCGCGCCGAATACGCCGCCCAGCAGGAGGCCCTGAAAGCCGCTGGAACAGCGACCGCGGGACCAGCCGGAGCGGGACCAGCCGGAGCACCCGCGGCAGGTGACAACCGGCGGCAGCGGCTCCAGCTCCTCCTCGCCGCCGAATCGGCCAGCGCCCTGGTCGCGGCCGAGATGCAGCATGCCGGCGTTCCGTGGCGCGAGGAACTGCACGAACACATCCTGGCCGAGCACCTGGGACCGCGTCCGCCGGTGGGGCACCGCCCCGCCAAGCTCGAGGCCCTCAACACCGAACTCAGGGGCCTGCTGAACGCCCCGGCACTGAATCCGGACTCGCCGCAGGAACTGATGCGCGCCCTGCACCGCAACGGCATCGAGGTGAAGTCCACCCGGCAATGGGAGCTGAAGGGGTCCAGCCATCCGGCCATCGCGCCCCTGCTGGCCTACAAGAAACTGTCGCGGCTGCACACCGCCAACGGCTGGGCGTGGCTGGACGCCTGGGTGCGCGACGGGCGGTTCCGGCCCGAATACGTGGTGGGCGGAGTGGTCTCTGGCCGCTGGGCGTCACGCGGCGGCGGGGCGCTGCAGATCCCCCGCCAGGTCCGCGGCGCCGTGCATGCAGACCCGGGGCACAAGCTCATTGTCGCCGACGCGTCCCAGCTGGAACCGCGTGTCCTCGCCGCCCTGGCGCAGGATTCGACCATGGCCGAGGCCGCCCGGGACCAGGATCTCTATGCGGGGATCGCGGCCAAGGGGTTCGGCGGCGACAGGAGCAAGGCGAAAATGGCCCTGCTCGGAGCCATGTACGGTGCCACGTCCGGCGAAGCTGGCCGCCTGATGCCGCAGCTGGCCAGGACCTACCCGCGAGCCGTGGGCTTCGTCGAGCGCGCCGCCCGGGACGGCGAAGCCGGCAGGACTGTCACGTCGCGCCTGGGACGCAGCAGCCCGCCACCCTCGGAACGCTGGTTCCTCAGCCAGCGGTCCACGTCCGCGGAGGAGCAGCGCCGCGCGGACGCCATCGCCCGCTCCCGCGGACGTTTCACGCGGAACTTCGTCGTGCAGGGTTCCGCTGCGGACTGGGCCGCCTGCTGGCTGGCGGAATTACGACGGCGGCTGCGCACCATGCGGGCCGACGGTTCAGCCGCCGGGGAACTCGTGTTCTTCCTGCATGACGAGGTCATGGTCCACGCCCCTGACAGTGCCGTGGACGCCTGCATCCGCGCCATCGAGGAAGCCGCCAACGCCGCCAAGGAGCTGCTCTTCGGGCGAATTCCGGTCGAGTTTCCGGTGAGCGTCGCCGTCGTCGATTCCTACGACAACGCGAAGTAGCCGCCGTCCCTCAAAGCCGGCCGGACCGAAACGGGGCGCACTGGGGCAGGACAATAGCCGCTGCCGGGTGGAAACAAAAGTCACACGGAATACACGGTTGTACCGAGTAATGTACCGGCGAGTAGTTGGATTCGTGTGGCGTGGGCCACTAAGGTCGTTGGTGGCCGGGCAGTGGCAATAAGTTGGCCTGGCACGTGCGACGAAGCATCAGCAGGGGGTTTCCACGCCAATGGCGGGCAAGTTTGAAGTTCACCAGGATAGCGATCAGTCCTACAAATTCCGTCTCATGGATGGGGACGGAAATATCGTGGCAGAGTCGCCGCGGTTCAAGAGCGTTTCGGGAGTAGTGGCCGGCATCAACGCACTGCGCGAAAACGCCGCCACCGGCCTGGTGGTGGATCTGCGGAAGTCACAGCACTAAAAAGCCGGCAGACAGCCTAGAGCTCCAGCGGGTGAAGCCTGGTCCGGTCCCACGGAACGGCCCAGGCCAGCTGGTCGAACAGCTCGTTCAGGATCATGCCTGTAAAACCCCAGACCACCAGGCTGTTTACGGTGAATGCCGGGCTTTGAAACGTCTGGTCCAGGCGGGTCACGGCCGCCATGGTGCGGTTCTCGGGGTCCAGCAGGTCCCGGACCGGCACCCGGAAGACCTGGGCGGACTCGCCGTAGTCCACCACCCGGACCGGCGACGGTGAAGCCCACCAGGCCAGGACAGGGGTCACCAGGAAGTTGCCGCGCGGCAGGGCCAGTTCCGGCAGGGCACCCAGCACCTCGACGCCGGACGGGTCCAGGCCGGTTTCCTCCTCGGCTTCCCGGAGCGCAGCCTCCACCGGGCTCTCACCCGCGTGGATGCCGCCGCCTGGAAAGGCCACCTGTCCGGGATGGTCATCGAGGGTGTGGGCGCGTTCCAGGAGCAGGACGTCCAGGTCGGCAGCCACGAGCGGTTTGTCGGATTCGGCGGGCACATCGTCCAGGGCTCCGAAGAGGATCAGGACGGCAGCCTTGCGCGCGACGGACTCATCCACGGTGAGCTTGCGCCAGTATGGATTCCGGGCAGGACCGGTTCCCGCCCGGATTGAATCGACGAGGTCCACCAGGTCCTGGCGGGCTGTCATTGCGGCCTCCGCTGCGATTCCATCCGGATCTCGGCGGCGCGGTGCGTTTCGGCCAGCAGCCTGGACAGGAGCTCCTCGTTTCCGGGCGCCAGTTCGTACTTCAGCAGCTTCGCGGCCTTGGCGGGATTCGTCTCGCCGGCACCGAAGCTGGGGCACCAGTTGGCCACGGCGCAGGCCCCGCAGGCAGGCTTGCGTGAATGGCACACCCGCCGGCCGTGAAACACCACCCGATGGGACAGCATGGTCCAGTCCCGGGGTTCAAACAGCTCCGCCACATCGGACTCGATCCGGACGGGGTCGTCGGACTCCGTCCAGCCGAAGCGCCGCGCCAGGCGGCCGAAGTGGGTGTCCACCGTGATACCGGGGATGCCGAACGCATTTCCCAGCACCACGTTTGCGGTTTTTCGTCCGACGCCGGGAAGCGTCACCAGGTCTTCCAGCCGCCCGGGCACCACGCCGTCGAACTCGTCCACCACGCGGTTTGCCAGTGCGAGGAGGTTCCGCGTCTTGGCGCGGAAGAACCCCGTTGGCTTGATGATGGCTTCAAGCTCCTCTGTGTCCGCTTCCGCCATGGCGTGGGCGTCCGGGTAGCGGGAGAAGAGCAGCGGCGTGATCAGGTTGACCGTCACGTCGGTGGTCTGCGCGGAGAGCACCGTCGCCACGAGGAGTTCGAAGGGGTTCCGGAAGTCGAGCTCGGCGTGGGCGTACGGGTACTGCTCGGCCAGGGCGCGGTTGATTCTGCGCGCCCGGCGCTTCAGGGCCAGGGGCGACTCGCCGGAACGGGCCGGCGGGCTGGCCGCCGGCCCGTTTTCGGCGGGGGTTTCTGTAGGGACGGCGCCGCCGTCGAGGGTCTCTGCGGAAACCCCGGCGTGGATGGCCTCTCCGGCGATCTCCGTGGAAATCTCCGTGGAAATCCCGTCCCCGGAAACACCCGCCGGAGCGGGGGTCACCGGGACTCCCGGCGTGCCGCGCCGGCGCGAAGCTGACTCGGCCACGGCGGCCGGCTAGCCGCGCTCGATGTTGCTGAGGTCGCGCAGGACGCCCACCCGGCCGTCCGTGTGCTGGACCAGGAACTCGTCCCCGCGGTCCTCGAGGGCCAGGACCCAGCCACCGGGCTCGATGCCGAACAGCGGTGCCCCCGTGCGCTCGTCGACGGCGGTGCGGTGCTGCGCCACGGCGAACCAGAAGGCCTCGTGGACCTGCTCCTGCTCGGATTCCTCCGGCCGGCTCGCGGGGTCGACGGTGGCACCGATCGGTTCCTGCGACCGCGCCTGCTCCGGCAGGTCCACCCTCGGATGGACGGCTGTGGCAGGCGTGGCCGAGGCCGCGCGCGCCGCCTCAGCTTCACGGGCAGCCGCGTCGGACTGGCCCTCCGCGACGGGCGCTTCCGCCGCTGGCGCCTCCGTCCCCGCCGATGCTGGCGCCGGGGCTTCGGTTGCCGGGGCTTTGACGCCGGCCGTTCCTGTACCGGCCGGGGTTGCGGCGGTGGCGGCGCTGGCTGCTCGCGGGCTGGCCGCGGGGGCGACGGTGGCTGCGTCCGGCTGGGTCTGCTCCGCTTCGGTTACCGGCGGCAGGGATGTATGCGCCTGGGTGGTGGAGTCTGCGGCTTGCGCGGAAGGCTCTGCGGCTGCCGCAGGCACGACGGCGGCCTGTCCCGTTTCCGGGGAGGCTGCGGCGCTGCTGGCCGCGTTTGCGGCGGGCCAAATGCCGGTCGCCGGTGCTGCACCGGCGGCACCGGCAATGGGAGCTGTAGCGCCGGGAATTACGGCGCCGGAGGCCCCGGTTTGGGCTGCTTCGCGCCCCGCCTGGCCGACCGCCGTCGCACCGTGGGAAACATGACCAGGGGACACAGTGCCGCGGGCTTCAGAACCAGCAGGGGCCGCGCCGGAGGAAGAATTGCCCGGCTTGGCCGCGGCAGGCTTCGGCTCCTTGGGTGCTTTGGGCTTGCGGAGCGGAACGGCCGAGTCACGCGCCATGACGTGGGCCGGCACCTCGGCGCGGTCCAGGAAGTCGCCGGCGAAGAACGGGATGTAACGCGCCAGCACCGTGGCGGCCAGCAGCACGAGCGAACCGATCAGCGCCACGAGCAGGCTGGGCGTGTAGGCGCCGGCGACGGACAGGAAGAAGAAGCCGACCGCAAACGAGGCCACCACGGAACCGAACTGGTCCACGGAGAGGGATCCGATGCGGACCCTCGTGTCGGGGGCGAGCCGGCGGGCGGCGAACAGTGCGGCAACGATAAGCGGCAGCACCACGCCTAGTCCCAGGAAGAAGAGGCTTCCAAGGTTCCATAGGTTGTAGCGCACGGCGAACATCGGGATCAGCGATGCAATGAAGAGAACCAGGGTGGCCGCGAACACGGTCAGGTCACGGACGGTGAAAGGTCCAGCAACGGCCTCATTCCGCACACCCTGCTGCTTCATGAAGGTCGGCGCAGCAGCGTGCGTCTCCGACCGCCCGGACGGTCCCGCCCCCTGCGGTGCCTGGCCGGCGCCCTGCTGGGCCGTGCCCTGCTGGCCCGGCTGGCCCTGGCTTTGCTGATTCATTCTGTTCTCCTTAGCGTGGCGGCGCCCGGACTGGCGTCCGCAGCGTGATTCCGCCCTACGGCCGGAGCCCGACCACAAGCGGTCTGGCTGCCTCCGGCCACTGTCACGAGTCCATCTCAGCCTAGCCAAGTGGCGGGTGCTTCACTAGCTGACTGGCCGTGGTGCGGCGCGCTCACAGAAGCCACGCAGCTCCCCCAAAGAACCGTTCACCGCTAAATGGGCACCGTTCACGGCCCGCCATGTGACGCGGCCCACGCGCCGATGCCGGAGGCGCTAGTCTGGTTTCGGAACAGCTCTTTGCGGTTTGTCCGCGACGGGCCGTTGCCCGACGCCGTGCCACGGCCGGGCAACGGCACGGACCGGCGCACCGCGCAGCAAAGATCGATGAATGATGAGGTTCACCATGTCCCAGGACACCCCCGGCTCGACGGCCACCGCTGCCACCCCCAGCCAGCAGGGCGATGCTCTTGAAAACCTGCTGCATGAGAACCGCAAGTTTGCCCCTTCCGAGGATTTCGCCGCCAACGCTGTGGTGGGCGCCGAGGTCTACGCCGAGGCCGCAGCCGACCGCCCGGCGTTCTGGGCGAAGCAGGCCCGCGAGCTACTGACCTGGAGCAAGGACTTCACCGAGGCCCTTGACTGGTCCAACCCGCCGTTCGCCAAGTGGTTCGTGGGCGGCAAGGTCAACGCCGCGTACAACGCCCTGGACCGGCACGTGGAAAACGGCCTCGGTGACCGCGTGGCCATATATTTCGAGGGCGAACCGGGCGATTCCCGCGCCTACACCTACGCGGAACTGACCGAGGAGGTGAAGAAGGCCGCCAACGCGTTCGAGTCCCTCGGCGTGGCCAAGGGCGACCGCGTCGCCGTGTACCTGCCGATGATCCCCGAGGCCGTGATCACCCTGCTGGCCTGCGCCCGGATCGGCGCCGTGCACTCGGTGGTATTCGGCGGCTTCTCCGCCGACGCGCTCCGCTCCCGGATCGAGGACGCCGAAGCCAAGCTCGTTGTCACCGCGGACGGCACCTACCGGCGCGGCAAGCCCAGCGCCCTGAAGTCCGCGGTCGATGCCGCCCTCGAACAGGACGGCCACACCGTGCAGAACGTCGTGGTGGTCAAGCGCAACGGCCAGGACGTGGACTGGCACGAGGGCCGGGACCACTGGTGGGCGGATACCGTCGGGACGGCGTCAGCCCAGCACACCGCCGTCGGGCATGACTCCGAACACCCTCTCTTCATCCTCTACACCTCCGGCACCACCGGAAAGCCCAAGGGCATCCTGCACACCACCGGCGGCTACCTCACCCAGACCGCCTACACCCACAAGGCCGTCTTCGACCTGCACCCCGAAACGGACGTGTACTGGTGCACGGCCGACGTCGGATGGGTCACCGGACACTCGTACGTCGCCTACGCCCCGCTCATCAACGGCGCCACCCAGGTCATGTACGAAGGCACCCCGGACTCCCCACACCAGGGCCGCTGGTGGGAGATCGTGGAAAAGTACAAGGTCTCCATCCTCTACACCGCCCCCACCGCGATCCGCACCTTCATGAAGTGGGGCCGGGACATCCCGGACAAGTACGACCTCTCCTCCATCCGGGTCCTGGGCTCCGTGGGCGAACCCATCAACCCCGAAGCCTGGATGTGGTACCGCGACGTCATCGGCGGCAACAAAGCACCCATCGTGGACACCTGGTGGCAGACCGAAACCGGCGCCCAGATGATCGCCCCGCTGCCCGGCGTGACCGCCACCAAGCCCGGCTCCGCCCAGGTGCCGCTGCCCGGCATCGCCGTTGACGTCGTGGACGAGAACGGCAACTCCGTCCCGGACGGGCACGGCGGGTTCCTGGTGATCCGCGAACCCTGGCCGGCCATGCTCCGCGGCATCTGGGGCGACCCGGAACGGTTCAAGGACACCTACTGGTCCCGCTTCGAAACCATGTACTTCGCCGGCGACGGCGCCAAGAAGGACGAAGACGGCGACATCTGGCTCCTGGGCCGGGTCGATGACGTCATGAACGTCTCCGGCCACCGGCTCTCCACCACCGAAATCGAATCCGCCCTCGTCTCACACCCCGCAGTGGCGGAGGCCGCCGTCGTCGGGGCTACCGACGAAACCACCGGCCAGGCCGTCGTCGCGTTCGTCATTCTCCGCGGCGACGCCGTGGACTCCGGGGACGAGATCGTCCAGGACCTCCGCAACCATGTCGGCAAGGAAATCGGCCCGATCGCCAAACCCAAGACCATCCTCGTGGTCCCCGAACTGCCCAAGACCCGCTCGGGCAAGATCATGCGCCGCCTTCTCAAGGACGTCGCCGAAGGCCGCGACGTCGGAGACGCCACCACCCTCGCCGACAACACCGTTATGCAGCAGATCGCCGCATCACTGAAGAAGTAGGCGGCTCACCCCCAAAGCAGGGCCCGCCCGGAACCCGGGTGGGCCCTGCTGTGTCGGCCCTGGGGAGGTACCGCCGTCGGAAGCCCCGCGTGTTGTTTTGCGATCTTTCCTGTTCCCTTTTGCGAGGTTATAGTCAGTGATATGTGACAGATGTCACAAGACTCCATTCCCCGGGAGAGATCATGGCACCACATCCGGAAGCGTCCACCAGCGCCGGGCCAGCCCGGCGGACATTCCTCAAAACAATGGGCGTCAGCGCTGCCGGCCTGGCCGGTGTGCCGCTGTTGGCGGCGTGCACCGGAGGCAGCGGACCGTCCGCAGGTGGCTCGGAATCCTCCGGCCTGACCTTCGGCTCCGGCTCCTCCGATGAAGTTCCCAAGAAGGCGTACCAGGCAGTCACCGACGCGTTCACCCGGAAGACGGGCAAGACGGTCCGCACCAACGTGGTGCCGCACAACGACTTCCAGAACAAAATCAACTCCTACCTGCAGGGCTCACCGGACGACGCCTTCACCTGGTTCGCCGGCTACAGGATGCAGTTCTATGCGGGCAAGGGGCTCCTGGCCCCGGTCGATGACGTCTGGGCCAAGATCGGCGGCAACTTCTCCGACGCCCTGAAGAAGGCCTCCACCGGTCCGGACGGGAAGATGTACTTCGTCCCCAACTACAACTATCCGTGGGGCTTTTTCTACCGGAAGAGCGTATGGGCCGACAAGGGCTACGAGGTGCCGGAAACCTTCGATGCCCTCAAGACCCTGGCGGCCAAGATGAAGGCCGACGGCATCATCCCGATCGGGTTCGCGGACAAGGACGGCTGGCCCGCCATGGGCACGTTCGACTACATCAACATGCGCCTCAACGGTTACCAGTTTCACGTGGACCTGTGTGCCCACAAGGAGTCCTGGGACCAGAAAAAGGTGACCGACGTCTTCGACACCTGGTCGGCCCTGCTGCCCTTCCAGGATCCTGCGGCGCTCGGCCAGACCTGGCAGGACGCGGCGCGGGCGCTGGCGGCCAAGAAGACAGGCATGTATCTGCTCGGCTCGTTCGTCACCCAGCAGTTCACCGATCCCGCCGTGCTGAAGGACATCGATTTCTTCGCCTTCCCCGAGATCGCGGCCGAGGGGCGCGATGCGGTGGAGGCACCCATCGACGGACTGCTGCTGTCCACCAAGGGCGGCGGGAACGCGGCCGCGCACCAGTTCATGGAATTCATCGGCACCCCCGAGGGACAGGACATCTACGCCTCGGTGGACGCCTCCAACATCGCCACGGCCAAGGGTGCGGACACCTCCAAGTTCACGCCGCTGAACAAGAAATGTGCGGACACCATCGCGCAGGCGAAGTCCATCAGCCAGTTCTTTGACCGCGATGCCCTGCCCGCCATGGCCAACAACGTCATGATCCCGGCCCTGCAGACCTTCCTCAAGAACGGCAAGATGGACGTCAAGAACCTTGAGGCGCAGGCCAAGTCACTGTACGCGGCCCAATAGCGGCCGGGCACCTCCCATGAGCACAACAGCACGAGACCTCGTCCCGCCGGAGTCCCGGGAACCCTCCGGGGCCCCGGCGAAGCGGGTCCGCAGCGGAAAGGTCCGCCGGCTCTCCACCCGGGACAAGGCCGTCCTGTCCCTCATGGTGGGCATTCCCACCCTCATCCAGCTGGTGTTCGTGTGGCTGCCCACGGTCATGTCCATCGGGCTCAGCTTTACGCGCTGGAACGGACTGGCCCTCACTGACATCCGGCCGGCGGGCGGGGACAACTACCAGTACATCTCGCAGGATTACCCGCCGTTCTGGCCGGCCATCCAGCACAACCTGCTGTGGCTTGCCTTCCTGGCCCTGGTGGCCACCCCGCTGGGCCTGCTGCTGGCGGTGCTTCTCGACCAGCAGATCCGCGGCAGCAGGATCTACCAGAGTATTTTCTTCACGCCCGTCATGTTGTCGCTGGCACTGATCGGCATCATCTGGCAGCTGTTCTACCAGCGGGACAACGGCCTGCTGAACTTCCTGCTCGGAACATCAGGGACACCGCAGGCCGTCGACTGGTTCGGCGACTCCTCGGTGAACATATGGGCGGCCATGATCGCCGCCACGTGGCGGCACGCCGGCTACGTCATGCTGCTGTACCTGGCCGGCCTCAAGGGCGTGGACCCCAGCCTGAAGGAGGCCGCCGCGATCGACGGGGCCAACGCGGCGCAGACCTTCTTCCGCGTGGTGTTCCCGGCCATGCGGCCCATCAACATCGTCATCGTCGTCATCACCATCATCGAGTCGCTGCGGGCGTTCGACGTCGTGTATGTCATCAACCGCGGCACCAACGGCCTGGAGCTCCTCAGCGCCCTGGTGATCCAGAACCTCGTGGGCGAAGGCCAGGTGATCGGCGTCGGCTCCGCCCTTGCAGTGGTCCTGCTGGTCATCTCCCTCGTGCCCATCGTGTTCTACCTCAGCCGCACCTTCGGACGGGAGAACAGGGCATGAGCGCCGCCGTCTCCCCCGGCATGGCCACGACCGGGCAATCCGGACGCTCCGGCAGCAGACCGAAGCGGCATTACGGCACGCATATTTTCCTGACTGCCATGGCGGTTATGTGGCTGATCCCCCTGCTCTGGGCGGTGTTCACCGCGCTGCGGCCGATCGCATCGACCAACGAGCACGGCTACTTCAGCGTGGCCGGCGACTTCAACTTCGACAACTTCATCCAGGCCTGGACGCAGGGCGGCTTCGCCAAATACCTCTGGAACTCGGTGATCATCTGCGTTCCGGCGGTCCTGCTGGTGCTCTTCTTCGCGTCCATGATGGCGTTCGCCGTCAGCCGGGTGAACTGGAAGTTCAACATCACGCTGCTGATCATGTTCACGGCGGGAAACCTGCTGCCGCCCCAGGTGCTGGCGGCGCCGCTGTTTGAGATGGCCAAGCACTTCCAGGTGCCCTACTCCTTCAGCGATTCGGGCAACATGCTGAACACGTACATCATCGTGATCGCGGTGAACATGGCGTTCCAGATGGGGTTCTGCACCTTCGTGCTGTCCAACTACATGAAGGCGCTCTCCGCGGACCTGACCGAGGCCGCGCTGGTGGACGGTGCCGGCATCTGGCGCCAGTACCGGGAAATCATCATGCCGCTGTGCCGGCCGGCCTTCGCGGCGCTGGCAACGCTGGAGGTCATCTTCATCTACAACGACTTCTTCTGGCCCCTGCTGTTCATCCAGAGCGGCGACCGGCTGCCCGTCACCACCGCGATCAACAACCTTCAGGGCGAGTTCCTGAACAACTACAACCTGCTGGCGGCCGGCGCGGTCATCACCGTCATCCCCACCCTCATTGTCTACCTGCTCCTGCAGCGGCAGTTTGTTGCGGGCCTGACTCTTGGTTCCAGCAAGGGCTAGGCGATGATGGGCAGTACGAGGTTTCATCCAGCGAAAGGATCCCGATGCTTCCCGCGGCCCGCCACCAGTCCATAGTGGACGCCGTCCGGCGCGAGCGCGTGGTCCGCGTGTCGGACCTCGCGCAGCAGCTGGGCGTCTCCCTGATGACGGTCCGCCGCGACATCGAGATGCTGGAGGAAAGCGGCCAGGTGGAGCGGATCCACGGCGGCGCCAAGCTGCCCGGGGATGCCAGCACGCATGAGCCCGGGTTCGAGCTGAAGTCGACCCAGCTCACCGCGCAGAAACGCGCCATCGCGCTGGAGGCCGCCTCCCTGGTCCACGAGGGCATGGCGGTGGCCCTCAGCGCGGGCACCACCACCTGGGCGCTGGCCAAGGAACTCGCCAACGGCCCCCGGATCACCGCGGTGACCAACTCGGTGAAGATCGCCGATCTCTTCCACCATGCCTCCGCGTCGGGCTCCGGACGCCACGTCTCAACGGTGATTCTCATCGGCGGCGAGCGCACGCCGTCGGACGCCCTGGTGGGGCCGATCGCGACGGCGGCGCTCAGCCAGCTGCACCTGGACCTGCTGTTCCTCGGCGTGCACGGCATGGATGCTGACGCCGGCTACACGACGCCGAACCTGCTGGAGGCCGAAACCAACCGCGCGTTCATCGCGGCTTCGCGGAAGGTGGTGGTCCTGGCGGACCACACCAAGTGGGGCACCCAGGGCATCAGCACCATCGCCAAACTGGAGGAAGCCGACGAGGTGATCTGCGATTCCGGGTTGTCCCCCGACGCCCAGCGGATCCTCCGCGACCGGGTGGGCCGGCTTCGGCTCGTTTAGCTTTTGGCGCCCCTACGGGCAGCCACAGGACTGCCTGACCAGGAGCTTCGTCGGGAAGACGCGGTGCCGGGCCGGCTCGCCGCGGTCCGCACCGACGAGCGCCCGGACGGCGGCCTCCGCCATGTCCCGCACAGGCTGCTCCACGGTGGTCAGCATCGGCCAGGCGTACTCGGCGTCCTCCGACCCGTCGAAGGAGACCAGCGCAATGTCCTCAGGGACGGACAGGCCGGCCTCGTGGAACGCGCGGAGGATGCCGATGGCCTGCATGTCGGAGCTGGCGAAGACGGCGGTGGGCCGGTGTCCCGACGCCAGGAACCGCTTCCCTGCGGCGTAGCCGCCAACCCGGGTGAAGGCGCTGCGGGCAATGGGGCCTTCCGGCAGGCCGGCGTCCCTGAGCGCCTGCACCCAGCCCTCCTCGCGGGCATCCGCTTCGTTGCCCGTTGTGGTGCCCATGGCCAGGCCGATATTGGTGTGGCCATGGCCGATCAAATGCTCGACGGCGGTGCGCGCCCCCTTGGCCAGGTCCACACCCACCGTAGTGACCCCCGCCGAACTCCCGCTGTGGCTCAGGAGCACTGAGGGGATCTCGGCGGTCTCCAGATCGGCCAGGTCCGGCTCGAACAGGACGCTGGCCAGTACCACCCCGTCCACCTGCCGGGCGGCCAGGTTCCGGATGTTCCGGCGCTCTTTGGCCAGGTCGCCGTCCGAGTTGGTCAGCACCAGGGCGTATCCGAGCGCCCCTGCCGCGTCCTCCACGGCGTGGGCCAGCATCGAGAAGAACGGGTTGCTGTTGTCCGGAATGACCAAACCGATCGTTTCGCTGGACCCCAGTTTCAGGGCCCGCGCAGCCGCGTTGGGGCGGTAGCCCAGCTGCCGGATGGCCTCCTGGACCTTCGCCTGGGTGGCGGGCGCCACCTTCTTGGGCCCGCCATTCACCACGTAGCTGACGACGGCGGTGCTCACCCCGGCGTACCGGGCAACGTCCTTGCGGGTCACCTGGGTCCGCGGGGCGGGCACTGCCGGAATGGTCATAGTGTCCATGCTAGCTACAGCACGGCCTAGAGCGCGGCCGGAGCATCGCCGAAGTCGCGGATGGGAAGGCGTTCGCCGTTGCGCCGGGCGGATTCGTGGGCCACGATGCCAGGCAGGGTGTAGCGCGCGGCCGTCCATGCATTGACCGGCGGCAGCGAGCCCGTATTCACGGCCGTGACGAAGTCGTCCACAAGGAACTGGTGGCTGCCTTCATGGCCGTTGGGGGCGCCGCGGAACTCATCGGGCAGCCTACCGCTGTCATGCACCGGCGCCAGTCCGGACACGAAGGCGTCCCGGAGTTCCGGCGCCACATTGGCGAGCGACGGATCGTCCAGCGGCACGCTGGGCCGGGACTCCATCTGCTCCGAGATGTCGTGGACGTTGGTCTTGTCCTGCCACACCGTCACCTTGGCCAGCTGCTCGAAGCTGGCTTCGGTACCGAAGAACCGGAAGCGGGACTCCCGGATGTGCGAGGGGTAGCCCACCCGGCGCATCTCGTTGGTCCGCATGGCACCGCCGTCGTTCAGCTCAAAAAGGGCCGTGGCGTTGGAGAAGTCGTTCCCGAACATGCTGATGTCCTTGTCGAACACCCCGTCCTGGCGGTCATCTTTCACACCGACGCAGCTGACGCTGACGGCGTGCGCCGGCAGGGCGCCGAGGACGCCGCCGATCGCGTGGGTCGGGTACAGCATGGGCGGGTAGCTGGCGGTTTCCTTCCAGCGCTCCCCGCCGCTGTACTGGTAGGCGTCGTAGAAGCCCAGGTCCATGTCGTGGACATAGTCGCCTTCCGCGTAGAACACCCGCCCGAACCGGCCGGCTGCGTGCTGCTCGCGCGCATAGACCGTGGCCGGGTTGTAATAGCTGGTTTCACCCATCATGTAGACGTTGCGGGTCTCGCGGACGGCGTCGATGATCTTTGCAATCTCGTCCTCGGTGACGGCCATGGGAACGGCCGAGTAGACGTGCTTTCCGGCCCGGAGCGCCCGTTCCACCAGCGGTCCGTGTGTCCACCGCTGCGTGAAGATGGCGACGGCGTCGATGTCGGACGCCAGCAGCTCATCGAAGGTGCCGATGGAGCCCGCAAGGTCGTACTGGGCAACCGCCCCGGCCGCACGGCCGGCCCGCTCGTCCACGACGAAGACCTCACTGACCCCGGGGTGGAGGTTGAAGAGATGGGCAAACTGGCCACCGAACTGCCCTACGCCGACTACTCCGATTGAAAACGCCATTGTTCCTGCCTTTCAGGATCCCGGGCGGCACCGATTTTCCGGCACCCGCACATGTCTGCGCCACAGTCTCGCATCGAAATCTACTCGAGTCAACGATTGCAGCGCTGGAAAGAAACGGGCAACCAGCGGCAAGGAAATATTGCTTGCGCCACTTTATCTACTCGTGTAGATTCAGGGACGATTGTTAGTTCCATCACACACCCAGGAAGGGTCGATGATGACCACCCTTACCCAGCAGCAACAGGAGACGGCGGCGCGGGCCGGCCGTCCCAAGACAGCGAAACCCGCCCGGAAGAGCTTCATCCGCCGCCTCGGCGACCTGAGGGTGGCGATGCTCTTCATCTTCCCGGCGATGATCGGCTTTGTTCTCTTTTATCTGGTCCCCACCATCAGGGGTTTCTACCTGAGCTTCACCGAGTACAGCATCCTGGGCGACCCCGCCTGGATCGGCATCAAGAACTACACCGCCATGCTGGGCGACGAACTGTTCTGGAACGCCATGTGGGTCACCGTCCAGTACGTGGCGCTGAACATCGGCTTCCAGACCGTCATCGCCCTGGGCCTGGCCCTGCTGATGCATCGCGTCGCGAAGTCCACCTTCATCCGCGGTGCACTGCTGCTGCCCTTCCTGGTGGCCAACGTCATCGTCGCGCTGCTGTGGTTCTGGATGCTCGACTACCAGATCGGCATCGTCAACGAAATCATCAGCTGGATGGGCCTGCCGCGCATCGCTTTCTTTGGAAGCGAGCAGTGGGCCATTCCCACCGTCGCCGCCGTCAACGTCTGGCGGCACATGGGTTACACGGCCCTGCTGATCTTCGCCGGGCTCCAGTCGATCCCGAACCACGTCTACGAGGTTGCTTCACTGGACGGCTCCTCCCCCACGCGGACGTTCTGGAGCATCACCATGCCGCTCCTTCGCCCCGTCCTGGTACTGGTCCTGGTGGTAACCGTGATCGGGTCCTTCCAGGTGTTCGACACCGTGGCAGTGACCACCGCAGGCGGCCCCATCAACGCGTCCCGCGTCATCCAGATGTACATCTACCAGAAGGCCTTCAGCGAATCGGACTTCGGCTACGCATCGGCGCTGTCCGTCATTCTCTTCCTCATTCTCGCCCTGGTGGCCTTCGTGCAAATGAAGTTCCTCAAGGGCAACGAATCGGATCTGGACTAAGGAACCCCAGCCATGAGCACCTCGATACTTTCCCGCAAGAAGCCCGCCAGCAACATCGCCGTTAGGAAGAAGCCGGTCAACTGGCGGCGCGTCGGTGCCTGGGCGCTGGTGACCCTTGCAGTGGCCGTCACGGTGGCACCCTTCCTGTGGATGCTTCGCACCGCGCTGTCCAGCAACGCCTCGTTGGCCTCCAACGCCAGCAACCTGCTGCCCGCAGACTTCAGCCTCGGCGCCTTCAAGCGGGTCCTCGGAATGCAGAGCCCGGAAGAGGCCATCGCCGAAGGCGGATCGGGAGCCGCGATCAACTTCTGGCTCTACCTTCGGAACTCCGTCATCTTCGCCACCGTCACCACTGCAGGGCAGGTCTTCTTCAGTGCGATGGCAGCATACGCTTTCTCCCGCCTCCGCTGGCCCGGCCGGAATGCGGTGTTCGGCCTGTTCCTGGCAACCATGATGGTCCCGCCGATCTTCACCGCGCTGCCCAACTTCCTGATGATCAAGAACCTGGGCCTGCTCAACACCTTCGCCGGCATGACGCTGCCCTTCCTGTTCATGACACCGTTCGCCATCTTCTTCCTGCGCCAGTTCTTCCTTGGCATGTCCAGGGAAGTGGAGGAAGCCGCCATGCTCGACGGCGCCAAGCACCTGAGGATCTTTTTCCAGATCGTCCTGCCCAACGCCGCAGCACCCCTGGCAACGCTGGCCCTGCTGACCTTCATCGGCCAGTGGAACGAATACTTCTGGCCGCTGCTCGTAGGCCAGGACGAAAGCGTCCGTGTACTCACCGTGGGCCTGGGCGTCTTCAAGTCCCAGTCCCCGCAGGGCGCCCCCGACTGGACCGGGTTGATGGCCGCCACCCTCGTGGCCGCGCTCCCCGTGCTCCTGCTGTTCATCGCCTTCGGCAAGAAGGTAGTCAACTCCATCGGCTTCTCCGGAATCAAGTAACCCCCTCCCGTTCGGCCCCCTGCACTGCCACCGGCATGCATCCCCAAGAAAGGTCCATCATGAAGAAAACCATCGGCGTCGCAGCTGCCGCCGCGGCAATCGCCCTCTCGCTCTCCGCCTGCGGCGGGGGCAGTCCCGCCTCCAGCGAAGCCAAGGGCGAGATCAACTACTGGCTCTGGGACGCCAACCAGCTCCCGGCCTACCAGCAGTGCGCCAACGATTTCACCAAGGCCAACCCGGACATCAAGGTCAAGATCACCCAGCGCGGCTGGGACGACTACTGGACCACGCTGACCAACGGCTTCGTCGCCGGCACGGCCCCTGACGTCTTCACCGACCACCTGTCGAAGTACCCCGAGTACGCCGCCAAAAAGCAGCTGCTCCCCCTCGACGACGCCGTTGCCAAGGATAGCGTCAAGCTGGACAGCTTTACCAACGGCCTGCCCGAACTCTGGGTCGGCCAGGACGGCAAGCGTTACGGCCTGCCAAAGGACTGGGACACCGTGGGCCTGTTCTACAACAAGGCCATGACGGACGCTGCCGGCATCAGCGCCGAACAGATGGCCAACCTTGACTGGAACCCGACAGACGGCGGCAGCTACGAGAAGGCCATTGCCCACCTGACGGTGGACAAGAACGGCAAGCGCGGCGACGAAGCCGGCTTCGACAAGAACAACGTCGCCGTCTACGGGCTCGGGCTGGCGGGCAGCGGCTCCGGCCAGGGCCAGACGGAATGGAGCTTCCTGAGCGCCACCACGGGCTGGACCCACACGGACAAGAACCCCTGGGGCACCAAGTTCAACTATGACGACCCCAAATTCCAGGAAACCATCGCCTGGTGGGCCGGCCTGATCGAGAAGGGCTACATGCCTAAGCTGGAAACCACTGTGGGCGCCAGCCTCGCGGACAACTTCGGCGCCGGCAAGGCGGCGATCAACACCACTGGTGACTGGCTGATCGGCCAGTACAAGAGCTACAAGGGCGTGGAAACGGCGTTCGCCCCCACCCCCAAGGGTCCCAACGGCAAGCGTGCCAGCATGTTCAACGGCCTGGCGGACTCTGTCTGGGCGGGCACCAAGAACCCTGCAGCGTCCGTCAAGTGGGTTGAATACCTCGGTTCCGCCGCCTGCCAGGACGTCGTCGCATCCAAGGCCGTGGTCTTCCCGGCCATCACCAGTTCCTCCGAAAAAGCGGCCAAGGCTTTCAAGGCCAAGGGCACCGATGTTTCCGCTTTCACCACCCACGTCAAGGACGGCACCACGTTCCTGTTCCCCATCGCGGACAAAGCCGCGAAGGTGGACGGCATCATGAAGCCTGCAATGGACGCCGTGCTCTCCGGCAAGAAGCCCGCCAGCTCCTTGACCGAAGCCAACAACCAGGTGAACGACCTCTTCAAGTAGGGGCGCAACTGGGCGAGAATCAAAGTCCAGGCATCCACACAGCACCATCCTGCGGGGCCGGAACAGCGCACACCGCTCCCGGCCCCGCAGCACCCCACATACCTATCTGCTTTTCACGAAAGAGACCTACCTATGGATCCCCTGCACCTCCGTTCCACCGGCACCAGCCTGGTGATCAGCTTCAACAGCGGGGAGGCCGAGGTCATCCACTGGGGTGCCGACCTTGGCGATGAACTCCCGGACCTGTCCATCCTCACGCCGGCCATCCCCAACTCCGCAGTTGACGTCACCGTCCCGGCCGGGCTGCTCCCCCAGGCGTCCTCAAGCTGGCGCGGACGGCCGGCCCTGCGTGGCCACCGGATTGCCGACGGCGTCTCCGGACTCGATTTCTCCGTTCGCCTGCGCGCCGTGCGCGCCACAGTCAACGGCAACTCCGCCGCCGTCGTCCAGCAGGATGCCGACGCCGGCATCACCGTCGAATCCACGCTCACCCTCCACGGCGGAGGCCTGCTGGAACTGCAGCACACCGTCACGAACACCGGGACCACGCCGTTCCAGCTCGACGAACTGGCCGCTGTCCTCCCGGTGTCTCCCGACGCCGTCGAACTTTTGGACCTGACCGGGCGCTGGTGCCGGGAACGGCACCCGCAGCGCCGCCCCATCCAGCAGGGCACCTGGGTCCGCAGCGGCCGGCACGGCCGCACCGGGCACGACTCCTCGCTGCTGTTCGCGGCCGGCACCGCAGGTTTCGGCAACCGCCACGGCCAGGTCTGGGCCACGCACCTTGCCTGGAGCGGCAACCACGAACAGTTCGCCGACACCCTCGCCGACGGGCGTACGATGATCGGCGGCTCCGAGCTGCTGGGCCCGGCCGAGGTCATTCTTGGGCCGGGCGCACGCTACGCCACGCCCAAGCTCTTCGCCGCATATTCGGACCGCGGCCTGGACGGCATCAGCGAGGCGTTTTACAGCTGGTTCCGTGCGCGCCCGCACCACGTTCTCCCGGCCGCCGGCGGCGGAAAGCCGCGCCCCGTGGTGCTCAACACCTGGGAGGCCGTCTACTTCGACCACAACCTGGACACCCTGATCGAACTCGCGGACTCGGCCGCCGACCTTGGCGTGGAGCGATTCGTCCTCGACGACGGCTGGTTCCGCGGCCGCCGCGACGACACCGCCGGCCTGGGCGACTGGTTCGTCGACGAGACACTGTGGCCGGACGGGCTGACGCCGCTTATCAAGGCCGTCACGTCCCGGGGCATGGAGTTCGGCCTGTGGGTGGAACCCGAGATGATCAACCTCAACTCGGACGTTGCCCGGGCGCACCCGGACTGGATCGTGGGGCCGGCCGCCGCCTCGCACAAGGACGGCGGACGGCTGCCGCTGGCCTGGCGCAACCAGCACGTCATCGACCTTGTGAACCCTGAGGCGTGGCAGTACATCTTCGGCCGGATCGACACCCTCCTGCGCGAGAACAACATCAGCTACCTCAAGTGGGACCAGAACCGGGACCTCACCGAGCACGGACACGCCGGACGCTCCTCCGTACACGAGCAGACCCTCGCCGCCTACCGCCTGTTCGAGGAGCTCAGGAAGGCCCATCCCGGCGTCGAAATTGAGAGCTGTTCCTCCGGCGGGGCGCGCGTGGACCTCGGCATCCTCGACCGCACGGACAGGCTCTGGGCTTCGGACTGCAACGACGCCCTGGAGCGGCAGACCATCCAGCGGTGGACCGGCGTCGTGGTTCCGCCCGAACTGGTGGGCGGCCACATCGGCCCCACCACCTCGCACACCACCGCCCGCACCCACGACCTGTCCTTCCGCGCCATCACTGCGCTGTTCGGCCACTTCGGCATGGAATGGGACGTGCGGGAGGTGCAGGGCCGTCAGCGCGAGGAGCTCAAGCGTTTCATCGCGCTGTACAAGGAGCACCGCGGGCTGATCCACAGTGGCCGCATGGTCCGGGCCGACGTCCCCGACGACTCGCTGATGCTCCACGGCGTGGTGGCTGGTTCTGCCGGTTCCGGTTCCGTAATTCCAGGCTCGACGGCGGCGCTGTTCGCCCTGGTGAGCACGCGCACCTCGTTCGCCGAGCTGCTGGGGCGGGTGGCCCTGCCGGGGCTGGACGCGGCACGCCGCTACCGGGTGGAGGCCATCTTCCCGGCCCCGGTGGACGCCGACTACGGCCACACCTTCACCCAGATCCAGCCGCCGGCCTGGCTGGCGTCCGGGGCGGAAGCCAGCGGCCGCTTCCTGGCGGCGGTGGGCCTCCCGATGCCCAACATCAACCCGGAGCATGCGCTGGTGCTGAAGGTCACGGCCCTCTAGAAGCGCTCGCAGACAGCTACCCGCACCGCCGGCCCTCCAGCCGGCGGTGCGGGACGCCACGTTTTCCGTAACGAATGCCCTTGCCCTCAATAGAGCCGCACGGGGACGCGATAGATTGGCAGTCATGACTGAAGCCCCCACCGCCACCGAAGCCGGCCGCGGCACCATCCTCGTCCTCAACGGCCCCAACCTGAACCTCCTCGGCACCCGCGAGCCGGAAAAGTACGGCACGGCCACGCTGGCCGACGTCGAACAGCTCGCAAAGGACGCCGCCGCCGCACGCGGGCTCGACGTCGAGTGCTTCCAGTCCAACCATGAGGGCGCACTGGTGGACGCCATCCACGCCGCCCGCGGCAAGGCCATCGGCATCGTGCTGAACGCGGGCGCGTACACCCACACCTCGGTGGCCATCCGCGACGCCATCTCAGCGGTGCAGCTCCCCGCGGTGGAAGTCCACATCACCAACGTGCACGCCCGTGAGGAATTCCGCCACCACTCCTACCTCTCGGACATCAGCAAGGCCGTGATCGCCGGAGCCGGGATTTTGGGATACCGGTTCGCCGTGGAGTACCTCGCCGACCTGAATGCAGGCAAGTCCTGACCATGCCGGCGGCGGGGGCTGCTGGCTCCGGCACCGCAGAGTGGTACCGGCACTTCGGCACGGTTGATGCTCCCGGTTCCTCGCCCTGCTACGCCGACTGGTCGCTGCACATCGCCGACGATACCGGGCTGATTGCCCGGATCGACGAGTGGCCGTACACCAAGCGCCAGCCGCTGCTGATGCTCGCTGCCGCCCGTTTCCTGGGCGCCAGGGTTTCCCCGTACCCCGAGTTCCGGAAGTTCCTGGACAGGCACTGGGACGAGGTCGCGCGCATCGTACTGTCCCGTGCCACCCAGACCAACGAGGTGGGCCGCTGCGCCACCCTGCTTCCCTCGCTTGCGGCCATCGCGGCCGCCGAGGGCCGGCCGCTGGCACTGATCGAGGTGGGCGCCTCCGCCGGACTCGCCCTGTTCCCGGACCGCTACGGCTACGAGTTCGACGACGGCTCGTCAGTTACGCGCTTGGGTCCCGTCCCGTTCGGCGAACTGCCGGACGGGTCCGGGGAGACTCCGAGCGGGGCCCGGGGACTGCCGGAGCCTCCCGTCCTGCGCTGCCGGACAGCCGGCCCGGTTCCCCTGCCCGGCAGCTTGCCTGAGGTGGTGTGGCGGGCCGGGATCGACCTGAATCCGTTGGACGTTCGGAATCCCGACGACGTCGCCTGGCTTGAGGCGCTGATCTGGCCGGAGCAGGAATTCCGGCGCGAGCGGCTGCGCCGGGCCATCGCGGTTGCGCGCGAAGATCCGCCTCTGCTGGTGGCCGGCGACCTGAACGATCAGTTGCTGTCACTGGCCGGCCAGGCGCCGGCCGATGCCGCGCTGGTGGTGTTCCACAGCGCAGTCATGGGTTACCTCAGCGCCGACGGGCGCGCCAGATTCCGGGCAGCCATGCAGGCTCTGGCACAGGACCGTGGTTGCCACTGGCTGTCCAACGAGGGCGAGACGGTGATCATCCAGGAGGACGGCTCTGCCGTTGTCCCGGAGATGGACCCCGGCCGGCTCCGCGGCAACTTCCTGCTGCTGCACAACGGCCGGCCGGTGGCCATCACCGGCCCGCACGGCCAGAGCCTGGACTGGCTGTAACCGGCTGATCCGGGTGCCGGCTGTCAGCATCGCCTGAACTGCTGAACGCTACTTCACCGGCCGGGCTACCGTCTTCTCTTTGGTGACCACGGAGCCGACCGTCGCGGAGATCGACGAAATATCCGGCGAAACGACATTTTGAGTGCCAAGGGTTATCGTGCCGGTGGCAGAGACAGGCCGGCTCTTCGTACCCGTCGACGATACAAAGCGGACGCCCTCGGAAAAAGACTTGGACTTTTCAGAAGTCGAGGTCGCCCGAGCCGTAGCCCGGAAGGACACGTCTGCCGTCATCGGCGAAGTTACTGGGTTCTCGGGGTCGGCAAAGTTCGTGAATTCAATGGACATCCTCAGCCGCCCTCCGGACAACCCGTTCGGGACGGCCAGGTTCAGGGTACTCGCCTCCCCGGACCCGTTAATCAGTGTCGTGAGTGTGCATGTGTTCACCTGCGTGACAGAGACAACGCCCAGCTTGTCCGGAGTAGTGGATCCGCGGACCGTGAAGACGCTGCCGAACATACTGACCGTTGTCTGTATGCACCCGTCCGTGCGGTCGAATTCTGCAGTTATGCCCTCGCCTCTCGTCATTGTTTTCGTAGTGACGGGCCGTTTCGCAGTGGCGGGCCGCTCCGCCGCGGTGCTCGGTCCGGCCCCAGCGAGTTGAACGACGAGTGTTCCGGCCAGTGCCAGTACTCCGAGTGCAGTCTTTTTCATGGCGCCTCTCTTCAGTAGAGCCGCGAGTCCTCGTTATCCAGATCGTATGGGCGCGAGGTTGGAAAACAGTGGAACGGCCCGGGGGGACACAGACCACCGCCGGCGACCGTTTCCCGGTCATCCGATGTTGGAGCAGAAAGCCCTACTGCTGGATGCCCTACTGCTGGATGCACTGTCCCGACGACACGGCGCTGGACAGGCTCGGCGCCTCTGCTGCCACGGGGCGGAGGTCGATCATCGGAATCGCGTAACCCAGGGCCGCACTGGACGTTGTCTTCGCGAAGATGACACCCGCCACCTGCCCGTTGGTCGTCAGCAGCGGGCCGCCCGAGTTGCCGGGCTGGACGTCGCCGGCAAGCTTGTACACCTCATCGGGAACGGGGTTGTTGCCATAGATGTCCGGCACCAGCACCGTGGAAATTCCCTGCACGGTAGCCGGCTTGGACTGGTAGGGGCCGCCGTGCGGGTAGCCGGCAAAGGCCGCAGCAGTACCCGCGGGCAGGTCGGAGCTCATCGGCAGTGCCGCGGTGGGCAGTCCGTCCACGGCCAGGACGGCGAGGTCGCGCTTGCTGTCGAAATACACCACCCGGCCGGGGCATGGCTCCTCCGCCGGGGACTTCCACCACCGGCTGCGAGACACCTGCCACAACGTGCGCGTTGGTCACCACACGGCCGGGCGATACAACAAAGCCGGTGCCGGTCTGGTTCTGCCCGCACTGGAACGCGGTGCCGGCAATCTTCAGAACCGAGCCGGCTGCCCTGTTCAGCGCCGGAGTATCCGTGCTGGCGTTGGGAACCGGAACCTGCTGGTCCTGCCCGATGCCCTCGATGAGCGTGGGGATGCCGTCGCCGATAACCGCCGAACGCAGCTGCGCCATGGCGGATTTGACCGGGTTGGGCGTCAGTCCGTCTATGAAACGGATCACCTTTGACTCAGCCAGCTGCTGCGAAACGAAGGGCACGCCAAGGGCGCTGATGCTGAACGCCAGCATGGACATGACCAGCGCTGACACGGCCAGGTTCACGGCCCCGCCGATGATTCTGTCCATGGCGCGGAGCGGCTGCATGCGGACAGCACTGCGGATGCTGCGCCCGATCATGGTGCCGAGCGCATTGCCCAGCACCACCAGCAGGACTGCGGTGCCGATGATGGCGGTCAGGCGCCACCCGCTGTCCTCCACAAAGTCGCTGACCAGCGGAACCGAGAGGAAAGCGGCCACGGCGCCAGCCGCGAATCCGGCAAGGCCGCCCACGGTCACCAGGAAGCCGTTGCGCAGGCCGTAGATCAGATAGGACAAAAGCGTGAGAATCAACGCAAGGTCCAGAACGGTCAGGCCAAACACCGGGTCTCCTCAAAAGCAGCTAAGCCCCGATTCTACTGGCCAAGTCTGACAATTTGCCGTGCATGCGCGGAGCCTACGCTGGTCGCACGGCGTCTTTTAGGGCGTTTCAGCTGCCAAGTACGTCACAGAACGTTGAAAATTCTGAAACAATGGCACAAGCGCCCCAGACGACACTTTTACTCAGGAGAATTCATGGACATCGAGGTATTGCGCCGCGCACCCCTTTTCGCCACGCTGGACGACGACGCGTTCCGCCTGCTGACGGACGAGCTGACCGAGGTCGACCTGTCCCGCGGTGCATCCGTCTTCCGCGAAGGCGACCAGGGTGACCAGCTTTACTTCATCGTCTCCGGCAAGGTAAAGCTCGGCCGCACCTCCCCCGACGGCCGCGAATCCCTGCTGGCCATCCTCGGCCCGGGTGAGCTCTTCGGCGAGATGGCCCTGTTCGACCCCAGCCCCCGCACCGCCACGGCCACCGCCGTCTCGGAGACCCGCCTGGCCGGGCTCAAGAACGAGAGCCTGAACTCCCTGCTGCGGACCCGCCCCGAGGTTTCCGCCCAGCTGCTGCAGGCACTGGCCCGCCGTCTCCGCCGCACCAACGACTCCCTCTCCGATCTGGTCTTCTCCGACGTGCCCGGCCGCGTGGCCAAGGCCCTCCTGGACCTCGCCGACCGCTTCGGCCGTCCCGCCACCGACGGCGTTCTCGTCGCACACGAACTCACCCAGGAGGAACTGGCCCAGCTGGTCGGCGCCTCCCGCGAAACCGTCAATAAGGCTCTCGCCGAGTTCGTCCAGCGCGGCTGGCTGCGCCTCGAGGCACGCGCCGTCGTGATCCTGGACATGCAGCGCCTCCGCCAGCGCTCCCGCTAACTCACACGCTAAAGGCCGCCCCTGCTCGTCCGGGGCGGCCTTCGCTTTTAACTCGCCGTCCGGCTACTCACCACCCACTGTTGGTTACAACGGCGGGACCGGAGGAGCGTTCGGGGAAACAAGGGGCGGCTTAGCGCTCGCGCTGGGGTTCTCCGGCTACTGTCTTGGCTGCCTCGACTTCGAGCATGAGAGTCCCGTTTTCGTCGACGAGCCGGGGCTGGTAGACGTGCGGGGTGCGCTTATAGCTGAGGTAGGCGATGCAGCCGTTGGCCTTGGCCATTTTCTCGAGCATGATCTCCGCGCCGGGAACCATAAGCTGGCCAAGGGTGAGGCCGACGGTGTTCTCCTGGCCCACCTCGTCACCGAGGAGGGTCGTGTCGCGTTCGGCGATCGCCTTCGTGGCGCACACCCACCGGCCCCAGACCCCCTTGCTCTCCAGGATGGAGGGCTGCTGGTTCATGGGGACGGTGGCGGCGAAGTACCGGGTGTTGAAGCGCCGGTGCGCGAAGTCCGGGCTGAGCCAGTTCACGAGCGGCTTGAGCAGGTCGGTGCGCAGGGACAGGCCGCGCTTGGCCAGCTCCTCGGTGAACGACTTTTCCTGCGACGCCACGGCCTCCCGGGCCTTCATCCACTCGGCAGTGGACGTCGCCTCCACGGTGGAGGACAGGTCCGGGCCGGCCAGCAGCACGCCGGTCTCCTCGAACAGTTCGCGGACTGCGCCCACCACGTGGCGGCGGGCCAGCCCGACGTCGTCCGTTCCCATCTGCTCAGCCCAATGCTGGGGCGAGGGGCCCAGCCAGCCGACGGCGTCGTCGTCGGACGCGTCCAGGGAACCGCCCGGAAAGGCGACGACGCCCAGCGGCGATTCTCCCGGACGGTAACCGAGCCAGGTTTCCAGGCCCGTGGGCGAATCCCGGAGGAGTACCACGGAAGACGCGAAACGGGGCTTGCGGGGAGTCCGCTCGCCGTGTTCGAGCCAGCTTCTTGCCGCCCCTTCAAGATCGGGAGGGAGGACAAAGAGCCGGCGTGCTAGGTGGGGCAAAGGAACCTACTGCTCCCTAACTGAATTCGGCGATCAGTTCGACTTCCACCGGAGAGTCGAGCGGCAGGACTGAAACGCCGACGGCGGAACGGGCGTGCTGGCCCGCGTCACCGAAGACCCGGCCCAGGAGCTCGGACGCACCGTTGATGACGCCGGGCTGGCCGGTAAAGGAAGGATCGGAGGAGACGAAGCCCACTACCTTGACGATGCGCGTGACGCGGTCGAGGTCACCGATGACGCTCTTCACGGCGGCCAGGGCGTTCACGGCACATACGGCGGCGTACGCCTTCGCGTCTTCCGGAGACACAGTCGGCTCATCCGAGGCCCCCGCGGTGCCGGCGGACACTTTGCCGGTAGCTTCCAGTTTGCCGTTAATAAACGGCAGCTGCCCCGAGGTGTAAACGTGGTTGCCGGACACGACGGCCGGTACGTAGGCGGCCACGGGGGCGGCAACTTCCGGGAGGGTCAGTCCCAGCTCGGCGAGACGCTGCTCGACGGCGGACGATGGCGCCAGATCAGCGCTGGAAGCGGTTTCCTGGGGGGTGGTCATGCTACTGCTTCTCCCTCTTAAGGTAGGCGACAAGGCCGTTGCCGTCGGGTCCGGGGACTACCTGAACAAGCTCCCAACCGTCGTCTCCCCACTGGTCCAAAATCTGCTTCGTGGCGTGGATGATGAGCGGAATCGTGGCGTACTCCCATTTGGTCATGAAATAAAGCCTAATCGTTGCCGGTAAACTGGAGAACATGGCGACTCGTAAGAACCCCATATTCGACACGGCCACCACCCTCGGAAAAATTTTTGGCTTCCTTGGCGTGAGCGCTATTTGTGGCGTCCTCGTGGCCGGCCTGCTGGTTCCTGCAGCCGCGGTTTCGGGCAGCACAGCCAGCGGCTCGATCGAATTCTTTGACACCCTGCCCGCTGAACTCCAGGTGGACCCGCCCAGCCAGTCCACCAAGGTCCTGGCCGCGGACGGGAGCGTGATCGCCAACCTGTACGCGGAGAACCGAACCCGCGTTCCGCTGGACCAGATCTCCCCGTTTATGAAGGACGCGGTGATCTCCATTGAGGACAGCCGGTTCTACGAGCACGGCGGCGTAGACACCACCGGCATCCTGCGCGCCCTGGTCGCCACGGCGCGCGGCAACAAGCAGGGCGCGTCCACCATCACGCAGCAGTACGTCAACAACGTCCTGAACGCCAACCTTGAAGCGGAGGGCAACTCCGACGAGATCAAGCTCAACGGCGTCAACAAGGGCGTCGGCGACAAGCTCCGCGAAATGAAGCTCGCGATCGCCCTGGAGAAGAAATTCACCAAGGAGCAGATCCTTGAGGGCTACCTGAACATCGTCTTCTTCAACCGTGACGCGTACGGTATTGAGGCCGCCTCCAAGTTCTTCTTTAGCACCACCGCGAAGGATTTGACGCTCCCCCAGGCCGCGCTGCTCGCCGGCCTCGTGAACAGCCCGTCCGCCTTCGATCCGATCACCAACCCGGACAACGCCAAGAAGCGCCGGGACCTGGTGCTCAGTGCAATGCTCACCCACGGCAAGATCACCAAGGCCCAGTACACCGCGGCCGTGGCAACTCCGGTCAAGCCGAAGGTGACCCCGGCACGGCAGGGCTGCGCCTACTCGCCCACCGCGCCGTACTTCTGTGACTACGTCCTGCACCTTCTGCTGAACAACCCGGCGTACGGTGCGGATGCCACCGAACGTGAGAAGAAGGTGTTCCGTGGCGGCCTGACCATCAAGACCACCCTGGACCCGAAGGCGCAGAAGGCCGCGCAGGACCAGGTGAACGCCGCTGCCGGCACGAACCCGGACAAGTGGGGCGCCGCCCTGGTGTCCGTTGAACCGGGCACCGGCAAGATCACCAACATGGCCCAGAACACCTCGTGGTTTGCGGGCAAGGGCAAGTTCGATTCGCAGATCAACTTCAGCGTTGACCAGTACGACGACCAGGGCAATGACCTGAACGGCCTGGGCGGCGCGCAGCCGGGCTCCACCATGAAGCCGTTCACGTTTGCCGAGTGGCTGAACGAGGGCAAGTCGATGAACACCATCGTCAACGCCGCGCAGCGCCGGTACCCTCAGGACTTCCCGTGGCAGAACACCTGCCCCACCCCCACCGTGGGCTGGTATGACAGCACGAACGGCACCGACGACCTCCAGAACGCCGAGGAGGGCTACTACCGCCCCATGACGGTGCTGGACGGCCTGAAGAATTCCATCAACACGGCCACGTTCGCGTCGGCCTCACAGGTTGACCTGTGCGGCATCCAGAAGGTGGTGGACGCCGTCGGACTGCACGGCGGCCTGCCGACCCGCGACAAGGACACCAACGCGATAGTCGATGCGAATCCGAGCATCACCATGACCACCCTTGGCAACCTGCTCGGCTCCACCCAGACCTCACCCCTGACCATGGCAAGCGCCTTTGCCACGTTCGCCAACGACGGCAAGTATTGCGCCCCAATTGCCATCACCTCGGTGACCGACCAGACCGGCGCACAGCTGCCGGCACAGTCCCCGGCCTGCCGGGATGCCCTCAAACCTGAGGTGGCACGCGGCGTGAACTATGCGTTGCAGAAGGTTTTGAACGAGGGGTCGGGATCCCTGATTGAGCCCCGGATCTCCACGCTGACCAACTTCCCCATCGCGGCCAAGACCGGTACGTCCAACAACAACGGCTCCACCTGGGTCGTCGGACACACCATGGGCCTGGCCACCGCGGCCTGGTTCGGTGACGCGCTCGGTTCGCAGGGCCGGGCCGGGCAGAACGTGACAGTCAACGGGAAGTTCTACACCGGCATCGACGGTTACATGATCGCCGGGCCGATGTTCTCGAACTTCATGTCGCAGATTGCCCCGGGCTACGGCACGGAACCCTTCCCGGAACCGCCGTCGAACCTGCTGTACGGCACTCCGCAGTTCGAGCCCACGGTTCCGAACAACCCCTCCACCGGCGGAGACACGGGTGCGGACAACGGTGGCAATACGGGCGGCAACACCGGTGGAAGCACCGGAGGTACCGGCAACAAGGACAACAGCAGCAACGGAAATGGCAACGGCAACAGCACCAAGGGGAACGGCTGACCGTGACTGACCTAACACGCGTGGCAAGCCGCGTCCGCAGCATCGGGCGCGGCTTTGCCGTCACCGCAGGCGCGGGTACCGCGGCAGCCCTCGCCGCCACAGCCTACGGGCTGTGGGAGAAGAACCAGTTCGTCCTCCGCGAGGAGAACGTCCCGGTCCTGCCGGCGGGCCGGGCACCGTTCCGGATTCTGCACTTGAGCGACATCCACTTCGTTCCCGGCCAGAAGGCCAAGGCCGAGTGGCTGCAGTCGCTGGCGGCGCTCAAGCCGGACCTGGTGGTGAACACGGGCGACAACCTTAGCCACCCCAAGGCCGTGGACCCGCTGCTCAATGCGCTGGCACCGCTCATGGAATTCCCCGGCGTGTTTGTTCCGGGCTCCAACGACTACTACGCACCCAAACTGAAGAACCCCGCCGCCTATCTGATGGGGCCCTCCAAGGCCGCGCCGGACCGGGAGGAACTCGACTGGCCACGCCTCCGGTCCGGTTTCGGCATGGCCGGCTGGATCGACCTGACCAACCGTCACCAGTCCCTGGTGCTCAATGGCATGCGGTTCGATTTCTCCGGCGTGGATGATCCGCACCTCAACCGCGAACGGTATGCCGGCTGGCCGCGCGGCACAAGGGGCCAGAACGCCAAGGACCACCTGCGCATCGCCGTCATCCATGCCCCGTACCAGCGGGTCCTGGACCACTTCACCGAGGACGGCGCGGACCTGCTCCTGGCCGGCCACACGCATGGCGGCCAGCTGTGCATCCCCGGGTACGGCGCCGTCGTCGCCAACTGCGACATCCCCACCTGGCGGGCCAAGGGCCTCCACGAATGGAGCAGCAACGGAAGTACGACGCCGGTCAACGTCTCGGGCGGGATCGGCACCTCGCGCTTTGCGCCGGTCCGCATCGCCTGCAAGCCCGAGGCCGTCCTGCTGACGCTCACCCCGCGCGCCTGACCGACCGCTGACGCTCTCCATCGTCCGGGCGAGCTGTTGGTCGTCCGGAGACTGATCACCTGTGAAGGGTGCCCGCCATGGCATAGGGTAGTTGCTACGGGAAACTACATCAGTTCGAGAAGCGGGCATGGCCAAGCAGAGTTCATTTTTTCGATCCGTCAGCCGTCTCTACCCGCATGTGAAGCCGGTCCTGCCGCGGCTGATCATGGGCTTGCTGTCCGCACTCCTTGCCAGCGTGGTTGCCCTCGCCATTCCGCAGGTGCTGCGCGGACTCATCAACGATTCCCTGCGCCCCGGGGCTACGGCCGGAGCCGTCTGGAGTTCGGCCGGCCTCATCCTTGCCCTGGGCGTCGCCGAAGCCGTACTGGTTGCGCTGCGCCGCACTTTCGTTATCAACCCGGCCACCACCGTGGAGACCCGGATGCGGGTCTCGCTCTACGGCCACCTGCAGGACCTCCCCGTCGCCTTCCACGACCGCTGGGGCTCGGGCCAGCTGCTCTCCCGCGCCATGACGGACCTCAACTTCATCCGGCGTTGGATGGCGTTCGGGGCCATCATGCTGGTGGTGACTACCCTGACCGTGGTGATCGGCGTCGTCGTCATGTTCACCATGAGCTGGCAGCTGGCCCTGATCTTCCTCGCCGCCGCTGGACCCGTGATGGTCTACGGCTTCCGGTTCCGGACCCGCTTCAGCAAGGTTGCCCGGCGCAGCCAGGACCAGGCCGGCGACCTCGCCACCACCGTTGAGGAGTCTGTCCACGGCATCCGCGTCCTGAAGGCCTTCGGCCGCAGCCGCGAAGCGCTGGAAACCTTCAACGGCCAGGCCGAGGAACTGAGGCAGACAGAGATCGCCAAGGCACGGCACCAGGCGGTCTTCAGCATGGTGGTGACGCTCCTGCCCGAGCTGGCACTGGGCGCAGGCCTGGTTACGGGCATTCTGCTCGCCGCCGGCGGCCAGCTCAGCATCGGATCCCTCGTGGCGTTCTTCGCCACCGCCGCGGTCATGGCGGCCCCCGTGGAGTTCTCGGGCATGCTGCTGGCCATGGCGCTGACGGCCAAGACGGCACTGGACCGGCACTTCGAGGTCATGGATTCGCCGAACACCATCACCAGCGCGGCGGACCCCCGCCGCCCCGCCGACGTCAAGGGCTCCCTGAGCTTCAACAGCGTGACGTTCGCCTTCGACGATGCCCCGGACAAACCGGTCCTGAAGGACATCAGGCTGGATATCTGTCCGGGCGAAACCATGGCGCTGGTGGGCATCACCGGCAGCGGCAAGAGCGCACTGCTGCAGCTCGTGCCGCGGCTCTACGACGTCACGTCCGGTTCCATCGAACTCGACGGCGTGGACCTGCGGGCCTACAGCGTTGAGGAGCTCCGTACCCTCGTGGCCGTGGCCTTCGAGGACACCACCCTCTTTTCCAGCTCGGTGCGCGATAACGTGCTGCTCGGCGTCCAGTCCGGGGACACCGACACCCGGGAAAAGATCCTCGCGGAGGCCCTGGACACGGCGCAGGCGCACTTCGCGTACTCACTGCCGGAAGGGCTGGACACCCTTATCGGCGAGGAGGGCCTCAGCCTGTCCGGCGGGCAGCGCCAGCGCCTCGCCCTGGCCCGGGCCATCGCCGCCCGGCCCTCCGTGCTGGTCCTCGACGATCCGCTGTCTGCCCTGGACGTGAACACCGAGGAGCTCGTGGAAAACCGGCTGCGCGAGGTGCTGGCCGGCACCACCACGCTGATCGTCGCCCACCGGCCGTCCACCGTGGCGCTGGCCGACAGGGTGGCGCTGCTGGAGGATGGCCGCATCGCCGCCGTCGGCACCCACACCGAACTGCTGGCCGGGAACAGCCACTACCGTTACGTGATCGCGAGCCTGGAAACGGAGCCGCGCGACCTGGACTCCGAGCTCTCCGCCCTCGACGACGCAGAGGAGGTCAGCCGATGAGTGCCACAGCCTTCGGCACTGCCAACGAGGACAACGCCCACCTGAGCAAGAGCGACAGCAAGGCAGTACGACGCCGGTCACTCGCCTTGCTGGGGTCGCTGATCCGTCCCGTGCGGCTCAGGTTCTGGCTCACCATCGCCACGGTGGTCCTGTCGCAGGCGGCCCGGGTGGCCGGCCCGGCGCTGATCGCGTTCGGCATCGACCACGCGCTGCCTTCGCTCCGGGCCGGCAACAGCCTCCCGCTGGTGCTGACCGGCTTCGCCTACCTCGCCACAGCACTGGCGGCGGCGGGGCTCACGGCGCTGTACGTGACATCGACGGCGAAACTCAGCCAGGCCATGCTGCTGGACCTGCGGCTGTGGGTGTTCCGCCACACCCAGCGGCTCAGCCTCGAATTCCACGAAAAGTACACGTCGGGACGGATCATCGCCCGGCAGACCTCGGACCTCGAAGCGCTGCGCGAACTTCTGGACTCGGGAGTCAGCTCGCTTACCTCGGGCGCCCTTTTCATGGTGTTCACCGCCGCCACCATCTTCGCCCTCGACTGGCGCAGCGGGCTGGTGGTGCTGGCCGCGGCCGTACCCATGTTCTTCCTGGCCCGCTGGTACCAGAAGCATTCACAGATCGCGTTCCGCCAGTCCCGGGTGGTCTCGGCCCGGCTGATCGTGCACTTCATCGAGACCATGACGGGCATCCGCGCGGTCAAGGCCTTCCGCAAGGAGCGCGAAAACGCCGCACGCTATGGCGAACTCGCCGAGGACTACCGGCAGGCAACGGTCCGTTCCATCAACCTGAACGGCATCTTCCAGCCGGGCCTCGTGCTGATCGGCAACGTCTGCGTGGCGGCCGTGCTGCTGTTCGGCGGCTTCCGGGTGCTGACCGGCGACCTCGCCGTGGGCGTGCTGCTGGCCCTCATGCTCTCCACCAAGCGCTTCTTCCAGCCCGTAGACCAGATGGCCATGTTCTACAACTCCTTCCAAAGCGCGCAGGCCGCGCTGGAGAAGGTCTCGGGCCTGCTTGAAGAAGTGCCCACGGTGCGCCCGCCGCGGAACGCGGTGGAACTGCGCGATGCCCGCGGGGCCGTCGAATTCCGGGACGTCGAATTCCGCTACGGCAGCGGCCCGCTCATCATCCCTGCCCTGAACCTCACCATTCCCGCGGGCCAGACCGTGGCGCTCGTGGGCCAGACCGGGGCCGGCAAGTCCACGCTGGCCAAGCTGATAGCGCGTTTCTATGACGTGTCCGCCGGTTCGGTGATGCTCGACGGCGTGGATGTGCGCCAGCTGGCCACCGCGGACCTGCGGCGGAACATCGTGATGGTCACCCAGGAGGCCTTCCTGTTCAGCGGCTCTGTGGCGGACAACATCGCCCTGGGCAGGCCGGACGCGCCGCGCGAGGAGATCGAGGCGGCCGCGAAGGCCGTGGGCGCGCACGAGTTCATCATGGAGCTCCCCGAGGGCTACGACACCGACGTCAACAAGCGCGGCGGCCGCGTCTCCGCGGGCCAGCGCCAGCTCATCAGCTTCGCGCGCGCGTTCCTCGCCCGGCCTGCGGTGCTGATCCTGGACGAGGCGACGTCCTCGCTGGACATCCCGTCCGAGCGGCTCGTGCAGAGCGGGCTCGCCGGGCTGCTGCGCGGCACGGACGGCAAGGGAACTTCCAGGGAAAGCGCCCGGACGGCGCTGATCATCGCCCACCGGCTGTCCACGGTGGAAACCGCGGACCGGGTCCTCGTGATCCATGACGGACAGGTGGTGGAGGACGGAATCCCGGACGAACTGATCGGCGGCAACGGCCGCTTCGCCCGGCTCCACACCGCTTGGAAGGACTCGCTGGTCTGAGCCTGGCGGTCCGTCTCGGGTCCCTTCCGACCCCGATTTCGCATGTGGCCCCGGTATCGGATATCCTTGTTTAGTTGCTTTCGCAGCAACGGATCGGGATGTAGCGCAGCTTGGTAGCGCGCTTCGTTCGGGACGAAGAGGTCGCAGGTTCAAATCCTGTCATCCCGACCACAAGGAAAGAGGGCCTCCCCCAGGGGAGGCCCTCTTTCTGTTTCTGCTTTCTTTCTGTCGCTTCAGTTACCGCCCGCGGCCAACCCAGTTGAGGCCGTCCGGGCTCAACTGCCGCCAAGGCTCTGGTGGTTGATGTTCGGGGTGGCTTGCCCGTCACCCAGCAATGTGATCCTTGGCCTGCGGGATCCGTCATCCGGCAGGTAACCGCCGCGGCTGTCGTAGCTTTGGACCTGATTCAGGTAGCGATGGCGCAAACGGAGACCGACGGCGAAAAGCACCACCGATTCCAGCAGCGCCGCAATGCCGATCATCCCCCAGACGAAAGTCCCGGCGTCGGCCGTTCCCCGGAACACCTCAACTATGGCGGCACCGGCAGCCGCGGCCACGATCAGCGAGGTGCCGGCGATGGTCCAGAGAAAAAAGGTCCGCTGCAGGCCGTCGGCCGCTCTTCGTGCTGTCCGTGTCATGGTCCCCACTCCTCGGTTACGGCTGCTGTTTCCGGGAAGAAAAACGGCCCCGGAACATGATGTGCGCATGTTCCGGGACCGTTCTCCTCATGGAAGCTGTTTACATGGGATCAGGCCAGTTGCCAATGGTGGTCTCTGACACCATGGGATCAGGCCAATTGCCGATAGTGGTCTTGTTCACGTCCTTGACGCGCATCGGATCCGGCCAGTTGCCAATGGCAACCGAGGTGCCCGCGTTGTCTGCGATCGAGCCTGCAGACAGAACGGCGGGAGCCGCAGCAGAAAATGCGAGGGCCCCCGCCAAAACGGCGGCGGCTGCTATCTTCTTCAACATGTGAGAGTTCCTCAATACGAGTCGGATTCGTTACCAAGTCAGCACAGTCCTTGTTGACATACATTGTAAAATGTTGTCCACAGAGGGTGTCAAGCATTCTGTACAAAGGCTGTCCGGAATAGGAGGAACCCCAGTGGGTAACGGATTCGGGGAGAAGCTCCGCGCTGAGCGGCTGGAGCGCGGACTGACCCAGGCCGAACTGGGCAAGGATCTTTACTCCCCCAGCTACATTTCCTTACTGGAAACCGGCCGGCGGGAACCCACAGCCGACGTCATCGAAGAGCTCGCCCGCAGGCTGGAGCTCGCGCCCAAGGCACTCGAGGCGTGGAGCCAGCCCATCTCGGTCAGCGATGCCGAATACGTGCTGGCCGGACTGTACGCCCGGCAGGCCTGGGACCTGCGCGACTACGCGCTCGCCGCCGAACATGCCGCCAACGCGGCCCGGATCGCCCTCGACGGCAAGAACACCAGCGCCTGGTGGAACATGACCTACATGCAGGCCGAATGCCTCATGAAGCAGGGCCAGCTCAAGGAATGCCAGAAGATCATGGAGCATCTGTCCGAGCATCCGATGGCCACCGAATCCGCCGGCCTCGGGGTCCGGGCGCGCCAGATGCTCGCCGCTTTGTGCCACGGACAGGGCCAGCTGAGCACCGCCGTCGAACACGCCGAGAAGGCGGTGGAGCTGTGCGCGCAGCTGCCCAAGGGCTCCACGCTGATCATCGGCGCGCTCCGGGCCCTGATCGGCGCGCTGGCTGAGAGCGGCCGGCTGGACGAGGCCTGGAAGTACTGCCAGGACATGAACGAGCAGATGGACGAGCACTCGATGTCGCAGCTCGCCGGCGAAGTGGCCTGGGTAATCGGCAACGTCGCGTTCATGCGGCACGACTATCCGGAGGGCATCAAGCACCACGAGCGCGCCGCCAAGCTGCTCTCCCCCGCCAACGACATCGAGCTCTGGGCCCGCTTCAACAAGGCGTCGGCCGCCGTCCGACTGTCCTCCGGCATCGTGGAGCCGGAAACCCTGTCCGCGATTGAACGCGCCGAACTCGCACTGTCCATCGTCGGCGGGAACAAGACGGACCAGTTGGAGGTGGCCTTCATCCGCGCCCGCTGGCTCTACCTCACCGGCGACATTGTGGCCGCCGTGCAGAAGCTCCGCGATATCCACGCCGAACGCGCGGATCTCGCCAGGCACACGGCCGGCGAGGTTTCGCTGCTCCTGGGCAAGTCGCTGAAGGCCGCGGGCGAAGCGGATGAGGCACTGGTGCACCTGGAGGAGGCGCAGAAGGAGTTCAGCGCGGCCGGTGCGCAGGACCGCGTCCAGCAGGCCCTCGATGCCGTGCTGGAGATCCGGCTCGCCCAGCGCCGCGCCGCCGCGGCCGAAGCCAGCTGACAGCAGAGGCCAGCAGAAGCCAAGGCAAAAGGCGCCCTCCGAAGCGGGCGCCTTTTGCCTTGGATTTCGCCGAATCTAGCTGAACGTGCGGCCGGTCAGCTTCTCGTACGCCTCGACGTAACGGGCGCGGGTGCGCTCCACGATGTCGGCGGGCAGGGCCGGCGGCGGCGTGTCGGAGGCTTTGTCCCAGCCCGATTCGGCGGAGGTCAGCCAGTCCCGGACAAACTGCTTGTCGTAGGAGGGCTGCGCCTTGCCGGGCTCGTACGTGGCGGCGTCCCAGAAGCGGGAGGAGTCCGGGGTGAGGACCTCGTCACCAAGCGTGATGGTGCCGTTGACGACGTCGTAGCCGAACTCCACCTTGGTGTCGGCCAGGATGATGCCGCGTTCGCGGGCGATCTCCTCTGCCTTGGTGTAGATGCCCAGGGTCAGCTCGCTCAGTCGGGCGGCGATGTCGTCACCCACCATGGACACGACGGCGTCGTAGGTGATGTTTTCGTCGTGCTCGCCCACCTCGGCCTTGGCGGACGGGGTGAAGATGGCGTGCTCCAGGCGGGAGCCGTCCACCAGTCCTTCCGGCAGCGGGATCTCACAGACGGTGCCGGACTGCCGGTACTCCACGAGGCCGGAGCCGGTGAGGTAGCCGCGGGCGATGCATTCCACCGGGAACATGTCCAGCTTCCTGCAGATCATGGCCCGGCCCTCGACCTCGGCCGGGACGCCGTCCGCCACGGTGGATGCCAGCACGTGGTGTTCCACGTCCAGCTGGTCGAACCACCAGAGGCTCAGCTGGGTCAGGATGCGTCCCTTGTCCGGGATTTCGCTGCTGAGCACGTGGTCGTAGGCACTGATGCGGTCGCTCGCCACCACCAGCACGCATTCCTGCCCGAACTGCTCGTTGATCGAGTCGCTGGCCGGGACGTACAGGTCGCGGACCTTTCCGGAGTAGACGTGCTTCCAGCCGGGCAGCTCGGTGTGCGGTGTGTCCAGGCCGCGGGGGCCTTCCTGTTCAGCCACTGTCACGCCTTCTCGTCCGAAGCGGCGCCGGCCTGGGCAGCCGACGGGGCCCCGACGGGGGCCGACACCTTGATCTCACCGCGTGCGGCCTTGCCCGCGATGTCCGTGCGGAACTGGGCGCCTTCGAGCTGAACCAGCTCCACGCCGTCGTACGCCCGTTCCCGTGCTTCCACGAGGTCGGATCCCAGTGCCACCACAGCCAGCACGCGGCCGCCTGCGGAGACCACCTTGCCCTCGTCGTCGAGCTTGGTTCCGGCGTGGATCACGTGCACGCCGTCCAGTTCATCCACCTTCTTGAGCCCGCGGATGCGGTCACCCGTGCGCGGGGTGTCCGGGTAGTTTTCGGAAGCAACGACGACGGCGACTGCCGTGTCCTTGGACCAGCGAAGCTCTTCTGCCTGGTCCAGTTCGCCCTTGGCGGCTGCCAGGAGCAGGGAACCGAGCGGCGTCTTGAGCCGGGCGAGGACCGCCTGGGTTTCGGGGTCGCCGAAGCGGACGTTGAATTCGATGACGCGGGTGCCCCGCTTGGTCAGCGCGAGGCCGACGAACAGCACGCCGACGAACGGCGTGCCGCGGCGGGCCATCTCGTCCACGGTGGGCTGTGCGATGCGTTCGATGACCTCCTGGACCAGGCCGTCCGGGGCCCAGTCGAGCGGGGTGTACGCGCCCATGCCGCCGGTGTTGGGGCCTTCGTCGTTGTCATAGATGCGCTTGAAGTCCTGCGCCGGGGACAGGGCCACGGTGTTGCGGCCGTCGCACAGGACGAACACGGAGACCTCTGGGCCGTCCAGGAACTCCTCGATGACGACGGTTCCGCCGGCGTCGAAGCAGCTCTGGGCGTGGGCCAGGGCATGGTTACGGTCGTTGGTGACCACCACGCCCTTGCCGGCGGCCAGGCCGTCGTCCTTGACGACGTAGGGGGCGCCGAAGGTGTCCAGCGCCGCGGCTGCCTCGTCCGCGTTGGCGGCCACGAGTGCCATGGCGGTGGGAACGCCTGCCTCGGCCATGATCTGCTTGGCGAAGGCCTTGGAGGCCTCGAGCTGGGCGGCAGCCTTGCTGGGGCCGAACACCGGGATGCCGGCGTCGCGCACGGCGTCGGAAACCCCGGCGGCGAGGGGGGCTTCGGGGCCAACGACCACCAGGTCGACGTCGAGCCGGGTGGCGAGCGCCGCCACTGCGTCCGGATCGTTCCCGTTGATGGCGTGCGTGGGGACGAGCTTGCTGATGCCGGCGTTGCCCGGAGCCGCGTGGACTTCCGAAACGTTGGGGTCGGCAAGGAGGGAGCGGACAATGGCGTGTTCGCGGCCACCGGGGCCAATGACGAGTACCTTCACAGTCTCCAAGGGTACTTTGTGCAGCGTGCTGGCTCCTAAGCTGAGGCCCGGCATTCAGTTGTGATAGGCACTCGGGTGTGATGCGGCCCCAGTTGTGGCCGGCGGACCATCCGGGTGGCCTGCTGCTACGAACCCATGTCATGAAGAAGCTGATGATCTGGCTTAGGGGACCGGCCGCACTGGCGGCCCTCGCCGGGGTGGCCGCTGCCGCCGTTGTCCTTTCCGTTGCGGAACTGGTGGGGGCGTTCTTCACGGCCCGTGCCACTCCCCTGATAGCCCTGGGCTCGACGTTCATTGACTTCACTCCGCCGTGGCTGAAGGACTTCGCGGTTGAGACGTTCGGCACCAACGACAAGGCCGCGCTCTTCGTGGGGATGGGCCTGACGATCTTGGTACTCGCGTGCGTGCTGGGCGTGGTGGCGTACCGTCGTTGGTCGCTTGGGGCAGCGGGGGTGCTGTTCATGGGCGCGGTGATCGTGGCCGGCGTGGTGACCCGCGCGGGCGTCAGGCCGCTGGATGCTGTGCCCACGCTGGTGGGAACCGCGGCCGGGCTGGTTGTCCTCCGGCTGCTGGTCCCGCGGCTGTGGCGGCTCCGGGCTTTTCCTGATTCTCCTGCCGATGTGGCGGCCAAGGAGCCTGAGCGCCCGGCCACGTCCCGGCGCGCCTTCTTCGCGGCGACCGGCCTCACGGCCGCCGCGGCGGGCATCGCCGCCACCGGGGGCCGGCTGCTCAGCGCCGCCCGCAGCAATGTGGCCCAGGCGCGGGAGTCCCTCCGGCTGCCGGCGCCGGCCCGGCCCGCGGCCGCCGTGCCCGCCGGGGTGCAGTCCGCCACACCCGGCGTGACGCCGTGGCTGACGCCCGGGAAGGACTTCTACCGGATCGACACCGCCCTCAGCGTTCCGGAGATCAGGGCCGAGGAATGGGAACTGCGGGTGCACGGGCTCGTGGAGCAGGAAGTCCGGCTCACCTTCCAGGACCTGCTCGGCGCCGACCTGATCGAGTCCCACGTGACCCTCACCTGCGTCTCGAATCCGGTGGGCGGCAACCTTGCCGGCAATGCCAAGTGGCTGGGACTTCCCATCCGCGAGGTGCTCAAGCGGGCCAGGCCCACCGCCGGCGCCGACATGGTCCTCTCCACCTCCATCGACGGCTTCAGCGCCTCCACGCCGCTGGAAGTCCTGCAGGATGACCGCGACGCCATGCTCGCCATCGGCATGAACGGCGAACCGCTGCCTCTGGAACACGGCTACCCGGTGCGCATGGTGGTGCCGGGACTGTACGGCTTCGTGTCCGCCACCAAGTGGGTGGTGGACCTGGAAGTGACCCGCTTCGCCGACAGCAAGGCCTACTGGACCCAGCGCGGCTGGTCGGAGCGCGGCCCCATCAAGACCATGGCCCGGGTGGAGGTGCCCAAATCCTTCGCCACGGTCCCGGCCGGGAAGGTGCCCATAGGCGGCACCGCGTGGGCGCAGACCCGGGGCATCACCAAGGTTGACGTGCAGATCGACGAAGGCGGCTGGACTGCCGCTGTACTCTCGGACGAGGCTTCCGTGGACACCTGGCGGCAGTGGTCCTTCACCTGGGACGCCAAGCCCGGCCCGCACTACATCAAGGTGCGCGCCACGGACGGGAGCGGAGAGGTGCAGACGGAGAAGCGCGCCGATCCCGTGCCCGACGGCGCGTCCGGCTGGCAGTCGGTCATGGTCACGGTTGAGTAGGGGCCCGCACCATAGACTTGGGCCATGGCCCTAAATTCGCACGCCACGTTCACTGTGGATTCCGCCGTCGAACTCGCCGTGGTTGAACGGAGCGGATTCGTGGAGTCCCGCCACATCGGGGCGGCAGTGGTCCTCGCCGCGGACGGCCACGTGGTGACCCAGCTTGGCGACATCTCCACCCCCATCCTGGCCCGGTCCACCCTCAAGCCGCTGCAGGCGCTGGCGGCGATGCAGTCGGGCGTTCCGCTGCGCGGCGCCCAGGTGGCCCTCGCCTGTGCGAGCCATACCGGGTCACTCGACCACATGGACGTCGTCGAAGGCATGCTGAAGGCCGCGGGCGTCAAGGAAGACCAGCTGCAGTGCCCCGCCGCGTGGCCGCAGGATGAGACGGCACGGACGTGGCTGACCCGTTCCGAGCGCGGCAGGTCCCGGCTGGCGTTCAACTGCTCGGGCAAGCACGCGGCGTTCCTGTGGGCCTGCACCGAAAACGGCTGGGACACGCACAGCTACCTGGAACCCAACCACCCGCTGCAGCAGCGCATCCGCACCGTGATCGAGGAGTACTCCGGCGAGAAGATCGCGCACCTGGGCATCGACGGCTGCGGCGCACCGGTTGCGGCCATCTCGCTGACCGGCCTGGCCCGCGCCTACTCCCTGCTTGCGAAGGCCCCTTCCGACAAATCCGCCAACGCCCGCGCCGCCACCATCGCCACCTCGATGCTGGACTACCCCTGGGCTGTCCAGGGCAGGGGCGAGGCCAACACAGTCGTGATGGAGGAGCTGGACGTCATTGCCAAGATCGGGGCCGAGGGCATCCTGGTCATGGCCACGTCCCAGGGTGTCTCCGTGGCCCTCAAGATGCTCGACGGCAACCTGCGGGCCACCTCGCTGGTCGGCCTGACCCTGCTGGCGGCCTGCGGGGCCGTCGACATCCCTGGTGTGTCCAGCGTGCTCGAGAAGGTGGTGGAGCCGGTCCTCGGCGGCGGCCGTCCCGTCGGCAAGATCCGGCTTGGCCATGCCGTCTCGGCCCTGTTGGACTAACGTACCTATCTCTTTTCAAGGAGGAACCGGTGGCTGTTGCGCGCCGCAGAATTGACCCGGCCGAGGGCCGGGCGGCCCTGAACCAGTGGGCGGCAGGTGCCGTCCCGCCGTCGGACGCTGCTCCGTCAACTCCGGCCATCCCCCGTTCGGTGATCGCGACGGCGGTCCGGTACTCCCTGGAGGAGGTCACCGCCCGCGCGCCGGGGAATTCGGTGGAGGTGCGGGTGCCGCCGTTCGGCGTGACCCAGTGTGTGGAAGGCCCGCGGCACACCCGAGGCACACCCCCAAACGTCATCGAGTGCGACGCCGCGACCTGGCTGGCGATGGTCACTGGCCGGCTGAACTGGGCGGACGCAGTGGGTGCCGGACGCGTGGCGGCGTCGGGCCTGCGGGCAGACCTGTCAGCGCTGCTTCCCCTCTGAACACAAAGAGGCAGGACCCCGCCCAAGGCTGAACTGCTCAGCCGAGGACGGGGTCCTGCCGCCTATCCTTTGGAGTTTTGTCCGGATATCGCGACTTCAAGGGCCTTTAGCGGCCAGTATCTGGACAAAATCTCCGTGTGTTATTCGTGGTTGATGGCTGCCGACGGCCTGCTCATCTCGAAGTCGGGCATCTCACCAGGGGTCGGGCCGCCGCGGAACTTGGGCGAAGCCTGCCCGCCCCCGCTGATCCGTTCCAGCTCCTGCTCCTGGAAGTCTTCCTCCACACCGAGCATGACGGCGGAATCGTGGTTGGTGATCTCGCCGCGGAACGCCCGGACCATGACGCTGCGGTCGAACTGGCCCTCCCACTTGGAGACCACGAAGGTTGCCACGCAGTTGCCCAGCAGGTTGACCACCACTCGCATGGAGTCCATGAGCCGGTCGGCCCCAAGGAGCAGGGCAACGCCTGCCACCGGGAAGATTCCGAGCGCGGCCGCCGTGGCGGACAGTGCCAGGAAGGACGAGCCGGGGACGCCGGCCATGCCCTTGGAGGTCAGCAGCAGGACGCCGAGCGCGGCAAGCTGCTGGCCGAGGTCCAGGTGGTGGCCGAAGGCCTGGGCGAGGAACAGCAGGGAGATGGAGAGGTAGATGGCCGCGCCGTCCAGGTTGAACGAGTAGCCGGTGGGAACCACCAGGCCGGTGGTGGCCCGGGAGCATCCAGCATTGGTCAGCTTGGTCATGATGCGCGGCATCACGGCTTCCGTGGACGCGGTGCCCAGGGCCAGCAGGAATTCCTCGCGGGTGTACTTGAGGAACTGCCATAGGGGAACCCGGGCGAAGCTCCAGGCCACGACGAACAGGAGTCCGATGAACACCACGGCGGCGCCATAGCAGGCGGAGATCAGCATGGCGTAGGTGCCCAGGGTGTCCAGCCCGTACTGGCCGATGATGAAGGCCATGGCACCGAAGGCGCCGATCGGTGCCACCTTCATGATCCAGGACATGATCTTGAAAATCAGTTCGAGGACCGTCTCCATAAGGCTGACCACCGGCTGGCAACGCTCGCGGCCGATGACGACGATGGCCGCGCCGAAGAACACGGAGAAGAAGAGGACCTGCAGCAGGCTGTTGTTGGCAAATGCGCCGATGACGCTGGTGGGGATGACATCCAGGATGAAGGCTGCTGCGTCCTTCGGGACGGCGTGGCCGGTCTTGGCGTCGACGGCCTCCTGGGACAGGGTGCTCGGATCGATGTTCAGGCCGGCTCCGGGCTGAACGATGTTGCCGACAATCAGGCCGAAGACCAGTGCGAAAAGTGTGGCCGCTGTGAAGTAGAGAAGAGCCTTGACTCCTACCCTTCCGACCGCCTTGACGTCGCCAACGGCTGAGATTCCCGTGACGATCACGAGGAAGATCAGCGGCGCGATGATCATTTTGATGAGCTGGATGAAGCCGTCACCGAGCGGCCTCAGTTGAGCGCCTAGGTCCGGCCAGAAATGCCCGATGAGGACACCTGCCACGACGGCGATCAGAATTTGGAAGAAGAGCGACCTGTACAGGGGCTTCTTCTTCGACGGCGCCGAACTCGCCTTCAGCGCCGAGGAATCTGGGATCTTCATTGATCTGTACCTATCAATTGGGAACAGCCCCGGATCGGGGTCTGCTTCCAACGTAACCCCGGTCACACTATTCCGCAAGAGGAAATCTAATTTTCACAATGCGGAACTAATACGGCGGTCATAATCGGGTTTTAGGCCACTTGTCCGGACTTTGGCGGCCTCCAGCCAGGACAGCTTCGGGCACGACGAAAGGCCGGCTACTGATTTCCCCGGAGGGAGGGCAGTCGGGGTACGGAGAGCGTGCCTTAGCCGCGGCCTATGAAGGGCATTCCCGCGGCCGTGATGACCACCGAGCCCACGCTGGCCGACGGCGGCATCCCGGCCATCATCAGTACAGCACGGGCCGCGTCCTCCACCGGGAACATGGGTTCCACCTTGCGGCTTCCGTCGGCCTGGAGCGCGCCCGAGCCGACTCCGATGGTGTCCATGATTTCCGTGGCGGTGTTGCCGATGTCGATCTGCCCGCAGGTGATGCCGAACTCCCGGCCGTCCAGCTCGATGCTCTTGGTCAGGCCCGTCATGGCGTGTTTGGTGACGGCGTAGGCCACGGTCCGCGGCCGGGGTGAGTGCGCGGAGATGGAGCCGTTGTTGATGATCCGTCCGCCCCGCGGCGACTGCGCCTTCATCGCACGGACCGCCGCCCCGGCGCACAGCATCGAACCGGTCAGGTTCACCGCGACGGTGGCCTCCCAGTCCGCCAGGCTGATTTCGTCCACCGACGCCGCCGGGCCAAACACGCCGGCGTTGTTGAACAGGACGTCCACCCGGCCCCAGCGCCGGAGGACGGCAGCGAAAAGGCGCTCAACGTCGTCGGGCACGGTGACGTCGCACGGCACCGCAAGCGCCTCCGGGTGCCCGTCCGCCGATTCCAGGAGCTGCTGCTCGCGGCGTCCCGCCAGGGCCACCCGGTACCCGTCCGCGAGCATTTGCCGGGCAACCGCCCGCCCGATGCCCGAGCCGGCGCCGGTCACGACGGCGACGCGGCCGGGAGTGGGTGGAACGGCCATGCTGTTTCTCCTGAAATTGATGGAAACCTAGGCGGTGGCCGGAAGGCTGTTCGCCGCCAGCGGCCAGCCTATGACGGTCTTGGGCCGCGGCGTGGCGTACGTCCGCACCTTGGACGTGGAGAGCTGCATCCGGACCAGGGACTCCGCGATGGTCACGGCGGACGCAACGCCGTCAACGACGGGGACTCCGGCGCGCTGCCGGATCTGTTCGTCCAAGCCCGCCATGCCGCCGCAGCCGAGCACGATCACCTCGGCCTTGTCCTCCCGGACAGCGAGCAGCGCCTGGCTGATGATGGCCTCGACCGCCAGTTCCGGCTCCTCCTCCAGTTCCAGCACGGCCATCCCGCTGGCCCGCACGGACGCGCAGCGGGCGTCGAGGCCGGCCAGCTTCAGCCGGTCCTCGATCAGCGGCACGGTCCGGTCCAGCGTGGTGACCACGGAATACTTGTGGCCCAGGAACATGGCCGTGCTGGCCGCCGCCTCGGTGATGTCGACGACGGGCACGTCCAGCAGCTCCTGCAGCCCCTCCCGTCCGTGCTCGCCGTAGCCGGCCTGGATGACGGCGTCGAACGGCTCGGGATAGTTGACCACCCGGTCCATCACGGCGATCGCGGCCAGGTAGCTCTCGAAGTTGCCTTCGCAGGAGTCGGCGCCGAAGCGCGGCGTGATCCCGACGATCTCGGTGCCGGGCGCGGCGATGCTGCGCGCCTGGGCGGCGATGGAGTCGGTCATGGACTGGGTGGTGTTGACGTTCGCAACGAGTATGCGCATGGTGTCCTCCTGGACTGGGTGGCCCAACTGACTCGCAGTTGTTGTCGTTTTGGAGGCTCAAAACGACGTTAAGTGCGAGTCAGTTGGGTGGGGGGCTCTTAGTGGGTGCTGGCGACGGCGATCGCTTCGCCGTCGGCGTCCTCAAAGCGCTGCCTGCGGTCGGCGATCACGTAGTAGCTCAGCGCACCGACGCCGGCGCCGAAGAACCAGGCAAAAGGAGCGGCCGGCTCGAAGACCGGAAGGAAGGCGACCAGGATGGCCAGGACGGCCGCAGGAACCAGTGCGATGATGGCCCGTGGGTTGACGCCCCGCTTGTAGAAGTAGGCGCCGGCCGGGTCCTCGCTGTACAGCTCGGGGACATTGACCTTTCCGCGGCGGAGCAGCCAGTAGTCGGCCATGACCACGCCAAACAGGGGACCGAGCAGTGCGCCGAGGCCGCCCAGGAAGTAGACGATGACGAGGGGGTTGTTGTAGAGGTTCCACGGCAGGATGACCAGGCCGATGGTGCCGCTCACCCAGGCTGCCCGGCGGAAGTTCAGCCGTTTGGGGAACAGGTTGGTGAGGGCATACACGGGGGCCACGAAGTTGGCCATGAGGTTGACGGCGATGGTCAGGATGAGGATCGCGAGGCAGGCCAGCACCAGGAACAGTGTGTTGGGGATGCTCTGGACGATGTCCGACGGCGTTTCGATAATGGTGCCGTTGATCTTGTACTGCCCGCCTGCCAGGACCACCACGATGGCGCCGAACAGGAGCATGTTGATCGGAATGCCCCAGAAGTTGCCGCGCACGATCGATTTCTTGGAGACGGCGGACCGGGTGAAGTCGCAGAAATTCAGGACGAACGTTCCGTAGATGGACACCCAGAGGGCACCGCCGGCGAAAATAGTCCGCCACATCTGCATCTGGTTCTCCGGTTTCTGGGATTTTCGCGGTGGTGAGCCTTCGATCGGACGATCATCGTCGCCGGATTATCGCTGTTATTCCACATCGCGAAATAAACTTGTTGAATAGTGAAAACTATCGTATGACCTGCATCACCTTCAGGTCAAGGTGCGGCGCCGGTGCGCAATGGTCATAAACCGCACCTTTGGCCAACGGCCCGCCGTCACTGCCAGGAATGAGCAGCAGCGTTTGACCGGGATCCCGTGCTGCCGATAATCTCGAATAGCAAGAATGTTTTCTCACAATACGAAAACATGAGCCCAACATTCAAAGATGAAACGAGGCTGCCGTGGCTGCAGGAGAAGATACCTCCCATATCCTCAGCGGGTTGACTAACCAGCTGCCTGATCGTGATCCGGAAGAGACCGCCGAGTGGGTTGAGTCCCTGGATGCGTTGATCAGGGAACAGGGCACGGAGCGTGCCCAATACATCATGCGCAGTCTCCTGCAGCGTGCCGGCGCGCAGAGCGTCGGGGTTCCGATGGTGACCACCACGGATTATGTGAACACGATCCCGGTGGACCAGGAAGCCCAGTTCCCGGGGAACGAGGAGTTCGAGCGCCGGTACCGGGCGTACATGCGCTGGAACGCCGCGGTGATGGTGCACCGGGCGCAGCGGCCCGAGATCGGGGTGGGCGGGCACATCTCCACCTACGCCGGCGCCGCGACCCTGTACGAGGTCGGCTTCAACCACTTCTTCCGCGGCAAGGACCACCCCGGCGGCGGGGACCAGGTGTTCTTCCAGGGCCACGCGTCCCCGGGCATGTACGCCCGGGCGTTCATGGAAGGACGGCTCAGCGAGGAGGACCTGGACGGGTTCCGGCAGGAAAAGTCCAAGGAAGGCCACGCCCTGTCCTCCTACCCGCACCCGCGGCTGATGCCGAACTTCTGGGAATTCCCGACCGTGTCCATGGGCATCGGCCCGATGAACGCGATCTACCAGGCCCAGTCCAACCGCTACCTGCACAACCGGGGCCTGAAAGACACCTCGGACCAGCAGGTCTGGGCGTTCCTGGGCGACGGCGAAATGGACGAGCCCGAATCCCGCGGCCTGCTCCAGCTCGCCGCGAACGAGAACCTGGACAACCTGAACTTCGTGATCAACTGCAACCTCCAGCGCCTGGACGGGCCGGTGCGCGGCAACGGCAAGATCATGCAGGAACTCGAGGCGTTCTTCCGCGGCGCGGGCTGGAACGTGATCAAGGTCGTCTGGGGCCGGGAATGGGATGACCTGCTCACCCGCGACACCGACGGGTCGCTGGTAAAGATCATGAACGAAACCCCCGACGGGGACTACCAGACCTACAAGGCCGAATCCGGCGGGTTCGTCCGCGAACACTTCTTCGGCAAAACCCCGCAGACCAAGGACCTCGTCGCGGACCTGACCGATGACGAGATCTGGAACCTCAAGCGCGGCGGGCACGACTACCGCAAGGTCTACGCCGCCTACAAGGCCGCGACCGAATTCAAGGGCAAACCCACCGTGATCCTGGCCAAAACGGTCAAGGGCTACGGCCTGGGCCCGCACTTCGAAGGCCGCAACGCCACCCACCAGATGAAAAAACTCACCCTGGATGACCTCAAGGAATTCAGGGATTACCTCCGAATTCCCATCTCAGACGCCCAGCTCGAAGAGGATCCCTACCGGCCGCCGTACTTCCACCCCGGTCACGACGCACCCGAGATCGCCTACCTCCTGGAACGGCGCCGGCAATTGGGCGGGTCCGTCCCCGAACGCCGTTCCGGCCACGGTGCGGTGGAACTGCCGGACGCCAAAACGTTCGAGGTCGCCAAGCGCGGTTCGGGCAAGCAGCAGGCCGCCACCACCATGGCCTTCGTCCGCCTGCTCAAAGACCTCCTCCGCGACAAGAAGTTCGGGCACAGGATTGTCCCCATCGTGCCGGACGAATCGCGGACCTTCGGCATGGACGCGTTCTTCCCGACCGCCAAGATTTATAACCCGGGCGGCCAGAACTACCTGTCGGTGGACCGGGACCTGGTCCTGGCCTACAAGGAATCCGCGCAGGGCCAGCTGATCCACCCCGGCATCAACGAAGCCGGCGCCGTGGCAGCCTTCACCGCCGCCGGCACCGCCTACGCCACCCACGGCGTGCCCCTGGTCCCGGTCTACGTCTTCTACTCCATGTTCGGCTTCCAGCGCACCGGCGACGCCTTCTGGGCCGCCGCCGACCAGATGACCCGCGGCTTCATCATCGGCGCCACCGCAGGACGGACCACCCTCACCGGCGAAGGCCTCCAGCACGCCGACGGACACTCCCCCCTGCTGGCCTCCACCAACCCCGCCGTGGTCACCTACGACCCCGCCTACGGCTACGAAATGGGCCACATCGTCCGCGACGGCCTCGAACGCATGTACGGGCCAGCCTCCGACGGAGATAATGCAGACCGTAACCTGATGTACTACCTCACGGTCTACAACGAGCCCATCGTCCAGCCCGCCGAACCGGAGAACCTCGACGTCGAAGGCGTCATCAAAGGCATCTACAAGCTCGCCGACTCCAGCACCGAAGGCCCCAAGAGCCAGATCCTCGCCTCCGGCGTCTCCGTCCCCTGGGCCCTCGAAGCCCAGCGGATCCTCGCCGAAGACTGGGGCGTCTCCGCCGACGTCTGGTCCGTCACCTCCTGGAACGAACTGCGCCGCGACGGCCTCGCCGCCGAAGAGGAAGCCTTCCTCAACCCCAGCAAGGACGCCCGCCAGCCCTTCGTCACCAAACAGCTCGAAGGCGCCCAGGGCCCCGTCGTCGCCGTCTCGGACTACATGAAAGCCGTCCCGGACCAGATCCGGCAATTCATCCCGAACGAATTCGCCACCCTCGGCGCCGACGGCTTCGGCTTCTCCGACACCCGCGCCGCCGCCCGCCGCTTCTTCAAAAACGACATTCACTCCATCGTCGTCAAAACCCTCCAGCTGCTGGCGGCGAGGGGCGAAGTGCAGGAGGGCGCGCCGTCGTACGCCATGGACCGCTACAAGCTCCTGGACGTGACGGCAGGAACAACAGGAGGGGCCGGCGGCGACTCCTGAGCCCGTCCACCCGGCAGAGATGCTGGAGCACAAAAAACGACGGCGGCCCGCACCTCTCGGTGGGGGCCGCCGTCGTGCTTCTTTGGGCTACGTCAGGGATGCCTGCGGTCGACGACGAAGCCTGTTGCTGCGCTCTCCCGGACTGCCGTGATTCCTGCGGTGACGGCTTTGATGTTTGAGAAGCTGGGCGATACTGCGACCACGGTTCCGTCGTCAGCCGTCAGCCTGAACCGGTACTGCCCTGCGCCTGCCGTCTCAATTACGAATGTGCCTGCCATAGATGCTCCTTCCGCCAGCTGCACCCTTGCAGCTGCCATTACGACCCCCAATTGCCAACACGACATATCCGACGTTAGCCGCCATTCATTGGACGAACCACCCCTACTACCGGGTAGTCTTTGCACCCCTAAGCTGGTGAACATGGCTTCCTCCCTTCCTTCCACCACGGGTGTGCTGCTGGCGGCGGGGGCCGGGACCCGCCTGGGCCGGGGACCGAAGGCCCTGCTTCCGTTCCGGGGACGCACCCTCGTGGAGGTCCTGGCGGACATACTGCTCGACGGCGGCTGCCGCGAGGTTGTGGTGGTGCTGGGCGCCGGTGCCGCGGATGTCCGCGCCCGGGCTGACCTGGCCCGGCACACCGTGGTGGAGAACCCGGGGTGGGCCGGCGGAATGGGCAGTTCCTTCCAGTCAGGGCTGGACCGCGCGCGCCGGGAAGACCACGTGCTGGTGGCGCTCGTGGACCAGCCCGGGCTGAGCGCCGAAACCGTCGCCCGGCTGCTGCGTGCACACCGGCCGGGCCGGGTGACTGCCGCCGCGTACGCCGATGCTTCGGGGAAGCTCCGGCGTGGCCACCCGCTGCTGTTCGACGCCACGCTGCGCGCGGAAGCTGCGGCGTCGGCGGGCGGCGACGCCGGTGCCCGGCGTTTCCTCCAGGCCCACCCGGACCTGATCGACCTGGTGGACTGCACTCTGCCGCCCGGTTCAGGCCAGTCCGGCGGCGAAGACCTCGACACCCCGGACCAGCTGCACCTGCTGGGCTAGTTCGGCGCGCGGCCGGCAGTTACTGGACCATCCCCGCCGCGAGCAGCTCCTGCAGTCCCTGCTTGAAGCGGGCCCTCCCGCCGTGGGCCGGATGCCTGATTTTCGGCACGTCCAGGCCGCTGCGGCGAAGGCTCTGGTGCGCCACGTTCCCCACGGCGAGCACGGTTTCGATGGGAAAAATGCCGATCAGGACCTGCCAGAACGGCGTACCCAGGGTTGCTTCCGCCGGGGTTGGAGTGCGGTTGGACAGCGGCTGACCCGGCACGTGCGTATGCCACGGGCAGGCGCTCCAGAGCAAAGGCAGGAAGTCGAGCTCTGCCAGCACCTCCCACATCACCGTGGCCGTGGGTTCGGCGGCGACGCCGGCAGCCTCCGGCGGCAGCACGTACCCATTGCCGGAACCGAACAGCCCGAAGTGGTTGGCCGGACCCTCGAACATGGTCCGGTTGGTGAAGGGAACGCCGGTGATCCGCATGCCGCGGAAGCCGGGCGCCTCCCCCACCAGCAGCACCTTCGGGGCCCGGTCCAGCATGTCGCTTAGGTAGGCCGCCAGGTTCTGCCGGCGCAGGGCGTTGGCGGGAACCGAGTGGTCGAAGAAGTTGTTGCAGCCGGGACCGGTTTTGGCGGCGGCAAGCCGGGCAATGAAGTCCTCGATCGACGATGAGGTCATGCTCTACCAGCGGGGGTGGATCGCCTCGCGGAAGTAGTGGTCGTAGATCCAGCGGACGCCCTCGTGGAACTCCGGACTTAGCACTGTGGCGGCAGCGGCGGCGTTGGCCCTTGCCTGCTCCACGGAGCGGGCACCGGGGATGACCGAGGTGACGCCGTCCTGCGCGGCGACCCACGCGATGGCAGCCTGCGCGGTGCCCGAACCCTCCGGCACCAGCTGCTCGAACTCGGCCACCGCCTTGAGCCCCAGCTCGAAGTCCACCCCGGAGAAAGTTTCGCCGACGTCGAAGGCGTCGCCGCCGCGGTTGTAATTGCGGTGGTCGTCCGCCGCGAAGACGGTTTCCTTCGTGTACTTGCCGGACAGCAGCCCGGAGGCGAGCGGCACCCGGGCGATGATGCCCACCCCGGCGGCCTTCGCGGCGGGCAGCACCTCGTCCAGCGGCTTGAGCCGGAAGGCGTTCAGGATGATCTGCACAGAGGCCGTCCCCTCGTGGCGCATCGCCTCGAGGGCTTCATCGGTCCGCTCAACGCTGACGCCGTAGTTCCTGATGGCACCCTCGGCGACGAGGGTATCCAGCGCGTCGTACACCTCCGCCCGGCTGTACACGGCGGTGGGCGGGCAGTGCAGCTGGACCAGGTCCAGGGCGTTGGTCCGAAGGTTCCGGCGGGACCGGTCCACCCATTCGCGGAAGTTGGCGAGGTTGTAGTTTTCCGGGCGCTGTTCCAGCCTGCGGCCCATCTTCGTGGCCACCGTGATACCCGTGCCGGGGTTGTCGGCGAGGAATGCTCCGATGGCCTGCTCGCTGCGGCCGTCCCCGTATACGTCCGCGGTGTCGAAGAAGGTCACGCCGGCCTCCGCCGAGGCCGCGAGGATGGCCTGCGCCTGGGCCGGGTCAACGTTGCCCCAGTCCGCGCCGAGCTGCCAGGTTCCCAGCCCAACGGCTGAAACGTTCCGTCCGGTCTTGCCTAAGATGCGCTGTTCCATCCCCCGACTATATGTTGCCAACCCCACGCGGGGTCACTTCGCGCCCTCCGAGGCGCTTTATTGGGCGCAAAGTGACTCCGCGTTGCCTGGACCTGCGGGAACACTGCCCGGAACGAGCCCCGCCTGCTTCAGCCCCAGGTAGATCTTGTCCCGGGCGATCGGCAGCTCCGCGAACCGCACCCCGGTGGCATTCCGGATGGCGTTGGCCAGTGCGGGGGCCACGGGGTTGAAGGGGCTCTCGCTCATCGACTTGGCCCCGAGCGGACCCAGGGAATCGTTGGTGTCGGCGAAGTACACCTCGCTGCGCGGCACGTCCGCGAAGGAGGGGATGTGGTACTGCCGGAGGATGTCTGTGGTGACCCGGCCGGCGTCGTCCACCCGGACCTCCTCGTAGAGGGCGGCACCCAGGGCCTGGGCAATCCCGCCCTCGATCTGCCCCCGGCACTGGCGCGGATTAACCACGACGCCGGCGTCGGCCGCCTGCACGCTCTGCAGGATCCGCAGCTCCCCGGTTCCGGTGTTGACGGCCACGCGGAAACCGTGGACGTTGAAGGCCACCGAGCGGGGCGTTCCGCCCCAGCGCCCCTCGGCCTCGAGTTCGACGCCGGCCTGCCGGGCGGCGTCGAACAGTTCAGTAAGCGGCACCCTGGTTCCCTCACAGACGACGGCATCGCCGTCGAGCACGCATCCGGATGACTGGATCTGCCGGACGCCGGCGGCGAACGCCCGGATCCGGACGGCCAGTTCCTCGGCGGCGGCCAGCGTCGCCTTGCCGGCCACCACAGTGCCGGCCGAGCCGAAGGCGCCGGTGTCGTGTTCGATCAGGTCCGTATCCGACTGCCGGACGGCGACCCGCGTGGCCACGGTGGACAACGCCGTCGCCGCCAGCTGCGCGTGCACCGTGGTGGTGCCGTTGCCGAATTCTGCGGTTCCGACGTCGGCGGCGTACGTTCCGTCGGCCAGGAGCCGGAGCCTGGAATGGGCGAAGTGGCCCCGCGGCGGCACGGTGTCGATCATGGACAGCGCCGTGCCCTCCCCTGTGACCCAGTCCGGCCCCACGTCGTCGAGGCCGGCGGACCGGTAGCGTTCGCGGCCACGGTCCAGTGCGTCCTGCACCAGGCGCGTGCACTGGTCCAGCCCGTAGCTGCCGTAGTGGACGTCCTCCTCCGGATCGGGGTGGGTGGAGAGCATGTCGTCGCCCTCGCGGACCATGTTGCGGCGGCGGAATTCCAGGGGGTCCATGCCGACGCCGGCCGCCAGTTCGTCGATGGCAGATTCGATGGCGAAGATCATCTGGCTGAGGCCGTAGCCGCGGAAGGCGCCGGACGGCACGGTGTTGGTGTAGGCGGCGAGCGCGTCCACCTTCTTGTTGGCGCACTTGTAAACGGCAAGGGATTCGCCGCAGCCGTGGAACATGACGCCCGGGGCGTGGTTGCCATAGGCGCCCGTATTGGTGAGGACGTCGAGCTGCAGGGCCGTGAGCCGGCCGTCCTTGCTGGCGCCGGCCTTGAGCTTGATGGTGAACGGGTGCCGCGTGGTGCTGGCGGTGAACTGCTCGGTCCGGGTGAATTCCAGCTGGACGGGCCGCCGCAGTTTCATCGCCGCGAGCGCAGCAATGTCCTCCGTCAGGACCTCTTGCTTTCCGCCGAAGCCGCCGCCCACCCGGCCGGCCACCACGTGCACCTGGTCCTCCGGCAGCCCGAACACACGGCAGAGCGTGCGGCGCACCAGGAACGGCACCTGGCTGGACGTGCGAACCTGCAGCCGGCCGTCGTCGTCCACCGAGGCGATGGAGGCGTGGGTTTCCAGGGCCACGTGCTGGACCCGCTGGGTGCGGTAGGTCTGCTCGTGGACGAAGTCGGCGGCCGCGAAGCCGTCGCTGACGCTGCCGAGTTCGGAGTGCAGCTCGGCCACGATGTTCCGCTCAGGCCGGGCGATCCGCGCCGTGCCTGCCTCCTTTTCCCCGTGCAGGGCGGGCGCGCCGGGCATGATGGCGTCCTGCGGGGTGAACACCGCGGGCAGTTCCTGGTACTCAACCCGCACCGCGCGGACGCCCGCTTCCGCAGCCCCCACCGATTCGGCGACGACGGCGGCCACCCGCTGCCCGCGGAACCTCACCACAGTGTCCAGGAGCCGGGTGTCGTCGGGGTCATCGGTGTAGAGCTCGTGCTGGGCGCTGGAGTACAGCTGGTCCGGGGCGTCCCCGGCGGTGAGGACGGCCACCACTCCCGGCACCTCCATCGCCGCCGTGATGTCGATGGACAGGACCCGGGCGTGGGCATGCGGCGAGCGCACGAGCTTCATGTGCAGCAGGCCGGGCAGGGCTTCAGGGGGGACGTCCAGCGTGTAGCGGGCCTGCCCCGTGACCACCGCGCGGCTGGCGGGCGCGGGAACGTCGTCACCCAGCCGGCCGGGCTCCGGGGCGGGCTGGTTCTCGCCGGCGACCCCCGAGCCGGGGCCTTCCGGGGCCGGGTGGCGCCCGTGGGCGCAGACGGCGTCCGCGATGGCCCGGTATCCGGTGCAGCGGCACAGGTTGCCCTTGAGGTTGCGCGGCAGGTTTTCCTTCTGCGCGTCGTCGAACGTGGCCGCCGTCATCACCATGCCGGCGGTGCAGAAGCCGCACTGGAAGCCCTGGCGGTCCAGGAACTGCTGCTGCACCGGGTGCAGGTCCGTCCCCTCGCTCGTTGCGGCGAGTCCCTCGATCGTGGTGACCGCACGGCCCTCCGCCCGGACGGCCGGATAGATGCAGCTGTGCACCGGGGTGCCGTCCACGTGCACGGTGCAGGCACCGCAGTCGCCGCCGTCGCAGCCCTTCTTCACACCGAAGTTGCCCTGCTCGCGGAGGAACGTGCGCAGGCACTGGCCGGGCCGCGGCTGCGCCTGTACCGGCGCGCCGTTGATTTCCATGGCCATTGCTCAGGCCCCTCTCGTTGTCTGTTGCGGCGGCCAGAAGTCACCGGACACTGCTGCCGGCGCTCCGGCCGGCGAGCCCAGTTCTGCCCGGATTTCCTCGGCCAGGCGGTGCGTCATGTCGCGGCGCCACTCGGGCAGCCCGTGGATGTCGTCGTGGTACAGGGCCGCCGGGATGGCGGCCTCAAGTTCGCCCGCCAGCTCCGGCGCGTCCGGCAGGGACTCGAACCGGAGCTGCACGGGCCGCTTGGTGGCGGCAGTGACGGTGAGCGCGAACCGGCCGCCGCCGTCGAGCCTTCCGATCAGCAGCGCTCCCGACCTGCCGAGGTTGCTCAGCGAGAGGCGGCGGAACGCCACCCGGTCGGACAGGGCCGACGCCGGCAGGCTGACGCTGCGGAGCAGCTCGCCCGGTGCCAGCGCGTTTTGCCCGTCCCCGGTGATGAGGTCGGCCACCGGCAGTTCGCGGCGGGCGCCTCCGGGGCTGAGGATGGTGGCCGTGCCATCCAGTCCTGCGCACAGCGAGATCATGGGCCCCGCCGGCAGTGACGTGCAGAGGTTGCCGCCCACGGTGGACATGTTCCAGACCTTGAACGAAGCCACGAAGGAGTCGCAGCAGGGCCGGACCAGGTCCAGGCCGGACCAGCCTTGAGCCTTCACTGCCCAGTCCGCCGGACCGCTTTCGTCTGCCAGTTTCCCCGGGAGCGCATACAGTTCGGCGACCGTGCAGGTGGCCGCGAGCTCGATGCCGTCCGCCGTCACGGTGACGGGCTGCCAGCCGGCGGAACCGAGATCGAGCAGGCGCCGCAGCGGCTCGGGGCCGAAGGCCGTGCTGCCGTAGGAAAAGAGGACGGTGCCGCCCGCGAGCCAGGCGTCGCCGTCGCGCCAGTCGGCGGGGTCGGTGGTGCGGACCACCGCCTCGATGGTGTTCATGTCCATGCGATCTCCTGGGATGCCTGTTCTGCAGTGAGTGCCGGTTGGTGGCTTGACGCGGGCTCTGTGCCCCCGGACGCGGGCTCCGTGCCTCCGGCGGGAAGGGAATGGATGGGCCCGGTGCCGTCCCGCAGCGGAGTGCAGGCGGCGCCAGCGGTGCGGGCTGCGATCAGCTCCGCGGTGATGGAGACGGCGACTTCGGCCGGTGTGACGGCGCCGAGATCCAGGCCGATGGGCGAATGCAGCAGGGCCAGTCGCTCCGGTGCGACTCCTGCCTCGAGCAGCCCGTCGATGCGCTGCCGGTGGCTGCGGCGCGAGCCCAGGGCGCCGACGAAGGCAACGTCCAGCTCCAGCGCTTCCTGCAGCAGCGGAATGTCGAACTTGGGGTCGTGGGTGAGGACGCAGATGACCGTGCGGGCATCGATCCTGCCTGCGGCGGCCTCCGCGGCGAGATACCGGTGGGGCCAGCCGGTGGCCACCTCGTCCGCGGCGGCAAAACGCTCCTGCGCCGCGAACGCCGGCCGGGCATCGCACAAGGTGACGCGGTAGCCGAGCAGCTTCGCGGCCGGCACCAGCGCCGCGCCGAAGTCGTTGGCGCCGAACACCAGCAGCCGGGCCCGCGGCAGGCGGCTCTCAACCAGCAGGGTCAACGGTTCATGCGAGGTCTCCGCGCCGCCGCCACCGGCCGGAACGCCGCCGCAGCCGTGTGGCGGCGCCAGCCGGACCAGCCCCGTCCGGCCGCCGCGCAGCAGCGGCTCGAGTTGGGCCGCGGCCGCCAGGAGTGTTTCCCGCCTGGCCCCGGCGTCCAGGTTCGGGGCGTCCAGGTTCAGGGCGTCCAGCTTCAGGGTGTCCAGCCCCAGCATTGCCGCGAGCTCCGCCGATCCCGCAACCTCAAACGTGCCGGGATCGGGAACCACGACGACGGTCGGCGGTTCGGCGGACGCCGTCACCTGAGTTCCGGCCCCCTGGGATCCGGCAGCCCCCAATGCGCTGCCGGGCACGGTCTTGGCGGCCCCGGCGCCGTTGATGCGCCGGATCAGGGCCAGCGGCCGTTCGGGGTCCCCGGCGGCGAACTTCCGGAGCGCGCCGAACCCGGCGGCGCTGCCGTCCAGCGGCTGGATGTGGACCTCCAGCTCACCGCCGCAGGTGAGCCCGACGGCGAACGCATCCTCGCTGCTGAAGCCGAACGCCTCAAGGCGGGTGCCGCCGTCGGCCATCACTTCCAGCGCCGACGCAACCACGGCGCCTTCAACACAGCCGCCGGAGAGGCTGCCGAGTATCTCGCCGGATTCGGACACCAGCATGGAGGTCCCGGGCGGCCGCGGCACGGAGCCGCTGGCGGTGATGATGGTGGCAACGGCGCAGCGTTCCCCGGAGGCCGCCGGGCGCCAGCCGGCCAGAGAAGGCATCAGATCCAGCATGGCAGCACTCCCTCTTCCCGTGCGATGGTGCCCATATTCTCGTTCCTATTCCTGGTAGTTGAAAGCATTCGACGCCGGTCCGGCCCGGCGACGCGCAAACGGTCCGGGGATGCGGGGATTCCCGTGTCCTCCGGCCGCTTGCGCGTCGCCGGGCATTTACCGCGTCGTGGCCGGGCCGTGCCGCTGGCCTACGCCCCGAGCAGCGAGCCGATCGGACCGCGCGCGAAGTAGACAATGAAGCCCACGGTGACCACCCACATCAGCGGGTGGATCTTCTTCGCCTTGCCGGAGGCCGCGCCGATCACTGCCCAGGTCACAAAGCCCACGCCGATGCCGTTGGCGATCGAGTAGCTCAGCGGCATGGTGACGATCGTCAGGAAGGCCGGCAGCGCCACCGCGAACTTGGTGAACTTGATTTCGCGGATCTGCGCCATCATCATCGCGCCCACCACCACCAGGGCGGCGGCTGCCACCTCGAGCGGCACCACGCTGGTGAGCGGGGTGAGGAACATCGAGCCCAGGAACAGCGCGCCGGTGACCACCGAGGCCAGCCCCGTGCGGGCGCCCTCGCCGATGCCCGCGGCGGAGTCGATGTACACAGTGTTGGAGGAACCCGATGTAGCACCGCCCACCACCGCGCCCACACCTTCGACGATGAAGGCGGACTTGAGCCGGGGGAACGTGCCGTCCTTGTGCGCCACGCCGGCGCTCTTCGCGAGGCCGGTCATGGTACCCATGGCGTCGAAGAAGTTGGTGAACACGAGCGTGAACACCAGCATCGTCGCGGCCAGGCCGCCGATCCGGCCGAAGGCACCGAACAGGTCGAACTGACCCACCAGGCCGAGGTCCGGCGCGGAGACCAGGTGGCCGGACAGCACCGGCGTGTTCAGGTGCCAGCCGCCCGGGTTGGTGTCGCTGGCCGGGCCGATGTGCATGAGTGCCTCGACGACGGCGGCGAGTGCCGTGGTGGCCACGATGCCGATGAGCAGCCCGCCCTGGACCTTCCGTGCCACGAGGATGCCCATGACCAGCAGGCCAACGATGAACACCATGGTGGGGATGGACGTGATGGAGCCGTTGTCGCCGAGCTGGACCGGGGGCCCGCCGGCGGTGGCCTTGACGAAGCCCGAGTCCACGAAGCCGATGAAGGCGATGAACAGGCCGATGCCCACCGTGATGGCGGCTTTGAGCTCCTTGGGCACGGCGCGGAAGATCGCGGTCCGCGCGCCGGTGACACCGAAAAGGACAATCAGGATGCCGTTGATGACCACCAGGCCCATGGCCTCGGCCCAGGTGACCTCGTGGATGACTGCCACCGCGAGGAAGGAGTTGATACCCAGTCCCGCGGCCAGGCCGAACGGCAGGTTGGCGATGAGGCCGAACGCGATGGTCATGACGCCGGCTGTCAGCCCGGTGACTGCGCCCACCTGCGCCGCGGAAAGCCAGCCGCCGGCGACGTCCGTGGGGGCGTTGTCCGCACTGAAGCCGCCAAGGATCAGCGGATTCAGGATGACGATGTAGGCCATCGTGAAGAAGGTGACCAGTCCGCCGCGCACCTCGCGGGCAACGGTGGAACCGCGCCGGGTGATGTGGAAGAAGCGGTCCAGGAACGAGTTCGACACCGGGGGCTTGGGGCCGGTGCCCCGCTGTGCTTTCCCGGTTGTCTGGTGCATTTCGAGTGCCGCTGTCTGCCCCGCGCCCTGAAGCGCAGCCTGCTTTTCAGCTGTGTTGTCCAGGATTGTCATGTCAGCCACCGGGCCCTAGTAGTCAATCCTGGAGTCGAGCGTGTTCCAGGTGTTGAACGGTTCCAGGATGGCCGGGGCTTCGGGGTGGCCAAGTTCGAGCTTGGAGACCGGCATCAGGGCGTGCCGGTCCTCGTTGTCGAAGTACTCGTAGAAGACGGCGTCGTCGAAGCCCACGGAGGCGGCGTCGTGCCGGTCGGCGGCGAAGACGACCCGGTCGATGCGGGCCCAGAGCGCCGAGGCCAGGCACATGGGGCATGGCTCGCAGCTGCTGTAGAGGGTGGCTCCGCGGAGGTCGAAGGTGCCAAGACCGCTGCATGCGCGGCGGATGGCCGTGACCTCGGCGTGGGCGGTGGGATCGTTGTCGGCGGTGACCCGGTTGACGCCGTCGAACGTCTGACCGTCGGCGGTGACGATCACGGCGCCGAACGGGCCGCCGCTGTTCAGGACGTTGGCAGTTGCCAACTGGATGGACCTGGCCAGGTATGCCTCGGCCGTGACGGTGGTACTCATGATGCGACTCCCCTTTGCTGTGGAAGCCGGTACCCCGCGACGGAACGGAAAAGACCAAGTGCGACGGTTACCAGGCTTCAGCATGTGCTTTTGAAGGTTAAGTTGCGCCTGGTAGATAGCTTCCCGGAGTCCCGGGTGCCCGCCTTTGGCAACATCGAGATTAGCACCGGAATGTGGCCCGCGCCATAGTTTTCTGGAAATTTAATTTCGCAATGTGAAATGTGTGTTTCGAGTGCCTCACGGCGGCCCCTTCCCGGACTGCAGGGCGGACCTGCCACCCGGTCCGGTCACAAAGCGCGGCCATTGACCGCCGTCCCGCGCCCGCCCTACGCTGGTGCCGACCCGCCGCCCGGACGCACCGCCGTCGGGCAGCAAGTCCCCTGGATCAGCAGACAGGACCACTGAGCTGGAAGTATCAGCACGCTCAGACAAGGACCCTCATGACCCAGTTCTCCCACCTTTCATCGACGCTCCCCCAGCCGGCGCCCGCGTCCCGGCTCTGGATCCGGAACCCGCTGGCGGCCTTCACCGCCAACGGCCTCGACGCCTCGGGCGGCCTGGTGATCAGCGGCGGCAAAATCGTGGAGGTGCTCGGCGCCGGCCAGACGCCTTCCGCAACCTGTGGACAGACCTTCGAGGCCGGCAACCACGTGGTGTTGCCCGGCCTGATCAACACGCATCACCACTTCTACCAAACACTCACCCGCGCCTGGGGTCCGGTGGCCAACGCACCGCTGTTCCCCTGGCTGCAGAACCTCTACCCGGTCTGGGCCAGGCTGACCCCGCGGGATCTTGACCTCGCGGCCACCGTGGCCCTCGCCGAATTGCTTCTCTCCGGCTGCACCACCGCCGCCGACCACCACTACCTCTTCCCTGCCGGGATGGAGGACGCGGTCGACGTCGAAATCGGCGCCGTCCGGCGCCTTGGCATGCGGGCCACGCTGACCCGCGGCTCCATGACGCTCGGAGAGGACGACGGCGGGCTGCCGCCACAGTCGACGGTGCAGGCACCGGGAGGTGGTGCTCGCCGACAGCGAACGGCTCATCCGCGGGTACCACGAGCGCGGCGACGGCGCCGTGATCCAGATTGCACTGGCGCCCTGCTCACCGTTTTCCGTCACCAAGGAGATCATGGCCGAGAGTGCCGCGATGGCGGACCGGCACGACGTCCGGCTGCACACGCATCTTGCGGAGACCCTCGACGAGGAGCAGTTCTGCCTGGAGACGTTCGGGCTGCGCACCGTGGACTACCTGGACAGCGTGGGCTGGCTGACGGACCGGACGTGGCTTGGCCACGGCATCCATTTCAGCGACGCGGAAATTGCCCGGCTGGGAGCGGCAGGGACCGCCGTCGCCCACTGCCCGACGTCGAACATGCGGCTCGCGTCCGGCACCGCCCGGGTGCTCGAACTGGAGGACGCGGGAGTGCCCGTGGGGCTGGGAGTGGACGGATCGGCGTCGAACGATGCCTCCAACATGATCCTGGAGGCGCGGCAGGCGCTGTACCTGCAGCGGCTGCGCTACGGCGCGCAGGTTCCGGTGGAGCGGGCGCTCGGCTGGGCCACGCGCGGCTCGGCGGCCGTGCTGGGGCGGCCGGACCTGGGCCAGCTGGCGCCAGGCATGCAGGCTGACCTGGCCCTGTTCCGGCTGGACGACCTGCGGTTCTCCGGCAGCCACGATCCCCTCGCTGCCCTGCTGCTGTGCGCCGCCGACCGCGCGGACCGCGTGATGGTGGGCGGGCAGTGGCGGGTGGTCGACGGGCAGATTCCGGGTCTGGACGTGGCCGGCCTGATCGCGGAGCATTCGGCGGCGGCGCGGCGGCTGGTGAACGGCTGACGCCGCGCCACCCCGCCATTTCGACGGTTCCCCGCGCAAACGACGATGGGCAACGTCGAGTATGCAGGGAACCATCGAAACGGGCCCGGTCAACTGCTAGCGTGGCGGCATGACTCCGTCGAAGACGCCGGCCGAGATCCTGGACATCGCCGGCACCGAGGTCCGCATCTCGAGCCCGGACAAGGTGGTGTTCCCGGAGCCCGGGCTGACGAAGCTCGACCTGGTGCGCTATTACCTGGCGGTCGCGGATGGCGCGCTCCGTGGTGCCGGCGGCAGGCCGATGGTGCTCAAGCGCTTCCCGAAAGGCATCGATGCGGAGCCGTTCTTCCAGAAGCGCGTGCCCGATAACCATCCCGACTTCATCGACACGGTGACGCTGCACTATGCGTCGGGGACGTCGGCGGAGGAAGCCGTCATCCGGGATGCCGCGGGCCTGGCGTGGGTGGTGAACCTCGGCTGCCTCGACCTCAACCCGCATCCGGTACGCGCCGAGGACCTCGAGCACCCGGACGAGCTGCGGGTGGACCTGGATCCGATGCCAGGGGTCGACTGGTCGCAGATCGTGGACGTCGCGTATGTCGCGCAGGAGGTGCTCGACGACATGGGGCTCACGGGATGGCCGAAGACAAGCGGGTCGCGGGGACTCCACATTCTGGCTCGCATTACCCCGCGGTGGTCGTACCGCGACGTGCGGCTCGCGGCTGAGACCTTGGCCCGGGAGGTCGAGAACCGCGCTCCCGGGCTCGCCACCGCGAGGTGGTGGAAGGAGGAGCGCGGCGAGAGTGTGTTCGTGGACTTTAACCAGAACGCGAAGGACCGCACCGTGGCGTCGGCGTACTCGGTGCGGCCCTTGCCCGACGCGCGGGTCTCGACGCCGCTCAGCTGGGACGAGGTCCGCTCCGCCCGGCCGGAACAGTTCACAGTACCCACGGTGACGGAGCGCTTCGCCGGCGTGGGCGACCCTCACGCCGGCATCGACGACGCGGCCGGCTCCCTCGACGGGCTTCTCGCCCTGGCCGCCGAGCTCGGCCCCGCTGAGAAGGCGCCGCGCGCCGGCAACGGCTCCGGCCGCCGGCAGTCGGTGATGCCACTCATTGAGGTGGCCCGCACCAAAACCAAGCCGGAGGCACTGGCTGCCCTCGAGGAGTGGAAGACCCGGCATGCGGACGTTGTGCCGTCGCTGCATCCGGCGGACGTGATGGTAGACGGAATGCGCGGCTCGAGTTCGCTCTGGTACCGGGTGCGCGTGAACCTGCAGCACGTCCCCGAGGCGGTGCGTCCTTCGCAGGAGGAGCTAGTTGCCGACTATGACCCGTGGGCGGGCAAGGAGTAGCCGGGGCGCGCGGGGTCCTGAGGGGGCAGTTACCGCCGGCCGAAGACCGGAAGTGCCCGCAGCCACCGTGACAGGCCGCCGGAGCGGCGGTCGCAGTCGGCCGGGATGTAAAAGTCGGGATCCGTGGCGCCAAACGGCAGGTACAGCTCCTGGCCGGGTGCGGGGAATTCCGCGACGTTGTTCGTATCCTGCGAGTCCATCTGTTCCTCCTCGTTTCTTGCGCTGATCCGCTCAGGAATTTCGCTAAGCGGAAATTAGTTTTTGATGCGTGAAATCTTACGGATCCCCGGCGGGTGGCGTCAAGACCCTTCCACCCGGCCGCCCGCCGTCGTCGGTCACAAAGGGTTTTTTGAATTTGTGATGTACACCACCGGAATGCTGCGCTAGGCTTGAAGGCAATTCGTGGCGCACGTCACGTAACCTGGGAGCAGCAGGCAGGGTCGTAATGAGCTGGCATCACAACTGATGTCGGCTCATTTTTTGTTTGGGTCGACGCCACAGAAACGCGTGGGAAACACGCACTTAATTTCTATGTGGGACCTTCGTTCCACATACCGGAAGTTGGGAACAGACCATGAGCAACAAGATCGTCCTCGGCCACAACCAGTACGGCAAAGCCGAAGTCCGCGTCGTCAAGATCACCCGCGACACCGACCGGCACGAGATCGAGGACCTGAACGTCACCTCGCAGCTCCGCGGCGACTTCGAAGCCGCCCACCTCGAAGGCGACAACGCCCACGTGGTGGCCACCGACACCCAGAAGAACACCATCTACGCCTTCGCCCGGGAAGGGGTCGGCTCCCCGGAGGCTTTCCTGCTCCGCCTCGGTGAGCACTTCACCTCCAGCTTTGACTGGGTTACCGGCGGCCGCTGGGAAGCGGAGTCCTACGCCTGGGAGCGCATCCAGGCGCACGGCAGCGCCCATGACCACTCCTTCGTCCGCAAGGGCCAGGAAGTCCGCACCGCCGTCCTGGTCCGCGACGGCGCCGCCACCCACCTGATCTCCGGACTCAAGGACCTGACCGTCCTGAAGTCCACGCAGTCCGGCTTCGTCGGCTACCCGAAGGACAAGTACACCACCTTGCCGGAGACCACCGACCGCATCCTGGCCACCGACGTCTCGGCCCGCTGGCGCTTCAAGGCCGGCACGGACTTCAACTCGCTGGACTTCAACAAGAGCTACGAGGACGTCAAGAGCCTCCTGCTTGAAGGCTTCACCGAGAAGTACTCCCACGCCCTGCAGCAGACCCTGTTCGACATGGGCGCCAAGGTCCTGGAAGCGCACAGCGAGATCGAGGAAATCAAGTTCTCGATGCCCAACAAGCACCACTTCCTCGTGGACCTCTCGCCGTTCGGACTCGACAACCCGAACGAGGTCTTCTACGCCGCTGACCGCCCGTACGGACTCATCGAGGCCACCGTCCTGCGCGACGACGCCGAAGCAGCCGACGCCGCCTGGTCGGGCATCGCCGGCTTCTGCTAAACCCCAGCCGGCAGGCCCGCGGACAAGCAAGGCCCCCGCGGGCCCGCCGGCCCCCGCAACCACACCGGTTCCGGACAAAAACTCTTAGTCCCCCCTGCCGCTACCCACGGTCCCGGCACGAGGCCACTACACGATTCAAATTGTTAGCCAGACATTGTTAGCCAGACGAAGGCGTCTGCCATGAACCAAGAAAGTCTGCCATGAACATCACCAAGAAAAGCCGCCCAGCGGCAACCCGCCCGGAAGACCAGCGCCTCTCGATCGGCAGCACTTTCGCCTACGGGTTCCAGCACGTCCTCACCATGTACGGCGGCATCATCGCCCCGCCCCTGATCATCGGCGCCGCGGCCGGCATGTCATCCCAGGACATCGGCCTGCTGATCGCAGCCTGCCTCTTCGTCGGCGGCCTCGCCACCATCCTCCAGACCGTCGGATTCCGCTTCTTCGGCTCCCAGCTCCCGCTCGTCCAGGGCGTCTCCTTCGCCGGCGTCTCAACGATGGTGGCGATCGTCCACGGGGGCGGCGGCATCCAGGCGGTCTTCGGCTCCGTGATAGCGGCCTCGCTGATCGGCCTGCTCATCACCCCGCTGTTCTCCAAGATCATCAAGTTCTTCCCGCCGGTCGTCACGGGCACGGTGATCACCACCATCGGCCTGACGCTGATGCCCGTGACCGCCAACTGGGCCATGGGCGGCAACAAGGCAGCCCCCAACTACGGCAGCATGGCCAACATCGGCCTGGCCGCCGCCACGATGGCGATCGTCCTGCTGCTGAGCAAGGTGGGCAACGCCGCCATCTCCCGGCTGTCCATCCTGCTCGCGATGGTCCTCGGCACGCTGATCGCCCTCGCGTTCGGCATGGCTGACTTCTCCAAGGTGGGCACCGGCGAGATCGTCGCGTTCCCCACCCCGTTCGCCTTCGGTCCGCCGACGTTCGAGATCGCGGCCATCATCTCCATGCTGATCGTCATCCTGGTGACGCTCACGGAGACCTCCGCGGACATCATCGCTGTGGGTGAGATCGTGGGCACCAAGGTCGACTCCAAGCGGATCGGCGACGGCCTCCGGGCTGACATGCTCTCCAGCGCCATCTCCCCGCTGTTCAACTCCTTCACCCAGAGCGCCTTCGCCCAGAACGTTGGCCTCGTGGCCATCACCGGCGTCAAGAGCCGGTTCGTCGTCAGCGCCGGCGGCCTCATCCTGGTCATCCTTGGCCTGCTTCCGGTTCTTGGCCGGGTGGTGGCAGCGGTGCCCACGCCCGTCCTGGGCGGGGCCGGCGTCGTACTCTTTGGAACTGTCGCCGCCAGCGGCATCCGCACACTCTCCAAGGTGGAGTACCGCAACAACATGAACCTGATCATCGTTGCCGCATCCATCGGCTTCGGAATGATCCCGATCGCCGCGCCGGCGTTCTACGACCAGTTCCCGTCCTGGTTCAGCACCATCTTCCACTCCGGCATCAGCTCGGCAGCGGTCATGGCCATCCTGCTGAACCTGCTCTTCAACCACCTCAAAGCGGGCAACTCGGACAACCAGTCAGTGTTCGTGGCGGGCACCGGACGGGTGGTCAAGGAGGAGGAGCTGAAATGCCTGGCCGACGGCGACCGCTTCGAAGGCGGGAAGCTGATCGACTGCGACGGCAAGGAAGTCCCCATCGAGGCGTCGACCAACTCGGAGCATTAGGCCCGCTGGTTAAGCGCGAACAAGCAGGTAATGCCCTCAAATCCGGGATTTGAGGGCATTACCTGCACGTTCGGGCTTCGTGCGTACGCGGGGAGGTGTCAGTTCTGGTTGAGCTCGTCCGATATGGCCTGGGCTGCTTCGCGGAGGAGCGGCACGGCACGGTCGGCGAAGGCCTGGTCCACGCGGGAGACGGGCCCGGAGACGGAGATGGCGGTGGGCGTGGGAGCGTTGGGCACGGCCATGGCGAAGCAGCGCACACCGAGCTCCTGCTCCTCCTCGTCGATCGAGTAGCCGCGTTCGCGGATCCGGTTCAGGTCGGCAATGAGGGAATCGAAGTCGCCGATGCTCTTGGCCGTGGGCGTGGGCATGCCGGTGCGGGTCACGATGCCGCGCACTACCTCGTCGTCCAGCTGCGCCAGGATCGCCTTGCCCACTCCGGTGTCGTGCGTGTGGGCGCGGCGGCCCACCTCGGTGAACATGCGCATCGAGTGCAGCGAGGGCACCTGGGCCACGTAAATCACCATGTCCGAATCCAGCACGGCCATGTTGGACGTCTCCCCCAGCCGGTCCACGAGGGACTTCAGCTGCGGCCGGGCCAGGGCACCGAGCTGTTTGTTCGCGCCCTCACCGAGCCGGATCAGCCGCGGGCCGAGGGCGTAGCGGCGGTTGGGCAGCTGGCGGATGTAACCCAGCGCCACGAGCGTGCGCAGCAGCCGGTGGATCGTCGGCAGGGGCAGGTCCGTGGAGGAGGAGAGCTCACTGAGCGTCACGTCGCCGCCGGCGTCCGTGATCAGTTCCAAAAGTTCAAAGACGCGCTCAACGGACTGCACGCCTCCGGTGGCCTTCTCAGCCATGTAGCACTCTCCTGTTGCCTCGAATACGACAACTCTTATCCGCATCGTGAAAAAAGTTGCTTAGACAGCCAAAGATACAGCACGGTGGCGGGCCGCGTCGATGGAAGCAACAAGGGCTTGTGTTTCCATAAAGTAGATAATAATATCCATAATACGAAAACATTCAGCTGAAGAGTCCACCCGCACGGTGGGCCTGACCAGGAGGACATTCAATGGCGAACCCGAGCCCCGGAAACTCAATCACCCTGCGCGTAGAGGCGCCCTCGAGCTTCACGGCCACCAGCGAGCTCGCGGCAGCCGTCGGCGCGGCCGGCGCGGCGATCACCGCACTGGACGTCACCGAGTCCCACCACGAGACCCTGGTTGTTGACGTCACCTGCAACACCACGGACCAGGACCACGCGGACCGCGTGAAGGATGCGCTGAACGCGCTCAACGGCGTCACCGTCCGCAACGTCTCGGACCGCACCTTCCTGATGCACCTGGGCGGCAAGCTTGAGGTGGTCCCGAAGGTGGCGCTGCGCAACCGCGACGATCTCTCCCGCGCCTACACCCCGGGTGTCGCCCGCGTCTGCCTTGCCATCGCCGAAAACCCCGACGCCGCCCGGAACCTGACCGTCAAGCGGAACACCATCGCTGTGGTCACCGACGGTTCTGCCGTCCTGGGCCTCGGCAACATCGGGCCCGCGGCCGCGCTTCCGGTCATGGAGGGCAAGGCCGCGCTGTTCAAGCAGTTCGCCAACGTCGATGCCTGGCCGGTCTGCCTGGACACCCAGGACACCGAGGAAATCATCAAGATCGTCAAGGCCCTCGCTCCCGTCTACGGCGGCGTGAACCTCGAGGACATCGCCGCGCCGCGCTGCTTCGAAATCGAAAACCGGCTCCGCGAGGAACTGGACATCCCGGTCTTCCACGACGACCAGCACGGCACCGCCATCGTCACGCTCGCCGCCCTGGTCAACGCCCTCCGCGTGGTGGGCAAGAAGCTCGCGGACGTCCGGATCGTGGTCTCCGGTGTCGGCGCCGCGGGCTCCGCTATTATCCAGCTCCTCAAGGCCCAGGGCGCGCAGCACATCATCGCCGCCGGCCGCTCCGGCGCCATCCACTCCGGTGAGAAGTACGACGACGAGCACCGCACCTGGATTGCCGCGAACACCAACGCGGAAGGGTTCGACGGAACCCTGCACGAGGCCCTCAAGGGCGCCGACGTGTTCATCGGCGTGAGCGCCCCGCACGTCATCGGCGAGGAACAGGTTGCCTCGATGGCCAAGGACGCCATCGTCTTCGCCATGGCCAACCCGACGCCGGAAATCGACCCGACCGTGGCCTCCAAGCACGCCGCCGTCGTGGCCACCGGGCGCAGCGACTTCCCGAACCAGATCAACAACGTCCTGGCCTTCCCGGGCTTCTTCCGCGGGCTGCTGGACGCCGGGGCATCGGACATCACCCCGGAGATGCTGGTGGCCGCCGCCGAGGCGATTGCCAACCGGGTTGCTGATGACGAGCTCAACGCCAGCTACATCATCCCCAGCGTCTTCGATCCCCACGTGGCCGCCGACGTCGCGGCAGCAGTCGCGGCCGCGGCGCACGCCGCAGCGGGTACTGGCGTCGCGGCCGCATCAGCGGAAGACTCAACAGAAGAAGCTGCGGACGCAGCCCTCGCCAACGCCTGAATCAGCCCTGGAAAGGACCCACAATGGCTATTACAGTCACAGACCCCCGGCCGATCGAGCGTGCGGAGGAAATTCTCACTCCCAAGGCACTCGCGTTCGTGGAGGAGCTCCACAAGCGCTTCGCCGGCCGGCGCGCCGAGCTGCTCACGGCGCGGAAAGCCAAGCGCGAGGAGGTGGCCCGGACCGGCAGCCTGGATTTCCTGCCGGAAACCAAGAACGTGCGCGACGGCGACTGGAAGGTTGCGCCGGCACCGGCGGCCCTGCAGGACCGCCGGGTTGAGATGACCGGCCCGGCGTCACCGGCCAAGATGGCTATCAACGCGCTGAACTCCGGCGCCAAGGTGTGGCTGGCCGACCTTGAGGACGCGAGCACCCCGACGTGGGGCAACGTCATCGACGCCATCCTTAACCTCCGCGACGCCGCCACCGGAACCCTGAGCTACACCTCCCCCGAGGGCAAGGAATACAGGCTCCGCACCGACGCCCCGCTGGCCGTCGTCGTGGCCCGCCCCCGCGGCTGGCACATGGAGGAGCGCCACCTGCTGCTCGACGGCGAACCCGCCGTCGGCGCGTTGGTGGACTTCGGCCTGCACTTCTTCCACATCGCCAAGCAGCTGGTGCTCAACGGCCACGGCCCGTACTACTACCTGCCGAAGATGGAGAGCCACCTCGAGGCCCGGCTGTGGAACGACGTGTTCGTCTTCGCCCAGGACTTCCTCGGCCTCGGCCAGGGCACCATCCGCGCCACGGTGCTGATCGAAACCATCCCGGCAGCGTTCGAGATGGACGAGATCCTGTACGAGCTGCGGGACCACGCCTCGGGCCTGAACGCCGGCCGCTGGGACTACCTGTTCAGCATCATCAAGTACTTCCGCGACGCCGGTGCCAGCTTCGTGCTGCCGGACCGCGCCACCGTGGCCATGACCGCGCCGTTCATGCGGGCCTACACGGAACTGCTGGTCAAGACCTGCCACCACCGCGGCGCCTTCGCGATGGGCGGCATGGCCGCGGTCATCCCCAACCGGCGCGAACCCGAGGTCACCGCGCAGGCCTTCGAGAAGGTCCGTGCGGACAAGACCCGCGAGGCGAACGACGGCTTCGACGGCTCGTGGGTTGCCCACCCGGACCTGGTGCCTGTCTGCCAGGAGGTCTTCGACGCGGTCCTCGGCGACAAGCCGAACCAGCTGGACAAGCAGCGCCCGGAAGTTTCGGTCACGGCCGGCCAGCTGCTGGACATCGCCTCCGCCGAAGGCCAGGTCACGGAGGCCGGCCTGCGCCTGAACCTCTACGTCGCCGTGGCGTACACCGCCGTGTGGATCTCCGGCAACGGCGCCGTAGCCATCCACAACCTCATGGAGGACGCCGCGACGGCGGAAATCTCCCGCTCGCAGGTGTGGCAGCAGATCCGTAACGAGGTGGTCCTCGCGGACACCGGCAACAAGGTCACCCGGGAACTTGTTACCCGCATCCTCGCCGAGGAAACTGAGAAGCTGCGCGGCGAGGTGGGCGAGGAAGCGTTCGCCCGCTACTACCAGCCCGCCAGCAGCCTGATCGGCGACATCTGCCTGTCGGAGGACTACACGGACTTCCTCACCACCCCCGCCTACGAACTGGTGGGCTGAGGCATGGCGGTACCCGAAACATCGCTCACGGCGGCCGACCTGGCCAGGATCGACGGGCAGCTGGCGGACACCGACCGGCTGCTTGAGCAGAACTACCCGGGCGACGACGGCTCCCGCCAGCCAGTCCACACCGTTTACGTCCCCGCTGACCGTTTCACGCCGTCGCTCGCCGCCGACTGGGGAACCCAGGCGCTGGCGACGGCGGCGGCGCACGGCGGGCTGGCCCGGATCGGTTCGCTGCTGGGCCAGGACGCCGAGCTCGCCGAGGCAGTCGCCTCGCGGGTGGAGACGAAGTTGGGCAGCGAGCCGGTCGAGGACCTTCGGCTCGACTTTGAGGACGGGTTCGGGGACCGGGGCGACGACGCCGAGGACGCCGCCGCTGTTGCCGCGGCGTCCGCCGTGGCCGCCGCAGTCTCCGCCGGCTCCGCGCCGCCGTTCATAGGGATCCGGTTCAAGTGCTTCGAGGCCCCCACGCGGGCCCGCGGGCTGCGCACCCTGGACCTGTTCGTCTCCGGCCTGGCCGCCGCGGGGGAACTGCCCGAGGGCCTGGTCCTGACACTGCCCAAGGTCACCACCGTGGCGCAGGTCCAGGCGATGGACTACGCTGTCTCCCGCCTCGAGGAGATCCACTCACTTCCCTCGGGCCGGCTCCGGTTCGAGGTGCAGGTGGAGACGCCGCAGCTCATTCTCGGTCCCGAAGGAATGTCGCCGGTGGCACAGCTGCCGCACGCCGTTCCCGGGCGGATCAGCGGCCTGCACTACGGCACGTACGACTATTCGGCTTCCCTGCAGATCTCGGCGGAGTACCAGTCGATGGAGCACCCGGTGGCCGACTTCGCCAAGGAGGTCATGCAGCTGGCGGTGGCGGGCACCGGCATCCGTCTGTCCGACGGTTCCACCAACATCATTCCCGTGGGCGACAACGTGGAAAACGCCTGGCAGCTGCACGGCCGCCTGGTGCGCCGTTCCCTGGAGCGCGGTTTCTATCAGGGCTGGGACCTGCACCCGGCCCAGCTGCCCAGCCGTTTCGCGGCAACGTATGCCTTCTACCGCCAGGGCCTGCCGGCTGCGGCCGCCCGTCTGCGGAACTATGTGGAGCAGACGGAAGGCGGCGTGATGGACGAGCCGGCCACGGCCCGCGCGCTTGCCGCGTTTGTGCTGCGCGGCGTCCAGTGCGGCGCGGCAGGTGCCGACGAGGTGCTGGCGCTTGCCGGCGTCGGACTCCCGCAACTCACCGGCCTGGCCCACCCGCGGCTGGCCCAATCCACTTCGAAGTAAGGAGCCAATGATGGGCAACTACTACTATCCCCAGGGCGGCCTGCCGCCGCAGACCCACCTCACCACGGAACGGGCCATCGTCAAGGAGGCCTACACGGTCATCCCCAAGGGCGTCCTGACCGACATCGTCACGTCCAACCTGCCGGGCTTCTCGAACACCCGCTCCTGGATCATCGCCCGCCCCATTTCCGGGTTCGCCACCACATTCTCCCAGCTGATCGTCGAGATCGCCCCGGGCGGCGGCGCACCGAAGGCGGAGTTCGAGGCAGGTGTTGAAGGCGTTGTCTTCGTCACCAAGGGCAAGCTTAACCTGACGCTCGACGGCGAACTGCACCTCCTCGAGGAGGGCGGCTACGCCTACCTCGCCGCCGGCTCGGAGTGGGGCGTGGAGAACGTCTCGGACGACATCGTCTCCTTCCACTGGATCCGCAAGGCCTACGAGCGGCTGGAGGGTTACGAAGCCAAGTCCTTCGTAACCAATGAGAAAGACGTCGAGCCCACCGCGATGCCCGACACCGACGGCGTCTGGAAGACCACCCGCTTCACGGACTCCAGCGACCTGGCCCACGACATGCAGGTCAACATCGTCACCTTCCAGCCCGGCGGTGTGATCCCGTTCCCGGAAACCCATGTCATGGAGCACGGCCTGTACGTGCTCGAGGGCAAGGCCATGTACCTCCTGAACAACGACTGGGTGGAGGTGGAGGCCGGCGACTTCATGTGGCTGCGTGCCTTCTGCCCGCAGGCCTGCTACGCGGGCGGGCCGGGCGAGTTCCGCTACCTGCTGTACAAGGACATGAACCGGCAGGTCCGCCTGACGTAGTCCTGCTTTTCGGGCCGGGACCACCGAAACCGCCGGAAGCCTGCCAGCACGCTGGACATAGGGCGCTTCCGGCGGTTTCGCGCGTTTCCGGCGAACTCGAGTCCTCCCCGTGAACTTCAACCCGGCCCAACCCCTTGCATCGCAACTGGACGCAGGGAAGCATGGGGGCATGCTGACGATCGGAACGACAGTCCTTGGCGTCGACGACGTCGCCCGCGCCACCGCTTTCTGGTGCGACGCCCTCGGCTACATCCCCCGGGAAGACGGCGATGAAACGTGGGTGGTGCTGGTCCCGCAAAAGGGTGACGGCGCCCGGCTCGCCCTCATGCTCAGCGAGACCCCCGTGCAGTCCCATCCGCGCCTTCACCTCGATCTCTACGCCGACGACCAGGCTTCGGAGGTGGAACGCCTCGTCGGGCTCGGGGCATCCCGCGTGAACTGGGACTCCTATCCGGATGACCCGGACTTCATTGTGCTCGAAGACCCGGACGGAAACCGCTTCTGCGTTGTGGATGCGGCGGCCTGAGGACCTGAAAGGACGCATCATGAACTTCTCACCCGAGTTCTCGCCCCGCACCGCAATCGTTACCGGCAGCGATTCCGGGATCGGGCGCGCCACCGCTGTGGCGCTGGCCCAGGCCGGGCTGGATGTCGGCGTCACCTGGCATTCGGACAGGGAAGGCGCCGAGCGGACTGCCAGGGAGGTCCGGGCGGCGGGCCGGAACGCAGTGGTGCGGCAGCTTGACACCACCGACCTGCTGACCTGCGCCGGTGTCGTTGACGGCCTCGCGGAGGAGTTGGGCGGCGTGGACGTGTTCGTCAACAACTCAGGCACGGGCGACGGCACCAAGTTCCTCGAGCTGAATTATGAAACGTGGGCGAAAACCCTGGACACCAACCTCAACGGCGCCTTCCTCTGCATCCAGGCGGCGGCCCGCCGCATGGTCGACGCCGGGCGGGGCGGCCGGATCATCGCCGTCACCAGCGTCCACGAGACACAGCCGCGTGTCGGCTCGTCGGCCTACGACGCCTCCAAGCATGGGCTGGGCGGACTCATCAAAACTATCGCGCTGGAGCTGGCCAGCCACGGCATCACGGCCAACTCCGTCGCCCCCGGCGAAATCGCGACGCCGATGACCGGCCAGACCGACGAGGACCCGCACACCAAGGACCGGCCCGGTGTCCCCCTCGGCCGGCCCGGCGATGCCCGTGAGGTGGCAGCGGTCATCGCGTTCCTTGCCTCCCCGGCCTCGAGCTACGTCACCGGGGCGTCGTGGGCGGTCGACGGCGGGATGCTCCAGATGGGGCCGCAGGCCGGCTCCCACATCACCGGCCACGAATGGCGCGAGCAATAGCCCCTTAACGGAAAGCGGCCGACGGGTGAGTCACCCGCCAGCCGCCGTCCCGGACCTCGCTGCTAAAGCCCGGCGTCTCTGGAACCCGTCAGGGCTTGAGGACCACCTTGATACAGCCGTCCTCTTTTTTCTGGAATTTCTCATAGAGCTCAGGGGCCTCAGCCAGCCCCGCAGTATGGGTGACCAGGTCCATCACACCCAGCGGATCGGCGTCGTCCTCCACCAGCGGAAGCAGCTCATCCGTCCACCGGCGGACGTTGCACTGGCCCATGCGCAGCTGGATCTGCTTGTCGAACATGGTGAGCAGCGGCATGGGGCTGGCCGTGCCGCCGTAGACACCGCTCAGGGAAACTGTGCCCCCGCGGCGGACCGAGTCGATGGCCGCGTGGACCACTGCGAGCCTGTCCACGCCGGCGGTTTCCATGGCCTTCTGCGCCACCTTGTCGGGGAGGAGGCCCAGTGCCTGGTGGGCGAATCCTGCCACCGGCGAGCCGTGCGCTTCCATCCCGACGGCGTCAACCACCGCATCGGGGCCCCTGCCACCAGTCATTTCCCGCAGTTCGTCCGATATGCCTTTGGCATAGTCCAGCACCTCGACGCCGTGGCGCGCGGCCATCTCTCGGCGCTCCGGCACCGGATCGATACCGATGACCCGCTGGCCGAGGTAGGCGCCCACCCTGGATGCGAACTGCCCCACCGGGCCTAGCCCGAAAACCGCCAGCGTGCCGCCGGCTGGAGAGTCAGCGTATTTCACAGCCTGCCAGGCGGTGGGAAGAATGTCCGAGAGGAACAGGTAGCGCTCATCGGGCAGCTCCTGCCCCACCTTCACGGGGCCATAGTCAGCGAAGGGGACGCGCAGGTACTCCGCCTGGCCGCCCGGAATGGAACCGTAGAGCTCCGAGTAGCCGTAGAGCGCGGCGCCGGTGTGCTTTTCCCGGACCTGGCTGGTTTCGCACTGCGACTGGAGGCCTTGCGCGCACATGTAACAGTGGCCGCAGGAAATGTTGAAGGGAATGACCACACGGTCGCCTTTGGCCAGATTGGTGACGGCGCTTCCCACCTCTTCCACGATGCCCATGGGTTCGTGGCCCAGGACATCATCCTTGTGCATGTACGGGCCAAGTACCTCGTACAGGTGGAGGTCCGAGCCGCAGATCGCGGAGGACGTGATCCGCACGATCGCATCCGTGGGCTCCTGGATGACGGGATCCGGTACTTCCTTCACGGTCACCGAGCGCTTGCCTTGCCAAGTAAGTGCCTTCATGGACTGCCTTCCTGTAGCTGCACGTCGCGTCCTTTCGACGGTAGCCCGATCCGGCGCCATTGTGAAGGTCAGTATGCTTAGCAATTTTTCGGGATTCAAAAACGGAAAGTAAGCATCCTTGCTTTTCTCTTGTTTCGGCCGGAGAACGCTCCTAGCGTAGGAACTGATCCTGCCCCCAAGGAAAGGCGCCATCATGTCGCTGTACCAGCCCGAACCGGTGGAAATCTCCACGCGCATGCGTCCCGGCGAATGGACGGAGGCCAGCCTCGAGGAGCTGGTCACCACCTACCGCGCGAAGATCCTCGCCATGGGGGCGGCGGTTTCGGAAGTGGTCACCGAGGTAGTGAGGAACGACGACGGCTCCGTCGCCGTAGCGGTGTCGTGGAACAAGGGCGCCTACGCCGACGAGCCCGAGGGCGGCGGGTTCACGAACACCGAATCCAGGGTGGACACGGCCGAAGCCTGACCACTACCCCGCGAGCAGCTTTCCGATCGCACTGCGGCCCAGGTTGTCCAGCAGATCCCGCGGTCCCGCGTAGACCTCGACGGCCCCCGCCTCGCGCAACTCCGCCTCGCTGGTGCCGCCGCAGGTGAAGGCGATGGTAGGCATGCCAAGCGTGCTGGCCGCCATGACATCCCACACCGCGTCCCCCACATAGACCGCATCGGAGGCCTGCACGTCCACGGCCTTTAGGGCCGCAATCAGGATGTCCGGCTCCGGCTTGCTGTTTTCCGCATCATTGGAGCTCGTGGCGGCGTCGATGAAGTCATCCGCCGACAGGGCCGAGCGGAGCGCCTTGAGATCCTGCTCCCGCGCGGACGAGGCCAGCGCCACCGCCAGCCCGCCCTGGCTGCACCTGGCCAGCAGGTCGCGGGCACCGTCGAGGGCGCGGAGCGACGGCCAGTAGGTGCCAAAAACCCCGGAATGGGCGGACAGAATATCCCCGTCCACTTCCTTGTCCCGGGAGTCCGGCAGCAGGCTGTCCACCAGGCGCGCCCCGCCCATCCCCACGCACCGGTGGATCCGGGCCATGGGCACGTCGAAACCCGACTGGCGGAACGCCTGCCACCAGGCGAGGGTATGGATATAGGCGGAGTCGATCAGCGTCCCGTCCACATCGAACAGGACACCCTTCTCCCGGCGCTGTCGTTGTGACAACCGGCCCTCATGCTCCGTGCCCTCCGGCATTCGCACCTCCCTCAGCGCTCGGCCAGCAACGATGCCGGCACCCGCTGCGGCGAGGTCCTTGGCGACCCGTAACCCACGGCAACGGTCGATTTCAGCGCCTGCCTTGCCGGTTTTCCATGACGCTTGGGCGCTGGGCGCTTCACTGCGTCCTTGCAAAGGTCACGGATCAGGCCGGTACCAGCGATCTCCCTGGCCTGGGCCACTCCCGCAACAGCTGCACGCTTCGTCGGGAACGTGACGGACACCGCCATCAGGGCCCCCGTTCCGTCCAGCAGCCGGATTCTGTATCCGCCGTCGGGAGCGTCCACCAACTCGAAATATCCAGACATTTGGCTCTCCTCCTTCTTCACCCTGCGGTGAGGTGTTAGTAAGTATACTTACCTACCAGCCTAGGTGAGAGACGTAACCCAATTTTGAGCCTAACCGCGTACGCTACCCCGCAGCGGCCTTTGACGGGAGCGGCTTGTCGCTCCGGCGGGGCCGGTGCTGGTTCAGTTGGAGGGCGCTGGTCACCAAGGCGAAATGACTGAACGCCTGCGGGGTGTTCCCCAGGTGCCGCCCGCTCTGGACGCCCCATTCCTCACTCAGCAGGCCGACGTCGTTACGCAGCGACAGCAGCCGTTCGAAAAGTTCCGTGGCTTCCCTGTGCCGGCCTGCCCCGAGCAGCGCCTCCACAAGCCAGAAGGAGCAGGCGAGGAAAACCCCCTCGCCTCCCGGCAGTCCGTCGTCGCTCGCCTCGGGCCGGTAACGGAGCACGAACCCGTCCTCCGTCAGTTCGCGCTGGATGGCGTCGATAGTGCCAATCACCCTGGGGTCGTCGGGCGGGAGGAAGCCCACTCTGGGAATGAGGAGCAGGCTGGCGTCGAGTTCGGGCTGGCCATAGCTCTGCGTGAAGGTGTTCCGGTCGGCGTCAAAGCCCTTAGCCATGACCTCGGCGTGGATGGTGTCGCGGAGCGCCTCCCAGCGGTCGGCGGGTCCGGGAAGCCTTGCATCCCGGACGCCTTTGACCATCCGGTCCGCCGCCACCCATGCCATCACCTTGGAATGGGTGAAATGCCGACGCGGCCCACGCATCTCCCACAGCCCGTTGTCCGGCTGGTCCCAGGCGCCTTCGAGGTATTCCATCAGAGCGACTTGGACGTCCCAGGCCTCGTCCGTGTGCTTCAGCAGCGAGTTGCGGGTCAGGGCCAGGCAGTCCAGCACCTCACCCCACACATCCAGCTGCAGCTGTCCCGCGGCCGCGTTGCCCACCCGGACGGGCGCCGAGTTCTCATAGCCGGACAGCCAGGGCAGTTCCATCTCCGGCAGCCTGCGTTCGCCGTGGATCCCGTACATGATCTGCAGGTCGGCGGGGTCCCCTGCCACAGCCCGCAGCAGCCAGTCGCGCCAGGCGGCCGCCTCGGAGGTGTAGCCGGCGGCGAGCAGTGCTTGCAGCGTCAGGGTGGCGTCGCGGAGCCAGCAGTAGCGGTAGTCCCAGTTCCGCGGGCCGCCCAGCTGCTCCGGCAGCGATGTGGTCACGGCCGCAACGATCCCTCCGGTGGGCGCGTAGGTGAGCGCCTTGAGGGTGATCAGCGAGCGTTGCACGGGGTCCTTGTACGGCCCTGTCACCTTGCATTTGTCCGTCCATTCCCGCCAGAACCGTTCGGTGGAGTCGAGGACTTCTTCGGCGTCCACGGACCGGGGCCTGCGGACATGGCTGGGCGCCCACGTCAGCACGAACGGCACCCGTTCGCCGGCCTTGACGGTGAAGTCGCTGACGGTGTGCATGCGTTCGCCGCGCAGCGGGGCGGTGGTTACCAGGTAGGCAGAATCCGGCCCGGCGATGGCGTGCAGGCCGTGGCTGTCCCGGCGCACCCAGGGCATGATGTGGCCGTAGTCGAATCGCAGGGCCAGTTCGCTTCTCATCCGGACATGTCCGTGCAGCCCCACCACGATCCTCACGATGTCCGCCACCTCGTCGCGGGGCGGCATGAAGTCGATGACGCGGACGGCGCCGTCGTCCGTTTCCCACTCCGTTTCCAGGATGAGCGTGTGCCGGCGGTAGCGGCGGCGTGTGCAGCCGCCACCGGATGCCGGGGCGAGGAGCCAGCGGCCCGCTTCGGGGGTGTCCAGGAGCGCATTGAAGCAGGCCGGCGAATCGAACCGCGGCAGGCACAGCCAGTCAATCGACCCTTCAGTGCTGACCAGGGCAGCGGTATGCAGGTCACCGACCACCGCGTAATCCTCAATGCGTACCATGCCCTTACACTGCCATAGCCGGGCCCGCCGCACGAGGGGAGCCGGGGTGTAGCCTGAAGTCAGGCGGAGCAGCCGGAGCCTGCCAATCAGTCCTTGCCCGTCCAGCGGATTGCGGGGCGGAAGCGGAGCCTGGAGTGGGGAGTCGCGTGAACGAAACCGACGTGGTGGGCCGCGTCCAGGACATGCTGCTGGATACCCGGGATGTCCAGGATTTCCTCGACGAGCTGGCTTGGTTCTCGGCCGCTAGCATGTCCGGCCCGCGCCGCCGGATCTACCGCGGCCTCACCCGGGGGCGGCACCGTGACAACCCACTTCGACTGAGAACCCGCTCGTGAACATCCACATCGGCACGTCCGGCTGGAGCTACGACCACTGGGAAAACGTCCTGTACCCGCCCGGGCTGCCCACCAGGGACCGGCTGGAGCACTACGTGGCAAGGTTCAGCACGGTGGAGCTGAACGCCAGCTTCTACCGCTGGCCGCGGGACACCACGTTCGCCGGCTGGCGGACCAGGCTGCCGGCGGGCTTTGCCCTGTCCGTCAAAGCCCCGCGCGGACTCACCCACGCCAAGAAGCTGTACGGCCCGGAAGTCTGGATCGAACGGATCTCGCGGTGCTGGCACGAGCTCGGCGACAAACGCGCGGTACTGCTGGTCCAGTTGCCTCCCGGCATGGAGAGGGATGACGCCCGCCTGGACTATTTCCTCGGCGCCATGCCCGAATGGATCCGGGTGGCCGTGGAGTTCCGGCATCAGAGCTGGGAGCAGCCGGAGGTTTACGGGCTGCTCGAACGGCACGGGGCCGCGTACACCGTCATGAGCGGTGCCAATCTGCCCTGCAACCTGCAGGCGACCGCCCCGTTCGTCTATGTCAGGCTGCACGGGCCCGACCACCAGTACCTGTACGGCGGCTCCTACTCGGACGAGGAACTGGGCTGGTGGGCGGACAGGATTCGGGAGTGGCGCAGCTCCGGCCGGGAAGTCTTCGCGTACTTCAACAACGACGGCGGCGGCAACGCCGTGCGCAATGCCGCCGCCCTGCGCGGAATGTTGGGAGACGGCGAGTAACAGAGCGCAGGCGGGCGGCCCATGGGCTGCTGCCCTGTGGCAGAGTGAAGGCATGGACATGGCGTCACAGGAATCACCGTTGTCAGAGGCGAGTTTGTCAGGGACGCGGGTCTTCCGTCTGGCCCACAGACTCTCGGATGCGATCAACACGGCGCGCCTGAAGGTCGCCCGGCGCTGGAAGTTCGAACCCAAGACCATCGCCTACCAGGGCTACGGGTCCACCGAGTGGGTCCGGGTACTGGGCCGCGTGGTGCTGGCCAGCAAGCCCGTGCCCGGCAGCCGCGCCGACCACGCCGCCCGGAATGGCACCGAGAATGTGCGCGGCTGGCGGGCCTTCACCAGCGTGCCCATTCCCCGCTCGGACGTGGAAATCGAGATCGGCGGAACGGTCACGAAGGTCCAGGCCGACCGCGGCGGGCTGGTGGACATCGACATTCCGGTGTCCCTGTCCCCCGGCTGGCACACCGCCATCCTCCGCTCCGAGGGCACCGAGCCGGTGGAAGCCAGCATCTTCGTCATCGCCCCCGACACAAAGTTCGGCATCGTCTCCGACATCGACGACACCGTTATGGTAACGGCGTTGCCCAGGCCGTTCCTCGCGCTTTGGAACACGTTTGTGCTGAGCGAGCGGGCCAGGATGGCCACCCCCGGCATGGCGGTCCTGCTGGACCGGCTCACCGTGGAGCATCCCGATGCGCCGGTCATCTATCTTTCGACGGGCCCGTGGAACGCGGCGCCCACGCTCGCACGGTTCCTGACCCGGAACATGTACCCGGCGGGCCCGCTGCTGCTGACGGACTGGGGGCTGACCCAGGACCGCTGGTTCCGCAGCGGCCAGGAGCACAAGCGCCGCAACCTTGAGCGGCTGGCGGCGGAATTCCCGCACATGCGCTGGCTGCTGATCGGCGACAACGGCCAGCACGACGAGCAGATCTACTCGCAGTTCACGCAGCACAACGCGGACAAGGTGGCGGCCATCGCCATCCGGCAACTGTCCGTCAGTGAGGCCGTCTTCGCCGGCGGCCACTCGGAGGACGGGGACCACAGCGCCTCGACGGTGCCGTGGATCTACTCCCCCGACGGAGCGGGCATAGCCCGCCAGCTCCGGCAGCTCGAACTGCTCTAGCTGCTCGAACGGGTGACCGGACTTCTCAGGTGACCGGCCCGGCGTCGGCGGTGCCGCCGTCGGACATCCCAGCGTCTGTCAGCATTCCGCCCGTCACAGCGCTGTCCGGCCCTGCTGCCGCAGCGGCGACAGCGGCATCCGCCGAGGCTGCCAGCTTCCGTTCCTCCAAGAGTTCCTGGAGCCAGTAGAACGAGGCCTTCGGCGTGCGCTCCAGCGTCTCGTAATTCACGTGCACCAGGCCGAACGGCTGCTTGTAGCCGCCGGACCATTCGAAGTTGTCCATCAGCGACCACACGTAGTAGCCGCGCAGGTCGATCCGTTCGGCTGCGCCGCCCGGGGCTGTGGCGCGGAGGGCGGTACCCAAGTGGTCGGAGAGGTAGCGGAGCCGCCGCTCGTCGGGGATGAAGGTCCGGTTGGTGGACTTGTCGCGGACCATAATGTCCTCGAAGCTGGCCCCGCCCTCCGTGATGATCACCGGCGGAAGGTTCGGGTAACGCTCAGCCATTTCCTTGAGCGCCACGGCCATGTATTCGGGTTTAACGGGCCACCCGTAGGCAGTCGTTTCGGTGTCAGGCCACGGCTCAATGTGAAGTGGGGCACCGGGTGTGGCGTCCTTGAGGTCATCCCCCATCGCCTCCGCCATGGCCGCCGGCACGGGGCTGTCACCGCCGCCGGCCGCCACCCTGGTGGGCATGTAGTAGTTCATGCCATAGAAATCCAGGGGCTGGGAAATGATGGCCATGTCCTCGTCGGGGTGATCAAAGGACGAGAAGAACTTCGCCGCACGGATCAGGTCGGGGTACTTTCCCGTGAGCACCGGGTCCGCGTAGAGCCGGTTCTGTGCCACGTCCATAGCTCCGGCGCTGATCCAGTCGAGGGGGTTGCCGGAGTTGGGGACAACGGGTGAGTACACATTGGTCATCCCGATTTCGCCGGGCACCTTCGCGGCCCGCAGCGCCTGCAGCGCCAGCCCGTGGCCCAGCAACTGGTGGTGCACGGTAGGCAGGCCGTTGGCGAAGTCCGCCTTCCCCGGGGAGTGCAGGCCCAGGGCGTAGCCGTTGGTGGTCACGGTGGCGGGTTCGTTGATGGTCACCCAGCGCGCCACCCGGTCCCCGTACGCGGCCGCGGCGATGGCGGCGAAATCCCCCAGCCGGTAGGCGGTGTCCCGGTTGAGCCATCCGCCGTCCTCATCGAGGGCCAGCGGCGTGTCCCAGTGGTAGAGCGTGACCATCGGGGAAATTCCGTTGGCCAGCAGCTCATCCAGCAGCCGGTCGTAGAAATCCAGGCCGGCCCGGTTCACCGCTCCGCGGCCGTCCGGCTGAATCCGCGGCCACGCCAGGGAGAACCGGTAGGAATCGATGCCCAGTTCCTTCATCAGGGCCACGTCCTGGGGCATGCGGTGGTAATGGTCGCATGCGACGGCGGGACTGTGGCCGTCAACTATCGCCCCGGGTTTGGCGGCAAAGACGTCCCAGCCGGCCGGTCCCCGGCCGTCCTCGTCGAGCGCCCCTTCAATCTGGAAAGCTGCCGTGGCGACTCCCAGGGTGAATCCCGTCGGGAGCATGGCGGCGAGTTCTTTGGCGGAAGTATGCATCGCTGGACCTCTGTGACGTTGTGAAAGGCGGTGGGCCGAAACTTCAGATTGCCGGATTCTACCGCTCAGGGCGCGCCAGTGTCCGGATTGGCGCTCCCCGGATTAATCACGGAAATCACGTTGCCTGCCGGGTCCTTGAACCAGGCGATGTCCGGGCCCATTCCCCGGGCAATTCCTTTTTCGTCCGTGGGCAGGTTGGGATCGTCGTAGATCTTGGTCTGCACGCCTGCCGCGTTGAGCTCATCAACGGCTGCCTCGACGTCGTCCACCACCAGGTTCAGGACAGTGAAGGTGGCCGGCTCGTGGTTGTCCTTGGGGTAGACAAAAATCGTGTGGCCCTCGGGCATGGACAGCTCCAGCGTGCCCATCGCGCCGTCGGACACGGACAGGCCCAGCGTCTGCCCGTAGAACTCCCTGGCGCGGGCCACGTCGTCAACGCTGAAGCTGGAAAACGAACCCTTGGGCGCAAACATGGCCTTCTCCTTCGACGGCTGCGGTCCTTCGGCAGCCCTGGGGACTGCGGCCGTCCAGGCTGCGGTGCCTCCGGACGGCGTACCTCCCAGAATGGCACAGGCCGGGGCCGCTGACGAGGGGACCTTGACCGCCGCTGGTAGGGTCTGCGGCATGGATGAAAAATTGGGGAAGTTCATCGACGATTTCGCGCGGCTCGTGGAAATCGCGCAGTCCGGCCAGCACCGCGTTAAGGCCGGCACACAGCTGCTGACAACCATCACCGAGCATTTGGCGGTGCCGGCCGAGTCACTCGCGGTGGTGGTGGAAGAGGTCCCGGCGCACCGGTTCGTGGACGCAGACATCCTGATGGCCGAACTCGCCGGCGAGGATCCGGAGTTCCGGCTGGTGGGCATCGGCGGCGGTGACCAACGCCACCACCAGTCACTGAGCGACATGCTGCAGCAGTCGCAGTTTTTCCCGCAGTTCCCGTTGTCCCAGCCCGATTACATCAACCTCGCGGTGGGGCCGGACGAACAGCGGCAGGCCGTGGCCCTGGGCCTGTGGCTGTTCCGGCACGCGGGCAGCCCCGTTGCCGTCCTGCAGCGTGACGCGGCGCCGCGCTACGGCCGGCAAACGGCCTGCCTGGAGGTCCTGGCTGCGGATGCGAAAAATGCGGCGGACTTCCTGGCCGAGTTCGGCAGGCGGATGCAGCGCGGCAGCATCCTGAAAGGCCAGGTCATTTCACTGGTCATGGGCGAGTACGGGCCCAGCAGCGGCGGCGTGACGTTCCACCCGCGGCCGGAACTCACCGCCACTGATGTCATCCTGCCGCAGGGGCTGCTCCAGAAGGTGGCCGATCATGCCCTGGGCATCGCCGAGCACCGGGAGTCGCTGAAGGAGTACGGCCAGCACCTCAAGCGGGGCATCCTGCTGTACGGCCAGCCCGGCACGGGCAAGACCCACACCGTGCGCTACCTGCTGAGCCAGAGCGCCGGCATCACGGCGGTCCTGCTGTCCGGCGGGTCCCTGGCCAGGATTTCCGAGGCGGCCGCCATGGCCCGGGCGCTGCAGCCGTCCATCGTCGTGCTTGAGGACTGCGACCTGATCGCCGAGGACCGGAGCTTCGGGCACGGGCCACAGCCGCTGCTGTTCGAGGTGCTCGACGCCATGGACGGCCTGGACCACGACGCCGACGTCGCGTTCGTTCTCACCACCAACCGCGTGGACATGCTGGAGCGGGCCCTCGCCCAGCGCCCCGGCCGCGTTGACCTGGCCGTGGATATTCCACTGCCTGCCCTGGAAGAACGCATCGGACTGGTGACGCTGTACGCCCGCGGCATTCCGTTCGGCCCGGACGCCGTCCGGGACGCGGCGGCCCGCACCGAAGGGACCACGGCCTCATTCGCGCGTGAACTGGTCCGCCGTGCAGTCGTGCGTGCCGCCCTGGGCGGCTGGCCGGTAGCGGACAGCCACCTGCTCGAGGCTGTGGAGGAGCTGATGGCCGACGGCGAGACCCTCACCAGAAGTTTGCTGGGCAGCGGCCCCGCCATCGGCGGGGAGGGCCAGGGCGGTTCCGGCGGCCACGGCGGCGTCGGTGGCCACGGCTTCCCCGGGCCAGGCTTCTTCCCCGGGCCCGACTTTGGCAGCGTCGGCTTCGCCGGTCCGGGTTAGTCCACCAGCGGCGGCGGGCCGAAGAGGAATTCGTTGGCGTGGGTTACGGCTTTGCGGAAGGCGTCGTTGCGCAAAGCCACAAGGTTGGCGGACCCGTTCTCGCCGGGCTCGAGGAAACCGGTCACGCCCGGGCGAAGCACCCAGATGTCCCCGGCGGGAGGCAGGTAAAAGACTCCAAAGGTGCGGTGCTGGCGGTCGTCGTCCGACCAGATGGGAACGACGGCCAGGGCAGCACCGGTTGTGGGATTGATCCACTGCGCGCGGGGCAGCGGCTCCTCGTGGGCCTCGGGATCCAGGAACGGCGCTGCGCCTTTGCCCCAGCGTTGCTCGAAGCGCTCGTGGAACGCCGGGATCAGGTGGGAGTCGCAGCGGCGCCAATCACTCATGGCGGTGGTTCTCCTCTGAGATTCGGATCGGTTTCAGGCCCAAGGTCCGGTCTCCCGCCGGACAGGGGTGACGCGCAGGGAAGAACCTCGCGGAACCTGCCGCACCGCATAGTAGTTGGGTGAGGGGCTGGTCATCGCTGAAGCCTGTTGCAGTTGCGTTCCTGATTGCCGCGGCGGGGACGGCCTGGGGAAATTTGGCTGGGACCCGCAGACCGTCCCTGTCAGCGCGGCGGCCGGCTACGTCTCGATCTGATGCAGCTGGCCCTTGCTTTCGATCTCGATCTTGCGCGGCTTCGCCTGCTCGGCAACGGGGATCCGCAGTGTCAGTACACCAAGGTCGTAGTTGGCCTTGATCTTGTCCGCGTCCAGGGTGTCGCCGAGAATGAGCTGGCGGCTGAAGACGCCGCGGGGCCGCTCGGAAGCCACCAGCTCGACGTTGGGCTGGGTGGCGTCCCGGCGCTCCGCCCGGACAGTGAGGACGTTCCTCTCAACGTTCAGATCCACGTCGTCGGGCGAGATCCCGGGCAGGTCGAAGGCCACCACAAACTCCCCGTCTTCCTGCCACGCATCCATCGGCATGGCCGCCGGACGGGCTGCTGTTCCGAAGACCTGCTGGGTGAGCCGGTCCAGCTCACGGAACGGGTCAGTACGGATTAGCATCACTTCCCACTCCCTTCAGCATGTAGGTTTTATGGCTACCCACCACCTGATATCTATGGTGTTGGATATAGATTTTTTATAGCAGCAGTGAATAACCTGGGCAAGAGGAAAATCGAGGAAATCTGGACGGGGAAGCATATGGCAAGGGCCCACGGGGCCGTCCCACAGCCCAGGCACCGATCCCGACGCCGAGACTTGGAAGCGCCGGAACCTAAGGACTACAGCCTGCCGCCGGCAAGCAGGAAGGAGTCTTCAAGCAGTTCGGCGAGCTGGTCGCCGTCGATCCTTGAAAGCCGGACGAGGACCAGCTGCGGCGACCGCTCATGGTGAGGCGTCCAGAAGTACGTCTCCGGATCCGTGCCGGCCAAAGCCTCGCGCTCCGCGGTCTTGACCGTGAGCACGCCCGTTTCCCAGATGCGCGCCATCAGGGTCTTGGCAAACCAGGCGGGCTGGTTCCAGCTGGGGCGCTCGGTCACGCCTGGCAGGGCAAGGCAGATCCTGCGGACATCTGCTTCGTTGGCCATGGCCTCAGTCCGGGGTATCTGCTTTGGACAGCTCACCGGTAACCCGCTCGCCGGGCACGCGGGCGGTGCGCCAGGTGTCCACGGCAATCACGGCGCCGAGCACCACCAGGGAGAGCGCAACGGAGGCCACGGCGTCGCTCACCCAGTGGTAGCCGAGGTACAGCCGGCTGACGGACGCCAGGATCACACCGATGATGGCGCAGACAAAGCCAACCACCGTTGTCTTTGGTTTCCGGAGGCGTGAAAAGACCAGGAACGCCGTTATCAGCAGGAAGTCCGAGGCCCCCAGAACGTGCCCCGACGGAAAGGAAAAGGTGTGGTCTGCACCAAACAGCATCTGGTCCACCGGAGGGCGCTGCCGGTCTACCGACCTGCCGATGAGCTGCGCCAGCCCCACACCGGTCAGCATTGCCGCCGCCAGCAGAATCGGCCGCCAGGCATGCTTCGCCAGAATGCCCCAAGCCACCGTGACAATGAGGACGATGATGGGCAGCGCCACGGGCCCGAAGATGACGGCCAGGACAATCATCACCACGGTCAGCAGCTGCGTGCGCGTAGTCAGGAGCCACCTCCATGACGCCTCATCGGCGCTGGCCAGCCCGTCATGGTCCTGAACACCTGAGAGAGCAAAGAAAAAGACGGTTGCCCCCACCACGGCGAGGACGGTCGCCGTCACGTAGAGGCCCTTCCTGGCCCCAGGGTCCATATAACGTTCCTCGACCACGAACTTGTCATGGAAAACCCGCCACCGGCCATGCTTGTCCGCTGATTCTTCTACCACCTGAAAGACCGCCTGTGCGCTGAGGAAACTGTCTAGAAGTGAAGGTTATCCCCGGTGGCAGAAAATCCTAAGCCCCCTTACGGATGCCCTCCCGCGCTGTTACGGTGAAACTTCCAGCCCCACAAGGTCTCAGGAGTCAACATGAGCACTGAAGGAACCGGCCAGGATTCACCGCAAACCCAGGGCGACGGCGTCCCCGACGACGGCGCCGGCGTCGCGGTGGGAGCGGGCGAGCCGAACACGTTCGAGCCGGAAGAGGGCACGGACAGCACGGGAGCCAAAACCCCCAGCGACAGCCAGATTGCCACGGCGGAGGACACACCGGACGTGGAGGAAACACCGGTGGACACCACCGAACCCAGCTGACCCGGCTGGAGCCCCGGAGCCGCCCGGCAGAACCGATAGACCCGTTCCGGTAGCCCTGTCAGGAATGACAGGCGCGGTGGATAATTAGTCACACATTGAAGTGGCAACGGGGCTACGGAGGCTGCCGTGAGGATCATCGGAACGCTTGTGGTCATCTGGCTCATCGTCGGCGTGTTCGCCGCATTTCAGCGGGGCTACTTCAGCGGCTCCCCGGACTCCTGCACGGAGGCCGGAACCGTGGCCATCACCATCGCGGCCGGACCGCTGAACTACATGGGCGCCAACCCCAAGCTAACCTGCGAAGTGCCCCAGCCCTCCAAGTAGCGGCCCCAGATCGCCAAGCGGCCATCGCCGGGCGGCGTTACCGCTCACTCGCGATTCAGCGCGCTACCAAGCCTTCCTTCCGGATCGGCGACGGCGTGCCCAGCCTGCAGCCCCTCGCCTGACCATCCGCTTCCCGGGACAGCGCGAACGAACACTTCAGTCCCCTTTCAGCCTCACAGCAGGGGCCTCAAGTGTCCGTTCGCGCCCAGTCCTGCGGGCGCTCAGTCCTCCGTGGGCGTCCTGCGGTTGGAGTGGTAGGTCCGCCAGCTATGTTCGGGTGCATAGCCAAGGAGGCGCTTGGCCTTGTCGATGGACAGCAGGGTCTCGTGCTCGCCCAGCTCCTTGGTGACCTTCACCCGCGGGAACACCTCTTCCGCCAGGCTCGCACTGGAGCGGCCCATGACAGTGTCCTCATTGGCGACGATGAAGGCCTCGAATCCCGGCGTGCGGTATTCCAGCGCGCGTGCCACCGCCTGGGCACCGTCGCGCGCGTCGATGTAGCCCCAGAGGTTCCATTTGCGCAGGGCGGCGTCCGCGTCAAAGGACGGAAACTCCTCGTAGTCCTCCGGGTCCATGACGTTGGAGAACCGGAGGCCAACGATGCTCAGCTCCGGGTCCCAGCGCGTCAGCTGGATGGCCATCTGCTCCTCCAGATGCTTCACCAGCGAATAAGTGCTCTCCGGGCGGGCCGGATACTCCTCGTCCACCGGGATGTAGGGAGGGTCGACGTCGAACGGCAGTCCCAGCACGGTCTCACTGGAGGCGTACACGATTTTCTTGATGCCGGCCCTGCGGGCCGCCTGGAACACGTTGTAGGTGGACAGCATGTTGTTTTCAAAGGTGGCGGCATCGGGCACCAGGCCCGGAGCCGGGATGGCGCCCAGATGGACGACCGCGTCGAAGCCCTGGTGCCTGTCATCGAGGCCCAGGATGACGTCCACAACCTGCCCGTAATTCCTCAGGTCCACGGTGGCGAAGTCCGGGCTCCGGCTGCCTGTCCGGTCCAGGTTGAGAACCGAATGCCCGTCCGCCACAAGCCTGCGGACAACGTTCCGTCCAAGCTTTCCGCTGCCTCCCGTTACGGCAATCCTCACCGCGGCCTCCTCCTGTTGGTTGGCCGGCCCTGGCCCGGGCGGCCGTACTCCGATGGCCGCAGCGGCTTCCGCCGCCCGGCACCTTTCCCCCAGCCTAGGGCCCGAGCCCGTAACGGCAACCATGACGCAAGTGGTTGTGGTGTATATTTTCTCGGTACGGTTTAGCAGAAGGCCGTTGGATTGTTGTTCGATCCGGCACCTTGCTCGCTGCTATCCGCCCCGGCCACGGGGTCCCCCTGCGCTGCGCCCGCCGGTTCGTCTTGACCCGAGCGAAACGGTACCGAAAGATCGTGGCCAGCGAGTCGACCGCAAAACCTGAAATCTCAATCACGGAGCACCTCAACGAGCTGGTGCTCACCAGCTCCGACGTGGGCGAATTCCTTCACGAGCTTGCCCGGATTTCCGCACGCAGCCTGTCCGAACCCGGCGACGAAGTCCTCTGCGGTGTAACCCTGCTGCGGCACCGCAAGGCAGCAACCGTGGCGAGCAGCAGCCCCGAGGCGCAGGCCATGGACGAGATCCAGTACGACTTCGGTGACGGCCCCTGCATGACCGCGTCGCGCGACCAGGTCACCATCCACATCACGGATCTCGAGAAGCACGACCGCTGGGACAGCTACGCGGAGAAGGTGCTGGGGCAGGGCGTCCGCTCCATCCTCGCCATCCCGTTTGTGCTCGAAGGCGAGACCCGGGCAGCACTGAACCTTTACTCACACCGTCCGGGCCGGTTCGAGGGCCGCGTCCTGGAACTGGCGCAGGACTTCGTCAGCCAGACCTCCATGGCCCTGCGGCTTGCCGTGCGCTTCGCCCACTACAGCGACGCTGCCGCCAACCTCAAGGCCACGCTGGAAACCCGTACTGTGATCGACGTCGCCGTCGGAGTGATCATGGCGCAGAACCGGTGCAGCCAGGAGGAAGCCTTCGAGCTGCTCAAGGCAGCATCGAGCACCCGTAACATCAAGCTGCACAGCGTTGCAACCTCGATCGTTGACTCACTCGGGCAGGGCCCGGCGAGGACCCACTACGAGGGCTGACGTGGCGGCCTAGGGCCCACCAAAACTCTGGCCCTCGGGATCCTGCCCCATGGTGCGTGACGTTTCATCGGTACCTGAACTACTGGCTCCGGCGCCGCGGGAGACGCGGATCTTGTGGCCGCCCGCAGCTGGCTCCTCGGCCAACGGAACACGTACTTCGAGGACGCCGTCCGTGTACGAGGCGTGGATGTCCTCCTGGTTCACCGGGCCCGGAAGGCTTACGGTCCGCGAAAACGTGCCGAACCGGAACTCCGAACGGTACCCTTCCCTCTCCCTGTGCTCCGACTTTTCCTCACGGCGGACCGTGATCTGCAGCTGGCTGCCGGCGAGGGTGATGTCCACGTCATTGTCGGGATCGATACCCGGCGCCTCGGCCCTGACCACCAGGGAGCCTGACTCACGGTATTCCTCCACCCGCAGCCAGGCGTCCAAATCCCCCTCCAGGAACCGGCGGAAGGGTTCCGGGATATCCACACCGGCACGCCTGAATATGTTGGTCATCGCTGTTACCTCCTGTCAGCTTCCGGCCCCGTTGCAGGATGCGGAGGACCGGAGCGGGTCCCGACACCAACAAAGCTACGCCGTTGCGGAATGCTTGTCTCTTGCCGATCGCTTGTGAGCGCGGTGGTCAGGCCTTGCTGCAGCCAACCAGCCGCGGGCCCTTTCGTCCCGGTCGGATCCTGAGAGTTTCCTTGTGAAAAACCGGGAACCTCACAGGCGTCAGCGGGCCGGCCTCCGGCAGTGAGCACCCCTTTCGCTGGATGGACCCCCCATTTCCGCAGGGCGTGCCCATCAAGGGGGTCCCCCGCGACGAGTTTTTCACAGGAGACGTGCCGCACATTGGCACCATGCAAGAGTCACGCCGCCAATGAAGGAGCCGCGATGAAGAACGCAATGAAGACGCCGGCGGAAAGCGCGAACCTTTCCGGAGGTCCCGATGGACGCTAATGTCCCCACCCCCGCTGAGCCTGAATGGCTGAAGACTGCCGCCGAACCGGGACGGTGCACCCAGGATGCAGCGGACGCGCTGGAGGTTTTCTGCAGTGACTCGCTGAGGTCGATTGACCGGACCGTGATGCGGGCCCAGGTTATCGAACTCATCCTGGACATCCTCGCCACCACGGATGTGCAGTCGGAAGCCCGGCGCCGGCTGCTGCAGCATCTGGCCTCACATCCGGGTTCACCCGAGCAAGCGCTGCTGTGCCATTTGAGCGAGAACGCCTGCCTACCGCCGGCAACAGGCGGGGGCAACCTCACGGCCGGTGATTATCTTCCGGCCGGCGGGGACTACTTCGCCGCCGGCACCGCGGAGCCGTCATTGGCCGGGTCCGAGAACGCCGCTGACGGACCGAAGCCGAAGTGGCTCCCGGCTCCGCTGCGGAACCTGCTGCGGCTCGACTGAACGGGGCCGGCCTGTCAGCTTCGGTGGTGCGCGATCAGCCAGCCGGCCATCTGCTGCGCCCGCTTGTTGGCGAGGAAGTCACCTTCGGTCGCGGAAATGATGGAGCCCTTCATCAGGATGTGCCACGAGCGGGCAAATTCGTCGGGGCGTTCCAGCCCTGCCTCCTCTGCGAGCGCCTGGATGTGGCCGCGGATCCTGGCGAGGTAGCCGATGCTGGCCTCTCCCAGCGGATGCCCGGGACCCATCTCCAGCAGGACATTGATGAACGTGCACGCCTCGAAATCGTCCCGCTGGAACCAGTCGCCGAAGACGTCGAAGATGGCCAGCAGGCGTCCTTCGGGAGTGGCTCCCCGGCGCCGGGCCTCGGAGACAATCAGGTCCACGGTCCAGACCTGGTCGCGGAGTGCCAGGAATGCCAGGAATGCCAGGACCAGTGCGTCCTTGGACGGGAAGTGGCGGTAGAACGTGGACTTGGCCACTCCGGACTGCTCGATCAGTTCATTGATTCCGACGTCGCGGACACCGCGGTGGGAAAAAAGTTCGTAGGCGGTAGCGAGAATCCGGTCCACTGGTTCACTATGGCCGGTGCGCACCTCTTCAGGCAGCAAGGCATCCCCGGTTGCATCAGGAGCACTCATCAGAGATTCAGTGTACCTTGGCACTGGCAGAGACAGACTTGTCTGTCTTATTGTTTTAGGAACATGACACTTCGTCTGGGGAGCAGTTGCTGTTCTCCTGCCGCGCGTGTCACTGCAATGGGGCAGAAACAGGAGGGTACCGATGGACGACGATATCCGCGCGGTGGAAGAAGCCGTGGCGACGCTGGAATCCGCAGCAGTAGAGCATGACCCCGCGGCTGCAACCCTGCAAAGTGCGGTTGCCGCGGCCGTAACCCACGGCAAGCCAATCCGTGAAGTGGCGGCAGCCGCGCACATGACCGCGCTGGAGGTGCTCGACGCCGCCGACGCCGTCACGTATCCGCAGCACTCGCTCCAGCCCTGGATGATGGCCCCATAGCCACAGGACACCGGCCGCAGAACATCTTGCGGAAACTTGATTGGATCCCGGGGTAAACCTGCGGCAAGCCTGATCGGCCGGCGCCACCCTTAATGCATCAGCCCCTGGAGGAGCGATTTCCAGGGAAAACATGCAACGAGGACCGCAAGGAAGCCGGGGGGCCGCCATGAACCAGTCAGCAACTCTCGAGGAAGTCGTCGAGGTCGGCGGTGTCATCACCGACCGTCAGCCGCTGGACTTTTACCGGCTGGGGCTTGCCGGCTGCATCGACAGGCTCACGGTTCCCCTGCGCCGCCAGGGTACCTGCGTCCGCTGGGAGACGCCGCACCACGGCGTCGAGATCTCATCCGGCTGCGCCTCCCTGCTCTACCAGTCCGCGCAGGAGGCGCTGAGCAACACGTTCAAGCATGCGCATGCCACGGATGTGACCGTCCGGCTTGCCGCAGTCTTCCACGGCATCCGCCTCATGGTCGCGGACAACGGCACTGGGTTCGAATCGGTTCCGCCGGCGGCGGGAGAAGTCAACGGCCACGGACTGAGGACCATCTCACAGGCGGTCGAGGAGGCGGGCGGCACCGTGAACATCATCTCGTCCCCCGGTACAGGCACGGCGATCACCATCACCATTCCGCTCGACTGAACGCTCACGCGCCACAACACACTCCGGCGTCCCGGGCCTCGCCTAGGATGCTGTGCATGACCCTTCCGAACGTTGAGCCCCAGTCCCTCCTGGCTTTCGAATCCGCGGAAATCCAGCAGGCCGTCGCCCAACTGCGCAGCCGGCTGACCTCCGGAAGGCGGCTTCTCCTCGGCGTGGCCGGCTCACCGGGGTCCGGCAAGTCCACCTTCTCGGCCTGCCTCGCGGACGCGCTCGGCCCAGATACCGCCCTCGTGGTGCCCATGGACGGCTTCCACCTGGGCAACGCCATCATTGACGGCACTCCGCTGCGGCAGCGCAAGGGCGCGCCGGACACGTTCGACGTCGGCGGTTACCTTTCGCTCCTGCAGCGGCTTGCGCGCCGGGACGAGGACGTTGTGTACGCGCCGGACTTCCGGCGGACGATCGATGAGCCGGTAGCCGCATCGCTGGCCGTTCCGGCCGCCATCCCCATCATCATCACGGAGGGCAACTACCTGCTCAACGACGATCCGCGCTGGCAGCAGGTGCGGGCACAGCTGGACGAGGTGTGGTTCATCGACACGCCGCGTGAATTGCGCCTTGCCCGCCTGGTCGAACGGCACATGCTCTATGGCATGGACCGTGCGGCGGCCGAGGCCTGGGCCAACGGACCGGACGCGGCCAACGCACGCCTGATCGAAGCCACGCGCTCCCGTGCCGACAGGATCATCGCCTGGCGTTAGCTACCTGTCCCCGGCGTCCCACATGCCGGATTCGCCCGCGGCCTCTTCCGGCTTGTGGCCGCCCTCCGGCGCCCCGCTGCCCACGTAGCCGGCGGGAACTGTGCCGCCGGCCTGTGTCATCTGTTCCTCACGAATGTTGTGCGCCGTGCCAGCCTCAGGATGGGGCTGCTCCTGTTCGACGGCGTCCGGGTCGTCAGGGCCGCGAAGATCACTGGGCTCTTCCGCATTGCGCTTGCTGTCGGTCATGCCACTGCCTCTCACTGGGAAATGCCGGTCGCATCCCAGTCTAGGCACAGCCGCCGGGAGCGGCGCCGGGACTAGGGCCGCCTCAGCGAACTTGCCAGGAGCCAAAGCGTCCAGACCAGGATGAGCGCGATGCCTGCCAGCGTGGGCACGGTGTTGCTGCCGGAGAAACCTATGGCTCCGATGATCCAGCCCTGGGCCAGGTATGCGGCTCCAGACAGTCCCATGAGGTAACCCACCGGCCGCGGGAACCCGGGCGAACTGGCCACCGCGACGCCAAGCAGGAGGAGCGCCGCCCCCAGCACGAAGCTTTGGTAGCTGCGCATCCCCCACTCCAGCCAGCGGATGTCCTCCGCAGCGGCAAAGCGAACCGCTTTGTCGGCGCCCTCGGAGGCAGCCCAGGCATCCACGGAATGCTTCAGCGCCACGCCGTCCACCGCCTGCAGTGCCCCATACAGGGCCAGCGAAGCGGCCGCCGCCCAGTTGCCCAACCGCGCGGCCCATGCGGAGCGTCCGGGCGGGCCGCCGGCCACGGTTCCCAGCACCAACAGCCCGCTGACAAGGGCTGCCATGCCCACAAACTGCCCCAGGTGCACCACCGTCCACGGCTCGCTGCGGGCATACTCAGCGAAGGCCGCTGCGTGATCGTTCGGATCAGCCTCTCCCGGATGCAGGGCGCCGAAACCGAGGGAAAGCACGACGCCGGCAACCAGCAGGACAGCAGCCAGCCGCCGGACGCCCGGACCGCCGCCGGAATATGGACCGCGGCCGGAATCCCGGCTTACAGGAACGTGATTCGGGTCCATGGCAACCGCCCCCTTGGGAGGAACCGTTCAATGCCAGTAGGTTACGCCTGCTCCCGGACATTCCACGGCGTCCACCCCAGGGCCGGGGCCACATGGCGGGCGATGTTTCCCAGCAGCTTGGCGTTGTACTCCACGCCAAGCTGGTTGGGGACGGTGAGCAGGAGTGTGTCCGCGGCCTGCACCGCGGCGTCGGCGGACAGCTCCGCGGCGATGACATCCGGCTCACCGATGTAGCTCTTGCCGAAGCGGGCCAGGGTTCCGTCGAGGGCGCCCACCTGGTCCCGGCCCTCGCGGAGCGCGCTCAGCCCGAAGTACTGCCGGTCCTCGTCGTCGGCCAGGGGCAGTACGCTGCGGCTGACCGATACCCGCGGCTCGCGGCCGTGTCCTGCCGCCGCCCATGCCTCACGGAACATGGCGATCTGCTCGGCCTGGAGCTCGTGGAACGGCACCCCCGTGTCCTCGGTCAGGAGGGTCGAACTCATGAGGTTCATCCCGCGCTCGGCCGCCCAGACCGCCGTCTTCCGTGTTCCCGCGCCCCACCAGATCCGCTCGGGAAGACCCTCGGAGCGGGGCTGGACGGGCAGCAGCCCGGTGGCTCCTCCGGCGTACCGCGGGTCGGCCTCCACCACGCCGGCACCGGCGATGGCCCGCCGGAACTCCTCAGTGTGCCGGCGCGCCATGTCCGCATCGGTCTCGCCCTCCCGCGGCGCATAGCCAAAAGCACTGGCCCCGTTGCGTGCGGGCTCGGGCGAACCACGGCTGATACCCAGCTGGAGCCGGCCGCCGCTGATAAGGTCCGTGGCCGCCGCCTCCTCCGCCATGTACAGCGGATTCTCGTAGCGCATGTCGATGACCCCGGTGCCAAGCTCAATCCGGCTGGTGCGCGCTGCGGCGGCAGCGAGCAGCGGGAAAGGCGACGCCTGCTGGCGCGCGAAGTGGTGCACGCGGAAGAACGCGCCATCGATCCCCAGGTCCTCCGCGGCCACGGCCAGCTCAATCCCCTGCAGCAGCGCATCACGCGCCGTCCTGGTACGGGAACCCTGCACAGGCCCCCAGTGGCCGAACGACAGGAAGCCAATTCTTTTCATGCCCTGCACAACATTCCGGCCCCTGCCGCCATTCCTGCAGGCTACATCCTGTGACGCGCCGCGCACCGGCCCGCAACCCCGCATGACCCGCGACCCCGATAGGTTGGTACCACCGCTTGAGGACGTCCGTTCTCATGAGACCGAAGGGAATGCTGGCATGGCTTACATCACCGTTGGACAGGAAAACAGCACCGACATCGAGCTCTATTACGAAGACCACGGAACAGGGCAGGCTGTTGTCCTCATCCACGGCTATCCCCTGGACGGATCCTCCTGGGAGAAGCAGACCGCCGCCCTGCTGGACGCCGGCTACCGCGTCGTCACGTACGACCGCCGCGGCTTCGGGAAGTCCAGCAAGCCCACCACCGGCTACGACTACGACACCTTCGCAGACGACCTCAACACCGTCCTCACCACCCTGGACCTCAACGACGCGGTACTGGTGGGCTTCTCGATGGGAACCGGCGAGGTGGCCCGCTACCTCTCCACGTTCGGATCGGCACGTGTTGTCAAGGCCGCCTTCCTCGGGTCCCTGGAACCCTTCCTCCTGCAGACCGACGACAACCCCACAGGCGTGCCGCAGTCGGTCTTTGACGGCCTGACCGAGGCGGTTACAGCGGACCGGTACGCCTTCTTCACTGAGTTCTTCAAGAACTTCTACAACACCGACACTTTCCTGGGGACCCCCCGCCTCAGCGAGGAGTCCCTCAGGGCAAGCTGGGACCTCGCCGCCAGTTCCGGCGCATTCGCCTCCGTGGCCGCCCAGCCCACCTGGATCACCGACTTCCGCACCGACATCCCGAAGATCGACGTCCCGGCGCTGATCGTGCACGGCACGGCGGACAACATCCTGCCGATCGACGCCACCGGCCGGCAGTTCAGCAAGGCCCTGCCGGAGGCTGACTACGTGGAGATCGACGGCGCCCCGCACGGCCTGCTCTGGACGCACGGGGCAGAGGTCAACGAGGCGCTGCTCGCCTTCCTGGGCAAGTAGCGCGGCGCAGGGTGAGGCGGCCGCCGCCGGGACAGCCCGCCGTCGGCCCTCTTCCTGCAGCCGCCGCGGCGGCTCCCGACGGCAGTAATGCAACCGCTACCGGTTGACAATTGCGGTAAATAAGTGTTGACACCCACTTATAGGCGTACACTTTGAATCACCGGATTCCAGCAGTATCACCGAGAACGGGTCCGGTTCCAAGCCCACCCGGCACGTCCGGGTGGACGATCATAAAGCGGACATAAGTGGTTGATAGGTCTCCACGCGTCACGTGATCGGCCAATGATGCCCGAACACATCTCGCGGGAGAAACAATGAAAATCACTGCGCCAACACCCCGCCGCACGGCTAAGGTCGCGTTGGTTTCCTCCATGTCGATGGGTCTGCTTGCCGGACCGTTTGCGTTCGCTGCGCCAGCCAACGCAATGCCGGATTACGGCAATAAGGACAACTGTCACGTCACCGCCTACAAGCCGGACAAGGCCGACTATGGCAAGAAGGACCGGGACTACGGCAAGTCAGTCAAGGTCGACTTCAAGTTCAAGATCCACTGCGACAAGGGCACCAAGGTCTACTTCGACCAAAAGATGTTCCAGCGCCACGGACGCTGGGACAAAGAGATCGGGCATGACCACGGCTGGGTCTGGGTCCACGGTGACAAGTGGGTCAGCAACAAGGAGAAGGTACACGCCGACCGCGGCGACAAGGATGTCAAGGTATCCCATACCGTCAAGATCCGGTTCCAGGACAAGGACAAGAAGAACCATTGGACTTGGAAGTCGGATTCTGACCACGCCTACGCAACCATCAAGCTTGACAAGGGGCGCGGGTACTAGCGGACCACATCAGTTGATTAAGTCCTAGCAACTGTCACAGAGGCCGACGGCGGCACGTGAGTGCCGCCGTCGGCCTCCGTTTTCCCCGCCCGGGTTGTTATGGCTCAGAGTGAACCGGTGGTGAACGTCCAGCTGGCGGACTTCAGCGGGTTGCCCGCCAGGTCGCGGACCGCGGCGGCGCCGCCGGTCACGCCGGCCGTGTACACGGTCCGTGCGGCCAGGGTCGCCGACGGGTTCAGGATCCACTGGTTCGTGGTGCCGTTGCGCGACAGGGCGGCAGTCACCCGGGCGCCGGTGGCGGTGTTCTTAAGCGTGAGGGTGCCGGTCCCCGCACCCTGGATGGCCTCGCTGAACGTCACCACGATGTTGCTGGCGCGGCGAACCAGCGTGGCGCCCGGGCGCGGCGTCATGGCCGTGATGACGGGGGCCGGGCCGGTGGTGAAGGTCCAGCTGGTGGTGGCCAGCGGCGTGCCTGCGGCGTCGCGGACAGCGGCCGCTCCGCCGGTCAGAGTCGCCGTGTACTTGGCGTCGTTGGCGAGGTTGGCCGTGGGATTCAGCGTGGCGGTCCGCGTGGTGGCGCTGTAGGTGACGGCCCCCGGAACAGCGGTGCCGCCCGGGCCGTGCAGCACGAAGCTGCTGCCGCTCAGGCCAAGCATTCCGGTGCTGAAGGTGGCCGTGACGTTGCTTCCTGCCGCAACGGAGTTGGCGTTCGCGCCGGGCGTGCGTGCAGTGACCGTGGGGGCCACGGCGGTGGTGAAGGACCAACTGCCCGTCACGAACGGGGTGCCGGCGGCGTCGCGGATGGCGGCAGATCCGCCGGTCAGCGTCGCCGTGTATTTCTGCGACGCACCGAGCAGGCTCTCGGGGTTCAGGGTTGCGGTGTGCGTTGCGGCGTCGTAGCTGACTGCGGCGGGCACTGTTGCTCCGGACGCGTTCCGGAGGACGAAGGTGGAGGCGCTGACGCCCTGGACCGCGGAACCGAAGGCTGCGGTGACGTTGGCGGCCACGGCGGCGCCCGCAGAGTTGGCTGCCGGGCTGAGCGCCGTCACGGCTGGCGCGCTGAGGAGCGCGGCGGCGGGATCGGTGAATAGCAGGCGGTTGGGGGTTCCCGCGGTGGCGGCGGAGATGGCACCGGAGGTGGCCGCGGACAGCAGCCTGGCATTCACGTCCGCGGGCTGCAGGCCCGGCGAACGGGAGAGCAGCAAGGCTGCGGCGCCGGCCACGTGCGGGGATGCCATCGAGGTTCCGCTCATCAGGGCCGTGGCCGTGGTGGAGGCAGGGGATGCGGACTTGATTCCCACACCCGGCGCATACAGGTCAACGCAGCTGCCGTAGTTGGAGAAGGACGCCTGCTTGTCCGCGGAATCGCTCGCGGCGACGGTCAGCGCACCGGCAACGCGGGCCGGGGAACTGTTGCAGGCATCGGCGGCGGAGTTGCCGGCGGCGACCACGGCGGTGACGCCGTCGTTGATGATGCCCTGCACCGCGGCGTCCACCATCGGGCTGGCGGTGCTGCCAAGGCTCAGGTTGGCCACGGCCGGGGTTCCGGCCCGGTGGTTGGAGGCGACCCACTCGAGCCCGGCGATGACGTCCGAGTTGAAGCCCGATCCGCTGCAGTCCAGCACGCGGACGGGGATCACGGTGGCCGCCTTGGCCACGCCGTAGGTCTTTCCCGCGATGGTGCCGGCAACGTGCGTGCCATGGCCATTGCAGTCCCCGGTGCCCAGCCCGTCGGAAACGGCCGTCCAGCCCTGTGCGACGCGGCCGCCGAACTCCGCGTGCGCAGACAGCACGCCGGAGTCAATCACGTAGGCGCTCACGCCGGCGCCGGAGGATGCCGAGGTGTAGGTCCTGGACAGCGGCAGGGCGCGCTGGTCGATGCGGTCCAGCCCCCACGTTGCGGACTGCTGGGTGCCGGCGGCCGTCACCGGGGCATCCAGTTCGACGGCGGCGACGCCGGCCGAGCGCTTCAGTTCCGCAGCCTGCCCCGGCGTGGCCGTCACCACTGCCCCGCGGATGGCCTTGGCGAAAGTGCGTCCAACGCCGATGTTCCGCGAGCGCAGGTTCCGGACGGCCGAGGATACGTCGGTCCCGGCGGAATAGCGCACGATGTAACGGGCAGGAGCAGCCGCCTGGCTTTCCGCGGCAGTGCTTGCGGCGGCGCCGGTGGCGGCAGTGCCGGGCGAGACGCCCGCGAAGGCGGCGGCAAAGCCCGTGAGCAGCAGCGTGGCCAGGGCAGGACGGAGAACAGACGAAGAGCGAATTTTGGGGTTCCTTCGAAAGCTGAGGGGCCGGCGGGAAGAGCCAGTGGACGGCTGATTCCAGTGTATTTTCCGCGGCCCCGGGCGGGACCGCAGCTGCACGGAAGCTTCGATGAAGCTTCGGCTCCTGCGGAAAAACCGGCGTAAAACTGTGCTTTCCCTAGATCCAGTTGTTGCGTTTGAAGGCGGCATACAGGATCAGTCCCATGCCGATCATCAGCCCCAGAGCCATGGGATACCCGAAGATCCAGTCGAGTTCCGGCATCGTGTGGAAGTTCATGCCGTAAATCGTTCCGATGAGCGTCGGCGCGAAGAGGATGGCGGCCCACGACGAGATCCTCTTGACCTGCTCGCTCTGCGCGAAGCTGGACTCGGTGAGGCGGCGCATCTCGTCGTTCTGCCGCTGGGCCACGAGGGCTGCGTTCACGGCGAGCGCGTTCTGCAGCAGCGCCCGGAAGGACGCGATCCGGTCGTTGAGGCGCAGGACGTGGTCCAGCACGTCGCGGAGGTGGTCCTGGAGTTCGGGGCCGGGGTGGTGGTCCGGCGTTCCGGTGATCAGGGCCTGCAGGATTCCGGCGAGCGGTCCGGTGGCGCGCTGCACGGTGATGACCTGGCGGGAGAGTTCGTAGATGCGGCGGGACACTTCCGGGTCCGCACCGAACAGCTCGTCCTCGATCTCGTCGATGTCGTTTTCCAGGCCGGCCGCGACAGGTTCGTACTCGTCGACCACCTGGTCCAGGATGGCGTACAGCACGGCGTCGGGACCCAGGGCGAGGAACTCCGGCTGGGATTCCATGCGGCGGCGCACCCGCGCCAGGTCCGGTGATTCAGCCCGGCGGACGGTGACCACGAAATCCGGCCCGGCAAAGACGTGGATCTCGCCGAACTCCACCTTTTCGACGTCGTCGAGGTACCGCGCCGGTCGCAGGACCAGGAAGAGCGTTTCACCGTAATGCTCAAGCTTGGCGCGCTGGTGTCCGGTCAGCGCGTCCTCGACCGCCAGTTCGCTGAGTTCGAACTCGTCCGCCACCGAGCGCAACTCATGGGGGTCGGGCCGGTAGAGCCCGATCCAGGCCATGCCCTCGCGCTGCCGCAGCAGGAAGTAGGTCTCCTCCAGCCCCTCAGGATCAGCCGTCCGGCGGCCGGCCACGTACACCGCGTTATCGATAATGGCCACGACAGCGACTCCTCAGCTGGACCGGCATCCCATGGCAGTGACGTTATCCCTTCCGGGACGCCGTGCCAATAAGAGGACGCGTGGCCAAGCCGCCGCAGGGGCCCGTCAGATCCTGGCGTGGAGGCCCCGGCTGACCGGCCGCCCGAACGACGCCGCACCAAGGAATTCAACGGCCACGAACGGCTCGGAACCCGCCACCCATTCATCGTGCCCGGGCGGAATCGCATAGGTGTCGTTGGCACGGATGAAGGAGCGGGTCCCCTCCGGCGTCTCTACCTCCATGGCACCGGAGATGCAGAACCCGAGGTGGTTGTGCTCGCAGAAGGGAGTCTGTTCCGTGGGCTTGGTGCATTCGGACCAGCGCCAGCCGGGGGCAAGGATCAGCCGGGCCACGGAGAAGTCGTTGACGCTGACCAGGTCCACCTCGGCTTTGTCCGGGCACCTCTTCTTGTCCGGTTCATCGAAGGATTTGACGGCTAGGGCGGTAATGAAATTGGCGGTCATGGACTGTACCTGCAGATTTGGTTGAGACCTGGAATTTGAAGGTGGCTCCGGGGAGAAGCCCCACGCTGGCGAGGTGCGGACTGCCAACGGGGCGTGGCCGTGCAACAGCCGCATATGGTGGTGTGACTGCCCCCTCGCCGCACGCTCACGCAACAGATCAGTGTTGACGTAGTTCAACCGTAGACCTCCGCGGGCCGAAGTCAATGGGGAACGTTGACCCGCCACAGCCTGGCAGCTGACCGGAACGCTGCTGCGCTTACCTGCCGTAGAGTTTCACGAAGTTCCGCAGGATCTTCATCGGTTCGGTGGCGGTGAAGGTCCGGGCCGCCGCCATCAGCTCCTCTGCGGATTCGGGCGGGAAGTATCCGGCGTGGCGGTAGATGTCGATCCGGGTCACAAGGCCTTCAGCGTCGAGCTCGGGGTGGAACTGCGTGGCGTACAGGTTCTGCTTGATCCGGAACATGTGCACCGGGCAGGCCGCCGAGCTCGCCAGCAGGACCGCGTGCGGCGGCAGCACGGTGCACCCTTCCTTGTGCCCCGTGAAGGCGGTGAACTGCGCGGGCAGGCCGGCGAGCAACGGGTCCTCCAGGCCATCCGGGCTCAGGCTGATGGTCACGCCGCCCAGCTGCTCGCCGTAGGTCCGGTCAATCACAGCGCCCTGGTGCAGGCCAAGGGTGCCCACGCCGTAGCAGGCGCCCAGGAACGGGAAGTCCTCGGCCACGATCCGGTCCAGCAGCCCGGACAGTTCGCGTTCCACGCGGTGCTGGGCTTCGCTCTTCTTTTCGGCAGGGTCGCTCGAGGTGAAGGGGCTGCCGCCCACGATGACCCCGGAATAGCGGTCCAAATCCAGTTCCGGGAGGGGCCCGCGCTCCATCCGGATCCGTGTCAGCTGGTCAGGCTCCAGCCCGCAAAAGCGCAGGTAGGCCTCGTATTCGTCCTCCGCGGCGACGTCCTCGGCCCGCGAGGCGAGGAGCAGAAACGGCTTCACGTTCTTACTTCAGCAGGGCGACGTCGGACACGAGGGTGATGTGGTCCAGCATGGCCGCCGCGGCGGCCTCCGAATCCTGGGCCCTGATGGCGTCCGCGATCGTGCGGTGCGAAGCCAGCGACTGCTCCGGCCGGCCGGGCTGCCCCAGCGACTCGAGCCGCGTTTCGAGGATCATCCCGGCGATGAAGGTCATGAGCTGGGCCAGCACGCCGGAGTGCGCCGCCGCGGTAATGGCCTGGTGGAACAGTTCGTCGCCATGGGCCCCCTTCGCGCCCGAGGCCACCTCTTCCGCCATGACGTCGAGTGCCTTGTCGATCGCCTGCATGTCCTCGTCGGTGCGCCGCGCGGCGGCAAGCTCGGCCAGCTTGACCTCGAGCGTGCTGCGGGCTTCGACAATCTCTGGCAGCCGGCTCCGGTGCTCGCGCAGCCCCTTGAGCACGGAGGGCACGTTGGGCCGGTAGACCAGCACCGCACCCGTGCCGTGCTGGACGTCAATGACGCCGAGGACCTCCAGGGCCACCAGCGCCTGGGCAAGCGTCGCCCGCGAGACGCCCAGCCGTTCGGCCAGGTCCCGCTCGGCGGGCAGGGTGTCGCCCGGCCCCAGCTGGGCGGACTCGATGAAGTCCATCAGCTGCTCTACGAGCTGCTCGTAGAGCCGCGGGCGCGCGACGCGGGAAATCTGTTGCGTTGCGGTCTTCTTGGGCATGCGCATCCTTCCGGCGTTCTTGCATCAGCTTAGCGGAGGAGTATTGACAAAGTCACCTAGTGTCTAGGAGGCTAGGCCAGTGAGCCTGTAATCCCCATCACATCAACTCATCCCCGGAGGCACAACGATGTCCGCTCCCGTCCTTTCCATCATCATCCTGGCGGTGATGTTCCTGCTGGCCACGGTCCTGCCGCTCAATATGGGCGCCCTGGCCTTCGTAGGCGCCTTCCTGCTCGGCTCGGTGGTCCTGGGAATGTCCACCAGCGACATTCTTGCCAACTTCCCCGGCGGCCTTTTCCTGACGATCGTCGGCGTCACATATCTCTTTGCGATCGCCCAGAACAACGGGACCATTGACCTGCTGGTGCGGGGCGCGGTCCGGCTGGTGGGCAATAAAGTCGCGCTGATCCCCTGGGTCATGTTCGCCATCACCGCGCTTATCACCGCAGTGGGAGCCCTCTCTCCCGCCGCCGTCGCGATCATCGCCCCAATCGCACTGAGCTTCGCCGCGAAGCACAGGATTAACCCCCTGATGATGGGCATGATGGTGATCCACGGGGCGCAGGCCGGCGGCTTCTCCCCGATCGCCGTCTACGGCGTCACGGTCAACGGCATCATCGCCAAGACTGACCTCGAAGCCAGCCCGATGGCGATCTTCCTCGCCAGCTTCATCTTCAACCTCGCCATCGCCGTCGTGTTGTTCATCGTCCTGGGCGGCAGCAAACTGCTCTTCACCAAAACCGGCAGGCTCGTCGAGCAGGCCGCCGAGTCCCGGATGGCCGTGAGCGTCGGCGCCCGCGCCGCCGGTGTCACCCTGCAGGGCTCCGGCTCCGACATCCCGTCCTCCGGCGTTGCCCGCAAGGGAACCTCCGGTTCCACCTCATCAGCCCCTGACTCGGCCCAAACCTCCGGCGCCCGCGCCACCGTCCCGCAACTGGTCACCATTGCCGGCCTGATCGCGCTCGCCGTCATCTCGCTCGGCTTCAAGGTGGACGTCGGCTTCGTCTCCATCACCATCGCCCTGGTCCTGGCCCTCGTCTCCCCCGCCGCCCAGAAGGGCGCCATCAACAAGATCAGCTGGTCCACCGTCCTGCTGATCTGCGGCATGCTCACCTTCGTGGGCGTCCTCGAGGAAGCGGGCACCATCAAGTTCGTCTCTGACAGCGTCGCCCACCTCGGGATGCCGCTGCTGGCAGCACTGCTGATCTGCTACATCGGCGCCGTGGTCTCCGCCTTCGCCTCCTCCACCGCCATCCTGGCCGCCCTCATCCCGCTGGCCGTCCCGTTCCTGTCCACCGGCGAGATCGGTGCAGTCGGCGTCATCGCCGCCCTGGCCGTCGCCGCCACGATCGTGGACGTCTCACCGTTCTCCACCAACGGCGCGCTGGTACTCGCCAACGCCCCGGAGGACGTGGACAAGGACAGGTTCTACAAGCAAATCCTGGCCTACAGCGGCATCGTCGTCATTGCCGGCCCCGCCATCGCCTGGCTGGTCATGGTCCTCCCCGGCTGGATGTAGCCGCCGGACGTAAATGCCCGGGACCAGCACCAGCAGCCCCTCCAAGCAAGAGAAGGAACACCCAGCATGAGCCATGAATCCACGCCCCAGCCCGAAGGCCCCCTCGCCGGTTATCTTGTGGTGGACCTGAGCCGGGCCCTGGCCGGACCGCACGCCGGCATGATGCTGGCGGACCTCGGCGCCCGGGTCATCAAGGTTGAGAACCCCGGCACGGGAGACGATACGCGCGGCTGGGGGCCGCCGTTCGTCGGCCCGGAGGACGATCCCCAGGCCACGTACTTCCTCTCCTGCAACCGCAACAAGGAATCCATCGCCCTGGACCTGAAAAGCGACGACGGCCGGACGGTTCTGCGCGAACTGCTGGAACGGGCCGACGTCGTGATTGAAAACTTCCGCCCCGGCGTGCTGGACCGGCTCGGGTTCTCCGCCGCGCAGATGCACACGCTGAACCCTTCCCTGGTGGTCCTGTCCATCACCGGTTTCGGGCACGACGGCCCGGAGTCGCGCCGCAGCGGCTACGACCAGATCCTGCAGGGTGAGGCCGGGCTGATGTCCCTGACCGGCTCCGGCCCGGACGACCCCCAGCGGGTGGGCGTTCCCATCGCGGACCTCCTCTCCGGCATGTACGGGGCGTTCGGCACTCTCGCGGCGCTGCTTCAGCGCGAACGGACGGGCCAGGGGCAGATCGTGCGGACCTCGCTGCTTGCCGCCCTGATCGGTGTGCACGCGTTCCAGGGCACCCGTGCCACCGTTGCCGGCGAAGTGCCCAAGGCCCAGGGCAACCACCACCCGTCCATCGCACCGTACGGCCTGTTCCGCTGCCGGCAGGGCCGCGTGCAGATCAGTGTGGGCAGCGAGAAGCTGTGGCGCACGTTTGCCTCGGCGTTCGGCATCGACGCGGCCCGGCCGGAGTTCGCATCCAACGCCGAGCGCGTCCGGAACCGGGACAAGGTCATCGATGAGGTGGAACGCGCGTTCGCCGGGTACGAGGCGGAGCCGCTGCTCGCCATGCTGAACGAGGCCGGGATCCCGGCGGGCAAGGTCCGCACCCTGGACGAGGTCTACGAATGGGAACAGGTCCATTCGCAGGGCCTGGTGATCGACGTCGACCACAAGATCCTGGGCAACGTCACCCTGCCGGGGCCGCCGCTGCGCTTCTTCAGCGCCGCGGACACCGCGGAAACCACGCTGAAGGAGCACACGGCTCCGCCGCTGCTGGACCAGGACGGCGAGCAGATTCGGCAGTGGCTCGGCCTCGTTCCGGCAGACGCCGCTGCCGGCGTCGCCGGCTCCGCCGGGGAGGGCCGCCGAGCATGAGCGCAGCCCAGAAGGCCCGCCACCTGGACGCCACCGAACTCATCGCCGCCGTACTCGACCCCGGCTCCTACCGCACCTGGGACTCCCCCGTGGCGGACCCCGACCCCAGCCCGGAATACCGGCAGGAACTCGCGGCGGCCCGGGAGAAGACCGGCGTGGACGAGTCCGTCCTCACCGGTGAAGGCCTCATCCGCGGGCGGCGGGTGGCCGTCATCGTCAGCGAATTCCGCTTCCTGGCCGGCTCCATCGGCCTCGCCGCAGCGGAACGGATCGTGAACGCCGTCGAACGCGCCACCCGGGAGGGGCTACCGCTCCTGGCCGGACCGGCGTCGGGCGGAACCCGCATGCAGGAGGGCACCATCGCGTTCCTCTCCATGGTGAAAATCAGCGCGGCAGTCCGGGCGCACCGGCAGGCCGGCCTGCCCTACCTCGTCTACCTCCGCCATCCCACCACCGGCGGGGTCATGGCCTCCTGGGGCTCCCTCGGACACATCACCGTGGCCGAGCCGGGCGCCCTCCTCGGGTTCCTCGGGCCCCGGGTCTACGAGGCGCTGTACGGTTCCCCTTTTCCGGAGAACGTGCAGGTGGCCGAGAACCTCTTCGACAAGGGGCTCGTGGACGCGGTGGTCCCGCCGTGGCAGCTGTCCGACGTCGTCGACCGCGCCCTGAGCATCCTGGTCGCCGGCCCCCCTGCGCGGGTCCGGCCGCCGCGGACGCTGTCGGTGAAACCGTCCGGCGCCGGAGCCTGGGAATCGATCGGAATCTCCCGGAACCCGCGGCGCCCGGACCTGCGGCAGCTGCTGGCCTACGGAGCCCGTGACGTCCTTCCGCTCAACGGCACCGGCCAGGGCGAAAAGGACCCGGGACTCCTGCTGGCGCTGGCCCGCTTCGGGCAGAAGTCCTGCGTGGTGATAGGCCACACCCGGCCCCGGCCCTCGCAGCAGACGGCCATGGGGCCGGCGTCCCTGCGCGAAGCCCGCCGCGGCATGCGGCTGGCCGAGGAGCTCGGCCTGCCCCTGGTGACGGTGATCGACACCGGCGGCGCCGCCCTGTCCAGGGAGGCGGAAGAAGGCGGGCTGGCCGGCGAAATCGCCCGGTCCCTCCACGACCTCATCGGCCTGAACTCCCCCACCGTCTCCGTGCTGATGGGGCAGGGCACCGGCGGCGGCGCCCTGGCGCTGTTCCCGGCCGACCGCACCATCGCTGCACAGCATGCCTGGCTGTCCCCGCTGCCGCCCGAAGGGGCCAGCGCCATCGTGCACCGCAGCACCGAGTTTGCCCCGGCCATGTCCGAGGCGCAGGGCGTCAACGTCGCCTCGCTCTACGCCCACGGCATGGTGGAGCACATCGTCGACGAACGCGGCGACGCAGCGCTCGAGGGCCGGGCCTTCTGCCAGCGCCTCGGCCAGGCCATCGAGTACGAACTGGCCGCGCTCTCGGCCGCCGGGGTGGCGGACCTCCTCCCGCAACGGCTCGAAAAGTACCGCAACCTCGGCGGCCTGGTGCCCCTCCCCCTCTAGGAAGAACGAGGGGGCGGTTAGCGGGAGAGTTTCTGGGTGTCGGGTTCCGGGTCGCCGATGTGGCCCGGCGCGTTGGCCGCCAGGACCCGCTGGACGAAGGCGCAGTACTCCTCCATGTAGTGCCGCAGGAAGGCCTCCGTGGATTCGTCCTTGACCTCGCCGTCGCTGCCGAATACGTCCGGATTGAACTTCACGTAGGCCTCGGGCGCGTTCAGCTGCGGGGCATCGAGGAAGCTCAGTACGGCGCGCATGGAGGACTGCATCACCGCCGTGCCGATGCTCCCGGGCGAGGCGCCGATGATGCCGGTGGGCTTGCGGGCGAACGAGTTGGTGCCCCAGGGGCGTGATCCCCAGTCGATGGCATTCTTCAGCGCACCGGGAATGGAACGGTTGTATTCCGGGGAGACAAAGAGGATGCCGTCGGAGTCCTCGATGGCTTCCTTGAGGGCACGGCCTTCCGGCGGGAAGTCGGCGTCATAGTCATAGCTGTACAGGGGCAGGTCCTTGATGGGGATCTCGGTGAACTCGAGGTCCCCCGGGGCGAGCTTGATGAGGGCCTTGGAGAGCGTCCGGTTGATCGAGCCGCTGGCCAGGCTCCCTACGAAGTAGCCGATCTTAAACGTTGCCATAATGGTGTTCCTTCCCAGCAGCCGGCGCGAACCGGCTGGGCCGACGGTGCAAAGGGCGGTGCTGCGGCTGTTAGCCGCGGGGCATTCGGGTGCAACCCCAACAGTTCAACACAGAACAAAATCCACGGCCAGAGCGCGGGGCCGGTTCTTGACAGTCTGACGGGTGCGGTAGCTAGATGAACGTAAGCGATGGCACACAGCACACACCCGCAACAGAGGAGCGGCAGTCATGAGCGAGATCCCGGAACCGCTGCAGCGCATCCACAGCGAGGCCCCAGCCGAAGGGGACGAAACGGCAGACCCCACCGATATCCGCATGCATTCGCAGGATCCGGCGGAAGGTGCTGACGACGTCGTCGAACCTGCGCCCAAGCGTTCGGGGACACCCTGACGGAAGTCCCTGCCCGCCGTCGGGCAGTCCACGGCGGCTGAGAGAATAGCCGCATGGACGTCGCCCTGGGATTGCTGGCGCTCGCCGCCGTGGTATGCGCGGTCAGCGCGTTGGGCCGGAAGCTGGATGTGTCGGTCCCGCTGCTTCTGGTGCTCGCCGGGGTGGCCGGTTCCTTCCTCCCGTTCGTGCCGCGGGTGGACCTCAACCCTGAACTCGTCCTGGTGGGGCTGTTGCCGCCGCTGCTGTACGCCGCCGCCCTGCGAACCTCGCTGTTCGACTTCCGCTCCAACAAACGGGCCATCTCACTGCTCTCGGTGGGCTACGTCATCTTCGGCACCATCGCCGTTGGCCTGGTGGTCTGGTGGCTGTTCCCGGAGATACCGCTCGCCGCAGCCATCGCGCTCGCTGCCGTGGTGGCGCCGCCGGATGCGGTGGCCGCCACGGCCATTGCGCGCAAGGTGGGGATGCCGCGCAGGATCGTGAGCATCCTGGAAGGCGAGTCGCTGGTCAACGACGCAACCGCCCTGGTATGCCTCCGCGCCGCCGTGGCGGCCATCGCAGGAAGTGTTTCCGTGCTGGAGATCGGCGCCGACTTCCTGCTGGCCGCGGGCGGCGGCCTGATGGTGGGGCTCACCGCAGCCTACGTCCTCACCCAGCTGCGCCGGCGGATCCGCAACGTTGCCATCAACACCTCGACGTCGCTGATGGCACCCTTCGTGGCCTACCTGCCGGCGGAGGCAATCCACGCGTCCGGCGTTCTGGCCGTGGTGGTCACCGGCCTGATCATGGGCACCAAGGCCCCCTCCATGCCCAACGGGGCCGCCCGGCAGAGCCAGCGGAGCAACTGGGAGACCGTGCAGTTCCTGCTGGAAAACTCGGTGTTCCTCCTCATCGGGCTGCAGGTCCGGACCATCATTGACGGCGTCCAGGATGACTCCCTGGGCGCTGCAAGGACCTGGGCCGGGTGTGCGGTGATCCTGCTGGCCGTGCTCCTGCTGCGCCCGGTCTGGGTATTTCCGGCCACCTACCTGCCCCGGCTCATTCCGGCCGTGGCCCGGCAGGACCCTGCACCGCCCTGGCAATACCCGGCCATCATCTCGTGGGCCGGCATGCGCGGCGTGGTCACGCTGGCCGCAGCCCTCACGCTGCCCGAGGAGCTGGAGCACCGCACCGTCCTGATTCTGGCGGCGTTGGTGGTGGTGGCCGGCACCCTGGCGCTGCAAGGCTTCACGCTGCCAGCCCTGGTGCGGCTGCTTCGCGTGCAGGGCCCCGATCCTGGCGAGGACGCACTCTCCCAGGCCTCGCTGACGCAGCAGGCCACGGCGGCTGGAGTGGAGCGGCTGCACGAACTCCAGACCGACGATGACCCTCCGGAGGTGGTGGCCATGCTCAAGCGGAGGACGCTGGAGCGCGGACTGGCAGCGTGGGAACGTCTGGGCAGGCCGACGGCAGAAGCCGCCACCCCCAGCCAGCGCTATGCCCAGCTGCGGCTGGCCATGCTGGAGGCGGAGCGGGCGAAGGTCCTCGAACTCAGGAGCGGCGGGAACTACGCCCACGAGGTGCTCAGCAGCGTCCTGGAGCGGCTGGACGTCGAGGAGTCGATGCTGGACGCCGTCATCGAGGAGGCCGATGTTTCCGGCTCCCGCGCCGTCGCCAGGCCGGGCGGCGACTGCGAGCACCTGGAGCGGGCACACGATCCCGAGGTCCCCGGCGGCGCACGCTGTGACGCCTGCACCCGCGAGGGCACCGTCACGGTCCACCTGCGGATGTGCCTGGAGTGCGGGAACGTGGCCTGCTGTGATTCCTCGCCCGCCACCCACGCCTCCAAGCATTTCAAGGCCACCGGACACCCGGTCATGCGCAGCATCGAACCGGGCGAGGACTGGCGGTGGTGCTACGTGGACGACCTGCTCGGCTAACCACCGACACGGCCCGCTTCCTGGGACCGGAGGATGCCGGTGCGGTGGCCCGCCAGGCGGAAGTGGGCGTACCTCAGCCCGTGGGCAGGTGGTGGTCCCCCGACGTCATCGGCACGGCCGGCACCGCTTCACCGGCAATGTCCGACGCCGGGGTGAGGACCCAGCGCTCCCCGGCCTGTTCGTAGCTGATCACCATGGGCGTGGTGGCCGTGCGTGCCTCGTCGACGGCGAGCAGCAGTGCCGCCTGCATGCGGCCGGCATGCCCGAAGCGTGCGCCCGCCGTGCCCTCGAGGTCGCTGTTGTCGATCAGAATGTACGCCTTGCCTTCGGCCACGGCCTTGATCGAATACCCGCGCTCCTCGTGGACCGATCCGCGGGAGGCGGCAATCTCCGTGACCCTCTCGGCCCGCACCAGTCCATGGTTGATCGTGCGGATCCACACGTCACCCATGCCGACTCCTTTGCTGCCGTGCGGGCTGGAAATTGCCTCTACTTGCAAACGGTAGTCCGTGACAGGCCGGTTGTAAGCCCCCCAAACGGTGCAACCGCCGTCGGACTTCATCCCGGCAGCAGGTTTTCCCCAAGCTCCGGCAGGGTTTTCCCAAAGCTCGTTAGGAAATAGTAGGCCCGACCAGGGATTATCCCTGGCCGGTCTCAGAGCATCACCCAACGCACAGCGTTCGGGTGACGCCCGCGACCGCCGGGTTCTTAGGGGGAAAGATGTTTCAAACCTTTTGGCGGTTCCGCGGGGCGATAGCCCCGCATGTGTGGGCGCTTGCAGGCGGCGCCCTCCTGGTGGTGTTTGTCGCCGCCATGGAAGTGGCCCTGCCGTGGCCCATGAAGGTCATCGTCGACGACGTGCTGCAGCCGACGGGCAGCTCCAAGCTCCACGAGATGCCCTCCTTCCTTGGCCTGGCCGGCCTGAGCCAGCTCCAGCTGCTGCTGCTCGCCGCCTCTGCGCTGCTCGCCATGACAGTGCTGAATGCGGGGGCGGACTACCTCGGCACCCGCCTGCTCAACGGCGTGGGTGAGAGGGCGATGGCCACGATCCGGGCTGAAGTCTTCACCCATCTGCAGCGGCTGTCACTGGCCTTCCACGACAAGCAGCGGCTGGGCGACCTGGTCACGCGCACCACCACGGACGTCGACTACGTGCGGGCCCTCATGGTGTCCATCCTGTCGGTGCTGCTGCCCAACATCTTCATCCTCGGATTCGTCACCACCATCTGCATGCTGATCGATCCGACCTTTGCACTGATCGGCCTTGCGGTGTCCCCGCTGCTGTTCATCACCGTGCTGTTCTACCGGCGCCGCATCAAGGGTGCGTCGAAGGATGCCCGCAACAGGGACAGCGACATCGCGGCGGCGATGTCGGAGACGTTCGCCTCGGTCCGGGTGATGCAGACCTACACGAGTGAGGCGCGCCACGAAGAGGACTTCCGCAGCCGGAACGACGGACGGCGTGACGCCGGCCTGAGGGTCATCCGGCTGCAGTCCATGTTCTCGCCGCTGGTAGACATCATCGCGACCCTGGGCACGGTGCTGGTGCTCTGGATTGGCGCCCAGGGTGTGCTGGACGGATCCCTGACGCTGGGCCTGCTGCTCGTCTTCCTTGCCTACCTCAAGGCCCTGTACTCCCCCATGAAGTCGCTGGCCAAACTCACCACCGTCATCAGCCGCGGCCAGGCCAGCGCCGAGCGCATCCAGGAAATCCTGGACACCGCGCCGGCCATCTCGGACCTGCCCGGCGCCCAACCCGCTCCGCGTCTGGCCGGTGCCGTGGAGCTGCGCTCGGTAAGCTTCGGCTACCAGGGCGACCGGCACGTCCTGCACGGGATTGACCTTAAGGCGGAGCCCGGCAGCGTCGTGGCGATCACTGGCCCGACGGGTGCCGGCAAGTCGTCAGTGGTCAGCCTGATTCCGCGGCTCTACGATGCCGCCGAGGGGGAAGTTCTCCTGGACGGCATCGACGTGCGGGACCTGCAGGTGGCCTCTGTGCGCCGGCAGGTCTCCATGGTGCTGCAGGAATCCATCCTGTTCCGGGGGACCATCTACGACAACATCGCCTACGGCTCTGAGAACGTCACCCGGGAGCAGGTCCTGGCCGCGGCCGAGGCAGCCCACGTGGACGAGTTCGTCCGCAACCTGCCTCTGGGATACGACACCCCGGTGGCCGAGCGCGGCGTCACTCTTTCGGGCGGGCAGCGCCAGCGCATCGCCATCGCCCGTGCCCTCGTCCGGGACACCCCCATCGTCATCCTCGATGAGCCAACATCCGGGCTGGACGCCATCTCGGAGCAATACGTCATGCGCGGCCTCGAGCGGCTCATGGCCGGGCGCACGGTGATCGTCATCGCCCACCGGCTCTCGACACTCAAGCGGGCCGACCGGATCTACGTCCTGGACAAGGGGCGGATCGTGGAAAGCGGAAGGCATGGCGAACTCGCTGCGTCCGGCGGGCTCTACAGCCGGCTGGACAGCCTGCAACACGCCAAGGACGCCCCGGCCCTCACGCTGGTCCCTGCCGAGAACCTTCCTGCCGAGGACCTGCTTCCTGCCCAGAACCTGCTTCCTGCCGGAAACGGCAGCCTTCAGACGGAGACGAGCGCATGAGCAGGACGAAGCCCCCGACGTTCGGTGCACTGCCCTGGCGGATCGGAAAGCAAGGCACGCTTGAAGTGCTCCTGATCCACCGGCCGGCCCACGTCGACTGGTCCATTCCCAAGGGCAAGGCCGACCCCGGTGAAACCGGCCGGGAGTGCGCGGAGCGCGAGGTTCGCGAGGAAACGGGCCTGCGCTGCCGCCTGGGCGCCGAACTGCCCAGCATCCGCTACGAGGACAGCAAACGCCGAATCAAGACCATCCGTTACTGGGCTGCCGCGGCGGGGTCAGGCCGCTTCACCCCTAATGAAGAGGTCGACGCCGTCAGGTGGCTTTCGCTGCCGGCTGCCTTGCGCACGGTGACAGAACCGCGGGACAGGCCCGCCATCATCGCCCTGGGCAGCCGGCTCCAGTTGGAGCTGGGCGTCCGTCCTGCGCCGGAGCGGGAGAAAACGCTGCTGCTGGTGCGCGGGGGCGAGATGGTGGAACGGCACGAGTGGGATCCGGCAGCAGGCGTCCGGCCGCTGGCTCCTGCCGGCGTGCAGGCCGCCAGGTCGCTGGCCTCGCTGGGAGCCATGTTCGCAATCGAACGCATCGTCTCGGCGCCCTCGATCCGCTGCGTCGAAACCGTCGCTGAACTGGCACGCCGGCAATCCCTCGAAGTGCAGCGCACGGAGCACCTGACCGGCGGGAACCTGGCGGCCACGCTGGACCTCGTGGCCCAGGCCCGCGGGACGGGAACGGTTCTGTGCACGCACGAGGATGTCATGGCAGACGTTCTGGCCCACCTCATCCAACGCGACCGGACGGCCCTGACCAAGCGCTTCCGCGTCCGCAAGGGATCGGCCTGGGTACTGACCGGCGACCGCACCCGCTACCGCTCCGCGTATTACCTGCCGCTCTCCCCGGCGGACCTCAGCACCGAGCTGGATCTCAGCACGGCCGTGGACCTTCGGGCCGCCGTCTAGCCGCGTGTGCCCGCGTGGCGGCGGGCGTACGCTCAGACAGTGGACATTGTGGAGTTCCTGTCCGCGCGCATCGCCGAGGACGAAGCGGTGGCGCGCAAGCTGCTCGACGACCGCACGACGTCCGAAGCGGGCAGGTGGTACGAACGCCGCCTGCTGCTGGAATGCGAAGCCAAGCGGCGCCTGATCAGCATCGTCGAGGCGGCCAGGCAAACGGCACTGGCCACGCTTGTGAGCGATCCATTCGGGGACGAGTCCGAGTGGATCCCGCAGGCGCTGGAATGGACCACCCTGTCCCTCAATGCGCTCGCGGTCCCCTACAGCGACCATCCCGACTTCAACCGGGACTGGCTCTGGTACCCGTAGGTCCCGTCGGCGGTCGCGTCAACCGGGCGGTTCACCCACAGGGTCCGGGTCAGGTGCTGCCCAGGATGCGTCGGGCGTCAGCCTGGGCGTCCAGCTCCTGCTGTGACACCACGGATCCGCCGATGTACCCCGCCCGGGACCTCATGGCCCGCAGTTCCGCGACGGTGTAGGGGATCCGGCGCCGGTGCGCCATGGCGTGGCAGTTGGGGCACAGCGGAACGAGGTCGCCCACGGGGTCCAGCTCGTAGCCTGGCCCCAGCTGGGCTGCCGGCACCAGGTGATGGACGTGGATAAAGCCTTCGCCTTCCGGGCCGTAGGCGGCCTCGAAGGAAAACCCGCAGGCGGCGCACGAGGTCCCGTAGTGCGCCAGGCAGACGCGCCTGGCGTGGGGGTCGCGCTCGTACCGGCTTACGCCCACCCGGACCAGGGCGTCCTGCGGCAGGGTGCCCGGCACAGGCAGAACCGGATCCATCTCGTCGGCCGGCAGTTGCTCGGCCCAGACTTCCCGGATGGCGCGTGCCTGTTCCTCCGGTACCGCCTGGGAGCCAGCACTCGCGGCGGCAGACCAGTCGGTTAGCGGCGCGCGGGCTGCCAGGATATCCACCGCGATCTGGTCTCCGAGCGGCAGCAGCGCGTCGAAGTCCACGTCAACGCAGGTCCGCGGTTCGCCTTCAGGACCCGTCCCGGCAGCCAGATATGGCGCGGAGGCGACCACGCCGTGGCCAATCAGCCCGCTGCCCGTCTTTCCATGCAGCAGGAGCCAGGCGTCCGCACCCGGTTCCGGCAGGGCTTCGGCACCAGCGCCGGTTCCCGGTCCGGTGGGCCACGACCGGCGGTGCACGCCGGCAGCGCCCAGCTCATCCACCACCCGCGAATAACCCGGCCAGGTATCGCCTACGCCCGGGTTCCAGCCCAGCAGAACAGCCACCATTCCTTTATCGTGCCACCTCGCGGGGCTTCAGGGACCCCGGGGCGTCAGGACCCGCAAGGATTCAGGAGGAGCGGTTGCGCAGGCGCCGCCACCAGGGCGTCTTGGCTTCGGCAACAGGTTCCGGTGCAGCCGCGGCCGCCGCCGCCCGCCGTTCGCGCCACCGCTGCACCTCGACGTCGGCGTCGCGGGTTTTCGTCACCACCGGCGGCCCGCCCTGCAACTGGCGGCGGGCGTCGATGACACTGGCGTTGAAGTCCTCGACGATGTCGCGGACCTGCTTTTCCGTGTACTGGGCGTCCAGTCTGGCGTCCAGCTCTGCATCCTCGGTTCGCAGCAGGATCGCCTTTGGTCCCAGCCCGCTGAGGTGCTCGCGCTGGATGAGGCCCTTGACCCACCAGTCGGGGTCGTAGCCCTCGCCGAGCCCGGGAATCGGCTTGCCGGAGTATTTCAGGTTGTCGAACTTTCCCTGCGCCATCGCGTCCCGGATCAGGTAGTCGGCGCGGGCAGCGTCGCTGACCTTCCGGCGCTTTTCCCGCACTTCGGACTCGGCGGCGGACAGTTCCGCGTCTTCCTCCGCTGTCCCGCCGGCGGACCGGAGGGCACGGAGTTCGGCAGCGCGCTCCACCTTCCGCCGGAAGTCACCGCTCGTTGAGCCTGTCACCTTTCACCGCCTTGCCGCCGGACATCGTCCCGATTCCAGTATTCCGGCGCGTGCCTGACACTTCAACGGAGCGTTGCGGGGAACCGGACAGACCCCGGCAAGAACGACGACGGCGGGACCTCCCGCCGTCGTCCCCCTGCAGCGGTGCGTTCTTACGTCCGGTTCGGTTTACATCGGGTCCGGCCAGTTGCCGATATCGGCGCGCGCCGGAACTAATGCGTCGCCTTGTGGCCGCACAGCGGCAACGTCCGGGGCGGCGGCCGCAGCCAGGCCGGAAGGTTGGTCGGGGACCGCCTTCACAGGTGCCGTGTTCACAGCCGCCGTGATGACGGGAAGTTCAGACCTCGAAATGTTCATGGGGGCCCTCGCAGGTGGGGCGGCAACTTATGGCCGGAGCGGGTACTCAACCATGATTGCCGGCCGTTCGACGGGGCTTTGGCAAGCCCTGCGCCCAACTGGTCCGGCGATCACCGACGTGCCGAATCAGCCGGGGAGGACCGGCCGGTCCGACAACAACCGTGGCGGCCGTCCCAGCCCAGTGTCTGCCGGCCATTGGTAGCACCGGCACACTTTCCACCACCCAATAAAGCAACCCTATGCGCCACGGCATCGGGGGGCATCCGTAGCAGGTACTCGAATTTTCGCGGCTTCCGCTACTTGGGCACGCGCGGGCCTCCGGCAGCCCACGCCGCCGCCTGATGGAATCGTTGGGCGCAAGTCGTCTGGCGTAACGTGCGAAATACCTGCCGGCTGACCGCTGTTGGGCCAGATATGACAACAATCGGAATCATCGGTGCAGGACACATTGGAAGCCAGGTTGCGCGCAAGGCTGTGGAACTCGGCTATGACGTGGTGATCAGCAATTCGCGGGGGCCGGAAACCCTGGCAGGGCTCGTTGCGGAGCTGGGACCGCGGGCGAAGGCAGCCACCGCTGCAGAGGCCGCGGCAGCGGGCGACTTCGCGGTCGTCACCGTTCCGCTCAGGAGCTACCGGGCCGTTCCTGTGGAGCCGCTGGCCGGAAAGGTCGTGGTCGACACCAACAACTATTACTGGGAGCGGGACGGCCGCTTCCCGGCACTGGACAACGGGGAAGCCACCACGTCCGGGCTGCTGCAGGAGCACCTTCCGGAGTCCAAAGTGGCCAAGGGCTTCAACCACATCATGGCCAAAGAGATCACCTCGGACGGTACCCCGCCGGGCACGCAGAACCGCCGCGCGCTGGCCACGGCCAGCGACTACCCCGAGGCCAGTGAGCTGGTGACGAAGCTCTACGACGAGTTCGGCTTCGACACCGTCAACATCGGTCCCCTGTCCGACAGCTGGCGCGTCGAGCGCGACCGCCCGGCCTACGTGGTCCGGCAGAACGCGGCCGAGCTCGCCGAGAACCTGGCGAAAGCTCCGCGGACCATCTGAAACCGGCCATCTCAACACTCACGCAAGCGCCTCCCTGAGCCAGCGGTCCAAAACCGGGGCCGGTGCAGCGCCAGCCTGGCGGGCCGCGATCTTTCCATCGACGATCACCATCAGCGTCGGGACAGCCTGGATGGCGAAACGGGCGGAAAGCCGCGGCGCCTTGTCCACATCCACCTTCACCAGCTTCACTTCGCCCGCCCGCTCATGTGCCAGCCGGTCCAGCACGGGGCTCACCATGCGGCAGGGTCCGCACCATGTTGCCCAGAAGTCCACCAGCACCGGCACCCGGGACTGTTCGGCAATCTCGGCGAAGTCGTCGTCTCCCGCCTCCACCACCCAGGGCAGGTCACGGCGGCATTTCGCGCACCGCGGCCGGCCGCCGGCGGCAGCCGGCACGCGGTTGGCCTGGCCGCAGTGGGGGCATTTGATGATCGCGTTGTTCATGCCGTCTTGAACCTCCGTTGCCCAGTTTCCACGGCCCTTCCGCGCAAGGAAGATTGCCTTAGGAAAATTGTGCCAAAGGAAAGCGGACGACGGCGGGTGCGTCACGCCGTCGTCCTCCCGCCCCCGGCAGGTCAAGACAGGCCCGGCTCCCGGGAGCCCGGCGGCCGGAGGTCGATGATGGGCAGGTGCCCGTCCGTGCGGATGCTGTCTCCGCCGCCGTTGCGGTGGTGGTAGCCGGAGGAGAAGTGCCGGATGACATGCACTGATTCCACCGCATTGGCAGTTTTCAGCGTCCCGATGATGAAGTCGCGTTCCTCGTCGGTGCCGTCGGCGATCTTGTGCGTGATCTGGAACGTGAAGAGCGAGAGTCCCACGCTTTTGTCGTATGTTCCGGCGCCCACCCAGTCGACGGAGAAGCCGCCGGGAAGCATCCAGCCGTCCGGGCATTTCCAGAACCGCACATGGTGCCGCTTGCGCGGGTTGCCGTCGATTTCCCGCTGGAACGCCATGTCCTGCCTGTTGCCGAAAACGTACAAGGCACTGACCGGCGACTGCGGATAACTCCGGCCCAGCAGCGTCGCGGTGAGGGTGCGCCAGGCGGTGGCCGGGGTGACGGGGTCGGCCTCGATCCACCCCGCCGTGACCATCGCGGTGCGCAGCTCATCCGCCGGGCCGATCACGGCCAGATTGACCGGATCGCCCAGCACGCCGTCTCCGGTGCGGGCACGTCCGATGAAGTAGTTCGGCAGGTACAGGCCGCTGAGGATCTTGTGGACGCGCGGCAGGAAGGCATAAGCGGCAATCAGCCAGACGGGGAGGAACACCCACACCTGCTCCGGCCCCCTGGCCAGCCGGGCGAGCAGGAAGAAGTAGACGGCCCAGCCCACGGCGGCGGTGATGGCCACGTACAGCAGCCGCTGGAGGACGGCGACGACGGTGGCCCAGCGGGTGCCCCAGCGTGCCTTCCGGCTGTCCGGCCGGGAGTGCTCGGGCTCCTGGGTCGCCTCGGCTTCTTTCGGAACAGCCACTTACTTGGGCAGGTGCTCCAGCAGGTGCCCCGTGACCGCGCCGTACGCGACGTGCGGCACGATGTCACCGACCCAGTCCGCTGCACTCCAGGTCCGCGGGTCCGTCACGCCCAAGGCGGTCATGGGAACGTTCGAGACCAGCAGGGCGGCCACGGAGGCCACCGCCACCGACCCGACCGGCCCGGTGCGCACCCCCAATGATCCGGCCGCCCCCAGCACAGCGCCGAGGCCCATGCCGGTGGCGATCCCGAGCAGCGGGCCAAGGGCCTCTACCCGGTTCCCGCGCTGGGCCTCGGTCCCCGGGATGGTCACGCCTGCCCGTTCCGCCAGACGCTCCACCGAGTCGCTGGGGGTGGTGCTCGCCGCCCGGCCCCGCCACACCATGTCCAGGTAGCTCACGGCGTTCAGCGCCGTGGTTCCCGCGGCGCCGGCGAGCGCTCCGTTCACAAGTCCTTTGAACAGGCACATCCTCAACACTCCTTCTGGCCAACTCCCAAGCATGTTCTTCCCCGAAGCTACGTCAGGTCCGGTGACCGCGGCAACGGCGTGGAAGGTTGATGGCAGCCATTGTCGCCTGCGCGCTTATGCTTTGGGTGAGCCATTTCTCGCGATGGCGACGTGCAACAACCAGGGGGACACTGTTGCGTCCGGATTCCAACTGGCGGGAGGGCCCGCCCGCACCAGATTTTGGCGTGCCTGGTGGTTCTCCGATTCCCACCGAGGGACTGCAGCCGGGCGTCCGACGGTCCGCGAGCGGGCGCATTCCGCAGTGGGCCGTCGACGAGGCTTTCGGAGCGTTGCAGGACCCGGCCCCGTGGCGTACGGGACCGTCCGCCCCCATGCCGGCTCCGGCCTACGGCCGGCGCAGAAGGCGCCTCGGCAGGAAGTGGGCGATCGGTGCGGGCATCGCCCTGCTCGTGGGCCTATCCGCCGTGCCGATGGCATTCGAACGCTTTGTGCTGCCTGCAGTTCTGCCGTACCTCCCCGGAGCGCCGGTTCCGCCGCCCGGATTCGAGGCCGCCGGTGCGCCGCTCGGGCAGCCGCCTGCCAGCACAGGGTCAAAGGCGTACGCCCTGCAGGAATCCCCCGATCCCGGCCAGCTGTTCGCCGCCTACGATCCCTGCCGGCCCGTGCACTACGTGGTCCGTCCCGACAACGCCCCGCCGGGTGCCGACCAGATGATCCAGGAGGCAGTGTCCAGGGTTTCTGCCGCCACCGGGCTGCGCTTCGTTTATGACGGCCCCACGTCGGAGGCCCCCAGCGACGACCGCGAAACGTACCAGCCGGACCTGTACGGCAAGCGGTGGGCGCCTGTGCTCATTGCCTGGTCCAATCCTTCGGAGAGTCCCGACCTGGCGGGGGACGTCGACGGGCTGGGCGGCAGCGGATACGCGTACGTGGAGGGGCAGCCCTACGTTCTGGTGGCGGGCCAGGTGGCACTCGACGCCCCCGATTTCGCGGACATCCTGCGGTGGCCTGACGGATCGAAGTACGGCCGGGCCGTCATCATGCACGAGCTCGCCCACGTCGTGGGGCTGGATCACGTCAACGACCCCACCCAGCTGATGAACCCGGAAGGCACCGGCGTCACCGAATTCGCGGCCGGCGACCTCGCCGGCCTGGCCGTTCTGGGCGGCGGGGAATGCGTCCCGGAACTCTGAGCCGGCGCTAGTCCTGTCCGTTCTGTTCGGCGGAGGCGATGGCCCAGGCGGCGTTGACGAGCCCGATGTGGCTGAACGCCTGCGGGAAATTCCCCAGCAGTTCGCGGCCGTCGGCGGACACTTCCTCTGCCAGAAGCCCCAGATCCGTGGCGAAGCCGGCGGCACGGTCGAAAACCGTCCGTGCCCTTTTGGTCTGCCCGGCGAGCGCCAGGGCCTGGGCCAGCCAGAAGGTGCACAGCAGGAACGTCCCTTCCTCCCCCGGAAGCCCGTCGGCGGCCCGGTAGCGGTACACCAGGCCCCGGTCATCGGTCAGGTGCCGGTCCACGGCGTCGATGGTGGCCAGCATGCGCGGATCGTCGGCGGGCAGGAAGCCCACGATGCACAGCAGCAGGCTTGACGCGTCGAGCTCGGCCGAGCCGAATGCCTGGGTGTAGGCGTTCGCCGCATCGCTCCAGCCCTGGCCGCGGATCGTGGCAGCGATCTCCTCCCGTGCCTGCTCCCAGTCCCGGACCCGGTCCTGGGCGTCCAAGGCTTCGGCCAGCCGGATGGCGCGGTCGACGGCCACCCAGCACATGAGCTTAGAGTGCAGGAAATGGCGGGGCTCGCCGCGGACCTCCCAGATGCCGTGGTCCGGTGCCTGCCAGCGGGCAGCAGCGCGGTCCGCCGCGTCGGCCAGGAACCGTTTCGTCTCCGGTTCCAGGCCGGCGAGGAGTTCCGGCAGCCGGGCCGCGGAGTCCAGCAGCTCCCCGTAGATGTCGAGCTGGCGCTGCTGCCATGCGCCGTTGCCCACCCGCACCGGCCTGCTGGAACGCCAGCCCGGAAGGTGCGCAAGCTCGCGCTCGGACAGGTCCCGTTCGCCGCCGATGCCGTACATGATTTGCAGGTCCTCGCCGTCCTGCTGCGTCGCCACCGCGGCGGCCAGGAATTGGAAGAACTTTCCTGCCTCATCCGGGCACGCCGCCACCCACAACGCCTGCAGCGTCATGCTCGCGTCCCGGATCCAGGTGTACCGGTAATCCCAGTTGCGGGTGCCGCCCGCCACTTCGGGCAGCGACGTGGTGGCGGCGGCGATCATGGCCCCGGTGGGATAGTACGTCAGTGCCTGCAGGAACCGTCCGCTGGCGTTGACCAGATCCTGCCAGGGTCCGTGGTAGCCCTGGTGGAGGTCCGACCAGCTGCGCCAGCCCTCCAGCGTGTCCTCGAGCCGGCGTGCTGCTTCCGGCTGGTCCCACAGGGGCGGCCGGTCCTGCCAGCTGTGCCGGTGGTGAAGGACGAAGTGCACCACGTCGCCGGTCCGCAGGGACAGCCGGGCCCGGGCAGGTCCGCCGTCGAGCTCGAACGCGACCGGGCTGGACAGGGCCAGCACGTCGGCTCCGCCGCGGGCGAGCAGGCCGCCGGCGGTCTGTTGCAGCAGGGGCCGGACCAGGCCGTATTCGGGCCGGGGGTCGAAGATCACGTCCACCACGGCTTCGCCGCCTGTGCACCTGACGCTGCGCAGCAGGGCCCCGGGCGAGCCGGCACCCAACTCGTGGCCGCGGTTGCCGTCGCCGAGCAGCAGGGCATCGGTCACCGTCACCGTCCCGGCCCCTGTGGCGTACGCCGTTTCAAGGACCATGCTCGGCCCACGTAGCGCCGCGACGTGCCGGTCACGTCCGCCGGCCGGATCGCCCAGAAGCCGGCCTCCTCGCCGAGGATCCGGCCAAAAATTGAGGGGCTGTCAAAGCGCGGAAAACACAGCCAGTCCACCGATCCCCCGGCCCCCACCAGCGCGGCGGATCGGCAGTCGGAGAGCAGGGCATAATCAGCAATCGGGTCACTGGCCATGCCCGCACCATAACCGATTCGGCAAGGCTCTGCGAGGGCACGGATGCTGCCCGTCGCGGAGGCCCCGGCAGGGCTGCACGGTTCACATTGTCCGGAGCGGCGCAGCTGTGAAAACATGCCTCATGCGCGCCATGCAGAATTCCAGCCGATTGCAGGATGTCCGGTACGACCTCAGGGGTCCGGTGCAGCATGCGGCGAAGAAGATGGAGTCGGAAGGCCACAGCATCCTGCGCATGAACCTGGGGGATCCGGCGCCGTTCGGCCTGCATGCGCCGGAGTCCATCGTGGTGGACATGATCCACCACCTGCGCGAGGCGCAGGGCTACAGCGATTCGAAGGGCATCTTCTCCGCCCGGACCGCCATCTCGCAGTACTACGAGACCAAGGGCCTGATGGAGATCGGCGTCGAGGACATCTTCATCGGCAACGGGGTCAGCGAGCTCATTTCCATGACGTTGCAGGCCTTCCTGGAGGTCGGTGACGAGGTCCTCATCCCGTCACCGGACTATCCGCTGTGGACTGCTGCCACCGTGCTCTGCGGCGGCAGCGCCGTGCACTACATGTGCGATGAGGAGAACAACTGGTGGCCGGACATGGCCGACGTCGAGGCGAAGATCACCGACCGCACGCGGGCCATCGTGCTGATCAACCCCAACAACCCGACCGGCGCCGTCTATCCCCGGCAGATTCTGGAGGGGTTCGCCGATCTGGCCCGGCGGCACGACCTGGTGCTGTTCTCCGACGAGATCTACGAGAAGATCACGTTCGATGAGAACGTCCACATCCACACGGCCTCCGTGGCCAGGGACATTCCGGTGCTGACCTTCTCCGGCCTGTCCAAGGCGTACCGGATGCCCGGCTACCGTGCCGGCTGGGTGGCGGTTTCCGGTCCGCGCTGGGCCACCGCAGCCTACCGGGAGTCCCTCGAACTGCTGGCCTCGCTCCGGCTCTGCCCCAATGTTCCCGCTCAGCACGCGATCCAGACGTCGCTGGGCGGCTACCAGAGCATCACGGACCTAATCCGGCCCGGCGGCCGGCTGCGGGAACAGCGCGACCTCGCCTGCCGGCTCCTCAACGAGATTCCCGGCGTGAGCTGCGTGCCGGCCGCCGGCGCGATGTACCTCTTCCCGAAACTGGACGCGGAGATGTATCCGTTCGTGGACGACGAGCAGTTCGTCCTTGACCTGCTGCAGGACCAGAAAATCCTGGTCTCGCATGGAACGGCGTTCCACTGGCACGCCACGGACCATTTCCGGTTCGTCATCCTGCCCGCCGTGGACGACATCCGCGAGGCAGTGCGCCGCATCGCCACCTTCCTGTCCTCCTACCGGGCCAAGGCCGGCCGCGCCCGCGCAATGTCCGGCAACGCCCACCACAGCCCGGATGAACTGAGCGCCTGAGTTAGTAAGGCGGACGACGGCGGGTGGTTCCCCCCGTCGTCCGCTTTCCTGTTTCCGTGGACGGCTGCGCCCAACAACCAGTAAGGTTGCTTACTAAATGCCTTGCTGCCGATCGCAGTGCCGACGACGAGAGACAGGACCCTTGAATTGCCTGACGAACCGTTGGCCGACAGGCCGTTGACCGACACACCGCTGGCTGACACCCCGATGCCCGGCGGACCGCTGACCGACAAGCAGGGAACGCCGCAAACAGGCGTCCGCGGCGAGCTCCGCCAGGACACGACCGTGGGCGGCAAGGACCTCACCCGCTGGCAGAGCCGGTTCGGGCGCTTCCTGGTCGGCGCCGTCCAGCGGATCAGCCAGATCCTGGGGCCGCACGGCGCGTTGGTCCTGACCCTGATGGCGGGTGCTGTCATTGCCGCAATACTGACGGCCGCCTTCGCGGACGTGTACGAGTCCGTGGTCCAGGCTGATGGGGTGGCCGGCCTCGACCATCCAGTACTGGCGGCCGGCAAGAGCCTGCGCTCCCCCGGCCTGGACGTGGCCGTCACGGCCTTCACCGACGTGGGCGGCACCATCGGCATGCCAATCCTCGCCCTGACCGCCATGGGTGCATTGGCCTACCGCCGGCGGTCGTGGACGCCCGTCATCCTGGTCGTGACCGCAGGCCTGGGCTCCCTGCTGATGACCATCGCGGGGAAGCGGCTGATCGGCCGCGCCCGCCCCGACCTCAGCGACGCCGTACCGCCCTACGAGCACTCGGCGTCGTTTCCCAGCGGCCATTCCCTAAATGCGGTGGTGATCGCGGGAATCGTCGCCTACCTGATCATCCTGCGGCTGAAGACAACCCGCAGCCGGGTTCTCACCGGGGCGGCGGCCGCGGTTTTCGCCGCGGCCATGGGCCTGAGCAGGGTATACCTGGGCCACCACTGGCTCACGGATGTCCTCGCCGCGTGGTCACTCGGCGCGGCCTGGCTGGCCCTTGTAGTCACAGCCCACCGGCTCTACCTGACGGTGCGGAAGAAGAGGGCGGCGTAAGCGTCAGCCGATCGGCTCGGCCATCTGTTCCACGACGTACCGGACGTCCACGGAGGTGCCGGTCACGGGATCGGCCATCTCCACCTTCCAGCTGCGGGCGAACTGGTTCACGCCGCCGGTCATGGCAACCGTGCCGGAGATGAGCACAGTTCCGGGGGCATTGAGTCCGCGTTGGGTGAGGACGTCCAGCCAGTAGTCAGGGGTCAGCAGGGCTTCGAGTGAGCTGTCCTGAATGAGGGTGTCGGGGGTGTCGCCCTCCCCCACCCAGGCCTTGAGGGTGATCTGGTCCAGGTGGTCCCGGACGTCATCGAGCCGCCACGCCTTCCGGCCCAGCACGTCCGGGCTCGCATTTTTGCTCCAGGCCACGCCGTGCACCTCGAGTGCGCGGTCCGTGTGGTCGCAGGCGGCCGTGAGCAGCACGCCTTCCTCGGTAATGACAAGCGCCCATTCCGCCTCTCCGGAGGTGCGTTCATGCTGCACCCGGACTTCCGATACCTGCTGGGCCAGATAGGGGGACACTGGATACAGGGCGGGAGTAGTAGCCGGGCCCGGAACGCCAAGTTCAGCGAGCTCAGCGATATGGGCCTGGACTTCATCCTGCTCACGCCCAGCGTAGCCCGCATTCAGGAGGTGCCTGACCTCCACATCCTGCGTGCGGCCGTCCGGTAGTTCAAAGCTAAGAGTCGTCATCGTGGATCCATCCTTTGCATGTGCTGCTGCAGAAATTTTTACAAGCGGAAACCGGAAACGGTCGCCAATGTACATCCAGTATGCGTAATGTATACATTTAACGCCAGCGTGACAGGCGTCACTAGAAAAACCTCGTGGAGGACAAACACCATGGCCAACGCTCCAGTTCCGGGTCCCGGCAGCACGCCCCATCCGCACGCCGCCCCGCACCCGACAGTTCACCCCAAGGGCCTGTACAAGGCCTTTGCCGCCAGCCTCACCGGCACCGCCCTCGAGTGGTACGACTTCGCCGTCTACTCGGCGGCGGCCGCCGTCGTATTTCCCGTCGTTTTCTTCCCGGCGACCGATCCCCTGACCGGGACCATCCTCGCCTTCTCCACTTACGCCGTCGGCTACGTTTCCCGCCCGGTCGGCGGGATCATCTTCGGCCGGCTCGGGGACCGCATTGGCCGCAAGAAGGTCCTGGTGACCACGCTGATGATCATCGGCGTGGCCACTGTGCTCATCGGCGTCCTGCCCGGCTACGCCAACATCGGCCCCGCTGCCGGAATCCTCCTGGTTCTCCTGCGGTTCGCCCAGGGCGTGGGTGTGGGCGGCGAATGGGGCGGCGCGGTCCTGCTCTCCAGCGAGTACGGCGACCCCCACCGCCGCGGCTTCTGGGCCTCCGCGGCCCAGGTGGGCCCGCCCGCCGGCAACCTGCTGGCCAACGGCGCCCTCGCCGTTCTGACCGTCACACTTACCGAGGAGCAGTTCCTGAGCTTCGGCTGGCGCATCGCGTTCCTGGTCTCGGCTGTGCTGGTCGGTTTCGGCCTGTGGATCCGGCTGAGGCTGGAGGACACCCCTATTTTCAAGGCCATCGCAGCCCACGGCGAACAGCCCCATGCACCCGTCCGCGAAGTCTTCAGCAAGGAACTCCGCCCGCTGATCGCCGCCATCCTGTGCCGCGTGGGCCCCGACGTGCTGTACGCCCTGTTCACCGTCTTCACGCTTACCTACGGCATCCAGGTCCTCGGCTACGAGCGCAACCAGGTGCTGACCGCCGTCCTGATCGGCTCAGCGTTCCAGCTGTTCATGATCCCGCTGGCAGGCGCCGTCTCCGACCGATTCAACCGCCGCCTGGTCTACGGCGTCGGCGCTGTGGTGGGCGCCGTCTGGACGTTCATCTTCTTCGGCGTCCTCGGCGGAAACAACCAGCCGATGCTCATCGTGGGCATCGTCCTCGGTCTGATGGCGCACTCCTTCATGTACGGTCCGCAGGCGGCCTTCATCGTGGAGCAGTTCTCCCCGCGCCTCCGCTCCACCGGCAGTTCGCTGGCCTACACGTTCGCGGGAGTCATCGGCGGCGCCATCGCGCCGCTGCTGTTCACGGTGCTGCTCGCCGAGTTTGGCACCTGGACTCCGGTGGCCATCTACGTGGCCGTTGCTTCGGCTGTGACCGTGGTGGGGCTGGCCCTCGGCCGGGACAACGACACCGTGGAGGACCTGGATTACCGGCTGCTCCTGGAAGGCTCGGCATCGGCCCGCCAGCAGTCCGGCGCCGTCTAGTCGGGTTTTTGTCCAGATATCGGCGGCTAAGGTCAGGTGCGGAGAAGGACGTCGCGGGTGACGGCCAGGTGATGGTCGATGGCTTCCTGCGCCTTTGCCGCGTCTCCGGACACCAGGGCATCGAGGATGTCCTGGTGTTCGGAGCACACCTGCTCGCGCCGGCCTCCCGTCCGGAACAGTGCGGAAACCCCGACGACGATCTGCCGGACATGCAGCTTGCTGTAGGTCCTGGAGATGAGCTCGTTGCCCGCGGCGTCAATGAGCTGCTGGTGGAAGAGGGTGTCCAGCCGGATGAACTCCTGCGCGGCCTCCGCACCTTCGTTTTCCGGCAGCCTGGCCTGCTGGTCGAGGGTGTCCTGCATCTGGTCCGCCGGCACGCTCCGGTGCTCAATGACAAGGCGGGCGGCGTGGCTTTCCAGCACGCCGCGCAGCTCCATGAGCTCCGAGATTTCGCGGCCGGTCACCGGCGGCACATAGGCGCCGCGTTGCGGGATGAGTTCCACCAGCCCATCGGAGACCAGCAGCAGCAGGGCCTCGCGGACAGGGGTGCGGGAGACCCCGATCTCGGCGGCCAGCTCCTGCTCGTTCAGGAAGCGCCCCTGCATCTCCGGGTCGGTCAGGATGTTCTCACGAAGGTAGGCGTACGCCTTCTCCCGGCCGGACGCCGCCGTCCCCGAATTTTTTCGCATACATCAGGTATACAACAGAGAAGAGCAGATCCATGCGTTTAGCAGTCGCCCAAATCGTCACCGGCGCCGACCCCACGGCCAACCTCGGGCTGATCCGAGGATACGCCACGCGGGCAAAGGCGGCAGGTGCCGAGCTGGTGGTGTTCCCCGAGGCTGCCATGCGCGCCTTCGGCAATCCGCTGGCCGAGGTCGCCGAACCGCTGGACGGGCCGTGGGCCACAGCGGTACGGGCCATTGCCCGGGACCTGGACATCGCCGTCGTGGTTGGCATGTTCACGCCCGGCGACGGCGGCCGGGTGCGGAACACGCTACTGGTCACCGGGCCGGGGCTCGACGCGTCCTACGACAAGATCCACCTCTTTGACGCGTTCGGATTCGCCGAATCCGATTCGGTGGATGCGGGAACGGCGCCGGTGACCTTCGACCTCAACGGCACCACCATTGGCCTTGCCACCTGCTACGACGTCCGCTTCCCTGCACTGTTCACGGCCAACGCCAGGGCCGGCGCGGCCATCAACATCGTCTGCGCGTCCTGGGGTGCGGGCGAAGGCAAGGCGGAGCAGTGGGACCTGCTGGTCCGCGCCCGGGCCGTGGACAGCACCACGTTTGTGGTGGCGTGCGGCCAGGGCGATCCGGGAACCCTCGGGCTGCCGTCCGCCGACGCCGCGCCCACCGGGATCGGCCACAGCGCGGTGGTGTCGCCGCTGGGTGCCGCGCTGGTGGCACTGGGCGCCAAACCCGAACTGGCCGTGGTCGACGTCGATCCCTCCGTCATCCCCGAGGTCCGGGCAAAGCTGCCCGTACTGGCCAACGCACGGAGCTTCTAGTCCTGCTCCCCTGCCCGCACCCGGTACGCGCTCTCCGGGACATCCGTAATGAACATGTACCCGGGAGCGTGGCTGATGGCGAAGGCCGGCCGGGATGCCATCACGGCGCTCTGCGGCGTTACCCCGCAGGCCCAGAACACGGGCACCTCGCCGGGCCGGATGTCCACGGCGTCACCGAAGTCGGGGCGGGAGATATCGGCGATGCCGAGCTCCCCGGGTGAACCGACGTGCACCGGCGCGCCGTGGACCTGGGGCACCTCGGCCGTGACCCGGATGGCAGTATCCACCAGTTCGGCCGGCATGGGCCGCATCGAGACGACCATCGGGCCGTGGATCCGCCCTGCCGGTGTGCACTCGATATTCGTACGGTACATGGGGACGTTGCGCCCCGTCTCGGTGTGGCGGAGCGGGATGCCCTCGGCGGCAAGCGCAGCCTCGAAGGTGAAGCTGCAGCCGATGAGCACCCCCACCATGTCATCGCGCCAGAGCGGGCGGACATCCTGGACCTCGGCGGCCAGGACGCCGTCTTCCCACACCCGCGTAGGCGGGGATGTCGGTGCGGATGTCGGAGCCTTTGGCGAGGGAACTTTCGTACTGCCCCGCGGGAATGACGTCGATGACCGGGCAGGGCTTGGGGTTCAGCCGGCAGAATTCGAGGAACTCGTCTGCGTAGTCCGCGGTCACGGCGATCAGGTTGGTCTGGGTATAGCCGTCGCTCCAGCCGGAGGTGGGTGTGACCAGGCCGTCGCGGAACTGGCGGCGGGCTTCCGACGGCGGCAGGGTGGCATTCGTCTGGATCATCGGGCTGCGCTTTCGGTAGGTTCCGCCGACGCCCGCAGGTATTCCTCGTCCTCGGCGACGTTTGAGTCGCGGCCGAGGGCAAGGCCCACTACTGTCAGCAGGCAGGCAACGGTGAGGTAGATGGCCACAGGAACCCAGCTGTGGAAGGTGCTCTGCAGCAAGGTGAACATGAACGGTGCGATGGCTCCACCGGCGATGCCGGCGAAGGTGTAGGCCAGGGAGCTGCCGGTGGAGCGGAGGCGCGGGGAGAACTGCTCGACGACGAACGCGGCCTGCGGTCCGTACATGAAGGAGTGGCACAGCAGGCCCAGCACGGTGCCCACAATCAGCATCACCGGGGAGCGGCCTTCCAGCACGATGAAGAACAGGTAGGCCCACACGGCGGTGGCGACTGCCGCGATGCCGTAGACGAGGCGCCGGTTGATCCGGTCGGAGACGGCGCCCGCCAGCGGCATGGTGAAGAGCTGGAGGCCGGAGCCGATGAGAACGGCGACGAGGACCTGCCCGCGGTCGAAGCCGAGTTCCTTCATGCCGTAGGTCAGGGTGAACACGGTGCACAGTGCGTAGAGGACGTCCGGGCCGATGCGGCTGAGCATGGCGGCCAGGAGCGGCCGGCGCTGGGTGGCGAGCAGTTCCCGGATGGGGGCCTTGGGCTGCTCGCCGCGGGCTTCCATGGCCTTGAAGATCGGAGTGTCTTCAAGCTTCAGGCGGATCCACAGCCCGAACGCCACCAGCAGGGCCGAGATCACGAAGGCGATCCGCCAGCCGTAGTCCAGGAATGCCTGCTCGGACAGCGTCAGCGTCAGGACGGCGAGCGCGCCATTGGCCAGGAGGTTGCCGGCGGGCGGGCCGATCTGCGCCGCGGAGGCCCAGAAGCCGCGCCGGCTGGGTTCCCCGAATTCGCTGGAGAGCAGGACGGCGCCGCCCCATTCGCCGCCGACGCCCACGCCCTGCGCGAAGCGCAGGAAGACGAGGATCGCCGGTGCGAGGATGCCGATGTTGCCGTAGGTGGGCAGCAGGCCGATGAGGAAGGTGGCCACGCCGATCAGCATCAGCGTGAAGACCAGGATCTTCTTGCGGCCGATCTCATCGCCCAGCCGGCCGAAGATGATGCCGCCGACCGGCCGGGAAATGTAGCCCACCGCGTAGGTCGAGAACGCCAGCAGGGTGCCGGTCACAGGGTCCGACGCCGGAAAGAAGATCAGCGGGAAAACGATGGCGGCCGCGGCGGAGTAGACCGCGAAGTCATAGAACTCCAGCGCGGTGCCGGTGAGGCTGGCCGCGAACGCCTTGTACATATCCTTGCGTCCGACGGCGGGCCTGTTCACTGCGGCGGCCATTGCGGGTTGATTGGCCATTTGTTCCTCCAGAAAGAGTATGGATGCCCATCCGTTGTGGCACGGATGCGCTGGTGCGCCCGTCTGCCCGGGCCTGCGACGTTGTCAGGGCGCGGGCATTGGGGCTGGTGGCGGCTTCCCCCGGGCAGCCGCCGAAAACGGAGCTTTCTGTTGGATTGTGGAAGTGTTGAACAATCCAACGGTTGACGAACAGGTTACGCGACCTGGATCACACCGTCAAGGGGTGGGATAGCTGCACGGCTTAAGCGCGAACGGACACTTGTGGCCCCCAGGAAGCGTTTCCCGGGGGCCACAAGTGTCCGTTCGCGCCGGATTAGGGGCGCTGGAGGGGGCCGTTGGTCAGGACGAGTGAACGGCGGTCTGGTGCTGCTCCGATTTGTCGAGGTAGGCGAGGAGGCGCCCGGCGGCACGCTCGTACTCCCCGGCCTCCAGCGCCTTGCAGATCTGCTCGTTATCCGGCAGGTAGTCCTGGTAGAAGCCGCCGTCAATGGAGGCCTTGTGGAAGAACAGCCTCATCTCAGCCAGCACCTGCGACATGATGATGTTGAGCCGTTCACTGCCGGCCATGGCTACGAGGGCACGGTGGAAATGCTGGTTGGCACTGCCCAGTCCCTCACTGTCGCCGGCCTCGGCCGCCTGCTTTCCCTCTTCCACTGCGGCCCGCACGGCCGCAATGCTCTCGGCACTGCCGCCGCCCCGGACGGCGCTGACTTCGATGGCGCGCCGGACGGCATACACGTCATGGATGTCGCTGGCTTCGAGGCTTGCCACAAAGACGCCGCGGTTGGGCAGCCGGACCACCAGCCGCTCGCTGGCGAGTTCGGCAAAGGCCTCGCGCACGGTGTTCCGGGAAACCCCGAGCTCTTCGGAAAGGGCTTCTTCCTTCAGCTTCGAGCCGGGCAGCAGCGCACCTTCGGCAATCTGGAGGCGGAGTTCGCTGGCCACGCGCGCGGCCACCGATGGCACAGCAACGCGGAGACGGGATGCACCTGAACTCGGATTCACTGTGGCCATACACCGAATTTACACGAACCACCCACAATCGGATTGTTGAATTGTTGAACATTTCCGCCGAAGGGTGCATCCTTATCTAAGGACAAGTTGAGATGAGGGTCACAATGCACGCAATAGATCTGAACAGCGACGTCGGTGAATCCTTCGGGCGATGGAGCCTGGGAGACGACGCCGCCATGATGGCCTCGGTATCGAGCGCCAACGTCGCCTGCGGGTTCCACGCCGGCGATCCCAGTGTCATCCGGTCCACCTGCGAGGCGGCCGCCAAGTCCGGCGTGGTGGTCGGCGCCCATGTGGGCTACCGCGACCTGGCCGGATTCGGCCGGCGCTACATGGAGGTCGACCCCCGCGAACTGGCCGACGACGTCGTTTACCAGATCGGCGCCCTGCAGGCATTGGCCGCGACGGCCGGCACCAAGGTCCGCTACGTGAAGCCGCACGGCGGCCTCTACAACGCCATCGTCCACAACACCGCCCAGGCACGCGCGGTGGTGGACGCGGTGAAGTCGGTGGATCCGGGCCTGCCCATCCTTGGTTTGCCCGGGTCCGAAGTGCTGCGGCTCGCCGAGTCCGCTGGCCTCCGCGCCGTTTCCGAGGCGTTCGCAGACCGCGCCTATAACCCGGACGGCACGCTGACCTCGCGCTCGCAGCCCGGTTCCGTGCTGGAGGACCCGGAGGCGGTTGCCGCCCGTGTCCTGCAGATGACCACCGGTGAGGCCATCACCGCGATCGACGGTTCGGATCTGGTGATCAACGCCGAATCGGTCTGCGTCCATGGGGATTCCCCGGGCGCGGTGGCCATGGCCGTCGCCGTGAAGCGCGCTCTCGACGCCGCCGGCATCACCATCAAGGCGTTCGTCTAGCATGAAGCGACTGTCCAGCATGAAGCGACGGATCCAGGACCCGATGGCAGACACCACAGACCACATGCCCTCCGCGTCATCCGCCGCCCGTCCCGGCAGGGTGCGCGCGGTGCGGCCGGTGGGAACACGCACCGTCCTCGCCGTGGTATCCGGAACGCAGGACGTGCTCGCCCTGCAGGCCGCGCTGCTCGAGTCTCCGCTGCCGGGCCAGCAGGACGTCCTGGCCGCCGCCGAAACCGTCATGGTCAGGGCCGAATCCCCCGCCGCTGCACGGCGGATCGGGCAGGCCCTCCTGGAGCTCGACCTCACGGCACCGGCGGAACAGGCCGGGGGCCTCGTCGTCATAGACACCGTGTACGACGGCGAGGATCTCGCCGAAGTGGGGCAGCTGACCGGCCTCGGTGCCGATGGCGTTGTTGCAGCCCACACCGGTCAGGTCTGGACCGTTGCCTTCGCGGGATTCGCACCCGGCTTCGGCTACATGGTGGGCGAAAACCAGGCGCTGGAGGTTCCGCGCCGGAGTTCCCCGCGCACCGCGGTCCCGGCAGGATCGGTGGCGCTGGCCGGCAACTATTCGGCCGTCTACCCGCGCAAGTCGCCCGGCGGCTGGCAGCTGATCGGCCGCACCGGAGCCAAGATGTGGGACCTCGACCGCCCCGAACCCGCGCTGGCCAGCCCGGGTCACCGGGTCCAGTTCCGCGCCGTCCGCGACGTCGTCACGCTCAACCCTGAAAGCTCCGACGAAGCAACACAGGAGAGCCGGCAAGCCGGCGGCCAGCAGGCATTCCCGGCAACCACCTCGGGACTCCGTATCCTGTCGCCCGGAATCCACAGCCTCATCGAGGACCTTGGCCGGCAGGGGCATTCGGCCTTAGGCGTCTCCGCTGCCGGAGCGCTGGACCGGGCCTCGCTCCGCCGGGCCAACCGCCTGGTCGGGAACGCGCCGTCCGCGGCCGCCATCGAGACCGTGGCCGGCGGGCTCAAAATCCAGGCCGTCGGCGACCAGGTCCTGGCCGTAACGGGGGCGCCGTCGGCACATAACGTCGTGACGCCGTCGGCCTCCCCCGACGAGGAAACCGGCACAGAGGATCGGCAGCGCACCGTTCCGGTGGCCGCGCCGTTCGCCCTCCTGGACGGCGAAATCCTGACCATCGGGGTTCCCGACGCCGGCTTCCGCAGCTACGTGGCGGTCCGCGGCGGCATCGATGTCCCGGAAGTGCTGGGCAGCCGCTCCACGGACACGATGTCCGGGATCGGGCCGAAGCCGCTGGCGGCCGGCCAGCTGCTGCCCTCCGGCGGCGCGGCCGAGTCCGGCGTTGTGGGCAGTCCGGAAATCCAGCCCGACTACCCGAGCAGCGGAATCACCGTGCTGGACATCGTTCCGGGCCCGCGCGCGGACTGGTTCGACCAGGCCGCCCTTGACTCCCTCTGCGCCCAGGACTGGACGGTCAAGCCGGAGTCCAACCGCGTGGGCATGCGGCTGCAGGGAACACCCCTGGAGCGCAGCCGCACGGGCGAGCTGCCCAGCGAAGGAACGGTGGCGGGTGCCATCCAGATGCCGCCGGAGGGCCTGCCCGTCCTCTTCCTCGCCGACCATCCCATCACCGGCGGCTACCCGGTGATCGGCGTGGTAGTGGACCACCAGCTCGACCTGGCCGCGCAGGTCCCGATCGGCGGGAGGATCCGCTTCCGCATCGCCCCCAACACAGACTTCACCCGAACAGACGTCACACGAACAGACTCCACCAAGAAAAGCGAGTAACTGATGCACAAGGTCCTTATTGCCAACCGCGGCGAAATCGCCGTCCGGATCGCCCGGGCCTGCGACGATGCACAGCTGGCCTCCGTGGCTGTGTATGCAGACATCGACGCCGACGCCATGCACGTTTCCGCCGCTGACGAGGCGTTCAGCCTTGGCGGCAACTCCCCGGCGGACACCTACCTGAACATCGGGAAGCTCCTCGGCGCGGCTGCGTCTTCCGGGGCGGATGCGGTCCATCCCGGGTACGGCTTCCTGTCCGAGAACGCGGACTTTGCGCAGGCGGTGTTGGATGCCGGGCTCGCGTGGATCGGGCCGTCGCCGGAGGCCATCCGCCAGCTCGGCAACAAGATCACGGCCCGCGAGATCGCCGTCCGCGCCGGCGCCCCGCTTGTCGCCGGCAGCGACGGTCCGGTGGAGTCCGCCGCCGAGGCCCGCGCCTTCGCGGCGGAGCACGGGCTCCCGATCGCCATCAAGGCAGCGTTCGGTGGCGGCGGACGCGGGCTGAAGGTGGTCCGGAACCTGGAGGAGGTGGAGGAGGCCTTCGATTCCGCAGTGCGCGAGGCGGTCGCAGCGTTCGGCCGGGGCGAATGCTTTGTGGAGCGCTACCTGGACCGGCCGCGCCATGTCGAAGCACAGGTGCTGGCCGATACCCACGGCAACGTCATCGTCGTCGGAACCCGGGACTGCTCCCTCCAGCGGCGCCACCAGAAGCTGGTGGAGGAAGCCCCGGCGCCGTTCCTTAGCGAGAGCCAGCGGACCCAGATTTACGACGCCGCCAAGGCAGTTTGCCGGGAAGCCGGCTACTCGGGTGCGGGGACGGTGGAGTTCCTGGTCGCCGCCGACGGCACGGTCGCCTTCCTCGAGGTGAACACGCGGCTGCAGGTGGAACATCCCATCACCGAGGAAACCACGGGCATCGACCTGGTCCAGGAGCAGTTACGGATCGCCGCAGGAGAGCGGCTCCGCCACACCGAAGATCCGGCCCCCCGCGGCCATGCGTTTGAATTCCGGATCAACGCCGAGGACGTGGGGCGCGGCTTCCTGCCCTCCCCCGGCACCGTCAGCGGGTTCACCGTACCTACCGGCCCCGGCATCCGGCTGGACACCGGAGTCCGCTCAGGTTCCTTCGTGGCGCCGCAGTTCGACTCGCTCCTAGCGAAGCTGATCGTCACCGGCGCCGACCGCCAGCAGGCGCTGCGCCGCGCCCGCCGGGCCCTGGCCGAAATCAGCATCACCGGAGTGGCCACCGTTCTCCCCTTCCACCGCGCCGTGGTGGAGGCTCCCGACTTCACCTCCGAGACCGGGCTGGATGTCCACACCCGCTGGATCGAGACAGACTTCGCGGACAGCGTCCCGGCCGATCCCGATTTCAGCCCCTCCGGCCCGGAAGGCCGCCGGCGCACCATCACCGTGGACGTGGACGGCCGCCGGCTTGCCGTTGGGCTGCCGGCTGACCTGCTGGACGGCTGGGCACGCTCGGGCCAGGCGCTTCCCGGCGGTCTGGACGCCGCAGCCGCCGGCTTGTCCGACGGCGGCCCCTCCGACGGCGGTTCAGGCGATGGCGCTGCCCGCGCCGCCGACCCGGCGGAACTCCGCGCCGCCATGAGCGGCACCGTGGTGAAGTGGCTCGTGGAGCCGGGCGCCGAAGTGACCGCCGGCGATCCCGTGGTGGTCCTGGAGGCCATGAAGATGGAAACCAGCGTCCCCGCCCACCGGGGCGGCGTTCTTTCCGGCGTGGCCGCCGGAGCCGGAGACCTGATCACCTCCGGCTCGGTGCTGGCGGTGATCCGCTAAGCCGGGCACGGGGGCCAACAGTAACGAGGACGACGGCTGACTCCGGCGCCCCCACCCTGCGCGAACGTACACTTGGGGCCCTCGGGAAGCGTTTCCTGAGGGCCCCAAGTGTACGTTCGCGCGGAGGGGCATGTGTCAAACCTCACCCGCCATTTGGGCCGTTTCCGGTTGAAAAGCCTTCCCGCGCCTGTGCATCATAGAGTGAAGCCTGCTTGGAATACGCTTTCCGACACGGGCTTAGAAGTTCAAACACAACAAAATCCTGGTGGACGCAATGAGGCCAAACCGGTGAGCTCGTCGAGCTGCCCCCGGCCTCCGAGCGTTCCTGGGCTGTCCTGTTCCGCGGCATCGCATAGGCGCCTTGCCCAGACACGAAAGCACTGAGAAATGACCTTTGACAACGCTGAATCAATGACGATCAAGATCTGGGACCGTTCCGCAGTGGACCACACACTGGAGTCGCTGGTGCACGATTTTTCGAGCCGGGCCAACGCCCACAAGAATGACGTTGCGGTCCACCTGACCGGCCCGAACACCTTCACGCTCAGCCTGAACACCGCGGGCCTCTAGCCAGCACCCGGATAGCCAGTACCCCGGACAAAACGCAAGAGGACGACGGCGGGACATTCCCGCCGTCGTCCTCTTGCGTTGTGCCCGAATAAGTCAGGCGCGGGCGGGCTCGGCCAGGAGGGCGTCGATCTGTCCGGCAGCCTCCCTCATTCCCTCTTCCATGCCCATCTCCATCATCTGGTTCATCTGCTCTTCGGACTCGAAGACGGAGTGGACGGTCATCCGGGTTCGCCCGCCGATGTCCTCGAGGGTGACCGTGGCGTGCGCGCTGCCCATGGCCTCCACCGGTGCGCCGTTGTCGTCAGCGAAGCCTTCGTCGAACTCGAGACGGTGCGGCGCCTCGATGTCGGTGATGCGCCACCAGCCGTATCCCTTCTCACCTTCCGGTCCGGTCATGTAATACGAAGCCTCGCCGCCGGGGGTGAATTCGTACTGGCTGAATGTTGCCGGCCAGGTGGGCGGGCCCCACCAGCGCTCGAGCTGCCGCGGGTCTTCCCAGATCTGCCAGACGCGTTTCACGTCGGCGTCCAACTCTGCCACGAGGACGAAGCTGAGTGCCTCGGGATTCTTGGTGGAACTGATGACCGTCATTGCCGGACCCTTCCTATTCTTCAGTGAGTTCTTCAGCGAGGATGTCTGCGATCCGGGCGACGCGCTGCCGCCAGATCGCCTCGTACTCGTCCAGCAGCCGGCGGGCCTTTTCCAGGCCGTCATGGTTGCCCCGCACGATCTGCTCCCTTCCGCGCTTCTCCTTGGTGACCAGGGAGGCGCGTTCCAACACCGCCACGTGCTTTTGAACGGCGGCAAAGCTCATGGCGTAGAGGGCCGCCAGGCCGGTCACCGAATACTCGCCCACCGTCACCCGGCGCATGATGTCCCGCCGGGTGGTGTCTGCGAACGCCTGGAAGAGGCGGTCGAGTTCGGCATCGCTAAGCTGATCTACAACCATTTGGTTGTAGGATATGGTCCGGCAGGACGGGTGTCAATGGGCTGACTTCTCAGCGGTTTCCGCCGGCACCGTCCCGTCGTCCTCGTACTCGACGGCGCCGGCGAGGTCGCGGCCGGCGACGTATCCGAACGCGAGGGCCGGGCCGAGGTTGATGCCGCCGGCCGGGTAGTGCCCGCCCATCACGCTGGCCTGGTCGTTGCCGGCGACGTACAGCCCCGGGATGGGCCGGCCGGCGCCGTCCAGGGCGCGGGCGCGGCCGTCCACGTCCAGCCCGGCGAACGTGCCGAAGCTGCCCGGCACCACGCGCACGGCGTAGAACGGGCCCTTCTCGATGGCGCCCAGCGATGGGTTCGGCGTCACCGTGGCGTCACCGCCGTACCGGTTGAAGGACGTGGAGCCGCGGCCGAAGTCGGGATCGACGCCGTCGGCCGCATGGCGGTTGAACCGCTCCACCGTTTCCCTCAGCCCGGCGGGATCGATGCCGCAGCGGGCGGCAAGTTCCTCAAGCGTGCGGCCCTTCTTCAGGTAGCCGGACCGCAGGTAGGGAAAGAGCGGGACGGGCAGCGGCTTGGCCATGCCCAGCGGGAAGCGACGCACAAAGCGGGAGTCGGCGATCTGCCAGGCCTCCGCTTGCTCCCCCGCCGGCGTGGCCGCCAGCATCGCGGCCACGTAGTCGTAGTACCCGTTGGCCTCGTTGACGAACCGCTTCCCGCTGCGCAGGACGCCGATGCTGCCCGGCTTGGCGCGGTCCATGATGTGCGGGAAGGTGCCGGTGCGGCCGTTGCGGTACGGCACCAGCGACACCGGGCACCACGCCGCCGCGGATTTCACGTCGCTCCGGAAGCGGGCGCCCACCTGCTGGCCCAGGCTGATGCCGTCGCCGCTGGCCTCGGCAGGCGCCAGCGTCCAGTGCTCTCGCCCGGTAGGCGTGTGCGGGAACAGCTCCTTCCGGCGCTCCATATCCTGCGGGAAACCGCCGGCGGCAAGGACCACACCGCGTGAAGCATTGATCTGCAGCTCCCCTTTGGGGGTTCCGACGACGGCGCCCGTCACCGCGCCTGCCCGGTCGGTCAGCAGGCGCCGGGCCGGCGTGGAGACGCGGATGTCCACGCCGAAGCGGTCTGCCGAGTGCAGCAGCCTGCCGGTCAGGGCCGTGCCGTTGACCAGCTGCATGTTGCGCCGGTGTATCAGCAGATCCAGCATGTGCCGGCCGAAGCGCCAGCCCGCATGGAAGATCCCGCGCGGATTGCCCCGGGACGCGGACAGGAATTTGGACAAGTCCGGTCCTGCCATGATGCCCATTCCCAGGAACGAGGTCTCGTACAGCTGGTGCCGAAGCTTGGCGCGCACCTCGGGACGGATCCGCCGGGCGTTCATCGGCTTGGGCCCCACCGAGCGGTGCCCGGTCCCGGCGCCGGGAAGCCCGCCGTAGATGTCGTTGATCCTGGCGCCGGGGACGAACTGCAGCGACGTCTTCTGGTGGAAGAAGCCCACCATGTGCGGCACGGCCTCCAGGAACGCGTCCACCCTGTCGGCTTGGTAGTCGGCCCCCAGGACGCTGCGGAGGTAGGTCCGGAAGGACTCCTTGTCCTCGGTGACGCCGGCAGCCCTGGCCAGCGGATTACCAGGCGCCCAGGCCCAGCCGCCCGACCATGCCGTGGCGCCGCCGCACACGTCCGCCTTTTCCACCACCACCACTTTCAGGCCGTGGTACGCCGCTGTTACGGCGGCGGCCAGGCCACCCGCGCCGGAGCCCACCACCAGGACGTCGCAGCTAAGGGCGTCGCAGTCAAGGGTGTCGGCGGTGGGTGTTGTTGCATCAGTCGGGAAGGTCATTTCTTGCTCCAGTGGTTCTTTCAGTGTCCGAATTGGTCCGAGTCGAGCCGCGGCGGCGCGCCCGTGTCCAGGGCGTCGATGCCGGCCATTTCCGCCTCGGTGAGCGCGAAGCCGAAGACGTCGAGGTTTTCGCGCTGCCGCCGGCCGTCGGCGGACTTGGGGATGGCCACCCGGCCGGACTGGACCTGCCAGCGGAGGACCACCTGCGCCGGCGTCTTGCCGTGCGCCCCGGCGGGGCCCGTGACGGCCGGGTCCGAGAGGAAGCCGCCGCTGCGGCCCAGCGGGCTGTACGCGGCGGTGAGGATGCCGTGCTCCCGGTGGAAGGCCAGCTGCTCCGGCTGCTGGGTTTCGGGATCGATCTGGACCTGGTTGAGCGGTGTTTCCAGGCCTGCCGCCTGCAGTTCCCGCAGGTGGGCCGGCTTGAAGTTGGAGACACCCCAGCACCTGATCAGCCCCTCACCGGCCAGCTCAAGGAGCTCCTCCGCCGCCTCGACGAACCGGCCTTTGGACGGATTCGGCCAGTGGACCAGGAAGAGGTCAAGGTATTCGGTACCGAGCCGCCGGGTTGCCGCGCCGAAGGCCTCACGCACACCCGTCCTGCCATGCCACTGGCTGTTGAACTTGGTGGTCAGGAACAGGTCGCCGCGGGCAATTCCGCTGCGGCGGATCCCCTCCCCCACGGCCTCCTCGTTGCCGTAGTTTTCGGCTGTATCGATGTGCCGGTACCCGTTGGCGATGGCGCGGGCCACCGCGTCGGTGGCCTCCCCGCCGGTCATCGGCCAGGTGCCCAGGCCGATCAGGGGAATGACGACGCCGGGCGCCGGTTCCGCCGTCGTGCTTTCCAGCGCTTCGCTTTCCAGTGCTTCGCTCACTTGGTTCCTGCTTTCTGGAAGTTGTCCGCTTCCTGCAGCACCCCGTCGGCTGCAGCTTTGAGCTTCCGTGCCCAACCGAGCTCCCCCAGCCGGGCCACCGTGGTGTCCGACGGCACCTCCACGCTCACCGGAACATCGGCGGGGAAAACATTGACCAGGGCGGCAAGGTCGAAGCCGCCTTCCCCTGGAACACCGCGCTCCGAGCGGGACTCGGCCACCAGCGCCGCACGGTCAGCCGGATGCGCGGCCGGCCCGTCGCACAGCTGCAGCATCGGCACCAGGCCACGGTTCGCCACAAGGTCCTGCCACTGCACGGAGCCCCGGACGGCCCCGAAGCGGTTCAGGTGGAGCGCGTCCGCCACGATGCTGCAGCCCGACGTGCGGGCCAGCGCCACCGCGGCGGGGATGGAGTTCACTGCCTGGTAGGAGATGGGTTCCAGCGTGGGGACGATTCCGTGGTTGCGGCCGTCCTCCGTCATGCGCGCCAGGGTGTCTGCGAGGCGGGCAGTGTCGGGATCGGACGCGGCCACCGTCAGGGAGGCCGCACCGAGGGCCTGCCCGGCCGCCATCATGGCCAGCCACGCGTCGCGCTGGTCGGTGCCGTCCAGCAGCAGGAACTCGATGTCGCGGACGGTGACCCCGGTGTCGTCCATCCGGGCCAGGGTCTCCCTCAGCATCGGCGACCCCGGCTGCAGGTCGTAGGGCCGCTCGTTCGGCGTGACGGGGCGGACGCGGGCGCCGATGAAGCCGAAGCCGGCTTCCCGGGCGATGGTTACCAGCTGCGGCGGGGCGGTGTTGAGCAGGGACAGCTGGGCCAGGCCCAGCTGCCGGCGCGGTGCGGTCATGATGCTGCTCCGTTCATGCTGAGTTCGAGGGGTCGGGACGGCGAGTGCCGCGGCGATGCGCTGCGCGGCGTCATACCCGCTTTTCACCGCGTTGGAGGCGATGGCCGAGGCCTGGTCCACCACTGTTCCGGCGTACGCCACCGGCACGCCGGCCGCCCGGGCCAGGCCTGCCTCGCGGCGCTCTGCGGGGACGGAACCGTCAAGCGGCAGCACCGAACGGGACACCAGCAGGCTCCCCGGGGCGTCCAGCCATTCCCGGGCGGCCCCGTTCGGGGACGTGCCGGCGATCCGGATCCGGCCGCCGTCGTACTCCTCGATCGTGGCACCCAGCCGGACCCGGACCCGGGGATTCTGTTCGAGCCGGGGCACGGCAAGGATCTTGGCCCGGCGCCCGGATTCGGGCGCGAGGACCTCCTGCTGCCCCACCAGCAGCACCGCGGTGCCGCGGTCCGCGAGGGTGTCGGCCAGGCTCATCGCCACCGAATCCGCACCCCAGATGGTCACGGCGTCCGGGACGCCGCCGCCGTTCAGCACTTCGGGGTGGGCGGCGAGCCAGTCGCGCACGTCCGTCACGCCGGGCAGATCGGCGCCGGGAAAGCCGGCGCCGGGCCGGGTCCCGCCGGTGGCCAGCACCACGGCGTCGGCCCCGGTTTCCCGGACCAGCGTCCCAACGTCGCTGGGATCCACCCGGCTGCCCAGCCGGACGTCAACACCCAAGCGGTCGTTCTCGGCGGCGGACCAGTCGGTGAAGCGGTGGAAGTCCGGCGTCGACTTCATCTGTTCGGCGAGGGAGAACTGCCCGCCCAGCCGGGCACCGTCGTCGAGCACGGTGACCTGCGCACCTGCCAGGGCAAGTTCCCGGGCGGCGGTGAGGCCCGCCGGGCCGGCGCCCACCACGGCCACCCTGGTGCCCGGCTTGACCGCCGGCGTCGGAACGGGAACCTGGGAGCGCCCGACGGCGGGGTTGACGGTGCACGTGACCTGCCCCTGGCCGAGGGTATCGATGCAGACGTTGCAGGCGATGCATGGACGGTACGCCTCACCGTGCAGGACGCCGCCCACAAAGGCGGGGTCCGCGTGGATGGCGCGGGCCAGGCTGACGAAGTCGCAGACGCCGTCGCCGAGGACCTCCTCGATCACGGCCGGGGAGTTCAGCCTGCCAGCCATGCCCAGCGGAAGCCCGAACTGCCGGTACGCCGCGGCGTAGTCCCGGAGCAGGCCCGGTTTCCACTCGCCGGGCTGCACGATCCATTCGCCGGCGTCGTAGCTGCCCGCGGACAGGTCCAGGAAATCCAGCCGGTCAAGGTGCGCTTTGGCCATGATGGCCACCTGCTGTTCTGCGCTGATGCCGCCCGCCGGGCCCTCCACGACGGACACCCGCACCCCCACAATGGCGTCCGGCGCCGCCTCCCGGACGGCGTCGATGACCAGGTTCAGGAAGTGCTCCGGGGCGGCGAACTCGTCCGTGCGGTGGTTGGAGATGGGCGACATGAACTGGTGGATCAGGTAGCCGTGCGCGCCGTGGATATTGATCACGTCGAAGCCGGCGGCCACGGCCCGGCGGGCTGCCGCGGCGTAGGACGCCACCAGGCCGTGGCATTCCTCCGCGGTCAGTTCCAGCGGCACTTCCCCGCCCGCCACTGCGCACGGCACCGGCGACGGCGCCACGTTCTTGTGCCCGGACACGGCCGTCTGGGCGGTCCGGCCGCCGTGGTTAAGTTCGACGGCGGCCAGCGCACCTTCCGCGTGCAGCGCGTCGGTGAGCCTGCGCAGCCCGGGAACCACGGCGTCGGTGTGCAGGCCGAGCTGGTGGGTGCGGCCCTTGCCGTCGGCCCGCACGTAGGTGGCTTCGGTGGTGACCAGTCCGAGGCCGGCCCTGGCCCGGGTGACGAGGTAGTCGATGTACTGCTCGGTGATGTGCCCGTCGGTCGTCCCGTAGTTGCGTTCCATCGGGGCGGAGGCGAGCCGGTTGCGGAGGGTCCGCGGCGTGCGGCCGTTCCGGCCCAGGGTGAGCGGGCGGGCAGCGTAGCGTTCCGTCATGGCCTAGCCCGCCGCTTCCGCCGGAACGCGGGTTTCGGCTGAAACCTCGACGTCGGCCGGCACCTTGACTGCCGACGGAACCTGGACGTCCTTGAAGCGGACGGGCCGCCCGGTGCGCGAGGACTCGTAGACCGCCAGCAGGATCCGCAGCGATTTGAGGGCGTCCTTGCCGGTGATGGCGGGCTCGGTGCCGGCGTCCAGCGCCTGCACGAAGTCGCGGACCTGGCTGGTGTGGTGCGGAATCAGCTGGCCGTTGATGGTGGAGAGATCGACGTTCGGCTCCACGCCCTCCGGATGGACGGGCTCCACGGCGATCTTCTCCCCGACGGCCCACAGGTCCAGCCGGCCGTCGCTGCCCTCGGGAAACTCTGTCAGCGATGCCGAGGCACCCGTTTCGCCCGTGATCCGGAGCTGGATGCCCAGGTTGGGGGACACTGCCGTCGACGCCTCCAGCGTTGCCATGGCGCCGGAGGTGAAGGTGATGACCGCAGTGGCGGAATCCTCCACCTCGATGTAGTCGCCGTGCCTGAAGGTGTTGACCTTCCCGTAGACCTCCGCCACGTCGCCGAGGTACCACTGCAGCAGGTCGATCTGGTGGATGGCCTGCGTCATGAGGACGCCGCCGCCGTCGTTCTCCCAGGTGCCCCGCCACGCGTCGCGGGAATAGTATTCCGGCGCGCGGTGCAGCATCACCGAGCACTGGGCCATGAGGGGCCGGCCCAGCGTCCCGTCGTCGATGGCGGAGCGGATCTTCTGGGCGGCCGGCCAGAAGCGGCGCTGGAACAGCGCCCCGAACTGCACGCCGGCCTCCTCGCACGCCTCCACCATGCGCCGCGGCCGGCTCGAGCCGTGTGGCGATCGGCTTCTCGCACAGCACGTGCACCCCTGCTGCCGCAGCCTTGAGCACCACCTCTTCATGGGTGGGGTGGGGCGTGCAGACCGAGACGATGTCCACGCCCAGCGCCAGGAGCTCGTCCACGGTGTTCACCGCGTTCGGCACGTCCCAGTTCCGGGCGGTGGCGCGTGCCCGGTCCATGTCGATGTCGCACACCCCCACCACCTGCACGTTGTCCAGGGCGCCGAAGGCCTCGAGGTGGTTGCGGGAGATGGCGCCGCAGCCCACGATGCCGGCTCGGTACGTGCGGGGGGCGGTTGATGGCGGGGTCATGGTTCCAACTTTCTTTCTGAGAGGGGCGAGGTGGTTCTGAGCGGGGCCGGGGCGTCAGGCGGACATCCGGCCCTGGCGCGGCAGGCCGAGCTCCTCGAGCGGTGTCTTGTGTGTTTCGCGGGCCGTGGCGATGGCGACCGCGGAGACTGCCAGGCAGGCCACGGTGAAGACTGCCACCGGAATCCAGCCGCCGGGACCCGGCTGGGCCAGGACGGTGGCGATGGCGGGAGCGAAGCCCGTGAGGATCAGGCCCACCTGGCTGCCGATGGCCATTCCGGAGTAGCGGACCGGCGCCGGGAACATCTCGGGGAAGAAGACGGTCCACACACCGTTCCAGCAGGAGTAGAAGACGGACATGTTCAGGAAGCCGAAGACGAAGATCAAGGCGACGTTGTGCTCGCTGATGGCCCAGAAGTAGCCGAACGAGGTGACGGCGCAGCCGAGGGAACCCACCAGGAGCACCTTCTTGCGGCCGACCCGGTCCGAGATGATGCCGGCCAGCGGGATGGTGAACATGGACAGGCCTATGGTGACGGCGTTGACGGTAAGCATGAGGGTCCGGTCCAGGCCGATGCCCTTGCCCGTGGCGTAAGCCAGCGCATAAACCGTGAAGGTGGTCTGCATGACGGAGAACAGCATCACGAGGGCCACGCGCAGGACGTCGCGCCACTGCGTCTTCAGCACCTCGGCTGCCGGGATGCCGTTGGGCTTCTTCGCTTCCACTGTCTCCTCGAACACGGGCGGCTCCTCAAGCCGGGTGCGGATCCAGTAAGCGACCAGCAGCACCACAGCGGACAGCCAGAACGGGACGCGCCAACCCCAGCCGAGCAGCTGCTCCTCGGGAAGGGCGGCGAGGGGAATGAACACCACCGTGGAGAGCACCATGCCGGAGGCGTAGCCGGTCATCACGAAGCTGGTGAAGAAGCCGCGGCGTCCTTCCGGGGAGTGCTCCATGGTCAGGGTGGACGCGCCGGCGGACTCGGCACCGGCGGAGAATCCCTGCGCCAGCCGGCCCGCCAGGAGCAGCGACGTGGCCCAGTAGCCGATCTGGTCATAGGTGGGCAGGAAGCCGATGCCGATCGAGGCCACGCCCATGATCACCAGCGTGATCATCAGCGCCTGCTTCCGGCCGATCCTGTCGCCGAAGTGGCTCATGATGACGCCGCCGAGGGGCCGCGCAAGATAGCCGACGCCAAACGTGGCCATCGCGCCAAGCAGGGCCACCACCGGGTCTCCGCCTGGGAAGAAGATCTTCGGGAAGACGAGCGCGGCTGCCGTGCCGTAGATGAAGAAGTCGTAGTACTCCAGCGTGGAGCCGAGGAAGGAGGCCAGGGCGGCCTTCCGCGGGGTCTTCGCCGGAAGGCTCTCCGCGCGTTCCAGGACGGCGGTCTCCACGGCGGGGGTTGGGGGCTGGACAGGTCCCATAGGTTCTCCTCATTGAGTTTCCAGGGCGGCCGGCACCGAGGTTGGTGGGGGCCGAAGGGTTGAGCCTGCACCGTGTCAGGTGGCTGTCGCTCTGGAGGAAAACACTAGGAGCAGGGACAAGCGCTGCGGCGAAATTTCCCGTTCAACGGGACGGCGGTGTGCCGCAGACGCGCCGGGTAGGCCGTTAAGCGCCGACGTCAGGTGCCCTGAAGCCAGGGCCGTGTGCCGTACGGGCGGCGCTCTGCGCCCATGGTCCGGGACAGGCCGCGGCCTGCGGCCACCAGGACCGGAAGGACCACCTTCGGGTCCTCGTCCGCCGTCGGAATTACGACGGCGATCGCTCCGATCACGCTGTTGCCCTCGCCAAAGACGGGGACGGCGTAGGCAGTGTTTTCCTTGACCAGGACGCCGGCCATGCGGACGTACCCGCGCTCGCGGATCAGGGCGAGCTGGGCGCGCAGCCGCACCGGGTCGGTCTCCGTGGCGGCCGTGGTTTTCTCCAGCGGCCCCGCCAGGAACCGCTCCTGCACGTCGCGGGGCATGTGCGCCATCATGGCCATGCCGGAGGATGTGTTGTGGATCAGGAGCCGGCCGGCCACAGCGGCCAGGTTGGTGGCGGTGCCGTGCCGGTCCAGCTGTTCCAGGTAGAGCACGGTGCCGGAACCGACGTCGGGAATGGAGAGGGAGACCTGCTCACGGACAGCGGCGTGGACGCCTTCGAGGAACGGAAGGCCCCGCCGCCGGAATTCCTCGAGCGGGTTGCTGCGTGATGCCAGTTCCCACATCTTCATGCCCACGCCGTAGTCCCCTGCCTCACTGCGGTTCAGCAGCCCGCTGTCCACCAGATCGTTGGCCAGCCGGTGGGCGGTGCTGCTGGACATGCCGGTAGCCCGGGCCAGTTCGCTCAGCGACATCCGCGGCCTGCCCTTCGAAAAGGCATCCAGGATCTTCACCACGCGCTGAATGACGGATTCGCCGGAGGGCGAGTTGGCCATCAGGCCCGCCGCAGCCCGGACGCGTCCCCGCCGTAGTCCAGGCCGATCTGCCGGGCTGCCTCCTGCAGGCCCGGCACCACGGACTTTTCAATGTCCTCGGCAGGTGACCGGTGCGTCTGCAGGGAAACATTGACGGCCGCCACCACCTCGTGGCCGCGGCACACCGGCACCGCCACGCCGCGCAGCCCCTCTTCCAGTTCCTGCGAGACCATGGCCCACCCTTTGGACCTGGCCCGCTCGATTTCAGCCCGCAGCTGCTCCAGGCTGGCAACGGAGTGCTCGGTCAGCTTCTGCAGCCGCACGGTTTCGAAGTAGGCCTGCAGATCCGCCTCAATCAGGGCGCCCAGCAGCACGCGCCCCATGGAAGTGGCCCACGCCGGGAACCTGGTGCCCACGGTGATGGTCACACTGAGCAGCCGGGGCGAGGGCACGCAGGCGACGTACACGACGTCGGCCCCGTCCAGAATGCAGAGGGACGTGGTCTCGTTCAGTTCGGCAGCGAGCGCCTTCAAGTGACGGTCTGCAATGGCCGGAAGCTCGAGGTTGGCCAGGAAGGACCGCCCGATGTCCAGCGAGCGCGCGGTCAGCTCGAAATGCGCCCCGTCCGCCCGCAGGTAGCCAAGGTCGGCCAGGGTGAGAAGGAACCGCCGGGCGGAAGCCCGGGTCATATCCGCCGCCGCGGCCACCTGGGACACGGTCAACCGGGGAGTGTCCGGGGTGAAGGCACGCAGCACGTCAAACGCCTTCTCGACCGATTTCACAAAGTAGGCCGGCTGTTCGTCCATGAGCTCCCTGCACCTCCCGGCAACCTCCAGCGATGACCGCCCGGACGTATGGAAGCTGCGCACTGTTCCTGACGTACCAAGAATACGGGCCGCCATCCGGCCGGGTGCGGACAAACAAAACCGGATTGTGAGCAGCTTCACTCTGCGCTATCCTTTTTCTAGTCGCATATCGCACGGCTGTTCGCGATACGCACAAATCAACAATTCGGACCCCGTCTTTCAGTGCGGAAGGACCCCTTGCAATGACCGATCTCGCCCCCACCCAGACCGCTGAGGCGAAGCAGTACCAGCTCAAGCGGGCCAAGAAGGCCGCCCTCGCCGCCTTCCTTGGCGGTGCGCTGGAGTACTACGACTTCTTCATCTACGCCACCGCGGCGTCACTGGTCTTCTCCAAGATCTTCTTCCCGGCGGGCGATGCCACCGTCGCCCTCATCGCCTCGTTTACCACCTTCGGCGTGGCCTACGTGGCCCGCCCCTTCGGCGCCGTCGTCTTCGGCCACCTTGGGGACAAGATCGGCCGCAAGAACACCCTCGTCCTGACCCTGGTGCTCATGGGATCGGCCACGTTCCTGATCGGCGCCCTGCCGGACTTCAACACCGCCGGCTACTGGGCCCCCGCCCTGCTGGTGCTCCTGCGTCTCATGCAGGGCCTGTCAGCCGGCGCGGAAACCGCCGGCGCCTCCGCCCTGTCCACCGAGGAGGCTCCCGAGGGCCGCCGCGGCTTCTTCGCGAGCTTCGCCATGAGCGGCATCTCCGCTGGCATCGTCCTGGCTTCGCTCGCGTTCCTTCCCGTGGCCGCAATGAGCGAGGCGGACCGCCTCGCCTGGGGCTGGCGCATCCCGTTCTGGCTGTCCCTCGTGGTGCTGGTGGTCGCTTACCTGGTCCGGCGTTCCCTCGAGGAGCCCGAGGTCTTCGAGGAAAAGCACGATCACGGCGAACTGGTGAAGCTCCCCTTCGCCAAGATGTTCAAGACCCACCCGGCGCAGTTCTTCCAGGTTGCCCTGATGTCCTTCGAGACCGTCACCAACACCTTCATGCAGTCCTTCGGCCTGGCTTATGCCGTGTCCGTCGGCGTCCCGGCGTCCACCATGCTGTGGGTAAGTATCCTGGGCAACGTCATCGCCATGTTCAGCCAGCCGCTGCTGGCCCATCTTTCGGACCGCTTCGGCCGGCGCCCGGTGTTCATCGCAGGCGTCCTCGGATCCGGGCTCATGATCTTTGTGTACTTCTCCGTTATCTCCACGGGCAACATCCCCATGATCTTCCTCGCCAGCACCGTGATCACCGCCGGCACGTACTCCATGTCCAACGCGATTTACCCGGCCTGGTTCTCCGAGCTGTTCAACGTCAAGGTCCGCTACTCGGGCATGGCAATCGGCCTGCAGGTCGGCATCCTCTGCGCCGGCTTCACGCCGCTGCTGGGCACCGCGCTGGTCGGCGCGGACAAGGCCAACTGGGGTCCCCGCCGCCTGGATCGTCGCGGCCTCATCCCTGCTGGCTGTGGCCGGTGCGTACTGGGCCCGCGAAACACACAAGACCCCGCTGCGGCAGCTGGGCAACCCGGTCAAGTAGCACCCAGCGGAGCGCGAACTGGCAGATAATGCCCTCAAATTGCCGATTTGAGGGCATTATCTGCCTTTTCGTGGGATAGTTCTGCCGTTTCGAGGGCACAGGAGGAACCGGATGGAGCTTCGGCAGATTGAGGCGTTCCTTGCCGTGGCCGAGGAACTGCACTTCGGCCGGGCAGCGCACCGCCTCCGCATGGCCCAGTCGCCGCTAAGCCAGACCATCAGGAAGCTCGAGAAGGAGCTGGGCTCGGATCTGTTTGAGCGCAACACCCGCTCGGTGGCCATGACGACGGCGGGTGTCGCCTTTCTCCCCCACGCCCGCCGGATTATCGACGAACTTGATCTCGCCCGCCGTTCCGCCGTCACCGAACCCGGCACGTTCTACGGCCGGCTCAGCATCGGTTTTTCCGGAGCGCTGAATCATCGAACGCTTCCCCCGCTGACCCGGGCGCTCCGCCACCGCTACCCGTCCCTGGATCTGACCCTCACCGGCGGCCTGCTGACCCAGGATGCCCTGCAGCAGCTCCGCAACGGTTCGCTGGACCTCGCCTTCGTCGGACTGCCACTCGATGCCGGCCCGCTGTCCACGCGCAGCATCGCGCTCGAACAGCTCGGCGCCACCGTTCCCGTGGACCACCCGCTGGCCGAACGGCCGGCGGTCAGGCTTGCCGAATTGGCCGACGACGGTTTTGTCACCATGCGCGCCGCTCAGGGATCCACGCTCCGCGAGGCCATCTTCGCCGCCTGCGCGGCCGCCGGGTTCCGGCCAAGGGTGGCACAGGAAGTCACGGATCCGTACACCGCGCTGTCGCTCGTTGCCGGCGGCGTCGGGGTCAGCCTGATGCCCTCCTCCGTCGCCAGCATCATGCCGGGGGGCACCGTGTTCATCCCGCTGAACGGCACCGCGCCCCTGCTGGAATCAGGCCTCGCCTGGAACCCCGCCGGCATCTCCCCCGCCCTGGCACTGGCTCTGGCCATCGCCGAGGAAGTCCTCCCGACGCCGGCCGGCTGAGCCGGTATCCACGGGCTGGCACCCAGGTCAGCTGAGGCACCCAGCCCCGGTTCCCGCCGTCGTACATTATGTGCTTTCCACACATACTCATTGACCAAATAAGTGTTGGACGCGGCACAATCCCGGTGGCCACGATGGAGGGAACATCCACTCAACGATGAGGACACACCATGGGAACATTCGCCGTCACCTACGCCTACACCGCCGACTCGTCCGCAGGCCGGGACGAACACCGCCCCCGCCACGTGGAATTCCTGCAGGAGCAGTTCGACGACGGCACACTGATGAAGAGCGGTCCGTTCGGGCCGGAGGAGGAACCAGGCGCGCTCCTGATCATCGAGGCTGACTCGAAGGCCGACGTCGAGGCCCTGATGGACCAGGACCCGTTCTATCGCAACGGCCTTGTGGAGCAGCGCAGCATCCGGCAGTGGAACGTCTTCTTTGATGCCGACGCCGGCGCCGGCACCACGCGGAACTAGGAGCGCGCCATGCTGATCGCGCGCACCATCTCCAAGGAGACGCTCCGGTACGAGGACGTTCCGCAGCCGGCCCTCGAGCCGGGCCATGCCCTGGTCCGTGTCCACAACGTCACCCTCTGCGGGACTGACCTGCACATCTGGGAGGACGACTATCCGGCCGGGCTGCCGGTCATCCAAGGCCATGAATTCGCCGGCATCGTCGAGGCCATCGGAGACAACGACGCCGGCATCCGCGCCGGCGACCGCGTTGCCGTCAGCCCGGTGGTCTACTGCGGACGCTGCCGCCCGTGCCGCCTGGGCCGGTTCAACGTCTGCGAGAACATCGGCTGCATCGGGTGCTATTCGGACGGCGCGCTCGTGGAGCTGGTCAGCGTGCCGGCGGAGAAGCTCTGCCCTGTCCCGGACGGCCTGGAACTGGATCTCGCGGCCGTGGCCGAGCCCGCGTCCATCGCCATGCAGGCGGTGAACCGGGGGCGGCCATCTCCGGGAGAAACAGCCCTGGTGCTGGGCAGCGGTCCGATCGGGCTGCTCGCCACGCTGTACCTGACCGATCTGGGTGTGAACGTCGTTTGCGCCGACACCGAGCCGGACCGGCTGGCGCTGGCTTCCATGTTTGGCGCCGTCGATACGCTGCTGGTGGATCCCCGTGCGGATTTCCCCGGCGCGGACCAGGCCGCCCGGCTGGATGCGCTGACGGATTCGTCCCGCCCGGAGCTGGTCATTGAGGCCACAGGCGTTCCGTCCTCGCTGGAAACCGCCATACGCCTGGTGGCGAGCGCCGGACGGATCGTGCAGGTGGGGATTTCGGCGCGGACCGCGTCCGTCCCGATGAACGCCATCCCTTTCAAGGAGATCGACCTGCTGGGCAGCCGGAACAGCCTGAACCTCATCCCGGCAGGGCTGGAACTGCTGGCCCGGCACCGCGACCAGGCCCGCGCGCTACTGACCCACCGTTTCCGCTTCGAGGACCTGCAGCAGGCCTTCGAACTGATGCGCAGCCGATCCGAACCGGTGGGGAAGATCGTGGTGGACATGCCGTCCGCGCAGTCGGCCCGCCCAGCGGGGACTGCCGCAATGACGGAGGCCCGGGCGTGAGCGGAGGCGACGCCGTGAGCGGCACGGCGTCGGGCCCGCTGCTTACGCCCGCACGGAACATCGAGGGCACCTACGACGTGGTGGTTGCGGGCAGCGGTGCGGCCGGCCTGGTCGCCGCGGTCCGGGCGGCCGATGCGGGGCTGAGGGTGCTGGTGGCGGAGAAGGCCGCACTGCTCGGCGGCACTACTGCGGCCGGGGGCGGCGTGATATGGGCGCCGAACAACCACCTCGCCCGGCAGGCCGGGTACCGGGACAGCCGTGAGGACGGCGTCGCCTACCTGACCGAGGCCGCCGGGCACGGGCTGACCCGTGAAGAAGTGGAGTGGTATGTCACCATGGCGCCACGCGCCGTCGCCTATCTCGACGCCGAAACCCGGCTGTCGCTGACACCGATCGCCCGCCCGGATTACCACATGGAATGGCAGGGCGCGGCCGACGGCGGGCGCAGCCTGGACAACGGTGCCTTCGACCCGTCGGGGTACCCGGGCCTCGCGGAGGCGATCCGGCCGTCGTCGTATTTTCCGCTCCTGACCATGACCGAGCGCGACCAGCTTAACGGCCGCGCGGCTGATCCGGAGCTGCTGGCCCGGCGGGCCTCCGCGGGCGTGCGGACGATGGGCGGCGCCCTGGTGGGGTCGCTGCTGGCGAGTGCGCTGGACCGCGGCGTGGAGATCGCAGTCTCCGCGCCGGTCGATGACCTGGTCCGCGATGGTGACAAGTGGACGGTGACCCTCGGCGGCGTTGCAGCCGGCAAAACCATCTCAGCGGGCGCCGTCGTGCTCGCTTCCGGCGGTTTCGAATGGAACCCGGGCGGTTGCGCCGGGCGTTCCTGCCGTTTCCGGTGACGCCTATCAGCGCGCCGTCCAACGAGGGCGACGGCCTGGAGCTGGGGCTGAAGGCCGGCGCCGCGGTGGCGGACATGACCGCCATCTGGGGTGTGCCGGTGATTTCCGAGGCCTCGCACGAGTACGACGGCGTGCGGTCCGGCCGGATGGGGAACGTGGAAATGACCCTTCCCGGCTCGATCACGGTGAACGCGGCCGGGAAGCGGTTCGTGAATGAGGCCCTGAACTATCACGATGCCTGCCGGGTGTTCGCCTCCGTTGACCCGCTGACCGGCCGCCAGCAGAACAACCCGGCATGGCTCGTGTTCGACGCTGCGTACTTGGCGAAGTACCCGGTGGCCGGCTCGGGCGCGGGCTCTCCGGCCGCGTGGATGACGGCGGCGGATTCGCTGGACCAGCTGGCCGGCAAGGTGGGGATTGATCCGGTTGGACTGGCAGCCACGGTTTCCAGGTTCAATGCCGACGCCTCGGAGGGGGTGGACACGGAGTTCCACCGGGGCGCCACGCCGCAGGACCGCTTCCTCGGCGACGCCGCCAACACCCCCAACCCGTGCCTGGCCCCGCTCGCGACGGCTCCGTTCTACGCCGTCCGGATTTCCGCCGGCGTGCTGGGAACCTCCGGCGGCCTGGACACCGACTTCAACGGCAGCGTCCTGGACCGGCGCCGGCAGCCCCTCCCGGGCCTCTACGCCGCGGGCAACGTCTCCGCCGGGGTTTTCCGCAACAACTACCCCGGCGGCGGCGCAACTCTGGGCTCGGCCATCACCCGGGCCTTCGCAGTCGGGGAGCACCTCGCCGCAAACCTCTAAGCCGCCCACCTTGGAGTTTTTGTCCACGTGCCGCGACTTCAAGGGGCGTTTAGCGCCCATTATCTGTACAAAAACTCAGGCAAACGAAGGACGACGGCGGGACCACCCGCCGTCGTCCTTCTTGCGTTATCGCGGTCCTTGGCAATCCAGGCCCATCCATTCAACCCTGTGATGCAACTCATGGAAAACCCTTGACAACTTTGTACAACTCTTTCCATAATTGAGGAGAAGGGTTTCAACGAAGCAACTGGAGGACCGATGCCGGCCAAACTTACGGACGTCGCAAAGCTCGCGGGCGTCTCACTCGCCACAGCGTCACGGGCGTTCGGCGACCCCGGCAGACTCGCCGCCGAAACCCGGCAGAAGGTCATGGACGCTGCCACTCAGCTTGGCTACGACGTCCCGGGACTCAGCGGCAGCCGGACCTTCGGCGTCGTCGTTCCGGACATCTCCAACGCGGTGTTCGCCGCCCTCATCAAGGCCATCCAGGATCAGGCCTGGCACGGCCGGCACCGCATGGTCCTGGCCGACACCGGCGAGTCCTCCGGCCGCGAGCGCGACCACCTCGCGGCCTTCGCCACCGGCGTGGACGGCATCATCCTCTGCTCTCCGCGGCTCCCGTCGGAGCAGATCCACGACCTGGCCGGCAACGCGCCGCTCGTCGTGATCAACGGCGAGGCAGACCAGGCCGCCCGCGTGCTGATGGAAGCAGGCGAGGGGATCCGGCAGGCCGTCGAGCACCTGCACGCCCTCGGCCACCGCAAGCTCGCCTACATCCCCGGCCCGGCCTCCTCCTGGGCCAACGGCCAGCGTCTTGCCGCCATCACCCGACTCTGCGAAGAGTGGGGCATCGAACTGGTCACCGTGGGCAACCAGAATGCCACGGTCGACGGCGGCCTGGCCGCCGCCGCTTCGGTGGTGGCCAGCGGTGCCACCGCCGTCATCGCCTACAACGACCTCGTCGCCATCGGCATGCTCGCCGGCGCCCGGACGCTCGGCTACCACTGCCCTGAGGACATCAGTGTGGTGGGCATCGACGACCTCGACATCGCCGCAGCCGCCGAACCCGGGCTCACGTCCGTCCGCGTTCCCATCACCCGCAGCGGCTCCCTCGCCCTCGAACTCCTCCTCGAACAGATCGCCGGCAAACCGACCGCCACCGAGGCCGTCCACCTCAACTCGCAGCTCATCGTGCGCGGCTCTACCTTCGCCGCCCGCACCGCCGACCACACCCTCCAGGGAAAGTAACCATGAGAATCGTCATCGCAGACTCCAACCTGATGCCCCAGCGCGCCACCTTCGAGGCGGCGCTGCCGGAAGGCACCGTCACTTCCTGGCACGACAGCTGGAACGAACACTCAGTCCTGACCGACCTCAAGGACGCCGACGTCTACGTGGGGCCCAAGTTCACCGCAACCATGGGCGCCGAGGCACGGAACCTGAGGCTGGTCCACGTGGCCGGCGCCGGCTACGACGGCATCGACGCGGACGCCCTGCCCGCCGGAGCCGTCTGCGCCAACACCTTCCACCATGAGGGCTCCATTGCCGAACACATCGCCACCGTGCTCGTGGCCCTCCGCCGCAACCTGCTGGGCCAGGATGCCGCCCTGCGCACCGGCGTCTGGTCCTCCTCGGTCTACTCCCCCGACATCCGCCAGCCAGAAACGCTGCGCGGCGCGGTGGTGACATTCCTCGGCTTCGGCCACATCGGCAGCGCCGCCTGGAAACTGCTGCAGGCCTTCGGCGCGGAGGGCATCGCCATCACCCGCAGCGGCTCAGTCAACGCGGAAGAACAATCCCTGCGGTGGACCGGCACCACGGACCGCCTGGGCGAGGCCCTCAGCGAATCCGACGTGCTGGTCGTCAGCATCCCGCTCGACGCCGGAACCACCTCCCTGATCGGTGCGGCCGAACTGGACGACCTCGGCCCCGACGGACAGCTCGTCAACGTCGCCCGCGGCCCTGTCGTCGACGAAGCCGCACTCTACGAGGCCCTGAAGGAGCGCCGGATCGCCGGCGCCGCCATCGACGTCTGGTACCAGTACCCGGGCACCGACGGCCGCGGCGAACCGTCATCGCTGCCGTTCGGCCGGCTCGACAACGTCATCATGACCCCGCACTCCTCCGGCGTCACCGCCGAAACCTTCCGCGGACGCGCCCTCGAGATCGCCGAAAACATCGCCCGCCTGTCCGCGAACCAGCCACTCAAGAATGTAGTGATTTCCCGATGACCCGAAAAATCGTCGACGTCGACGTCCTCGTCACCAGCCCCAGCCGCAACTTCGTCACCCTGAAGATCACTACCGACGATGGGCTGATCGGCTGGGGCGACGCCACCCTCAACGGCCGCGAACTCTCGGTCGCCAGCTACCTCCGAGACCACCTCGCCCCCGCCCTGCTTGGCCGGGACGCTGACCGGATCGAAGACACCTGGCAGTACTTCTACCGTGGCGCCTACTGGCGGCGCGGTCCGGTGACGATGGCCGCGATCGGCGCCATCGACCTGGCACTGTGGGACATCAAGGGCAAGGCCCTGGACGTTCCCGTCTACCAGCTGCTCGGCGGCGCCGCCCGGGACAAGATCCTCACGTACACCCACGCCACGGGCTGGGACGTTCCCGAGCTCCTCGACTCCGTGGACCGCCGCCGGGAACAGGGCTTCCGGGCGGTGCGCGTCCAGTCCGGCGTTCCGGGTCTGGACAAGGTCTACGGCGTTACCCGCGGAGCGGCCAGCTACGAACCGGCGGGCCGCGGCGCCGGACCCGTCGAAGAGGACTGGGACACCTCCGCCTACCTCCGCCACGCCCCGAAGGTCCTCGCCGCGGTCCGCGAGCACGTGGGCCCGGAGCTCAAGCTCCTGCACGATGTCCACCACCGGCTCAACCCCACCGAAGCCGCCCGGCTGGCCAAGTCCCTCGAGGACGTGGACCTGTTCTGGCTCGAGGACGTCACGCCCGCGGAAAACCAGCGCCTGCTGCGCACCCTGCGCCAGCAGACCACCGTCCCGCTGGCCATCGGCGAGGTCTTCAACACCGTCTGGGACTGCGAGCACCTCATCACCGAACGCCTCATCGACTTCATTCGGACCGCCGTCGTGCATGCCGGAGGCATCTCCCACGTCCGCAAGATCCTGGCCCTGGCGGAGGTTTACCAGATCAAGGGCGCGCCGCACGGCCCCTCCGACGTCTCGCCGATCAACCTCTCCGCCTCCCTCCACCTGGGCCTGGCCACGTCCAACTTCGCCATCCAGGAATACATGGGTTACGACCCCCTGGTGTCCGAAGTGTTCCAGTCCAGCTTCCGCTTCGAGGACGGCTACCTCCATCCCGGCGACCAACCTGGCCTCGGCGTGCACGTGGACGAGGACGCAGCCGCCCGCTTCCCCTACAAACAGGCCTACCTGCCCGTCGCCCGCGAGCTCGACGGCACCATGAAGGACTGGTGACCATGACTTCCGCTCCCCCGCTCTCCGCGGCCCTCCCCGGGATCCTGCGGCGGCCGGCAGCACCGGCCGCAGGGATCGTGCACCTGGGCCTCGGCAACTTCCACCGCGCACACCAAGCTGTCTACACCGACGCCGCCGTCACCGCCCACGGCGGCGACTGGGGCATCATCGGCGTCGCCAGCCGCTCCTCCGCCATCCCGGACGCCCTGCACGCCCAGGACATGCTCTACACCGTGGTGGAAATATCACCCGAGGGTTCGACGTTTTCCGTTCCCCGGGTCCACACGGATGCCTTCACCGCCGCCGCCGACCCGGACCGCGTGGTCAGGGCCATCGGCGACGCCGGCACCCGCATCGTGTCCCTCACCGTCACCGAAAACGGCTACAACTACACCCCGGCCACCGGCTCCCTGAACCTGCAGGACCCGGCCATCCGGCACGACCTCGCCCACCCCGGCTCGCCCCAGACCCCGATCGGGCAGATCGTCCGCGGCCTGCAGCACCGGTCCGGGACCCACGCCGAACCCGTCACCATCCTCAGCTGCGACAACCTCGCCGACAACGGCCACCACACGCAGCGGCTGGTCCGCGAATTCGCCGCGCTTCTCCCGCCCGCCGAAGCCGCCGAAGCACTGGCCTTCATCGACACCCGCACTAGCTTCCCCTCCTCCATGGTGGACCGGATCGTGCCGGCCACCACCGAGCACTACCGCAGCCTGGTCTCATCCCGGCGCGGCTACAGGGACCGGATCCCGGTCCCGGCCGAGCCGTTCACCATGTGGATCGTCGAGGACAACTTCATGGCCGGACGCCCCACCTGGGAAGCCGGCGGCGCGGTGTTCTCTGACGAGGTGGCCGGCTACGAGCAGCTGAAGGTCCGCCTGCTCAACGGCACGCACTCCCTCATCGCCTACCTCGGAGCCCTCACCGGCGCCGCCACCATCCCCGACTCCGTGTCGCACCCGACCATCGAACTAGCCGCCCGCTCCGTCCTGCGCAACGAGTACCTGCCCAGCGTCACGGTGCCCTCCGGAGTGGACGTGGAGGCCTACGAGGAACAGCTCTTCTCCCGCTGGCGCAACACGGCCCTGGGCCACCGCACCAGCCAGGTGGGCTCCGACGGGTCCGTCAAACTCCGCCAGCGGATCCCGCTGCCGGCGCTGCAGATGCTCGACGACGGCGGGATGCCACAGCTGCTGGCCCTCACCACCGCCGCGTATCTCGCTTGCATCGCCCCCCTGGCCGGGTTCGACCCCGGCCCCCAGGCCCACGACATGGCGGACCCGGCGCGCGGGCTGCTGGCCGGGCTGGCGGCAGGATCCCGCTCGGGCCAGGATCTCGCCCGCAGGGTCCTCGGCGACCACCACCTCCTCGGCGAGGAACTGGCCGACCGGGACGGATTCATCCTGCGCACCGGCGAGCTCATCGACATCATCCACTCAGCGGGACCGCTGGCCGCCATCGCCGAGGCCGGCACCGCCGCTTCCCTCACTCCAGCACCGTTCCTCCAAACCGTTCGGAGCACGCCATGACCACCCAAGCCATACCGTCAACCAAAACAGCCGGGCTTCCCACCGGCACCCAGGCCGCCGTGCTGCACGGCGCCCGCGACCTGCGCATCGAGCACAAGCCGCTGCCCGTCCTCGGCCCGCAGGACCTGCTGGTCGAAATGCGCTCCGGCGGGATCTGCGGCTCGGACATGCACTACTTCGCCGAAGGCCGCAACGGCACCAACGTGCTGCGCCAGCCCACCGTTCTGGGCCACGAAGGTGCCGGCGTCGTCATCGCCGCCGGACCGCAGGCCACCGTCGCCGCGGGCACCGCCGTCGTCATCGAACCGGCCCTGCCCTGCCGGGAATGCCCCACCTGCCTCGCCGGGCGCTACAACCTCTGCCCCGCCGGAACCTGCTTCGGTTCCCCGCCCACCGACGGGCTGTTCGCCCGCCACGTCGTGGTGCCCCAAGCCGCCGTCCACCCGCTGCCGGACAGCATCCCGGCCGAAATCGGGGCAGCGATCGAACCGCTCGCCGTCGCCGTCTGGGCTGTGGAACGGGCGCAGGTCCGGAAGGGCCACCGCGTGCTGATCACCGGCGCCGGCCCCATTGGGCTGCTGGTGGCCCAGGTCGCGGCAGCCCGGGGCGCGGCCGAGATCGTGGTGACGGACGTGAACGACGACCGTCTCGCCGTCGCTACGAAGTTCGGCGCCACCAGAACCATCAACACCGCAACCACGCCGCTGGACCTAGCGGGCATGGACCGGCTGATCGAATGCTCCGGCAATCCGAGGGCCCTCGCGGACGGCATCCAGACCTTGGCCCCGGCAACCCGCGCCACCGTCGTCGGCCAGGCCAAACCCACGATGGACGGCATTCCGCTCGGGTTCCTCCAGCGCTACGAGATCGACCTCGTCACTGCCTTCCGCTACGCCAACGCATTCCCGACGGCGATCGACCTAGCCTCCTCCGGCGTCGTGGACCTGCCGTCCATCATCACCAGCACGTTCCCGCTCGAAGACGCCGCGGCCGCCCTCACCGCCCCGGTGACCGACCCCACCAACCTCAAAGTACTCATCACCTACTGACCCTCCCCAACCGCTCCCTAGCCTCGCAAGCTCGGCCAGGGAACCCGGCGGTCGTGGCCCCAGCCCGATCACCACAGGACATCCATTCAAAGGAGTTTGGAAATGACCACAGCAGCACACGTTCCCCCGGGGGAAGTCGATCAAAGCAAAGTCCGGAAGGCCGCCGTCGCCGGCCTCATCGGCACCACCCTCGAACTGTATGACTTCGTCATCTACGGCACCGCCTCCGCGCTCGTCTTCAGCAAACTGTTCTTCCCCAACGTCTCCCCCGCAGCTGCGCTGATCGCCAGCTTCACCACCTTCGCCGTCGGATTCCTGTTCCGTCCCCTCGGCGGCATCTTCTTCTCCCACTTCGGCGACCGCCTCGGCCGCAAATGGATCCTCGTGGTCACGCTGCTCCTGATGGGCGGCGCCACGCTGGCCATCGGCCTGCTGCCCACCTTCGACCAGATCGGCCTCTTCGCCCCGGTCCTGCTGTGCGTGTGCCGTGCAGCCCAGGGCTTCGGCGCCGGCGCCGAACAATCCGGCGGCGCCACACTGCTCACCGAATCCGCTGCCCCCGGTACCCGCGGCAAGCTGGCCTCGCTGATCATGGTCGGCGCGGCTGCCGGCACCGCCCTCGGGGCACTGGTGTGGATCGCCGCCCAGTCCCTGGCTCCGAACGACATGCTCACCTGGGGCTGGCGGCTGGTCTTCCTCTCCAGCATCTTCGTCACCGTCGCCGCGCTCATCATCCGGCGCAAGCTGGACGAATCCCCCGTGTTCGAAGAGATCAAGCAGGCCCGCACCGAGCCGCCAGCCCCGCTCAAGGAAGTCGCCAGGCACGGCAAGGCCAACGTCCTGCGCGTCATCCTCATGAACTTCGGCGTCAGCACCCAGTCCTACACCATCCAGGTCTTCATGGCCTCGTACCTGATCACCGTCGTCGGCACGGACCCCAAGTTCATTCCGCCGGTGCTGCTCATCGGTGCGCTCTGCGGCGGCGTCGCCGCTGTGTCCTTCGGAATCTTGTCCGACAAGATCGGCCGTCGGCGGGTCGTCTCGCTGATCACCGGAGCGCTCATCCTCTTCCCGGCACCGGCCTTCATGCTCCTGACCACCGGCTCCCCCGTGGCCATCGTGCTCGTGATCATCGTGGGCTTCATGCTGGCCTGCCAGGGCGTGGTGGGTGTGCACATGAGCTACTTCCCGGAGATCTTCGGCAGCCGCTACCGCTACGCCGGGGTCACCCTGGGCCGCGAGTTCTCCTCCATCATCGGCGGCGGCATCGCGCCGATGGTCTGCGCCGGACTGCTGGGCCTCTTCAGCAACTCCTGGATCCCGGTCGCCATCTACATGTCGCTGACCATGCTCGTCAGCTTCATCGCCACGCGACTCTCCCCCGAGACCGTCAACCGCGACCTGACCGATCCCGAGGACGCCCGCCCTGCCGGCGGTGTGGTTGCCACCCCTACGGTGGCGGCTGAGCTGGCCGCCGCCCGCCCCGTCAAGTAGCACCCAGTGCACGACGCCGGCACGCGCCGCCGTCGTGCACTGTCAGTTCCGTTGTATAGCACTTCGACCGCAAAGGAATCCCATGCTCCGCCTCGAAAACCCCGGCACGGCGTCCCGGCCGGCACCGTCCGCAGTCCTCCGTGAGACCCGTGCCGTGGCCGTCCTCCGGGCCGGGCACGCCTCGGACTACGCGCCGGTCATCGAGGCCCTGCAGCGCGGCGGCGTGCTCAGCATCGAACTCACCCTCAGCACGCCCGGCGTCTGGGAGGAGCTTCCCCTCCTCCGTGAGCGGTTCGGTGGCTCCCTCGAGATCGGCGTCGGGACGGTCACCGAAGCAGAGGACGCCGAAACGGCCCTCGATCTGGGCGCAGCCTACATCGTCACTCCGGTCACGGATCCGGGCGTCATTGAGGCGTGCATCCGCCGCGGCGTTCCGGTCTACCCCGGCGGCCTGACCCCCACCGAACTGCACACCGGCTGGAAACTGGGCGCCACCGCCGTCAAGATCTTCCCGGCCTCCACCGTCGGCGCCGGTTATGTCTCGCAGCTGCGCGGCCCGTTCCCGGACATCGAGGTGATCCCGTCCGGCGGCGTCACTATTGAGGACGTGCCGGCCTGGATCAGGGCCGGCGCCCTGGCCGTCAGCCTCGGCGGGCCACTCCTGGGCGACGCCTTCAAGGGCGGCGACCTGCAGGGCCTCACGGCAAGGGCACGGCGTGTACGCCAGCTGATCGACCAGACCGCCGAGCAGCTGGGAGCGGTCAAATGAACGCGGGCAATCCGGTGAGCACGGGACCATACGTGCTCACGTTCGGCGAGACCATGGCGCTGATGCGCGCCGACCAGGTCGGCCCACTCGCGCACGCCTCCACCATGAGCCTGGGCATCGGCGGCTCCGAGTCCAACGTTGCCATCGGTCTCCGCCGCCTCGGCGTGCATGCTGTGTGGTGCGGACGGATCGGGGCGGACTCCCTGGGCCAGCTCGTGGAGCGCGAGATCCGGGCTGAAGGCGTGGACGTCCGCATCGCCGTCGACCCTTCCGCCCCCACCGGGCTGATGATCAAGGAACGCCGCACACCTGATACGCAGCGCGTCAGCTACTACCGCGCCGGGAGCGCGGGTTCCCGGATTGCACCGGCAGACATCGACGACGAGCTCATCTCCGGAGCCGGGCTGCTGCACGTCAGCGGCATCACCCCGGCGCTGTCGCCCCAGGCGGAGGCTACGCTTCGGCATGCCATCCGTGTGGCCAGGACTGCGGGTGTCGCCGTCTCCTTCGACCTGAACTTCCGCGGCAACCTCTGGTCCGCCGAGGGTGCCGGCAGCGTCTACCGCGACATCATCCCGTTGGCGGACATCGTGTTCGCCGGCCAGGATGAGGCAGCGATCGCCGTCGGTCCGGGTGAACCCGAGGAGCTGGCCCGGAGAATCGCGGACCTGGGGCCGGGCCAGGCCGTGATCAAGCTTGGTGCCGGCGGTGCCCTCGCCCTGGTCGACGGGAAGCTCTTCCGGCAGGCCGCTGTTCCCGTTTCCGTGGTCGACACGGTCGGTGCCGGCGACGCCTTCGTGGCCGGCTACCTGGCCGAACTCGTGGAAGGCCGCAGCCCCGCCGAACGCCTCCGCACCGCCGCCGCCACGGGAGCCTTCGCCTGCCTGGTCCCCGGCGACTGGGAAGGCTTCCCCCGCCGGCACGAACTCGCGCTGCTGGAAGCAAAGGAGCCGGTCTCCCGCTAGCACCGGGCTGCGGCGTTTGGCCCCCATTATCTGTACAAAAACTCCAAGCAAACGAAGGACGACGGCGGGACCTCCCGTCGTCGTCCTTCTTGCGTTAACGCTGTGCCTGCTGCTGTCCCTTATGACTCAAGATAGCTACGAACGCTGCTGCGCAAAATGTCTGCGTTCTCGTAGATCTCGTCCAGCGAGTTGATCGGGATACGCGTCTCAGTCTTGCTTTCATCGAACACACCCAAATACTTCTGGACACGGTTGAAGTGCAACCTGGCGATCGGCTTCCGGTTGTTGTCATCGAGCAGAACCGCAAAGTAGGACTTCGCGTCGCGCTGTACGACGCGTGCAGGCTTGACGTCGCCGCACACAATCGCCCGGACGATATGGAAGCCTTCCAACTCCTCCAGCGTGGTCTCGATCCCGGTCTCGACCAGGTCGTCCTCCGCCGATTTTTCGCTGGTGACGGTAGCCGCGATCTCCGGGTCACTCGCCATCGGGAAGTTAGGAGCGCCCAAGGCTGTCTTCAGTCGTTCGTTGACCTGTTCATTAAGGAACTGCTTAGTCGCCTTGGTTACAAGGCCCGTGAACTGTTCCCTGACCTTCTGGGTGTACGGCCCCTCATAGACCTTCGCCGTCAGGAATTTGACCCAGTCATCCTCGGGCAGCTTAAACTCCGATGCGATAACTCGCTTGATGGCCCCTATGTACTTCAGTTCACCCGCCGCACTGATGATCGAGTCAAGATCAAAGACGTCCTTGGACAGTTTCATCAACTCGGGGATGAGGGTCTCGTCAACCTCGTTGAGGTCCAGGACGAGGAACGGCTTCGCGTCCATGCGGTTCGGTGCATCCAGGTCAGTAAAGAACTGATACACCTCGCCGTTGGTCAGAATGGCGATACGGGCGTTCGTCACAGCGAAGTAGCGGAAGAGCTGGGAGGCGTGCTCAATACGCAAGGGCTCTTTGGATTTTTTGCATTCGATGAGGATCTGGACCGTACCACCATGCATGATGGCATAGTCGATCTTTTCCCCTTTTTTCACTCCGACGTCAGCAGTAAATTCGGGCACGACTTCCAAAGGATTGAAAACGTCGTAACCAAGAATCGTTGAGATGAAGGGCATCACGAAGGCGTTCTTCGTTGCCTCTTCCGTCTCGATCTGAGATCTCTGCTGTCGCACTTTTGCTGCCAGCGCGGTCAGTCGTTCAGCAAACTCCATTGTTCCCTCCAGATTCATTTCCACTTCAGCCCGGCCAAATGCACACGAGATATGCGTAAAAGCTATGTGGTATTGCAGCTGGCAGCAAGATATTCCAAGGCACCTGATGATTCAGGCCCTCTGAACGTCTAGTTGCCGGAGCCGGATGCCGCGGCGATGAAAATCAGGAGGAAGACCAGTAGCGAAAGAACCCCCGCAATCGTGTCAATCCAACCGAGAACCTTTCCCAACGTTGCGGAGTGGTGCAAGGCTTCCGCCTTCCGGGCATTGGAAATCGCCAGCGGGCCGAACACGATGCCGAGGAAAAAGAATCCGATGACACCGAAGATGACGGATTTTTCCTTGAATTTGCTGCCATGGAAGAACTCAAGAGAGTTATTCTGCTGCACATTCGGATAGTTCGGATACTGGTACGGCTGGTTGCTGGGGTAGGACATGCGGGCCTTTCTCGACGCGGGGATATTTGATGACGGGAGTGGTTGCGGCCGGCGTGCATTGCAGGCCACCGGTTTCCCCTGTTGAAAAATATCTCTCGTGAACGACTCAAAGAGGCCTTTTAGCCGATCTTGCGGAAATCCTCCCTATAATCTGTGATGACGTTGAGGCTTGGTCCAATATCTGGACAAATATGCCGGAACCGTCGGTGAATCTAGCCGACGCGGGGCAGCGTCTCCTCCGCGGACATACCCGCGGAGATCGTGGCGGGGAGGTTAGCCGGGTGCGACTGCAGCCACGCCGGGATCCGGTCGGCAGGAAGCGGCTTGCTCCAGAGGTACCCCTGGGCGAGGCGCACTCCCAGCCGGCGGAGTTCGCTCAGCTGCACGGCGGTCTCCACGCCTTCGGCCACCACGTCCAGCCGCAGGCTCTCTGCCATGCCGAGGACCAGTTCGATGATCGTGGCCCCGTGCGGGTCGGTCCCCAGCTCCTCGACAAAGGTGCGGTCAATCTTGAGGGTCCGGGCCGAGAGCCACTTGAGATAGCTGAGCGATGAGTAGCCTGTGCCGAAGTCGTCGATGGACAGGCCCACTCCCAGGCGGGCCAGCCGCTGCAGCGTTTCCTTGGGCAGGTCCGGCTGGTCCATGAGCACGGTTTCGGTGATTTCCAGGTGGACGGCGGCCGGGTCGATGCCGGTGTCGCGGATGGCCGCCTCCACGACGTCCGGAAAGTCGCCGGCCACGAGCTGACGGCCGGAGATGTTGACGGCCGCAGTGAAGTTTTCCGCCCCCGGGACCTGCGTGCGCCACTGCTGCACCTGGCGCAGCGCCTCCCGGAGCACCCACGTGCCGATCGGCAGGATCAGGCCCGTCTCCTCGGCAATCGGGATGAAGGCGTCGGGCATGATCGGGCCGTGCTCGTGGTGGTGCCAGCGCAGCAGCGCCTCGAAGCCCACGGCACTCTCGGTGGAAACGTCAATGATCGGCTGGTAGTTCAGTGTCAGCTCATTGCGCTCCAGCGCAAGCCGCAGGTCGGATTCGAGATCCAGGCGCCCAGTGGCCCGTCCCGTCATGCGCACGTCGTAGATCGCGGACGAATCCCCGCCGGCGGATTTGGCCCGGTACATGGCGGCGTCGGCCCCCTGCAGCATCGATTCCGCGGTGTCCTCCTCGTCCGCCAAGGCGATGCCCACGCTGACGTTGAGGTAGATCTGGCGGCCGTCCACATCGAACGGCCGCCGGGTCGCCGCCTGGATCCGTTCGGCGACGGCCTGAGCCCCGCTCATCTGCAGGTTCTCGCAGATCACCACGAATTCGTCGCCGCCAAACCGGCCCACGGTGTCGGCTCCCCTGACTGAGGCCTTCAGCCTTTCCCCCAGTTGCACCAGAATCTTGTCGCCGGCACTGTGGCCGATGCCGTCATTGATCAGCTTGAACCGGTCGACGTCGACGAACATCACCACCGGGCGGGCGCTCCGGTCCAGGAACCCTTGCAGGACCTCGGTGACCATGTACCTGTTCGGCAGGCCGGTCAGGGCGTCATGGCGGGCCTGCCACTCCAGGATCTGTTCCGCATTCTTCCGATCGGTGATGTCCAGGACGGTGTCGAGGAACCGGATCGGCTTGCCGTCGGCGCTCGTCATACTCCTGATGCGTGAGTGCAGCCACCGCTGTTCGCCGGTGGGCCGGATAATCCGGTATTCGAAGTCGGCGAAACCAAGCCCGCGGTCCAGGCTCGCCCACACGTCGCGGACACGGTCGCGGTCCTCCGGGTGCGTCCGCGCCAGGATGGTTTCCCTGTCCTTCGGGCCGTCCGCAGGCATTCCCAGGATCCGGTCGAATTCCTCCGAATGCCACGTCTCACCGGTGGCCACCGTGTGCTCGACGCTTCCGACATGGGCCATCTCCTGGGCTGCAAGCAGGCGTTCGCGTTCCGCTTCGGCCGCGGCTTTCAGCCGCTGGATCTCCGTGATGTCCCTGGCGATGGCGGACGCACCCACCCGGATTCCGTCCTGGTCGTAGACGGGGGACACGGTCAGTTCGACGTCGATCACCGACCCGTCCTTGCAGCGCCACCGGGCTTCCACACCGGTAACGAACGTTCCGCTCCCCGACCGGGAGGTGACGTCCGTGCCAAAGTAGGCTCCGTCGTCGGCGGTCACCAGCCCGTGGCCGTGTCCCACAGCCTCCCAGGAGCTCCAGCCGAGCATCCTCGCCGCCCCCGCGTTCCAGCTGGTGATCTTGCCGGTGAGGTCCGCGCCGATGATGGCATCCCCGGAGGATTCGACCATGGCCGAGAGCCGGCGCAGGATGGCCTCGGTGTGCTTGCGGTCGGTGATGTCCTTTGAAATCGCCACGACTGCCACAGGCACGGTGTGCCGGCCCCTGATCCGGCTGACTGTCGCGTGGACCGGGAACTCGCGGCCGGTGCTGTGGCGCACCCACAGCTCGCCGGCCCAGTCCCCGCCGCGGGCGATTCTGTGCGCAATTTCCAGGTCCGTGGCAGCCTGGCCCCGCTCCTTGGCGCCGTCCACGATTCCCAGGTCACTGATCCTCAGCCCCAGCGCCCTGTCCGGGCCCAGCCCGTACAGACGCTCCGACGCACGGTTCCAGTAGGTGATGCGCCAGTCGCCGTCCATGCCGATGACCGACTGGCCGATCTCGTCCAGCAGCAGCGACTGCATCACTAAATCGTCGCGATGTTCCCCAGCCATAACCCCTCCGACAGGTGCTCCCCCAAATGGCAGCGCGCTATGCACTCGGACCCGTTTGCTTAGGGAACCGTGCTGGCAGTAAATCAGCAGGCTGGATTTCCTGCAAGGGTATCGGCTACGTGGCGGCCTCCGCCTCCGCGAGACGGATCATGCGGAGCTCATCCCGGACCGCACGGGAAGGCCAGTGCTCACCGGTCAATTCCTGGAGCCGGGCCGGACCGGCCCCCGGGAAAAGCTTGTCCATCAGTCCTGCCGCGTGCAGCAGGCCAATGAGCGCAGCCGTTCTGGCGTCCGACGCCGATCCGTTCAGTACGCTTTCGATCCTCGCCAAGAGTGCCGCTTCCGGAGCATGGTCCTTCTCCGGATAGCGCGTGGTCCTGAAGACGCCAAGGTGCTTTTCGCCCACATGGGTCACGACGCCGAGAGCCGCCATCCCCTCATAGATGCGGTGCAGTTCGGCGCGGCTTTCCAGCATGGCAACCCACCGCCGGGGGCTGTGCGGCCGGGACTTGTCGTGAATCAGTTCCCACTGGTGCCGGAAGTCAGATTGCGGAGGGGCTCCCGTGGCCCGCACGTATTTCCCCTGCAGCTGGATTGCGCCCAGCAAGTCCAGCTCGGCCAGGATGGCTCCGGACAGTGCAGCCTTGAGGACGCTTGGCGGCACTTCGGGCTCGCCGTCCTTCTCATTCGTCGCCAGCAGAAGGAACGCCTGCGGGAGATTGAGCTCCCCGGCGCCCGGTATTTCGGTGCTCATACCCTCATGGTCGCGCGGTCCCGCCACCGCTGCAATGGACCGGCCGCACCCGGTTTTCCACTCCGGAAACCAAAAGCACTTCCCGCAAACAAAATTGCAGAGTACATTTGATGCAATGATTCTTGCAGAGTGATCTGGGTTACAGATGACCTGCGCGCCACAGATCCTCTCCACAGAAAGAGGTCCGACTTGAACGCCAACACCGCCGGCCTGGAAGCCGGCACAGAAACCCGCACGGGCCCCGCCTCCCATGCGTGGCTCGGCGACGCGCTTCCGGACCTTCCGCTGTCCAAAGCCCAGAGCCGGGTGGTCGATGTGATTGCGCGCAACCCGCAGCTTTCCTCATATGCGGACATCGCTGAGATCGCCCAACGGGCCGACGTCAACAACTCAACGGTGGTCCGCGCGGCCCAGCACCTGGGCTACCGCGGCTGGCCGGACCTGCAGCGGGAACTGCGGTCCCGCTACCTGGTGATGATCTCCACCGAGGACACCCTGACCGAACACGGTGAACACCGCAGTCCCCTGCATGATGCGCTCAACCACGACATCGAGAACCTGCGCCTGACGCTGGACTCCAACACGGCCGACGACGCCGAGGCAGCCATCGCCACCATGGCCGCGGCCAAGTCCATCATCGTCCTGGGGCTGGGCTCGTTCGCCGGACCCGCCAGCGTGATGGCCCATCTGGGCTCCACCATGGGATACCCCATCACCCTCGAGAACCGCGGCGCGGTCCACCTCGCCTCCAGCGCCAACGCCCTCGGGCCGGGCGACGTCCTGGTGGTCATCAACATGTGGCGCACGATGCGGCAGATCATCGTCACCGCCGAAGCCGCGAAGCAGGCAGGCGCAAAGGTCATCGCCATCAGCGACATGCGCCGGGGCCGCCTGGCGGCCGTCGCCGACCACCTCCTGGTGGTGGCCTCAGAGGGCATCTCCTTCTTCCAGTCCGTAACCGCCGCAAACTCACTGGTCTACGGCCTGCTCGCGGGCATGGAGGCCGCGCACCCCGAGCGCAGCCGCGCAGCCATCCGCCGCACGCAGCAGCTCTGGAAAGACCTCGACATCTACCTTGACTGACCGGCAACTCCCCTGGCTGCACTCCATCCGTCTTCTTCAAGGAGCAACTATATGAACACCAGCACCGAACGCCGCATCGCCGTCATCGGCCTCGGTTCCATGGGCGGGGCGATGGCAGCCACCCTCCACAAGGCGGGCTGGGAGGTCACCGGTTTCGACCCCTCCGAGGCGGCACGTACCGCCGCGGCCGGCGCCGGCATCGCCACCACCGCCAGCGTGGAAGACCTCGCCGGCACCCCCTACGCGGTGCTCTCGCTGCCCGCCGCGGCCGTCGTCGAAGCAACCGTGCCGCAGCTCCTGGCCTCACCGGGAACCGTCGCGATCATCGACACCACCACCTCCGAACCGGCAACGAGCAAGCAGATGGCCGACCTCGCCGAAGCCCAAGGCGCAGCCTTCGTGGATGCTCCCGTCTCCGGCGGCCGCGACGGCGCATCAACCGGAAGCCTGAGCGCCTTCGTCGGGGCAACCGACGCCGCCCTTGCCGCCGCCGAACCCGTCCTGCTGGCACTCACCGCCGGCAGGTACAACCACATCGGCGGCCCCGGCAGCGGCAACGTCGTCAAGCTCCTCAACAACGTCCTGGCCGCGGCCAACCTGGTCTCGGTGGGCGAGGCCCTGGGCGTCGCCAAGGCCTACGGCATCGACCCGGCCAAGGCCGCAGCCAGCATCAGCGACGCGTCCGGCGGCAGCAAGGTCTCCGCGAACATGTACCCCAACTGGGTGCTGTCCGGGACACACGATTCCGGCTTTTCGCTGGGGCTGATGGCCCGCGACGCCGCCCTCGCCGTTGACGTCGCCGCCCAGATCGGCGAAAAGCCGGCGCTGTTGGCCGCCGTCGCCGGCCAATGGCAGGAAGCCCTGGCCGCCCTCGGCCCCGGCGCGGACTTCACCGAGATCGCGCGGACCGTCGCTCCGGCCATTACCCCTGCCGGTGCACCCGGCACCACAAACGGCCCCACCAACGACGCCACCGCCGTCGTCTAAGCCCCCCCAACAAAGAGGACCACCACCTTGAGCACCGCCACAGCACCCACCTCCTCGTCAGCGGCAACCGCCCGCGCCGTCCTGGACGCGGCCTTCCCTGCCGGCCTCGAAGCATTCCTTGACGGCAGGACCGTCCCCGGCAGCGGCGAGAACATCACCCTCACCGCTGCGGCCACCGGCGAACCATTCGCCACTTACGCCGACCCCGGCGCCGAGGGCGCCAACGCCATCCTGGAAAGCTCCGTCGCCGGGGCCAAAATCTGGGGTGAACTCAACGGCTTCGAACGGGCCGCCATCCTCCGCAACGTCAGCCGCACGGTTGAAGCGCATGCGGAGGAACTGGCCATCCTCGAGTCAGCCACCACCGGAAAGCCCATCCGCGACGCCCGCGTGGAAGCCGCCAAGGTCGCCGAGATGTACGGCTACTACGCCGGCTGGGCCGACAAGTTGACCGGCCAGACCATCCCCGTCCCCGGCCCCTGGCACACCTACACCGAACGCGTTCCCTGGGGCGTCGTCGTGGCCATCACCCCCTGGAACGCGCCCCTGTTCACCGCCGGCTGGAACTCCGCCGCGCCGCTGGCCGCCGGCAACGCCGTGATCATCAAGCCCAGCGAATTCACGCCCGCCTCGTCCGTCCGCCTCGCCCAGCTCGCGCACGAGGCCGGACTGCCGGCAGGTGTCTTCAACGTCGCGGCCGGGCTGGGACAGACAGTGGGCGCGGCCCTCACCAGCGACCGGCGCGTGGGCAAGGTCAGCTTCATCGGCTCCGTCCCCACCGGGCGCCGGGTGGCCGTCGCGGCCGCGCAGGCCGGCATTCCCGCCCTCCTGGAACTCGGTGGCAAGAGCGCCAACCTTGTCTTCGCCGACGCGGATCTGGAACGCGCCGCCGACGGCGCCATAGCCGCCATCTTCTCCGGCGCCGGGCAGTCCTGCGTGGCCGGGTCGCGGCTCCTGGTGGAGCGCAGCGTGCACGCACAGTTCGTGGAGCTGGTCGCCAGCAAGGCGGCCCGGCTGCGCGTCGGCGACCCGCTGAGCGCGGACACCGAAGTCGGCCCCATCATCACGGCCCAGCAGTTCGCCACGGTCACCTCGCTCATCGAGGCAGGAATGAACGACGGCGGACGCCGGGTCACGGGCGGAACGCTTCCCGACGCCCTGGCCGGGTCGCCGCTGGCCGGCGGCCACTGGGTGATGCCCACCCTGCTCGACGGCGTGACGCCGCAGAACCGCCTGGAAACCACTGAGGTCTTTGGGCCCGTCGTCGGGGCGGACGCCTTCGACACGGAAGCCGAGGCGATTGCCCGGGCTAACAACACCAACTTCGGCCTGGCCGGCGCGGTGTGGACCTCGGACATTTCCCGCGCCCACCACGTGGCACGCCAGGTGAGGGCAGGCACATTCTGGATCAACTCCTACAAGACCATCCATGTGGCCGTTCCGTTCGGCGGCTTCGGCGACTCCGGCCACGGCCGCTCCTCCGGTCCCGGCGTCCTGGACGAGTACACGCAGACCAAAGCCGTCTGGGTGCCCACCCGTGCAGCCGGCGCCCCGTTCCCGTCCCTCTCCTACTAGGCAGGCATGTTGATGGAAGCGAAAGAACCAGCGCCTGCCGTGCAGAGCCTCCGCGCCGCCCTTGCCGAGGGCGTCACCACCTGGAAACCGCGGGTGCTGGCCATGGCCCGGCAGATCCACGCCCTCAAGGAGGTGTCCTTCGAGGAGGTCCACTCGGCGGCCGCGGCAGCCGGCCTGCTGGCTGAGGGCGGCTTCGAGGTGGAACGCGGCACCGGCGGACTACCCACGGCGTTCACCGCCACGGCCGGCAGCGGCGACCTTACGGTGGCGCTGTGCGTGGAATACGACGCACTCCCGGACATCGGCCATGCCTGCGGCCACAACCTGATCGCGGGCGCCTCCGTGGGCGCGGCCCTTGCCCTGCGGCCGCTCGTCGATGAGCTTGGCATCACCCTGAAGACCATCGGAACGCCCGCCGAGGAACACGGCGGCGGCAAGGCGCTCCTGCTGGAACGGGGCGCGTTCGACGGCGTCAGCCTCGCCCTGATGGTTCATCCGGTCCAGGACGGGGTGACGTACAACCCGGCGGGCACCAGCGCCCAGGCGGTGGGCCGGTACCGGGCCGTCTTCACGGGAAAGGCAGCCCATGCTGCGGCCGCCCCGCACCAGGGCGTGAACGCCGCGGACGCCGCCGTACTGAGCCAGGTGGCGGTGGGACTGCTGCGCCAGCAGATTCCCGGCGACCACCGCGTCGCCATGTACGTCGCAGAGGGCGGCCACGTTACCAACATCATTCCGGAGCGGGCGGTGGTGGAGTTTGAATGCCGGGCCTTCACGCTGATGGAATTCGAAGCACTGCTGAAGCGCGTGCGCCGCTGTTTCGAGGGGGCGGCCCTGGCTACCGGCGCCACGCTGGCCTTCGAGGACACGGAGCCGCTCTACGAACCGCTGATCCAGGACGACGCCCTGGCAGCCCACTGGACCGAGGCCATGGACGTGTTCGGCAAGGACACCTCGCCCTCGGCGGGCATCAGCGGCGGCTCCACGGACATGGGCAACATCTCCCAGGTCATCCCGAGCCTGCACCCTTGGCTAAGTATTCCCGGTGCGGACGTCCCCATCCACTCCCACGCCTTTGCCGCACTGGCAGACTCCCCGGAGGCCTACGCCGTGATGTTCGAGGCTGCCACCGCGCTGGCCTGGACCATCGCCGCTGCGGCCACCACCCCCACCGAAAGGGCACGCCTGAGCAAAGCGGCTTACCGCCGTCAGACCGTCACACAGGAAGGCACACCATGAGCACCAGCACAACACCCGCGCGGACAGACAAAGCCGGTACCCGGCTCACGCTTCCCATCGCAGCGCTGGCCTTCGTCATTGCGCTGGCGGTCCAGCTGATCGGCCAGGCGAAGATCGACGTCGGCATCGGCGCGATCGTCATCTTCCCCATGGTCTGGGGCCTCATCCTCGGCCTGCTGGTATCCGTCCAGAAATTCAAGCCGCTGGGACTGGACCTGCAGCGGGTCGCCGCCGCCCTGGTCGGCGTTGCCGTGCTGTTGCTTGTGGCCCGGCTGGCGTTCAACATCGGGCCCAGCCTGCCCACCCTGCTCAAGGCCGGCCCGGCACTGCTGCTGCAGGAGGTGGGCCACCTGCTGGGCACCATTGCGCTGGCCCTCCCGCTGGCCGTGGTGCTCCGTATGGGCAAGGCGACCGTCGGGGCCACGTTCTCGCTTGACCGCGAACCGTCCTTCGCCATGGTCTCCGAAAAATACGGCCCCGACTCGGACCAGTACCGCGGCGTCCTGGCCATGTACGTCTTCGGCACCCTGTTCGGCGCCGTGTACATCACTTTGCTGACGTCCCTGATCTCCAACTGGAGGATCTTTGACCCCCTGGCCCTGGCCATGGGTGCCGGCGTGGGGTCCGGGTCCATGATGGCGGCGTCCTCCGCCAGTATTATCGCCGCCTACCCCGGCGACCAGGAGGCCATCCTGGGCATGGCGGCCATCTCCAACCTGATCACCACCATCCTGGGTGTCTACGTCGGCATCTACCTGGCCCTGCCGCTGGCGGACCGTTTCTACCGGGTCCTCACCCGCAGGCAGACCCGGGAGGAAGCCGCCGTTCCGGCCGGCGCCCCAGCACAGCGTGCGGAAACGGAGCTCCGCGGCACCGGCAGCGGAGAAGGCGGCACGGACGCCGCCCGGGAGGCAGCCCAGGCCGAGGAGAACCGCCGCTTCCGCGAACGGGTGGCCGCGTCTTCGGCGGCCATGCACTTGCCGCTGTGGCTGTCCCTTTCGGTCCTGACTGTCCTCGGCATCGGCACGGCCTCGATCGCGGCCAAGGGGTTCAGCCTCACCATCGTCGCCGGGTACGCCATCATGCTGGCCCTCGTCCTGGTCAGCATTGCCCTTGCCAAGCTCACCAAGAAGATCTCGGCCATCGTCTACATCACCACGATCGGCGCCTACATCTCCAGCCCCTGGTTCTTCGGATCGGCGGCACTGAATGGCCCCATCAAGTCGGTGGACTTCCTCTCGATCGCCACGGTCATGCTGACGCTCGCCGGCCTGTCGCTGGGCAAGGACATCCCGCTGCTGAAAAACATCGGCTGGAAGATCATCCCGGTGGGCCTGCTGGCAGTCACCGCATCGTTCCTGCTGTCCACCGTGATCGCGGAGTTCGCCCTCGGGCTGTGGCATTAAGCCTCTGGCGCCAGCCAATAACGCACAAAAGGAAGCGGACGACGGCGGGACCTCCCGCCGTCGTCCGCTTCCTTTATATTTGGCTCTTGTCAGCGCGACCGGGACATGAGTACTGTGCGGCCAGCCGGACTTTCGCCCGCGCCGGATGTTTGGCAGTGTCCGATGTTTGGCTGTACAGCGCGGCACCCCAATCGGCGCCGCCGTCAGGGGCCATGAACCGTACAACCATGGGCCCGTTTTTTCAGGCGCCCGGTCGCCGCGCCGGCACAACCCACGGCAGGCAGGGCGCCACGCTTCGATTAACGCCACCCTTTATCCAGGGGAGAACCTGATGTTAGGCACCAGAAGCCGCCTCACCGCCGTCGCACTCGCCGCCGGCCTCATGGGCATCGCCGCCCCCGTCCACGCAGCCCCCGCAACGCTCGTCAGCGCGGGACCCGGAATCCTCGTCGCCGACGGCGCCGCCGTCGATATTCCCGTCTCCTTCGTCTGCGACACCGACCCCGCCCTGTTCACCGCGGTACCCGTCATCCAGCTGACCCAAAGGGTCAGCGACGGCCGGATCGCCGGCGGCCTTGGAAACGCGGAGCTCACCTGCACCAGGAAGGCCCAGACCGCCACCATCCGGGTTGTTCCCAACGTGATGGCGTTCAACGAGGGCACGGCCGCGGCCACCATCGTGCTGCAAAGCTGCAACGCGCAATTCCAGTGCTCTGCGGAAATCATCAACACCGAGGTGAAAATCGCCAAGGGCGCCGGCAACGGGATCCAGCCGCAGCGCTAGCCTCAGACCCGACTCAGCTGCAGCCCGCGCCGTTCCAGCTCACGGACGTTGCCTCCCACCGGCGAAGTTGAGGAGGACTTTGCCGGATTGGGCGGAGTTGCGGGCGATGTCGAAGGCGGCGAGGGCCTCGGTGACGGGGTAGTCGTGGGTGATGACCGGGCCGATGCTGAGGGTGCCGTCGGCGAGGGCGGTGATGACCTCGTCGATTTCGTCGTTGAACCGGAACGAGCCTTTGAGGTCCAGTTCGCGGGTGATGGCCAGGGAGATCAGGACCGGCTGGGGACCGGTGGGCAGCAGCCCGACCATGACCACGGTCCCGCCCCTGGCCGCGCCCTGGATCGCGGAGGCCAGGCCGTGGTGGTTCCCGGAGGACTCGATCACGACGTCGGCCTGGACCGCGTTGATCGCTTCCGTGTCGGTGGCGGTCAGGACCTCGTCCGCGCCCACCGCCGCGGCGATCTCCAACGGTTTGGCGTGCATGTCGACCGCGACGATCCGGGCCGCGCCGGCGCGTTTGAGGACCGCGACCGCCAACGCCCCGATCGGGCCGGACCCGATCACCAGCGCGGTCTTGCCGGCCACGTCCCCGGCCCGCGCCACCGCGTGCCACGCCACGGACGCCGGTTCGATCAGCGCAGCGGTGCGCAGGTCCAGGGTGTCCGGCAGGGGCCGGAGCATCCGCACCGGCAGGTTCACGTACCGGCTGAACGCCCCGTCCGTGTGCGGATACCGCGCCGCGGACCCCAGGTAGGTGCAGCCCGGGGACAGGTTCGGCCGCTCCGCCGGATACCGGGGCGCGTCCGGACCCGCACCGGGGCCCGGGGTGGCCGGGTGCACCGCCACCGGCGTCCCCGCCACCGGCCCCGCACCGTTGGCCGCGGCCCGGACCACCCGGCCGGAAATCTCATGCCCCAAAACCAGGGGCGCCTTCAGGATCGACTCGCCCGCCGCGCCGTGCAGCCAGTAATGCAGGTCCGACCCGCAAATCCCCCCGTACAGCACCTCGACCACCGCCTCATCCGGCCCCGGGGCCTTCAGCGGCAGGTCATCGACCCGCAGGTCCCCCTTGCCGTGCGCGACCACCGCCGGACCCGACACCGGCAACACGGCATCCGCCGCCGAAGCATTTTCTGTTGCTGCTGGGTGCGTCATCAGACCACCACCGTCATTCCGCCGTCGATAAAGATCGTCTGCCCGTTCACAAAATCAGAACCCGCCGAGGCCAGCCACACCGCCGGCCCGGCCAGATCCTGCACCGTGCCCCACCGCGCGGCCGGGGTCCGGCCCAGGATCCAGGCATTAAAGTCCGGGTCATCGACCAGGTTCTGCGTCATCTCGGTATGGATATACCCCGGCGCGATCCCGTTGATCTGCAACCCCGAGCCCGCCCACTCCGCCGTCATCGCCCGGGTCAGGTTCCGCAGCCCGCCCTTCGCCGCGACATACGGGGCGATCGTGGGCCGGGCCAGATCCGTCTGCACCGAACAAATATTGATGATCTTCCCGTGACCCCGCCCGATCATGTGCCGGGCCGCCTCCCGCCCCACCAAAAAAGCGCTGGTCAGGTCAGTGGAGATCACCCGCTCCCAGTCCGCCACGTCCAACTCCAGCATCGGCACCCGGTGCTGGATCCCGGCATTGTTCACCAGCACCTCCAACGGACCCACCTGCTCCTCCACCCACGCCACACCCGCCGCGGCCTCAGCATCGGAGGTAACATCAAACGCCACACTGTGCACCCGGCCCGGCGCATAGTCGGCCGCCATCGCCGCCTCGGCAGCCTTCAACCGCTCCGCATTCACACCGTTCAACACCACCGTCGCACCAGCATCCGCCAACGCCCGCGCCAACGCATTACCAATCCCCCGGCTCGAACCCGTCACCAACGCAACCCGCCCGGACAAATCAAAAAGTGAAGTCATGCGAAGGGGCCCTTCTGAACCAGGTTGGCGGGGGCTTCTCCCGCGGCCAGTGCTTCGAGCTGGTGCCGCAGGAGCTTCAGGATCCGCGGCTCGAAGGCGGACGTGTTGCCGCCGACGTGCGGCGTGATCAGGGCGTTGGGCGCGGACCACAGCGGATGGTCCTGCGGCAGCGGTTCGGGATCGACGACGTCGAGGGCGCACTGCAGCCGGCCGGACAGGACTTCCTTGGTCAGGGCCGCCGTGTCCACCACCGGGCCGCGTCCCACGTTCACCACGAGGGCGCCGTCGGGGAGGGCGGCGAGGACTTCCTCGCCGATCAGGTGGTGGGTGTGGTCGTTCAGCGGCAGCACCGTGACCAGGACGTCGTGCGTGGCGGCAAGGGCGGGCAGGTCCGCGGAGGCGTGGACCTCGCCGTGCTCGTCGGTCCGCGCCGTGCTTCCCACCCGGGTGACCGTGACCTCGAAGGGCTCCAGGCGGCGGGCAATTTCGTGCCCGATCCCGCCGACGCCCACCAGCAGCACGCGGCGGTCCGCGAGGGACTGGCGCCGCTCCGGCCGCCAGAGGCCGTACTGCTGGTCGCGGACGGCCTGGTCGATGCCCCGCAGTTTGGCGAGGATCAAACCCACCGCCAGTTCCGCCGTCGCCGCCGCATGAACGCCCGAGGCGTTTGCGACGCCGGCCGCCGGACCGGCGGCCTCAATCACGCCGTCGTATCCCGTGGACTGCGTCTGGACGAACTTCAGTTCGTCCACTTGGGCGAGGGATCCCAGAACCGCGCCGGCGTTGATGTACGGGAGGATGACGCCGTCGATCTCTCCCAGCGTCGCGTCCTCGGGATCCGACTTCATGTCCCAGACGACACCCCGCAGGCCCTCGGGAAGGGGTGCGAGATCGGCGAGCAGTTGCCGGTCGGGGAAGCTGACGGTGCGTACTGGTTGCATCGGAAACCTATCGATTCTGGTGGGCTGGGGGTGGACAGGGCGGGGCCAGTTTTGGGCTGGCCCCGCCTTTGCAGCTTAGGCCGGGCGCCGGTCGAACGTGAGGCCGCCGGGGACCTGGAACGTGGGCATGAGTTCCAGCATGCCCACGTTCACGTGGCGGGGTGTTTCGATGGCGTAATCCATGGCGTTGACGATGTCGTCGGTAGTCAGGGATTCGTAGCCTTCGTAGTACGTCTTCCAGGCCTCTTCCATGGCCTCGGGCGAGCCGCCCATGTTGCGGCCGAAGATCTCCGTCTCGACGCGTCCGGGGCAGATCTCGGTGACGCGGATGCGCTTGCCCACGGTGTCGTTGCGCAGCTGGCGGGAGATCTGGTGCACGGCTGCCTTGGTGGCGTGGTACACGGTGTGGCCGTAGAAGTTGTACAGGCCTGCGATGGAGCTGATGTTGATGACGTGGCCGCGGTCGCGCTCCACCATGCCCGGCAGGACCAGCCTGGTGAGCTGGAGCAGGCCGCGGAGGTTGACGTCCACGAGCTCGTCGATGTCGCTCGCCGAGGAGTCCAGGATGTTGCCGGGCCGGGACACGCCGGCGCAGTTCACCAGGACGTCGATTTCGAGATGTCCGACGGCGGCCGTCAGTGCCGCGGTGTCGGTCAGGTCGACGATGTGGGGAATGGCGCCGGTCTTGTCGGCCAGGTCGTTCAGGCGTTCCTCGTTGCGGGCCACGGCGTGGACGGTGAGTCCGCGCTTGGCGAGGCGCTCGGCGATGGCGGCTCCCATCCCGGTTGAGGCGCCGGTGACGAGGGCGGTTGAGTAGTCTGAAAACGGCATGTAAGTCTCCTGGTGAGGTAGTAAGTGTTAGGCGTCGCGCAGCGGAAGGTGTGCGCGGTCCTTGACGGTGCTGACGGCGGCCAGCGTGCCCAGCGCGGTGATCACCGCGTAGAAAGCAGGCATGTAGATGTTGCCGGTGGACGAGATCAGCCAGGTCATCAGCAGCGGGGCGGTTCCGCCGAAGAGTGCCGAGGAGATGTTGTAGCCCAGGCCATAGGCCGAGTAGCGGACGCGGGTGGGGAACAGTTCCACGATCAGGATGTGGATCACCGCAGTGTGCCCGGCGAAGACGACGGCCATGAGGCAGGCACCCAGGATGGCCAGGGCCATGTTGCCGGTGGCGATGAGGGCGTAGGAGGGGATGCCGAGGACCGCCATGGCGATGGCCGAGCCGGCGATGACCTTCTTGCGGCCGATGCGGTCGGAGAGGGCGCCCATGAACGGGATGGCGATGCAGATGACCACGAGGCTGCAGGCTGTGACGAGGAGGGCCTCACCGATGGTGAAGTTGAGCTGCTTGCCCTTGAGGAACGTGGGCATGTAGGAGAAGAGAACGTAGTAGCCGGAGCCGTTCATGAGCGGGATGAACAGGGCCAGCAGCATGGCGCGGCGGTGTTCGGCGGAGGCAAAGGCTTCCTTGAGGGGGTTCTTGGACAGGCCGCCCTCTTCCTTCAGCTTCACGAAGTTGGGGGTGTCCGCGATGGCCTTGCGGATGTACCAGCCGATGACGCCCATGGGGATGGCGACCAGGAACGGGATGCGCCATGCGAACGAACCGAAGCCGCCGCCGTCGATCGCTGCTGCCGTAAGCCAGGGTGACATGGAGAAGGCAACCAGGGTGCCGGTGAGGAGGGCGGCGAAGGAGGCGATCTGGGCGTACGAGGTGATGATGCCGCGCTTGCCTTCGGGGGCGTGCTCGGCGAGGAAGGTCATGGCGCCGGCAGCCTCGCCGCCCACGGAGAAGCCCTGGAGCAGGCGGAGCAGCACCAGCAGCACGGGGGCCGCGACGCCGATGGCCGAGTAGGCGGGCAGGAGCCCGATGCCTGCGGTGGCGATGCTGATCAGCAGGATGACGAAGACCAGGAGCTTTTGGCGTCCGATCTTGTCTCCCAGGATGCCGCAGACGACGGCGCCGAGGGGGCGGACGAAGAAGGACACGGCGTAGCCGGCGAAGACGAACAGCAGGGCGTTGTCAGGGTTGCCAGGTGCCAGGAACACGAGCGCAAGCGTTCCAGCCATGAAGGCGAAAATGCCGTTGTCGTAAAGCTCCACAAAGATTCCGACGCACCCGGCGGTGACGACTTTCCGGGTCTGCCTCGCATCGAGGCGGTCATGCTGCGGGGCACCCGCACGCGTTGATGTAGACATTTTCATTCCTAACTTGGACTTAGTTCGAGGAGAGGTCATCGGTGGTCCTTAGCTGCCGGCTGCCGGTACGAGTTCCGGCCATCCGGGCTCTTTGTCGATGCCAAGGAGGGCGAAGACAGTGCTGACTCGGGAACGGAGGTTTTCCAGTTCCCGTAATGCGGCCCGATGCTTTGCGGTGGCTTCGGGCACTGTGGTCTTGCGGAAGGTGATGGTGTGCCCGGGCCGGGCCTGGGCGAGGGTGTCGAGCGAGCGGCTGGTGACCACTGCCAGGACGGGATACCCGGCGGTGACGCCGCGTCCCCGGTGCAGCACCAGCAGCTCTTCCCTGGACGGAACCTCGATGGCTCCCACCGGAACGCCGCGCGACAGCACTTCGGCTGACGACTGGCGTTCGGGAAGCGCCCCGCCGAGGCGCAGCCCGATGTGGTTGCTCCGGGCGCTGACGGTGTATTCGGTGTTGTACAGCAGCTCTGCTGTCTCGCCGAATTCTTCAACGTCCGGACCGTCCGTGACGTCAATGACCGCCCGGCTGCTGAACTCCGGCCGGGTCAGGCCCAGCCGGAACAGCGGAAGGTCAAAGTATGGCTGCCGGATGGGTCCGACGCTCCGGGAGGTTTTCAGCTCGGTGCCTTCGGAGAGCCGAAGGCCGAAGCCGATGACCGTATCGGGGGCGCAGCTTCCGAGCAGTTCCGGAGCCTCTACCGAACCGTGGACGGCAAGGTAGGCGCGGAGGCCCCCGGTGATGCGGCGTACCACCACGGTCTCCCCTGCACGGACGGACACTGGTTCCCACGGGGGGCAATCGCGGCCGCCGACCGTGAGGGTCAGCGGTGCGCCGGTGACGGCGATGAGGAGGTCCGTGGTGGCCTGCATCCGGAAGTCCAGGGCGGTGATTTCCAGCAGCGGGGCGTTGTCGGCGTTGGCAGCCAGGATGTTGGCCGCCCGTGCCGAGAACTGGTCGAGTGCCCCGTTGACGGGAAGCCCGAACCGGGGTCCGCGGAAGCGGCCCAGGTCTGTAACCACCGAGTTTCCGGGCTGCTGGATGATCAGTGACCCGCTCATCGTGCTGCCTCCAGTTTCCGTCCGGCGTAGTCTGCAAACTCTTCCGGCTGGATCTGGCGGAACGTCAGGCGGTCGCCGGGCAGGTAGGGAACCAGCGGTTCGCTGGCGGCATCGAGGACGGTCAGCGGGGTCTGGCCGATGACGCACCATCCGCCGGGTGCCACCGCCGGGGCGATGACCGCCTGCCGGCCGGCGACGGCCACGGCACCTGCCGGCACGGACAGCCGGGGATCCTTCAGCCGCGGGACGGGGACCGGAAAATCCGGGCCGTCCATCATGGGTGAGCCCGCAGGCGCACCCAGGCAACGGATGACGTAGGACTTGGCCGTGTGGAGCGCGATGATCTCCTTCACGGAGAGCTGCTCGTGCTCGGCAACGCGCTCCAGGTCGGGACCGTATTCGCCGCCGTAAACCACCGGGACGCTGAATTCGCGGGGCGTGCGGGCAGGTGCTCCCACATGTTCAAGCTGCCGCAGGCCGAGGAGGACAAATGCCCGGACCTGGCGCGCGGAGGTGACCCCGGGGTCAAATTCCACGAGCAGCGAGTCGTACGTCGGCACTGCGCCGTGCACGCCGTCAGCCCCTGCAGTCTCAAGCCACTGCGCGAGCGAGTGGACGGTGCTCCAGTTGGCCTCCGTGTCAGCGGAGGAGGCGAGGACCCGCAGGGCCGAATCCCCGGACTCGAAGATCTCCACGGAGGTGGGATTTGGGGTGGCAGCCATGTCAGGCGGCCTTCACTTTGCCGGCCAGAACCTTGGCGAGCGGGGCGATGGTCACGCCGGCGTTCTCCAGTTCGGCGCGGACCTTCCGGGCCAGCTGCACCGCGCCGGGGGTGTCACCGTGCAGGAGAACGGTGTCGGCAACAATCGGCAGGTCCGTGCCGGCGACGGTCTCGATGAGCCCTTCGCACACCATCCGGACGGTGCGCTCCACGATGGCGGCCGGATCGTGGATCACGGCGCCGGGACGGCCGCGGGGAACGAGGGTGCCGTCGGCTTCGTAGGCGCGGTCGGCGATGCCGACGATGCCCACCGGGAGCTGCCGTTCGGCGGCGGCATCGGCGAGTTCGCCGTCCTGCGCCAGGACGATGAGGCCGGGGTTCAGGCGGGCGGCGGCATCGGCCACGGCTGCTGCGTAGTCGGGGCGGGTGGCGACGAGGTTGCCCAGGCGGCCGTGCGGCGCAATGTGGGCGATGCTCGTGCCGTGGTACGCGGCGAAGGCGCTGAGCGCACCGAACTGGTACAGGACGTCGTTTCGGACCTCGTCGGCCGTCAGGTCCATGGCGCGCCGGCCGAAGCCACGCAAGTCCGGGAAGCTCGGGTGCGCCCCGATGCTGACGCCGCGGCGGACACATTCAGCGACCGTGGCGTGCATGATGTCCGGGTCACCGGCGTGGAAGCCGCAGGCGATGTTGGCACTGGAAACCACCTCGAGCAGGGCAGCGTCGTCGCCCATCGAGTAGGCGCCGAAGCCTTCTCCGAGATCTGCGACGAGATCAACTGTGAGTCCCATTATCTGCCTTCCTGGGGTGGTTGGCAGCGGTCCTGCCCGCCGGGGCGAAAGGATCAGCTGCGCTGGTGATGAAGTGTGTCCGAACGGGCCCTGGAGAGGATTCCCAATTCGGTGCCGCCGGGCTACCGGCTTCTGCAAAAAAGTCTGGCACCGGGATTTGACTCACACAAAGACGTAATCGGTGTCACGGGATAGGTGGTGGTTATGACCGCCGCCGCAGTGGTGTCCATGACCGTCTCCTTCCCATTTAGGAGGGTTCAGCCCTTGGCGGCCCGCCCTCTTTGCACTGAACATATGGAGCGTTTATTTCCGGAATGTAAAAGCGACCGGCAATTCCGGTAAAAGCGAATAGCATGCAAAATGCATCTGCCCCCATTGGAAATTTGCATGTCACCGGAGGGGATAGAATGTACGCCTAGTGAAATAGCGTTCTGGGTTCAACCTAGTGTCAGCGATGCGGATCACACAAAGACCTATTGCGTATCCCTGCATAGCGACCCGTTATGACCTTCCGTGGGTTCAGGACGCCGCAACGAGAGAGGGCGGCCGTGGATACCAGGAAACTGGCGTACTTCGTACAGATCGTGGATTCGGGGAGCATCACCAAGGCCGCGGCGGCTTTGCATGTGGCCCAGCCGGCCCTGAGCCAGCAGGTTTCGGCGCTGGAAACTGAACTCAAGCAGCGCCTGCTGATCCGCAGCAAGCAGGGCGTGCAGCCCACGGCGGCGGGGCACACGCTTTACCGGCACGCCCAGTCCATCCTGCGGCTTGTCGCGCAGGCCCGGCAGGACGTTGCCAAGTCGGGGGCCGCACCGTCCGGGCGGGTGTCCATCGCCATTGCGCCCTACAGCATGGCGTCGAGCCTGACCCCGCAGATCATCAGCGAAGTGGCCCGGCGGTACCCGGATATCGTCCTGCATGTCACGGAAATCTACGGCGGTGTCCTGAGTGAGGCCATCAAGAACGGCCGGCTGGACATGGCCCTCATTTACGAGCCGGGCCCCATCCGCGGCGTCCTGTTCACCACCATGATCGTCGAGGACCTGCACCTGGTGGTCAATGCGGCCAGGACGGATATTGACGCCGGAAAGGGTGAGATCACGCTGGAGGAGGTGGCCCGCCTGGGGCTCTTCCTTCCCGAGAAGATCCACACCCTTCGCCAGACGGTTGAGGCCGGCTTCGACAGCAAGGGCCTGAAGCTCCAGCTCGTGGGCGAGGTGGAGTCGGTGCCTTCCCTCACCCGGCTGCTGCGTGCCGACCTGGGGGCCACCATTTTGCCCAGGTCCGCTGCCGATGCACTGTTCCATGAGGAGGACTTCTGCGTCCTGCGGATCGTGGATCCCGCACTGCAGTGCAAGATCGCACTGTGCACGCCGGACCACGATCCCCTCTCAGAGGCGGCGTCGGCTGTACTCCTGGTGCTGAAGGAAATGCTGCATGAAATGCTCGGCAATAAGTATGGCCGCTAGGTGTTCATAGGTTCCGCTTATTAGGGCACTCAGCATTTGTCTTAGTAACCGGCTCCTCCGGGATTCTAATATTGGCAGCAAGCCAAGAAATTGCGGAAAAGCACTTTCCGCAATCAGAATCAACGGGGAGTCTGCCGTGAAAAAGCTCAGCACCATCAGGAGAACTACGGACCCGCGTCTGGGACTCATGGCGAAAACCGGGTCCCATTGCCCCACCAACGGTTTCTGGCGGCCGGAGGACCGGTCCGCAGCTCCGATCTTCGTATTCGAGGGCAGCATCATGCCGGTCAGCGGCGGCGGCTCGACGGTCTGGTACCTGGAGGACCCCGTCTTCGGCGCCCCGGCCTACCCGGTCACCCACCGCGTCTAACCGGCTCCCCAACTGGGGTAGCACTTCAAGGCGTTCTCAGGGCTGGGAAGGCCCTGAGCTGCTAGCCGGTTTTCGTTCTCAGATGACCACAAAAAAGTTTTTTGATTCCGCCCCCTTCTGATGCCGATTCGGCCCTTTAATGTCAGTGGCCCTTGGCAGACTGTGTTCATGGACGGGTTTGGGACTTCAGCACTGACTGCAGCGGCGCCGCACGGCGACGTTCGTCAGGCTGCTGCCTCTTTCCCGACGGCGATTTCCACTTCGATACGTTCGCGGACGACGCGCTTCCGTACGACGATGATCTCGGCGCCGCGTTTCCGGAGTCGTTGCCTGAGGACCCGTTTCCCGAGGTCCTGTTCGCCGATCGTCCTTTCGACGGGGACCTCCTGGACGACGGCGTCCCCTCCGGCAACGGCACCTCCTGGCACGTCGCACCCGGTTCCGGCGTCCACGACCGTGGAACTACAACAACCTTGGGGTGTTTTCTTCCGGCGGCTGACCTTACCGCTGACAGTGCCGGGCTGATCGATCAGGTCCGCGGGTACGAGAACGTCAAGTGCTGGGCGGCCGGGCAACAGGCGCGGCTTTCGGTGGCCTTCGAGTCCCGGCTCCGGCAGGAACCCACCGACCGGCCGCCCCTGGCCGCGGAGGAACTGTGCAAGGACCGCGGCACAAACCGGGACCTGGGCGCGGCCGAGCAGATCGCCCTGGCCCGGGGTGAGTCCCCAAACCGCGGGCACCGGCTGCTCGGCACGTCTAAGGCCCTGGTCACCGAGATGCCGCACAGCCTGGCGGCTTTGGACACCGGCCAGCTGAACGAAGAGCGCGCCATGCACGTCGTGAAGGAGACCGCCTGCCTGACGGCCGAAGACCGGGCTGCCGTCGATGAGGAACTGGCCGCCGACACCGGCACCTTCAACGGCGCCGGAACCCGGGCCGTCATCGCCGCTGTAAAGGCCGCCGCGATCCGCCGAGACGCCCGGTCCGTGGCCCAGCGCGCCCGCCACGCCGCCTCGGAACGCAGGGTGAGCCTGCGCCCGGCACCGGACTGCATGACCTACCTGACAGCACTGCTGCCCGTCCACGAAGGCGTCGCCGTGTACACGGCACTGACCCGGAACGCCGACACCCTCCACGCCGCCGGCGACCCCCGCTCCCGCGACCAGATCAAAGCCGACACCCTGGTCGAATCCACCACCGGCACCCCCGGCGGCATTACCGGCGTCGAACTGAACCTGGTCATGACCGACCGCACCCTCCTCCAAGGCGACACCGAACCAGCCCGCATCCCCGGCTACGGCATCATCCCCGGCGCCTGGGCACGGGAACTCATCACGCAAGGACAGGGACAGGGACAGGGAGAGCCGGGCCGGGTCCAACCCGCAGCGCGCGGTTCAGCCGAGGTCGATGCGTCCGGGATGAAGGAACTCAAGATCTGGGTCCGGCGCCTCTACACCGCCCCCGGGACCGGCGACCTCGTCGCCATGGATTCGAGACGGCGCCTGTTCCCGGCACTGCTGCGGCGCTTCATCCAGGTCAGGGACGACACCTGCCGCACCCCCTACTGCGACGCCCCGATCCGCCACCACGACCACATCATCCCCTGGCACAATGACGGCCCCACCACCCTGACCAATGGTGCCGGGTTGTGCGAAGCCTGCAACCACACCAAAGAACTCCCCGGCTGGAAAGTGAAACCCCGGCCGGGACCGAGACACACCATCGAAATCACCACACCCACCGGCCACACCTACCAATCCACCGCACCACCGCTACCAGGAGCTGGACTGACCGGAAGCGGGATGCGCGAAACGCACCACTCCAAACAGCCCGGCCCGGCGGCGAAAAAGGCGAGGCCACGGGAAGTAAGCCGCGCGGAGCTGTGAGCGGCAGCAGGGCATAGGTTCGGGAATACACGTCAGGCGGGACAGTAGTTGTGCCCCGCGTGAGGTGCTAGCCAGCGCCGGTCAAAGCAGTCAACCCGCCTGCGCTACCCAGCTACGCGTGCTCGACCAGCAGTCCCTTGGCCTTCAGGACCTCGGTGAGGTTGCACAGCTCGATGGTGGTGCCGCCGGCCTTGTAGAGGCCGATGAGCTCGCGTTCGGCGTCGTCACGTTCCTGCGAAAGGCGGATGACTTCCTCGATCTCGTCCTTGCGGACCACAACAACACCGTCGGCATCGCCGCGGAGGACGTCGCCCGGATAGATGATCTCGTCACCGAAAACCACAGGGTGGTTGATCGGGCCGATGGTTTCCTTAACGGTGCCCTTGATAGAGACGCTGCCTGAGAAGACGGGCAGGCCCAGCTCGATCAGGTCCTGGGTGTCGCGGACGCCTGAGTCGGTCACCAGGCCGGCGAGGCCCTTGGCTTTCATGGCGTTGCCGAGGACGTCGCCGAACGTGCCGGCTTCCTCGTACTCGCCGGCCGCGGCCAGGACAACGTCGCCCGCCTCGGCGTAGTGGATGGCCACCTGCAGCATGAGGTTGTCGCGCGGGGCGCAGCGCACAGTGGTGGCGGGGCCGCAGAAGGACATGCTGCGGTCGATCGGCTTGATCTTGGAGCTGAGTGCTCCCTTGCGGCCCTGTGCCTCGTGGATCGTGGCCGAGGAGAACTGCGCCAGCCGGCGGACGGCGTCGGCGTCGGGTCGTTCGATGTTGGTCTTTACGTGGATCACGGAATTTTCCTTAATTTTGGTGGGGTGGCTGTGGCCCGGTTGGCGGTTAGCTGAGGGCCCGGACGGCCTTGTCGATGGCTGCGATGGACTCTTCGATGATGTCGAGGCTGGTGGCGTATGAGATGCGGAAGTACGGCCCCAGGCCGTAGGCCGAGCCTTGGATGACAGCGACCGAGCCTGCCTCGAGAAGGTAGAGCGTGAAGTCCTCGTCGTTGCCGATGACCTTCCCCTCCGGGGTGGTCTTGCCGATGGCACCGCCGCAGTTGACGTACGCGTAAAAGGCGCCTTCCGGCGTCGCGCAGGAAAGGCCGTCGACGGCGTTCAGCGCAGCCACCGCCGCGTCGCGGCGGCTGCGGTAAACCTCGACGCTCTCCCGCACGAAGGTCTGGTCGCCGGTGAGCGCTGCGGCGCTGGCGGCCTGGCTCACGGAGGACGGGCAGGAGGAGATCTGCGACTGCAGCTTGTTGATCGCCGCGATCAGCGGGGCCGGCCCGGCGGCATAGCCCAGCCGCCAGCCGGTCATGGCGTAGGCCTTGGACACCCCGTTGACGGCGAGGACGCGGTCCTTCAGTTCCGGGGCAACCTCCACCAGGCTCGAAATCTTGCCGGCCCCGAAGTAGATCTGGTCGTAGATCTCGTCCGTCAGGACGTAAACCCGCGGGAAGTTGGCGAGGACATCCGCCAGGGCACGGAGTTCGGACCGGGAGTACACGGCGCCCGTGGGGTTCGACGGGGTGTTCAGGATGACCCACTTGGTGCGCTCGTTCAGCGCCCCGGCCAGTGCTTTGGGCGTCAGTTTGAAGCCCGACTCCTCGCCGCAGGTGACGACCACCGGGGTGCCCTCGTTCGCGAGCACCATGTCCGGGTAGGAAACCCAGTACGGGGCGGGCACCACAACCTCGTCACCGGCGTCCAGCGAAGCCATGAACGCCGTGAAGATCACCTGCTTGGCGCCGCCGCCGATGGTGATCTCCGCTGGGGTGTAGTGGATGCCGCTGCGCAGCTCAATGGTCTGGAGGATCGCCTTCTGGAGTGCAGGCGTGCCGGTGACGGAGGTGTACTTTGTCTCCCCCTTGCTGATTGCCTCAACCGCCGCCGCCTTGATGTGCTCGGGCGTATCGAAGTCCGGCTCGCCGACCGTCAGGTCCAGGATCCGGCGCCCTTCCGCCTGCAGTTCGCGAACGCGGGCAGCTGCGGCCACGCTGGCGGAAGACTTGATGCGGGACACTCGCGATGCAGGTTCAAATACAGACATGTGGTCTCTTCCTAGGGAGTCAGGAGGGAGCGAAACTCGTTCCTTCGACCCTAGGGAATCCCGGCCGGTATGGATAAGACCTAATCTGCGTGGACGGATAAGCGTCCCTTATGGACCGCCGTCGGACGTCCTGCAAAAGAACACAAGCCAAACTTTTTGGTTATGGCTCCACGCACTATAGGTATTTCCGCGGGTCCGCGGGTGCTGCCTAGCCTTCTAGGTAAGTCCTGAACCCGAACCGAGGAGTGCTGTTGGCTATCCTGCACCGTGATGACCGCGGGGACGGCTATTACCGCTACCGGGGAACGGCGAAAGCCGACAAGGCCGCTGTCCAGGCGGAAAAGACGCGCAAACTGCTCCGGGACAGCCGGCAGCGGATTTCCTTCAACGCCACCAGCATGCGCGCCCTCTCCGTCCGGCTGAACCAGCAGATCGCGCAGGCGCTCTGCGACGGCATGAAAGTCACCCGCCTCGCCGACGCCGCGGAGCTCTCCCGCCGGGCGGTCCACACCGTGGGCCTGTCGGCCGACGACCTGCTCCCCTCCGGGCAACCGGCCGAGCAGCACCTGGCGGCGATCCACGAACTCAAGGCGGAACTGGCTGAACTTGAGGAGTCCAGGACCGCGCTGGAAGACCGCCGCCTGAACCTCCTGGTGGCAGCACGACGCCGGGGAGTTCTGGATGACTATGAGCTCGCCGCCCTCAGCGGCTTGCAGCGCGAAACGATCCGCAAGATGACCTGGGGCGTTCAGCCGGAATCCGGTGCGATTCCGGCGTAACTCTGCACCCGCCGTCGTACCCGTCAAGCCCTAGCAAGGCCGTGCGAGCGAGCGTAGCGTCGAACTGCACGCTGTTGCAGGTTGCTCGGAGGTGGTCCCGATGGCTGGATGGAATGCTGATACGGCGGCGGGTCCGCTGGGGGCCGGGACGGTCACGCTGGTTGAAGGATCGTCCTTCTGCATCTCCTTGCCGAACGGGGACATCAGCACAGAGCATCCGCATGGCCTCTTTGTGCAGGACGCCCGCATCCTCTCTGGCTGGAGCCTGACGGTCGATGGCCTGGCGCTGGAGCCGCTGGCGGCCGAGACCAAGGAGCCGTACCGGGCTCTGTTTGTGGGACGGGTTCCCCGCTCGGACGGGTACGCCGACAGTCCACTGATCGTGGAGCGGCTGCGGGAGGTGGGCGCCGGCATCCAGGAGCAGGTCACGGTCCGGAATTTCTCCCTCGAGCCGGTCCACTGCGTCATCGCGGTGAAGATCGGGGCGGACTTCGCGGACCTCTTTGAGGTGAAAGAGGCACGGATCCTGCGGCGCTGGGACGAAAAACGGCAGGCCGACGGCGGTTCGCTCACCATTCGCGCGGCGTGGCAGGACGTCCGGAAGGGCGTGGTGGTCCAGGCCCCGGGTGCTGATGTTTCGGCGGACGCCGTGACGTACCGGGCTACTGTTCCGGCGCACGGACACTGGAGCACGGTCCTGACAGTGCTGCCCAGCGCCGAGGGATCCGATTCGGCGATGGCTTTCGTGCATTCCGGGGGTGATGGCCTGTCTCCCCGGGACATACGCCGGCGGGAATGGGTGGCGAAGATTCCGGTCCTGCAGATGGGCAACCGCTCGGTGGAACGGACCCTGCGCCGCAGCTACGACGATCTGGGCGCCCTGCGGATCGAGGACCCCGACCATCCTGAGCGCGTGGTGGTGGCCGCCGGGGCGCCCTGGTTCATGACCCTGTTCGGCAGGGACTCGCTGTGGGCCTCGGTGATGGCGATGCCCGTGGACCCGTCCCTGGCGCTGGGGACGCTGCAGACCTTGGCCGACCGGCAGGGATCCGTAGTGGACCCAATGACCGAGGAGGAACCGGGCAAGATCCTCCACGAGGTCCGGCTCGACGTTTCCAGCGGGCTGTCCCTGGGCGGCAAGTCGGCCTATTACGGCAGCGTGGATGCGTCGCCCCTGTTCCTGATGGTGCTCGGAGCAGTCAGCCGCTGGGGATTCGCGGCGGACACGATCGCCGCCCTGCTCCCCCATGCGGACCGTGCACTCGAGTGGATCATGAAATACGGGGACAAGGACGGGGACGGCTTCATCGAGTACGAGCGTCTCAACGACCAGGGCCTGCTCAACCAGGGCTGGAAAGACTCCTGGGACGGAATCAACTTTGCCAACGGCAAACTGGCCGAGCCGCCGATCGCACTGTGCGAGGTCCAGGCCTACGTCTACGTTGCTTACCTTTCGCGTGCATGGCTGGCATACGAAGCCGGGGACACGGCTTTTGGGAATGAGCTCGCCGACCGCGCGGCACGGCTTAAGAAACAGTTCAACGAACAGTTCTGGATCCCGGAACGCGGGTACTACGCCATTGCCCTGGACGGCAGGAAGCGGCAGGTGGACGCGTGCGCGTCGAACATGGGCCACTGCATGCTGCAGGGCCTCATTGACGAGGACAAGGCCCCGCTGGTGGCCGAGCGGCTGATGTCACCCGAGATGTTCAGCGGCTGGGGCGTGCGCACCCTGGCCAGCGACATGGGTGCCTACAACCCGGCCAGCTACCACAACGGATCGGTGTGGCCGCACGACAACGCCATCGTTGCTGCCGGGCTCCTCCGCTACGGCTTCGTCGAGGAGGCGCAGCGGATCGCCACCGGCATGATGGACGCCGCCGAGTACTCCGATGGCAGGCTCCCGGAGCTGTTCTGCGGTTTCAGCCGGGACCAGCTCGCCGCCCCTGTTCCGTATCCGACGGCGTGCTCGCCGCAGGCCTGGGCAGCCACCGCACCGATCCAGCTGGTGACGAGCCTGATGCGGTATGACCCCGTCGTGTCCGCCGGCAGCGTCTGGTTGGACCCGGTTCTTCCAGCGGCCTTCGGGGATCTGCACATCACCAACGCGCCCCTGGGCGGTGGCCGCATCACCATCGACATTGCCAATTCCGTCCCCTCAGTCCAGGGGCTGCCTGACGGGATGACGTTCCTCCGGGGGCACCGTCCGTGGATGATCGAACTGGTGGAGCAGGCGGACCGCCGGCGCAGGGAGCGGTTGGAGAACTGGGGCCGGTAGCCGGTCTGTCGCGGGGAGTCAGTCCTGGTCCTCCGCGGGCTGCCACACGTCGTCGTTCGTTTCCGGCAGCGCGTGCCGACGGCCGCGCCGTCCGGACGTGGCCTTGACCCTGGCCACGCCGCCCCGTGTCATGCGACGCCCTCTAGGATCTTTTCCCGTGCCTGCACGGAGACGTAGTCGCCCTTGAAGAAGAGGAGGGGATCGACGCCGGTACGGGCGCTCAGCGCGCGGATCGCGGCCACCACGATGGTGTGGTCGCCGCCGTCGTACTCCTGGTGCAGCTCGCAGTCCACCCAGGCCAGGGCGCCGTCGAGGACGGGGTTGCCAAGGGGCGACGGCGAATGGTTGACGCCGGCGAACTTGTCCGCGCCGGAGCGGGCGAACTGGGCCGCGAGGTGCTGGTGGTCGGCGGGAAGGATGTTGACGGTGAAGCGGCCCGCCCGGCGCAGCAGCGGCCAGGTGCTGGAGGTCCGTGCCGGGCTGAAGGTGACCAGCGCCGGTTCCAGCGAGAGGGATGCGAAAGACTGGCAGGTGAACCCGGCAGGGCCGTTCTTGGTGGCCGCGGTGATTACGGTCAGGCCCGTTGCGAAATGGCCCAGGACGTTGCGGATCCGGCGCGGGCTGAGGTCTGAGAGTTCCGTCATGGCGAGTCCTTTCGAAGCGTGTAGACCCAATCAAGCACCTTGCCGACCGCTTCCCAACCCGGGCTGCAACGAACTGACGCGCATGGAAACGCAGCTTCACGGCCCGAAGCGGGGCGTAACAAAGCAGGCCGAAATGCGTGCCTGGGGTGACGAGAACGCAACGTGGCGACCGAGTTCTACGCACGCGGGACACCGCGGCCAGGACGTGCCTAGGCTACCGGTACGTGGTGTGCCCGAGAGGCCAGGGAGCGGTCCGCAAAACCGTTGACGCGGGTTCGAATCCCGCGATCACGTCCAACGGAAACTCCGCCGGCGGTCCCATCGTTAGGCTGTCACTTTCCGAATTTGCGGATTTGTCGCGAAAGAATAACCGCAAATAGTGGATTATGGTGTCATGCCGACAATCCGCATCTCCGAAGCAGCGCGTTTCCTGGGCGTCAGCGACGACACCATCCGCCGCTGGACCGAGAACGGGACGCTCACGCCGGTCAAGGACTCCTCCGGCCGGCTGGCCGTCGAGGGGATCGAGCTCGCCCACCTCGCCCGCGCCCAGGCGCAGCTGCCCGAGGACCCCACCCGCGTGGGCAGCTCTGCGCGCAACCGCTTCGTTGGCCTGGTCACCGGCATCACCGCGGACAAGGTCATGGCCCAGGTGGAGCTGCAGTGCGGCCCGTTCCGCGTCGTCTCCCTGATGAGCAGCGAAGCGGTCAGGGAGCTCGGCCTGGAACTCGGCTCCGTGGCCACTGCCGTGGTCAAAGCCACCACGGTCATCATCGAAACACCGCAAGGAAAGAGCATCCTATGAGCATCACCCGCGTGGGCATCAGCGCCCTGCTGGCCGCCGGCGTCCTTGCCGCGGGGCTGTCCGGCTGCGCTGCCTCCAGTACCGCCACCGGCGCGGCCCAAGCCGGTTCCGAGGGCGCCAGCACGGGCGGCACCCAGGCAACCTCCGGCACCGTGAGCGTTTACGCCGCCGCGTCACTGAAGGCCACCTTCACCAAGATCGCCTCTGAGTTCGAGGCCGGGAACCCCGGCACCAAGGTCACGCTGAACTTCGCCGGGTCCTCGGACCTGGTCACGCAGATCACCCAGGGCGCCCCGGCCGACGTTTTCGCCTCCGCCGACACGATGAACATGGCCAAGCTCTCGGACGCCAAGCTCATCGACGGAACGGCAAGCAACTTTGCCACCAACGTCCTGGAGATCGCGGTTCCGCCGGCCAACCCGGCGTCGATCACTTCCTTCGCGGACCTGGCGAAGCCGGGCGTCAAGGTGGTGGTTTGCGCACCGCAGGTGCCGTGCGGCTCCGCCACCGAGAAGGTGGAAAAGGCCAACGGAACCACGCTGAAGCCCGTCAGCGAGGAATCCTCCGTCACCGATGTCCTCGGCAAGGTCACCTCCGGGGAAGCCGACGCCGGCCTGGTCTATGTCACTGACGTCAGGACCGCCGGCGGCAACGTCAAGGGCATCCCATTCGGCGAGTCGGACCAGGCCGTGAACACCTACCCGATCGTCACCGTGGGCAGCAGCAAGAACAAGGAGCTGGCCAAGGCCTTCATCGCCATGGTCACAAGCAGCGAAGGCAGGAAGGTCCTCAGTGACGCCGGTTTCGGCACCCCGTAGCAAGGCCTGGACAGCCAGCAAGACAAACCGGCGGGACACCGGCTACACAGGTGTCCCGCCGTGGGTCTTCGCCCTTGCGGCAGCAGGAGGCCTGTTTGTCCTGCTGCCGCTGGCCGCCATGGTTGCCAAGGTCAACTGGGGGCAGTTCATCCCGCTCATCACCTCGGAATCCTCACTCACCGCTCTGGGCCTGAGCCTGCGGACGTCGGCCGCCAGCACGGTGCTGTGCATCGTGTTCGGCGTGCCGCTTGCGCTCGTCCTGGCCCGCGCCAGCTTTCCCGGTCAGCGCCTGCTGCGGGCGTTCGTGCTCCTCCCCCTCGTCCTGCCGCCGGTCGTCGGCGGCATCGCCCTGCTCTACACGTTCGGCCGGCAGGGCCTGCTCGGGCGGAGCCTGGAGCTGGCGGGAGTACAGATCGCCTTCTCCACCACCGCCGTCGTCCTCGCCCAGACGTTCGTGGCGCTCCCGTTCCTGGTGGTCAGCCTCGAGGGTGCCCTGCGCACCGCCGGCACCAGGTACGAGGCGGTCGCCGCCACCCTCGGCGCACGCCCCACCACGGTGCTGCGCCGCGTCAGCATCCCGCTGGTCCTGCCCGGCCTGGCCTCCGGCGCCGTACTGTCCTTCGCGCGCTGCCTGGGCGAGTTCGGTGCCACCCTGACCTTCGCCGGCAGCCTGCAGGGCGTTACCCGCACCCTGCCGCTGGAGATCTACCTCCAGCGCGAAACCGACGCCGATGCCGCCGTCGCGCTGTCCCTGGTGCTGGTGGCGGTGGCCGTCGCCGTCGTCGGGCTTTCCTTCCGGCGCCCCCGGTCGCTGGCGGCAGAGGCAGGACCAGAATGACCCTCGAACTCAATGCCGCGCTGCGCGCGCGCAACTTCGACGTCTCCCTGACCCTCGGAGCCACGGAAACCGTGGCCGTGCTGGGACCCAACGGCGCCGGCAAGTCGACGCTGCTGGGGATCATCGCCGGGCTCCTGCGCCCGGACAGCGGGCACGCCGTACTCGGACAGAAGACGCTGTTCAAGCTCGACGGCGGGACGCACCGCTTCCTGCCGCCGCACACCCGCGGAACAGCGCTGCTCGCTCAGGAGCCGCTGCTGTTTCCGCACATGACCGTGCTGGAGAACGTCGCCTTCGGCCCACGTGCGGCCGGCGCGAACCGGGCCAGTGCGGTGCAGACGGCGCGGCACTGGCTGGCCGAGGTGGAAGCAGCAGAGTTCGCAGACCGGCGGCCGGGCCAGCTCTCGGGCGGACAGGCGCAGCGCGTCGCGATCGCGCGTGCTCTGGCCACAGACCCCGAACTGCTGCTCCTCGATGAACCCATGGCGGCCCTCGACATCCATGCCGCCCCCATGCTGCGCCGGCTCCTCAAGCGGGTGCTCGCCAACCGCCGCGCCATCATCATCACGCACGATGTCCTGGACGCGCTCATGCTCGCCGACCGGGCCATCGTCCTCGAAGGCGGCCGGATCACCGAGGAAGGGCCCACCCGCGTCGTCCTGGAAAAACCGCGCAGCAGGTTCGCCGCAGGGCTGGCGGGCATGAACCTCCTCACCGGCACCATCACGGACCGCGGGCTTACATCCGACAGCGGGCTGGAGATCACCGCGCATCCCGAGGACGGTGCCGTCCCCGGCCAGGACGGCGTCGCCGTCTTCTCCCCGACGGCGGTCTCGGTCTTCCTGAACGCTGAGCACGGCAGCCCGCGAAACTCGTTCACCGTCACCATCACGGACCTGGAACCCCACGGCGACCAGATCCGCGTCCACGCCGGCGGCTTGTCCGCGGACATCACCCCGGCGGCCTCGGCCGACCTCGGACTCACCCCGGGGATGACCGTTTACTTCGTCATCAAGGCCACGGCCGTCGCTGTCTATCCGGCGTAGGCACGCAAAGCCGCAAGGGACGCACGACGGCGGGACATTCCCGCCGTCGTCGTCTCGCCTCTAGTTCTTGACCGCGTCCAGCTCGACGACGGCCCAGGACAGGGCGGGCAGGCTCAGCCGGAGCTCCGAGCCGCTGGCCTTCGCCCCGTCCAGCGGCTTCAGGCCAACGCGGTCCGGGTTGCCCTGGCTGTTGATGGTGAAGCGGCTCCCGTCCTCCGGGATTTCCAGGACCTCGGCGCGGAGCACCTGGCGGGCGTCGAAGCCGCGCAGGGCCACCTCGACGTCGGCCGCCTCCTCCAGGCCGCGGTTCGCGAAGAACAGCGCCACCCGGCCGGTTTCCTCGTTCCATGTGGCGCTGACGTCCACCAGGTCGGTGTCGCCGAACCGGGCGTTGCCGTACTTGTCCGAGTCGACGGACAGGCGCAGGATCTGGCCCTTCGCCAGCTCCGCCATCCGGGCAAACGGGTGGAAGATGGTCTGCCGCCAGGCCGGTCCGTTTTCCTCGCTGAAGATCGGCGCGATCACGTTGACCAGCTGCGCCTGGTTGGCGATTTTGACCCGGTCACCGTGCCGGAGCAGCGAGTTGAGCAGGGTACCGACGACGACGGCGTCCGTCACGTTGTACTTGTCCTCGATGACCCGGGGGTGCTCGCGCCAGCCGGCCTTGGTGACGTTGTGCGGCTGGTCCTCGGTGTTGAGGCCGCGCTGGTACCAAACGTTCCACTCGTCGAAGGACAGGTTGATGTGCTTCTTGTGCTTGCCCTTGGCGCGGACCGCGTCGGCGGTGGCGATCACCGATTCGATGAAGTAGTCGGTGTCGACGGCGCTGGCGAGGAAGCTGCCGACGTCGCCGTCGTGCTCCTGGTAGTAGGCGTGCAGCGAGACGTAGTCCACTTCCTCGTAGGCGTGGGTCAGGACCGTCTGCTCCCAGGCGCCGAACGTGGGCATTCCGGAGTTGGAGCTGCCGCAGGCCACCAGTTCGATGTCCGGGTCCACGAACCGCATTGCCTTCGCGGCCTCCTGGGCCAGCCGGCCGTACTCTTCGGCGGTCTTGTGGCCGATCTGCCACGGGCCGTCCATCTCGTTGCCGAGGCACCAGAGCTTGATGTCGAACGGGTCCTTGTGCCCGTTTTTGGCGCGCAGGTCGGACAGGTAGGTGCCGCCGGGGTGGTTGGCGTATTCCACGATTTCGCGGGCCGCGTCCACGCCCCTGGTGCCCAGGTTGATGGCCTCCATGATTTCGGTGCCGGCCTGCCGGGACCAGTCCACGAACTCGTGCAGGCCGAAGGCGTTGGTCTCCAGGGTGTGCCAGGCGCCGTCGAGCCGGCGGGGGCGGTTCTCCCGCGGGCCGATGCCGTCCTCCCAGTTGTAGCCGGAGACGAAGTTGCCGCCGGGGTACCGGATGACGGTGGCGCCAAGCTCCTTGACGAGCTTGAGCACGTCCTGCCGGAAGCCGTTCTCGTCGGCCTCCGGGTGGCCGGGCTCGTAGATGCCGGTGTAGACGCAGCGGCCCATGTGCTCAACGAAGGAGCCGAAGAGGCGGCGGGGTACTTCCCCGATGGTGAAGTCGCGGTCGAGGGTGATCCTTGCGCGGGACATGTGGGGTATCTCCTTGGTTGTGTTCAGAACTGTTGTTGAAGCAAAGGTGCCGGTCAGGTGCCGGCGAGTCCCGTCGTCGCCACGCCCTTGATGATCTGGCGCTGGAAGAACAGGAAGACGAGGATGAGCGGCAGCGCCGCGAGCAGCCCTGAGGCCATGTTCTGTGCGTACTGGATGCCGTAGGCGCTCTTGATGGTCTGCAGGCCCACGGGCAGGGTCAGGATGGAGCCGTCGTTGGTGGCGATGAAGGGCCAGAGGAAGTTGTTCCAGGCGCTGATGAACACGAAGATCGCGACGGCCGCCAGAATGGGTCGTGAAAGCGGCAGGATGATCTGGGTGAAGATCCGCATCCGGCTGGCGCCGTCCATCACCGCAGCCTCCTCAAGTTCGCGCGGGATCTGGTCGAAGAACTTCTTGAGCACGAACACCATGGCGGGGTGGATGACCTGCGGCAGGATGACGGCCCACGACGTGTCGATCATGTGCAGCGCCACCATTTGGTAGAACAGCGGGATGATCAGCACCGGCGGCGGGATGATGATGGAGGCGATGATCACCGTCATCAGCACCCTCTTGCCGCGGAAGTCGATGCGGGACAGGGCGTAGGCCACCAGCGCGGAGATGGCCAACGTGATCACGGTGATGGCGGCGGACGTGTAGAGGGAGTTCCAGGTCCACAGCGGGATGTTGCCGTCCTGGAACACCTTGATGAACGCGTCGGCGGTAAAGCCCGACGGCGGGATCCAGCTTACTTTCGGCGCTGCGGCGTCTGTTTCGCTCTTAAAAGCGGTGACGGTTGCCCAGGCGAAGGGGATGAGCCAGAGGACGGCCAGGACGGCGGCAACGGCCAGGACGACGGCCCTGCCGGCCGTCAATTTCTTACGGGGCTGGCGGAATCTGGTGGCAGGCGGTGCGGGTCGGGTGAGGGTCTGGGTTGCCATGGTTATGCACTCCTGCGGCGAGTGATGAAGAACTGCATGGCCGAGACGGCCACTATCAGCCCGAAGAAGATGTAGGAGATGGCTGCGGAGTAGCCCAGCCGGTAGCCGGTGAACCCGGTTTCGAAGATGTACTGCACCACCGGCCGGGTGGAACCCGCGGGGCCGCCGGCGGTCATCTGGTACACCTGATCGAAGATCTTCAGCGAGGCCAGGATCTGCAGGAGCACGATCATCACGGTGGTGGGGGTGAGCTGCGGCAAGGTGATGGAGAAGAACTGCCGCCAGGATCCTGCGCCGTCCAGCGATGCAGCCTCGTAGTGCTGGGCGGGGATGTTCTGCATGGCGGCCAGGTAGAGCAGGAAGTTGAAGCCCACCGTCCACCAGAGGGTAGCGATGACGATGGCCCACATGGCCACGTTCGGGTCGTTCAGCCAGGCCACCTTGGGCAGTCCGATCTTCGCCAGGGAATCATTGATGAGGCCCAGTTGCGGGTTGTACATCCAGGAGAAGAACAGGGACACGACGGTGGAGGCGAGCAGGTAGGGGGCGAAGTAGGAGAGCCGCCATAGCCACTGGGCCGGCAGTCCGACGTTGACCAGTGCGGCCATGACGAGTGCCACGAGCACCAGGGGGACCGTGCTGATCACTGTGAAGTAGAGGGTGTTGCCGAGTGAATGCCACATGTCGGCGTCGGCCAGGGCTTCGCCGTAGTTGGCCAGGCCGATCAGGCTGTCATTGGCGCCGGTCAGGGACTTGCCGGTGAGGCTCATGTACAGGCCGTACACGAGCGGCCAGACGAGGAACACCAGGAAGAATGCCAGGAACGGGGCGGCAAAGCCCCAGCCGTTGCGGTTGTCCCGGGTCCGCCGGGGACTGGGCTGGGCCGGGTTGGGTGGGGCAGCGTTTCTGCGGGGCTGGTTTCGACGGGGCTGGCCGGACAGGGACCGCGCCGTCCGCTCCGCGCCTTGGGATGTTGCTAAGGAACTCAATGGGGACTCCTTCGTCGCTCAATGCTCTCGGATGCTCAGACCGGGTTGGGCCGGGAAAGAAGGGTGTTGGTGCGCCGGACAAAGGCGTCCCAGCCGTCGGCTGCCTTGTCGCGGCCGAGGAGTACGTTCTCCACGTTTTCCGCAAAGTAGGTCTGCCAGTCCGAACCCGAGCCGCTGAACCAGGCCTCGGGGTCGTAGGCGATGATGTCCGCGGCGTTGGCGTAATGGATCTGCGGCGTGAGGTCCCGGTACGCCTGCGACTTCACGATGGGCTGGTAGGCCGGAATGTGGCCGGCCTCGGCCCAGGACAGCGACCCCTTGAGGATGTCGCTGACGAACTTGTATACGTCGCGCCGCTTCTTGTCGTCGACGTTCAGCTGCCGCGGCAGGACGAAGGAATGCGAGTCGGCGTAGGACGCCGGGGTGCCGTAGAGCGTGGGGATGGTGGCGGCGTCGACGGGCAGCTCCGCCTTCTTGAAGGTGGGCAGTTCCCAGACGCCGCTGAACAGCATGCCCGAGCCGCCGCGGGCGAATTCAGCGATGCCTGTGCCGATGTCCCCGCTCTTTGCGGCGACGGTGTCGTCGAACAGCGAGGCCATGAATTCCAGGGATTCGACGGCGGCATCCCGGTCGGCCTTCATCGGCTGGCCCGGGGTCAGTTCCATGTCAGCCCCGTGCTGCTTGTAGAGCGTGTAGAACAAGCGCCACATCTGCGACCCGCTGCCGAGGTAGCCGAAGGACAGTCCGTGCGCCTGCGTCACCTTCTGCATCTCACGGGCCATGGCGAGGAAGTCCTGCGGGGAGCTCACTTCCTGCAGCTGGCCGCTGGCGCCCAGTACGCCTGCCTTGCCGGCGATGTCCGTGTTGTAGAACATGACGAAGGGGTGGGAATCCAGCGCGATGGAGAACACTTTGCCGTCGTGCTGGCTCTTCTCCCAGATCCTCGGCGCGAAGCTCTCGGCCGTCACGCCGTGCTCAGCCAGCAGGGACATGTCCCACGGGTCGATGAGTCCGCCCGGCGCGTAGCCGGGGACCCTGCTGGCGTGCATGATGGCCAGCTCCGGCGGCCGGCCGCCTGCCGATGCCATGGCGAGCTTCGTGTAGTACGGCGGGCCCCAGGCCAGGACGGTCGGATGGACTGTGAAGCCGGGGTTGGCCTGGTTCGCCGTGCTGATCATGGCCTGCATTTTGATGCCGTCGCCGCCGGACAGCAGATGCCAGAATGCAATGTCCCGCACGGCTGCCGCCGAGGCGGTTCCCCCGCAGCCCGTGAGGCCGGCCGCGGCAAACACGCCGCCCAAGGCTGCCGTCCCCGCGAGCAGTTGCCTGCGGGACACCTGCCTGCCGGCTACCTGTTTTCCGGGGAACTGCTTCCCGGCGAATAAATCAAACTGCTTCACCCGTCACTCCTTTGGATGGGTCCGCTGAAAGTAATCCTGATGGCACCGCGCCAGCCTCTCCCATTTGCTTCCTCCCGGGTCCGGTGAAGGCTGGCGTGTGACGCAGGCCTCACATTACATCGTTGTAAAAGCTAGTACAAGGGAAAATTGTTAGCGCCAACAATCTGATGCCGCAGTCTCGCTTAGCTGCAGTTTTCCCTACGAGGCGGTGCTGTCCCGCTCGACGATCCTGTAGTCCACCGTGACCACCCGCTGCCCGCCGGCCCGGTCGGCCATCCGCTCGGTGAGGAGCCGCAGCGCCTCGGTTGCCACCCGGCGCTTGTCGAAGGAAACGGTGGTGAGCGACGGCACGGCATATTGCCCGTCGGCGATGTCGTCGAAGCCGGCCACGGCGATGTCGTTGGGGACCCTGATTCCGCGCTTCCACAGCACGCTGAGCGCGCCGATGGCCATGGAGTCGGTGAAGCAGAACAGCGCGTCGGGGAGCGGGTGCGCGTCCAGGTGGGAGTCGAGCGCCTCCGCCGCCGTCTGGGGCGTCCATTTTTCGCAGGGGATCAGCAGCGAGTCATCGCGGTCAATGCCGAGTTCCTCCAGCGCGGCCTGGTAGCCGCGGGTGCGCAGGACTGCCGCTGCCGAGTGCCGTCCTTCGGCGGTTCCCAGCACGGCGATCCGGCGGCGGCCCGTCCGGCCCAGCGCGAGGGTCATGTCACGGGCGGCGGCAACGCTGTCCACCCACACCCGGTCCGCCAGCTGTTGGGACACCTCCCCCAGCATGACCACCGGCGGCAGGGAGACGCCCACTTTGACGGCAGACTCGTCCAGCACCACGGGGTTGAGGATCAGCCCATCGACGAGGTTGGACCGCGCCCGGGACATCAGTTCGTATTCGCGGCGGGGATCGGACCCGGTTTCCTCGATCTGGACGCTCCAGCCCTGTTCGTGGGCCACTTCCACCACGTGGTGCGCGATCTCGGCTGAGTAGGGCGTGGCCAGGTCCGGCAGCGCCAGGGCAATGACGCCCGACCTGCCGTTGCGCAGGCCGCGGGCGGAGAGGTTGGGCACATAGTCGAGTTCGAGGATGGCCTGTTCCACCTTGAGCCGGGTGGCTTCGCTGACCTGCACCACACGGTTCATCACGTTCGAGACGGTCTTAGGTGAAACCCCGGCACGGCGCGCGACGTCCTTGACCGTTGCGCGCACTGCTCCCCTTTCAACCACGGATGTGAACGATGTTACAGCCCGCTACCCCGCCTGGCTGGCGCCGGCGGCCAGCCCGGCCCTCCGGCGTCGGGCGTTCACCAGAATCCAAACAACGACGCCGACGACGGCGGCCACTACCCCGCCGGCAACTGCGGGGAGAGCGTTCCACGAGCCGGAGGATGGGCGGGCCGCGGCTTCACCCGCCCGGGTTGCAGCCGGCGCTGCGGACGCAGGCGGCGGTGCCGCCGTCGAACCTTGCGACGCCTCTGCCAGGGCTGCCGCGCTAAACCGGACCACCGAGCCACCGGCGGCGCCGGTTTCGGGGCTGATCACGATGACGGAACCGTCCGGGGCCACCGCGAGGTGACCGGGGCCGCCATCGGTGGGGAGGGAGCCCGACACGTCCGTGGCGTCCGGACGGATGACGGACAGCTTCTGGGTCAGCAGGCTCGTCACATACAGCGAGCCGTCCTGTGCGATGGCCACGTCCTGCGGTCCGCCCTCAACGAAGATCCGATCAGACACGGTGTCGGCACCGGGTTTGATGACGGCGATGTCGCTGGACCGGATGTTGGCTACATAAACGGTTCCGTCGGGGCCGGCGGTGATGCCGTGCGGCTCCTCCGAGGTTCCCGTGTCCGAGACCAGTTCTATGGACTTGGAGACGGTGTCCGCCCCGGCCGGGATCACGGAGACTGTACCGGCGGTCTGGTTGGTCACGAACGCGGTTCCGTCCTTGGTCACCGCTACCTCCGCCGGGCCCGCCCCGACTTTGACAGTCCGGTCCACGGCCGTCCCGTTCGGCGCAATGACGGAGACGGTGTTTCCCGCGGGGTTGGCGACATACACCGTGCCGTCGGGTCCGGCGGCGAGCGGGTGAAGCCCGGCCGACACAGGAATGGACCGGGCAATGCCTGTATCTCCTGCCGGGACAACGCCGACGACGTTCTGATTCGTGTCGTCCGCTGTGGCAACGTAGAGCGTGCCGTCCGGTCCGAGCGCGAGCCCCGTGGTCGGGTGACCTCCCGTGCTGATGGTGCGGGACGCTCTTGCTGCACCGGCGGGAACCACGAAGATACCGCCGCCCTGGCCGTAGTTGCCGAGGAAGGCCGTGCCGTCGGCGGCAATCGCCACCCGTACCGGGGTGCCTGCGACGTAGATTGCCTCGTCAGGCGCCGCTACGGCCGGCGCTGCGGCCAGGCCCATGATTGCGCCGAAAACGGCGGTGAATGTGGCCCAGCGGTACTTCATGAAATTTTCCCCCGACAGATTTCCGAATGATGCGCCAGCGTAAAACCAACCGGAAGAAGCCTACTAGTTGCCGGGACCGGCCCATTGACCGGCGGCTCGGGAGTCCGAATAGTGGGGGCATGGCAACCGCGATTTCCGATGCAGAGTTCTCATCCGCCGACGGCGTCGCGGAGTGGCGCGTGCTCTTCTGGGGCGCGACAACACTCTACGAAACAGGCGACTTCGCCACCGGCGCCAGGTTCGTTGACGCGATCGCAGAGGCCGCCGAAACCCTCGGCCACGCCCCGCTGGTGGACCTCAGGCCGGACACCGTCACCGTCCAGGTCATCACGCCGGGCGTGGGGCTGAGCGACCGTGACCTCGAGCTTGCGCGCAGCATCTCCGGAGTAGCCGCGCGGCTGGGCCTCAAACCGGACCCGTCGGCCGTGCAGCACGTCCAGCTCGCGTTCGATGCCGCCGACCGGCCAGCCGTCATGGAGTTCTGGCGGGCGGCTCTGGGCTACGTCGCCGTCGGGGACGAGGACCTGATTGAGCCCAACCTCATCGGCCCGCCCGCATGGTTCCAAGACAAGGAGTTCGTCCCGCCGCGCAACCGGATCCACATGGACGTCTCGGTCCCGCACGACCAGGCGCAGGCGCGCATCGACGCGGTCCTGGCCGCCGGCGGCCGCATCCTGGGCGACCGCTACGCTCCCGCCTGGGTGTCCCTCATCGACCCCGAGGGGAACGTGGTGGATATCTGCACGTGGCAGGGACGCGACTGATGTATCCGGAAATAGGCAGCTGGCCGAATCACATACGGAACGGACGACGGCGGGAAGTTCTGCCGTCGTCCTCCCTCGCCTAGGCGAGGAAGCGCTGAAGGAACGGGAGGGTCGCGAGCATGGACTGCAGGTCGCCGTCGCTGGCGGCGAGTTCACCGAGGTAGTCGCCGTGGCCGCCGGGCACGATCAGCAGCCGGGCACCGGGGATGGCCCGGGACATCCGCACGGCGTGGTCGGGACTCATCACGTCCTGGTCGGCACTAAGCACCAGGGTTGGCGCGGTGATCCTGCCGAGATCCTGTTCGGACCAGCCGGGGAAGCCGACGATGCGCTGCCGGTCCAGCTCGAAGAGCCGTTCGAGGTGCCCGGGTTCCGGATTGAGGCTGCGGTCGGCGTCCTGGTAGACAGCAGGCATGTTGTCCAGAGTGGCCATTTTCATGCCCTCCCAGAACTCGTCAGGCACGGCGTCGCGGCTGAAGAACGTGGAGGCGGCAACAAGGCGGCGTACCCTGTCCGGGTGCTGCATGGCCAGGGCGAGAGCGGTGTGGCCGCCGGCGCTGAAACCGAGCACGTCCACCGAGTCCAGCTGCAGCTGGTCGAGGACCGCCAGCACGTCGCCGGCGGAGTTTTCGGCGGTGACCGGCCGATCGATCGGCAGGGTGCGGCCGTGGCCTTCCTCGTCGACGGCGATCACCTGCCGTTCTGCTGCCAGGAGCGGGATGACGCTGGCGAAGTTCGTCTGGATGGTGGAGCCGCCGCCGGGGATGAGGAGCAGGGGCGTCTTGTCGGTGATCGCGCTGCCATGGACCTCGTAGTACATGCGCAGGTCGCCGTTGGCCGCGTATCCGTGGGTGAAAGTCACACGGCATCCTAACGCCGTGCGGTTGCAGGCGGATAGGGGTTCCCATCCGGCCCTCCGCCGGTTCCGAATGCTCTTCATCCACCACGTTCGCAGTGGCCGAGGTGAAGATGAATGGTGGATGAATGGTTGGGGAAACCGGGTCCGGCACAACGTCCCGATGGCTATCCTTGCCCAATGGTTCTCGATGCAAAGGGCTCGGGGGAAGCGCATCCGGAGTGGACCCTCATGTACCGGATGGGCCTGTCCCGGAAGAAAATCGCCGAACTGGCGCGGGTCAAGGTCTCTGCCGTCACGGCCCACGTAACGGCGGTCAAGGCAGCGGATCCAGTCCTGAAAACGGACCACCGGGCAGCAGCCGCAGCAGCGACCAGCCAAGCGGCGCCCGGCACCAAACGCATGTACCAGCTGCTCGCCGTAGTGGAGGCAACAGGCCGCTACCCCTCCCGCAACGCGGAGGACAAGGCGGAACGGGAACTCGCCCAATGGCTGCGCCGCCGTCGCCGTGATGCGGATGCCGGCATCCTGAACCCTGTGATTGCGGCAGGCCTGTCAGTGCTGCCTGATTGGCGGCGCAAGCCCCGCGAGGCCAGGGAAGACGAGAAATGGCGGGACCACCTGCAGCGGCTGGCCGCCTACCTGGCCGCGGGGAATCCGTGGCCCCGCACAACACCCGGTGTGACCGGGCCGGAAAAGGCCTCGCGGCTACGAAGCGGCCGAATCCAGGTGCGCGCTCTTGACCTCCGGAGCGGTTGCGCCCTGAAGGACCCAGCGGTTGCCGTCCGGGTCGCTGAGGAAGGCGAACTGCACCCCTCCCATGTCCTGGACCTCGCTGATGCCGGCGCCGCGGTCCAACAGCTCGGCGCGCACCGCGTCGATGTCGGGCACGACGAGCTGCAGCCCCTCCAGGCTCCCCGGTGCCATACCGGTCATGCCAGTGCCGATGACGATCGAGGCAGCGGAACCGGGCGGTGTCAGCTGCACCACCCTCATGCCGGGGATGTGCTCCACGTCGTGGTCCAGGACAAAGCCCAGCTTCTCCACGTAGAACGACTTCGCCGCGTCAACGTCGGCTACCGGCACTTGCACAACTTCGAGGCGCATCTCCATGCGCCCACCCTACCGCCGACCATCCTGCGGAGACGCATAGCTCAGGCTCAGCTGGAGGACGGGAGCGCCGGGGGCTTCGACTCGGAACGCCGCCTTGCCGCTTTGAGCCCGCGCTTCCGGGCCAGAACAGCCCGCCTTGGGACGTGGTTTTTGTGGTTCTGGCGCTCCTTCATGCGCAACGCCTTCCGTTGCTGCCTTACGGCCCGCCGCACATCCCGGTTGATCCTCGAGAGCAACAGCACCGGAACAATGAGCCAAAGCAGCGCCACGGCGAACACCAACATGATCGACACCAGCGGTTCCATGCCATAAGTGTAGGGTCGTTCCGGAGGAATAATAAGCAGCCTTACCAACTCGTTATAAGACGGCCGTGCAGGTCATCCCGCCAGGACCTGCCGGATGCCGAACTCCCCCACCGAAAACATCCGCGGATTGTCGTCGGAGTTGCTCAGCATGGCGGTGGACAGGACGAGAGCCCAGCCGCGGGCGCGCGCCCAGGTGTCCCGGTCCACTGCGCGACCAAAGGCGCCGATGAAGCGCTGCCGTGTGCCGGCGTCGAACATTAACCAGCCGACGGCGAGATCGACGGCGGGATCCCCTGCCCCGACGTCGCCGAAGTCAATCACGCCGGCCAGCGACCCGTCGGCCGCCAGCAGAATGTTGGCCGGATGCAGATCGCCGTGGAGCATCATCGCCGGACCGTCCCAGGCAGGAGCCGCGCAGGCTTGGGCCCATACCGCCCCCAGCTCCGCGGCCCGCGGGTAGCGCTGCCGGTCCCCGAGCCGTTCCAGCACCACCGAACTCCGGTCCAGCAGCGGCACCCCGCGGACGGGGTTCACCGGTACTTCTGCGTCGGCGGGGACGTGGAGCCCCGTGAGAAAGGCGGCCAGGCCGTCTGCGGCCGGCGCACGGTCCGCCGGTCCTGCGTCCACAGCAGGGACGCCGGGAACCCACCGGGCGATGCTCCACGGCCAGGGAAAGTCCGGCGTCGGCCGGCCGGCATGGACGGGCACGGGAACCGGAACCGGGGACCGGCTCGCGATGCCGGGAAGATACCGCTGCTCGTGCAGGATCAGCGGCACGGCCTCGTCCCGGCGGGGCAGCCGGACCGCCAGGCCGTCACCGAGCCGGAAGGTCGCGTTGTCCCAGCCGTTGGCCACCCGCACCAGCGGGCTGTCCACCAGGTCGGGTTGCTGGTCCCGGAGGAGGGCGCGGACGACGGCGGCACTCACCTCCACGGTGGCCGGCGGCATTCCTGCCATGCGACCCGCCTTCCTCTCAGCTTTGAGGCCTGCACTCCCATGGAGAGCCTCAGTAGACGGTTCCCTCCAGCAGTTCAGCGAGCCGGGCTGCAGCGCGGCGCAGTTCGGGCACGCCCGCCTTCAGCCCCTCCTCGGTGGCGGCTTCCACCGGGCTGGTCAGGGCAATGGATTCGCTGGGCAGCCCCGACCTCTTGATGGCCATCGCCACCGAGAGGACACCGGTGGCGCGCTCGTCGGCCGAGTATGCGAAATCGGTTCCAGGCTCGGGCAGGCGCTCTTTGAGCTCTGCCAGGCTGAACGTGGGCTTTTCGTGCCCGGCCGCCACCGCCCCCTGCACCACTTCCTGGAGATGCCCGTCCGGAGCGCCGGCCAGCAGGACCTTGCCGGCTGCGCCGACCGTCAGGGGAAGCCGCTTGCCCAGGGGCATGTCATACCTGAGCGGGGCATCACCGTCGACGCGGACCACCAGGATGCGCTCAAATCCCAAACGGGTGTACAGGGATGCGGTCATTCCCGTCTGCGCCGCCACCTGCTGGAGCACCGGGCGGGACGTGGTGACCAGGGGGTCATTCTCGATGTAGCTGCGTGCCGCGGGCAGCACTGCCGGGCCGATCCGGTAGGTCTTGTCGGTCTGGCTGACCATCCCGAAGTCCTGCAGCACCCGCAGGATGCGCAGCGTGGTGGGTAGGCTCATGCCGCAGTTCCGCGCCAGATCGCTAAGCCGCTGGGGGCGGTCCGCCCGCTGCAGTTCCGCGAACACCTCCATCGCCCGGGACAGCGAGCGCATGTTGGAGGGTTTGCCGCCGTCGTCCGCTGCAGTGCCGGACTGCGCATTGGTCACCGTCATTCTTTCATTCTATGTAAGTTTCGGCTCTTTCCACGCGCTTGACAGCGCCTGTGGGCCGTGTCACTATTTCTTCTGATGTAAGACACTTTCATTCTATGGAAGCAATTGGAAGGCATTTTGATGACAACGGAGTCGACCATGACCCAGTCCCCCGCCCGGGCGAGGCCGGCGCGCAGCGTGCTGGCCGGGATCGCCGCCTTCGGGGCACTGGGCGCCTACGTGCTCGTCAGCTCGGTGAGCCTCGGCCTCTGGACCTCTTTGGGTCCCGGCCCCGGGCTGTTCCCGTTCGCCATGGGCGCGGTGCTCGCCTCGATGTCAGTCCTGTGGCTGCTTCAGGAGCTAAAGCGCCCCAGCGCGGCAGGTGAGGGGGCCGACGGCGGACTGGTGCTCGCCGTCGTCGGAAGCCTTGTGCTGCTGGCGGCGCTGCTGGACCTGCTCGGCTTCCAGCTGGGCATGTTCCTCTTCCTGATGTACCACCTGAAGATCCGGGGAAAGCGGGGCTGGCTTTCCGCCCTGCTCACCGCCCTGGCTGGAAGCGTCGGAGCCTTCTACGCCTTCAACTACGGACTGAACGTGGCCCTGCCTGTCTCATCCATTCCCGTCCTGAACCTGATCGGACTCTAGACATGGACACCCTCAACGAACTGCTCGGCGGCTTTGCCACCGCCATGACCTGGCAGAACCTGATCTTCGCCTTCCTGGGCTGCCTGCTGGGCACCATCATCGGGGTCCTGCCCGGCGTCGGGCCCGTCGCCGGCGTGGCACTCCTTATCCCGCTCACCCTGAATCTGGACCCCGCCGGGTCCATCATCATGCTGTGTGCGATCTTCTATGGCACGCAGTACGGGGGCACCATCACCAGTGTCCTCCTCAACACTCCGGGTGAGGCATCCTCAGCGATCACCACCATCGACGGCTATGCGATGACCAAGATCGGCAGGGCGGGGGCGGCGCTGACCCTGGCCGCCGTCGGATCCTTCATCGGCGGAACCGTTGCCACCATCGGACTCGTCGCCGCGGCCAAACCCCTGGGCGAGCTCGGCCTGCTGGTCGGTCCGCCGGAGTTCTTCGCACTCATGGTGGTCGGCATTTCCCTGCTCGTGGCGCTGGCCGGAAAATCGATGGTCAAGGCCCTGATCTCCGGAGCCCTGGGCCTGCTGATCTCCATGGTCGGCATCGACCCCGTCGCCGGCGCCCCACGCTTCACGTTCGGCATGGACCGGCTCCTGGACGGCGTGAGCTTCGTGGCCGTCATCGTCGGCGTCTTCGGCCTCTCCGAGATCCTCTCCTACCGCAAAAACGCCGAGACTCCCTTGGTGCACGCACCCGGTTTCCGCTCACTGTTCCCCTCACGGACCGAATGGCGCCGCAGCGCACCGGCCATGGCCCGCGGCACGGGTGTCGGCTTCGGGCTCGGCCTGATCCCGGGCATGACCGGATCGGTGTCATCTCTTCTGTCCTACGCCTCGGAAAAGAAATTCTCACACTTCCGCCACGAACTCGGCAGGGGCGCCGTCGAAGGCGTTGCCGGTCCCGAAACGGCCAACAACGCCCACGCCAACGCTGCCCTCATCCCGCTGTTCACCCTCGGCATCCCCGCGTCGCCCACCATCGCAGTCCTCATGGGTGCCTTCCTCCAGCAGGGCCTGACTCCGGGCCCCAGCCTGTTCACTGAACACTCCGAGATCGCCTGGGCCATCATCGCCAGCCTCTTCATCGGCAATGTCCTGCTGCTCTTGCTGAACGTTCCCCTGGTAGGGCTCTGGACCTCGATCCTTCGGGTCCCCACTCCCATCCTGACCGCCCTGATCCTGCTGTTCATGGTCATCGGCGCGTACACCATCAACTTCAGCGTCTTCGACGTCTTCGTCATGATCGGCTTCGGCCTCCTCGGCCTGGCCCTGAGGAACCTGGATATCCCGCTGGCGCCGATGGTCCTCACACTGGTGCTGGGTCCCCTGATGGAACGGTCCCTGCGCGAATCACTGGAAATCTCCCAGGGCGACTTCAGCGTTTTCCTCAACCGCCCCATATCCGCAGTGCTCATCGCGCTGGGCGTGCTGATCATCTGCAGCCCGCTCCTGAAGTTCCGCAAGCCCAAGGCCCTCACAGAGGACCCCGAAGCCTGAGGTCCCCTTCATCCGTCCCATTACCTATCCACCCTGCAGTCCGAACATCTCTCTTCAAAGGAGAAGACCCTTGTCACCCAGGAACCAGTCACGAATGAAAATCTCCGCAGCCGTCGCTGCAGTTGCCCTGCTCGCCCTCACCGGGTGTGGCGCCAGCGCCGGTGCAAGCTCTGCCACCGGCGATGACTTCCCCAAGAAGGGCAAGTCCATCGACCTCGTCGTTGCGTTTGCTTCGGGCGGCGCCGTGGACACCGCAGCCCGCCTGGTCCAGCCGGTCCTGGAGAAGGAACTCGGCACCAACGTCGAGGTCATCAACAAGCCCGGCGCCGGCGGCCAGATCGGCTACACGGCACTGACCAGCGCCAAGCCTGACGGCTACACCATCGGCGCCACCGGCTCCCCGTCCGTCGTCGTATCCCCGCTGGACCCCAGCCGCGGCGCGAAATACACCCGCAGCAGCTTCCAGCCGCTGGGCCGCCAGGTCATTGATCCGGCCGTCATCGCCGTCCAGCCGGACAACCCGTACAAGACGCTGAAGGAACTGCTGGACGCCGTCAAGGCCAACCCCAAGTCCCTCACGGCGAGCACCACCGGCCTGCAGACCGGCGAGCACTTCGCGCTGGCCCAGATCCAGGAAACCACCGGTGCCGAGTTCGCACCGGTTCACTTTTCCGAAGGTGCCTCGCAGGCCACCACAGCATTCCTCGGCAAGCATGTCGACGTCCTGGTGGCCAACGTCAGCGATGTCACCGATTTGACCAAGCAGAACAAGGCGCGCGTCCTGGGCATCATGACCGCTGAGCGCTCCCCGTCGCTGCCGGACGTCCCCACGTTCAAGGAAAGCGGCTACGACGTCGAAGCCGGCACCGCCCGCGGCTACTCCGCCCCCGCCGGCCTTCCGGACGCCGTCGCCAAGAAGCTTGAGGCTGCCCTGCAGAAGGCCATTGAGGACCCCGAGGTCGTCAAGAAGATGAACGACCTCGGCCTGCAGACCAGCTACCTCTCCGGCAAGGACTACGAGACGTTCTGGGCAGGCCAGGAAGCGGACTTCAAGAAGGTCCTGCCCCTGGTCCAAAAGAAGGACTAGCCCGCCCGCGTTCGGCTCAGACTGCCCGTCCCAGCTCAAACCAACACACAAGGGAAGACACCGCCATGACAACCCCCGCCCTTCAGGACATCTCCTTCACCCGCCCGGACCAGGAACTCATCGACCGGCTGGCCAAGCTGCCCGCTGCGAACATCGGAGACGCGGTGGACCGGCTCGGTGTGGCGGATTCCGCGATCCAGGCGGTCTGGCCGGGAGCGAAAATCGCCGGACCCGCCTTCACCGTTTGGACCCGCCCGGGGGACAACCAAGGCATCCACGAAGCGTTGAAGCTGGCGCAGCCGGGGGACGTCATCGTTGTTGCGGGCGGCGGCGACGAGTCCCGTGCCCTCCTCGGTGAGCTGATCGGCGAGCGCGCCATCAGCCTCGGCATCGCAGGCTTTGCCCTGGACGGCGCGGCACGCGATGCCGAGGCCCTCGGCGAGATCGGCATGCCGGTCTTCGCCCGGGCGGTCACGCCGGCGGGCCCGTACAAGAACGGGCCGCACCGGCTCGGCGGTCCCGTTGCCTTCGGCGGCGTCCCCGTCCTGCCCGGCGACATCATCATCGGTGACTCCGACGGCATCGTGGTCATCCCCAGCGAGCAGGCCGCAGCCGTGGCAGAAGCCGCCGAGGCGGTTTTTGCCGACGAAACCAACCGCCGGGCGTCGATCATTGCCGCCCGCGGCCAGTAACGGACACCCAGTAAGTAAGGAACAAGTCTCATGACAAAGTGCACCATCATCGGCCTGGGTGAAGCGGGCGCGGCCTACGCCTCCGCGCTGGCAGCGGCCGGCCACCAGGTCACCGGCTTTGACCCCGTGGCCCCGAACACCCCGGCCGGAACAACACGGGCGGCCACGGCCGCTGAAGCCTGCCAGGGCGCGGACATCGTGCTGGTGCTCACCGGTGCGGCCGCTGCCCGCAGCGTGGCCAGGGACTGCCTGCCGGTGCTCCCCGCCGGCAGCACCTACGCGGACTTCACGTCATCGTCCCCCACGGTGATGGCGGAACTGGGCCGGCAGGCCGGCCAGGTCGAGTTCGCCGACGTCGCGATCCTTGGGCCCGTCGCCGCCCTGGGCGCCAAAACACCGCTCATGGTCAGCGGCCCGGGATCCGCCGCGGTGGTGCAGCTGCTGGCGCCGCTGGGCGTCGACGTCGAAATCGCCGACGGCGGGCCGGGGGCCGCGATGTCGCACAAGCTGCTGCGCAGCATCCTGATGAAGGGCTTGGCATCGGTGGTTGTTGAGGCCGTAACCGCCGGCCGGGCCGCAGGGCTTGAAAGCTGGATCCGGGAACAGATTTCCCGGCAGCTGGCGGGCGACGGCCAGGCCGTAATCGACCGGTTCCTGGCGGGAACGTCCAAGCACGCCGTGCGCCGGTCCCGGGAAATGCAGGACACCGCAAATTACCTTGCCGACCTCGGCGTCCCCGCGGAAATGACGGAAGCCTCAGCGGCCGCCCTGACCCGGATTGCGGCAGCACCGGCACAGGAGGCGGCCCTGCGCTGAGCGCATGAGGCAGAATCAATGAACACGGAGTCAACGATGAACCCGAAAGCATACGAACACGCCGAAGGAGCCGCCCGATGACCGGCATCTGGGCACTGGGAGCCTATCTGGCCGTCATCCTGCTGTGGACGACGGTCATCAAGCGGAGCGTCGGCGAGGCCATGCTCCTCGGGTTCCTCGTTGTCCTTCCGTTTACCGGAGCCGCCGCCCAGACCGGCTGGGACGCCTTCTACGAAGCCATCACCGATGAGATCGTCTATGCCACCATGGCCTTCGTCTTCATGGGGTACCTGCTGGAGCGGACCGGGGTGCTGGAGCGGCTCATCGACCTGCTGAACTCACTGATCGGCGGGGTCAAGGGCGGGCCGGCCTGGGTCTCCACGGTCGCGTCGGCCGGCCTGGGCGGCGTGGTCCACAACCAGGCCGCGATCGCCGCGACCGTGGGATCGGTGACCATCCCGTGGATGGAAAAGTCCCGGCTCGACAAGCCCTCCGCGGCAACGCTCGTGGCAGGCAACGCAGGCATGGGGATCACCTTCCCGTTCAGCGCCTCGATGTTCGTCCTGGTGGGATCCTCCACCGTCGGGCCGCTGCTGAAGGTCAACGACCTCGTCCTTCCCCTGCTGCTCGGCGGACTCTGGTGTTTCCTGCACCGCCTGATCGTCACGTACGTGCTGATCCGCAGGAGTGACATGGCACCCGTCGATGCGGCGCACCGGGCGCCCGTCCGCCGGGCGTTCGCCCAGGGCTGGGCCACCATGATCCTGTTCGTCGTGGTGGCCGTCCCGCTGATCCTCACCTCCGGTGCAATCGCCGAAGCCCTTTCCGGCTGGACGGGCTCGGACGTAGCCAAGTCCGTCAGCGTCATCGTCTGGATCCCCGTGGTCCTGATCATCACGGGCCTCATCCTGGGACGGAAACGGCTGCCGCGGGGCAGGAAAGCCTACTGGAACTTCCTGCAGCAGTCCGCACCCCGCTTCGGCGTCGTGGGCGTCACGGTGGTTTTCGCCTTCGCCGGCGCCAACGCCCTGGCCGCCACCGGCCTGCCCAAGCAGATGACGGCGCTGCTGAACCAGTTCAACCTTCCGCTGTGGCTGCTGGCCATCCTGATCGGACTGATTGTCATCGCCGTGGCCGCACCGCTGTCCGCGACGGCGACCATGGCCGCCGTCGGAACCGTGGGGGTGGCAACGCTGGTGGCCGCCGGCGTTCCGGCAACCACCGCGGCAGTCGCTGTGCTGGTCTTTTCCTCCTGCGAGGCAGCCGTGCCGCCCGGCGGCGCTCCGCTGTACGTCGCGTGCGGCATCGCGGACGTAGACCCGTATAAAACGTTTGCCCGCCTGTTCGTCCTCTACGCCCTGCCGCTGCTGGCCATCGGCGTGCTGATCGCCGTCGGCGTCCTGCCGATCTAAGGAAGCGTGGAAATGCAGAAGTTACGACACACCATCAACGCCATCTTCGTAGTCAGCCTGGCGGTACTCCTCATCGCCGGAATAGTTTTCGTGGCCGGGCAGGCCCTCGCCCTGGTCACGGGGCAGGGTGACTGGCTGGCTGTCCTCAACGAGGCCGTCAAGGGCCCGGCGTGCATCGCCGCGTCCGTCTGTGCCATCGCCGGATTCCTGCTCAGCTACAAGGCGCCCGCACAACAGAACAGCCCGCAGCAGGAAGCCCGAACACCATGACATCCACGGAATCCGGCACAACCTACCCCTCCTACGAGGCACTCCTGGAACGGGAAGGGCAGCTTTCCGGCACGTCCTGGGGCCTGTTTCCCGACCCCGGGCGCGGCACCCCGTCCTTCATCGGGCCCGGTTCCGTCCGGGACGCTGCCGGCTGCGTCAGGACCGGCACCGTCTTCGGCCTCGACTACCCCGCCGACGCCTTCGACCCCGGGATGTCCCTGAAACGGCGGGCTCCCCGGCACACGATCTACTCGGCACACCCCGCCCACCGGGACGACTACCTCGACGGGTACTACCTGCAGGGCTCCAGCCAGATCGACGGCCTTCGGCACCGCAGGGCGGACGACGTGGGCTTCTACAACGGCACGCCCGACGACGATGTCCGGGAAGGAACAGCGGCCCTCGGCATCCAGGCGTGGGCGGAGCAGCCCATCGTCGGCCGGGGTGTGCTGGTGGACGTCGATGGATATTGCCGTGAGCAGGGCACGCCCATCGACCATGCGGCCGGGCAGCCCCTTGGCCTGAACCTGGTCCAGGCCGCTGCCGAGGCCCAGTCTCTGGCTCTCCGGCCCGGGGACATCCTCATGATCCACACAGGCTGGTGCGAGTGGTTTCTGGCTCTCCCGTCCGGGGAAAAGGAGAGCCAGCGCGACAGCCGCCGGGCCAGCGGCATCGAACAATCGGCCGAGTTCGTCGCCTGGGCGTGGGACAGCCAGCTCGCCGTTATAGCAGCGGACAACTTCGCCGTCGAATGCCTGCCGCCCGTCCCTTCCAGCCCCTACCGGCCTATGGCGCCCAATGACCACGGCATGATGCACCAGCAGCTCCTCGCCAAACTCGGCCTCCCCCTGGGCGAACTCTGGCAGCTCGGCCCGCTCAGCCGGCACATGAAGGCCACCGGCAGCTGGGACGCACTTGTCACCATTAAGCCGCTGAACATCACTGGAGCAACGGGGTCACCGGCGAACGCCACGGCGGTGACGTAACCCGCTAAGGAAGATAGCCCCCGACCCTGTGGACCTGCACCGCCGCCTAAGCGGGTGCGCTACTACGCCTCCGGCTCAGACCGGCCGGAGCCGAACTCCCGGGTCGCGGCCCACGCGGCGAGCAGGAGGAGCTTGTCCGCCGATTCGGAGCCCTCGTCGGCGGTGTACGTGCCGATGGACAGTCCCGGCTCGCCCGGCATCTCGAACACGTCGTAGGTGAGGTCGAGGTCGCCAACCTCCGGGTGGCCGTACACTTTCCGGCCGGTGCGGTGCTCGTGCACGTCATGGTCCGCCCAGTCCCTCCGGAACTGGGGGCTGCGGGTGGCGAGTTCGCCGATGAGTTCGGTGATCTCGGCGTTGAGCGGGTCACGGCCGGCCTCGTAGCGGAGCATCGCGGCGGTCAGGCTGCAGGCGAGCGGCCAGTCGGCGTAGTAGTCCTTCGCCCGGGAGTCGAGGAAGATGAAGCGGGCCATGTTGGGCCGGTCGGATTCGAAGAGCGGCGAGAACAGCGCCCGGCCCAGCAGGTTTGCCGTCACGAGGTCCTGCCGGGAGTTGTAAACGACGGCAGGCACGGCGAGGCTGTCCAGCACCCGCTGTACCGACCGGCGCACGGTGACGGCCGCCGTCGTTCTTCCCGGAACGTTTGCTGCTGCGGAGGCGGGCCGCGCGAGGTCCAGCAGGTGCTCGCGTTCGACGTCGGTCAGGTGCAGTGCCCGGGCGATCGCGTTGAGCACGCCCTCCGATGCGCCGTGGATGTTGCCGCGCTCCAGCCGGGTGTAGTAATCGATGCTGACGCCGGCGAGCTGGGCGACCTCTTCGCGCCGGAGTCCGGGCACGCGCCGTTCGTCGCCGAAGTCGGGCAGCCCGGCCTGCGCGAGGGTGACGTTCGCGCGCCGGGAGACGAGGAACTTCCGGATGTCGTCTTTGTTGCTCATGTGATCACGCTATGCCTAAGTGGAAGGGCGGGGGTCAGGTCTGCTCTTGCCATTAGACCGCGGCGGCCACCCGTTCCGGGAGGCCCGGATAGGGCCTCCCGGAACGTCAGGCCGCCGCTTTCCGGCGCCGGGCCTGTGCCGTGAGTTCGTGGGCTCCGTAGCTGTTGTCCTCGGGGTTGACGGTCACGCCGGGCGCGACGATCTTGTCGATCCGGTCCAGCACGTCGGAGGACAGGGTGATGCCGGCCGCCGGGAGGTAGGACTCCAGCTGCTCCATGGTGCGCGGTCCGACGATAGCGGACGTGACGCCGGGGTGGTTGATCACGAACGCGATCGCCAGCTCGATGAGGCTGAGTCCGGCCTGTTCGGCGAGCCGGGCGAGGTCTTCGACGATGTCGAGCTTGCGCTGGTTTGCCGGGCTGGTCATGTCGAACCGGGCGTTCGGGCGGGCACTCGAGGTCGGTGCGGAGGCGGAGTCTTTGCGCCAGCGTCCGGAGAGCCAGCCGCCACCGAGCGGGCTGTAGGTGAGCGTGCCCATGCCGTGGCGCTGCACGGTGGGGAGGATGTCCTCCTCGATGCCGCGGACCAGGATCGAGTAGGGCGGTTGCTCGGTGACGAACCGCTCCAGGTTACGTTCGCGGGATGCCCACTGGGCTTCAACAATCTGAGATCCGGAGTACGACGACGAGCCGATGTACCGCACTTTGCCCTGCCGGACGAGGTCGGTGAGGGCGCCGAGGGTCTCCTCCACGTCGGTGTCCGGGCTGGGCCGGTGGACCTGGTAGAGGTCGATGTAGTCGGTGTTCAGGCGGCGGAGGGAGTTTTCCACCTCACGGATGATCCAGCGCCGGGATCCGCCGCGCTGGTTGGGATCGTCCTCATTCATGGGCATGAAGAACTTGGTGGCGAGGAAGACGTCGTCGCGGCGCCCGGCCAGGGCTTCCCCGACGATCTCCTCAGACACTCCGCCTGAGTAGACGTCGGCGGTGTCGATGAAGTTGATGCCGGCGTCGAGGGCGCGGTTGATGATGCGGGTGCTGTCGGCGCGGTCGTGGTTGCCCCAGGGGCCGAACATCATCGCGCCCAGGCACAAGGGACTGACCTGCACGCCGGTGCGGCCAAGGGGACGGTATTCCATGCTGGTTCCTTCTCTCTGTTTTAGGCTTCGGGGTTTTAGGCTTCGGGGTTTTAGGCTTCGGGGTTTTAGGCTTCGGGGATGAGCATGGCGAAGCGCTCCTCGCGGGCTTCGTCCGGATCGGGTCCGTTGCGCACGCCGGCGTCGAGGGCGTCGATGGCAGCGAGCTCCTGAGAGCTGAGCTCGAAGTCGAAGACGTCGAAGTTTTCGGCGATGCGTGCCGGGTTGGTCGATTTCGGGATGGCTGAGCGGCCCTGCTGCAGGTGCCAGCGCAGCATGACCTGGGCGGCGCTCTTTCCGTGTGCTTCCCCGATGGCGGCGATCGCGGGGTCCTCCATCACGTTCCGGCGGTCCTCGCCCCAGCCGGGGTAGAAGGTGATGCCGCCAATCGGCGACCAGGCCTGGGTGAGGATGCCGTTGTCGGCGTCGGCGGCCTGGACGGCCGGCTGGGTGAAGTACGGGTGCAGCTCGATCTGGTTCACTGCCGGAACCACGTCGGTTGCGGCGAGCAGCTGATTCAGATGGTGCGGCATGAAGTTGCTGACGCCGATCGCCCGAACGCGCCCCTCGGCGAGCAAGGTCTCCAGCGCCCGGTACGCGGCGATCGTCTTCTCGAACCTGTCGGGTGCGGGCTGGTGCAGGATCAGCAGGTCGAGCTGGTCGACGCCGAGCTTCCCGGCAGCCTTCTCGAAGGCGTGCAGGGTCTGGTCGTAGCCGTAATCGCTCACCCAGACCTTGGTCTCAATGAACACGTCCGAACGGTCGAGGCCGGAGCGGCGGATGCCTTCGCCCACCTCCCGTTCGTTGCCGTACGCGGCGGCGGTGTCGATGTGCCCGTAACCGGCGGACAACGCGGCCTCGACCGCCGCCGTCGTCTGCTCCGGCGGGCTTTGGAAGACGCCCAGTCCGAGGGCGGGCATCGTGACGCCATTGTTGAGTGTGAGTTCTGGTTTCATGCTTCAATGCAACCGTGATCTGCGCGCGGCCGGGAGTTCCTGCTGTTCCAAGTACTGCCAGTGCCTCCCTCGGGCGTCGGCCGCCGCGTAGCGTTGGTGCCATGACACACAGCGACGACGTGCGGAAGTTCCTGACCTCCCGCCGGGCCCGGATCACGCCCGAGGAGGCCGGCCTGCCGGTCTACGGCGGCAACCGGCGTGTGGCGGGCTTGCGCCGCGAGGAAGTCGCGATGCTCGCCGGGATGAGTGTTGACTACTACATCCGGCTGGAGCGCGGAAACCTCTCCGGCGCCTCGGACGGCGTCATCGAGGCCCTCGCCCGGGCACTGAAGCTCGACGACGCCGAAACGGCTCACCTGTTCGATCTCGCCCGTGCCGCCACGGCCTCCCCGCGCGTGCGGCGCAAGCGCAGCCCGCAGACGGTGCGGCCCAGCGTGCAGCGCGTCATTGATGCGATCACGACGGCGCCGGCCTGGGTCCGCAACGACCGCGGGGACGTGCTGGCCGCCAATGAGCTCGGAGGCGCCCTGTATATGGACCTGATGGCCGAGCAGGTCACCCCGCCGAACAGCGCACGGTTCACCTTCCTGAATCCCAAAGCGCGGGAGTTCTTTGCGGACTGGGAGCGCTCCGCGGACGACATCGTCGCCGTCCTGAGGTCGACAGCCGGGAAAAACCCCTACGACAAGGACCTCACTGATCTGATCGGCGAACTCTCAACCCGGAGTGAGGAGTTCCGCAGCCGGTGGGCGCGGCACGACGTGAAGTACCACCGGACCGGCCGCAAACGGCTGCACCATCCCATCGTCGGCGACCTGGACCTGAGCTTCGAGGCCCTGGAGCTCCCCTCCGACCCGGGGATGCGGATCAACGTGTACACTGCCGATCCCGGTACTCCGTCCGAGGACGCGCTGAAGGTCCTGGCCAGCTGGGCCGCCACCCAGCGTGAAACGGCGCAGGCAGCAGTCACGGAGAAACAATAAGCCACAGCCCCGGCTTGTTACCCGCGTCACATTCGTCTATCGTAGTCGGGGGCCACAGCGTGGTGGCCCTTTCTAAATTGGGGAGACAACTTAGTGAATGAGAAGCTGCGGGTGCTGGTCAGCGTTGACCTCGACGGCGCCAAGGCCCAGGTAAAGACCCAGGGCCACGTAACTGTTCAAAGCATTCAGGGCCTGTACGACGTCATGAAGCGCGCCGACTCGCTGGTTCCGGGACTGGCACTGGAATTGGATATGACCCTGGCCGATGTGGAGCCGCAGGCCATGGAGGAGCTCCGCGGCTGCGCCCGTTCCCATCACCTTCCGCTGCAGGTGGATCCGCTCCAGCGCGACTACCGGTTCAGCATCCTGACGCCGAAAATCACGGCCTCGAACACTGCAGCACCGACGCTGGCAGCACTTCCGGCCGTGCCGGCTGAACTGGCAGCCGCCTGACCTTCGCCGCACGAAACAGGGACTAAATCCCGGCGGCCCAGTCGTCGTCGTAATAGCGGCCGCGGAAGTGGGCACGGAGGTACTCCCCCACCACGGCGGCCCCCAGGTCACCGGTGTCGGGGGCGACCACCCGGCCGTCGATCCGGCGGGCCAGCCGCCGCACGAACCGTTCCAGGCCCGGGTCATCGCCGAGCCGGAAGAAGGTGGCTTGCGTGCCGGCGCGCGCCAGCCGGTCCAGCTCCGCGACGGTGATGCGGATGGTTTCCGGATCCGGCGGCCAGCTGAACCACGATTCGCCGTCGGCCAGCAGATGGGCGGTAGGCTCGCCGTCGCTCACCACCAGCAGGACGGGCTGCATCGACGGGTGCTGGCGGAAGAAGCGGCCGGCCAGCAGCAGGCCGTGGTGCAGGTTGGTCCCCTGTTCGCGGAGCGCCGGCAGAGCCGTGAGCTCGCCTATGTCCATGGACTGCGCATACCGGCCGAACGTGATCAGCTGCAGCCGGTCGCCGCGGAAGCGGGTAGAGACGAGGTGGTGCAGGGCCAGCGCCGTGCGCTTCATCGGCACCCACCGCCCCTCGGCTGCCATCGAGAAGGACACGTCGGCAAGCAGGACGACGGCGGCCTGGGTGCGGGCCTCCGTCTCCGTCACCTCAATATCGCCCACGGCGAGCCGCAGTCCCTGGCCGGGATCGCCGCCGTCGGCCATGGTGCGCCGGATGGCGTTGGTCATGGTCCGGGTGACGTCCCAGGGCTCCGCGTCGCCGAACTCCCACTGGCGGCTGGAGCCGGTCTGCTCGCCGGCGGCCCCGGCGACGCGGGTGTCCCGGCCGCCCTGCCGACCGGACAGCTGCTTGGCAGTATCCCGCAGAAGTGACTTTCCAAGCCGCCGCATGGCCTGGGGCGACAGCCTCAGGTCGCCGTCGGCACCGCGCCGCAGGTAGCCGCCGTCCTGCATCGCCCGCTCGATCTCCGCGAGCGTGCGGGCCGTCACGGCGGCGTTCTGCCCGAGCTGGCGCGCCAGGGCATCGAGGTCCAGGTCGTCGAGGGTCGATCCGTTGTAGGACTGGGACAGCTGTTCGGACAGTTCGTCCAGTTCGCCGATGTCCTGCAGCACTCCTGTGCCGTCGCCCAGACCAAGCCCCTCCTGGCCTTGGAAGCGTTCGGAGCCGTTCCAGTCCTCGCCGGGACGCAGGGCGCGCAGGCTGTCGTCGAGCTGGTTGAGCTGTGCCATGAGTTCCGCCGAGCCGAACGCCTGCGCGGACAGCCGCATCAGCTCCTCGCGTTGCTCGGGGGACATGGACTGCAGCATCCGCTGGGCCGCGGCGGCACGCTTGGCGAGGGCGTCCACCAGTTCCTCGACCGACTGCGGGTTCTCCGGAAAATAGTCGCCGTGCTTGGCCATGAACTCCCGGAAATCCGCGTCGGTGTCCTCGCCGCGGCGGTGCTTGCCGAGCAGCTCGTTGAGGTCACGCAGCATCTCGCCCACGGCTTCGCGGTCTTCGTCGGTGGCGTTCTCGAGCGCCTGCTTCATGCCGGCAAACCGCTGGTCCAGGACTTCGCGGCCCAGCAGGTCCTTGATCCGCTCGTAGGCTTCCCGTGCGGTGCTCGACTGCCAGTCATAGGACGCGAGTTCGTTGACCGCAGCCGCCGTGGACGGTGGCAGGTTCTGCAGCTGCATCTCCCGGAAGGCGCGGTCGTTGTTGTCCATCATGGCATCGCGGGCCAGCTGCTTGCGCTCCTCCAGGACGGCGGTATCGAGCAGCTTCTTGACCTCGTTGAGCGTGCCGTCCAGCCGGTGCCGGCCCAGCAGTTCACTCCGCCGCTGCTGGACGCGCCGGGCCAGGTTGTCCAGCCCTTCGCGGTTCTGGCCGCCGCGCCGCAGGAACTCCTGCAGGGCGTGGCGGGGGGAGTACCCTGCCATGACGTCCTCGGCGATCGCGTCGAGCGCCTCCGCCAGGTCCACCGGCGGGGCAAGCGGATCCGGACCTCCGGCGTACCGGCCGTACCTGGACCGGTTGTGAAGGGTCATGATGCCTCCTGTACTGGCTAATCTGGACCCGGCGGAAACTGGGTTTAGCCGTAGACCGTTTCCTCGTCGTCGGACTCCTTGGAGATCCGCCGGGCGAGGTAAAGGCCCTCCAGGGCAAGTTCGACGGCGGCCGCCCGCTGTCCGTCGTTTGTCGCGCCAAGGCGGTCACCGATTTTGTCGTAGAGACTTGAGCCGTTGAGGGACGGAAGGTTCTCGAGAAACTCCCGTGCCGTGACCTGGTCCCCTGTGGTCACGGTGGTGTGGCCGTCGAGCGCGGCCACGAGCGGGCCCATGTCGATGCCCTGGAAGTGCGCCCGGACAGCTTCCGCGGTGGCCGTCCGCAGGAGATGGTCGAGGACGCCTTGCTCACGGCCTTCCTCGCCCGACTCGAACTCGATCTTTCCCGTCAGGACCTCGACGGCGGTCTCGAGGTCGATGATGCGCGCCACGGCCGGATCCTCGCCGCGCACGCTGGCCCGGCGCAGTGCGGCGGCGGCGACGGTTTCGGCGCCGGCGATGGCGAACCGCGCGGAAACGCCGGAGGTCTGGTTGATGGCCGGCGACTGCCGCAGCGCCCGGGTGTAGCGGGCCAGGATCTCAAGGATGACGGGCGGCACGTCCGCCACCAGCTTCCCCTCCTGCCGAATGACAGAGACCTCGTCATCGAGCTCGATGGGATAGTGGGTGCGGATTTCGGCGCCGAAACGGTCCTTCAGCGGCGTGATGATCCGGCCGCGGTTGGTGTAGTCCTCCGGGTTGGCGGAGGCAACGACGAGCACATCCAGCGGCAGCCGCAGCACGTAGCCGCGGATCTGGATGTCGCGCTCCTCCATCACGTTGAGCATCGACACCTGGATCCGCTCGGCGAGGTCCGGGAGCTCGTTGATGGCGATGATGCCGCGGTTGGAGCGCGGGACGAGGCCATAGTGGATGGTCTCCGGGTCCCCGAGGCGGCGGCCCTCGGCCACGCGCATCGGGTCGACGTCACCGATCAGGTCGGCCACGGAGGTGTCCGGCGTCGCGAGCTTTTCGACGTAGCGTTCGGAGCGGTGGCGCCAGGCCACCCGCATCCGGTCCCCTTCGGTGAGGGCGCGGGCGCGGGACTGCTCGGTGATGGGTTCGTACGGGTGTTCGTTGAGCTCGGAATCCTCGATCACCGGCGACCACTCGTCCAGCAGCCCGGCGAGGGTGCGGAGCAGCCGGGTCTTGCCCTGCCCGCGTTCGCCGAGCAGGACGACGTCGTGCCCGGCTATCAGGGCACGCTCGAGCTGCGGCAGGACGGTCCGGCTGAATCCGAACAGTCCGGGCCACGGATCGCGTCCGGCGGCGAGCGCCGCGATGAGGTTGTCGCGGATTTCGTGGCGCAGGTCCTTGTGGACGTGGCCGGATGCACGCAGTTCGCCAACGGTGAAGATATCGGGACGATCACTCACCCCTCTACCGTAGTCCTCGGGGGTGCGGGGAATCGAGCAATTTCCTCTTGCCGCTACGCTTAATTCTGATGACAGCAGATATACCGTCGGCCCCCGCACCGCCGTCGAAACCGGAGAGCACGCTCCTCCTTCTGGTGCGCCACGGGGAAACACCCACCACGGGCATGGTGCTGCCGGGCCGGGCACCGGGACTTCACCTGTCCGACCGTGGGCGGGTCCAGGCCGAGCGGGTCGCGGAACGGCTGACGGGCCTGCCGGTGGATGCCGTCTACTCCTCGCCGCTGGAGCGCACCCGCGAGACGGCTGAGCCGACTGCTGCCGGCTTTGGCGTTGAGGTGCGGGAGGAGGCCGGCCTGGTCGAATGCGACTTCGGCGAGTGGACCGGCGCGGCGCTCTCGGAACTGGCTGGCCTGCCGGAATGGCAGAGCGTGCAGCACAACCCGTCGGCCTTCCGCTTCCCCGACGGCGAGAGCTTCCAGGAGATGCAAGCGCGGATCGTCGGTGCGCTGGAGGTGCTGGGAACAGCGCACGCCGGGGGCGTCGTCGTCTGTTTTTCCCACGCCGACCCAATCAAGGCGGCCGTCGCCCACGCCCTGGGCACGCCCCTGGACCTTTTCCAGCGGATCGTCATCAGCCCGGGGTCGGTCTCGGCGATCTCCTTTTCGGACGGCCAGGAGCCCGCAGTGCTCACGGTGAATTCGACGTCCGAGCCGCTGAGCGGGCTGCGGGCGTCCTGACATGGCTGGGTGTGAACGCGAGCTGACCCTTCTCACAGAGGGCGGGATCGAGCTGCTCGGACGCATCCCGCGCAGCAGCAACGAGACTTTCCTGGTCGGGATCTCCGCCGGGGAAGACACCGCCTATGCCGTGTACAAGCCGGAGGCCGGGGAGCGGCCGTTGTCCGATTTTGAGCCCGGGCTCTACCGGCGCGAGCGCGCGGCGTACCTGCTCAGCGAGTCCCTGGGCTGGGGATTCGTGCCCACGACGGTGGTCCGAGAGGAGGCACCCCTGGGGGTCGGGTCGCTGCAGTGGTTCATCGATTGCGACTTCAGCGAGCACTACTTCACGCTCTACGCCGACGTCCCGGAGACGCACCCCGACCTGGCGCGGATCGCCCTGTTCGACTACGTCGCCAACAACACTGACCGCAAGAGCGGCCACGTGCTGCGCGGCGACGACGGGCGTGTGTGGGGCATCGACCACGGGCTGTGCTTCTCGGCGATCTTCAAACTTCGCACGGTGATCTGGGACTTCGCCGGCGACCCCATCCCCGAGGCCCTGCTCGAGGACATCGCCCCGCTCGCCGACGCCGTGCCCGAGGCCGTGGCGGAGCTCCTCGACGGTTCCGAGGTCGCCGCCCTGCAGCGCCGGGTCCGCCGCCTGCTGCACGAACCCGTGCTGCCGGTGGACCGCACCGGCATGAGGTATCCCTGGCCGCTGGTGTAGGGACGTTGGAAGCGCGAACGGACACTTGTGGCCCTTGGGAAACGTTTCCCTGGGGCCACAAGTGTCCGTTCGCGCCATGCCGTGGATCTACGCGTAGGGGTCTGCGATGCCGATGTACTGAGTGGTGGTGTACTCCGCGATGCCTTCGGAGCCGCCTTCACGCCCCAGGCCGGACTGCTTCACCCCGCCGAAGGGTGCCGCGGCGTTCGAGATGACACCCGCGTTGAAGCCGACCATGCCGAACTCGATCCGTTCGGACACGCGCAGGAGCCGGTTGAAGTCGCGGCTGTACAGGTACGCGGCGAGGCCGTACTCGGTGGAGTTGGCCATGGCGATGGCCTGTTCCTCCGTGACGAACGTGGTGATCGGCGCCACCGGGCCGAAGATCTCGGTGCGCAGGATCTCCGCGGTGTTGGCGACGCCCGCCAGGACCGTGGGCTGGTAGAAGTAGCCGGCGCCATCCACGGGCGCGCCGCCGGTCACGACAGTTGCACCGGCAGTGACAGCGTCCTCCACGAGGGCGTGGACGTCCTTGCGCGCGCCGCCGTCGATCAGCGGTCCCACCGTGACGCCGGATTCGGTGCCGCGGCCGGGGCGGAGTGCCTTCATCGCCCCGGCGAACTTGGCCGTGAACTCCTGCGCAACGGACTCGTGCACCAGGAACCGGTTGGCGGCGGTGCAGGCCTCCCCCATGTTCCGCATTTTGGCCGCCATCGCGCCCTGCACTGCCTTGTCCAGGTCGGCGTCCTCGAACACAATGAACGGGGCGTTGCCGCCGAGCTCCATCGAGGTGCGCAGCACGTTCCGGGACGCCTCCGCCATCAGCTGCTTGCCTACCGGCGTCGAACCTGTGAAGGAGACTTTCCGCAGGCGGGAATCCCTTAGCAGGGGACCGGAGATGGATGAAGCCGACGACGACGAGACGACGTTCAGCACCCCGGCCGGCAGCCCAGCCTCGATCATCACCTGCGCAAAAAGCTGCGAGGTCAGCGGGGTAAGCTTTGCCGGCTTGAGCACCATGGTGCATCCGGCCGCTACGGCGGGCGCCACCTTGCGGGTGGCCATCGCCAGCGGGAAGTTCCACGGCGTGATCAGCAGGCACGGTCCCACCGGCTTGTGCTGCACCAGGATCTTGTTCTTGCCCTCGGGGGTGGTCAGATAGCGGCCATAATCGCGCACCGCCTCTTCGGCGAACCACCGCAGGAACTCGGCAGCATAGGCCACCTCGCCCCGCGCCTCGGCGAGCGGCTTGCCCATTTCCAGGGTCATCAGCAGGGCAAAGTCCTCGGCGCGCCCGGTCACCAGCTCGAACGCCCTGCGCAGGATCTCGGCCCGTTCGCGCGGGGCGGTCCGTGCCCAGGTCGCTTGGACGGCGTCCGCTGCATCGAGCGCGGCGAGCGCGTCCTCGCTGGTGGCCGAGGCCAGCGTGGCCAGGACTTCCCCGGTTGCCGGGTCTTCGACGTCGAACGTGCCGCCGCCGGAGGCGTCGCGCCATTCGCCGTTGATCAGCAGCCCGGTGGGAACTGATGCCAGCAGTCCGGCCTCACGTTCGGTGGTCATATTGTTTCCTTCAGCCACATCGGGCTCCTTACTATGCGTAGCTCTTGGTCAGGTCCGCTCGGCCGGCGTGGCTCGCGCGAGGAGTTCCCGGCTGGTGACCACCTCGCACATCGGCGAGAGCAGCTGCAGGAGGGCCAGGGTCTGCTGCTGGGCTTCGTCGCTGACCGCGGCGCAGGCGTCGGAAACGACGGTGACGAAGCGTCCGGCATCCAGGGCGCCGAGGGCGGTGGACAGGACACAGCAGTCCGTGGCCACCCCGGTGAGGACCATTTCGCCGCCTTCGGGCACAACGGCGGCGAGCTCCGGTCCCCACTTGGAGAACGTCGATGCATCGATCACGGTTGCCCCAGCTGGGACATCCATGGTGATGTCCCAGGCTTCGGAGTCTGACGGGAACCGGCCTGATCCACAGCGGGTTGTTTCACAGGGTCTGGGCGGCGGCGCTGCGGTCGAGCATTTCCCGTCCGGAGAGTCGCTGGCGCCGGTGGGTGGCGAAGTAGACACCCGCTGCGACGGCGGCACCGACGTAGTAGGACAGGTCACCGATCTGCGGGAAGGCGGCCGCGATGGGGCCGGTGTAGATCGAGGACATCCAGAACGGGGAGGAGAGAACGACGCCGGCGGCCCAGGCCACGAAGCCCCATTCGAACTTCCGGCTCTTGTCGAAGAGCTCGCGCAGGCCACGTTCGGTGCGCCGGCCGCCGAACAGGTAGTCGCACACCAGGACGGCGACATACGGGGCGATGCAGTAGGCGGTCAGGTTGAGGAAGGCGGTGAAGCCGCTGTTGAATCCCGTCTGGCCCCACAGCGCCACGAGGTAGGAAGCGACGCAGATGAAGACGACGGCGGTATGGCGCTTCACGGGGACGCCCATGGTCTGGATGGAGATGGCGCCGCCGTAGACGTTCAGGAAGTTCTGGGTGAAGGAGGACAGTGCGACGACGCCGAGGCCGACGGCGGCCCAGGGGCCCATGAGCTCCTTGAGCGCACCGATGCTGTCGGAGGCGGTGGTGGTCGATCCGAGCAGGGTGCCCAGGATGCCCATCCAGACGAGGGTGACGAAGTTGCCGGACATGGTGGCCCAGCCGGCGCCGCGCCGGTTGCCGGGAGTGTTGGGCAGGTAGCGGGAGTAGTCGGACGCGAACGGCATCCACGCCACGATGAAGGAGAAGAACCAGCCGAAGAAGATGATCCAGCCGCCGATCCCGTCAAAGCCCGGGGCGGATTCGTTGGCGGTGTTGATCACTTTTCCGTTGGCCGCTGCCACGATGGTGATGAACACGAAGCCGACCACCAGGACGAACGACAGGATGCGCTGCAGGAAGTGGATCAGGTTGTAGCCGATGACCGCCACGCCGAGCTGGATGCCCATGAGGATCAGGGAGGAGACCCAGAACGGAATGTCGGTCAGCAGGGCGATGGCCTGGCCTCCGAGGATGACTGTCACGGCGGCCCAGCCGATGCCGGCGAACACGTTCACGTAGGCCACGGGGAACAGGTTGCCGATGAAACCGAGCGGTCCCCGGCCCTGCATCTGCTGGGGAACGCCCAGCCGGACTCCCATGGCCGACAGGTATCCCATGCCTGCCGAGGAGGTCACGCCGGCGAGGACGATGGCCAGGACTGCGGCCCAGAACGGAAGGCCGAAGTAGGTGGCGCTGAAGCCGAGGACGACGATGGGGAAGTTCATTCCCGCGGCGAACCAGAGGAAGAACTGGGAGCGGGGCTTCCCGTGGCGTTCGACGTCGGGGATGTGCTCGATGCCGTAGGGCTCGATTTTGGTGAGGCTGTCGCGGTAACCGCGGTCTTCGGCGACGCTGTTTTCGGCGGCGCTCATGGTTTCTGGGCTCATTGTTGTCCTATTGTGGGATGCGCACCTAGGTGCGCTGCTTGAGAGCAGATTGGGTCGGCGCGGCTGGTTTCCTGTGCGAGGGTGGTCAGCCGCGCCGGAACTTTAGAGTTGGGCGAGTTCAGCGCCGTCGAAGAACCGTCCGGCCTTGTAGACCATGGGTGCGGTGCTGCTGGTTTCCGCATGGCGGACCCGGCAGATGAAGACCGTGTGGGTCTTGGCTTGGAACCGTTCCTGGATTTCGGCCTCCAGGGAAGCTGCAGAGCCGTCCAGGAGGGGGCTTCCCTTAGGCCCTTCATGCCAGTCGAGCTCGGCGAACTTGTCCGCGGCCTTCGAGGCGAAGACCTTCACCGTGTCCAGCTGTTCAGTCCCCAGGATGTTGATGCCGAGGTGGCTCGAGGAGAAAAGCGCAGGGTAGGTGCTGGACGTCTTCTGGACGCAAACGAGCACCAGCGGCGGTTCGAGCGAGACAGAGCAGTAGGAGTTGGCCGCGAGCCCCTTGGGGGTTTCGCCTTCCTTGGTGGTCACGACGGTAACGCCGGTGATGAACTGCCGGTTGAAGGCCTTCATCAGGTCCGGGTCGAGTTCCGGGAAGTCGTCGCCGTCGGAAACGGCGGGCGCCGCGATGCCGCGCAGGGGCCGGATGCCGAGGCCGGCGAGCAGTTCGCTGCCGTCCCAGGTCACTGATTCCCTGACGATCCTCCCGTCCTCGAGGACCAGGATGTTCGAACCCCGGGTCTGGACGGTGAGTCCCGTTGCCGGAACTCCAAGGTATTCATTGGTGTGCGTGCCGGTGGAGGTCCAGAAGACGGCGACGGTGCCGTCCCCTTCGACGACGTCATCGACCGTGGTGCGCAGGTCGGGGAATGCTTCCCGGACCGCGGCGATCTCTGACTTGAGGCCAGCGAGGTCGACAGTTGCACCCGTCGCCTTGCTGGTGCGCGTGTAGCCGGCGGCGACGAGGCCATCGAGGGCATCAAGGTCTCCCTTGTCCCAGGCCGCGAGCCAAGCCGATGTGATGAGCGGTTCCAAGGTCTGTTGCATACCAACGACGGTAAGCCAGCTCACATCCTAAGGTCAAGAGGAATACGGAAATCCGCGGATTTCCTTGAAAACAAAGAGTTTTCGAAAAGAATGCTCGAACCTGTTGACGCTGCTGATGCATGCAACATACGCTTTCATGTATGCAAGATGATCTCGAAGTAGTCAGGGAAGCAGCTGACCGGGACGGGCTCCTGGACCGGATCCGCCGCCTCGTCCTGGGAGGAGACTTTCCCCCGGGCGCAGTCGTCCCCGAGGCTTTCCTCGCCCAGGAGTTCGACGTGAGCCGGACCCCGATCCGGGAAGCGCTCAAACAGCTGCAGCATGAGGGTCTGGTGGAAATCCGCCCGAAGGTTGGCACCTTTGTGCGGGAACCCACCCGCAGGGAGATCATCGAGCTCTTCCAGCTCAAGGAGTCCCTTGAGGGACTGGCGGCATCCCTGCTCGCCCGCCGCGGCGAGGTCCAGGAGCTGGCCGTCCTGCGGCGGAACCTTGAGGAGTCAGAAATGGCTTCGCTCACCCATGACACCGACGCCTATGCCCGGCTGGTGCATGAGTTCCACTGGACGATCGTCCGCGGCTCGGACAACCGCAAGCTTGTTGAGCACTACGAGCGGCTCATGAACCAGCTCGCCTACCAGCGGCTGGTCCTGCGCACGGTTGAACATCCGGGCCGGCTCGAAGCCTCCACCCGCGAACACCGCGCCGTCCTGGACATGATCGAACACAAAGACCCCTTCGGGGCCGAGTCCGCCATGAGGAACCACGTTCACGCCTCATCCCGGGAGGCCCTGACCGACCCGGCGCAAGACCGCCGGCACTGAACCAACGACCCACGAAAGGAAGCCATGCGCTTCTCCATGATTGAAGTGATCCGATGACGAACGAGCACGGGTCCGGCATCCGCAAGATCGTGTACTACAGCGAGGAAATCCTGCTCGAGAACGGCGCCTCCCCCGCCGTTCCCGCCGTCCGCGCCACGGCAGCAGCCGTGGTCAGCAACCCCTGGCTGGGCGGCAACCCGACGGACGATCTCAGCGACGAGGTGGTGCAGCTGGCCCCGGTGCTGGCGCGCAAGCTCACCGAGGTGCTCGCTGCCAACCTCGGCGGCGTTGACGCCATCGAGGCCTTCGGCAAGGCGGCGATTGTGGGCACGGACGGTGAAATCGAGCATGGCGCTGCGCTCATCCACACACCGTTTTTCGGCAATCTCGTCCGTGAGTTCTTCGAAGGCGAATCCATCATCTGCTTCGCCGACGACCGCGGCGACGCGGGCGCCTCCCTCGTCGTACCCCTGTGGCACAAGAACGCCGCAGCAACCCGCACCCACTACCAGACCATCACCACGCGCATCGGTGACGCACCCCGCCCGGGTGAGATCGTCGTCGTCCTCGGTGCCTCAACCGGGCCCCGCCCCCACTCCCGCATCGGTGACCGCCTCACCGACCCCATCGTCAAAGCAGACACCCTAGGAGAACTTGTTTCATGAGCATCCGTAAGATCGTCACCCTGACCGAAGACGTCCTCATCGAAGGTGGCCGCGAGGTCAGCCCCGCCGCACGGGTCGCCGTCGTCGCAGCCATCGTCAAGAACCCCTGGGCCGGCCAGGGCTTCGTGGAGGACCTCTCCGCCGGCATCGACGGGAACGCCTCCGACATCGGCGCGCTGCTCGCGCCCCGCGTCCTCGAAGCCCTCGGGTCCCCGGCCGAAGCGTACGGCAAGGCCGCCATCGTGGGCCTGAACGGCGAAATCGAGCACGGCTCCGGGCTCATTCACACGCTGGCCTTCGGAAACCACTTCCGCGACGCCGCCAAGGCCACCACGCTCCTACCCGCAGTGGAAAAGCGCGGCCCGGCAGGTGTTGTCTTCGACATCCCGCTCAAGCACATCACCGACGCCACCATCCGCTCGCACCACCAGAGCATCGAGGTGCGGATCAACGACGCACCGCACGCCGATGAGATCGTGATCGCCCTCGCCGCCGCTGCCCAGGGACGGCCCCAGCAGCGCCTGGCAGCGTTCGCCACCGAAACGAAGTAGGTGCCAGCCGCCGTGAGCCGCGACCGCATAGCCCTCATCCACGGCGTCGGCCTCGACGGGTCGATGTGGGGCCCCCTCCGCGAATTCCTTGAACCGGAATACGACGTCCAGGTCCTGGAACTCCTGGGGCCACGGGAGCCGGCCAAAGGCTCCCGAAGGGGTAACGCTGGCCGAGCTCGCGGCGGACGTCGCCGAACGGCTCGAGCCGGATACTCACCTGGTGGGCTTCTCGCTGGGCGCCCTCGTGGCCCAGCACGTGGCCAGGTTCCGGCCCGACCTGGTCGCCAGCCTGGTGTCGGTGGCCTCGGTCTGCGCACGCACCTCCGAGGAGCACGCCGCCGTCATGGTGCGGCTCGCCTCGGCGGGATCGGATTTCCCGGCAACCGTGGAGGCATCGATCCGCCGCTGGTATCCGGAAGGGTCCGCCGTGCCGGCGGAGACGGTCAAAGCGACCCGCGAGGTCCTGCTGAAGAACGACCCGAAGTCCTTCCTGGCCTGCTACCGCGTGTTCGCCACGGCAGACGCGGAAATCGCCGCCGAACTGCCCCTGATCACCGTTCCTTCCCACGCCGTGACCGGCGAGCTGGACCCAGGGTCAACGCCCGGGATGAGCGCGCGGCTGGCCGCGGGCCATCCCCGGCTGCACCTACTCCGTCATCAGCGGCGCCCGCCACATGATGCCGGTGGAACGTCCCCACGAGCTCGCCAACACGCTTACCGCTTTCATCAAGGAGCATTCACATGTCCGTTGAACGCCGCTACAACCACTTCATCAACGGGGAATTTGTCCCGCCGTCGTCCGGCGACTACTTCGACAGCACCAACCCGGCGACCCTCGACGTGCTGTACCAGGCCGCACGGGGCAACGCTGCCGACGTCGAAATGGCTGTCTCAGCGGCATCCGCAGCCTTCGAGAACCCCAGCTGGCGGAACCTGAGCCAGACCAAGCGCGGGCACCTGCTCCGCCGGCTCGGTGACCTGGTCGGTGAGCACGCCGATGAGCTCGCCCGGATGGAAAGCCAGGACAACGGCAAGCTCCTGCGGGAGATGCGGGCGCAGCTGGCGTCCATGCCGGAGTATTACTACTACTACGCCGGGCTGGCCGACAAGATCCAGGGCGACACCATCCCCGGTTCCACGCCGGCCATCCTCAACTACACGCTCCGCGAACCGCTGGGCGTGGTGGGTGCCATCACGCCGTGGAACTCACCGCTGACGCTGACCACCAGCAAGCTGGCACCAGCCCTCGCGGCCGGCAACACCATTGTCATCAAACCATCCGAATACACCTCAGCCACCGTCCTCCGGCTGGCCGCGCTTGCCGACGAGGCAGGGTTCCCGGCCGGCGTGATCAACGTGGTCACGGGCTTTGGCGCAGAAGCCGGTGCGGCTCTCGTGGACGACGCGCGCCTGGCCAAGATCTCGTTTACCGGCAGCACCAGCACCGGCGCGCGGATCGCCTCGTCCACGGCATCGCGCTTCATCGGCTCCACCCTGGAGCTGGGCGGCAAGTCACCGAACATCGTATTCGAGGATGCGGACGTCACCAATGCGGCCATGGGTGTTGTGGCAGGCATCTTCGCCGCGGCAGGCCAGACCTGCATCGCGGGAAGCCGCGTCTTCGCCCACAAGTCCGTCTACGACGAACTGCTGGAACGCGTCGCGAACCGTGCCCGCAGCATCGTGATCGGCGACCCGCTGCTCGACGCCACCGAGCTTGGCCCGCTGGCGTTCCAGGACCAGCGGGACAAGGTGGCCAGCTACGTTGACCTGGGCGTCTCGGAGGGCGCCACCATCCTGACCGGCGGCGGCCGCCCCAACATTCCGCTCGGCGGGTACTTCTTCGAGCCCACCGTGCTGACCGACGTCGACAATTCCATGCGCGTGGTGCGCGAGGAGATCTTCGGCCCGGTCGCGGCGATCATGCCCTTCGAAACCGAGGAAGAGGTGCTCCGGCTCGCCAACGACACCGAGTACGGCCTCGCCGCCGGCGTCTGGACCACCAATCTGGCGCGGGCACACCGGATGGCCAGCCGGCTGGAGGCAGGAACGGTGTGGGTCAACACCTACCGCGCCATGTCCCCGGCGTCCCCGCGCGAAGGGTTCAAGGCCAGCGGCGTCGGCGTGGAGCACGGCATCGAAAGCATCCGCGAGTACACCAGGCTCAAGAGCATCTGGATCAACACGGACGAGTCCCCCATCGCCGATCCCTTCATCATGAGGAGTTGATATGCCTCTTATCGAAGTTTCCATCGCCCGGGGCCGGACCCCCGAGCAGCTCCGCGCGCTCATCGCCGAGCTGCACCGCGCCGCGGAGAACGCCGTGGGCGCGGTACCGGAAAACACCACCGTCATCATCCGCGAGATTGAGCACGAGCACTGGTCCCGCGGCAACCAGACCATCGCCGAACGCAACCCGGCAGCGGCAGAAAGCAGGAGTTCCTAATGCGCTTTTCCCTCTTCGTCCACATGGAGCGCTGGGACGAGTCCGTCTCGCACCGCGAGTGCTTCGAGAACCTGACCGAACTCGCCCTCATCGCCGAGGCCGGCGGCTTCAGCACGGTCTGGATCGGTGAGCACCACTCGATGGAGTACACCATCTCCCCCAGCCCGATGCCGCAGCTCGCGTACCTGGCGGCCCGCACCTCGCGTATCCGCCTCGGCGCCGGCACCATCATCGCGCCCTTCTGGAACCCGCTTCGCGTGGCCGGCGAAACGGCGCTGCTGGACGTCATCAGCAACGGCCGGATGGAAGTGGGACTGGCCCGCGGCGCGTACCAGTTCGAGTTCGACCGGCTCATGGGCGGCATGTCAGCTGTCGACGGCGGCAAGCACCTGCGCGAGATGGTCCCGGCCGTGCGAGCGCTTTGGGAAGGTGACTACGCGCACGACGGCGAGGTATGGCAGTTCCCGACGTCCACCAGCGTCCCGAAGCCGCTGCAGAGGCCGACGCCGCCCATGTGGATCGCCGCCCGCGACATCTCCTCGCACGAGTTCGCAGTCGCCAACGGCTGCAACGTGATGGTGACGCCGCTGATGAAGGGCGACGAGGAGGTGGAGGACCTCGCGCGCAAGTTCGACACCGCCGTGGAGAACAACCCCGGGGTGCCCCGCCCGGACCTCATGGTGCTCCGCCACACCCACGTCCACCCCGCGGACGAGCCCGAGGGCTGGCGGCGTCCGGCCGAGGGCATTCAGAAGTTCTACCGGACGTTCGATGCCTGGTTCGGCAACAAGACGACGCCGAAGAACGGCTTCCTTGAGCCCAGCCCCGAAGAGAAGTTCGCCGACCGCCCCGAGTTCACGCCGGAGTCCCTGCACCGGACGGCGATGATCGGCACACCCGCGGAAGTCATTGAACGGCTCCGCCACTACGAGGCCCTCGGCGTCACCGAGTTCAGCCTCTGGTCCGACAACAGCCTCACGCACGGGGAGAAGAAGCGCTCGCTCGAGCTATTCATCGAGCATGTGGTGCCTGCCTTTCAGGAACAGCCGGTAGCCGCGGCACGCTGAGTCGAACTGAACAGCGCCAACGGACACTTGCGGCCCTGCTTTTTGGGGCCCAAGTGTCCGTTCGCGTTAGTGACCGTGCCCGTCAGCGGTCAGTACACTGGGACGCATGACCGAGCAGGAACCGGCCCCGGTCCAGGATGCCGAGGCTCCCCGTCTGACCGATCCTGACGCCGTCGATACCTCCTTGCGCAGTCCGGCACAGCGTTCCCGCACCTTCGCCGGGATCCTGGTGAACACCGCGCTGGCCAACATCACCACCAGCTACCTCTGGTTCGCGCTGACCTTCTGGGTGTATCTGGAGACGCGCAATGTGATCGCCACGGGGGTGGTGGGTGGCGTCTACATGCTGCTGATCGCCCTGTCCAGCATCAGCTTCGGCACCTTCGTGGACCGCTACCGGAAGCTCGCGGTGATGCGCTTCGCCGCCGGCTTCACCCTGGTGATGTTCATGCTGTCCGGAGTCATGTTCCTGCTGGCACCCACAGCCCTGATCCTGGACCTGTCGCAGCCCTGGTTCTGGCTCTTCACGCTGATCATCCTGGTGGGCGCGGTGGTGGAAAACACGCGGAACATCGCGCTGTCCACGACGGTCACCATCCTCATCGAGCCGGACCGCAGGGCCAACGCCAACGGGCTGGTGGGCATGGTGCAGGGGCTGATGTTCATCGTCACCTCGCTGCTCTCCGGGCTGTCCGTCGGGCTGCTGGGCATGGGCTGGACCATCGTCGTCGCCCTGGTGCTCACTGCGTTGGCGTTCGCGCACCTGCTTACCCTGCGGATGCCCGAGGAAGTGCGCGCGGCCGCCTCGGATGCCCAGGGCGGATTCGATCTGCGCGGTTCACTCGCTGCCGTGCTGGCCATCGCAGGGCTGTTCGCGCTCATCCTGTTTTCGACGTTCAACAACTTCATCGGCGGCGTTTACATGGCGTTGATGGATCCGTACGGACTGGAAATGTTTTCCGTGGAGACGTGGGGCGCCGTCTTCGCGCTCGGCTCCACCGGATTCATCGTGGGCGGTGCACTGATCGGCAAATTCGGGCTCGGCAGGAACCCGTTGCGGACGCTGCTCATCGCCGTGGCCGTGATGGGGCTGCTCGGCGCGGTGTTCACGCTGCGGGAATGGGCCTGGCTGTATGTCGCGGGCATCTGGCTGTACCTGGTGCTGATACCGTTCGTGGAGGCCGCCGAGCAGACAGTCATCCAGCAGGTGGTGCCGCTCCCCCGCCAGGGCCGGGTGTTCGGGTTCGCCATGGCCTTCGAGTCGGCCGCGGCGCCGGTCACCGCCTTCCTCATCGCGCCGATCGCCCAGTTCTGGATCATCCCGTACGCGCGGTCCGCCGAGGGTGCCGCGCAACTGGCCCCGCTCCTGGGCGAGGGCACCTCGCGGGGCATCGCCCTGGTGTTCCTGGTGGCCGGAATCATCATGATCGCGGCCGCGCTGGCGGCTTTCCTGACGCCGGTCTACCGCCGGGTGTCAGCCTCCTATACGCAGGCGGCAGCAGACGGCGCGGCGACCTCTGCGTGAACGGCTCCTTACGGTGTGCCGCCGCCTGTTTTCTGAGCCGGGTCTGACTTCTAAGCCGGGTCTGACTTCTAAGATGTGGGAGCAGACCGGCTGATGGCGACGATCCGGACGGTCACGCCCGCCAGTACCAGGACGACGCCCAGCGCAATCAGGATCCAGGTGGGAACCGCTGCGGCCCCGATGCTGCGGTAGCAGCCCGCGGCTGCTCCGGCGCCGCGGTGCAGCGCGTCGAATGCTTCAGCTGCGCGGCTGTCCGGCATCAGCGGGCTGCCACAGAGCGGGCCGGTCTTCTGCAGGCCGAAGACGATGCCGCCGAGCAGCACAGCGAAGCCGGCTCCGATCAGCCAGAGCCAAGCCTGCCATGCGGCGGATTTCCGCCGGACCGATGTACCTCGCACGTCACTCCCTGGAATACGGCGGTACCGAAATCATAAGGGGAATCGTCCTCAAGCGGACGACGGCGGGCCGTCCCGCCGTCGTCGTCTTTCAGTTAAGCGCAGCGGGCCTGGGGTGCCTCAACGATGGCCAGCTGGCCGGTTTCGGGGACGCCGGGAAACTGCACCGGCGCAGGCTCGACAGCCGGCGCGGGGGGCACCTGCTGGGAGCGCATGCGAACCAGCGCTACCGCGGAAATGAGGAACCAGGCGACGTTCGTGACCACAGAGGGCCACGCTTCATGGAAGGCGCCATTGATAATGAAGGCGCATGAACCGAGGAGATTCGCGATCTGGAAGCCCTTGCCGGCCTTCAGCCAACCCATGGACACAGCCAGGTATGCACTCAGAATGGCGACCGCGCCTGCCCAACCGGAGATTTCCCACAGCAGTTCCATGATGTCCTTTCAGGGTTGATGCCCGGCTGCCATTCACTGGACGGAGTGGAGATGAGGGCTGTATGTAAAGTGTTTCGGAAGTGGCTCCATTGCCAATGGGATCAGTGGTGGTTCGAACAGCATCTGCCAGCCCTCCGGCCATGTTGTGGACGGCCGGACTGTATCCCTTACCTGTACTTTTAACAGCAATTATGAGGAAGAAGTAACTTTAGATCAATTGCATTCCACTGAAGATATGGTTTAGAACTACTTAACATGGATATCGATCCGCGCAGGCTGCGGGTTCTTCTCGCAGTTGCCCGCACAGGCGGGGTGCTCGCCGCGGCTGACGAACTGGGAATTACACCCTCGGCGGTGTCCCAGCAGCTCAATAAACTGGAGGACGAGACGGGGCACGCGCTGGTGGTCCGCACACCCAAAGGCTCTGTCCTGACACCCGCCGGCCTGGCCATTGCAGAAGCCGGCGAGGAGATCGAACGCGCACTCAGCGTGGCCCGCGCCCGGATCGAAGGCGGTGCGAAGATCGCAGGAGTGGTGCGGGTGGGCGGATTCACCAGCTTCGTCCGTACGGTGGTGATCCCGCGCCTGCCCGAGTGGCGCGTCCAGTACCCGCAGCTTCAGATCCGGATGATCGAGGACGACTTCCCCGCCCTGATGCGGCTGCTCCGGCAGCGCGCGCTCGACGCCGTAGTGGTGGAACTCGATTCGACGACGGCCGGAAACCGTTCCCTTACCGCCGGGATGACCGAAGAACCCCTGCTGGACGAGCCCTGGAAACTGGTGGTTCCCGCGGGCGCCCTGCTCAGCACCGAGAACATCGACCTTGGCCGCTTGCCGTTGCCGTGGCTCGGCGTCGACTCATCTGCGGCCAACGCCTCAGTGCTCGGCCGGCTCCGTGAATCAACGGGCGCCCAACTGGAGACCGTGCACCAGTACCAGGACACGCTGACCGCGCTGGCGCTGGTCGCTGCGGGCGAGGGCGTCGCCATCGTGCCCACCCTGGCGTTGAGCGGCATCAATCAGGCCGGGGTGGATATCCTGGACGTCCCGGGGCTGGGTACGCGGCGCATCGTTCTGCGGCGGTTCGACCGGCGGCGGTCAGCCAGTACCCCTGTGGATACCGTCGCGCGCCTGCTGCGGGAATCGGCTGCGGCGTTCGACACGCGGTCGACATCCTGAGCTCTAGTTGACCAGAGGGTTCTGGGCAAATAGGCGGGCATGGCTATTTCCGGCAACCAGATGCAGGCATATTGTGGAAGCACCACCGATGGAGCGGCAGGGACGCGAAATTAGCGTTGCCATTCGCGACAAACAAAGGAGACTGTCATGTTGCTTTGGATAGCCATCATTATTGCGGTTCTCTGGCTTCTCGGCCTGCTCGGCAACATCGGCGGCGGGCTGATTCACCTGCTTTTGGTTATCGCCGTGGTGGTCCTGATCTTCCACTTCGTCCGCGGCAGGTCCTCCCGAGTGTAGCCTGCCCCCTCCGGGCTACCAGGTCTTCTTCTGCGCCTTGACGACATAGTGCCCGTCGCGTTCGGTGAACGTGACGAGATACCCGCGCTTGGCACCGTTGACCCTCGCCTGACAGTCGGTGTGGGTGCCCACCTTGATATTCGGAAAGTTCTTGCACTCCACCCCGGTGATCTTGACTCCGGCGTCCTTCGGGTGGGCGCGTGCCATAAGCCGGGCCGCCAGGAGCTTGCCACTGGCGGCTGCCTTGAACTTCTGGGCCGCGGGCTTGGCTACGGCCTTCGTTGCCTGCGCCGTGGCGGGCGCCGCGGTCACCGTGACTGTTGGCGCCGGGGTTGATGAGGCGCAGCCGGCCATCGCCAGGGCCCCAAGCAGTGCCGCTGCCGACAGGTTAGTGCGCCTGATGTTCATTGCCGTCCTCCCGATCCGAAATGAAGCCCGTCCGGCCGCTACCACTCTGCGGGGTATTCCTTGAGGAAAGGTTGGCGCGGGGGGACCCGCACTGATTGCAGGCGTCACACCCGTCGGCCAATGAAAGGTGCAACCGGGAAGCCGGGTGCAGTTCCCGCCCGGCTTACCGGTTGCCCGATCAATGCGTAGGGTAGCCCTGCGGGGTCACTGGGTGCCCGCCGCTAGGTTCGTACTAAATGTCCTCGGGTGCAGCGAGATCCATCTCGAGCAGCGGCACCACCTTGGACCTGGTGATGAAGCGGTGACCCAGCCAGAGGGCGATGAAGACCGGCAACCCGATGTAGGAGGAAAGCACCTCCATCACTCGCCCTGCAAGCACAGCCTCGTAGTTCTGTCCCGCGATGACCAGTATCAGCAGGGCGAAGGCCAACAGTGGGCCGGTGGGGAACAGGGATGCTTTGTACGGCAGGTCGCTGACCTTGTTCCCCTGCGCCAGGAAGCCTCGCCTGAAACGGTAGTGGGAGACCGCGATCCCCGCCCAGACGATGAAGCCGCACAGGCCTGACATGTTCAGCAGCCAGGAGTAGGCCGCGCCCTGACCGACGATTGCGGAGAGGAACCCGAAGAGCCCCACGGCCGCGGTCGCCAGCAGCGCCGGGATCGGCACGCCGCGCGCGTTGGTTCGGCCGAAGACCTTTGGGGCCATGCCGTCGTGGGCCATGGCGTAAAGCATCCGGGTGGAGGCGTAGAGTCCGGAGTTTCCCGCGGACAGGATGGCGGTCAGAATGACCGCATTCATCAGGGCCGCGGCGAAGGCGATCCCGGCGCGTGAGAAGACCAGGGTAAACGGCGATGCCGCAACATCGGCCTCGCCGGAAGCCAACAGGCTCGGATCGGTGAACGGGATCAGGCAACCGATAATGAAGATGGCACCAATGTAGAAGAGCATGATGCGCCAAAAGACGGTGCGGATAGCCCTCGGCACCTCGCGGCGCGGGTTCTTGGCTTCGCCTGCGGCCACGCCCACCAGCTCGGTGCCCTGGAAGGAGAATCCGGCAATCATGAAGACCGAGATGATCGACACCCAGCCTCCGTGGAACACTTCATCCCGGGTTTGCCAGTTACTGAGCCCCGGGGAGTTGCCGCCGAGGATGCCGAAGATCATCAGCACACCGGCGATCAGGAAGAGCACCACTGCGGTGACCTTGATGAGGGAAAGCCAGAACTCTGACTCACCGAAGGATTTCGCCGAGAGGGCGTTGAGCCCGGTCAGCACCACTAGAAAGATCCCGGCCCACACCCAGCCAGGGACCCCCGGGAACCAGAAGTCCATGATGATTCCAGCCGCGACCAGTTCGGCGGCCACAGTGATGGCCCAGTTGAACCAATAGTTCCAGCCGATCGCGAACCCAAAGGACGGGGATACAAAACGGGTGGCAAAGGATTGGAAGGAACCGGCGACCGGAATTTTGGCCGACATCTCCCCCAGCGACTGCATCAACAGGAAGACCATCAGCCCAACCAGCGCGTAGGCGACCAGCGCACCGCCTGGGCCCGCCTGGGAAATAGTGCCGCCCGAGGCCACGAACAGCCCAGTACCGATCGCACCGCCTATCGCGATCATCTGCAGGTGGCGGCTGCTTAGCCCGCGCTTGAGTTCGTTGGCGGTTTCGTCGGACCCGCGAGCCGCACCTGTGGCTGGGGCGTATCCGGGTTGTGCCACTGCATCGTCTTTGATTTCTGTGGAAGTTGTGCTCGTTGGTGTCATGCAACACCACCAAGGGGCGTCAATGCGGGGCGGCTCGGGTTCCCCGTACCGAGGCACAGTCCTGAGCTGAAGCGCGGACCGGCTTCAGGGGGGCCGGGAGCGATCGCCCGATTATCTGCTTGCGTGAGGGAGCTGAGTCCCATGATGCCTCCGGGAAGGTAGCTGCGGTGGTTTGAGCTTTCCGGCGGGCCCGGCCGGGAAGGACGGTGATCAAGCTAACACATGGAAAGAACGAGCCCGTTAGCGAAGCGAATGTTGCCCGGGTGAACGCTCGAAGTCTTACGGATAGGTCCAGGCGAAGCCGGACTGAGCACAAGAGTTTCTTATTCTTGTCGAAAAAACACATCATCCATGCTTAGCCATTGCTACGTTCTTCGGGACCGCTCAACGGAAGGAACGAACATGTCTGTCATCGCAAGCCCCGAAGTGACAACCACCCGGGCAGAAGATCTCAAGGCACTCCCGGCATGGCAGGCTCTAAAGACAGCCGTCATTGGACTGCAGCAGGTTCAAGCCCAGGACGGTTCCGTTCCGGAACCCGCTGAGCACGACCGGGCCCGCCAGAACGTCAGCGCCATTACTGACGCAATCGACGAGCTGCGTCCCCACCTTCCCCATGACAGGAAATACCTTGAACTGCTCGTGCAGGACTTCCGGCGGTGGGCGTCCGAGGGCTTCGTCGTACCTGATTTCCTCGACTCATTGGTAGCATTCCATCCCGAGCACTGGCGCATCGATGGGCTGCCGCACCTGGTGGTGTTTCCCATGTATACGCAGAACGGCAGCACCAACCGCTACTTTGAGGCCGTCCTCGTCGAGGTTATTTGGCCAGCTTTCGTCGCTGAACTGGAGGCAGGAAACTACTCCAACAAGCTGTTCGTCCCCATCAGCTTCGCCGATTTCACGCCCGGCTATGACACGAACTCAGCAGTGCTCTTCCCCGAGAGCGTGGCGGTCCGGAGCACCCCGTCATTCACCTGGGGAGGCATTTTCGCCGACCGCGAAGCTGCCCGGTTCCGTCGTGTGCTCAAAGCTGCTGCCGGCATTACTGCACTGGACCTGCCGGCTGACGCCGCGGAATTGCTCGAGGACCAACACCTCACGGAGAAGACCTTCGTGATGTGGGATCTAATCCATGACCGGACGCACATGCGCGGCGATCTGCCCTTTGACCCGTTCATGATCAAGCAGCGGATGCCGTATTTCCTCTACTCCCTCGAGGAGCTTCGCTGTGACCTGACCGCCTTCCGCGAATCAGTCCTCATCGAGCGGGACGAAACGGCTTCCGACGACGCCCGCAAGCACGCCAAGCTGGTCCAGTACGCGGTGATCTTCGATCGCATTTTCCGCTTCGCGATCACCGGGAATCGGGTCCGCAACTACGACGCCGTGGGCGGCCAGTTGCTGTTCGCCTGGATGCACCAGCACCGGGTCCTGCACTGGACCGATGGAAAGCTGAGCATCGACTGGAACAACGTTGCCGGCGTGGTCGTCGAGCTGGGTGTCCGCATCGAGGAACTCTACTGGCGTTCGATCGACCGGCCGAAGACCGCACACTGGCTGGCTTCCTATCAGCTCGTCTCGGAAACCCTCACCCCAAGCCCGTCCTCCGTCTGGGCCAAGGGACCGGATGCCCTTCCGCTCGATGGCCCTCCCCGGGGACTGACGGACCAGGTCCTTGATGACGAATTTCCCCTGTCAATGTTCTACGAGGCACTGGAGAAGAAGATGCGCCCGGTCATTGAATCAACTGCCGGGATCACCGGTAAGAGCCCTGTGAAGACTGAGGGCGAGGCAGGCGCATGAGCCAGAACCTCTCGGGGCGTACGGTCGTCGTCGCCGGCTCCACAAGCGCTGCCGGCGTTGCGGTGGTTCGCACCCTCTCGCAGTCGGGGGCACACGTGGCCGCCGTGGACATTCTTGAGGACCGCGTGCAGGAGCTCTCAGGCATGTATGACAACGTCACAGGCTACGTCTGTAACCTCGCGGACCTGCAAGCCGTTGAAGACCTGGCGAAATCTGTCCGACAGGATTTCGGTCCCGTTGACGGCCTTATCCATCTTGTAGGAGGGTGGCGCGGCGGTCAGGGCATCAAAGGCCAGGCGGACGACGACTGGGACTTCCTGCACACCAGTGTCCTCACCACCCTGAGAAACACCAGCCGCGCGTTTTACGATGACCTGGCTGCTTCCCCGGGCGGACGCCTGGCCATCGTTTCCGCGCAGTCCGCTTCCTCGCCGACGGCGGACGGTGCCGCCTATGCTGCCGTCAAGTCTGCCGCAGAGGCATGGACCCTCGCCGTGGCCGACGGTTTCCGGCAACTGCAGGGCGGAAACGAAAGCCTCTCCGCTCAGCACTCGGCCGCCCTGGTCTTTGTCGTCAAGGCTTTGGTCGATGACCGCATGCGCGCAGCCCAGCCGGAGCGGAGATTTCCGGGCTTCACCGATGTCAGTGTCCTTGCCGATGCTGTCGAGCGGACCTTCCACCTGGAGGCAGAGCAGATCAACGGGCAGCGCCTGCCCCTCACCGCCGGCCACCTTGCGGGTGCACTGTCCTGAGCGTCAGCGCCGATTCCAAAGCAGGCGTCCCGCAGTGCGGGGCGTCTGCGCGACGCGAACTACCGGGGCTTGGCCTCGGACCATGGCTTGTGCTCGTGCGCGAGCCAAACCCTTTCAGGGTTCAGAGAGCGCACCAGTCGTTGTCCCTCGGTCCGGGGGTAGTCGAGGTCGTCGAACCGCACTGCTGTGTCTCCAGCGATAATAGTCGGGCCTTGGCCTCCGTCGATGACAACAATCTGCGAGCCCCGGGTGTGCCCCGGTGCCGAAAGGAGTCGTAGGCCCGGAAGCAGTTCAAACTCGCCATCTACCGGTACGTATTGCACTCCGGGCGCGTCGACCCATTCGCGGATGGTGTAGTCATCCTGGTTGCGCGCATCGTCGAGTTCCTGACGCTGGACGTATATGGGCTTGCCCGCAAAGAGGTGGTTGCCTCCGCAGTGGTCGAAGTGCAGGTGGGTGTTGACGACGATGTCGACACCTCGGATGTCGAAGTCCTGCTCGTTCAACGGGCAAAGGCGCGGATCCATATCGGCGACCGCCGGATGAAGTTCGGTGAAGCCGGTGTCAACCAGCACACGCGCTTCGGGGTGGTCAATGATGTGCACGTAGACGGGCATCGGCTCGCCTTCGGGAAGCAGCTCGGCCACACGAACGGCGGTGACAGGGATTGCAGCGGCTGAATTCACTTTTACCTCAGTTCCACATGATGGCCTTTGACATGTCCCGGAGCAGTAAACAGTCCGGGCCCGGGCGACGTGTCTGCTGCCCTGAAAACAGGGACCAGGCCGAGGCCCGGCGCAATCCAGTATTGCACCGCTCCCCAAGCCACCTTATGGCGCTGACAACCGGCGTTTCGTCGGTAGACCCCCGTTACGACGCGTGTCTCCGCTGGAGCCACGAAACCGGGCGGTTCGTCTCGATGGGAAGGTGTGAGGCGTGGGCATACTGCGACCATCCGCCGACGAAGAGCCGGCCGAGGCCCAGCCCAACATGCTCCATCACCAGCAGGTTGTGGCAGGCGGTGACACCGGAGCCGCAGTAAGAGATGACCCCGTCGGCTGACTCGATGCCTGCCTTCCGGAAGTTCTCCCGGAGCTGCTGCGGCTGAGCAAGCCTGCCGTCCGGCTCAAGGTTTCCGCGGCATGGAACGTTTACCGCGCCAGGTATATGCCCCGGTCGCGGATCGATGGGATCCTGCCTGCCCTCGTACCGGTCGCGGTTTCTGGCATCCATTACCACGGCTCCGCCCTCGACGGTTTCGTCGATCCCGGCAAGCAGATCCGCCGGCCACGGACGCTCCGTGAAGGCGCGGGGCTGGATTGCAGGCGCTGCCGTTTCCAGGGCGCCATCGTAGGCGGCCATGCCGCCATCAAGTACTGCTGCCGCATGCCCAATGCTCCTGAGCATCCACACCAGGCGCGCCGCAATAACTCCGCCAGCATCGTCATAGGCGACCACTACGTCGCCGTCACCGATGCCCGACGCGGACATTCCTGCGGCAAAGACTGCCGGAATCGGCAGAGGGTTCCTGCCATGTTTGCGTGAGGCCGGACCTGACAGCCACCGGTCAAGGTCGACGAACACCGCCCCCGGGAGGTGCCCGGACTCATAGGCGTCACGCCCGGAACTGCCGTCCAGGTACCAGCGCACATCGGCCAGGGCCACAGACAGGGCCTGTGGGCGCTCCCTGATCCATTGCAGGTCTACGAATGGTGGTGTTGAGCTCAGCAAAGTCATGACAGAAGCGAATCACACGTCTCTTATTGTGAGACAAAAGGTCTCACAATAAGAGACTGGCATACTCATGCGGCGCCTAGAAAATAGCGTCCCTCACTGCCCCGATAAACGGGATCGCGGTGTTGACCGTAAAGGACCAAAACGCAGCCACGATGACTGCCAGGACCGTGAGCATCACGATCCAAAAGAACACTGGCCATTCAGTTCGCCTTGGGCGGGTTAGTGGGCTGGCAAGTGCATGTGCCGCCTAGCAACCGATCGTGGGTGTGGCCCTAAAGGCGTTGGCAGCCCTATCTGCGACAACTTGGGCGTCACTTCCGGAATCAAGAATCGTATTCAGAACTGAGTCGGGATCGACCATGACGGCCGTGACGGCGAGGCCGTCCGAAGAGTCGGTCGCCAACAGGGCGTCCACCTGGGCCGAGAAGCAGTCGTCGCTTGACTTGGAGCTAACGTCCATCGCCACCACGTGGTTGTTGGAGACGAAGTTGCCAGCCCCCGCCATCAGCCTGATGATGACAGGGGTCGCGCCTGCCGGTCGGATGCTCTGTGAGTCGATGACCTCGGAGAAGTGGTTGCTGACGACTGAGTTGTTGCTGCCGCTGACGCAGAGAAGTCCGTTGAGGTCATTCAATCCGTTGTCGACTCCCAGGAACGGCGTCCAGGGCTCGTGGTCTCGCAGGAAGTGGTTCGTGGCCACGAGGTTTTCCGAGCTGTTCGCTGCGAGCATCACCATCCCGGGATAGAACGAATGCAAGCGGTTGTTGGTGATGCTCGAACGCGTGACGCCGTTGAGATGGACGCTGCTGGCACCACGGGGGAAGACGTTGTTCGCGGTTATCAGGAGCCCGCCATGGTTCTCGGCGTAGATGGAGTGACCCTTGAAGCCTGCCCCGACCAGGTTGCCGGTGATCTTTGATGCCTGCCCCCACCCGCGCAGCTCAATGCAGCTTCCGCATTCGGCGATGAAGTTGTCGGAAATGGAAAGCGCGTCCGCGTTGTAGATGGTCAGTGCATTCTCGAGGTAGACGAACCCCATACCGGTCACGCGGAATGAATCATTGGCGCTGGCCACATAGATACCGGTCTTGCCGTTGACATAGGTGTTCTCCGGATGCATCCCCGAGCCATCCGGGGTGAAGTGCAACCCGTCGATGCAGAAGTTGGAGAATTCGACCGAGCTGATCCGCGGGCTCCCGCTACGCTCAATGTAGAAGGCGGCTCCCCTGGATTCCTCCCCATCTTCGCCGATGGGAATGTCGACGAGAATGCGGCTCCCTCCCGGCCACAGCTCATGCAGGTCGGGCCATTCGTCTTCGGGAACATTGAACCGGATGCTCGAGGACGTGAATCCGTGTCCCGAGCCATGGATCCTGAGGAAGCTGACGTCGATCACCACCTGCGTACGAAGGTGGTAGTCCCCTGGCGGAATGTAGATCACCGCGCCCGGTTTACCGCCGTTGTTCGTATCGGTGACGTTCTGCCGTTCCTTGATGTCGGCAATGATGCTGTTGATTACTTCGCCGACGTCCTCCGAGGGGTTGCCGACGGGCCACGTAGTCACGTCGTAGCAGTTGTTGCTTGACATAGGTTCTTCCCTTTGTTGGCGGTTAGGTGAGCGTCGAGACCGCGAGCTTCAGTATTGTTGCTGAACCTCCCACAGCCGATAGCGAGTTCTCCGGGCTTTCGGTTTCGGGGAAGATGAGGTCGGTCATGACGGTCCTGCCGTCTTGCGCGAAGACCTCCACCGAGCAGTGGTCGACGACGATCAGCAGCTTGAGCACGCCGTCCTCAAGGCCCAGCGGGGCTGACTCAGCTGATGAAAACTTTTCGTGGAAACGCGTGTTTCCTGATTGTCTGCGGTCAAGGGTGAGTTGGGCGCTGGCTGTGTTGTAGCTAAGAATCGTGCTCTTGCTCCCGTCACCGCTTCCGACGAGCCGGAAATCAAGACGTTCGGCACTTCCGGGCAGTATCTCCGCCTCGATGATTTGGGCGCTGCCGGGTACCGCATCCGGCAACCGGAGGGCTGAATTCCGCAGCTCAAAGGAGCTTGCGCCCATGTGGTCCTTGGCCGGAGTCAGCTCTTCCCTTGCACAACGATCGGCCAGGACCGGTTGCTGGATCAGAAGCGCGGAGCCGCTAACTGCTGTGAGGCGCACTTCACGGGCGAGGGTCATCGAGGACCGCCAGGGGGCGGTAGGCAGCTCGTTGGCGTAGTCCCAGTTATTCATCCAGCCGATGATGATGCGCCGGTCATCCGGGGCGTTGCTAAAGGATACGGAAGCGTAACAGTCGCGTCCCCAGTCCAGCCACAGGCATTGCTGCAAGGCAGCGGCCATCTCGGGGTCAGGGAGGGAGGACACTCCCGTCGGCGCCACGAGGGTACCGATGTCCGGGAGGAACCGCTCGCCGTCGAAGTGCCCGATGAAGTATTGGCCACCGGAACCTCCTGCCACTGCGCCGGGGTTAATATTCACGATCAGTACCCATTTAGTGTTGTCCGGGTCCCCGTCCACCGCCAGGGGAAAGAGATCCGGGCACTCCCATTCGCCGGCGTCGGCGTTGGCCGGGCCGAAGTCGCTCAGAAAGTCCCAGGATTTGAGGTCGTCCGAACGGTAGAAGACCACCTTTTGCTGCTGCGCTTCGACGGCGACCATGACCCAGCAGGCTCCTTGATCCCCCTGATAGCGGAAGACTTTAGGATCGCGAAAGTTCGCGGAATTTCTGGTGAGAACAGGGTTACCTTCGTATTTTCGCCATGTCATTCCAGCGTCTGTGCTGTACGCCAGAGACTGTGCCTGCGTGCCGCCGTGTTCGGAGGCCGCTTTGTAGGCGCTGGTGTAAATGGCTACGAAGGCAGGTGCATCCGCCGTGCTGAAACCGGACGTGTTGCCGTGGTCAACTACGACACTCCCGGAGAAGATGTCCTCTGTCCCGTCGCAGGCAATGGCAACGGGGTGTTCCGTCCAGTGCAGCAAATCACGGGAGGTTGCGTGGCCCCAGGACATGTTGCCCCAGACGTTGCCGTACGGGTTGTTCTGGAAGAAGAGGTGGTAGAGGCCGTCGTAGAAAACCAGGCCGTTGGGGTCGTTCAGCCAGGTATCCCTTGCAGTGAAGTGGATGGCGGGCCGGAACCTGGAGGTTTCGGCCGGGTCTGTTTCCGAGCGTGCGGCATCAAGGCAACTGGACATGTATGGCGTTCCTCTGAGGACGTTGAAGGGACTGGCTGCTATTGCCGGGGAGCCGTGATGGAATCGCGGCGCACCAGGGGGCAGCTCAGGATGGTCGGGTGAAGTGCCATGAGGGTAAGGTCGGTCTTACCCTCGACGGCGTCAATGAGGTGCTCGGTGGCCCAGGCGCCCATCTCGTAGTGGGGCAGGGCCACGGTGGTGAGGCCCGGGTGAAGGTTGGCGGCGATCAGTTCCTGGTCATCGAAGCCGACGACTGAAAGGTCAGCGGGGATGGTGAGTCCCAACTCCGCTGCGGCGCGGTAGGCTCCCATCGCCATCCGGTCGTTGTAGCAGAACAAGCCTGTGGGCCGGTCCTTGCGTGACAGGATCCTCCGGGCCGCCTCATAGCCGCCCTGCACCTCGGAGACCTCGGACTCGACAGGTGCCGCGTTGCCGTCGAGCCCCGCTTCAGTCAGCGTGGCCCGGAAAGCCTGGAGCCGCTGACGGGTTGCGGGGACATCATCGGTGTTGTTGATGAAGCCCACCCGGCTGTGGCCTGCTTCGAGGAGCGCGCCCACGGCGGCGCGTGCGCCACCTTCTTCATCCGGGATCACGGCAGTGATATTTCCGCCGGTGGCCACCGAATCGACCAGGACGGAGGGCACGCTGCCGAGGTTAGCCGGCAGCTCCACGTTGCGGTGGTACATCGTGGCGTAGAGGATTCCGTCCACCCGGCGTTCAAGGAGGGCCTGGACGTCGGCCTGCCGGGATTCGAGGCTGGCTGAGCCGGGGGTGTTGATGATCATGAGGCTGTACCCTCGGGCCTTGGCGGCCTCGTCAGCGCCGAGGATGATCCGGCCGGCGTGGGGCGTGGTGGCGATATCCTCGCTGACCAGGCCCAGCATGCCCGTCCTCTGGGTGCGAAGGGCCTGGGCAAGGCGGTTGGGGCCGTAGCCCAATTGCTCCGCAACAGTCCTGACCTTGTCCCGGGTTTCGGGGCTGATTCGGGCGTAGGAAACCTCGTTCAGGACGTGGGAGACAGTTGTCACCGATACACCGGCGGCGACGGCCACGTCCTTGATACCGATGTTCTTGTTGCTCATCTGTGTCCCACGTCCTTATGGTTGGTGCTGCCCCTGGGGTCATCAGTAGGCTACCGAGGAATAGTCGTTGGCCTAGCCCTTGACGGCGCCGAGCGTCATGCCTGCGACGATCTTGCGCTGCAAGAGAAGGGTCAGAAGGATGACCGGGATGGAGTAGACGGCGGCCAGCGCCGTCATGGATCCCCAGTCGAGGCCGAACTGGGTTTGGAAGTTCGCGATCACCACGGGCGTTGTCTGGGAGCGGATCGCTGTCATCAGGAGTGCGAAGAGGAACTCGTTCCAGGAGGCCAGGAAGGCGAAGATCGCGGTGACGGCGATGCCGCCGGAGACCACCGGGATCACCACCCGCCACAGGGCCCCGAGCCTGCTGCACCCATCCACAGTGGCAGCTTCCTCCAGGTCTTTCGGCACCGCTTCGAAGAAGCTGGACATCAGCCAGATCGAGAGCGGCAACGAGATGGTGGTGTGGGCGATCGACAGAGCGATGGGCGTATCTGCAAGACCAACGGCTGCCATCATCGAAGCCAGTGGAATGCCGATCGCCACCGGCGGCACCATGCGGGTAACCAAGGCGCCCATGATAAAGATCCTGCCGCTGAGGGTTTGGTACCGGGTGATGCCGTAGGCCGCCGGTACCGCCAGCACCAGGGAAAGCACAGTGCTGATGATGGCCGTCTGGACGCTGTTGATGAAGGAAGCCAGTACGCCGTTGCGGCCCAGGGCGTTGGCGTAGTTCTCCAGCGTCCACTCTCTGGGGAGGATGGTCGGCGGTACCGCGATGGTGTCGATGGGGGTTTTGAAGGACGTAAAGAGCAGATACAGGAAGGGGAACCCGTAGAGCACCATCGCTGCCGCGAGGAGGATCCAGAGCAGGGCCCGGGTACTCCGGCGGCCTGCTTCCAGGCCTTCCCGGTTGACGCCCCGGCGCCGATAGGGTGGCGTGGCTGGGGGCACGGTAGGTTCCGTCGGCACTCCGGCCGGCGTCCCGCCGTCGTACGTTGTTCGTTCAGCGACGCGCATCAGCTGTCCTTTCCTGGCCGCCAGATGGTGGATACCGCGACGAATGCGACGGCGAGCATGGCCAGCAGATAGAGGGTGCCCATGGCGCTGGCCAGTCCGGGGTCACCAAAGCGGATCATGGTCCGGTAGATCAGCAGGCTCATGGTTTCCGAGGCGGACTGGGGGCCGCCGTTGGTTTGGATGAGGATGGTGTCGAACGCGCGGGCTGCGTCAATTCCGCGGACCACCAGAGCCACGGCGATGACGGGCCGCAGGAGCGGCAGGATGATGCGGAACAGCAGGGCCGGTGCGCGAGCGCCGTCCAGCCGTGCCGCCTCAATGAGGTCGCCGGGAATGTTCTGGAGTCCGGCAAAGAGGACCAGGCACATGAACGAGGTGGTCAGCCAGATGTCGGGGATGGCCACGGAGTAGAGCACGATGCCCGGGTCGGAGAGCCAGCCGATCTGATTGGGGTTGTCCAGGATGCCGGCCTGGTGCAGGAGGGTTCCGATGAGGCCGAAGTTGTCGATCATCAGGAACTTCCAGAGCAGACCTGCCACGATCGGGGCGATCATCAGCGGGTACATAAACACTGTCCGCCAGATTTGGGAACTGCGCCCGAGGGTGGTGAATAGCAGGGCCATGCCCAGCCCCAGGGCGAATTCGAGGGTGACGACCACCAGGGTGTAGGCCAGGGTCCGCCACCCGGCACCTGTGAAGGCCTCGGAGGCGAAGGCCCGGAAGTAGTTGTCCAGGCCCACGAAGTCGCGAGGGCCGCCGGCGATCGGGGAAATTTTGAAGAAGCTGTCCGCTATGAGGCGGAACAGCGGGAAGGCCACGAATACTGCCAGGAACAGGGCCGCTGGTGCCATCAGGAATAATGCGAAGCGGCGATCGGAGATGCGCACGGTTTTCTCTTCCGCTGGTTGGGGCCCGCGGCCGGCACCGGACTTGCTGTGCCTCTTCGGCAGATGCCGGCCGCGGGGTCTTACTTGAGGAGGTCCTCGATCTGCTTCTTGGCGTCGGCGAGGAGTGCGGCGGAGTCACCGCCGGCCACAGCCTTCTGCAGCATCGGGACCAGGACGGTGTCGACGATCTGCTGCCACTTCTCAGTGGCCGGGCGGGTTGCTGTGGCCTTGCCCTTGAGGGTATCGATCAGCGGCTTGAAACTCTCGTAGCCTGCCTTGTCCTGGTACTTCTCGAAGGCGGAGATCCGGGAAGCCAGGCCAAGGCTGGATTCAATGCCTTTGTCGTTGTAGTCGTAGGCGCACTTGACGAACTTCTTGGCCGCGTCCGCGTTCTTCGTGGCCTTCGGGACGGTGAGGTACCAGGGTCCGGGAACTGCGCCCACACCGGCGGATCCGGCAATCATGGGAGCAGCTCCCACCTTGCCGGCCACCGGTGAATCCTTGGGGATCTGCCGGTAAGCGTGGGCCCAGAAGCGGGTCATCGCGGTCTTGCCCTGGTTGAATAGGTTTTGCGCTGCCGCCCAGTCCACCTGCGCAGCGCCGGAGGGAGCGGACTTGGCGAGGCCGACGTAAAAGTCCAGGGCTTCCTTGTGGGCGGCGTTGTCGATGACGACGTTGTTGTTCTGGTCCAGGACCATGGGCGAGCCGGCCTGAAGGACATGGGCCAGCCATTCGGTTTCGACGCCGCCCTTGACGTCCGTGCCGTACATGCCGTCTTTGGTGAAGAATTCGGCGATGTCCTGGTATTGCTTCCAGGTGGTGGGGGCTGCGAGCTCGTAGCCGTACTTCGCCTTGAAGTCAGCCTTGTTCTTGGCGTCCTCGAAGAGGTCCTTGCGGTAGAGGATGATTTCGGCGTTGGTCCAGGCGGGCATGCCGATGAAGTGCCCGTCCACGTTGGCCTCCTTCACCAGGGCCGGGAAGATGTCCTTCTTGGCTTCGTCGGTAAAGAGTTCGTCGATGGGCTGGACCGCGTCCTTGAAGCTGGGAAGCCAGACGGAGTCCAGTGCGGCCACGTCGAAGGAGACGTTGCCGGAAGAGAACTCGCTGGAGAGCCGGTTGAACATGCCGTCGTAGGGCAGCTCGACGAAGTTGGCGTTGACGCCTGTTTCCTTCTTGCACGTTTCGGCGACGCCCGTGAGCTCGGCGTGGCCGCCGGCCTCGACGAGGACGTTGACTGTGCTGGTGCCGCCGCTACCCGACGGCGTGGCCGGGCCCCCAGCGCCGCAGGCGGTTGCTGCCAGAAGCACCGCGGTGGACAGCCCGCCAATGGCGGTGATCCGGGAAATCGTGGTTCGAGAGGACATCGCTGTCGACTCCCTTTCTTTTGAACGGAAACTACGTTGGGGTGGGTCTGTAAACTCAAGTCAGTCGCAGTGAAAAACCGTTTTGCCAAATCGACTTGGCAAAACGTTAGAGCCAGTGGCGAAGACGTGTCAAGCATCACTTTGAAGTGACGTGGGCTCCTTGACGAAGCCGTGGCGCCCGACCTAGGGTGAGCGAGAGGTGCAGATAAATCGTTTTGGCAACTTTGGCGGTCTCCCGCTCTCGTCACCAAAATCAAGGGAGAACAGACGGCCCTTCATCGGGCCTAGGAACAGGCACCAGGAGGCAAGATGTGGTCGGCGGGGCGGCACTACACCCTCCCGAGTCACCAGGGCGGGGCACGCCCGCGAGGACGTAGTACAGCTGGCAACCGCGACTGGTGAAACGTGTACTCTTCACCATCGGGTACCCATTGCGACGGAAACAGCGAGGGTCCAGCATTGGTACACCCGCCATCCATTATTCAAAGGAGCAGCTATGGACACCGCGGCCTACGGAATTGTGCATTTCTTTGCGGAGGGCACTAAGGAGCAGTACGAAGCCTCTATTGCCGCTGTTCATCCAGGGGAAGGGCGCTTGCCCGCCGGGCAGATCTTTCATGCTGCAGGTCCTTCCGCTGGTGGCTGGACGATTCTGGCCGTCCACGAATCAAAGGCCAGCTGGGAGCAGTTCCGGGACAACACGCTTCTTCCGCGTTTTCAACAGGGCATCGAGGGTGGTTTCACATCCATGCCGGAGGAAACTGTTATAGACGTATACAAATTGATGCCCTAGGGACAGGCCCTGCCGCCGGCGGCGCATTGCACCACACGCGGCCCGGCCACAGGGCACCTGCCCGACTTCCGGCAGCGTACAGAGCTGCTGCGAAGTCACCGTGATGCGAGTTAGGCGCGAGATCACCGTGTCCGGACAGCGGTCCTGTTGGACAGAGCCGGTTCACGGTCTGGGTGAGCGGACGGGGCCGGAAGACCTTGATCACGTACGCCACGGCGCCAGAGGCAGGTTCTTTCCGGTGGGTCAGGCAGAGGCTTCTTCGCGGGAAGGCTGGACCTCTTGTTGCCAGGGCCACTTCCCTGTGATCTCCAGTTCCAAAGAAAAGCTCAGGAAGGTCCGGATCAGGACAATCAAGGCCAACACCCCAACACTGGCGAACGTCGGTGTCACCGCTACGGCGCGAAGGATGTCCGCCGCGACGAGGAGCCAGGCCAAGGAGGATAGGCAGGTCCAGCAGTTGGCGGTACTGCCGGTACACCGAGGTGGCATGACTTCCATCGCTTCTGCCAGGCATCAGACACAGCCGTCCTCTGAAGCTGCTGGTGCCTTCGCCCTTGCATGAGGGGAGCCGGCCCGGACGGCTACTTCGCGATTGTGCGCAGATTCCGGCGTTCAAGGGCCGTGAGGCGGCTGACTCCTCGAAAGACCAGCGCGATGCTCATCGCCTCGGTGCATTCCGCTGGCCCCGCCCGCTCCAAGAGGCCCCGACGCTGGAGGGCCCGTCTCTCGTCAGCGAGATCTGCCTCGGTTCCAGCCGTCGCGTTCATGTTCTCTCGGCCGGCTTGGCTGAGCCAACGCGTCCATAATCTCCTCATCGCCGGGGAATCCTCCGGAGTCTTCCAGCGGGCCGCGCCTGGCACCGGCGGTCAGTCGGGCCCGCGGACCGATTTCGTCCGCGGGCCGGCGGGGAAACCAGCTTGAGCCGGTGAAGCCAGCCGTCACCACAGTCGCGAAGCCGGGGGTAGCCCGCATGGCCTGTTCATGGCTATGGTCAGGGCCTGTTCGCTTGGAGAATTTCGTGGCTCAACTTGTTAGGCGTCAGCGCGCTCAAATTCCTGCTCGTGGAGGCCGGTTTGTTTGCGGTTGGCGCGTTGATAGTGCTCCCGGCCGGTCGTCGCTCATGTCGTTTTGTGGTAGCTTGCCGTGATGAAGCGGATCCAGGTCGGCCTCGTGGCTGACCCTGCCTCGCCCACGGAGATCGCTCGCCGGATGATTGACCTCGAGCCGCCGGGCGGCGAGGATCGCGTCGCTTGGGACATCGAGATCGTGAGCGAGCCATTCACCATGGGTTCGGAGGACGTCGACACTGCGTTGGAACGGCTTCGGGACCAGGCTCGTCAGCACGAATGGGACGTCGTGATCGGGCTGACCGAGCTTCCGTTTCGCGACGAGGACGACGGCCGATACCTGCTGGTCGAGACCGACCCGCAGCGCCGCACGGCTGTGCTGTCGCTGCCGGCGCTCGGCGGGCTCCGTATGCAGGAGCGTGCCCGGCATGCCGTACGCGCGCTGGTCAGCGGCATGGCCGAGAACACGCGGGACGAGCACGGCGGGCCGCTCCCTCGCTTCACGAGCCGTTGGCGCTTGCTCGTGGGCATGGTTCTTGCCAACCGTCCGTGGCTCCTCGTGCCCGGGCTAAAGTCCGCGCTCGTGGCAGCACTGACAACGGGAGCGGTCGCCACGATCAACTCTACTGTTTGGCTGCTGGCCGGATCCCTGTCATGGTGGCGCCTCGTGGTCGCGACGATCGCCTCCATCACGCTCGTTGTTGCCTGGCTGGTGATCGACGGGGAATTATGGGACCGCCCCGACGACAACTCTGCGGAGGCCAGGGAAAGGTCCCGTCTCTACAACACCTCGACGTTGGTAACCCTGGCTATCGGGGTTCTCATCTGCTATCTGGCGCTCTACGTGGTGAACCTGGCCTGGGCGCTGTTTGTCCTCGACCCGGCTGTAATGGGCGGCTACCTCCACGTATCACTCGGCTATGGCGACCTGTTCGTGCTGACCTGGTTTGTCGCGTCGGCGGCGACCGTCGGCGGCGCCCTTGGCACCGGCCTGGAGTCGGACGAAGCAATCCGCGCAGCCGCGTACTCAAAGCGCGAGGAAGAGCGCCGCAACCGGCTCGCACGCGGGCGGACATAGGCCGCTGCACCTAGCCAGGACTGTTCTTGACACCGATGGAAGACCCGGAGAAGTCCGGTGTGCTGCTGCGGAGTGAACACGAGACCTGCAGGGCCCAGGCAAGTTCGAAGCTGCGCCGGTCTCACAGGTGTCCGGAGCGCTCTTTCATGGTGGCCGCAGGTCCCGGAACCGCCGGACAGGGCTCCTCATGCTTCGGCAGAACCGGGACCGCCTTACCCGCGACAGGTCCTCGGCACGGCATCGCCCAAACATTTTTCGGGCAACCTCTCGACACCCTTAGTAAGTGTGCTTAGCATTAAGGCTCGATCAGTTTCTCTCTTGCGTACAGACCGGGCAGCCGGGATTTTCCCGAACAGCCTGCCGGCTGAAAACCTTTGGCCCCCGACCCCTGGGGTGGCTCAGGGGCTACAATCCTTGTTCCCCATTTTCCTCGCCAGCTCCAATACGCGTATCCGGGTGACACTCCGCGCCCTTTTTCGGGCCGCCTTCCTGCAGGCGTGACTTTGCTGCGCGCCCGGAAGTTACGACTACTGGGCCACGCTCAGGATGGGATAAAAGAAAAGAGCGGAAAAGTGAAGGCAGTAGTTTACAAAGGACCGAACGACGTCAGCGTTGAGGACGTACCGGATGCCAAAATCGAACACCCGGCCGATGTGCTGGTGCGGATTACCGCGACAAATATCTGCGGCTCGGACCTGCACATGTACGAGGGCCGCACCAGTTTCGAACCCGGACGCACCTTTGGACATGAGAACCTGGGTGAAGTGGTCGAGACCGGCCCGGCGGTGAGAAAAGTGCAGGTGGGCGAACGTGTGGTGCTGCCGTTCAATATCGCCTGTGGGTTCTGTAAGAACTGCGAACGGGGTTTCACGAATTACTGCCTGACCATGCAGCCTGAACCACAGCTCGCCGGCGCGGCCTATGGGTTTGCGGACATGGGCCCGTACCAGGGTGGTCAGGCCGAATATCTGCGGGTGCCGTACGGGGACTTCAACTGCCTGCGCCTGGGCGAGGACTCGGTTGAGAAGGAGCTCGACTATGTGATGGTCGCCGATATCTTCCCCACCGGCTGGCACGCCACGGAGCTGGCCGGTGTGTACCCGGGAGACTCCGTGGTGATTTATGGTGCCGGACCGGTCGGCCTCATGGCCGCCTACTCGGCCGTTCTTAAGGGCGCCGGCAAAGTCATGGTTGTGGACCGCCAAAGCGACCGCCTGAAGCTGGCCGAACAGATCGGTGCAATCCCGGTGGATGATTCAGCAGTGGACCCTGTCGAGTTCGTCAAGGACCAGACCATGGGGTTCGGGGCCGACCGAGGCTGCGAATGCGTCGGCTATCAGGCCCATGACCCGGGCGGAAACGAACAGCCCAACCTGACCCTGAACCGGCTCGTGGACTCCGTCCGGTTCGTTGGTGGCCTGGGCGTGGTGGGGGTGTTCCTGCCCCAGGACCCTGGGGCCCCTGACGAACTCGCCAAGCAGGGGCAGGTGGCCTTCGACTACGGAAACTACTGGTTCAAGGGACAGACGATGGGCTCGGGTCAGTGCCCGGTCAAGAAATACAACAGGGCCTTGCGCGACCTCATTGCCGGCGGAAAGGCCAGCCCCTCTTTCATCGTCAGCCACGAGCTGCCGCTGGATCAGGCCCCCGAGGGCTACAGGAACTTCGACAGCCGCGAAGACGGCTGGACCAAAGTCGTGCTCCACCCGGCCAACGTCTGAGCCGCCCGGACAGGAGAATTTCGATGCCGGAACAAACTAGTCCCCGGAGGCGGTACTGATGCGGTCAATGGTGTATCGCGGGCCCTACAAGGTCCGCGTGGAAGAAAAAGACATGCCCCCGATCGAGCACCCCAATGACGCGATCGTACGCGTGACGCTGGCCGCGATCTGCGGATCCGACCTGCACCTCTACCACGGCATGATGCCGGACACCCGGGTGGGCATGACCTTCGGCCATGAATTCATCGGCGTGGTGGAGCAGGTCGGCCCGTCAGTGGAGCGGTTAAAGCCCGGAGACCGGGTGATGGTGCCGTTCAACATCTACTGCGGGTCCTGCTACTTCTGCTCCCGCGGGCTGTACTCCAACTGCCACAACGTCAACCCTAACGCCACCGCCGTCGGCGGGATCTACGGGTACTCCCACACCTGCGGAGGCTACGACGGCGGCCAGGCCGAGTATGTGCGCGTACCATTCGCCGACGTCGGGCCAGGCTTGATCCCCGACTGGATGGACGAAGAGGACGCCGTCCTGCTCACCGACGCCCTCCCCACCGGCTACTTCGGCGCCCAGCAGGGCGACATCGTTGAAGGGGACACCGTAGTGGTGTTCGGTGCCGGGCCGGTGGGGCTGTTCGCCGCGAAGTCCGCCTGGCTGATGGGCGCCGGCCGGGTGATCGTCATCGACCACCTGGAGTACCGGCTGGAAAAAGCCCGTACATTCGCGCACGCCGAAACGTACAACTTCGTGGAACACGACGACATCGTGGTGCACCTGAAGAAAGCCACCGACTACCTGGGCGCCGACGTCGCGATTGACGCGGTAGGGGCCGAAGCGGACGGCAACTTCCTCCAGCACGTCACGAGCAGCAAACTGAAACTTCAGGGCGGATCCCCCATTGCCCTCAACTGGGCCATCGACTCCGTCCGCAAAGGCGGGACCGTGTCCGTGGTGGGCGCGTACGGCCCGATTTTCAGTGCCGTGAAATTCGGCGATGCCATGAACAAGGGGCTGACGCTGCGCATGAACCAGTGCCCGGTCAAACGGCAGTGGCCGCGGCTGTTCCAACACGTCCGGAACGGGTACCTGAAGCCCAGCGATATCGTCACCCACCGCATCCCGCTAGAGCACATCGCCGAGGGGTACCACATGTTCTCCGCGAAGCTCGATGCCTGCATCAAGCCCCTCATCGTTTCCACGCCCGCCTGACGACGGCAGCCTGAGAGGAAGAGCACCATGGCTGAAATACCGACGCCTTACATAGCCGGCAAGCCTGCCTTGAAGGAGTCTGCGGAGGACCTGCGGGCGCGGATCCCCGGATGGGGCGCAGACCTCGACCCGGCGGACAGGCCCTCCTACCCCCGCGAGCAGCCCGGCATCGACACCGGCGCGCACTGGGACTTCCCTGAACGCCAGCCCGAGAAGTGGCCCCGGGAACGGTCCGTCGAGCACGCTTTCGTGACGCCGGTTTTCGGGACCTCCACCCCTCCCAGAGGCGCCTCCGGGGCCCTCCGGAAGTACGCCTACAAGTACAGCGAAGGCCGCGCCGCCCACTGGCTGCTGCTCATCGCTGCGGACAGGGTCGATGCGTGGGAAAGCCACCTGGGCTCATTCGCCACCCTGCGCCCGGACAACCCGGTCACCGAGACCGGAGTACTCAGCGAGTTCTCCCGCCACGGCGCCCGCTCCCGGTTCGGGAAAAAGCGCGCCGACCTGAGCCATCAGTGGATCGACCCGGTCATCGTCGGCGCCCCCTGGGCGCTGGCGGCCGGCGCACTCGCAGCCGCCGCCCTCAGGACCTTGCGAAAGCACCGCGCAGCCTAACAACTTTTCTGCCAGGCTGGGACCAAGGGCGTCAACAGCACCTCCAGTCGGAGATGCCATGAAATGACTACGTCAAAAGGGAAGGAGAGACCGGCCAAGCGTCTCCCAGGTTCGCATGCGGGGCTCCCGCCTCGCGCGCCGGTCTCTCCGCTCTCATCTTCGGCCCACTGTCTTTCGCGACTCGTCAGTTGACAGGCACGGAATTGATGAGGCGACGTAAGCCGCCTAAACAATTCGCAAGCCTGCTACGGGTCCTCGGCTGCGTCGCGCCCGGCAGATTTGCGTTCACTTGAACCTGGCCGTGCCGCCGGCGCCAGTGCCCCTCAAACCTCCGCCGCAGGAGCCGCGAACTGCGCCTCGTACAGCCGCGCATACGCACCACCCGCCGAAAGCAGTGAAGCATGCGTACCCTGCTCCACGATCTGCCCGGCCTCCATCACCAGGATCAGGTCGGCGTCGCGGATGGTGGACAGGCGATGCGCAATGACAAAGGAAGTACGGTCCGACCGCAAAGCACTCATCGCCTTCTGCACCAGCAGCTCCGTCCGGGTGTCCACGGAGGAAGTCGCCTCGTCCAGGATCAGCACCGACGGCCGGGAGAGGAACGCCCGCGCAATAGTCAACAGCTGTTTCTCCCCCGCCGACACGTTGGAGCCCTCGTCCTCGAGCACCGTGTCGTATCCCTCCGGGAGGGCACGCACGAACCGGTCCACGTACGTCGCCTGCGCCGCCTCCACGATCTCCGCCTCCGACGCCGAGGGCCGGCCGTATGCGATGTTGTCCCGGATGGTCCCCCCGAACAGCCACGTATCCTGCAGCACCATGCCCATCCGCGAGCGCAGCTCGCGCCGCGGGACAGAGGTGACGTCCACGCCGTCGAGCGTTATCCGCCCGGCGTCCAGCTCGTAGAACCGCATCATCAGGTTCACCAGGGTGGTCTTGCCGGCCCCGGTGGGGCCGACGATCGCCACCGTCTGCCCCGGCTCGGCCACGAGATTCAGAGAAGTAATCAGCGGCTTGTCCGGTGAGTAGGAGAACGAGACGTTCTCGAACACCAGCCGGCCCCGCCCGCCGGAAGGCGCAGCACCGGAAGATTCCGAAGACTGCTCCTCCTCATCCAGCAGCTCGAACACCCGCTCCGCCGACGCCACCCCGGACTGCAGCAGGTTGGCCATCGATCCCAGTTGGGCCAGCGGCTGCGTGAACTGCCGCGAGTACTGGATGAACGCCTGCACGTCGCCCAGCTGCATCGCGCCGGACGCCACCTGCAGCCCGCCCACCACCGCGATGCCCACGTACACCAGGTTCCCGATGAACGTCAGAGCCGGCATGATCAGGCCGGAAATGAACTGCGCCCCGAAGCTCGCCGCGAACAGTTCCGCGTTCTTCTCGCGGAACCGCTCCTCCACCTCACGCTGCCGGCCGAACACCTTCACCAGCGCGTGCCCCGTGTACGTCTCCTCGATCTGCCCGTTCAGCTCCCCGGTATGTTTCCACTGCGCCACGAACAGCTTCTGCGAGCGCTTGGCGATCAGCGCCGTCGTCACCAGCGTCAGCGGCACTGTCACCAGCGCAATCAGCGCCAGCACCGGCGAGAGCAGGAACATCATCACCAGCACGCCGAGCACGGTAAGCAAGGACGTGACCGCCTGGCTGATCGACTGCTGCAGGCTCTGCGAGATGTTGTCCACGTCGTTCGTCACCCGGCTGAGCAGCTCGCCGCGCTGGATCGAATCGAAATACCGCAGCGGCAGCCGGTGGATCTTCGCCTCGATCCGCTCCCGCAGCCGGTACACGGTCCGCTGCACCACGCCGTTCAGCACGTACGCCTGGATCCAGCCGAACGCCGACGCCAGCACATACAGCGCCAGCGCCCACAGCAGCACGTTCGCCAGCGCGGCGAAGTCAATCCCCGCGCCCGGCGTCAGTGTCATCGCCCCCAGCATGTCCGCCTGCGCATCCCGTCCGGACGCCCGCAGCCCGGCGATGACTTGCTCCTTACTCGCCCCGGCCGGCAGGTTCTTCGACACCACGCCGGCGAAGATCAGGTTGGTGCCTTCGCCCAGCAGCCGCGGCCCGGTCACCGAAAACGCCACGCTGACGACGGCGAGCGCCAGTACCAGCGCCAGCCACGCCCGCTCGGGGCGCAGCTCACCCAGAAGCCGCCGGGCCGACGGCCCGAAGTTCATCGCCTTCTCCGCCGGGACACTCATCCCGGCGAACGGTCCGCCGCGTCCAGGTCCGCCGGCGGGCCGCGGAATGCGTACGACGTCGGCCCGCTGGGTTCCGGGGGAAGCGCCCGTTCCGGGGGCCCCGGGTCCGGCGGTTCCGGTTCCTGGTGCCGACTGGCTTCCGCGGGCGCGGCTCGAGGTGCTCATGCCGCCTCCTCCGCCGCCAGCTGCGACGACACAATCTCGCGGTACGTCTTCGAGGTCTCCAACAGCTCGCCGTGGGTTCCGCGCCCGACGATCCTGCCGCCGTCGAGCACCAGAATCTGGTCCGCGTCCACGATGCTGGAGACGCGCTGGGCGATGATCACCAGCGTGGCCCCGGCCGTGTCCCGCCGCAGCGCCTGCCGGAGCCGGGCGTCCGTGGCGGTGTCCAGCGAGGAAAACGAGTCATCAAAGATGTACAGCTCAGGCCGCTTCACCAGCGCCCGGGCAATCGCCAGCCGCTGCCGCTGCCCGCCGGACACATTGGTGCCGCCCTGCGAGACGGGCGCGTCCAGGCCACCCTCCATCCCGCGCACGAAATCCGCTGCCTGCGCGGTGGCCAGCGCATGCCAGAGCTCCTCCTCGGTGGCGTCCGGCTTGCCATACAGCAGGTTGCTTCGCACGGTCCCGGAGAACAGGTACGGCCGCTGCGGCACCAGGCCGATGTGGCCCCACAACAGGTCCGGGTGCAGCTCCCGCACGTCCACGCCGCCCATCCGCACCGATCCGAAGGTGGCGTCGAACAGCCGCGGCATGAGGTTCACCAGAGTGGTCTTCCCCGAGCCCGTGCTGCCTATCACCGCCGTCGTCCTGCCCGCGGTGGCGGTGAAGCTGACACCGCTGAGGACCGGCCGCTCGGCACCCGGGTAGGCGAATCCGACGTCGCGCATTTCCAGCTCGCCGCGGGCGGTGCCGCTGTCAGAGCCGGCGAACACCACGGGGTTCACCGGAGGCCGCACGGACGACTCCGTCTCCAGCACCTCCCCGATCCGGTCCGCCGCGACGGCCGCACGCGGGATCATCACCGCCATGAACGTGGCCATCATGACCGACATCAAGATCTGCAGCAGGTAACTGAGGAACGCCACCAGCGTGCCCACCTGCATGGACCTGTCCTCGATCCGGAACGACCCGAACCAGATCACCGCCACGCTGGACACGTTCAGCACCAGCATCACCACCGGAAACGCGAGCGCCATCAGCCGCCCCGCCCGCAGCGCCGTGTCCGTGACGTCGGCATTCGCGCCCGCGAACCGCTCGGTTTCCAGGTCCTCGCGCACAAACGCCCGCACCACCCGGATGCCGGCCAACTGCTCGCGGAGCACCCTGTTGACGGCGTCAATCCGCAGCTGCATCAGCCGGAACAGCGGCACCATCCGGCTGACGATCAGCCCGACGCCTATCAGCAGCGCCGGCACGCTCACCGCGATCAGCCAGGACAGCTGGGCATCCTGGCGCACCGCCATCACCACGCCGCCGATGCTAAGCATGGGCGCGGCCACCATCAGTGTGGCGGACATCAGCACCAACTGCTGCACCTGCTGGACGTCGTTCGTGGACCGCGTGATCAGGCTGGCCGGGCCGAAGCGGGTGACCTCCTGCTCGGAGAAGCCGCCCACCCGGGTGAAAATCGCCCCGCGCAGGTCCCGGCCCATCCCCATCGCCGCCTTGGCCCCGAAGTACACCGCCGTCACCGCGCACGCGATCTGCAGGAGGGTGATGAACAGCATCAGGCTGCCGACGCGCAGGATGTACCCGGTGTCGCCCGTGGCCACGCCCAGGTCAATGATGTCCGCGTTCAACGTGGGGAGATAGAGGGACGCAATGGACTGCGCCAACTGAAAAACGACGACGGCGACCAGCAGCCGCCGTTGCGGCTGCAGGTACCGGACAAGAAGCTTCCAAAGCATCCAGATGCACCCTCGCAGCAGTCCTCGAAATGATGGGAAGGCCAGTGTACGTCCGGCGGCTTGGGACAGCCTGTAGGCTGGGGCCATCGCCGGAAATCCGGAAACACGCAATTGAAAACGCAAATTGAAGAATGGGGACTTCATTGAGCGATCAGCAGTTGGGCTTTGGCGAGCCCGGAAACATCGGTTTGGTAAACGCACCTGCGGCTGTCCGGCTCTCGGCAGCATGCTGGGTGGCCAGCGCCGTCGTGGCCGGCATGATGCCTGTCATTCTCGAGGTGGCCGGAATCGACTTTGGCCAGTCGATCCCCGCCTGGGCCGTGCCTTATCTCGTGGCGTTCGCCGTCCCGCTCACTGCCCTGCAGGTGCTTGCCGCCCAGCATCTGCTGCACGGCGCGCGCTGGGCCCGCATCCTTCTCAGTGTCGCCGCGGCCCTGTCGGCGCTCGGGGCACCCGTCGACCTGACAGCGCTGATCCTGGCCGGCCTGCTCCTGACGCTGGCCGGCGCCACGCTGATGTGGCTGCCCGCGTCCAACCGGTTCTTCCTGGTCCGCCGCGTTCCTGCCTATCCGGTGCCGGGTGCGGACAACCCACTTAATGACACCGCCCTCAAAGGAGAACTCCTGTGAGTGACACGCTCCTCCTGCCCGCCGTGGCCGAGGCCCTCGCCGCGCACGGCGTTGCCCACGAGATCCTCGAATGCTCGCCGGAACTCGCGGACACCGCCGAGTTCTGCGCCCACTACGGCTTCAGTTTGGAGCAGGCGGCCAACACCATCCTGGTCGCGTCCAGGAAGGTGGAGCCGCCCCGGTATGCGGTGTGCGTGGTCCTGGGCACCACCCGGCTGGACGTGAACCGTTCCGTGCGTGCCCTGCTTGACGTCAAGCGCGCCTCCTTTGCCGACGCCGAGACCACCACCGCGCTGACCGGCATGCTGGTAGGCGGGGTCACCGTGCCCGGAATCTCCGGGCTGCCCGTATACGTGGACCGCGCCGTGCTGGACGTGCCCCGGGTGGTCATGGGCGGCGGCAACAGGTCCAGCAAAATCGTCCTCAGCCCCGCCGAGCTCCTCAAACTGCCGGGGGTCGGGGTGGTGGACGGGCTCGCCGCGCCCCGCGAGCCGGCTGAGGTGCCGGGCGACTGAGACTGTGCTGCCGGTTCACCGGGCAGTTTCCCGGGGCAGGCAGATTCCCTGGCCAGGCAGATCCCCAGGGCAGACCACTTTCCCGGATTGGCTCTGGTGCCCGGCCCGGGCTACTGCCTACCGTGAATCGTGGGCTCGCCGGAGCCAGAGTAACCTCCGAGCCCGCAGTCCCCGAAGATTGAAGTCCAGAGAAAGAGCAGCATGGCCGCCACCGAATATCCCTTCTCGCAGGTCGACGTTTTTGCCCCCGGACCAAAGCCCGGCAACCCGGTCGCTGTCGTCCATGATGCCGACGGCCTGACCGCCGAGCAGATGCAGAGCTTCGCCAACTGGACCAACCTCTCCGAAACCACTTTCCTGCTGAAGCCCACGCAGCCGGAGGCGGACTACCGGCTGCGGATCTTCACGCCGGCCTCCGAGCTTCCCTTCGCGGGCCACCCCACCCTCGGCTCCGCGCACGCGTGGCTGGAGAACGGCGGACAGCCAAGGCGTTCCGGCGAGCTCGTGCAGGAATGCGAGGTGGGGCTCGTCAAGATCAGCCAGACGGCGGACGAACAGTTCTTCGAGGCCCCGCCGCTGCGCCGGTCCGGTCCCGTGGAATCCGAGGTGCTGGAGCAGGCGATCGCCAGTCTGGGCATTCCGGCCGAGCAGGTGCTGGACAGCAACTGGGTGGACAACGGCCCTGGCTGGCTCGGCATCCGGCTGGCCTCGGCCCGGCAGGTGCTCGACCTGGTGCCCGACTTCGTGGCCATGGGGAAGTTGAACGTGGGTGTGATCGGCGCCTACGGCGACGGAGGCCCGGCGGACTTCGAGGTGCGCGGCTTCGTTCCCGGCCTGGACATCCCGGAGGACCCGGTCACCGGCAGCCTGAACGCAGGGCTGGCACAATGGCTGATCGGCTCAGGAGTGGCGGAGGGCAATTACACCGTCAGCCAGGGCACTGTCCTGGGCCGCGGCGGACGGCTGACCATCACCACCGAAGGCGACAGCATCTGGGTGGGCGGCACCAGCCGCACGGTCATCCGCGGCAGCGTCTTCCTGTAGTCCCGCTGCCCTGAAATTCCCGCGGCGCCTGGATTACTGCCGCCGGTTTCGACGAACCTAGCCGGGGACGGGCCGGTGCCCCATTGCGCCTGCCCGTCCCAGTCCGTGGGGTTTCGGGGTCATGTGATGGTGATCTCCGTACCGGGAGTCTCTTGCGGGGCCGCGGCGCTTCTGCACGGCCCCTGCGGAATACTGTCCCCCGCCACGCTCAAGAATGGCGCAACTTTCCGGAAGGATCGCTGCAAGATCCGGCGGGCCCCGCCGTCGTGCGTTTTGGGGTGCAACCCCGTTACGAGCCGGAGCCAACCGCGTGACGTGTGCCTCAAAGCCGCAACGTTGCCCGGCCCCCGGCCGTTGGACAGGGGACGGAAGGAGGCCACATGATCATTGTTCTGACAGGAATCGACGGTTCGGGAAAGACGACGGCGGCCCGTTCCCTTGTTGCGGCAGCCCGGGCAGAGGGCAGGAACGCGCTTTTGCTGAGCCGGCGGCGGATGTCGCTGCTCAGCAGCCGCTTCGGCATCCGTCTGCCCGACCGCCTGGCCGACGCCGCGGAATCCGCCCTGCGGGTGTTCAACGTGCTGGTGTCACATGCCCGGGCATCGCGCTTCGAGGGGCTCGTGGTCATGGACCGGCACCTTCACTGCCAGCTGGCGCTGCGCGAGGCGAAGGGCCTGCGCCGGGGACGGCTTCTGCCCTGGCTGCTCCGGACCCTGCCGGTCCCCGACTTGGTCCTCCACTTGGACGTGAGCCCCGAAACCGCGCACCGGCGGATCGTCGCGCGCGGCACGGACGAGGAATCGGTGGCCGAGCTGACAGCCCTGCGGACCGCCTACCGGACATTACCCGAGTACGCGGACATGGTGATGATCGACGCCCACGGAAACCCGGCCGAGGTGCTCGCCAGGCTGGTTAACGCCGTCGATCCGCACCGGCGACTCAAGGTTTAGTCAAGAATTTCCGAAATGGCCGAATTTGGCTTCCCGGAAGTCGCGCCGGCTGTACATTTGTGCCAGCTCTCCTCTTTCCCCCCAAAAATGGAGTGCTGGAAGCCTCCGCGCTTGAGTCCTTTTGATTCGCGCGGAGGCTTCATGTTTCCCCCACGCACCCCAATCCGGCGCTGCCCGGTCTGGCCACGCTCCGCCGTCGAAGATATAGTAAGCATGCTGATGACTTCGGATTACCGGACCATCATCTGTTCACTTCGACGAAGGAGACACTATGAGCACAAGGGTTGAGAAGCGCATTCTGGTGAACGTGCCGGTCAGCACGGCATACAACCAGTGGACCCAGTTCGAAGACTTTCCGCACTTCATGGGCGGCGTCAAGAAAGTGACGCAGCTCAGCGATGACCGGCTCGAGTGGGTGGCCGAGATCGCGGGCGTAAAGCGCAAGTGGGAGGCTCGGATCCTCGAGCAGAAGCCGGACCAGAAGGTCGCCTGGGCCGCCACCGAGGGTGCCACCAACGCCGGCTCCGTGGAGTTTGAAGACGTTGGCGGCGGCCAGACTTCCATCAAGCTGTTCATCGACTACGAACCCGAAGGGGTCGTGGAGAAGATCGGCGACAAGCTGCACGTCGTGGAGCGCCAGGCCGAGGCCGACCTCAAAAAGTTCAAGGAATTCATCGAGGACGAAGGCTACGCCAGCGGCGCCTGGCGGGGTTCGGTCAACGAAGGCGGCTCAGTGGGCACACCGGGCGTCGAGCACGCGGCCGGGTCGCTCGGCGACAGCGGCAAGGCGGGCGTCTCCGGCAAGGTTGCGGCGGCGGCCGGAGTGGCGGCGGCAGCAGGCGCGGCAGCGGCCGTCGCTGCCGGCGGCAAGGACAAGGATGCCGACACCGTGTACGTCGTGGACGAAGCCGCTGTCGTCGATGAAGCAGTTGTCCCGGTAGACACCGAAACGACCGTTGTCACCGATACGACCGACACCCCGGGCTTCTCCGGTGGGACCGCGGCGGGCACCGTTGCCGGCGGGACCGCTGCGGGCGTGGCCGGGGGAACCGCGGCAGACGCAGGCTCCCCGCTGACGGACAAGAACATCGCCCACCCGTTCGACCAGACCAACGGACTGATTGACGACGAAGGCGACTCGGACGAAACAGCGGCCAGCGACACCCGAAGCGCCGCAGACCGGGCCGAATGGGAAGACGGCGGCCCCGGCACCGTCCCGCCCCTGGGCGGCACCTCCGGGCAGCACTGACCCTGGACAGCAATCACGGCGGCACCCGAATGGTGTCGCCGTGATTGCTGTTCTGTGTAGTTCCGGCTGCTGTCAGGATGCACTGTCAGAGTGCGGGATCCGGTGTTCCGGTTGACTTGTTGCGTGTTTCCATCAGGTGCAGCTGCAGTTTCGCTTCTGCTTCCCGGCGCCGTTTGGCCTGCTCGCGCATCTTGCGTGTTGCCTCGGAGCCTTCGGAGTGAATCAGTCCGGCCGTTTGAATACGGGGAGCGCCACCGCCGGAGGGTGCCGCCGCCATAAGTTCGTCGCTCATGCCCAATGGTCACATGGCCGTGATCTTGCGGGAAGAGTTGTTGCCCGAGCGTGACCGGATCGGAACCTGGCGTGCGGCATTGACTGACGGCATTCGTAAGGGCCGGCGGCGGTTGGGAAGGCACCCCGGGCTCGTAAGGATCGCTCTCCGGGGCTCTTGCCGTCGGCCCCACCTTTTATTTTACGAGCCCGGAGCCCCGCGAAACAGGGGCTTTTACCTCTTCCTGGTTGCCGACCCGGCAGATCTGCACCACTTTACGGCGCGGCCGCGGAAGCCGCCGTCGGAATAGCGCGGGAGCCGGCCCCGGACGGCGTCGAAAGTGGTGCAGATTTGCCCGGTCGGGGCTTTCATTTCGGAAATTTCCGACATATTCTGCAGACGTGCTTCCCGACATCTTCGGCGCCCTGGCCAACCCGGCACGGCGCACCATCCTTGACGAGCTCCGGAACGGGCCGCGGACTGCCGGTGACCTCACGGACCTGCTCGAACAGAGCCGCTCCGCGGCGTCGGAACACCTCGCAGTGCTTCGCGGGGCGGGGCTCGTCCGGGAAGAGCGGCATGGCAGGCACCGCATTTACCACCTTCAGGCCGCCGGCCTGGCTGAGGTGGGCGGCTGGCTGAAGCACTACGAGCACTACTGGAACCGGCGCCTTGATGCGCTGGGCAACCTACTGGATGAGGAGAACCCATCATGACCGAGAACACGATCCGCCTCACGCGGCATTTTCCGCACCCGCCCGAGGCCGTCTGGAAGGCGCTCACGACGCCGGACCTGCTCGCGCGCTGGTGGGCGCCGGGAGACATTGCCCCGACGGCCGGGCACCGCTTCACCATGGACATGGGCGCCTGGGGAACGCAGCAGTGCGAAGTTCTCAGCGTCCGCCCCGGCGCCTCCATCAGCTTCCTGTTCGCCGAGGGCGGCCTGGACACCACCGTCACATGGACGCTCGAGACCGTCGGGGACGGGACCGTTTTGCACCTCGAGCATGCGGGTTTCCAGCTCGACACCCCCATGGGCCAGCAGGCCTTCGACGGCATGGGCAACGGCTGGCCCGGGGTACTGTCCCGGATCGACGGTGTGCTGGTCGACGCAGCGCGAGCGTAAGGCAGCAACCACAACTACAGACCGCAAAATCGGGAAGGGCCGGCACCTCGGGTGCCGGCCCTTCCTGCGTTTCCACACTCGGAGTATTGGCGCGGCCCCAGCTCCCCTTGACTACCCCGGCCCCCCTTCCCTACACTTTTCATAAAGCAGAATCTAAATTCCACAAAGCGGAAACGGCGGAAGAGCCGAGAAGCAGGGAAGATAGATCAAAGCCCCTCCCCGGAAGGACCTACGATGACGTACACAGTGAACTGCTCCATCCTCCTGACGGAGCTGCCCCTGCTCGAGCGCCCCGCAGCCGCGAAGGCGGCCGGTTTTGACGCCGTCGAGTTCTGGTGGCCCTTTGAGAGCTCAGTCCCTTCCGACGCCGAAACCACGGCCTTCGAGCGCGCCATCACCGACGCCGGCGTCCAGCTCTCCGGCCTGAACTTCAACGCCGGCAACATGCCCGGCGGCGACCGCGGACTGGTCTCCTGGGTGGGCCGTGAAGGCGAGTTCAAGGACAACATCGACGTCGTCGCCGGCATCGGCGAGCGCCTCGGCTGCAAGGCCTTCAACGCCCTCTACGGCAACCGCCAGGAGGAGTCCAGTCCGGAGGAACAGGACGAACTGGCAGCCAGGAACCTGGCCGCCGCTGCAGAAGGCGTGGCCCGGATCGGCGGCACCGTCCTCCTCGAACCCGTCAGCGGGGCCCCGCGCTACCCGCTCCTCAAGGCCCAGGACGCGCTCGGTGTGATCGCCCGGGTCAAGGCGGAATCCGGCGCTCAGAACGTCAAGCTCCTCGCGGACTTCTACCACCTGGCCGTCAACGGGGACGACGTCGCCGCGGTGATCGAAAACCACGCCAAGGACTTCGGCCACATCCAGATTGCCGACAACCCCGGCCGCGGGGCTCCCGGAACCGGCGAGCTTCCCCTCGGCGAGTGGATCGCCCGCAGCCGCGAACTCGGCTACGGCGGCTACATCGGCCTCGAGTACAAGGAACCGCAGGAAACCGCCTTCAGCTGGGCCATCCGCGAACACGCTTCCAACTAACCACCCACCCGCACCTGCCCGCCCAACTGAGTAGCAGTAGATGTCGTTTAGAACCCTCAAAACGACATCTACTGCGAGCTAGTTGGGTAAGCCACCCACAGACTTTCAGTGAAGGAAAAACAATGAGCAACGTTGCAGTCATCGGACTCGGAATCATGGGCCTGCCCATGGCCATCAACCTCGTCAAGGCCGGCCACAACGTCACCGGCTTCAACCGCAGCCAGGACAAGATCGACAAGCTCGTCTCCGAAGGCGGCAAGGGTGCCTCCAGCATCGCTGACGCCGTCAAGGACGCCGACGTCGTCATCACCATGGTGCCGGACTCCCCCGACGTCGAAGGCGTCGTCAGCGGCCCCGACGGTGTCTTCGCCAACGCCAAGCAGGGCACCCTCTGGATCGACGCCTCCAGCATCCGCCCCGACGTCGCCAAGCGACTCTCGGAAGAAGCCACCGCAGCCGGCATCCGCCCCCTCGACGCCCCGGTCTCCGGCGGCGAACAGGGCGCCATCGACGCCGTCCTCTCCATCATGGTCGGCGGCGAGAAGGCAGACTTCGAGGCAGCCCAGGACGTCCTTAACGCCGTCGGCAAGACCATCGTCCACGTCGGCCCCTCCGGCTCCGGCCAGACCGTCAAGGCTGCCAACCAGCTGATCGTCGCCGTCAACATCGAGGTCCTCGGCGAGGCCATCGCCTTCCTCGAGGCCTACGGCGTGGACACCGACGCCGCCCTCAAGGTCCTCGGCGGCGGCCTGGCCGGCTCCAAGGTCCTCGACCAGAAGGGCCAGAAGATGCTCGACCGCAACTTCGACCCCGGCTTCCGCCTCGCCCTGCACCACAAGGACCTGGGCATCGTCACCTCCGCGGCCCGCGAAGCCAACGTCTCCATCCCGCTCGGCGCCGTCGTCGCCCAGCTCGTCGCCGCCACCGTCAACCAGGGCGACGGCGGCCTGGACCACTCGGGACTCTTCAAGCAGGTCCTGCAGCTCAGCGGCCGGAAGTAAGCCGGGCCGGTAAGAACCGGACAGAACAAGCAAAACCGGGCATCCGCCGTCGTACACAAACGACGGCGGCTCCCCCAGCACACCCAAATTCCGCCCCGAACCGGGCAAAACACAGACTTTTTAGGAGCACACCATGACCAAGATGCGCACCGTAGACGCTGCCATCGCCATCCTGGAAAAGGAGGGCGCCACCGAGGCGTTCGGCCTGCCGGGTGCGGCGATCAACCCGTTCTACTCCGCCATGCGGGCCCACGGCGGCATCCGCCACACGCTGGCCCGCCACGTTGAAGGCGCCAGCCACATGGCCGACGGCTACTCCCGCGCAGCGGACGGCAACATTGGCATCTGCATCGGCACCTCCGGCCCCGCCGGCACCGACATGATCACCGGCCTGTACGCCGCCTGGGCAGACTCCATCCCCATGCTCTGCATCACCGGCCAGGCCCCCGTGGCCAAGCTGCACAAGGAAGACTTCCAGGCCGTGGACATCGAGTCCATCGCCAAGCCCGTCACCAAGATGGCCATGACCATCCTGGAGCCCGGCCAGGTTCCCGGTGCCTTCCAGAAGGCCTTCCAGCTGATGCGCTCCGGCCGCCCCGGCCCGGTGCTGCTGGATCTGCCGATCGACGTGCAGATGGCCGAGATCGAATTCGACATCGACACCTACGAACCGCTGCCCGTCGAAAAGCCCAAGGCCTCCCGCAAGCAGCTGGAAAAGGCCCTGGACATGCTGACGGCCGGCGAGCGCCCGCTGATCGTGGCCGGCGGCGGCATCATCAACGCCGGCGCCTCCGCGCAGCTGGTGGAGCTGGCCGAGCTGCTGAACGTTCCCGTGATCCCCACGCTGATGGGCTGGGGCGCCATCCCGGACGACCATGAACTGATGGCCGGCATGGTGGGCCTGCAGACCAGCCACCGCTACGGCAACGAGAACTTCCTGCGCAGCGACTTCGTGATCGGCATCGGCAACCGCTGGGCCAACCGCCACACCGGCGGCCTGGAGACCTACACCGCCGGCCGCAAGTTCGTGCACATCGACATCGAGCCCACCCAGATCGGCCGCGTGTTCTCCCCCGACTTCGGCATCGCCTCCGACGCCGGCGCCGCCCTGGGCGGCCTGCTGGAAATCGCCCGCGAACGCCAGGCCGCCGGGACCCTGCCGGACTACAAGGGCTGGGTTGCCGAGTGCGCCGAGCGCAAGGCCACCCTGCACCGCAAGACCCACTTCGACAACGTGCCGATGAAGCCGCAGCGCGTATACGAGGAGATGAACAAGGCCTTCGGCAAGGACACCACCTACGTGTCCACCATCGGCCTGTCGCAGATCGCCGGCGCGCAGATGCTGCACGTGTTCGGCGCCCGCAAGTGGATCAACGCCGGCCAGGCAGGCCCGCTGGGCTGGACCGCCCCGGCCGCCCTCGGCGTGGTGCGCGGCAAGCCGGGCGAGAACGTGGTGGCGCTGTCCGGCGACTACGATTTCCAGTTCATGATCGAGGAACTGGCCGTGGGCGCGCAGTTCAACCTGCCGTACATCCACGTGGTGGTGAACAACTCCTACCTGGGCCTGATCCGCCAGTCCCAGCGCGGGTTCAACATGGATTACCACGTGTCCCTGGGCTTCGATAACATCAACTCACCCGAGACCGAGGGCTACGGCGTGGACCACCTGAAGGTCGCCGAGGGCCTGGGCTGCAAGGCCATCCGCGTGACCAGCCCCGAGGACATGCCTGCCGCGTTCGACAAGGCCAAGGCACTGATGGGCGAGTTCCAGGTTCCCGTGGTGGTTGAAGTGATCCTGGAAAAGGTCACCAACATCTCCATGGGGCTGGAGATCAACGCCGTGAACGAGTTCGAGGAGCTGGCTGCCACCGCTGCCGACGCCCCCACCGCCATCCTGGCCCTGCAGGACTAAACCAGTCCAAATCCAGCTGCACCAAAAAGTACCGAAGATAGGCAAGCAATGCGCATCGTGATCGCGCCGGACAAGTTCAAGGGCTCGCTCTCCGCCCCGGACGTCGCCCGGCACCTTGAAGAAGGGCTCCGGAAGGGCTCCGCCACAGCGGGCCAGTCCGAAACCCTTGAGGTACTGCGGATTCCCGTGGCCGACGGCGGCGAGGGCACCCTCGACGCCGCCGTCGGCTCCGGCTTCACCCGCCGCCGCGCCGTGGTCAGCGGCCCCACCGGGCAGCCGCTGGCCGCGGAGTTCGCGGTCCGCGGCCGGGAAGCCGTGATCGAAATGGCGGCAGCTTCCGGCCTCGCCGTCCTGCCGCCCTCCGCTCTTTCCCAGAACGACGGCGGGCGGCCGGGTTCCGCTTCCGCCAGGACTGCCAGCAGCCTGGGCACCGGTGAACTGATCCGCGCGGCGCTCGACGCCGGCTGCCGGCAGATCATTCTGGGCGTCGGCGGCAGCGCCAACACCGACGGCGGAGCGGGCGTGCTGCAGGGCCTCGGTGCCCGGCTGCTCGATGCCGCCGGTAACGAACTCCCCCTCGGCGGCGCCGCCCTCGCCGACCTCGCTGCCATCGACTTCTCCGGCTTCGACACCAGGCTGGAGGAATCGCGCTTCGTCCTCGCCAGCGACGTGGACAACCCGCTGCTCGGGCCGGAAGGAGCGGCGGCCATCTTCGGGCCGCAGAAGGGCGCCACCCCCGCGGACGTTGGCGAACTGGACGCCGCCCTCGCCAACTTCGTCCAGGTCCTTGCCGCGGAGATCGGCCCCCGGGCCGTCAAGGCCGCCAACGCGCCGGGTGCCGGAGCGGCCGGCGGCGTGGGCTACGCCGCCATCGCGGCACTGGCGGCATCACGCCGCCCCGGCATCGACGTCGTGCTTGAATTCACCCGGCTGGCTGAACGGCTGGCCGGCGCAGACCTGGTGATCACCGGCGAAGGCAGCCTCGACGAACAGAGCCTGCTCGGCAAGACGCCCATGGGCGTTGCCCGCGCGGCAGCCGCGGCCGGGCTGCCGGTCCTCGCCGTCTGCGGCCGCACCACGCTCTCGCCGGAACAGCAGCAGGGGTCGGGTTTCGGGCAGGTCTACCCTCTGACGGCGCTGGAAAGCAGAGTAGAGATATGTATAGCTGAAGCAGGCCGACTGCTTGAAGAATTGGGTCAGCACATCGGCGTGCACCTGACCGACAGTGTTAACACGAAGGAGCCCCTGAATGTCTGAAGAACGCTTTGACCTGGTCATCCGGGGCCGGCGCATCCTCACCACCGCCGGGATCGCCGCCCGTGAAGTGGGCGTCCGCGGCGGCAAGATCGTCGCTCTCGAGCCTCTCGGCAACGGCCTCGCCGGCGCCGAGGTCATCGAACTCGCCGACGACGAAACCCTGATCCCCGGTCTTGTGGACACCCACGTCCACGTCAACGAGCCCGGCCGCACCGAGTGGGAGGGCTTCGCCTCCGCTACCCGCGCCGCGGCCGCCGGCGGCGTCACCACCATCATCGACATGCCGCTGAACTCCATCCCGCCCACCACCAATGTTGAAGGCCTCAAGCTCAAGCGCGAGGTGGCCGAGGACCAGGCGTTCGTTGACGTCGGGTTCTGGGGCGGCGCCATCCCCGGCAACAAGGCGGACCTGCGCCCGCTGCACGACGAGGGCGTCTTCGGCTTCAAGTGCTTCCTGCTGCACTCGGGCGTGGACGAGTTCCCGCACCTGGAGGCGGACGAGATGGAGGAGGACATGCGCGAGCTGAAGTCCTTCGACTCGCTCATGATCGTCCACGCCGAGGATTCGCACGCCATCGACCACGCACCCCACCCCGGTGGCGCCCACTACTCAACGTTCCTTGCCTCCCGCCCCCGCGGCGCCGAGAACAAGGCCATCGCCGAGGTGATTGAGCGCGCCCGCTGGACCGGTGCCCGCACCCACATCCTGCACCTCTCCTCTTCGGACGCGCTGCCCATGATCGCTTCGGCAAAGCGCGACGGCGTGCACCTCACCGTGGAGACCTGCCCGCACTACCTCACGCTCATGGCCGAGGAGATCCCCGACGGCGCCACCGCGTACAAGTGCTGCCCGCCCATCCGTGAGGCCTCGAACCGTGAGCTCCTCTGGCAGGGCCTGCAGGACGGCACCATCGACTGCATCGTCTCCGACCACTCCCCTTCGACCCTGGACCTGAAGGACCTGGAAAACGGCGACTTCGCCGTGGCCTGGGGCGGCGTCTCCTCGCTGCAGCTGGGCCTGTCCCTGATCTGGACCGAAGCCCGGCACCGCGGCATCCCGCTGGAGCAGGTGGTGTCGTGGATGGCGGAGAAGCCGGCCGCCCTGGCCCGCCTCTCCAACAAGGGCCAGCTTGCACTGGGCTACGACGCCGACTTCTCCGTCTTCGCCCAGGACGAGGCCTTCGTGGTGGACGTCTCCAAGCTCAAGCACAAGAACCCCATCACCCCGTACGACGGCAAGGCACTCTCCGGCGTGGTCCGCCGGACGTACCTGCGCGGCAACGTGGTGGACGGCCAGACCCCCGGCGGCAAGCTGATCCGCCGCGGCGGCATCTGAGGGCCGCGCGGTGGCTGTGCATGCCCATTCACCGCGCGGCACGTCGGCCCGTAGTTTCGCCAAGGCCCACGGCCTGGCCGTCTGGGTGGCCCCGCCCGAAGGCCAGGACATCGATCCCGAGGTCCTCGCCCGGGCCGCCGGGCTGGTGCTGGCGCGGGCCCTTCAATTTGCTCCGGAGGCGGAAGTCCACTGGCCCGCCGCCGGAGCTGCTACTTCCGCCGCCGGGACGCACCCCGGCGCGCCCCCAGGGGAGGGGGAAGCCCTTGGTGCGCCCGACGGCGGAACTGCCGTGCCGCCGTCGTCCTCCCGGGAGGATTCCCAACCGGACTCCTCGGAAGGCGAGTCCCCGGAAACGGACGACGGCGGCGCCACCCACCTCCCGCCGTCGGCCGGGCACGTCAGCCGCGTGGCCGTGGACCTGGCGCAGTCTCAAGTACTGCTGGACGGCGAGCGGGTGCCGCTGACCGGCGTCGAGTTCAAGCTGCTGCGCTACCTGGTGGAGCACTGCTCGCGGACCGTTGACCGGGAGGAGCTGCGGCTGTTCCTGGAGTCGTTCGACAGCCCCGGCGCCGCGACCCGTTCCATCGACGTCTATGTGGGGCGTGTGCGGCGGAAGCTGCGCGGCGGCCGGCACGCGATCGCGACGGTCCGTGGCGGCGGCTACCGCTTCATCTGCGGTCCCGGGGCCACCGTGCGCGGCCCGGCGGAATACAGTATCTAGGGCTGCTGTTATCCATATCAGTCCGATCAGTCATTGCGCTTGACCAGATTTTTCGCTCGACCCAGATCCATCAGAAGGAATGCCATGAGCCCCAAACTGACCACCAAGCTCCAGCGCGGAACCCAGGCGCCGGACTTCACCCTGCAGGACGCAGACGGCAAGCAGACCGCACTGGCCGACTACCGCGGCAAGAACGTCATCGTATACTTCTACCCCGAGGCTGCCACCCCCGGCTGCACCACCGAGGCCTGCGACTTCCGCGACAACCTGGCTTCCTTCCAGGGCTCCGGCTACGCGGTGCTGGGTATCTCCCCCGACGCGCCGGAGAAGCTGGCAAACTTCACGGGCGACTTCGGCCTGACCTTCCCGCTGCTGGCAGACGAGGACCATGCCGTCGCCCTGGCCTACGGCGCCTGGGGCGAGAAGCTCATCGACGGCGAGGTCCACGAGGGCATCGTCCGCTCCACCGTGGTCCTGGACCCCGAGGGTAAGGTCACGCTCGCCCAGTACCAGGTCAAGGCGCAGGGCCACGTCCAGGCGCTCCGCGAACAGCTCGGCGTCTGACCCCCGACGCTTCCTCACTTTTCGCCGCTTAAACCGAAACGCTCCTGCAAGAACTGCAGGAGCGTTTCGGTTTAAGCGGCAGGACCTGAGGAAGCGTCCGGTCTATGCCGCAAGACCTGAGGAAGCGTCCCTACTTCAGGACCACCGTGCGGTTGCCGTTGAGGATGATGCGGCCTTCGCAGTGCCAGCGGACGGCGTTGCTGAGCGCCTTGCACTCCGTGTCCCGGCCGGCGGCGACCAGGTCCTCGGGGCCGAAGGTGTGGTCCACCTCCACCACCTGCTGCGCGATGATCGGACCCTCGTCGAGTTCCGCGTTCACGTAGTGTGCGGTGGCGCCCACGGTCTTCACGCCGCGGGCGTAAGCCTGGTGGTACGGCTTGGCACCCTTGAATGACGGCAGGAACGAGTGGTGGATGTTGATCGCCTTGCCGTCCAGCTTCCGCGCGAGGTCGTCGCTGAGAACCTGCATGTAGCGGGCCAGCACCACCAGCTCAACGTCGAGCTCGTCCACGATTTCCAGCAGCCGCGCCTCCGCCTGCGGCTTGGTGGCCGCCGGTGACGGGGATGTGGAAGAACGGGATGCCGTGCCAGTCCACCAGGGCCTGGTGGTCCGTGTGGTTGGACACCACGCCCACAACGTCGATGGGCAGTTCGCCCACGCGGGCCCGGAAAAGCAGGTCGTTGAGGCAGTGGCCGAACTTGGAGACCATGATCAGGACCTTGCGGCGGGACCCGTTCCGTTCCAGCCGCCACTTCATGTTGTACTTCTCGGCCACCGGGGCGAATCCGGCGCGGAGCTGTTCCAGCGTGGATTCATTGCCGTCGGACGCGAAGTGCACGCGCATGAAGAAGTGGCCCTCGGACCGGTCGCCGAATTGCTTGTTGTCGATGATGTCGCAGCCGTATTCCAGCAGGAAGCCGGAGACGGCGTGCACAATGCCCGGGCCTTCGGGGCAGTCCAGCGTCAGGACGTGCTCGACGCCGCTGTCCGCCTGCCCGGAGGCGCGGTTCTCAGTCTGAATAGCAGTCATTGCTCAGCACTCAATTACATTCACAGCGAGGCCTCCTCGAGAGGTTTCCTTGTACTTGGTTTTCATGTCGGCGCCCGTTTCGCGCATGGTCTTGATGGCCTTGTCCAGCGACACCTTGTGGCTGCCGTCCCCGTGCAGGGCCAGCCGCGCAGCGTTGATCGCCTTGACGCTGGCGATCGCGTTCCGCTCGATGCACGGGATCTGCACCAGGCCGCCCACGGGGTCGCAGGTCAGGCCCAGGTTGTGTTCGATCCCCACCTCGGCGGCGTTCTCCACCTGTTCGGGCGTGCCGCCCAGCACCTCGCAGAGCCCGGCGGCGGCCATGGAGCAGGCCGAACCCACCTCGCCCTGACAGCCCACTTCGGCGCCGGAGATGGAGGCATTGATCTTGAAGAGAATCCCGACGGCGGCCGCCGCCAGGAGGAAGCGCACCACACCGTCGTCGTCCGCTCCCGGAACAAACTTCACGTAGTAGTGCAGGACCGCGGGCACGATGCCGGCCGCCCCGTTGGTGGGGGCGGTGACGATGCGGCCGCCGGCCGCGTTCTCCTCGTTCACGGCCAGCGCGAAGAGGTTCACCCACTCCATGGCGCGCAGTGGATCGGCAGTGCGCGGGTCGGTGCTGCCGGAATCCTTGGACAGGGTCTGGAAGAGCTGCGGCGCACGCCGCTTCACATTCAGCCCGCCGGGGAGGATGCCTTCCGCGGAGCAGCCGTTGTCCACGCATTCGCGCATGACGGCCCACAGCTTCAGCAGTTCCTCGCGGAGCTCCGCCTCGCTGCGCCACGCCAGCTCATTGGCGAGCATGACATCGGAGATCGACATGTTTTCGCGCTTGCAGATCGCCAGCAGCTCGTTGGCTGTGGTGAAGGGGTACGGCAGCGGGGTCTCGTCCGCCACCAGCTTCGCGCCGGCATCGGCATCGCCGTCCACGACGAAGCCGCCGCCAATGGAGTAGAAGCTCCGTTCGCTCAGCACCCTGCCGGCGTGGTCCAGGGCGCGGAAGGTCATGCCGTTGGGGTGGGCCGGCAACGACTTCCGCCGGTGCAGCACCACGTCCTCGTCCCAGTTGAAGTCCACGCGGTGGTCCCCGCCGATCCGCAGCTCAGCGTCCAGGGCGGCGGCCGCCACCTGGTCGTCGGCGGTGGAGGTGTCAACCGTTTCCGGGTCCAGGCCCTGCAGGCCCAGCACCACGGCCTTGTCGGAGCCGTGGCCACGGCCGGTGGCGCCGAGGGAGCCGAAGAGCTCTGCCTGGACCCGGGTGGTGGCGCTCAGCAGCCCACCGCCTTTAAGTCCGTCGGCGAACTGCTTTGCCGCCCGCATCGGGCCGACCGTGTGTGACGACGACGGCCCGATGCCAACGGAAAACAGATCCAGGGCGCTGAGCGCCATCAGGGTACCTCGGGGGAAGCGAACTCCCTCATGGCATCCAGCAGCCAGCGGCCCAGGTAGTCCGCGAACGAGGCGCGGGGGAACAGCCGGAAGCTTTCCTCGCCGGTCTTGAACAGGACCACCGGGATGTTGCCCACCTCGGTGTTCAGGGCGGTGCCGGGCTTGAGGGTGCGCGGGTGCAGGTCCAGGGCGCAGCCCTTTTCCAGCACTGCACGGGCCCGCGGACCGGACAGCTCGAACGTGGTGCGGTTGGCGGACAGGTCCACCACCTGCCCGGCGGCGTCGCCCAGGGCAGACTTCAGGGAGCCGATCAGGTCCCCGCCGAGGGAGTCGTGGGCGTCTTCCGGTGCCACGATGAGGAACTCCTGGGGGCCGAGCCACAGGACGCTGATGCGTTCCGTGCCGCGGACCTCGCCGCAGCGCTCCGGCAGGCCGCCGGTGACGGAGGCGATCCGGGCGCCGGCCTCGGAGCTGGTGTCCACGCGGACGCCGACCATGGTCTGGAACGGGCCCTCTTTGAGGGTGACTGTTCCCTGCACGGACCCTGAAACGAATGCTTCGGCCAGGTGTGAGGCTGGGCTGCGGCGGATTTCCCGGAGTCCATTGATGCCTGTGAAGGCTGCTGTGTTAGCCATCTTTGCGGGTCCCTTCGGGGTCAAACAGTACGGTTTCTGCCACGACTACGTCGACGAGCTGGTTGCCGGCGGCGGCCACCAGGGTCTCGCCGATCCGGTTGCGGCCGTTCTTGATGAGGGCCAGGCCAAACGAGCGGCCCAGGGCGGCGCTGTGGTAGCTGGAGGTCACGAAGCCCTGCATCGGGACCGGGCCGTAGGCGGGGTTCGCCGGGATGCCCTTCTCCACCAGCTGGGTTCCTTCCGGAAGCTTCAGCGAGCCGTCCACCGGCAGGACGCTGACCAGGTGCTTGCGGTCGTCGCGCTGCTGGTCAGCCCGGGAGTAGGAGCGCTTGCCGATGAAGTCCTTCGCCTTGGAGACGATCCACTCCATGCCCGCGTCCTGCGGGGTGACGGTGCCGTCGGTGTCCTGCCCGACGATCGGGTAGCCCTTCTCGGCGCGCAGCACGTGCATGGTTTCGGTGCCGTAGGGGGTGATGTTGAATTCGGCACCGGCCGCGGCCACGGATTCCCAGGTGTTCAGCCCGTACCAGGACGGCACGTTGATTTCGTAGGCCAGTTCGCCGGAGAACGAGATCCGGCAGATGCGGGCCTTCACGCCGGACGCGAGGGTGGTTTCGCGGAAGGTCATGAACGGGAACGCCTCGGCGGACAGGCCGTCGTTGGCGGCCAGTTCCGGGGCGACCTTGGCGATGACGTCGCGGGACTTGGGTCCGACCACGGCGATCGTGCTCCACTGTTCGGTTACCGAGGTGCAGTGCACGTCGAGTTCCGGCCATTCGGTCTGCAGCCATTCCTCGAGCCAGTCCAGCACCTTGGCGGCGCCGCCGGTGGTGGTGGTCATGAAGTAGGTCTCTTCGTCCAGGCGCAGGGTCACACCGTCGTCGAAGATCATGCCATCCGGAAGGCACATGACACCGTAGCGGGCGGACCCCGGGGCCAGCTTCTTGAACGCGTTGGTGTAGATGCGGTTCAGGAACTCGCCGGCGTCCTTGCCACGGATCTCGATCTTGCCGAGGGTGGTGGCGTCCATGAAGCCCACCGAGTCGCGGACGGCGGCGCATTCGCGAAGCACGGCTTCGTCCATGTCCTCGCCGTTCTGCGGGTAGTACCACGGCCGCTTCCACTGTCCGACGTCCTCGAACAGCGCACCCTGGGCAACGTGCCACGGGTGGATCGAGGTGACACGGGCGGGGTCGAACAGCTCGCCGCGCTGGCGTCCTGCCAGTGCCGCGAAGGCCACGGGGGTGAACGGCGCACGGTAGGTGGTGGTGCCGATGTCGCCGATGCCCCGGGATGCCTCGCCGGCCTGGCGGAGTGCCGCGGCGATGACGCCGATGGCGTTCACGCCGGAGGTCTTGCCCTGGTCGTTGGCGGTGCTGATGGAGGTGTAGCGCTTGACGTGTTCCACGGACCGCATGCCGGCGCCGGTGGAGCGCAGGACGTCGGCCACGGACTGGTCGCGCTGGAAGTCGACGAAGTGGTGGTGCCAGTCGTCGGGGGTTCCGGTCTGGCCGGGGACCAGCCACAGCTGGCGGGTCGGGGCGGACGCCTTCGGCTCTGCCAGCGCGGCGGGCTCGACGGCGGACTCGAAGCCGGCAGCGATGGCCGCCGAAGCGCCGGCCGAGATGCCCTCGGCCAGGCAGTCAGCGAGGTCGAAGCTGCCGCGGCCGGAGCCGATGGTCTGCTGGTTCGGAACCACGGTGGCCGGCACGAAGGCGGCGAGGTCCTCGTCCCAGCGCAGCTTGCCCTGGCGCTGCGAGTGCAGGTGCACCAGCGGGCTCCAGCCGCCGGACACTGCCAGCAGGTCGGCGGCGATCTCTTCGATGCCCGAGGTGAGTTCGCCGTCGTCGTTAATGCTGCGGACGGTGACGCCGTTCAGCCGGCCGTCCGCGTCAGCGGCGGTGTTGGCAACCGCGCTGCCGATCAGCACCCGGATGCCGGCCTCGACGGCGGCGGCAGCCACCGGCGTGAGGGCGGGACGGGCATCGACGACGGCCCGCGACCTTGATGCCGGCGGCGCGCAGGTCCGCGGCCAGGGCGTAGGCGCTGTCGTTGGTGGTGCTGATCACCACACGGGAGCCGGCGGCCACGGCATAGCGGTTCAGGTAGCTGCGGACAGCCGAGGCGAGCATGATGCCCGGGCGGTCGTTGTTCTCGAACACCAGCGGACGCTCGTGGGCGCCGGGGGCCAGCACAACCTGGTTGGCACGGATGTGCCAAATACGCTGCCGGGAGACGCCGCCGGCGGCCGGGCTGGAGAGGTGGTCGGTGCGGTTCTGGACCGCGATGATGTAGTTGGCGTCGTAGGCGCCGAACGCGGTGGTGCGGTTCAGCACGGTGCTTTCGGCGCCGGAGACCAGCTCCGCCTCGACGTCGGCAACCCATTCCAGGGCAGGCTTGCCCTCGATGGTTTCCGCCAGGTCGGGGGCGGTGGATCCGGACAGCAGCGAACCGCCGAGTTCCGGCTGGTCGTCCATCAGGATGACGCGGGCTCCGCTGCGGACAGCTTCGCGGGCCGCGGCCAGGCCGGCGGGGCCGCCGCCGATGACGAGGATGTCGGTGTGCACGTACTTCTTGTCGTACTCGGCGCGGTCGTCGGCCGGGTCCAGCTTGCCGAGGCCGTTCAGGTAGCCGGCCTTCAGGCCGTCCACCAGCGAAACCGTGGTGGCGGGGAGCATGGACTCGGCGACGTCGCCGGGGAAGCGTGCTTCGACGCGGACCAGGGCGTTGGGCTCTTCCACGCCGGCGGCCAGGATGCCGCGGGCACGGTCCTCGTACAGTGAGTTGCCGGCGGCGATGCGGCCGTTGGCCAGCAGCGCGGAGGCCAGCGTGTCGCCCGGGTGTCCGGTGAATTCCTCGCCGTCCACCGTGAAGCGCCAGGAGATGCTGCGGTCGATGCGGCCGCCGGTGCTGAGGCGCGTGTTCTGGGAGGTCACTTGGTCGCTCCTTCCGGGGCGGTGCTGGGGCTGAGGGGGGTGGTGCTGGTGGCGCCGGTGCTTGCAGTGCCGGTGTCAGCTGCGGGCGGGACAGGCGCGGCGGGACGCGGCACCCCCATCGGGTAGACGGCCTGGATGTCGTAGGTGACCGTGTCGCGGAGCATGTTGAACCACTGCCGGCAGCCGGTGCTGTGCACCCACCGCTCGGCGAAGGTGCCCTTGGTGTTCTCGCGGTAGAACAGGTACTCGGCCCATTCCCGGTCGCTGAGGTCGTTGGGGTTCTCGGGGTAGGGCACGTGGGCCTGGCCGCCGTAGTGGAACTCGGTTTCGTCCCGCGGGCCGCAGTTGGGGCAGGAGATAAGCAGCATGTGCGTCTTCTTTCTTGTGGACCGTGGCTAGTGGGCGACGGCGGCAGCGCCGTGTTCGTCGATCAGGGCACCGGTTTCGAAGCGTTCCAGGGCGAAGGGCCTGTTGAGCTTGTGCGGTGCGCCGGTGGCGATGGTGTGCGCGAAGGTCAGCCCGGCAGCCGGCGTGCCCTTGAAGCCGCCGGTTCCCCAGCCGCAGTTCACAAACATGTTGTCCACCGGGGTGGTGCCCACGATCGGCGACGCGTCCAGCGTGGTGTCAACGATGCCGCCCCAGGTCCGTAGCACGTGTGCCCGGGCAAAGATCGGGAACAGTTCGACGGCGGCCGCCATCTGGTGCTCGATCACGTGGAAGGAGCCGCGCTGGCCGTAGCCGTTGTAGGAGTCGACGCCGGCGCCCATGACCAGTTCGCCCTTGTGCGCCTGGGAGACGTACACGTGGACGTGGTTGGACATGACGACGGTCGGGTGGACCGGCTCGTGCAGCTCGGAGACCAGCGCCTGCAGCGGGTGGGACTGGATGGGGAGCCGGAAGCCGGCCATTTCCGCCAGGACCGAGCTGTGGCCGGCGGCGCAGAGGCCCACCTTTTCGGTGTTGATGGTGCCGCGGTTGGTCTTGACGCCCACCACGCGGTTGCCGTCCTTGACGAAGCCGGTGACTTCGCAGTTCTGGATGATGTCCACGCCCATCTCGTCGCACTTGCGGGCGAAGGCCCAGGCGACGTGGTCGTGCTTGGCGATGCCGGCGCGGGGCTGGTAAGTGGCGCCCATGACCGGGTAGCGGATGTCGTCGCGGATGTTCAGGATGGGGCAGAGTTCCTTGACCTGCTGCGGGTCCAGCCATTCGGCGTCCACGCCGTTGAGCTTGTTGGCACCCACGCGGCGGATGCTTTCGCGGACGTCGCCCAGGGTGTGGGCCAGGTTCATCACGCCGCGCTGGCTGAAGAGGAAGTCGTACTCCAGCTCCTCCGGCAGGATCTCCCACAGCTTCAGGGCGTGCTCGTAGATGGCGGCGGACTCGTCCCAGAGGTAGTTGGAACGGATGATGGTGGTGTTGCGGGCCATGTTGCCGCCGGCGAGCCAGCCCTTTTCCAGGACGGCGATGTTGGTCATGCCGTGGTTCTTGGCCAGGAAGTAGGCGGTGGCCAGGCCGTGCCCGCCGCCGCCGACAATCACGGCGTCATAGGAGGACTTGGGCTCCGGGTTGTGCCACAGGAAATCCGGGTGCTCCGGGAGCTGGTGGGTGCTCACTGGCCTGCTCCAATCATGTCGTTTTCAAAGGCGGCAATCTCGGTGGCACCGCTGAGCTGGGGGTACAGGGGGAACTGCTCGGCGAGCGCGGTGACGCGGGCGCGGAGTTCGACGGCGGTGCCGTCGTCGAGCGTTCCGGTGCCGGCAGCGCTGGTGAGTGCCTTGGCGATGATGTCAGCGACCTCGGTGAACTCGGTGGCGCCGAAGCCTCGGGTGGCCAGGGCGGGGGTGCCGATCCGGAGCCCGGAGGAGACCATCGGCGGGCGGGGGTCGAACGGGACGGCGTTGCGGTTGACGGTGATGCCGATGCGGTGCAGCGTGTCTTCTGCCTGCTGGCCGTCCAGTTCGGAGTTCCGCAGGTCTACGAGGACCAGGTGGACGTCAGTTCCGCCGTTGACCACCGTAATGCCGGCGGCTTCGACGTCGGGCTGCAGGAAGCGCTCGGCCAGCAGCTTGGCGCCTTCCAGGACGCGCTCCTGGCGTTCCTTGAAGCCCTCGGTTGCGGCGAGCTTGAAGGCCACGGCCTTGGCGGCGATGACGTGCTCCAGCGGGCCGCCCTGCTGACCGGGGAACACAGCGCTGTTGATCTTCTTGGCGTACTGCTCCTTGGCGAGGATGACGCCGCCGCGGGGGCCGCCGAGGGTCTTGTGGGTGGTGGTGGTAACGACGTCGGCGAACGGCACCGGGTTGGGGTGCAGGCCCGCGGCGACGAGGCCGGCGAAGTGGGCCATGTCCACCATCAGGTAGGCACCGACGAGGTCGGCGATCCGGCGGAACTCGGCGAAGTCGAGCTGGCGGGAGTAGGCGGACCAGCCGGCCACGATCAGCTTGGGCTTGTGCTCCAGGGCCAGGGCCTCGACCTCGGCCATATCCACCCGGAAGTCGGATTCGCGGACGTGGTACGGGACCACGTTGTAGAGCTTGCCGGAGAAGTTGATGCGCATGCCGTGGGTGAGGTGGCCGCCGTGGGCCAGGTCCAGGCCGAGGATGGTGTCGCCCGGGTTCAGCAGTGCGAACATGGCGGCGGCGTTGGCCTGCGCGCCGGAGTGCGGCTGGACGTTGGCGAACTCGGCGCCGAACAGTGCCTTGACGCGGTCGATGGCCAGCTGCTCGACGACGTCGACGTGCTCGCAGCCGCCGTAGTAGCGCTTGCCCGGGTAGCCCTCGGCGTACTTGTTGGTGAGGACCGAACCCTGCGCCTCCATGACGGCCGCAGGAGCGAAGTTCTCCGAGGCGATCATTTCCAGCGTGGACTGCTGGCGGTCCAGCTCGCGTGCTACTGCCTGCTGGATCTCGGGATCGACTGCGGAAAGTCGGTCGTTCAACTGCTCAACCACGAATGCTCCTTATGAAATACCACTTAGCTTGGGACTGATATATCAGTGTGAGGTCAATGGTATGATTGAGCTCACAACAGAGTCAATAGCAGGAAGCAAAATGGCACTTCGCTTCCGCTTGGAGCCCATGAACGGAGTCCCGCTGTGAATGCTCTTCCCGCCATGCCGCCCGCCGAGGACGAAACGCTGTCCCATGCCGAGGCTGCGTACCGGCAGCTGCGCGACAAGCTGATCATGCTGGACATCCGCCCTGGCGATCCGATCAATGACGGCCAGCTGGCGGCCGAACTCGGGTTTGGGCGCACGCCCGTGCGTGAAGCCATCAAGCGCCTGGAAGTGGACCACCTGGTGGTGTCCTACCCGCGCCGGGGAACATTCGCCACCACCGTGGACTTCACGGAACTGGCCGACGTCTCTGAAATCCGGGAGCTGCTCGAACCGCTCGCGGCGCGCCGGGCCGCCAAGCGGGCCAACGCCGCCATGCGCGAGGAACTACTGGACGTGGCCAAGGCCATCTCGGAACTGGCGCCCACCCCCGCGCAGTCGCGGGAGCTCATGCGCTATGACCTCACGGTGCACCGGCTGATCTACCGTGCCGCGGCCAATCCGCACCTCGAGGACACCCTGATCCGCTATGACAACCTCGCCACGCGCATCTGGTGCCTGGTCCTGGACAAGGTCCCGTCGGTGAGCGGGCACATCGGCGAGCACGTGGACCTGCTCAAGGCCGTGGCCGAGGGCGATGCGGACAAGGCGGGCGAGCTCGCGCTGCACCACGTCACGAGCTTCGAGGAGACCATCCGCAAGGTGCTTTAGGGCTTTCGCACGTCGCCCCCATCCTCTTGTTAGCGGCCACCCGGGCGGCTATTCTGCCAGAAACGTCCGCCGCCAATGAGGGTGACCGCAGGGCCAGGTACCTGCCACTTCCAGGCCTGACCAGCGTTTCGAAAGAGGCACGCCGTGTCCGTTTCACCCACCCGCCAAGGCGCGTCCCGGCGTCGTCTGCTTTTGATCCTCCTTGCCGCTGTGGTGGTGGTTCTGGTGGGTGTGGCCATCGCAGTTTCTGTCCAGGCACCCCGGACGGACCAGCAGGCAGCCACCACTTCGCCATCGGCCCCAGCCGCCACTACCCCCGCCGACACGCCGGGCTCCGCGTCCCCGGCTTCCGCTTCCCCCACCCAGGAGGTTGTGAAACCGGCGGCCGCGGAGCTCCTGGACGAAGCCAACACGGTGTGTGAAATGCGCGTGACCGAGAAGTACCCTACCGCTGAGGTCCAGCCCGGCACCAAGTCCACCGCCAAGCCGAAGAGCGGCAACTTCCAAACCACCGGCTCCTATACCGACCCGACGGCCGGCAAGCCCGCGGCAACGGAATTCCAGTGCTCCTCGGTCAATGCCAGCGGCACCTGGACCCTGAACCTGGACCGGGGCTAGTTCCCGAGGGGCTTCGCTCCGCCGTGGGGGTGGAAAATATGCGTTTCGGGCACCTGAGAGCCTGCGGGCTAGTTTGGTGGCGGAGGGCACAGTTTTTTGTCCGCGGGACCGTGGATTGTTGCCTTCGAGCACGTGTGTCAGATTTGTTGTTTATCCGCCCTCCCCGAGACACATTCATCCCTGCCCCTGAAGAAATGGTTTTGGAAGGTGATCGGTCATGGAGGTCATTCACCCGCGCTGCGCGGGTGTCGATGTTTCGAAGAAGGACGCCAAGGTCTGCGTCCGCGTTCAGGGCCACGGCAACAGGGCCACCGCGTCCACCGTTACGACCTGGGCCGCAACGACCGGACAGATCCTGGACCTGAAGGAGCACCTGCTCAACGAGCACGTGAGCTTAGTCGTAATGGAGCCACCAGCGATTACTGGCGGCCGTTCTGCTACCTCCTCGGAGACGACGGGCGGGACGTGATCCTGGTCAACGCCCGCGATGCCAGAAACGTCCCGGGCCGCAAGACTGATGTCTCGGATGCGGCCTGGCTGGCCGATCTGGGCGCCCACGGACCGGTGAGGGCCTCGTTCGTGCCCCCGCCGCCGATCCGTGAACTTCGGGACCTGACCCGGGCGAGGACCATCATCACCCGTGAACGCACCCGGGAGGTGCAGCGGTTGGAGAAGCTGCTCGAGGATGCGTGCATTAAGTTGTCTTCGGTGGCCTCGGAGATCACCGGGCGCTCCGGGCGCCTGATGCTGCAGGCCCTGATCGACGGGGAAAGCGACCCAGCCGTCCTGGCCGAGCTCGCCCACGGACGGATGCGCGCGAAGATCCCCGAGCTGACCGAAGCGCTCACCGGCCGGTTCCGTGACCACCACCGCTACATGGCCGGACTCTATCTGCACCGCATCGACGCCCACACCCGGGACATCAATGATCTCAGCGCCAGGATCGAGGCGGCGATGGAGCCCTTTCGCCTCGCCCGGGAGCTCCTGACCAGCATCCCGGGATTCAGCACCACCATCGCAGAGGTCCTCATCGCCGAAACAGGGGCCGACATGACCGTCTTCCCCACACCCCAGCAGCTGGCATCCTGGGCAGGCACGTCCCCCGGGGCCAACGAGTCCGCCGGGCGGGTCAAATCCGCCGGCGCATCGCGTCCCGCCGCGGACCCCTCAAGGCCCTCGTCGCCGTCGAACATGCCATGCTCACCGCGGCCTGGCACATGCTCACCACCGGCGAGCTCTACCGGGACCCCGGAGCGGACTACTTCACCCGTCACACACCCGCTAAAACAAAGGCCCGCACGATCGGACAACTCGAATCACTCGGCTACAAAGTCACCATCGAACCACTGACGGCAACCGGATAGATCCGAGGGCCCAAACAACATGCCCTGCCCTCCGGATCCGTAGCCAACCGATTTGTGGGACCAACCTTATTTTCATGTCAGACCTGAACCAGGCTAGAGGTTCAGCGGCTGCCGAAGGCTCGGAGCGGTTCGGGCGTTCAACAGGAGATTCGTGATACCAAGCATTTCCTCCGTGGCCCGCAGCAGCGAGTAGTGGCTGTAAGCACCGGTCACCACAGTCCCCGGAACGACGGACGGCGCCACCACAAAGTTGGGGATGGGCGTGTCCTCGTCATACAGAACCACGACGGCGGTTCGTCCCGCCTGGTAGCTTTGGCTCGCCAGGATCACCGGCAGCCACCTCGAAAGCCACGTGTCGCCGGTGGTGATGCTGCAGTCGTGCGTGTCATTGCAGACATTCGGGGTGATCAGCGAGAAGCCGGGCAGCGTGTTGTTCGTCAGGTCGTTGAACAGGTTCCCGGACGTCGTGGTCCCCAGCGGGACGTTGTTCGTGGCGCACGCGGCCCTGTCGCCCGTCCCCTGGTAGTACGCCTCCGGGTTGTGCCTCACCGCGTATAGGCCGGAATTGGTCAGCCTGCAGTTCGCCGGCATGTCCTCCTGGTAGCTCTTCTGGGTCAGTCCGCGCGCCCGGACCTGGCGGAAGAGATTGTCCGCGGTGATGGCGGGAAGACTGCCCGGGCTGCTGTCCGATGTCACGCCCTGGTTGCTTCCGGAGGTCAGGGCGATGTAGTTCGGCAGCGAGGGGAACGCGGACCCGGCGTCGCTCCAGTTGGTCAGGCTGGCGCACTTTCGGGACGTCTGCGTCATGTATGGTGCGCTGGGGCTGCCGATGACCTGGGAGTACCTCTTGTTCTCGAAAATGATCCAGACGACGTGGTCATAGGTCGCCGGCGGCGCGGCTGCCGTTCCGCACGGTGATCCCGGCGGAGGTGGCGGCGGCGGCGGAGGCGTGGAGCCTGTGGTGAGCACCAGCTGCGGGCGGCGGGTGGCGTCGCTGAATTCCTTCGAGTTGTAGATAACCCCATCGGAGTTCGTGCTGCTGATGCGCAGGGAGTACGTTCCGTCGCCCTTGACCAGGCTGAAGACATCCACTTCCACCCAGGTGCCGGTGCTGACGGCTCCCAGCGAGGCGATGTTCGTGCTGCTTGCGGCAGGCGCGTTCGACCAGGTCACGGACCCCTCAGCCCAGCTGTTGTCCGGCACGTGCCGGAACTGTCCGCCGGAGGGCGAGGGATCTGCCACGAAGAGCCGGAGCTTCGCGGCTGTGACCGTGCCTCCCGTTCCGGTGACAACGAATTTCAGGAACGACATCTCCACGGGGCTGTTATCGGCCTTCAGGCCGGTCGCGGTGCCGTAATTCGTGCCCGGCGTCGCGCTCTTCACGACCGCGTCCGCCGATGGCCCCAGCGTAATTGTGGCGGCCCGGGCAGGCATGGCTGTTAACGAAAAAGTGGCCGTAAGCAACAATGCGACAGCCACAGAAAACGGTCGAAGATGACTATTCTTCGAACAGGAATTGCTACCCTGCAGATTAGCGCGTGGGGCTGCAGGGCTTAATTGGAGTTTCATGAGAAAGTTCCCATCTTGGCGAGGGCATGAAATAGTGTCTCGATGTCGGCCGGGGTCTTCCCCGGGAACCGCGGCGGGCGGGGGCTTCCACGTCCCTGACTGGCTGGACGGAGCGGCGCCTTTTGCCGGTGCGCTCATTATAGGAAGCACTATAAATGCATGGCTGTACGCACTTTTGCGTATGGCTTTTATGGATATGCTGCTTACGGACAATTGGTCAGCAAGTTTTGCAAGGCAATTATCAACGATTGTCATTGGGTCATTGCATTTGAAAACTGCAAAGCCGTGTATTTCATTGCTAGAATGCTCGGATGACGCGGAACGAAGCGTTATATCGGGAGTGGCTGGAATTTGTCGGCGAATTCCTGCAGCACCCATTTGCGGCCCACCCCCGTGCGGAGGAGGAGATCTCCAAGCGGCTCACGGCATCGTTCAACGCCGCATGCTGCAGCCGCAGCAGTGTTGGCCCGGACTGGGTTGACCACATGGAGGGCTGCTGGCCCGGCGATTATCTTCCCAAGCTGCCACCGGGCCCGCGCACTCCCGATGCCACGTGGCAGCCGCTGCTGCGCTGGTACGCCGTATCCGGGCTTTCGGGTCCCCAGTCGCTTGCCCGGGTTCCCAGCCAGGTGGCTGACCCGCGCATGCAATCCCAATGGCAGGACCTGGCGAAGCCGATGGGAATTAGCTACCAACTGGCCATCCCCCTGCTCCTGGATGGTCCGTTTCATCGTGCCTACCTGCTGGCGAGGCCTGACCTGGAGTTCGACGAGGGGGAGCTCACCTTGGCCAGTGCCCTGCAGCCGATTCTGACGGGACTGTACCGGCAGCTCGCCTGGGCCGCGGAGGACACGTCAGGAGAAGGGCCCGGGCTGACCCAGCGGGAACTCGCCATCCTGGGGCTGCTCGGCCAGGGGCTGACCGCCACGTCTTTGGGCCATCACTTCAACATCTCACCGCGGACCGCCCAGAAGCACCTCGAACACATCTACCGCAAGCTTGACGTGGGCGACCGGCTGATGGCCGTGCAGAAGGCCGCCCGGTTGGGCCTGCTGGACCAGGGGTTGGCTGTGGTGGCAAACGGCAGAGTCTGAGGCGCAACAGGGAATCCCCCGGGACCTTCTTCCCGGGGGATTCCTCTGTTCATGGGTGCATACAGTTCATGGGTGAATTCTGTTCATGGCGCGCATGGAGTTCATGGGTTGCTAGTGGCCGCCACCGCCGATCACGCCTTTCTCGACGGCCTTCGTGACGGCGTCGGCTTCGGCCTGGGTCAGGGTGCCGTCGTTGACGGCTGCGTCCAGCCTGGTCTTCAGTGCGGCGGCGCGTTCGGCCTGCTCAGCCGTGCGCATTTCCGCCAGGGCCGCGGTGACCTTGGATTCGTCCACGCCGAGAGCCGTCGCCAGGGATTTGGCCAGTGCCGCTTCCTGGGCAGTGCGGTCGGGCTTGGTGCCCTCGGTGGGCGCCGTCGTCGGTTTGTTAGCCTCGCGGAACGCCTGGATCGCCTCGGTCACTTTCGTTTCGTCGACACCCAGTTTGCTGGCAAGGTCTGCCGCAATCTGGCCGCGGTCCCCCTTGTGGCCCCTGAAGCCGTCAGCTGACGCATTGCTGTCCGTCGACGTGCTCGGCGTGGCGCTGGGGCTCGGGGTGGTGGCGGCCGAGGCCATCCCGGTTACCCCCAGGCCGGCGCCCAGCGCCAGGACGCCGGCGGTGATGCCGAGGGTGATTCTCTTGGTTCGTGACATGGTGTCTCCTTGATCGGCCGTGCAGTACGGCTTGAATGGAAGGGCATCTGTCCTAGCCCCTTCCTCAAAGATCCGGCAGCAGCTTAGGGCGCCGCTGTTCGGAAACTGTCAGGAGGCTGTGAACCCGGATGCCTGACGGAACTTTTCAACCAATAGGTGTCGCTGTTGCCCTACGCCAACGGGGAGCGCAAGCGGGCCGACCTGAAGGACAACGGAGGCTCCAAAGAGCCGCGTGACAGCGTCTTGGATCTCCGCCCGCTTGGCACGGCCTATGTCACAACTGCGTGTCTTCCGCCTCGTCCGTACCGCTTGAAAATAGCGGCCGCGCACGGTGTCAGAGTAACGGGCGGCCACAGCCCCGCGCCACCTCAATCGCGGCGGCAACTACCGAGGAGTAATGTGAAGGCCATGGGCGAGTCATCTCCGGACGGTGAACATACACCGGAACTGTTCCGCAACGTGGACGGAGAAACTCTCCGGCGCCAGGTGCTGGAGATCATCAGCGATGTGCTGGCGGACTCCGATCCGCAGAAGGCATGGGCCCGGGAGCAGTTGCTCGACCTGCTGGCAACCCACATGGACGACCCCGAACAGGCACTGCTGCACCACCTGATCAGCACCCGGAACGTCCCCAAGTCCGCAGCCGAGGATCCAGGGAAGGATTCTCCGGACGCCGAGGCCGCTGCGGGAAAGAGGATGCTGCTGACGGCCTTCCAGCCCATCAGGCAACTGCCTGGCGGAGAAGTGGTCGGGGTTGAGGCGCTGGCACGGTTCGTCAGCCATGAGGGGACCAGCGCAGACGTCTGGTTCCGCGGAGCGGCGGCCATGGGACTGGGGCCGGACCTGGAAATCGCGGCCCTGCACCTCGCCCTTTCCGCCGCAGGAGAGATTCCGCACCGCCTTTTTGCGTCATTCAACCTCAGCCCCACGGCATGCGCCGACCCCCGCGTTCAGGCGCTGATGCTGGGCGGGACGGTCGACCCGGACCGGATGGTCATCGAAATCATGGGCGACCTTGCAGACCGGGAGCTGTCTGGCCTCGCCGCGGTCCTGAGCCCCCTGCGCCAGCACGGTGTACGCCTTGCCGTGGACGGCTCCGGTCCGGCCGCCACCTCGGCGAAGCAGATCCTGCACCTGCTCCCCGACATCATCAAAGTCGACCGCGACTTCCTCGCCGGCGCCGTGGCGCCAGGAAACGGACCGGGTACGGCCCCCTTCGTTTTTGCACTGGCCGAGCAAACCGGCGCGACGCTGTCCGCGGAAGGAATCGAGAGCCGCGAGGAACTCGCCGCAGTCGTGAAACTCGGAATCACCAGGGGCCAGGGCTATCTGCTGGGCAGACCCTCGGTGGACCCCCGCGACTGGGCAGCCTGGACCGGCGAGGCTGATCCTTTGGGAGAGCGCCGCCTGGACTTCCCCGGCTGAGACGGGTTCCGCGGACGCCGGCAACAGGTCCGCCTACTGTCTCCGAGGTTCCTTCGGCTGGGCGCTTGAGCAGGGCCAGTTCACGCTCGAGCTGGACCTGCCCGACGGCGTTGAGGCCGCCGTCGAGCTCCCGGACGGCAGCACCAGGCTGGCGGCAGGAGGATCTCACCACTTCGCTGCCTGGAACCAAACTGTGAGTTCGCCCTTAATGTGACCCGCGGGCTTTGCGTCCCGGCCGAGCGGGCGTAACTTTCGAGAAAGGGCCTCTTCTCCCGGCGTCCGCGCCTTCAGATGCAGGCCGCCCGGTCCGGAAGGGGCCAAGATGAGAACACGTACGCGTAATGCCACAGTTGTAGCGGGCATGGCCATCCTCTTGGGGACGGCGGGCGGTGGAATGCTCACCGCGCAGGGGCCGGCGAAGCAACAGATCTCCAATGACGCTGTGATCCTGGTGTCAGCTACGTCCCCCGACCACCACTCCCGCGGGGAACACCGGACCGCCCACCGCACCAGGAACCGGTCTGCGCAGGAAACGACGGTGCAGAACCCGGCAGCCGTGGCCGGGGTGGAGGCGGCCGCAGATGTGGGGGCACGGGGCCGGGCCGCCAGCCAGTCCCCGAACGCGGCCACCACGGAGGTGGTTCTCAGATCCCTGCCCGGTCTCGATGCAGACGGGGATTCGTGCTCGTAGCGGGGCCCGTTTCCCGAACAGGAGTTAAAGACCGATGGCGGCCCCCACCTGTCGGTGAGGACCGCCCGGCGGCGGGTCCGCCGTCGGCCTTTCAAGCCGTCGGCTTTTTATCCAGGGAAGACCTAGACGATGGCTGCGCGGAGTTCCTTGGCGGCCAGTGCGGGGTCGGCTGCACCGTAGATGGCGCCGCCGGCGACGGCGACATCGGCGCCGGCCTTCTGGACGTCACCGATGGTGGCGAGCTTCACGCCGCCGGCCACGGAGAACGGAACGCGGGCCTCGGCGCCGGCGCGGAGCAGACCGTTCAGGTCAAAGCCCGGCTTGGCCTGCTCGTCCAGGCCGGCGTGCATCTCGACGAACTTCGCACCCAGGGCGCGGACTTCCTTGGCCCGGGTGACCTTGTCCTCGATGCCGATGAGGTCAACGACGACGCCCTTGTTGTGGGCCTGGGCTGCCTTGACCGCACCGGCAATGGTGGAGTCATCGGCGGCACCGAGCACGGTCACCAGGTCGGCGCCGGCCTTGAACGCGATGTCGGCTTCGAGCTCACCGGCGTCCATGGTCTTCAGGTCAGCGAAAACAACCTTGTCCGGGTGGGCGTTCTTCACCGCGGTGATGACGGACAGGCCTTCGGCCTTGATCAGCGGGGTGCCCAGTTCGATGATGTCAACGTGCTCGGCAACCTTGCCGGCCAGCTCGAGGGCAGCTTCGGTGGTCAGGAGGTCAATGGCAACTTGGAGCTTCATGAGTCTTTCCTTTGTTCGTGCGGTCTTTCAGGATTGGTTTTTCCCTGCTTCCATCCTCGAAGGCCAGACGGGCGGGCGCCACGACATAATCGGACAGTCTTTCCCACCCAAAGGGATAGGCAGCGCCTCGGATTTCTATACACTGGACAGGGGTCAGTCACCACCGAAGCCACCTTTCGCCCGACGCCAGACACCGCCGAAGGTGTAAAACCCCTGCTCGCGGCGATCGCGTCCCTGTCAACGGCGTCGCTGAGCGAGATTGCCCAACGGTTGCACCAGGCCACCCTCCCGTACCTGCGCAGCAGCGCCCTCGTGATCTTCACGGAAGACTGCACCGGCCGGCCGCAGAAGAAGTCCGGCGACGAAGCCGTGATCAGCCAGGTTTCCATCGCTGAACTGGACGCCATCAAGGCGACACTGTCCGCAGATGAAACGTGGCAGGGCCGGGCACCGATAGGCGGGCAGGAACACCCGGTCCTGGCGCTCCCCTCCCCCACGAATGCGTTGCTGGTCCTGGTCGATACCCGGCCGGTCAGCGGCGAAGGAGGCGGAGAAGGCGGTGCGCACCTCTCCGGGCAGGAGGTTCCGGTGCCCTGGCTGGTTCGCTATCTGTGGAACCTCGCGGCCGAGCGTATCCGCGAAAAGGTGGCGGATGCACCGCCGTCGTACCTCATCGAGTCCCGCGCAGCGTCCGCCGAACGGGTCAGGGTCACTGCCGAGTTGGTGGACCGCCACTCAACCACGCTGGAGACTCTGCTTGCGGCGCTGCGCGCCCCCTCCCTCGCTGACGATGCGGCACGGAAGTCTGCTACCGACGTCGCCGCTAAGGCCCTGGTGGAACTGCGCACGCTCAATGACCGCACCACGGAACTCGTTGAAGAACCAGTTGCCACGGCGTTCCAGCGCCTCCGCGACGATCTCCGCCCGCTCATGCATTTCAGCGGCATGGACGTCCAGTTCATCGAGCCGCCTGTCAACGGCCGGGCGCTTCCCGGGGAAGTGGCGCATGCTGCCCGGGCGATCGTGCGGGGCCTGGTGCTCGCCATGGTTGAGCAGCCGGACGTGCGCCGCATCCGCACGCAGTGGGATTGCGACGGCGAGAACCTCCTGATCAACGTCCGCGACGACGGCCAGGGCAACTTGTCCCGCGAGGCCCCCAGCATTGTCCGCCTACTGCAACGGGTGGAAGTCCTGGACGGCCGGATGACGATTGACCTGATGAAGGGTTGGGGCGCCGACGTCGCCGTCACCCTTCCGCTGGACCCGCCGGAGCGCAAACTGCCCGCCGCTGGGTCCTGGAACCTGGGCGACCGCGAACTCGAGGTCCTGCAGCTGCTGGCCGCCGGGCAGCGGAACCGGGCCATCGCGGCCATGCTGCACGTCAGCGAGAACACCGTGAAGTTTCACCTCCGCAACATCTACCGCAAGCTCGGCGCCACGTCGCGCACCGAGGCGATCGCCCTGGCGCACAGCAACGGCCTGCGCTAGGACTGCGGCCCGGTTCCAGTTTCGCTGGTTCCCGGTTGTGCGACTGTCCGCAGCCTGCCGCCCGGCAGCGGTGGTGCAGTGGAGTGGTAGGTGTGGCCGGTGGGCGTGGTGACTTCGAAGGTATGCCGGGGTCCTGGTCTGGGTTGGGCTTTCCAGCCGGGGAGTTCTTTGGTGTGGTTGCACGCTTCGCACAACCCGGCACCATTGGTCAGGGTGGTGGGGCCGTCGTTGTGCCACGGGATGATGTGGTCGTCGTGGCGGATCGGGGCGTCGCAGTAGGGGGTGCGGCAGGTGTCGTCGCGGATGTGGATGGAGCGGCGCAGCGAGGCCGGGAACAGGCGCCGGTTTGAGTCCATGGCTGCGAGGTCACGGGTCCCGGGGGCGGTGTAGAGCCGCCGGACCCAGATCTTGAGCTCTTCCCGGCTGGTTGAATCGACCGCAGCCGCAGCGTGCGCCGCGGGTTGGACCGGGCCCGGCTCTCCCAGTCCCTGTCCCTGTCCTTGCGTGCTGAGTTCGCGGGCCCAGGCGCCGGGAACGATGCCGTAGCCGGGGAGGCGGGCGGGTTCGGTGTCGCCTTGGAGGAGGGTGCGGCCGGTCATGACGAGGTTCAGTTCGATGCCGGTGATGCCGCCGGGGGTGCCGGTGGCCCTTTCGACCAGGGTGTCGGCCTTGATCTGGTTCAGCGTGCGCGGGTCCCCGGCGGACTTCAGAGATCAGCCGCCGGAAGAAGCCACCCCAAGGGTGTTGTAGGTCCACGGTCACGGACGCCGGAACCGAGTGCGACGTGCCAGGAGGTGCCCGCTGCCGAAGGGTACGCCGTCGTCGAAAGCTCTGTCATCAAAGAGGTCCCCGTCGAAAGGACGGTCCGCGAGCAGGGCATCGGGAAACGCGTCCTCCGGAAACGACACCGGATACACGGCGTCGAGATCATCGTCATACGGCAGGGCGTCATCCGCGAACGCATCGAAGTGGAAATTGCCGTCGGGAAAGGCAGCACCATGCAGCGCGGCGCAGTGCCGCGCCTGCGAACGCCCTGAAGTGCTACCCACTTGGGCGCCGACATCTCTTGCTTCCGCTCCGGGCCGGTGGCAGGGTGGCGGCATGGCGATCGAAGTCCGGCCGGCGACGCAGTTTGAGGATGTGAAAGCGGTGGTGGGGCCCAAGCGCCCGGACGCGACCGTGTGCTGGTGCCTGAGCTACCGTATCCCCTCCAAACAGAACGTGGAGTTGCGCGGCACAGCCCGCGGGGAGCTGGTCCAGGAACTGCTTACGGAGGATCCGCCGCCCGGGGTTCTGGCGTACGACGGCGGGGAGGCAGTTGGGTGGGCAGGGGTCCATCCGCGCGCCGATACCGGCTTTGCCCGGAACCGCCGCATCCCCCACGTGGACGATCTGGACGTATGGTCGGTGTGGTGCATCCGGGTCCGGCCGGGGTACCGCGGCAAGGGAATCTCCCACCGGCTGTTGCGGGGGGCCGTCGACTTTGCCCGCTCCTACGGCGCGCCAGCCATCGAGGGTTATCCTGTGGACAATCAGGGCCGGAAGGTTGACCTCACCATGGCCTACGTTGGCACGCGCAAGCTCTTCGAGGCGGCAGGCTTCACCAAGGCTGCGGACACCAACTCCGTACTCAACGGCTTCCCGCGCGTGCTGATGCGCCTTGACCTGCGGTGATTAAACCCATTGAGCATGACGCCCTACGGCGCTACCCGGCTTAACGCGATGTCGGCTCCGTCACACTTCCCGGCATAGGATCGGGACATGGCTTCGAACAATATCCCGGAATCCGGTGCCGACGCCGAGGGCGAGGGCGGCCAGCAGGGCGGCGTCCAGTCCGTCGACCGGGCGCTTGCTGTCCTGGAGATCCTGGCCCGCGATGGCCATGCAGGCGTGAGCGAAATCGCCGAGGAAATGGGCATCCACAAGTCCACGGTGTCCAGGCTCCTGGGTTCCCTTGTTGGCAGGGAGATGGTCCACCAAAACAGCGAACGGGGCAAGTATCAGCTGGGATTTGGCATCCTTCGCCTGGCAAGTTCCATCCCCGGCCGGCTGAGCCTGGTCCGCGAGGCGCGCCCGGTGCTCGAGAACCTGGCCGAGGAATTCAAGGAAACCGTGAACCTCGCCGTTCTCCGCTCCAACTATGCCGTCAACGTGGACCAGGCCATGGGGCCCTCAACCCTCGCCACGTACGACTGGGTGGGAAGCCTTACGCCCCTGCACGCGACGTCGAGCGGGAAGGTCCTGCTGGCAGCACTGGAAGCGGATGAACGTGAGCGCATCCTGAAGGAGACAGGGCTGCCGGCCCGGACACCGCGGACCATCACCAAGCGCGACAAACTCGAAAAGCAGCTGATCGACGCTGCCCACGACGGCTACGCGGTGACCCTCGAAGAGTTCGAAATAGGGCTGAATTCGATGGCGGTGCCGGTCTACAACCACCTTGGAACGGTGATCGGCGCCGTCAGCATCTCCGGGCCGGCCTTCCGATTCGACCCGGAGAAAGTACCGGGCCTCGTCGAGGGCCTGGGCCAGGCCGGCCTGCGGATCAGCGCCAACATGGGCTACACCCGGCGCTGATCCAGCCCGCTCAGATACTTCTCCATGGCATCGGCGGCCGCCGTTGCCCCGCCGGAGGTGCGGACGCGCTGGCTCATCCCCTCAATGTTGCCCCGGATCTCCTGGTCCCGGCCGACCTCCGTCACCATGTCGTGGATCAGCCCCGGGGTAAGGCCCTCGGCGGGCAGGCGGCGTCCCAGTCCCAGGTCCTCGACGCGGCGGGCGTTGGCCTCCTGCTCCGGCTGCAGCGGAAACGCCACGAGGGGAACGCCCAGGTACAGCGCCTCCATGGTCGAGTTCATCCCCGTGTGGGAGAGGAACACACGGGCATGCCGCAGGACCTCCAGCTGCGGAAAGAAGGGCCGGACCTCTGCGTTCGGCGGGATCTCCCCCAGTTCGGCCACCTCCAGACGGTCACCAATGGCCATGGCCACCTGCCAATCAGTGCCCGCGAATGCCTCCAGGCACATGCGGAAGAAATCCGGCCGGTCGTTCAACGGCGTGGTCCCCAGCGAAATGAACAGCAGCGGCGCGTCCTTGACACGGGGCTGCCACTCGTCTTCGCCGCCCCTGTGGCCAAGGCTGGGTCCCACGAAATGGAAACGGCCATCGAAGGTGTCGCCTGCGGGCTGGAATTCCCGCGGGATAAAGCAAATGTTCAGGGAAGCCGGAGGTCCCTCCATGAAGTTGAACCCGGCCAGACCCTGCTCGCTGGCGAAATTTTCGATGAGCTGGCGGGCCTGCTTCCACGCCGCGAGCATTTCTGCTGGCGGACGGGCGGGCATCAGCTCCCGCATCGAGAAATGCTCGTTGGTGGCATAGGTCGGCAGCAGCGCGACGTCCGGCAAATCCAGCTTCATGGCGGCCATCTTCCCGGCGAGGGTCATGGCGTCGTAGCAGACCGCGTCCGGCTGATCCGCGCGGAGGCGGGACAACAAAGCGGGGAATTCTTCCCGGGCCCTTTCCAGCAGCCGCTCCAGCAGCCCGGACATCATGCCGGACCCCAGCCCCGCGAGCATGCCCGCCCGAGGCGACCGGCCGGCGTCGTCCTGGGCGGGACTGCCGGGAGCAGGAGCGCCGAACCTGGGAAACTGCGACGACAGGTCCTCGCCGTTCTCGAAAAAGATGGCCCCGGCAGATTCGACGGCGGCCGCGTACTTGGCCGAGGTGGCATACGTGACCCGGTGGCCTCGTCGGACCAGCTCGGCGACCACCGGCAGCGTGGGGTACACGTGGCCCGTGGCTGGAAGGCAAACAAAGGCGAAATGCATGACAGACACTCCTCCGCCGGGCAGCGACAGGATCATCGTACGCGCTTAAAAACTGATTGAGCCTGCCCGGAGTCGGGCAGGCTCAATCAGAGGTTCTTCAGGCCCAGTCAGTGGATTGGAACCTTAGGAGGCCGGGGCAGTAGTTTCTTTGCGTTGCAGGGTTTCGGCGCGTTCCTCCAGCGGCGGGGTGTCCGCGGTGAGGCCGAGCAGGGCCTCGCCGGTGAGCTTGACGTCGCCGACCTTTTCGTTGACCCAGTCGTGGAAGGCACCGATGTGGTGCTCGGACGGGACCAGGACCCCGCCCTTGGCGTAGGACTTGGAGGCCATGCCCGGCTGGCAGCGTTCGCACGCGTCGAAGTCCTGCATGTTCACCCGGTGGAACAGCTCCACCGACGCCGTGACATCCTTGCCGGACTCCACGACCGAAGGCAGATACAGCCAGTCGCACTCAACGATCGTGTGGTCCGCGGACATCGGGAACATCCGGTGGATGATCACATGGTCCGGGACCAGGTTCACGAACACCGTCGGCTTGATCGTGATCGCGTAGTACCGGCGGTCCTGGTCCTCGCCCACGCCCGGAATGACGTCCAGACCCTCGGACCCGTCCACGGTGAAGCCCTTGATGTCCTCACCGAACTCCGCGCCGTGGCCCACAAAGTACTGCGCGGCCAGGCCGTCAGCGAACTCCGGCAGGACCTCGGTCAGTTCCGGGTGGATCGTAGCGCAGTGGTAACACTCCATGAAGTTCTCAATGATGAGCTTCCAGTTCGCCTTCACGTCATACCGGATCCGCCGGCCCACGGACAGGTTCGCCACGTCGTACCCGTCAATGGCGTGCACGTTGCCCAGGCGCTCCTCGATCGCGCCCATCACATCCTCCTCGAAGGAGGGCGGCTCCTCGGCCAGGCACACCCAGACGTAGCCAAGGTACTCGCGGATGTGGACCTTGGACAGGCCGTACTCGTCCCGGTCGATGTCCGGCATCTTGGTCAGGTTCGGGGCAGCGATCAGCTTGCCCTCGAAGTCATACGTCCAGGCGTGGTACGGGCACTGGAAGTTCCGGGCCGCTTCACCCTTTTCCTCCATGCACAACTTCACGCCACGGTGCCGGCACACATTGTAAAAGGCCCGGATCTCACCCTTGCGGGTCCGCGAGATCAACACCGATTCCCGGCCCACCTGCACCGTCTGCCACGCCCCGGCCTTATCCAGGTCCGAGGACCGGATCGCGCAGAACCACATCTGCTCAAAAATACGCTCCTGCTCCGCCCGGAAAATCGCCGGATCCGTATACAGGTGGCCGCCCAACGTCGGGATCAGGCTCGGAGTGGATACCTCAACAGACAATTTGCTCTCCTCAGAACGGCACTCACAGGTGCAGGGGAAATCTTGGGTGTTATGGATTTTGTGTGGGCGCCGGTTTGGCGCCTCGGTTTTTGTCTAGTGTGTGGTTGCCGCGGCGGGCACGACGGCAGCTGCCGGCTTGGGTGCCGCCGGCACCAGGCTTCGCCGCCACCGGGTAAAGAGCCGTGGCTGGTTCATGCCCAAAACGGCCACCGCGTCCTCGCCCCGGTAATAGACAGCGAGGAAATTGTGTTCGCTGGGGTCGCCCGTCTCTATCTCCACGCGGTCGTGGCCCGTTGAGTGGCCGGCGAACTGGATCTTCACCCCGTGCTGGTCCGACCAGAAATACGGCGGCTTCAGCGGCTGAACCGGGGCGTCACTGTCCAGCAGCGCCTGCACCGCCAGCGCCGCCCGCTCCAACGCACCGGTCCAGTGCTCCACCCGGCGATGCCTATCAACAGCGGCGTCGAACCAGGCAGCGCAGTCCCCCACCGCCACAATGCCCGGAACACTGGTGCGCCCCATCGCATCACACAACACACCGCCGTCGACCTCCACCCCCGACCCGGCAAGCCACTCAACATTCGGCTCCGCACCGATCCCCACCACCACAACGTCAGCGGCCAGTTCCCTGCCATCCGCGAGGCGAAGTCCGGTCACGTGGTTCCCCGTGCTGTGGAACTCGTCGATGCCGGTGCCACAGATAAGGCTCACGCCGTTGGCCTCGTGGAGGTTGGCCACCACGGATCCCATGTCCTCTCCGAGCTGGGCCGTGAAGGGGACCGGCGAATTGTTGATCATGGTCACCTCCATCCCCCGGGAAGCGGCGGCAGAGGCAACCTCGGCACCGATGAAACCGGCGCCGACCACAATCATGCGGGCCCCGGCCACCAACCTGGGAGTCAAACCCTGGGCATCAGCCATGGTCCGCAGGTAGAACACGTTGTCGAGGCCCGCGAGGGCAGGTATCTGGCGTGCCCGCGCACCGGTCGCGATGACAATGCCGTCTGCAGTGACGGTGCGGCCATCGTGAAGGCGGATGGTCCGCGTGTCTGTGTCCAGGCTGGTCGCGCTGCCTCCGAGAATCCACTCGGCGTTCAGTCCGTCGTCGTCGGTCTCGAGGAAGAGGTCTTCGGCCGTAATGGTGCCCAGCAGGAAATCCTTGGACAGGGGCGGCCTGTCGTAGGGCCGGTGATGCTCATCGCCAATGATGACCAGCCGTCCCGAGAAGCCTTGAGCGCGGGCCGCCCGGGCTGCCGAAAGGCCGGCCAGTGAGGCTCCCACGATCGCAAGCGTCTGCATAGTCACTTCTTTCTTAATTGCTTCATGCGCAACAACAATCACAATAAGCAACAGAGTGCTGCATCACATCTCCGCTGTCAAGAGGTGACGGCGGCAATAAAAAGTCCTTGACAACGCGTGTGAGCTGGCGCACTCTGTTGCTGAAGGCGAAGTGTGTTGATTACTGCGGAACTCCTGAGCACAGCGGGTGCTCCCGGCAAAACTGCCGGTCCGCATTCACAAAGTCAGGATCGTCGACGGCGACCATCCTGACTGTCCTCCGTGGACGATCCGAACCTGCCGCGGGCCCAAACCCCGATGGCAAGGCTGGGCCGTCCCGCACATTCAATTAAGGAAAACCCCTCATGACAATCAATAGTGACGTCACTATCGATGAAAGCAGTGAAGACGGTCGGGCCCCGGGGGTGGAGCCGGCCTTGGAACAAGAAACTGAAACTACCCGGGAGGACCTGGAAATCCTTCAGGCCCTGCGGGAAACCGAATCAGAACATGAAGAAGCACGGCGCAGCAGCCAGCTGTTCCGCCATGGAGGCTTGGACAAGGTGGTCTTCGGCATCGCCGGACTGCTCACACTGGCCTTTGTGATCTGGGGATTTGCCGGCAAGGAAAACCTGGCCGCCACTTCCCAGGTTGTCCTTGACTGGGTCATGGAAAACACCGGATGGCTGTTCGTTGCCCTCTCCTCCCTGTTTGTGGTCTACGTACTCTGGCTGGCAGTCAGCCGCTTCGGGAACATTCCCCTGGGGAAAGACTCGGAAAAGCCCGAGTACTCGATGGTCTCGTGGGTCTCGATGATGTTCGCGGCCGGCATGGGCATCGGCCTGATGTTCTACGGCGTAGCCGAGCCGCTCTACCACTACATTTCGCCGCCGCCGGGCACGGTGGACGGCCAGACTCCCGCGGCCGTCCAAACGGCAATGGCAACCTCGATCTTCCACTGGACCCTGCACCCGTGGGCAATGTACGCGGTGGTGGGCGTTGCCATGGCCTACGGGTCCTACCGCCTCGGCCGCAAGCAACTCATTTCCACCGTTTTCACGTCGCTGTTCGGCATCCGCAGGGTGGAAGGTCCGATCGGCAAGGTCATCAACATGCTGGCCATCTTTGCCACACTCTTCGGAACGGCAGCATCCCTCGGACTCGGGGCACTGCAGATCGGCAGCGGGATGGCATCCAACGGCTGGATCGGCGGCCAACTTGCCACCCCCGTGCTCGTGGTGATCGTTGCCGTACTCACAGCCTGTTTTGTGGCCTCGGCAGTCTCCGGCATCAGCCGCGGAATTCAGTGGCTGTCCAACATCAACATGGTTTTGGCTGCAGTCCTGGCCATCATCGTGTTCGTGGCCGGCCCGACACTCTTCATCCTGAACCTGATCCCGGCGGCTGTCGGCGACTATGCACGGGATCTGGCTGAGATGGCTTCCCGGACCGAGGCCGTCGGTGACGATGCCCTGCGCACGTGGATGTCCGGCTGGACCATCTTCTACTGGGCCTGGTGGGTCTCCTGGACTCCCTTCGTGGGCCTGTTCATCGCCCGCATCAGCCGCGGCCGCACCATCCGCCAGTTCGTCACCGGCGTCCTGCTGGTCCCCAGCGTCGTGAGCGTGATCTGGTTCGGCATCTTCGGCGGCGCCGCCATCCACATCCAGTCCACGGCAGACGCCACACCGGACAAGACTGATGGCCTGGCCAAGATCGTCGATGGGACTCCGACGATTTCCTTCGACGGGGCTCTGTTCGATTTGCTCCACCACTTGCCGCTGCCCAACGCCATTGCAGGCGCGGTTTCCATTCTGGCGATGATCCTGGTTGCCATCTTCTTCGTCACGGGTGCTGACGCGGCCTCCATCGTGATGGGCTCGCTTAGCTCCAACGGTGCTGAAGAACCCCGCCGGGGAGTGGTTATCTTCTGGGGTACCCTCACCGGCGCAGTCGCCGCAGTGATGCTCCTTGCAGGCGGCGACAAGCCTGCCGAAGCACTCGCGGGACTGCAACGGATCACCATCGTGTCAGCCCTGCCCTTCGTCATCGTGATGTTCCTGATGTGCCTTGCCCTGACAAGGGACCTGCGCAGGGACCCGCTGTCGCTGCGCAGACGGCTGGTGACCTCCGTCGTCGAGCGCTCCATCCGCAGCGGGGTCGAACGTCACGGCGGCGGCCAGTTCGACCTGGTGACAAAGCACGAATGTGACGAACGGTGCGCCAACAATGAGCTCGATGCGCATGGGGACAAGCGGCACTAAGCACAGGGCTGCACTGAGTCCAGAGCAGCAATGAGCACAGAGCAGCATTAGGGGCGGCCGGATACGGGTGGCACTAGCCACCGGGATCCGGCCGCTCTTGCGTTGAGCCCTACCCCGCTCCGGCCGGGCCGCCGCGTCCGGCGTCCTTGCCGCCCCGGCTCCCGGCCCGGTCCTCGCACAGCCGGAACGCGATGCCTGCGGCCCGGGCGGTCGCTTCGCTGCCCCCTACAGAGCCCGCGTTGTTTTTCCCGGCTCCCTGGCCCGCCGCGTAGCCCACCAGGAAAGCCGTCACCGGCGCCGCGGCATGAATGACATGATCGGCAGATTTCCGCGCCAGGTCCAGCAGCAGCTCCTGATCGACGTCGAGATCAGGGATCTCCAACGCCCTCGCCAGCTGCTCGTACCACTCACCGAGGATCTGCATTTCATCGTTGACGGCCATGATCTCTCCTTCTACAGGGCACTTCGTTCAGCTTGCCCCTTGCCGCGTTGACGCAGCAAGGCCCGGGGCATACGATCGCTTATATATCAGTTATCTGGCTCACAAAATATCAATGGAATATCAGCTGCGCTGATGTCCTCCGGCAACGCCCCGCTCCCCCGCGAACAGCGCCACAGGCCTGCCGGGTGGACTGCGTCAGCCGCAGAACACCCGAAAGGAATGTGACCTCATGGTTCATAAAGTTAAGGCAGTTGTTGTCAGGGCGAAGGATGCTCCGGTGTCGGTGGAGACGATCCTGGTGCCGGATCCGGGCCCGGGTGAGGCGCTGGTTGATGTTCTGACGTGCGGGGTGTGCCATACGGATCTGCATTACAAGCTGGGTGGTATTGGTGATGAGTTCCCGTATCTGCTGGGCCATGAGGCCACCGGTGTGGTTTCCGCGGTGGGTGCGGGTGTGACCGAGGTGGCGCCGGGGGACCGGGTGATCCTGAACTGGCGCGCGGTGTGCGGGCAGTGCCGGGCGTGCGCGAAGGGCCAGCCGCAGTATTGTTTCAACACGGCCAACGCCACGCAGAAGATGACCCTGGAGGACGGGACCGAGCTGTCCCCGGCGCTGGGGATCGGGGCGTTCGCGGAGAAGACCCTGGTCGCTGCCGGGCAGTGCACGAAGGTTGATGAGGACGCCGACCCGGCCGCGGTGGGTTTGCTGGGCTGTGGTGTGATGGCCGGGATCGGTGCGGCGATCAACACCGGTGAGGTCAAGCGCGGCGAGTCGGTGGCCGTGATCGGCTGCGGCGGGGTCGGGATCGCGGCGATCGCCGGCGCGAAGCTGGCCGGGGCGACGACGATCATCGCCGTGGACATCGACGAGAACAAGATCGCGATGGCCAGGTCCCTGGGCGCGACGCACGGGGTGAACTCCCGCGAAGTTGACCCGGTCGAGGCGATCCGGGACCTCACGGGCGGGAACGGCGCGGATGTGGTGATCGAGGCCGTGGGCCGGCCCGAAACGTACAAGCAGGCGTTCTACGCCCGTGACCTGGCCGGGCGGGTGGTCCTGGTCGGTGTCCCGACCCCGGAGATGGTCCTGGAACTGCCGCTGCTGGATGTCTTTGGCCGGGGCGGGTCGCTGAAGTCCTCCTGGTACGGGGACTGCCTGCCCTCCCGGGACTTCCCGATGCTCGTCTCCCACTACAAGGCCGGCAACCTGGACCTGGACGCGTTCGTCTCCGAACGGATCACGATCGACCAGGTCGAGGAAGCCTTCGACAAAATGCACGAAGGCAAGGTCCTGCGCTCCGTCGTCGAAATCCAGCCCGCCACCGAAACCCGGTCCGCTGCCGCAACCGCAGGAGCATCCGTATGAGTGTCACGATCGAGAACCTGGTCACCTCGGGAACGTTTTCGCTGGACGGCGGGACGTGGGATGTGGAGAACAACGTCTGGATCGTGGGCAACGATGAGGAGTGCGTGGTCATTGATTCCCCGCACGACGCCGCCGCGATCATCAACGCCGTGGCCGGCCGGAAGGTGAAGGCGGTCCTGCTCACGCACGCGCACAACGACCACATCGGTGCCGCCCGCGAACTCGCCGACGCCGTGGGTGCCCCGGTGTGGCTGAACCCGGAGGACCAGGTCCTCTGGGAACAGGTCTACCCCGGCACCACCCCCGATAAGGCGATCAAGGACGGGGACGAGTTCGCCGTCGCCGGCGCCACGCTCACGGCGATCCACACCCCGGGCCACTCACCCGGCTCCACCTGCTTCCACCTCGACACCGAGGGGACCGTGTTCACCGGCGACACCCTGTTCAACGGCGGACCCGGCGCCACGGGCCGCTCCTACAGCGACTACCCCACCATCCTGACCTCCATCCGCGAACGGCTCCTCACCCTGCCCCCGGACACCATCGTCAGGACCGGACACGGCGAGAACACCACCATCGCCGCCGAACGCGAAACCCTCGCCAAAATCCCCGAGTAAGAAGTAGCCGGGTAAGACCCGGTAAGCAGCGGACGGCCCCGCCAGGCAGTGGCGGAGGCCGTTCGCTGTCCCATTTAAGCAGCCGCACTCCCCGGTGTCATGTTCTTGACAATGGACTGTGAGCTGACGCACTCTGTTGCATAAAGCGAACCCTGTTGATTCATGCGGAACACGGGAGGATCCCACGCGCGGTCCCACGTAGAAAGCCATAGTCCCGGACGGCGCCTTCCGGGCCCTGGAGTCCGAGAACCCGAATCTGTCCGCGGGGTGAAGGGCAGCCCGCTGCCTGCAAGTCCCCGCCAACACTCAGTAAGGAACCCTTTATGACAGTCAAAGGTGATGTCACAACCGACCAGAGCAGTAAAGACAGACCGTACTCCCGCCGGCTCACGGTGTCCGACGTCAATGTCGTGGACCAGCGGATGCTCAAGAAGGCCCTCGGCGGCACGATCGTGGGCAACACCATGGAGTGGTACGACGTCGGGGTTTTCGGCTATCTGATCACCACCATGGGTCCGGTGTTCCTTCCGGAGGCCGACAGGACGGTCCAGACCCTGTTCCTGCTCGGCACGTTCGCAGCGACGTTCATCGCCCGCCCCATCGGAGGCGTCGTCTTCGGCTGGCTTGGCGACAAGGTGGGGCGGCAGAAAGTGCTCGCCGCGACCCTCATGCTGATGGCGGCCAGCACTTTCGCCGTCGGCCTCCTGCCCGGCTACGCACAAATAGGCGTCTGGGCCGCGGCGCTGCTGGTCCTCCTGAAGCTCGTGCAGGGCTTCTCCACCGGCGGTGAGTATGCCGGCGCCACCACGTTCGTCTGTGAATATGCCCCTGACAAGCGGCGCGGCTTCTTCGCCAGCTTCCTGGACATGGGCTCCTACATCGGTTTTGCCCTGGGCGCCGCCACCGTCTCTGTCCTGCAGGTCACCCTCGGCGAAGCCGCCATGGAGGACTGGGGCTGGCGGCTGCCCTTCCTCGCGGCCGGACCGCTGGGCCTGATCGCCATCTACTTCCGGAACAAGATTGAGGAATCCCCCCAGTTCCAGGCGGTCCTTGGCGCAGAGACAGGGGCGCATGAGTCCGGATCGCAGAAGGAAGCCTCCGCCGGCGGCCCGGTGCGCCTTCTGAAAAGCCACTGGCGCCAGATCGTGCTGGCCATGATCCTCGCCGGGGCCGCGAACACCGTCGGCTACGCCCTGACGTCCTACATGCCCACCTACCTGACCGAGTCCAAGGGCTACGACCCCGTCCACGGCACACTGCTTACCCTTCCGATCCTCGTGGTGATGTCCCTGTGTATCCCGCTGACCGGCAAGCTTTCGGACCGCATCGGAAGGCGCCCGGTGCTGTGGATCGGGGCCGGAAGCACCATCCTGTTTGCCGTCCCGGCCTTTCTGCTAATTGGCATCGGAAGCGTCTGGTCCACCCTGGCGGGTCTGTCCCTGGTTGCCTTCCCTGTGACCTTTTATGTGGCCAACCTTGCCTCGGCACTTCCGGCGATGTTCCCCACGTCATGCCGCTACAGCAGCATGGGCATCGCTTATAACTTCTCCGTGGCGATCTTCGGCGGGACGACGCCGTTCCTGGTCCAGGGCCTGATCGCGGCCACCGGGGACGACATGGCCCCCGCCTATTACCTGATGGCGACGTCGGTCATTGGAGCGATAGCCATCTATTTCCTTCGGGAGTCCGCAGGACGACCGCTGCCGGGCTCCATGCCGAGCGTGGACACCGAAGCAGAGGCGCACGAGATCATCGCCGCCCAGGACGCGTGGCGGTAGCCGCACCCCAGAAACAGAAGTGTCCCCGTCGCAGGAGCGACGGGGACACCTCTTTAGCGATAACGACGGCGGGGCAACGTCACGCCGTCGGCCTTAGGCGGCGAACAGGGCCGTCCGCACGGCCTTCTCAAAACCGTCCACGTGTTCGCGGGCCAGTTCTGCCGCCCGGGCCTCGTCGCCCTCGATCACCGCTTCCAGCAGTCTGACGTGCTCGTGCACGTGCCTGGAAAGGTTCGGCAGGCGGTCCAGCACCATGCACCAGATGCGTGTTGCCAGGTTGTCGTAGCGGATCAGCGCGTCCTCCAGGTGTGGATTTGCCGCTGCGGCGTAGATCCCCTGGTGCACCCGTGCGTCCAGGCGCAAGGTCTCCACCACAGATGCGCTGTCCACGTCGAAGGCCTCCACTTCCTCCACGATGAGGCGGAGGCGGTCCCGGGCGGCCGCGCTGGCAACCCTGGCGGCACGGGAGGCTGCGAGGGGCTCCAGCTGGGCGCGGATCTCGGAGATGAATGCGAGGTCCGTAACCTCCACGCGCGTCGCGAAGGTGCCGCGCCGCGGATAGGTCACCACCAGCCGGTCCACCTCAAGGCGCTTCAGTGCTTCCCGGACCGGAGTGCGCCCCACGCCGAGCTCCTTGGCGATCCCTTCGTCATAAAGCGGATCGCCGGGCCGGATCTCCAAGGTCAGCAGGCTGTCGCGGATCCGTTCATAGGCCACATCGGCCAGGGACCTCGAACCTCCGGCCTCCGTTACCGCCAAAGCTTCAAACGCCACCGCTCCGCCTCTCCTGCGGGCCAACATTCGACTATTGACCTCATCCGCACACCAGTATACGCTGGCCATCACCCCTGATATATCAATACGGTGATTAACCATATATCTAAAGGATGCGACATGACCGTTGTGGACACAGCCACAAACACCAGGCCGGCCGCGCAGCCAGAAGCCTCTAAAGAAACCAAAACCGGCAAGTTCGTGCTCACACTGTCGTGTGCGCAGCGTGCCGGGATCGTTCAGGCAGTAACTACTTTCCTGTTTGAGCGTGGATTCAACATTGAAGAGCACCAGCAGTTCGATGACGGCCTGCGCCAGACGTTGCACCTGCGCACGGCTTTCTCGGGTGCCACGGATTACGATCTGCAGGTGCTCGAGGAGGAGTTCCGTCCCATCGCGGAGCGTTTCGAGATGAAGTTCAACGTCCATGATGAGACCAAGCAGCGGGTTTCTGGTCATGGTGTCCAAGTTCGGGCACTGCCTCAACGACCTGATTTTCCGTTGGCGGGGCGGGAGCCTTGGCGGGGACCTGGCCCTGGTGGTTTCCAATCACGAAACGCACCGGGCGATGGCCGAGGCCGCCGGTCTCCCGTTCGTCCACATTCCGGTGACTCCGGAAACCAAGCAGGATGCCGAGCGGCGCCTGCTGGAGCTGGTGGAGGAGTACAACATCGACCTCGTGGTCCTGGCCCGGTACATGCAGGTGCTTTCCGATGACCTGTGCCGGTCGCTGGCGGGCCGGGCGATTAACATCCACCACTCGTTCCTGCCGGGGTTCAAGGGTGCACGCCCCTACCACCAGGCTTACGACCGCGGCGTCAAGCTGGTGGGCGCGACCGCGCACTACGTCACCGCCGACCTTGACGAGGGTCCGATCATCGAGCAGGAAGTCATCCGCGTGGACCACAGCTACGGACCCGCCACGCTCTCCACTATCGGGCAGGACGCGGAGGCCCTGGCGTTGTCCCGCGCGGTGCGGTGGCACTGCGAGCACCGTGTGCTGATCGACCAGTCCAGCACCATCGTCTTCCGCTAAAGCGGCCACGCACCGGCCGCGCAGCAGCCCAATACTTAGATCCGCAGGAGAAAGCACATGGCATCCACGCCACGTATTGTCATCATCGGTGCCGGCATCGTCGGCACCAACCTGGCCGACGAACTGGTCGCCCGGGGCTGGAACAACATCACGGTCCTGGACCAGGGGCCGCTGAACATGCCCGGGGGCTCCACCTCCCACGCCCCGGGCCTGGTCTTCCAGACCAACCCGTCCAAGACCATGGCGTCCTTTGCCAAGTACACGGTCGAAAAGCTGCTCTCCCTGACCGAGGACGGTGTGGGCTGCTTCAACCAGGTGGGAGGCCTGGAGGTGGCGACCACCGAAACCCGCCTCGCCGATTTGAAGCGCAAGCTCGGTTACGCAGCCTCCTGGGGCATCGAGGGCTCCATCCTTTCGGCGGCGGAGTGCAAGGACCTCTACCCGCTGATCAACGAGGAGGACATCCTGGGCGGCCTCCACGTCCCCAGCGATGGCCTGGCCAGCGCCGCCCGGGCCGTGCAGCTGCTGATCAAGCGCACCGAGGCCGCGGGCGTGAAGTACCAGGGCAACACCACCGTCACCGGGATCGAACAGTCCGGCCGCCGGGTCACCGGCGTGCAGACGGCCGAGGGCGTGATCCCGGCTGACATTGTGATCTCCTGCGCCGGGTTCTGGGGCGCCAAGATCGGCGCCATGATCGGCATGGCCGTTCCCCTGCTTCCGCTGGCCCACCAGTACGTGAAGACGACGGCGGTACCCCAGTTGAGCGGCCGCAACGAAGTGCCCAACGGGGCCACCCTGCCGATCCTGCGCCACCAGGACCAGGACCTCTACTACCGCGAACACGGCGAACGCTACGGCATCGGCTCCTACGCCCACCGCCCCATGCCCGTGGACCTCGAGACTCTGGGAACCTACGCCCCCGAGTCCGTCAGCGAGCACAACATGCCCTCCCGCCTGGACTTCACCCTCGAGGACTTCCTGCCCGCATGGGAGGCGTCCAAGCAGATCCTCCCCGGCCTGGCCGAAAGCGAGATCGAGGATGGCTTCAACGGCATCTTCTCCTTCACCCCCGATGGCGGGCCCCTCCTTGGCGAGTCCAGGGAACTGGACGGCTTCTACGTCGCCGAGGCCGTCTGGGTCACGCACTCCGCCGGTGTCGCCAAGGCGATGGCCGAACTGCTGACCACCGGCCGGTCCGAAACAGACCTCGGCGAATGCGACATCAACCGCTTCGAGGAAGTCCAGCTCACCCCCGAATACGTCAGCGAAACCTCGCAGCAGAACTTCGTGGAAATCTACGACGTCCTGCACCCGCTCCAGCCCAAACTCTCCCCCCGGAACCTGCGCGTCAGCCCGTTCCACGCCCGGCACAAGGAACTCGGAGCCTTCTTCCTGGAATCCGGCGGGTGGGAACGTCCCTACTGGTTCGAAGCCAACGCCCCGCTCCTGAAGGAGATGCCGGCCCAGTGGCTGCCCCCGGCCCGGGACGCCTGGTCCAACATGTTCAGCTCCCCCATCGCCGCGGCCGAAGCGTGGAAGACCCGCACCGCCGTGGCCATGTACGACATGACCCCGCTCAAGCGCCTGGAAGTCTCCGGCCCCGGCGCCCTGAAACTGCTGCAGGAGCTGACCACCGCGGACCTGGACAAGAAACCCGGCGCGGTCACCTACACCCTCCTGCTCGACCACGCCGGCGGTATCCGCAGCGACATCACCGTCGCCCGGCTGGACGAAGACACCTTCCAGCTCGGCGCCAACGGCAACATCGACACCGCCTACTTCACCAGGGCAGCCAGGCACCAGAGCCAAAGCGGCTCCGCCTCCGACTGGGTCCAGGTCCGCGACACCACCGGCGGCACCTGCTGCATCGGCCTCTGGGGCCCGCTGGCCCGTGACCTCATCGGCAAGGTCAGCGAGGACGACTTCACCAACGACGGGCTGAAATACTTCCGCGCCAAGAACGTCGTCATCGGCGGCATCCCGGTCACCGCCATGCGCCTGTCCTACGTCGGCGAACTCGGCTGGGAACTGTACACCTCCGCGGACAACGGACAACGGCTCTGGGACGCGCTCTGGCAGGCAGGACAGCCCTTCGGCGTCATCGCGGCCGGCCGGGCAGCGTTCAGCTCCCTGCGCCTCGAAAAGGGCTACCGCTCCTGGGGAACAGACATGACCACCGAACACGACCCCTACGAAGCCGGCCTCGGCTTCGCCGTCAAGATGGCCAAGGAAAGCTTCATCGGCAAGGCCGCCCTCGAAGGCCGGACCGAAGAAGGCTCCGCCCGCCGGCTGCGCTGCCTGACCATCGACGACGGCCGCTCCATCGTCCTCGGCAAGGAACCCGTCTTCTACAAGGAACAGGCCCTCGGCTACGTCACCAGCGCCGCCTACGGCTACACCGTGGCCAAACCCATCGCCTACTCCTACCTCCCAGCCACCGTTTCCCTGGGCGACTCCGTCGAGATCGAATACTTCGGACGACGCATCACCGCCACCGTCACCGAAGACCCCCTGTACGACCCGAAAATGACCAGGCTCCGCGGCTAAGCAGCCCGCAGGGCCCTCCGGGGGCACGCGGCCCGGCTCATCCTCGCAACGGGAGCCGGGCTGCGTGCAGCCCCCTTTCCGCCCCAGCCCCTACCAGCCCAGGAATGGACAAATGATCGGTTCAGAAACAATTAACGACTACCTCGGCAGGCTTGCCTCGCGGAAGCCCACCCCTGGTGGCGGCGCGGCTGCGGCGCTGCACGCGGCGCAGGGTGCTGCCCTCGTGGCAATGGTGGCGCGGTTCAGCACCGGCGACAAATATGCGCAGCACGAAGAGACTACCTCCAGAATCATTGCCGCCGCGGACCAGCTCATCGGCGAGACGCTGGGGCTGGCCGACGCCGACGAAGCCGCCTTCAAAGCCGTGATCGCTTCCTACAAGCTGCCCGCCGCCAGCGACACTGAGCGGACGGCACGCGCAGCCGCCATCAACGACGCGCTTGGCCAGGCTGCCCAGCCGCCGGCGCGCCTGATCAGGCTGTCGGGCGCCGTCGTCGAGCTCGCCGCCGAGCTTCTGGATATTGCCAACCCCAACGTCATCAGCGACATCGCCGCCGCAGCCGACGCGGCCAGGGCTGCCGCTACCACGGCCCGCGTCAACATCGACATCAACGTCGTGGCCATCAAGGACGCCCCGGCGCGCGCCGCACTGGCGGAGCAAACCGATGGGCTTGAAGAAAAAGTCGTTCTGGCTGCTGACTCGCTCTCACGCCAGGTACGCGAAAGGATCCTCCGATGACGGCATCTCTGCTCTCCGGAAAGCCCCTCGCCAAACTGATCCAGCAGCAGGCCACCGCCCAGGCCACGGCTCTGGCCGAGGAGGGCACACGCCCAACCCTCGCCGTCGTAGTTGCGACGGAGGACAGCTCCACGCACTGGTACGTGCGCTCCATCGAGCGCGCCGCGGAAAACGCCGGCATCGGCTGCAGGATCATCGACGTCGGCCACGACGCCACCGAACAGGTGCTCGCCGCCGTGCTGAAGGACCTGAGCGCGGACCCTGCATTCCATGGCATCATCCTGCAGACACCCCTGCCTCCCGGCGTGAAAACCCAGGCGCTGGTCAGGTACATTGCACCGGAAAAGGACATCGACGGCGCCAACCCGCTGAGCCTCGGACTGCTCGCCGTCGGGGAACGCGCCTTCGCCCCGGCCACGGCACGGGCCGTGGTGGAAATCCTGGACCACTTCGACATTCCGGTGGCCGGCCGCAGCGTGGTGGTGGTGGGCCGTTCCACAGTGGTCGGCAAGCCGCTGTCCCTGCTGCTGCTGCAGAAGGACGCCACCACCACCGTCTGCCACTCGAAGTCCGGTCCGCTCGGGAAGTACACCAAGGCCGCCGACGTCGTGGTGGTTGCCGCGGGCCGCACCGGGCTGCTCACCGGGACGGATGTTTCGGACCATTCAGTGGTCATCGATGTGGGAACCAACGTGCTCTCCGACGGCTCGCTCGCGGGCGACGTCGACGAAGCCAGCGTCCGTCCGGTCGCTGCCGCGCTGACGCCTGTCCCCGGCGGCGTGGGCTCAGTCACCACGGCGCTGCTGCTTCTCCACACGGCCGAAGCTGCCCGCGAACAGCTCCGCGCGGTCCCGACGCCTGTCCTCGCGCGGTAACCGGGGCACTGATGACAGCCAGCACCGCTCCCCAGGCCGCCGGCACGAAGGTCGTGGCCGACTGGTCTGCGCTCAGGCCGGGCGATTTCGTCACCGTGCTGGAGCAATACACGGTCCCCCACAGCGGCTGGGTCGACGATCTGACCGAGGACGGCCGGATCATCTGGCTGGTTCGCACCTTCGGGGGCGGCCGCCGTATGTTCTTCCGCGAGAACGGCGACGTCGTCACAGTCGGCGTTCCCTAGGCAACGCACGCCCCACTGCACTGCGCGGACAAACACTGCACGGATTTACACGGCACTGATCTGAAGGAAAAGCCCATGGCCTCCAAAGCCCCCCGCGAGAACATCGATGAGTCAAAGCTGAGCGTCAGCAAACCCAAAACCAAGGCGGTCGGCATCCCCGCGGTGGCCAACGCCCTGAAGATATCGCTGGAGCAGATGGGGCCGCTGCGCAGCGTCCAGACGCTGATGGCCGTCAACCAGATCGACGGCTTCGACTGCATGGGCTGCGCCTGGCCGGAACATGAAAAGCGCAATGCCGCGGAATTCTGCGAGAACGGCGCCAAGGCGGTGGCGGAGGAGGCCACCCGCCGCCGGGTGGGTCCGGAGTTTTTCGCCCGCCATTCCGTCGCCGAGCTGAAGACCCGCGATGACTACTGGCTGGGACAGCAGGGACGACTGACCCACCCGATGGTCCTGGACGAGGGCGCAACCCACTACAGGCCCATCGACTGGGACGATGCCCTGGAACTGATCGCCCAGGAACTCAGGGACCTGGACGATCCGGACCAGAGCGTCTTCTACACCTCCGGCAGGACCTCCAACGAGGCGGCCTTCGTGTACCAGCTGCTGGTCCGCGGCGTGGGCACGAACAACCTTCCTGACTGCTCGAACATGTGCCACGAGTCCTCCGGATCGGCACTGGTGGAAACCATTGGCATCGGCAAGGGATCTGTCAGCCTCAAGGATCTGGAAACGGCGTCCCTCATCTTTGTGGCAGGCCAGAACCCGGGCACGAACCACCCGCGCATGCTCAGTGCCTTGGAAAAGGCCAAGAAAAACGGCGCCGCCATCGTGTCCGTCAACCCGCTCCCCGAGGCAGGGCTCCTGCACTTCGAGAACCCGCAGACCATCTCGGGCACGCTGGTGGGAACGCAGCTCACGGATGACTTCCTGCAGATCAGGGCCGGCGGCGACCAGGCACTCTTCCAAGGCCTCGGGAAATACCTGCTGGACGCGGAACGCGCAGGCAGGAACACCCCGGGCCTGGCCACTGTCTTTGACCACGACTTCATCAGGAACCACACGTCCGGCGTCGAGTCCTACCTCGCACAGCTGGAACAGGTGCAGTGGGACGACATCGTCGAAGCGACCGGCCTGAGCCGGGAGCAGATCGACGCCACCGGTGAACGGCTCCTGGCCTCGGGCTCCACGATCGTCTGCTGGGCAATGGGCCTAACCCAGCACAAGCACTCGGTGCCCACCCTCCGCGACGTGGTCAATGTCCTGCTGCTGCAGGGCAATATCGGCAAACCCGGAGCGGGAGTCTGCCCGGTCCGCGGACACTCCAACGTCCAGGGCGACCGGACCATGGGCATCTTCGAACGGATGCCCGAGGGCTTCCACGACCGGCTGGACCAGGAATTCCAGTTCCGTTCGCCCCGGGCGCACGGCTACGACACCGTCGCCGCCATCCGCGCAATGCGTGACGGAAAGGTCAGGCTCTTCGTGGGCATGGGCGGGAACTTCGTGCGGGCAGCCCCGGACTCGGACGCCACCGAGAAGGCCCTCGCCAACACCCGGCTGACCGTGCAGATCTCGACGAAACTGAACCATTCCCACCTGTCGACGGGAAAGCGCGCCCTGATTCTTCCCACGCTGGGCCGCACAGAACGGGATGCCCAGCGTTCCGGTGACCAGAGAGTCACCGTGGAGGATTCCATGAGCGCCGTCCATGCATCCCGCGGCCGGCTCAAGCCCGCCAGCGAGCACCTGATGTCTGAGGTAGCCATCGTCTGCAACCTCGCGCACAAGGTGTTCACCGGCGCGGACGGCCAGCCCCGCCCCAACTCGCCGGTGGCCGACTGGCCCGCGCTCCGGGACGACTACTCCCTGATCAGGAAGCACATCGAGGCCGTCATCGACGGCTTCGAGAATTTCGAGGAGAGAATCCAGCACCCCGGCGGTTTCGTGCTGCCGCACCCGCCACGGGACAACAGGGAATTCAAGACCACCACCGGCAAGGCACACTTCACGTCGAACCCCCTGGAGTACATCCGGGTCCCGTCCGGCCGGCTGGTCCTGCAAACCCTGCGTTCACACGACCAGTACAACACCACCATTTACGGCAAGGACGACCGCTACCGCGGAATCCACGGGGGGCGGCGCGTAGTGCTGGTCAACGAGGCCGACATCGCGGAGCTGGGCTATGCCGACGGCGACCTGGTGGACCTGGTGTCCGAGTTCCGGGGCACGGAACGCCGTGCAGAAAGCTTCCGCATCGTTAGCTACTCCACGCCGAAGGGCTGCGCGGCGGCCTACTACCCGGAAACCAACGTGCTGGTGCCGCTTGACTCCGTGGCCGACACCAGCGGAACCCCAACGTCCAAGTCCGTCGTCGTGCGGCTCGAACCAGCGGGCGCCAAGGCAAAGGAAAATCAGATGCTTGCAACCCTTCCTAACTGATATATCTTTACGATATATTTGGAATATCAGGGCGCAAGGCGGTCCGGGTGGGAGCCCGGACCGTCAAGGACGTAGAGCAGTTTCGTTTCCCGTAAACGGTGTTTCGGAGGCCTGAAATACCTGGGGAGGTAAGCGCCGGAGCACCGCTTTCGGGAAACGACACCTGCCAACCATCCAACGAGGGAACAACCCGTGACAGCTCCAGCCCTTCGAACCATCGAGAGTCCGGGCACAGCCGGCGGCCCCGCCGCCCACGGCGAGCACACCTGGGCGGAAGCACGGCGTCTGGCCTTTGACTGCGCCAGCGCCCTTGGACCGGAGCATGTCCCGCTCCGGGAGGCGAACGGAAGAACCCTTGCCGGGGACGTCGTCGCGCTTCAGGAGATGCCCCATTACGCCTCGTCCGCCATGGATGGCTGGACGGTCAGTGGCGACGGGCCCTGGGTACTGACGGAACCGGGGGCCCCGCTCCGCAGCGGAGAGGCCAGCCCCGTGGTCACCGGCGGCGTCATCCCTCCGGGCGCCCAGGCGGTGCTCCGCGTTGAGAGCGGACGCGTTGCCCCGCAGGCTGACGGCCGGACCGTGTTGTTCGTGGGTGAGGCGGCATCCCCCGGCGAACCCCGCCCGGGCCAGCACATCCGCAAGTCGGGCGAGGAAGCGGCAGCCGGCGAGGTGCTGGTCCCCGCCGGGACAACCCTGAACCCTGCGCATATCGCGCTGGCCGCCGTCGCCGGGTTCGACCGGTTGACGGTCCGCGGCAAGCCACTGGTGAAAATGCTGGTCACCGGTTCAGAGGTGGTCACGGGCAGCACGCCGGCACCGGGACAGGTCCGGGATGCATTCGGCCCCCAGCTCGGCACCGTCATCCAGATGCTTGGCGGTGTTCCGGGGCCGCTGGTCCGGATCGGGGACTCCTACGAGGAATGGCTCACGGCCCTGGGCGCCTCCGAGGCGCCGATGGGGCAATGGCCCGACGTCATCGTGACCACCGGCGGCACAGGACGCTCCGGCGCGGACCACTTCCGAAATGCCGTGCTGGCGCTCGGCGGGCGGCTCCTCATCGACGGCATCGCCATGCGGCCCGGCCACCCCGCCGCCTTGGGCAAACTGCCCAACGGCCGGTTCGTCGTCGGACTTCCCGGCAATCCGCTCGCCGCCCTCATGGCACTCTTCACGGTTGGCGGCCCGCTGCTGGCCGCGCTCGGCCACCAGCCGCTGCCCGGCATCAACCGGGTGCCGTGCGGCACCACCATCGACGCCCACCGCGCGTCCACCCGGCTCATGCCGTTCCGTTGGGTCAACGGCTTGGCGGCTCCCGTCCACTACACCGGGCCCGGAATGATGCGCGGACTGGCCAACGCCGACGGCGTCATGGCCGTTCCGTCGCGCGGCGTTCAGCTGGGCGAGCCGGTTCCGGCATTTGCGCTCCCCTGGCACCCGGAGCTGCGGCCGCCGCTGGTCAGATGACGCCCGGTTGTCCGCCGCGGTCTAGGATCAGACGTGTGAAGTAAGCGCGATGGTGCAGGCCTGACCGCTGGTCACGGCGACAACATGGGAGCACCACTGATGGCTGCAAGAGATGAACCAGGGACTGGCAGGGACCCGGACGCCCAGGGCGGAGGCGTCCAGTCAGTGGACCGCGCCATGCAGATCCTGGAGATCCTCGCCCGGGACGGACACGCTGGCGTGAGTGAAATCGCCGACGAAATGGGCGTCCACAAGTCCACCGTCTCGCGGCTCCTCGGCTCGCTGGTGTCCAGGGAGATCGTGCGGCAGAACAACGACCGTGGCAAGTATCAGCTGGGCTTTGGCATCCTGCGGCTGGCCAGTTCCATTCCCGGCCGGCTGAGCCTGGTCCACGAAGCACGCCCCATCCTGGAAAGCCTCGCAGACCAGTACAAGGAAACCGTCAACCTCGCCGTCCTACGCTCAAACTATGCGGTGAACGTGGACCAGGCCATGGGCCCGTCAACGCTGGCAACGTCCGACTGGGTGGGCAGTCTGACGCCCCTCCATGCCACCTCCAGCGGCAAGGTACTGCTGGCAGCACTGCCGGTTGAGGAACGCTCCCGGATCCTGGGCAAGGTGGGCCTTCCGGCCCGCACCCCGCGGACCATCACGGACCGGGAGATCCTGGAAAACCAGCTCCTCGACGTTTCCCGCGACGGTTACGCCCTTGTGCACGAGGAATTCGAGATCGGGCTCACCGCGGTGGCGGTGCCCGTGTACAACCACTTCGGGACGGTCATCGGGTCCGTCAGCATCTCCGGCCCCGCCTTCCGCTTCGACCCGGAAAATACGCCGGGCCTGATCCAGGGACTCCAGGAGGCCGGCCTGGCCATCAGCGCAAAGATGGGCTACACACACCGGTGACAGTTGCCGCTTAAATGACTGAGCCTGCCGAAACCTTGGTTTCGGCAGGCCCAGTCAGTGGATTGGAACCTTAGGAGGCCGGGGCAGTAGTTTCTTTGCGTTGCAGGGTTTCGGCGCGTTCCTCCAGCGGCGGGGTGTCCGCGGTGAGGCCGAGCAGGGCCTCGCCGGTGAGCTTGACGTCGCCGACCTTTTCGTTGACCCAGTCGTGGAAGGCACCGATGTGGTGCTCGGACGGGACCAGGACCCCGCCCTTGGCGTAGGACTTGGAGGCCATGCCCGGCTGGCAGCGTTCGCACGCGTCGAAGTCCTGCATGTTCACCCGGTGGAACAGCTCCACCGACGCCGTGACATCCTTGCCGGACTCCACGACCGAAGGCAGATACAGCCAGTCGCACTCAACGATCGTGTGGTCCGCGGACATCGGGAACATCCGGTGGATGATCACATGGTCCGGGACCAGGTTCACGAACACCGTCGGCTTGATCGTGATCGCGTAGTACCGGCGGTCCTGGTCCTCGCCCACGCCCGGAATGACGTCCAGACCCTCGGACCCGTCCACGGTGAAGCCCTTGATGTCCTCACCGAACTCCGCACCGTGGCCCACAAAGTACTGCGCGGCCAGGCCGTCAGCGAACTCCGGCAGGACCTCGGTCAGTTCCGGGTGGATCGTAGCGCAGTGGTAACACTCCATGAAGTTCTCAATGATGAGCTTCCAGTTCGCCTTCACGTCATACCGGATCCGCCGGCCCACGGACAGGTTCGCCACGTCGTACCCGTCAATGGCGTGCACGTTGCCCAGGCGCTCCTCGATCGCGCCCATCACATCCTCCTCGAAGGAGGGCGGCTCCTCGGCCAGGCACACCCAGACATAGCCAAGGTACTCGCGGATGTGGACCTTGGACAGGCCGTACTCGTCCCGGTCGATGTCCGGCATCTTGGTCAGGTTCGGGGCAGCGATCAGCTTGCCCTCGAAGTCATACGTCCAGGCGTGGTACGGGCACTGGAAGTTCCGGGCCGCTTCACCCTTTTCCTCCATGCACAACTTCACGCCACGGTGCCGGCACACATTGTAAAACGCCCGGATCTCACCCTTGCGGGTCCGCGAGATCAACACCGATTCCCGGCCCACCTGCACCGTCTGCCACGCCCCGGGCTTATCCAGGTCCGAGGACCGGATCGCGCAGAACCACATCTGCTCAAAAATACGCTCCTGCTCCGCCCGGAAAATCGCCGGATCCGTATACAGGTGGCCGCCCAACGTCGGGATCAGGCTCGGAGTGGATACCTCAACAGACAATTTGCTCTCCTATCAAAAACACAAACAACTCAAAAAATGCAGAAGGGTGGGGACTACAGTCCCGCGGCGGCACCGGCGAGGGCGGGTTGGGCCGCCGGCGTCGCCAGGCTCCGCCGCCACTTGGTGAACAGGCGCGGCTGGTTCATGCCCAACACGGCAACGGGAACGTCTTCCCGGTAGTACACGGCCAGCAGACTGTGCTCGGCAGCATCCCCCGCTTCGACGTCGAGGCGGTCATAGCCGGCTGAGTGGCCGGCGAACTGGATCTTCACCCCGTGCTGGTCCGACCAGAAATACGGCGGCTTCAGCGGCTGGGCCGGGGAATCACTGTCCAGCAGGGCCCGCACCGCCAGCGCCGCCCGCTCCAGCGCACCGGTCCAGTGCTCCACCCGGCGATGCCTATCAACAGCGGCGTCGAACCAGGCAGCGCAGTCCCCCACCGCCACGATGCCCGGGACACTGGTGCGACCCATCGCATCACACAACACACCGCCGTCGACCTCCACCCCCGACCCGGCAAGCCACTCAACATTCGGCTCCGCACCGATCCCCACCACCACAACGTCAGCGGCCACGAACGTTCCGTCGGCCAGGCGGAGTCCGGTGACGTTTCCTTCGCCGGCGTAGAAGTCCTCAATAACGGCCGACGAGATGAGCCGGACGCCCTTGGCGGTGTGGAGGCCGGCCACCACGGAGCCCATCTCCGTGCCCAGCTGGGCTGCAAATGGCACCGGCTTGGTGTCGACCAGGGTGACGTCCATGCCGCGGGAGGCGGCGGAGGAGGCAACCTCGGCGCCGACGAAGCCTGCCCCGATGACGGCCATCTTGCTTCCCGGCACCAGTTCCGGCGCGAGGCTTTGCGCATCGGCGAGGGTGCGCAGGGAGAAGACGTTGCTCAGGCCGGCGAGTTGGGGGAGCTGGCGGGCCCGTGCACCGGTGGCAATGACGATGCCGTCGGCCTGGACAACCTGACCGTTGGCCAGGCCGATGATTTTCGAATCAGCGTCCAGGGACACGGCGCGCGTACCCAGCAGCCATTCGGCGCCGAGGTCGTCGGTTTCGGTTTCCAGGGACAGGTCCTCGGCCGTAATGGATCCAAGCAGGAAGTCCTTGGAGAGCGGCGGCCTGTCATACGGACGGTGCTCTTCATCGCCGATGATGACGAGACGTCCGGTGAAGCCTTGGGCGCGGGCTGCCCGCGCGGCGGAAAGGCCGGCCAGCGAGGCACCTACGATCGCAAGCGTCTGCATTTTCTTCACCCTCTTTCTATTGCTTTTAGCGCAACAACAATCGCTATATGCAACAGCGTGATCCAAGCCACGGTGACTGTCAAGGGTTTGGCGACTCATTAAAGGGCGGCCGCGTAATCGGACCCCTACCCCTTGACAAAACGGTGTGATCGAAAGCACGCTGTTGCATATTACGACGGCTGTTGAACTATACGGAACAGACCGCCAGCAAGACCTACATACCTTCCCAACTAGAAAAGAGGCCCCCCATGCACAAGGCATGCCCGCTCAGCGAACTGGCACCAGGGGAAGCCCTGCGCCTGAACACCGCGCCGCCCATCGCCGTCTTCCACACCGAGGAAGGCGAGCTCTTCGCCATTGACGACACCTGCACCCACCAGGACGCCTCGCTGACCGACGGCTGGGTGGAAGGCTGCGAGGTCGAGTGCCCGCTGCACGCTTCCAAGTTCAATCTCCGCACCGGACAGGTTGATGCGCCGCCGGCCAAACTCCCTGTCCGCACGCACGAAGTCACCGTTGTGGACGGCGACATCATGGTCATCGAGTCCAAAGAAGAACCCAACCTTCCCCCCGGGCTGACCGTAAACGGCCACGTCTAAGCCGCCCTGCCACTGCATCGCTGCTGCTACCCCTAGGAGAAAACCTTGTCCACAGTCCTTGAAGGCGCGCCCGCAGCCGGTGCCAGTGCCAAGACCCGTACCGCTGAGTTTGTCCTCACCCTGGCCTGTCCCGAGCGGCCGGGCATAGTCCGCGCCATCACCACGTTCCTGGCCGACCGCGGCTTCGACATCGTGGAGCACCAGCAGTTCGATGACCACGTCAGCGGCAAGCTCTACCTGCGCACGGCGTTCACCCATGGTGCGTTCACCCAGAGCGCCGACGGCCAGACCGGCGATGAAGCCGGCCAGACCGCCGAAAGCCTCAGCTCCGAGTTCGCAGCTACCGCCAGCGAGTTCGGCATGGACTTCAGCATCCACGACGGGCGCCCCCAGCGGCTGCTGGTCATGGTGTCGAAGTTCGGCCACTGCCTGAACGACCTCATCTTCCGGTGGCGGGCGGGCAGCCTGGGTGCGGAGATCGCCGTCGTGGTTTCCAACCACGAGGACCTGCGGCCCATGGCCGAGGCGGCCGGGCTGCCCTTCATCCATGTGCCGGTTACGGCCGGCACCAAGCCCGAGGCCGAGGCACGGCTGCTCGAGCTGGTGGCCGAATACGACGCCGACCTGGTGGTGCTGGCCCGCTACATGCAGGTGCTGTCCGACGATCTGTGCAGGAAGCTGCGCGGACGGGCCATCAACATCCACCACTCGTTCCTGCCCGGGTTCAAGGGCGCGAAGCCCTACCACCAGGCCTACGACCGCGGGGTCAAGCTCGTGGGCGCCACCGCCCACTACGTCACCGCGGACCTCGACGAGGGGCCCATCATCGAGCAGGAGGTCTTCCGGGTGGACCATGCCCAGGACCCCGATGCGCTGGTGACGGTGGGCCGGGACGCGGAGAGCCAGGCGCTCTCCCGCGCGGTGAAGTGGCACTGCCAGCACCGCGTCCTGCTCAACAAGACCCGCACGGTCGTATTCCGCTAATTTTCCGCTAACGCGAACCAGGAGAACCACACACCATGAGCGCATCACCACGCGTCGTCATCATCGGCGCCGGCATCGTCGGCACCAACCTCGCGGACGAGCTGGCCAGCCGCGGCTGGGACAATATCACCGTCGTCGAGCAGGGCCCACTGGAGCTGGCCGGCGGTTCCACGTCGCACGCCCCCGGCCTGGTGTTCCAGAACAACCCGTCCAGGACCATGACGGAATTTGCCACCTACACGGTGAACAAGCTGCTTTCCCTGAGCAAGGACGGCGAGTCCTGCTTCAACCAGGTGGGCGGCCTGGAACTGGCAACCACTCCCGAGCGCCTGAACGACCTCAAGCGCAAGATGGGTGTGATGACCTCCTGGGGCGTCGAAAGCCGGATCGTCGACGCCGATGAATGCGAAAAGATCTATCCGCTGCTGAACACCGGCAAGCTCACCGGCGGCCGCGAGGTCCTTGGCGGCCTGCTCATCCCCACCGACGGGCTGGCCCTGGCTGCCCGTGCCGTGCAGCTGCTGATTGAGCGCTCCCGGGAGCGCGGCGTGACCTTCCTCGGCTCCACCACCGTCACCGGCATTTCCCAGTGGGACGGCAAGGTCACCGGCGTCGAGACCTCCTCGGGCGTGATTCCGGCCGACATCGTGGTCTCCTGCGCCGGTTTCTGGGGCCGTGAGCTCGGCAAGATGGTGGGCCTGGAGGTACCGCTGCTGCCGCTGGCCCACCAGTACGTCAAGACCACGCCGCTGCCTGAACTCCAGGGCGTGAACGACCTGCCCAATGGCGCCCAGAAGCCCATCCTGCGCTACCAGGACCGCGACCTGTACTTCCGCGAGCACGGCGACCGGATCGGCATCGGCAGCTACGCCCACCGGCCGATGCCGGTGGACATGGAACAGCTGCCCCGCGTCGGCGCGGAGGAAATGTCCGACCACCGGATGCCGTCGCGACTTGATTTCACCCTAGAGGACTTCGCGCCCGCGTGGGAGGACTGCCAGGACCTGCTGCCCGCCCTGCACGCCACCCAGATCGAGGACGGCTTCAACGGTATCTTCTCGTTCACCCCCGACGGCGGCCCGCTGATCGGCGAAGCCCCGGAGCTCTCCGGCTTCTTCGTTGCCGAGGCCGTTTGGGTGACACATTCCGCAGGCGTGGCCAAGGCTGTGGCGGAGCTGCTCACTGAGGGCCGTTCCCGCACCGACCTGCACGGCACCGAGCTCACCCGCTTCGAGAAGGTGCAGACCAGCGACGACTACGTCAGCGAGACCTCGCAGCAGAACTTCGTGGAGATCTACGATGTCCTGCACCCGCTGCAGCCCAAGGAATCCCCGCGGGACCTGCGCGTCAGCCCGTTCAACGTCCGCCAGAAGGAACTCGGTGCCTTCTTCCTCGAGTCAGCCGCATGGGAGCGCCCGCACTGGTTCGAGGCAAACCGCCCCCTGCTGGATGAACTGCCGGCAGAGTGGCAGGCCCCGGAACGCGAACCCTGGGCGGCCATGTTCTCCTCCCCCATTTCGGCGGCCGAAGCGTGGAAGACGCGTACCGCCGTCGCGCTTTATGACATGACGCCGCTGAAGCGCCTGGCCGTCAACGGCCCCGGCGCACAGGAGCTGCTGCACCGCCTGAGCACCGGAAACATCGCCAAGAAGCCCGGCGCGGTGACCTACTGCCTGCTGCTGGAGCACGACGGCGGCATCCGCAGTGACGTGACCGTCGCCCGGCTCGCGGAGGAAGACTTCCAGCTCGGCGTGAACAGCAACGTGGACTTCGACTACCTGCGCGTCGAGGCCCGCAAGCAGTCGGCCGCCGACCCGGCGAAGTGGGTGCACGTCACCGACATCACCGGCAGCACCTGCTGCATCGGCCTGTGGGGCCCGCTCGCCCGCGAGGTCATCGGCAAGGTCAGCGCCGACGACCTCACCAACGACGGCCTAAAGTACTTCCGCACCAAGGAAATTTCGGTGGGCGGCATCCCCGTCACGGCCATGCGGCTGTCCTACGTGGGCGAACTCGGCTGGGAGCTGTACACCACCGCCGAATACGGCCTCAAGCTCTGGGACCTGCTCTTCGAAGCCGGACAGGAGCACGGCATCATCGCCGCCGGCCGCGGCGCCTTCAACAGCCTGCGCCTGGAGAAGGGCTACCGGCTCTGGGGCACGGACATGAACACCGAGCACCACCCGTACCAGTCCGGCCTGGGCTTCTCCGTGGCGAAGGACAAGGAAGGCTACGTGGGGGCCGAGGCCCTGGTTGCGCTCAAGGAACAGCCGGCGGAGAAGGTGCTGCGCTGCCTGACGATCGACGACGGCACATCCATCGTGCTGGGCAAGGAACCCGTGTACGTGGGCGGGGTAGCGTCCGGCTACGTCACCAGCGCGGCGTACGGCTACTCGATCCGCAAGCCGATCGCCTACGCCTGGCTGCCCGCCGCTGTATCGGAGGGTGACGCCGTGGAGATCGAGTACTTCGGCCGCCGCGTCCTCGCCACGGTCAGCGCCGAGCCGCTGTTCGATCCCGGCATGGAGCGCCTCCGCGGCTGACGCTGGCTACGTCCACAAGCCAAGAACGGCCCGCTTACCAGAACGGCCCGCTTCCGAAAGGAAGCGGGCCGTTCTGGTCGAGCCTGGAATCACGTTTTGCGGAAGTGGTCGGACCATATGCAATTTGGCCTTGTTTCCAGACTTCCCGCCCTCCATGGCATGGGGCATACTTAAGTGAATCTCATTCACTTAAGTATGTTGAGCTCAAGCCGTACCGAAGTCGTTACGGCCCCAGCAAGACCCGCCGCCAGGCCGGAGCCGATGGAGGAACAGCATGGCAAGCACTACTTCCGAGCAAAGCAGGATTACCGTTGACAACTGGCAGGAGCCCGGCAGCCTGGCCTGGTCCTTCCTTCACATGGACGAACTGTTTCCCACTGCCGGGATTGAAGGTGAGTCCACGGGCTGCGCCGCCACAGAGCCGGCGGCATTGCCTGGGGACTCCTGGGGGCTTCGGGGACTGGCTGTCCCGCTTCCCGGTGGCGCCGGCACCACCGTTGCCGAGATCCTGGCGACCACCCACACCGATGCGTGGATGGTCCTGCGGGGCAATGAGGTGCTCGTTGAGGAGTATTTCGGCGAGATGGGCCCTGGAACCAGGCACCTGCTGATGTCCGTCAGCAAGTCCATTGTCTCCACGGTGGTCGGCGTCCTGGTGGGGCAGGGGAAGATCGAATACCGCCGAACGGATAGACCATTACATCCCCGAACTGGCTGCCTGCGGTTACCGGGGCGCCACTGTCCGCGACGTACTGGATATGCGCAGTGGCATCCAGTTCTCCGAGGAGTATCTCGACCCTGGCTCCGAGGTGCGGCAGCTGGACAAAGCCGTGGGCTGGGCACCCCGCCGCCACGGTGAAGCAGCCACGCTGAAGCAATTCCTGGTGACTTTGGAGCAGAAGCGTGAACACGGCGGTCACTTCGAGTACCGCAGCTGCGAGACCGATGTCCTCGGCTGGCTGTGCGAGGCGGTGAGCGGCCGGCAGTTCGCCGAACTCACCTCCGACGTTCTCTGGTCACCGCTCGGGGCCTGCCATGACGCGTATATCGCCCTCGATGCGGTGGGGACCGGCATGTTCGACGGCGGCATCTGCGCCACGCTGGGAGACATGGCCCGCTTCGGAGCAATGATTCGCGACGGCGGGGTCTCACTGGGCGGCCAACGAATCCTGGAATCTGCGTGGGTTGACGACATCTTCGCCGGCGGGCCCGATTCCGCGGAGGCGTTCGCGGCGGGCAAGGACGCAGAAGCGATGCCCGGCGGAAAGTACCGCAGCCAGTTCTGGTTCCTCTCGGACGACCGGGATACGGCCTACTGCCTGGGCATCCATGGGCAAATGGTCTACATCAACCGGAAATCGGGAGTGGTGGGGGTCAAATTCTCGTCGACAGCGCTACCCGTTGATCCGCTCGCCGGCCCTGCAGCAGCAGCGATGTTCGAGGCCATCAGCAAAGCTCTCGACTGACAGCTCCCCCAAGCCGGTGCAGAACGGCCCGGGGTGAGTGGGGAGGTAAACCGGCGGGCGCCGAGGGCGCCCGCCGTTGTCAGCGTGCGGAACCTGCTTCGGCCACGGCGACCTGCTGTTCCACCACGACTTCGCCGTCAACCATCGTGAGGATGACCGGGGCGTGCGCGAACTCGTCCGGGTTTGTCGTCAGAGGGTTGCAGCCAAGAACCGTCAGGTCCGCCCGTGCACCGACCTCCAGCACGCCGCCTTTCTCGCCGACCGACTGCCAGTACTGGCTCGTGTAGCCTTCCAGGGCTGCGCGGGCGGACAGTGCCTGCTGCGGCTGCACGGGTTCGACGTCGGGCCGGCCGGCTGGCCGGCGGGTCTGGGCGGCGGCAATGATCCCGCGAGGATCGAACGGCGCGATGGGCCAGTCCGAACCGAGGGCGACCACGGCCCCGGCGTCGCGGAGATCACGCGTCCGCCAGGCGTGGTTGGCTCGCTCCGTGCCCAGCCTGCGGGACCAGTTGTCGGCGTGATCCGCGCGGCTATACAGGGCGCAGTGTGTTGGTTGCAAGCTTGTGGTGGCACCGGCATCAATGATTTCCTTCAGGACCGGGTCCGGAATGGACTCGATGTGTTCGATCCGGTGCACCGTCCCGTTCGGTGGAAGGGCTCCAATGGTCTTTGCCACAAAGGCGACAGCCTTGTCCCCGATGGCGTGCGTCGCGGTGGGGATGCCGTTTTCGTGGAAGAACCTCATGGCTGCGGCAAGTTCCTCAGGCTGCCGCCACAGCGGATGCAAGGATTCGCCGTGGGTGTCAGGATCGAACAGCCAGGCGGTGCCGTTGTCGATGGTTCCGTCCATCATGAGTTTGATGCCGCGCACATGCCAGCGCCGGCCGTGCCGGCCCTGCAGGGCCAGCATGGCGTCGAGGTCGCCCCTGGCTGCGCCCGGCATGATCCACGGCGAGATCCGCAGCCGGATGGCCAGATCGCCCCGCTCTTCCAGAGCCTCCAGCACCTCAAGGGAGTCTGGCTGGCCGAAGTCCAGCATCTGGCCGGCCACCAGCCCGGACTCGGCCATGCGGTGAAGGAGCCGTTCGAGTTCGTCCACGCGCTCCTCGAAGGACAGTTCCGGGAGGATGGCCCGGACGAGGTCCATGGCTGCCATCTCGTAGAGCATGCCGGTGGGCTTGCCTCTGTCATCGATGCCGACGTAGGCGGAACCGTCCAGTTGCTCCTGGCCGGTCACCCCGGCCAGTCGGATGCCTGCGTCGGAGACGAGTGCTGCGTGCGCGTCGAAGAGCGTGATGAACACAAGCTCCCCGTCAAGGATGCCGTGGAAGAGGCCGTTGCTGAAGACACTGCCCCCGAAGATCACCGGGTCAAGTCCCCAGGCGAACAGCCAGTCCTGGCCTGGGCGGTGGGGCGTGGCTGCGGCGTAGCGGGCGAGTGCGGCCCGGACGGCGCCGGCCTCCGCGATGCCGCTGAGGTCCAGGCCGCGGGCGATGGTGGCACCGCCCAGGATCGGGTGGATGTGTGCGTCGATCAGTCCGGGTGTGATGGTGGCATCCCCGACGTCGATCACGCAGCCGGCGTGTCCGGTCCATGCCGGTGCGTCTTTGGAGGGTCCGATGGCGGTGATACGGCCGTCGGCGATGGCGATGAATCCTGCCACCTCCTGGAGGTCGTCTCCGTGGAGGATGCTGGACGAGAGGATAACTGTGTCGGTGGGTTGGGGGGTGTTCACGCTGTGCTCCTGGTGTTTCGGGATCGCGGCGGCACCCCGGGTATGGCTAGGTGCCGCCGTTGATGGCCGCGCGCAGCCCTGCCGACAGGACGTCGGCAAGGAACGCGAAGCGGTCCACCTGGCTGGTGGCCGCGGCCGTCTGGGCCGCGGACAGGTTCGGGTAACTGGGCCGGTCCTCTTCGTTGATGCTCCAGGCCGATTCCATGGTGATGGCATCGAGGCTGGCACCGATGGCGGCACTGTCGAGTGTTTCCAGGGTGGGCAGGACCAGCTGCTCCGGGACCCCGGCGTTGAGGAAGATTGCTGCGAACCTGTCGTACAGGGCCAGTGCCGCCGGGTGCGACACGGGCTGGGTCAGCAGCTCCGGCAGCAGTGCCGGCACTTGGGCGTAGGCCTTCCGCAGAGATTCGAAGATGCGGCGGATCGCGGTGTCCAGATCGTCCGGGCCCGCTTCGTTGGTGCCGGGGCCGGGGACCCGAACCCGGTCGACCAGGGATCCGCGGGCAAGTTCGATGATTTCCTGGCGCCCGGTGACGTGCTTGTAGAAGGACGACTGCCGGACCCCGAGCCGTTCCGCGAGGCGCGGGATCGAGAGCCCCTTCTCCTCTTCGAACAATGCCAGGGCTTCCCGGCCAATGGCCTTTCGTGAAAGCCTCGGGGTCTTGGGCCGTCCCATGCGGCTGGTCTGCTCGGATGTCTGCATCCTCCAAGACTAGGCCGCCCAAGATCAGGCCCGGCCCTTTCATTCGGCGTGGCCGATCCGGTCGTACGCGGGACGGTTGATGCGGCGCAGGATGATGGCGGCAGTGCCTCCCGCGGCGAAGACCAGCGGTGCGATGACCAGCAGGGCGGTGTTGATCGGGTCCCCGTCAGGCAGCCCGGTGATCAGTTCAGCGTTGTCTACCATCAGGTAGATCACGGCACACATGATCAGGCTGGCGGTCACCGCGGAGGGGATGACGTACCAGCGCAGGCCGTGGCCCGTACGGCGGGCGAAGAAGACCACCACGCCCACCCCGGTAAGTGTCTGCAGGAGCAGGATCCCCACGACTCCGGGGGTGTTGGTCCAGATCAGGAACTGCGTGAAGGGATCAAGCCGCAGCAGGGCCGCTCCGGCCACGAGGACCAGCGCGAGCAGGGTCTGTTCGACTCCGGCGACGGAGGGGGTGTTGTAGCGGGGGCTGATCCGGCCGGAGCGCCTGGGGAAGATGCCCTCGCGGCTGAGGGAAAGGCTGTAACGGTTGATGGTGTTGTGGAACGACAGCTGGGAGGCGAAGATGCTGGTCACGATGAGCACACTCATGAGGTTCACGCACCATTCCCCGGCGAACTGCCCGGCCATGAGGTAAGCGGTGTCGCCGGCATCCAGGTGCCCTGCCGCGAAGTCCTGGACGGTGTCGGGCCCGAACGCCTGGACAATCACCCACACGGCGAAAGCGTAAAACGCTCCGATGAAACCGATGGCGATGTAGGTCGCGCGGGGGACGCTGCGGTCGGGGTCGCGGGCTTCTTCCCGGTAGAGTGCCCCGGATTCGAAGCCCATGAAGGCGGAGAAGCCAAGGCCGAGGACTGCGGCGAACTGCGGGGAGAAGACCGCTTCGGGGCTGAAGGAGTCCAAGCCGATGCCATGCGCGCCACCTTGGGCCAGGACGAAGGCCGCGACCAGGGCCACGATGGCTGTTTCCAGGGTCAGCAGGACGGCCAGGACCTTGGCGCCGACGTCGATTCCGCGCCAGCCCAGGTACCAGACGGCGCCGATCGCGGTGGCGGCGTAGAGCCACCAGGGCAGCTCGATGCCGGTGAAGGATTTCACCGCGAGGTTCGCTTGGATGCCCAGGAGGCCGTAGAGGCCGACTTGGATGCCGTTGTAACTCATCCAGGCGGTGAGGCCGGAGCCAAGGCCGATGACGCGCCCCAGTGACTTGGTGATGTAGCCGTAGAAGCCGCTGTAGGACTGGATGTGACGGGTAAGCGCCATGAAGCCGATGGCGAAGAGCGCCAGACCGGCCGCCGCGGCGAGGTAGATGACCGGGGCGCCGACCCCGCCCACCGCGAGGGCGAGCGGTGCGATCCCGACGACGATGGTCAGCGGGGCGGTCGCTGAGACCAGCATGAACACAATGTCGCGGGTGCCGATTGCGTTCTTCTTCAGCCCAGCCCGGGGGGTGATTTTTGTGGGCGGCTCCGTTGCCGCTTGATTAGTGAAAGCCATTCACTTATTGTTGACGCAGCTCACATGACCCGTCAAGGCCGGGCCAACCACGACCCGGTATACATCCCGTCGACGCCTGGTTTGTGAGCCCCTTCAGCCGGTGCCGGTTCCGAGGAACCGGCGGATGGCCGCTTGCGTGATGCTGCGCGGCAGGCCCAGTCCCTGTACCCCAAAGGAATCCCATGAGCAATGTTTCCCAACAGGAGCGAACGGTGCGCCGCCAGCACACCTCGCTTCCAGCAGTTGCCGCCTCCAGCCTCGCCGGCACCGCCGTGGAGTGGTACGACTTCTTCCTCTACGGCACGGCAGCAGCCCTCGTCTTCAACAAACTGTTTTTTCCCAGCGCAGATCCGTTTGTTGGCACCATGCTGGCCCTGGGCACCTTCGCAGCAGGCTTCGTTGCCCGCCCCCTGGGCGCGATCGTCCTCGGCCACCTCGGCGACAGGCACGGACGCAAATCCACCCTGGTGGCAAGCCTGCTCCTGATGGGCATCGCCACCGCGCTCATCGCATTCATTCCCCCGTATGCCTCCATCGGCGTCGCCGCACCTCTGATCCTGCTACTCCTTCGCCTCGTCCAGGGCTTCGCCCTGGGTGGGGAATGGGGCGGGGCGGTCCTGCTCGTCTCCGAGTACAACGACGACAGCACCAAGCGTGCCTTTTGGGCATCGTGGCCGAACGTCGGCCCGCCCCTGGGCAACCTGATGGCAGCCGGTGTCCTTGCTGTCCTGTCGGCAGTCATGCCCCCGGCGGATTTCCTGACCTGGGGCTGGCGGATCGCCTTCGGCCTCTCGGCCCTGCTCGTGATCATCGGGCTCATCCTGCGCCTCTACGTCCAGGAAACACCGCTGTTCCTTGCGTCCCAGGCGAAGGCCGACGCCGAGCACGCCAAGCAGGCCAGGCTCCCGCTGGCCGAGCTCTTCCGCGGCAACTGGAAGGAAATACTCATCGCCGCCGGCGCCCGGATGGGTGAGAACGCCGGCTTCTACATCTATTCGCTGTTCCTGATCACCTACGTCACCGAGATCCTGAAGCTGGACCGCCAGACCGGCCTGACCGCCGTCATGACCGGACAGGGCGTGGCGGTCGTAACCATTCCGCTGCTGGCGGTCTTCGCGGACCGTATCGGCCGCAAGCCCATCATGATCGCTGCCTCGGCCGCGACGGTGATCTGGGGATTCGCCTTCTTCGCCCTGCTGGATACCCGCCAGCCGGTCATGATCACCCTCGCCGCCGTCGGCGGCCTGCTGATCTTCGCCGCCTACAGTTCGGTAATCGGCGCGTTCTTCTCGGAACTGTTCCCTACCAAGGTCCGCTACAGCGGAACGTCCGTCGCGTACAACATCGCCTCCCTGATCGCCGGTTCCCTCTCCCCCATCATCGCCCTGGCCCTGTACCAGGCGTTCGGCTCGGGTCAGGCGATCGCCCTCTATCTCGTGCTCATGGGCGCCATCTCGATCGTCTCGGTTTCCTTCGCGAAGGAAACCAAGGACCTGAAGCTGAGCGACCTGGACGCAAAGACTGCACAAAGGGCGCTCCGGTGAGTCTCTCCCACACCCAGAGTCCGACAGCTGCCGAGACCGCCTATCAATGGCTGCGCCGTGAAATCTCGTCCCATCCCTGGGACCAGGACGCCTTCCTGACCGAGAATGCGATCGCCCGGGCCGCAGGCGTGTCACGCACCCCCGTCCGCGACGCCCTGCTTCGCCTCGAGGCCGCCCGGCTCATCCGCCGGGTCCCGCAGAAGGGTGCGTTCGTTCCGGCACTGACGGCCCAGGACATCGAGAACATGATGGAAGTGCGGCACGTCATCGAAGACTGGGCAGTCCGCAAGGTCACGGCGGCCGGCCGGAGGGGCCCGGAGCTGGATCGTTTGCTGCGGGCCCAGGAAGCAAGCCTCGCTGACCCCGTGGCATTCATCGAATGCGACATCCGCTTCCACAAACACATCATCCGCGCCGCCGGCAACCCCGCGCTCGAGGAACTCTACGACTCCCAGCGGATCAAGCAACAGCGCATGGGCGTCAAAGCCATCCAGGACCGGCAGGGCCGATCCGACCACGTTGTGACCGAACACCGGGCCATCGTGGAGGCCATCGGCAGCCGGGACTCCGAGGCCGCCTCCGCCGCAGTACGCAGCCACCTGAGCTCCACCCTCACCGCCCTCAAGGCAATGCCCGCCCACGCAGGGCATGACTGAACCACCTTTCCCTACACTGCCCCACACGAAGGAGCATCCATGGACATAGCACTCATCCAGTTCTCCAGCCCGGACAACGAGACCCAGCCACGGCGCATCGAACGCGCCGAAACAGTGCTGCGCCAACAGGAAGGGGCGGACCTCATCGTCCTCCCTGAGCTCTGGAGCGCCGGCTACTTCCATTTCGACCAGTACCCCGCACTGTCCGAAACGGACGACGGGCCCACCATGCGCATGTGCAAAGCTGTGGCCAAGGCTCTCGGAACCTACGTCCACCTCGGCAGCATCGTCGAGCGGACCGCTGGCGATACGCTGCGTAACACATCCTTCCTGGTGGACCCGCAGGGAAACGTCGCCCACCGGTATTCCAAGCTGCACGTCTTCGGCTACAAGTCCCTTGAGGCCGAACTCCTCACCGCGGGAACAGCCCTGCCGGTCGCACCCACCCCGTTCGGGCAGATCGCCGGCACCACCTGTTATGACCTGCGCTTTCCGGGCCTCTGGTCCGAACTGAGCGTCCGCGGCGCCGAGATCGTCATCGTGCCCGCCGCGTGGCCGGCCGCCCGGCGTGAGCACTGGCAACTGCTGACCTCAGCCCGTGCCGTCGAGCACCAGGTCTTCGTCCTCGCCTGCAACGCCGCAGGCGTCCAGGAGGGCATCGAACTTGCCGGCAGCAGCCGCGTCGTGGATCCGGCCGGACGCCTCCTCGCAGAGGCCGGAACGGACGAGGAGATCCTTCGCGTCACCATCGATCCCGCTCTTGTCCAAACCACCCGCCGCGAGTTCCCGGTCATCACCGACAGACTCGCCGACTACTCGGGCCTGGCCCGCTGACCAAGAAAGCAACCTTATGAAGACCAGTACGGAAACCCTGACATTCACCGTCGCCGGCACCGGCGAGACGATCGAACTCACCGACTTCTACGCCGTCGTCGCCGGCTACACCGGCCGTGACGCCGCCGCGGTCCAGCACCACATCGACGAACTCGCCGCCATCGGCGTCGCCCCGCCGCCTGAGGTGCCAATGTTCTATCCCGTGGACAGCAGCACCGTAACCTCCGCCGCGGAGCTCAGCGCCGCAGGCGAGAAGACCTCGGGCGAAATCGAACCCCTCTATATCCGGCACGACGGACGCTACTACTTCGGCATCGCCTCCGACCACACGGACCGCCACATCGAAACCCGGGACATCGGCGAGTCGAAGCGGGCGTGCCCCAAGCCCGTGGCCGGAACCGTCATCCCGGTGCCGGACCTGCAGGAGCTCTCGCTTGATGACTGCCGGGCGCGCAGCTGGGTGGACGGGCGCCTGTACCAGGACGGCACCCTGGACGGGTTGCGGACACCGGCGAACGTCATCGAACTGCTCCTCGAGCGGAATCCCATTGGGGAACGGGACTTTGTCTGCCTCGGCGGGACCCTGCCCGTCATCGGCGGCGACTTCATCTACGGCCGCGAATGGCGGATCGAACTTACCTTCCCCGACGGCACCACCATCGACCACACGTACACCATTACGAAAGGACACCAGTCATGAGGACCGGAGACGAATACATCAAGACGCTCAACGACGGGCGCACCGTGCTGATTGACGGGGAAGCCGTCGACAACGTCGCCGAACACCCCGCATTCGGCAACGTCATCCGCACCATCGCCGAACTCTTCGACATCGCCGCAGACCCCGCGAACGGCATGCAGTATCACAGTGAAGAAATCAACGGCACCGCCAACCGCGTTTTCAGCATCCCGCGCACCGCGGAGGAACTCAAGCTGCGCCGCCAGGCCGTGGAGCGCTGGGCCAAGCACACCCACGGCTGGGTGGGCCGCAGCCCGGACCACGTCGGCACCTTCTTCGCCGCCTTCGGCGCACACGCCGAGGTCTTCGAGAACTCCGAGCGCGACTTCTCCGGCAACATCCGCCGCTACTACGAGCGGATCCTGCGCGAGAACCTCTACGTTTCCTACGCGATCATCCCGCCACAGGTCTCCCGGGCAACGACGGCGTCCGGCTGGGAAGGCGACTTCCTACAGGTCGGCGTCGTTAAGGAAACCGATGAGGGCCTGATCGTCCGCGGCTCGCAAATGCTCGCCACCGGCGGCGCCATCGCCGACGAAGTCTTCGTCACCTGCATCAAGCCGCTCGGCCCCGATGATGTTGACTTCGCCATCAGCTTCGCGCTGCCCGCAGCCACCGAAGGCCTCAAATTCCTGTGCCGCCGCCCGTTCGCCCCGGCAGCCACCAGCGAATTCGACTACCCGCTGACCAGCCACTACGACGAACCCGACGCCCTGGTCATCTTCGAAGACGTCCTGGTTCCCTGGGACCGCATCTTCATCGACCGCAACGTCGAGACCCTGCGCCGCCAGTTCTTCGAAACCGGCGCCCACGCCCTGGGCAACTGGCAGGCCCAAACCCGGTTCACCACCAAACTTCAATTCATCGCCGCGGTCGCACGCAAAATCACCCAGGTCAATGGCACCGACAGGATCCCCGGCGTGCAGGAAAAGCTCGGCGAACTCGCCGCGCTGGTCGCCTCGGTCGAGTCCGCCCTAATCGCCGCAGAGTACACGGCTGAGGCCGATTCCTCCGGAATGCTGGTCCCGGGCAAGCGCGCCCTCTACGGGGTCATGGGCCTGCAGTCCGAAACGTACCCGCGAGTCATTGCGATCCTGCGTGACCTGGTCGGCGGCGGCGTCCTGCAGCTGCCCTCCAGCGTGGTGGACATGAAGAGCCCCGTGACCGCTGCCGACGTCGAACGCTACATCACCTCACCGGGCGTATCGAGCGAGGAGCGCATCAAGCTCTTCCGGCTGGCCTGGGACATCATCGGCTCCGAATTTGCCGGACGCCACCAGCAGTACGAACTCTTCTACGCCGGCGCCCCGTTCGTCGTCAAGGGCGTGTACACCTACCGGAATTACGGCTACGAAGCGCAGGTCGCGGAGCTCGACGAGTTCCTGGCCAGCTACGGCGTTGACGGACGCAAGGAGGAGAACTAGTCATGGCCAAGCCGGAATTTGAATTCACGCCCACCTCGTCGGTGGAGTTCGCGCCGTGCGTGCCGCACATTGAGGGTCTCTCCGAGGCCATCCTGGCCCGAGACGACTCGAACGATTCCGTCACCCGGATCCTCAAGTTCGAACCGGGCACCGACACCTCCCCCAACGGTGCGCTGACCCACGACTTCTGGGAAGAGGTCTTTATTTTCGAAGGCTCCTTCACCGACCAGCGCCTGGGCAGGACCTTCCGCGCCGGTGACTGGGCAACCCGTCCGCCGGGCATGGAGCACGGCCCGTGGGTTTCTGAAGGCGGAGCCAAGATGTTCGAAGTGCGCTACTACCAGGACGGAAAGAACTGACATGGCTACTCCAGCAGTCTTTACTGAGCCCGACGGATTGGCCATGCGCCGGACGATGGGCAGGTTCCTCACCGGAGTCGCGGTGGTAACCACGGAGCACAGCGGCGAGCAGTACGGCATGACCATCAACTCACTCACCTCCATCAGCCTGGACCCGCCGATCCTGATGATCTCGCTGAACTTCAACACCCGCACCGGCGACGCGGTGCTGGCCAGCGGGAAGTTCGCGATCTCGATCCTCGGTGCCAAGCAGGAAGCCGTGGCCCGGCAGTTCGCCCAGCGAGGCGGAGCACGCTTTGAAGCCGGCGAGTTCGACACCACCGAGGGCGGCCTGTCCGTCATCACTGGTGCGCTGTCTCAGGCAGAGTGCAAAGTGGTCCACCGGTACGACATCGGTGACCACCAGGTGTTCTTCGGCAAAGTCATGGCGTGCCGCGACCGCGACGGCGATGGGCTGGCATTCAACGCTGGAAAGTTCGGCTCGTTCCGCGACTTCAACCACGACGCCATGCCCTGGACGTTCTAAGACAAAAGCTCTGGCAACAACCTCCGGGCCGTCCCTGCTGTCCCATTCGGGAACAGCGGGGACGGGTCCAGGCCCGGGGTGCAGGCCCAGCGCCGGAATCGCCCGGGGACACGAGGAATCTGCCGAACAGGTCGCTGAACAACCGCAGATGCGGCCATGGCCCAATAGCTATCTGGGCATCTGGGAGCCCACTTTCGCCTCAAGAGCGCGGACACCGATAACCGCCGTTCTGTCAACCCGGGGCAGCGGTCCAGCGAGTCCTCTCCGTCGGCAATCGGGGCTGAGCATGTCGGAACCGCGGTTATCGGCGTTTGGGAATGGGACCGAAACAGCCGCCAGAACTGGTCCGGCTGCAGTTCAGCTGGGGTGTTCCTCCTCCGTTAGTGAACGGGCGCAAGGGGCGTGCCGAGCTCCTGAAAATTTAGGAAGCATCAGCAAATGCTGACAGGTTTCCTGGGAGTGGAACCATCCCACAGCAGGCCTACGCACCATCGGCTCGGCAGTTTAGAGCCGCCGTGGTTCGAGGCAGCTGCCGCCTGCACGCTTCGCCCGGTCTCCGTGCCGCTGGCTGTGGGCACTCAGGCTGGCGGACCTCGTGGCCGGAGCGCCGGTCGACACTCCCGGGCGTTCTGGTTTCCTGTGGATGTCCGGAAGGCAGTTGTTCACAGCCTCCAGTACGGGCGCGCCGGTTCCGGTGGACATGCTGGGTTCAGCCGCTGCCGGCGGCATTTTGCTGCTTGGACCCTCAATAGAGGCGAGAATCGTGCATGGCCTGACGCTACGGCCGGTTCCAATTCGCTCGGTAGCCCGCAGGGCTTTAGTCTTGGACGTCTTCGTCCGACGGGTCCACTTCTTCAAACCACCGGACGACGGCGTTGGCGCCGTAGGCCCGGCTGATAGTCTCTTGCAGCCCCTCGGCCTGCTGTACAGCAAGATCCAGCTCTTCGACCGTCGTCATAATGCCTATGGTGCTGTCGTCGTGGTCCCCGTCGAAATGCCTGCCGGCCTCCGCTGCGCGGTGCCACTCTGCCAGCTGGGCCAGGGACGCCTCGAGGGAACGCATCGTGTCCAGGACATTGCCCAGGATCGCGTAGCTGTCGGCGGGGCGGTCCAGGAAATCGGCGTTCTGCATAAGGTCCCGTGCCGCCCGTGACAGCCTCGCAGCCGCGTGGTAGGCCAGACGGGACTGTTCAGTCACTGGGGGCTGCCTTCGCTACGGTGCAGCTGCGTAGCTTCCAGACGCATCTCCATGCGCTTCACACTACCGCCCTGGCTCCGGGTACAACACGCGGGTTGTCAGCGTCATTGCTTTCCCATGGGCGCCGGTTGAACCTCAGGTTCTCCAGGACGGCATCATTCCCCAAGAAGCCAATGGACAACCCCGCCGGATACGGCTAGGGCCCGAACACGGCCCAGCCGTAGCCGGGGATGCTGGCTGCATTGCTGTTCTGCATCCTTGTTCCCCGGCCTGCGAGCAGGGTGCGGGACGATGACGGCACGGGTAGTTGCGCGGCCATGCCCGACAGGTTCAGGGCGACCGTGATGCCGGCGCCGTCGCTGCTCGCCTCGTACACGAGGTGGTCGTTGCTGAGTGTCGTCACCTTCGTGCGCGCGTTGTGCAGCCACGGGTGCCTGCGGCGCAGGCCGATCAGTTCCTGGTGAAGGTGGTAGACCGGGTGGCCGACCCGCGCCAGCTCAGCGGGCCCGGCAGGGAATGCGGGCCGCACCGCGTCGTCTCCCCCGGCCCGGTCCTCCTTGAGGCCGCGGAAGGCCTGCTCGTCGCCGTAGTAGATGGACGGCGTTCCGCCAACGGTCAGGAGTACCGCCAGCGCGAGCGGAAGCTGGTCCGGGTTCTTCAGCTTGCTGGCAAGGCGGGTGACGTCATGGTTACCCACGAAGGTCAGAGGCGCAAACGTCTCAAGAAAGCCGTTGTGCCGTTCCAGGGCGGCCGCGAGTTCGTAGAAGTTGGCGTCATTAAGGGAGCTCCAAATGGCCTTCCACAATTCATACTGGGTGACCGCGTCCAATGCCCCTGCGTCCACTGCCCGTGCATAGTCGCCGTGAATGAACTCGCCCACGAAGTATGCCTGCGGGTACTCGCGGCGGACATCGTCCAGCACTGCCTTCCAGAAGGTTGGCGGTACGGCGTAGGCGGCGTCCAGACGCCAGCCGTCGGCTCCGCGCCCCAACCAATGCTTCATCACATCGGCAACGAACCCGGACACTTGGGGTTCGTCATGGTTCAGTGCGACGAGGTGACGGTGTCCCTCGAAATCCTTATAGTCGGGCTCGCTCCCTAGCTTCCATTCGGTCTTCGGCCAGGTCAACCGGAACCATGCAGCAGTGGGTGCGTCAGGGCCTTCGACCAGCACCTGTTGGAATGGGCCGAAGCCGCGGCCGACGTGGTTGAAAACGCCGTCGAGCAGAACCTTCAGTCCCCGCGCTTGCGCCTGCCCGATCAGTTCGTCAAAGTCTTTGTCATCGCCGAGCCGGGGATCGATGCGGAAATAATCCGTGGTGTCATACCCATGCGTTTCTGAGGCGAATACCGGGCCGAGGGCCAGACCCGACGCCCCGAGTTCCACGGCGTAGTCAAGCCAGGCGTGAAGTTTGGGGAGCCGGTGCAGCGTCGGCTGTCCGGCAGTGAGGGCTGGTTCCGCACCCGTGAAACCCAGGGGATACACGTGCCACCAGATCGCATGCTGGACCCACGCGGGCTCTGTCATTGATGACCCACCTTTCGTCTATAAGCCCCCAACCTACCGGGAACCATGGGGCGGCATCCCGTTACCCTGGCCACCAGCGACGCGTTGAGGTGGTCGGAGTTCCGCTCCCCTGCCTCACCCGGCGCACGCCTCAGCGTGCAGAATTTTCAGGGGGTGCAGCAAACTTTTGGCGGAGATGACACGATAGCTCGATGAAGTCCGGAAAACCCCTGCCTAGACGTTGTCTGTTGCTCGGTACGGCTGCCACTACGGCGGGCGGCGCCCTGGCCCTGTCCGCCTGCTCGGTCTCACCCGCGGGCAGCGCCACCGTCCCGGAGGCTCCCGGCGCTTCAGCGCCGCCCGGCCGTCCCTTCCGGATCGGGAGGCTGAGCGAGGTTAACGTAGGCGACACTGCCACCGGGAAAGCCAATGGAAGGACCGTCGTTGTCTTCAGACCTGAAGACCGTACGGTCGTGGCTTATGACGCAACGTGCACACACGCCGGTTGCGCGGTGGCGCCTGCCGGTATGAATTTCGAATGTCCCTGTCACGGCTCCGCATTCAAGGGATCGGACGGCAGCGTCATCACCGGGCCGGCGCGCCGCCCTCTCATGCCTCTCACCGCCGCAATCGACGGGGACTGGATCACGGTCATCGCCTGACAATGTGGGCCCCGAGGGGAACGTGGCGCCCCGCTTCGACCTTAGGTCTGCTCTCTGAGACTCTAACCCCAGATGCGCCTGAGGGCGTCGGCAGCTTCGGTCGTCTTTAGTCCGCCACGGCCCGGCATACCAGCTGATCATGGGAGGCCAGCGCGCTGCGCCTTGGCATGAGCAAACAAGCTGTCCACCGCAAATACGGAAAAGCACTAATCCCTGTTCGGGCTTCGGACCTTATCGCCCTCTTGCTGGGGCCAAGCTCCCATGCCGCTGATCAACAGCGACTTTGAAATTGGCTATGCCGTTACTGCCAACATGAGCGCATCATCGATGATCCAGCTTGCAAAGAAACTGGTGTCTGAATCAAAGACTGTCAGCGACCAGGACAGGGCGGAGGCCTTGGCCTTGCTTGCGGAAGCGAAAGCGGCCTTAGAGCAACGCAATAAGATCCTGCACGCGACTGTGGGAGACTCCATGTTCGAAGGCAAGATGGCTTTCTACAATAGTCGGCGAAAAAACGGACCCGCTGCCGCCGGACAGCAACCGCAGGTGGAGGCCGCTTTCCACGGCGCAAAAGACCTTGACGAGATTGGCGCACGGCTTTTCAGGGTGTCGGAGGACCTCTGGGGATATGTTCACTTGCCGCCCCAATAAGCCCCTCTCAGTCCCAGCTTTACGAAAAGTGCCCTATCGGCTTTTTTTAGAACCGAAGGGGACGGCTACCAGCTGCGTGCCAAGAATGTCCCATAGGTAGCGAATCAACTTCAGATTTGGGAAGCCGAATGAGATCCTGATGAGCTGCTGATTACCTTGTCCCGTCCGGCGAGCAGGCCTGTCACGGCGAGGATCGCCATAACGCCGGCGGTGAGGAACAGCGGAGGTGCCCAGTCTCCGCTCAGGTCGCGAAGACCACCGAAAATGACTGGGCCCGCTGCGCCCAGTCCGTAACCTACGGATTGCGCCATGCCTGATAGCGACGCTGCCTGCGCGTAGTTCACGGTTCGGAGGCTGAAGAGAGACAGGGCGATGACAATGAGGCTCCCGCATCCGATTGCCCCCAGTAGGACCCACAGCAATACGAGGTCTGGCGCGAGTGCGAGCCCCAGGAACGTTAGGAACGTGAGCGCAGCACTCGTGAAGGATACGATCCGCTGGTCCGAACCCCGGTGAAGGATGCCCCCTGTGGCAAGGCTGGCAAAGACGCTGATGAGCAGGAAAACGGAGAGGTGGATACCAGCGGTGCTGGCGGGCACCCCGCGGCTCTGCTCGATGGTTGGAAGCCATGCCATCAGGACGTAGAAGGCGATCGATTGCAGTCCCATGAAGATCGTCACCTGCCAGCCCAAGGCTGAGGCCCACGGCGACCGGTAGGAGGTATCCGTCGCGGTGCCACGCATGGTGCCTGTCCTGTGCCGGCGCAGCCAAGGCATGAGTACGGCCATGGCGATGAGGGCCAGACCCACCCAGATTCCGAGCGCAAGCCGCCATCCTGCCGGGGACGTTTGCGCAACGGGAACCACGACGGCGGCCCCAACTGATGCAAAGGCAGCCTGGGTGGCCGTATAGCTTCCGGTGACCCGGCTGACCCTCGTTGGAAAGTCACGCTTCACGAGCGAGGGGACGAGGACATTGAGAAACGCGATAGCCAGGCCGATCAGTGCTGTGCCCGCCCAAATGAAGCCCGGCATGGGCAGGGATCGGGCCACGATGCCCAAGGCGAGGATCAACAGGGACACCCACAGCGTGCGGTCCAAGCCCAGGCGTGCAGCGAAACGGGGCGCCACGGGTGAGAACACGGCGAAAGCAACGAGTGGAAGACCTGTGAGAAATCCTGCTGCTGCGCCGGACAGGCCCAGGTCGCTGCTGATGTTCGCGAGGACCGGCCCCACGCTGACAAACGACACCCGAAGGTTTACGGCAATGAGCAGAACGCCAATGAAGGCGAAGCCGATGCTGGCGGTGCGGTCCGGCGCGTTTCGAGGAGCAGCGGGCATCGTGCGTTCTTATCTCCTTCGGGAACCAGGAGCCTTCACGCCCCCTCCGCTCCCATTGCCAACGGGAGCAGGCTCTGGCTAAGCATTCACTTTGCCGACAACTTACCCTAGTAAAACCCATGTGGGAGCCAAGTAGCTCACCAGGACGATGGTCCCAACGACGGCGACTGCTGGAAGGCCCTCCATGCAGCTCCGGTCAAAAGGGGTTCGCTTATACAACAGCACCGTTGTCAGGAATCAGGAGAAACATGTCTACGCAAATGAACGAATATGCGCAGCCAATCGGTCAGCCCATGCCCGATTGGAAAACGCGTCCCGCACCCGGACGTGTCGCTATCGAAGGGCAATTTTGCCGCCTGGAGCCACTGAGCGCAGACCGGCACGCGGAAGACCTGTATACCGCCTACTCTCTCGCTGCTGACGACAGGGACTGGACATACATGCCGGTCGGCCCGTTCAATCGCAAAGAGGACTATCTGACGTACGTAGCGGCCGCTATAAAAGCGGATGACCCCATGCACTTCGCAGTGATCGACCTCAACAGCGGTAAAGCGGTAGGTACGCTCGCCCTAATGCGTCAGGATCCCACCAACGGGGTCATCGAAGTTGGGTACGTGACATTCTCACCCCGGCTCAAGCAAACTCCGCTGGCCACCGAAGCGCAATTCCTCTTGATGTCCTACGTCTTTGAAGGGCTCGGCTACCGGCGCTACGAGTGGAAATGCGACAGTCTCAACGGCCCGTCCAGGAGAGCTGCACAACGACTCGGCTTCACTTTCGAGGGCATCTTCCGCCAGGCGTTGGTCTACAAAGGGCGTAACCGCGATACTGCGTGGTACTCCATCATTGACTACGAATGGCCCGAGATTGGCAACGCTTTCCGGGCATGGCTTGAACCGGGGAACTTCGACGCGGACGGTAGCCAAAGGCGGTCCCTGTCGGACATACGCTCAGCATAGGCAACCCGGGCCTGTTTCAACCCCCAGAAACAAAATGATGCCTAAGGCAATAGCGCAACATGAACTCGCACGAACATAACGTCCCGCTGCCATACGGACGCCCTGCAACCCCTATTGAACTCGCCAGTGCGGCCGCCTTCCGTTTCATTGAGCTACACCCTAACCTGACACAGCGCTGCCTGGTCCTGGGAACAATCGGAGTCGATCCGGTTGACCGAGTCACATCCGCCCGCGCCGATAGCCGGGGACAATTCTCTTAGGTTACCCACTGCTACTGCTGCCCGGGAGCTACCCCAGCGGCTCCCATTTTCAGCCGTGGATAACCTGAATTGACCCAACTATGGACGGATTGGAGTCACCACCCGCTCCGGCCGCGTGATCAGCAAGCACGAGTCTGCCCGGCGAGGCAGCTTGACGGAACCTACATTATCGGCGCTGGATTAAGGGGAGTCGAAGGGGCGCTCGTCTATATGTGCCAAGAGGTCATCGGCCCCACCAGCAAGACCGTCTCGGTAAGCAGCTCGGAAAGCTCGACTGTTAGCGGCCATGAAAAACTGCCCGTAGATGGCCATGGAATTGCCCGCTGATGGCCACCGGGGCTGCCCATATATGGCCATGAGTTCTGCCCAGTTATGGCCGTTTGGTTTGCCCGCATTGTTCGCTTATCCCGCCGTGTCGTGAGACGGCGGGGGCCTCTTCCCGTTTGGATTTCGGTGTCGAATCGAATCCGCTGACAGGAAGAGGCCCTGAATGAAGGATGCCCTAGAAACCGTGAAAATTCTTGCTGCTTATGATCTGACCAGGTCGCTGCGCGGTGCAGCCGAGCTGTCAGGTTGTTCCCACCACACTGTCGACCGACTGGTCCAGGCCCGTGATGCCGGGCGTGCACCGGGGGCCGTGTCCGACCGGCCCAGGGTGACCGATGCGTGGCTGCCGAAGATCGAGGAATGGGTCGAAAAGTCCAAGGGACGGATCCGCGCCGATGTCGTCCATGCCAAGCTCGCCGCCATGGGCTACCAGGGTTCGGACCGCTCGACCCGCCGCGCCGTCTCCCAGGTCAAAGAGGCTTACCGGCGCGGGAACAAGCGGGTCCACCGTCCCTGGATCACCGAGCCGGGCGCCTGGCTTCAGTACGATTTCGGCGACGGACCGGTCATCGATGGAGTCAAGACTGTCCTGTTCGTCGCCTGGCTGGCCTGGTCCAGGTTCCGCATCGTGATCCCGCTGCGTGACCGGACGGCGCCGAGCGTTTTCACCGCCCTGGACCGGTCATTCCGGCTGCTCGGCGGCGCGCCGACGTATGTGCTGACCGACAACGAGAAGACCGTCACCACCATGCATGTGGCCGGCGTGCCGGTCAGGAACCAGCAGACCCTGGCGTTCGCCAAGCACTACTCCGTCGAGGTGCTCACCTGCCAACCGGCGGACCCGGCATCCAAAGGCGGCGTCGAATCGTCCGTGAAGATCGCCAAGGCAGACCTGGTGCCCAAAGACACCAACCTGCGAAACGCCTACGCCTCGTTCACTGAGCTCGAGGCAGCCTGCACTGCGTTCATGGACCAGGTCAACATGCGCGAGCACCGGACCACCCGCCGCCGCCCGGTCGACATGCTCGCCGAGGAAGCCTCCTCCCTGCACCGCGTCCCGGACACAGCCCACACCCTCGCCTACGGGGTTGGGCGCCGGGTGCCGGAAAACACGCCCATGGTCTCGTTCGAAAACGCCCAATACTCCGTGCCTGCCCATCTGCTCGGGGCCGAAGTGTTCGCCCGGTTCCACGGGACCGGCCCGGACGCGCAGGTCGTGATCGTGCACGTCGGCACCGGCGGGCCGGTCGAAGTCGCCCGCCACGCACTTGCCCGGCCGGGGTCCCCCGCGATCCTGGACGCCCACTTCCCAGACCACCAACAGAAGGTGCCCGGCGACTACAAACCCGTGCCCCGCTCCAAGGCAGAAGCCGAATTCCTTGGCATCGGCGCCGGCGCGCGCACCTGGCTGCTCGAGGCCGCCGCGGCCGGAGCGCAACGGATCAACGTGAAGATGGCTGAGGCCGTCGCGCTGGCGAAGATCGCCGGGACCGACGAGGTCGATAAGGCCCTCGGCGTCGCCGCGATCCACCACCGCTTCGCGCACGGAGACCTCGCGTCCCTGCTGAACGCCGGCGGAACCCGCACCGGGCTGCGCACCGCCGCAGAGGACAAGTCCCTCACCCAGGGCACCGCCGGCTGGGCCGGCCTCGGCACCACCGGCGCCGGGGAGGGCACCCGATGAGCATCACGACCGCGAACACCACCGCCCCGGCCCTGCCCGCCGACCTCGAAGCACTCATGCGGCAACTGAAAATGCCCCACGCCCGCGCCATCGCCCCGGACGTCCTGGCCACCGCCCGCGCCCAGCGCTGGGAACCGGCCGAGGTCATCAAAGCCCTGCTCGCCGAAGAAACCAAGGGCCGGGCACGGTCGATGCTCGCCACCCGGCGTAAGGCCGCAGGGTTCCCGACCGGCAAGACCTTCGCCCTCTGGGACGAAGCCGCGTCATCCATTCCGGCACCGACCCAGCAGGCCCTGCGCACCCTGGAATGGATCCACCGGAAAGAAAATCTCGTCGTCTGCGGGCCCTCCGGAACCGGGAAGACCTTCTTCCTCGAAGCCCTCGGCCAGCAGGCCGTCGAAGAAGGGATGCGGGTCGCGTGGTTCACCCTCGAGGACCTCGGCGCCCTCATCCGCTCACACCGGGCCGACGACACCGTCACCCGGGCCGTGGCCAGGATCCTCCGCGCAGATTTGGTCGTCGTGGATGACATCGGCCTCCTCGCCGTGGCCACCGACGCCGCCGAAGGCCTCTACCGGGTCGTCGACGCAGCCTATGAAAAACGGGCCGTCGCGGTCTCCTCGAATCTCCACCCCGCAGGCTTTGACGAGCTCATGCCCAAGACCCTCGCCACCGCGACCGTCGACCGGCTCCTGCACCACGCCCACGTCTGCCAAACAACCGGCGATTCCATCCGCCTTACCCAGGCCCTGGCCGGAAAGGGCGTCATGCCACTGAACTAACCCCCAAACCGGTGGCCAGCACAAACCCCACCCCAAAAGCGGGCAAACCAGCAGGCCACCACTGGGCAGTTCTACTGGCCACCAGCGGGCAGAAATGCTGGCCGCCTACGGGCAATTCCTAATGGCCGTTGACACTCGACACACGTGCCAGAAGTTTCTTGACCCGCACCTGCCTCTAGTGAGGACTTCTTTGTCGTTGACCTGTGTCTGGTATCAACCCTCCTGAGAGGTCTTCACCTAGTCACGATGTAATCAACGTCTTGACTCCGTACATCTACGCGTCGGTCGGCCGGATTTGCATCATCAGCCCGAAGAGGTCCGGGAGACCGTGCTCTTCACTGATCTGACCATTCATGAACCGATAAATGTTCATTGCCTGCGTTTGGATCTGTTTGCCTGTTGCAGGGACGCCGAGGAAGTCCCCTTGGTGTGTGGCGCGAAGGATGAATCGAGCGGCTACTGTGTTTCCTTCAATAATGGTCTCTTCCAGCGACCACTGGACGTCGGGAAACGCTTGCCGCATGATCCCGATGATTTTGAGGTAGCCGCCTGGACCCTGCACCGGCTCTGGCAGGAAAGGCACATGGAACGTTGCCGACGGCGAGATGATCTCATCACCAATCCTTTCGTCGGCTGAATTGATGAATTCGACGAAACGGTCCATGCGTTCACGCAGTTCTTCAGTCATTTGCTTGCTTCCTTCACATCTATTTCACTACGGCACACACACTATTTTGGTGGCTATCGGATGATGAACTCTGGTTCCCGCAAGCGTCTCAGCTAGGTCGCACTGCAGCCGCCGCCGGCTCGACTGGCATGTAGCAGCCGACCGAGCAGTTCCATGAGTTCATCCGTGTTCTGCTCGGTGAGCACAGGATTTAGTCGCAGATGCAGCTCGGTTTGAACCGGGTGTTCCTGGCCCCTTCCAGCAAAAGTCGACCGTCCGCCGTTAGCTCGATGAGGGAGGACCTTCGATCGACTGGGTTAATTCCCCGACGGCAATATCCGGCCTTTTCAATCCGGTAAATGAGCTTGCTCGTGCCTTCGACGGCAGGTCTTTAGGAGTTCGGGAGGGGTGTGGGCTGGTAGGCGATGAATTTCCATTCGTCGCCTTCTTGGATCCATACGGCCAGTGAGCTGTTGTTTATGGTCTTATCGGTTCCGTTGACCGTCAGGTCGGCCTTCATGCGTCCCAGCACCAAAGCTGTATTCCCGATGATGGTGATGCTTTCAATGGAATTCTCGATCCTGTGATAGCGGAGGGTGCCAGTGCGGAGCTTGGCCGTGTAGTCCTGCCTGGAGTCGCGGTTGCCTCCGGAGTGGGAGTAGACGAGTTCGTCATGGCAGAGATCGTCGAAGGTAGCGAAGTCCTGCTCGAGGACGGCCTTGTAGCGCTTCGCTTCCAACTCTTGGATGACGGATTCCGATGTTCGTTCGGAGTCAGTCATGGGACTTGGGTATGTTGCCGGCCTCTGGGGCGAGGACGATGTCGAATCGGGTTCGGGCCCAGGGCTGGCCAGCGAGGTCTCGGCTGTTGGGTGTGGGGGTGCCGGGTTTCTGTTCGATGAATTTCTTGATCAGGGAGTCCTTGACTCCGAACACGGAGTCGCCGATGGCGATCTGGGGGTCGCCGTCGACGAAGATGTGTGTCACCAGGGTGCGTTGCCCCGGGGCTGTGACCATGAAGTGTAGGTGTGAGGCGCGTACCGGTGACCGGTTGACTGCAGCCAGGAGTTTGCCGACGGGCCCGTCGTGCGGGATGGGGTATGGCGTGGGGGTCAGTCCCCAGAAGGAGTATTGGCCGTTTTCGTCGGCGAACAAGTGGGCGCGGCCGGCAATCCGTCCGTCGGAGTACTGGGCGTCGTAGAACCCTTCGTCGTCGGCTTCCCAGACTTCGATCCGGGCACCGGGGACTGGTTTACCCTCGGTGGTGGTGATGGTGCCTTCAACCCAGCAAGGTTGTCCGGTGGCGCCGCCGGCGATGTCTCCTCCGTTGGGGATTTCGGGGGCGTCCTCTGTGAAGAAGGGTCCGAAGACTGTGGCCTCGGTGGCGTTGCCGTGGGTGGGGTTGTTCACTGCGACCGTTTGCATGGAGGCGCCGAATATATCCGAGAGCAGGATGAACTCCTGCCTTTTGTCGTCGGTGATATGTCCGCATGCGGTCAGAAAGTTGATCGCGGCGTCCCATTCCTCTTCGGTGAGACGCACTTCTCGGATGAAGGAGTGAAGGTGCCGTGTGAGGGATTCCATGAGCGTCTTCAGCCGCTCGTCCGGAGTGTTTTTGAAGGACGCGACGACAGTGTCTGTCAGTTCCTGTTCGACGGCGACCTGGACTGGGTCGGGAGCCATGGAGGTTCCGGTGGTGGTGGTCATGGGAGTGTCCTTTGTTGTCTTCACAAGGTGGCCAGTTCAGGGGCGGGGACGTCGCCGGCCTGTGCCGCGGAGAGCAGCGCTGTGATGTTCTCCTCTGTGGCAGATGTCGGGTTCGATTCCGGCACCACGGCAAGGACCCGGCGGACGGCCTCGGGGATGTCTTCTGGGGTGAAGCCGTAGTCGGCGAGGGACTTTGGGGCGTTGAGGCTTTCCCGGAGGCTGTTCAGTGCCTTGACTGCCGAGGTGTTGGTGCCCTCGGCGTGTCCTAGGGCGGCGGCGAGCCGAGCGGCCAGTTCCGGTACGGCCGGGGCGTTGAGCGTAAGAACGTACGGGAGGATTACGGCGTGGGTTTCGGCGTGTGGCAGATTGAAGGTTCCGCCGAGGACGTGGCAGATCTTGTGGTGCAGCCCGGAACCTGCGGAGGCGAAGGCGACTGCGGCAAGATAGCAGCCATAGAGTGACTGCTCGCGGGCATGGATATTTCCGGAATCCGCCGTGATCCCTGTCAGGCCGGCAGCCAATGCCCGGACTCCTTCCAGCGCGAGTGCCTGGTTGATGGGGTCTGCCTTTGGCGCCCACAGTGAATCCACGCAGTGTGCCAGGGCGTTCAATCCTGATGCCACAGACATGCCCGCGGGGAGCGATACGGTGAATTGCGCGTCGTAGATGACCGTGACGGGAAGGACCCTGTCATCAACCCCAGTGGTTTTGGTGCGGTCTTCGGTCAGGCCCCAGACGTTGGTTGCCTCAGACCCGGCGTACGTGGTGGGAACAGCAATGATCGGTATCCCAGTTGTCAGAGCAACCGCCTTGGCCAGGCCCGTGGTCGAGCCTCCCCCTACGGATACCAGGAGGTCGACGTCCGCGTCCACTGCCGCCGCCCGTGCCTTCTCAGCCGTTTCCACCGGGACATGCATGACCACGTCGTCGTGCCAAAGGGCAACCTCGATCTCCCCGCACGCCTGCCGCGCCATCTCCGACTCGAACTGGGAGGCGATCACCATCACCTTCTTCGCGTCCAGCCGGGTTACCTCTGCTGCGAGGTAGCCGGCCGCCTTCCCGGAGCCGAAAAGCACTCTCTGCCCAAGCGTCGTGTGCTCGAATTCCATTCCCATATATCTCGTACTCCTGCTCATGCTCATATTGTGTTGATGCTCGAATCGAAGGCCCCGGGCGGTGCTCATGCCATCCTGTCAACGCGGCATGAGCACCGCCCGAAACGCCTGAGGTCCGTCCGCTCAGGCGGTCGTGCCGGTTACTTCGCCGAAGTGGCCAAAACGCTCGAGGCGTTGGCGTCATCTCCCAAACGAAGCAGCTTTTCGGCGTTCCGGTAGCTGATGTTGGCGCGGTCCGCCTCACTGATCGGAGCGTTGTCCAGGAACTTCGCCGCCTCCTCAATGGTTTCGAACGGGTAATCCGTGCCGAACAGGATGTGTTCTGAGCCCAGCGCCAGCAGTGCACACAAGAGCGGGGCGGGCGAGCACACCCCGCTCGTGGTGACGTAGAGGTTTTCGCGCAGGTATTCCGAGGGCTTTCCCTTGGCGAGTTCGATACCGTGGTGGTTGTGGAAGCCCCAGCGTGAATCCATTCGCCACAGAACGTAGGGCAGTCCTTCGCCCATGTGTCCCAGGAGCAGTTTCGCGTTGGGGAAGTCGTCAAAGACCCCGCCGAAAATCAGCCGAAGGGCATGGGTGGAGGTATCGATACCCCAACTCCACATCGGGCCCACCAGTTCAGGGTGTCCACTGAGTACGTGGGCCGTGTCCACGCCATTGGCCGGGTGCAAGTACAACGGAACGTCGAGGCCTTCTGCCATTTCCCAGACAATGCGGAGCTTCGGATCATCCAAGTACATGCCGTTGGTGTGGGCATTAACCAAAGCACCTTTCATGCCCAGGTCCTTGACGGCGCGTTCCAGTTCCTTAGCCGCGGCCTGGGGATCCTGCAGCGGCAGCGCAGCGAAGCCTGAGAACCTGTCGGGCCTTTCAGCCATGATGCCGGCTAGGAAGTCATTCACTGTCTTGGTCTTGGCAATAGCCACAGCGGGGTCGGTTTCGGCCTGGATGCCCGGGGAGTTGAGCGACAGGACTTCCATGTCGATCCCGTGCAGATCCATTTCTGGCAGCCGCTCCTCTGTAAAGTCCAGGAGCCTGCGCGAGGCATCAGCCCACGCCTGCGGCTGCGCAATGTTCGAGGTGCTGCTGCCATAACCCACCAGATCAGGGGTCACGAAGTGTTCTTCGAGGGCAATCTTCTTCATCGGGTCTCCTTTGAGCCTAAGGTCGCTGCGTTCACTATTATGCATTGACTTTATCTATGATGAATTTTAGTGTTGTCTGTGTCAAGCGTCACAGAAGCTGCTTGCCGAGAGATTTGAGGATTTGAGGATGAAAAAGTACGACGTTGCTGTCGTGGGATACGGTCCGGTGGGCATGGCCATGGCGGCACTGCTCGGTCAGGCCGGGCACCATGTGGTTGTGCTGGAGCGCTACGCCGGCCTGTATAACCTTCCCCGGGCTGCGATTTTCGATGACGAGACCATGCGCACATTCGCCAAGCTCGGCATCGCCGAGGAACTCCTGCCCAAGGTCAGTGCCCAGAGAAACTATGAATGGCGCAACGGCGCCGGTGATCTGCTCATCGAGCATGAGTTTGCCCTGAAGGGCGCTTCAGGCTGGTCGGAGTGGTACATGATGTACCAACCCGACCTGGAAAATGCGCTGTCCGCCCTCTGCACTTCCCTTCCTAATGTCGAAATCAGGTTCAACGCCAAGGTCGACGGATATGAAGACAGGGGCGACGAAGTCCGCATGAATGTGGCCGGGGCTGAAGCTGTGAGTGCCAAATACGTGGTTGCCTGCGACGGTGGCAACGGCACTACCCGGGCGAAGATCGATGCCGAACTGACAGACTTCGGCTTCTCCGAGCCCTGGCTTGTATGCGATTTCCGGCTTACCGGCGACGCCCGGCCGCCCCACGCCCGTCAAGTATGTGATCCCAAACAGCCACAGTCGATCATCTCCCTGGGGCCGGACCACCACCGGTTCAGTTTCATGCTCGACTCTGAAGCCGACTTTGAAATCGAGCGTGACCCCGAGCGTGTCTGGAACCGCGTGGCGCCCTATTTGGCGCCGAACCAGGCGGAACTGGTCCGCGTCGCCACATACACCTTCAGGTCGCTGCTTGCTAACCCATGGCGAAGGGGAAGGATCATTCTGGCCGGCGACGCCGCCCACCAGATGCCGCCTTTCCTGGGCCAGGGAATGTGCTCCGGCATCCGGGATGCCCATAATCTGGCGTTCAAGCTTGACCTGCTGCTGGCCGGGCAGGCTCAGGACTCCATCCTTGATACCTACCAGTCCGAGCGCGAACCCCACGTAGCCGCCGTGGTACACAAAGGCATCGAACTCGGGAAGGTCCAGACCATGCGTGACCCCGAGGCGGCAGCCGAACGGGACCGGCAATATCTGGCCAACCGGGCCCGGAACCACAACCCGGAAAAACTGCGCTTTCCCGGCCTCGGCCCGGGCTTCCTGTCCAGCAATGGCCACCCCGCTGCCGGCCACCTGTTCATCCAGGACGAGGTACGCACCGCGGCAGGGGACCAAGGCCGCTTCGACGGGATCTTCGGCTACGGCCCTCGGCTGCTGCTCCTCCGCTCAGCCTACGAAGAGTTCGCCCCCGAAAACGCCCATGACATCGCCGGCGGAGACGTCGTCGTGGTAAACCCCGCAACTGGTCGGGCCGAAGCATTCACGGATGTCAACGGCAGCTACCGGAGCTGGTTTGAGACCAACCAATGCTCAGCAGTACTGGTTCGCCCCGACTTCTACATCTTCGGGGCCGTACGAACAGGCGGTGAAGTCAATGGACTCATCCGCGAGTACGACAAAAGCTTCGCATTCGAAACCAAAATCCCTGCAACATCAGGAAGCGTGAGCGCATGAGCACCAAAGAACAGACTCAGGGAAAAGAACACCTCAGGGCAATCTCCGAGCGCGTTCTGTTGACCGTCGCACTGGTCATTGGCGGTTTGGAAGGCTATGACCTGGCAGTATACGGCGTAACCGTCCCCTCGTTGCTGGCCGACCACGCCCTGAACGTCGACAAGGGCGCCGCTGGCACTCTCGGCTCCGTGGTCGCGGTTGGCATGATGATCGGCGCAGGCCTGGCAGGCGCCATGATCAGCCGCATCGGCCCGAGACGGCTCATCCTGGCCAGCTGCATGATCTTTTCGGTCGGCATGCTCCTTTCAGCCGCGGCGCCCAGTGTCCTCATTTTCGGTCTCGGACGCATCCTGGTGGGGTTGGGTCTTGGAATCGTCCTGCCCACCCTGCTGGCCTACGTGGCTGACTTGTCTCTGCCCGGCCGCCGTAACAGGAATACAGGCATCGTAATGGCCGGATACGCCGTAGGCGGCCTTGCCGCCCCGCTGCTGGGCGCTGCATTGCTCCCCGGCGCCTCATTCCGATGGTTGTACGTCATAGGAATCATCCCGGCCGTGGTGATCCTTCCCTTTGCCTGGAAGCTTCTGCCCGAAACGCCCGTCCACCTTCTGCGCCTGCGTCGTACAGAGTCCGCACACCGCCTCAGCGCCGCCATGGGCTTGCCGGAGCCAGTCCTCGTCGCTGCAGGGAAGCGACACTTCGCAGGCATCGGACCGCTCTTTTCTGCCGGCGTCGCCGGGGCCACGATCCTGTTCTGGATCATGACCTTCTGCGGGCTCCTCCTGGTGTTCGGTATCACCGCGTGGCTGCCCACGATGATGCAGGCCAACGGTTACTCACTCGGATCCGCCCTTCTGCAGACTGCTGCCATGTGGATCGGCGTCGGCGTCGGCGTCATCGTCGGCGGAAAAATCGCCGACAGAATCGGGGCGAAACCAGTTGTCGTGACTGCATTCCTGATGGGGGCACTCAGCCTGGTAGCTATGAGCCTGAACCCGAACGTCGTCGTACTATTCATCCTGATGTTCCTCAGTGGGGTTGGCTTCATAGGCTCGCAAATTCTTGTCAACGGCTTCATTCTGACCCGGTACCCCGACGACATGCGCGGAAGCGGCCTTGCGTGGGCGCTGTCCTTCGGCCGGCTCGGGGCCATTGTCGGGCCGTCACTGGGCGCATGGGTCCTGACCTCAGGACTGTCCGTCGAATGGAACTTCTACACCTTTGCCATCCCCGCAGTAGTAGGAGCTATCGCGTCACTCCTGGTCCCACGGATACGAGTCAGCGAACCTGGAAGCCACGAACAAGTCGGTGCGCTTAGAGGAGACGTACCGGCGAAGTAACTGGATAAAACCGCCGGACCATTGACCGCGATCGATTACCCGACCGATACGATCAAGATCGGCAAACAATGCGTAAGGAAGTGCATGGTCATGAGCGACATGGAAGCCGCCCCGTCAGAACGCCAAGGTATCCAGTCCGTTGAGCTCGCAATGCGGATCATCGAAGCCCTCGAATCCGGCGGTGGCCCCATGTCCCTTTCTGAAATCGCGGAGCGAAGCGGCTTCCAACCCAGTAAGGCTCACCGGTACCTGGTGAGCCTTACCAGGATCGGACTTGTCAGCCAGTCCCCGAAGACCGGCCGGTACGACTTCGGGGCAGCCATGCGCCGTCTAGGGGCAGAATCACTGCGCAGGACCAACGAGGTCTCGGTGGCATCTGACTACACCCCCGATCTACGGGACGAATGCGGACACTCGGTAAACATTGCGGTCTGGGGAGACGACGGCCCAGTCGTCGTCCGTTGGGACTATGGAAGCCACGCACTGCCCATCAACATCCGTCTCGGCGCCACACTCCCCATGCTTACCTCGTCCAGCGGCCAGGTCTTCCTCGGTTTCCTGCCGGAATCCATGTGGGCTACAACGCTGGCAGCAGAACGCTCCCGGCGGAGCCCCAACGCATACACAGACGAAGATATCCAGCGACTCCGGAGCGAAGTCGCAACCAACGGATATGCCTTTACATCCGGAGGCGTCATCCCGGGTGTGTCCTCGATCGCAGCTCCCGTATATTCATCGCTCGATGCAATCCCATTGACGGTCGCGGTTGTCTTCCCCACCGAAGTCGTCCACGAAGACGAACTGGAACTGGTAAAAACCCAGCTGCTCAGCATCACACGAAAAATCTCAAGTGAGCTCGGCATGCCCTTTGAAGGCGACGCCGCTATATCTGCATAAGAAGGCTCTCGTCCCAGACCCTGGGAGGTAGCGACTCGATTCGAGACACAAAAGCAGCACGCGACTGCATCCGTGGGTGTCAACCTGCCCGCTTGAGTGCACGACAGCTATCCCCTTGAGTCGGTGCTCCATAATGCTTGGAAGGAAACACCATGATTCAACTGTGGGACCACCTGGCCTCTTTGCTTGACGCCAGTGGCCAAGAAAAACCAGAGGGCGCAGCGGAATTGCCCTTCTCGAATACTAGGCTCAACTCGGCCGCATGGATTGGCTGGTACGAGGAAGACGCCTGATATCCACCAAGCACCGGCAGAACCATATTCAATACCGTTCCGCCTCTTCTCTACACCTTCTTGCCCGGATGGCGTACACCCCAACCTGACGCCTACGGCCTACGGCCTACAGCGGAGGGCCTTGTCTTGTAACGGTTGTTATCCCAATCCGAGGGCCGCGCTCATCGCTTCATCCGGCATCTCGCCGGCTGCTTCGGCAAATGCCGATAGCGCCGTTTCCAGCATGCGACGGTCATCTGGTTTCATGCGCTCCACCACGTCGTTGAGCGCGTGCCTGCGGTGAGACATTACGCGCTCAACCAGTGAACGTCCCTCATCGGTGAGCCGGAGGCGGAGGGAACGCCGGTCCACGGGGTCTCCCTCCCTGCAGACCAGCCCAGCGGCTTCGAGCCGGTCTCCTGTGCGTGTGGCATTGGAAGGGTGTACTCCCAAGTCTGCTGCCACTGCCCCAAGGGTCTGTGGACCGCGTGTCGCGATCAGAATCAGGACGCGCCACTGGGGTGGGGTGACGAGGTCCTCAACTTCGGCAATCGACTGGGCCACGACGGCGACAAACACCCTCGAGGCCCGCAGTACCGCGTCCAGGTCCGATTTCTCGTATAGCTTGTTCTCTGGTGGACTGCCCATGCCGTCCAGTATCGGCTGATCGAGGATATAAGCGCAAAGAACACGAGGGTTCAGGGGTGCTGCGCGGGCCTGAGAGTGTCAGAACGACAAGGGACGGAAGAGCCGGCCCATGATGGGACGAGAGGCCTCAGCACAGTGTGCTGTGGGCTCTCGTCCCCGACGTTGGTTTTGGCCGTACTCCATCTGGCCGCCCCAGGACTCAGGGGCGCTTCCACTGGTGCCGGAACGATACACAGCATCCTCCGCGATAGTTTGGCTGTCGCCTGCGTCTTCTTGCACCTGCTGCCAGAGATCGCCGAAGGTAACGAAGCAATCGGAGAAACACTATCCGACGTCGTGACACCCACCCCCGTTGTTCGACCTCGCGATCTTCTCATCGCATTAACGAGGCTCCACCGACTTCCATGGATTCGAACGCATGGCGGTGCCGCAAAAGGAAAACGTAAGGGCAGGAGAGGGCCCTGGTCAGGGACTAAAAGAAGGGGCTGTGGGTAGTTCCGGGCGTCCTCCCCCACCGGTGGCTATCGGCTCCACCTGGGGTCCTTCATTGTTCACTCCTAACCGCAGCGCACACCATCGACGTAGCCGTTGCCGGGACCAAAGGGAATGCGCCCCCAGTATCAACCGCAGGCAGGGCTCAACCACAGCCAAGGGCGTGGCAGGCAGCCCGGCAGGGGAATGGTCTCCCCGCCGGGATGCGATACGCGACCACCGGGATATCGCCTATGTCCCGGTGACGACTCCCTGAGCCCACCTGTTCTGGTGGGCGGGAAGTTGATGACTTGTGGGAGTCCAAGGTTTTTTTAAGGACGCCGCACCATCCTGATTTCGTTGCGCCAAAGCAACTTTTGGTGCAGGTGCCATTCCAGGCCGCTTCGCCGGCCGGGCGGACAGGCAGTGAAATCAGGCGCGCCTCATGAAGGGGACGTGGCCGGCTCGCTTCATTTTGGACACGGAGATTGGGGAGGAAGCCATGGCAACTCGACGGGATTTGTTGAGGCTGGGATTGGTGGGTGGTGCTGTCACCCTTGGCGGGATGAACGCCGGGTCGGCCTTGGCCGGGGTGCCGGCCAGGAAGGGCGGGGGCGAGGATTCGACGTCGGGGTCGCTCACCACGCCGAGCCGGTTGGCGGCGAAGAACATGCCGCTCCCCTACGCTCGAGCGTTTGCCCGGCCGCCGGAGCTGGTACCGTACTCGACCGGGCGTGACGCGGACGGGCAGCCGTTCGCGAAGTATTCCCTGACGCAGAAGCTGGGCAAGGCGAACTTCGTCCCAGGGTTGTCGACGACCCTGGCCGGGTACAACGGAATTTTTCCCGGTCCCACCATCAGGGTTCCGCAGGGCACCCGGTCCGAGGTGCGGATCAGCAACCGCCTGCCCGCGAAGAGCCTGCTGGACGCGGCGCCCTTCAATACGGTCACGCACCTGCACGGCTCGGCCTCCCTGCCGCAGTACGACGGGTACGCCAATGACCGCACCGCCCCGGGAAACGTGAAGAACTACCACTATCCGAACTGGCAGACCGGCAGGACGCTCTGGTACCACGACCATAACCACCTGTTCACGGCCCAGGGGGTCTATTCGGGGCTCGCGGCGTTCTACGCGCTCACGGACCGGTACGAGCAGGCGCAGCTGCCGCAGGGCGAGTTCGATGTGCCGGTCATGGTCTCGGATGCGATGTTCAATGCGGACGGGTCCCTGGGCTACAACGACAACGGCCACGCCGGGCTGTGGGGCGACATCATCATGGTCAACGGCGTGCCGTGGCCCACCATGAAGGTCAAGCCACGGATTTACCGGTTCCGGTTCCTCGTCGGCTCCATCACCCGTTCCTACCGCTTCGCCCTCTCCAACGGCGCCCCCTTCTACGTGGTCGCCACGGACTGCGGCATGGTGCCAAAGGTCCAGGCCGTGTCATCCTGGCGGCAGGGCACTGCCGAACGGTACGAGGTGCTGATCGACTTCCGGAAGTACAAGCCGGGACAGAGCGTGGAGCTGCGGAACCTGAGCAACAAGAACAACGTAAACTTCGCCAACACCGGCAAGGTCATGAAGTTCCAGGTCGTGGCCGATTCCCCCGCCCAGCCCGGGTCCCGGACCCTCAGTTCCATCCCCACAATGCTGGATAACGGCGGTTCACCCCGGAAAGCCAAGGGCGGGCTGGACCCGATGTCCCTGACCCCTGACATGGCGGTGGCCAAGCGGGTCATGCGCGTCCAGCGCCAGGGCGGGGAATGGACCATCAACGGCGAAACCTGGGACGACGTCGAAAAATCCGGTTTCATGCGCACCTTCGGGAACCCTCAGCGCGACCAGGTCGAACAGTGGACCATCGTCAACGAGTCCGGCGGCTGGTTCCACCCCCTGCACATCCACCTGATCGACGGCAAGATCATCGCCCGGAACACCAACGGCGGCAAACCCTTCGCCTGGGAGGCCGGCGCCAAGGACGTCTTCTACACTGGGGAAAACGAATCCGTCACGGTCCTGATGCAGTTCGACACCGGCGAGCACGAGGGCGGCCGGTACATGGTGCACTGCCACAACCTCGTCCATGAAGACCACGACATGATGATCCAGTTCGCCGTCGGCGACCCGCGCAACAACGACCCCATCACCGCCGACAAACCCGTGCTCGAAACCAGACCCGAAGGATATTTCGCCTCAAAGTACAAGCTGGCCTACCCGGCGGGTACCTGACATGAAAAGCAGACTTCTCGCTATCCCCTGCGTTGTGCTCGCGCTGGCCCTGGCCGGCTGCACCGGCGGCGTCCAAACCGGTCCCGCGGCAACCCCGGCGCCCGCCGTGCAGGCCAGCAATGCGGCGGCCGGGAGCACCGCGGACCGGGTTCTCGCCCAGGCTGAGGAAGGCCAGGAGCTCGGTAACGGGCGGCCCGTGGTGAGCTATGACGGACTCATGGTCCGCCGCCGGGTGGTCATCGCCGTCCAAACCGGTCCCGGCGCCGATACCGCCGGCATCCGCAAGCGGCTGGACACCGCAGCCGGCGCCAACCACACCATCCTTTCAGCCGTCTCCCCGGACGTCCTCGAACCCGACGTGCTCCAGCAAATGGTCCCGGAAGTCACTGTAGCCCTCCCGGCAACGGCCACTGCCGACGATGGACGCACCATCGTGAGGGCAGCCACCGAAGAGGACACCGGCAACCTGGGCGTCAAGAACTTCTACGTCCTTCCCGTCCTGGTGCACGACCTGAGCTTCTCCGTTGCCGCAGCCGACCCGGCCGCGGTGTCGTCCGCCGTGGACCGGGAAGGCATCGCCTCCGACGCCCTCGGCAACTACGACACCACAGCCAAAGACGGGCAGCTCACCATCAGCTACACCGGCCCGTTACTGGGCGACGAAACCATCGAAAGCGTCCGCGAGGGCATCAGCCGGCAGGCACACGTCCCAGCCGCCGACGTGAGCGTCACGCCGCGCTCCGCGACCGGAACCGGGGTAGACATGGCCAGCGAACCGCCTTGGGACCCCGAACAGCTCATCACCGAACCCGAACACGCACACGGGGACCGATGATGACCGCACCCGCGCACGACGACAAGCGAGACGTTGAGACTTTCGTGGTTCCCGGCCACCCCCAGGTCCGGCCCAGAGCACCATGCCGCCGTACCCGGGGACAGGTGACCAAGGATAACGACATAGACCGGGTCCTGCCCGGTGCTGACGGAAGAGCCCCCCCAATGGCTGGAGCGCAAAATGATGAAATCACCTGTTCAGGCGTGGAGTTGTCGGAGGCACTGCCGCCTCCCTGATGTGCGCCCTGGCGCTGGGAGCCGTCCCGGCCCATGCTGCCACGTGCCAGCCAGGAACCCCTGCTCCTGCCGGCACCTACCCCGGAACAGCGGTAATGGCGAACAATTTCGAACCCGGGAAGCTGGAGGGATTCACGTCCACGACCGGAGGCACAGGCAGTGCCGCCGTTTCCTCTGACCTCGCCAGCTCAGGGACCTGCGCAGCCTACCTGCACACCACCACTGATGCCCGCTCCTTTGCCAACTTGTCCGCGCCGCTGCCAGCCGGTGCAGTAACCGCCCTTTACCGATGGCTGATTCAACATCACACCTACGCCGGAAGGCCGGGCGGCGGCTTCGCCGCCGCCCGGCCTATCGGTATCGGCTGGGGCAGCTACCACCTCACAGTCGGTCGCTGGCGCAAAACCGACAAGTACCCCGGGGATCCTCGCCTACGACGCCGCCGGAACCCTCTGGTACTACGGCAACAGCAGCGGACTATCCATGTCGCCCCGGATTAAGACCGGTGTCGGTTGGGCAGGGCTGTACGTCACCGTGACCGACTTCGACCAGGACGGTGGACAGGACCTGCTGGCCAAACGCAGCGACGGCAGAATGGTGCTCTACCGCTCCACCGGGACCGGTGGCTTCGTCTCCGGGACCAGGCACACGGTAGGCACCGGCTGGAACAGCATCAACACCATCACCGCCGTGGACGGCTTTCAGAGCACAGGCAGTCACGGGCTCATGACCCGGCTCGTCGACGGCCGCCTCGCCCACTACCCCTTCAGCAAAGGCACCTGGGCGCACGGACCATCGTCGGCACAGGCTGGAACAACAACCTCTTCCGGTAGTCGGTTCTCTGGCCCCGCCTGGGCTGGCCCTCCCGGCCAAGCCGCAAGACCAGGCATGGCGACGAACCCGCAAAAACCTGGCGTTGCGTTCCGCCGTTCAGTTTGACAGGTTGTTATGCAGCTCTCCGGGAAGCCGTCAGGGAAAGGCAGTCAGGCGGTCTGCACCGCAATCTGCCATCCCCTCCTGGTAAATGGCCGTTCAAAGGAGGAACGACATGAAGGCGATTGTGGTCGGCGCTGGTATCGCCGGCCTGGTCCTCGCCAGGCAGTTAGGTCTCGCCGGCTGGAGGGTTGAGCTTGTGGAGAAATCCCGCGGCCCTCGTCCTGACGGCTACATGATGGACTTCTTTGGTCCGGGAGTAGAGGCTGCGGTCCGGATCGGCCTGTACCCGCGCCTTGAGGCGGTGGCGTACGACGTCGAGGCCGTCGAGTACGTTGACCCGGCTGGGCGGGCAACCTCTCGCCTTGATTATCACCGATTCGCGCGCCTTGCCGGAGGGAAGGTTCTGAGCCTTCTGCGTCCCGACATGGAACGCACTGCCCTGGCCGCCCTTGACGATGTCCCGCCTGACCGCGTCCGGCTCCACTATGGGGCCCGTGCCACCCAGGTGCGCGCCGGTGAGGACTATGCAGAGGTGACCGTCAGTCCGTCGGGCAACACATTGAGAGCGGACGTCCTTATTGGAGCCGATGGCATTCACTCCGAAGTCCGGGCCGAGCTGTACGGTCCGGAACCCAGGTTTCTGCGTTCCTTGGGTATGAGGGCTGCGGCGTTCATCGTATCTGACGCCGAGCTAAGCGCGCGCATCGGGAACCGCTTCATGCTGACCGACAGCATTGGCCGTACGGCAGGGCTTTATGGTCTCCGCACGGATGAGGTAGCGGCGCTCCTCGTCTACCAGGATTCGCCTGAATATCCAGACTCACCGGGCTCCGGGTTGCTTCGGGAACGGCTCCGGCGCGAATTCGCTGGCCTGGGCGCGACGGTCGATCGGCTCCTCGAACTCTGCCCGGAGCGACCGTACGACGACACCGTGGCGCAAATCGTCATGCCAACCTGGCACAAGGGGCGCACCGTCCTCGCCGGAGACGCCAGCGGGGCTGTGTCGCTCCTCGCCGGGCAGGGCGGTTCCCTCGCGATCGCCGGCGCCACGCTCCTCGCCGAAATTCTTGCTCCCGTCGAATCGCCCAAGGCGATCGCGCCGGCGCTTCTGGCGTTCGAGCAACGCTGGCGGCCGGTGGTGGAATCGGCGCAGGCGTCCGGCCGACGTGCGGCCTCGGCATTCCTGCCTGCCAACAGGGCTCAGCGCCTCGTGCGCCGATGGACCATCCAGGGCACCGCCCTTCCTGGTATCGACCGCTTGGTGGCCCGTCGGATCCTCCGGACGATTGCAAAATGATGGCCGAAGGTGCCCGTCACTGCCTTGCCCACCTACCGGCGATGCTTCGGTTGACCAGCCGGTTCCGGTTTTGATGCGGGGTAGAGGGTTGATCCGGTGCTGTTGCGGTAGTACCAAAGGGTACCGACGGCGACACACAGTAGTCGAGGCTACGCGGGAACTGGTCACTGGTGCGCCAGCGGCCGGAGGTCGCGGGCAAGTGCAGCCGCGTAGCCCGCTGTGGCGCCTGACGGATGCGGGCTTGCATAACGCCTCGCCTGCCAGGATTCATAGCGACCGTAGTTGCGCGGATTTCATTAACATGAACTCCGAGCCGCCTGGCCGCACGTTAGTGGCGCCTTGGCCTTCCACTGGAAGTCCAAGCGGCTTGATTCATTCCACCCCGGCCGCCCGGAAGCCTGCCGGTTGACGTAGCTTTGTCCGCGGCTGATCCGGCGGTGAAACCAGGGCATGGCATCAGGAGATGCATGGCCCTTCCGCTGAGCATGCCAAGGATAGCGCCAGACTCATGCACCGGCTGAGCGGTGGCGCCGGGGTAGGCCTTCCGGTTTTCCCGTCCGTTGAGGACCGGATGGGCAATTGAATGCCTGGCACATTAACACGTCAGACGCTCGCAGGTTTCCTGCTCCACACAATTATGAGCCGCGGGACTGGCCTTGCAGCTTAGGCCTCTCGCCCCGCATCCCGTTGTGCGCGGCGCCAGGTAAGTGCTTCAGTAGCGTCTGTGAAGTAGCGGCTCGCACCGGGGCGATCTGATCCCCAGAATCTTGTTCGCCACGACGCGGTCCACCTGGGTCCCGTCCCAGCAGGGCAAGGGCCGTGACGGGAACCACCTTGACGTAGTCTGTCATCGCGGCGCCGTCTATGAAGCCGACACTATTCAGGCTCAGTAGCAAGCCGCGGGGCTCTCCGGAGAAGGTTGCAATGAGTTGCCCGCTGATGGTCCGGGTGTGCGGCGGTGATCCGCACGCATTCAGGAAGCTGCATGCAGACCAGCCCGCGTTCGAATTGATCAATCACAACCCCGAAACCGTCGGGCTTGCCGCAGTTCCTGAAACGTTCCGCCCAGCAAGGTCCGGTTGCCACCGTACTGGCGGCGGCCTCTGTCGGCTTGTATCTGACCCGCTACGCTTGTCGATGACCGTTTGGTTCAGGATCAGGGCGTTGCGGCGGCCTGGATTGTCCCCGCGCGCCGTGCCTGGGGCCCGAACCGGGGCCGGTCCGCGAGGGCTCTCTGCAGGCGCGGAAGGTGGAGCTCGATGTCCCGTGCGACGGTTGATGCAGCGGCCCAGTCGGCCAATGCCAGGGCCAACTCGAGTTCACGGCACAGCTCGTTCATCCTCAGCGCACCGACCAGCCACGATTTCGTCTTCAGACTCAGCGAGGCATCCAGTGCCAGATCCTTGTCCCGGACGGTAATCGTGCGCACAACCCGTTCAACGAACCGGGGGAGGCCAGCAACGTAGTCGGTGGCGAATGACTCTGCCGCCTCCAGGGAGGCCTGGTCCACGAGTTTCCGGAGGTGCTGTACTTCCAGCGTCAGCTTCACTCCCTCATCCAGCTGGTCCCCCCTGCGCACTGCCAAACTCCTTCCCCGCCCCCGCCGCTGCATCACGGCCCTGACTACCGGGGGGCGCGTTCTTCCCATTGCTGTCAGCCTATGGCGTGTTTCCTTACACTTCACAGCCAAGATGCATGGTCGGCGTCAAGAATCGCGCAGCAAATGCGCAGTATCGGTGAAAGAACAACTGGCCCGCCGGCGGGTGGAGGTGTCCGCCGGGCTCGGGTGCAACGGGGGGAATACTTTCCGCGCCCGGCCGGTCTGAAGCTGCGGGTGCGGCGGCCTTTAGCTTCAGGCACGCGATGAACTTCCGGCTGGGGCTTTGGGAACCGCAGGTGCTGGCACGGGGCCATAGCGACCATGGACCCATCATTTGAGCGGCCGAACCCATGCTCCAGATCCGGATGGGCTTACAGGTGGTTTAGGCTCTGGTCTTCGGCTGCGGACCTGGTCCCCCGGGGCCGGGCGAGTTCGACCTAACGAACGCGACCCTCTTTTGTCGACCGTGCACCGAAAGTCCCTTGACATCCCGAGCGTGGAAGTCTATTGCTGGGCATGTCCACCGGCCACCCACCACCAGCAAAGGAGCAAAGATGGACGCCGCACCATACGGAATCGTGCACTTCTTCCCCGGAGGCACCAAGGAACAATATGAGGCCTCGATTGCCGCAGTTCACCCAGGAGAGGGCCTCCTGCCCGAGGGCCAAACGTTCCACGCCGCTGGCCCGTCAGACGGTGGTTGGACCATCATGGCCATCCACGAATCGAAGGCAAGCTGGGAGAAGTTCCGCGACAACATTCTGATGCCTCGAATGCAAGCGGGCATCGACGGCGGGTTCACCTCACCGCCGGAAGAGACCGCCGTGGATCTGTACAAGGTCATGCCTTAGACATTCGGGAGGTCGCTTACCGGAAGTCCGGTGGTCGGCCTCCCTCCACCAATGGCTGGTATTGTCAACGGGAGCCCGATGTCGAACGGCGGCCGAGAATAGCATTCTTCCAGCGGAGGGCATTGGCGTCCTCTCGGTCCGTGGCTTCGATGGAGGCGTCATGGAGAGCAGAGCGAAAGCCGGCGGTCACGCAATCCACCAGCAGCCCGTTGCCGCAAATCGTGCTGCTGATGCCAGAGTATCAATTCCTTAGATTGCTTGATTTGCCTGTGATCACAGCCCCGTCATTTTGAAGTGTAAGCATTAGCAGGATGTACGGCCAGGCTGTCGGCGCGTCTGTGGAATCTGCGGGCCAGTGCGTAGGCTTCACGAGCTTCGTCCAGGAACTCTGCACCTGCAAGGTCCCCGGCCCATTCCAGCAGATCAGCAATCTTCTTCAGATGCTCATAGCGAGGAGCGATCTTCTCTGATAAGTGCATGTCCCCATCCCAATGCTTGTTTGGCCCGGCCCCTTTCACGCCTCGCCGTTGCTGCTACATATATCACCCAATTCATTGACCTCTCAATAAGTTTGCTGATGATCTCCGGTCCCTTGAAGTGCAGCGTTCCACGAGGGGAGGTGCGGGAGTGGCGGCGAATCCCCATCCGGACCAGTCCTCCTATTGTCAGGCCTTAGCCCCTTGGGGCAGGGTCTGAACCAAACCAGTAAGCAGCCTTAGCATTAACGTGCCATTCGGCCTTTGGGCTCTGGGCAGCCCAATTGCGGGAGGCCCAGGCGCAGCCGGCGGCGGGGCTGCAGTTACTTCCTCAGTGCCTCCACCGACACCTCATTCCCATATGAAGATTCGATGCCGGATCGCTACCCTCAGCGTCGGCCAGTGCGGGACCCCTCAGTAAGGGCCTGCCGAGGAAGACTTGACCTGTTGTTGGCCATCGTGGATCGATAACGGCGCGCGGCTTTTCAAGTGATGACCGGGTTCGTTAGGATATTTCCCTCCAGACGGTATGCAGAATCCGTCCTCATTGTCCAAACGACCAGGCCGGCGCGCCTCCTGCAGCAGGGCAAGGCAGAAACCTGTATGTGCTGTTACGGAACAAAGCCCGCGCCTGGGTTTCCCTGATCGTCACTCCCAACGAGGGGAGAGATGGAGTAAAAACCATGGCAGGTCAATTCGAAGTATTCACCGCCCCTGAAAGCGGATAAAGATTCAGGCTGGTAGATTCCGCCGGCCACACGTGGGCGACGTCGGGAACCTACCCGACAAAGCAGGCCGTTTCCGCCGCCATATTCCTTTTTCGGGAGATCGCCGGCACCGGCCTGATCAGCGACCGAACCAAAGACCACCATGGCGAAACGGCGCAGTCCGGAATCCGGCCCACTCAGTCCAGCGCAGTCCACAACGGCAGCGCAAATTTCCCGTCATCGGCAGGCCAGTCCAGACTCCGGAACCATCGTCACGCCCTGGTGAACGCCTGACGGCCAGCTGTAGCGGGGTCCGGGTGAGCTTTCATGAACATCGCTGAAGCGCCGTCGGGCATGGAGCAGCCGGTCACCACACCGCGATTGAAGGAGGCTACTCCCACGCGCCGCCTCGCGTCCCTGCATATGAAGAAGTGCAGCCGCTCGTCCCAAGCGACTTGAACTGGTGCTGAGGTTGTGCCCGAAAGTGATGTGCGGTCAGGCTGCCGGACCCTCGGTCAGGTAGTTGTGGACCTCGTAAATCGACACTCCGGTTGTTCGGTGATGCCCGCCTCGGCCGTGATGGGGTTCGATCTTCTCACGGGCGAACGCTTCGAAAGCGTCCGGCTCTTCCACATGACCACCACGCGGATGCCGTTCGCCCTGGCGGCGACCCACTGCGTCAGTCCCCCGGCGCTCCGGACCGCCCTTGGCAACCCCCATTTTGTCGATATCTTGGTCGTACTGGTCTGTGTTGTCCCAGGAAATCGAGGACGACGGCGACAGGCATGATGTACTCCTAAGAGATGAAGGATCATCTGGGGCGGCCGGAATTGGACTGCAAAGGTCCCTGGTACTCCCGCCGAGAGGGATGGGGTGCTTCTGTAGACTGTCTGGAGGTGAGCCGGGAAGTCTGGTCGGCATGTTCTTTGTCGAGCCCATGTTTAGGACACCTTCATGAGTAAAAACCCGTCAACTGCCCCGCGCTCCTCCGTTTTGGGACGGGGAAGCTATGGCGAAGTGCTGCGGATCGGGGCGATCCTGCGCAAGGAAACCGTGGGCGGCATCCTGCTCGTCGCCGCAGCCGTGATCGCCCTGGCATGGGCCAATTCCCCGGCTTCCGCCAGCTATTTCGCGTTGCGCGACTTCCGCATCGGGTACGAACCGTGGCATCTGGACCTCAGCCTCGGGGCATGGGCTGCCGACGGGTTACTGGCAATCTTCTTTTTTCTGGTGGGGCTGGAACTCAAACGTGAGTTCGTCGCCGGAGACCTCCGCCAATTCAGTAAATCCGTGGTGCCCATCGCAGCGGCTGCCGGGGGCGTGGCAGTCCCCGCGGTTATTTACGCCCTGGTCAACCTCACCAGCTCTGAAACCCTGCGGGGCTGGGCCATCCCCACGGCAACGGACATCGCCTTCGCCGTGGCGGTTTTGGCGATTATCGGTTCGCACCTGCCCAGCGCTCTGCGGATCTTCCTGCTGACCTTGGCGGTGGTCGATGACCTCATCGCCATCAGCATCATCGCTGTCTTCTATTCCAGCGACATCCAGGCCGGGCCGCTGCTGCTGGCCCTCATTCCGCTGGCGCTGTACACCTTCCTGGCCCAGAAATACCGCCGCTTCTTTGGCACCAGGCCCGCTGCGGCGTGGCTGATCCTGCTTCCCCTGGGCGTGATCACCTGGGCCCTGGTGCACGCCTCTGGTATCCATGCCACCGTCGCCGGCGTGCTGCTGGGCTTCGCCATCCCCGTGATCCGGTCCCGGGCCAGCGGGGGCCCGGCGGCGGGTCCGGGCCTGTCTGAGATCTTCGAGCACCGGTTCCGGCCGATCTCCGCCGGGATAGCGGTCCCGGTCTTTGCCTTCTTTTCCGCCGGGGTCGCCGTAGGCGGCTGGGACGGGCTGGTCTCGGCCCTGACCGACCCCGTGGCCATCGGCATCATCCTGGCCCTGGTACTGGGAAAACCGGCCGGCATCCTGGGCACCACCTGGCTCCTGACCAAGGCCACCCGGGCCTCCCTGGACAAGTCCCTGAAATGGATTGACGTGTTCGGGGTGTCCGTCCTGGCCGGCATCGGCTTCACGGTTTCACTCCTCGTGGCGGAACTGAGCTTCGGGCACGGCAGTACCCATGACGACCACGCCAAGGTGGGAATCCTCGCCGCGTCCCTGCTGGCCGCACTCCTGGCAACGGCAGTGCTCGGAACCCGGAACCGCCAGTACCGTGCCCTGGAAGCCGAAGAGACCATCGATACCGACCAGGACGGCATCCCGGACGTCTACCAAGAGGACCGCCAGCGGTGAGCCGACCCGGGCCGGGCCCGATTGCATTCACGTGCGGGCCGGGCAGCAGTCTTCTGCTCTTGCCCGGGGGTTGTCCCGGACGTTGCCTGTTGCGGGTTGAGTGCGTCAAGGAGCACCTGCTTTTCACCGGGGAGGACTCCCCCATGGCCAGCCTCATGTTTTCCGTTATGGGGCTTTTGCCGAGTGCTCGGTGATCAGGGAACGCCAGCGGGAAGGCATCGCCCTGGCCAAGCAGCGCGGCGCCTACAAGGGACGAAAGAAGACCCTCACACCGGAACGGGCGGCCGAGCTGGTCCAGCGGGCGGACAATGGAACTCCCAAATCCGTCCTCGCCAGCGACTACGGCATCAGCCGGGAAACGGTGTACCAGTACCTTCGCCAAGCAAGCCCGCAGAAAATCCCTCCGTACACAAGTCCTTCCGCTATCCCGGGCCTGGAACGGCTCTAGCTGGACGACATTCATGTCGTTGGCCGCTTCCCCCGGCCCCGGCCCAGCTGATCAGAAATCAGTATTGGTGCTCCTTTAGGGTGTGATTTCGGATGTGATCCGACCGTTGTTGCAACATGCGTTTTGTGGGAGCATGAAGGCATGACAGCAGTTGCAGGAGCCCGCGGCGGGTTGAAGGCGCACCAGGATTCCATCCGGCTTCCCGAGGCCGAGCTTATTCGAGACCTGCGTGACATCCTCGGCGCGAAGCTGGTCGCCTACATTGGCTCCGTGAAGGAAACCCGGGCGGTGCGTCAGTGGGCTGACGGTGAACGAAAGCCGTCGGCTGAGGTGATGACTCGATTGCGCCATGCCTACCATGTTGCCGCGCTGCTGGCTGAGCGCGATTCCCGCGCCGTGGTCCAGGCATGGTTCCAGGGTATGAACCCCCAGTTGGATGACGTGCCGCCGGCGCGATTGCTGCGGGAAGGCCAGGTCGAGGATGCGGCGCAGGCGGTTCTGGCCGCAGCCCGGGCATTCGCGGCAGCAGGCTGACGGGTGGGTTCTGAACAACTGGCTGTAGCTACTTCGGAAGGCCGGATTTACCGGATTGGATTCCGTCCTGACCCTTGGGCATGGAGCGGCTGGGAATGGGCAACTAATGGCAGGTTCCCTGGCCGGTGGGATGACCAGCACGGAAACTTCCGAGGGTGTACGCCGGCTCCAGCCTGCGTGCATGCCTGCTCGAAGTGCTGGCCGCGTTCCGCCGCGACGCCAGAATTGCCATGGAAATGGACGAGATCGTTGAAGACGATCAAGACATCGTGCTGCACCCTACCGTGCCGCCAGGGCAAGTCCCGCGCGAATGGCTAGACGCCCGGGCCCGCGACATCGGCCGAGCTGACCGGTACCTACTGCGCCGTGACGGACTCCAAATCCATTGCAGTCCTATACCCGCACTTCATCGGCGTCGCCCTCGGGCTCGGTTTGGCGGACCTGGACGCTGCCGCTCTTAAGGACGCCCGACCACGCCACCTCACCCAGGCGGTCGCAGTCTGGATCTACGAGACCACGGACCTCAACGGAGTTACGTTCGCCTCCCGTCACGGCGACGACCTGCGGTTATGGGCAATTTTCGAACAGCCAGGCGACGGTTTTGTCAGCCCTCAGCTACAGCACATCAAGATCGAGGAACTTCACCACGACAGCGACGCGATTAGGCAGGCCTTTCAGATGCTCGGCCTAACTTGGAAGAACGACTAAGCCGTTCCCTTGTCTCCACGACCAGGTTGACGGAATCGTGGTTATCGGCGTTTGAAAACGCCCGGGGAAGAGGCCCAAAAAGGGCCTTCTCTTACCTTCCGATGAGTGATCTGTCAGCCGGCGGCGGGGCTGCTGCCTGCGGGTCGCCGGCGGTGGTGTAGATCGTTTCGAATTCGTAGACTTCCTAACAGCCTGAAGCGGTGGCCCATCCTGACGGTGCGAAATGGCCGCTGCCGCTTATCGTCCCATCGCTTGGAGCACATCGAACACGGTCCGGAGCAGAGCGAGGGCGAGGCTGCATGCCGCTATCCAGAGCCCCGCGATCTGGACCCCTGTAGCCTTGCCGCTGCCTTTTTCAGTCACCCGAGACCACCTGCTCCTTCGAATTGGGTGACCATCATAGTCCTGGGGCACAGACACTTTTTGGGGGCCCGGCCACAGCCACAAGGCCGCCATGCACAGGATATCCACCGCCTGCCGGGGACCGGATCAGGGACCTGTGAAGAAGTGCGTGCGCGTTATCCACCGGAAATTGCCGGCGTGTCCGAACCCCCGGGAGTGTCGTCGACTACCCGGGCCATCACGGAGGAAGCTGCAGAGGTCATCACGCCTGCTCGCAGATCTGCGCAGGCAGGCTCCGGAGTCCAGCCAGCCGTGGCACGCTCCCTGTGAATGGGTCGCCGCTGCACGGTGGCAGGTCCTCAGGGTCCTGGACATCGCAGCCGCGAAACCTGAACACCTGAGCGACGGGTACTCAAATGATTCTTCGAACACCGCTCACCGGACATATTTCATGGGCCACTTTCACGCGTCAACACGAAGCCTGTTCAAGGTCCCAAGTCAACGGATAACATGGGGTTCTTTAGACGGTTTGCAGACTCCGTCCTTGTTGTCCCAACGGGCTGCTGCTGAAGGCTCACGGCGTGGATCCGTTGATCTACACTCCCAACGGCGGGAGAAACGGAGCAACATGTCCGGCCACTTCGAAGTCTTCGCCTCCCCTAATGGGGGCTACCGTTTCCGGCTACTGGATTCCTCAGGTAATCATCTGGCAACGTCCCGGCCCTACCCGACGAAGCAGGCAGCGGCGGCAGGAATATTCACCGTCCGGGAGATCGCCGGAACCGGCCTGATCAAGGACTCCAGGGCCAGCCAAGGCATCGTCGCCCGACCCGAAACCGGGCCGGTGAATGCCACAGGAGCCGCATCGCCGTCCCCCTGGTAACGGCTCTCCACGTGTCCATGCCACGTGTCCATGCCGGCAGCACTGGGTTCAAAGAGGATGCATGGCCGCGCGCCTAAAACTGAGGCCCGGCAAAGGCGCCGGGCCACGCACCCCTTAGCAGCCCAGGGTGCAGCAGTACCCGGAGCAGATCCGGCCGTTCAAAGGGATAACCAGTGGACCCGTCCACCATCATGGTCTACGTCCTCGCATATTTAGCGACGATGGGCATCGTTTTCCTCATGTTGTTGCCCGCCATCATCAGCCTGGTCCTGCTCCTCCTCGTAGACGGGGCCATCCAGCTGGTGATTCTGATCCTCAGACTCGCCGCTTTAGGTCTGTTCAGAAGCGCGAAGGCGCTCACCGGACGCCTGATCGAAAAGTTCCGCAGCCCGGGGAACACCGGCAGGCTGGCACACCACTGACCCCTGTCATTTGATCGGCCCCGGTAACCCCCGCACTCAAAAGCTGGAGGACGGCCCTGACTTCAGACGCGTGGCTGCGTTCTCTGCGGCCCGCCGGTGCAGGCCGAGGGAATTCATCCTCGGTCAAATCCGGACCTTCGGTGCTTGCTGTGGCGAGGCCTTCCACGGCGACTCCCCGTGCGCCGCCCGCCCTGGCCAACCGCCTCACAAGGGCGGCGCGTGGCCCGCAAAAGGGCTGAAATAGACGCTCCACCGGGAACGCTCGGTCGAGTTGGTCCAGCTTGCGGTTCGCCTGGCAAGAGTCGGGGCAACAAGCGCAGGCCGCCGAATTCTGCGAGAACGGCTCCACAGCGGCGGCCCATTCTCGTCTGGCATGCATGGCACTATCACGGGGGGTGCAATGCCCGCGGCATGACTTCGGTCAGTCCCTGAGCGACGACGGCCACGATGAAAATCAGTCCGAAGAAACGACTAAGCCCATTGTTTCTCACTGCTTTTTTCAACGTCTCTCCCTGTGCTTGAGGGGTTACCCCGGCATACCCGCTGATAGCCCGGGACGTACAGGCGGCGTCCCGCTGAGGGCAGCGTTCGAAGACCGTTTTCGGAAGGATACACCTGCTCCTTTTGATCTGCTCCTAATTGCCCGGCATTACGGCACCGACCAAGCGGAGCCCAACCTGCGCCGGTAAGAGCGGCGGCCTGCTGTCCGGCAGCAGGGCGCCATCTCCAGCAGCACATTAACCGTCAGGTTCCCTTGTCACCGCCACGGCTGGTCACTAAGACTCGGGTCATGAGCAGCGGCGGTGGCAGGACTTCAGGGCAGAGCCGGCAGAGACATTTCCGGCTGGGTGACGGAAACAGGCTCACGGCCAGCGGAAACCTGGTCCTTTATGCTGTGTCGCTTGGGCTGGCACTGGCCGGGGCCGCATCTTTTGTCCTGACTCTCGGGGAAGTGCTTCAACACGACGGAATTACAGCCCTTGACGAGCCCATGAGGGAATGGTTCGTCAGTCACAGGACGGACCTTGCCACCGCTGTCCTGACGCGATTCGCCAGAGTGTTCGGCCCGGTCGTGCTGCCTGTGGTCACACTGTTCGCGACCACAGGCTGGGTACTGTTGACGCGTCGTTTTTGGCGTCCCCTGCTGCTGGCCGGGGCCATGGTCACCGGCGTCGTCATCACGGAGGTGACCGCCCACCTGGTCCGTCGTTCCCGGCCGCCATCGGAATTGATGATGCTCGGCGCCGATCCAACCTCGTCGTTTCCTTCCGGGCACGTGGTGGGGGCGTCCAACTTTTTCTTATCGGCGCCTACCTGGTTTTTTCGCGTTCCTCCCGTGCCGGTCGCACAATTGCTGCCTTCGGTGCTGCCGCCGCAGGTATGCTGCTTGAGGCGACCAGCCGCATCTACCTGGGCTACCACTGGTTCACTGACACCGTGGGATCCGTCTCCGTATCCACGGTTTTGCTCGCGGCCGTGATTGCGGTGGACATCACCCGGGGCGAACGCAGCCCCGGGGAGGAAAAAGGCTGACCCTGCTGGGCTGCATCCTTAAAGCAGAAATCCGCGTCGACTTACTGTTGCGCACACGCAATTACTGCTGTTCAATGATGACATGGGTTGCCGCAAGGGGTGCCGGGTGGGTCAGTTTCCGGTTGCCAGCGTAAAGCGACCGTCAGAGGTGCCCCGGCCGCCGGCGGCGGCCGCGAAGGCCTCCAGTGCGGCAGCGAGGGCGGGGCGGCGGCCCGCCGGCATTCTGGAGATCACCTCGGCAATGGCTTGCCGCCGGTGCTCCAGTACGGAGTTGACCAGCTCCTTTCCCTTTCCCGTCAGTTCCAGCCTGATGTATCGGCGGTCGGCCGGGTCCTCGCGGCGTTCCAGCAGGTCCGCGGTGACGAGGCGGTCGCAGATGCGCGTGGCGTTGGAGGCGTGGACGCCAAGTTCCGCGGCAACGCCCCCCAGGTTTTGTGGGCCGCGGGAATGGATGAGGACCAGGACCCGCAGCTGTGGCGTATTTACGATGTCCTCCACCTCTGCAACGGAGTGGGCCACCACCCGTAACAGGACGTCGGCGGCGGCCATCACGGCTTCCACTTCCCGGCTGGAGGGACGGGACAGCCCGCCGGAGACAGATACATCCATGGAATCAGTTTCCTCTGATACTTCCGGCACTGCAAAGATTGCGGGCTTCGCGGCTTTTGCGACGAAAGGGCCCGCGCCGAGTCCACCCAAGCACCACCCAAGCAGTGACCATCATGGCGCTGGCGGCCGGGACTCCGGCCGTAGGACCCGCAAACATTTACTGCGATAGGAATTTATATGGGACCTGAACCAGTGACACGTCCGCGTCGTGGTTATATGCGGGCCGCGGTCGTGACTGCCGTTGTCGTTGTTACCGCCACCGGGGTGCACAGGCACCCAGGCACCTGCGGTCACTTCGTCTGGAACCGGCTCCTCCACCGGGCAGGTCAGCCAGGGAACACAAACACCCGGCGGACAGCCGCCGCAGTCCGCCCCGGACATTCCCACGATCATCCAGAACGTACAACCGTCCGTGGTCACCGTGTTCACGAAGGACGGGCTGGGGAGCGGTGTCGTGTACGCCAAGGACGGGCTGATCCTGACCAACGAGCACGTCGTGCGCGGCAACACCAACGTCGAGGTGGCCTTCGCCGACGGACAGCGCATCCCGGGCAAGGTGCGGGCCACCGACGCTATCGCCGACCTGGCACTGGTGGAAGCCCAACGCCAGGACCTGCCCCCCGCCACATTCCAGCAGCAACTGCCGCGCATTGGCGAACTCGCGATCGTGATCGGATCCCCGCTCGGTTTCGAAAACACCGCCACTTCCGGGATCATTTCCGGCCTGCACCGCCAAATCCCCGGATCGGCCGCAAGCAGTCAGTCACTGGTGGACCTAATTCAGACCGACGCGGCTATCAGCCCAGGCAACTCCGGCGGCGCGGTCGTGAACTCCCGCGGCGAAGTCGTAGGAATCAGTGAGGCCTACATTCCACCCCAGTCCGGAGCCGTCGCGCTCGGCTTTGCCATTCCCGCAGCAACGGCTGTCCAGGTCGCGGAACAATTGCAGAAAAACGGCAAAGCCGAGCACGCATTCATTGGCCTCGCTCCCACCGATATCACCCCACAAATCGCAGAGCAGCTTCACCTGCCGGACACCGCCGGCGTCCTGGTCCTGTCCATCGTCAGCAACGGTCCCGCCGACAAGGCCGGACTGCGCCCCGGAGACGTCCTGCTGTCCCTGGAAGGGCAAAAACTTAACGCACCTGAAGACCTGTTGGCCGCGCTCCGGAACAAGGCACCAGGACAGGCCGTGAACGTCGAATACCGCAGAGGGAACGATACCCGGGAGGCCAAGATCACGCTGTCCGAGAGGCCGGCCGCGGAAAGCTGAGCACAAGACCTGCACATTCCCGGCCCTGGCGTCGCCCCGCTGAGGTGGATCGAGACCCATTAACTGAAGCCGGCTTTGAAACTGAAGACCCTCCTGGTTTCCCTGGGACGGCGCCGTTATCGGCCGTCACCGGGGCGCTGACCGGGGCCGGAAACCAAGGGTGCGGGACGTGTTCAATATCCAGGCATCAACGTGGAGGGTTCCGCCCGAATTTCCCGCGACGCGCACCGCCCGGAACCGCAGCCACGCTGGCGAGCTTCTGGCCCGTCATCTCCGATTCGCGCATTGTTTCGGGTGGACGCATTGCCCGTTACTGATGGACGTGAGCAGCTACTGTAATCGAGTGCTTCGGCGTCGGCATCCAGAAAAATGTCCGGCTTTCATGTCCATGCGCACAGTCAATTCCGTACGGTGACCGCCCTGCTGTCCCCTCCCGGCAGGAGGAATGGGCTCACTGGCTCCGGCGGTCTTTAATCGGGGAGTTCGATGCTGAATCCGCAGGTGCAGCGGAGCATTTTTGTGGTGAGGAGGACGTCGGGCAAGCATGTCTCCCCGGTGCCGGACGAAGACACGGGTGCCGCCACAGTCCGGCGAACTCTACCGGTCATCGCCATCGGTTTCCCACAGTGCAAGTAGAAATTGCCGAACTTCAACATGCCTGGCACGATGTCCGCTTCATTCAGCAGTGCCGAGACGTCCCGGAACGAGGCAGCGTGGGCGTGGAGGGAACCACACGCGGTGCAGGCGTAGACGACATGCACCAGTGGTTCCCCCCTGCCCGCGGGCAAGGGGTCGATGGAATGCAGCACAAGGTGCTGGTCAGAACGGCACATGGCACACCCCAGGGGCAAACCTGGGGGTATGGCTACGCTGGGCTGCCCTGCATGGGGAGCAGGCCGGGTGGTGCCGCCGGCGTTGGAGCGCTCTTCGAGGCTAGAGATTTTTTTCATCGCTCTTCGCCCTTCCCCCATCCAATGGTTCGTTCACTTCGTGGTATTCAGGCGTCGCACCGTGATGGTGTTTGATGTTGTGTTTCCGGGCGTAGCGCATGGCAGGCCGGAGCCCATGGAACACATGCTCTTTAGATGAGCCGCCGCAGTGGACACGGTAGGCAACGTCGTCCAATACGTAGGACGGCGATACGGCTGCTGGTCTTGTCATGATCTTTTCCCTAGTTTGTTCTGCCCTCGGCGGGTTACAACAGGCCGGGGCCATCCTGATGGCCCCGGCGGCAACCAGGATCCCGTACGGCCGGGATCTGCGATGCCGGGGAGGATCTGCAAATGAAAGTTTTCCGTCAACTCCTCCTAACATAATGCAATAATTGCGATGTCGCAATGACCTGTTGGCGAGTGGATCATCGCCTCAGGAGGCGCAGCGGCGGGAACGGGCTATTTCCTCGCCTTCGGGAGCTGATCCTCGCTGGTGACTACGCCATCAGCCGGGAGACCGGCATCTCAGTAGCCTCCGGGTCACCACCAGCGCCCCATAAGCATGCGGAGTTACACCACAGGGAGTAGGCATGATTACGGAGAAGAGCAACGGCGACAGGGTCGACTTCTTCACGAGATTTACTTCCTGGACCGCAAAGGTATTGGGTCACCCCTGGGTCTTCGTCGCGGCAGTGGTGGTTCTCGTCGTGTGGGCCTGCACGGGCCGCTTCTGGGTTTCTCGAATACGTGGCAGCTGGTGATCAACACGGGCACGACGATTGTGACGTTCCTGATGGTGTCCATCATCCAGAACACCCAGAACCGGGACTCGGCAACGTTGCACCTCAAACTCGACGCGTGATGCGCGAACTCCGGGTGACCAACGCCAAACTCTACGACGCTGAAGATAAGGGCGAGGAGGAACTCGAGCGGCAGCGCAAACGCATCGAGGCGCAATCCGAAGATCAGCCCGCCCAGGACGGACAGCCGGTCAAGTAGACGACGAGAACCTGCAGTGACAGGCGAAAGCGATGGCCCTTGATGTAGGGAGTCCCCGCAGGACTGGTATGGCGAATAATCGCCCGTGCCGCAAAACACCGTTGCGCCTACGCAAATAAGGCGGGACACTGACCAGAGGTAATTGGCATTAAGAGGTAATTGCGACTAAAGGGAGGCATGATGCGTGCACTGGCGGTTACACCGGGAGAAAAAGACTCGCTCCACCTGCGCGATGTTCCTGACCCGGCACCTGACGGGCGCCAGGTGCTGGTGGAGGCACTGGCCGTGGGCCTGTGCGGGACCGACAGCGAAATCATCGCGGCCGAGTATGGGGAAGCCCCATCCGGCCAGGACTACCTGGTGCTGGGTCATGAGAACCTCGGCCGGGTAGTCGGTGCTCCCGCGGATTCCGGGTTGGCCAAAGGTGACCTGGTGGTGGGTATCGTCCGCCGGCCCGACCCTGAACCGTGCAAGGCATGTGTCGCCGGGGAATGGGACATGTGCCTCAACGGAAAATACACCGAGCACGGGATCAAGGGCCTGGACGGGTTCGCCCGGGAACAGTGGCGGGCGGATCCGCAGGCGATGGTGAAGCTGGATCCGGGGCTGGAGGACGTCGGGGTCCTGCTGGAGCCCACCACCATCGTGGCCAAGGCCTGGGAGCAGATCAACCGGATCGGGCAGCGGGCATTTTTCGACCCGCACGTCGCAGTCGTGACCGGGGCAGGTCCGGTCGGCCTGCTCGCCGCACTGCTGGGAGTCCAGCAGGGCCTGGACGTCCACGTCTTCGACATCGTCACCGACGGCCCCAAGCCCGACATCGTCCGCGACCTGGGTGCCACCTACCACAGCGAATCCCTTCCGGAGTCCGGGCTTAGGCCCAACATCCTGATCGAATGCACCGGCGTCACCCCCGTGGTCCTGGACGCGCTCAGGTGCCGGGCCCAGGACGCCATCACCTGCCTCACAGGCGTGTCCGGCACCGGGAAACAGACACCGGTGGACGTCGGCGCGCTCAACCGCGAGGAGGTGCTGATGAACGGCGTCGTCTTCGGCAGCGTCAACGCAAACCGCCGCCACTACGACGCCGGCGCCCAAGCACTGGCCAAGGCAGACCGGGACTGGCTCCGCCGGCTCATCAGCCGCAGAGTCCCCCTCGCAGACTTCGCAGAGGCCTTCAAACGCCAGCCTGAGGACGTCAAAGTCGTCCTCGACCTCACCCGGAACACCCAGGAAGACCCCGGCCATGACTGACGGACCAGCCCCCACGGACTCCGGGATGGACCACTGCCTGCCCTCAGGGCGGCAATACGAAATCTCCTCCGGACGGCAGAAGGTCCTGCTGACCGAAGTCGGAGGAGCCCTCCGGGACTACCAGCTCGACGGGCGCCCCCTATTGGACGGGTACGGGCCGGACGAAATGTGCACGGGCGCGCGTGGCCAGTCGCTCATCCCCTGGCCCAACCGGATCCGGGGCGGCAGCTACGCCTGGGACGGGCAGCGCTTGCAGCTTGACCTGAGCGAACCGGACAAAGGCGGTGCCATCCACGGACTGACCCGGTGGCGCAACTGGGAGATTGTCGCACAGGAGGCGGATGCGGTCTCCCTCGCCTGTACGCTCCACGCGTGCCAGGGGTGGCCCTGGGTGCTGGATTGCCGGCTCGACTACAGGCTGGACGACGGCGGGCTGACCGTGCGGACAACAGTCACCAATCGCAGTCCGGACCCGTGCCCCTACGGAACAGGAGCCCACCCCTACCTCAGCCCCGGAGCAGGGGCCGGCGTCATCGACGGCCGGCTCGTGCAGGTGCCGGCCGGGACGTACATGCCGGTGGACTGGCAAGGGATCCCCACCGGCCGTGAAAGAGTGGACGGGAGCCGGTACGACCTGCGGGAACTGCAGCAGCTCGGGGACCGGCACATCGACGTTGCCTACACCGACCTGATCCGCGACGTGGACGGACGCGCCCGGGTAAGGCTGCTGCATCCCGACCGTGCCGGAGGAGTAGAGCTGTGGGTGGACGGCTCCTACCCCTACCTGGAGATCTTCACCGGCGACACCCTCCCGCAGCCGGACCGGCGGCGCACCGGACTCGGAGTAGAGCCGATGACATGCGGCCCGGATGCCTTCAACTCCGGAGAAGGGCTGATCATCCTGCATCCCGGGGAATCCCACACGGGGGAATGGGGTATCCGGCCGCTCTGAAGGTTGGCCACCGTCCGGCCCGGGAGCAAAACCACTCGAACCCGGCCGCCAACTATTGCGTATGCGCAATCATTGGGGTTCAATGAAGACATGGTTTGCGGCCTTAAGGTTCCGGTCACTTCACGTGCCGGCTCCCAACGTAAAGCGACCGTCGGAGGTGCCCCGGTTGCCGGCGGCGGCCGCGAAGGCCTCCAGTGCCGCGGCCAGGGCCGGCCGGCGGCCAGCCGGCATCCTGGAAATCACGTCCGCGATGGCATGACGCCGGTGCTCCAGCACCGAGTTCACGAGCGTTTGTCCTTTCGCGGACAGTTCCAGCCGGACGTACCGGCGGTCGGCAGGGTCCTCCCGGCGGCTCCAGCAACTCGGCCGCTACCAGGCGGTCGCAGACGCGGGTGGCATTGGAGGCGTGAACACCGAGCTCCGCGGCGACGCCGCCCGGGTTCTGCGGGCCACGGGTGTGGATGAGAACCAGGACCCGCAACTGCGGGGTGTTCACCACGTGCTCCACCTCGGCAACAGAGCGGGCCACGACCCGCAACAAGGTATCCGCGGCGCCCATCACCGCTTCAACTTCCCGGCTCGAAGGTTCCGGGACTGATTCAGATCCACCAGCTGCATCCATGAGCACCAGTTTCCTCCGACAGTTGCTTTCCCGCAAAGTTTTCAGTTCCACGGGGCCAGTACAGGGCATTTCCGTGGGAAGAAGGAGAATCGTGAAAACACATCAGGCAAAAGGTTCTGTGGCCGGCACGGTCAGTGGGATCGACCGGCTCATCAGGAACGTGCAGACGGGCCGCTTCGAACGTTCCCTGTCCGGGCTGACGGCGGCCGGTGCGCTGGTCACCGCTGCGGAAATTTACCTGGAGCATGACAAGGCCAGCTTCGGCAACCCGTGGATGTGGGTCCCGGTGGCTTTGGGGCCGGTGGGTGCTGCTGCCGGGGTGGCGGGTGTTTTCAGCCGGCGGATGGCCAAGACCGCGTTGCCGCTGGCCAGTGCCGCCATCATTGCCAACGGGCTGCAGGGGACGTGGCTGCACCTGCAGGGCATCAGGCAAAAGCCCGGCGGCCTGTCCAACCTGCGCTACAACCTGGAGATGGGTCCCCCGCTGTTCGCACCGCTTCTGGTCACCCTCGTTGGTGGCATGGGCGTGCTTGCCTCCGTCCTGAGGCGGGAGCCATGAGCGCGCTGCCCCTGGACGCAGCCGACGGCGGCGGCCGTTACCCCGGCTTCGGCACCCTGTCCCAGGCGCAGCACTGGGATCCGGCCACCGCCGCCGTGGTCCACTCCCGGATGGGCCTGCTGCCGGACATCCGGTTCTTCACGCCGGCGGAGGAAGCGGCCGCACGGGCCCTCTTCGACCAGTTGCTGGACATGCGGGGTGAGCCCCGGGTGCCGGTGGTGAACATGGTGGACGCCCGGCTGGCGGAGGAAGAGACTGACGGATGGCACTATGACAACATGCCGCGGGACGGGGAGGCGTGGCGTGCCTCGCTGGCCGCGCTCGATGAGGAGGCCCGTGCCCGCGGGGACCGCACCTTCGCCCTGCTCGGGCAGGACCGGCAGGCCGGGCTGCTGCAGGACATCTGCGACCTGGACCGGGACTGTTGGCACGGGCTGCCGGCGGACCGGGTGTGGAGCCTGTGGACCCGGTACGCGTGCACCGCCTTCTACTCCCACCCGCTGGCCTGGGATGAGATTGGCTTCGCCGGTCCTGCCTACCCGCGCGGCTATAAGAACCTCGGGGTCGGCCGGCTGGACCCGTTCGAGGTGCGCGACGTCCGGCCCGAGGCGGATCCCACTCATGGGGGTGACCAATGAGTGCGCTGCGTGAACGTAACAACTCCGCCTGGTTGCTGCCCAAGGGCCCGGGCAGCAACCTGGGGTTGCGCGAAGGCATGCACCAGTATGGGGACGACGACGAGGTGGACATTGTCATCGTGGGCTGCGGGGCCGGGGGTGCGACGCTGCTGCAGCGCCTGGCCCGCGCCGGGTGGCGGGCAGTTGCCCTGGATGCGGGCCCGTTCTGGGAGCCGGAGCAGGATTGGGTGAGCGACGAGGCGGGTTCCCATCACCTGTACTGGACAGAACCCAGGGTGATTGCAGGCGCCGACCCCGTGCCGCTGGGCTCCAATAACTCCGGCCGGGGGGTGGGCGGGTCGATGGTCCACTTCGCCGGGTACACGCCACGGTTCCACCCCAGCGACTTCCGCACCTACAGTACGGACGGGGTGGGCGCGGACTGGCCGCTGGAATACCGGGAGCTGAGGCCTTTCTACGAGGACATCGAGGCGGAACTGCCCGTCGCCGGCGAGTACTGGCCATGGGGTGACCCGCACGGCTACTCGCACCGCCCACACCCGGTGTCCGGCAATGGGGAGCTGTTCCTGCGGGGGGCCCGCGCCTGTGGCCTGACTGCCAGGGTGGGGCCGGTGGCCATAGCCAACGGCCGCTTTGGGAACAGGCCGCACTGCATTTACCGCGGATTCTGCCTGCAGGGTTGCAAGGTCAATGCCAAGGCCTCCCCGTTGATTACCCACGTCCCGGATGCGCTGGCCCATGGGGCTGAAATCCGTCCCGAATCGATGGCCACCCGGATCGGTTTTGACGAGCGTACCGGGCTGGCTACCGGCGTCGAATACGTCCGCGGTGGTGTGCAACGGTTTCAGCGTGCCCGGCTGGTGGCCGTGGCCGGGTACTCGATCGAGACGCCCCGGCTGCTGTTGAACTCGGCGAACACGCGCTTCCCGGACGGGATGTGCAATGACTTCGACCAGGTGGGCCGGTACCTGATGGTCCAGGGTGCGCCGCAGACCGCGGGCCGGTTCCAGGAGGAAGTGCGGATGTGGAAGGGGCCTCCCCCGGAGGTCAGCACCGAGGACTTCTATGAGACGGACCCGGTCAAGCCGTACAAACGCGGCTTCTCAATCCAGTGCGTTTCCCCGCTGCCCATCACCTGGGCCGAGCACGTTGCCGCCCAGGGGCACTGGGGCGCGACGCTGCGCCGTTACATGTCTGACTACCCTCACTGGGCCTGCCTCGGGGCATTGTGCGAGTTCCTCCCGCTCGAAGGGAACAGGGTCACCCTCGCGGACGAAACCGACCGTCACGGCATCCCCGTCGCCCGCTTCAGTTACAGCCAGTGCGAGAATGACCGGCACCTGATGTCCGCGGCGCAGGAAGTCATGGAACGGATCCTGACCGCCGCGGGCGCAGCCGAGGTCATCACCATCAATCGCTACGCCCACCTGGTGGGTGGCGCCCGGATGGCTGCCACCGAGGACGAAGGCGTGGTGGACGGCGGCCTCCGGACTTTCGCGGTACCGAATCTGCTGGTCACCGACGGGAGTGTGCTGCCTACCCAGGGCAGTGCCAATCCGGCCCTGACCATCATGGCGCTGGCGGCCCGCGCCGCACGCGCTTTGGTTGAGGGTGCCCGCAGCGGCGCCCGGATGAGTATGAAGGAAGACTGATCATGGCAACTACAGTGGCTGACTACCTGCTTTCCCGGCTGGGCGAATGGGGCGTCGACAAGGTCTTCGGTTTCCCTGGAGACGGCATCAACGGCATCCTCGCCGCGTTCGGCAAGGCGGACAACAATCCGAAGTTCATCCAGGCCCGGCATGAGGAGATGGCGGCGTTCGAGGCCGTGGGCTATGCGAAGTTCGGGGACCGAGTGGCGGTGTGCATGGCAACGTCCGGCCCGGGCGCGATCCACCTGCTCAACGGACTGTACGACGCGAAGCTGGACCACGTTCCGGTGGTGTCCATCGTGGGACAGACGGCCCGGAGCGCCATGGGCGGTTCCTACCAGCAGGAGGTTGACCTGCTGACCCTGTTCAAGGATGTGGCCTCGGACTACGTCCAGATGGTCACTGTTCCGCAGCAGCTGCCCAACGTCATCGACCGCGCCATCAGGATCGCCGAGGCCGAGCAGGCGCCCACCGCGGTCATCATCCCGGCGGATGTGCAGGAGCTCGACTACGCGGGGCCGACCCACGAGTTCAAGATGGTGCCCTCCAGCGTCGGCGTCCAATGGCCCGACATCCAGCCCAACAGCGATTCGATCCGTGGCGCCGCCCAACTCCTCAACGAGGGGTCCAAGGTTGCCATCCTCATTGGCCAGGGCGCCCGGGGCGCGGCCGCGGAGGTCAAGGAGGTCGCCGAGCTGCTCGGCGCCGGTGTCGCCAAGGCACTGCTGGGCAAGGACTCGCTTCCGGATGACCTGCCTTACGTCACCGGGTCGATCGGGCTGCTGGGCACACGCCCCAGCTATGAGATGATGCGGGACTGCGACACCCTGCTGACCGTGGGCTCCAGCTTCCCCTACACCCAGTTCCTGCCCGAGCCGGGACAGGCCCGCGGGGTGCAAATCGACGTGGACCCAAAGATGATCGGACTGCGCTACACCAACGAATACAACATCGTCGCCGATGCCGCCGCCGCGTTGCGGGCCCTCATCCCGCACCTGGAGCGCAAGCAGGACCGGTCCTGGCAGGAGGGCCTGGAGAAATCCATCAGCCGCTGGTGGGAAACGATGCGTGACGAGGCCATGGTCAGCGCCGATCCGGTCAATCCGATGCGGCTGTTCGCCGAGCTTTCCACCCGGCTACCGGCGGATGCCATGCTCAGCGCCGATTCAGGGTCGTCCGCCAACTGGTATGCGCGGCAGCTGAGATTCCGCGGGGCGGTCCGCGGTTCCCTGTCCGGAAACCTCGCCACCATGGGGCCGGGGGTCCCCTACGCGATCGGCGCCAAATTCGCGCATCCCGGGCGCCCGGCCATCGCGTTCGCCGGCGACGGGGCCATGCAGATGAACGGACTGGCCGAACTGATCACCATCAAGCATTACTGGCGGGAATGGGACGACCCCCGGCTGGTGGTGGCTGTCCCGCACAACAACGACCTCAACCAGGTGACCTGGGAAATGCGCGCCATGGGCGGCGTGCCCGCCTTCCGCGAATCCCAGACCCTCCCCGACGTCGACTACGCCGGGTTTGCCGAGAGCCTGGGGCTGCAGGGCATCCACGTGGACAATCCAGACGACGTCGGCCCGGCCTGGGAGAAGGCCCTCGCCGCCGACAGGCCCACAGTGCTGGACGTCCGCACCGACCCCGACATTCCGCCCATCCCCCCGCACGCCACCCTGGAACAGGCCCGGAAGACGGCAGAAGCCATGATCAAGGGCGACGACAGCGCCTGGGACGTAGTGAAGGAAGGCGTCAAGACCAAGATCCAGGAATTCCTGCCGCACAAGGAGGGCTGAACGGTGGCCCGTCCCGCCACGCCGGCGGCGGAGGCTCCCGTCACCGCCATCCGGGCGGCAGCCTACACCGTCCCCACCGACGCCCCGGAAGCGGACGGGACGTTCAGCTGGGACTCCACCACGATGGTACTTGTCCAGGCCGCAGCCGGCGGGAAGACGGGCCTCGGGTGGACGTATGCGCCGGCGGCCGCGGCCGGCCTGGTCGAAGAGCTCCTCGGCCCGGCCGTCCACGGCGTCGACGCCCTGGACGTACCGGCAGCGGCAGCGGCGATGGCCCGCGTGGCACGCAACCCCGGCAGCACGGGTCTGGCGTCCTATGCCCTGTCTGCCGTGGACTGCGCGCTGTGGGACCTGAAGGCGCGCGTGCTGGACCTGCCCCTGCACAAACTCCTGGGCGCGGTCCGGGACAGGGTGGCGGTCTACGGCAGCGGCGGGTTCACCACCTACACGGAAGAGCAGCTGCGGAACCAGCTTCAAGGCTGGGCCATTGACCAGCGCATTCCCCGGGTGAAAATCAAGATCGGCCAGGACAGCGGAACCAACGTGCCTCGGGACCTGGAGCGGATCCGGCAGGCGCGCACCGCCGTCGGACCTCACACGGAACTGTTCGTCGACGCCAACGGCGCCTACACCGCCAAACAGGCCATCCGGGTGCTGCACGACACGGCTGCAGAGAGCGTGGTCTGGTTCGAGGAGCCGGTCTCCAGCGACCACCTGGCCGGGCTCCGGATGGTGCGGGATGCGGTGGATGCTGACGTGGCCGCCGGTGAATACGGCACCGGCCTGCCCTACTACCAGCGGCTGTGCAGCGCGGACGCTGTGGACTGCATACAGGCCGACGTCAGCAGGTGCGGCGGGATCAGCGAATGGCTGCGCATCGCCGCTGTCACCGCTGCCCACGGCCTTCAGGTGTCGGGACACTGCGCACCCCACCTGAGCACCGCCGTCGCCGCCGCAACGCCCAACTTCCGCCACCTGGAATGGTTCCACGACCACGTGCGCATCGAGAACCTCTTCTTCGAGGGAACGCTTGCCCCAGACGGCGGATGGGTACGGCCTGCAGATGAACCCGGTAACGGACTGTCTCTGCGCACGGTTGAGGCCGACAAATACCGGGTCCGCTGACATGCTGCCCGACCAAAAGAAATGGACTCTTTTATGGTGAACCTGCGAAACGAGCCGACAGCCTGCCCACTGGCAGGGGCCGCATGATGCCCGCGTGGTTGCTGGCCTGGATGTGGGGAACAATCGCCGGCGGTGCCCTGGTGGTCGGATGCGCCCTGGCATGGAAATGGCGAATCCCCTCAAAAGTCGTGTCCTCCGTAATGTCGTTCGGCGCCGGCGTGCTGATCTCGGCCCTCGCCTTTGAACTGGTGGAGGAAGCCGTCAACGGCGGCGGACTGTGGCCCACGATCGGCGGCTTCGCCACCGGCGCCGTCGTTTACGTTGCCGCCAACGCACTCCTTGCCCTCAAAGGCGCCAAGCACCGCAAACGCTCAGGCGGGAAACAGCCGTCCGAGCAGCAGAAGCCAGGCAGCGGTACCGCCATCGCGATAGGGGCCCTTTTGGACGGTATCCCCGAATCAGTGGTCCTGGGCGTGGGCCTGGTCACTGCCGGCGCGGTCAGCCCGGCCATGCTGGCCGCCGTGTTTATCTCCAACGTCCCCGAAGGCCTCTCCAGTACGGCCGGCATGAAAAAAGCAGGCCGCAGCGCCAGGTACGTGTTCGGAGTCTGGGTGGGAATCGCTGTCCTGTCCGGGATCGCCGCCCTCATCGGTTTCCTGGTCCTGCAGGATGCGCCCGCAGAAGTCGTCGCCTTCATCACGGCGGTGGCTGCCGGCGCCATCCTGGCCATGCTCGCGGACACGATGATCCCCGAAGCCTTCGAGGAACACCACCTCCTCACCGGCCTCATCGCCGCCGTCGGATTCCTGGCCGCCTTCACCGTGGACCAGGTCGGTGGCTAAGACATGACGGGACGGAAAGCCATGAACACCAATCCCCGCAACAACGGCTCCGTGAACGCAGAGCCACTCGCAGTGGACCCCACCGGGCAGGACCCTGCCGCCACGGATCCCGCCGCGGATGCGAAGCTGCGGCTCCAGCTGGCTATTTTCGAGGTCACCAAAGACGCCCGAGGCAAAGGCCTGGACGAGATCCTGGACAGGCTGCGTGCGGCCTTCGCCGCCCAGGGCGTCCGGACGCCCCCGACCACCTGGCTGGAGTCGGTAGCATCCTCAGTGTTTTACGGTGAGCCATACATCATTGATCTCCCGGCAGCGGTCGCGGCAGACGCTGCCGTGCCCGCCCCGAGCAGACTCGTCAGGGACCAAATCGCCTCCCGCCGGGAACTGCGGGAGGAAAAGCTCCCGCCCGGAACCTTTCCCTCCCCGGCCGACTGGCAGGTGCCGGCCACCGAGATCACCCGCACGGGCACGGCCGGGCGTGAGCATCAGGTCCGTGTCTCCCGACCGGCAGGTGGAAACCGCGCTGTCCTGGCCGCCGTCAGCCTGGCCGCAGCGGTGGTCGTGTCCGTCCTGGCGGTGCGCGGACGCAGACGCCGCCAGGTGCCGGTGCAAGCACATACAGATACGACCAGGAAGTGCAGCAATGTCTGAGGTCAGTGATTACGCACTCGTGGGGGACCTGCACACGGCCGCGCTGATCAGCACCAGCGGGTCCATCGACTGGATGTGCCTGCCGAACTTCGACTCCCCCGCCTGCTTCGCCGCCCTGCTGGACACCCCTGCCGCAGGGCGCTGGCTCCTGGCCCCTGCCGGGGCAGAAAAATGCACACGCCGCCGTTACCGCCCCGGCACCCTCATCCTCGAAACCGAATGGGAAACAGACCGCGGAAGCGTCAGGGTCACCGACTTCATGCCGGTCCGGGATGAGGCCGCTGACGTGGTGCGTATCGTCGAAGGCCTCAGCGGCAGCGTGCAGATGTACGGGGAATTATGCCTGCGCTTCGATTACGGCCACATCGTGCCCTGGGTCAGGCGCAGTGACCACGGACTCAGCGCTGTCGCCGGCCCTGACGCCGCCTACCTCACCACCAAAGCCCCCCTCGAAGGCAGGGACATGCGCACGGTCAGCGAATTCACCGTCCGGGCCGGTGAACAGGTGCCCTTCGTGCTGAGCTGGGTCCACAGCAGCCGGCCGGCCCCCGCCAGGACCGATCCCGGCGCCGCGCTGCAGGCAACGGAGGATTTCTGGCGGGACTGGATCGGCCGCAGCAAGATGGAAGGAAAGTACAAGGACGCCGTCGAACGGTCCCTCATCACCCTCAAAGGACTCATCTACGCCCCGACCGGCGGCATCGTTGCAGCTCCCACCACCTCGCTGCCGGAAGATCCCGGAGGATCCCGCAACTGGGACTACCGGTTCTGCTGGCTCCGCGACGCCACCCTGACGCTGCAGTCACTGCTCGCCGCCGGCTACACCGAGGAAGCAGCGGCCTGGCGCGAATGGCTGCTGCGCGCCGTCGCAGGCGACCCCGCTGACCTGCAAATCATGTACGCCATCGACGGCACCCGCCGGCTGCCCGAAACAGAACTGCCATGGCTGGCAGGGTTCGAAGGTTCCAAACCCGTCCGGACCGGGAACGCCGCCGCGCCCCAACTCCAACTCGATGTCTGGGGTGAAGTCCTGGACGGGCTCGCCCTCACCCGCGCCGCCTCCCCTGACGGTTCCGGGGATGATTCCTGGGACATCCAAATCGCCCTCATGGAATACCTGGAAGGGGCCTGGGACAAGCCCGACAACGGGCTCTGGGAAATGCGCGGCCCCCGCCGCCAGAACACCCACTCCAAAGTCATGGCCTGGGTCGCCGCCGACCGCATGGTCAAAGGCATCCAGCAATCCGGACTGCCCGGCCCCGAAGACCGCTGGTCCGCGCTGCGCGAGACCATCCATAAAGATGTGATGACCCACGGCTTCGACAGCCAGCGCAACACCTTCGTCCAGTCCTACGGAAGCAAAGAACTCGACGCCAGCCTCCTGCTCATACCCCGCGTCGGTTTCCTCCCCCACGACCACCCCCGCGTCGTCGGCACCGTGGAGGCGATCCAGCAGAACCTCACCGAAGAGCGGATTCGTCCTCCGCTACCACCCTCAGGCAAGCAACGACGGGCTGCCCGGCACCGAAGGCGTCTTCCTCGCCTGCTCCTTCTGGCTCGTTGACGCCCTCCTCGGCATTGGCCGCCACCACGAAGCCGTCGAGCTCTTTGACCGCCTCCTCAGCCTTCGGAACGACGTCGGCCTGCTCAGCGAAGAATGGGACCCCCAAAACAAGCGGCAACTGGGCAACACCCCCCAGGCCTTCAGCCACTTCCCCCTCATCCACTGCGCCCTGCAACTCCACCACGGACGTGCCCGGCACAGCGACACGCCCCTTCCCAGCCCAAAAAACCATGACCAGGGACAGGCCCGGCACGAGGACTCCCTCAGCGGACGGACCACCTGAGGCCCGACGTCGTGGTTGTCGGGGCCGGGCCCAACGGGCTGGCGCCGTCACCATGGGGCGGGCCGGGCTGAAAGTCCAGGTGCTGGAGGGAGCACTAGCGGTCGGGGCGGAACCCGGACCGCCGAACTCACGCTGCCGGGGTTCCTCCATGACGTTTGTTCAGCCGTCCACCCCCTGGCCCGGGCCAGCCCGTTCTTCCGGGCGTTTGAGCTTGAACAGCGCATTGACCCGCCGGTGCCTGAGATCTCCTACGCCCAGGCAGTGGACCCGTCCATGGCCGGAATCGCCTACCGCAGCTTGGCCCGGACCGCCGAGGGCCTGGGCCGGGACGGTGAACGGTACCGCCGGCTGCTCCAACCCCTCATGGAACGGGCAGACGGAATCACTGACCTCACCATGCACCAGCTGCTGCGCATCCCCCGGGACCCGCTCGCAGCACTCCTCTACTCTGCCCGGACCGTCGAACAGGGCGGGCCCTGGTGGAACACGCGCTTTACAGGAGCCATCGCACCGGCCATGATCACCGGTGTCAGTGCCCACTGCATCGGCTCCATGCCCGGACTGGCCACCAGCGGCACGGCGATGCTGTTGGCCGCGCACGCCCATGCCCGCGGCTGGGCGATCCCCATCGGCGGATCGCAATCGATCGCGGACGCGATGGCCGCGGACCTGCTGGACCATGGCGGTGACATAGTGCTCAACTCCCCCGTCACCGACCTGGCCGAAGTCCGCCACGGCTCCCGGCCCAAGACAGTCCTGTTGGACCTCGCCCCGGCGGGGCTTGCCCAAATCGCCGGAGACGTACTCCCCACAAACTACCTGCGCAAACTTGCCTCATTCCGGTACGGGAACGCCGTCAGCAAAGTCGACTTCGCGCTCTCCGCGCCGTGCCGTGGGCCAACCGCGCCCTTGCCCCAGCCCTTAGCGTGCACCTGGGCGGCACCAGGGCAGACATGGCACGGGCGGAAGCCGAAGTGGCCGCCGGACGGTATCCCGGGCAGCCCTTTGTCCTGGCCAGTCAACCAACAACCCTCGACAGCAGCCGCGCGCCCTCCGGGAACCACATCCTGTGGACCTACACCCACGTCCCGGCAGGCTCCAGTCAGGACATGACAGAGACGATCACCCGCCGGGTCGAACAGTTCGCACCAGGATTCCGGGACGTCATCCTCGCCACCCACTCCATCACCGCGCAGCAATACAGCGAATACAACCCAAACTACGTCGGAGGGGACTTCTGCGCCGGAGCCCTTTCGGCCTGGCAACTGCTCAAACGCCCCGTCATCTCCCCCGACCCCGGGCGGACACCGGCACAAGGCGTGTACCTGTGCTCGTCCTCAACCCCGCCCGGTCCCTCAGCCCACGGGCTCTGCGCCTGGTACGCGGCGCAGTCGGCCCTCAAAAGAGAATTCGGGCTGCCCTCACCAGCACTGGGGCAGCAGGAGAAAGCAAGCCGCAGCTGACCGCATCAGGGAATCACACGCCCCGACTCCTGCGAGGGCTGCTGGTCATTGGCGGGTCAGGTTGAGCAGTTCATTGAGCGGGGGGCGCGGTTCGTGCCGCAACCGGATATCTTCGGGCAGCCCCTGGACACTCACGGCCCGGCCGTCGATGTGGACCGAGAGCCGTCCCTCCCCTGCGAATGGGACGTTATCGAAATGGAAGTGCGTGTTGTGCGGGGGCAGGGTGGGGGCCAGCCACAGCTCCTTCCATGGAAGTCCCGGATCGAAGAGGAGCAGCGTCCTGATGAGCTGAACAGGCGCCGCCGACGCCCAGGCCTGGGGGGAACATGAGGCAGGGTACGGGACCGGCTGCGGGTAGTGTGAGCGGTCGAGTCCGCAAAAGAGCTCTGGGAGCCGGCCGTTGAAGTGGTCCGCCGCCTCGAGCAGGGAATAGGCCACGTTGCGGGCTTCGTCAACGAAGCCGTACCGCATCAGTCCGGCGGCCGCGATGGCATTGTCGTGAGGCCATACTGATCCGTTGTGGTAGCTTGCGGGGTTGTAAGCGCCCATGCTTGCCGCCAGTGTTCTGATCCCCCAGCCGGTAAACATGTCAGCGGACAGCAGGTGCGCCGCCACCAGGGCCGCCTTGTCGTCGTCGATGATCCCGGTCCACAGGCAATGGGCCATGTTGGAGGCGAGAGCGTCCACGGGTTTTTTATCCCGGTCCAGCGCCACCGCGAAGTACCCGCGGTCGGGCAGCCAGAACTGGTCGTTGAACGCCTTCTTCAGCCTGAGCGCTTTCTCCACGCAGGTCCCGGCGGTCTGCGCGTCGCCTGCGGCCCTGGCCAGCAGTGCCCGGCCCAGGTAGGCGCCGTAGGCGTAACCCTGCACTTCGCACAGGGCGATGGGCGGTTCGGCCAGCGTTCCGTCTGCGAAATTGATCCCGTCGCCGGAGTCCTTCCAGCCCTGGTTGCGCAGGCCTTTTTCGGTCTTTCGCTGGTATTCGATAAATCCGTCGCCATCGGAGTCACCGTAAGCTTCCATCCAGCCCAGTGCCTTGTCTGCCGCCGGAAGAAGCCGGCGCATCGCGTCATCGTCGAGTCCCCACCTGCTCAGCTCCGCCAGGACAATGACGAACAGCGGTGTGGCGTCCGCGGTGCCGTAGTACACCCCGCTGCCGCCCAGGGCGAGGCCGGCCGAGGCTCCGAGGCGTACTTCGTGCAGGATCCTGCCCGGCTCTTCCTCGGAAGCGGCGTCGACTTTCGTGCCCTGGTAGTCCGCCAGAGTCAGCAAGGTCCCCTTGGCCAAGGACGGGTCCAGCAGCAATGACATGAACGAAGCGAAAAGACTGTCCCTGCCGAAAAGCGCCATAAACCACGGAGCACCTGCGGCCACAACCGCTCGGTCCGGGTGGTCGGGATTGAATATCCGCAATGACCCCAGGTCTTCCTGACTGCGCTTGATCACCCTTTCCACTGCCTTGTTCCGCAACGTCGCCGTGGGCATGGATTTGCGCCAGGCCATCACCCGCCGCATGGCAGCCGCCCCCGGGTCGCCCGCACCGGCCGCTCCATGGCCGGTTGCGGGGTCCAGCACAGGCGTGGCAGAGATGTTGCCCGACCACGTCCCGTGGGCGGCGATGGCGGTCTCCAGAACGAGTCCGTCGCCCTCGAGCCTGGCACCGGGAAAGACCACCGTGATGCGCCCGCTATGGCCTTCCCGTTCGGACTCCAGCGTCAGCCCGGCCTCGCTCCAGCTGCGGTTACAGCGCCCGCCGCGGACGTGCCTGGCTTCCTTCACGTCAAACAGGCTGGCAAAGTCGGCGTCGGCATCTAACGATATCCGGCACTGCAGCGGCCGGTTCGAGTAGTTATGGACGGTCAGGGCCTCGGTGAGGCCCGCCCCCAGCCTGCGTTCCCGGTCAATGAGCAGCGCGCTGTCGGTGTGGTCCTTCCTGCCGGCCCTTCCGACGAAAAAGGCATGGAAAGGCTCCGGCGTGGCGGATGAGAGCGGCTCCACCGGCAAGCCCTGGAGCTTCAGCACCCACGCGCTGATGAACCGCGTGTCCTCAAAAAACACCCCTTGCGGGAGATTCGCTGACATATCGCCGTTGGCGGACGAAATGCAGAACGTCGTTCCCTGCACCAAGGTGACGTCGCCCTTGCCGGCAGATCCCGCATGATTCGCGACATTTACTTCGTCCACATTGACTTCTTCCGCAGTCGTACCACGGCCAGGGGCCTTGCCTTCCATCAACTAAGAAAGGCAAGCCCCTCCGGCAGGATGCCCATCATGCCCGGGGTCAGCACGGTCAGATCGGCAATGAATCAGGGTGGAGCCTGAGCCCGAGTTGGCCACCAGGCTGGCAGTCGCCTTCTCCTGGAAGTTAATGGCCAGGCTGACTGTGGCGCTCCTGCCGGCCGCGTGCCAGGGGACGGTCGCCGGTGCGGCGCAGTGTGAGCATGACCAGGCCTGCAGCCAACAGGCAGCATGCCAGGAAGATGGACGTGGCCAGGAAGCTGCCATGGGTCACATCCTGCAGGAAGCCTCCCACGTAGGGGCCGACAAATCCGCCGAGGTTACCTACCGCATTGATCAGCCCCATGGCGGTGCCGGCGACGGCAGCGGGCATTGCTCGGGACGCGGACGCCCAGAAGGGACCGTCGTAGGCCAGGGCTCCGGCCACCGCGACGCTGATGAGGGTGACGGCTACGAACGGAAGGCTGTCCCCGGTCGCCACGGAGACCACCAGGGCAACAGCACCGACTGCCATCGACAGCAGCACGTGCGTGGAGTAGCGGCCCGAGCGGTCGGCTGCCTTGGCGTTGTACCAGAGGCCGAACATCGCCAGCACGTACGGAATTGCGGTGATCATGCCCACCTCGATCGGGGAACCGGAGGTGATCGTCTTGATGACGTGGGGCAGCCAAATGTTGATGCCGTAGAAGCCGATCTGGATGAGGAAGTACACAAGGGTCAACCGCCAAACCACGGCGTTGGACAGAACGTGGCGGAGGCCAAGCCTTTCCTGTTGGGGATGTGCTGCGGCATCTGCAGCCAGTCCGTTCTCGATGTACTCACGCTCCTGGGCCGAGCACCATGCCGCTTCGCGCGGATGGTCGGCGATCAGGGCCCACCACAGGGGCGCAGCGATGATGAACGGGAAGATGCCTTCGATGATGAACAGCCAGCGCCAGTCAGAGAACGAGAGAATCCATCCGGAGAGGGGCGCGGTGATGATGGAAGCGATGGCGATGTTCATCATCCAGAACGCGTAGGCCCGTGCCCGTTCAGCCGCGGGGAACCAGTGGCTGATCAGGACAAGGATCGCGGGCCAGATCCCGGCCTCAGCCACGCCGAGGAAGAAGCGCACCAGGAGCAGTTGCGTGAAGTTCTGGATGAAGCCGGAAAGGACGGCCAGCACACCCCAGATGAGCACCATGATGCCGACGAACTTCTTCGCGCTCCAGTGCTCGGCGAGGTGGCCGCCGGGTATCTGCAGGACCAGGTAGCCGATGAAGAAGATGCCGGCGGCCAGTCCCTGCTGGGCAGCGTCGATACCCAGGTCCTGGTGGAGTCCGTTGAGGGCGAATCCAATGTTGGTCCTGTCCATGAACGAGATGATGTAGACGACGATCGCGACGGGAATCAGCCGCTTCCACCGCGCGTTGCCCACTGCCGCTGCTGACGTTACCTTCTGTGCCATCGGAATTGCTCCTTCGCAATACGGCGAATCGGATCGCGCCCCAGCACGCTGTTACTCTCCGCAGAGCCCAGCGGTACTCTTTCGGCCGGCGACCGGAAGGAGCAGAAGTTTGCGGCAGAACCCGGAATCACGTTGGAAACCGCCGCAGGCAGCTGGTTCCACAAAGTTATGCTTTTATTTTTACGCAACTATTGCGACAACGCAATAGGTTGTTTCCGATTTTTCTTATGGGTCGGTTGCCGCACTGGCCTACCATCGCGCGGTCTGCTGTTCGGCTCAAGAATGATCGGATCTGGTGGCCCGAGGTCATAGACAGGCTCCGTCCACGCTAACCCTTTCGCGGTGGTGCAGCTTTTCCCCCAAGAGTTCCACTGCCGGGGGAGCCCCTGTGTATCGCCGGTGAACCCGCCCGGGGGCTTCCCTTTCCAGCGTCACCGTTCCGGAGTGCATCGGGGTTGGCGAACGTTTGCGAAGCAGCGGGTGGCTGGGGCATGGCGGCGTTTACCAGTGCGCCCCCAGCAGTGGATGCAGTAGAGGTACGCCCCAACCTGACGGCAGGCCTCGGGCTGAGCGTTGTTTCCTGCCGGAGCTATAGGGTAGGGCCGCCCTTAGACGAGGAATCAGTTGGGATGAGGCGTGCCGTGGCCTGTTGGAGGAGATGTTCGATGGCCATTGTTGCGTCGAGCTGGAATCCGGGCTCGTCGGCTGCGAGAGGTTCGAGGGTGGCCAGTTGGCTGTCGAGGAGGCTTGCTGGCATGTATTCGTGGGTGCGGCCGGTAACCCTTTCGGCTATTTGTTGGCGGCCTGCCTCGAGGTGGATGAAGATGGCGCCTGGCAGGAGTGATAGCAGGTAGTCGCGGTAGCGGCGGCGGAGGGCGGAGCAGGCCACGACTGAGGGCTGGCGGCCGGCGGCACGTGCGACTGTTTCGAGCCATGGCCACCGGTCCTCGTCGGTGAGGGGAATCCCGGCAGCCATTTTCGCTATGTTGGCGGGCGGGTGCAGGTCGTCGGCGTCGATGAAGGGGGTACCGAGCTTGGCGGCCAGCGCGGATCCAACGGTTGTTTTCCCGACGCCTGATACGCCCATGACGAATACAGTCTCGATATCGTTCACAGGGCGCCCTGGGTGTCGGTGCCGGCGTTGATGGGCGTCATGGTTGTCACGGTCGTGGGTGAGTCAATGAGCGGGTCGACGGCCGCATCAAGCGCTGCAACGGCGGGACCTTTTGCGTGCGCTCCGAGCAGCTCCGGGCTGGTCCACTTCTCGATCATGGTGATTGTTCCATCAGCGGCGTCGTGGATGGCGTACAGGAGGCAGCCTTCTTCCGCGTGGACGGCCGGGATTGACTCCTGGAGGGCCTTGGCGAGTTGTTCCTTTTTCCCGTCGCGCGGGTGGAAGACGGCGGTGACTACTACGGTCATTCGAGTGTTTCCTGTCTGTTCTGGCCCTAACGGGCCGGGGCTTGGCTGGTTGAGGTGGTTTGGATGGCCGGGGCGCTGCTGGAGCGCCTTACGAACTCGGCAGCAACCTCGATGCGCCGCGGTGCGCCGGAGATGCTTCCTTTGGCACGTCCTACGGCGAGGTCGACGGAGTGGACCGCGAGCATGTCGATGGGCTGGCGAATGACGGTCAGGGGCGGGGAGACCAGTTCGGTCCAGGGATTGTCATCGAAAACGACCAAACTCAGATCGGCCGGGACTGCGACGTCAGACTGCTTGATCCGGCGCAGGGCGGAGCGAACCTGTGCCGTGTTGCCGACGACGACGGCGGTGGGCGGTTCGGGCAATCCCAGAAGGGCACCGATGGCGTCGCTCCCGGCGTCGCCGCGGAAGGGGATGTGGTGAATGAGTTCTTCATCAACGGGCAGTCCTGCCTCTGCCATGCCCCGTCGGAAACCTTCCACCCTGACCCGTCCGGTCGAGGTGTCGGAAGGTCCGGAGATGAACCCGATCCTGGTATGGCCCAAGCCAATGAGGTGCTCAACCGCTGTCTCCGCTGATACGTCGTTGCGAATGGCCACGACGTCGAATTCCGGGAGTTCCGGGATTTCCCGGTCGACGAACACGACGTTGATGCCTAAATCTGCGAGCCGGCTCCATTTGTCGACATTGCCGCCGGCCGGAGTGGCGATGACGGACGCAACGGACCGTTCCACCAGGGTGTCGATGGATTCGGCTTCCAGATGGGGGTCCTCCTGCGTGGTGAGCAGGACGACGTGGACTCCCCGGGATCGTGCCTCCCAGACGACCCTGTCGGCCAGGCGTGCGAAAAACGGGTTGGTCAGGTCGGCCAGTACCAGGCCAATAGTTGAGGTGGACTTCTGCTGAAGATCCCGGGCCGCTGCCATGGGCCTGTAGCCTAGACGGTCGATGGTCTCGACCACCTTGGCCCGCGTCAGGGCCGCCACCGGCCCGCTCCCCTCGTTCAGCACCCGCGAGACGACAGCGACAGATACCCCTGCCTCCCGGGCTACATCCCGAATCGTGGTCTTTTTCACCTGGTCCCTCCTTCCTTTAGCGACAGCGGAAACCAGCTAACCATGCTGGTGATTGACGTCACACGCTAACTACTGGTACAAAAGTGTAACCGTTACCACTCCAGATGGCGAGCGACGAGGAAGTCAGCCTGCAGGGCTTACGCCCCCCGCTCAACGCCACGAAAAGGAAGACCCATCGTGAACCTGCATTCCCTTCTTGAACAGCGTGAAAGCGAAGGCCGCCCGATCCGGGTAGGCCTGATCGGAGCGGGCCGCTTCGGCACCATGTACCTGTCCCAGGCGCGCAACATCCCCGGGGTACATGTTGTCGCGATCGCCGACATCAACCTCAAGCGCGCCCAGGGCGCGCTGGAACTTGTAGGGTGGCCGGCCGACGCAGTCGCCTCCACCATCGACGAGGCCCTTGAACGGCGGACCACCACCGTGGTGGCCAACGCGTCCGACCTCTTCGACGCCGACATCGACATCATTGTGGAAGCCACCGGAAACCCCATCGTGGGTATCGACCATGCGCTGCGGGCCATCGAAACCGGCAAACACATCATCATGGTCACGGTCGAAGCCGACGCACTGGCCGGCCCGGCCCTCGCCAAGCGCGCCGAGGAGGCCGGCGTTGTCTACTCCATGGCGTACGGCGACCAGCCGGCACTCATCATGGAACTGGTCGACTGGGCCCGGACCAGCGGCTTCGACGTCGTCTGTGCCGGCAAGGGCGCCAAGTACCTGGAGCATTACCACGAGATGAACCCGGACAACGTCTGGGAAAACTGGGAGTTCTCCAAGGAACTCACCGACTCTGGCCAGCTCAACCCGTACATGCACACCTCCTTCCGTGACGGCACCAAGGCCTCCATCGAGATGGCCGCCGTGGCCAACGGCGCAGGCCTCGTCCCTTCCGACAACGGGCTGACGTTCACGCCCGGAAACGTCGAGGAGATCGCCACGATCTGCCGCCCCTCGGACGTCGGTGGCGTGCTGGCCCATGAGGGCAGCGTCGATGTGATGTCCAGCGTCACCCGGGACGGCGACTGGATCCCGTTCAACACCCAGGAAGGCGTCTTCGTCGTCGTCAAGGCCACCAATGCCTACGTCTCCGGCTGCTTCACCGAATACCCCTGGCACCCGGACCCCACCGGCCAGTACGCAGCCCTCTACCGCCCGTACCACTACGTGGGCCTCGAGCTGAACATCTCCATTGCCAACGCGGTCCTCCGCGGTGTGGCGACCGGCGCCCCGAAGGGCTTCTTCGGCGACGTCGTCGCCACCGCCAAGAAGGACCTAAAGGCCGGCGAATTCCTCGACGGCGAAGGCGGCTACACGGTCTGGGGCAAGCTCGTCTCCGCCGAAACCTCCGTCCGCCACGGACTGCTGCCGGTGGCACTGGCCCACCACGTCGAACTCAAGAACCCCGTTATCAAGGGCAACAGCGTCAAGTGGGAGGACATCGTCATCGACGAGTCCCTCTCAAAGGCGCTCGAGCTGCGCCGCGAGACCGAAGCACTCATCCGCGCCACTGTCTGACCGCACCCGTTATTTCACAGTAGTCCCATCCTCCCTTTTCAAAGATGAAAGGAACCACCATGACGAAACGTATTGGCTGGTTTGCAGGCATTGCCACCGCCTCCGTTGCCGCCCTCGCCCTCAGCGCCTGCTCCGCAACCCCCGAACCGGCCTCTTCCTCTGGCGCATCAGGGAACCTGGCCTCCCAGGTCCAGGCCGACCAGAAGGTCGACGTCGCCTCCCTGCAGAAGTCCCTCGGGGCGCCCGAAGCGAAATCCGGGGTGAAGCTGTGCTACGTCACCCGTACGCTCGCCAACGAGTTCTGGGGTTATGAGCGGGACGGCTTCGAAGCCGAGGCCAAGAAGCTCGGAGTCCAGTTCCAGACCTATGCCGTCAACGACGAGTCCTCCATCACCGAGCAGCTCGACAAGGCCCAGAGCGCGCTGAACCAGGGATGCTCGGCAATCCTGGCCTCCCCGATCTCCGCCACCGCGCTGGACAGTGTCTTCCAGGCGGCACTGGCCAAGGGAGTTCCGGCGATCGTGCTCAACGACGCCAAGGGCACCCTCCCGGGCGTTGTTTACGTGGGCCCGGACGCCCAGACCATTGGGCAGTCCGCCGCGGACTACATCGCCAAGAAGCTGCCCTCCGGCGGCAAGGTCGCCCAGATCGAGGGTGACCCGGGTTCCTCGAACGCGCTGAACCGTGGCAAGGGCTTCAAGGCTGGCATCGCCCAGCATTCGAACCTGAACCTTGTTGCGTCGCAGTCAGCCAAGTGGGACACGAACCAGGCTCAGACCATCGCCAACGCCATGCTCACAGCTAACCCGGACATCAAGGCGTTCTACTCCCAGAACGACGGCATGGCTCTCGGTGTCCAGTCCGCGATCGATGCCAAGGGCCTCACAGGCAAGGTCCTGCTCGTGGGCACCGACGGCATCCCGCAGGCCAAGAAGCAGATCGCTGCCGACAAGTACACGGCAACGGTCAGTGAGCGGCCGACGACGGAAGGCGCCACGGGCGTGGACGTCGCCCTGTGGATGCTCGCCGGAAAGAAGGTCCCTGCCTGGGTGGATGTTCCGGCCTTCATCATCGACAAGCAGAATGTCTCCCAGTACCAGACCGGCATGCCCTAAGGCTAAGACCGGCTTAGACAGGAATCACCATGACTGACACCCTCCTAGAGATCAGCAATGTCGCGAAGTCCTTCCCAGGGGTCCGCGCACTGGACGACGTGAGCTTCCATTTGAACCGCGGCGAAGTACTCACCCTCGCCGGCGAAAACGGCGCAGGGAAGAGCACGCTTCTGGGCATCCTGGGCGGCTCCCTCGCCCCTGACCATGGATCGGTGACGGTGGACGGGGTCCGGCGCAGCGAGTACTCCCCGCGCCGGGCCCTGGCTGACGGCGTCGTTATCGCCCACCAGGAACCTGCCATCGTGCCGCAGCTGACCGTCGAGCAGAACCTGCTCCTGGGCAAAACGCCCCAGGAACGCCGCCGCGCGGGAGCCGCCGTGCAGGGCGCCCTTGAAGACGTCGCCTCCATGGGGTTCCCCCTCAAGCCCACAGCCCGCCTCGGTGACCTGAGCCCGGCGCAGCGACACGCCCTGACCATCGCCAAGGCGTTCGCCTTCGGGGCGAAGATCGTGGCGCTGGATGAGCCAACGACGTCCATGCTGGAGCACAACGTCGAAGCAGTCCTTACCCGCGTGCGGGAGATCGTCACCGACCGCGGAGTGGGAGTCATCTTCGTCTCCCACAAGATGCCCGAAGTCATGAGCGTCTCTGACCGCGTGGTCGTCCTGCGGGACGGCCGCGTCGGCTTCGAGAAGCGCATCGCCGAGACAACCGTCGAAGAAATCGTGCGGAACATGGTCGGGCGCGAACTGCTCAGCTTCCGCCGGCAACACCCCGTCGCCGCGGACGCTCCGGTCCTCTTCCGCGCCACCGACATCACCAGCCCGTTCTCAACCCGTCCGAACTCCCTTGAGGTGCACCGCGGAGAGGTACTGGGCATCGCCGGGCTTGTCGGATCCGGACGCACAGAACTCCTGCGCGCCATCGTCCGCGCCGACCCCGGAGCCGCCGGGAACCTCGAGATCGACGGCAAAGCCCTTCGGATCAAGACCCCCAACGACAGCCGGGACGCCGGCATCGCGTTCATCCCCGAAGACCGGAAGCAACAGGGCCTGGCCCTGCAGATGCCGGCCTACGCGAACATCGCACTGGCCGGCGCCAAAGAACTCACCGGCCCCGGCCCTTTCATCAACCCACGGAAGCAGGCTGCCGTAGCCCGCGAGATCGGCGACTCCCTGGCCCTGAAACCAGCCAACGTGCGGCTTCTCGCGCGGCAGTATTCCGGCGGAAACCAGCAGAAAATCGTCATCGCCAAATGGCTGCGGCGCGGCTCACGGGTATTCCTGTTCGATGAGCCCACCAAGGGAGTCGATGTCGGCGGCCGCGCCGAAATTTACGGCCTCATCGACGAACTCGCCGCGGCCGGGAACGCCGTCATCGTCGTCTCCTCCGACCTCCCGGAAATCATCTCCCTCAGCGACAGGGTTCTGGTGATGCGCGCAGGACGCATCACCTCCGAACACGTCGGTGAGGACATCAACGAACACAGCCTCGTGGCCAGCGCCATGGGCATCGCGAAGGAAACATCATGACCAACCAGACCGCGGTACGCCCGGCCGAAAACCGGCGCCCGCTCAACCTTCAGGCCTTAGGCATCGTCGCCGCAGCCGTGGTGATCTTCATCGGCTTCGGCATCCTCAACCCGAACTTCCTCACCATCAACAACCTCCGGGACGTGGCCGTCTCCGCCTGCGTCAACGCCCTCATCGGCATCGGCCTGACCTTCGTCATCGTCACCGGCGGCATCGACCTCTCCGTCGGCTCGATCGCCAGCTTCGTCGGCATCGTCTCCGCCAACCTCATGGTCAACGCCGGAGTCGCCCCGGTGCCAGGCCTGCTCGCCGGCCTCGTCCTGGGCTTCGCCGCCGGCGCACTCAACGGCGTCCTGATCACCTTGTTGAAACTGCCACCGTTCATCGCGACCCTGGGCACGATGAGTGTCTATCAGGGCCTGGCCTACGTGACCACGAACGGGACCCCGGTCTACAACGTCCCCTCCTCGTTCGTGTTCCTGCTCAACAGCTACATCGGCGGCGTTCCGATCATCGTCGTCATCGTTATCGTGGTCGCCATCCTCGCCTGGCTCCTGCTCCGCCGCACTGTGTTCGGCCAGAACGTCATCGCCACCGGCGGCAGCGAGGAAACCGCCTGGCTGTCGGGCATCCGGGTGAACCGCGTCAAACTCCTCGTCTACGGCATCTCGGGTCTGCTTGCCGCGCTGGCCGGCATGGTCGTCGTCGCCAGGATCTCCGCCGCCCAGTCCGAAGCAGGCAGCCCCTACCTCCTCACCGCCATAGCCGCGGCCGTCATCGGCGGCGCGAACCTCATGGGCGGAGAAGGCCGCATCGGCGGGACCCTGGTCGGTGCACTGATCCTCGGCGCGCTCACCAACGGCCTGGTACTGCTGAACGTCCCCAGCTTCTACGAACAGATCGTCACCGGCGTGGTCGTTGTCGTCGCGGTCTCCGTCGACCAGATCAGCAAGGGCTGGCCCATGCTGAAGCGCCGCAACACCGACCGCCAGGACAAGCCCGCCGCTCCCGGTACGGATGCTGCAGCAGGGCAGGCCGCGCAGAGCGGGGCCGCCCTATGACACCCGGACCCGCCGGCACCCTGGCAGGCATCCAACGGGTGCTCGTCACCGGCGGGGACGGACTGATCGGCCGCGCCGTGGTCGAACACCTGACCGGACAGGGACACGAGGTGACCATCCTTAGCGTCCCGGGACCACAGGCCCAAAAAGCTGCCCGGCGCATCACCGGGTCCGTCGCCGACCCGGATACCGTCCGCAAGGCCGTAGCCAGGCAGGACGCCGTGGTTCATCTCGCAGGGCTCGCCGGCCTTGACCAGGGAACTCCGCAGGACATTTATGCCGTGAATGCCCTGGGCACGTTCCTCGTCATGGAGGCAGCAGGACAGGCCGGTATCGGGAAGGTCGTGTACGCGTCCAGCATCAACGCCGTCGGCCTGCCCCTGAACCCGGCACCTGTCCTACCCTCCCGTTACCCCTGGGATGAGGACGAACCGGCGGTCATCGCCGACGCCTACTCCCTCTCGAAGCAGGCCAACGAGCACGCCGCCGAGGCAATGGCCCGCAGGCACGGGACCGAACTCACCGGAATCCGGTTTCCCCTGGTGCGGGACATCTACGAAAAGGACGGGACGGTCTTCGCGCAGCACATCCGGCGGGCCATGACCGAGGACCCGCGGCGTCAGGCCTGCGAAGGGTGGACGTACCTCGACACCCGCGACGCCGCCGCCGCCGTCCACGCAGCCTTGCTGCGGTCCACTCCCCCTGCCCCGGGAATCCTTGTCGCCGCTGCGCAGACCTACCTGCGCCAGGACACTGAGGACGCCCTGAACAGGTATGCCCCGGCTGTCCCCCGGGAAAGCATCCCGGGCAGGGATGTTCCGGTCTCGCTCCGCCGGGCGTCGGAATGGCTGGGCTTCCAAGCCCAGCACACACTCGAGTCGATTTCTGAAGACCACCTCGTCGATCTGAAAGACCTCAACCGATGACTACGGCCCCGAAAGTTTCGCTCCTCGGCCTGGGAAACATGGGCAACCCCATCGCCGGCCGCCTCCTGGACGCCTTCGGTAAGCTGACGGTTTGGAACCGGACCGCTTCCAAGGCGGCCCAGCTCGTTAACCGCGGCGGCAACCTCGCCGAAACTCCGGACGAGGCAGCGGCTGGGGTGACGCTGACGGTCCTGACCGACCTTTCGGACGTCCGGGATGTCCTCGAAGGTCCGCACGGTCTCCTCGCCGGCTGGCGCCGGCGGGAAATCCACGAACCTGTCCTCGTCGTCCACGGCACCGTCTCTCCCACGGGGGTGGCGGAACTGGCAGACGAGCTCGCCAGGGACGGCATCGGTGTCGTTGATGCTCCGCTCAGCGGTGGGGTGGCCGGAGCTGAATCCGGCAACCTGAGCATTATGGTCGGCGGCCAGGACTGGGCCGTTGCCAAAGCCATGCCGGTGCTGGAGAAAGTGGGTTCAACCATCGTGCACTTCGGCCCTCCCGGTGCCGGGGAGATCGCCAAGGCCTGCAACCAGGTCGTCGTAGCCGGGACTGTCACAGCCATCGCAGAATCGCTGGTCCTTGCCGATGCCTGCGGCCTGGACCGCGCCCAACTCCTGCGGATACTCGGCGGAGGACTGGCAGCGTCCGAAGTGCTCCGGCAAAAGAAAGACCGCTGGCTGAACGCAGACTTCACAGGAGGCGGCAGCGCCGCGAACCAGCTCAAAGACCTCCGGTTCGCCTCAGATACCGCCGCATCCCAAGGCATGGAACTTCCCCTGTCCCTCGCGCTCAAGGATGTCTTCGAAAAAATGATCGATGAGGGTCTCGGTCACCTGGACCATTCCGCGGTCGAACTGACCCTGGCCAACACGTCCCGAACCGGAAGGACCACAAGGTGACCCTCGACGTCATCGACGCCCACCACCACCTTTGCCTTCTCAGCAGCGCGAGTTACCCCTGGCTGGAAGGACAACCCGTCGCCCGGTACCACGGCGATGACCTGCCGCTTCGACGCGATTACCTCGTCGCCGACTACCAGGAAGACGCCGCCGGCCTGGCAGCCATCCCTGCACAGCTCATCGGTTCGGTCCACATAGAAAATGGCGCCGCCAACCCCGTCTGGGAGGCCGAATGGGTCGACCAGGTCATCAATGAAGAGCAGTTCCCCAGTGTCCAAGTCGTCAAAGTCGACCTCGCCTCCCCCCATGCCCACGAAGAGCTGGCGCTGCATCAGTCCCGTGCCTCGGTACGAGGTGTCCGGGACATCCTCAACTGGCACCCCAACCCCTACTATAGCCACCGTGACCGCGGTGACCTCATGGACGACCCGAACTGGCTGGCAGGATTCAAAAGCCTCGGCGAGCTGGGGCTGTCCTTCGACCTCCAAGTGTTCCCCTCGCAACTCGCCAAAGCGGCACGCCTCGCAGCAAACCACGACTCCACCCCCATTGTGCTTGACCACGCAGGTATGCCCATCGAACGCGACAGCGAAGCATTGACCGAATGGGCAAAGGGAATGGAACTCGTCGCAGCCCAGCCCAACACCACCGTAAAAATATCCGCCCTCGGCACCAACGATCACACCTGGACGGTGGACAGCATCCGGGACATCGTGCTGAGGACCATCGACATCTTCGGACCGCAGCGCTGCATGTTCGGCAGCAACTTTCCCGTTGACGGACTCTACTCAAGCTATGCCGACGTCTTCCAGGCCTTCGATAAAATCACCTCCGGCTTCTCCCAAACCGAACGCGAAAGCCTCTTCGCTGAGACCGCGTGCAGGTTCTACCGCATCCGCTAAACAGGCCCTTGAAAGTGTGGAAATGTGGTAGATCCCAACCTGACACTCAGCTTTCGGCGCTTCGCTAGATCGATAGGTGACGTTAAGCCATCGGCAGCGGTGAGGCATGGGCGCCCGCAGCACAGTTCCTCGGCTGTCGAGGATCATTCCTCGGACTACTTCCCGCGGAGTGAGAACCGCGGCATCGGAGCTGAGGAAGCGAGAGGTGGCATCACTGCTGGCCTTCGATGCCGTGGTCCTGCAGGTTGCCAACGATGACCCCGAGTCCTACGAACGCATGAGGCACCGCCACACCAACATGCAGTAACCATCCCGAGCCCGGGACTGGGCCAATCGGGTAACCAAGCACAGGAGGTACACATGAGCGACATCATTGTCATAGGGGTCGACGGCAGCGGAACCGCCCAAAAAGCCGCAGAATCAGCCAAAAACCTGGCAGCTGCCCTCAACGCATCACTCCACGTCGTGACAGCATTCAGCGACGACCGCGACGAAGTTTTCGGCACAGGCAGAGACCAAGTGGTCGTCTCAGCAGCGGACGCAGCCGAGCATCTGGCAAAAAAATCAGCCGAGAAACTCGCCCAAGGCATCAACGTCAACTCCGCCGCTGTGCCGGGCAAACCCGCCGAGGCCCTCATCGAGGAAGCCACCAGGGTCAACGCACGAATCATTGTTGTCGGAAACCGCAGAATGCACGGCATCGGACGTGTCCTGGGCAGCGTCGCCAATAGTGTGGCACACAACGCGCCCTGCGACGTCTACATCGCCAACACCTACGACGCCGACTAACACCTCACACACAAGCCGGAACAGGACCGAGGCAATCACAACCATTACTGAAGCCTGTCTCGATCAACTGGCAGAAGATAAGTGAACACAATCTGGGTGACGGATGCGGTTGATGTGGATCACCAGCACCGGACAAAAACCCGCCCCCGGCCGGGCGCCCAAGAGCCGGGGACCCAGACCCGAAACCCAGGTCCGCCTGACGCGCCTCGCCTGTACAACTTCCCAACCCGCTGCCCTGCAACAGGCCGAGTGAAGTACACCCTAACCTGACGTTCTCACCCCTGTCCCTTGACGTTCTTGCGGGAAGGCCCTAGAACTCAAGCTGACAGATCGATGGTTGGAGGCTCAGATGGCTGGACAGCGGATCGGGTACGTGCGCGTGAGCACGCTGGACCAGAACGAGAAGCGTCAGCTCGATGGCCTGGTTCTGGACCGGGTGTTCACGGATAAGGCCTCGGGCAGGGACACGGCCAGGCCGCAACTGGCTGAACTGCTGGGCTTCGCCCGCGACGGGGACACCGTCGTGGTGCACAGCATGGATCGGCTCGCGCGAAACCTGGATGACCTGCGCGCCCTGGTGCAGCGCCTGACCCTTAAAGGGGTGCGGGTGGAGTTCGTCAAGGAGCACTTGCTCTTCACGGGCGAGGATTCCCCCATGGCCAACCTCATGCTCTCGGTGATGGGGGCCTTCGCCGAATTCGAACGCGCTCTGATCAGGGAACGGCAGCGGGAAGGGATTGCCTTGGCGAAACAGCGCGGCGCCTACAAGGGGCGGAAGAAGACCCTGACGCCGGAACGGGCGGCGGAGCTGGTGCAGCGGGCCGGCCACCGGAATTCCCAAGTCCGTTCTCGCCGCCGAGTACGGGATCAGACGCGAGACGGTGTACCAGTACCTGCGGCAGGCCGCACTGTTACGGGCTATCGTCCCGTAACATTTGCCCGTTTCGAAGCGGTGGGATCAGTGGCCCGGCCCCGCCGCACCGCTTTCCTGATTCTGTCGGGGGACCAGGTGGCCGGAGATCGTTGTCGCGCAGTCCTGTAGCTCGATGTTCCCGGCGGCGACGCCAAGGACGAGGTCAAAGGCTTCGTTGGTGCTGAAGTCATGGCGGTAGCCGTTGATCCACAGGGTCAGCACCATCAGTGTCCATCCGGTGCGTTTGTTGCCGTCGATGAGTGGATGGAAGCGTGTAACGGATTCGAGGACCGTGGCGGCCTTCAGCGCGAGCCCCGGGTAGGCTTCAGCCCCCATCACCGTTGTCGCCGGCCGGGCCAGCGCGGAGGCGAGCAGGCCGATGTCACGGATATGGAACCCGTAACGGTCGATCACCTGCAGGGCGTCCTCGATGTCGAGGTACGCCGTCATGCGTCTTCGAGGCGCTTCAACAGCTCAGCGTCGTGGCCCAGCACAAAGTCCATGCCCTCACGGATGTCACGGTTACGCGCACGCCGCTGCAGCAGCAGCTCAGCGCCCTGCAGCAGCAACGCCGACTTCGACGTGTGCTCCTCCGCGGCAAGCTCGTCCAGCCTTCGATCAAGATCCGCCGGCAGGCGAAGATTCATAGCCATACGGCAATGGTACCAAGCTGGTACCGGATTGGCGTGGGCCACATCTGCGCCGGTGGTGGTTGAGTGCGCGACACCTATGCGTGGTCGGCTTTGACGACCAGGGCGGGACCACTTGATGCTTTCCCCGTCTGACTGTGGTGGAACAACCCAGCTAGCAGCTAGGCCGGACGGCATTCAAAGAATTGAGTGCTTCGATGCTCACCCCGAATGAAAGGCAACGCAACCGCTCCCTTACGGGGCGTCTGGTGGTGCGTGAGTCCACGGCCAGAAGCCGCTTCGGATGACACCAACATTTCGAGCGGAATGCTCAGGCTAGCGGCAATACTAATTCTTTTTCAGTGCCTGCTCTGAAGTGCATGCCAACCTGACACCGGGCCGTTAGCTTGACGGAATCGTGGTTATCGGCCTTTCAAAAGAGGGCGGGGACGTGCCTGCAAAAGCGGCTGTTTCCTGCTCCGTTTCACGGCGTCAGGGTTACTCCAACAGCCTGTTCGACTTTCGTGGCCTTGCCAAGGACTTCGGTTCTGCCGGAAACGCTGCGTCAGTACCCGCGCCGCTCCAAGGTTTGTTAAGCCCGCTCGGCCAATCCAGGCAGCTTGACGGAATAGCAGTTGTCGGTAGTCCACTATCAATTATGAAAGCTGGCAGAGCCGCCATCCATTCCATCACTACAGCGGTTCCGCCGCCGCACCTTTCTTGCCTAGGACAAAAGCCTGAGCATCGGGCCCCGCCGCTTGGGCCAGCGCCTCCAAGGGCATCCGACGCTGGCGCTCCCGTGGGTCGGTTTCGCGACTGGTTCGCTCGGGCGGGCACTTCCCGACGGCGTCGCCCTCGCGGGGAAATACCTGGACCGCCTTCCCTACCGGGTCTGGGTACTGTGTGGCGACAGCGAAATGGCGGAAGGTTCCATCTGGGAAGCGGTGGACAAGGCCTCCCACTACGGACTCACAAACCCTTACGTCATCATCGAAGCCCTTACGCAGCTGGCGCAGCAGGCCAGATTGTAGCTGCCAAACCAGGAGGCTGTGGCGATGCCCGTGGTGGCTCCTACGGTTCAGGTCTGCGTGTGTCCGTCGATGGTGCCTGTTTTGGCGAAGATGTCGTGGTCCTTGTTCACAGGGATGGTGTAGCCCGAGCCGCAGGCCTACAAAGTGATTTACTATTTGATGGTTACATCATTCCGTGTAATAGTCCACCGGAAACGACCCGTACGCAGATCACTCTGCACCGGGCTGTGACTAGGCCAGATCCAGCCGGCGCCGGTTACCCTCGTCACACAGACTTTCCTGGTCTTGGAGGACATGGACGCCGCCAAGGTCGGCCGACAACAACGAAAAGGATCACAGCGTGACAGAAAACAGCACGGCTACCCAGCAACTGCACGGTATTGAACTGACCATGATCGACGGCAGCGCAAGGAGCTTTGGGGACTTCAAGGGCAAGACCGTCCTGGTGGTCAACGTTGCGTCCAGGTGCGGCCTGACCCCGCAGTACGAGGACCTGGAGGCGCTCCAGCGCAAGTACCAGGATCGGGGGTTCACCGTCCTGGGAGTGCCCTGCAACGGATTTAAGGGTCAGGAACCGGGCAGTTCGGAGCAGATCCAGGAATTCTGCAGCGTCGGCTACGGTGTGACGTTCCCGTTGACTGCGAAGGCCGAGGTCAATGGCGGCGGGCGCCACCCGCTGTACACGGCGCTGACCGAATTCCGCACGGAGGAATTGCAGGAAGAGATCACCTGGAACTTCGAAAAGTTCCTCGTCAGCGCCGAAGGCGAGGTCATCGCCCGGTTCTCCCCCAAGACGTCTCCGGACGCCCCCCCAAGTCATCGCCGCCATCGAATCAGCGCTCAACTAGTCCCTCGGACACAGTATTCCCTTGCGGATCGGAACGATGTCCGCATCCCGGCGCCGCCGTTGCCGCGCGGGTTGCCTGGTTGGCCCTGTTAACGGCCCGCGCCAGCCGCCGTCTCCCGGGCCGAGAGGAATCCCCGGCTGGAGTGCTCCCGCCATGCCGTGGCAATCAGCGGGGCCGGGAGTACGGCGGCAGGAACGTGCCCGCACCGCTCCGGCCTCGGCGCCGCGTGTGGCCCGTTCTTCCTCACCGCCGTTCCGGCCGCCGCCCAGACCAGCAGACGCATCCGGACGGCGGTTTTCCGAAGGCGGGCATGGCGCCGTGCCGGATTCACGGGCACCAGGTCCCCGGTAGGCGGCCTCTGTCGTCCGGTGGGCCCGCGCGGCCACCGGGTCTTCGTCGGGTACGGCATATACCGCGCACCTTGCCCCGTCGGGCAAGGTATCCGCGAACGTCTCGGTACTGGCGGGCAGTGCCCATCGTGCCCACGGACACCGGGCCGCCGCAGGCAACGGAATATTCCAGACCGCTGTTACACTGGATGATGGATCTATAAAATAGTCAAGCAGGAGCTTGTGCGGATCCGCCGGGAGGCAGGCATGGACGATTCACCGGATTTCCGGGCACCCTTGTACGAAGTGAAGGCCAACCTTTTTAAGGGCCTCGCACACCCGGTGCGGATCCGGGTGCTGGAGTTGCTGTCGGAGGCGCCGGAGGTGTCGGTGACGGACCTTCTGGCCGCTACGGGGCTGGAGTCCTCGCACCTGTCCCAGCACCTCACCGTGCTGCGCCGCTACAACCTGGTCAAGGCAGAGCGCAGGGCGCTGCAGATGTTCTACTCGCTGGCCTACCCGCGCGTCGCCGAACTTCTGACCGTGGCGAGGCTGTTGCTCAATGATGTTCTGCAGACCACGCAGGAGCAGCTTGAGTACTCTGCGGGGTCTTCCCCTGCAACGACCTCCCCGGGGGCAGCCGGAGCCAGGACGCGGTGAAGGCCCTGGCTGCGGCCCGGGCGCTCTTGCCGGGCCGGCGAGACTATGAGCAGTTGCCCCGGACGTGGAAAGGGGACCTGGTAGCCGGTGTCACTGTCGGCATCGTGGCGCTGCCGCTGGCACTGGCCTTCGGTGTCAGCTCAGGTGCCGGGGCTGCGAGCGGACTGGTCACCGCCGTGATTGCCGGGGTGATCGCCGCCATCTTCGGCGGATCGAACATTCAGGTCTCCGGCCCCACCGGTGCCATGGCCGTCGTCCTCGGACCGGTCATCGCCACCCACGGCGTGGCGGCCCTGGCGGCGGTCTCCGTCCTCGCCGGTGTGATTGTTGCCGCCGCAGGGCTGCTCAAACTCGGGCGGGCCGTCACCTTTCTTCCCTGGCCGGTGATCGAGGGCTTCACCCTCGGGATCGCTGTGATCATTTTCCTGCAGCAGGTCCCGGCCGCGTTCGGCGTCAAAGCCGGGCCGAGCAGCAACGCCGCCGTCTCGGCCGTCCAAGGACTGGGAACACTCTCCCCCGCGACAGCCCTTGCCCCCGCGGCCCTGGTGGTCCTGGTCGCGCTGATCATGATCGTGGCCCCCCGGATCCACCCCCAGATCCCGGGCTCGCTGATTGCGATCATCGTGGCCAGCATCGCCGCCCAAGTGCTGGACCTTCCGGTGGCCCGAATCGGGTCCCTGCCTGACGCGCTCCCCGCGCCGGTCATACCCTCGCTGGACTGGGGCACCGTGACCGCCCTGGCCGGGCCGGCAGCGACCATCGCAGCCCTGGCAGCGATCGAGTCGCTGCTCTCGGCCCGGGTCGCCGCGTCGATCTCCAATACCGGCCCCTATGATGCCGACCGCGAACTGCTGGGACAGGGCCTGGCCTCCATCTGCTCCGGCTTCTTCGGCGGCATGCCAGCCACCGGCGCCATTGCCCGCACCGCGGTAAACATCCGCTCCGGAGGCCGGACCCGGGTCGCCGCTACCACGCACGCCCTGATCCTGCTCGCCGTGGTCTACCTGGCCACCGGACCGGTCTCGCGGATCCCGCTTGCGGCCCTGGCAGGGGTCCTGATGGTCACCGCAACACGAATGGTCTCCCTGGCCACCCTGCGCAGCGTCATCGGATCGACCCGCGCCGACACCGTCGTGTTCTTCGTTACCGCGCTGATCACCGTGTCCTTCGACCTGATCGAGGCCGTCGCGATCGGCATCGCCGTCGCCTCCTTCTTCGCCCTGCGTGCCCTGGTCAGATCCAGCGGCGTGCACCGGGAAGAGATCCCCGGCCCCGTCCAGGACGGCGACGAACACATTGCCGTGTTCCGCCTCGACGGGGCACTGTTTTTCGCCGCCGCCGAACGGGTCCTGGAACGGGTCAGCACGATCCGCAACGCCGACGTCGTCATCATCCGCATGTCACAGCTCCAGGTCCTGGACGCCACCGGGGCCCGGGTCATCACCGACATCGTCAACGCCCTCGAACGCCGCGGGATCACCGTGCTGATCAAAGGCATCCAGGACCGCCACCTGGCCCTGGTCACCCGGGTCGGCGTCCTGGAATCCCTGCGCCACCACAAACACCTCTTCGCTGAACTGCCCCCGGCCGTGGAACACGCCCGGAGCCACGTCGCCCGCGCCCGCGCCGCCCGGGCAGCACAAAACCCGGCACACAATGCAGGAAACGACGCCCCCGGGCCGCCAGCACAAGAACCCGGCACAGCCCAGACTCCCACAGGAGCGGCCCAATGAATGAACGGCGCAATCAATGATCAGAACCTGGGAGTTCGGCAGTTCGCTGGAATGGGCAGCCTCCCCCACGCCAGCGCGGCACACGCCGTAAACTCCCCCATCCCGCATACAGAAAAAGGGACACCTTGGAAAAGCACCTGAACAGAGTCTGGTCCGCCTCGGCGGCCCTGGAAATGCTCCAGTTCCAGACAGACCAAGCCCATGAGTCCCTCGTGCAGGCCCTCTGTGAAGCCATGGCGGTAGGAATCGCGCCCGCCGACGTCGCGGCGGCCGCGAACATGAGCGTGCGCGAACTTTTCAACACACTCCGCAGGCCCAGGACCGCTCCCCCCGCGACAGACAGCGATACGGCACACAACTCCTAAACCGCGGGGGCGGGGATGAGGTTCGTGGCGGACACACCGCACCAGCACGGCGCCCGGTTGAAGTACACCCCAACCTGACGCCAGAGGCCCGACAGGTTTAGATAAGGGCGTCGTCCGGCCTGTGATTCCAGGTGTGATTGACCGTTGAAACAAACTGTTTTTCGTGGAAGCATGAAGTTATGACAGCAGTTGCAGGAGCCCGGGGCGGCCTGAAGGCACACCAGGATTCCATCCGTCTTCCGGAGTCAGAGTTGGTCCGGGATCTGCGGGACATCCTCGGTGCGAAGCTGGTGGCGTACATCGGCTCGGTGAAGGAAACTCGGGCCGTCCGCCAGTGGGCCGACGGTGAACGAAAGCCCTCCGCGGAGGTCATGACCCGGCTTCGTCATGCCTATCACGTGGCCGCGCTGCTGGCCGAGCGAGACTCCAGGGCCGTGGTCCAGGCATGGTTCCAAGGCATGAATCCCCAACTGGACGACGTGCCGCCGGCGCGATTGCTGCGCGAAGGAAAGGTCGAGGACGCGGCACAGGCTGTCCTTGCTGCCGCCAGGGCATTCGCGGCAGCAGGCTGACGGGTGGGCATTGAAGACCTGGCAACAGCTGCGGCGGACGCCCGGGTTTGGCGGATTGGGTTCCGCCCGGACCCTTGGGCATGGAGCGGCTGGGAATGGGCTACCGATGGCCGGTTCCCCGGTAGATGGGATGACCTGCACGGAAACTTCCGCACCGTGTACGCCGGTTCGAGCCTCCGGGCATGCCTGCTCGAGGTGCTCGCCGCGTTTCGTCGCGACGCCAGGCTTGCCGTGGAACTCGACGCGATCATCGAGGACGATGAGGACGCGCTACTGCACCCACGGCGCCACCAGGGCAGGTCCCGCGGGAATGGCTTCACGCTCGCGCTGCGACCTCAGCCGAGCTGGTCGGCACCTACTGTGCCGTGACGGACTCGAAATCCATCGCAGTGCTGTATCCGCAATTCATCGGCATGGCGCTCAGCATCGGTCTCTTAGACTTTGACGCTGCCGCCCTGAAGGACGCCCGACCGCGCCAATTGACGCAAGCGATTGCCGCCTGGATTTACGAGACCACAGACCTCGACGGCGTGACGTTCTCCTCCCGTCACGGCGACGACCTCAGGCTCTGGGCAATCTTCGAACGACCAGGAGATCCCTACGTCAGCCCAAAGTTGCGGCACACAAGGCCTGAGGAACTCCACCACGACAGCGACGCGATCGAGGACGCCTTCCAGCTGCTCGGCCTAGCTTGGCGGAACGAATAGGCCACTCCCCCACCCGTAGTTGCTTAGCTTGACGGAATCACGGTTATCGGCGCTCACAAAATGGCCAGGAGAGCGGCTTCTTAACGGATTCTTGTCGCTTGCCAGCTTTGTTGGCGAATTGCCAAACGATCTGGCGAATCCTTCCAGTGAGTTGGCGGAGCGTTGATGAGATCGCCCGAAAACCCTTACATGTACGCCTCCGGATTAGGTCGTCGCCTGGCATCGGCGATGAAAACCAAGCCCGAACGACCCTGAAACCGAGCCTTTCGCCAACTCGGATGGCACGCGAGCTAGCGGCGTTCTGTTCGTACGGCGCATTCTCGGTCCGCTGACGCGCACCGTTGGCCAGCAGGGGCGTAGGGATTTCCCCGTTCGGCCACGCTCCTCAGCTCGCCAACTGAGTTGGCATTCTCGCCAACTATCCTGACAAGCCACAATTCTGAAGTAGTTGAGCCAGAGGACCCCTGACAGGCGGGCCGAGCGGATTAGCGAGCGTGACGTCATCCCGCCTGGAAATCAACTCTTTCATTGGTGCGAAGTTACCGGAGACCACGGCATCAAGCGCGCGATGGTATTGCTCCAGGATCAGATCGACAGTCCGTGACATGGTCCCTCGAACGTCCGGCTGAAGCCCTGTCGCCGAGCGGCGGCCGCCTCTGTGCCATAGTGGCACCGCCGTCCCGTCGACGGTTGAGAAGCCGACGCCGTTGCCAGAAGCCTGGAACCCGGCCGCCGCCACCCTGTGACGCTCTTCGGGCGACGCACACCACGCCAGCCCGCGTTTACCCCGGTGAGGTGCGGGCACTGGGGCGCCACGTCTGGCCCCCAGGGGCCGCGGTTGGCACGCATCCTCGCTGGTGATGGCTGGTAGCACGGCCGGAATGGTGCTTGGTGTACCTTTTGCCACTCTTCTGGGACAGAATCTCGCCTGGCGGGAGGCCTACGGGGTTTTAGCCGTGGCCGGACTTATAAGCAGCGGGGCGTTGTTGCGCTTCCTGCCAACGCTCGCACCCTCGGAAGCACCCACCCAGGATTACCTCGATTCCATCGGTGACACCCGGACCACGCCGAACTGCTGCGTTTCGGCCGCGACGGGGACACCGTGGTGGTACACAAGCATGGACAGGCTCACCCGCAACCTAGACGACTTGCGTGCTCTGGTCCAGAGTCGCACTCGCAAAGGAGTCCGGGTGGAGTTCGACAAAGAGAGCCTGGTCTTCACCGGGGAGGACTCCCCCATCGCCAACCTCATGCTCTCGGTCATGGGGGCGTTTACGGAGTTCGGTCGCTCCCTGATCAGGGAGCGACAACGGGAAGGCATGCGCTGGCGAAGCAGCGCGGTGCGCACAAGGGACGAAAGAAGACCCCTTCACCGGAAACGTGCCGCCGAACTGGTCCGGCGCGCCGGCAGTGGCGTTCCTACAGTCGCCCTTGCCCGCGATTACAGGACCAGCCGAAAGACCGTCTACCAGTACCTGCCTCGCCAGGTGACGTCAGCGCATAGGTCGGGCCGTTGCGCCGGCAGGATCAGTTGCGGTTGAGCTCGTCCGAGATGGCCTGGGCGGCCTTGCGCAGCATCGGGACGGCACGCCCGGCGAACGACCGGTCCACGCGGGATACCGGCCCGGAGACCGAGATGGCGGCAGGAGTAGGTGCATCGGGAACTGCCATGGCAAAGCAACGGACTCCCAGATCCTGCTCTTCCTCGTCAATGGAGTAGCCGCGTTCCCGGATCTTGCCCAGGTCTGCCAGGAGGGATTCGATATCGCCGATGCTCTTGGAAGTCGGAGTGGGCATGCCGGTGCGTTGCACGATGCCGCGGATCACCTCGTCATCAAGCTGGGCCAGGATGGCTTTGCCGACGCCCGTGTCGTGGGTGTGGGCACGGCGTCCGACCTCAGTGAACATCCTCATCGAATGCCGGGAGGGAACCTGGGCTACGTAGATAACCATGTCTGAATCGAGCACCGCCATGTTGGAGGTCTCCCCGAGCTGATCCACGAGGAATTTGAGCTGCGGCCGGGCCATGGCGCCCAACTGCTTGTTTGCTTCTTCGCCGAGCCTGATCAGCCGAGGGCCCAGGGCGTAGCGGCGGTGGGGCAGTCGTCGGATGCAGCCGAGAGTGACCAGCGTACGCAGGAGCCGGTGGATGGTGGGCAGCGGAAGATCGGTCGATAAGGAGAGCTGGCTGAGCGTGACGTCACCGCCTGCATCAGTAATCAGTTCCAACAACTCAAAAACGCGCTCAACAGACTGCACGCCTCTGGGGGATTTCTCAGCCATGAGACTGTCTCCTGCGACTCTTCAGCAACCAGGGCACCGTTTCAGGCGGGCGTCCGCACGCCCAGATAGTGGAGTGTGAGGCGCGAGAGTGCCGTAGCTGTTCAGGCAATGGCCCGCCTCCGACATGTTGGATTGGTGCATCAGAGTCCATGGGAATCATGGGCTGAAGCATGAATTTTGCCGGTTGCTTCGAGATGTTGACTAGTGAGCTCCTTGTAGTTTTCGGCGTTCGCTCGGCAATGCTCGATTTCCTCAGGCGTAAGGGGCCTGCGCACTTTGGCGGGGACACCCGCAACGAGGGAACCCGCGGGAACAATAGTGCCCTCCAGCACCAATGCGTTGGCGGCTACGAGTGATCCCTTCCCAATAACTGCGCCGTTGAGGACGGTGGCGTTCATGCCGATGAGCGAGCCCGCCTCCACGGTGCAGCCGTGCAGGACCGCTCCGTGACCCACGCTGACCTGGTCGCCCAGATGGGCGGGGTATCCGGGATCTGCGTGGACGACGGCTGTGTCCTGGATGTTGCTGCCGGAACCGATCGTGATGTTTTCCATGTCCGCGCGCAATACAGCGCCGTAGAAGACTCCCGACGCCTGCCCTAGGCTGACATCGCCGACCACGGTGGCGGTCGGGGCGATCCAAGTGCCGGCAGCGAGACGCGGTGTTCGGCCATTTATGGTGATGACGTTATTGCTCATGATGGGTTCTCCAAGGGCTACAAGGTGTGGGAATAAGGCACCACCCTAATACCTTTTGGCAGCCAGTCATGCCGCACAGGTAGTGGAGGGGATCGATGCTAATCATTTCGTGCAGATCCACACGTGTTCTATGCGTCCGTGGTTGTCGGATTGCTCAGTTGCGAGGAAACGAATTGACCACATCACGCATATTCCTCAAAGTTAGTGCATCAATTCATTCATTAAACAGCCGCTGATCCAACCTAGGAGGTGCCCGTCTTGGAGCTTCGAACCAATGGCCTCAAGACCGCACTTGACCACAAGATATCTCTACCAGCAACCGAATTTCGCCCCGTGCGTAGGCAGACAGACCACGGGAACACAGGACGCGAGCAGAAGAACGTCGCTTCATGATCGCCGAACCAACCGCTCTGAAGCTGGATGTTGGAAGCGTCGACTGGTGGGGCCTCTGTTGAGACATGGTGGCGGTGCGGCGGGAACCAGCGTAGTGAATGCTCGGAGCAGCTCCGCTCCGGCTCTCGGGACTTGCCAATCCCCCGCCTGAAGCAGGCTTTCCAAAACCTGCGCTGAGCTGCCCGCAGAACTGGCACTGATGATCTAACACCCTCGGACCTTCTCCGCCTAAGGAAGTAAGTCTTAATGTGCGGCCAGCGGTCCGAATAAATGGAGCGCGGCCGTTGACGAGAGCAGTGCGGTGAGTGTCCTCAGGAACTCTCTCGACCTAACTATGATTGAAAAGGAGCGACGACATGTCATACCCGGCCATTAAGCGGGAGGCGGAGTTACAAAGTTCTCCATGTGGAGTTACTGATCAACAAAATACCGCCGGTGAGCCCATCCATGAACTCGCCGCGGTACTCCCGCCCGAAGCCCTAATTACGGATCCTGCAGCCATGGGGCCGTACCAACAGGATCGCGCCTTCGATCCCAACGCTGGTATGCCGATTGGTGTCGTGCTTCCCCTGACCACCGAGCACGTCCAGGTCACGATGCAGTGGGCGGCCAAACATCGGATTCCCGTTGTGCCCAGGGGTGCCGGAACGGGTCTATCCGGAGGAGCAACCGCTGTAAGTGACGGAATAGTGTTGAGCACAGAGCGGATGCGCAGCATCAATGTGGACGCAGTCACCCGCACTGCGGTGGTCCAGCCAGGCCTTCTCAACGCTGAGGTTAAGGCGGCAACCGCTCAGGCGGGACTGTGGTATCCGCCGGACCCCGCGTCCTACGAGATCTGCACCATCGGCGGCAACGCCGCGACCAACGCCGGCGGCCTGTGCTGCGTCAAATACGGTGTCACCTCTGACTACATCCTGGGCATGGAAGTGGTCACGGCTGACGGCCGGGTGGTACGCATTGGCGGACCGCGGCTGAAGGACGTTGCGGGTCTGTCCATGCTAAAGCTCTTTGTTGGCAGCGAGGGCACGCTGGGCATTATCACGGAACTCACCTTGCGGCTCCTGCCGGCAGCGCCGCCCGCGCGGACAGTAGTGGGGTGGTTCTCCAGTAGCGGGGATGCTGCAGCCGCGATCCTTGAGGTCGCCTCGAGCATCCGCCCATCAATGCTGGAGTACATGGATGCGACGTCCATCAACGCCGTTGAAGACGTGCTGGATATGGGCCTGCACCGCCACGCGTCAGCGCTTGTTGTAGCGCGCTCTGATGATCAAAGCCCTAGTGGGGCCGAAGTCACGACCATGCTGGCAGCCTTCCAACGGCACGGCGCGTTCGAGGCATTTGAAGTCGCAGACCAGCAGGAAGGTGAGCGGTTTGCCCACGCCCGGCGAATCGCCATCCCTTCCGTCGAACGTTTGGGCACGTTGCTGCTTGAGGACGTGGGCGTAGCCATCCCCCGACTGGGAGAACTCATTCTCGGAGTAGAGAAGATCGCTGAAGCCCGCGATGTGATCATTGCATTCATCGCCCACGCGGGTGACGGCAACACGCATCCGCTGATTGTTTTCAACCCGGACGACGCCGCCATGAAGGAGCGCGCATACCTCGCCTACGGTGAGGTAATGGACCTGGCCATAGAACTGGAAGGCACCATCACCGGCGAGCACGGCGTGGGCCGACTCAAGCGGCCCTGGCTCGTTGACCAGATCGGAGAAGACCTCCTTGAAATCTCACACAATGTAAAGCGGGCTTTGGATCCAGCAGGAATCCTCAACCCTGGAACCATTTTTGCTGCTTCAGGTACTGCCGGCCGCGCTGGGAAGAAAGGACACTCATGATGGACCAGGAAGGACGCATCCAAAGCGGAGGGCTCTCCGTCGACACAGCTTTGCACCGTTTTGTCGAGCAGGAGGCACTGCCTGGCTCGGGCATCGAAGCGGCAGACTTCTGGAGTGGTCTTGAACAAATTGTTCAGGACTTGGCGCCCCGAAACCGTGAGCTACTCGCCCGGCGCGACGAGCTCCAAGCCCAAATTGACGGCTGGCACGCTCTGCACCCAGTTCCATTCGATCAACATGAGTACCGATCCTTCCTGCAGAACATCGGGTACGTCCTTCCCGAACCCGAAGACGTACAAGTACACACTCTCGGAGTGGATGAGGAGATTGCCCGCGTGGCAGGACCTCAGCTGATTGTGCCCGTTTCGAACGCCCGCTACGCACTCAACGCCGCAAACGCGCGGTGGGGCTCACTCTATGACGCGCTGTACGGCACCGATGCCCTGGGCCCGGCAACGGGAGCAAAAGAATACGATCCAGCACGCGGCAAGCTGGTGGTCTCATATGTGCGCGAGCTGTTGGACGAATTCTTTCCGCTAAACGCAGGGCGACACGCCTATTCGGTGGGATACACCGTACGCGACGGCGTGTTGACGGTGGAACTGGCAGACGGCACCTTTAGCGGCCTGATTCAGTCTGAGCTGCTCGCCGGCTACCGGGGTGAGGACGGCTCGCCATCGGCAATCCTTCTGCGCCACCATGGACTCCACGTCGAGATCACTATCGACCCTTCCACACAGGTAGGACAGACGGACCCGGCAGGCATCTCCGACGTCCTCCTCGAATCCGCCATTACGACGATCATGGACTTCGAGGATTCCGTTTCCGCCGTGGACGCCGAGGATAAAATCCTCTGTTACCGCAATTGGCTCGGGATCAATCGCGGCGACCTCGCAGACACCTTCACAAAGGGAGGCGAAGTGATGGTTCGGCGGCTGGCAAAGGATCGGCGCTATACATCTCCGGATGGCGCGGGAGAGATAACGGTGCCGGGACGGGCACTCATCTTCGTCCGGAACGTCGGCCACCTCATGAGCACCGACGCCGTACTCGATGCCCAGGGAAATGAGATCGGCGAGGGCATCCTGGATGCCGTCCTCACCGCGCTAACCGCGCTGCCCGGTCGTGACCCCTCCAACCCCATGCGAAACGGGTCCCATGGCTCCATCTACATCGTCAAACCGAAAATGCACGGCCCGGCCGAAGTGGCTTTCACGGTGGAACTCTTCCGGCGCGTAGAGGAACTTCTTGGACTGCCGGCGAACACGCTGAAGCTCGGCCTCATGGACGAGGAGCGGCGGACCACGGTCAACCTGAAGGCCTGCATAGCGGAAGCCCGGGAACGACTGGTATTTATCAATACCGGGTTCCTGGACAGGTCCGGTGACGAAATACACACGTCCATGGAGGCTGGGGCCTTCGTCCGCAAGGCTGACATGCGTAACCAAGCATGGATCTCCGCCTATGAGGATCAAAACGTCGATATCGGCGTCGAAGTGGGGCTGCCCGGCCACGGCCAGATCGGCAAAGGCATGTGGGCGATGCCGGATCTCATGGCTGCGATGCTCGAGCAAAAGGTTGCCCACCCCCTGTCCGGGGCCACCACTGCCTGGGTGCCCTCGCCCACCGCGGCGACCCTCCACGCCATCCACTACCACCGCGTAGATGTTCCTGCCCGCCAACAGGACATCGCCACTCAGGGCCGCCGCGGCACTCCTGAGGGACTGCTGACTCTCCCCATCGCGGTTAATCCGTCATGGTCGGCAGCCGAGCGCCAGGAAGAACTCGATAACAACATGCAGTCACTGCTCGGATACGTTGTCCGCTGGGTCGACCAGGGAGTGGGGTGCTCAAAGGTGCCGGACATTCATGACGTTGCACTCATGGAGGACCGTGCCACGCTGCGCATATCAAGTCAGCACATCTCCAATTGGCTCCGTCATGGAGTAGTGAGCGAGCAGGACGTGCATGAAAGCATGAGGCGGATGGCCGGGGTTGTAGACGCCCAGAACTCGACGGACCCCTTGTACCGCCCTATGTCTTCCAACTTCGAGGACAGCATCGCGTTCCAGTGCGCCGCTGACTTGGTGTTCCAAGGGGCCGAACAGCCAAACGGCTATACCGAACCTCTCCTGCACAAACGACGACGTGAGCAAAAGCGCCTTACCCGCTCAGTAGCAATCCACACGGTTAACTCATAGACCTCAAGGAACCTCATGCAGAACTATGTTGAATCACTTTCGGTAAGTTACGCGGCGGCCGCCCGGGCTGTTGTTTTGGCCCTCGAAGAAGGGGAAAAGCGAGGTGTCCTGGTAGCTGTCACTGTTGTCGATCCGATGATGGGACTCGTTGCTTTCGGCCGGGCGGACGGTTCGATGCCTCACAGCGTTGAGACCAGCCGACGGAAAGCCAATACGGCGGCTTCCTCTCGGAGGCCCAGCGGTTGGATGCAGGGAGACTTCGCTCTTGCCCTTCCGATGGGCACCGATAACCTCCTGACAAACATTCGTGGGGGATTCCCCTTGGTGTTCGCGGGAAAGCACGCGGGTGGCCTTGGCGTCGCGGGCGGGACGCCTGACCAGGACGCCGAGATCGGCTCTGCAGTCCTGGAGGCTTTAGGCAGCCCCTAGCGGCACCTGATCCTTGCTGCTAGAAACCTGCCGGTTGCCACAAGGATCGCTCCAGGCAGTACGTGGGCGCCGCCATAAGCGGAGCTCATCCGCCGCCCTTCAGCACGTACAACGGGCCCGGGCAGCGTTCCGTTTAACTGCAGTCCCTGCAGCCCGAACTCCTGCGGTGGGGTGTCGATGGTCACCGGGATCATCAACTATCGCAACGCATGGCACCTCATCGCAGGCTCGCCGAACGACCCGGTACATCTGTTCCAATCTGACCCCACGTATATTCAGGAGCTAACGATGGACCTTCACCTGCAATCAGAATGGCAACGTACGGTCGGGCAGCGTGTAGAAATCTGGAATAACGGGAAACTGGTACGCAAAGGAACTGTGGAGGTTGTCATGCCAGATGACACGCTTCTTTGGATTTCAGCGGACGGAATCTCGTCGAGGCAGATGATTTTCCGTTTCGACGGAGATCAGGTTTTCACACATTTCATGCCCCCGCGGGCGTCCGAGAACAACCAGTAGGATTTCGGCAGGTCCGCAACGGCGTAGCCCACCCCGGATATCGCGGCCGCGCGGCACTACGACCCAACTACTGGAGCTTTCTATGAATAGAACAATGTTCAAGTCCAAAATTCACCGGGCAACAGTCACGCACGCTGACCTGCACTATGTAGGTTCAGTCACCGTTGACCTTGACCTCCTCGATGCTGCTGACATTCTTCCTGGTGAGCTTGTGGCCATCGTGGACGTAACCAACGGCGCCCGCCTGGAGACTTACACCATCGCCGGCGAACGAGGCTCGGGCGTGATCGGCATCAACGGCCCCGCCGCCCATCTGGTACAGGAAAACGACATCGTCATCCTGATTACCTACGCCGAAATGACCACCGGGGAAGCCAAAGCTCACGAGCCCCGGGTAGTCCACGTAGACGAAAACAACAAGATGATCCAGCTTGGCAATGACCCCGCAGAGGGTTTCACGCCCGGGCTCCTGCGCCCGCCACACGCCCTGAACAACTTCGCAATCTAAACCGCACCGTGCGCGGTAGGACGACCTCAGCTGCGCACTAGGAGAGACCCCTTGCTAAGAGTGCGGGTGGCCGGTCGTTATTCCCTACACTCGCCCTTATGCAGACGACGCTGGTAGTTCCGCTCCTTCCCGATTTCCCTGACATCCTGCAGGTGACATCCGACGACGCCTCCTGGCTGGTTACTACCACGCTGCTCTCCAGCGGGGTGGCTACGCCAATCGTTTCCCGCAGCGCGGATATGTATGGCAAGCGCAAGATGATGACTATGTGCTTGCCCTCATGGTGGCGGGGTCGGTGGCGGCAGCAGTGGGCGGCGCCTACGTGAGGCTGGTCATCGGACGGGCACTTCAGGGCTTCGCCTCGGCCTTGATCCCGGTGGACATCAGTATCATGCGTGATGAACTGCCTAAGGAGAAGATGGGCTCTGCTGTGGCCTGTACGAGAGCCTGGGCTCGATCTTCTGGGTTTCCGCCGCTGCAGGGATACTGCTGCTTCTTGCCGTGGTGCTGGTTGTGCCAGAGTCTAAGGTCCGCACGTCCGAGTCCTTCGACTAAACAGGAGCATTAGTATTGTCAGTTGCGCTGACCGCTATGTTGTTGGCCGAGACCGCTTCCGCGAACGGCCTAAACAGCTTAGTCCGTGTCATCGGGACCTCGACATCCAGCGCGGCGATTGCCGCCGTCTTTACCTCGGCCACGATGACGGTCGGCGACACCGCTCCCGTCCTTCGAAACATTTAAGGACATCTTCTGGATAGCAGCGCTGGCGGCGGCAGCATCGACGCTGGCCGCGGTACTCATCCCACGGACAGCCGTGGTCCTCCGCGCCCCCGTGTAAGGCGTCGGCGTTGTTGGGCTCGTGCTGCAAGGACGCGTCCTGGCTCCTGACCACCGGCCCCTCACACCCACCGTCGTAACCGTCCTAAAAACCAGCGGAGATCAGGTCGACTGGAGCCGCGTGGACGCTGAGGGCAACTACAGTAGTTGCTCTCCCCAGTGCCGGCGAATACCTGATGGTAGCCAACGCCGCTGGTTGGTCGCCCAAAATTTCCTGCTCCAGGATCGACTAGAAAATTTTCCGGATCGGTCAGTGACAACGGCGGGCGCGTAGGCGGTGCGATGATAACACTCCTTGAAGCCGGCGACGGGCACTTGGGCACCAGCCGAACGGACGACGACGGCAGGTATGCCTTCCCGTTCCCACTGGCCGGCCGCTACGTGGTGACCATGCTTCATCCCAGGACTCGCGTAGCCATGGCGCGGAAGATCACTGTGGATACCCGCTCCATGCGCATAGACTTTGGCGCTCCGGCTGTGCAGGGGCATTCCGGGAAGCGGAGGGAAGCGTGTGCAGCCCCAGCCACGATTTAATTCTCAGCTCCGCCCTGCCACTCTCTTCAGAGCACACGGCTACCGCGCTGTTACGGTACGGGACTTCTCCGCGGACGCCGGCGTTTCCCCCGCCCTGGTCATGAAAACTCTTCCTCTCCAAGGAAAAGCTTTTGGCTGCCGCCCGGCCCCACGAGCCGCAGCTTACCGAGCTGGGCGTCCCACCGGCCGAACTCGGCCGAACCCTTGTGCAGTAATGATGCGCAGGGAACGAGGAATGCAGGCGCCCATGGGCCGGCATTCCGATGGCCGTACTTGATCCCCCCGACCTTGCGGCTGCCCGGTTAGATATCCGCGAACGCTATCTCTCTTCCATCGCTCAGTTGATCGGGGACACAACGCCGTGGCATTGGAGTCTTCCTCCGCAACTTTCGTGGTGGGGGGCGTCGTCCATTGGTGTTAGGTGAGTCTGTCTACCTCGCAACCCTGTCTGCGGACAATCCGTTGTTTATCATGCGCCCCAGGGACGGCGGCCGAGCCCCTCGTTGCCGAAGAAGCCCGCCACGAACTGCACCGGGGCCGGCGCTTCTGCTGAGCACCTCAGGATCCACCTCTTCACCTGAACTCGTCCGCCTGAACGGCGAGTCCGAGGCCAATACCCCAGCCATTGCCCAATACCTGCAGCTGCGTCCCAGCGAGACCGCGGCTACCACGCTCCCCCTCTCTTACTGTTACGGGAGGCGAAGAGCCACCTCCCGGTGACACATCGGGCAGTTGCGACTTTTTTGACCCCGTGGCTGGGTTCACGTCCTTAGTAGGCAAAACTGCGGTCGACCCCATCGAGGATGCGGTCCAGGCCCGGAAGCCAGTCCTCCTCAAGGCGGCTGGGGGGATAAGGGGTGTCGTACCCAGTGACGCGGATTACTGGCGCCAACAGCGAGTGGAAGACCGTTTCCTGAATCCGGGAGGCAATTTCGGCTCCGAGTCCTGCGGTCCGCGATGCCTCATGGGCAACGAGGAGCCGCCCGGTACGTTCTACTGACTGGATTATCGTGGCGTCATCGATCGGAGACAGGGACCGGAGATCGATAACCTCGATGCTTCGGCCCTCTTGATCGCATATTTCTGCGACCTTGAGGGCGACGGGCACCAGCGCTCCGTAGGTAACGATCGTTAAGTCGTTCCCCGCCCGGACAATTTCGGCTTTCTCAAGTGCCTGAGGCATCCTGTTCGGATCTACGTCGCCTTTAAGCCAGTAGTGGCGTTTTGGTTCAAGGAAAATGACAGGATCTTGGCTGCGGACAGCGAGGCCGATCATATCGTAGGCCTGTTGCGGTGAGGACGGGCAGACCACCTTGAGCCCGGCTGTATGGGCGAAGTACGCCTCAGGCGATTCCGAATGATGTTCAATGGCGCCGATTCCCCCGCCAACCGGGATCCTGATCACCACGGGGACAGTGATCGTCCCCTCGGACCGGTGCCGGTATTTTGCCAGCTGGGTAATGATCTGGTTCATGGCGGGAAAGACGAACCCGTCGAACTGGATCTCGCAAACCGGCCGGTATCCTGCCATCGCGAGTCCGATGGCGCCACCGACGATGCCGGCTTCCCCCAGCGGTGAATCGACCACGCGCTGCGGTCCAAAGGTTTTCTGGAGGCCGTCGGTCACCCGGAAGACTCCGCCAAGTTGCCCTATGTCTTCACCGAGGAGCATCACTTTGTCGTCGGATTCCATTGCATGGCGCAAACCGAGGTTAAGTGCGTGCGCGATTGGCATCTTGCTTATCGTCTGGTTCATTCCCCTGCCTCCACGAATTCGATGTGTTCTGCCATCTGCTGTTCGAGTTCAACGGGCAGATCAACGTAGGTATTTCGGAAGGGCGACTCCGGACCTGGGTTGGGCAGGTTACGGCAACCGGTCCTCAGCCGCTCTGCCAGACGACTTTCCTCTTCGGCAATCTTGTTTAGAAGGGCATCGTCGATCTGTCCAGTGGAGTCGAGATAGCGGCGGAACCGGTCAATCGGATCCAGGGCGGCCCACTCATCGTTTTCGGCGCCGGAGCGGTATCGACCGTCATCGTCCGACGTGGTGTGCGGGTTGCGGCGGTAGGTGAGGGCCTCGATCAGTGTGGGACCATTTCCGCTGCGGGCGTTGTCGAGAGCCTGTCTGGCTGCAGCCAGGCAGGCAAAGACGTCGTTACCGTCCACGCGGACACCCCGGAAGCCGAAACCTTCTGCGCGCTGCGCGACGGAAACCCTGCTTTGGACCGAGTACGGGGCGGAAATTGCCCACTGATTGTTCTGGCAGAAGAATACAACCGGCAAGTTCTGCGCTGCTGCCCAGACGAAAGCTTCGTTCGTCTCGCCCTCGCTTAGCGCCCCGTCACCGAGGAACACCATCACCGCACGGTCCCGGTCCGGATCTCCGGTGCCAACGTCACCGTCCCGGACAATACCCATGGCATAACCAACCGCATGCAGCGTCTGTGCACCGATGACCAGCGTGTAGAGATTGAAATTATTGGCTGTTGGGTCCCATCCCCCCAGGGTCGTGCCACGGAAGAGTCCCAAGAGATTCACGGGATCCACCCCTCGGCACCAAGCCACGGCATGCTCGCGGTAAGTAGGAAAAACAACGTCACCCGGCTGTAGGGCACGGGCAGCCCCAACCTGCGCGGCCTCCTGACCCAACAGGGACGGCCAAAGGCCCAGCTCCCCCTGCCGCTGCAGAGCAATCGCTTCGGTATCCACCCTCCGCGCCAGCACCATGTCCCGATACAGGCCAGGACCATCGACCGTCCTGACATCGAGCTTTAAGACTTCATCCGTTTGGATAGATCCGTCCTGGCTTATCAGAAAGATCGGCGCGTCCGTCATGAAGTGGTTCCCTTTCCTTTGGGCTGGACTGCCCGGACCATCTGGGCTGGTGCCGCACAACCCACAGCTGCAGAAGGCCGTGCGACTGGGCGAAGCCGTACCGTTGCCGCTGTGCAGCCAGAATCGATCCGGGCCGCGGTCAGATCTAAGACGCCGCCCTGTTCTGTGCTGGGGCCGGTAGTGGAAGCCACAAGCATGGCACCCTCCTAAAAGTGTTTTTCCGACGGATTGTCGTTGAATGAATCGCTGACCTAACTCTGAAGAGGGGGCGTGTTGTGGTCAACTCTTTCCCTTGCAACTGAGCGATCTGTTCATAACGAACTCGAAGACGCATGCGGAGCTGGATTAAACGATTAGCACCGGCGGCCTCCCCGACTCAACCCAACGCCCGCACAGGTGCGCCGAACTTGCATCAGAATCATTGAGTTGGATCGCAACGGCAAGAAGCTGCTGGGTAGGGCATTTGCCCAGGGCGAGGCCGAACTGCTCAGCATCATCGCCTCCCTCGCTCGGAACAGGACCCTGCTGCTGGTGGACCAGCCGGCGACGATTGGCGCGCTGCCGGTCGCCGTGGCCCAGACCAATGCATCAAGGCCGCTTATCTGCACCGGGCTGGCGATGCGCCGCCTCAGGCTCAACTGCGGCTAGGTCTAGGTGCGCCCCTGATGGCGCAGGAATCGTAGCTTCGGAGCGGATGATCACGGCGGCGCTTTCAGGTGATCCCGGCCCTGCAGTAGCTGCTCAGCAGTAACGCGGGTCGATAGCCGTCGGCACGCCGTGCGCCAGTGTTCGAGCACCAACCGCCTCCCCTACGAGCTCTGCGGCTATGCATCATCGCTCGGAATGTCCGGCGCCCTGTGAATCCTGCGCAAGCTCGGGGGTTCGCTCCACAATTCGTGAAATTCGGGACAAGCCCACCGTGCCAGCGGTGAAACAACCGACTTGCATAGGTACCGGTAAGGCCAGTGGGATGACGACCGAAGCCGATCAGCTTCGAGTATTCGCTACAGGAAACAAGCAACTTCGGTGCAAACTCGCGGTTCCCTTGACAGCCGGTGTCTTCTAAGTCACAGTTTATCCATGCTGTCTGGGCTTCTGGATCCAGAGAGCAGATGTCAGTGTAAACGAGGTCCTGATGCAGTTCGCTCTTCGAGACATGACGCCCGGAGAGGGTCTCTCGTCCCAAGCCCACACGACACCGTGACAAACCGTGCTTGGTCTTCGAAATAGCCAGTTTTAGGTATCACGAGGTCGAGTTGGAACCAACAGACTCGGTAATGGTCTGCATTTACGTGGTTGAACGGATCTGCAAGTCGTCGCCGACATCACCGCAGATTTCTAGTCGTGTAACCAACCCTTATTAGGAGCTATTTGTATGAGTGGTCCACTTAGCGGCATGCGTGTCCTCGACATTGCCACCGTATTCGCCGGCCCCTTCGCCGCTGCGTTGCTCGGCGACATGGGAGCAACTGTGCTGAAGATCGAGATGCCAGGGGTAGGCGATCCGTTGCGCGCCCTCGGTCCGTTTCACGGCGACACGTCGCTTACTTGGGCTGCAGCGGCACGAAACAAGCAAAGCATGACTCTCGATCTGAAATCGTCGGAGGGTCAGGAAATTCTCATCCGCCTTCTCGCCGAGCAGGACATTCTCATCGAGAACTTCCGGCCCGGCACTTTGGATAAGTGGGGCCTTACGATTGATCGGCTGCGGGAGGCGAATCCCGACCTGATCGTGGTCCACATTTCGGGCTACGGCCAGACTGGTCCCTACGGGAGTAAGGCCGGTTTCGGGACCCCTGCGACCGCATTCAGTGGTTACGCCCATATCAACGGGTACCCCGACCGTCCTCCTGTATTGCCGTCGGTGTCTCTGGTGGACTATCTAACCGGCATGTTCGGCGCGCTAGGTGCCCTGGCGGCCGTTTACCAACTGAAGGTGTCGGGCGGGCCGGCCGAGGAAGTCGACGCCGCTCTGTACGAATCAATCTTCCGGATGCTTGAGGTAGTCGTCGCCGAGTACGACGTGCTCGGCACAGTCCGTGAACGCACCGGCAACGAGCTAGCCGCCTCTTGCCCTGCAGGAATCTATCAGGCGAAGGACGGACACTGGGTCGTCATCACCACCAGCACAGAGCGCACCTTCGCCCGACTCGCCGAAGCCATGGACCGGCCTGACATGCTCACCGACCCACGCTACTCGACCAACCGGGAACGACTGGCGCGGAGGGCCGAGATGAACGAGTTGGTTAGCGCCTGGACCGGCAGGTACACCCGCGAAGAACTGCAAAAGCGGATGGACGACTTCTCGGTCCCGCACTCCCTTGTCTACGACGTCGCCGACATTTTTAAGGATGAGCACTATGCAGCCCGCGACATGCTAGTAGAGGTCAGTCATCCCACACTCGGCTCAGTCACATTGCCGGGAGTAGTGCCCAAGTTCAGCGAGAACCCCGGCTCCATCAGGAGCGCTGGCCCTCTCATGGGCGAACACACCACATCGGTCCTCACTGACCTGGGCTACACCGCCGAGCAGATCACCGACCTCGAACTCAAGGGAATCGTCTGATGTCAACTGAAAGCGATCAACCCGCTCGTCTTGAGAAAGGAGCATGACATGCCGGACGGGCTCATGATAAACACGCAGGCAGAGGGCCGGATTCTAGAGATAGTTTTGGATCGGGTCGAACGCGGGAATGCTCTGTCTGCTTCAATGTACCGTGAGCTGACCAAAGTAATAAAAGATGCGGAGAACGATGCCTCCATCGGCGCGCTCCTCATTCGCAGTAGTCGCGAAACTTTTTGCATGGGCGGCGACATATCTAATGATCGCGGTAAGCGTGACCCTCATTACAGCGCTGCGATTCACGACTTCACCGAGCAGTGGTTGTCAAGGAGCATTCCAACAGTGGCGCTGGTCGACGGCGCGGCTCAAGCGTACGGATGTGCCCTCGCTCTTAGTTCAGATCTTGTGTTTTCGACGGAAAAAGCCTGGTTCGCACTGCCTGAACTGTTGCACGGACTTGTACCCGTGTATGCACTAGCGGTCTTGAACGCGTCGGGGCATGCCGTGGCCGGAGCTCGAATGATGTGGCAGGGCAAGCGTTTCTCGGGCAGAGAAATCGGTAGCTTTGCCACTAATGTCGTGCTGTGCGCCTCGATCCAGGAGGCGGAAGAAGGCATTGCAAATACTTTCAGCGGATGGATGGGTGGGAATGTGGACTCGCTAAGGCGCGCAAAGCGGTTCACCAACAACGCCAATGACACAAACAGGCACAAGATCTTGTCCGGGGCCCACGAAGCGCTCCAACAGGCCCTAGCCAATGCTGACGAGGATCCAGGAAAAGCGCAGTCGTACCTGTCGGCAGACGACTCAGACGAATAGCCCCGAGGGTATCACCCATGAAGCTGTTATGACCAATTCAAAGGTAGCGCTGCCGGCTACGAAATCAACGTTGTGCGCTAACGATTGCCATACCGAAAGTCGCCTTCACTTTGCAATCCTAGAGGCGCACTTTCAATGTATTAGAAAGCGCACGGCGCCCTTTATCTAAAAGTTCCGATACTGCCCTGGGGTGTCGTAACCCAGCCAGTTCCTAGAAAAGATAAATCTGGCATTACTGCCAACCGCCCTCATTGGGCGAGGCGGGACATATGGCTATTGATCAAGTAGTCGCGACGGTGCGACCGTCGCAGGACCGCCTCAGACTTTAGAACCAACTTAAATTTCTAGCCACCTTGCTCAAGATGGCTGGCGCACATCGAAAGGCAGCTTGTAATGAAGCAAACTGTGCTCGACAGAGCTCAAAAGAAGGCATTTCGCCGGTTAATGCCATTCGTGGCACTGCTCTTCGTGGTAAACCAACTCGACCGCATTAATATCTCGGTAGCAGGACCCAATGGTATGAACGACGAGCTTGGGTTGACTGCTGCGCAGTTCGGCCTTGCGTCCGGACTCTTTTTTGTCGGCTACATGACACTTGAAGTTCCCAGCAATCTTGCCCTGCACCGGTTCGGGGCCCGGCGATGGCTTGCGCGTATCGTCGTCACATGGGGAATCGTGGCGACGGCCCTGACTTTTGTTCCAAATGCAGAATGGCTATACGGTCTTCGCATACTCCTGGGGATGGCTGAGGCTGGATTTGCACCCGGCATCGTGGTCTATCTGACATACTGGTTCACCCGCGAGATGCGTTCGCGGGCCACCGCCTTTTTCTTGCTGGGTATTCCTGTCGCGGCCGCCTTCGGCGTTCCATTTATGACCCTGATTGGTGTGCAGATGGACGGGTTCCTCGGGCTTGACGGTTGGCGTGTGATCCTTCTGATAACAGGTCTGTTGGCTGTGCTACTCGGTGTCATGTGCTGGTTCTACCTGACAGATCGACCTGCGGATGCGCAGTGGCTGACAGCCGAGGAAAGTCAGGTGCTGACTGAGGCATTGGCCAATGAGACACCGGAAAAAGCGGGTAATCACAGCATTCGCAAGGCCCTACTTAACGGGCAAGTGTGGCTACTCGCAGTTGCGCCATTCCTGGTTCTCTACTCTATGTTCGTCGTGACGTTCTTTTTGCCAACCCTGCTCAAAGACATCAATGCCCGTGAGTCTCTCGGCCTTAGCAGCGTGCAGGTGGGTCTCCTCTCTGCAATTCCGTGGGCCATCGGCGGCGCGGGTATGCTCTTTTTCGCCTCCAGGTCGGACAAAAAGAGGGAAGTAACCAAACACTTCGTTGTGGCCACGACTATCGGCTCAATAGGCTTCTTTTTCGTTGCCATGTTTGGTTTGGACAACCCGTATATCGCTCTTGCAGCGCTAACGGTGGCCATGGTCGGGGTGCTTGGATCCCTTACTACGTTCTGGGTTCTTCCGTCGCGTCTCTATACGGGCGCCGCCGCGGCCGGCGTAATAGCCCTTATCAATGCCATTGCCAATTTTGGCAGCTTTCTTGGCCCATACTCGTTTGGTGTGCTCAGTGACGCCACGGGCGGATACAGGGGCGGTCTGATTATCGTCGCCGTCGCCATGCTGCTTGCGGGACTTCTCATCGCATTGCGGTTTCGCGACCTTGGGAGAGCCCCGAATGCCGAACGCGTCGGCAGCGTCTCCAGGACGACCGACGATGTTCCGGAACCCCTAGTTCATCAAGCAAAATACCCTATAACGGCGGAGGGGACGCCTCGACAGGTGTTTCCGCGGGAGGATGACTAATGACACTGCCTAAGTCTGTCGTGGTGCGTGAAGTAGGCGCGCGTGAAGGTATGCAGATCGAGAAGGGACCAATCCCGACGGCGGAGAAGATCCGTCTGGTGGACCTTCTGTCTGAGTGCAACTTCCCGGAGATCGAAGTTACCTCTTTCGTCTCACCAAAGTGGGTGCCGCAAATGGCGGACGCCGAGCAGGTCGCAACAGGGTTCACCCGGAAGCCGGGCACCGAATACACCTGTGTTTACCTGAACAAGCAGGGTCTCGAACGCGCACTCGCAGTCGGCACTCTGGACGTCAAGGCCGCGGTGATCGTCTCGGCCAGCGAGGAGTTTTCCCACAAGAACATGAGACGGTCCACCGAGCAGGTGCTTGCCGACATCCCGGATTCGCTCGCGGTCGCTCGCGATGCGAACGTCCCCGTGTCCTACCTGTCGGTCGCGGCAGCCTTCGGCTGTAACTACGCAGGAGACGTCGACCTGGGCGCTGTGATCGATCGCTTCACGCGTGCGCTTGCAGTAGCAGCGGACGCAGGTGTCCATATCCCCACTTTGCTTTTGGCGGACACCATGGGATGGGCCAACCCCGAACAAATTCGTCGCACCGTCGGTGAAGTTCGAGAGCGTTGGCCGGAACACGATATTCGGATGCACCTGCACGATACCCGTGGCATGGGTATCGCCAACGCGTACGCGGCGATGCAGCTGGGAGCACATGACTTCGACGCTTCAGTCGCAGGGTTGGGCGGATGCCCATTCGGCGGGGACCACGGCGCTGCCGGGAACATCGCCACGGAGGAGTTCGTGCACATGTGCCACGAAATGGGAATCGACACCGGGGTCGACCTTGACCGCCTTATCGACGTCGCCCTCCAAGCCGAGTCCATTGTTGGACATTCCCTTCCCGGAAAAGTAATGCGGGGACGCGCCCTACAAACGTATCGCTGAGTTAGTCCGGCTGCCCCCGAGTCCGGTGGCGCGGCGTTTTCCCGACGCGCTACAGGGAATATTGCAACGGGGGAGCTAGTGCGCCTTTTCGCGCTGCTGGGTATCGACACAGGCGTCGGTCCTGAGTCACTAATGAATATTGCACGCGGTCCAATACGGAGCGCGGTCGGTCACCGGCTCGAGTCCTCGTTCGAGCCGGTGACCCGCGTGGGTCCTGTACTCGCCCCCGTCCGGCAGCTAATTGCAACAGATAAAACTGACGTCTCCACGTCCAGACCTCTCAGCAAAAAGCCGATTTCTCGACCGAGCAGCATGCCGCTAGCCCCCGGATAAGGGTGCTCGGCACAGTCCTTCCGAAGGACCACAATCAGAAACAACTTCGATGAAAAACATGATCTACAAGCGTTCCCTGCCAAGAGGGCAAGGATGAGCGGTCCAGGAGTGGGTTGTCTTGGACCGCACTTTCGTGTTGGTTCGGGGCTTCGTCCGGTGGCTGGCGCGCGCCGTGATCGAATGTGCTGTCAGGCTCTCACGAAAATTAGCCAACCACGGGCGATGAGAACCCGGCTTTGGTGCGGTGCTTCGTGCGGCACAGCCGTGCGGTGTGGTCAACCGGTTGTTGGGCCGGTTCGAGGACGACGGTGTAGCCCAAAGGCTTGGAGCTGATTGATGGCGCGTGCCCGTGCTTTGGCCGGCTGGATTATGGGGTCGAGGGTCCCTGTGGAGCTCGCCGGTGGTGAGCATGTTCCAGACAACGATGACGATCGAATGTTCAAGGCGACGAGGGCTTTCATGATCAGTCCGTGCGGCAAATCTTCCGTACTTGGCTCCGAAATGCTTTTTTGTTCGATCTGCACATGGCTAGTACCACGATGCCGAGGGCTCCTTAGGCACATGGGTGAGCAATTGGTTCATTAGGAGCTGGACTAACTGACTAACAGCGATCGCCTCCACTACGAGTTGCTGAAAAGAATCAACGCCAAGCCAAGCGTGTACCACGGGTAGATCGCCCATTTCGCTGGTCAGCTCGAGAAGCGGGGTCGTGCCCACCGTCGACCGGGGCACGTCCAGGCTAAACACCTGGCGGCTATGCAGTATCGCTCGAAAGGTCCGGCACCGTACTGCATCCATGCACATGCGCAGTTCGTTCCCGAGGTCGCGGAATTCGGGGACAAGCCACCTTGTCCAGGGGTTGTAACGGCTTACCTACACAGTTCCGCCACCGGTAAGGCCAGTGCGCCGAGGATCGCAACCGACCGGACTCTGGTGTTCGTTGCGGCTGCACGCCAACGTGGGGCCGGATTGCTGATTTCTTGACAGTCACTGTCTTCTGAGTCACAGTTTATGCATGCTGTCGGACGTTCTGGATCCAGAGAGCAGAATCTATGTAAGCGAGGTCCTGATGCAGTTCGCCCTTCGAGACTTGACGATCGGAGAGGTTCTCTCGACCCAAGCAGCACGACACCGTGACAAACCGTGCTTGGTCTTCGAAACAGTCAGTTTCAGTTACCAGGAGGTAGAGCTGGAAACCAACAGACTCGCTAACGGCCTGAGTTCAGCTGGAGTTGATTTCGGCGATCACGTAGCGGTTATGTTGGGTAACGGTCCAGAGATTTTGCTCTCAATTTTTGCTTTAGGAAAACTGGGCGCCGTAGCCGTCCCGCTGAACACATCGGCGAGAGGCAAGGGGCTGGCCTACAATCTTGATCACGCTGATGCCACCACGCTGATCGCTGACGCACAGTTCCTTCCGCATATCGCGGCGATCATCCATCTGACTTCCTCTTTGAAGCGCTTGATCATCGTCGGTGAACCGCCCTCTGGCGCCGACCTGCCTGCTGATCTCATTGTCTTGAAGTTCAACGATCTGAGGTCCAGCAATACACTTGCGCCCAAAACTGAAGTGAGATACAACGATCAAGCCTTCCTTATGTACACCTCAGGGACGACCGGCCCATCGAAGGCCGTTATGTACACACACGCGTACGCCCTTACGTGGGCCGGGGGGTTCGCCGATGCACACAGCTATCGCAGCGACGACATCATGTACGTATCGATGCCCTTGTTTCATGGGAATGCTTTGCATTCCGCCACTTATGGGTGCTTATTGGTCGGAGCCACAGTCGTCATAAAGCCTAAGTTTTCGGCATCCAACTTTTGGCGTGACGTATATGTCTACGGTGCGACTCTGACGAATCTATTAGGTTCGATGGGTGATATTCTCTGGAATCTTGACGTATCCGAATATGAGCGTAAGAATACGCTTCGTCAAATCATGGCGGGACCCATACCAGACCGCGGTCGTCAAATGGAAGAACGCTGGCACGTCCAGCTAGTGTCGTGTTTTGGGTTAACGGATTTCGGCGTTTCAAATTTTTCGACCATGGATGATCCGGCTGACAAGTTTGGATCTTGCGGACTGGTGTCACCTCATTTCGAGGTACGAATCGTTGACGATGACGATTTCGCGGTAGCAGACGGACAACTTGGGGAGATTGTCCTGCGCACAAAGACGCCATGGCACAGCGCCTCGGGCTACTACAAAATGCCAACCGAAACAGCGGCTAGTCTGCGGAATCAGTGGTTCCATACCGGGGATTTAGGAATTTGCGACGCAGACGGATTTTTGTACTTCAAGGATCGAAAAAAGGACGCCATCCGCAGGCGCGGTGAGAACATATCTGCGTTCGAGGTCGAGCAGGTGTTGATGGACTACGAGGGCATTGCGGAAGTCTGCGCCTATGCGGTAGCGATTGACGGAGACGAAGAAGTCGGAGTTTCGCTTATTATTACACCAGGCCATAACTTCGTGCCGGCTGATCTAATTAAATGGTGTGAGGGGCGAATGTCATATTTCATGGTGCCGCGATTTATCGATACACGCGAAGACCTGCCGAGAACTGAGAGCGGAAAAATTCAAAAGCATTCGCTTCGCCAGGATGCGCAATCAAACGTCAAGCAGTTGTGGGACCGCGTGTCGGAGGGAGTCGAGGTTGGTCGACTATGACGCATCTCGAAAAGATAGCCGCGGGATTCCATTTACTGGAGGGGCCGGTCTGGGATCCAACTTCCGGTTTGGTATTCGCCGACGCCGAGGGGGGTGGGGTGTTTGGTCTCAACGAGGCTGGAACTGGCCCCACCACTGTCGTGCAACACCGACGAGGAATTGGTGGTTTGGTGCGTCATCAGGCGGGCGGTCTTGTCGTATCCGGTCGTAATGTCGCATACAAGGGAACCGATACATCGTCGACGGTCGTTCTGTTAGACAACACCCCTGAAATAAGTGGAATGGTCGGATTCAGCGATATGTGTGCCGATGCATCGGGCCGCGTGCTGGCCGGTATGTTAGGGTCACGACCCACCGAGGAGAACCATCTCTCCGACCACGGGAGTCTTTGGCTCATCGACTTGGACGGATCCGCCCGATGTCTAATACCGACACCTAAGGTTCGGCACACCAACGGTTTGGCGTTCTCACCAGACGACACCAGCCTCTTCTATGCGGATTCTGGTCAGCGGGCTGTCTTCGTATATGACTACGACGTTGATTGCGGCCGCGTCGGCAAACCACGTCTGTTCGCCACGATGGACGCTGGCATCCCTGATGGGCTAGCGGTTGCGGCTGATGGAAGTGTCTGGGTAGCAAACGCGTTCGCATCCCGTGTGCTTGTTTTCGGTCCTGGCGGAGACCTGCAGCGCACCATCAATGTGCCCCAGGAAATTGTGACCAACGTTTGTTTCGGCGGCACTGCAATGGACGAGATATTCATCACCACGGGGTCCTTGAACCCGGCTGAGCGTGTCGGTGCTGTGTATCACCTGACCAACGACATCCCTGGATTGCAAACCCACCAAGCAAAGTGCCCCGTGCTGGTAGGAGCGACGCCCCCAGCTGTGTCCCCGAAGGAGGATGACTAATGACACTGCCTAAGTCTGTCGTGGTGCGTGAAGTAGGCGCGCGTGAAGGTATGCAGATCGAGAAGGGACCAATCCCGACGGCGGAGAAGATCCGTCTGGTGGACCTTCTGTCTGAGTGCAACTTCCCGGAGATCGAAGTTACCTCTTTCGTCTCACCGAAGTGGGTGCCGCAAATGGCGGACGCCGAGCAGGTCGCAACAGGGTTCACCCGGAAGCCGGGCACCGAATACACCTGTGTTTACCTGAACAAGCAGGGTCTCGAACGCGCACTCGCAGTCGGCACTCTGGACGTCAAGGCCGCGGTGATCGTCTCGGCCAGCGAGGAGTTTTCCCACAAGAACATGAGACGGTCCACCGAGCAGGTGCTTGCCGACATCCCGGATTCGCTCGCGGTCGCTCGCGATGCGAACGTCCCCGTGTCCTACCTGTCGGTCGCGGCAGCCTTCGGCTGTAACTACGCAGGAGACGTCGACCTGGGCGCTGTGATCGATCGCTTCACGCGTGCGCTTGCAGTAGCAGCGGACGCAGGTGTCCATATCCCCACTTTGCTTTTGGCGGACACCATGGGATGGGCCAACCCCGAACAAATTCGTCGCACCGTCGGTGAAGTTCGAGAGCGTTGGCCGGAACACGATATTCGGATGCACCTGCACGATACCCGTGGCATGGGTATCGCCAACGCGTACGCGGCGATGCAGCTGGGAGCACATGACTTCGACGCTTCAGTCGCAGGGTTGGGCGGATGCCCATTCGGCGGGGACCACGGCGCTGCCGGGAACATCGCCACGGAGGAGTTCGTGCACATGTGCCACGAAATGGGAATCGACACCGGGGTCGACCTTGACCGCCTTATCGACGTCGCCCTCCAAGCCGAGTCCATTGTTGGACATTCCCTTCCCGGAAAAGTAATGCGGGGACGCGCCCTACAAACGTATCGCTGAGTTAGTCCACTAATTTAAAGGTTTCGTATACAACTTTTCGTGATGTAAAACGTTTAAAAAACGGTCAGGAACAGACATGACGCAATACAATCTATCTACTTCAGACGCAGGACCGAACTCCGGACCGGACGCGCCAGTGCCCAGTCAGACCAACCGTCGAAGAACAGTGGTATCAAGTGCGCTGGGCACCACAATAGAATGGTACGACTTTCTCCTGTATGGCTTCCTGGCGCCCGTCGTGTTCAATCAACTGTTCTTCCCGACATTCGACCCTGTAGTCGGCACAATTATCGTATTCTCAACACTGGCCGTGGGGTACGGTGCACGGCCAATTGGGGGTATCGTATTTGGCCACTTCGGCGACAAAATTGGTCGGAAGAAGATATTCATGGTGACTCTTCTGTTGATGGGAGCTTCCACGATAGGAATTGGTTTGCTGCCCACCTACGAAACGATAGGCATATGGGCGCCCATACTCTTGGTCGCGCTTCGGTTTTGTCAAGGAATTGGCGTAGGTGGTGAAACGGGAGCCGGTACACTTCTAACCCTTGAAACGGCTCCGGATAACCGGCGTGGCCTGTATGGGTCAATCGTCATGGCCACCGCCAGTGTTGGGGTCATACTTTCTGTCGGTTCCGTCGCCTTGTTGAGTCTGATGCCGCGGGAAGATCTACTTTCTTGGGGATGGCGTATGCCATTTCTGGGCAGCATTATCCTAGTTGTAATCGGGGCCTACATCCGGCGCCGAATCACCGAATCGCCGGCCTTCCAGAAGAAGCAACAGATTGTAAAAGTTCCTGCTCTTGAGGTCTTCCGTACTGCATGGAGGCCTACTCTTGCCGGCATCGCCCTGGCAATGGTTGCTTCCACCCTCTACCACCTCGTTGCAACTTTTGCACTGTCGATTGGGCCTCGGAACTACGGTCTGTCGGTGACCGGACTTACCGTAGCCACCATGATTGCGGGCGTTGTTTCGCTGATCACGATTCCCCTCTGTGGTCGCCTATCCGACTCGGGCGGACGAAAACGCAACTACTACATCGGTATTCCGCTCGCAATGGTAACGGTTACGGTTTACTTCCTGTACCTACTGCCGTCGCAGAATATTCTGCTTGTGGGATGCGGGATGGTAGTAGCTATCGGAGTGGCGCAGGCACTGATGTACGGCGTTGAGGGTGCACTCATTTCCGAGAACTATCCGACGGCCGTACGCTTCTCTGGGTTCTCAATTGCAAAACAAATTGGAACGCTGTTGGGCGCAGGATTCTCACCTCTGATTGCATCGACCTTGGCTGCCGCGTTTGCTAACAATGCTTGGGCATACATCATCTTTTTTGGAGTGGAGGCTGTAATTGCCCTAGCCGCACTTACCCTTATGAAAGAAACCTACCGCGCTCCTCTGCAACCGGCAGTTCCCCGGTAACCGGACCACGCGTACAGCTCGAATCTCTGGTCCAGTTGACGTGCCGGCTTGGGCTGGTCATCGGGAGAGGGCGTAGTGAGAGCTGCGAGTCCCAGGGCCCGCTGGACAAGCCTCCACGAGGCAGGGATCGAGGACGCCGCCACCGTCTCTCCGTGCCCCACCGATCACCTCGCAACGTAGCGTCACGGATCCAGCGGGTGGACCCGGCCGCCCGCAGGACCTGGGCTGTATTCGGGCGTATGTCTGCCGCCGGCACAAGTACTCGTAGCGGCTCTTGCCCGAAGGGGGTGCACCTCAGTGCCGGCGACGTGGAAATCGGGCCCTTCGCAGATGAGCGTGGTTAGGGCCTGTTGGCGGCCATGAAAAACTGCCCGTAGATGGCCATGGAATTGCCCGCTGAGGCGGATTCCAGGGGTCGATGCAACACCCGAGGTCAGTTGGGTATCAGTAAAGCACGACGACGTTCGGCGGGAGTGTCCCAGGCGAGTGTTTCGCGTGGTCGTGCGTTGAGTTCTTGGGCGACGTGTTCGAGGTCCTCGGGCCCGTAGACGCTCAGGTCGGTGCCTTTGGGGAAGTATTGGCGGAGTAACCCGTTGGTGTTTTCGTTGGACCCTCGCTGCCATGGGCTGGCAGGGTCGCAGAAGTAGACGTCCATGTCGGTGGCGAGGCTGAACGCGCTGTGCTTGGCCATTTCGGCGCCTTGGTCCCAAGTGAGGGATCCGCGCAGATGTGCGGGCAGGGTTCCCATGGTCTTGATCAGCCCGTCGCGGACTGATTCCGCAGTGTGGTCCACCGGAAGGTGCACGAGCATGACATAGCGCGTGGTGCGTTCCACCAGGGTTCCGATCGCCGACTGGTTGTGGGTTCCGGTGATCAAATCGCCTTCCTTACGGTGTTGTTGTGGGTGATTTCGGAGCTGTCGTAGTGTTTCGATCACCCTCGGGCGGCGGGCATGGCAGAGATCGCCCTGCCGCTTGGACGGCTCACTGGGAATGGCCGCCCGCTGCCCGCCGATGACTCGACCGCTGATTGAGACTTACGACATTGATCGTTGGGTAAGGACGTGCCGGCGTGGTTATCGACAGGGCCAACGGAAATTGGAGCTGATCGAAGGGACCTAAGATATGCCGGCAATCTGGGTAGGAATCGACTCGGGCAAAAGAGCCCATCATTGCGTCGTGATCGATCAAACGGGAACGGTACTGCTCTCGAAACGGGTCGAAAACGACGAGACCGTGCTCCTCGAGCTCATAGCCACGATTGCTGACATTGCGGCCGGCGGTGAAGTCTGTTGGGCCACTGATCTGAACGCCGGCGGCGCCGCGCTGCTGATTGAGTTGTTGGCAGCGCATGCACAGAAGCTGCTCTATATCCCCGGACGGATCGTGCATCACGCCGCAGCAACTTACCGCGGGGATGGCAAGACCGACGCGAAAGACGCTCGGATCATCGCTGACCAAGCGCGGATGCGCACCGACCTCCAACCCGTTCGCGGCGCGGACCAGATAAGCGTGGACCTGCGGCTCCTGACCGCCCGCCGCACGGATCTGATCTGCGACCGTGTCAGGGCGATCAACCGGCTCCGTGCCACTCTGCTGGAGTACTTCCCTGCGCTCGAGCGTGCGTTCGATTACTCAAAGAAAGCGCCCCTCATCCTTCTCGGTCGCTACCAGACCCCCGAGGGCATCCGGCGGACAGGCCTGACCCGGCTCACCGGCTGGCTGAAGAAGCGCGGCTGCCGGAACAGTGCCAAGATGGCCGAGAAAGCCCTAATAGCCGCGAACTCCCAGCACACCGTCCTCCCAACCCAGACCACAGGCTCTGCCCTGGTCGCCCGGCTGGCCGAGCAGATCAGCACTCTCGATGCAGAAATCGACGACGTCGACGCCCAAATCACCGAGCTGTTCCGGCAGCACGACAGCGCCGATGTTCTGCTGAGCATGCCCGGTTTCGGGCCCGTTCTTGCAGCGACTTTCCTCGCGAGCATTGGCGGCAACCTGGACGCGTTCGAATCCGTCGACCGGCTCGCCAGCGTCGCGGGCCTGGCCCCGGTCCCACGTGATTCCGGACGGATCAGCGGAAATCTGCACCGGCCGCGTCGCTTCAACCGCAGACTCCTGCGAACCTGTTACCTCGCCGCCCTCTCCAGCCTGAAAAACAGCCCGGCCTCGCGAATCTACTACGACCGGAAGCGCGGAGAAGGAAAGTCCCATAAACAGGCCCTCATCGCCCTCGCCCGGCGCCGCATCAACGTCCTCTGGGCCATGCTCCGCGACCACACCCCCTACCAGGAACCAATCCCAAGAATCGGCGCTCAAGCGGCTTGACAGAAACATTGAGATTCCCAATGCCCGGGCAGGGCGCGGTCCTCAACCTCCGCGGGACGTTCAGAAATGTTGATCATCGGGTCCCGGAATCGGATGGTCCGTTCCTCCGGGTTCTTGCGCTGCCTGCGGCGGGTGCGTCCGGTGCGCAGGGCCTCCTTGACCTCGCGTTTGTGTCCGCCGCGGGCCTGAAGGTAGAGGGCCTGGTAGATCGTTTCGTGGCTCACGCGCATGACGGGGTCATCGGGGAATTCCTTGATCAGCGAGCGGGAAATCTGACGCGGGGACCAGCGAGTGAGGAGCTTTGCGTACTCACGCAGTTTCCCGGGTTCTGCCAGCTCACTGTCCTTGGGTCGTGCCCGGGCGGCGGTGGCGGCCCGGTGGGCGCCGTAGGGTAGGTAACCCAGCACCGCGTGGCTGTTGCGTTTGATCTCCCTGCTGATCGAGCCCTGGTTCCTGCCCAGGTCCCGGGCGATGGCACGGATCGACGCGCCTTTAGCGAGCTGGTCAGCGATCCTCTCGCGCTCGGGCAGGGACAGATACCGGCTGCAGATGGGCTGTTCCAGGGCGCCCAACGCCACCGGCGCGGGTGAAGGCTCCGCCGCAGCCGCCGTCAGTTCCGGCGCCGCTGCCAGGGCGCGAGGTTCCGCAAATGTCGTTGTCACCTCCTGTTTATACGGCAGATCTGGAGCACTGATCCTTGCAGCGATCGTGTCGCTGTCGGCGATGGGTCGTTGCCTGTCCCAAAGGTAGGAGCTTTGTTTGCTGGCCCCGACCGCCAGGGCAGCGTCTCTGCGGCTCACGCCTTCGTGGCGCAGGCGTAGGTCGCTAAGCTGTTTCTCTGATGGGCGTCGTGGTTTGGTGGAGGTAAGACCGGCATCAGCGGCCCAGTTGGAGCAGGTGGAACGGTTCATGCCGAGCTGCCTGGCTGCCACGGTGACGCTGCCGACATCCTGCAGCACGCGCAGGAATTCCTCGATCACCGCCGGTGAGTAGCGCTGCGTGGGCCCGGCGTTCGTGGTTCGGTTTGTCCGTTTATTCCTGGGCGCCGGCTTGATCCGGCCCGCCCATGTGTTCGCGGTGCTGGTATTCAATCCGACTTCTCTGGCCGCCTCCACGACGTTTCCGGTCCGATCCAGAACGGCATAGAACTGGTCTTTGTCAGCCTGCGAATACTGGCGCTTGCGCCGGATCCCGGCAGCGTTGGCCCACTTCTGGCATGTGCTTCTGTTGAGTCCAAGCTCCTTCGCCGCCTCGGCAACGGTTCCCAATCGTGCCACGGCAGAAAGAAAATCGTGTCTTTGTGCCGCGGTATGGGATTCCTGCCGGCGCTTTGCAGGTGCTTCGGCAGGGCGGACCGACTGCTTTGTGCAAGGAGATTTCTTGGCCGTGAAAGAGCTATTTCCTGATGGTGATTCCATGGTGTTGCAACTCCCGATTTTTCGGGGGCGTTGCAATGATCGCTAGAACTCGCCCAGCGGGCAGAAATGCTGGCCGCCTATGGGCAATTCCTAATGGCCGTTGACAGGGCCGTCTGACGCTAGGGCCGGGAGTGTGTTCTGATGCCGTTGCGGCGTGGTGCGGGAGGAGTGAATGTGTCAACTCAATTGGAGCCCACCTGGACGGCCCGAACGGTGGCCTTCTTGTCGGTACCGCACCACTGCCAGCCGAGCACATAATCCCCCGGACACAGCAATCAGACAGAACCACGAACCCACAAGATCCCACGACCTGGCTAGGGTGTACTTGACCCGGTAGCCCGTCTCGGCCGCGGCGGTGCCGAGGCCGATGAGCACGCGTGGGTTGCCCTGCTGACCCCTTCCACCTGATTTAGTTGGCGAACCCGGCCATGACAGAGACTTGGCAGAACACTTCCAGCAGGGTTAAGGGCCGGGGCGCGCAGCTGAAAGGTCTTGGCAGACCGCGTGTTGTGGCGGCGACAAGCTCGGCCCCGGGACAGCCCTCCGGCTGGGGAGGTCTTCGCCGGAGATTGTCGTCCAAAGATTCGACCAGTGACCGTCGACCGTGCTGACCGAGGGTGATTTCATGGCTGGGCCCCAAAGGGTGAGCTGGCCTCGAGCCGGGCGGACTGTTTGTGGGTGAGGGATCCCGGCGCGGCACCCGGCCTTCGGGCGTGTGCGTTGCGCTTCTTCTTGCCGCGCCGGGAATTTTTGACAGGTTTGTCGTCGTGGGCTGCTGGGACAATGCAGTGTGCGCGTCGCCCCGCAGCTGCCAGGGCGTTAGCCGTGGGTGAAGTTGGGCTGTCTCTTTTCGACGAAGGCGCGCATGCCTTCTTTTTGGTCAGAGGTGGCGAACACAGAGTGAAAAATCCTGCGTTCGAAGAGGACGCCGCTGTCCAGTGGCATTTGAAATGCAGCATTCACTGCCTCTTTTGCCAGCATTACGATTGGCGCGGACTTCTCGGAGATCGCCTTCGCAGTTTCCAAGGCATCTTCCAGGAGCCTGTCGTGAGGGACGATCCTTGCTACGAGACCGATGCGTTCAGCCTCGGCCGCGTCGATGGTGCGGCCCGTGAGGATCATCTCCATAGCCTTTGCCTTGCCGACGGCGCGCGTCAGCCGCTGCGAACCGCCCATGCCAGGTATGACGCCCAGTTTGATCTCCGGCTGGCCAAATCGCGCTGAGTCAGCTGCAATGATGAAGTCGCACATCATTGCCAGTTCACAGCCTCCGCCCAGCGCGTGGCCAGCGACGGCAGCAATTATCGGGGTCCGCACGGCGGCCAGGCCGTCCCAGCCCTGCAGCCAATCGTCCAAGTACATATCCATGTAGGTCCGGGAAGACATCTCCTTGATGTCGGCGCCTGCGGCGAAGGCGCGATCGGATCCGATCAGAAGGATGGCACCTGTATCGGGGGCCTTGTCCAAGCTTCTGGCAGCGGATACCACTTCTTGCATGAGTTGAAGGTTCAGTGCGTTGAGGGCCTCCGGCCGATTCAGTGTGATGACGCTTACACGTCCAATTTGCTTTACCGTGATGGTTCGAAAATTCATGCTCTTCCTCGAAGGAGGCTGCGATGTCGCAACTAGGCGTGGGTGTGGTTTCCAACCGGTACTGACCGCTCTTCGGGCCCGTTATAGGCGCTTAGCGGGCGGATGAGGGAGTTGGAGGCGGCCTGCTCCATGATGTGGGCTGTCATGCCGGTGATGCGGCTGGCGACGAAGATCGGGGTGAAGGTTCGGGTGTCGAAGCCCATGAGGTGGTAAGTGGGGCCGGCCGGGTAGTCGAGGTTGGGTTTGATGGCCTTGGCCTCATCCATGGCGGTCTCGAGCCCGTTGTAGAGTCCCAGCAGCTCAGGTCGGCCGTAGTGGGCGATCATCTTGTCCAGAGCCGCCTTCATCATGGGAACCCGGGAGTCGCCGTGCTTGTAGACGCGGTGGCCGAAGCCCATGATTTTCTTCTTCTGCGCCAAGGCGTCCGCCATCCACGCCTTAGCGCGGGTGGCGGCTTCCTCCAGGGATTCCTCGGGCCGAATTCCGATTTCGTCGAAGGTGTGCATGACTGCTTCGTTTGCGCCGCCGTGGAGGGGACCTTTGAGGGCTCCAATGGCGGCGGTCACGGCAGAGTGCAGATCCGAAAGGGTGGAGGTGACCACACGGGCGGTGAAGGTCGAGGCGTTGAAGGAATGCTCCGCGTAGAGGATCATCGAGACGTTGAAAGCTTCGACGACCTCATCCACGGGGTCTTCGCCGAAGGTCATCCACAGAAAGTTGGCCGAATAGCCCAGATCGTCGCGGGGCTCCACGATGTTCTGGCCGCGCCGGCGGCGCTGGTCATAGGCCACGACTGCCGGCATCGCGGCCCAGAGATCAATGGCTTTCTTCATGTTGACTCCGGGCGAAGAGTGCTCCGCCAGCGGGTGCCGTGCTCCGAGCACCGAGGCGGCAGTGCGGCAGACGTCCATGGGGTGGGCGTCCATGGGTAAGGCGTCGATGATGGTCTTGAGTGCCGGGTCGAGGGCCCGGCCCGCCTTTTCGCGGGCGGTGAACCCGGCGAGCTGGTCCTCGGTGGGCAGTTCGCCGTTCCAGAGCAGGTAGGCAACCTCTTCGAAGCTGCACTTGGCGGCGAGCTCCTGGACGGGGTAGCCGCGGTATAGCAGTGAGTTCGTGTCGGGATTGACCTTCGACACGGCGGTGTAGTCCACGACGACTCCGGTGAGGCCCTTTTTGATATCTGTGTCAGTCATGCTGAACTCCTTCGTTGCAGTCCTTGTACTAGCGAATGTCGGGGATTTGGAAGTCGAAAATGCCGGAATCGAACTTGTTGTAGGCCTCGTAGTCCACGAGGTCATACAGCCGTGCACGGGTGAGCATTTCCGGCACGCGCACCTGCTGGGTGCCCAGGCTCCTCAGCGTGTCCAGGACCCGCTCGGCGGCGCCCATGGCACTGCGGAGCAGGGTCACCGGATAGATCACCATGTTGACGCCCACGTTCTGCAGTTGGTCTTTGGTGAACAGGTCGCTTTTGCCGAACTCGGTCATGTTGGCGAGGATCGGCACGTCGACGGCGTCCCGGATGGCACGGAATTCGTGCAGGTCACGCATGGCTTCGGGGAAGATGGCGTCAGCCCCGGCGTCGACCAGTGCCTTTACCCGGTCTTTGGCGGCTTGGAGTCCGTCCACGGCCCGGATGTCGGTGCGCGCCATGATGAGGAAGTTCGGGTCCCGGCGGGCATCGGCTGCCGCGCGGATCCGCTTAGTGGCGGTGTCCAGGTCGACGACGTTCTTGCCGTCCAGATGGCCGCAGCGCTTCGGGTTGACTTGGTCCTCGAGGTGGAGCCCGGCCAGGCCGGCGTTTTCGATTTCCTGGACGGTGCGGGCCACGTTCATGGGTTCGCCGAAGCCGGTGTCGGCGTCCACGATGGCGGGCAGGTCGGTCATGCGGGCGATCTGCCCTGCCCGGGTGGCGACCTCGGTGAGGGTGGTGAGGCCGATGTCCGGCAGACCAAGGTCATTGGCGAGGACGGCGCCGGAGATGTAGACCCCGGCGAAGCCCTTCTCCTCGATCAGTCGGGCGGAGAGCGGGTTGAACGCTCCGGGGAACTGCTGGATGGCGCCGGAAGCCAGCAGTTCACGCAGCCTGACCCGCTTCCATTCCGGGGTGGTTTTTGAGTACAGCATTTAGAACAGCCCCTTCGGTGCCGCACTGAGGTCGATGACGCCTGGGGCGGCGATGATGTTGAGCTGGTCGAGTTCGCCGGCGGCCAGCTCCGGGAGGCGTTCGACGGCGGCGAGGAACCTCTCGATTTCGGCCTCCTCCACCAGCCCTGCGGCGAGGGTGCGGAACTTGTTCACGTACTGCTCCCGGGTGAACGGCCGGGCGCCCAGCGGGTGGGCGTCGGCCACGGCGATCCAGTCCGTGAACACGGTGCCGTCGGCCAGGGTGATCTCCACGGAACCGCCGAAGGCCTTCTCGGAGATGTCCAGGGAGTGGTAGCGGCGGGTCCACTCCGGGTCCTCCACCGTGGACACCTTCTGCCACAGCTCCACCGTGTCCGGCCGGGCGGCACGTTCCGGGGAGTAGGAATCCACGTGGTGCCACGCCCCGTCCTGCAGCGCGACAGTGAAGATATACGGGATGGAGTGGTCCAGGGTCTCCCGGCTGGCCGTCGGATCGTACTTTTGCGGATCGTTGGCGCCGGAGCCGATCACATAGTGCGTGTGGTGGCTCGTCCGGATCAGCACTGACTGCACGTTCGCCGGATCCGTGACCTCCGGGTGTTCCTTGTTCAGCTTGCGCGCAAGGTCGATCCACGCCTGGGCCTGGTACTCAGCCGAGTGTTCCTTGGTGTAGGTATCCAGGATAGCGCGCTTGGCCTCGCCCTTTTCCGGCAGGGGAACCTGGTAGGAGGCGTCCGGGCCGTCCAGCATCCACGCGATCACGCCGTCCTCGCCCTCATAGATGGGAACCGGGGAGGTCTGTCCGCGCATGGACCTGTCGACGGCTTCGACGGCCATTTTTCCTGCGAAGGCCGGTGCGTGCGCCTTCCAGGTGGAGATCTCGCCCTTGCGTGACTGGCGGGTGGCGGTGGTGGTGTGCAGGGCCTGCCCCACGGACTGGAAGATGGTTTCCACGTCCAGGCCCAGGAGGGTGCCGATGCCGGCCGCCGCGGCGGGGCCGAGGTGGGCCACATGGTCAATCTTGTGCTTGTGCAGGCAGATCGCCTTCACCAGGTTCACCTGGATCTCATACCCGGTGGCAATGCCGCGGATCAGGTCCTGGCCGCTGGAGCCCACGTGCTGGGCGACAGCGAGGATCGGCGGGATGTTGTCGCCGGGGTGCGAGTAGTCCGCGGCGAGGAACGTGTCGTGGTAATCCAGCTCGCGGACCGCCACGCCGTTGGCCCATGCTGCCCACTCAGGCGACACCCGCTCGCCGATGCCGAAGACCTTGGCCCCTTTACCGCCGCTGGACGGGGCGTGCGTGAGCGCCTGGGCCCGGGCCGCGACAATGGGGGCGCGGTTCAGCGAGGCAATGGCCACCGAGGCGTTGTCAATGATCCGGTTGATGACCATGTCGGTGACGTCGGGCGTCACATCAACAGTGTCCCCTGCGACCACTGCGATCTTATGCGCCAGCTGCTCCTCACGGGCAAGGTTCTCTTCACTCTTGTATACGCGGACGGAATGCTTATTTTTCACGTTGATTCCTTCAAAGAATTGCGGATGACGGGCTTACGGACCGCGCAGGCGTGACACTTCGCGATGTGGTTGAGGAGGAGGGGGAGCTAGTTCCGGTAGAGCAGCAGCGCTTCGCCCTGTCCCCCGCCACCGCAGAGGGCGACCGCCGCCCGGCCTGCCCCGCGGCGGAGCAGTTCGTTGGCGGCATGAAGTGCTAGGCGCGCCCCGGAGGCTCCGATGGGATGGCCCAAAGCGATAGCACCGCCGTGTATGTTGCAGCGGTCCAAGGGAATTCCCAACTCGTTCAACGACTGAACCGCGACGGCGCCGAAAGCCTCATTAATCTCGATGAAGTCAAGATCTTCTGTCGTCCACCCCGCCCTTTCCAGTGCCGCATTAATGGCGTTCGAGGGCTGTGAATGCAGTGAGTTATCAGGACCAGCTACTTGGCCCGGGGCGCTGACGACGGCAAGGATCTCAAGTTGGAGTCGTTCGGCGTTGGCGCGGCTAGTGAGAACAAGGGCAGCAGCTCCATCCGAGAGCGGCGAGGCGTTTCCTGCTGTGATGCTGCCATCCGCGACAAAGGCGGGACGTAACTGGGACAGGGCCTCGACGTCCGTGCCGGGTCGTATTTGTTCGTCCCTGTCAAGAACCAGGGACTGTCCTTTCCTGCCGTGAACAGTGATAGGTACGATCTCGTCCTTGAACACTCCTTCGTCGGCAGCCTGGGCAGCTCGCCGATGGGACGCCGCTGCCACCTCGTCCTGTTGACGTCTCCCTATGCTGTGCACCTGATTGCCTCGTTCAGTCAGGATGCCCATAGAGACGCCTTCCTGCGCGTCGCTGAGGCCGTCGCGGACGAGTGAATCGACCATGTTGCCGCCGCCGTATAACCATCCTTGGCGCGAGCCAGGCAGCAAGTGCGGACTTTGACTCATGGATTCTTGCCCGCCGGCAACAACTACTTCCGCGTCACCGGCGCGGATGAGGCGTGCTGCATCTATAACGGCGGTAAGTCCGGACAGGCAGACTTTGTTTATTGTGGTCGCAGGTACCTTCCCGCCGATTCCGGCCCTGAGTGCCGTCTGGCGCGCCGGATTCTGTCCGGAGCCCGCCTGCACAACCTGGCCGATCACCACGGCATCTACCAGGCCCGGATCGATGCCGGCCTTTTCAAGTGCTCCGCTTACTGCTGCTGCACCGAGTTCTACCGCGGTCAGTCCCGCCAATTGGCCGTTGAGCTTGCCCTGGGGGGTTCGGGCACCGCCGATAATCACTACATCCTCCGGACGGGGAGGTATTTCATGTCCTGGTTTGTTGTGCATCATGCTTTGTCCTTTGAAATCAATGCTGATGTGCGGGCTACCGGGACGCCATTCGCAGCGCCCCATCCATTCGGATAATTTCCCCGTTGAGATAGTCGTGACCGATGATCGACAACGCCAGCTGAGCGAATTCCTCGGGACGCGCTAACCGTTTGGGGAATGTAACGTCGGCGGCAAGTGCTTGCCGGACCTCATCGCTGACGGAGGCCATCATGGGGGTCTCCACAATGCCCGGTGCAATGGCATTCACCCGTATTCCATACTGGGCAAGGTCCCTGGCCGCAGGAAGGGTGAGGCCTACAATGCCGGCTTTTGACGAGGCGTAGGCGGCTTGGCCAATCTGACCTTCGAAGGCAGCGATGGAGGCCGTGTTAATAATTACACCGCGTTGACCGTCTAAATCCGCCTCTGTGCGCGAGATGGCTTCTGCCGCGGAGGCGAGAACGTTGAAGGAGCCGACGAGGTTGACTTCGATGACCTTTGCGAAGAGTGAGAGGTCATGCACTCCTCTTTTGCCGAGGATTCGCATTGTCGGGAGAATCCCTGCGCAGTTGATCACTGTCCGCAGGGGCTTGTCGGCCGAGGCTTTTACAACCACGCCACGGATCTGGGCAGCGTCGGTCACATCGGCCTCGACGTACTCAACGCCGTCTACCGGCTGACTCTTTCCGATGGATTCGCCGAGGTCCACGGCAAACACGTTTGCGCCCCGTTCGGCGAGAACCCGGGCGGTGGCTGCGCCAAGACCTGACGCGCCACCGGTAACGATTGCTGCAGTATTGCTGAGCTCCATTTTAATTGCTCCTCCTTGTGGCGCTTGCTTCCGTGACAGTGCATGTGGTGATGCGGCTGTTGTTGGGGGGGGATGACAGGGGCTTTGTTCAGGCGAACGCCGAGATCCCGGTCAGTGCCCGCCCGACCAAGAGAGTGTTGATCTCGTAGCTGCCCTCGTAGGAGTAGATCGCTTCTGCGTCGGCGAAGATTTTTGCCATCTCGAAGTCCGTGCTGATTCCATTGCCTCCGACGATTGATCTGCCGAGAGCCACGGTCTTGCGCATCCGCTCTGTGCAGCTTGATTTTGCCAGCGCGGCATGGTCCATGGTGAGAAGGCCCGACTCTGTTAGGCGTGCGAGTTGGATCATCAGGGAAAGGGGACATGGTTGCGTTTCCGATCATGCGGGCCAGCTGGTCCTGAATGAGCTGGAAGGAAGCGATTGGTTTGCCGAATTGCTTGCGCTGGAGTGCATATGCCCTCGCAACATCGAATGCTGCAAACTGCTGGCCTACGGCCTGCCAGCTGACCCACACCCTTGAGTGAAGGAGGAGGGAGTTGGCATCCCGGAACGTTCGTGTTCCTGGCAGCCAGTTGGTGAACGGGATTCTGACGTTATCCAGAGTGATGTTGGCATTCTGAATGATGCGAACAGCTGCCTTGTTGGGAATGGCTTCAGTGCGGAAACCCTCGGTACCTTTCTCGACGATGAACCCTTTAATCTGATCGTCTGCTGTATCGCGGGCCCAGACCAGGACGTAATCCGCGAAGGTACCGTTGCCGATCCATCTTTTGTGCCCATTCAGAATCCATTCATCTCCGCTTCGGGTTGCAGTGGTTTCCATCTGCCTGGAAATGTCGGACCCGTGCAGGGGCTCGGTGAGGGCGAAGGCTCCTACTTTCTTGAGCGACAGCAAGTCTGGAAGCATGGTCTGACGATGCTCATCGGAGCCCAATTCGCGGATCGCTGTGGTGAACAGTTCGTCATGGACGCCAAAGAACGTGGACACGGAGGTATCCGCGCGTGCGAATTCCATCTGAATCAGTCCGGCCAATAGATGCCCATGGCTATTCAGTCCGGTCAGTTGCTGCTTGCCCAGTTTGGGCAGGAGCTCGAATGGGAATTCCGCTCGATTCCAAAAATCGACGGCGATGGGACGTACTTCTTGCTGGAAGAAGTTGCGGGCCTGGGCGAGCTGGGCCTGCTCGGCTACGGTGAGGAGGCCCGAAAGGTGAAGAAGATCCGCCTCGGGGTATGGCGGCAAGTTGTCCTGAACTTCTGGCGCTGCGGATGCAGGCGGGGGCCCTTTCTGGAGCACCGACATGGTTCCTCTTCTCTGACGTTTGGTTTGTTGTTTGACGGTTCCGGTTCGGGCACGGCCACGGGGGAGCTTGCCTATGGACTTGAAAGTTCGATGGGACGAAGCGTTTCCAGCCCGGATCTTTGTCCACGAGCTGGCGGCAGTTTCCTTCGCCTTGGGAGAGCCGAAGGAAACTGCCGCCGGCAAAAAGACTCACCCGTCGTCACATCTGTTCGGAGAGTGCGTCGATGTTGGCTGACTTCAACCGACGATCCGATCGGGATGGTCGGTCATCTGCCACATGGGAGCGGCCTTGTCGTGGCGGCCGTACTCGGGAGTTAGGTTGTTAGCTGTGGGTGGTTTAGAGCAGCGCCAGACCGGGTTCCCTGAGGAGCGCGGCTGTGTCTGCCAAGAGTTGTGAGCCCTGCTGTCCATCCATGATCCGGTGGTCAAAGGACAGTGCCAGTTGGAGGACTGATCGCGGCTCGATTCTTTCGCCTTGTTCGTCCTCTACGACCCAGGGGGTCCGACGAACTGTTCCTACCGCCAGGATTGCGGCCTCCCCTGGGTTGAGGATTGGTGTGCCGGTATCGATCCCGAAAACACCGATATTCGTGATCGTGACTGTGCCGTTGGTCATCGCCGCTTGCTCCGTCTTGCCCGACCGGGCTGTCAAGGCCAGGTCGCCGATCGCCGCCGCAAGTTCAGCGAGACCCAGGCACTGGGCGCCCTTGATGTTGGGCACGATCAGCCCCCTCGGGGTCGCTGCCGCGATGCCCAGGTTAACTTCGCGGAACTGGACGATTTCCTGCGCGGCCTCATCCCACTTCGAGTTCGCCTCTGGCGTCCGCTGAATTGCTTTTAGGAAGGCGCGCGCGACGAAGGCGAGCGGAGTGAGCTTGACGTCCGCAAACTCCCTGCGGCGGCCTATTTCCGACTTCAAAGCCAGCGTCCGTGAAATGTCGACCGTGACGAATTCCGTGACGTGCGGTGCTGTGAATGCAGACTGCACCATGGCAGCCGCAGTGTGCTTCCGCACTCCCTTGATTGGAATACGGATGTCGTCGCCAGCGACCGGCTTTGCTTGTGCCTGTAGGATACCGATCGGGGCGTTTCTGGCACCGTTGTCGGTTGCGTGGGCGCGGAGTACGTCTTCGCGGGTGCGTATTCCGTCAGCGCCGGTGGGTTCGATGGCATGCAGATCCATGCCGAGGTCTTTTGCCAGTTTTCTGACCGGCGGGCTCGCCTTTGGGCGCCCGGTTTCGGCAGGGGGCTGAGCGGCTGAACTTTCCAGAGCGCTGCCAGGGGCCGTTCGGGAGCGACGTCGTTTGCTTTGAATTTCACGTGCTCCATAGCCGACCAGGAGTTTGGGATCTTCCTCATCCGCGGCGGCTTTTGGCTGTGGCGACTTTCCTGGCCCTTCGGATCCGTCAGCAGGTTCAGGGGATGAAGTCGCAATACTGATGATTGGTCGTCCTACATCAACCGTTTCACCTTGTTCGGCCAGCAATTCGCTGACTTCACCTGCAAAAGGGCAAGGGAGTTCCACCAGCGATTTTGCTGTCTCGATCTCTACGATGGCCTGGTTAACCGTGACTTTGTCGCCTCGTTTTACAAGCCAGGTGACGATTTCTGCCTCGGTGAGGCCCTCACCCACGTCCGGCAGGGCGAAATGTTTTACATTCATGGTTCTTCTCGTCCGTTAGTAGTTGAAGCTGTGGTCAACCGCATCAAGGATTCGGTCCAGTCCGGGCAGCCACTCTTCTTCGAGCCCGCTTGGCGGATACGGTGTGTCGTATCCGATGACCCTGATCACGTGGGCCTCCAACGAGTGGAACGCCGCGTCCTGCAGCCGGGAGGCGATCTCGCCCCCGAGGCCTGCGCTACGAGAGGCCTCGTGAGCCTCCGTTAATCGCCCCGTCCGCTCTCCGGAATCGATGATCGTTGCAACATCGATGGAAGACAGCGACCGTGACCAACAGGTAGTTCAGGATCAGAGGCATGTCGAAATCCCGCAACCTTTTCGGGTGTGAAGGCAGGAGATGGTCGCTTGGCAGGCAGGGCACGCTGGACGCGCCTGGGTACTGAGCTGCCTCTGGTCCAGGTGGAAGGCATCGTCCGCTGCCACGTTGGGGCCGCTCATCAAAACGTCACACACCGGGTGCCTCCCTTGCCTGTCGGCAATATTGATTGATCTGATGCATAATCTTGAGATCTGCCTGTAGGTGTGGTCAACTTATTAGCAATTAACTAAGCATTGGGTATAGATGAGGGGAAACTTTGCGCGATTCAGCTGGACGAAATGATTAGTATCGACAGGCTCGACTCAGAGCTCCTGAAGAGGCTCGACAACAACGCCCGTACGGGCGTCGCAGACCTTGCCGCCCAACTGAGCATCTCCCGTAACACGGTCCTGGCCCGACTCCAAGGTCTGGAAAAGCGGGGTGTGCTCCAGAGATACAGGCCGGTTGTGGACCTAGAGGCAGCCGGCATCCCCGTGCAGGCATTTGTCGGTCTCGAACTCGATCAGCGGCGGCTGAGCACCGTCGTCGAAGCACTCAGACAGATCCCGGAGGTCCTCGAAGTCACGACCCAGGCCGGCAGGGAAGACCTATTGGTAAGAGTGGCATCCGCAACACTCCAGGAGCTTCAGGCTGCCGCAGCAAGGATGGTCGATATCCCCGGTGTCAGACACACGAATACAACCCTTACGGTGTCGACCCCCCTCCCCTATCGCGTGCAGCCGCTTCTTGACCATTTGACGAGGGACCTAGGCTGGGGACGTTCTACTCCGCTCCCCGACTGACCCAGCCCTGCCCGCCGCGCCGACGGCTGCATGACAAATTGCAGTTGCGGGCTGAGGTTTCAACGATGGTCGAAAAATGAGCCATTGTGAAGGCTTGGCGTTCAGCGGTCGACTCTTCTATGTCTGTCAAGCCGCGTTCATCCCTATTGTCGCCGCGCTGAACGCGCGGTAGACGCGGCGGGCCAGATAGCGTTTGATGCAACGACGAATTTCCTTGTCCGTACGACCCTCGGCGCGTCGCTTCTGCACGTACTCGCGGGTTTCGCCGTCATGGGTCATCCTGACGATCGCGACCATGTGCAAGGCACTGTTCAGGGACCGGTCACCACCTCGGTTCAATCGGTGCCGGACAGTGTTCCCGGAGGACGCGGGGATCGGGTTTACCCCAGCCAGGGAGGCAAATGCTGCCTCGTTACGGACCCTGCCTTCGTGCGACCACGCGGCGAGGCACTTCGCAGCGCTGATCGCCCTGAACCCCGTCTCCTCCAGCAACGGCGCGGCCTCGCTGACCTTCACCAGATCGTCCAGCTGGTTCTCGTTGAGCGTGAGTTGCTCGTCCAGCGCCAGGACGTGTTTGGCCAGCCGCACGGCCTCGGCACGGGCGATGGACAAGGAAAGCTCTTCCTCGCGGGTACGCCACTTTGAGACCTCGGTGATCTGGGCGTTTGTGAGCTTCTGGCGGGCATCGATGCCCAGGTCGTTGCCGCGCACAAGTGCGTTGAGCGCGTTGACCGACCGGGTCCGGTCCTTGCTCATCGATCCCCGCGCCGTGACCAGGATCCGCACGCCTTGGCGGACCCCGTCATGAAGGCGTGGTCGGCGCAGCTTGTCCACCGGCAGTGGCAGAACGGCCATGGCGATCCGGTGGGCGTCCAGGGCATCGGACTTGCCCACGCCGCGGCGCTTCTTGGCATCCATGCGCGGCGCCTCGGCGACTGGGAATCCGTGGGTTGCCGCGGTGCCGGCGAGGATCGCGCCGTAGGATGCGGCTCCTTCGATGACCCAGAGGGTGTCGGCGTCGGCGTTGGTGCGGCGTGCGACCCATTTGATGGCCCGATTGATCCCGGCTGCGGTGGTGGGGAATGACTGCGTGTCCAGGAGTCCGCCGTGGGTGGCGTCGAGGATAGCGTAGACGTGGTTTCGGGCGTGCGTGTCGACACCCACGACAAATGGGTGGGCGTGCGCGACGATAGACATGGCGGTCATTGGTACCTTCCTCTTCACGGATGTGATCATGGCCGTCACCGGCCGGCACCAGTCCGGGTCGAGGTCACCAAAGGAACAGCACTGTGAGGGGTCACGCCCCGCAGCGGGCGGACAATCTTCTGATCAAGCTACCGAGGTGGGCAGGACGCGTGCCGGCCGGACCACCCCGATGGACGGACAAGTCGATCGAATGACACCTGGGGTCAGTTGCAACATGAGTCACGTCCACGGGGTGGAGCGGCCGATATTTATCCTGCCAGCCAGTCCCAGACCAGCTACAAACAACTCTCACAGTTGCAACACCTGAGTGATTTAGGAGTTGCAATTGGCAGAGGTGAAAGGCCAAGGAAGTCCCGGAAAGCGCCTCCGAAGAACGCTGCACGTGCTCATTATGATCAGCTGATGAAACAGGGAATGTGCAATTCCGTAGCGTTCCGGATCGTGAATCAGCCATCCTTCGGGCACGCGAAGGCGGCACGGTCACACGGTCGTGCTGCCGTTCGGAGGCACTAAGAAGTACGCTCCCATCTCACATGAGAGGCCGACAGTGATCTCCGCCCGGTTCCTTTCGGGGTTCGAACGGATTACGAACGCGGACCTGCTGCAGGCCCGGCGTAGCATCCGTGCCATAGCCAAGGCGCTCGGACGCAGCCCATGGACCATAGGCAGGGAGATCCGCGGAACACTCATGAGCCCTCTGGCAACTACCGTCCGCGAACGGCTCAGTAATGCCGAGCACCGACGGAGCCGGTCGGGTACGGTCCCCGCTCGAGGACCTTAGGTGTATTGGGCATCAGCAAAGGAATACCCCGTTGTGGTCTGGAGTTAGGGCGCCTTCACGGTACGCCTGGTCTGTTTTGGTGGCCAGTTTCACTTGGCCGCTGATATACGAGGTCAAAATCTTGGTTTGGCGGCGAAACCAAAGCGGGTGGTGGCCCGCGGAGGCCACCAAATTCATAGAGCTGGCAAGGAACGATGGGCTCGCCTCTGACGGCTCGGCCAGTGACGAGTGCATACGTATGTAGTTTTTCAGCACTAGGGTGGCCGGACGCCCTAGTGGTGGGGCGCCCGGCCGTTGCTGCTCGGGACGCAGGATGGAGTGTCCCTGTCCCCGCGCCTATCCGGCTGCGCCGCATCCGCCCCATAGGGCTGAGGTGAACGTTAGGACGAGTGCGGGCGACCGTTATCGAGAAGTCGTTGTGAACCTCGTTGGGGCGCCGAGCTGATTCGCCCCTAGAGCGGCCCGTCCAGGATAGATTCCCGTTCCTCTTGGTCTTGCCGAGAAGGCAGCTGGGGTGCCGGCAGGTGATGATAGGTCCGTCAGGCGTCGGACGGGTGGCGAGGAAATACCCAATTTATGATCGATGACTGGCATGCAGTGGTTCGGGACCGCTGGAGGGAACGCCCACTATCTGCTCAATCCGCTGTTTTACCTCTTCCGAGATGCGTCCCGCGGTTAGGGCGATGTCCGCTGCGGCTTCGGACATCACCCGGTACACGGGAAGGCTTTCCGGCGTTCGTTCCGCGAGGGCACGGATGTGCTCAGTGACTGTTCCGATGTCACCGCGCACTACCGGCCCGGTGGCTCCGGCAGCGCCTTTCAGCAGGGCGTTATCCAGTGCTGCCGCCAGCGCCGGGCGAAGCACTTCAGAGGTGTCGTTGACCGAAATGCTGGCGAGCATGGCCGATGACTGAACAATCAGGGTGACCAGGTGATTGGTGGCATGGGCCATAGCCGCGTGGTACAGAACCCGGTCAGATTCGGCGACCTTGAAGGGGATTCCGCCCATGTCATGGACGAGGCTTTCTGCAGTCTTCCGCGCACTATCATTTGCCGTGACGGCAAAACGGGCACCGGTAATGCGGCTCAGTTCCGTGTCGCGGTCTCCGCTGAAAGCCATTGCCGGGTGCAGTGCAATCACCGCGGCTCCCTGGTCCCCCAGGGGGCTAAGCACCGCAGCCCCGTATCTTCCGCTGACGTGAACGACGTTGACGCCGAGCCAGTCTTTTCGCTCGGCGGCCAGGGCTTGGACGAGGCCTTGCAGGACGTCGTCGGGCACGGCGAGAAGTACAAGGTCGGCTCCGGCGGTAGCTTCAGCCACCGTTGACGCTGCCTGGAAGTCCCCTAGTGTTTCCCGCGCCCCCTCTATGGCAGCTGGTGATGGGTCCCACACGGAAACCACGGTGTGGCCTGCGCGAACCAACGCTGTTGCGAGAACGATGCCGACCTTCCCCGCTCCAACCAGGCCGATTGAGTGCTGCTGACTAATATGCATTGGCGCTACTTTCTGACTTGTGGGCGTGTTCCTTGCCCAGGGATTTGCCGACAAGGAGCATGCCGACGGCCGCGACCAGCAAGAAGCCGGCACTGACCAGGATCGCTTGTGAACTCGACGCTGCCGTCGCATTTTCACCGCGGATGAGACCGACCATGTAGGGGGCAACGAAACCAGCTATGTTCCCGATGGCGCAGACCAGGGCGATGCCTCCGGCTGCGGCCACTCCGGTGAGCAACCGGGGAGTGATGGACCAAAATACAGGGAGGGTTGAGAGGCACCCGATCGCGCCGATACAGAAACCGACCATGGCAACCGCGGGTGCCGAACCCAGAGTCAGAGCAGCCATGACCAGGCCACCCGCGCCCAGGGCCGACGGTACTACATAATGCAGCACACGTTCCCCTGTTCGGTCGGATCGCCGGGAGATGAGGAACATCCCGATAGAGGCGAAGATGTAGGGAACGGCAGTGATGAAACCTACCTGAAGGATCGAGAAGGTGCCCATCTGCTTGATGATCGCAGGAAGAAAAAACGCCAGCGCGTAGATAGGGATGATCATGCTAAAGAACACCAGTGCCATGCCCAGTACACGAGGGTTGATAAACGCCTGGCGCAGCGTCCCTGACTGGTGAGTTGTATCCTCTTCACTCTTTTCCTTTGCCAAAGCCGCCGTCAGCCACGTACGTTGCCGTTCGTCAAGCCACTTTGCACGGGCGGGATTATCCGTCAGGAAAGCAAGTACGAGCACGGCGACAAACAAACAAGGAATTCCTTCGAGGAAGAACATGAAGCGCCAACCTTCGACGCCGAAGGGATTGAAGCCCATCAGCCAGCCGGACAACGGGGACCCGAACGCTGATGAAAGCGGCACGGCCAGATAGAACAGCGCGATGAGTCGGGCACGGCGGGCGGACGGTATCCATTGCGTGAGGTAGAGGATCACGCCCGGCACGAGCCCGGCTTCCGCGGCACCCAGCAGGAATCTGAGAATGTAGAAAGCCATCTCATTTTGCACGAAGGCCATGCCCATGGCTGCGAGTCCCCACGTAACCATGATGCGTGTAATCCATAGCCTCGCTCCGACCCGGTAGAGGATCAGGTTGCTCGGTACTTCAAACAACACATAGCCGATGAAGAACAAGCCAGCGCCAAGCCCATAAGCCGCCTCGCTCAGCCCCAGGGAGGCCTGGAGATGATCTTTTGCGATCCCGATGTTGGTTCTGTCGAGATAGTTAAGGATGTAGACGACGAACAGGAGCAGACCAAGGCGCCGCGTTACAAGTCGCATGGTGCTTCGTTCGAGTCCCGGCGTCCCGTCGAGGACCCCGGTGGCGTTGTTCAGTGCCACTGTTACCTTCTTTCGTTGCCGGCGGGCGCGTTTCAGCGCCATTAGCCAGCTCATGGTGAGTTAGCGAGGCTGGGATCCAGGCCAAAGGCTCTGTCCCGAAACGCCATCGCCGCGATCCTCCACATTGAGCCGCGCAGCGTTTCGGGGTTAGAGCTCCGATGATAGGAAGTATTGGAACTCTTTGGATCCAGAAACATTCACAAACCCCATCATAACTGTGACTTGAGGAATAAAACATGTCAATAGGCTAGAGTGAGCCCGACTTGTATGGCTTCTGTGCGAAGAAGGGTTGCGTCGAAGTGTGTACTTCACAGGTAAGACCAGTAGCCCGATTGCCACTCTCTTCAGATCACAAGAGTCTGCGCCGTGTCTGGCTGCCCTCTTCCACGCCCGGAGCAATCTGCTGGCTCTGCGCCCGTCCGCGTGCCTTTTCGGCTCGACTAAGCTTGTATTGACGAAAGGTTGTGAGTGGTGGTCGGTTCCCAGTCAATCCAACACGGTGGCGGCGACGGCCTTGTTGATGGTCCTGCCCGGCGCAGGGTCCCCTTGGTGGACGAAATCACGGTGCTTTTGCGCGAGCGGATCTATTCGCAGCAGTACCCGACAGGGGCCTGGCTAAAGCAGGAGGAGCTCTCCGAGGAACTGGGCGTAAGCCGGACGCCTCTGCGCGAAGCGCTGCGCCGGCTGGAACAAGAAGGACTGATCAAGTCTGACTCCCGCCGGGGGGTTAGAGTCATTTCAGGCGATGCGAAGACTCTGCTCGCAGCTTACGAGTTGCGTGCTGTTATCGATGGTTTAGCGGCGCGCTTGGCCGCGGGCAACGTCTCGGCTGCACGCCTTCGTGATCTCCGGCAAGTTATTGCTGCACAGCGCAAGGCCGTCGACCCTTGGAACCCCCGGGGATATTCAAAGCTCAATGTCGATTTACACGAAATGATCGTGCAAATGACAAACAACGAGTTCGTGATTGCCCAGACTTCCATTATTCGAATGACAGCTCAGGTATTTGCCCCCGTTGCGATGATCGAGCCCAGCAGTGCGCTGCGCGCCATCGATGAACACACAGCAATTGTGGACGCGATTGAATTGGCGGATGGCGTTGCGGCCGAGCGCCTTGCCAGGGACCATATCGAGAAAACGATCCACCAGCTACGCAGCGGCGCCCCCCGGGAGTCCGCAGTCGGATATTCTCAGGCGCCCGCCTAGCGAAACGGCGCCCATGCCGGGATGCATAGTATGGGGCCGGCTTGGCCCTATGGCAAGAACCGTCGCTTGATGCTTCTAGCCGTGTACAGCAGGCATGGGAGTTTTGACTGGGTGCCTGCTGTACACGGTGGGGTCAGATCGCGGCCATCGCCGTCATGATGGACGTCTCTTCGATCTGGGAATTTATGCCCGTTTCGTCCGCGATGCGCTCTGCGATACGATCGCCGATCTGCACCGTCGTTGCCCCCATACCCGCTCCGGCCAAAGCAGGCAGTTCACCCAGCACAGAGGCCGCTGCATTCTCCAGAGCCAGCGCTGCTTTACCTTCGCCCAAGGATGCCAGGCACAGTGCGGCGGAGAGTACAGCCGCCGCTGGGTTTGCCCATCCCTTTCCGGCAATGTCAGGCGCGGACCCGTGGACGGGTTCAAACATGCTGGGTGCGGTGCCATCCAAGTTGAGGTTGGCGCTGGCCGCAACGCCGAGGCCTCCTTGGATGGTGGCGCCTAGGTCTGAAATGATGTCGCCGAAAAGGTTGTCAGTCACGATTACGTCGAATCGCTCGGGGTTCATGGGCATGTGTTGGCACATGGCGTCAGCATGGACGTAGTCGACTTCGACGTCACTGTATTGGGCCGCGTGCTCGTTGACGACGCTTTGCCACAGTTCGCCTGCGTGGACGAGGACATTCTTCTTGTGGCAGAGCGTCAGCTTTCCGCGGCGTGCCTGTGCGAGGCGGAAGGCGTAATCGACGACGTCGGAGATGGCCTGGGCGGTGTTGATTGATTCCTGCAGTGCTACGGCATTCCTGGTCCCGGCATGGACAGTCGAACCTCCGCCGACGTACATGCCCTCGGTATTCTCACGGACGACCACAAAATCGCAGCGGCCCGGGTCGAGGTCTCTGATGGGAGTTGGGACTCCCGGATAGAGACGCACCGGTCGAAGGTTGACCTGCTGGCGAAGCTCGCGGCGCATCCGCAGGATCAAACCTCGTTCGAGGATCCCCGGGGTTACCCGAGGATCTCCCATGGCCCCGAACATTATGGCGTTGTGGGCCCGGAGGCTGTCCATGGTACCCGGGTCAATCAGCGTCCCCGTCTCGAGATATGCCTGCGCACCCAGCGGATACTCCGTTGTCTGCAGACCAAACCCGAAACGGCTGGCGGCGGCTTGCAGCGCTTTTACGGCCTCCCGGTTGACCTCCGGGCCGATGCCGTCGCCATGAATGATGGCCAAGTCATAAGTAGTCAAGAATATCGAGTCCTAATTCGTGAGATTGAAGTCGCGCCAGAGTTTGCCGTCCCCGTGGACGGCATCTTTTCGGTCATGCTCCACCGGTGTCGGACGCAACAAGAGATGTCGTCATTCTGAAGGCCAGTCCCTCATTGGAGATGCCACTTACACGCCTGTGCGGAACGCTCCGGATCCCGAAGATGTAGCAGGCAACGCAACTGCCTGCTCGGATTTTCTCAAGTCCGAGGACTCATAGCGCTTTTGGATCCAGAGACTCAAGTATCGCGAGATGCGAGTCTTGCGTCAACAGTTCTTGCCCAGTTCATTGAGGATCAAGTCGGTAATTCAGGGACTCTGGACCGTTTTAGCCAACTCGCATAGTCCGGTTCGAGCCCCTGCGCTTGACGTGAGACTACTCACTAGCGCATTCTTTTAGGTATCACCGGCCTTACCAGTGCCGACAATGAACCCCCAAAGGAGTGGACTCAACAGTGGGCCTTTTCAAACCCCCTTACCCCAATGGACTGCCTATTGCCGGAGAATGGGTTACCGACGGCGTCGGTACATCCACCATTTCGTTTCCCTACGACGGCTCCGAGGTGGCGCAGGCCCCGGTCGGCACAACCGACCATGCGAGACAAGCACTTGATGCCGGCCTCGCCGCCCAGCCACTGGTTGCAGCCCTGCCTGCAGCGACCCGCCGCCAGCTGCTGCTGGATGTCCGGCATGCCCTTGAGGAGCGCCGCTCCGAATTTGAACAGCTTCTGGTGACAGAGACGGGCAAGCCTCTTGTGGATTGCCGAACGGAGGTCAGCCGCACCCTCTTCACCTGGGCCGCCGCCGCCGAGGCCATTTCAGCCCTTCATGGGGAGACGGTCCCGCTCGATATCCAGGCCGGCGGAGAAGGAATGATCGGATACTGGACACGCAAGCCCATTGGCTTGGTTATCGGTATCGCCGGGTTCAACTATCCGCTGCTACTGGCCACCCACAAGATCGCACCTAGCATCGCCGCTGGATGCGCTGTGATCTGCAAGCCGGCACCCAATACACCCTTGTCGACCTTATGGCTGGTTCACCTGATTCGTCAGTCCGCCCAGGCCCTGAATGTCATCGAGGACATTGTTCAGATGATCACCGGCGGCCCGGAAGTCGGCAGCGTCCTTACCAGCGATCCCCGGATCGGTGCTGTCAGTTTCACAGGTTCTGCAGCTGTCGGACACCAGATTGCGCGGGACTGCGCCCCGCGCAAGGTACTACTTGAGCTCGGATCCAACGCTGCACTGATCGTGGCATCGGATGCTGATCTGGATGCAGCCGCCGACGCCGTCATCCGCGGCGGCTTCTACGGCAACGGGCAGGCATGCATATCAGTCCAACGCATCGTTGCTGACGAAAGCATCATCACTGATCTTTCCAAACGGGTGGTGGAGCGAATGGGAGAGGTGGTAGTCGGGGACCCCAGAAATGAACAAACTCGGGTAGCCAAACTCATCAATGAAGACTCAACCCGGCGGGTAACAGCATGGATTGACGAAGCTGTCAGCAACGGTGCCGAGATCGCCTTCGGCGGCGGAACCAAGGATGGGCTTCTCGAACCCACCGTCCTGGTTGACGTCCCGTCCGGCGTAAAGGTTTGGGATGAGGAAATCTTCGGGCCAGTGGTGTGTATTCGCTCCGTGCCCGATTTTGATGCAGCCATAGGCCTCGTCAACAAATCCCGCTACGGGCTGCAAGCGAGCGTTTTTACAGCCTCACTTGCCAAGGCCTACCAGGCAATAGACGGGCTTGACGTAGGCGGGGTGATCGTCAACGAGGTCCCCGGCTACCGGAATGACACGATGCCCTATGGCGGGGTCAAGGATTCAGGAACAGGACGCGAAGGCCCCCGCTTCGCGATGGAAGAACTGACCGTAACCCGCATGGCCGTCATTCGCCCTGACAGGAGAATCGCAAAATGAACTACAGCAACCTTTTTCGACTTGACGGCCGCAAGTCCTTCGTGCTCGGAGCCGGGAGCGGCATCGGCCGTGAATCCTCGCTGGCGTTGGCCGCCCACGGCGCCCACGTCATCTGCGCCGACCGGGACTTGGAGGCGGCGAAGCACACAGCAAAGTTGATCGGCAACGAAGGATGGCACGCCCAAGCATACGAACTTGACGTTCTCGATACCGATGCCGTCTTCGCTGCCGCTGCCAATCACCCGGATGTGGAAACACTGCTCTTCACCGCTGCAACTAACGTCCGCAAGAGGCTGCTCGACTACACCACTGAAGAGTACGAACGCGTCGTAAACCTCAATGTCCGGTCCAGCTTTGACCTCATCCGCGCCTTTGGCGCCAATATGGTCCGCCAGCAGAAGGGGAGCATCATCGGGTTCTCTTCGGTGCGCCACCTGGTGGTGGAACCCGGACAAGGCGTCTACGCCGCCACCAAGGCAGCAACGGTGCAGTTGCTCAGGACAGCCGCTGCAGAGTTTGGCGCGGCCGGCGTCCGGGCAAATGCTGTAGCGCCCGGATGTGTTGACACACCCTTGACCGATTCCATCAAGGCAAACCCCGAATGGTACAACGCTTATGCGACCAAGGGGGCGCTGGGGCGTTGGTCCCAGCCGAGCGAACTAACAGGCGCAGTCGTTTACCTGGCCTCTGAAGCGTCCAGCTACGTGACCGGAACGGTACTGTATGTTGACGGCGGATGGACAGCAGTGGACGGCCGGTTTGATCCCCCAACCTCATAGGGCTGCGCCCCAAGGCCGGGAGATCTGAGAACCAAGTGGAGAGAAAGGAAGGGCGGGAGCGTGAACACCGAGCCATCGCAGCCCGGCCGCGCCTACCAGGTGATCGCCGGGCGCGTAGAGAGCGCTATCCTGTCAGGTGAGTTGAAACCCGGAGACCGTCTCCCAAGCGAGCGGGAGCTCGTGGAGCAATATGGCGTCAGCCGCCCAACCGTCAGGGAAGCCCTCCGGTTGCTTGAAAGCAACCATCTGGTGAAATCGCGCCTGGGCGATCGCCGCGGGCCCGTCGTCCTCCCTGCCAGTTCCCACTCCTTACAAAAATCATTGACGAGACTCACTTCCGGACACATTGTCGGATTCGCCTCCTTGCTGCAGTTCCGCATGATGATTGAGAGCGCTGCGGTTGTGCTCGCCGCAACCAATCGAAGCGAGTCCGAACTCCTGGAACTGGAACGGGCGAACGCACGCATGCGGGCGAGCATCGAGTTAGGTTATGAGGACTTCAGCGCGGCCGACTTCGATTTTCACCGCATCGTCGCACGTGCTAGCGGCAACCCTCTGCTGGAGCTTTCCGGGGAGGCCGTCCGTGAATCCGTCCTCAACCTTATCCAGCAACGCATCATCGACTCCGGAGACAGCCGGGGACAGATGTTGGCTTCCATCCGGCATCATGACGAGTTACTGCATGCGATTCGGCATCGTGATGGCCGCCTAGCGTCATGGCTCACCCGGGATGGCTTGTTTTGGTATTACTACGATTACGTGGAGGAAAAGGAACGGCCTGCGCTTCGGTCGCTGGCTGATGAAGTTCGTCCGGCAGAGAACGCCGGCAGCTAGCCAGCTGCACTTGCCTGCCCTTGCAGGACTTTTGCCTGGGGGGTGCCGCAAGTCACTGCATCCCCCTCCCACCTGCACAGCACTTGCCCACCAGAATAGCCAGTGACGCCATCAAAGAGCCGCTGCACGGCGACTATGAGTCCTGCGGGTGGATGCCGCCCTGAACTAGATAGTTGCCCACCAGCCCAAGGCCACGGCCGTAGGGATCGCACCGGCAGCGCTCGGCTCAAAGAGAACAGACGTGACAATCTTAAGGAAGTCCATTGGACACATCACCCAATGAGGGGCACATCATCGTTCACGAGGATTACCCTTCTCTCGCCGCCGCCGTAGCCCGGCTGCGGGCTGCAGGCCGGTCGGTCGCGCTGGTTACGACCATGGGTGCCCTCCACAGCGGTCATCAGGAACTAATACGCCAAGCAAGCCGCGACGGCCGGACTTCCGTGGTGGTGTCAATCTTCGTCAATCCGCTGCAGTTCGGGCCTCATGAAGACTTCACCCGCTACCCCCGTGATCTGGAAACTGATGTCGCCAAAAGCCGCGAGGCGGGCGCCGATCTCGTTTTCGCACCCAGCGTGGACGAGATGTACCCGTCAGGCGGTGCAGGCGTCGTCACCATCGTCCCCGGGCCGCTCGGCGACGAACTGGAAGGTAGATCCCGACCAGGGCATTTCGCAGGTGTCCTCACCGTGGTTGGAAAGCTCCTAAACATGGTAAAGCCAGACCGAATCTACTTCGGCGAGAAGGACTACCAGCAATTGGTCCTGGTCCGATCGATGTCTGTCGACCTCAATATGGGCGTAGAAGTGATAGGTGTTCCCACACGGCGCGACCCCGATGGGCTGGCCTTGTCCTCACGCAATCGCTACCTCACTTGCGAGCAGCGCACCGCTGCACTCGCTCTCTCCCAAGCCCTCAAAGCGGCAGCAGCAGCAGCCAGCGGCGGACCCCGCGCCTCGCTGGAAGCCGCTCATGAAGCGCTGGCAGTGCAACCAGAGGTGGTTCCCGATTACGTGGAACTACGAACGGCCAACCTCGCTCCGTACAGCGGCGGTACGGATGCGCGACTCCTGATCGCAGCGAGAGTCGGAACTACTCGCCTCATCGACAATGCTCATCTCAGTTTCCCTGAGACCTCCTAGCCACGGGCATTTTGGAAAAGGCAGAGCTGATTACGGCTTGAAATCAGCTGTCCGAAACCAACCTCGCAGCCCAACGCCATCAATATACTCAACACAACCAAGGACCTATGAGTAACGAAATCCTCGCCAAAGTATCTGACGTCTTCGATCCCGCCCAATGGCGCGAGGTCTCCGGGTTCGATTTCCAGGACATGACGTACCACCGCCAGGTGGAACGTTCCGCGGACGGCACCACCAAGGACCTACCCACGGTCCGGATCGCTTTCAACCGCCCCGAGGTCCGCAACGCGTTCCGCCCCGGCACGGTCGATGAGCTCTACCGAGCCATGGACCATGCCCGGATGACGCCGGATGTGGCCACCGTGCTGCTCACCGGCAACGGCCCCTCCCCCAAGGACGGCGGACACTCCTTCTGCTCCGGCGGGGACCAGCGGATCCGGGGACGGGACGGATACAGGTATGCGGACGGGGAGACGCAGGAGACCATCGACCCGGCACGTGCCGGCCGCCTCCACATCTTGGAAGTCCAGCGGCTCATCCGGACCATGCCCAAGGTGGTCATCGCCGTCGTCAACGGCTGGGCCGCCGGTGGGGGCCACTCGCTGCATGTGGTCTGCGACCTGACCATCGCTTCGCGCGAGTACGGCAAGTTCAAGCAGACCGACGCGACCGTGGGCAGCTTCGACGCAGGCTACGGCTCAGCGCTGCTGGCCCGCCAGATCGGCCAGAAGGCTGCCCGCGAAATCTTCTTCCTGGCCCGAGAGTATTCCGCCGAGGACATGGTGCGGGTGGGCGCGGTGAACGAGGCCGTGGACCACGACCGTCTCGAGGAGGTGGCCCTGGAATACGCGGCGGGCATCGCCCGGCAGTCCCCGCAGGCCATCCGGATGCTCAAGTTCGCGTTCAACCTGGCCGACGACGGACTGGCCGGCCAGCAGGTGTTCGCCGGCGAAGCCACCCGGCTGGCATACATGACGGACGAGGGGGTGGAGGGCAAGGAGGCCTTCCTGCAAAAGCGCGACCCCGACTGGTCCCGCTTCCCCCACTACTTCTAAGGCAGGCGACGTCTTCGCAATGTAGCTGCATGTCCCGAGCCGGGCGGTGGGAGCGCCGTGGTATGAAGCGGGGAAGGGTTGCCAAGAGATGTTGGTCCGCCTCGCTACCTCACCGAGGCCGGCGGGAAGGCAACCAGGAAGAGCTCGCCACCGTTTAGGACTTCAAAGAATTCCGTCGCCGGGTACGCATGCCCTTCGCAACAGGCACCCCGAAATCCGGGCCGGACCCGGCGACGGATCCATTACGGGCGCTGCTTTTCTTAGAAACAGTGACCCCGGCTTTGTCTCCCGGCATTCAAATCGAATTGGCCAGGCACCACATCTTAGAGAGAGCAATAAGTGACACGTATTGGCATTGCGGCCGAGTTAGGTCGCGAGACGAGGGTGGCGGCGACGCCTGTCACCGTGAAGCAGTTGTTGGGGTTGGGCTACGAGGTTGTGGTCGAGAAGGGCGCGGGTGAGTCGGCATCCTTCCGTGACGAGGCTTATGCCGAAGCGGGTGCCCTGATTGTGGGCGCCGACGAGGCGTGGGGCAGCGAAGTGGTCTTGCGGATCAATCCGCCCAGTGAAGATGAGATCGCCCGTCTCACTGAGTGTGCGACGCTGATCGGGTCGTTGAGCCCTGGATTGCGGCCTGAGTTGGTGGAGGCGCTGGCGTCGCGTCCGATCACGGCGCTGGCGTTGGATGCAGTGCCGCGGATCTCGCGGGCGCAATCGATGGACGTGCTCAGTTCGATGGCGAACATCGCCGGCTACCGTGCCGTGATCGAGGCGGCGCATGAGTTCGGCCGGTTCTTTACGGGCCAGGTCACCGCTGCGGGCAAGGTCCCGCCGGCGAAGGTCCTGGTCGCCGGTGCCGGTGTCGCCGGGTTGGCGGCGATCGGTACGGCGTCCAGCCTGGGCGCGATTGTGCGGGCGACGGACCCGCGGCCTGAGGTCGCTGACCAGGTAAAGTCCATCGGCGGAACTTACCTCAAGGTCGAGGTCGCCGAGGAGATGAAGTCCTCCGATGGATACGCGAAGGCCACCTCCGAGGCGTATAACATCCGCGCCGCGGAGATCTACTCCGAGCAGGCACGCGATGTGGACATCATCATCACCACGGCCTTGATTCCGGGGCGTCCGGCGCCCAAGCTGCTCACGGCCGAAGATGTGGCCGCCATGAAGCCGGGCAGTGTGATCGTGGACATGGCAGCGGGCCAGGGCGGGAACGTGGAAGGCTCGGTCGCCGGGGAACGCGTCGTGACGGAGAACGGTGTGGTAATCATCGGCTACACGGATCTTCCGGCCCGTTTGCCAGCCCAGGCGTCCCAGCTGTACGGGACCAACATGGTGAACGTGCTCAAGCTCCTGACCCCGGACAAGGACGGCCAGCTCCGGATCGATTTTGATGACGTGGTGCAGCGGTCGGTGACGGTGGTGCGCAACGGGGAGCTCACCTGGCCGCCGCCCCCGGTCCAGGTCTCCGCCGCCCCAGTGGTGAAGCCGGACGCGTCAGCGGCCGCCGAAATCCCTGAACCGAAGAAAAAGCAGGGCCTCAGCACGGCCGGTAAGGCCGGGCTCTTTGCCGCCGGCATCGCCGCGCTGTTTGTCGTCAACGCTGTTGCTCCGGCGCCGTTGCCGCAGCACTTCACGGTGCTGATGCTCTCGGTCGTGGTCGGCTTCTATGTCATCGGGAAGGTCCATCACGCCCTGCACACTCCGCTGATGTCCGTCACCAATGCCATCTCGGGGATCATCGTCGTTGGTGCGCTGCTGCAGGTCACCTCGGAAAACCCAGTGATGCAGGTCCTCGCCGCCGTCGCGGTGCTGCTGGCCAGCATCAACATCTTTGGCGGTTTCGCCGTCACCCGCCGCATGCTCGCCATGTTTTCCCGCGGAGACGGGGCCCGTAGATGAGCGCCGTCACTGAAGCAGCAGCAACACTTACGAGGAGCCTTACCGTGTCCGACACTGTCTCCGGTCCGCTGACCGCCGACACCATTGCGGGAGCTGCGTACATAGTCGCGGCCCTGCTGTTCATCCTCAGCCTCGCCGGACTGAGCAAACACGAAAAGGCCCGCGCAGGCGTCGTCTACGGGATCGCCGGGATGATCATCGCCCTCGCCGCGACCATCTGGCTGACCCTGCAGGGCGCCTGGGGTACAGGCCCTGCCCTCACCGGCCTGATCCTGCTCTTGGCCGCAGTGCTCGTCGGCGGGGCGATCGGGCTCTGGCGCGCCCGGGTCGTGGAAATGACCGGCATGCCCGAACTGATCGCGCTGCTGCACAGCTTCGTGGGCTTCGCCGCGGTCCTGGTCGGATGGAACGGGCACCTTGAAGCCCCTGCCCTGTCCCCGGACCTGACAGCGATCCACCACGCTGAGGTGTTTATCGGCGTGTTTATCGGCGCCGTCACGTTCACCGGCTCCATCGTGGCGTTCCTGAAACTCTCGGCCCGGATGAAATCCTCACCCCTGATGCTGCCGGGAAAGAACGCGATCAACCTCGGCGCCCTCGCCGCCTTCGTCGCGCTGACGGTCTGGTACGTCAACGACTCCCAGCTGTGGCTCCTGATCGTTGTCACTGTCCTTGCTCTGGGGCTGGGCTGGCACCTCGTAGCCTCCATCGGCGGCGGCGACATGCCCGTCGTCGTCTCGATGCTCAACAGCTACTCCGGCTGGGCCGCAGCCGCCGCAGGCTTCCTGCTCAACAACGACCTGCTCATCATCACCGGCGCCCTCGTCGGCTCCTCCGGCGCCTACCTCTCCTACATCATGTGCAAGGCCATGAACAGGTCCTTTATCTCTGTCATCGCCGGCGGCTTTGGCATCGCGGCGCCCACCACCGGCGGTTACGCAGACCAGGGTGAGCACCGTGAGATCACGGCAGAAGCCACCGCGGAAATGCTGGCCAACGCCTCCAGTGTTGTCATCACCCCCGGCTATGGCATGGCCGTGGCACAGGCCCAGTACCCCGTTGCCGAACTCGCCCACCAGCTCCGCGAGAAAGGCGTCAACGTCAGGTTCGGCATCCACCCGGTCGCAGGGCGGCTCCCAGGGCACATGAACGTCCTGCTCGCCGAAGCCAAGGTCCCGTACGACATCGTCATGGAAATGGACGAAATCAACGACGACCTCGGAGACACCTCCGTGGTACTGGTCATCGGCGCGAACGACACCGTCAACCCCGCAGCAACCGAAGACCCGGGAAGCCCCATCGCCGGCATGCCCGTCCTCCGCGTTTGGGAAGCCGAAAACGTCGTCGTCTTCAAACGATCCATGGCCGCAGGCTACGCCGGAGTCCAAAACCCCCTGTTCTACCGCGACAACTCCCAAATGCTCTTCGGAGATGCCAAACAACGCGTCGAAGACATCCTTCGCGCGTTCTAAAGAGGAGATAGGAATCATGCCCCGACCCCGAGTTTCGGTGCCGCAGGCCGGTGTTCAGGGCGCCCAGGGCGGTGGTATCACGCCTGCCTAGGAACAGTGTCATTTGGCCCGTGACAGATTCAACAGCTCCCTAAGTGCGGGGCGGGCTTCGCGTCGGAGATTTATGGTTTCCGGCAGCCCGTCCACGGTGATCGACCTCTGTGTGATGTCGATAGTGAGTCGATGTCCGGCAAACGGTATGTTGTCAATCCGGAATTGCCCAAACCCTGGCGGAAGAGCCGGCGCGAGCCATAACTCGTTCCATGGAAGAGCAGGATCGAACCGCAACAGCATGCGTATCAGATGAATTGGAGCCGCTGAGGCCCACGCTTGGGGCGAGCATGCCGCTGGATACGGCACTGGAGTTGGAAATCTCGCCCGGTCGAGCCCACAGAACAGTTCCGGAAGTCGGCCGCCGAAGTAGTCGGCCGCTTGAAAAAGTCCGTATGCGATACTCTGGGCTTCCTCGATGAATCCATATCTCATGAGGCCATGTGCTACCAGCGTACTGTCGTGCGGCCAAACAGAACCGTTGTGGTAACTGAGTGGGTTGTAGGCTCCCATGTTGCTCGCCAATGTCCGGATACCCCATCCAGTGAACATCTCAGGGGAGATTAGACGTTCAGCTACCTGCGGGGCCTTGTCGGTGTCCACGATGCCCAGCCAAAGGCAGTGACCCATGTTAGAAGCCAAAGCATCCACCGGCCTCTTGTCCCCGTCCAGCGCGATGGCATAATAGCCCCGCTCCGGCAGCCAGAAGCGTTCATTGAATGCCTCCTTAAGTTGGACTGCCTTCGCCGTCCAGTAATCGGCGATCTCGTTGTCTCCGTCGTTTAGCGCCATGAGCGCACGCCCCACATATGCACCGTAGGTGTAAGCCTGGACTTCGCTGAGCGCTATAGGCCCTTGGGCGAGGGAGCCGTCGGCGAAAGTGATGGCGTCCCAGGAGTCTTTCCAGCCCTGGTTGATCAACCCGTGTTTGGTGTGCCTCTGGTATTCGACGAATCCGTCGCCGTCGCGGTCGCCGTAGTTCTCGATCCACGCAAGCGCGCGGTCTGCGGCCGGAAGCAGGGCATGGACAGCATCTGCTTCCAGCCCCCACCGGCCCAGTTCACCCAGGAATGCGACGAACAATGGAGTGGCATCTGCGGTTCCGTAGTAAATGCTATGACCACCCAGAACAGCCTCGGTGGTGGTGCCTAGACGGACTTCATGGAGGATCCGACCAGGCTCCTCTTCGGTTGCAGGGTTCACCACCTTCCCTTGATGGTCCGCCAGCGTCTGGAGGGTGCCAAGTGCCAGAGTCGGGTCCAGCAGGAGGGACATGAGGGATGAAAGCAGGCTGTCGCGGCCGAACAGGGCCATGAACCATGGGGCTCCGGCCGCGACCACGACGCGCTCGGGATGGTCGGGGTCAAAAATCCGCAGTGAACCCAAGTCCTCTTGGCTCCGAAGGATCGTGCGCCGGACCGACGCGTCCGCCAGATCCGGGATGGGCATGGACATTCGCCAGGACAAGAGGCGCTGGTGAGCTTCAGAGGAAATTCCAGCAGTGCCGTATTCCACCGTTGAGACCAGCGCCTCCCCATCCAGGAAGGGCGTGGCTGTAAGCGTTTGAATCCATTGGCCGTGTGCAGGAATTGTTGGAATGAAGGTTAGCTGGTGGCCATCAAAAGCTGCACCCGGTGCGCGCACGGCAAGACCATGACGCCGACCTGACCCCATTCGTTCAAGCAGAAGAGTGTCGTGCTCTAGCCGTACATGGTAGTTCCCCGCACTGGCGGGCCGGCCTTCCTTGACCTCGAATAAGTCAGCGAAATCAGACTCGACGGCCACGCCGAGCCGGAAGGTTATTGGCACCGCTCGATGATTCTCGACCGTTATGGTTTCGGAAAGTCCGGCGCCAATAGTCCTTTTGCGTTCTATCAGCAATGGCGTGTCAACACCCTCCACCTGACCGCTTACTCTCCCTATAAATAAGGCTTCGAAAGGTTCCACCACCGTGGCGGCAAGCGCTTCGAGCGGAACGTCATCGACGCTGAGGTTCCAGGCGCTTATGTACCGGGTATCGTGGAAAAACGCCCCATGGGGACTGCCCGAGGCCATGTCTCCATTGGCTGCAGTCAAACAGAACGAAGAGCCATCAAGAACTGTGACGGCTCCCGCGCCTGCGGAACCGGCTGCATTGTCGGCGTTCCAACCCGGCATCGACGTCCTCCTCGAAATCTCGAGAGAGGTCGGCCGCAAGCTAACGGCTAGCCCCGCCGGCCCTCCGTAGTTAGAACTATGATGCGCTGTTGCCGGGGAATCAAGCGTCTGGGCCCTTCTCTTTGCAGCGCCGTCGGCGCAAGGAAATGATGGTGCCCCCCTTCTTCGGGGCACCCTTCAGCCGAGGCCCTGTCGAGGGCTCCTCTGTATCAATGGCGGGGGCGCGGCGATTGAATTCTCATGACTGACAGCAACGACAGTCTGGAATTCGATATGGTGCGGGGGCATGCCTTCATCGCTGCAACCGTGAGACTGCGCGATGAAGGGAGCCAACAACCCCACGGGCTAGTCCTCGCGTACGGGACGTTCCATGCAGCACTTCCGCCTCTCTCACCCGTCCTCCGTAGGCGAACACGTTGCCTTCATGGAGTTGTCCAGTTCCGTCCAGAGACAGTTCGACGAATGAACCTGAATCATGCGGGATCAATAGAAGCGTCGGAGGACGCTCAGGCGTTACCCGGAGGTCACGATCTAACAGGCCTACCTCCGACACACCTGAGTGCTTTCGCGCTCCACCCCCGGACCGGAAAGTGAACGAGGAGAGCCCACCGAAGCACACCCAACCAGCAAGACCTTTCCCGCGCTGCTCCAGGCAAGTCCAGTGGTTTTGATTCGGTTTGTCTCACCAGGACGTCAGGCGGGAGTACACCCCAACCTGACGTCAGGACAGCGGCCAAAGGGCGTCAGAATAGGGTTCCATGCCTATTTTTCTGACGGTGGCTCGAGAAGCTCTCAGAACCCAACCTGACAGGTCCCGGGCCAGAGGCCCTCGGGCTGGCCACCGGATCAGTCACCTACTACTGAGCAACTTGAAGGCCGAATTCTAGTGGTGGCCTCACCACATTCCAGAACCCAGAACGGCCCCGCTTCCTTTCGGAAGCGGGGCCGTTTGTGTGCGGTATGCGTCAGCTAGCTGAGGCCGGCTCCAGGGCATCAGCCTCCGCCGTCGCAACCCCGCCTGCGTGCGGCTCGAAGCGGGCAAACATGGCCTTGAAGCCAGGGGTGTTGGACACGCGGGCCACGTTTTCCTTGTGGACCAGGGCGTTGGCCTCGGGGAAGTACGCCGCGGCGCAGCCCTTGGCCGTCGGGTAGGCCACCAGCCGGAACTTCTCCGCGCGGCGGTCGGTGCCCTGGAAGGTGCTCACCACGTCCACGAGGTCGCGGTCCTTGAAGCCCTGCTCGGCGAGGTCCTCGGGGTGCACCAGGATCACGCGGCGGCCGTCGGAGATGCCGCGGTAGCGGTCGTCCAGGCCGTAGAACGTGGTGTTGTACTGGTCGTGGCTGCGGATGGTCTGCAGCACCAGGTGCCCGGCCGGTGGCGTCAGGTACTCCAGCGGGCTGACCGTGAAGCGGCCGCGCCCGATGTCCGTCGCGAAGGAGCGGGTGTCCCGGGGCGGGTTGGGCAGCACGAAGCCGTTCCTGGTCCGGACCCTGGCGTTGAAGTCCTCGAACCCGGGCAGGACCCGGGCGATATGGTCACGGACCACGTCGTAGTCCTCGGCCATGGCTTTCCAGTCCACGGAATGGTCCGGGCCGAAGGTTGCCTCGGCCATTCGGGCCACGATCACCGGCTCGGCGAGCAGGTGCTCGGAGACCGGGGTAAGCCTGCCCTGGGTGGAGTGGACCACGGACATGGAGTCCTCCACGGACAGGAACTGGGCACCCTTGGGGTGCTTGTCGTCCTTGTCCGTCCGTCCCAGCGTCGGAAGGATCAGCGAGGTGCGGCCGTGCACCACGTGCGACCGGTTCGGCTTGGTGGAGATGTGCACGGTGAGCCCGATCCGCTGCATCCCGGCTTCCAGCGTCTCGGTGTCCGAACACGCCAGCGAGAAATTCCCGCCCATGGACACGAACACGTCCACCTCGTCGCGCTCAAACGCCTCCATGGACTCCACTGCGTCGTGGCCGTGGTCCCGCGGCGACTGGATACCGAACTCCTTGTCCAGGGCCTCCAGCAGCCACTCCTTCGGCTTCTCCCAGATGCCCATGGTCCGGTCACCCTGGACGTTGGAGTGTCCGCGCACCGGGCACGCACCGGCGCCGGGCTTGCCGAAGTTGCCCTGCAGCAGCAGGACGTTGACCATTTCCTTGATGGTGTCCACCGAGTGCGGCTGCTGGGTCACGCCCAGCGCCCAGCAGAAGATGGTGGCCTTGGACGCCACCAGCATCCCGGCCACATCCTCGATCTGCTTCCGGGACAGGCCCGTGGCCCGCTCCGTCTCCTCCCAATCCAGGTCCTTGCGGGCTTCGACGTAGGCGTCGAAGCCGTCGGTCTGCGCATCGATGAAGGAACGGTCGACGACGGTCCCCGGGTTTCGCTCCTCGGCCTGCAGCAGCAGGTGGCCCAGTGCCTGGAACAGGGCGAGGTCGCCGCCCACCTTGATCTGCAGGTATTCGTCGGCCAGCGGCGTGCCGCCGCCCACCACGCCGGAGAGCGTCTGCGGATCGCGGAAGTTGAACAGGCCGGCCTCGGGCAGCGGGTTCACCGCCACCACCTTGCCGCCCTTGTCCTTGCATTCCTTCAGCGCGGACAGCATGCGGGGGTGGTTGGTGCCCGGGTTCTGGCCCACCACGAAGATCAGCTCGGCGTCGTGGATGTCATCCAGCGATACCGTGCCCTTGCCGATGCCGATGGTCGGGTTCAGCGCGGAGCCGGAGGACTCGTGGCACATGTTGGAGCAGTCCGGCAGGTTGTTGGTGCCCAGCGAGCGGGCGAACAGCTGGTACATGAACGCCGTCTCGTTCGCCGTGCGCCCGGAGGTGTAGAAGACACAGCGGTCCGGCGTGCTGGCCCGGATGTGCTCGCCGATCAGCTCGAAGGCATCCGCCCAGGAGATCGGCGAGTAATGCGTCTCCCCCTCCCGGATGACCACCGGTTCGCTGAGCCGTCCCTGGTTTCCCAGCCAGTACTCGGTCTTTTCGGACAGCTCAGCGATGGAGTGCTTGGCCCAGAACTCCGCCCCCACGGTCCGCAGGGTGTTTTCCTCGGCCACGGCCTTGGCGCCGTTCTCGCAGAACTCGGCGGCCTTGCGCTTCTTGTCCGACTCCGGCCACGCACAGCCCGGGCAGTCAAAACCGCCGCGCTGGTTGAGCCGCAGCAGCGACTGCGCCGTGCGGGTTACGCCGGCCTGCGCCACGGCGCGTTCCAAGGCCACCATCACGGCCTTGACGCCGGCGGCCTCGGTCTTCGGCTTGTGGACTTCGAGCTCGTCCTCGTTAATGTCCGCGACGGGGGCGGGCTGCTTCCCGAACTTCATTGTTCCAACTTCCTAACCGGCTGCTTTCGTGCCTGTTTTGATCGCCACGAAGGCGCGCCAGGCATTCCTGGCGCGCCTTTAAGTGCGGCAATCTTGTCTTCCGTCTTACTGTGCCACCTTTTACTGGGTTACTTTGGCGAGGGTTTCGCGTTCGGCGGCGATGGTGGTGTTCTCGCCGTGTCCGGTCCTGACGACGGTGTCCGCGGGCAGGGTGAGGAGCCGTTCGCGGATGGAGGTCAGGATGGTGGGGTAGTCGCTGTAGGAACGCCCCGTGGCGCCGGGTCCGCCGTTGAACAGGGTGTCGCCGGTGAACACGGTCCCCTCATCTTCGAGGTGGAAGCAGGTGGAGCCGGGTGAGTGGCCCGGGGTGTGGATCGCCGTGAGCGTGGCGCCGGCGACGGCGAACTCGTCCCCGTCCTTGATCGCCTTATCGGGGGTGGTGCCGGGGTAGACCTGTTCCCAGAGGACCTGGTCCTCCGGGTTCAGCCACACCGGGGCACCCACGGCGTCGGCGAGTTCGCGGGCGGCACCGATGTGGTCGTTGTGCGCGTGCGTGAGCAGGACCGCCTTCACCTTCCGGCCGGCCACGGCGTTGATGATCGCGGCGGCGTCGTGCGGGGAATCAATGACCACGCACTCCTCATCGTTGCCCACGATCCAGACGTTGTTCTCCACATCCCACGTCCCGCCGTCCAGCGAAAACGTTCCCGAGGTGACCAGGTTCTCGATCGTGACACTCATACGGATGCTCCTGCGGTTGCGGCAGCGGACCGGGTTTCGGTGGCGGGCTGGATTTCGACGACGGAGCGCAGGACCTTGCCTTCGTGCATTTTGTCGAAGGCTTCCTCGACCTGGTCGATCGTGATCCGTTCGGAGACGAACGCGTCCAGGTCCAGGTTGCCGGCCTTGTAGTGGGAGACGAGCATCGGGAAGTCCCGGGAGGGCAGGCAGTCCCCGTACCAGGAGGACTTCAGCGACCCGCCCCGGCCAAAGACATCCAGCAGCGGCAGTTCCAGGACCATCTCCGGGGTCGGGACACCGACCAGGACCACCCGCCCGGCCAGGTCACGGGCGTAGAACGCCTGCTTGTACGTTTCGGGCCGGCCCACGGCCTCGATCACCACATCCGCGCCGTTCCCGCCGGTCAGTTCCCGGATCGCCTCGACCGGGTCAACTTCGCGGGAGTTCACCCCGTGCGTCGCGCCCAGGGACCTGGCCATCGCGATCTTGTTCTCGTCGATGTCCACGGCGATGATCGTCGTCGCCCCGGCCAGCTTCGCGCCCGCGATCGCCGCGATCCCGACCCCGCCGCAGCCGATCACGGCCACCGACTCGCCGCGCTTGACCTCACCGGTGTTGATCGCCGCACCGATCCCGGCCATCACACCACAGCCCAGCAAACCCACCGCGGCCGGATCGGCGTCCTCATCAACCTTCGTGCACTGACCGGCAGCGACCAGGGTCTTCTCCGCGAACGCCCCGATCCCCAGCGCCGGGGACAGCTCGGTCCCGTCCTCCAGGGTCATCTTCTGCGTGGCGTTGGCCGTGTTGAAACAATACTGCGGCTGGCCCTTCGCGCACGCCCGGCACTGCCCGCACACCGCGCGCCAGTTCAGGATCACCCGGTCCCCCGGCGCCACCTCGGTCACACCCGCACCCACCGCGGAAACCACACCGGTCGCCTCATGGCCCAGCAGATACGGGAACTCATCACCAATACCACCCAGCTTGTAATGCAGATCCGTATGGCACACCCCGCACGTCAGAACATCAACCAGCGCCTCACCCGGGCCCGGATCCGGCACCAGAATCGTCTCCACCGACACCGGAGCATCCTTCGCCCTGACAACAACTGCCTTCACTTTATGAACCATGAGGTCACATTCCTTTCCTGGGCCCGGGCCCTATGGCTGTGGCACCTCAGCCCAATCTAACCGACTTGCTGCGGTTCGAAATCCCCGTCCCGAGGACCGGACATTCCACTCGCCGTGCTGCTGGCGTCGAGGCGGGCGGGCGGCGCCTCCGCAGGCACCGGGACCTGGACCGGGATCGGAGCCGGTGCGGCGTGCACTGTGGCATGCTCCGCGAGGATGCCCGTCTGGTGCCTGATCTTCAGGCGGTAGAGCAGCGCACCGCCGCCGGTAACCGCGGCGACGAAGAGAACCCCGCCCCACTGCAGGTACCACTCGAACGGCGGCACCGAGTTGTAAATCTCGGGGCGCGGCCAGATCAGGTTCAGCGTCATGGCGCCGCCCCACAGGACCGCCAGGATGTTCACGGGCAGTCCCCACTTGCCCATGCTGAAGCCGCTCTCGGAGTGGTCTCCGGCGCCCGGCCACTTCTTCACCAGGCGCTTGCGCAGCATGGGGACGGTCACCAGCAGGTAGGACAGGTAGATCAGGACGATGCTGATGCTGGACAGAATGGTGAAGATCGCGGGCTGCGTGATGTTCACGAGCAGCGGGATGACGGCCAGGACGCCGATCACGATGGCCGCCACGGTGGGGGTCTTGCGGACCGGGTCCACCTTGCTGAGCTGGCGGCTGAAGGGCAGGTTGTTGTCCCTGGCCATGGCGAACATCATCCGGATGGCGGCTGCGTGGACGGCCAGCGTGCAGACCACTACGGCAACCACGATGCACACCAGGAAGGCCTTACCGAAGGGGCCGCCCAGGACGGAGAGCACGATGTGCTGCAGGCCGCCGTCGGCAGCTCCGATCTTGGGGTCGGTGAGGTCCGGCGCGGCCAGGATGCCGAAGAGCAGGATCAGCCCGCCCAGCAGGAAGGACGCGGTGACGGCGCGCAGGATGGCCTTGGGGGCGGTGCGCTTCGGGTCCTTGGTTTCCTCGCCGAGGGAGCTGGCGGTGTCGAAGCCGTACATGACGTAGCCGGAGGCCATGGCGCCGATGAGGAAGACGCCGAAGAAGCCGAGGTCGTGGCCCTCGCCGAAGCCGGCGGTGTCGAAAAAGACCTCGGGTCCCCGCGCGACGTGCCAGGCCAGCGCGAGGATGAGCAGCACGGCCGCGATCAGCTCGACGAACACGCCGATGCTGTTGATCCTGGTCATGAGTTTCACACCGAACGCGTTGATGAGGGTGGAGATGGTGATCATGATGGTGGCAAGGAGAACTCCGTTAAGGGCGAAGTCGTAGGTGCCGGTGCCGTCGCCGACGATCTGGAATCCGGACCACAGCTGCGGCAGGGTGATCTGCAGTGCCAGCGCCACGGACCCCAGAGCCATGATCGAGGACAGCAGCAGCAGCCAGCCGGCGAGCCAGGCCGAGGTCCCGGAGGCGAGGCGCTTGGCCCAGTTGTAGACCGAGCCGGCCACGGGGTAGCGGCCTGCCAGTTCGGCAAAGCACAGCGCCACCATCAGCTGGCCGACGAAAACGATGGGCCAGGACCACGCGTATGCGGGGCCGGCCATGGAGAAACCAAAGTAGAACAGTTGAAAAACGCCGGTGAGGATGGAGATGTAGCTGACGCCGGCGGCGAAGCTGGCGAACTTGCCGATGCTCCGGTCCAGGGTCTGGGCATAGCCAAACTCGTCCATGCCGCTTGAATCAGTACTCTTGCTGGGTTCCAACATCTGAACTCCTAAGTAAGAAAAGCACGATGGTGATGACCCGCGGCCGCCTTTGGACGCGGGTAACACTACACGCACATGAAGTCACACGCAGGTGGATTCACGCAGGTGTATCGACGGCCGGGCACCGCGCTGCAGCGCCCGGCCGTCTCCCCCAAAGTTGATGCCTAGCCGGCTGCGCCGAACCAGCCGCTCGGGGCCGGGGCAATGTTCTGCCAGATGTGCTTGGCTTCGCGGTACTCGGCCAGGCCTGCCTGGCCGAGTTCACGGCCGATCCCGGACTTGCCGAAACCGCCCCATTCCGCCTGCGGCACGTACGGGTGGTAGTCGTTGATCCACACCGTGCCGTGCCGCAGGGCGCCCGCGACCCGCTGGGCCTTGGAGGCGTCCGAGGTCCACACCGCGCCGGCCAGGCCGTACTCGGTGTCGTTCGCGATCGCGACGGCCTCGGCCTCGGTCCGGAACGTCTCGACCGTCAGCACAGGGCCGAACGATTCCTCCCGCAGCACGCTCATCCCGGACCGGCAGTTGCCGAGCACCGTGGGCGGGTAAAAGTACCCGGCGGCGAGCGGCCCGTCTTCGGGGATGTAGCCGCCGCACAGCAGCTCCGCCCCCTCGGCGATGCCGGCCTGGACGTAAGCATGGACCTGATCGCGGTGCTTGGCGGAGATCAGCGGCCCGGTCTCGGCGTCGGAATCGAAGGGCCCGCCCATCCGGATCTTCTTCGCCCGCCGGACCACCTCGGCCACAAAGCGTTCGGCGATGGTCTCCTCGACGACGAGCCGTGCCCCTGCCGAGCAGACCTGCCCGGAGTGCAGGAACACCGCGGTCAGGGCGTTGTCGACGGCGGCGTCCCAGTCCGCGTCCGCGAAGACGACGTTGGGGTTCTTCCCGCCGAGTTCGAAGGCCACGCGCTTCACGGTCTCGGCCGCTGCGGCCATGATTGTCTGACCCGTGGCCAGGCTTCCGGTCAGGGAGACGAGGTCGACGCGCGGGTCGGAGCTGAGCGGTCCGCCCACCTTCGACCCGGACCCGGTGACCAGGTTCGCGACGCCGGCGGGGACGCCGGCTTCGGCGAGGGTCTCCATGAGCAGGATCGAGGTCGACGGCGTGAGCTCGCTGGGCTTCAGCACGAAGGAGTTCCCCGCGACCAAGGCCGGGGCTACCTTCCATGCCGCCTGCAGCAGCGGATAGTTCCACGGCGCAATCAGCGTGCAGACTCCGAGCGGTTCGTACACCACACGGCTGATCGCGTCCGCCCGGCCGGTGTCGACGACCCGGCCGGCGTCAAGCCCGGCGACCTTGCCGTAGTACCGGAAGCACGCGGCGATGTCGTCCATGTCGTACTCCGCCTCCACGAGCCGCTTGCCCGTGTCCAGCGCCTCGGCCCGCGCATAGGCGGCCTTGTCCCGCTCCAGCAGGTCCGCGACACGGAGCATGACGGCACCGCGCTCGATGTCCGTCAGCCGCCGCCACGGGCCGTCGTCGAACGCGGCCCGCGCACTGGCGATCGCCCGCTCCGCGTCCTCGGCCGTCGACTTGGCGACCACAGCCACCTCGCGCCCGTCCGCCGGGCAGCGCACAACGGTAGTTGCGCCGTCGGACGGCTGCTGCCAACCGCCGTCGATATAGAGGCCGCGGGCGAGCTCAAGCTTGGTTTCGGTTGTCACGCTCATGCCCTTAGCCTTTCGCTGCCACGGCGGCTGCTGCCGGCGCGGATCCGCCGCGTTCCAGCGGGCTCACCCCGTGCCGGTAGAACTCGGTGTGCTGGGGCGCGAGCGGGGCCTTGCCGGCGATCAGGTCGGCGGCCTTTTCGGCAAGCATCATCACCGGGGCGTAGATGTTGCCGTTCGTGACGTACGGCATGGCCGAGGCGTCCACCACGCGGAGGCCGCTGGTGCCGTGCACGGTCATGTCCAGCGGGTTCACCACGGCCATGGGATCGGAGTCCGGGCCCATCTTCGCGGTGCAGGAGGGGTGCAGTGCCGTCTCGGCGTCGCGGGCCACCCAGTCGAGGATCTCCGCGTCGGTCTGCACGGCGCGGCCGGGGGAAAGCTCGCCGCCATTGAAGGGCCCCATGGCGGACTGGCCGAGGATGTCGCGGGCGACGTGGATCGCCTCGACCCATTCGCGGCGGTCCTGGTCGGTCGAGAGGTAGTTGAACAGCATGGACGGATGCACCGTGGGATCGGTGGACTTGATCTTCAGGCTGCCGCGGGCGTCGGAGTACATGGGCCCGATGTGCACCTGGTAGCCGTGCTTGGCATCAGCCTTCTGGCCGTCGTAGCGGACGGCCACCGGGAGGAAGTGGAACATCAGGTTGGGGTAGTCCACGTCCTCGTTGGAGCGGACGAAACCGCCGCCCTCGAAGTGGTTGGTGGCTGCGGGGCCCTTCCGTCCCAGCATCCACTGCAGCCCGATCAGCGGGTAGCGCCACAGGTCCAGGGCCGGCTGCATGGAGACCGGCTGGGTGCAGGCGTGCTGGATGTAGACCTCGAGGTGGTCCTGGAGGTTTTCGCCGACGCCGGGCAGGTTCACCACGGAGTTGATGCCCAGCGAGTTCAGGTGGGCTGCGTTGCCCACGCCGGAGAGCTGCAGCAGCTGCGGGGTGTTGATGGCGCCGCCGGCCAGGATCACTTCACCCGCGCTTACCTGGTGGGTCTTGCCGTTGCGGCGGTACGTGACGCCGGTGGCCACGTTGCCCTTGAAGTTGACCTTGGTGACGAGGGCCCGGGTCAGGACGGTCAGGTTCTTCCGGCCGAATTCGGGCCGCAGGTAGGCGCGGGAGGCGGAGAGCCGCTGCCCCTTGTGGACGTTGCGGTCGAATGCGGCGAAGCCCTCCTGCCGGTAGCCGTTGACGTCGTCGGTCAGGGGGTAGCCGGCTTCCTGGGCGGCGGCGAAGAAGGCCTGGAACAGCGGGTTGGTGGCCGGGCCGCGCTCCAGCACCAGCGGGCCGGAGTGTCCGCGCAGTTCATCATCGGGGTCGGCGGCCAGCGCGTTTTCCATCCGGTTGAAGTACGGGAGGCAGTGCGCGAAGTCCCACGTTTCCATGCCGGCGTCGGCGCCCCAGCGCTCGTAGTCGAGCGGGTTGCCGCGCTGGAAGATCATGCCGTTGATGGAGCTCGAACCTCCGAGGACCTTGCCCCGGGCGTGAGCCACGCGGCGGCCGCCCATGTAGGGCTCGGGATCGGACTCGTAGCGCCAGTCATAGAACGGATTGCCGCTGGGGAAGGTCAGCGCCGCGGGCATCTGGATGAAGAGGTCCCAGGGGTAATCGCTCCGCCCGGCCTCCAGGACCAGGACGCTGCTCTGGCCTCCGTCGCTCAGGCGGTTGGCGAGAACGGAGCCCGCGCTTCCGCCACCCACGATGACGTAGTCGTAATTGGTCTGTGTCATGCAAAATCTCCTTCTACCTGGTGCAGGTCACCTGCCGGGAGCGGATTGTCCTTCGTCCGGACGCTGGCGGTGGGGGTTTGACGAGATGGTCAGGGAGTGCGGCTGATGGTGTTTTCCCTGAGCCGCAGTCCGGAAGCCGCCGATGAAACGCCGTTATTTCCGCGGGACCCCGTTTGTGTGGTGTAGATCATACTCAAGTAGATTAGTCCAGATTGAACAAGCGTTCAAGGTTAAAACTGAACCGATGTTCAAGATTTTTTCGGCACAGGTCTGCCCAGGCCGGGGAAGGCCGTGTTTTACCTAGGACTTGTGGCCGCTGGGCCTTGTAACCGCTACGCGGCGAAGGCGATCTGCTCCGTGCGGGCGAGGCTCCGCTGGATGGATGCCTCGTCGACGCCAAGGAGGGCCGTGAGCCACATGCCGTTCTGCACGACGACGATGTCGGCGGCCCGCTCCTTGCATTCAGCGGCGGAAAGCTCGGGTTTCGCATTCCCGATCAAAGCCGCGAGCCCGTCGAGATACCGGTCGAATGCCGCGGCATTGATCAGCGCAAAGTCTTCGTGGGCCTGCGCGAGCGCCCACAGGTGGAGGCGCAGGGACAGGTACTGCGTGGTCAGCAGTTCCGGGTCCGCAACGCGCCGGAGGGCTTTCTGCAGCTGTTCGTCCGGGGAGGATGCCGGGTCGGGCGCCACCAGCTCAAGGTCGCGCTCGTCAATCCGGTGCAGTGCCGCACGGATCAGGCTTGACTTGTCTTCGTAGTAGTAGTTGACGAGCCCGAGAGCGACCCCGGCTTCGCGGGCCACGGCGCGCATGTTCACACCCGAGATGCCGTGGCGTGACAGCAGGTCCAGCGCCGCCTCGAGAATGCGTGCTTGCCTGTCAACCTGTTCGCCGGATTTCACGGTGCCTGTTTCCACTGGGCCAGACTATGGTGAAACCCGCTACGGTGCATCTGCTGTCCGCGCGGTGGTCGACTTCTGGGGAATGGTTGGATTCCGGCGGTGGTCGAAATTCCGCTCAGGGGCGGGGGCCGCCTTGAAGGTGACTCGGGCGTCCAGGCCCGGGCCTCCGGTCCTGGCCTCGAGGGACGCCGCCGCGCCGCTGGCCTCGGCGAGCTGCTTGACGATGGCCAGGCCCAGGCCGCTGCCCTCGGACGTTGACTGGCCGCGCCAAAAGCGGTTGAAGGCCCGGTGCCGGTCCTCCGCGGAAAGCCCTGGACCGTCGTCGAGCACGTGTAGCTCATAGCCTCCCGAGGCGCCGTCCGGCCGGACCACGAGGCGGATCTCCGAGTCCTGGGGGGCCACGGCCAGGGCGTTGTCGATGAGGTTGTCGATGATCTGTTCCGCCGCGCCGGGCATGGCCGTTACCCTGGCCTCCGGAACCGCGTCCAGCACCGTCCGCACCCCGCTTTCCTCGGCCAGCGCCTCCCACTGTTCCACGCGGTTCCTGGCGATCTCGCTGAGGTCCACGTCCTTCCGGTCCACCTGGCGGCTGTCCGCCCGGCTCAGCAGGAGCAGGCCGTCAATGATCCGCTGCAGCCGGTATGTCTCCTCCAGCGAGTCGGCCACCATGACGCGCGCGCCCTCGGGATCGTTGCCGACGGCGTCCACAGCGTTCTCCAGCCGCAGCCGCAGTCCCGTCAGCGGGGTGCGCAGCTGGTGGGACGCGTCGCTGGCAAATCCGCGCTGCTGCTGCAGCAGGTGCTCGAGCCGGTCGGCCATCTGGTTGAAGGACCGGGCCAGGGTGCGCAGCTCCGGCGGGCCCTGCTCCTCCTCGGTGCGGGTGGCCAGGTTGCCTTCCGCCAGCAGCTCCGTGGCCTTCTGCAGGCGCTTGATGCGCCTGGTCACGGCGCCGGCCATCACGTAGGCAAGCAGCCCGGCGAGCAGCACGGTGGTGCCCGCCACCGCCCACATGACCCTGAGCTGTCCGGAGACGCGGTCGTCCACCACCGAAGCCGGGTAGGTCAGACGCACCGCCCCGGTGATGTTTTCGCCGCTAAGCACGGGAACCGTGACGTACACCAGGTCGAACCCCAGGGTGTCCGAGTGGCGTTGGCCCGAGGTGATCTGGCCGGCGAGCGCGGCGGAAATCTCGGGGCGCGAAAGGTATGAGGCCCCGGTAGCCGACTGGTCGTCGTCGGATGTTGCCACCGCTGTGCCGGCGCGGTCCACCACCACTACGCGGGCACCGCTGGCACGGCCGTAATCGCGGACGGCCGCGGCCACCGTCTCGGGTGCCGGACCGCCCGTCTCCAGCAGCTGCCGGGCCCGCCCGCTGAGCAGGAAGGCATCGCGTTCCAGCGAGGTGGCCAGGCGGTCACGTTCGACCCGGACGAGGTAGCTGCCCAGGGGAATGTCCTGCACCAGCACCACCAGGAGCGTGATGGCCATAAACGCGCCAATCAGCCGCCACCTCACCCGGGCACGTCCAGCCTGAATCCGACGCCGCGCACCGCCTCGATCCAGCGGGGGTCGCCGAGCTTTTTCCGGATTGCAGCCACGTGCGCGTCCAGGGTCTTGGTGGTTCCGTACCAGGTGCCGTCCCACACGGCGCGGAGGATGTCGCTGCGCTGGCACACGGCACCGGGGTCCTCTGCCAGGTAATAGAGGAGCTCGAACTCCTTGGCGGTGAGGTGGATTTCACTGCCGCCCACCAGGACCCGGCGCGAGCGCTGGTCGATGCTCAGCGTGCCGATTACGCGGGTGCCGTCGGCCGGTGTGGCTGTCCCGGACTGGGGCTCGGCCGTGCGCCGGGCCACGGCCCGGATCCGGGCGATGAGTTCGCGCATGCCGAACGGCTTCACCAGGTAATCGTCCGCGCCCAACTCCAGGGCCAGCACCCGGTCGATCTCCTCATCGCGGGCACTGACGACGATGATGGGCGTCATGGTCAGCGAGCGGATGGAGCGGCAGACGTCCGTGCCGTCCATGTCCGGCAGCCCCAGGTCAAGGAGCACGAAGTCAGGGCTGGAGGACCGGATCTCGGCGAGCGCTCCCGCCCCGTCGGCGACATGCCGGGCCTGGAAGCCGGCCCTGGTCAGGCCCTCCAGCACGCCGGCGGCCACGGATTCGTCGTCTTCAACCACCAGGATCTGCATACCCGATTATCTTCCGGCCGGAGCGGTGCCGCAGCGGATAGCCACGGCATGGACAGCGTACTTCTCAGAACTTCGACAATTCTTGGACCCCGGAGGGCCCCACCACCCCATACCTCCCCCAACCCTTCCTCGGATCCTGCAGAGAAAACCAAACCCTTCCGCACCGAGCGAGGAAGCGTTGCGCGCGACCCGACGAAAAGTGAGGAAGCGTTGCCACCGGCCCAGCCCGACTCCTGCTGTAGTCTCTTGACACCGACGGACCCGCTCCGCTTCACTATTACGTATGCTGAAATAACAGTTCCATGATGCGGAACTCGACACTTCCGAGCCAGGGGGTGGCGATCGCCGGGAGAGTATCCGGCCCTCCGCATAGCCGTCACCATGGATGCCAGCATTTGCCTGAGGATCACAACGTGAAGCTTGCCGAATTCAATGCCGCGGACAGGGACGCCGCCGACGCTGTCCTGCGTCCCTGCATCGACGTCCCGCGCTGGGTGGACCAGATCGCCGCTGCGCGCCCGTTCGCCTCCCGCCAGGAGCTCCTTGACGGAGCCCGCGCCGCCGCCGCCCCGTTCACCCCGGAGGAGGTGGAAGGCGCCATGGCGCACCACCCGAGGATCGGCGAACGCCCCGCCGCAAAGACCACCGAGGCCGCCATGTCCCGGTCCGAACAGGCAGGCGTTGACCCCGCTGACACCGAAGTGGCGGACGCCCTGGCCCGCGGCAACCGCGCCTACGAGGAAAAGTTCGGCCGGGTGTTCCTGATCCGCGCCGCCGGCCGCACCGCGCCCGAAATCCTGGCAGCGCTGAACGAGCGCCTGGCCAACACCCCGGCGCAGGAAGACGCCATCGTCGCGCAGCAGCTGCGGGAAATCGCACTGCTCCGCCTGGAGGGAGTGATCAGCGAATGAGCGTCTCCCACGTGACAACCCACGTCCTGGACACCGGCGCCGGACGCCCGGCGGCGGGCATCGCCGTCGTGCTTTACGCGAACGACGGCGGCAGCTGGACAGAGCTGGGCAGCGGCACCACCGATGCCGACGGCCGCGCGAAGGACCTGGGACCGGAGGTCCTGGCCCCCGGGAACTACCGGCTCAATTTCGCCGTCGGCGACTACTACGCCCGGCAGGGCGGCACAACGTTCTTCCCGGAGGTGGACCTGGTCTTCGAGGTCACCGGCACCGAGCACTACCACGTGCCGCTGCTGCTGAGCCCGTTCGCCTACTCCACCTACCGCGGCAGCTGAAAGGAGACAAAATGCGGCTGATGCGCATTGGCCCGGCGGGCAACGAGGTCCCGGTGGTCATCGACGACGACGGCCAGGCCTACGACCTGCGGCCGGTCACCCGGGACATTGACGGGACCTTCCTGCAGGCCTGGTCCGGCCAACTGGAGGACCTGGACCTGAGCGGCCTCCCCCGTGTGACGGTCGACGGCAAGAGGATCGGTGCCCCGATCGCCAGGCCCGGCGCCGTGATCGGAGTGGGGCTTAACTACGCCGCGCACGCCGCAGAATCCGGCCTGCCCGTGCCCGAGCGTCCCATCATCTTCTTCAAGCACCCCAACACCGTGGTCGGCCCCGACGACGATGTCGTCATCCCGCCCGGGGCGCAGCGGGTGGACTGGGAGGTGGAGCTGGGCGTGGTGATCGGCCGGCGCGCCAGCTACCTGGCCTCCGACGCCGAAGCGGCGGACTGCATCGCGGGCTACGTCCTGTCCAACGACGTCTCCGAGCGCGAGTACCAGCTGGAGCACTCCGGACCGCAGTGGTCGCTCGGCAAGTCCTGCCCCACCTTCAACCCGGTGGGGCCCTGGCTGGTGCCCTCGACGGCGGTGCAGGCCAACGATATCCGCCTCGCTTCCTGGGTCAATGACGAGGTCCGGCAGGACAGCACGACCGCGGACATGGTCTTTGGACCGGCCGAACTGGTCCGCCGGCTCTCGCAGTACCTGGTGCTGGAACCGGGGGACCTCATCACCACCGGCACCCCGGAGGGCGTGGCGCTGTCCGGCCGCTTCCCGTACCTGCAGGCCGGGGACCTCATGCGGCTGTCCGGCGGGGAGCTCCTGGGCGAACAGCGGCAGCGGCTGGTACAGGGGGCGCAGGCCTGAACACGGGGCCGAGTGTACCGAGGCCGGCCGGCGGCCGGGATGACAGTAGGCTAGATGGCATGTCTTCCGACCAGCCCACCCCCGAACGCGGGGTTCCTGAACGGCGCGAAATCACCGTCCGGCGCGCCCCCAAGTATGTCCCCTTCCTGGTCCTGGGCGGGCTGGTGGGCTTTGCCGCGGCGGCGGTCATTGCGTACGCCCTGCCCGGCGACGCCAGTTACGACCGCGGGACCGTGTACGGCTTCTTCATGGTGCCTTGCGCCGCGGCCGGTGTGATTCTCGGCGCAATTGCCGCCCTAATCCTGGACCGGGCCAGCGTCCGCCGCGCCCGCCGCGGTGTCGTCGAATCAGTCCCGGAAACGGAACATCCCGCCGCAGGCGTGGAAATAATCACCGAACCCGCTCCGGAGCCGGGCCCGGCCCCGGAGCGGACCGCGGACGACGGCGGCGAGCCCGGCCAGCGGTCATAATCCGTCGGCCGGAATTTCCTTACCCCATGACGTGAGATAATCAACCAGTGGCACGCGGCGATGGAAAACTTTCTCATGATCTTCTCCCTGGCGAAAAAGGCCCGATGGACGCTTGCGGCGTCTTCGGCGTCTGGGCACCAGGTGAAGAAGTAGCAAAACTTACCTACTACGGGCTGTACGCACTGCAGCACCGCGGACAGGAGTCGGCTGGTATAGCCACCAGCGACGGCAAGCGGATCAACGTCTACAAGGACATGGGCCTCGTGTCCCAGGTCTTCGACGAGACCACGCTTAACACCCTGACCGGGCATCTGGCTGTGGGCCACTGCCGCTACTCCACCACCGGAGCCAGCCACTGGGCCAACGCCCAGCCCACCCTGGGCGCCACCGCCACCGGCACGGTGGCCCTGGCGCACAATGGCAACCTGACCAACACGGCCGAACTCAACGCCATGATCCATGAGCGCAACGGCGGCCAGCTCAGCGGCGAAATGAAGCAGGGCAACACCTCCGACACCGCCCTGGTGACGGCGCTGCTCGAAGGCGAAGAGGGCAAGACCCTCGAGGAGACCGCCCTCGAACTGCTCCCCAAGATCCGCGGCGGCTTCTGCTTCGTCTTCATGGACGAGGGCACGCTCTACGCGGCCCGCGACACCTTCGGCATCCGCCCGCTCTGCCTGGGCCGCCTGGAACGCGGCTGGGTGGTTGCCTCCGAGCAGTCCGCCCTCGCCACCGTGGGCGCAAGCTTCATCCGTGAGATCGAGCCCGGCGAGTTCATCGCCATCGACGAACAGGGCGTGCGGTCCCGCCGCTTCGCGGACCCGACGCCGGCCGGTTGCGTTTTCGAATACGTCTACCTCGCGCGGCCGGACGCCGCCATCGCCGGCAGGTCCGTTTACGAATCCCGCGTGGAGATGGGCCGCCAGCTCGCACGCGAGAACACCCAGACCGCTGACATCGTCATCCCGGTCCCCGAATCCGGCACCCCCGCGGCGGTGGGCTACGCCGAGGAATCCGGCATCCCGTTCGCGCACGGCTTCGTCAAGAACTCCTACGTGGGCCGCACCTTCATCCAGCCCTCGCAGACGCTGCGCCAACTGGGCATCCGGCTGAAGCTCAACGCCCTGGAGTCCGTGATCCGCGGCAAGCGCGTGGTGGTGGTGGATGACTCGATCGTCCGTGGCAACACGCAGCGTGCCATCGTCCGGATGCTCCGCGAGGCCGGCGCCGCCGCCGTCCACGTCAAGATTTCCTCCCCGCCGGTCCAGTGGCCCTGCTTCTACGGCATCGACTTCGCCTCCCGGGCAGAGCTGATCGCCAACGGCGCCACCATCGAGGAGATCTCCCAGGCCATCGGCGCCGATTCGCTGGCGTACATTTCCGAGGACGGCATGATCGGCGCCACCCAGCAGCCCCGCGAACGGCTCTGTACAGCATGCTTCACGGGCAAGTACCCCATCGAGCTACCCGGCGCGGACAAGCTTGGCAAGAACCTGCTGGAGCGCACGGACCTTGGCGGACTGCCTGCCGCGTCCGGCGCAGCTCCTGTGGCTGGCCCGGCAGCCGACGCCGCCGCCGAAGCGGCCATCGAACCGGCTGCCGCCACCCCCGGCAACCCGGACAGCATCCCGGTGACCGAGGACCCCGCGGAGAAGCCGGGTGCCACGGGCTGTGACCCGGGGCCGGATTCCGAGCTCGAGAACCTGCTCACCGACGCCGACCGCGTGCCGGATCTCCACCACGACGCTGCGACCGTCGGCGCTGACAAGAAAGAGTCCTGATGACTTCCGCTTCCTCCACTGCTGACATGAATGCTGCCCAGAACAACGCCGGCATCACCTATGCGGCCGCCGGTGTGGACGTCGAGGCCGGCGACCGCGCCGTCGAGCTCATGAAGGACGCCGTCAAGGCGACCCACAACGCATCGGTGATTGGCGGCGTCGGCGGTTTCGCAGGCCTGTACGACGTCTCCAAGCTCCTGACCTACAAGAAGCCCCTGCTCGCCACCTCCACGGACGGCGTGGGCACCAAGGTGGCCATCGCCCAGGCAATGGACATCCACGACACCATCGGCTACGACCTCGTGGGCATGGTAGTTGACGACATCGTGGTGGTGGGCGCCGAGCCGCTGTACATGACCGACTACATCGCCTGCGGCAAGGTGGTTCCGGAGCGCATCGCCGACATCGTCCGCGGCATCGCCGCCGCCTGCTCCGTGGCCGGCACCGCACTGGTGGGCGGCGAAACCGCCGAGCACCCCGGCCTGCTGGGCGAGCACGAGTACGACGTCGCCGGCGCCGCCACCGGCGTCGTGGAAGCCGACGCGCTGCTCGGACCAGACCGCGTCCGCGCCGGCGACGTGGTAATCGGCATGGCCTCCTCCGGCCTGCACTCCAACGGCTACTCGCTGGTCCGCCGCGTCATCAACCACGCCGGCTGGGCCCTGGACCGCCAGGTCTCCGAACTTGGGCGCACGCTGGGCGAGGAACTGCTGGAACCCACCCGCGTCTACGCTGCGGACTGCCTGGACCTGGCCCGGGCGTTCCCGGTCACCGGGGACAAGGCTGTGCACGGCTTCAGCCACGTCACCGGCGGCGGCCTGGCAGCCAACCTGGCCCGCGTGCTGCCGCAGGGCCTCGTGGCCACGGTTGACCGGTCCACCTGGGAGCTGCCCGCCATCTTCAAGCTCGTCTCCGAACTGGGCCGGGTGCCGCTGCCCGACCTGGAGCGCACGCTGAACCTCGGCGTCGGAATGGTGGCCGTGGTGTCCGCCGAAGCCGCAGATGCCGCCGTGGCCCGCCTCAACGAGCGCGGACTGCCGTCCTGGATCATGGGCGCCGTCAGCGCCGACTCGGACGCCGTGGTCAAGACCGGCCCGGACTACGTGCAGGGCGCCAAGGGCGTGGACGGCGGCGCAGTCCAGCTGGTCAACGCCTACGCGTAGCTAAAACATCGAGGGCCCACCGCCTGCCTGGACGGCAGATGGTGGGCCCTCGGCGTTTAAAAGACGTCGGCGTTAGACCTGCAGGACGCTGAACACCCCGCCCTGCGGGTCCTTCAGCGTGGCGATGGTGCCGCCGTCGTCGTCGAACTCCGGCTCCACGAGCACCTCGGCGCCGGCGGCGACGGCCGACAGCACCGCTTCCTTAACGCTGGACACGCCGAAGCAGACCTGCCAGCCGCGGCTGCCGTCTTCGTCGTCCCCGTCTTCCTCGGGTGCCGGGGCGACGCCCGCCACCTCCGCCCCGTCCACCATCAGCGTGGTGTAGGTTCCGCCATCGTCCTGCGGATATTCGGTCACGTCGTGCCCGAAGAGCTGCTGGAAGAATCCGACCGCGGCCCGCGGTTCGGGCGTGATCAGCTCGGCCCAGGCGAAGGCACCGGGCTCGTTGTGCCGCCCGCTGCCCGGGTGGGTGCCGGCCTGCCATACGCCGGTGGCGCCGCCGCCCGGCGGCTCCACGAACACCATGGTTCCGGTGTCCCCGATGTCCTCCGGCCCGAATTGCACCGCGCCGCCGGCGTGGTCGGCTTCCTCCGCGGTGGACCGGGCGTCGTCCGTGGCGAAGTAGACGTTCCAGTGCGCGGGCTGGTTTGTGTTGCCCTGCTGCGGTTGCGGCGCCACCGTCGCCACGAGGTCGTCATCCAGGAAGGCCTTCGCGTAGCTGCGGCCGTCCGGAGTGGGCAGGTCCTCGTAGCGCCACCCGAACACCGCGGCGTAGAAGACCTTGGCCGCAGCCACATCCGGCGTCTGGACGTCCGCCCAGCAGAGCTCTCCGAGTCTGTACCCGCTGCGCTGCACCATGCCTCCGTACCTTTCGTTGACTGAAGTCCCTCAAGCCTAATTCTTCTAGGCGCCGGCGTGCACGCCCGTCCGGTGAAGGCAACGAGCCGCTCCAGGCTGCCCGCTGTCTCAGCCACCTGCTGGGCCGGGGCGAAGCTGGCGGATCCGGAAACGCCAAAAGGCCCGTTGGGCACGCCAAAGAGTGGCGTGCCCAACGGGCCTGATAACTGTGGTGACACCGGACTTTCCCCTGCCGCCAAGTATCGGGCTATGACAAGAAGTCCGGGTCATGAAGGGAAGCGGGCAACCCTAATGCGGGAGATACCCAGGAGGTGTTCGACGGCGGCGTGCAGCCAATTGCCTGACGGCAGTTCAGCGGGAACGGCTAACCGATACGGCGGCTGTCTACCTCGTCGTCGTCTTCATCCAAATCGTCCGCGTACTTATCCACGTAGGCTGAATAGTCCGGCTCGACCGGTTCATTCGCGAAATGGCTCGTGGCACGACTTCCCGGACCCGTGAGCTCACGCTGTAGGGCCGAATAATCGGTGTTCGGGGAGTAGTACTTGATGTCCCGAGCCTGCTTGGTAGCTTTTGCCTTTTGACGGCCGCGCCCCATGGCGTGACCCCCTTTTGTACTTGGACCGGAGGTGGTCACCTTTGGCGATCGGTGAGGCCCCGGAATGTTTGGTCAATTTGTCGTACCCCTAGATTACATGCTTTCGGCGGCATCTGCTTGCCACGCGGGCCTCCGGAGGCCCGCGTGGCCCCCTTCTCCGCGGCAATCCGGGGCTCGCAAAGATTTTTTGTTCGATAGAGTCTCCTGAACGACTGCATTTGATGCCCGCCGCCGAGCGAACGCCAGGAAGGGGTGCCGCCCCATATGAGTGACAACGATCCCAGCCACGACGGGGAACGCGGGCCGGCCCGCGCCGTCGCCGTGCAGCCCGAGCCGAGCTCAGCCGCGGCGGCACGAGTCCGACCCAGCGAAGCCCAAGACGGTCCGGCACGGCTCAAAAGCCTCGCAGGATCGGTCCGTTCCCGGCTCGCACGGCCCGAGGCCCGGCAAACCCTGCTCAAGGCCGGATTTCTTGCCGCGCTGCTGGTAGTCGGCGGCCTGCTCGTGTGGCTCCTGACGTCGCTCCTCGCCGCCGCCACCTTGCAGTCTGCCAACCGGCCAGAGGCGGCAGCGGCGGAGCCCTCCGCCGCCCCGCCGGCCGCGTCTCCCCGGCCCAGCCTGCCCCTGGCCGGCGTGAGCCCGCTGGACTTCCGTGTGGGCGACTGTTTCAAGGACTTCGACCCCGAAGCGTCCAAGTCCACGATCGTTGCCTGCACCATCGACCATTCCGCCCAGCTTGTGTCGGTCACCCATTACGCCGACGGTGACGCGTACCCAGGCCGGGAAGCCCTGAAGACCCGGGCCAGGGAGACGTGCCAGACGGCCGCCCTGACGGAGAAGTCCAACGCCTACAACCTGAACTACCGCCTCGCCTACCCGAGCACGGCGAGCTGGGCCAAGGGCGACCGCCGCGTGGACTGCTACGTCACCGCGTCCGGCAACATCATCAAGGCAAGCCTGCTCCCGTAACTGCCCTGCTCCCGTCCCGCCAGTCGCGCCTGCCTAGTCCCGGCGGCGGACGGTGAGCCCGCTGCCCAGGGACGCGCCGCCGTCGGGCCCTGAGAGTGCCTCCAGTCCCTCCACGGTGAGTTCCCCGAGATCCGCTGCGGTGTCCACCAGGACGGTGTCGCCGTCGGAGATGTCGCCGGCCAGGATGGCCTTGGCCAGCCGGTCGCCGATTTCGCGCTGCACGAGACGGCGCAGCGGCCGGGCGCCGTACGCCGCGTCGAAGCCGGACATCGCCAGCCAGGAGCGGGCACCTTCGGTGACCTCGAGTGAGAGCCGCCGGTCGTGCAGTCGCTTGGCCAGGTCGGCGACCTGCAGCTCGACAATGCGGGCGAGCTCCTCAACTGACAGCGGATCGAACAGAACCACCTCGTCCAGCCGGTTCAGGAACTCCGGTTTGAAGCTAGCATTCACCGTGGCCATCACCGCGTTGCGCTTGGCGTTCGCATCCAGCGTGGGATCCACGAGGAACTGGCTGCCCAGGTTGGAGGTGAGCACCAGGATCACGTTGCGGAAGTCCACGGTGCGGCCCTGTCCGTCGGTCAAGCGGCCGTCGTCGAGCACCTGCAGCAGGATGTCGAACACCTCGGGGTGGGCCTTCTCCACCTCGTCCAGCAGCACCACGGAGTACGGCCTGCGGCGGACGGCCTCGGTGAGCTGGCCGCCCTCCTCGTAACCGACGTAGCCGGGAGGCGCACCGACCAGGCGCGCTACGGAGTGCTTCTCGCTGTACTCGGACATGTCGATCCGCACCATGGCGCGTTCGTCGTCGAACAGGAAGTCCGCGAGCGCCTTGGCGAGCTCGGTTTTGCCGACGCCGGTGGGGCCGAGGAACAGGAAGGAACCGGTGGGCCGGTTGGGGTCGCTGATGCCGGCCCGTGCGCGCCGGACGGCGTCGGACACGACGGTGACGGCCTTGGACTGGCCAATCAGCCGCTTGCCGAGCTCCTCCTCCATGTGCAGCAGCTTCTGGCTTTCGCCCTGGAGCATGCGGCCGGCCGGGATGCCCGTCCACGCCGAGATGACCTCGGCGATGTCATTGGCGGTGACGTCCTCCGCCACCATCAGCGCGGACTTGTCCGCGACGGCGGCTTCCGCCTCCGCGGCGGCGTTCAGCTCTCGTTCCAGGGCAGGAATTTCGCCGTAGAGGATCCGGGACGCCGTCTCCAGGTCGCCTTCACGCTGCGCCTTGTCCGCAGTGGACCGCAGCTCATCCAGCTTTGCCTTCAGGTCGCCCACCCGGTTCAGGCCGGCCTTCTCGGCCTCCCAGCGGGCGTTGAGACCGGCCAGCTGCTCCTTCTTGTCCGCCATGTCGGCGCGCAGCGCGGCGAGGCGCTCCACGGACGCGGCGTCCGTCTCGCCCTGCAGGGCGAGCTCCTCCATGGTGAGCCGGTCAACGGCGCGGCGCAGCTGGTCGATCTCCTCCGGGGCGGAGTCGATCTCCATGCGCAGCCGGGAGGCGGCCTCGTCCACGAGGTCGATCGCCTTGTCCGGCAGCTGCCGGCCGGAGATGTAGCGGTTGGACAGCGTCGCGGCGGCCACCAGCGCGGAGTCGGCGATGGCCACCTTATGGTGGGCCTCGTACCGCTCCTTCAGGCCGCGGAGGATGCCGATGGTGTCGTCCACGCTGGGCTCCCCGACGTACACCTGCTGGAAGCGCCGCTCCAGGGCAGGGTCCTTTTCGATGTTCTCGCGGTATTCGTCGAGGGTGGTGGCACCGATCAGCCGCAGCTCACCGCGGGCCAGCATGGGCTTGAGCATGTTGCCGGCGTCCATGGCACTTTCGCCAGTGGCCCCGGCACCCACCACGGTGTGCAGCTCGTCGATGAATGTGACAATCCGGCCTTCGGAGTTTTTGATCTCCTCAAGGACGGCCTTGAGCCGCTCCTCGAACTCGCCGCGGTACTTGGCGCCGGCCACCATGGAGGCCAGGTCAAGGGCGATCAGGGTCTTGCCGCGGAGGCTTTCCGGCACGTCGCCGGCCACCATCCGCTGCGCCAGGCCCTCGACGACGGCGGTCTTGCCGACGCCGGGCTCGCCGATCAGCACAGGGTTGTTCTTGGTCCGGCGGCTGAGCACCTGCACAACACGGCGGATTTCGCTGTCGCGGCCGATGACCGGATCGAGCTTCCCCGAACGCGCCACGGCGGTGAGGTCGGTGCCGAACTTTTCCAGGGCTTGGAAAGTGTTCTCGGGATCGGGTGAGTTGACCTTGCGGTCGCCGCGGACACCCGGGAGCGCCGCCGCCAGCGCCTCGTGGGACGCGCCGGCATCGCGCAGCAGCCTGCCCACGCCGTCGCTTCCCGCCGAAAGACCCAGCAGCAGGTGCTCGGTGGAGACGAAGGAGTCACCCAGCTTGTCGGCCTCGTTCTGGGCGTTCTGGATCGCCTGCAGGGAGGGCCGGGACAGCTGGGCCTGCTGGACCGAGCTTCCGGACGAGGCGGGAAGGGCTTTGATGGCGGTGCTGGCCTGCACGCTGACGGCGTCCGGGTCCGTTCCGGTGGCGCGGAGGAGGGCGACGGCGACGCCCTCCCGCTGATCCATCAGCGCCTTGAGCAGGTGGGCGGGTTCCACCTGCGGGTTCCCGGCCGTGGAGGCGTTCATGGCGGCAGCCGAAAGAGCCTCCTGGCTCTTGGTGGTGAATTTGACGTCCAAAGAGAGCTCCTTTCGAAAACGGTTTAGCGAAGTTGAGTCTACTACGCTCAACTTTGCTTTTTCACGCCTTCCCGGCCAAGTTTTCCCACAGCGAAATGCCCTCTGGCGGGCGGGCGAATTTTCCGTGAACGGTGGCCCTTGAACTGTATCGCCACTGGCCGAATCCCCCTAGGATCGATCTGTGGCTGCTGGCGCCAGCCCAAAGAAACTAGTCCCTAGACCACCCCCAGAGACAGGACCGGCAATGAAGAAGTTTGTAGTTCTTTACAACGCACCGCAGTCGGCACAATCCCAGATGGCGGAGAGTTCCCCCGAAGCCGCGCAGGAGGGCATGAAGGCCTGGATGGAGTGGGCGTCCCGGGCCGGCAGCGGCATCGTCGACATGGGCCAGCCCCTGGGCGCCGGCAAGGAATTGACGCAGACGGGCGCCACGGACACGAACACGAGCGTGGGGGGCTACGGCATCCTGCAGGCCGAGGACATGGACGGCGCCCTGGCCCTTCTTGATGGGCACCCCCACCTCATGATGCCCGGCGCCAGCATCCAGGTGTACGAGACCCTCGATTTGCCAGGAATGTAGCCGCTAGGAGCCCCGGATCCCCGAGACGCTGGTGATCCAGGCGAGGTTGCGGACCACAGAGGCGTGGTCATTGAAGTAGCCGGTGTAGTTCGCAGGGTTCCGGGCCGGCAGGATGTCCGACGTCGACAGCACGCCCGCCAGTTTGCCGTTCACAATCAGCGGCCCGCCCGAGTCGCCGTTCAGCGTGTGGCCACTCTCGGACCGCGTCCGGACAGACGGGCCGCCATAGCTGTCCACGCCCTGCCAGACCACCGAGACGTCCGCCGCCTTCAGGTAGTAGGACATGGCACCGGACCCCTCTGACTGATAACCCCAGCCATACACCTTCGCGGGCGTTCCGGTGGTGGGAAAGGAACTGGACAGGCCAACGTAGGAGCCGTAGTACGGCGTGGCCAGCTTCAGCAGCAGGACATCGCCGGCCGGGGCGGGATAGCGCCTGGTAACCGAACGGACGGCGCCCCCGGCCCCGAGGTAGCCGGTGCCCAGCCGCACCGACCTCAGGCTCGTCGAGTTGCAGTGCTTGGCCGTGACGACCCAACTGGCCGCGATCAGGCTCCCGGTACACCCGACGCTGGTACCTGCGGAATCGAAGGAAACTTGCGCCACGAAGGGGGCGGCTGAAACTGTGGTGGTGCTGCCGCCTGCAATGTCCCTGCTGAACGTGCCGTCGCCATGGGGCGCCGGCGCATCCGCGGCCACAACTGCCCGGGCGGACTGGGCGGAGAGAACGGGAGCCAGCAGCGCTGCACCGGCCGCGGCCGTGGCCAGGATTTTCGCGATCTTCAACGTGGGGTCCTTAGCGTTGGGGGCGAGAGGTCCGACTGCGAGCGTACGGTGATTGACATGATTTGTCATATTCATTGCAATGCTTGTCACTGTCATGCGGCAGGCCGGCTTATGGTCTGGGGGCACTGCGGGCATTACCCTGAGGACCTAGCAGTATTACTGTCCCAGCCTGCAGCGGCATCAGGCTCAGCTCCGCGGTGTGAGGGATCATGACTGGACTGTCTAAACAGCGGACATGGTCCGGCGTGGCTCCGGCCGTTCTCTCGCTGGCGCTGCTGCTCACCGCCTGCCAGGCCGGTCCGCCCGCGCCGCCGTCGGGAAGGCCGTCCAGCCCCGTGGAAACCTCTTCCCCGGCCGGGACCACCCGGCCGGGGAACGCCGCGCCCGCCGTCCACTTCACGGCCCAGGGTGACATCGGGCTGGGCACGGGAGCACGAAAGGTGCTTGACACAGTCAACGGCCTTCATCCTGAGCTCAACCTGGCCCTCGGAGACTTCTCGTACGAGGCAGGCCGCGAGCAGGAGTTCTGTGACATGGTCACCAGCAAGCTGGGCGGAGACTTCCCCTACCAGGTGGTGACGGGAAACCACGAGAGCGACGGCCACGACGGCGACATCGCCAACATCGTCCAGTGCCTGCCCAACAGGCTGCCGGGACTCCAGGGCGAATACGGAGTCCAGTGGTACGCGGATTATCCGGAACAGAACCCGCTGGTGCGCTTCATCATGGTGTCCCCCGGCATCGAGTTCCACGACGGCAACACCCTGGACTACTCCCCGGACAGCGAGCGCTGGCGGTGGACAGCAGCCGCCCTGGACGGGGCGAGGACCAAGAAGATCCCATGGACCGTCGTCGGCATGCACACACCGTGCCTGAGCGTGGGCAAGTACGGCTGCCAGGCCGGGCGTGACTTCACCAACCTGCTCGTCGACAAGAAGGCGGACCTGGTGCTGACGGGTCACGACCACATTTACCAGCGGAGCCATCAGTTGGGGCGGCGCCAGGATTGCCCGGTGCTGGTGCCGGACAGCTTTTCCGGAGGCTGCCTCGCCGACGCTGACAACGCCATGGTTCAGGGTGCCGGAACCGTGTTCGCCACCGTGGGTACCGGCGGCGTGGGGCTTTATGACGTCAACGGCGAGGACCCCGAGTCCCCCTACTTTGCTGCCTGGTCAGGAAAAAACCGCGACGCCGCCCTCGGCACCCTCGACGTGACGGTCACTCGGGACCGGCTGTCAGCACGGTTCGTTCCCGCGGACGGCTACACCTTCACGGACAGCTTCGAGATCGGACATAGGTAGTCTCCACGGCCCTCAGCAGGCAATGCCGTCCTGCGCTTAGAATCTCCCCATGGCCGTCTACCTCGATCCGCCGCTTTGGCCTGCCCACGACACACTGTTTTCGCACCTGATTTCGGACACGTCCCTGACGGAACTCCACGCCTTCGCCGCTGCCGTGGGCATCCCTGAGCGGGCTTTCGACGGCGACCACTACGACGTGCCGCAGCGCCGCTATGACGATCTGGTGACCGCGGGCGCCGTCCCGGTGGAGGCGCGGGTCCTGGTCCGGAAACTCATCGCCAGCGGGCTCCGGATCCCGGCCCGCAGCCGCACGAAGTCCCTCAAGACTCCCCTGCTCAACCGCTGGAACACGGTGATGCCGGGCCATGACGCCCTGTTCCTGGACCTGCTGGACCGCTGGAGCGAGGGCCACCGCAGGTATCACGGCTGCACCCACCTGCTCGCCGTGCTGGAGGCCCTGGACCTGCTCACCGAACCTGCCCGGCCGCCGCGTACCGTGGTCCTGGCGGCGTGGTTCCATGACGCCGTCTACCGGGGTGTGGCGGGCCAGGACGAGGAGGAATCCGCCCGGCTCGCCGAGCTCCGGCTCGCCCAGGCCGGTCTCCCGCCGGCCGACGTCGAGGAGGTGGCGCGGCTGGTCCGGCTCACCTCTGATCACCGGCCGGAGGCAGGGGACGACGACGGCGCCCTCCTCTGCGATGCCGACCTGTCGGTTCTGGGCGGGGAACCGGAGCCCTACGCCCGGTACGTTGCTGCCGTCCGGGAAGATTATGCGCACATCGGCGACGCCGATTTCGCGGCCGGAAGGGCCGCCGTCGTCCGCCAGCTGCTGGCGCTGGACCCTCTCTTCCATACCGAACGGGCCCGCAAGCTCTGGCTGGACGCCGCCCGCCGAAACCTGCAGGGCGAACTGGCGTGACCGGCGCCGGCCGGAAGTTGTGGGTCAGCGGTAGGCGGTGATGAACGGCCTGTCCGTGGGCACGATCTGCTTGCCCAGCGGCATCAGCGAAACCGGGATCAGCTTCAGGTTGGCGATGGCCAGCGGGATGCCGATGATGGTCAGGGCCATGGCGACTGCGGTGACCACGTGTCCGACCGCGATCCAGATGCCGGCCACCAGCAGCCAGATCACGTTGCCGAGCAGCGAAAACACGCCGTTTCCGCCCGGCTTGTCCACCACCATCCGCCCGAATGGCCACAGGGTGTAGGACGCGATCCGGAAGGAGGCGATGCCCCACGGGATGGTCACGATGAGCAGGCAGCAGATGATGCCGGCGGCGAAGTAACCGAGCGCCAGCCACAAGCCGCCGAAAACCAGCCAGATGATGTTCAGGAGTGTCTTCATCCGTCCATTCTGCCGGTCGCGGAGGCCGAAGTGGCTCGGGATCTGCCCTGATTTAACCCTTAACCTTCAGCCTGCGGACTTTCGTCCTGGCGAACAGCCGCCCTTGCACCGAGGCGCGGGACGCCCGCGGCGGCGACCATCAGCGCCAGCAGCCCCAGACCCAGCGGGAGTGAGGCGGCGGTGGCGATGGCACCCACCAGGAGCGGGGCGCCGGCGTCGCCGAGTTCGCGTCCGAGCTCGGCCGAGCCCATGGTCCGCCCCATCCTTTCCTTCGGCGTGCTGTCCGCCAGATGCGCAAAGCCCAGCGGGGTGGCCGCGCCGACGCCGGCGCCGATCACCGCCGCGGCGATGAAGATGGTGACCGGTCCCGGTGCTGCCGCCACGAGGCCCACCCCGGCAGCGGTGAGCAGCAGGCCCGTGCGCATCCCCCCGGCGTCGCCAATGCGGTGCATGTCGCGCATGGCTCCGATCCGCGGCTGGACCAGCAGCGAGGCGACGGCCAGGACACTGACGGCGGCAGTGCCCGCCACCGGATCCAGGCCATGTTGCACGGCCAGGGCAGGGAGGAAACCGATCGCGGCGCCCATGGCGCCCATCGAGGCGGCCAGCACCAAAGTGGGCACCAGGAACCTGCGCTCGGCAACCTGCCGTGCCAGGTCCAGCACGGTGTACCGCTGGCGCGGGAGCGGCGGCAGGTGCGGCACGGCCAGAAGGACCCACACGGCGGTGGCCGCGGCAAGCGCCGACAACGCCCCGAACAGCAGCGCGAAGCCGCCGGCGGCAATCAGCCCGGCACCGAGCAGCGGGCCGATCACGTACCCGAGGCTCTTCCAGGACCCGTACCTGCCGAAGAAGGTCCCGGCGTTCTTCCCGGCCGAGAGCCGGGCCACCATGGCCGAGGACGCCGGGGAGAACGCCGAGGCGGCGGCACCCTGGCCCAGGCGGGCGAGGCCCAGCAGCAGCGGATTGGCGGCCCACAGGCCGATCAGGGACAGGACGGCGAAGCCGATGAGTCCGCCGACGATGACAGGCTTGGCCCCGATCCGGTCGCTCAGCGCGCCAAAGACAGGCTTGAGGAACACCTCGGAGAGGTCGTAGACGGCCAGCAGGATTCCCAGGTTCAGCAGGGTCAGGCCGATGTTGCCGCTCTGGGCGCCCAAGCCGGCGGCAATGCTGTGCGCGCCGAACGCGGTCACGAATCCGGCGGCGTACAGAGGAGCCGCGGGCGTCCTGGCGCCGCGGTCCGTTACGGACGGAGTCACGGCATTGACCGGGTCATGGCGGTCAGCCTTTAGCCGCCGCCACGAACGCCCTGATCTTGGCCAGGTCCTTCACTCCCCTGCTTTGCTCGACGCCGGAGGAGACGTCCACGCCCCATGCCCCGGCATCGCTGGCGGCCTTCGACACGTTGGCGGGGTCCAGGCCGCCGGCCAGGAGCCACTGCCGTCCCGCCAGGCCTTTGTCACGCACGGAACCGTAGTCCCAGGCCTCGCCGGAACCGGGAACTGCGGCGTCGACGAGCAACAGGTCCTCGCCCCAGTCGGCAAATGCGTCCGGTCCGGCACCCATGGTGACGGCGCGGATGACCTTCATGCCGGCGTCGTGCGCTGTTTTTACGTCATCAGGTGTGCGCTCACCGTGGAGCTGGATCCAGTCCAGCCCGGCCGCCCGGGCGATGGCCACCGCGTCGGCGGCCGGTTCGGAGCGGAAGACGCCGACGGCGGCCACGCCGTCGGGCACTCCCTCAGCGAGCTTGGTGACCTGCGCGGGCGATACGACGCGGGGGCTGGCCGTCAGGACAAAGCCGACGGCGTCCGCGCCGGCTTCCACGGCTTCCCGGACAGATTCAGGCGTGCTCAGGCCGCAGACTTTGACGAACATTCACCGGCTCCTTTGTGTTGAAAGCATCGCCCTCGACCGCAGCGATCCGTCGCCGACTTTACGCGGGGAGGGAGAGCGGGGCAACGCGCGGATAGGCTGGGCTGATGGAGATTATCCGCTTCGCCGACCTCAAACCCCAGCCCTGGCGCAACGGCGGCGGGGTCACCCGCGAGCTTGCCAGCCGCAGCGGGGGCGCTTCGGCCGGCACTGCTGCATCTGAAGACGGGGCGTGGGACTGGCGGGTCAGCATCGCCGACGTCACCAGCGCCGGGGAGTACTCCGCCTTTCCGGGGATGGAACGGGTGCTGACCGTGGTCGAGGGCGAACTGCTGTTGCTGGCCGTGGACGGCACCGAGCATCCGCTCGAAAAATACCGGCCGTTCCGCTTTCCCGGCGGCGCGGCCTCCTCGTCCGCCCTGCCCACCGGGAATGTCCGAAACCTTAATGTCATTGCCCGGGAGGGGGCCTTCAAGGCGTACACCTCGATCATCGAGCTGTCCAAGAAGCGGGCCCATCCCGTGTTCGAGGGCCAGCTGGGCATCCTGCTGCAGGGACAGGCAACGGTCAGTCCGGGAAGGGCCGCCAGCCCGGGAAGCGCCGGGGCGGACAGCACGCCCGTCCCGCTCGGCCGCTACGACGCAGTGGTGGGCTCGGACAGCCAACCGCCGGAAATCCTGGGCCGCGGGTTCCTGGCCGTGGTGTCCATCGATCCGGTAACCGGCTAACCCGGGCCACATTACCGGTGAGTTTTGCCACCAACGGTGGCACCCGCCGTCGGGCGTTGCTAGGGTAAAAGCCTAGGTCCCCTCCCCGGACCTCCGGACGACGGTTCAGTACCCGGTGCGCGACAAGACTGGCCAAAGGATCTGTCATGTCGTGGTTCATCCTCATTCTCTCCGGCGCCCTCGAGGCGGTGTGGGCGGCAGCGCTGCACCGGGCCTCCCAATCCACGGGCCGGCGCCGGGTCGCGGCCGGGGTGCTCTTCCTCGTTGCCGTCGTGGCCAGCACCGCCGGCCTCGGCATCGCGATGCAGTCCATTCCCACCGGCACCGCCTACGCGGTGTGGGTCGGCGTGGGTGTGGTGCTGACGTCCGCCTACGCGATCGTGGCCAAAGTTGAACGGCCGACGGCGGCGCGGCTGCTGTTGCTCGGCGGTATCGCTGCGTGCGTGGTTGGGCTGAAGGCGGTGGCGTGATGCTTGCGAAGCCTGCCACGGCCTGGATCATCCTGCTCGCTTCGGCCCTCCTGGAAGCTGTCTGGGCCACGGCGCTGGGCCTGTCCGACGGCCTGGCCCGCCCCGTGCCCACGGTCGTATTTGTCGTGACCGCCGCGCTGAGCATGCAGGGTCTGGGCATGGCGGTGAAGCACATCCCGCTCGGCACCGCCTACGCCGTCTGGGTGGGTATTGGCGCGGCTCTGACGGTCGGCTGGGCCATGGCCACCGGCGTCGAACCCTTCAACCTGCTCAAGGTGCTGTTCATCGCGGGGATTGTGGGATGCGCGGCCGGACTCAAGATGCTCCCGGCGGGCCCTGGCCGCCGGCGCGGGGCTGATCCGGCTCCCTAGACTGGGAAACATGGACACGCTCATTCACTCACTTCGGGACATCACCATCCGCCGGATCTCGGTCAGCGAGATGGACAACAATGTGTATCTGCTGACGGCCAAGGAGTCCGGGGCACAGCTGCTGATTGACGCCGCGGACGACCTGCCGGCCATCCAGGGACTGCTCGCGGACGCCGCGGCAGACACCTCCGCCGAGCCCAGGCTGGCGCTGATCGCCACTACGCACCAGCACTGGGACCACGTGCGCGCGCTGCCCGGTCTCGTTGAAGCCACCGGGGCCAAGACCGCTGCGGGCACAGACGACGCCCCGGAACTGCCCGTGACGGTGGATGTGCTGCTGGACCACGGCGACGTCGGGAACTTCGACGGATTCGACGTCACCGCCGTCCACCTGCGGGGCCACACTCCCGGTTCCGTGGCGCTGGTCTACCAGGACCCCGAGGGTCCGGCGCACATTTTCTCCGGAGACTCCCTGTTCCCCGGCGGCGTAGGCAACACCCAGAAGGATCCCGAGCGGTTCAACCAGCTGCTCACCGACGTCTCCGAGCGGCTCTTCGACGTCTACCCGGACAACACCGTGGTGCACCCGGGCCACGGCAAGCCGACCACGCTCGGCGCGGAACGCCCGCACCTCGAGGAGTGGCGCGCCCGCGGCTGGTGATCCCCACCGGCCCAGCTGCGCTTTGGCGGTACGCAAAATACCGGTCGCTACGGGAATTCCCGTAGCGACCGGTATTTTGCGTATCGACGCCTGTTTAGCGGCTGCGGCGCTCGTTCGACGCCGGGGCCGACGCGCGGCGCGGAGCCTTCCGGGCCGGACGGCCATCACCGGAGCGGCCGCTGCCGCCCGCGGAGGAACCGCCGGCGTAGGATCCACCGGACGTGCCACCGGTGGTGGAGGACCAGACGGCCTTGGAGCCGCCGGCCTTGCTGCCAGCAGCGGCGCGCTGTCCGGTGGCCGGACGTCCGCTGCGCTGGCCGCCGGTGGCCGGGCGACCGGTGCCGCCACGGGGGGCATCGCTGCGGGTGAAGCGGGATTCCGGACGCCCGTCCGAACCTCGGCCGGCCGCTGAACGGCCACCAGCCGCCGGAACGTCGTTGCGGTGGGTCGATGCCGTGCCACGGCCACGTGCGTTGCGGCGGGCTGCCGCTGCCGCTGTGGCGCGGTCCTCGTTCTGCTCGATGACGCGCTCGGCAGCGTCGCGGGCGGCGGCGCGGCCTTCGTAGGCAGCGGCACGGCGTTCGGCGCGGGGCAGGTCCGTGCGGGGAGCCTCGGCGGAAACCCGTCCGCGGCCGCCGCGGCCACCCCGGCCACCGGCCGTGGGTGATGCCTGGCGGCGTGCGCGTTTGCGTTCGGCGTTGGCACCGGTGGAGGTGCCGCCGCCCTGGTTGGCCTTGGCGGCGAGCAATGCCGCGCGCGTCCGGGGGTCAACCTTGTCGGCGATCTCGCCCACCAGCTCGGCAACGATCGGGGAGCTGGCGGTAACCCGCTCAAAGCTGACGTCGACGCCCGCAGCCTTCATGAGCTTCCGGACGTCCGTCTGCTGCTCGGGCAGGGTCAGCGTGACTACGGTGCCGTCGGAGCCGGCACGGGCGGTACGGCCCGAGCGGTGCAGGTAAGCCTTGTGCTCGGTGGGCGGGTCGACGTGGATGACCAGTTCGACGTCGTCGACGTGCACACCGCGGGCGGCGACGTCGGTGGCGACCAGGACCCGGACCTCACCGGAGGAGAATTCGGCGAGGTTGCGGTCCCGGGCGTTCTGCGACAGGTTGCCGTGCAGGTCGACGGCGGGGATCCCGGCGTCCGTCAGGGTCTTGGCCAGTTTGCGGGCGTGGTGCTTGGTCCGCATGAACAGCACGCGGCGGCCGGCGCCGGACGCCAGTTCAACGATCAGCTGCTTCTTGACGGTCTGGTCATTGACCACCAGCACGTGGTGCTCCATGGTGGTCACCGCCGCCTGCGGATCGTCCACGGAGTGGGTCAGCGGGTTGGACAGGTAGCGCTGGACGATCTTGTCCACGCCGTTGTCCAGCGTGGCGGAGAACAGCAGGCGCTGGCCCTGGCTCGGGGTCATGTCCATGAGCTTCTTGACCACGGGCAGGAAGCCGAGGTCGGCCATGTGGTCGGCCTCGTCCAGGACCGTCACCTCGACGGCTTCGAGGGTCAGGATGCGCTGGCGGATCAGGTCCTCCAGCCGGCCCGGGCAGGCGATGACGATGTCGACGCCGGCGCGCAGGGCCTTCTCCTGGCGCGCCTGGGAGATGCCGCCGTAGATGACGGTGGTGTTCAGGCCCATGGCCTTGGCCAGCGGCTCGATGGTCGCGTTGATCTGGGTGGCCAGTTCACGGGTGGGCGCCAGGACCAGGCCCATGGGGCGGCCGGGCTTGCGGAAGTAGGCTGCTTCGCGCTCGGCGAGGCGGGCCACGAGGGGGATGGCGAAGGCGATGGTTTTACCGGAGCCGGTGCGGCCACGGCCCAGGACGTCGCGGCCGGCCAGGGTGTCCGGCAGGGTCTTGACCTGGATGGGGAACGGGGATTCGATGCCCTGGGCAGTCAGGGTTTCGGAGAGTGCCTTGGGCGTGCCGAGGGCAGCAAAAGTAGTCATATGCGTTTATCAGGGTCTTTCAGGCGGTATCCAGCGGATATCGGCCCCCGAAGCCGGTTGGCCCAGGGGGTCGCCGAAGAAAAGTCAGGTGATCAACCGGGCTGCTGCCAGTATTCAAACAGCGGCCGCCGGGACCAATAGCGTTCATCGACGCAGGATGTGCCTCTCACATGAAAAAAGCCCACCCTCCAAATTACAGAGCAAAGCGGGCATCACTGCACATCAAGTCCCATGAGTCTACCATCCGGGGGTTGCGGGCCCTATTTGCGCCTTCCCAGCACCGCCTGCAGGTGTGCGTGATGCAGCTCACGGCCAACAATGGACGACGACACTTGGGACTGGCATGCTGAACATATGTCGAAGACTATTGCGGCGTTTCGTGCTCGCTGCGAATTTCCCGCTATGGGGGCTGAATCCCGGCTGGACTGCGGAAATGCGCTTTCCCCCGCGCCGCTCCGGCCGTCATGGAGGCAACCCGCCCCGGTTCCCGCCGGGCAGCCCCGGCGGCGGGCGCGCGCAGGCAGCGTTCCGCCGCTCATAGTCTTAACACCATCCCAATTGTTAGTTCCGTCACATCTCCGGCGGACCGACGCGGCCGGCACGGCAACCCTCGCGCACGTGCCGGCACCTGTGACAAGGAAGAAGACTTGATGTCTGAACGCACCACCAGCATTTCCGTTCAACCCTCCACAGAACGTGATGAACCCGGCCAGGGCAGGGAACCGCACCTCGCCCGCGGACTTGGCAACCGCCACATCCAGCTCCTTGCCATCGGCGGCGCCATTGGCACCGGCCTGTTCATGGGCTCCGGCAAGACCATCTCCCTTGCGGGCCCGTCCGTCATCTTCGTGTACATGATCATCGGCTTCATGCTGTTCTTCGTCATGCGGGCCATGGGCGAGATCCTGCTCTCCAACCTGAACTACAAGTCCTTCAGCGACTTCGCCGGGGACATCCTCGGCCCGTGGGCAGGGTTCTTTACCGGCTGGTCCTACTGGTTCTTCTGGGTGGTGACGGGCGTGGCCGACATCGTGGCAATCGCCGGCTACGTGGACAAGCTCGCTCCGGGCACGCCCCTGTGGATCCCGGCACTGATCACGCCCGTGGTACTCATCCTGCTGAACCTTCCCACGGTCAAGGCCTTCGGCGAGGCGGAATTCTGGTTCGCCATCATCAAGGTGGTCGCCATCCTCGCCCTGATCGCCACCGGCGTGGTCATGATCGCCACCAACTTCACCTCGCCGAGCGGCGCGGTGGCCAACCTGGCCAACATGTGGAACGACGGCGGCATGTTCCCGCACGGTCTGTTCGGCTTCATTCTCGGCTTCCAGATCGCCATCTTCGCGTTCGCCGGCATTGAACTCGTAGGCACGGCCGCTGCCGAAACCAAGGACCCGGAAAAGAACCTCCCCCGGGCCATCAACTCGATCCCGATCCGCGTCCTGCTCTTCTACGTGGGCGCCCTGGTGGTCATCATGGCCGTCAACCCGTGGCGCAGCATCGACCCCGCCAGCAGCCCCTTCATCGGCATGTTCACCCTTGCCGGCCTGGGGATCGCCGCCGTCGTGATCAACCTGGTGGTCCTGACCTCGGCCGCCTCCAGCGCCAATTCGGGCATCTACTCCACCTCGCGCATGGTCTATGGCCTGGCGCAGGACGGCAACGCCCCCAAGGCCTTCGGCAAGCTGAGCTCCCGCAAGGTTCCGCAGAACGCGCTCCTGTTCTCCTGCATCTTCCTGCTGGCCGGGCTGGTCCTGCTGTACGCGGGCGACTCCGTGATCGGCGCCTTCACCATCGTCACCTCCGTGGCATCGGTGCTGACCATGTTCGTCTGGTCGATGATCCTCATCAGCTACATCGTGTTCCGCCGCCGCCGGCCCGAACTCCACGAGGCGTCCGCCTTCAAGATGCCGGGTTCGGCCTTCATGCCCTACGTGGTCCTGGCGTTCTTCGTGTTCATGCTCGTGGCCCTGGCCCAGGCCGAGGACACCCGCCTCGCCCTGGTTGTGGCACCGGTATGGTTCCTGCTGCTGGGCGCCGCCTGGTACTTCAACCGCCAGACGCCGCTGCAGCAGGCACGGATCGAGGAATGGAAGGCCGAAAACACCAGCGTCCCCGCTGCGGCCGCCAACTCCTAGCACCGCACCCCCAGAAAACCGCGCTGCGGCCACCCCGGTGGTCCGCGGCGCGGTTTTCTTTTGCCCTGATTCCCGGCCCGCCCTGTCCTGGTGCGCTCCGGGCACCGGTGCGCTCCGGGCACCGGTGAGGAAGCGGGCAACGGTGAGGAAGGTGTTAAGCGGAAATTACACAAGCCGCCGGGCGCTGTAACACGCGCGGCGAAGGATGGACTCATGCGGGGCTGATGGCAGCGGCCGCAGCGTCCCTCCGCCGAAAGGATCCAACCGTGATCTTGAAGAACATCTTCCTTCAAGGCATCTTCCCGTTCGACGGAGCCGGGCTTGAAAAAGCCGTGCCCATCCACAGCCAGCTCTCGCGTTTCGTCCCGCGACGGCGTCATCAACCAGACCCTGTATTTCCGCGGCGGCAACTCCTCCGCGGAGCTGGTCACGGTGGTGCTGATGCGGGATGGCGTGCCCATGCGGTACTTCCCGATTGCCGCGAAAGGCGACGTCCACGTCCCGCTCCGCGTGGTGGAAGACATCGACGGCGGCTCGCTGATCGAGCTGCGGCTGCTGGCGGACACGGGCGTCACCGGATACGTGGTGATCGACATGGGCATGGTGGAGCACTGATGACGGCCCTCGCCAGCCGCTCCGCCCGAGGCGCCCAGGGTGACACCCGGCGCCGGCTCGTGGTGATCGGCAACGGGATGGCCGGCGCCCGGGCCGTCGAGGAAATTCTGGCCCGTGGAGGCGCCGTCCAGCACAGGATCACCATGTTCGGCGACGAGCCCTACGGCAACTACAACCGGATCATGCTCAGCCATGTCCTCTCCGGCGAGGAGGACGCCGGCGGCATTTTCCTGAATTCGCTGGACTGGTACCGGGAGAACGGCATCACGCTGCACGCGGGCGTCCGGGTGGAAAGGATCGACCGCTTCGCCAAGCTGGTGTTCTCCGACGACGGCCGGGCCACCCCGTACGACGTCCTCATCATCGCCACCGGCAGCCGCTCGTTCATGCCCCCGGTCGAGGGCCTGTACACGCCGGGCGGACGGCTGCTGCCCGGCGTGTTTGCTTTCCGGACCATCGATGACACCCGCGGCATGGTGTCCTACGCACAGCAGGACCATCGCCGCCGTGCCGTCGTGATCGGGGGCGGACTGCTGGGGCTGGAAGCCGCACGGGGCCTGCAAAGCCACGGCGTCGACGTCGACGTCGTCCATTCCGGCGCGCACCTGATGAACGCCCAGATGGGCCCGGACGGCGGCGCCGTCCTGCGCCGCAGCGTCGAGGCACTGGGCATCAGGGTGCACACCAGCAGCCGGACCACCGCCATCCTGGGCGGCGACAAGGTGCGCGGCGTCCAATTGCGGGACGCGCCGGACATCGCCTGCGACATGGTGGTGGTGGCCGCAGGAATCCGCCCCAACGTGGAGGTGGCCGTGACCAGCGGCCTGCCGGTGGAGCGGGCCATCGTGGTGGACGACCACATGCGCGTCCCGGACGAGGACGGGATCTACGCCGTCGGTGAATGCGTCCAGCACCGCGGCGAGGTGTACGGCCTGGTGGCGCCGCTGTGGGAGCAGGCCGCCGTACTGGCAGACCACGTCACCGGAGCCAATCCGAAGGCAACCTACCTGGGCTCCCGCACCGCCACGAAACTCAAGGTGGCCGGCGTCGACGTCGCTTCCATGGGGCTGCAGGCCCCGGAGCGGGACACCGACGAGCACGTGGTGTTTTCCGAGCCCAGCAGGGGTGTGTTCAAGTCCATCGTGATCCGCGACAGCAAGATCGTCGGCGCCACACTGCTCGGGGACAGCCGCAAGGTGGCCTTCCTGACGCAGGCGTTCGACCGCGGATTGCCGCTGCCTGAGGAACGTGTCTCGCTGCTGTTCGATCTGGGCGGACCGGGCGAGGAGTCGGGCGTGGCCGAACTCGACGGCGATGCCCAGGTCTGCAACTGCAACGGCGTCAGCAAGCAGGCGATCGCGGACACCGTGCGGGGCGGCTGCACCACGCTGTCCGGCGTCATGGACGCCACCCGGGCCGGCAAGGGCTGCGGGTCCTGCAAGCTGCTGGTCCGGCAGGTGGTGGAATGGGCCGCCGACGGCGCCGTGGCGGAGGACCCGGCGGCCGCCTATTACGTTCCCGGCGTGCCGCTGGAGAAAGCCGCGCTGATGGCGGCGATCCGCGCTCAGGGCCTGCGGTCCGTGTCCGCCGTGTTCGCGGCGCTGGCGCCGGGCGGCACGGAGGACGCCAAATCGAAGATGGGCCTGGCGTCCCTGCTGAAGATGATGTGGGCCGGTGAATACATCGACGAGCGCGATGCGCGGTTCGTCAACGACCGCGTCCACGCCAACATCCAGCGTGACGGGACGTTCTCGGTGGTGCCGCAGATGAAGGGCGGGGTGACCTCACCGGAGCAGCTCCGCCGGATCGCCGATGTCGCGGACAAATACAACATCCCGCTGGTGAAGCTGACCGGCGGGCAGCGGATCGACCTGCTCGGTGTTCCCAAGGAGGACCTGCCGAAGGTCTGGGCGGACCTGGACATGCCGTCGGGCTACGCGTACGGAAAGAGCTTCCGCACCGTCAAGACCTGCGTGGGTCAGGAGTTCTGCCGCTTCGGCACGGGTGATTCGACGAAGCTGGGCATCGAGATCGAGTCACGGTTCCAGGGCATTGAGTCACCGGCGAAACTGAAACTGGCGGTGTCCGGCTGCCCCCGGAACTGCGCCGAATCGCTGGTCAAGGACGTGGGGGTGGTGGCGGTCGACGGCGGACGCTGGGAAATCTACGTCGGCGGCGCGGCGGGCGCCCACATCCGTAAGGGGGACCTGCTGGCCACCGTGGACAATCCCGGTACCGTGACGCTGCTCGCCGGACGGTTCATGCAGTACTACCGCGAACAGGCCAACTGGCTCGAACGCACCTATTCCTTCGTGCCGCGCGTCGGTATCGAGCACCTCCGTGCGGTGATCGTGGACGACGCCGAGGGGATCGCCGCCCGGCTCGATGAGGCGATGCAGCGGTCAGTCGACGCCTACGCCGACCCCTGGGCCGAACGTCACGATCCCTTCACCCCCGGCCAGTTCCGTACCTCGCTCCCGCTCGAGGTCCTCCCCCAGGTGCCAGTCCGATGAGTGCCGGTCCGATGAGTGCCGGACTTCACGTCCTTGGCCCGGTGGACCAGATCCCGGTGGGCGAGGGGCGGGCGTACGGCGTGGCCGGCGAACAGATCGCGGTGTTCCGGCTCCGGGACGGTTCCCTCCGCGCGGTTTCGGCTGTCTGCCCGCATAAGGGCGGCCCCATCGCCGATGGCACGATCGACGGAGACGTGGTGATGTGCCCGCTGCACCAGCACGTGTTTGAGCTGGAGACAGGCTGCTCCACCACCGGGGCCGGACCCCTGCGCAGCTATCCGGTGTCCACGGACGAATCGCAGAACGTGGTGGTGCGGCTCCCCAACTGACTCGCACTTGTTGTCGTTTTGAGGCTTCAAAACGACAACAACTGCGAGCTAGTTGGGCCGCGGATTCTGTGGCAGGGTATTCCCCATGGACCACGAGGGGCACGACGGCGCCGCGCGCCATTGGGACGATTTGTACCGCAGCAGGCCGCGCGTGTGGAGCGGCCGGCCCAACCCGCAGCTGGTGGCCGAGGCAGCCGGGCTGAAGCCCGGCACCGCGCTGGACCTGGGCTGCGGCGAGGGTGCCGACGCCCTGTGGCTCGCAGAGCAGGGCTGGACGGTGACCGCGGTGGACGTCTCCGCCGTCGCGCTGGAACGGGCCGGCCTGCACGCCGCATCTTCCCCGGCCGGGAACCGCATCACGTGGCTGCAGCGCGACCTTGATGCGTGGGCGCCGGAGGAGCAGTTCGACCTCGTGTCCGCCCAGTTCCTGCACTCCACCGAGGCGCCGTGGCAGCGGCCGCACCGGGTGGCTGCGGATGCGGTGCGCCCGGGCGGGACGCTGCTGATCGTCGGTCACCACCCCGACGGCCTGCCACCATGGCGGAGCCTATCGGACGAGCGGAGCAAGGCCGAGGAATACAGCCACCCGCAGGAGCACGGCCACGCGCACGGGGGCGACGGCCACGCGGGTTCGGAGATGTTCTTCACGGCGGAGCAGGCCGCGGCCGAGCTCGGCATTGCACCGCCAGAGTGGCGCGTGGAGGTTGCAGCCAGCCGGGAACGGGAAGCCACCGGCCCGGACGGCCAGTCGGCCACGCTCGCCGACGCCGTCCTGCGGGCCACCCGCCTGCAGCCCCGACCCGCGTAGTCCCCCTCTGCAGTGCTCCAGGGCGACGCCGTGACCCACCTGTATTACAAGGTCCTCCCGCGCATCTGACCCGTTTTCCTTGGGCGGGAAGTTAGTGGGCGACGCGGGGCGCTATGGCGACCGCGGCTGCGGCGATCACCGCGGTCAGCACGAAGACGCCGGCGAAGGAGGCCGCCGTCGTCGTAAACGCCGTGAACACGATTCCGGTGGCGGCGAGCGCGAGTGCACCGCCGAGCGAATCGGAAATGGACATCGCCGAGCTGTTGAAGCCCTCGGTGTCCGGCGTGGAAAGAGCCAGCGTCATCACGCTCAGCCGCGGATATGCAAGGCCCATGCCGCCGCCGGCAAGGACCCAGCCGGCAATCGCGACGGCGGGCGGCCAGCCGAGCGCGGTGGTCACCAGCGCCAGGGTGATCGCCAGCAGCACCATGACCGAGCCGATCCGCACGGCGGCCGGACTGCCCAGCCTGCCGCCCAGCCGGCTCTGGACACCCGACGCCGCCGCCCACGCCAGGGCTCCGCCGGTCAGCGTGAGGCCGGCGAAGGTGGGCGAGAACGCGTACCGCTCCACGAGCAGGTACGGCAGGTAGACCTCGGCACCGAAGAAACCAGCCGCAACCAGTCCGCGGATCAGGATCACACTGGGCAGGCCCCGCCGGGCGGTGAGGGTGCCACGCGGCACCAGCGGCCTGACGGCCAGCAGGGCTATCACGACGGCGGCACCCGCCAGCAACGGTCCGGCCGCCGGAAGCCCGGAGGACAGGTTCAGGCCGAGCACCGCCAGCGCAGCCAGGGCCGCCCAGGCCAGCCGCCCCGGCGCCCAGGACACCGAGGTGACCGCCGGCTCTGAAGCGTCAACGGAGTCGTTCCCGTTAGCGTTGCCGGACCGGACGCCCCGCAGCGCTGGCAACAGCATCGCCAGCGCCGGGAGCACCAGCACAACGACACCGAGGAACACCCAGTGCCAGCTCGCCAGCTGGGCCACCAGCCCGGCGGCAAACGGCCCCACGAGGGACGGAACCACCCACGCGGCGGAGAAGGCGGCAAAGATCCTGGGGTGCAGGACGGCCGGATAGACCCGTGCCACCACCACGTACAGGGCGACCGTCATGGCGCCGCCGCCCAGCCCCTGCACCAGCCGGCCCGCCACCACCGCCCACATGGTGCCGGCCGTGCCCGCCACCAGCAGGCCCAGCGCGAACACCGCCACTGAGGCGAGCAGCGGGCCGACGGGCCCGCGCCGGTCGGACCAGTTCCCGGCGCCCACCATGCCGATCACCCCAGTGGCCAGCGGGCCCGCGAAGGCGAGCGCATACAAGCCTGCCCCGCCGAGTTCCCGGCTCACGACGGGCATGACGGTGGTGACGGCGAGGGATTCGAACGCGGCGAGGAACACCAGCGCACAGGCGCCCACGGTCACCAGCAGGTAGGCGCGGTGGAGAATTCCGGCGCCTGGCGGGGCAGATACGGCAGATTCACGCATGGTCAGCCCACCAGCTCGGGGGCGCCGGCGGTCACGGCCACAACTTCGCCGCTGGCCGTCGAATCCGGGTTGAGCATCCAGCCCACGCGCTTGACCGTCCGCAGCATGACCACGCTCTCCACCAGTTCAATCCCCGGGATGCGCTGCTGAAGGGCCAGCTCCGCGGTCATGACGTCGGCGAGCGACTGCAGCCACATGATGATGACGAAATTGGTGCGGCCGGTGGTGGAGGCGCTCAGCCGCACATTCCGGAAGCCGCGGAGCTCCTCGGCCGCCGCTTCGTGCTGGCCGGGCGGGACGTTCGCGAACCAGTGGCAGGTCACCGGGAAACCTGAATACCGCTGCGCAATCTCGCAGCGGAAGGAGAGGACGCCGCTGGCCAGCACCCTGTTCAGCTGGCGCTGCACGGTGGCAGGATGCCGGTCCAGCGCCCTGGCGATTTCCGCCGCCGTCGCCCGGCCGTCCTTCGACAGGAACGGCAGGATCGCCAGGTGGCTGGCGGGCAGCGGCTCACCCACCGCCGCCGACGGCGCGGACGCTGCGGCCTCGGGACCGGCGAGTGCCCGGAGCGCCTGGAGCTGGCTTCGGTTGAGGACATTGATGCGCCACGCGTAGGCGCCGGTGTGCAGCCGGGTGGCCAGTGAGGTCTGGTATTTGACCAGCCCCTCGATGGCATGAAGCTTGGATGCCACGGCGGTGAAGTGCTGCAGGGACCCCGTGATGACCGTCAGCATCAGGTCCCGGTTGCTCGCCGCCTCCTCCACTGTGACGATCTCCGGCACCGCAGCCAGTGCCCGGGTGACCTCCGCCCGGCGGTGCAGCTCGCACTCGACGTCGACGAAGGCGAGGCACATCTTCTGCGGATCTCCCATCGGATGCGCCGTGACCCAGGCGGCGCCCGCTGCGGTAAGGCGCTCCCACCGTGCGGCCAGGGTGGTGGCGTGCACGCCAAGCACCTCCGCGGCGTCCGCCCAGCTCAGCCGCGGTGCGATCTGCAGGGCGTTGATCAGGGCGAGGTCCTCCTCGGTAACGTCCAATGACCCTCCCTCCCGCGCAGCTTTGCATGAATCCTGAATATCAGTCCGGGGTTTTGCATTTTTCCAGCACTTCGGGCGGATGTGAACCAGGCCACTCCAGAATAGACCCACAGCACCGGACCACCAACGAGGAGAACACGTGCCCATTGCCGCAGACGCCCGCCAGATGCAGGAAGACCTTGCCCGGTTTCGCCACGACCTGCACCGGGAACCCGAAATCGGACTGCAGCTGCCGCGGACCCAGGAGAAGGTTCTGAAGGCCCTGGAGGGCCTGCCGTACGAAATCACCCTGGGCAAGGAGACGACGTCGGTCACGGCAGTCCTGCGCGGCGGCGGCGATCCCCGTGCCACTGCAGGCACCGCACCCGCCGTCCTGCTCCGGGCAGACATGGACGGCCTGCCCGTACAGGAGAAGACCGGCGTCGACTACACCTCCACCATCGACGGTGCCATGCACGCCTGCGGCCATGACCTCCACACCTCCATGCTCACCGGCGCGGCCACCCTCCTGGCCGAGCGGCGGCACCGGCTGGCCGGCGACGTCGTCCTGATGTTCCAGCCCGGGGAGGAAGGCTGCGACGGCGCCAGTTACATGATCCGCGAAGGCGTCCTGGACGCGCCCGGCCGGCGGGTGGACGCGGCCTACGGCATGCACGTGTTCTCCTCCCTCGAGCCGCACGGAACGTTCTGCACCAAGCCCGGCGTGATGCTCAGCGCCTCCGACGGCCTGGTGGTCACCGTGCTCGGCGCCGGCGGCCACGGCTCCGCCCCGCATTCGGCCAAGGATCCGGTGACGGCTGCAGCCGAGATGGTCACGGCCCTGCAGGTGATGGTCACGCGCCAGTTCAACATGTTCGATCCCGTGGTCCTCTCCGTCGGGGTGCTCCAGGCGGGCACCAAGCGCAACGTCATCCCCGAAACGGCCCGCATCGAGGCCACCATCCGGACGTTCTCCGAGGAAAACCGGCAGCGGATGATGGTCGCCGTCCCGCGGCTGCTCAAGGGCATAGCTGCCGCGCACGGCCTCGACGTTGACGTGGACTACCAGCAGGAATACCCCCTCACCATCACCGACCAGGACGAGACGCACACCGCGGAGAAGGTCATCACCGGGCTGTTTGGGGACTCGAGGCTCTCGCGGTGGGCCACGCCGCTCAGCGGCTCCGAGGACTTTTCCCGGGTCCTGGCCGAGGTGCCCGGCACCTTTGTGGGCCTGAGCGCCGTCCCCCAGGACGCGGACCACGCCACCTCCCCGTTCAACCACTCGCCGTACGCATCGTTCGACGACGGTGTGCTGGCTGACGGTGCCGCCCTCTACGCGGAACTCGCCATTTCCCGTCTCGAGGCGCTGGCCGGCGTCCGGGTCCCCGCCCCCGTACCGGGTCTCTAGCCCGCCCACTCCAGGGAGACAACCATGACCTCCATCGTCAACGCCCAGCGCGAGAGCCGGACCTCGACCCGCAAGACCATCATCGGCACCGGCATCGGCAACGCCGTCGAATGGTACGACTGGGCCATCTACGCCACCTTCACGCCCTTCATCGCCAGCCAGTTGTTCAGCAAGTCCGACCCCGCCTCTGCCGTCCTGTCCACACTGGCGATCTTCGCCGTCGGCTTCGTTGCCCGCCCCTTCGGCGGCTTCCTGTTCGGCTGGATCGGCGACCGGGTGGGCCGCAAGGCCTCCATGACGCTCGCCGTCGGCCTGGCGTCCCTGGGCAGCCTCATGATCGGCGTCGCCCCCACGTTCGCCAGCGTCGGAGCCTTCGCGTCCCTGATGCTGCTGGTGGCCCGGCTGGTCCAGGGCCTGGCACACGGCGGCGAACTGCCGTCGTCGCAGACCTATCTCTCCGAAATGGCACCCAGGGAACACCGCGGATTCTGGGCCACGCTGATCTACACCTCCGGTACGGTCGGGATCCTGTTCGGCACCCTGCTGGGCGCGGTGCTGAACATGGCACTGAGCACTGAGGTCATGAACGCCTGGGGCTGGCGCATCCCGTTCCTCATCGGGGCCGCGATGGGCCTGTACGCACTGATCATGCGGTCCCGGCTGCACGAGACGGACGTGTTCGAGGGCGAAACCGCCACCCAGAAGCGCGCCCCGATCTGGCCGCAGATTGTCCGGTACCGCAAGCAGGCCATGCAGGTGATCGGCCTGACCGTCGGCCTTACGGTCATCTACTACATCTGGGGCGTGGTGGCGCCAAGCTACGCGACCACCGCCCTGAAGATCGACCGCGGCGAGGCCCTCTGGGCCGGCGTCATCGGCAACATCGTCTTCATCGCCGCGCTTCCCGTCTGGGGCAAGCTGTCCGACCGGATCGGCCGCAAGAAGGTGCTGTGGGCCGGCGCGATCGGCTCCGCCGTCATGCACTTCCCGATGACGTGGCTGCTGAAGGATTCCGCCTGGCAGCTGGCCGTGAGCATGTCCGTGATGCTCATCTTCATCGCCGCGAGCGCCGCCATCGTTCCGGCCGTGTATGCCGAGCTGTTCCCCACGAGCATCCGCACCGTAGGCGTGGGCGTCCCGTACTCCATCTGCGTGGCAGTGTTCGGCGGCACCGCGCCCTACCTGCAGCAGTGGCTGGGCACCACCATCCAGATGCCCAACCTCTTCAACGTCTACGCGGTGGTGCTGCTGGCCATCAGCGTGGCGTTCATCTTCACCATCCCCGAGACCAGGGGCAAAGACCTGGCGCACTAGCCTTTTCCCCATTCCCAACTGACTAGCAGTTGTTGTCGTTTTGAGCCCTCATAACGACAACAACTGCGAGTCAGTTGGGGCCTCAGTCGCCGATGAACCTGTCCCGCCCGGCGCGGTAGCCGAACACGGCGGCCAGCGCCCCCACCGCCAGGAACAGGAGCCCCGCCGCAGCAAACGAGCCGGTGCCCTGGTGCAGCTGACCCACCAGCAGTGTGCCCGTTGAGCCGAGCCCGTAGCCCACCCCCTGCATCATGCCGGAGAGGTGGGCTGCGGTGTGCCCGTCGCGGGTGCGGAGCATGATCATCGTCAGGGCGACGGCGGTAAGGCTTCCCTGGCCCAGCCCCAGCATCCCGGTCCATACCCAGACCAGATCCAGCGGGCCGAAGATGCTCAGGGCAAAGCCGCCGCCGGTCATGAGAGCCACCACGGTGTTGATCGCGCGCTGGTCGCGGAACCGGGCGGCGAGTGCCGGGGCGAAGAGCGAGCCCAGCATCTGCAGCACGATGGACACCGACACAATCAGCCCGGCCGTTCCGCCGTCCACGCCGCGCTCGCGCAGGATCGGTGCGAGCCAGGCGAAGACGCTGAAGGACATCATCGCCTGCAGCACCATGAAGATCGTGACCTGCCACGCCACCGCCGAGCGCCACACGTTCACGCCCTCCCGCACCGCCGTGTGCTGCCCGTGCCGTTGCCTTACGGCCACCGGCAGGAAGAGCAATAGAACGACGGCGGCAGGTGCCGCCCAGAACCACAGCGCCGCAGTCCACTGGCCGGCAGCGCTGAAAACTGGGTAGGTGAAGCCTGCGCCCAGCGCCGCCGAGGCACAGATGGCCGTTGTGTACAGGCCGCCCATCAGTCCGAGCCGGTGCGGAAAGTCCCGCTTCACCAGCCCGGGCAGCAGCACGTTGCACAGCGCAATGGCGGCCCCGCAAGCGGCGGTCCCGGCGAAAAGCGCCGGCAGATGCCCGGCACCCGGAACCTCGGCGGGCCGCAGGAGCAGGCCGGCCGTCAGGACCGCCATCGCTCCGAGCAGGACCCGTTCCGCGCCGAAACGGCGGGCCAGAGCCGGTGCCAGCGGTGCAAAGACACCGAGCAGGGTCACCGGCACCGTGGTCAGCACCACCACTGCCCAGCCGGGCAGCCCGGCGTCGGACGTCACCTCGGGGAGTACCGCCGAAAAGCTGGAGAACACAGTCCTCAGGTTCAGCCCGATCAGCACCAGGCACAGGCCCAGGTAGGCCAGTGCGCGGCGGCCGGTTACCTGCGTGGGTTCGGCAGCGGGGACGTCGTCCGCCTCTGCGTCCACGAGCGTGTCCGCGTTAACGGAAGGGCCCTGCTGGCTGCCGTCGGGCTGGCGTGAGTTCTGGGCATCAATCACCTGCCCATTGTTGCAGCCGGGTTGTGGGAGTCGGGGCGCCGGGCTGGCGTAGTGGACCGCGGCGGTTATCCACATACAGATGAGGGACGGTTCCTGCGGAACCTGCCCGCCCAATAGTCTGGTCGGCACGTGCACATCCAATCCGCCGGCGGTCTGTATCCGTGAGGAGAAGCATGAGTTTTCAAGTAACACCGGAGTCCGGAGGTCGGCCGCCCCGCCGTCTTGGCTGCCGGCCGCCTGACGATTCGGGCATGGGGATGGCCAGCCTCGTGTGTGGTGCTCTGGTTGTGCCCAGCATGGTGGTGACGACGGCTCCTGCAACGCTGGTCATGTTGGTCACGCGTCCGGACAGCGGACGTAGCGGCAGGGAATGGGTCGCGAGCGCTGTATTCTTTACGGCGCCCGCGATGCTGACATTGCTCTCCCTGGTTTATGGGCTCGTCGCACTGGGACGGGCGCCTCGGCGTTCCAAGGGGTTCAAAACCGGCGCTGCCGGCCTCGTACTCGCGGGCTTGGAGGCCGTCTTCATACTCTTGCCATCGATCGTGCGCGGATATTAGCGCCGGCGAGCCGCGTTCCGCCGGCTCCACTATTCTGGAAGGGATGAGCGAATCTCCCGAATCCCCGCAGCCGCCGGCAAATCCGAACCAGCCCAGGCCGGTCACGCCGGGAAGCCAGGCGTCCTATGGAACCTACGGCGGACGGCCGGTCAGCTTCGTCCGCCGCGGAACCCGGCTGCAGGGGCGCCGCCAGGCTGCCTGGGAGGAGCACTCCGGCCGCTGGGCCATCGACGTGCCCCGCCATGTGGCCAACACATCGGTCCACCCCGATTATTCGTTCGACGCCAAAGCCGAGTTCGGGCGGCAGGCACCCCTGATTGTCGAGATCGGCTCGGGCCTGGGCGACGCCGTCTGCCACGCCGCAGAGGAAAACCCGGACAAGGACTTCCTGGCAGTGGAGGTCTACACTCCTGGGCTGGCCAACACCATGATCAAGATCAACAGCCGCGGCCTCACCAATGTGCGTGTCGTAGAGGCGAACGCCCCCGAGGTTCTGGCCACCATGCTGCCGCCCGGCTCTGTCAGCGAACTGTGGGTCTTCTTCCCGGACCCGTGGCACAAGTCCCGGCACCACAAGCGCCGCCTCATCCAGCCCGAATTCGCCGAGCTCGCCGCCAAGGCGCTGAAGCCGGGCGGCCTTTGGCGCATCGCCACGGACTGGTCCAACTACGCCGTGCATGTCCGCGACGTCCTGGCCGGATCCGCGGCGTTCGAAAACCTTCACAACGGTGAGCGCAGCGGCCCTGAGAGTCCGCTCACCCACGTGTGGCAAACCGGCGTCGAATCGCTGGTGGGCGGCGCGCCGGTCAAGGAGGGACGGGCTCCCGTGAGCACGGAACACACGGGACCCAATGAGGGCATCGACGAAAGGGGCGGCTGGGCCCCCCGCTTCGAGGGCCGCATCCGCACCAGCTTCGAGAACAAGGCGCACGAGGCAGGCCGGATGATTTTCGACCTCTGCTACCGGCGGGTTTAGCCTCGCCGGGCCCTGGCCCATCCCCATCCGGGGACTCTGTTCCCTGGCGTCCCGCCGTGGCACCATAAGCGTGTGGCGTTGTGCCACAGCAGCTGCCGGCGCAGAGGAGCGATCATCAAACGAGAACTGAGAAGCGCAGCCGGCAAGGCCGAGGAGGTCACGAACTCCAAGCCCCTCGAAATGCTGGCCCGCGGTGGATTTGCGGCCAGCGGTGTGCTCCATATCCTGATCGGCTTCATTGCCTTCGGGCTCGCCCGGGGCCGTGGCGGCCGCGCGGATGTGAGCGGCGCCGTCGCCGAACTGGCCAACCAGCCCGCCGGCCCCGCGCTGCTGTGGGTCAGCTTCGCCGGCTGTATTGCCCTGGCCCTGTGGCAGGCTGGGGACGCCATTTTCGACTTCGAACGGTTGCCCACCAAGCATAAGGCCGGCAAGAAGCTGCAGGCCGGGGCGCAGGCTGTCGTGTATGCCGGGCTGGCCTTCACCCTGGCCGCCTTCGCGCGCGGCGCGGGGCAGGACAACCGGGAATCAACCAGCGACTTCACGGTCAATCTGATGAAGGCGCCGGGCGGCGTCCTGCTTTTGGTGCTGATCGGTGCGGCTGTGGCCGTCGTTGGCGTCATCTACGCGGTCCGCGGGTTCAAGAAGTCCTTCGAGAAGCACATCAACCCGCCGTCCACCCCGGACGGGCGCAAGGCCATCACGGTCCTCGGAATGGCGGGCTATGTGGCCAAGGGCGTCGCCCTGTTTGTGACGGGCCTGCTGGTGGTCATCGCCACGGTCACTGTCCACCCCGAGCAGTCGACGGGTCTCGACGGCGGCCTCCGCGCACTGCGGGAACAGCCCTACGGAGTGTACGTGCTGGCCGCGGTGGGCGCCGGCCTCATCTGCTACGGGGTTTTCACGGTGGTGCGGGCCCGGCTCGCCAAAATGTGAGTCCGCGACGGCGGCTGAGGCACTACACGGCCACTACACGGCTCAGGCGGCCGTACCGTTCGAGTGTCCGCAGGTTCAAGTGTCCGTAGGGCGCAAGGGTCTTTAGGTTCAAGTGCCCGGCACGGCAATGACGGCGATAGTCTGCTGCCGGTCATTACGCACCTCGACGCTGGCAATGCTCGTGTACTGCAGCGGCGTAGCGCTTGTCACCCGGACCCGTCCGCTCGGCGTCGCCATCCACGCGCACGCCCGGTCCTCAACCCCGGCACGGTCCTTCACCCACAGCGAAAGCCGGCCGTTCTGGGGCAGGCTCCGCCCGTCGACAGCAAGTTCGGTGCCCCAGGTTTTCTTGACCATTCCCACCGTGACCTGCATGCCGCTGTTGGCCTTGACCGAGTAGCTGGCATCGGGCTTGTCGGCGGGGTCAAAGAGCGGCGCCGCCGCAAATCCCAGGGCCAGGCAGGCCGCTGCCACCAACCCCACAAGGGCCGCCCCCCGCCGCCGGGAATTACGACGGCGGGCCGCCAGTTCGTCCAGAACAGGCTGGGGGACGGGGGCTTGGTCGGGGGATGCGGTGTCCGATCCGGGCCGGCGGGCCGCCGGCACGGCGAGCGCCACGGCCTCCGGGACCGGAAGGGCGTCCAGCAGTCCCGGCAGGGATTCCAGGTTCGACAGTTCACTGCGGCACGTGCCGCAGTGCTTGAGGTGGTCCTCGAAGCGCAGCCTGTCCGCATCATCGAGCCCGCCCAGCAGGTATGCCCCCAGCAACTCATGGACTTCCTTGCCGTTCACCGCTCCACACCCATTTCATCGAGTATTGTCCGCAGGGCCTTCACGGCGTAGAAGGCCCTGGATTTCACCGTTCCGCTCGGAATGTTCAACTGCACCGCCGCCTCGCCTACCGTGAACCGCCGGTAGTGCAGCGCCACCAGCACGTCACGGTGCTCTGAACTCAGCCGCAGCAGCGCTTCCTCCATCAGTACCTTGTTCAGCAGGTCGTCAACCCGTCCGGTGGCCTCCTCCGGGTCCGCGATGTCACGGTCCTCGGCTTCCACCGGCCGGCGCTGGGCTTTCCTGTAGTTGTCGATCATGATGTTCCGGGCAGTCCGGAACAGGTAGCTGCGCATGCTGCCCGTAACCTTGGGCGCCTGCTGCCAGACACGGAGCACCGTCTCCTGCACAATGTCGTCGGCCAGGTGCGGGTCGCGGGAAGCACTGAGCACAAACCGGCGAAGTGCCGTTCCGTGCTCACGGTAGATCGCTGCAACCAAGTCCTCATCCAGCGGCACTTTCGGCCTCCCTGCAATGACCTATGAAGCCGTCCGAGCGGGCCGGCCCTCCTGGCAAATACGACGTCGGCAACCGGCGATAAGTTCAATTCCGGTCAGCGTCAGATTCTTTGAACCATTCTTCACCTTTGTGCGTCATTCCAGATAGCGCCGGTCTCTCAGTCTGCCGGCCCGAGCCAAGGAGCAGCACATGAAGAAGCAACTGAGCGTTGGCCTCGCAGTTATGGCCCTTGCCGCCTCACTGACGGCATGTGGCGGCGGATCCGGCACAACCACCACCACTACGGCGGCGGCCCCGGCCAGCGAGTCGCCGGCGACCACCGCCAGCGAGTCGGCCTCGTCGTCCGCCAGCGACAGCGCCACAGTGGACCTCAAGACCGCATCGTCCAGCAAGGGCGACATCGTGGTGGACGGCAAAGGCATGAGTGTCTACTACTTCACCAAGGACGTCAAGGACTCCGGCAAGAGCAACTGCCTGGGCGACTGCCTCGTGAAGTGGCCTCCGGTGATTGCTGCCACGGACACCCCCAAGGTCGAGGGTGTAACGGGGAAGGTCGGAACGATTGATACCCCGGACGGCAAGAAGCAGGTGACGGTCAACGGCATGCCTGTCTACCTGTGGGAGAAGGACAAGGCCCCCGGCGACATCACCGGCCAGGGCGTCGGCAACGTCTGGTACCTCGTGGCGCCCGACGGGACCATGATCAAGTAAGTCCTGCGGGTGTGGCCGGCGCCTCTCCGGAGGCGCCGGCACTACCACCGGAGCAGGTGCTGGAACCAACCAAGCCTGCGGCCCATGGCCAATACCCTCCTGGCCTGGGCCGCAGCCTAACCGGGCCTGGACCTTCCGTTCTGAGGCGCCAATTGGGGGAGCGCCTCAAAGGGGTTACGGTCCGGGATGGAAGCAACGCGGGAGCTAGCCGGTGACGCTGAGGCTTACCAGGGTGGCGCCGTCGCCTTCGGCCAGCAGTCCGACGGCGGTGCTGGACTCCGCGGGGAAGATCTGGTCCGTGAGTGTCATCAGGCCGTCCTGGGCGAAAACCTCAACAGAACACCGGTCCAGGAAGATCCTGAGCCGCAGCAGGCCGCTGCCATCCAGGGCAACCGGCACACGCTCCACGGACGGGAAGTCGGCATGGAAGCCGACGTTCCCGGACGCGGTGCGGTCCAGGCTGAGCTCGCCCGTCAGAGGAGAGTAGGCAAGCACGGTCCGCTCCTGCACTCCCCCGGCCTCGCCCGCCCGCAGTACCAGCCCCACCTTGCCGGCGGAACCCGGACGGAACTCGGCGTCGATGCGCAGCACATCCCCGGAGGCCCCGGCGGGCAGCCACCGCACGCCGGCCGCGAGCGGTTCCGGGCCCGCCGCGAACAGTTCCGTCCCGGAGGCGTCGAACGGGTCCGTCGGGGCCTGCACCAGCATGGTGCGCCCGCCGCGGGTCTCCAGCCGGACCTCGCGGACCAGGGACATGGCACTGCGCCAGCCCTGCGATGGTGTCGAAGAAGCGTACTGCCAGTTGTTCATCCAGCCGATCATGAGGCGGCGCCCGCCGGGGGCGTTGCTGAACGAGACGGCCGCGTAGTAGTCCCGGCCCCAGTCCAGCCAGCCGTAGTCCGGCATCCGGCTGTCGTCGGTCTGTGTGCCCTCGGTGACCGTGGTTTCGGAACGGAACGTCACGCCGTCGAACGTTCCCAGGAAGTACTGGCCCGCGGAGCCGCCGGCGATCCCGCCGGGGCTCAGATTCACCACGAGGACCCAGCGGGTGTTCCCCGCATCGCCGTCCACGGGCAGTTCGAACAGGTCGGGGCATTCCCACACGCCGCCCGTGGCGTTGGCCGGACCGAAGGTGCTCAGGTACTCCCACGTTTTGAGGTCGCCGGACTTGTAGAGCACCACCTCATGCCGGACGGCCTCGACGGCGGCCATCACCCAGTAGCTGCCGGCGTCGCCGTCGTACCAGAAGACCTTGGGGTCGCGGAAGTCCGCAGACGCCCGGTCCAGCACGGGGTTCCCCGCATACCTGGTCCAGGTGGCGCCGTCGTCGGTGCTGTACGCGAGGGACTGTGCCTGCCGGCCCGCCAGCGGCGACAACGGGGAGTAGGCGCTGGTGTAGACCGCCACCAGCGGGGGCACTCCCCCGACGCCGAAACCGCTCGTGTTGTGCGTATCCACCATGGCCGATCCGGAGAAGATTGCCTCCTGTTCGTCGCAGGGGATGGCCACCGGCTGCTCGTCCCAGTTCAGCAGGTCCGCCGAGGTGGCGTGGCCCCAGGACATGTTGCCCCACACGTCACCGAATGGGTTGTGCTGGTAGAAGAGGTGGTACACGCCGTTGGAGTGCACCAGGCCGTTGGGGTCGTTGAGCCAGTTGCGCTCCGCAGCGTAGTGCCATTTGGGCCGGTATCGGCAGTCGAGGGCGGGCGTTGCATTCAGGGAAGTCATGATTCGCTTTCGAACTGGAAAGTGGGGCCGGGTCAGCCTTTGACGCCGCTGGAGGCGATGCTGTTGATGAAGGAGCGCTGGAACGCGATGAAGAGGACCACCACGGGAACCGTGATCAGCGAGGCGTAGGCCATCACCTCACCCCAGGAGACGTTCAGCTGGAAGAAGTACTGGATGCCGATCATCACGGGGCGCAGTTCCTCGGACTGGACCACCATGAGCGGCCACAGGTAGGAGTTCCAGGCGGGCAGGAACGTCAGGATGGCCACGGTGGCCGTGGCGGGACCGGCGAGCGGCATCACCACCTGGCGGTAGATCTTGAACCAGCCGGCGCCGTCGATCCGGGCAGCCTCGTCCAGTTCCTTGGGGATGGACTCGAAGTACTGGTGGTACAGGTAGATGGAAAACGCGTTGGCGATGAACGGGATGATCTGCACCTGGTACGTGTCCAGCCAGCCTTTGGAGATCTCCAGGCTGAAGCCGTTGAGTTCAAAGTAGGGCAGCTGGTTCACCCACCACACCAGCGGCAGTGCCAGCGTCTGGAACGGCACGATCAGCGTGGCCAGGATCGCCGTGAACACGATGCGCTTGCCGCGGACCTGCATGCGGGACAGCGCGAAGGCGCAGAGGCTGTTGATAAAGATTCCCAGGACCACTGTCACGGCGGACACACCGACGGAGTTGAGGAGGAAGCGCGCGGCCGGAACCCGGTCAAAAACTGCGGTGTAGTTGTCCAGCGAGATGTTGCCGATGGGCAGGAACGCCGCCACCGAGGACATGTCACCGAAGATCTGCTGGTCCGGCTTGAGCGAGGACACGAGCATGAACACGATGGGGAAGGCGGCGACGGCCGCGAACAGGATGCGGACGGCCATGGCGCCGATGGAATTGAGGCGGAGCACGTTTTTCACGTCAGTCCTTCTCTCGGGTCAGGTAGCGCTGGACCGCGGAGACCAGCAGCACCAGGACGAAGAATACGAGCGAGATGGCGGAAGCGTAGGAGGTCTCCTGCTGCTTGAAACCGGAGCGGACCGCCTCGTAGATGATGGTGGTGGTGGAGTCGAGCGGGCCGCCCTGCGTCATCACGCTCACCTGGTCAAAGAGGCCGAGCGCCTGGATGGTGATGGTCACCAGGACCAGGGTGCGCGTGTGCTTCAGGCCCGGCCAGGTCACGTACCGGAACTGGTGCCAGCGGCTGGCGCCGTCCAGCTGCGCCGCCTCGTACAGCTCGCCGGAGATGCTCTGCAGCCCGGCCAGCCAGATGATCATGTGGAAGCCGGCGGCCTGCCAGATGGACAGCGCGATAATGGCCGGCATGGCGGTGGCGGGGTCGTTCAGCCAGTCCGCGCCCGGGATGAGGCCGAAGCTGAACGTGGACAGCAGCTCGTTGATCAGGCCGTCCTTGCGGTACATGAAGAGCCAGAGCAGCGACACCACCACCATGGACGTGACCACGGGGAGGAAGTAGACGGTACGGAAGAAGTTCACGCCGCGGAACTTCTTGTTGATCAGCAGCGCCATGGCCAGGGCGAGGCCGGACTGCACCGGCACCACCACCACGGCGAAGTAGCTGACGTTCAGGAGTGCCCGCCAGAATGTGGGGTCGGTGAAGAGCCGGGCAAAGTTGTCCATCCCGACGAACTCCACCGGCCGCGGGGAGATGAGGCGGGCGTTCGTGAAGGCCAGGCCGAAGCCCAGGATCGCCGGCAGGAACACGAAGGCGAGCAGGAGGACCGCTGCCGGTGCGATCATCCCCCAGCCGCTGAGCTGTTCACGCAGGTGGCGCGGGCGTTTGCGGCGGGCTGCCGCCGGGGTGGTTCCGCCGGGCGCCGGAACAGCGGGGCGGCGGGAGGGAAGCTGGGTGGTTGTCATGGAGTCTCCGTTGACAGTCAGTGCCGGCTGGAGGACGACGGCGGCAGGTGCTGCCCGCCGTCGTCCTCCCGTCCGGCGGCCGGCTAGTTCTTGTAGCCGCCGTTGGACTTGATGTTGGCGTCAATCGCCTTGACCGCCTTGTCCAGGACGGTCTTGGCGTCCGCGCCGGCCAGGATGTCCTGGACGGCCTTGCCGTACTCCGTTGCGATGAACGGGTAGGCAGGCGTTTCCGGACGCATGACGGCCTGCTGCCGGGACAGTTCCATGAACACCCGGTTTTCTCCGCCCTCGGCGAAGGCGGGGATCAGGGCCGCGGCTTCGTCGGTGGCCGGGATGGTGCCGGTGGCCTTGGCCACGGCGGCGATGTTTTCCGGCTTCAGCGAGTAGGAGAGGTAGTCCATGGCGGCCTCGGAGTTCTTGCAGCCACTGGTCACGCCCCACTGCCACGAGGCGCCGCCGATCTTCGGCCCGTTGCCGAGGTCCACTGAAGGCATGACGGCCAGGTCCTTGCCGAGCGCCTTACGTGCCTTGTCCGCAGCCCAGGAGCCCGTGTAGACGATGCCGCTCTTGTTGTTCAGGAAGTCCTGGGTGGAATCCTTGCCGCTCTTCTTGGCCATGAAGCCTTGGTCGGCGAGTCCGCGGAACCACCCGGCCCACTCGACGGCCTTGTCCCCGTTGAGGGTCCCGTCCGCGGACTGGAAGCCGTCGCGGTTGACGAGGTCTCCGCCGAAGGACTGGAGCAGCGGCGAGTAGGCGTACGGCAACCATTCACCGGTGCCGGCAGTCCCCATGTCGAGGGGGTACTGCCACTTGCCCAGGGCCTTGAGCTTGGTCAGCGCGTCCTGGAATTCCTCCTTGGTCCACGGCTTTTCAACCGTGGCCGGGCGGACGCCGGCTGCCTTCAGGTCCGAGGCGCGGGCAAACATGGCAAGGGCGACGTCGTAGTAGCCCACCGCGTACGTCTCGCCTTCCCACTTGGCGACCGTGCTGGGGAGGTTCCTGGACAGGTCGGCCGAAAGCTTCAGCGGCGTCAGGTATTTGGCCCACGCCCAGTTCGGCACGTTGGGACCATCGATGTCCACGATGCAGGGCAGCTTCCCGGCAGCGGCCGCCGAGACCACTGAGTCGTTGTAGGACTCCTGCGGAAAGGCCTGTACCTTGATCTGAGCCTTGGCGGCGCCGCTCTTGTTGTACTTGTCGACGATGGCTTTGATGGCAGCGAGCTCGTCAGGGTTGCCCGCGTTGTGGGTCCACATGGTGATCTCGTTGCCGTCCTGGGACGTGGCGGACGCGCTGCCCTTGCCGCAGGCAGCGAGGCTGCCCATGAGTGCCGCCGCGGCTATGCTGGTGGCCAGGATCCGTGTGAATCGCTTGTTCATGAAGGTCCAGTCTTTCTGCTGATTTTGCGCGTGGATGATTGGTCCAGGGTCCGGAAGGGGCGCGGCCGCTGCAACGGCTGCGTCCCTTTTCAGGCGGACCCGGGGTTTGGGACGAACTGGTTCTATTGCTCGTGGTTGTTTGAATCCCGTCAGGTCCTGGGCGGCCCTACGGATCCCCGTTCGATCAGGGGACAGGCCAGCCGCACCTGTTCCGGCGGCGCCCCCGGGTTCTCGATGTCGTCAAGAACCCGGTTGACCGCCCATCGCCCCATGTCGTAATGCGGCAGGGCCACGGTGGTCAGCCCCGGCCACAGCGAGCCGGCGATGAGCTCCAGGTTGTCGATGCCCACGATCGAGACATCATCCGGGACGCTCAGGCCCAGCGCTGCGGCCGCTTGGTATACGCCCATGGCCACCCTGTCGCTGAAGCAGAACAGCGCTGTGGGCCTGTCCGGCTGGCTGAGGAGACCCAGGGCGGCCTCACGGCCGCCGGAGGTCTCCGGAACGGTGATGACGAGGTGCCGCGGATCGTGCTCGATGCCGTGGCGGCCCAGGGCGTTGTGGAATCCTTCCAGCCGGCCGTGGCTGGCGGGAATGTCGTCCACGTTGTTGATCATTCCGATCCGCGTGTGTCCGGCCGCGACGAGGGCTTCGACGGCGGTTTCGGCGGCGTCGACCTCGTCCGGGACGATGGAGGAGACCGCTGGGTCACCAGTGACGGCGTCCAGTAGGACAGTGGGAATCCCCGAGAGTGCAGGCGGCAGCTCGACCCCCTGGTGGTACAGCCGGGCATACACCACGCCGTCCACCTGGTGCTGCTGAAGCATCGTGATTTCGCGGTGTTCGAGCTCGCTGTCCAGGCCGGAGTTCACCACCATGACTACGTAGCCGCGTTCATAGGCCGCGTCCTGCGCCCCGCGGATCATGGCCCCGGCGAACGGCGTGGTGGTGATCTCGTCGCTGACCAGGCCCAGGATCTGGGAGCGCTGGTTGCGCAGCCCGCTGGCGAGCCTGTTGGGGGCGTAGCCAAGGTTCCTGGCCACGTCCCGGACGTGCTGCTGGGTTTCCGCCTTGACCCGGGAGCTGGTGGCGTCGTTGAGGGCGTGGGAAACGGTGGTCACAGAGACTCCCGCGGCCTTGGCCACTTCACGTATCCCTACTCTCGTCGTCATCGACTTCCTTTGCAAAACGTTTTGGTTGGGTGGAATGAGAATACACAAAACGTTTTGCATGTGTCAATCGTCACTTCCCACCCGCTCCCTAACCTTGCAGGCTCGGCCAGAGAACCTACGGGCGGAGGCTCAGCCACCAGACACGAGCTCAGCCAACAGACATGGGTCCGGCCCGGCGCTGCCCTTTCGGGCGGCGCCGGGCCGGAGGTTCTGTGAAGCTGCTCGGTTACCGTCCTGTGGTGAAGCTCCAGGAGAGGCCGCTGAGCGGGTTCCCGCCGGCATCCTTGATGCTGGTGGAAATGGTTGCCGTGTACTTCGTGTTGGCCGCCAGGGTCACGTTCGGGTTCAGCGTTGCCACGTGGCTGGTGGCGTTGTAGCTGACGGCATAGCTCACCAGGGCGTCGGTGGCGGCGTTCCGGAGGGCAAACGTTCCGTTGGCTACGCCACTCACGTTCTCACTGATGGTCGCCGTGACGTTGGCGGTGCGGCTGACGGCGGTGGCGTTCGTGGCCGGGGACTTCGCGGTCACGATCGGCCGGGGTCCCGTGGTGAACGCCCAGGAGTTGGCGGCGATCGGGTTGCCGGCGATGTCCGTGATGCCGGCAGTCAGCGTTGCGGTGTGCTTCCGGTCAGCCGCCAGCGTGACGTTCGGGTTCAGCGTGGCAACCCGCGTGGTGGCGTTCCACGTCACCGGAGAGGCGATGAGCGCTCCTGCCGAGTTCTTCAGGGTGAAGGATGCCGTTCCCAGTCCTGCGATCGGTTCGTTGAAGGTTGCCGTGACGTTCGCTGACCATCAGCGAGTTGATGCCCGGCGCCTTGGCAGTAACCACGGGTCCGACCGTGCCAGCTCAAAGGCCCCAGACTTCACCCGGCTGAGACCCAGCAAGGGTGATCCTCTTCAGGTCCATGATCTGAAGAGGATGCCAGTATGTGGACGCCACCCTGCGGAAACCTTTAAACAGAACCTGTGCCACCCCTCAACAGGGCCGGCGCACGGGTGAGCCGGCCCTCGCCGGAAAACGCCGGCCGGCCCGCGCAGTGCTACGCCTCTACGAGGTCCTCGTCCAGGTCTCCGTCCAGGTCTCCGAACTCGACGGCGGCCACGATTTCCTTGGTCTCCGGGTTGAGCATGAAAGCCTCGTCGTCGTCCTCGATCATGAGGAAGTCGCCGTGGTCGGTGCTGAAGTGCCACGCGAGCGCCGTCTCGCCGTTGTGGTTGTAGTTCGGGTCACCCATGGTGATTTTCTGCAGCTCGTAGCCGGTGATGTCGCACAGTTCGCGGATGATGACCTCGAATTCCGGGGCGTTCTCCAGTGCCTCTTCCGCGGCCTCGGCGCGCCGCTCTTCAAGGTCCGGCAGTGCCGCCACGCGCTTGGCGATGTGGGCGGTGAGCTCGTCGTCGTTCAGGACCAGCAGGCCTTCCTGGCCACGCAGCCAAGCCGCGTTGAGGGCCACGATGTCCTCCGTCCCGAGGAGTGATTCGAATTCGGCGTCGAGGTCCTCCATGGCCTGCACGCGTTCGGGGAGCCCGCCGTCCTCGGCGTCGGGCTCGCCGTCCAGGTAGATGTCCGTCTCCTCCTCGGACAGGGCGTCGAATGCCTCCGCGGTGCGGTCGAAGAGGTCAACATGCCTGGCGGCGCCCATGCCTTCCAGGCCCTCGCGGATATAGGCGTCAAGCTCCTCGCGGTCCGGGGCGGTAAAGACATACTGTGCAAAGCCGCCGCCCAGGGACTGCGTGAGGTAGAAGTCCACGAAGTAGCTGCGCAGGGCATTGGGCGCGATCTCCCCCGAACCGAGCAGCTCCTGGTACATGATGTTCACCACGGCGACGTTGGAATCAACTGTCTCTGCATCGCTGCCGCTATCGCCGCCTGCGGCGCCTTCGACGGTCAGGACAACGGGGTATTCGCTGGAAGTCATGGGAAATCCTTACTGCAGAAAGCCGGTGATGCTGAGGACTCTCCCAACGTACGCGCGGTCTGCAGCCAGCAGGTTTAGGGCGAAGTGAACGTCAGGCGAAGTTTGCCCATACCCCGTTGAGGCACAAACAGGACAAACAGAAGAGCCCGACGGCGGGCGGCGGCAAATTTGAGGGCCCCTCCCGCCCGACTAAGATGGATCAGATAACCTGCAGATTTTCGACCTGCCGAAAGTAGCGCGCACCCATGCCTTCCCAACCGGACGACAGTGCGGCACTGGCAATCCAGACCCCCGCGATCAACGACCGCTCCCTGGCGGCCGGGCTCGCCTATGCCATGGGCGGCCGCGTCTCCGGGATCTCGTTCGACGCCGCCACCGGCCTCATGCTCGGCAAGGTCCGGGGCGGCTCCGAGGTGCCCTACTCCACCACGGCCAAGCTGGTCCGCAAGGGCGGCGGCTGGAGCTGCACGGTGGGCGTCTGCAGCTGCCCGGTCCGCAAGGACTGCAAGCACGTGGCCGCGCTCCTGTTCGCGGCCGAAGACAACCCGGCGGTGCGGGTACAGCTCCTGTCCCCCGCCGACGTCTCGCGGGTGTCACGGGAAAAGTCGGTGCCGCCCCTCTCGGACTGGGAGCAGGCCCTCAGCCCCCTGATTTCGCAGGCCGGCCCTGCCCAGCAGACCGGCGGCACTCCCCTGGCCCTGCAGTTCGAGGTGGAGGAGCCTGCCCCGCACTTCTCCTACACTGGCCGGCGGGATCCGCTCCGCAGCGTCCGCCAGCTCAGGGCCCGCCCGGTGATCATGGGCGCCAAGGGCAAATGGATCCGCGGCGACGTCTCCTGGAATACGCTGAGCTACCTCAGCTTCAAGCGCGAGTGCAACCAGTCGCATGTGGAGTGGATGCAGGCCTTCCTCGCCGCGCACACCGCCGGCGCCAACCGGGCGTACTCGTCGTCGTCCCTCTGGCTGGGGCTGAACACTTTTGCGGGCAAAAACATGTGGGGCCTGCTGGAGGAAGCCCGGCAGATCGGCGTCGCGCTGGTGCACAGCCGCGGCCAGGAGCCCGTGAAGGTGGCGACGGAGCCCGCGGCGGTGGGACTGAACCTGGGCCGCTACGGAAGCGGTACCCAGGACGGCGGCCTGGAGCTCGCGTCCACCATCACTGTCGACGGCACCGAGGTTGATCCGGCATCGGTGGGCACCATCGGCCGCCCCCCACACGGCATTTTCCTTACCACCAGCGGAGATGCGCTGCCGGGGGTCGCCGCGGACGAAACCATCACGCTGGCCCCGCTGGAGAGCGGCCTGAGCGAGGAGCTGCTGGCCTTCGTCACGGCGGGCAGCACGCTGCACATCCCGGCGCGCGATGAAGGCCGCTTCCTCACCGGCTTCTACCCCAAGCTGAAGCAGACCGCGCGCGTGACGGCGGCGGACGAGTCCGTCGAGCTGCCCGAGCTCGCCGTGCCGACGCTCTCGCTGCTGGCCAACTACGGCACCGACCACCGCGTACGCCTGCACTGGGAATGGCACTACAAGTCCGGTACCATCGTCACCGCGCAGCCGCTTTGGCGCCACCCCGGCGACCACGGCTACCGTGACGATCCGGCCGAGGCCCGGATCCTGGAGGCTGTGGGCCAGCCGTGGGACGTGGTGCCCAAGCTGGGCGAGTCAGCCACCGGGGGCTGGGGCACGCCGCGGCTCGCGGCCACCGCGGAGCTGAGCGGGCTGGACACCCTCGCCTTCACGGAGGAGGTGCTCCCCAGGCTGCGGAACACACCGGGTGTCGACGTGGACACCTCCGGCGACATCGCGGACTACCGCGAGGCCGAGGAGGCGCCGGTGGTGGCGATCTCCACGAAGGCCACGGACCAGCGCGACTGGTTCGACCTTGGCATCGTGATCACCCTCGAGGGCCAGCCGGTGTCCTTCGCGGCCCTCTTCTCCGCCCTCGCTGCCGGGCAGACGCGCATGCTGCTGCCCAGCGGCGCGTACTTCTCCCTCGACCTGCCGGAGCTGCACCAGCTCCGCGCCCTCATCGACGAGGCCCGCAGCCTTCAGGACAACAAGGACGCGCCGCTGCAGATCAGCCGTTTCCAGGCCGGCCTGTGGGATGAGCTTGCGCAGCTGGGCATCGTGGACGAGCAGGCGGCCGCATGGCGCGAGGCGGTGGGCGGGCTGCTGGAGGACGGTGTCCAGGGCCTGCCGCTGCCGGCCACGCTCAACGCCGAGCTGCGCCCGTACCAGCTGGAAGGCTACAACTGGCTGAGCTTCCTGTACCGCCACAGTCTCGGCGGCGTGCTCGCCGACGACATGGGCCTGGGAAAGACAGTCCAGGCGCTGGCCCTGATGTGCGCGGCCAAGGAACACGCGGAGTCCTCTGCTGACGCTGGGCAAGCGGACTCCCAGACAGCGGACGCCAAAACTGAGGACGACGGCGGCACTTCCTTTTTGGTGGTGGCCCCCACCAGCGTCGTGGGCAACTGGGAGGCCGAGGCCGCCCGGTTCGCGCCCGGCCTGACGGTCCGCGCCGTCTGCGAAACCTTCGCCAAGAGCGGCGCCGATCCCGCCCAGGCCATGGCCGGGGCGGACATCGTCATCACGTCCTACGCGCTGTTCCGGATCGACTACGAGTCCTACGCCGGACGGCGCTGGGCCGGGCTGGTGCTGGACGAGGCCCAGTTCGTGAAGAACCACCAGTCCAAGGCCTACCAGTGTGCCCGCAAGCTTCCGGCGGCGTTCAAGCTGGCCATCACGGGCACGCCGCTGGAGAACAACCTCATGGAGTTCTGGGCCTTGACGTCCATCGTGGCGCCCGGGCTGTTCGCCAGCCCTTCGCGGTTCGCGGAGTATTACCAGAAGCCGGTGGAGAAGAACGGTGACAAGGGGCAACTGGACAAGCTCCGCCGTCGGGTCCGTCCGCTCATGATGCGCCGTACCAAGGAGCAGGTCATCAAGGACCTGCCGCCCAAGCAGGAACAGGTCCTCGAGGTGGTGCTGAACCCGCGGCACCAGAAGGTCTACCAGACCCATCTGCAGCGCGAGCGGCAGAAGATCCTGGGCCTGATCGAGGATGTGAACAAGAACCGCTTCACCATCTTCCAGTCACTGACGCTGCTGCGCCAGCTCAGCCTGGACGCGACCCTCGTGGACGAGTCCCTGTCCGGCGTGCGGTCGAGCAAGCTGGACGTGCTGTTCGAGCAGCTGGAGGACCTCGTGGCCGAAGGCCACCGCGCCCTCATTTTCAGCCAGTTCACCGGCTTCCTGGGCAAGGTCCGCGAGCGCCTCGTCAAGGAGGACATCGAGTTCTGCTATCTCGACGGCGGCACCCGGAACCGTACCGACGTCGTCAATGAGTTCAAGAACGGCGCGGCGCCGGTGTTCCTGATCAGCCTCAAGGCCGGCGGGTTCGGCCTCAACCTGACGGAGGCGGACTACGTGTTCCTGCTCGATCCGTGGTGGAACCCGGCGTCAGAGGCGCAGGCGGTGGACCGCACGCACCGCATCGGCCAGGCCAGGAACGTCATGGTGTACCGGCTGGTGGCCAAGGACACCATCGAGGAGAAGGTCATGGCGCTCAAGGCCAAGAAGTCGCAGCTGTTCGCCGACGTGATGGAGGGTGATGCCCTCTCCGGCGGTGCACTCACCGCGGAGGACCTGGCCGGGCTCTTCAACGACTGACGCTAGCAGCAGGCTACCGGGCGGGACCCCGTCCTGCATCGCGGCGACCCCAGCGGGCCGGAGCCCGAAGGCGGCCCGCCTGCTGAACCAGCGCCCCAGGGCCTTGCCCTTGCCCTTCCACCAGCTGTCCTCGTCGGTGTCGGTGCGCCACCGGTAGACCAGGACCACCAGCACGAACATCCCGGCCGTGACGTTCGGCCACACGCCGGCGGCAGCATCGAGCAGCGCCCTGACGGCCGTGGCCAGGATCGCCGGGACGGCCAATGTGCGGAAGACAGTGTTGGCCAGGTACCGCCGGTGGGAGCGTGGCACTGACAGCAGGCGGAGCATGTCGGAACAGGCGCACACCACCACCAGGGCCTGCCCCAGCAGGAGCAAAATGGACCCGGGCAGGGACCCGGCGAACTGCATCGCTGACGCCAGTCCTGAACTCATGGCCTGCACCCTTCCACGCCGCCTCCTCCGTCGCTGTCGCTGTCGCTGTGTCGGACCATTCAACGGCGCGGGGCACCGGTAAGTCACGGGGGCCGACTACGCGTCTTTCCCGCCCGCACTACCCGGGCTCCCGCTGCTGTACGCACCCCGGCCGGAAGCAACCATGCGGGAACTCCGATCGCGCCGGGCAGACACTACCATTGGCTCTATGGGTGCCCAAGACAGTCCGCCCGTCCGTTCCGGCGCCGCTCCCCCTTCCGAGGGAATGACGCTGGGACGGCTTTTGGCACTTCTGGGGGAAGGGATTTCTGCCGAGGCCCTGGAAACACACCTTGCAGCCATGCAGGAGGAGAGCCGGCTCGATCCGCCGACGGCAGCAGCCGCCCGCAGCCTCAACGCCAGGCTCCGGGAGGCCAGCCGGCGGGAGGGTCTGCTCCGCGTCCTGTACGACACCGCCACGGACCTCACCGGCATTCGGGATGTTGAAGCCGTCCTGAAGGCTATCGTCCGCAGAACCCGTTCGCTCATCGGCAGCGACATCGCCTATCTGAGCCTGAACGACTACGACTCCGGAGAATCGTACATCCGGGTGACTGACGGTGCCGCCACGGCACTGTTCCGGAACATCCGGATGCCCCTGGGTGAGGGGGTCCTCGGTGCGGTGGCCACCGGTGAAGCCCCCTCGCAATCCGCGGACTACCTGAGTGACAAGACCAAGACGCACCTTGGGCCGAGTGACGCGGCGGTCGCGGCAGAAGGTGTCAAGGCCATAATGGGAGTCCCCTTGCGGGCCGAGGGCAAGGTGATCGGCGCGCTCCTTGTTGCGGACCGGCACGCACACAACTTCAGCAGCGACGACGTCGCACTCATGGAATCCATCGGCACCCACGCCGCCGTCGCGCTCGAGAACGCCCGTCACTTCACCGAAATGGCCGATGCCCTGGCCCGGCTGGACCAGGCCCAGCGGCAAAATCTTGCCCATGTGAAGGCGCTGGAGGAGCTCTCCTCCCTCGATCAACGGCTGATGGAGACTCTGGCGTCCGCCAACAGCCTGCCCAACCTCATGCTGCTTTTGGCCGAGTCGATGGACAGCGAGGTGTTCGTGGTGTCGCCCATGGGCGAAACCCTGGCAGGGCTCGGCGCCAATCCCGACTTCGGCCATCCCGCCGCCTTAAGCGCCGCGGAGCTCTCCGCCGCCAGGACGCTGCCCATGCCTTTCACCGTCAAAGGCCGGCAGTACACCGTGATGTCCGCGGTCGCCGGGGACCAGCACCTGGCCTCGCTGATCGTTGCCGGCCACATCAGCCAGGACCGGCTTGCAGTGCTCGAGCGAAGCGCCCTGGTCCTCAGTGCGGCGTTGCTCTTTGAAAGGACCTTCCAGGACGCGCAGTACCGGCTGCAGCTCGAACTCATAGACGAACTCCTGAATCCGCGGTCTGAGGATACGGAAGCGCTGAAACGGCGGGCCGGGAGATTCGGCCTCGCAGACAACACCCCGCTGGTGGTCCGGGTGGTGGGCGTGCGGGAGGACCAGCGGCAAAGGGCCCTTGCAGTATTGAAACGGCTTGCACAGGACCGTCCCGGGATCACCGCCCTCCACGAATCGCATCTGTGCGTCATCGAGCCACCCGCCCCACGCGGCGGCCCTGCGGGTGCGGACCCGGGCGCAGACAACGGGCAGTCGATCGTCGATGCCCTGAAGCACCAGCGCATCCAAGCCAGCGTTGGATCCTCACAGGCGGTGACAGGATTTTCCCGGCTGACAGGGGCCCACGCCGAGGCCGATGCCGTGCTGCGCGCGCTGCAGGCGCTGTCCCGGAACGGCGAGGCCGCCGACCGGGCTGCCCTCGGCACGGCCGGGATGCTGCTGGGCGCCATGGACAGGCCCTTCGCCACCCAACTGCTGGCCGCCCAGCTCGGACCCCTGCTGGACTACGACAGCCGCCGGGGAACGCAGCTGGTCCTGACCGCCTGGACCTTCCTGGAGAACGACGCGTCCGGCACGGCAGCGGCGGAGGCCCTGCACGTTCACCCCAACACACTCCGCCAGCGACTGGAGCGCATCGATACAGTCCTCGGCGCCAGCTGGCGCCGGGGCGGCCGGTCCCTGGACATCCACGTGGCCCTGCGGCTCTGGCGCCTGCAATCCGCCGGAATCGGCGGCGAATTACGCTGAGCCAGCCCACACCGATGTGGTTCTGACGCACATGTTCCCACTGCCAATGTGGCAGAAACCTCCATAGGCCACCTCACGCGGCTCTGGAACGATGAGATCTGCGGCACCTATCAGGTAGCCCAAGATCCCCATCTTTAGGAGTCAGTCACAATGTCGTGTGCGCATGCAGCGGGCATCCGTCCCGCAACCTTCGGCGTCCTGCGCTTGCCGCGGAACATCGTCGTCGGGGCCCAGCAGCGTTTTGCCATCGCCGATATCGCAGCAGAGCTCGGTGACAGCGTCCTCATCTGCACGGACCCCCGGCTTGCAGCCTCGGACGAACTGCAGGCCCTGGTCACAAGCCTGGAGAACCGGAAGCTGTCCGTCCGGGTCTACGGAGAGACCCAGGCCGAGCTGCCCACCCCGGGCATCATTGCCTGTGTCGAAGAGCTCAAGGGTCAGGACATCGACGTCGTCATCGGCTTCGGCGGCGGCAGCTGCATGGACATGGCCAAAGTGGTCTCGGTGCTTCTGACCCACGGCGGTCACCCTAGCGACTATTACGGCGAATTCGCTGTTCCCGGTCCCGTCAAACCCGTCATCGCGCTGCCCACCACGGCGGGCACGGGATCCGAAGCGACAGCCATAGCCGTGGTTTCCGACCCCGGACTCGGCATGAAGATGGGCATCTCAAGCCCCCACATCATCCCCTTCGCCTCGGTCTGCGACCCCGAACTGACCTACACCTGCCCGCCGGCGCTGACGGCAGCCACCGGCGCGGACACCTTCGTCCACCTGGTCGAGTCGTTCACCGCCATCACCCGGGAACCAACCCGCACTCTCGCCAACGAGCGCGTGTTCGTGGGCAAGAATGTCCTTACGGACTCCCTGGCACTGGACGGGATCCGGCTCCTCGGCCGGAGCCTGGCCACGGCCTACAAGGATCCGGGCAACACCGAGGCCCGCGCCGACATGATGCTGGCGGCGCTCTACGGCGGCATTGTGCTCAGCAACGCCGGAACGGCGGCGGCGCATGCCATCCAGTACCCCGTCGGCGCACTGACCCACACACCGCACGGCGTGGGCGTCGGCCTGCTGCTCCCCTACGTCGTCCGCCACAACTTCAGCGCCATTGAACCGCAGCTGGCACAGGTTGCCGACGCGCTGGGACGCGACATCAGGGGCCTGGACACGCGCAGCGCGGCGATCGCCGGCGTCGAGGCCATCGACGAAGTCATCGCCACCATCGAACTGCCCGCGACCCTACAGGACCTCGGAGTGCAGGAGGGCGACCTCGGCCAGATTGCCAGGCTGTCCCTGAACTCCAAGCGCCTCATCGACAACAACCCGGTGCCGCTCGACATTGAGTCCGTCACATCCATCGTGCAGGCCGCTTACGCCGGCGACCGCACCATTCGCTGACAAAAGTCCCCCGCCGCATCATCATCTGATCAAACCTGAGGATCACCCATGACACTTCTCTCCGCCCAAGAACCCCTCGACGTCGATGAGCTGGCGGTCCCCCGCCAACTGCTCATCGCCGGAAACTGGCAGGACGCCGCTGGCGGCGGCACCGTCGCCGTCATCAATCCCTCCGACGGCACGGCGATCACCGCCATCGCAGACGCCGACGTCGAGGACGGCCTGGCCGCCGTCGACGCCGCCGCCGCGGCGTTCCCGGAGTGGGCCGCCACACCGCCCCGGCGGCGCGCCGAGATCCTCAGCCGCTGCTTCGAGCTGATGACCGAGCGGAGCGAACAGCTGGCCCGCCTCATCTCGCTCGAGAACGGCAAAGCGCTTCCAGACGCCCGGGGAGAGGTGGCATACGCCGCAGAGTTCTTCCGCTGGTACGCCGAGGAGGCAGTCCGGATCATCGGTGACGTTTCCACCTCGCCGTCTGGCGCGAATCGCATCCTGGTCCAGCACCAGCCGATCGGCGTCTGCGTCCTGATCACCCCGTGGAACTTCCCGGCCGCGATGGCCACACGCAAGCTGGCGCCGGCGCTTGCCGCCGGCTGCACCGCCGTGCTCAAGCCGGCCACGCTGACGCCCCTGACGTCGCTGGCCATCGCCCAGCTGATGGTCGACGCGGGCGTCCCGGCCGGCGCCGTCAACGTGATCACCACGAGCAAGACGAGCGATGTCATGACGCCGATCCTGGCCGACCCCCGCGTCCGGAAGCTGTCGTTCACCGGTTCCACCGGCGTCGGACGCCATCTGTTGCGGCAGGCAGCGGACAACGTCCTCAAGTGCTCCATGGAGCTGGGCGGCAACGCGCCGTTCGTGGTTTTCGATGACGCGGACCTGGACAAGGCAATCGACGGCGTCATGATCGCCAAGATGCGCAACGGCGGCCAGGCCTGCACTGCAGCCAACAGGATCTACGTCCAGCGCGGGATCCAGGCGGAGTTCGCCAGCCGCCTGGCGGCCCGCATGGCAGCCCTGACGGTCGGGCCCGGTACAGATCCCACCACCGAAGTGGGCCCGCTGGTTGATGAGGCAAGTGTCCTGAAGGTCGACGCCCTGGTGCGCGATGCCCTCGACCAAGGTGCGCGCCTGCTCACCGGCGGGCAGCTACCGGAAGGGGAGGGTTACTACTACCCGCCCACCGTGGTGACCAACGTGCCACTCCATGCGCGCATGGTGAGCGAGGAAATCTTCGGGCCCGTGGCATCAGTCATCGGCTTCGATACCGAGGACGAAGTCATCGCGGCCGCCAACGACTCCGAGTATGGCCTCGCGGCGTATGTATTCACCGAGGACCTGCGGCGGGGGCTACGGGTATCCGAACGCATAGAAAGCGGCATGGTGGCCCTCAATCGCGGGCTCGTCTCGGACCCGGCAGCGCCATTCGGCGGCATGAAGCAAAGCGGTCTGGGACGGGAAGGCGCCCACCAGGGCCTGCTGGACTTCACGGAAACCAAGTACATCGCCCTTGACTGGTGAATCCGGTTCACTGCCACCTGATCATCCCCCACATCCTTATTTGACCTTCGAAAGAAAAGACCAATGACGCTCTCCGCAGCAACGACCGGCAACGCACGCCGGGTGCCCTGGCGGGTATCCCTCGCCAGCTTCGCCGGAACCACCATCGAGTGGTACGACTACTACATCTTCGGCCTCCTTGCGGCCACCGGCGTTTTCAGCCGGCTCTACTTCCCCGAGCAGGACCCCGCCACGGGTCTCCTGCTGGCCTTCCTCACCTACGCGGTTGGTTTTGTTGCCCGGCCCTTCGGCGGCATGTTCGCCGGCCACTACGGGGACAAGATCGGCCGCAAGCCAATGCTGGTGCTCTCACTGCTGCTGATGGGATTCGCCACCTTGGCGATGGGCCTGTTGCCCACCTACGCGCAGATCGGCGTCTGGGCTCCGATCCTCTTGACGGTTCTGCGGCTCGTGCAGGGGTTCGGTGCAGGGGCTGAATGGGCCGGTGCCGCCATTATCTCCACGGAACACGCCCCGGAAGGCCGCCGCGGATTCTTCGGCAGCTTCACCCAAATGGGTGTACCGGCAGGCATGCTGCTGGCCAACTCATCGGTCCTGGCCGTCAAGGCCATGGTCCCGGCCGACGCCTTCGACGCCTGGGCCTGGCGCGTTCCGTTCCTCCTCAGCGTACTGCTGATCGTCGTGGGCCTGGTGGTCCGCGCAAAGCTTGAGGACTCCGATGACTTCAAGGAGCTCGTGGCCAGGAAGCAGACTGCTCACAACCCGCTCGGGGAAGCCCTGAAGAAGGAGACCAAGGGCGTTTGGCTGGTCGTCGGCATGCGCCTCGCCGAAAACTCGGCCTTCTACCTGTACACCACCTTCTCGGTTGTCTACATCATGCGGACGTTCGGGCCCGAACGCGCGAACCAGGGCTCCATGTCCGTTCTGATCGCCTCCGCCATCGGCGTCATCGCGGTGCCACTCTGGGCAGCGCTGTCCGACCGGATCGGCCGGAAGCCGCTTTACCTGTTCGGCTCCATCGGCGGGCTGCTGTTCTTCCCGCTCTACTTCGTCATGACGGACACCGGCAGCGCCCTGCTGGCAACCCTGGCCATCATCATCGGCCTCGCGGTCTTCCACAACTCCATGTATGGCCCTCAGGCTGCCTTCTTCGCCGAGCTCTTCTCCACCAAGCTCCGCTACAGCGGCGCCTCCATGGGCTACCAGTTCGGCTCGGTCCTGGCCGGAGGCATTGCGCCGCTGGTCGCCGTGGCCCTGCTCAATGCAGGCAACGGCGAACCCGGCTGGGTGATCCTGTACTTCAGCGTCATCGGCGTCATCACTGTGGCCTCGGCCATCATGGCTCCGGAAACGGTAAAGCGCGTGCGCGGAAGCCTTGAGGCGGCACAGCAGGATTCGGCTGCCTCCCAGGACTCAACTGGCAAGGCCGGCGTCCGCTAGGGGTTTTATTTAGCACGCCAGAGTTAGAAAAACCGGCGGCATCGGCAGTGTGTGCACTGCTGATGCCGCCGGCGGACTTTCTCCGGTCAGGCCGGGGACAGCTCCTCGGCCCGCGGCAGCGGATCCAGGTGGCTGATGCCGGTGGTCGTGACCTGCAGGACCCGGGCCGTGGCGATGTCGTAGAACAGGCCCGTCACATGGACGTCACCGATCCCGACGGCGTCCTGCAGGCTGGCGTGCCGTTGCAGCCGCTCGAGCTGGACGGCAACGTTGACCATGGCCAGCTGGTCCACAGCGCCGTACCCGGCCTGCTCGGCGGCAACCTGGACGGGATGTCCGGCCTGGAATGACTCGAGGCTCGGCCGGCCGTGGTCCAGCCAGGACTCGACGGGGCAACGCTTCTCCAGCCCTTCGGGCGTCTGCTCCCCGGCCTTCTGGTCTGCGGCCGGTCCGGCAAGCAGGGCGGTCATGGCACCGCAGCCGGAGTGGCCGCAGACCACGACGGACGTGACTGACAGCTCGTCAAGGGCGAACTTCAGCGATGCCTCAACCGACGGTTCGAGCCGGTCGCTTCCCACCACGTTGCCCACGTTGCGGACCGTGAACAGGTCCCCCGGGCCGCTGCTGGTGATCAGGTTGGGCACCAGCCGGGAGTCGGCGCAGGTGATGAACAGCGTGTCGGGGTCCTGGAAGGTGGACAGTTCCTCGACGTGCGGACGCAGCAGGTGGGCGTGCCGGCGGTGGTAGCTGTCCACGCCGTTGAGCACCGAGCGCACCGGGGCAGGCACATGCCCGGAAGCGCCGGCCGCAAGCGGTGCGCTGTCCCGCTGCCAGCTCCGCCACGGCGCGAAGCCGCCGCGCAGCGCGGATCGCGATGACCCTCGGGCCGGAGTTCCAGCCACGGCGGCGTGCAGGGTGGCCGTTCCGGTTTCCTCGATCTCGACGCTGCCGCCGTTGTTGACGTGCCGGACGCGCCAGGCCTCCAGGGTGTCGTGCACGGGGTGGTCCAGGTAGTCGACGTCGAGCTCCACAGTGACGTGCGCCGCCGGCGGCACTGCTGCAAGCACCTTGCTCAGGCGGGGAAGGGACAGGAAGGTGCAGGAACCGTCGATGACCACCCGCCAGCGGTTTTCGGCTGCGGCGCCGAGGGGCTCGGCGTGGATGCTGGCACGGACCACGCGCCAGACGACCAGCAGCACGGCCAGGGCGAGCCCGATCAGCACGCCGGCCAGGAGGTTGACGAACACTACCGTGAGCAGCGTGGCGGCGTAGACGGCCAGGTCACCGGTGACGCGTGCCGTTTGGAAATCGGCCACCTTCACCAGGCGGATGCCGATCATGATGAGCAGCCCGGCAAGCACGGACTCGGGCACCAGCTGGATGACTCCCGCCAGCAGCAGGGAAAAGACGAGGACCCAGATGCCGTGGAGGATGGCGGACTTTCGGGTCCGTCCCCCGGCCTCCACGTTGGTGGCACTGCGGACGATCACACCGGTGACGGGAAGCCCGCCCAGCATGCCGGACGTCACGTTGGCGGCACCCTGGCCGAGGAGCTCGCGGTTGAAGTCCGTACGCTCTCCGTGGTGCATCTTGTCGACGGCGACGGCGGACAGCAGCGATTCCACGCTGGCCACCAGGGCGATGGTGACGACGCCGACAGCGATGGCGGTCCACTCGCCTTGCGGCAGGTGCGGCAGGGACAGGGCGTCCAGCAGCGAACCGTCAAAGGTGATCCGGTCGACGTCGGAATTGAACGGCAGCGACAGCAGCGTGGCGGCTACGACGGCGACGAGCGGGCCGGGCACCCGGCGGACGGCGGCCGGCATGTGCTTCCACCCGGCGAGGAGTGCGATCACCACAGCCCCGAGGAAGGCGGCCTGCGGATCGACGGCGGCAAGGCTGTCTGGCAGCGCCAGGATGTTGTGCAGTGCGGCCTCCCCGGCTTCGCTGCCGAGCATCACATGCAGTTGCTGCAGGACGATGATGATGCCGATCCCGGCAAGCATCGCGTGCACCACCACCGGGGCGATGGCGAGCGCCACTCGTCCCACCTTGGCCATGCCCAGCAGCACCTGCAGGACACCGGCGGCCACGGTGATGGCGCAGGTGACCGGCCAGCCGAACTGCTCGATGAGGCCGGCGACGATGACCGTCAGGCCTGCAGCGGGGCCGCTCACCTGCAGCGGGGCGCCGCCCAGGCTGCCGGCCACGATGCCGCCGACTGCAGCCGCGATCAGTCCGGCCATGACCGGCGCGCCCGACGCCGCGGCGATGCCGAGCGACAGCGGGACGGCGACGAGGAACACCACGAGGGAGGCGGGCAGGTCCCAGCGGAGGCCCGAGGTCAGGCGGGCCAGGACTGGTATCCGGCTCCTGCCGGAGTGGATGGGGTTTGGATCCGTGGCGGCTGGCGAGGGCATGTAAGTCCTTAGCTCGTTCGAAGGGTCCTTATCCACGCTATTGATGCCCCGATAAAGGCCGCAAGAGTACCGCCCGTGAGAAGAAACACGAGGTCAGGGCGGACATAAAGCGAAAACTAGTGCACTAATCCATTCGTTTGCATAAGCCTTCGCCGGCCCGGCGGTGCTGTGTTCCCCCACACCGCAAGGGCTCCCCCCGGGGCAGCAAAAGGGGCCGCTGTTCAAGTCACATGGTCCGGGCCACGGGTGACCGCACGTTCACCGGGAAATAAATTCCGACGGCGGTTCCCGGCCGTGCGCGGGCGGCGTCCGGTTCCGCTGGTGAGGTCCGGTTAAAGCGGCAGTGGATCCATCCCCTGGGGATGGATCCACTGCGTTGGAACCGTGCCGGCTGACCGTGCCGGCAGGGGCGCCTAGCGCTTGACGGCGTCCAGCTTCAGCATCTTGGCGATGACGCTGTCGAGCTCGGAGTCGTCGAAGATCTTCTTCCAGTCGTCCTTGATGATGGTGTCCTTGCCGTACTGGATGGCGATTTCGCAGGCTTCAGAGAACGGGTTGGAGCCGCGCAGGGCGTTGGTGAGGGCGATCTGGACGTGGCCGAACAGCATGGCCTTCGCAGCTTCCTCGGGTACGCCGGCGGTGTGGACGGTCTCGTGCAGCGCCTCGTTGAGCAGGGTGCCGATCATGCAGGCCACGGTCTCCACCAGGGTGGGCTCGAGGATGGCGAGCTGCTTCACGGTGACCCAGTGGACGTCGATCACGGGTGCGTAAATGACGCGGATGGTGGCCTCGGCGGCAGCCTTGGTGGCCTCGGAAGCGTCCTCGTCGATCGCGGCGACGACGTTCTGGGGGGCGCCCTGGCCGCCGAAGGTGTCGGCCCATTCTTCCTTGGTGGTGCGCTCCAGGAACACGGACGGGTGGCAGGGGTGGGCCACGGCCTGGACGACGTCCTCGCGCTGGGCCAGCAGGCCTGCGTAGGCGGCGGCCGGGTCCAGGGTGAGCAGGATGGCGCCGGACTTCATCTGCGGCACGACGCCCTCGGACACGACGCCCAGGACGGTGTCCGGAACGGCGAGGATCACGACGTCGGCGCCCTTGACGGCGTCGTCGGTGGCGGTGATTTCACGGCCTTCTTCGCGGACGCGGTCCTGGCCGGCGGGGGAGTTTTCGGAGTAGAACACGGTGTGGCTGGACTTCTGGAGGTTCCGCGAAACGCGCATCCCCATCTTGCCTCCGGCTCCGATAACGGCGACGGTCAACTGTTCTGCAGACATTTCATTTGCTCCTTAGGAAATCGAGGCTTTGCTGGGTCCACTGGTTTTCGAGGCGGATGGTTTCGTCCTCGGAGTCCTGCCATGGCAGCCAGTGTTCGACGATCTGGTTGATGTTTCTTTCTTTGGGCTGAAGCTTTTCGACCATGTAGTCGTAGTCGAGGAGGCCTTCGCCGAGCGGCGCGCCGGAGTATGTGAATCCGACCCACCCCTCCTTGCGGCTGAACGCAAAGTCTTTGATGTGCATGTTCAGGACATGGGGTGCGACGGCGTCAATCACCTCACGCGGCGACTCCAGGGCCGCCACGGTATTGGCCGGGTCGCTGCACACGCCCAGGTACAGGCTTCCGACGCGCTCGATGACCTCCAGGATCCGGGCAGTGGGGACCTGTTCGTAGGTCTCCACCGCGATCCGCACCCCGGCCGCCTTGAACTCGGGCAGGACCTCGGTGAAGATCTCCACCGCCTCATCCGCCGTCGGACTGTGGCCCGGGATGTTGAACATGGTCCGCAGCAGCGGCGCCCCCAGGATCCTGGCGATGTGCAGGAACTTCCGGAGGTGTTCGGGCCGGATGCCCTTGGTGCCCAGCTCGAGGCTGATCCCGAGCGAGTCGGCGGTGGACCGGACGTCCCGCAGTTCGTCGTCGGCCATGGTTTCCAGCGGCGCATAGTCGCAGATCTGGAACAGGTCCACACCCAGCGCCGCGGTCCGCTCCAGCGCCTCGTGGATGCTCAGCGGCTTGCTCACCTTGTCGGAGAGCTGCCAGAAGAACGCGTAGCTGCTCAATCCAATTTTTGAACCCGATCCAATCCGGCTCATGCTGCAACTTCCTTCGCACCAAGCCGCTGTGCGGCCTCGTCCAGGATGTCCTGGACCGCGGACGGCTTGTGGGCGAAGCGGCCCAGGAACAGTCCGCTGACCGCGGGGCCAAGCTGGCTGATGAGGCCGGGGCCGGCGCTGCCTCCGTAGATCACCCGGCTGTCTTCCTGGCCCGGGCGGCTGCGCAGGTGGGTGTCCAGTCCGGTGATGACTTCGCTGATGAAACCGGGCGAGGCCGGTTCGGCTGCGCCGATGGCCCACTGCGGCTCGTAGGCCACGATGGTGCGCCCGGCGGTGCCCAGGCTTCCGGCACGGTTCAGGACGCCGTCGATTTCACGGATGCAGTGCTTGATGGCGTCCGCCGCGGTGCCGTGTCCGGGTTCGCCCACGCACAGCACCGGGGTGAGGCCGTTGCGGTACGCCGCAGCGGTCTTCAGCCCGATCACGTCGTCATCCTCACCGAAGATGCGGCGGCGCTCGGCGTGGCCCACCTCGGCGTACCGGCCGCCGGTTTCGGCCACCATCTTGCCGCTGACCTCGCCGGTGAAGGCGCCCTCGTCCTCCCAGAAGATGTCCTGGGCACCTGCGGCGGCCTTGGCGGCGGACAGGATCCGCGCGCACTCGGGCAGCACCGGGTGGGCCGGCAGGGCGAACAGTTCAATGTCGCCGCTGCGGACAGCCGGGTGGGCGGAGGCGATTCGCGCCACGTCCCGGCACCAGTCCAGGGTCCGCTCGTAGCCGAAGTACATCTTCAGGCTGACGCCGATGATCGCCTTTGGCTGCGTAGTGCCGCCGGCGGCGGCGGGGTTAGCAGGAAGTGACACCCTCGTAGTCCTTAATCAGGGTGACCTTCCCGGCGGAAGCCGAGGATTCGTCAAAGGTGTAGGTGAGCCATTCCTTGGCGAGGCGGCGGGCGAGTTCCAGGCCCACGACGCGCTGGCCGAAGGTGAGGACCTGGGCGTTGTTGGACAGGATGGAGCGCTCAACGGAGAAGCTGTCGTGCGCGGTGACCGCCCGGATACCGGGGACCTTGTTCGCGGCGATTGCCACGCCCAGGCCCGTGCCGCAGACCAGCAGGGCACGGTCGGCCTTGCCGGCGGCGATGAGTTCGGCGGCGGCGATGGCCACGGACGGGTACGGGGTGTGGCTGGTGGCGTCCACTCCGACGTCGGTCACGGACTCGACCAGTTCACTGGCTTCCAGGTCCGCCTTCAGGGCTTCCTTGTACTCGAATCCGGCGTCGTCGGAACCGACGACCAGGCGCAGTTTGGCGCTCATGCGTTCTCCTTAGTGGTTGCTGCAGCTTTCGCCTCGGCGAAGGTGTTGTGGATGGCGCGGACGATCAGCGCCATGGATACGGCGCCGGCGTCCGGGGTGCCCAGGCTCTTCTCGGCGTGCGGGCGTGCCCTGCCCATGAGGGGCAGCAGGTTGGCGGTTTCCTCCGCGGCCTGCTGGGCCACCGCGGCTGCCGCACCCCAGGCGTCGGTGAGGGACTGCCCGGAGCCGGCGGCTGCGGACAGGGCGTCGCGGAACGGAACCAGCACGTCCACGAGGGTCTTGTCGCCCACCTTGGCCTTGCCAAAGCCCATGATCGAGGCGGCGGCCTCCGCCACTCCGGCGGCGACAGCGCCGGCGTCGGGCGTGGTGCTGTCCCCCAACGCGTCCCCGACCGCCCGCAGCGCCATGCCCCAGAGCGCACCGGAGGTGCCGCCGGCACGGTCGGCCCAGGCGTCGGCGGCCAGGTGCAGGGTGGTCGCCGCGCCGGCACCGCGTTCGACGGCGTCAGTTGCGGCCTCGACCGCTGCCCGGACACCGCGCTCCATGCCGATGCCGTGGTCACCGTCGCCGGCGATCGCATCGATGCGGCCCAGTTCCTCGACGTTCGCGTCGATGACGTCCTTGGCGGCGCCGAGGGCGGCCAGGACATGGACCGCGGCGGCACGCGACTCGTCCGTGGCTTCAGGGATGGACGCCTCGGCCTCGGCGAGATCGACGTCGTCGGCTTCCAGGGCTGCGGCGGTGACCGTGCCGCGGCGGAAGGCTGGAGCATCGCATGGTGCGTTCCAGAGGGTTTCGAGCTCCTCGTCCAGCCAGAACAGGGTCAGCGAGGTGCCGGCCATGTCGAAGCTGGTGACCAGCTCGCCGACCTGCGGGTCAACGGCTTCCAGGCCGGCCTCGGCCAGGAGCTGGGCGACGCGGCGGTAGACCACGAACAGTTCCTCGTACTTGACGCTGCCCAGGCCGTTGAGGATCGGGACCACCTGCGCCCCCCGGGCCTGAAGGCCCTCCGGAATTTCGGTGAGCAGCTTGCCCACGAGCAGTCCGGCGAGCTCATCCGCCGTCGGAATATCTGTTTCACCGATACCGGACTCGCCATGGATGCCCATGCCTACGGCCATCCGGCCCTCGGGGACGGTGAACAGCGGGGTCTCGGCACCCGGAAGGGTGCAGCCGGTGAACGCGACGCCGAAGGACCGGGTGCGGCCGTTGGCGCGTTCGGCGATTTCGACCGTGGCGTCCATGCTGTAGCCGGCCTCGGCAGCGGCGGCCGCGACCTTGAAGACGGTCAGGTCACCTGCGATGCCGCGCCGCTTCTGCCGTTCTGCGGGCGGAGCGGAGGAGACGTCGTCGGTGACGGCGATGCTGCGGCAGTCGATGCCCTCGCGGCGGAGGCGTTCTTGCGCCTGGCTGAAGTGCAGGACGTCGCCGGCATAGTTGCCGTAGCCCAGCAGGACACCGGCGCCGTTGTTGGCCGCCTTGGCCACGCTGTAGACCTGCTGCGCGGAAGGGGACGCGAATAGGTTGCCCATCGCGGCGCCGTGGGCCAGGCCCTGGCCCACCAGGCCGGCGAACGCCGGATAGTGGCCGGAGCCGCCGCCGATCACCAGTGCCACAGTGCCCGGTGTGCTCCTCGTGCTGCGGGCCACGCCGCCGGAAACGCGCCGCACCCACCGGCCGTGCGAGGCAACAAAGCCCTCGATCATCTCATCAGCAAACGCTGCGGGTTCATTGAACAGGCGGGTCATGGGGAACTCCTGGGACTATCAGTGGAAATCGTGGGACGCTGCGGTCGGGGTGGTGACCCAACTGACTGGCAGTTGTTGTCGTTATGGCCGTCCAAAACGACAACAACTGCGAGTTAGTTGGGCGAGCCGGCACTCAGGGCTCGGAGTGGTGTCCGGCGCCCGTGGGGTCCAGCGCCTCGGCGGGAATGCCCTCGCTGGCCTTGCCGGAGCGGCTGAGCGCCAGCATCAGGACGCAGGACAGGAGCATGAAGCCGCCGACGACGAACATCGGGACGGTGTAGCTGCCGGTCCAGTCCTTGAGCCAGCCGGTGATGTAGCCGGCGCTGAAGCCTGCCAGGTTGCCCATGGTGTTGATCAGGGCGATGCCCGCCGCGGCTGCCGCACCTGTGAGGAACTGCGTGGGAACGGTCCAGAAGTTGGGCAGTGCCGCGAAGATGGACATGGCCGTGATGGTGATGACGGCGATGGTGGCTGCCGGGGATCCGGCGAACAGGGCCAGCGGGATGCTTAGGCCGCCCACCAGGGCAGGAACTGCGATGTGCCAGGTCTTGACGCCCCGCCTGGTGGCGTCCTTGGACCAGAAGTACAGGGCGAAGGCTGCCGGCAGGTACGGGATCGCGGTGATGAGCCCCTTCTGGAAGACATCGAACTTGGCGCCGTAGAGGCCTTCGAAGCCGGAGATGATGGTGGGCAGGAAGAATCCGAGGGCGTAGAGGCCGTAGATGAAACCGAAGTAGATCGCGGACAGGACCCAGACGCGGCCGTTGCCGAAGACGGTGCGGACGCTGACGTGCTTGTTGCTGGCGACGGTCTCGTTCTTTTCCTTCTCCAGGGCACCCGTCAGCCAGGTCTTCTCTTCAGCGGTGAGCCACTTCGCCTTTGCCGGGTTGTCTGCCAGGTAGAACCAGGCGATGACACCGATGATGATCGCGGGGACCGCAACGCCGAAGAACATGACGCGCCAGCCGGCGAGGCCGAAGAGGCCGTGCTGCTGGATGAGGAGGCCCGCCAGCGGGGCACCGATGACGGTGGTCAGCGGCTGGGCCAGGTAGAAGAGCGCGAGGATCTTGCTGCGGTGCCGGGCCGGAACCCAGAGGCTCAGAAAGAGGATGGCGCCCGGGAAGAAACCGGCCTCGGCTACACCGAGGATGAAGCGCAGGATGTAGAGCTGCTCAACGTTGCCAACCCAGGTGAACAGAAGCGAGACGATGCCCCAGCTGACCATAATGCGGGCCAGCCAGCGCCGGGCGCCGAACTTGTGCAGGGCCAGGTTGCTGGGAACCTCGAGCAGGATGTAGCCGATGAAGAAGACGCCGGAGGCGAAGCCGAACTGCGCCGCACCGAGGGCCAGGTCCGTGTTCATGCCGTTGGGACCGGCGAAGGAGATGGCCGTGCGGTCCAGGTAGTTGATGAAGAACATCAAAGCGACGAACGGCACCAGCCGGATCGCCACTTTCCTGATTGCAGATCTTTCGACCACCGATTGTGTGGTGTCCACATTGACTCCTAGATGTTGGTAGCCCCGGCCGCGTCCTGCTCTGGATGCTTGGGGGTTTCTCTCAATGCCGTCCGCCGGAAGGAGACCGGCATTGGCTACGCGTTGTGAGATCAACCATAAGGCGAGAGGGGCAAATTGGTCAACCGGTTGACGGATTTCCTTGCCTGACCGCCGTTGTCCGCCGGGAATTGGTCAGCCGGTTGCTACCCTTTGAAGATGCCCGAAAACTCCGCAGCCGCTACTGCCAGGATCAGCGCCGCCCTTGGCCCCATGGAACAGGGATCGGTGGTTTCAGAGGTTGCGGAGCGCCTGCTGGCCTACTTCACCAGCGGAGACATCGCAGCCGGCACCAGGCTTCCTGCCGAACGCACGCTTGCGGCATCCCTCGGCGTTGGCCGGTCGGCGGTCCGCGAAGCGCTGGCGGCCCTGGAGATCCTGGGCATTGTGATCGTGCGCCCGGGCTCCGGCACCTATCTTCGGGACGGCGTCTCGGAACTGCTGCCGCGGACCCTGAGCTGGGGCCTGATGCTGGGCGCCCCCCGCACCCGCGAGCTGGTGGAGCTCAGAAGCGGGCTCGAGGTGCAGGCCGCGCAGCTGGCCGCTGAACGCATCGACGACGCTGCACTGGGCCGCATGCGCGAGAACCTGCAGGCCATGGAGGACAACCTCGAGGACCTGGCCGCGTTCGTCGAGGCGGACGCAGCGTTCCACCGTGAGATCGCTGTCAGTTCGGGCAACCAGGTACTCCGGGAGCTGCTGCAAAGCATCCGCTCGCTGCTTCGCATCTGGGTGGACCGGGCCCTGACCGACGAAGGCCATGCGGCCGCGGCGCTGAAGGAGCACCGCGCAATTTTCACCGCGCTGGAGGCCCACGATGCCGCCGCGGTCACCGCGACCATGCGTTCCCACATGCAGACTGCCACGCGCCGGCTGCTCGCGGGGTTCGACGCCGCCCAGTAGGGGGTCGGGCCGCGGCCGGGGCCGCCCTGTTTGGGGGTGCCGCCGTCAGGAATCTCGAAGGGCGCCGAGTCAGCCTGTGTCCATGGTCAATGCCCAGAGCGAGCCGGCGGGCTCCCGCGTCAGCGAGGCCCTCATGATGCTCGAAATGGAGCAGCGCGACGTCCTGCTGGCCCTGCATTACGGCCGGCTCACAGTCGCCGAGGTGGCCACGCAGTTCGACATTTCCCCCGCCCTGGTCAGCCGCCGGGCACTGGCCGCCCTGCGGAGCCTGCGCCGGTTGCTGGACCAGGGCGCTCAAGCCCCGGAGCGGCTTTAAGCTGCTTGCGGGCTGCGGCTGGAAAGCAACGGTTTTTCTAACCTGTATTCCATGGAAAAGATCACTCGCTGACGACGGACAGCTACCTGCCGGCGGTCAGCCAGAAAAGGCCACGGTCACCGGATCCATGGTCAGTGAATTCAGGGGGACATCGCGCGGCTCGCCCGCACCTAGACCGGTTTGCCACGCAGGCAGGCCGATTCGTTGAGTCCTTGACATGCCGGCCGGGCGGGCCTACAACGTGGCGTATCAGGCAGCAACATCTGCGTTCCAAGCCTTTATCCCGGAAGCAGAAATACCCACAACAGGAGGTTACGGTGGCAAGTCTAATCCGCAAGAGTTTCGACTCCCCCGAGGAGACCCGGCCGTTTGAGGACGGCAAGGGCCAGCTCCAGCTGGTCCACATGGAGGGCGGCGGAGTCGGCCGGGCCACGTTCGAGCCGGGATGGCGGTGGTCTGAGCACGTAAAACCGATCGCCAAGACGGACAGTTGCCAAGCGTCCCACATGGGTTACTTCATCTCGGGGCGGATGAAAGTTGTCATGGACGACGGCGAGGAGATGGAGTACGGGCCCGGCGATTTCGCCATCATGGCGCCCGGACATGATGCCTGGACCGTTGGCGATGAACCCTGCGTCGTAATCGACTGGCAAGGGTTCTCGGACTACGCGAAGAGGTGAGCAGCACGCCGGTGCCGCGCCAACCCGCGTTTGGGTTGGCTGGCGCCGGGCGTGACATCATACGGAACATGGCCCAGAAAATTGCGTTCCAGGGTGAGCCCGGCGCCAACTCAGATATTGCCTGCAAGCAGATGTTCCCCCATCTGGAAAGCGTTCCCTGCGCCAGCTTCGAGGACGCCTTCGAGTTAGTGTCAAGCGGTCAGACCGATCTGGCGATGATCCCGATCGAGAACTCCATCGCCGGCAGGGTGGCGGACATCCATCTGTTGCTGCCGCACTCGGGCCTGCAGATCGTGGGGGAGTTCTTCCTGCCCATCCACTTCGACCTGCTCGGCATTCCGGGCAGCACCATCGAGGGTGCCACTGAGGTCCACAGCCACATTCATGCCCTGGGCCAGTGCCGGAAGCTGATCCGCGAGGCCGGCCTCAAACCCGTGATCGCCGGTGATACCGCGGGGTCCGCCCGCGAGGTGCGCGACTGGAACGACCCCACCAAGCTGTCCCTTGCGCCGCCGCTGGCCGCCGAGCTCTACGGGCTGGAGGTCCTGGCATCAGCGGTCGAGGACGATCCCTCCAACACCACCCGCTTTGTGGTCCTGGCCAGGGAAACCGGACTTCCAGCCCGGGAGGCACTGCCCGGTCCGGCCGTCACCAGCTTCGTGTTCCGTGTGCGGAACGTCCCTTCCGCCCTCTACAAGGCCTTGGGCGGCTTCGCCACGAACGGCGTGAACATGACCCGGCTGGAAAGCTACATGGTGGGCAACGAGTTTGCCGCCACCATGTTCATGGTGGATGTCGAGGGGCACCCCGAGGACCTGCCGCTGAAGCTGGCCCTGGAGGAACTGGACTTCTTCACCACTGAGGTGTGGATCCTTGGCGTCTACCCGGCCGCCGAACACAGAACACAGCGTGCGGCCGGCAGCTAACCCGCGGTGTTGCCCTGCGGCCTGTTCCGGACCTTGAGGGCTTCCCGGACCAGCAGGCCTGCCAGCAGGGCCCAGAACGCCGCCCCGATGCCCAGGAAACTCAGCCCTGATGCGGCCACCAGGAAGGTCACTACGGCGCCCGTCCGCTCGCCCGGCTCTGCCAGCGCCGAGGCGGCAGACCCGGCGAGCGTGCCCAGCAGGGCGAGTCCGGCGACTGCCTCCAGGACCCCCGGCGGAGCCGCGGCCACCAGCGCGGCGAGCCCCGCGGAGAAGGCACCCAGGATTAGGTAGGCCAACCCCGATACGAAGCCGGCCACCCAGCGCCGGCCGCGCTCTGCGCCTGCTTCCTCCCCTGCGGCCAAAGCTGCGCTGAGCGCGGCAAGGTTGATGGCATGTCCGCCGAACGGAGCTGCCAGCAGCGTACCGGCCCCGGTGACCAGCATGGATGCCCGCCAGGGAGCCCGGTAACCGAACGACCCCAGCACCGCCACGCCGGGAACGTTTTGGGATGCCATGGTGACGATGTACAGCGGCAGCGCGATCCCCGCCACGGCGCCCAGCGACCAGGCAGGCGTGGTCCACTCCATCGCCGGCAGCAGGCCCTCCGCGGGCACTGCCCGTCCTTCAACAACCAGCTGTATTGCGATGCCGGCGAGCGCCACTGCCAGCGCGCCGGGAACTGACCAGCGGGGCGCGAACCGTGACAGCACCAGCCAGCAGAGCAGGACCGGAACCACCAGCAGCGGGGCAGTCTGCAGCGCCTTCACCGGGGCAAGGCACAACTGCAGCAAAACCCCCGCCAGCATGGCCTGCGCCAGCGCCCTGGGAATGCTGCTGATGAGCCTGCCCAGCGGGCGGACCAGCCCCGTCACAGCGATCAGAACCCCGGTCACCAGGAAGGCGCCGACGGCCGCCGGCCACCCGCCGTCGGGCACTCCCGCGACCGCCAGCAGGGCGGCGCCCGGCGTTGACCAGGCGAGGGTCACCGGCAGCCGGGTCCGCCAGGCAAGGACTACGACGCCGATTCCCACCACCAGGCAAAGGGCCAGGAGACCGCTCGACGCCTGCTGCGGGTTCGCCCCCACGGCACGGAGGCCGGAAAGGACTACGGCGAAGGTCGACGTGAAACCTACCAGCGCCGTCACGATGCCGGCCATGACCGGCCTTACCAGCCCCTCGGAGACCGGGGCAGCGGGGTCGAGGGATATTCGGGGTGATGACAGCGGCATGTGAAAGTACGTTACCGGAGACTGCCACGCCGGTACCTTGTCATCGTGTCCAGGGCGATGCAGACTTTGGTGGACCACCTGCCCTGACCGCCAGGCCGAAGGAGTCCGCCGTGAACCCGCTGCACGCGTTAGTTGATGCCATTGAACACTTCGACCGGCTGGACGGGGTGGCGTCCGCCATCTCCAAGGCCGTTGGAAAGGCCGTGCAGCCGCGGCCTGTCCGCAACACCCTCAGCGGCACGGCCCTGGGCCACCCGCTTCATCCCGTCCTGACCGACTTCCCCATCGGCGCATGGACTATGGCAACTGTCCTGGACGCCGTTGGAGGGCCCGCCTCCGAGCCGGCCGCGGACATCCTGGTCGCCGTCGGAATAGCAACGGCCCTACCAACCGCAGCGGCCGGCCTCAACGACTGGTCAGACACGCAGGGAAAATCACGAAGGGTGGGCCTGGTCCACGCGGTGGCCAACGGAACGGCGCTGTGCCTGTTTTCGTCCTCGGCCGTGGCCCGCGCCTCGGGCAGCCGGAGCATCGGAAAGACACTTGGGCTGGCCGGCTTCGGCGTCCTGATGTTTGGCGGCTTCCTCGGCGGCCACCTCACCTTCAGCAACGCGGTCAACGTCAACAGGACAGCAGACAGGACAGGACCCAGAAAGTGGACACCCGTCCTGGCGGAATCCGAACTCGCTGACGGGGAGCACCGGAAAGTGGATGCAGGCAAAGTCTCCGTCCTGCTGTACCGCTCCGGGGCCGGGATCCTGGCCCTCGACAGCGTGTGCAGCCACATGGGCGGCCCGCTCGAGGAGGGAACCATCGCCGACGGCTGCGTCACCTGCCCCTGGCACGGCAGTACGTTCCGGCTCGGCGACGGCCACATCGTCCGCGGGCCGGCAACCACTCCGCAGCCAAGCTACGAAGCCAGGGTGAATGACGGCCAGGTTGAGGTCCGCCGGCGCGGCTAGAAAAGGCGCTGGAAGGCCTTTCCCCTCGCCATCGCCGAATGGGCCATCAAGGGCGCAGCGGCCGACGGCAGCACCAAGGACGTCCAGGGCAGGACGGCCGACGTGCTGCGATCCCGTTCGCGTCCCCGGAAGTCCCGGCCAAAAAAATTTCCGGATGCCTGTCGATTTCCGCAAGACCCGTTCGACGGGATAGTAGACGGACGCACACGGCGTCCACGTCAAGGCAAGGAGAGAACCATGAAGTACATGTTCATCATGCGCGCCACGGACGAAGCCATCGAAGCGTCGAAGCAGGTTCCGTTCGAGGAGATCCTCAACCAGATGGGCGCCTACAACGAACAGCTCATCAAGGCCGGCGTCATGCTCGCCGGCGAGGGCCTGACCGATCTGTCCGAAGGCTCGGCCTTCGTGGTCGATTTTGCCGAGGAACCGCCCGTGGTGACGGACGGCCCTTACGGCGAAACGCATGAGCTGTTCAACGGCTTCTGGATTGTCCAGGTGGCCTCCAAGGAAGAGGCGAAGGAGTGGGCGAGCCGTTGCCCGCTGGGTCCCGGTTCGAAGCTTGAGGTCCGCCGGATAGCCGAGGCGGACGACTTCGCCGACTTCGCCGACAACGAGTACATCAAGAAGGAAGCGGTGTGGCGCCAGGAACTGAACCAGCCCTGAGTGCGGGCCGGCAGGAACGGGCAGGCTGTGGCTGGCGGGCCCGTGAGTGAGGAGGCGGCGGCCTCGGTCCGGCGTCGGATTGATGCGCTGTGGCGCATCGAGGGCGCCCGCATCATCGCGGCCCTCGCCCGTGCCACCCGGGACGTGGGCTTCGCCGAGGACCTGGCGCAGGAAGCCCTGGCCGAGGCCCTGGCCCAATGGCCGGAATCCGGGACGCCGGGCAATCCTGCCGCATGGCTCACCGCTGTCGCCAAGCGCAAGGCCATCGATGCGTGGCGCCGGTCCGAGCGGCTCGAGGAGCGGTACCGGGCCATTGCCCGGGACTTGGAGGATGACGACGGCGTGCCCTGGGTTCCGCTGGAGGACGACGTGCTCAGGCTCGTGTTCACCGCCTGCCATCCGGTCCTCTCCCGGGAGGCCCAGATGGCACTGACCCTGCGGGTGGTGGGCGGCCTCACCACCGAGGAAATTGCGCGGCTCTTCCTCGTTCCGGTCGCCACCGTGCAGCAGCGCATCGTGCGGGCCAAGAAAACGCTCGCGGCGGCCCGGGTGCCTTTCGAGGTTCCCGAGCCCAACGAGTGGGGCGCCCGGCTGGGCACGGTCCTCGGCGTCGTGTATCTAATGTTCACGGAAGGCTACGCCGCCACCTCGGGGGACGCGTGGATTCGGCCCGACCTGGCAAACGAGGCACTGCGGATCGGGCGCATCCTGGCCGGGCTGGTCCCCCGCGAACCCGAGGCCCACGGGCTGGTGGCGCTGATGGAGTTCCAGGCCTCCCGTTTCCCGGCCCGCACCAGGCCCGACGGGTCACCGGTCCTGCTGGCGGACCAGGACCGGACCCGGTGGGACCGGGCGCAGATCGGACGGGGCCGTGCCGCCCTGCGCCGCTGCGACGCGCTGGGGCGGGGCCTCGGCAACTACGCATTGCAGGCTGCGATCGCCGAGTGCCACTCGATCGCGCCAAGCGTCGATGGCACCGACTGGCAGCGGATCGTGCTGCTCTATGAGGCGCTGGGCAGGATCGCGCCCAGCCCCGTGGTGGAACTGAACCGGGCCGTGGCGGTATCCATGGCTACGGGACCGGCAGCCGCGCTGGCCATCGTGGACAGCCTCGCCACCGGGGGTGCCCTGCGCGGAACGCACCTGCTGCCAAGCGTCCGCGGCGAGCTGCTGGTCCGGCTCGGGCGGGCCGGGGAGGCGCGTTCCGAATTCATCACGGCTGCCGGACTGGCCAGGAACCAGCGCACACGGGAGCTTCTGGAGGAGCGCGCCGCAGGCATCTCGCCGGCGCCGGGCCCCTTGCCCGGTTAACCTGGCCAGTCCTGCTCAGCTCCGGCCGTCCGGCTCAGCCGCCGAAGGTGACGTCCTTGGTCTCTGCCACCCCGGCGGTCCGGCCTGGCCCCGTGTGGTATTTCCAGTAGAGGTTGGTGTGCGCAATGACCTGGTCCGGCGGAGGGGCGCCCCACCCGGTCAGGTCCTCCGTGGTGTGGGCGTCGCCGACCAGCGTCACGTCGTAGCCGCGGACGAAGGCCCCGTGGATGGTGGACCTGATGCATTCGTCCGTCTGCGCTCCGGAGACCATCAGCCGGCCCACCGCCGCCGTAGCCAGCACCTGCTCCAGGTCGGTGCCGTCGAAGGCGTCGCTGAATGACTTATGCACCACCGATTCCTGCTCGCGGCGCCTCAGCTCGGGCACGTACTCCCAGGCCTCGCTGCCCTTCTCCAGCCGGTCGTCTGAATGCTGGACCCAGACAACGGGTACCCCTGCTGCGCGGCCCGGTCCACCAGCGTGCCGATGTTGGCCACCACTGCATCCCGCTGGTGTGCCTCGGCCACGACGCCCTTCTGCATATCAAGCACCACGAGGGCAGTGTTGGGCCGGTCCGGCAGCGTGGTCATGATGGTCTCGGCGTGGTCATGATGAGCTCCTCTGCCGGCGGGTAGGTGGGAATCCAGCCTAGGAGCCGGCGCTGTCATTGGGAACAGCCGGGCATAAGCAATCGGAGTATCTTTTGAAGGCAGCAAGCATCAGTTTAGGTGCGACCGCTTGCGCGGTCATCGTCCGCCGGATCGGGACCTGGCTGGCAGGGACGGAGCCCGCCGGAGTATAGTAATCCAAATTCGAGCCCCGCCATCTACCATTGAGGCGGCATAAAATGCCTAAATTAGCGCTGGCTAAAGCGTTGCTTGCGGGGGCAACTCTGCTAGGCGTAGTTGTAACAAGTGCCTGCGACGCGCCGCCGTCAGGGGGAGTTACCACCACGCAGCAGATGTCAGCGCCAGCCACGGCGCAGGCGGGCGGTGTGCCGTGGTTCGGGGGATACTTCGACACGACTCTCGTTCCTTCCAAGCAGTTAGAACACTCATCAAGCCTTGGGTCGGTCACAACGGTGTTGTCATTCATCGTGGCGGATCCCAAGAGCCCTTGCGAACCGTCTTGGGACGGGTTCTACGATTTAGAGCAGGCCGGAAGCAAGCTCAATCTCGACGCGCAGGTCGAGCAATTCCGGCACCAAGGAAACGACGTGGCCGTTGCCTTCGGTGGACAGCTTGGAACAGAATTGGCAGTGGCCTGCACCGATGAAGCAGCCTTGGCCCAAGCCTATTCGGCGGTGATTTCGAAGTACGGGTTGGACGTGATCGATCTGGACATTGAGGACCCAGGTCTGGCCGATGCGGCAGCGGCCAAGAGGCGTTCTAAGGCCATCGCGCAACTTCAGCAAGAACGTGGACCTGACGCACCCCTCAAGGTGTGGCTGACCCTCCCGGTTTCAGACACCGGGCTGACCAGCGAGGGGGAATTCGGCGTAAAAACCATGCTCGAGGCAGGAGTCGAGCTCACCGGCGTCAACATAATGGTGATGAATTTCGGGCCGCTCGATGCCGGGCAAAGCATGCTCGGCGCGTCAACCAGTGCTGCAAATGGCACCCATGCCATGCTCTCCGCCTTGTACAGGAAGGCCGGCAAACCACTGGACAGCGCGGCGGTGTGGAAGAGAATTGGGCTGACGCCGATGGTAGGAATAAACGACGTCAAGGGGCAGACATTTACCCTCAGTGACGCGGAAGGACTCAACGCTTTTGCCTTGGAGCAAGGAATAAGCCGGATATCCATGTGGTCGGTGAACCGCGACGGCCCATGCCCTCAGACCAAACCAAGCCAGTCCGACGGCAAACCCTCTGACAACTGCAGCGGTGTCAAGCAGCAGCCGGGGGAGTTCGCCAAATTGCTCAGTCAGTCCTACACGGGCTAGCCGCATGACCCGCATCCTGCTCATCGGCCCGCCCGGCTCGGGCAAAGGCACCCAGGCGCGACGGCTCAGCGGACAGCTGCACATCCCGGAGATCTCCACCGGGGACATGTTCCGCAGCCATCTGGCCAACGGCTCGCCCCTAGGCCGGGAAATCAAGGAATTCCTCGACGCCGGCAACCTCGTCCCGGACAGCCTCACCACGGCAATGCTGCGGGAGCGGCTGCAGGAACGGGACGCGAGGGACGGCTTCCTGCTGGACGGCTATCCGCGCACCGTGAGCCAGATGGACGACCTCGACGGCATCCTGGATGCGGCCGGAACCAGGCTCGATGCGGTGGTGGAAATTACCGCCCACGACGACGAAATCGTCCGCCGGCTGCTGCTCCGGTCCGACGCCGAGGGACGCAGCGATGACACCGAGGACGTCATCCGGCACCGGCTCGAGCTGTACCGGCAGGAGACGGAGCCCGTCATCGAACGCTATGGCCGGCGTGCCCTGGTGGTGAGAGTTGACGGCACGGCGGACATGGACTCGGTCACCGTCAGCGCGCTGCAGGGCATTGAAGCCATCAGGGCGCAGCCCTGAAACCAGCCCTGTCCTGAAACCAGCGCTGTACTGGGCAGCCCTTCACCCCGCCTTCCACACATACCGCCGCTCGGGACGCCCGACGCCGTACTTGAGTGTCACGTCCACCAGCCCCTCGTCGTTGAGGTACTCGAGATAGCGCCGGGCACTGACACGCGAGGTGCCCACCTGCTCAGCCAGTTCCGCGGCCGACACGTCGCCGCCACCGGCGCGCAGCGCTTTCTCCACCAGCTGGAGCGTCTCGGCGCTGCAGCCCTTCGGCAGCGGCCGGTCCGCACGTTCCAGCCCAAAGACGCGGTTGACGTCCGACTGCTCCGCCACGTCCTTGGACGAGTCGAGGCTTTGGTAGGTGTTGCGGTAGTGCTCCAGCCGCTCCTGCAGGTCGGTCTGCGAGAACGGCTTGATGAGGTAGTGCACGATCCCGCCGCGGAGCGCCTTCCGCACGGTCTCCACCTCGCGCGCAGCGCTGATCACCAGCACGTCCAGCTCGGGCGCCACGTCCCGCAGCTGGTGCATCAGGTCCAGGCCGTTGACATCGGGCAGGTGGATGTCCAGCAGCACCAGGTCCGGCTGCAGCCGTGCGGTCTCCAGCACCGCCTGCGCGCCCGTGTGCGCCACCCCGACGACGGCGAACCCCGGCGTGCGCTGGATAAAACCGGCGTGGACTTTAGCCACCATGAAGTCGTCATCGACGATAAGTACGTTGATCAAGGCTGCTCCCCTTTATGCATCGGCGGTTTTGCGCGTCAGCAGTGCCGTAAATACCGCGCCGTGGTCGTTCCGGACGGTGAGCCGCCCGCCGCGGCGCTGGCAGACCACCCTGGCGAGGGCCAAGCCATAGCCGCGGCCGCCGTCGGGCGAATTTTTGGTACTAAACCCCTGCCGGAAAATGTCGTCCATGACCTCCACCGGAACCCCCGGTCCGGAGTCCCGCACGTCAACCCGAACGCCGCCGTCGTTCTGTTCGATGAGGACCTCGACCTTGGCTTCGGAGGTGTTGGTGACGGCGTCCAGCGCGTTGTCCACCAGGTTGCCCACCACGGTGGTCAGGTCACGGGACAGTTCCTCATCCACCCTGCCCAGCCGGGACTCATCGGCGAGCTGCAGGGACACTCCGCGCTCGGCGGCGAGGCTGGACTTGGCAATGAACAGCGCGGCCAGGGCGGGATCCTCGATCCTGCTGGTCACGTCGTCGTTCAGGCGGGTCCGGTTCGACGTCGTGCCGTTGACGAACTGGACGACGGCGTCATACTCACCGATCTGGATCAGGCCGGAGATGGTGTGCAGCTGGTTGGCGAACTCGTGCGCCTGCGCCCGGAGGGTGTCGGTGGCAGTCCGCGTCGTGCCCAGCTCGCGTTCCAGGGACGCCAGCTCCGTCCTGTCCCGCAGGGTGGTGACGGAGCCGATCACGCGGCCGTGCGAGCGGATCGGCATCCGGTTCAGCACCACCAGCTTCTCGCCCACCAGGACCAGCCGGTCCGGGCCGGGCTGGTCCTCGGTGAGGACCTCGCGCAGCATCGGCGGCACCGCAAGGCTCCCGAGATCCTTGCCCACGCAGTCGTGCGGCAGGTTCAGCAGGCTCCGCGCGCTGTCGTTGGCCACCGTGATCCGCTGCTGGGGGTCCAGCGCCACCACGCCTTCCTTGAGCCCGTGCAGCATCGCCTCCCGGTTCTCCACGAGGCCGGTGATCTCCTCCGGCTCCATGCCCAGCGTCTGGCGTTTGACGCGGCGGGCCAGCAGGAGCGAACCGGCCACGCCCAGGACGCTTGCCACGCCCAGATAGGTCAGCAGGTTCGGAACAGCATCGCCCAGCCGCTCCAGCACGGACGGGAAGCTCCTGCCCACCACGGCGATGCCCACCATCTTCCCGGCGTCGTCCAGCACCGGCACGTGGGCCACAACGGCTTCGCCGGTTCCGGTGCCGACCACCCCGGTCCACGCCCGCCCGGACATTACCGCGCTGTCACCGAGTTCCAGCTGGCGGCTCTCCTGGGACGGATCCGACGACGTCACCACCGTCCGGTCGGCCCGGGCCAGTGCCACCTGGGAGGATCCCGAAATCGTGCGCACCGCTTCGGACACCGAGGGGAGCACGGAGTTGCCCTGGGGCTGGGCATCCGGCAGCAGGCTTCGGACGGCCGGATTCGCTGCCAGCGTCTCCGCGGCCGAGAGGGCCCGGCGGCCCTCAACGCGTTCAAAAGCTGCCGCCGACTGGGCCAGCGAGATCGCCACCACGGCCACGAGCACAGCCAATACGATCAGGAGCTGCAGCCGAAGATACTGCCCCGCAAGGGACATTCCTCGCCGTCGAGTCATGTGCTGCTGTTCTTCCTGTGGGTGCGTGGGTGGGGTGAACTATACCTGACACGGTACCGGGCCCGGCCCTCCGTTTGCCGCCCCGTTGGAGCGCGGAAACGTGAACGAAATGAACTTAACTTTCTCTGCTTACACAAGAGTGAGCCCGGTCACGTTGGGCCCTAGCATCGGAACCACCCCGATCAAACGGACCAAAAACGAGAAGAGGAACAACATGCGCGGAATGAGCGCACTGCGCGTGGCCGCAGTAGCCGCAGGCATTGCCCTGATGGCGTCCGGCTGCGGAGCTACCGGCAAGACTGCCGCCGGCCCCTCCACGAGTGGAGCCAGCGTCGCACCCCTCACCGGGCTGCGGATCATGGTGCCGAACACCGCCGGCGGCGGCTACGACACCACCGCCCGGGCGGCGGCGAAGGTTCTCGACGACGAGAAGCTCGCCCCGAACACCGAAGTCTTCAACCTGGCCGGCGCCGGCGGCACGGTGGGCCTGGCGCGCGTCGTGAACGAAAAGGGCAACGGCGACCTCGCCATGCTCATGGGGCTGGGCGTCGTCGGCGCCAGCTACACCAACAAGTCCGAGTCGAAGCTGACCGACACCACCCCGCTGGCCCGCCTCATCGAAGAGCCCGGCGCCATCATGGTGTCCAAGGATTCCCCGTACAAGACCATCGACGACCTGGTGGCCGCCTGGAAGAAGGACCCGTCCAAGGTCAGCGTCGGCGGCGGCTCCTCGCCCGGCGGCCCGGACCACCTCCTGCCCATGCAGCTCGCTGGCGCCGTGGGCATCGACGCCACCAAGGTCAACTTCGTCTCCTACGACGGCGGCGGCGACCTGCTCCCGGCAATCATCGGCAACAAGCTGGGCTTCGCGGCCTCCGGCGCCGGCGAATACCTGCAGCAGATCAAGTCCGGAGATGTCCGCGTCCTCGCCACGAGCGGCGAGAAGCGGCTGGAAGGCGTGGACGCCCCCACCCTCAAGGAATCCGGCATCGACCTGGTCTTCACCAACTGGCGCGGCATCGTGGCCCCTCCCGGCATCAGCGACGCAGACCGCGACGCCCTGATCGCCACGCTGGAGAAGATGCACGAGTCGGCGGCCTGGAAGGAAGCCCTGAAGACGCACAGCTGGACCGATGCCTTCATCACCGGCGATGAGTTCAAGTCCTTCCTGACCGACCAGGACAAGCGCGTCGCCGACGTCCTGACGAAGCTCGGCCTGGCGTGACCTCTCTGTCCACCCGCCTTAAAGGCCGCTCCGAGCTGGGCGTTGCAGCCCTGCTCGGGGCGGCCGGCGCCCTGGTCCTGCTGGACGCAGCGCGCCTGGTTGTGCCCTACTCCCAGTCAGATCCGGTGGGCCCCAAAACCCTTCCCCTCATCGTGGGAGCACTCCTGCTGGTCTGCGCAGTCATGCTGGCGGTCAATGTGTTGCGCGGCGGCCGCGGCGAGGCCGAGGCCGGCGAGGACGTCGACCTGACCCACCCCGCTGACTGGAAGACCGTCCTCCCGCTGGCCGGCGCGTTCATCGCCAACATCCTGCTCATCGACTGGGCCGGCTGGGTCATCTCCGGAACGGTGCTCTTCTGGGGCAGCGTCTGGGCCCTTGGTAGCCGCCACTACGTCCGCGACGGACTGATCTCCCTGGCGCTGTCCCTGCTGACCTTCTACGGCTTCTACCTCGGCCTTGGCATCGCACTTCCCGCCGGGCTTCTTGAAGGGATTCTCTAGATGGACATCTGGTCCTCACTCATGGGCGGGTTCGCGACGGCGCTGACCCCCATGAACCTCCTGTACGCCTTCATCGGCGTCCTGCTGGGCACCGCCGTCGGCGTGCTGCCCGGCATCGGGCCGGCCATGACCGTGGCCCTGCTGCTTCCCGTGACAACCGTCCTGGAACCCACCAGCGCATTCATCATGTTCGCGGGCATCTACTACGGCGGCATGTACGGCGGCTCCACGACGTCGATCCTGCTCAACACTCCCGGCGAATCGTCCTCGGTGATCACGGCTATCGAGGGCAACAAGATGGCCAAGGCCGGCAAAGCCGCCCAGGCGCTGGCGACGGCGGCCATCGGCTCGTTCGTCGCCGGCACCATCGGCACCACACTCCTGGTGGTCTTCGCGCCGATCGTCGTCCAGTTCGCCGTCAGCCTCGGTTCGCCGAGCTACTTCGCCATCATGATGCTCGCGCTGCTGGCAGTCACCGCAGTCCTGGGCGCCTCACGGCTGCGCGGCTTTGCTTCCCTCGGCCTCGGCCTGGCCATCGGCCTGGTGGGCATCGACTCCGTGACAGGCCAGCGTCGCCTGACCTTCGGCCAGCCCCTGCTGGCTGACGGCCTCGACGTCGTCGTTGTCGCGGTGGCGATTTTCGCCGTCGGTGAGGCCCTCTGGGTCGCGGCGCACCTGCGCCGCACACCCCTACAAATCATCCCGGTCGGCCGGCCCTGGATGGGCAAGCAGGACTGGAAGCGGTCCTGGAAGCCGTGGCTGCGCGGCACGGCCTTCGGTTTCCCCTTCGGTGCGCTGCCTGCCGGCGGCGCCGAGATCCCGACCTTCCTCTCCTACGTCACGGAGAAGCGGCTCTCCAAGCACCCTGAGGAGTTCGGCAAGGGTGCCATCGAGGGCGTTGCCGGGCCCGAGGCTGCCAACAACGCCGCCGCTGCCGGCACGCTGACCCCGATGCTCGCCTTGGGTCTGCCGACGAACGCGACGGCCGCCGTGATGCTCGCCGCGTTCGTGCAGTTCGGCATCCAGCCCGGCCCGCTGCTGTTCCAGAATGAAGGCCCCCTGGTGTGGGCGCTGATCGCCAGCCTCTTCATCGGCAACACGCTGCTCCTGCTGGTCAACCTGCCCCTGGCGCCGGTGTGGGCCAAGCTGCTCCGCCTGCCGCGCCCGTACCTGTACGCCGGCATCCTGTTCTTCGCCACGCTGGGCGCCTACGCAGTGAACCTGCAGGCCTTCGACCTGGCGATCCTGCTGGTCCTTGGCTCGCTCGGCTTCATGATGCGCCGCTACGGCCTGCCCGTCCTGCCGCTGATCCTCGGCCTCATCCTCGGGCCGCGCGCCGAAGGCCAGCTGCGGAAGACCCTGCAGCTGAGCGCGGGCGACGTGTCCGGCCTCTGGAGCGAGCCGATCGCCGTCGTCGTCTACATCATCGTTGCCGTTGTCCTGGCTTGGCCGCTCCTGGCCAGGCTCTGGCGCCGCCTGCGGCCGCGGCCCGCCGCGCTGGCCATGGCCGGTGGGCCCGCCGATGGACCCTCTGTTGATGAACACTCTGCCGCGGGACGCCCGGTTGAGGAATCTGAAGCCGGATCCTATCTTTCGCCCGCTGTTGAGGCACCCGCTGCCGTGCGATCTGCGGCCAAACGACCTGCTGATGCCGGCCGCCGCCGGGCGGACGCCAACCATGCCAGCCACGCCAACCACGGACAGGAGAACGAATGAGCATCATTGTCGGCTACGTCCCCACCGCCGAGGGCACGGCTGCCCTGGACCGGGCCATCACGGAGGCCCACAAGAGCCAAACGCGGCTGGTCATCATCAACTCCTCCCGGGGAGACGCCATGGTGGATAAGCGGTACGCCCAGGCTGCCGACATCAACCAGGTGACCGACCGGCTGGAGCAGGAAGGGATTGAGCACCTGGTCCTGCAACCGGTCCGCGGCAACGACGCGGCCAACGAGGTGCTGGACGCCGCGGAAAAGTACCGGGCCGAACTCATCGTGATCGGCCTCCGGAAGCGGACCCCGGTAGGGAAGCTGATCATGGGCAGCACGGCCCAGCAGATTTTGCTGGAGGCATCGTGCCCTGTGCTGGCCGTCAAAGCCAGCTAGCCTCAGGAGGTAGGGGCCTGCTTCGGCAGGTTCCTGCCTCCTTGGTTTAAGCGCCGGTTTCATTCAGCGCAGGTCTCATTTCACGGCAGAAGGACAGCATGCAGCAGCTCGCGATTCTCGACGATTACCAAGGCGTGGCCCACAGCTTCGCCGACTGGAGCTCCCTCGAACAGCGTGGCGTCGCCGTCACCGCGTTCAACCGGCACCTCGCCACGGAAGCGGAGGTTGTGGAAGCACTGCAGGACTCCAGCATCATCATTGCCATGCGGGAGCGGACGCCGTTTCCCGAAAGCGTCCTTGAAAAGCTGCCCCGGCTGAAGCTGCTTGTCACCACCGGCGCCGCCAATGCCTCGATCGATGTGGAGGCAGCATCACGGCTGGGGATCACCGTCTGCGGAACGGGCGGCTCGCCCACGGCCGCGCCCGAGCTGACGTGGGCACTGCTGCTGGCGTTTGCCCGGAACCTTACGCAGGAGGAGGCCGGACTTCGCGACGGACGGTGGCAGACCGGCGTCGGCTTCGAACTGTCCGGCAAGACCCTCGGAATCGTGGGGCTCGGGAAGATCGGGACGCGGATGGCCGGCTACGGCCGGGCCTTCGGTATGGAGGTGCTGGCCTGGAGCCAGAATCTGACCGAGGAGGCCGCCGCGGCGGCCGGTGCCCGGAAGGTGGGCAAGGAAGAGCTGTTCCGGGAGTCCGACGTCGTGTCCCTGCATCTGCGGTTATCGCCGCGCTCGGAGGGAATAGTCAGTGAACGCGAACTGCGGCTGCTCGGCCCGGACGGCGTGCTGGTGAATACCGCCCGCGGTCCCCTGGTGGACCAGCAGTCGCTGGTCACGGCGCTGCATGAGGGCTGGATCCGCGGGGCGGCGCTCGACGTGTTCGACCAGGAACCGCTGCCGGCCGGCCATCCCCTTCTTGACGCGCCACGGACCCTGCTGGCCCCGCACCTGGGATACGTGACCGACGCCAGTTACCGCGCGTTCTTCGGCGGCGCGCTCGAGGACGTCACGGCGTGGCTGGACGGCGCACCGATCCGGGTGCTCGCGCCGTAGCGTTTCCGGAAGGTAGGAAACTGCTGCAACGGAAGACAACCGACAACGGGAATGATGGGCTTCATCGAGAGCAGAGCCGTCCTCAGGCGGCCGTGAGTGGCACCCCGTCGGGCCAGTCGGGCCAAGGATCCAGAGGCAGCGGAATGGGGTCCGCAGCAGGCGCCGGGTCAAAGTCCTCTGGCCAGGTGGGTGGTTCCCAGTCCTGGTGCTCGGCCGGGTAGGACCGTCCCTTGGGTGAGGTCCAGCCCGGTGGGGTGTCGCGGGTGGCGCCGACCGGTCTCCATTGCGTGGTGTGTTTGAGCCTGTGGTGTTTGGGGCAGGGCTGGCCGAGGTTGGTAACGCCGGTGCCGCCGCCGTCGGCCCAGGCGAGGATGTGGTCGGCGTCGTTGTCCAGGGAGTGGTTGTTGCAGTTGGGGAACGTGCACTTGGCGTCGCGGAGCCGCAGCCATTGGCGCCTCGGTTTGGTCAGCCGGTAGCTGGTGCGGCCGATCTCCAGTGGTGCTCCGTCGCGGGGGTCGGTGAGGACCCGGAGGAATGAGGTTGCGCCGTCGGCGACGAGCCGGCGGGCCATGGACGGCGGGATCGGACCGTGCCCGTCGAGTGTGGCCGGTTCCCCGGACAGGCCGAGCAGCGAAAACACCGGCACGGTGACCAGGACCTGCGCCGTCGGGGACGGCACACCACCGGGATGCAGTCCCGGGGACGGCACACCGCCGGGCTGTATTCCCGGGGACGGTATCCCGCCGGGTTGGATGGGGCCGCGGGCTGGCACGTCAATGGCCCCCGGAGAGTCGGCGGGCAGGGAATCTGTCGGCGCGAGAGCTGCGGGAATGAATGCTGTGGCCGGGTCGTCAGCGGAACCGTCCACCGGCAGTGCCGGGCCGAGCAGCCATGCGGCGGCTGCGTCGACGCGGAGCTGGGTCAGGGTGCGGGTTTCGGCCGGGCCCTGCATGGCGCGGGCGGCGGTGGTGGTGCGGTTCCAGATCCCGGCGGCCTGGTCCGCGGGCAGATACGCCGAGAGCCAGGCCATGCCGTCCCGGTCCGGGGCATACTCCAGCCGCCGGTCCTGCACACACCTGTGGTGGCGTTTTTCGATGCTGACCGGGTGATGCCGTTCCCGCCAGTACCGCGCCTTGGCCCGGAACCTCGCCGGCGTCAGCTCCCCCGCCGGGCAACCCCGCGCATACCCGGGTGCGTCCGGGTCCAAAAAATGCGCCTCGAACGCCGCCGCCGCTTCCGGGCCCAGCCCCTCGGTCTCGTCGCACATGATCCGCCCGTGCTGCCACGACAGCGTTCCCGCCCCGAGCGCGGCCAGCGTCAACGGCAGATCCCTGGTGAGTTTGGCGGATTCGACCAGCAACCGTCCCGCCGACCCTTCGCTGACGGTCAGCGCACACGCCACCTCAGCAGTCAGCGACATCTGCCGGACGGTGCGGTCCTGCCCGGACGCGCCCGGCGGAGTCATGGCCTCCTCCGCCGCGGCGAACCCCGCGGCGAGGTGCACCTTCACCGCCGCCAGCCGGGCCTCCATCGCAGCCACACCGGCCAGACCCTCCAGGCACGCATCCGCCAGATCCCCCAAAGGATCCACCGCACCAGGCAGCGGACCCGGACCAGCCGCCCGCTCCAACCCAGCCGCCCGCTCCAACCCAGCCGCCCGGTCCAACCCAGCCGCCCGCTCCAACCCAGCCACCCGCTCCAGCCCAGCAGCCAGCGAAAGAGCAGAGGCACCGATGGCCTCCAACGTCTCCGCAACTACTGCGCTATCCATACCCACAGCATGACAGGGGGCTACGACAATATAAGGGCGGAAAGCACACCCCATGCGGACCGGCCGAAAAACTTCTTGAATGAAAACCGGGTCGCAGACCAGGGCATTCCCAGCGCTCAGAACGCCCTGATCTGCAACCTGCTTGGGGTCAGGTTCCGGAACTGTCCAGCGTGACTGTGCCGGCGTCGCCGTCGACCATAACTTGCTGCCCGCTGGACACCCGCTGGGTGGCCACCCCCGTTCCCAGGACGGCAGGGATGCCGTACTCCCGGGCGACGATTGAGCTGTGGCTCAGTGGCCCGCCAACGTCCGTGACAACGGCGGACGCCATCGCAAACAGCGGCGTCCAGGCGGGGGTGGTCATGCGTGCCACCAGCACCTCGCCGGGCCGCATGCTGGCGAAGTCGTCGGGGCCGTGCAGCAGCCGGGCCGGCGCGCTCACCCGCCCCGAGCTCGCGCCCACGCCGGTGATGACGTCCCCGGCCTCCTGCACCGACCGTGCGGGCATCATGCTGCCGAATACCCTTTCCATCCACCGGCTTTCCGGCAGCAGCTGCGGGGCCGCGGCTTTTCGCTGGCCACGCCACAGCATCTTGCGCTGTTCAACGGCTTCCGCCCGCACCGGCCGGTCCGTGCCGGTGATGGCCGCGCCGGGCGTGGCCAGCCCGAACTCGATGGCGTTGCGGAGCTCGTCGAGGCGGAGCCAGAAGATGTCGGACGGAGCCGCGACGACGCCCCCAGCCGTCAGCCGCTCCCCCAGTTCCAGCAGCATCCGCCGCATCAGCGGCCAGGCCAGTCCGACGTCGGCCAGCGCGTCCTCACGGACGGGCGCCGCTTTTTGTGCCCAGCGCAGCAGCCTGCGGAAGACGGCCCTACGGCGCGGCCCCAGCCTGGCGCTGATCAGCCGGGCCTGCTCCTCCCGCCGGTCGGCAGACCGCTGCTGGCGCTCGTGCGGATCCTTGCCCTGCCCACGCACGAAGTATCTCAGGGTCTCGAGCAGCGCGGACGGGTCATCGGCCGGCACAGGATTGACGAAATCCAGGTTATAGACGGCATGCCCGTACCGGTCCAGGTGCCGTTGGAGGCGGGAACACCACTCGTCCCACTGTGCCGGGTCCACATCTCCGTCCACGCCAGCGGGAGGCGTGCCGCTGCGGAGAGCTTCGGCGATGGCGTCCGCTAAGCCTTCCGTGACCGCCGCAGCCAGCGGCGGGCTTTCGCGGGTCCACACGGCAAGGTCGTACAGGGACTTCTCCGCGCGGATGGGTTCGCTGTCGTAGCCGAGGAGGAAGACCTCCGCCGAGGGGTCACCGGGCCGACGGACGAGTTTGTCGTAGTAGCTCCGGAGCATGATCTCGCTGGTGGCGGCGATGGGGATGATGGACTGGACCGCGGTGTAGTACGCGGCGCCGGCGTCGAGCAACGCCGAAATGCCGTCCAGCAGTTCGGCGGCCGGACGATCCGCCGGCGGTTTGGCCGCCCAGAACTTCACCAGTCCGCGGTACTTCGGGTGCGAGTGGTCGCGCCAGCCCTTGATTCCCATGTGCGCCTTGCCCTGGGCCAGTGCACGCATGGCCGTCAGCGACCTGCCCATGACCCGCCGCATTCCGGCGTTGTTGTAGTAGTAGTACGCGTAGCCGTTGACGGTGGGCAGCGAGACGTCCCCGGGCCGCACCACGCTCTTGCCGAATGCCTCGTTGAGCAGCGCGTTCAGCGACTTCGCCACGGAGCCGTCGATGAGGTCGGCGAACAGGGGTGACAACGGGTCCGGCAACTGCTCGACGATGCTGGCCCGGAAGTACATCCCGTCCGGATACGGCAGCGGCCACTCCGTCGGGGGATCGGCCGAGGGTTCCGGCAGCGCGGTGATGGGGCGGGCCTGCAGGATGAAGAACTCCCCTGCCGCCTGCGCCCATTCGATGTCCTGGGGCGACCCGAAGTGCTTGGCGATGGCTGTCCCCTGGCAGGCCAGCGCCGCCGCCGCATCGTCGTCGAGCACGGGCTCCCGGCGTTTCTCTTCGGGCACAGCCTGCTCCCGGGTGCCCGTTCCGTCGTAGACCGTCATAACGTTCTTGTCCGCCGTCCGGCGCTGGTCCACGCGGCCCGTCGCAGCATCCACCACGACGTCGTCGGTGGTGACGGCCCCGCTGACCACTGATTCGCCCAGCCCCCAGGCGGCACTGATCACCACCTGGTCACGCCGGCCGGTGGCGGGATTGGCGGTGAACAGGACGCCGGCCGCCGCGGCGTCGACCATCTCCTGTATCACCACGGCGAGGCGCACGGTGGCCGGGTCGAAGCCGTTCCGTGAGCGGTATGCCATGGCGCGCGCGTTCCAAAGTGACGCCCAGCACTCGACGACGGCGGCGGCGACGGCGTCGGGCCCGGAGACGTTGAGATAGGTGTCCTGCTGGCCGGCGAAGCTGGCCGAGGCGAGGTCTTCCGAGGTGGCTGAGGAGCGCACTGCCACCGGCGCTGCTGCATCCTCACCGACCGCCGCGGCCTGTTGTCCCAGCCGCCCGTAGGCAGCACGGAGTTCCCGACCGATCTCCTCGGGCATCGTGCTTTCGGCGAAGAGGGCGCGGATCTGCCCCGCGGCGGCGTCATAGTCATGGTTCGAGGCGCCGGCCGGAAGGGCGGCGAGCTCAAGAATGCGGCCAGCGATCCCGTTGGCGTTGACGAAGTCCTGGTAGGCCGCCGTGGTGAGTACGAAGCCCGGGGGCACTGGGAAACCAGCCCGGGCCAGCTCGCCTAGATTGGCGCCCTTGCCGCCTGCCTCGTCCACATCGCTGCGTCCCAGCTGGTCAAAGTCCTTGATGTAGGTCATGACCTTGCGTCCCTTCTGCCCGGGAGCCGGGACCGCGGCATTGCGGCCGATAACCCCGTTCCGGCACTGCACCCTATTCTGGCACTGCACCCGATTCTGGCAATGGGGAACGCCGCAAGGGGCAACGCCGTCCGGGGATGGCTGGACACGGCTGGACACGGCTGGTCCGGCCGGGCGGCCGGATGCGGCTGGTTAGACGCGGCCGGTTAGAGGTCGCCGCGCGGCCGCCACACCACCACGGCCTGCGAACGGGGCCGGGGCCGCTGGCCGCGCGCCAGGCTCACCACGTCACCGGCGGTGCCGGCGGCAAAGATCCGGGACTCCAATGGCTCACGACGGCGGGCCAGTTCCTCGGTCAGTTCGGTCACCCGGTGCTGCAGGGCAGCAACCTGGTTTTCGAGCTCCAGGATGCGCTTGATCCCCTCAAGCGAGACGCCTTCGTGGGACAGCCGCTGCACCTCGCGGAGCCGGTTCACGTCCCGCTGGGAGTAGCGGCGGGACTTGCCCGGCGCGCGGCTGGGCGAAACGATGCCCAGCCGGTCGTACTGGCGGAGTGTCTGCGGGTGCATGTCGGCGAGCTCGGCGGCCACCGAGATGACGAAGATCGGCTGATCGAAATTGATTTCCACGGCCGGCACCCGCCCCTAAAGCCGGGCCTTGGCTGCCAGGCCCTGGCGGACGTCCGCACCGGCGGTGGCGGCTGCGAATGCTTTCACGGCCTCCTCGGCTTCCTTGCTCAGGTTCTGCGGAACAGCGACGTCGATGGTCACCAGCAGGTCGCCGGTGGCCTTGGACGTCTTCACACCGCGGCCCTTGACCCGCAAGGTACGTCCTGACGGGGTGCCGGCGGGAACGCGGACCCGGACATGTTCGCCGTCGATCGTGGGAACCTCGATGTCGGCGCCCAAAGCAGCCTCGGGGAAGCTGACGGGTACGTGGATCCGGAGGTTGTCGCCGTCGCGCGTGTAAAAGTCATGGGGCTTGACGTTGACGGTGACCAGAAGGTCGCCGTTGCCCGCCGGGCCGTACTGGCCCTTGCCCCGGACTCGCACCTTCTGACCGTCCTTGATGCCCGCAGGCACCCGGACGTCGATGACCTCACCGTCCGGTTCACGCAGCCCGATGGTGGTGCCGCGGATTGACCCGGCGAAGGAGATGCTGGTGCTCGCCGTTCGGTCGGCGCCCTTCTGCGGGGCTCGCTGGAACCCGGCCGGTCCGCCCCCGAAGCCGCCGCCGAACAGGTCGGCGAACTCGGGCGGAACGCCGCCGGCTGTGCTGAACCCGCCGGAGTGCCGGCCGCCGCCACCGGTAAACAGGCCGCCGAAGAGGTCCTCGAAGCCGCCGTTCGCGGTGCTTCCCGCGCCGTGCGGGGCAAAGCGGGCGCCGCCGCCCATGGCCCGGATGGCGTCATACTGCTGCCGCTCATCAGGATCGGACAGCACAGAATACGCTTCGGAGATGTCCTTGAACTTCTTCTCCGCAGCAGTATCCCCGGAGTTAGTGTCAGGGTGGTACTGCCGGGCGAGCTTCCGGTAAGCCTTCTTAATGTCAGCGTCGGAAGCGTCCTTGGCAACACCAAGGATCTTGTAAAAGTCCTTGTCCACCCAGTCCTGGCTAGCCAATGGCGTTTCCTTTCAAATGTGCAAAACGATAAGGCGAGATTACCGCCGAACGCCGCCGCGGATGAGGAGGCCCGGGAGTGGCCCCCTCATCCGCGGAGGCGTGGAGGTAAAACTACGCAGGTACCGCGACGATGACCTGTGCTGCCCGGAGGACCCGGTCGCCTGACTTGTAGCCGGAGCGGAGCACCTGGCTGACGGTGTCAACCTCGATATCATCGCCGGGCTGCTGGATGAGGGCCTCGTGGATGGTGGGGTCGAACTCCACGCCGGTCTCGTCGATGCGGGTCAGGCCGTACGTCTTCAGCGCGTTCTCCAGCTTGGTGGCGATCGCGGCGAACGGGCCATCCGCGAGGTCACCGTGCTGGCGGGCGGCGTCGAGGTCGTCCAGCACCGGGAGCAGGGAGTTCAGGACGCCGATGACGGCCATCTCCCCTGCCACGGCGCGGTCGCGTTCGACGCGCTTGCGGTAGTTGACGTACTCGGCCTGGAGGCGGAGCAGGTCGTTCTTCAGCTCCGCCGCCGCGGCGGCCTCGGTACCCTGCGCTACGGACTCCTCAGCGGGGACCTCGACCTGGTTGAGGATTTCCTCAGCCTGGGCGAGCGCGTCGCCGTCGGAATCCGCTTCCGAGGCGGCCTGGCCGCCTTCCGGGTGCCGGGCCTCCCCGGTTACCGGGTCCACCTTGCGGTGGTCCCGGATGACCGGCTCGTCGCGCTTGCTGCCCTGGTCTCTGGAAGAGTTGTGCTCTTCTTCGTTACCGTGGTGCGGCATGGTTACTTCTTCTCTTCTTCGTCGACGATCTCGGCGTCAACGATGTCCTCGTCAGCCTTGCTCTCGCCTGCGGAAGCGCCTTCGGCACCTGCAGCGCCGGTGGCGCCGTCCGGGGAACCGGCCTGGGCGTAGATGGCCTCGCCGAGCTTGGTCTGCGAAGCCTGCAGCTTCTCAAACGCGGTCTTGACGGCGGCGTCGTCGGTGCCTTCGAGCGCCTTCTTGAGGGCGTCGACGTCGGCCTGGACCTCGGTCTTGACCTCTTCCGGCAGCTTGTCGCTGTTGTCGGCGATCAGCTTGTCCACGGAGTAAGCGAGCTGCTCGGCGGTGTTGCGGGTGTCGGTGGCCTCGCGGCGTGCCTTGTCCTCTGCTGCGTGCTCCTCGGCGTCCTTGACCATGCGGTCGATGTCTTCCTTGGAGAGCGCGGTGCCGCCGGTGATGGTCATGGACTGTTCCTTGCCGGTGCCCTTGTCCTTCGCGGAGACGTGAACGATGCCGTTGGCGTCGATGTCGAAGGTGACCTCGACCTGCGGAACGCCGCGCGGGGCCGGCGCGATGCCGGTCAGTTCGAACGTGCCCAGCGGCTTGTTGTCGCGGGTGAACTCACGCTCGCCCTGGAAGACCTGGATGGCCACGGACGGCTGGTTGTCGTCAGCCGTGGTGAAGGTCTCGGACCGCTTGGTGGGGATGGCGGTGTTGCGCTCGATCAGGTGCGTCATGACACCGCCCTTGGTTTCGATGCCCAGGGACAGCGGGGTGACGTCGATCAGGAGGACGTCCTTGCGCTCACCCTTCAGCACGCCGGCCTGCAGGGCTGCGCCAACGGCCACAACCTCGTCCGGGTTGACGCCCTTGTTGGGCTCCTTGCCGCCGGCAAGTTCCTTCACCAGGTCGGAGACGGCGGGCATACGGGTGGAGCCACCGACGAGCACGATGTGGTCGATGTCGGAAAGCTTGATGCCGGCTTCCTTGATGACGTCGTGGAACGGCTTCTTGGTGCGCTCGAGCAGGTCCTTGGTCAGGTCCTGGAACTTGGCACGGGTCAGCTGCTCGTCCAGGTGGACCGGGCCGTCCGGGGTGACGGAGAGGTACTGGAGCGAGACGTTGGTGCTGGTGGAGGAGGAGAGTTCCTTTTTGGCCTGCTCGGCAGCTTCGCGGAGGCGCTGCAGGGCGATCTTGTCCTTGGACAGGTCGATGCCCTTGACCTTGAGCTGGTTCAGCAGGTATTCGACGACGCGGTTGTCCCAGTCGTCGCCGCCGAGGCGGTTGTCACCGGCGGTGGCGCGCACCTGGATGGTGGAGAAGTCGTCTTCGTCCTTGCCGACTTCCAGCAGGGAGACGTCGAAGGTTCCGCCGCCGAGGTCGAAGACCAGGATGAGTTCGTCTTCCTTGCCCTTGTCCAGACCGTAGGCCAGGGCGGCCGCGGTGGGCTCGTTGACGATGCGCAGGACGTTCAGGCCGGCGATCTCGCCGGCTTCCTTCGTGGCCTGGCGCTCGGCGTCGTTGAAGTAGGCCGGAACGGTGATGACAGCGTCGGTGACCTTTTCACCGAGGTAGGACTCGGCGTCGTTCTTCAGCTTCATCAGCACGCGGGCGGAGATTTCCTGCGCCGTGTACTTCTTGCCGTCGATGTCCACCTTCCAGTCCGTGCCCATGTGGCGCTTAACGGATGCGATGGTGCGCTCGATGTTGTTGACGGCCTGGCGCTTGGCGATTTCGCCGACCAGGACTTCGCCGGACTTGGAGAACGCAACGACCGACGGCGTGGTGCGGCCACCCTCGGCGTTGGCAATAACGGTGGGCTCGCCACCTTCGAGAACGGAGACGACGGAGTTGGTGGTTCCGAGGTCGATACCTACTGCACGTGACATGTGTTGCTTCCTTCTTTCCGTGGAAACTTAGGGTCGCCCATTTCCTTGAGCGGTCTGCACTCAACTTTACTCAGCGCAGAATTTAAGTCAATCCAAAGTTGAGTCAGATACGCTCAACTTTGCCCCTGAGCGACCCCATCCGGACGCGAGAAACCCCCGATTCCCGGCGGATTTCCGCGGAGAACAGGGGGTTCCGGGACTAAACGGCCACCGGATTTCGCCCAGCGTGAACTGCGCCTAACCTCCCGAGGAGGTGCCGTCGTCGTCGTTTCGCGGGGGGTTGTCCTGGCCGCCGGTCAATCCGTCCTTCAGCTTTTCGGCGGCACGGCCTTCGGGGGCGGCACCGGCAGCCCCATAGTCACCCTCCGGGTATTCGCCTTCCTCATCCCCGGGCAGCTCCTGGCCGACGGCCCCGGCCCGGCCGTAGTCGCCTTCCGGATATTCGCCTTCTGATCCCTGCACGGACGGCTCGACCACCCCCGCGTCGCCGTAATCCCCCTCGGAGTAACCACCCTTGGGCTCTGCGGCGGATTCCTGCCCTGCCACGCCGGCGTCGCCGTAGTCCCCCTCCACGTACTGGCCGCTGTCCCCCTCGAGTGCCGGATTCCTGGAGCTGTTGTGCGTCTTGCCCGCGTTGCCGGACTCACTGTTTTCGGTCATCGCTTGATCACTCCTTCGAAAGGACTGGGCGCGCCTGGTCCGGGGCGCAGTGGCAGTCTACTCAGCCCGCGCGGGCGGCAACAGGGGCGCGTATGGGCGCCGCCGCGGCGGGCCGGCTACAACCCGGCGAGATCCGGGCCGGCTACAGCCCGGCGACATCCGCCAGTACGGCGATATGGTGCTCGAACAGTTCATCCGGCGCGGAAAAGGTGCCGGCGCCATACTGCCCGAATACTTCAAAACTGACGGCGCCGAAGAGTGAGGTCCAGACGAGGGCCCCACGGGCCAGCAGGGCGTCCGGGACGTCCACGCCCAGCTCACGCCGGATTGCGTCAAGGTCGGCGGCCAGCGGCGCCGGCACCGCGGAAGGCCCGCGCTCACGAAGGCGCCCGGCCCGGTGCGCGGCGTCCAGAATCTGCACCAGGCCGCCGACCACCCGCGTGCCGGGTGCCATGGTCCGCTCCGCCGGGGCCTGATACCCCGGCACCGGACTGCCGAACAGGAGTCCGTAGCGCGCCGGTTCCTGGAGGGCCCATCCGCGGACGGCGCGGGCCAGCGCTGCGAACCGGCCCCTGGACTCGTCCGCGGGGACGGCCTCGACGGCGGCATCCACCGCATCCCCCAGGTTGTTGTATGCGTCCACGAGCAGGAGGGTCAACAGCTCGTCGCGGCTCCCGACGTACCGGTAGACGGCAGAGGAGACAACGCCCAGGTCGCGGGCGACGGCGCGCAGCGACAGGGCGGCGGCCCCATGGCGGGCCAGGTGCTGCCGGCCCAGCCTGATGATGTCAGCGATGGTCTGCGCCCGGGCACGTTCACGCGGCGTGCGGGGTTCACCGCTGGCGGTCTCGGGGATGGGAGGCATCCACCCAGCATGGCATGAATCAGAGCACTGTCAACAAATGAGAGCACTGCTCTTGACATTGCCCGGTACCGGCAGCATCCTTGTTTCGAGAGCAGTGCTCTCAAAGGAGGGGCGGGCTCTCCGAGGCCAGCCGCACTGCACGGAGGAGAATTTTCAATGTCAGGTTTTTACGTGGTCACCGGCGCCGGCCCTGTGGGCTGGACGGTGGCAGAGCAACTGGCGGGGCGGGGTGAGCGGGTCCGGGTCCTCACCCGCTCGGGAAGCGGTCCCGACCATCCGAACATCGAAAAGCTGAACGGGGATGCCTCCGACCCAGGCCTGCTGACCGGCGCACTCGACGGCGCGGCGGCGGTCTTCCACTGCATCCACGGCTCGTCCTACAGCGCCGCGGCGTGGGCGCGGGAGCTCCCGGCCGCCGAACGGGCGGTCCTGGCGGCGGCAGGCGAGGCGGGCGCCGTCGTCGTCTTTCCCGAAAGCCTTTACTCCTACAGCAATCCGGAGCGGGTGATGGACGAAAGCAGCGCGCGGGAGGCGTCGGGCGGCAAACGCGGGATCCGCGCGGCGCTGCTGCGGGCGCGGGAGGCGAGCGCCACGGACACCGTCTCAGTGGTGGCGGGCGATTTCTTCGGCCCCCGCGTCCGGATGGCCCACGCAGGCGAGCGCATGGTGCCCGCCATCCTCGCCGGCCGCCCGCTACAGGTCGTGGGAAATGCGGACCAGCCGCATTCCTTCACCTACGTTCCCGATCTGGCCGCGGCCATGATCGGGGCCGCGGGGAAACCTGGGCTGTGGAACCGGGTTCTGCATGCGCCCACCAGCCCGCCGCTCACGCAGCGCCAGATCGCCCAGGCCTTTGGGGCCGCTGCCGGCATGCCATCCGCGAAGCTCCGCGCGGTGCCGGGCTGGGTCCTGCGCACCCTGGGACTCTTCTCGGCCGACATGCGGGAACTCAGCGAAACGCTCTACCAGTTCGAGCGACCGTTCGTGATGGATTCGGCGGCCAGCGAGGAGCAACTGGGCCTGCACCCGACCCCACTGGGCGTGGCGGCCAGGGCGACGGTGGAGTGGTGGCGCTCGGAACTCGCCGCCGGTCCGGGGCGAGCGACGGCGGGAATCCCGGCCGGAACCTAGCGGACCGCCGCTTCCGCCGGCCCTTCCACTTTGCTGGCTTCCTGCGAATCGTGCCGGGCGAGCCTGCCCGGCCACCAGATGCGCCGGCCGAGGTCGTAGGCCAAGGCGGGAACCAGGAGCGAGCGCACCAGAACGGTGTCCAGCAGCACCCCGAAAGCCACGATGAAGGCCAGCTGCACGAGGAACATGATGGGAATAACGCCCAAGGCTGCAAAGGTGGCGGCCAGGACCACTCCGGCCGATGTGATCACCCCGCCGGTCACGCCCAGTCCGCGCAGAATCCCGGGCCGGGTACCGTGCTTCAGCGACTCTTCGCGGACCCGGCTCATGAGGAAGATGTTGTAGTCCACGCCCAGGGCCACGAGGAACACGAAGCCGAACAGCGGCACCGTGGCGTCGGCCCCGGGGAAGCCCAGGATGTTGTGGAACACGAGGGCGGAAACGCCCATGGCGGCCGCGTAGGACATAACCACCGAGGCGACAAGCAGGACGGGTGCGAGGACGGACCGCAGCAGCACCATGAGGATGAGCAGGATAACGGCGAGGACCACGGGGATGATCGTGGCGAGGTCCCGCTGCGCGGTGGTGTTGGTGTCCAGGGCGGTGGCGGTCACCCCGCCGACCAGGGCATCGGGGTCCACACGTTTGACGCTCTCCCGCATCCCTGCCACGGCGTTCTCCGCTGCGTCAGAGTCGGCGGCGTAGTCGAGCGTGGCGTTGAGGAGCACCCTGCCGTCCCGCATGGCAGGGGTTCCCGGGGCGGCAGGGGTTCCCGGGGCTCCCGTGATGGGCACGCTTCCCTCAGCCAGAAGGTAGGCGTCGCCCACGCCGTCAGCGGCCTTGGCCGTTTCGAGGACGTCCCCGGCTTTCCCCTGGCTGGCCACGATGACCACGGGACTGCCGCTGCCGGCGTCGAAATGGCGTGCGAGCGCGTCCTGCCCGTCGACGGCGTTGGAAGCACTGAGGATGACGGCGGTTTGCGGCACACCGTTGGCTCTCAGTTGCAGGATCCCGGCCGAAGCCGCGACCAGCAGGAGCACGGAGGCCACCCACACCGTGCGGGGACGCCGCGACACCAGCGTTCCGACGGCGCGCCACAGCCCGCGCTGACCCTCCAGTCCGGTGGCCAGTTCCGGCTCACGCGCATCTTCGGGCAGGAGCCCGGGCCGGAACGGCCAGAACGCGGCGCGCCCCAGGAGTGCAGCGAAGGCCGGGAGCAGGGTGAGCGCAGCGAAAAGCGAGCAGACGATGCCCGCGGCAGCCACCGGGCCCAGCGCCTTGTTGGAGTTGAGGTCGGAAAACAGCAGGCACAGCAGCGCGATGGCAACCGTGGCACCCGACGCCAGAATGGGCGCCACGGAGGCCCGCCAGGCGGTGAGCGCGGCGGCGGTGCGGTTGGCCGTGTGCCCAAGCGCCTCACGGAACCGGGCCACGTAAAGCAGGGCATAGTCGGTGGCTGCGCCGATCACCAGGATGGAGAGGATGCCCTGGCTTTGGCCGTTGAGCTGGATCCAGCCCGCCTTGGCCATGCCGAACACCAGCAGGATGGCGGCGCATAGCGCAAACACCGAGGTCAGCAGCACGGCGAAGGGCAGGAGCAGGGACCGGTAGACAACCAGAAGGATGACAAACACCGCCGCCAGCGCCACCAGCAGCAGGATACCGTCGATGCCCGCGAAGGCCCCCGCGAGGTCGGCCGCGAGCCCGGCAGGACCGGTGACGAACGTCTGTGTGCCGTCCGGGGCAGCCGCCCGGACCTCGTTGCGCAGTTCCTCCACGGCGTCCGCCGGTTCCGCTGCCGCAACGGACACGATGTACTGCACGGCCTGCCGGTCCTGCGACGGCACGGGCCCCACCACCGCGCTGCCCACCCGCAGGTCTTCCAGCTTGGCTTTCAGGGCTGCCGCCGTGCCCAGTTGCGCAGGCGTGAGGGCGCTGCTGCTCTCAATGACAACGACGGCGGGCACCTCGCCGGAGTCCTGGAACTTTTGCTGCCACTCGCGGGCCTCGGTGGCCTCCGCGCCGGCGGGAAGGAAGGACGCCTGGTCATTCGACGAGACCTCATCCAGCCTGCCGAACGTGGGTCCGCCCACCCCGGCAACGGCAACCCAGCCGACGACGAGGACCACGGGGATAAGCCACCGGAGCCAGAACGGGAGGCTCGTGGTGCGGGCTGACTGGTTCATGGGGAAGACCTCCTGGGCGTGGCGGCCACCCGGGCCGTTCGGCGATGATTGTTCCAGCATAAACTATCTTTACCATGGAGATACATGGCTCTTTCCCCTGGGCGCAGACGCCTTGGCTGTAAACTCCGGAAGGCAACACTGAGAAGAGGAGGCGGACGTGGCCAAGAAGCCTGACAGCCCGTCCGATGGTGTGACCGCCTCAGCCCCGGGCAGGCAGCACCCCCTGATACGGCGACTTCAGGAGTTCACCCTGGAGGCCAACCGCTACGTGGACTCTGCGGGCGGCCGGAACGACATGCACCGGACGGACCTCAACGCTCTCGCCGCCGTCATGAGGCACGCCGCCAATGGCGAAGTCGTGACCCCGGGAACCCTGCGGAGGGAACTGAACCTCAGCTCCCCGGCCACCACGGCACTGGTTGACCGGCTGTGCGGCTCCGGACATCTGGTGCGCCTGCGCGAAGGGCAGGACCGGCGGCAGGTGCAGCTGCGGATGACGGACAAGGCGTACCGCGACGGCTCCGCCATGTTCCTGCCGCTCGCCCGCCACATGGACAGCGCCATGGCCGGGTTCACCGCGCAGGAACTCGAGACAGCCGCCCGGTTCATGGACGCGATGATTGCGGCAACGGTTGCCGCCAGCCGGGAAGCTTCCGGCACACCATGACCGCTCTGCCGCTGCCTTCCCGAAATGCGGAGAAGGAGTAGCGTTTCCCTATGAGCGCGCAGCAGCCGGAAGATGTCTACACTCACGGTCACCACGAGTCCGTGGTCCGGGCCCATGCCTCGCGGACGGCGGAGAATTCGGCCGCGTTCGTCATCCCGCATCTCACCCCGGGCGTATCGGTGCTCGACGTCGGGTGCGGGCCGGGCAGCATCACCTGCGACTTCGCGCTTCTGGTCGCCCCCGGGAAGGTGACGGGGCTGGACCGCTCCCCCGACGTGATCACCCACGCCCGCGAGCTGGCGTCCGACCGCGGCGTCGGGAACGTGGAGTTCGTGGCGGGCAACATCTACGACCTCGATTTCGAGGACGACACCTTCGACGTTGTGCACGCCCACCAGGTCCTGCAGCACCTGACCGACCCTGTCGAGGCGCTGCGGGAAATGCGGCGGGTGGCCAGGCCCGGCGGCATCGTTGCGGTCCGCGACGCCGATTTCCATGGCATGAGCTGGTATCCGGCCATTCCCGAGCTCGATGAGTGGATGGAGCTCTACCAGCGGATCGCACGCCGGAACGGTGCAGAGCCCGACGCCGGCCGGCGGCTCGTCTCCTGGGCACAGGCCGCCGGCTTCACGGACGTGGCGCCGACCAGCAGCAACTGGCTCTACGCCACCGGACAGCAGCGCCGCTGGCAGGCCCGGGTGTGGGGCGAACGCGTGCTGCATTCGGCCTTCGCGGAGCAGGCCCTCGAGTACGGCTTCGCGCAGGAAGCGGACCTCACGCGCATCTCGGCCGGCTGGCACCGCTGGGGTTCCACCGACGACGGCTGGTTCCTCATTCCCAACGGCGAGGTCATCGCCCGGGCCTAAATCGCCGGGCGAACCAGCCCACCCGGCACACCGACTAAACTTGCTGGGTGCAATTCTCCCTTTGGCTGGCCCTCGCGGGCGCCGGCGTCCTCATCAGCTTCACCCCGGGCGCAGGCGCCATCAACACCATGAGCAACTCGCTGACCGCCGGGTTCAAGCGCTCCATCTGGGGCATCCTGGGGCAACAGGCCGCCCTGATCCTGCACGTCATCGTCGTGGCGCTCGGCGTCGGGGTTCTGGTTGCCGGCTCCCCCGTCGCCTTCAACGCCATCCGCTACGCCGGTGCCGCCTACCTGGTGTATCTGGGCATCCGGCAGTTCCTGCGCCAACCGGACCTCGACCAGGAGAAAGTGGCCGCACTTCGCAACGAGCCCGCCTGGTCCATGTTCCGCCGGGGCCTGTGGGTCAACCTGCTCAACCCCAAGGCCATCGTGTTCTTCCTGGCCTTCATGCCGCAGTTCATCCGGCCAGCCAACCCGCTGCTGCCCCAGTACGCCGTCCTGGCGGCAACCGTGGTTCTCATCGACATCCTCGTCATGTGGTTCTTCTTCGCGGCCGCGGCCAAATCGTTCCAGCGCTTTACCCACAATACCCACGGGCAAACCGTGCTTAACAGGACTTTCGGTACCCTGTTCGTCGCAGTGGGCATCCTGCTGGCGCTGATCCACTAGCAGGCTCCTGCTGCCGGCCCGTGCGCGTTCGGAGCCGATCCCGGCGTCCGCTGCAGGGCTACTCCGCGCCCTGCAGTGAGACCAATTTCGACACCGCGTTTCGACACGGGGCGAAATGTTTTGAACAATAAGAATACTTACTAGCCAAGCGGTGTTAGCGTGCTCCATGCTTAGCCGTATGACCTCAATGACGAGACCATACCGGATCATCGCGGTCTGCACCGGCAATATCTGCCGGTCCCCGATGGCGGAGCTGATACTGGCGGAGGCCTTTGCAGCGGCGGGGCTCGCTGGCGCCGTCGTCGTGGACTCCGCGGGAACCACCGCCTACGAGGCAGGACGCCCCATCGACCCCCGGGCCGCGCGGAAGCTAACCGCACACAACCTCCCCTCCGACCGGCACATAGCCCGGGAATGGCGGAAGGAGTGGTTCACGGAACGCCACCTGATCCTGGCTCTCGACGTGGACCACTACGGCTGGCTGCGGGCGTCGGCCCCGGACGGCGAATCCCTCGAGAGAATACGCATGCTGCGCAGCTTCGACCCCCTATTGGCAACGAAGGATCCCCTGGACCAGGGCTGCGAAGACCCGTGGTACGGGGACCACAGCGACTTTGCGGCGGTGTTTGACCAAATCCAGGCGTCGGTGCCGGGAATCGTAGAGTATGTCCGTTCCGCCATCGCCGCGGCCTCGGCGGATGCCGCCCCGCTCCAGCTTAAGGACAGCCAGCAGGTACGCTCTATTTCATGACCCCCGCACCTGTGATCATCGCCATTGACGGGCGGTCCGGCGCAGGTAAAACGACTTTGGCCATCGAGCTCGCGGCCACGCTGCGGAACCACCACAAGGTCTCGCTGTTCCACGTGGAGGACATCTATCCCGGCTGGGACGGGCTGTCAGCCGGCATCGAACGCTACGTCACGACGGTGCTGGCGCCGCTGAGCCGCGGCGAAGCGGCCACCTGGGTCAGCTGGGACTGGAAAAACCATAACGACGGCGACCCGCGGGTCACGCTGCCCGCCGAGATCGTGATCGTCGAGGGCGTGGGCGCGGCGGCCGCCGCGGCCAGGCCGCATCTGGACGCCGTCATCTGGGCGGACTCCCCCGACGGAGAGCGCCGCACCCGCGCGCTGGAGCGTGACGGCGATACCTACGAGCCGTTCTGGGACCAGTGGGCAAGCCAGGAGGTGGAACTCCTGGCCGCGGACGACATCCCTCAGCACGCCCACGTCCGGGTCCTCAACCGCGCGGACGGCACCGCCCCCGCCGACGCCCTGCAGGTGCTCACCTACCTTCCCGAGCTCACCACCGCCCTGGTTCCCGAGCTGTCCTCACGGCGCGGCCTGCGTCTGCTGTCCGAACGGCTCGACGCCAGCCCCGATCCCGCCGCACTTTTTCAGGCGCTGTACGGGTCGTCGTCGAACGCCGTCTGGTTGGACTCATCCCTGCGTTCGGCCGGTTCGGCCGGTCCCGGCCGCGGAACTCCCGCAGCAGAGCGCAGCCGCTTCAGTATTTTGGCGGACGACGGCGGCACGTTCGGCCAGTCTGTCCTGCACAGTTCGGGGGTCACCCGGGTCACCGCCGGTTGCGCCACTGCCAACGTGTCCGGCCCCTTCTTCCGCTGGCTGGAAACAGTGTGGGGACGGAAGGCCGTGCGCGGACCGGAGGGCTACCCGTGCGACTTCGCACTCGGCTGGCTGGGCTACCTCGGCTACGAGCTCAAGCGGGAAACCGGCGGGCAGGACATCCCCTCGGACACGCCTGATGTGGCGCTGATCTTTGCCGGCCGGGCCGTGGTCCTGGACCACACGGATAACACCGTGTGGCTGCTTGCCCTCGACGCGCCGGATGCCACGGACTGGCTCGGCCGGGCCCGCGCTGCGGTGACGGCCGCCCCCAAAGCCGGCGGCAGCACCCGCGTCGAACTTCCGGCGGCCCATGACGCAATGCCTGCTACCGCAACTCCTGATGCCGCGGCGCCGGCCTTCGCCGGCCGGGACAGCGAGGCAAGCTACAAGCGCAAGATCGCCGAGGCGCAGCACCAGATTGCCGAGGGAAATTCGTACGAAGTCTGCCTCACCACCACCCTCGAAGCGGAGGTGGGGGCGCTCGACCCGTGGGCCGCGTACCTCGCCCTGCGCCGGCGGAACCCGGCGCCGTTTGCGAGCTACCTGCGCTTCGGCGGGCTCACGGTGGCCAGCACGTCACCGGAGCGCTTCCTGCGGATAGCGTCCGACGGCGGCATGCGCGCCGAGCCGATCAAGGGAACCCGCCGCCGGGCTGCCGACCCGGACACCGACGCCGCCCTCCGGCAGGACCTGGCCACGTCGCTCAAGGACCGGGCGGAAAACATCATGATCGTGGACCTGCTCCGGAACGACCTCAGCCATTTCGCCGAGCCGGGATCGGTGACCGTCAGCCGGCTGTGTGAGATCGAAAGCTACGCTACGGTGCACCAGCTCGTGAGCACCATCGACGCCATCCTGCTGCCCGGTGCGCCGCGGGCCGAGGCTGTGGCAGCCTGCTTCCCTGCAGGGTCAATGACCGGGGCGCCGAAGATCAGTACCATGGCCATCCTGGACCGGCTGGAGGAGGGGCCGCGGGGCGTCTATTCCGGCGCCATCGGGTACTTCTCGCTGAACGGGGCCACGGATCTGGCGGTTGCCATCCGCACCCTCGTGGTGCAGGACGGCGGCGACGGCGAAAAGGTGAAGCTCACCCTCGGCGTCGGCGGCGCCATCACGGCGGACTCCGTGGCGCAGGACGAATACGAAGAGATCCGCACCAAGGCCTACGGCGTCCTCTCCACCCTGGGCTCCCCCTTCCCCGATTGAGGGCTTATTGGACCGTGCCTTATTGGACCGTGCCCTATTGGACCGTGGCCGTCAGGCGTGCCACATTGTCCACGTACCTTGCCGCGAGGGGCCGGCGCATCCAGTCCTCGAGCCGGAGTTCGTGGGAGATGTCGCGGTAGGTGTCCTCCACCGCGCGCATGCTGTTGACGATGTCCGCGCCGAGCAGCATCACTGAGACCTCGAGGTTCAGGGAGAAGGACCGCATGTCCATGTTGCTGGAACCCAGGACCGCCACTTCGTCGTCGATGGTGAAGTGCTTGGCATGGAGCACGAACGGCGCCTTGTACAGGTAGATCCTGACGCCGGCCCGCAGCAGGGCCTCGTAATAGGACTGCTGAGCGTGGTGGACGAGGAACTGGTCACCCTTCTCGGAGACGAACAGCTCCACATCCACGCCGCGCTGCGCCGCGGTGGTGATGGCGTAGAGCAGGGAATCGTCCGGCACGAAGTACGGGCTGCAGACGGATATCCGGTGCTGTGCCGAGTAGATCAGCGTGTTGAAGAGCCGAAGGTTGTTCTCGGTGGTGAAGCCGGGGCCGCTGGGCACCACCTGGGCCGTGACGCCGCCCGGCGACGGCTCGACGGACAGCTGCAGCTGGTCCTCGAGTGACTCGTCGGTCTCGCTGAGCCAGTCGGTGGCAAAGACAACATTGAGAGTGGGAACGATCGGGCCCCGCAGGCACGCCATCAGCTCGATCCATTCCCGGCCGGCCTTGCGGTGCTTGGGGTTGTTGTAGGAGGGCTCGATCAGGTTCTGGGACCCCGTGAACGCCACTTCGCCGTCGATCACCATGATCTTGCGGTGGTTGCGCAGGTCCGGCCGGCGCCACTGGCCGTGGATGGGCAGCAGCGGCAGCATCCGCCGCCACTGGATGTTGCCGGCCTTGAGCCGCTTCAGCAGCCTGTTGTACCCCTTCACGCGCAACGTTCCGATATGGTCGAACAGCACGCGGACCTGGACGCCGCGGTCCGCCGCCTCCTCGAGGGCGGTCAGGAGGTCGTCCGTGACGTGGTCCGTGCTCATGATGTAGAACTCGGCGTTGACGAAGCGCTTGGCCTTCCGTACGGCCTCGGTCATGGCACGGATGGAATCCGGATAACCGGGAATCAACTCCACATGGTTGCCGTCCACCAGCGGGATCGACCCGAGCCGGCGGTTTAGTTCGGCCGCGGACTGCACCCATTCGGGCCCCGAATACTCGCTGGCGACGTCGGACAGCGCGGCGCTGCCGGCACGGACCCGCTCATTGACCAGCTGCTGCTGCTCGGTACGGCGGCGGGACAGCTTGAAGTTGCCGAAGAGCAGGAAAAGGATCAGCCCCAGGGCCGGCACGAAGAAAATGCCCAGCAGCCAGGCCATGGCCGTGGTGGGCCGCCGGTTGCCGGGGATGATGCCCACGGCCAGGACCCTGATGGCGAGATCCGCGCCGCTGAGCAGCAGGATCAGCCACGCCGGCAGTGTTTCCGCCAGCGGAAATGGCCACAACACAGTTGAAACCCCCGTTATTTCTTACCCTCGCAGCCATTCCGTATGGAGCGGTGAGGCCAGCCTATCGGGCGCGGGCCGCACTAAGCTTGAGGCATGACCTCTCGTACCTCCCACACAGTGCTGGTGTTCCTGGATCCGGACTATCAGAACGGCCGGCTCGCCGACCCCGAAAAGCCGCAGCTGATGGCCACTGACCTGGGTGCCACCCGCGGTGACGGGGTATTCGAGTCCATGCTCGCCGTCGCCGGCCACACGCGGAAGATCCAGGCCCACCTGGACCGCCTGGCCCGCTCGGCGCAGGCGCTGGACCTTGAGATTCCGGGGCAGGACGACTGGCGCCGCGCCGTGGAGACGGGCGTCTCGGCGTTCCGTTCCGACAACCCGGCGCCGTCCCCGGAACTGGATGAGGCAGTGGTCAAACTCATCGTCACCCGCGGCATCGAGGGCGCCGCCGCCCCCACCTGCTGGGTGCAGGTCTCCCCCGTGGCCGCGGCAAGCTGGCGCCAGCGCGAGACCGGCATCGACGTCATCCTCCTTGACCGCGGCTACGACAGCGACGCGGCCGAACGTGCCCCGTGGCTGCTGCTCGGCGCGAAGACCCTGTCCTACGCGGTGAACATGGCCGCGCTGCGCCACGCCCACAAGCAGGGCGCGGACGACGTCATCTTCACGTCCTCGGACGGCCGCGTGCTGGAAGGACCCACGTCCACAGTGCTGCTGGCGAACGTGGAGAAGAACGACGCCGGAACACCGGTCAAGCGCCTCGTCACGCCGCAGCTGGACAGCGGCATCCTCCCCGGAACGTCACAGGGTGCCCTGTTCGCCGCCGCCAAGGCGGCCGGCTGGGAACTGGGCTACGGTCCGCTGAAGCCGCAGGACCTGACCGATGCCGACGCAGTCTGGCTGATCTCCAGCATCCGCCTCCTGGCGCCGGTCAACCACATCGACGGCCGTGAAATCGGCACACCGGCGCTGCGCAAGCAGCTGACCGCCGAACTGAACGAACTGTTCGCCGGAATCGATTAGCACCAAGCCTCCGGGGACCGGAGCCACAGCCAGGGGCATTCCCCGCCGGGGGGCGGCAGGGGTATGGTCTGCCTCAGGGAGGCAATCGCATGCGGTATCCAGCGTCATGAACGGGCTCTTGCCCGGCAGGCCGGTATCCCTCTGGACGGCCACGGCCGGCACCACCGGCTACCCCTCCTTGGACAGCGACGTCGACGTTGATGTTGCCGTCATCGGCGGCGGCGTCGCGGGACTGACGGCGGCCCTGGCCCTCAAACGTTCCGGGCAGACTGTGGCGGTGCTCGAGGCCGCCCGGGTGGGGACCGGCGTCACGGGCCACACCACGGGCAAGGTAACCTCGCTGCACCGGCTCGCCTACACGGAACTGGCCAGCAACCACGGTGACTCCACCGCCCACACGTACGGCCAGGCCAACCAGGCAGCGGTGGAGCACATTGCCCGCACTGTCGCGGAGGAAGGCATCGACTGTGGATTCCGCCGGGTCGCCAACTACACCTACGCGGAATCCGAGAGGACCCTGGAACTGGTCCGGGCGGAGGCCGGGCACGCCGCCCGGCTGGGGCTTCCCTCAACTTTCACCACCGACGTGCCGCTCCCGTTCCCGGTCAGGGGCGCGGTGCGCTTCGACGACCAGGCGCAGTTCCATTCCACCCGGTACCTGCAGGGGCTGGCCCGCTCCGTTGACGGCGGCGGGAGCTTCGTGTTCGAGGAATCCCGCGCGTTGTCCTTCCGGGACGGCTCCCCGGCCATCGTCACCACGGAAACCGGCACTGTCCGGGCCCGGGAAGTCATCATGGCCACAAACGTGCCGTTCGGAGACGAAGGACGGTTCGATACACGGTGCTACCTCCACCGGTCCTACATCGTCGCCAGCCGCGCGGAAGGGCCAGCCCCCGACGCCACCTTCATCGGCGCCGACGAACCCATGCGGTCGATCCTGACGGCTGCCATCGACGGTGCCAGCTTCGTGCTCGCCGGAGGCGAGGGCCATAGGGCGTCCGACGGCGGCGATCCCGCCAGCCGGTACGGCCGCCTCGCGGCCTTCGCGCGCGAACAGCTCGGTGCTGGCGAGCCGGCTTTTCGCTGGTCCACGCAGGACGTGATGCCGGTGGACGGGCTGCCGTATGTCGGACTCCTGTCACCCGAGGCCAAGCACGTGCACGTCATCACCGGACTGCGGAAGTGGGGGCTGACAAACGGCACAGCCGCGGCACTGATCCTCACCGACGTGCTCTCCGGCCGCAACAACCCGTGGGCGGCGGTGTTCGACAGCAGCCGGGGCACACCGGCGTCGGGGAATTCGCCGCTTCCAGGCGCCGCCGCTCCCGCCGCTCCCGCCCAGGCAGAGCCGCCTCCACGCGGCCTCACACTCCCGCCGCCGGGGGCGGGTGCAGTCCTGGACCTCGACGGCGGCCCCGCCGCCGTCTACACGGATCCCGGCGGGCAGGTCCGCGCCGTCTCGGCCATCTGCACGCATCTGGGCTGCACCGTAGGCTTCAACGCCGCCGACAAGAGCTGGGACTGCCCCTGCCACGGTTCCCGCTTCGCCCTCGACGGGTCGGTCATACAAGGCCCGGCCACGAAGGACCTGGTCACCCGGAAGTTAGTCGCTCACGGCGGGGAGCCCGGGGCGGGCCAGCCCGAGTAACGAACGGGACCAGTAACGAATTGGCACCGGTCAAAAAAATGCGGGACAAGCCGGTGCCCCGCGTTGTACTCTTCTTCCACGGCCACTGCCCGCGTCCCGCGGCGGTGATGGTACGTGGCCTGGTTCCGGGCTCAGCCGGAATGAGTACGTATAAAGGAATAGCCGATGTCCCGGGATGACAACTCCCTGCACGCATTGACAAACTCATTACCCACGGGCTGGGGGGCCCAGGCAGTGTTGCCGGGGGACATGGGGGAAGTTTCTGTGCGCTGGCAAGCCCACCAGATCATTGCCGAACTGCTCGCCGAGTCAGATCCGGCCACCGAGTGGACCCGCGCGCAACTGCGCGCCCTGTGCGAGGCCCATCCGGATAATCCCGAACACGTGCTGCTCGAGCACCTCACCGTCACCACAGGGCTGGCCAACGCCGAAAACGGCGCCATCCCGGTGGCAGAGCGGCCCCAAGCCGTGGCTGCGCCCGAGCCCGTGCCGTTCACCCGGCGCAGCAGGAACCGGATCGAAGCCATCCTTGCCGACAAGATGCTGATGACCGCGTTCCAGCCGATCCGCCGGCTTCCGGAGGGGCACGTGATCGGAGTCGAGGCCCTGACCCGGTTCGTGAGCGACGACGGTGCCAGCGCGGACCACTGGTTCACTGAGGCAGAATCCGTCGGGCTGGGCACCGACCTTGAACTCGCGGCTCTGCACCGGGCTCTTTCTGCGGCCCAGGCTGTGCCCGACCACATGTTCATCGCCCTGAACCTGACGCCGGCAACGTGCGCGGACCCACGGATCCCGGGGCTGCTGGAGCATTCCCAGCTCGCCCTGGACCGGATGGTCATCGACCTGAACGGTTCGATCCCCCTCGAGCAGTACGCGTCGCTGACGGCCGCCCTCGCTCCGCTGCGGCGCCGCGGGCTGCGGATCGCCGTGAACGGCGCCGAGGCTGGCTTCACGTCCATGGACCAGGTCCTGGAACTTCATCCCGACATCATCAAGCTGGACCGCAGCTTCATCGCGGGCATCGAGGACTCCCCGGGCCAGCGGCTGCGGGCTGCCGCCATGGGTGAACTCGCCCGGTACATCGATGCCGCGCTCGGCGCCCAAGGCGTGGAGACGCCGGAGGAACTGGAGGCCGTGACCGAACTCGGCATGGTTGCCGCGCAGGGTTACCTGCTGGGCAGGCCCTCCGTCCATCCGCTGGACTGGAATGCCTGGATCCGTTCCGAGAGCGAGACGGCTACCAGCGGCACGGCCTCCTGAGTTAGTCCTCCGCTAAATCCGTGGCCAGGCGGATGTGGTTGTCCGCCAGCCATGCCGGGTTGAAGGCCTTGCTCTGGTAGTTGGCGCCCGTGTCCGGGGCGATCGCCACCACCACCGACCCGTGCGGTGCCGCCCTGGCCACCCGGAGCGCCGCCGCCACCGTCAGTCCCGACGACGGCCCGAGGGACAGGCCTTCGTCGTTGAGCAGCCGGTGCAGCGTGGTGTACACCTCGTCGTTCGGAATCCGCAGGAACCGGTCCAGCAGGCCGCGGTCGAAGACCTTCGGCCAGTCGGGCTTGGGCCACGAGTTGCCGACGCCGTCCACCAGGATCTGGCCCGGATGCCCGCCGCTGTACACCGAACCGTAGGGGTCCGCGCCGACCACCTCTACGTGCCCGCCGGACTTCTCCTTGAGGTACCGCCCGTTCCCGGTGATGGTGCCGCCAGTGCCCACGCCCGCGACGAAGTGCGTCACCCGGCCGCCCGATTGCTCCCAGATTTCCGGCGCCGTTCCCTCGTAGTGCGCCCGCGGGTTGGCCCGGTTGTCGAACTGGAGCGGACGCCACGCGCCGGGGATTTCGGCGGTGATCCGGGCCGCGACCGCCCGCGCGTTCTCCGGTGAATCCGAGGGCGCGCTCCAGTCCGTGAACACCACCCGCGCCCCGTACCGGTTCAGGGCCTCCAGCTTTTCGGACGAGATGGAATCACCGGTGACCACCACCACGGGATGGCCGGTCAGCGCCCCGATCAGTGCCAGCCCGATTCCGGTGTTCCCGGAGGTGCTTTCCACGATGGTCCCGCCGGGCTGCAGCTCACCGCTGCTTTCCGCCGCGCGGACCATGCTCAGCGCGGTCCGGTCCTTGATGGAACCGCCCGGGTTCTCCGATTCGAGCTTGACGAAGACTGCGCTTCCCAGGCCGCGGCCCAGCACCTCCAGCGGCACCAGCGGAGTGTTCCCCACGCGTGCCAGCACAGCTTCGGCATCCATGCCCGGATGCACTATCGGCGCCACGTGCCTGGGCTGGTGGCCGCTCCCTGTCAGAGTGGTCATGCTTCTCCTCCCCCATCCTCCGGACTTCCCGGACCGGGTATCTGTAATTCGGGCAGTCCTGCCAGCAAATCCCCCAGCGCGGCACGCGCACGCTCCACCAGTACTGCCGCCGGCAACTGCCCGGCCAGCAGCTCCGACAGCTTCACCACAACCGCGCGGGTGCCGGCTCCGAGCTGCCGGGTTTCGGCCTCCCGCCCGTCCGTGTCCTGTGCCTCCGCCAAAAGGTAGGAAGCCGTCAGCGCCTCGATGGTGAGGAGCTTCGCCGCGGCCTCCACCGAGCGCTCCAGCTGCTGGAGGGCCAGCGGGGCCAGCGTGGAGTGGTCCTCCACGTCCGCGGAAAGGGTGGGCGCTCCGAGCGTGGCTGGTGCCGCCAGGAATTTCAGCTCCGCCAGCAGTCCTGCTGCGGAGTACCAGAGCAGCCCCGGCAGGTCTTCGGACGCGAGCGGCGTGCCGGCCCGGGCCGCCTCGAGGTTGAGCTGCCGGATCAGGCGCTGCGGCGGGTAAAGCTTGGCGATCCGCCGCTCGCTGCTGATTCCCACATGGGCCAGTCCCAGCCGCAGCGCCTCGAACGCGAGGGCGAGCTGCATGGGCTGGAAGTTCCCGCCGGACACCATCCGGCCGGAGGCTATGTCCGCGAGCGGGTTATCGCCCCGGCCGTTGAGCTCCACCTCGAGCGCCTCGGCCAGGGCGGTGACCTGGGCCCGGAACGCTCCGTGGGTCTGCGGCGCCGCGCGAAAGGACAGGGCATCCTGGACGGACACCTGCCGCCGCGGGTCCTCGAGCCAGCCGCCGCGGACCAGGCGCCGGACGTTGGCCGCCGAGACGCGCTGGCCGTCCACCGCCTTGGCCGACTGGACAGCCGGCGAGAACGGGCTGAGGTTCCCGCCGCCGTCGTACCTTGCAGTGGCCTCAAGCGAGAGCGCCAGCGCGGTGTCCGCCAGGTCTGCGAGCCACCGGGCGCGGCGGAGCTCCAGCGCGCCGGCGCCGATTGAATAGGAGTTGGCGCTGACCAGCGCCAGGGCCTCACCGGGAGCGAGGACCAGCGGTTCCAGCCCGGCGGCGGTGAGCGCCTCCGCGCCGTCCTGCAGGCCGCCGCGGGGAGTCAGCGCCTGCCCTTCCCCGATGGCGACGGCGGCAACCGCCGCCAGCTGGGTGAGGTCCGATGAGCCGACGGACCCGTCACGCGGAACCGCCGGCAGCACGCCCCTGTTCAGCAGCTCGGCGTAGAACCGGGCAGTTTCCGGACGCACCCCCGAGCCTCCCCGGGTGAACCCGATGAGCCTGGCCAGGATGAGGGCGCGGATTTGGTCCCGGTCGAGCAGCTCGCCGACGCCGCTGTGGTGGTAGCGCACCACCTGCAGCTGGTAGTCGAGGATGGATTCCTGCTCCACGGCCGTGTCCCGCCCGGAGCCCAGCAGGGTGTTGAGGCCGTAGACCCGGTGGCCGGAAACGATGGTTGCCTGCACCACGTCGCGGGACAAGCCCACGAGCTCGAGGGCCTCAGCACTGAGCACCACCTCCACCGCGGGATCGGTTGCCGCTTCGGCCACGTCGTCGGCGCGGATGTGTGCCGTGCCGATCAGGAACGTGCCGCGCGCATCGGCCCGTGCCATGGCGTTAGAAGTCCAGCAGGTTCCGGCGGAAGCCGCCGTCGCCGTAGCTTGTCCGCAGCAGTCCCCGACGGCGGAGCACCGGTGCCAGCCGGTCCAGCACGCCGTGAATAGTGGCCGGGTCCACGAAGCCGGAGAAGAGGAACCCGTCGCCGCTCACTTCGGCCCCGGTTTCTTCGAGGTAATCCGCGATTTCCTCGGCGGTGCCGATGATGCTGTCACCGGCACCGCCGCTGCGGGCCTGCAGGATCTGCCGCAGGGTGGACCCCGGCGGAGCGGCCTTGGAGAAATGTTCGAGGGTGCCCCGGTTGCTGTTGGTGCTGAGTTCGGGAAGGGGCGCGTCGAGGTCGAACTGCTTGAAGTCGATGACGGAGAGGTAGGAGATCGAGTTGAGCTGGCTGTCGATGTCCCGCTGCGTGAGCTCCCGGCGGGCAGCCCTCAGCTCCTCCGCTTCGGCCGTGGAACCGGTCACGGTGGGTTTGAGGACGAACAGCACCTTGACGTCGTCGGGGTTCCGGCCGGCCCCGGCGGCTTCGGCGCGGATGGAGTCCCGGTAGGCCTTCATGCCGTCCACGCCGCGGGCCAGGGCAATGGCGACATCCGCATTTGCACCGGCGAAGGCCTTGCCCCGCGGGGATGCCCCCGCCTGCACCAGCACCGGTTCCTCCGGCAGGGGCGCCGTGTTCAGCGGTCCCCGGACCTTGAAGAACTCCCCGTCATGGTGGATCGGCCGGACCTTGGTGTGGTCCGCGAAGATTCCTGCCCCTGCGTCCTCCCGGATGGCGTCCGGTTCCCAGCTGCGCCAGAGCTTGCGCACAACGTCCACGAACTCCTCTGCCTTCTCGTAGCGGAGGTCGTGCTCGATCTGCTGGTCCAGCCCGTAGTTCTGCGCGGCAAGGTCACTGCCGGAGGTCACCACGTTCCAGCCCAGCTGCCCGTTGGAGAAGTGCTGCAGCGTGGCCAGCAGCCGGGCGGCGGTGAACGGCGGATAGAAGGACGCGCTGATGGTGGGCACAATGCCCAGGTGTTCCGTGGCGGAGAGCAGATACGGCACCAGTGCCAGCGGATCATGCTTCGGCGCAAAGGACGCCTGCGCCAGCGAAACCTCAGCGCTGCCGCCGTAGGTGTCGGGGACGGTGAGCGAGTCCTCGATGATGAACAGGTCCAGCCCCGCCCGCTCGAACTCCCGGACGGCGTGCTGGTAGGGGGCGGGCTTCTTCCAGTCATAGCCGATTCCGTAGCCGGGCGTGCCCCAGCCCTGGACCCCGAAGCCATGGCCCACAAACCATCCAAAGTGCAGCATGGGAGTCACTGTATTCGGGGTCGAATCATTCACTGTGGCCTGGTTTCATCCGGCGTTACGGCGGTTCATCTCCCGTCATTATCCTCCCGGCCACTGGCTTTGTAACCGCATGCCAGGGTCACTGCCATGACCAGCTGTTGGGTGCGTTACGGAACATGACGACGGCCGCGGTGCGCGCCGCCGTCGTCAGTGTTACGTTTTTGGGGAGTAATGAGTACCGGCATTAAGCCCTGACTGGCCGGTCGGCAACCCTCCTTCCACGGCGGGGTGCCTCAGGTGAATACTCGGCATATCGACCCCTTCGAGCTGCAAGCGTGAGAAAAGGAGATCCGTCGTGTCAGACGCCCCCGCCGTTGCACCGCTGTCATCCCAGCAGGATAAACCTGAGGAAAAGCTGTCCTACCGCCTGATCACTGGGCCGGACGACCGCTCGTTCTGTGAACGCATCTCGGCTGCCCTGAGCGAAGGATACGTCCTGCACGGCAGCCCGGCAGCCACCTTCAACGGCACCAGCGTCATCGTGGCCCAGGCCGTCATCCTGCCAGCCGCCATCGCCACCGCGGATGCCGCCGTCGCCACCGCCGTTGACCGGCTGGACTCCGACGAGGACCTCAGCGAAGAAGCATACGAGGGCCACGCATGAGCTACGCCGGAGACCTCACCCCGCAGGATGCGTGGGCCAAGCTCGAGGACGGTGCCATCCTGGTGGATGTGCGGACCGAGGGCGAATGGGCGCACATCGGCATTCCGGACACCGCGGCCACGGAGAACGATCCGCTCTTCATCCAGTGGACCTTTCCCGGCGGCATTCCCAATCCCGACTTCGTCGAGCAGCTGAAGCAGCAGGCGCCTGAGGACACCCGGGTGGAGCTGCTGTTCCTGTGCCGCTCCGGCCAGCGCTCCATCGCCGCCGCCACCGCTGCCACGCAGGCCGGCTTCACGGCCTACAACGTCCTCGAAGGTTTCGAGGGCGAGCCCGACCGCTACGGTGAGCGCACCGTGAACGGATGGAAGAACCGCGGACTGCCGACGAACCTGGGAAAGAACTAAGTTGACCTTTAATCACGACGCCGCCGGCTGGAGCCCCGATACCCAGGCCGTCCGCGGCGGGCTGGACCGCACCAATTTCCAAGAGACCACCGAACCGGTCTTCCTGAACTCCGGGTTCGTCTATGAGTCGGCCGCGGCCGCGGAGCGCGCCTTCACCGGCGAGGACGAACGCTTCGTCTACTCGCGCTACGGCAACCCTTCAGTGGCCACCTTCCAGGAGCGGCTCCGCCTGCTCGAAGGCACCGAGGCGTGCTTTGCGACGGCGTCCGGCATGGCTGCCGTTTTCACCGCCCTGGGTGCCCTGCTCGGCGCCGGAGACCGTGTGGTCGCCAGCCGTTCCTTGTTCGGCTCCTGCTTCGTGATCCTCAACGAGATCCTGCCGCGCTGGGGTGTGGAGACCGTATTCGTGGACGGTCCGGACCTCGAGCAATGGCGCACTGCCCTCTCGGTGCCCACCACGGCGGTCTTCTTCGAATCCCCGTCCAATCCCATGCAGGAAATCGTGGACATCGCTGCGGTCAGCGAACTCGCCCACGCCGCCGGCGCCAAGGTGGTGGCGGACAACGTCTTCGCCACCCCGCTGCTGCAGCGCTGCGGGGACCTCGGGGCGGACGTGATCGTCTACTCCGGCACCAAGCACATCGACGGCCAGGGCCGCGTGATGGGCGGGGCCATCCTGGGCACCAAGGAATTCATCGACGGCCCAGTCAAGCAGCTCATGCGCCATACCGGGCCGGCGCTCTCCTCCTTCAATGCCTGGGTCCTCACCAAGGGCCTGGAGACCATGTCGCTGCGCGTGAACCACTCCTCCGCCACGGCGCTGCGCCTGGCCGAATGGCTGGAAACCCAGCCTGCCGTCAGCTGGGTCAAGTACCCGCTGCTCAAGTCGCACCCGCAGTTCGAGCTGGCGGCCAGGCAGATGAAGGCCGGCGGCACCGTCCTCACGCTGGAACTTGCGACGACGGCAGGCCAGTCAGGCAAGGAAGCCGCCTTTGCGCTGCTGGACGCCCTGAAGATCATCGACATCTCCAACAACCTGGGCGATGCCAAGTCGCTGATCACCCACCCCGCCACCACGACGCACCGGGCCATGGGTCCTGAAGGACGTGCAGCGATCGGGCTCAGTGACGGTGTGGTGCGGCTGTCCGTCGGCCTCGAGGACGCCGATGACCTCATCGCGGACCTGGAGCAGGCGCTCAAGCAGATCTGACCTCTCCGCCCTTCGGGGCCGCCTGTTTCTTACCTCCAATGGCAGGCTGTGAACGTGCGTTGCGCTGCGCGTCCCTTCGTTTCGGGCATCCTTGAGAACGGCACGCCCGCACGGTTTAGTGGATGGACGGGCAGGGTTTACCCAGGGTTTACATGGATGGTCTTGTAGGGTCCATGTGCGCTGGGCAGACTCTAAGAACACCGATGGGCCGATGAAACCCCTATCGGTTCAGCACCCCACCCAAGGACAGACGCAGCGATGCGTTCGGGGCCGCGGCCGCGACGACGCTGCGTGCAGCCTCCCTGACCGGAAGGACCGCCATGGCCGGAGTATTTGAAGTATTTGTTGATGCAGAGTCCCAGTTCCGGTTCCGGCTGAAGGCCCCCGATGGAACCGTGCTGGCCATCTCCGCTCCCTTCGAGGACAAGCGTGCGGCTGCGGCCGGGATCGCCAACGTCCGCGAATGCGCAGGAACGGGGCTCATCACGGACCTCTCCCCGGCCGCATCCCAGGTGACAGCCGGCGCTGTGCAGGAGCCGGCCCCCGCCCGCGCATCAGCCCCCAAACAGGCGCCTCTCCCGGCACGGGCCGACCACCGCCGGCAGGGATTCGGCGCGAAGCGCACGCCGTCGGATGCCACCGGTTCGCCGCTCCGCCGTCCGGCGGCAGCGCCGACCCGGTGGACCGGGGCGGCGTAACAGGCACCTGGCCGGTTTTACTTAGGTAAGGCTTAACTAATATCCTCTTCCGGTGACCACGCAGCTTGATTTCGCGCGGGTGCCCTTCGCCGCCGATCTCGCAGGCCATGGGGACAGGCCCGCAATTCAGACCGACGATTTCACTCTCACCTACCGGGAACTGGCCGGCAGGGTCGATGCCCTCGCGCTCCGCCTGGGCACCCAGCGGCGCCTGGTGGCACTGGCCGCGGCGAACGACGTCGACTCGCTGGTGGCCTACCTCGCCGCCCTGGTTGGCGGCCACCCGCTGATCCTGCTTCCGGAAGACAAGCCGGCGGCGCTCGAGTCGCTGGTGGCCGCGTACGACCCCGATGTGGTGCTGCGCTCCGCGAACGGACAAACGCTGTTCGAGGAACGCAGGGCAGGCACCGCGCACGAACTCCATCCGGACCTGGCGCTTCTGCTCAGCACTTCCGGTTCCACCGGCTCGCCGAAGCTGGTGCGCCTGTCCGCCGCCAATCTGCAAGCCAACGCGGAGTCGATTGCCGAGTACCTGGGCATCGGCCCGGAAGACCGCGCCGCCACCACCCTGCCGATGTCCTATTGCTACGGGCTGTCCGTGATCAACAGCCACCTGCTTCGCGGTGCGGGCCTGGTGCTCACCGATCTGTCAGTAGTTGATCTGTGCTTCTGGGAGCTTTTCCGCACCGCCGGCGCGACGTCCTTCGCGGCGGTGCCCTACACCTTCGAACTGCTGGAGCGGGTGGGCTTTGCCGGGATGGACCTTCCCCGCCTGCGGTATGTCACCCAGGCCGGCGGCCGGCTCGCCCCCGAACGCGTGCAAAGCTACGCCGAACTCGGCCGCCGGAAGGGCTGGGAACTGTTCGTCATGTACGGCCAGACGGAGGCCACCGCCCGGATGGCGTACCTTCCGCCCAGGCTGGCCGCCGGGCACCCCGGCGCCATCGGCATCCCCGTGCCGGGCGGCGCCTTCCGCATCGAGCCGGTAGCCGGCCTCGAGCACGGCGAACTCGTTTACACCGGCCCCAACGTCATGCTCGGCTATGCGGAGACTCCGGAGGATCTCGGCGCCGGCCGCATGGTCCACGAACTCCGTACCGGGGATCTGGCCAGGAAGCACCCGTCCGGCGTCTACGAGGTGGTGGGGCGGCGCAGCCGGTTCGTCAAAATCGTCGGCCTCCGGGTTGACCTCGGCCAGGTGGAGCGGATCCTGGCCGACCTGGGGGTTGAAGCGGCGAGCGCAGGCACGGACCAGGGCCTCGTCGTCGCGGTCGAGGGGGACCACGACACTCATCTGCTGGCCAAAGTCCTGTCGCAGGGCATCGGTCTGCCCCGTGCGGCCCTGGAGCTGCACGGCGTCGGGCATCTCCCCCGCCTGGCCACCGGCAAGGTGGACTACCCGGCGGTCCTGGCGCTTTCAAAACGGGCGCTGCCGGAAGCCTCGGCACACGGCCCGGGTTCCGCCGTCGGGCCCGGCAGCGGACCGGACGACGTGCGGCGGATCTTCCGCGACACCCTGGAGCGCACCGACATCGGCGATGGCGACACGTTCGTCTCGCTCGGCGGCGACTCGCTGTCCTACGTGGCAACGTCCGTCCGCCTGGAGCAGCTGCTGGGCCACCTCCCGGCGGACTGGCACGTCACGCCGGTCCGCGTCCTGGAGCAGCGCGCGGGGAAGAAGCCTGCCGGGAAGATGCGGCGGTTCTTTGCCCCGCTCGAAACCAGCATCGTGCTCAGGGCCGTGGCCATTGTGCTCATCGTGGGCACCCACGTGGGGCTGATGAAATGGCCGGGAATGGCCCATGTGCTCATGGCGGTTGCCGGGTACAACTTCGCCCGCTTCCAGCTCACCGGGGAGCGGCTTCCCCGGTTCAGGCGCCAACTCAGCAGCCTGGCACGCGTGGCGGTGCCCAGCATGGCCTTCATCGGAGTGGCCTACCTGATCACCGACCGGTACACCCTGGCCAATGTCCTGCTACTGAATTCGATCGTTGGCCCCGAAGCCGTGACCACGCAGTGGCACTTCTGGTTCATCGAGGTGCTGGTCTACATTCTCCTGGCCATGACGGCCCTGCTGGCCATACCTTGGGCGGACCGGGCGGAGCGGCGGTTCCCCCTGCTTTTTCCGCTTGCCCTCACCGGTCTGGCGCTGCTCTCGCGCTATGACATCGTTGATCCCGGCATCCCCCACCCGTCGCCCACCCTGTGGCTGTTTGCCCTGGGCTGGGCCGTTGCCCGGACCCGGACCTGGGTCCAGCGGTGTGCGGTATCGATCCTCGCCGTCCTCACTGTCCCCGGATACTTCTTCGGAGACAACCACCGCGAGCTGACGCTCGTTGCCGGAATCCTGGTGCTCACGTGGCTGCCCACCATCCCCGTACCCAGGGGGCTGCAGCGGCTGGCGGTCCTGCTGGCCAGCGCCTCCCTCTACGCATACCTCGTGCACTGGCTGGTCTACCCGCTGCTGGTTGCCGTCAGCCCGGCACTTGCTGTGGCCGCATCGCTGGCGGCCGGGGTGGCCTACTGGGCAGTGTGCACGCGCGTCATGGGGCTGGTGGGCCGGACCAGCCGGGCCACGCTTCGCCGCCGGTTCGGCCGGGCCGGGGTCCGCTGCTCCTGAACAGATGGCCCTCAGACTGTCTGCAGCTCGCGGGAGGCCACGGCTGAGACCAGCATGGAGCCGGCCGCGGTGACGGGGTCGATCACGGGAAGCGCGTCGAAGATTCCTGTCGGCAGCAGGAAGGCTTCCGGCGTCTCCACGCTTTCGGGGCCGTCGATCAGGAGCATCCTGTCGCCGAGGGCATCAGAAATGGAGCCTGGTACCGAGTGCTTGAGGCCCAGTACACCCGCCCTGCCGCCGAAGGCGAGGGCCGCCGCCGCAGCCGCGGAACCGGCACCGATCACGGGGATATCCAGCAGGGCACGCGCCTCCGGCAGCCCGGGATCGGCAGCGCAGCTGATGACCAGCGCGTCGACGTCCGGCGCCATCTCCAGCGCCAGTTCAACCACCTTCGGCGCCGCGCGCCGCAGCGAGTCAGCGTCGTGGACTCCGGACGGCTGGTCCGGAATGCACCGCGACGTGACATCGAAGCCGAAGGTGTCGCGGAGCAGCTTGCCGTGCGAGTTGAGCAGCCGCCTGTCCGTGGTGGTCAAAGCCCTGATGATTCCTACGCGCATGGTCCGTTCCTTCCCCGGGCGGTTCTTGTGATGTCACACTAACCAGCCGACATTTCAGGCGGATTACCACGCGCGAACTGGCAGGTAATGCCTTCAAACGCGCGTTTTGAGGGCATTACCTGCCTGTTCGCGCTCCAGGGATGAGGCTTGAGTGTTCCTTCGCGCCTGGGGGTGACGGTCAGCGCTGGCGGACGCGCAGTAGTTCGGGGGCTTCCTCGTTGTCGGGACCGACATACCCCTCGCCCTTGTGGGTGGCCCGCACGGCGTGTGCGACGACGGCGCCCAGCCCGCCGTCGTCGGGCTCTGTTTTGTCCAGCACCGCCTGACGGACCGTGCGCTGCTCAGCGGCGCCGGTGCCACGCGCGAAGATCTCCTCGATTCCCCGCCGGGCCAGGTCCAGCTCCCCGTTCTCGGCCAGCACCGGTTCCAGGTAGTCGACCAGCGAACGGACCACGTCCTCGGCGGGCGCCGGCCGGAAGCTGCCGAAGTCCAGCAGCTCACCGCGCAGGCCGAAGTTGCTGGCCTGCCATGCCGCCATGCGCAGCAGCACCGTGGGCACGGGCGCCGGATCCACACCCTCGCGCCATTCCCGGCAGGCCGATTCCACGAGCGCACGGACCAGGACGGCGATCAGCGCTGCATCCTCGGCGCGGAGGCAGACATCGGCCACCCGCACCTCCACGGTGGGATGGTTCCGGGAGAGCCGCGCGTCGAAGTAGATCATGCCCTCGTCCAGCACCACGCCGCTGTCCAGCAGCCGGGTCACCACGCGGCGGTAGGAGGACAGGCTGCCGTAGATGGCGGACGGGCCCGACGACGGCCAGCGGTTCCACGCCTGCGTCCGGTAGCTCTCGAAGCCGGTCTCCAGGCCGTTCCAGAACGGGGAGTTGGCGCTGAGCGCGATCAGGACGGCCAGCTTGTCCCGGATCCTGTCCAGCACGGCCACGCCTTCGTCCGGGGATTCGATGTAGGTGTGGACGTGGAATCCGCAGGTGAGCTGTTCCTGGGCGGTCAGGCCGAACCGTTCCAGCATCCTGGCGTAGCGCGGATCCGGCGTCGTGTGGCTGGACAGGGCCAGCGGTGAGGTGGCCAGGGCGGCGATCCGCGCGCCGTGGACCTGTGCGGCGTCATCCGCCAGTGCGCGTCCGGCGCGGATCTGGCGCAGCAGTTCCGCGTGCTCGAGGCAGGGGCGTGTCTGCGTCTCGATCTGCTCAAGCTTGAGTTCGGCGCTCAAGCCCATCTCGTCGTCGTCGCACTTGGTTTCGGCCTTTTTCTTCACCAGCCGGGGCTTGCCCGGAGCGTCGTCGGCGGCGAGTTTGCGGCCCGCCAACAGGGCATCGGCGAGCGCCAGCGGTTCCCCGCTGCCCGGATCAACGATCAGGAGCTCTTCCTCCACGCCAAAAGTCCGCATGCCTACATTGTGCGCCAGGCCAGCGAAAACGTCCCCGACATGACGAAGCGCGAACGTACACTTGTGGCCCTAAACCGGGTGGTTAAAGGGGCCCCAAGTGTACGTTCGCGCTGGAGGAGGGGTCAGTCCTGGAAGTACTCGATCTTGGCACCGATGGTGTTGAGCCGCTCGGCCAGGTCCTCGTACCCGCGCTCAATGACGTAGATGTTGCGCAGCTCGGACACGCCGCGGGCCGCCAGCATGGCCAGCAGCAGGCACGCGGCGGGGCGCAGCGCGGGCGGGCAGCCCACCTCCGCGGCGCGCCAGCGCGTGGGGCCATTGACGTAGATCCTGTGCGGGTCCAGCAGCTGGATCCGGGCACCCAGCTTGTTCAGCTCCGTCAGGTAGATGGCGCGGTTCTCGTAGACCCAGTCATGGATCATGGTCTGGCCCTCGGCGTTACCGGCGATCACCGCGAAGAACGGCAGGTTGTCGATGTTCAGCCCCGGGAAGGGCATCGGGTGGATCTTGTCCTCCGGTGCGCGCAGCTCGGAGGGCTTGGTGGTCACGTCCACCAGCCGGGTGCGCCCGTTGCGGGCGGTGTACTCGCCGGAGACCTCCAGCTGCTGGCCCATCTGCTCCAGCGTGGCCAGCTCGATCTCCATGAACTCGATGGGCACGCGGCGGATGGTCACCTCGGAGTTGGTGACGATGCCGGCCGTGATAAGGCTCATCGCCTCGATCGGGTCTTCCGAAGGGAAGTATTCGATGTCGACGTCGATGGTCGGCTTGCCGGTGATCTTCAGCGTGGTGGTCCCCGACGCCGTCGATCTCCACGCCCAGCCGCTGCAGGTAGAAGCAGAGGTCCTGGACCATGTAATTGGGGCTGGCGTTGCGGATGACCGTGGTGCCGCAGCGGTGGGCGGCGGCCATGATGGCATTTTCGGTCACGGTGTCGCCGCGCTCGGTCAGCACAAAGGACCGGTCGAGGTCGTCGGTGGGCGGTGCCTGCACGGAGTAGAAGCCTGAGCTGGCCTCCACGGACAGGCCGAACTGCCGCAGCGCCTGCATGTGCGGCTCCACGGTGCGGATGCCCAGATCGCAGCCGCCGGCGTAGGGCAGCCGGTATTCATCGGTCTCATCAAGCAGCGGGCCCAGCAGCATGATCACGCTCCGGGTGCGGCGTGCGGCCTCGGCGTCCATGGACTCGAGATCAAGATCGGCAGGGCGGCGGAGCTGGAGGTCGTTGTCGTTGAGCCAGGTGCATTCGACGCCGATGCTGCTCAGGACCTCCACGATGCGGTTGACTTCCTCGATGCGGGCCAGCCGGCGCAGCGTGGTGGTCCCGCGGTTGATGAGGCTGGCGCAGAGCAGGGCGACCCCGGCGTTCTTGCTGGTGTTGACATCAACGGAACCGGAGAGCGTCCGGCCGCCTTCCACGCGGAGGTGGGTCATCTGCGATTTGCCGAGCTGGACGATGCTGCGGCCGAAGATCGTTTCCAGCCGCTGGATCATTTTCAGGCTCAGGTTCTGTTTGCCCTGTTCCATCCGGGCCACGGCGCTCTGGCTGGTGCCGAGTTCCGCGGCCAGCTGGCCCTGGGTCCACCCCTTCTGCCCGCGGGCATCGCGGAGCAGGAGGCCGACGTGTTCAGCGGTCTGTTGAGTCATGCACAAAAATATATCAGCTATGAGTTATTCCGTCGCCTTTGACGCGACCGAATCGGGTTACTGCGGCTTGACATACCCGTTACATGCATAAATTTTCCGTAACGGACGGGAGTGGTGTGACAGAATCCGTCTCGGCATCCGCGGCCCCGGTCAAGCCCCGGCGCACGCCTTGACCCCAAAGCACATTCGGGAGCAAGCTAGCGGTACCTGTTGCGGCCGCGAGGGAACGGGAGGCCGCCGTGTCCATTTTCAGCTCCGCTGTCCTGACCAGGAGGCGCCCGGAAGGGCGCCGGGCTTCAGCGCTGCTGTCCTTCATCGTCGCAACCGCCGTCGGATTTATCCCGGGACCAAGGCTCGACGACGGCGCGCCGCCGGCATCTGGATCAGAAGTCACCCAGGCGTCCCCCGGGGCTTCCGCCGGTCCCGGCGGCGCAGCGCAGGCGCAAACGCGCGCAACCCGGCAACCACCGCAGCAGGCAACCCGGCAACCCCCGCAGCAGCCGTCAGGGTCCGACGAGGATGCACCGGCAGGCAACGACGTTTCCTGGCCGCAGTGCAGCGACGACCTGCCTGACGATCCCGCGTTCGCCATTGTCGGGGTCAACAACGGGCTGGCGAACACCACGAACCCGTGCCTCCACGAGCAGCTTGACTGGGCGGATGGTTCCCCAGGCGGGACCGGGCAGCCACGCCTGGCGCTCTACGTGAACACGGCCAATCCCGGGCTGCGCGGCACCTGGTGGCCGACGAACAACGAGTACGGCGGCGAGACCGTCTCCAACCCCTACGGCACGTGCCAGGGGCAGGAAGACGCGGCGTGCGCCTACATGTACGGCTACGCCAAGGCCTTCGACGACGCCTACCTGCGCACCATCCCCGAACCTGAGACGTACCTCTGGTGGCTGGACGTGGAGACGGGCAACAGCTGGTCAGGCGACAGGAACGCGAACCGGGCTGACCTCGAAGGCATGGCGGACTTCTTCCACAGCATCGGTGCCAGGGTGGGCATCTACTCCTCCGCCCGGCAGTGGGGACAGATCGTCGGCGAGGTGGGGTCGGCCAGCAGCCTCTACTCCCTGCCAAGCTGGCTCGCCGGGGCGCACAGCGCCGCCGAGGCCAAGGACATGTGTTCCGCGGCGCCCCTCACCGCCGGAAGCAAGGTGGTCCTCACGCAGTTCGTGGCCGACGGTTTCGACCACGACCACTCCTGCATCTGAGGTCAACGGCTGGCTTTACCCAGGTTTGCTCCGCGCAGGCGGAGCAGGAAGCAGGTGGAGCAGGACGCAGGCGGAGCAGGACGCAGGCGGAGCAGGACGCAGGCGGAGCAGGACGCAGGCGGAGCAGGACGCAGGCGGAGCAGGACGCAGGCGGAGCAGAGGGAGCCGGCAGTGAACGAGGCCCGGATGGAGCGGCCAGCCCGGCCATAGCCTCCTAGGAGCCCTCCAGCCACACCATGTGCCACGTGCCGGCCCACAGCGCGGCGGCAACGGCACCGGCGGCGATGAGGACTCCGCCCAGCACCACCCAGATGTCCAGCACGCTGTAGGTGGATACACGCGCCCAGGTCCGGCTGGCACCACCGAAACCGCGGGCCTCCATGGTCACCGCCAGCCGGGTGGCACGGCGGATGGCCTGGACCATGAGGCCGAAGCTCTGCCCCAGGGTGGCCCGCATGCGCTGCCACGGGTTGCCGCGCGATCCCACGCCGCGGGCTCGCCGGGCCATGCCGATGGTTTGCCATTCCTCTGCCATCAGCCCGACCAGCCGCATCGCGGCCAGGGTACCCAGCACAAAACGGTGCGGCAGCCGGGCCTTCTGGGCCAGGGCGTCCGCCAGGTCGGTGGGATCGGTGCAGCTCATCAGCAGCACCGCGGGCAGGGCGATGGCCAGGCCCCGGAGCAGAAAAGCCAGCCCCAGCTGAAGGGAACCTTCGCTCATGGACCAGAGTCCGACGTCGAGCAGTATCCTTCCGCTGTCCGGCGCCAGGATGGAGGTGCTCCAGCCGCCCACGGCGGCAGCCAGGATCAGCGGCCAGCCGCGCTGCCAGAGCAGCGAAAACGTGAGCCCGGCCAGCGGAAAGACCAGCAGCTCGCAGGCGAGGGCCACGGAGGCGGACATCCAGTCGATGGACAGCGCCAGTGCCAAAGTGACGAGGAAGACCGCGGCGAACTTGGCCAGCGGATTGGCTCGGGTCAGCACCGCCCGGTTTCCGGCGAGTGTCAGCGCTTCCCTCATGTCGCCGCCTGTTCTGGTGTCGGCTCAATGGCTCGCGGCTCGGGCCGGCCCCTGGAGCCCAGCCGGAGCTCGGTGCCGCCGAGCACATGGGTGAACTCCTCGTCGTGCGTCACGGACACCACGGCAGTGCCGGCGTCGAGCAGTTCGGAAAGGAACGAGGCAAGCTCCGCCCAGGTGTTGGCGTCCTGGCCGAACGTGGGCTCGTCCAGGACCAGCACCTGCGGGTGCGCGGCCAGGACCGTGGCCACCGACAACCGGCGCTTCTCACCGCCGGACAGGGTGTAGGGGTTGGCGTCCACCAGGTGCGTGAGGCGCAGGCGCTCCAGGAGTTCGTCGACGCGCTCCTCGCCGTGGCCCAGGTGGCGTGGGCCGAACTGCAGCTCGTCCAGGACGCGGCCGGTGACGAACTGGTGCTCGGGCTCCTGGAACACGGTGCCGATCCGTGAGATCAGGTGCTCGGCCTTCCACTTGTACGGGTCGATCCCGGCGCCGCCGCTCAGCTCAACGGTCGCGGAGACCTTGCCGTCCACCGGCGGCAGCAGCCCGGCGAGGGTCAGCGCAAAGGTGGACTTGCCGGCGCCGTTGGGACCTGTGACCGTCAGCGCCTCCCCCGCCCGGACCTGTGCCGTGACGTCGCGCAGCACGGGCTCCGGAGGTACGGAGCGGAAGCCGCGGCGCCGGGGACGTTCCCGCGACACCGCGAGCTTTTCGGCCGCGAGCAGCAGCTGGCCGCTATTGGTGTTGGATGCGGCGGCCGCGGTGCGGTGCCGGGTTTCGGGAACGTAGCCCGGGACCCAGACGCCGGCGGCGGTGAGCATCCCGCGGGCCTGTTCGAGGACCTCGTCCGGCGTGCCGTCGATCAGCACCGCGCCGTTCGCCGCCGACCCCGGCTGCAGAACCACAATGCGGTCCACCAGGTCTTTCCAGGCAGCAACCCGGTGCTCCACCACCACCAGGGTGGCCCCGGTCTTGTCGAGGCAGCGGCCCACGGCGTCCCGGACCTCCAGGACACCGGCGGGATCGAGGTTCGCGGTCGGCTCGTCCAACAGAATCAGTCCCGGCCTCATCGCCAGGATCCCGGCGAGCGCCAGGCGCTGCTTCTGGCCGCCGGACAGGGCCGACGTCGGGTGGTTCAGCGGCAGGTGAGCGAGTCCGACGTCGTCCAGTGCCTCGTGCACGCGGCGCCAGATCTCCTCGCGGGGGACTGAGAGGTTTTCGGCGCCGAAGGCGACGTCGTCGCCCAGACGGGAAAGCACCACCTGGGTTTCCGGGTCCTGCTGCATGAGTCCGGCACGGCCGCGCTGCGCGCGCGGCGGTGCGCCGTCGATGAGCAGCTCACCGCTTTCGTCGGCGTCGTCGGGGTCCGGCGCCGCGGTGCCCCGTGGACCGCCGTCATCCGCCGGACCGCCGCCGGAGTCGCTGTCCCCCAGTACGCCGGCCAAGGCGTGAAGCAGCGTGGATTTGCCGGCCCCGGAAGGGCCCAGCAGCATGACCCGTTCACCGGGTCGGATGTCCAGGTCCAGGGCGTGGACGGCCGGCCCGGTCCGGCCGGCGTGGCGCCAGCCCCAGCCGCGGGCGTGTACCGCGGCGGGGCGGACGCCGCCGTCGTGATGTGCGGGCATCAGGAGAAGACAGGCTCCGTGGCTGCCTTGCGGGACGCGAAGGAGCTCAGTACGCCCGTCCTGGGAAGGAGCTCAGTACGCCCGTCCTGGCCAGGCCGCGGGTGGCGATCCAGGACAGGGCACCGGCGATGACCGCGCCGGAGATGGCGCAGAACAGGATGTACGCGAGCTTGTCTCCCGCGGTGTAGGCGATGTTCCAGCCCCACGGTGCGAAGGAGTCGTTGAGGCCGCAGAACAGGCCGGCGCCGGCACCCGCAAGCAGCGAGGCCGGGAGGTTGAACTTGCGGTACAGCAGGGCGGCGAACACGAGCTCCGCACCCAGGCCCTGGAGGACGCCGGAAATCAGCACCGTGGTGCCGTACTGGGAGCCCATGATGAGCTCGCCGGTGGCCGCGACCGTTTCGCAGAACAGGGCGGCGCCGGGCTTGCGGATAATAAGCATGCCCAGGACCGCCGGGATCATCCAGCCGCCGGCGTACAGGCCGCTGAGCGGCGGGTAGACGGCGTTGACGGGAGTGGAGATGAGGTTGGCGCCCTGGGACCAGGCCCAGAAGATGACGCCGCCGGCAACGGCGATGAGCGCCGCCACCACGATGTCAGCCACGCGCCAGTTATAGCTGGTCTTCTTGATTGCTGCAGTTGTCATGATGGTCCTCCTGAGGAACAGGAGGGGAAAGCGTTCCCCGGCTGCAGGTGGCGGGGCCACTGCTGCCGGGCGCTCTGAGAACTCGACTCCCTTGCGCCGGTACTAGCCGGATCAGGTTCGAGGGTCTGCGGCTGTCCGCACTCTCAGCGCCCATCCGCGGCTGCTCTGGCATTTGCCTTTGCATCCCGACGGCGGCGCTCCCCTGTCGTGATAAATCTGCCCTTGTGGGCTGGTCCAGTTTACACCTCGGCGGCCCCGGAATCCCGGGGCCGCCGTCACAATCCGGGAGTCTTCCTGCGCGGCCGGGACAGCCGCCCGGAGTACATTGGGGCCATGACGCTACAGGACTCCGGCAGCGCTGCCCTGCCCGCCTTTGACCCCGATTCCGCCGAGGAGCAGCCAGCGGGATCCCTGCAAGCCCTGATCGGTCAGATCGAGGGTGAAATCGCCGAACTGCAGTTCCCGAGGTTCAGCAAGGACGACGCCCTGGCGCTCGGCCTGGAACTGGTTGAACGCGGCAAGGAGGACAACCTCCCCATTGCCATCGACATCACCAAGGGTGAACAGGTCCTCTTCCACGTGGCGCTCGAGGGTGCCACCCCGGACAACGAGGGCTGGGTGCGGGCCAAGCAGCGCACTGCCGTGCGCTATGAGGAGCCGTCGCTGCTGGTGGGCCTGCGCGGCAGGGCCGGCGGCGGACGGATCGAGGACAACGCCTGGTTCGACCAGTCCATCTACGCCGCCCACGGCGGGGCTTTCCCCATCTATGTTCGGGACGTGGGAGCGGTGGCCGTGGTCACGGTGTCCGGGCTGCCCCAAAAGGCGGACCATGACCTCGTGGTGCAGGCGTTGCGGGAAATCCACGGGTCCATGGGTCATGGCTAGCGTTTCATGCCGATAGGCTAGGCAGAGACCAGTGTTCATCACGCGAGGAGTTCCGGAATGAGTTTCTTGATCAAGCTGCTTGGCACGGGCATCAGCCTGCTGGCAGGATTCGCCGGCACCAAGGCCGTCGATACCATCTGGGAAAAGGTCACCGGGCAGAAGCCGCCTAAGGGTGACAAGGACGATGTCCCCACCACGATGCGCACAGCCCTGACGTTCGCCCTCATCTCCGCGTCCGTGAGCGCGGTCATCCAGGTGCTGGCCAACCGCGGCACGCAGCGGGCCATCACCCGCTTCGCGAAGACCCAGGACATCGTCTAGGCGCTGCGGCCCCTCGAATAGGGTGGGGCTGTGACTGCTGGCTTCGCCGGCCCGTTGGGTTTTTCCAAGCCCGGCAGCCCAATCTATAGACGTTCTGAACCGGCAGTGCTGATGACCTCGGCCGGACTCACAACAGCCGGACCCGGCGCCGCAGATCCGCGGAGCCGGGTCCGGCCATGTCAGCAGCTCCGCAACTGTGTTCCTTGCGCCGCGTGTGGTTACCGGACCCCCACCGATCTCCTGCGGCACACGATAGATCCAAGGTTTTTCCAACCCAAAATCCGAACGTTTTTCCAACCCGTGCCGCTTTTAGTGGATGCCATCAGCGTCTTTTCGAGGAGACAAAAATGGTATTCACCCCACATTTCCTGTCGGTCCAGCAACTGACCCCACGGCATCGGGCCCAGCACCCCGCATCCCGGCGCCGCGGAATTGCCGCCCTGACCGCCGTTCTTCTGGCCGCGACTGGCGCGGGAACCTCGCTGGCCGCCACCCAGGTAACCCAGACCAACACGACCAAGCTGACCGCCGTCGGCCCTGTCAACACCGAGTACGGTTTCCCGTCCTGGTACGAAGACAGCAACAAGACCCGCCTCGAGCTCTGCCTGGACGCGGAAAACCCGCTCTGCGGCTTCCTGCCCGGCGACATTCCGGACGAGACCGCACCCATTTCCTTCCCGGACAACTTCCCGGAAGAGGCGTTCTACATGCTCGCCAGCTCCGAACTGACCCTTCCCGGCGGTGGCCGCGCCGTCCTGGTCCTTGGCCTGGAAGCAGCTTTCGCCAACACGGTCACCCAAGGCGACCAGATCGTCTTCGGCCGGCAGCGCATCGTGGTCAAGGGCGGACCCGCCAACGCCACCCTGACATTCCAGCACCCCTACGGCACCATCACCATCGACACCGACGGCACCGGCGGAGGCAAGCTCGTCGAGGACATCTCCCCCGCCGTCGGCAACTTCTCCACGGCGCTCAAGAGCAACATCGGGCCGTTCCTGAAGTGGGACCCGGCCACCGCCCCGGCGGCGCCCGAAGGCTACCTCGGCGACCCGGGCCAGGACCACACCGTCACCGGCAGCCCGTTCGGCTACAACAAATTCTCCGTTAACGGCGGCGGTCTGTCCCTGGAAACGGACCAGTTCACCGTCCAGGGCAAGATCTCCACCAACCAGGGCGTCAACGGCGACAGCGCCGTCGTGAACGGCAACATGATCGACGTGTTCGCCAGCAGCGGCAACGGCGCCCAGCTCCAGGTGGACGGCCAGGCCGGCGTTTTCGAGACCACCCCCATGCTCAGCGATCCCGACACTGGCCGGTACTACGCCCGTGTCCAGTTCACCGGAACCGCCCCCTCCACCGTGAAGATCACCAACATCGGCGACAAGCCCGCCAGCAGCAGCCAGATCAACGTCACCAAACCCAGCGGCGTCATGGTCACCAAGGCCCTCTACGACGGAACCAACCTGACCGTCGGCGCCATTTCCACCGTCGGCTACCCGCTGACCGTCACCGGCCTGGGAACCCTTGAGGCACCGGCCACCGCGGGAACGCCGGCCGAAAAGACCTTCGCTGTCAAGGCTCCCCCGGCCAGCGTCACCGTGAAAACCGGGGACGGCGGTACCGCTTCACTGCCCGTGACAGTCTCCGGCGGCGCGGCGTCCGCGACGGGCCTGCCCGCCGTCACTCCGGCCCCGGATCCAGGCCCCGTCGTCGACACCGGCAGCGGCTCCGTCCCCGGCGCAACGCAGCCGGCGACGGCGGTAGCCACCGCCGCGTCGACCTCCATCACCCGCGGCGGAACCGTCCAGCTGGACGGCAGTGCCTCCACCGGCGCCGCCAGCTACAAGTGGCTCCAGGTCAGCGGACCCGCCGTCAGCTTCTCCAGCGACACGGCCGCCAAACCCACCATCACCGTCCCGTTCTACGCCAAAACCGCGGACACGGCACCGTTGACCGCCAAGTCCAACGATCCCATCCAGCTCCAGCTGATCGTCACGGACGCCAACGGCATCGGCAGTGCTCCCGCGACCGTGAACCTGACGGTCCAGACGGACACCGTCACCGTCGCCGGCTCTCGGCACCGGCTCGGCACCGAGCTCCGGATCACGGGCACCTCAGCGCTGGCCGGCAACACCGCCGTCCTGACCCCGGCCACCACCGTGGTCATCTACGACACCACACCCGGCCGGGCGGTCTCCAAGATCGGCACCGCCCAGGTGGACACCCTCGGCGCCTGGTCCTACCGGGCCAAACCGGGACCGAACCGGCAGATCACCAGCGTCCTGGTCCAGTCCAGCCGCGGCGGCACCGCCACCGGGGTAGTGGCGACCCGCTAGATCCAGCCATCAAGCCAGTACCGGGGTCCTGTCTGTTCAGCAGACGGGGCCCCGGCCCTTTAAGCCCGCCCCTTTTTAGTCAGTCCCCTTTTAGTCAGTCCTCGACCCACTCGAGCAGGTCGCCGGGCTGGCAGCCGAGCACTTTGCACATCGCCTCCAGCGTGCTGAAGCGCACGGCCTTGGCCCGCCCGTTCTTCAGCACGGCAACGTTGGCCGGCGTCAGGCCAATCCGGTCCGCGAACTCCCCCACGCTCATCTTGCGTTTGGCCAGTTCGACGTCGATGCGCACCACGATGGGCATCAGATCACGGCTTCCATGTCGGTCCGCAGTGCCGTGGCCTGCCGCAGCAGAGCGCGCATCACCACCATGAGCAGTCCGATGACGGCGCCCCCGACCAGCATCAGCATCAGCATCATCGGCACTCCGGGATCGTCGGCGTTCAGCACGATGAAGAGGAAGAGGCCGGCGAGCAGGACCCAGGCAGTGAGCACCGCCCATACGATCGCGTCCACCCAGGCCAGGGCTGCCTTGCTGAAGATGCGGTCCCGTTTGACCATGGTGAGGAGTTTCCAGGTGCTCACGATCACCACCTGCACGCAGGCCACCTCCACCACGGCGAAGACGGTCAGCGGCCACTGCAGAGGCGCATCGGCGGGATTCTCCTGCGCCATGTGGGCAAACTGCCCGGGCAAGGACAGGGTCTGGAACACCAGCAGCAGGGCGAAGGCCATGACCAGCAGGATCCGGAGCGCGGTTACCGCCAGGTTTGTCTTGTGCATAGATCGAGTATCGCTGGTTTCCTATCGACTTTCAATCGCTTACGAGGACGGGTGGTTGCCGCCGTCGTCCTCTTCCTCTTCGCGGGCCGCCTTGGCTGCCTTCACCACCACGGCCTCCAGCTCGTCGGTGCTGAGCAGTTCCTTGTGGAGGTGCTTGGTGCGGTAGCCGGCGCGGCCGACCATGTGGGCCGAGACCGGCACGGTGAGCAGCTGGAAGATCCAGGCCACGGCCAGCACCGGCCACACCCACCAGGTGCGCAGCTGCAGCCCCACCGCAGCCAGCAGCAGGAACAGGCCGAGCACCTGCGGCTTGGTGGCGGCGTGCATGCGGCTCATCAGGTCCGGGAAGCGGAGCAGGCCGATGGCGGCGGCGAGCGACATCAGTGCGCCCAGCACCATGAACACAGCCGACACAGCATCGATCACGGCATCCACGGCATTCGGTTCAGGACTCATTGGGCTGCCCCCGCCTGTCGGCCACGAAGCGGGCCACCGTCACCGAGCCGATGAACCCGATGACGGAGATGGCCACCACCAGCATCAGGTTATTCAGGTGCCGGTTCACGGCCATGTCGATGCACAGCGCCGCACCGAGAATGGCCAGCAATACGTCCGCCGCGAGGACCCGGTCCAGCAGCGACGGGCCGCGCGCGATGCGGATGATCGCGCCCGCGGCAGCGAGGGCCAACGCCACGGCCGTAACGGTGAGGACCAGCTCCATCATGCGCCAACCTCCTGGTTCAGGGCGGCAAGCTCTTCCTTTGTTCCCATGATCCGGATAAGCCCCGCCTCAGTGGCGCGGACTTCCTTGCGCAGCCTGAGGACGTCCTCCCCGTTCCGGACGTTCAGTCCATGGATGTAGAGCGTGGAAGTGGACCTGTCCACCTCCACCACCAGCGACCCCGGGATCAGGGAAATCACGTGGCCGGTTGCCGTCACCATCAGGTCTGAATGGCTGCGCAACGGAACGGCGACGACGGCGTTGGTCACCTTGGGCCCCCGGGCCACCGCGAGGTAGAACACCTGGCAGCTGGCGGACACCACCTTGCCGAGGAACACCACCGCGAAGGGAATGGCCCGCAGCACGTTGAAGCGGCCGCTTAGCTCCACCGGCGGCAGGTAGAACAGGCGGGCCACCGCAATCGCCAATAGGGCTCCGAAGAGCAAATTGCCGGGGCTGAAGTCCTGCCAGAGCGCTCCCCAGACGATGACCAGCCACACCAGCAGCGGCAGTTCCTGCCGCAGGGACACCTTTTTCCGGCTCACTTTCCGCCCCCGCTCAGCGCCAAAGCGGGAACGGGCGCGCCGTCACCGAGCACCGCCTGGATGTAGGCGGACCTGTCCAGCATGGCCGCGGCGGACTGGTCCGCCACCTGGAACAGCGGCCCGGCGAAGACCGTGAGTGCTACGCCCAGCACCACCAGGCCCAGGGTGGAGCCCACCATGGTCCGCGGCAGGAGCCGTACCGCCGTGCCGCCTTCCGCTGCCGTGTCACGTTCCGCGTCCGGGGCGGGAGCCAGGAGCACGGGGTCGGGGTGCTCCGCATCCTCGGCCTTGCGCCAGAACGCACGGTTCCATACGCGGGCAACGGCCAGGAGGGTCAGAAGGCTCGTCAGCACGCCCCCGATCACCAGGGCGTAGGCCAGCGGGGTGCCCAGCCCGATGCCGGCCTGCATCAGGCCGAGCTTGCCCAGGAATCCGGAGAAGGGCGGGATGCCCGCAAGGTTCATGGCGGGAACGAAGAACAGCAGCGCCAGCAGCGGGGACAGCTTGGCCAGCCCGGCCAGGCGGTCCACAGCGGAACTGCCGCCGCGGCGCTCGATCAGGCCGGTGACCAGGAACAGGCTCGTCTGGATGGTGATGTGGTGCGCCACATAGAACACTGCAGCGGCCAGCCCGGCCACGGAGGACATCGCCAGGCCGAACACCATGTAGCCGATATGGCTGACCAGGGTGAACGACAGCAGACGCTTAATGTCGCTCTGGGCGAGCGCACCCAGAATGCCGACCACCATGGTCAGCAGCGCCACCACCATCAGGGGCGTGTTAAGGCTGTCGCCGGGAAACAACAGGGTTTCGGTGCGGACCATGGCGTAGACACCCACCTTGGTCAGCAGGCCGGCGAACACGGCTGTGACCGGGGCCGGCGCGGTGGGGTACGAGTCCGGAAGCCAAAAGGACAGCGGGAACACGGCGGCCTTGATGCCGAAGGCCACCAGGAGCATGACGTGCAGGAGCGTCTTGGTTCCCTGGTCCAGTTCGGACAGCTTGATGGCAAGGTCCGCCATGTTGATGGTGCCGGTCGCGCCGTAGACCATGGCGATGGCAATCAGGAACAGCACTGACGACACCACCGAGACCACGACATAGGTGACGCCCGCCCGGATGCGGGGGCCTGTGCCGCCGAGGGTCATCAGCACATAGCTTGCCGTCAGCAGGATCTCGAAGCCGACGTACAGGTTGAACAGGTCCCCGGAGAGAAACGCGTTGGAGACCCCGGCCACGAGGATCAGGTACGTGGGGTGGAAGATCGAAACCGGGGCGTCCTGGTCGCCGTCGGCCATGCCCTGCCCGGTGGCGTACACGAGGACGGCCAGGCTCACCGCGGAGGACACCACGAGCATGAGGGAGGAGAACTGGTCCACCACCAGGACGATCCCAAAGGGCGGAACCCAGCCTCCGATGTTCACCGCGGACGTGCCGCCGTTCCAGACGGACGCCAGGAGCAAGCACTCCAGCAGCAGGGTGAGTGAGAGCAGGCCGATGCTGACGGCCCGCTGTGCGCGGGAGTGCCGGATCAGCACGAACGTCAGCGCCGCTCCCAGGATGGGAAGTACGACGGCGAGCGGGGCAAGGCTTGCGAGGTTCACTTCGCGCCCCCGTCCGTGTCAGTGCCGTTTTCCGTGCCCGTGTTTGTGTCTGTGGCGATGTTCCCGGATCCCGGTTTCTCCTCCTGCGCCGCGTGTTCCGCCAGGAGGGTCCGGCCGCCTGCCTCCACGGTCGCCGTCGGCTCCGCCGCCGCGGAGCCGTCCGGTCCGCGCATGGGCAGCGGGAACTCGGAGGTTTCCACGGGGATGACGGCGTCGTCTTCCGCGTCGAAGCTGGGCGTCTCGGCCACGCGGCGGTCCTCGATGTCGTCCTGGATGTCGTCCTGGCGGGCAAGCACCCAGGTCCGGTAGATGATGCCCAGCATGAAGGCCGTCACCGCGAAGGAAATGACGATGGACGTCAGGATCAGTGCCTGCGGCAGGGGGTCGTTGTAGGAGGCCGGGTCTGTGTCCTTGCTGAAGAAGGGTGCCAGCCCGGCGTAGCCGCCGGTGGCGAGGATCAGCAGGTTGGTGGCGTTGGCCAGCAGCATCAGCCCCAACAGCACACGCGTGAGGCTGCGTTCGAGGATGAGGTAGATGCCGCAGGCATAAAGGGCGCCCATGACGGTCAGCAGGGTCAGGTTGACTGTCATGCGGTTCCGCCTCGGGTGGATCCTGCCGGGACGCCGCCGGACACTTCTTCGCTGCCCTCGTCGCCTTCCTGCGCGGCCTGCTGCAGGGGGCGTTCTTCAAAGTGCTCGTCGATCTCGGCGCCGAGGCTGCGGAGCACATCCAGCACCAGGCCGACCACGACGATGTACACGCCGGTGTCGAAGATGGTGGAGGTGACAAACTTGATGTCGCCGAACACCGGCAGCCAGAACTCGATGATGGCGCTCTGGAACACCTGCCCGCCCAGCAGGACCGGCGCGGCCCCGGACAGCGCGGCCGTGGCAAGTCCGACCCCGAGCAGGGTGCCGGCGCTGATGGGGGTGGCTTCCCGCAGTTCGAAGCGGCCGCCCGCAAGGTAGCGCAGGGTCAGGGCCATACCGGCCATGAGTCCGCCGGCGAAGCCGCCGCCGGGGAGGTTGTGTCCTGCCAGCAGCAGGTAGAGCGAGAAGATGATCATCGAGTGGAAGACCAGCCGCGTGACCACCTCGAAGATGATGGAGCGGCGCTCCGGTGCCAGCGTGCGTCCGGCAACAAGCCACGGGTCCCGCGTGGCCGCGGCGAACTTCCGGGTCAGCGCCAGCGCGGCGCCGTCCCGCGACGATTTGTCCACGCCGTGGCGGCGGCCCACGGTCCCCTCGGCCACGGCGGATGACGTGCGGAGCCGGTCCCCGCGGCCCCGGACGAAGATGAGGCTCGCCACGCCGGTGGCGGCCAGCGCCAGCACGGAGATCTCACCGAAGGTGTCCCACGCGCGGATGTCCACCAGGGTGACGTTGACGATGTTGAGCCCGCCGCCGCCCTCGTACGCCAGCTTGGGGAACTCGAGGGAGACGGGCGTGGCGATGCGGACGCCCATGGCGTGGATGGCTGCGAAGACCATGGTGGCGCCGAAGGACAGGCCGATGATTACGCGGACCACCCGGTACTTGCCGCGGGTGCGGTCCCGCAGTTCCGCGGGGAGGCTGCGCATGGCCAGCACGAACGCCACCAGGATGATGGTTTCGACGAGCATCTGCGTCAGGGCCAGGTCCGGGGCGCCCTGCAGCGCGAACATCAGGGCGATGCCGTAGCCGGTGACGGACACCATGAGCACGGCAAGGAAGCGCTTGTTGGCGCGGACAGCGGCGAGTGCCCCGATGACGATCCCCGCTCCGGCCACCAGTTGCAGCGGCGAGTTGGGGTCGACGAAATACAGCCCTTCGGGAAGCGGCTTGTTCGCAGCGATCAGGGCGGACAGGGGCAGCACAAAGGCGACGCTGAGGATCACAGCAAGGTAGAAATACAGCGAGCCGCGCTGCGTGCGTCCGGTAATCCACACGGCAATGTCGTCCAGCGCCCCGATGGTCAGCTGGTATCCGCGGTCGGCGTCGAACCAGGGCGGAACGGCACTCTGGATCCGGTCCACCACCGCCCGTCCGTAGAACATCGCCGCGCCGGCCGCGAAGGTGATGGCGGTCAGGCCCAGGGCGGGGGTCAGCCCGTGCCACAGCGCAAGGTGCCCTGCGGCACCTGCCGCAGTGCCGGCGTCGTGCGTTCCCTCGGTGAACGTTCCCCCGGTAAACAGGGCGGCATACGGCTGAATCCAGGCGTCCACCGGTACCGGCCACAGGCCGTAGGCGATGGTCAGGCCGCTCAGGACTGCCGGGGCCGCCAGGAAGGAGGGCCGGATGGCCTTGAACGGGGTGGGCTCAACGCCCGGTTTCACGGCGAAGGCACCCCACATGAAGCGCGCGCTGTAGGCGAAGGTCAGTATGGAGCCGAGCACCGTGCCCGCCAGGACCACTGCGCCCCAGGGCCCGTAGCCGGGCTCGCCGGCGAAGTGCACGAACGCCTCGAGCACGGACTCTTTCGCCACGAAGCCGCCCAGCAGCGGGATGCCGGCCATAGAGGCGGCGCCGACGCCGGCCACGATGCCGAGGGCCCGGGAGGAGCGGAAAACGCCAGAAAGGTTGCGGATGTCGCGTGTGCCGGACTGGTGGTCGATGATGCCCACCACCAGGAAGAGCGTTGCCTTGAAGAGCCCGTGCGCGAGCAGCATGGCGAGGCCGGCGAGCGCGGCGTCCGGCTTGCCGAGCCCCACCACCATGGTGATGAACCCCAACTGGCTCACGGTGCCGTACGCCAGGATGAGCTTGATGTCCGTCTGGCGCAATGCCCGGTAGCCACCCACCAGCATCGTGGCGAGCCCGAGCCCGAGGACCACCGGCAGCCAATAGGCGGTGTCCGTGAAGCCCGGGGCGAGGCGCGCCACGATGTACACCCCGGCCTTCACCATCGCTGCGGCGTGCAGGTAGGCGCTCACGGGAGTTGGCGCCGCCATGGCGCCGGGAAGCCAGAAGTGGAAGGGAACCAGCGCAGATTTGGTCACCGCACCGGCCAGGATGAGGACGACGGCGGCGCCCACGGCACCCGCCGCCGGTCCGGAAACCAGCTGTGGTGCCTGCTCGAGGATGGAAGAGATCCGGTAGGTGCCGGCGGTGGCACCTAGCATGATCAGGCCGACGAGCATGGCCAGGCCGCCGGCGGTGGTGACCATGAGGGCCTGCAGCGCGGAGCGGCGGGCGGCCAGCCGTGTCCGTGCGTAACCGATCAGGAGGTACGACAGGACGGTGGTGAGTTCCCAGAAGATGAACATCATCAGCAGGTCATCCGCGGTGACCAGCCCGAACATGGCCCCGGCGAATGCCAGCAACTGCGCGCCGAAACCGCCGAGGTAGCTGTCCTTGTCCTTGAAGTAGCGTGCGCAGTAGACCAGCACCAGGGCGCCGACGCCGAGGACCAGCAGCGACATGACCCAGGCCAGGGCGTCCATGCGGAAGGCGAATTCGATGCCGAGGCTCGGGATCCACGGGACGGTTTCGGCTGCGGCTCCGGTGTTCGCGGCTCCGGTGCCGTAGACGGCGGCGTGCTGGAACAGGAGCCAGATGAATGAACCGGCGGGGACCGCGGCCAGCGCGTAGAACGAGTTGCGGCCGAACTTCCGGAAGATGAACGGCGCCACAGCGGCCACCGCGAAGTGCACGGCAAGGACTGTGATCACTGGTATCTCCGCAAAGTCAGAATTCGGTTATCAAAAGTTGGAGCAGGCGGTCATTCGTTGGGTTCGGTCCCGACAGTTTATCAAGGGGGCACTGCCAGTTTTCCCCGCACTGGACAGCCGCAGCGCAAGTTTCTCCAGCCTGCGGGAGAGTTCCCCTTCCCTGTTCGCTGCGGGCGGATAGCATCGGCCTATGAACTCCGCAGCCGCATCAGAGGCAACGCAGCCGTCGTCGGAACTCGAGGCAGGGCCGCAGGCCTCCAGCAAGGGCCGCATCCTGGCCTGGGCGGCGTGGGACTGGGGGTCCGCGGCGTTCAACGCGGTCATGACGACGTTCGTCTTCACCGTCTACCTGACGTCCCAGGCGTTTGGCGGCGAAGACCGGGCGTCAGCAGTGCTCGGTGGAGCGCTGGCCATTGCGGGGGCGGCCATCGCGCTGCTCGCACCCGTCACGGGCCAGCGGTCCGACACCGGGGGCCGCCGCAAGCTCTGGCTGGGAGTGAACACGGCCGCCGTCGCAATCCTGACGGCGTTGTGCTTCTTCGTGTTTCCCCGGCCCGGGTTCCTCCTGCTGGGGGTGTCGCTGATCGCCCTGGCCAACATCTTCTTCGAGTTCGCGGCCGTCAACTACAACGCCATGCTGGCGCAGATTTCGACGCCGCGGAACATCGGCAAGGTCAGCGGCTTCGGCTGGGGCATGGGCTATCTCGGCGGCATCGCGGCCCTGCTCATCGTGCTTGAGCTGTTCGTGCAGCCTCGCTTCGAGTGGTTCGGCGCCTCCACCCAGGACGGCCTGAACATCCGGCTGGTGGCGGTGTTCTCCGCCCTGTGGTTCTTCATCTTCGCGCTGCCGGTGATGTTCGCTGTCCCGGAGCTGCCCAAACCGAAGCGCGCGGCGCGCCTGGGGTTCCTGGCGTCGTACGGGCTGCTGGCGCGCAGGATCAAGGCCATCTACCGGACCAGCCCGCACACCATCTTCTTCCTGCTGGCCAGCGCCATCTTCCGCGACGGGCTGGCGGCGGTCTTCACCTTCGGCGGGATCATCGCCGCCGGCACCTTCGGCTTCGCACTGCCGCAGGTCATCTTCTTCGCGATTTTCGGCAACATCGTGGCGGCCGTGGGCGCGATCCTCGGCGGCTTCCTGGATGACAGGGTGGGGCCCAAGGCCGTGATCATCGGTTCCCTCACCGGCCTGCTGGCCGCGGGAACGGTCATCCTGGTGCTGGGCAACGACAACCACACGTTCTTCGGAGTGCCCTGGTCCGGGGCCGCGACGTTCTGGGTTTTCGGCCTGTTCCTTTGCCTGTTCGTCGGGCCCGCCCAGTCCTCCTCACGCGCGTATCTGGCCCGGCTGGCCCCGCAGGGCGAATCCGGCGAGCTCTTCGGCCTGTACGCGACCACCGGCCGTGCGGTCAGCTTTCTCGCCCCGGCCCTGTTCACGCTGTGCATCACCGTGGCCACTCCCCTGGTGGCCCAGGGCGACGCGCAGCGCTGGGGCATCCTGGGCATCATGGTGGTGCTGCTCGCCGGGCTGCTGGTCCTTCTGCCCGTCAAGGCCCCGAGCGAGGCAGAGATCGCCGTCGTCCCGCAGTCCTGACCGGCTCCGGCCCCGGCTCGGAGCGCGAACGTACACTTCAGCCCCCCGGCGGAGCGCGAACGTACACTTCAGCCCCCGGGCGGAGCGCGAACGTACACTTCAGCCCCCAGCGGGGCCCCACGGATTCAATCGAAATCGCAGGTTCGCGGACTAGGCTGATGTTATGTACATGGAAGAGACAGACCTCCCGGGACTGGGCAGGCGCAAGGACTTCATGACAGCATCCGGCCGGCGCATCGGGGTGGTGGAACTGCGCGAGGGCCAGACCGAGCTGTTCGTTTCCACCTGGGATGACCCGGACACGTGCCAGGCTTCCATTCCGCTGACCGGCGAGGAGGCGGCGTGCCTGGGAAATCTGCTGGGTGGCCAGCACCTTGCCATGACGCTGACCGAGGCGCACCGGGAAGTTCCCGGCATTGCCACCCGGCAGTTCTCCATTGCCGCGGACTCCCCTTTCCAGAACCAGCCCATGGGCAAAGCCCGCATCCGCACCAGGTGCGGCGTTTCGATTGTGGCGATCATGCGTGAAGGCGAGGTGGTTCCTTCGCCAGGCCCCGACCTAGTCCTTCACCCCGGCGACCTGCTGGTCGCCGTCGGCACGCAAGAGGGGCTGGACGCTGCGGCCGACATCCTGCGCAACGGCTGACCCTCATGGACCGCGTGGCCCTGTCCCTCATCGAACTCGGGGCAGTTGTGTTCTGCCTCGGCCTGCTGGCGAGGCTGGCGGGGCGGATCGGGATGTCTCCCATTCCGCTGTATCTGGTGGGCGGGCTGTGCTTCGGCGCCGGTGGCGTCGTGGAGCTGAGCGGCATGAAGGAGTTTTCCCACCTTTCGGGTGAGATCGGAGTCATCCTGCTCCTGCTTATGCTCGGTCTGGAATATACGGCGACGGAGCTTGTGACCGGCCTGCGCAGATCGTGGAAAGCCGGCATCCTCGACTTCGTCCTGAACTTCCTTCCCGGCGCTGCGTTGGCCGCCCTTCTCGGCTGGGGCGTCGTAGGCGCCATGGTTATGGGCGGCGTCACGTATATATCGTCGTCGGGCATCGCGGCCAAGGTCATCACGGACCTTGGCCGCATCGGTAACCGTGAGACGCCGGTGATCCTCTCCATCCTGGTCTTCGAGGACCTGGCCATGGCGATTTATCTGCCCATCCTCACCGCCACGCTTGCCGGGGTCAGCTTTCTGGGCGGCCTGCAGACCGTGGGCGTTTCGCTGGCTGTGGTCACGGTGGTGCTGCTGGTTGCCCTGCGGCACGGGCACCATGTCTCCAAAGCCGTGCACAGCGAGAATTCGGAGGTCTTCCTGCTGAACCTGCTGGGGGCAGCCCTGCTGGTGTCCGGCGTGGCTGCGGTGCTGCAGGTGTCCGCCGCAGTGGGCGCCTTCATGCTCGGCATCGCGATCTCGGGCGCCACGGCCCACAGTGCGACGCGGATCCTCGAGCCGCTGCGGGACCTCTTCGCCGCCATCTTCTTTGTGGCGTTCGGGCTCAACACCGACCCCACCTCCATCCCTCCGGTGCTGGCGTGGGCGCTCGTCCTGGCGGTTATCACAGCCGCCACCAAGATCATCACCGGAGTGTGGGCTGCCAAGCGTGCCGGCATTGCGCGGCCGGGCCGCTTTCGCGCCGGGGCTGCGCTGATTGCACGCGGCGAGTTCTCCATTGTCATCGCCGGCCTCGCGGTGACGTCAGGGGTGGTTACGGACGAGCTCGCCGCCCTCGCCACGGCGTACGTTCTCATCATGGCGGTCATGGGCCCGCTGGCTGCCCGTTACGTCGAGCCCCTCGTCAAGAAGTTCTCCCGCCCGGCGCGGCCGGAGCCCGTCCGGGCCTGAGCCCGAGTCGGACCCGTTTCGGAGGGCCCACCCCTCGAGACGTGAGATCTCGACGTTTGCGGGGCGGCCAAGCGGCGGGATCTCACCTCTCGGCGCGCCACCCGCACCGCACCAGCGCGTCCAGTACCCGCTGGGCGCACCCGTCGAAGCCCCAGGTCCTGACCTGTGACGCCGTGATCGTCACCGAAGTCCAGCCGATCGCTGCGATGGACTCGTCCCTTCGGATGTCTGATTCGCGCTGGGGTGGTTCAAGGTGGTGCCGGTCGTCGTAGTTCACAGCCACCTTGAACTTTGGAAAGGCCATGTCCGGCCAAGCCAACTCCCAGTCGGTTTCATCCGTGATCACGTGGCCCAGTGCCGGTTCGGGCAGGCCCAATCTGCCCAGCGCCAGCCTAAGCCGCGTCTCGGGCGCCGAGTCCGCTCCCACTCTGGCCAAGCCCAGTGCAGCCTTGGCCTTGCGGATTCCCCGCGCGCCGCTGCTGCGCTCCACCTGCTGCTGCAGATCGGCCATGGAGCAGAGGGCCAGTTTCCGCGGGCCAAAGCTTCTGGACTGGCTGCAGATGAAGAAGTCAGCCGCAACCACCAGATCCTCGAGCCCAAGAATGGCGGCGAGATCCAGCCATGTTCGTGCCGGGCTCGTGATGGGAACGCCGTCAAGCTCCGTGAGGTCGGTGTTCAGCAATTCCAGCCGGTGGCCGGCCACGCCCTTGCGCACGGGCCGGTTCCCGCCGTCGAACCGCGCCAAATGCACCCTCAAGTCACTCTGCACACTCCACGGAAGCGGGCATCGCCACAGCCGTCCGGCGGTCCCCAGGCAGCAGGCAGCCGACGGACAGAGCCCGGACAGCAGCCGGCAGGTGTGTGCAAAGTCCTGTTCGACACCCCACGGAACACGCACCCCACGGCTTGCCACCCGAAGGTCACTGCGCCAGGCCCGATGCGCGGCAACACCCGCAGACCGTTGCTCATCGAGCGTGAACGACCTGCCGGCAAGCGGACCAGGCAGCGGCGGCGGCTTTCTCATGCGCCATTGTGTGCACGTCCGGGCAGGTCCCCCGCGGTTATCCACAGTGTGGAGGAGAGGTGGTGAGCGCGTTCCGTCACCGAGAGGTGAGATCTCGACGTTTACGCAACCGCAAAGCGGCGAGACCTCACGTCTCGGCGCGAACAGCGGGCGCTAAATGTCGGTGCGGTGGAAGTTCAGGTGGCTGCGGCTGGCAGTGGGGCCGCGCTGGCCCTGGTAGCGGTTGCCGTACTCGCCGGAGCCGTAGGGGAACTCCGCGGCGGAGGTCAGCCGGAAGAAGCAGAGCTGGCCGATCTTCATGCCCGGCCAGAGCTTAATAGGCAGCGTGGCCATGTTGGACAGCTCCAGTGTGACGTGCCCGGAGAAGCCGGGATCGATAAAGCCGGCCGTTGAATGCGTCAGCAGGCCGAGGCGGCCAAGCGAAGACTTGCCCTCGAGGCGCGCGGCAATGTCGTCCGGCAGCGTGACGGTTTCGTAGGTGGAGCCGAGCACGAACTCGCCGGGGTGCAGGATGAACGGTTCGCCCTCCTCCACCTCCACCAGCCGGGTCAGCTCGGGCTGCTCTTCGGCGGGGTCGATGTGAGCGTATTTGTGGTTGTCGAACAGCCGGAAATAACGGTCAATCCGGACATCCACCGAGGACGGCTGGACCATCGCGGCTTCGTACGGATCGAGGACGATCCGTTCGGAATCAATTTCGGCACGAATGTCGCGGTCAGAGATCAGCACACCCTCAAAAATACCATTGCTGCTCCCCTGCCCTGCCGCTAGTGTTGCGTGAACAATCAGGCTGGCGGTCTCACGTCATACGGCCAGAAATAGAGCTGGGGATATTTTGAACAGGATTGCGGCCAAGGCCGCTGTTGCACTCGCCTGCGCCCTCGCGCTGGCGGCACCCGCGGCCAGCGGCGTGCCAACTATGGCAGCCGCCCGGAGTTCCGCGACGCCCGCTGCCATGCCGGGCGCCACTGCTGCCACACCGGACGCCGCCGCTGCACCGTCCCCGGCAACGCCCGACGACGGCGGGCCGGCCACCGCGGCACCCTCACCCCGGCTGCCGCTCGCCGGAGCGCCTGGAACGGCCGTGCATACCGCAACACCGGCGGTGACGACGGCGGCCGCTACCGCCCCGGCACCCGCCGCTGCCGAGGAAGAGCCCGCCGCTGCAAGCCCCGCCACTCAACCGGCGCCCGCGCAGCCCGTTCCAGCCGGGACCACGCGCCCCGCAGCCGAGGGCCCGCCCGAGCCGGCCTCCATCCCGCCGCTCTCAGCCCCCGCCGACGCGTTCGCCGCGCCGCAAGACACGGCACCGCAGTACGCCGCGCCGCAAGACACCGCCCGGACGGACCCAGGTGCCGCCGCAAAAGGCCTGCTGACACCGCAGGCGCTGGTGCCGGACAGCAACGCCGCCCAGGTGGCCGCCGTCTTCACCGCGATCAACACCTACCGGACGTCCCTGGGCCTGCCGGCCGTCAAGTACCACGCAACGGTTGCCGGCATGGCACAGGAATGGTCGGACAGCATTGCGTCCCGCGAGGTCGTTGAACACCGGGCCAGCTTCTGGACAGACGCCCGCGCCCTGGGTCCCACCAACGGCGCCGGCGAGGTCATTGCCGTCCGTTGGGACCGCGACGCCGCGCAGCTCGTTGAGTGGTGGAAGAACTCGCCGGCGCACAATGCCATCCTCACGGACCCCCGGTTCAACGTGGTCGGCATCGGCATCACCTTCACCGACGGCAACTGGCAGACCACGCCCAACCGCTACACCATGTGGGGAGTGGTGGACTTCTTCGGCTACACGGCCCTGCCCGCCGGGACCACGGCTGCCCCGGGTGGCAGCACCTCGGCTCCCGTGCAGCCGACCGATGTGTGCGAGCCCCTGGTGAAGCACATGCCGCCCACGTTGGACCTCACGACCGCCGCTGTCAGGAGCGCCGGGGACATCGTGTCGGTGGACGCGGCGGGGCAGCTTAACAACCGGCCCGCACTGGGTGCCGGACAGTTCGGCCCGCCCGAAACCATCGGCTCCGGCTTCGCGGCCGCCCGGCAGGTTTTCGTAACCGACTGGGACCGCGACGGCGTTTACGACGTCCTGGTGCAATGGACCGACGGCCGCCTCACCCTGTATCCCGGGCAGCTGGCGGGCGGCTTCCTGCCGCCGGCCACGCTGGGGCAGTCCGGCTGGGCGGGCATGACCCTTGCCGTCGGCGGTTGGTGCTCCACCAACCGGCTCCCCGAGCTCCTGGCCCTCGACTCCGACTCAAACCTCTGGCTCTATCCCAACCGGGGCACCGGCGACCTGGTCCAGCGGACCCTCATCGCGTCCGGCGTCGCAGCGACCCGGCTCGCCATGGTGGATTACGACGGCGACGGGTTCCAGGACCTGCTGGCCCGCCAAGGCGACGGCAGCGTTCTGCTCTACCGCGGTTCCGGCGGCCCGTCACCCAAAGCCGAAGCCCGGACCCTGGTCGCCAGCGGCTGGGGCGACGTGACAGCCATCCGTGCACTGCACGGCGTCACCGGCGCTTACTCGACCGGCCTCGTCCTGCAGCGGACCGGACCAGCCGGCCCCGTGCAGTACTGGAACCTCGACGGCGGAGTCCTTTCGCCGCCGTCGGCCATCCCTGGAACTTGGGCGGGCCAGCAGCTGGCCCAGTAAGAAGCAGTAAAGCGCGGCAGAGGGGAAGCCTCAGTCCGCCGTCGTGCGATCTTCGATAACGGCAGGGAGCCTGGCGAGCTGGCCCACGGCCGCGCGGAGCTGGCGCCGGCGCGCCGGGCGGAGGAAGCTCCAGAAGCCGCGCGCCGGGGCCTCCAGCGCGAAGCGCACCCGGGTCCCGGCGGTCTCGGTGCTGAGGTAGAAACCGCCGCGCAGGAGGGACGGGCCGGCCACTACCTGGAACTGGATTTCGGCGCCCGGCCGGGCATGGGTGATCTCGTAATCGCGCGCCACCGGGCGGCCATGGGGCCCGTCCACGGTGACCTGGTACCTGGCTCCCGGGCTGCCGGCGCTGCCCGAACTGAGCGCCACGCTCCGGACGTCGGCCTGCCATCTGGGCAGATTCGCGCCGTCAAGGAGGAAGGACCAGACCGTCATGGCGTCGCGCGCAACGAGGACCTCGTGTTCTGCACCTGCCATGGGGATCCTTTTTCCGACGTCGGGCCTGCCTTGCGTAGCCCGTTCCCCTTACTGCAGCTAACGAGATTCAGGATAGTCACCCGCACCGCCCGCGGCCGCGCACCGCACGGGCCTTTATCGAACAGTTACGGGAGCCCTTTCTGCCCGGCGGTCCGACGCGCGCCGACTCGGGATCCAGATGGCAGGCGTCACGGTACAACTGCGCTATGCTGGGTTCTGCCCCGGGCAGCTTCCGGTGCGACTGCGGCTGTAGCTCAATGGTAGAGCGCTAGCTTCCCAAGCTTGATACGCGGGTTCGATTCCCGTCAGCCGCTCCAATCCCCTCTTGAATGCGCGGATGCCGGTCCTAGTCCTAGACCGCCCGGCGCACCACCCGCAGCAGCCCCCGCCGGTTCCTCAGGTCCACCTTGAGCGTCAGCTCACCTTTGCGGGCAAGCACGACGGCGACACTCGCCGCGGCGAGCGCCGGCACCCCGCCCGCTACCAGCAGCCCGGTGTGCGGATCCAGCTGTTCGGCAATGAAACCGATCATGGGTCCGCCAAGGGCCTGGCCGCCGATCAGCACCATGATGTACAGGCTCATCACGCGGCCACGGATGCCCATGTTGGAGCTGGTCTGTACCAGCTGGTTGGACGCAGTGAGGAACATCAGGCACCAGAACCCGGACAGCACCAGCGCGGCGCCGAAGAGCGGCAGGGTGGGGACGGCGGCGGACAGGCACAGCATCAGCCCGTACATGCCGGCCGCCAGGACCACCGACCGCAGCCGGAGCTGCCGGCGCCGGGTGGAGGCGACCGCGCCGGTCAGTGCCCCGAGCGCCACCAGCGCGTTCAGCATGCCGTAACCGCCCGCGCCGATGCCGTACACCCGGGCCGCGAAGGCGGCGAGCAGCACCGGCAGGCTCATGGCGAACACGGAGATGAAGCCCACCATGAGCCACGGCCAGTAGATGGTGGGCTTGCTGAGCGCGTACCGCAGCCCCTCCCGCAGCATGCCCTTGGACTTGGGCGCCGGCGCGCTCACGAACAGCTCGTCCCGGCGCAGCAGCAGGAGCATCGTGACGGTGGAGCAGCAGGCCGCGGCATTGGCGGCGAAGGCCCAGCCGGCACCGACGGCGGTCAGCAGCACCCCGGCAATGGCCGGACCGATCAGCCCGCCGAGCTGGAACGTCGTCGAGTTCACGCTGATGGCGTTGCGCAGGTAGCGGGGGCCCACCAGCTCGTGGACGAAAACCTGCCGGGCGGGCTGGTCCAGCACCGTGACCAGGCCGAGCACCAGTGCGATGGCGTAGACGTGCCAGACCTCGATCCGCCCGGTGAGCGACAGGGCGGCGAGGGCAGCGGCCAGGACAGCCGCGGCGGACTGGCACAGGATGAGGATTTTGCGCTTGGAGAACCTGTCCGCGACCATCCCGCCCCAGGGACCGAGCAGCAGCGACGGCAGGAACTGCAGCGCCACGGTGAAGCCGACGGCGGTGACGGATCCGGAGATCTGGAGCACCAGCCAGTCCTGGGCGATGCGCTGCATCCAGATGGCGATGACGGCAATGAAGTGGCCCGTGGCGAAAAGCCGGAAGTTGGGGACCCGGAGTGAAATGAAGGTGTGGCGCCACGGAAGGCGTTCACTGACGACAGCGACGGGCTGGGTGACGGTGGCCAATGGCGGCGGTGGGGGTGTCACAGGAGTTTCCTCAGCTGAGCGGTCCGATGGGGGATGCCCTCAACGCTATGGCGCACCCTTCTGATTGTGGAAGACTATTGCTCCTATAACTATCATTGCTGAACGTAATGACCTGCCGTTCGAGGAGGATGCATGTTCGAACCGGCCCAGCTCCGATCTTTCCTCGCCGTGGCCGAAGCGCTTAGCTTCACCAAGGCGGCAGAGCGCCTGGGACTGGCCCAGCCAACGGTCAGCCAGCATGTGCGAAAGCTCGAGGCCTCCGCCAAACGGACGCTGATCAGCCGTGACACGAGGGACGTCAGCCTGACGGACAACGGCGATGCCATGGCAGGGTTCGCCCGCAGCATCCTCGCCGCCCACGACGCCGCCACCCGCTACTTCTCCGGCTCGGCCATGCGCGGGCGCCTGCGCTTTGGCACGGCCGACGACCTCGCCATCACCGGCCTCCCGCGTATCCTGCGCGAGTTCCGGCAAATCTACCCGCAGATCAACCTAGAGCTCACGGTCGGCCAGAGCGACCAGCTGTACAAGCGCCTGAACTCCGGCCAGCTGGACCTCGTCTTCGTGAAGTGGGTGGCCGGCGCCAAGGACGGCACCGTGGTCCAGCACGACACCTTTTCCTGGGTGGGCCTCGAACAGACCGCCCTGGAGCCGGGCCATCCGGTGCCGCTGATCGCGTACCCGGCGCCCAGCCTGAGCCGCAAGCTTGCCATCGATGCGCTTGAATCCGTGGGCAGGACGTGGCGCATCACGTGCACCACCAAGCAGATCAGCGGCGTGCTGGCTGCCGTCCGCGCCGGGATCGGGGTGGCCGTGATGCCGTCGTCGCTGGTGCCGGAGGACCTGAAAATCATCACCCGCCGCTTCGAGCTGCCGCCTGTGGGGGACGTCGATTTCACGCTGATCAGGAACCCGCTGGCGAACGCCGAGGTCATCGACGCCCTGACCCAGGCCATCATGGGAAGGACCCTCAAGAAGCCCGTTTAGCAGGGCTGAAGCCCGAAAAATGATTGATAACCGTTCGCAGCTGGCTTATGCTGTGACTGTTGCGGTCATGCAGCGGCTGCCAACACACCGGTTTCGAAGACGAACATTGCTTGGCAACGAAGCCCGCGTTGTTCGGGATAGGTACGCCGTGACCACAGCCGCAAACCCCCGCTATACCCGCCACTCCATGACCATGGACGCCGAATACGTTGGCCCGCCCAATTGCGAAAAGTGCGGAACAGACGAGTTCATTTATCTTGAGTCCTTCGTGCCGGCCAAGCACCGCCCGGACGGCACCGTCCGGAAACTGGGCGAAGTCGCCTACACCTGCACGCGATGCGAGGACTTTTCCGCACACAGCGTCCCGGCATCATGGGCTCCTCCCGGCTGGTATCTGGGTTAAGCAGCAACACGCAAAGAGAACGGGCGGGGACCTTCCGGGTGCCCGCCCGTTCCCTTTGCCTCGTACGGGCGACTCCCCTAGATCAGCGAGTCGGAGAGGTGGTTCGGCGTGCCGAACCGGTGCGCCGTGATGCTGACGGCCTGCTCATGCAGGAACGGCAGCATTTCGATGCGGCCGGCCTCCGTCACCTCGTGGGCGTAGATGGCCAGGTCCGGGCGGCCGCCGGTCGCTTCGGCCAGGTCGGCTGCGGAGCCGCCGATCAGTCGGATGCGTCCGCCGGACAGCTTGTCCGCCGCGGCGAGACGGCCCGCGGATGCCAGCCACGCGGCGTCGTCCTCCACCGTCACGGGGATGTCCAGTCCGGTAAGCACCGCACGCAGCTGGGCGGGAAGCTCGACGCCGGACGAAACAGTGACCGGCGCACCGGCAAGTACACCGGCGGCTACTGTCCGGACGAGCGCCCGGAGGGGTTCGCCGTCGGACAGCCGGACGGTGACCGGGAGCGCACGGTAGCGGAAGATGTTCCGCTCGGCGCTCAGGTTGGAGACGTCCTTGGCCGTGCCGAATTCATCCGCCCAGGCGAGGGCGTCAGAGCCCAGCGCCCGCTGCAGGGCCTCCAAGTCGGAAGCGCTGAGTTCACCCTTCACGGCGTCGAGGAGCCGCTGCACCCTGCGGTTCGCGATGCCCGCCGCGGCACCCTGGGTGCTCTCGGCGCTGGTCCACTCACCGAGGCCGGCGAGGTAGTTGGGGCCGCCCGCCTTGGTGCCGGCACCAACCGCCGACTTCTTCCAGCCGCCGAATGGCTGCCGCTGCACGATGGCGCCGGTGATGCCGCGGTTGATGTAGAGGTTGCCGGCCTGGATGGTGTCCAGCCACACTCCGAGTTCGTCGGTGTTGAGGGAGTGCAGGCCGGCGGTGAGGCCGTACTCGATCTGGTTTTGGATGGCGATGGCCTCTTCCAGGGTGTCCGCGGTCATGACGCCGAGGACAGGACCGAAGAACTCGGTCAGGTGGAAGTAGGAACCGCGCTTGACGCCGTAGCGCACGCCCGGACTCCAAAGCCGGCCGGTGTCGTCGAGCTTGCGGGGCTCAACAGCCCAGTTCTCGCCGTCGCCGAGGGTGATCAGCGCGTTGAGCAGCTTGCCCTTGGCCGGCTCAATGATCGGGCCCATCTGGCTGGTGGGGTCCTGCGGGTAGCCCACCTTGAGGGAGGTCACGGCGTCGATCAGCTGGTTGTGGAACCGCTTCGAGGTGGCCACGGAGCCCACCAGGATCACCAGCGAGGCGGCGGAGCACTTCTGCCCGGCGTGGCCGAAGGCGGAGTAGGCAACGTCCTTCGCGGCGAGGTCCAGGTCAGCGCTGGGGGTGACGATGATGGCGTTCTTGCCGCTGGTTTCGGCCAGCAGCGGCAGGTCCTTGCGGAACGAGCGGAACAGTTCGGCGGTCTCGTAGCCGCCGGTGAGGATGACGCGGTCCACGGCGGGGTGGGAGATCAGCTGCTGGCCGAGCTCGCGTTCGCCCAGCTGCACCATGGTGAGCACGTCACGCGGGACGCCTGCCTCCCACAGTGCCTCGATCATCACGGCGCCGCTGCGGCGGGCCTGCTTGGCAGGCTTGATCACGACGGCGGAGCCGGCGGCCAGTGCCGCAAGCGTGGAGCCGGCAGGGATGGCAACCGGGAAGTTCCACGGCGGCGTGACCACGGTGAGTTTCGCTGGAACGAACGTGGCGCCGTCGACCTGGTCCAGCTTGCGGGCGGACTCGGCGTAGTAGTGGGCGAAGTCCACGGCCTCGCTGACCTCGGGGTCGCCCTGGTCGATGGTCTTGCCGGTTTCGCTGGCCATGACCTCGAGCAGGTCCGCGCGGCGGGCCTCCAGGACGTCGCCGGCGCGGTGCAGGATCTCGGCGCGCTCGGCGCCGGAGAGCGCACCCCATGCCTTGCCCTTTTCGATGGCGGTGGCGATCACGGTGTTGAGGGTGTCAGCGTCCGTGATGGTGGCAGCCTCGACGGAGGCGTTGCCAAGGGTCGACGTCGGCACCCGTTCCAGGATGGCGCGGCCCCAGTCGCGGTTGGCGGGCAGGGACGGGTCCGTGTCCGGGGTGTTCCGGAAGCCGGTGCGGGGCATCAGCTCTGCCGGGTGGTTGCGGTTCTGCAGGCGGTTGGGCGCCGGGACCTCGTCGTCGAGCTCTTCCAGGGAGGACAGGAAGCGCTGCTTTTCGCGTTCGAACAGTTCTTCGTTCTCGCTGAGCTCGAAGACGGCGGACATGAAGTTTTCCTGGCTGGCGCCCTCTTCCAGGCGGCGGATCAGGTAAGCGATCGCGACGTCGAATTCGGCCGGGTGCACCACGGGTGTGTAGAGCAGCAGGGATCCGACGTCCTTCTTGACGGCCTCGGCCTGGCCCTGTGCCATGCCGAGCAGCATCTCGAATTCGATGCCCGACTCGACGCCGCGCTGCTTGGCCAGCAGCCAGGCGAAGGCGATGTCGAACAGGTTGTGGCCGGCGACGCCGATGCGGATGTTGCCGATCCGGTCCGGGTGCAGCGCGTAGTTGATGACGCGCTTATAGTTGATGTCCGAGTCGAGCTTGGTGCCCCAGGTGGCCAGCGGCCAGTCGTGCAGCGAGGCTTCCACCTGCTCCATGGGGAGGTTGGCGCCCTTGACCACGCGGACCTTGATGGCCGCGCCGCCGTCTGCGCGGCGGGCGGCTGCCCACTCCTGCAGCCGGATCATCGCGGCGAGGGCGTCCGGGAGGTAGGCCTGGAGCACGATGCCGGCTTCCAGGTCCTTGAACTCGGGCTTGTCCAGGATCCGGGTGAAGACCGCGATGGTCATGTCCAGGTCCTTGTACTCCTCCATGTCCAGGTTGATGAACTTGGGCTTGGGGAAGGAAGCGGCGCGGGCGAACAGCGGGGCGAGCTTCTCGACGACGTGCTCTACGGCCTCATCGAAGGCCCAGGCGGAGTGCGGGGCCACGGTGGAGGACACCTTGATGGATACGTAGTCCACGTCCGGGCGGGCCAGCAGCGTGTGGGTTCCCTCAAGCCGGCGGGAGGCCTCGTGCTCGCCGAGCACTGCCTCGCCGAGGAGGTTCACGTTGAGCTTGATGCCCTCCTTGCGGATCTTGGCGATGGCCGGGCCCAGCTTGGAGTCGGTGGCGTCGACGATGAGGTGGCCCACCATTTCGCGCAGGACCTTGCGGGCTACGGGGATGACAACCTGGGGCAGGACCGGGGCCATGCGTCCGCCCACCTGGACAGCGCTGCGCATGTACCAGGGCAGGAAGGCGGGAACCTTCGGGGCGAGGGCGGCGAGGTTCCGGGCGGCGACGTGCAGGTCCTCGGGGCGGACCACGCCGTCGACGAAGCCCACGGTGAAGTCCAGGCCGTTCGGGTCCTTGAGGACGCCGGCGAGCTGCTCGGCGGAGGCGTCCACGGGAACCTTGCTGGCTTCGGTCAGCCAGCGGCGGACGAGGGCGATTGCGTCGGTGGCCAGAGCGGTCGCTTCGGCGACGTCGGACCCTGCCGAGGGGGTGGCGACGGCGCCGGATACAGTGGCGCCCTTGCCTGCCTGCACGCGGTGATCCGTTGCGGTGTTGGTCATGGCTTTCCTCGTTCTTTCAGTGCGATTGGATCGTCTTATCCATCAGTATGAGCCTCGCTTCCCTTAAGATAAAGCGATCTTTCCTGAGCAATACACGTTAGAAATACCGATCGTTCTGTATTGCCGCCAGGCAGCCCGAAGCAGCGCCGGTACGCCGCCGGCGCGACGACGTGAGGAACGGTTTGGAAAATCCCCGCAGGACGTGAGGAAGGGTTTGGAAAATCCCTGCAACAAGTGATCGAGCGTTGCGGATCCCAAACGCGTCCTCAGCTCCTGCCGCTTTTTCCCAAACGCGTCCTCAGCTCCTGCCGCTTTTTCCCAAACGCGTCCTCAGATCCTGCGGCTTTTTCCCAAACGCGTCCTCAGCTTTCGTCGCTAAAACGACGAACCCTCCCGCACCTGACAGGTGCGGGAGGGTTCGTCGGCATGGCGCAGGGCTGCGGCTACACGGGTGTGTGCATCTCCACGGCCTCGTTGTGCCGCGGACTGTTCGGGTTCATGAGGGAGTGCCGTTTGCCGTAACCGAAGTAAATCACCAGGCCGATAACGAGCCAGATGACGAAGCGCAGCCACGTCTCCCAGTGCAGCTGGAACATCAGGAAGGCGGAGGCCAGGACACCGAATGCGGGTACCACCGGCATCAGCGGCAGGCGGAAGGTCCGCGGCGCCTCCGGCTTGGTGTAGCGGAACATGATCACGGAAACGCATACCACCACGAACGCGGCGAGGATGCCGATGTTGGTGAGGTCGGCGACGGCCTTGATGGGGAACACACCGGCCAGAAGCGCCGATGCAACACCGCCGATCCAGGTCACGCGCTGCGGGGTTCCGTGCCGGTCGGTCTTCGAGAACCAGCCGGGAAGGAGGCCGTCGCGGCTCATGGAGAACCACACACGGGTGACGCCGAGGAGGAACGTGAGCATCACGGTGAGGATGGACAGCACGGCGAACACGGAGATGATGGTCGCGATGACGGGAAGACCGACGCCCTGGAACGCCGAAGCGAAGCCGGCGGCAGGATCGATGTCCTTGTAGTTCTGCATGCCGGTGAGCACGAGGGTGGCGGCTACGTAGAGCAGCATGGCGATGATGAGGGACAGGACGATGGCCTTGGGCATGTGCTTCTTGCCGTCGGTCGCCTCTTCGGCCGCGGTACTCATGGCGTCGTAACCGAACACGGCGAAGAACACGGTGGCCGAACCCGCCACGACGGGTCCGAAGCCGCTGGGCATGAACGGGGTGAAGTTCTGGGTGTTGATGTAGAAGACGCCCAACCCGATGATGAACAGGATCAGGACAACCTTGATGGCCACGGCGATCAGTTCAAACCGGCCGAAGGTCTTGGTGCCGCGGGAGAGGATCCAGGTGACCAGCAGACAGACAAGGATCGCCGGGATATTGATGATGCCTCCCTTGCCCTCATCCACTGTGGACGTCATCCACGCGGGCATGTGGATCCCGATGCCGGTCAGGAAGGCATCAAAATACCCGGAGATGCCGATGGCCACCACAGCCACGATGGCGATGTATTCCAGCAGCAGGTCCCAGCCGATGAACCAGCCGATGATTTCGCCCAGGGCCACGTAGCCATAGGTGTACGCCGAGCCGGCACGCGGAATCATGCCGGCGAACTCTGCGTAGGACAGCGCGGCGGCAGCCGAGGCCAGGCCGGCGATCAGGAAGGAGATCAGCACCGCCGGTCCGACGCCAGGGGTGTCAGCACTGCCGTGCGCCACAAGGCCTGCCAGCGAAAAGATGCCGACGCCGATGATGCCGCCGACGCCGATGGCGGTCAGCTGCCACAGCCCGAGGGACTTGAATAGGCCGCTGTGCTTGTTCTCTACTTCGATGTCGTCAATGGGCTTGCGCCTCAGGATTGACTGCGAGGGATCTGTTGTACTCATCGGGACTCCTGCGTAGGTGCGGCCCCATCATTTCGCCCTGTGATGGGGGTAACTCAATCTGTTTAGTATGCAAGCCCTGTTGCGTTAGATAAAGTGCATACTTCTAACCAGTATTCGTTAGTCCAACTATTCATTTGTGCAAACCAAGGAACAGTCCATGCTTGATGTCCGCCGGTTGAGGCTGCTCCGCGAGCTGAAGATCCGGGGCACGCTCGCCGAGGTGGCAGCAGCCCTGCAGTACAGTCCATCCTCAGTTTCCCAACAATTGGCCCTGCTTGAGAAGGAAGTTGGGGTGGAACTGCTGAGGAAAACCGGCCGCCGCGTGCAGCTCACCCCGCAGGCGGAGGTTCTGGTGGCACATACTGCCCACCTGCTGGAAACCCTGGAGCAGGCCGAGGCGGATCTGGCCGCATCCCTGACCACCGTCTCCGGCACGGTACGGATCGCCGTCTTCCAGTCCGCAGCACTGGCTCTGATGCCTGACGCACTGACCCGCCTCGCCGCAACGTACCCCGAGGTCCGGATTGAGATGACGCAGCGCGAGCCGGAGACTGCGCTGCATGAGACGTGGGCGCGCGACTTCGACCTGGTCATCGCCGAGCAGTACCCCGGCCATGCGGCGCCGCGCTACCCCGAACTTGACCGCGTACGCCTCACAGGGGACGCCATCCGCCTCGCAGTGCCGCCGCCCGCCGCGGGCAGGGCGGCAGTCGAGTCCCTCGCGGACACTGCGGAGATGCCCTGGGTGATGGAACCCCGCGGTGCGGCGTCGCGGCACTGGGCCGAGCAGGCCTGCAGGAGTGCAGGCTTCGAGCCGGACGTCCGTTTTGAAACAGCCGACCTCCAGGCCCAGATCCGCCTGATCGAGTCCGGAAACGCCGTCGCCCTGATGCCGGATCTGGTGTGGACCGGCCGGGGCACCACGGCGAAGCTGCTGGACCTTCCCGGCAAGCCGAGGCGGACGGTCTTCACGTCCGTGCGGCGCTCCGGTGCGCAACGGCCCGCCATCCTCGCGGCACGTGAGATTCTTGCCTCCACCGCCGCCTCCATTGCGGCCGCCCAGGAAATCGACACCGGGGCGGACGCCTCCGGTGCGCCCGCGGCAAGCCCCGCAGCGGCAGCATCCGCCGCAGAAGCAGCATCGGACGGATTACCAGAAGGAACGACAAACGGCGGAGAAACGGTGTAGCGGGGTGTTCCCTGGCTCACAGCCAAGCGTTGACCCCGGCGTTAGACTGTTGACGTTATGAATCGCACAATGTTTAAGTCCAAAATCCACCGGGCCACTGTCACGCACGCGGACCTGCACTATGTGGGCTCGGTCACCGTTGACCTGGACCTGCTCGACGCTGCCGACATCCTGCCCGGCGAGCTCGTGGCCATTGTGGATGTCACCAACGGCGCCCGTCTGGAGACCTACACCATCGCCGGCGAGCGCGGCTCCGGCGTGATCGGGATCAACGGCCCCGCCGCCCACCTGGTGCACGAGAACGACACCGTCATTCTGATCACCTACGCGCAGATGACCACCGAGGAAGCCAAGGCCTACGAGCCGAAGGTTGTCCACGTGGACAAGGACAACCGCATCATCCAGTTGGGCAATGACCCCGCCGAAGGCCTCACCCCTGGCCTGATGCGCCCGCCGTTCGCGCTCAACAACGCTGCACTGAGCTAAGAACATCGCCGCGGGGCTAATCGCCAACAGCGAGATCCCTGCCACAACGTGGACCGCGGCTGAATAAATCTGATTAGGCTGGGATGGTGGATGCCACCCCCTGCCTAAGCCTGTCCCCCACGGCGATCCCGTGCTAGGCGTCCTCGCAGGCTTTTTTGTGGTCTGGTGCATCATTCTGGTGGGCATGTTCGTGGGCAGGCGCAGGATTCTGGGCGAGAACGCCCGCCAGGTGCTGAGCGGGCTCACCTTCTTCGTGGCCAGCCCCGCGCTGCTCTTCGAGACGCTTAGCCGGGCCAGCCTCCGTGACGTGTTCGCCGCCCCGCTGCTCGTGGCAGCAGTCGGTGCCGTCATCACCGCCGCCCTGTTTTTCATCATCGTCAGGTTCGCGCTTAAGCGCAGCGTTCCGGAATCACTGATGTCGTCCATGAGCGCCTCGCTGGCCAACTCCGCCAACCTGGGCATCCCGATTGCCGTCTACGTTCTCGGGGACGCCAGCCATGTCGCTCCCTTGCTGATTTTCCAGCTGGCGTTTTTCACGCCGATGTTCCTCATGGCTCTGGATGCCACCACCAGCTCGCACCGGACCACGCCGCTCCGGTTCGTGATGCTGATCCTGAAAAACCCCATGATTGTCGGTTCGGCCCTCGGGCTGCTGGTCGCGGGAACCGGGTTTCAGGTCCCGCCGCTGCTGCTGGAGCCCGTCCACCTGATCGGCGGCGCCGCAATTCCTGCCATGCTTATGGCATTCGGCATGAGCCTGAACGGATCGAAGCCGCTGCAGGCGGACGCCGGACGAAGAACCGATGCCCTGCTGGCCAGCGGCTTTAAGCTCTTCGTCCACCCCGCCATTGCATATGTCTTTGCGCGCTTCGCCCTCGGCCTGGATGGCGCGGCACTGTTCGCCGTCGTGGTCACGTCCGCCCTGCCAACGGCGCAGAATGTGTTTGTTGCCGCCAGCCGCTACAAGGCCGGGCTCACGGTGGCGAAGGACACCGTCCTGATCACCACCGTCGTCGCCGTGCCTGCGATGATCGGTGTGGCCCTGCTCCTGGCATAACTGCCGCCCCACCCCAAAGCCCACCCCTGACCGCGCCGCGGCGGCCGCCCGAACTGGAGGAACCTTGAACACCACACTGGACACCGTGATCATCGGAGGCGGAGCCATGGGTTCCGCTGCCGCCTGGGCGCTGGCTGCCCGTGGACGCGACGTGACCCTGCTTGAGCAGTTCACGCCCGGCCACCACAAGGGCGCCTCGCACGGCGCAACCCGGAACCTAAGCCTTGCCTACGCGGAGCCCGAGTACGTCGCCATGCTGGCCGAAACGCTGAAGCTCTGGGCCGAGCTCGAAGTCGAGAGCGGCGAGCAACTGCTGGCGCGCACCGGCGTCGTCAACCACGGCCCCGACCCGCACCTCGGCGAGATCCACGCCGCGCTGAACAGCGCCGGCCTGCGGGCGGACTTCGTGCCGCTGGCCGAAGCCGGCGAGCGCTGGCGCGGCATCCGCTTCGACCAGCAGGTGCTCCATATGCCCGACGGCGGCCAGATCAACCCCGAGGCCGCCCTTCCTGCGTTCCAGCGGCTCGCGGCACGGAATGGCGCGGCCATCAGGCATGGCGCGAAGGTTGTGGGGCTGGACATACTCGACGACGGCGTCCGGCTCACCGTGGACGACGGCGGGCGGACGGAGGTGCTCACCGCCCGGCAGGCGGTGGTCACCGCGGGCGGCTGGACCTCCAAGCTGCTCGCAGGCTCAGTCGCCACCCCGCGCCTGACAGTCACGCAGGAGCAGCCGGCCCACTTCGGCATCACCGACGACGGCGCCACCTGGCCGGGCTTCAACCACTTCCCGGGAGAGGGCGGGGACTACGCGGGCTTCTACTCCCCCGTGTACGGCATGCTGACCCCCGGCGAAGGCGTCAAGGCGGGCTGGCACGGTGTGGGGCCGGTGGTGGACCCGGACCGGAGGTCCTACCTGCCCGAACCGCGCCAGCGCGCAGCCCTCCGGCAGTACGCGAGGGACTGGCTGCCCGGCGTGGACGCCGACACCATGACCGACATCAGCTGCACCTACACCACCGCCCCGGACCACAACTTCGTGCTGGACCGGATCGGCCCCGTGGTCATCGGGGCAGGCTTCGCCGGCCACGGCTTCAAGTTCACACCGGTGGTGGGCCGGATCCTCGCGGACCTTGCCACGGGCGAGGGCGCCGCACCGGCGATCTTCGCGGCTTCCCGCGCCTAGAGCCTCCCGCGCCTAGACCTCGCAGCCGTGGGTTCAGCCCCGCTGGTGCCCCTCCAGGAGCCGCGCGCAGCGGATAAACCCGAGGTGTGAATACGCCTGCGGGTGGTTCCCCAGATGCGTCTCGGTGCCCGGATCGTACTCCTCCGGAAGCAGCCCCGTGGGCCCGAACAGGTTGACCAGCTGGTCGAAGAGATCCCAGGCGTCGGCGATCCGGCCCACCGCCACGTACGCCTCGATCAGCCAAGTGGTGCAGATGTGGAAGCCGCCCTCCAGGCCCGGCAGGCCGTCGTCGTACTTGTACCGGAAAACCGTGGGTCCCACCCGGAGTTCACGCTCCACGGCCGCGACAGTGTCCAGGTACCTCTGGTCGCGGACGTCGAGCAGTCCGGACAGTCCGATGTGCAGCACAGCGGCGTCGAGGTCCGGGCTGTCGTAGGCGACGGTGTAGGACGCGGCTGTATGGTCCCATCCGTCACGGAGCACCTCCTCCCGGATGGTGGCCGCCGTGTCCGCCCAGGCAGGATCGGGGCTGCGGCCGTGCCGGGCGGCCGTGCGCAGGGCCCGGTCCAGGGTCACCCAGCACATCACCTTGGTGTAGACATGGTGCCTCGGCGCGCGCCGCGCCTCCCAAATGCCGTGGTCCGGCTCGTGCCACCGCGCCAGCACGGCGCTGGCCATCTGGACCAGCAGCTCCCAGTGCCCGTCCGCCAGCGAGCGCCGGGACTCGCTCAGCCCGTGGATCAGCTCCGCAATCGGGCCAAAGACATCGAGCTGGACCTGATGGTCCGCGGCATTGCCGATCCGCACGGGACGCGAACCCGCGTATCCAGGGAGGCTCTCGATGATGGCCTCCGTGGACAGCGGAGCGCCGGTGACGGAATACAGGGGATGCAGCCATTCCGGCCCGGGGGCGTTCGCCAGGATCCCGGTCAGCCAGTTGAGGAAGCCGTCGGCCTCCGCCGTTGATCCCAGGTCCACCAGGGCGTTGACGGTCATGGATCCGTCGCGCAGCCAGCAGTAGCGGTAATCCCAGTTGCGGGTGCCGCCGATGCCCTCCGGAAGGGACGTGGTGGGGGCCGCAAGCACCGCGCCGGTGGGCTCATGGACCAGTGCGCGCAGCACCAGTGCCGAGCGCCGCACGAGGGACGGCTTGACGGAAGGCAGCCTCAGCCCCTGCACCCAGCGCCGGGAATGATGCGCGACGGCGGCCCTGCGGTCCGCTTCACCTGTCCCGTCAGCGTGCTGAGGCTCAGTATCACCGCACCTGAGGTTGAGGACCACCGGTCCGTGCTGCAGGTTAACCTCAGCGGTGGCTGTTGCATGCCGACCGTCCGAAGTGATGGCAAACGTGACGTCCGGCGCCAGCAGGATGATGGGGTCGGAGGTGCCGACGACGTGGAGCTCGCTGCCGCGGACCTCCATGCTGAAGGGCGCATTGGCGTAGTCCGGACGGGGTGCGAAGACGATCCGGGCCGCCCCGGTGCCTGACAGCACCCGGACCAGGCTGGTGATGCCTTCCGGGGCGGGCTCAAGATAATCGGTCACGGTGACGTTGGCCCACCGCGTTTCCACGATCATGGTGCTGTCCACGTACCGCTGGCCAAGAACCCGCGACGCCTTGACCGGTTCCACCGAGAAGTGCCCGGCGGCGTCGCCGCCCAATATATGGGCAAAGAGCGAGCCCGAGTCCGGCAACGGATGGCTCATCCAGCAGATCTTGGCCTCGGGCGTCACCAGGGCCGTGGAGGAGCCGTTCCCGATCATGGAGTGCCGCTCCAGGCCGACGGCGTCCTCGCCGAAAAGCCAGGCCCGGCGCAGCTCGAAGAGGATGCCGAGCACACGTGCGAATGATTCCGGATCCTTCAGCCGGTGTTTGGCCTCCGATGGCATGTCCCCTACCCACAGCCCCATGTCCGGGCCGCGGAGTGTGGCCATGGCCAGTTCGTCGCTCACGGCGTCCCCGGCGTACAGGGCGGCGCTCACCCCCAGCCGGGCCCTCAGATGGTCCAGGGCATCGGCTTTGGAGGGCTGCAGCACGGACAGGTCCAGGACGGAGCCGTCCACAATGAAGAAGAGCCCGAGGGCCCGGGCGACCTCCTCCGCCTTCCTGGCACACCTGGCCACGACGTCCGGGGCGGCGGACCGGGTGTGGACAGAGACGGCGACGGGCTTCCGTTCGATGCTGATGCCCTTGTCCGCCCCCACCGCTTCGAGCAGGGCCTGGTTGGCCTGCTGCAGCACCGACTCGGTGGCGAGGGACAGTCCGTGCGCGAACCCCATGTCGAACTCCGCCCCGTGCGAACCCACCAGGTGGACTTCGGCGGGAAGCCTGGAGACGGCGGCGAGGTCACGCAGGGACCGTCCGGAGATGACTGCGGCGTGCGTGTTCGGAAGTGCGGCCAGGGCCCGGAGGGCGATGGCCGCGCTGCCCAGCGGCAGCGTTTCCGTGGAGATACCCTCTGCGGCGCACAGGGTTCCGCCGTAATTGCAGGCGACGAGCAGGCCCGGCGTCCGGGCCAGGATCTTCAGTTCGCCGAGCAGCTGGGGTGTGAGCCCGTCGTCGGCTGCCTCCGACTGGACGAAGGCCCGCAGCAGGCCCAACGGAAGGGATTTGGTCAGCAGTGCGGAATCGGCCACCGTCTGGTTGAGCGGAGTGGGCATGCGCGGCAATCCTTCGGATGATCCCCAATCGGACTCGGACACCTAAAGTGTCCGCCGCGGCCGTTTCCCCTGAATATCCCCGTCATTGCGTTCGTGTAACTTTGCGGGCCCTCTACCTGTCAAGCGGGTCAGCAGTTGGGCGAATCGTATTCGTAGGCCCCGGCGTCAGCAGCGGCCGTTCCGGCGCAGTCCCCGTTCTGCACGGCGGGGGCCTTCAGAAGGTCCACCGTGTAGGGCGTGGTGCCCGCCCTGTCGATGGCGGGACTGGTGCCCGTCAGTCGCAGGTCCGCCGGAGCACTCGCGAAGCGGGCCGGCGCCGTCGTTGACGTGCTGTTCGGGGTGATGTTGACGGGACCGTTCAGGACATTCTGCTTCTCGGTCCAGCCGGAACCGTTGATCCACAGGGAGTTCCTGACGCCCACCAGGATGTTGGCGCGGATCACCGTTGAGGCGGGGCAGGTCGCGTGGCATACGATTGCCTGCGACTGCGTGCCGGTCAGGTAGACCGTGTTGAACTCAAACACGGTGCCGTTGGTGGGACCGAATGACGTTCCGTTTCCACGGGCAATCAGGCCCTTGGCCTCGGAGCAGTTGGCGCCGCAGGTTGAACGGATGAGGTTGTAGCGGAAAGTGTTGCCGTCTGCCGTGCCCGAGGACTTTCCAAGTTCGGAGAAGTTGTTGTTGTCCAGCGACACATTGTGGTGAATGTTGTTGCGGTTGCCGTTGTAGAGTTCAAACGCACCGCCGTCCTGGTTGAAGTCATAGGACTTGCCGGTGGAGCCGCTGACGGTGTTGCCGGAAAACTCGTTGTCGCTGCCGTTAATCAGTACGCCAAATGCCCCCGAGTCGTCGCTGCAGTTCACGGCGGCCGACGTCCCGCAATTCGTGCCCGGCGTATTTACATTCATCACGTTGTTATTGGTGAGTGAATTTCCCGTGTATTTGCCGAAGTCGGAGCCGGTTCCGACCTTAAGCCCAACGGCGTTGTAGGACGCGCTGGTGTTCCGCACGGTATTGCGGTCTCCGGTGACGCTGACTCCCGCGTAGCCGCAAGTCACGGCACGCAGGCCCTCCAGGATGGTGTAGCTGCCGTTGATCCTGATGCAGTTTCCGGATTTTCCGCCGGTGACTATGGGGGCGTTGCCCGTGCCGTAGCTGTTCAGCGTGATGGGGGCGGTGGAGGTTCCGCTTTGGGCGGTGACGATGCCGCCGCTGAACGTGTCGCCCCGGCGTAAGCTGACGGTGTCACCCGGCTTGAGAACCGCCTGGTTGACCCTGGACAGCGTCTTCCATGCCGATGTGCTGGCGGTGCCGGAGTTGCTGTCGCTGCCGGCGGCGCTGACATAGTACGTGGTGCCCGCGGCAGACGCCGGAGCAGCAGCTCCGGCAATCAGTCCGCCGACCATCAGGAGGGTGGTGAGGACGGCCGGGGCCGGAGACTTGATCTTCAATTTTTCCCCAGGCATTTAGGATGGCGGCCCGGGTCTGTAGTGATTTGAGACCGCTACATTTCAACCCGGCCGGCAACGAGTGTTTAGATCGAGACCTTGCGCCCTTAAAGCTAGGTTCCGTCCCGGATGAAGTCAACAGATATGAGTTGAAATGGGGGCGCTGAAGACTTAGACGCTGACCAGTCCGGCTGCCTCTGCAAGCAGCTCCACCGAGCGCAGCCGTTCGGCGGTTCCGGTGCTCTGGTGCGCCACGATGAGCTCGTCGGCGCCGGCGTGCCGGGCAAAGCCGTCCAGGTAATCCAGCACGGCGTCGGGGGTGCCCACGGCCGAGTACTTCATCATCTGTGAGACGTGCTGTCCCTGCGGCGAATCCAGGATCATGTCGGCTTCGTCGTCGGTGAATTGCCGCCCGCCGCCGAAGAACAGCGAGACGCGGGACCGCATCGTGGCGCGCAGCATCTCCTGGGCGTCCGAGGCAGCATCGGCGGCCACCACGTTCACGCCGGCGATGACGTGCGGCGCGGACAGCTGCTCCGACGGCTTGAACTCCCGGCGGTACACGGCGACGGCGTCCTGCAGCGCATTCGGCGCGAAGTGGGAGGCGAAAGCGTACGGCAGCCCCAGCTGGGCTGCCAGCCGCGCCCCGAAGAGGGAGGAGCCCAGGATGTAGAGGGGCACGTTGGTTCCCCTGCCCGGCGTAGCTTCCACGCCCTGAACGCGGGTGGGCCCGGTGAGGTAGCCCTGCAGTTCCAGAACGTCCTGCGGGAAAGTGTCGGCCGAATGCGGGTCACGGCGCAGGGCGCGCATGGTGTTCTGGTCACTGCCCGGCGCACGGCCAAGGCCCAGGTCAATCCGGCCGGGATGCAGGGTCTCCAGGGTTCCGAACTGCTCCGCTATGGTGAGCGGGGAATGGTTGGGCAGCATCACCCCGCCGGCCCCCAGACGGATGGTCTCGGTGTGGGCGGCAACGTGGGCAATCAGCACAGACGTGGCGGAGGACGCAATGGAGGACATGTTGTGGTGCTCGGCGTACCAGACCCGCCGGTAGCCAAGTTTTTCAGCCAGCCGGGCCATGGCGACGCTCCCGGCAAAGCTCTCCGCCGCCGTCTGGCCCTTGCCGATGGTTGCCAGGTCGAGGATGGAGAGGGGAACAGTCACGGCAGGACGGCCTTTCGTAGGGGGGTGCGCAGCTGCCGGCCCCATGGTGGTCCGGCACGTGTAGAACAACGACGGCGGAGCCCGGGTTATTTCTTTCTGCGCCGGTGACGCTGTCCACATATCCCGTCGATTCACCTCCCGCTATGCTGGCGGCATGGCCAACAAGTCCACCGCAGATAAAGTAGCCACCATCCAAAAGGGATACGCCCTGGAGGGTGCCACCATCGAGCTGGGCGCCGCCATCGTGGACGGTGAACTGCACAAGGACGCTCCGGTCCGGCTGCCGCTGTCCATGATGAACCGGCACGGGCTCGTAGCCGGCGCCACCGGCACAGGAAAGACCGTCACCCTGCACATGATGGCCGAGCAGCTCTCGACCGCCGGGGTCCCCGTTTTCCTGGCCGACATCAAGGGCGACCTGTCCGGGCTGGCCATGGCGGCCGCCGGAAGCGACAAGCTGGCCAAACGGACTGAGAGCATCGGGCAGGCATGGTCCGGGAAGACGTTTCCGGTGGAGTTCCTGGCCTTGGGCGGGGACGGCGACGGCATCCCGGTCCGCGCAACGATTACGTCGTTCGGGCCCATCCTGCTCTCCCGGGTCCTTGAGCTCAACGACACCCAGGAATCAAGCCTCCAGCTCGTGTTCCATTTTGCGGACAAGAAGAACCTTGAGCTGGTGGACCTGAAGGACCTGCGCGCCGTCATCCAGTTCCTCATCTCCGACGAGGGCAAGGAAGCGCTCAAGGAACTGGGCGGCCTGTCCAAGGCCACCGCCGGCGTCATCCTCCGCGAGCTGGTGACCCTCGAGGCGCAGGGCATGGAGCGGTTCTTCGGCGAGCCTGAGTTCGACACCGCCGAGCTGCTCCGCACGGCACCTGACGGGCGCGGCGTCATCAGCTGCCTGGAGCTGCCCACCCTGCAGACCAAGCCGATGGTCTTTTCCACGTTCCTCATGTGGCTTCTCGCCGACCTGTTCGAGGACCTGCCCGAAGCCGGCGACCTCGACAAGCCCAAGCTCGTCTTCTTCCTGGACGAGGCGCACCTGCTCTTCAACGACGCCTCCAAAGCCTTCCTGGAAGCCATCACCACCACCGTCCGCCTGATCCGTTCCAAGGGCGTGGGCATCTTCTTCGTCACGCAGACCCCGAAGGATGTCCCCGCGGGCGTCCTCGGGCAGCTGGCCAACCGCGTCCAGCACGCCCTGCGGGCGTTCACGCCGGAAGATGCGAAGGCGCTTAAGGCCACCGTCTCCACGTTCCCGGTCAGCGACTACGACCTCGAGGAAACCCTGACATCCGCGGGCATCGGCGAGGCCGTCATCACGGTCATGAACGAAAGAGGGGCGCCGACGCCTGTCGCACTCACCCGGCTGCGGGCACCGGAATCCGTCATGGGTCCCAGCAGCCCCGAACTGGTCAGGAGCACCGTGGCGGGGTCGGCGCTGCTCGCGAAGTACGGCACGGCGGTGGACAACGTCTCAGCGTACGAGAAGCTGACCGGCAGGGCCGGGGCAGCCACCGGCGCCGCGGCGCCCGGCCAGCCGGGCGCCGCGGCGCCCGGCCAGCCGCCTGTGCCGTCGCCCGAAGTGTTCGTTCCCGGCAGTCCCGACCCAACAGCCGTCGACGACGAAGCCCGCCGCATCGAGGAGGAGATCCTAGGCCGCCCCAGCAGCAGACAGCCGAACAGCCAGCCAGGTTCCGGGCGGGCAGACAGCAGGCCCGCACCTCCGCCCCCGGCCAGGCGCCAGGCTCCCCCGCCCGGGGGCATGATGGACGACATCACCGGCGCCCTGGGCGGGGTCCTGGGAAGCGGCCTGAAAAGCATGGCCCGGTCCATGGGAACCCAGCTCGGCCGGGAGCTCCTGCGGGGAGTTTTTGGCACCTCGTCCCGGCGCCGGCGCTAGCGTAAGGCAGCGCCGGAAGCGGCGGGTGAGCGCCCGCGGTCGGGCATTCCTGCACGCTGGCTGAGCGTCACGGGGACGGGCGCTACTCCAGAGTTGCGTGGCGTTGCAGGTAACGTGGGGTGCGTGCAAATGAGTCAAGCGTTGGTGAAGACGGCTGCCGGATGGCTGCTGGGCCTCATGCTTGCCATCGTTGGCGCCATCGTTTCCGTCAATCTGGTCAACTCCTCCGTGGCCAGTCCGCAGCAGCCCGTCCGCGAATATCTGGAGGCCCTGCAGCACGGCGAAGGCGAGCGCGCGCTGGGCCTGCTCCGGGCGTCGGTGCCGGACGCCGACCCCGCCATGCTCGACGGCACGGCCCTGCAGACGTCGGCCTCACGGATCACCAACGTCAAGCTCGGGGCCGCAGTTGCGCGTGGCGGCAACCGGGTAATGGTGCCGATGGACTACACCATCGACGGCAGCCAGCTGCACACCGAGTTCCTGCTGGAGAGCACCGGCACGGAATGGCTGTTCTTCCACAAATGGTCCTTCGTGCCCACCACCCTGCCCACCGTGGACGTGACGGTGGTGAACTCCAGTGAGGCAACGATGAACGGCGTGCCGGTGAACATGCCCGGCGGCCACAACAGCTTCGCCGTGTTCTACCCGGGCGAGTACGAGGCGTCCCTCAACGGCCAGTACTTCGCAGCTCCGCCCACCCGGGCCACGGTCTCCGGACGGGAGGCTCCCGCCGCGCCGCTTAACCTGCTGACGCACGCCACGGACGAGCTGAACCAGGCGGTGTCCGCCCGCGTCAAGGAGTTCCTCGACAAGTGCGCGGCGGAAGCCGGCCAGCAGCAGCGGCTCCAGCCCGACTGCCCGTTCTACCACGTGACCAACAACCGCGTGGTGGACGGGACCATCAAGTGGAGCATCACCGCGTATCCGAAGGTCACAATCGAGCCGTTTGACGGCAAGTGGGTGGTGGCGCCGCTGGACGGCAAGGCCAAGATCACCGCCCAGCAGATTGACCTGTTCACGGGAGCCGTCTCTCCTCTGGATGAGGAGCACGACTTCAGCTTCACCACGCGTCTGGACATCGACGGCGACACCATCAAGGTCACGCCGCTGCTCACCTTCTAGGGGCAGCGGCCTGGCCGGTGCTTCAGCGGGGGGACCTCAGTCCATGCCGCGCAGGTCCAGCACCAGGTCCGTGTCGCCGTCGGCCTGCAGCACCACGGGGATGCCCCAGTCCTGCTGGTAGAGGTGGCACGCGGCGTGGTCCGGGATCTCGCCGTCCTCGGTTTCCGGGCCGTCGCAGGCAGCCGCGCGGGCGGTAATGTGCAGCACGCCCTCTGAAACGTCAGAGGCCAGCTCGAGTGTGCGGAGCAGGCCCACGGAAGTCCCGGCGCCGGACACGAGCAGTTCCGGCGGGGTGGAGGAGATCTTCATCTGGGTGGGGTCACCCCAGCGGTCATCGAGCTTCTGCCCGGTGGGCGCCGTGAAGCGGACCGTGAGCTCCAGCAGACCGGGCGCCACAGGGCTCTTGGGCCGGTGCGTCTGGGCGGCGCCCTCGTCCACCTGCTGCGCCTCCTTGGGGATGGGCACGTACACGAGCTGGTGCTTGTTCGCTTCCACCACCACCAGCAGCGGCTCAGAGCCCGCCACCTGCGTGTGGTCGACAATCACGTCAGACGGCTCGGCCAGGCCACGCGCCAGCGTGGAGACCGTGCCGGCGGCCGGGTCGTAGCGGCGCACAGCACCGTTGTACGTGTCGGCGATCGCCACGGAGCCGTCGGGCAGCACCGTGACACCCAGCGGGTGCTGCAGGCGCGCCTCGGACGCCGCGCCGTCCCGGAACCCAAAGTCGAAGAGGCCCTTGCCTATCGCTGATTCAACGGTGACCGTTCCGTCGTCGTCGATCACCAGTTTGCGCAGGGCAGAGGTCTCAGAGTCCGCAACCCAGATGTTCCCGTCGGCGTCCTCAGCCACACCCGACGGCTGCGCAAACCACGACTCGTGGGCCGCCCCGTCCAGCAGGCCTTCCAGCCCGTTGCCGGCGACGATCGAGACATCCCCGCTGAGCGGCTCGTAGCTGAAGATCTGGTGCACACCGGCCATGGCGATCACCACGGCGTTCAGCTTGCTGGACCAGACAACGTCCCACGGCGAGCTGAGGGCAACATCAAGGGGGTGGTCCCCCAGACGTCCGGTGAAACCGGCCGCGTCTTCGTCCACGCGGGCAGGCCCGGTCTCGAGGAGCCGCTGCACGCCGCTTCCCACGAGGGTGGTGATGGTTCCGTCTGCGAGCGACAGTCCCCGCAGGCGGTGGTTAACGGAGTCGGCAATTACGACGTCGTAGCCCGTCTTCGCTGCCACGCCTTCCGGCAGTAGGACAAGACCCTGCGGTTCGTTGAACCGGGCGGCGCCGGCGGCGCCGTCGGCATGGCCTTTCTCCCCGGAACCGTACGTGTTCAGCACGGTGTGGAAATCTGTGCCGAGCTCCAGAACACGGTGGTGGCCGGTATCGGTGACCAGCCACGTACCGGCGTCGGACGCGGCGCCGGCGGCAGCACCGGCGTCGGACGTTGAACTGGCGGACGCCGAACCACGGCCGGCCGGAAGGTAGAGGGCCTTGCCCGGGAACCGCAGGGTTCCCGACGTCGGCTCCGGGGCCACGTAGGGGCCGCTGCCGCGGTGAAGCGTGCCGCGGGCCTCATGCTCGGCGATCAGCTCGGGAATGAGCACGCCCAGGCCGTCGGCGTGGCCTTCGCCCGACAGGTGCGCCACGATGTACCCCTCGGGGTCAATGACCACCAGCGTGGGCCAGGCGCGTGCCGTGTAGGCCTTCCAGGTCTCCAGCTCCGGGTCGTCCAGGACGGGATGGTGGATCTCGTAGCGCTCCACGGCGGCGGCCAGCGCGGCAGGGTCTGCCTCGTGCTCGAACTTCGGCGAATGCACGCCCACGGTGACCAGGACGTCGGAGTACTTCTCCTCCAGCGGCCGGAGTTCGTCCAGCACGTGCAGGCAGTTGATGCAGCAGAAGGTCCAGAAGTCCAGGAGCACGATCTTGCCGCGCAGGGCTTCCAGGTCCAGGGACTTGCCGCCGGTGTTCAGCCAGTTACGGCCCACCAGTTCGGAGGCGCGGACCCGGAGGTGGGTGCGTACGGTTTCGCTCATCAGCGTCCTTCCAGCTTTGAGTTGCGTTCGGCCAGCTTGGCGTCGCGTTCCGCCAATTTGGCAAACATATCGTTGTAAGCGGTGAGGTCGGCGTCGTTATTCCTGTCCGCAGCCCGGTCGGTGCGCCGGGTTTCGCGTTCATCGGACCTGGACCACATGATGGCGACGCCGATCGCCACCAGAAGTGTGGGCACTTCGCCGATTCCCCAGGCCACGGCGCCGCCCATCTGCTGGTCCAGGAGGGCCGAGCCTCCCCAGGTGCGGCCGAGGTTGCCGAAGTAGTCGGCGGCCAGCAGGTTGGTGCCGCCCATGATGGCCACGCCGAAGAAGGCGTGGAAGCCCATGGTGGCCAGCAGGAGCAGGAGGCGGAAGGGGTAGGGCGCGCGGCGCGGCAGCGGGTCGGTTCCGATCATGCTGAGCACGAAGATGTACCCCGTCAGGGCAAAGTGCAGGTTCATCAGCTCGTGGCCCACGTGTTCCCGCATCGCGAGGCTGAAGGCGTCCGAGTAGTAGAACAGGATGATGGAGCCGGCGAAGTTGGCCGCGGCGAACAGCGGATGGGTGACCACCTGCGAGAACTTCGAGTGCACGAACAGCAGGATCCATTCGCGGAGGCCGCGGGACCCGTCCTTCCTCGACGGAAGTGCCCGGAGCGCGAGCGTCACGGGGGCGCCGAGGACCAGGAAGATTGGGGCCACCATGGTGAGGGCCATGTGGTCCACCATGTGCGCTGAGAACAGTACGCGGCCGTATACCGACGGCGGTCCCGAGGTGATGTAGGTCAGCACCACCAGGCCGATGATCCAGTTCGTCGTGCGGAACCAGGCCCACTTGTCCCCGCGTGCGCGAACCTTGGCCACGCCCAGCAGGTAGGACACCAGGCCGAAGATTCCGACTGCGATCCAGAGCCAGTCGAGGCGCCATTCGGTGAGCCAGCGTTCGGGCGTCAGCTCAGGGGGCAGCTCGTAGCCGGAGAGGATGAATGCCGGGGTGGCATCCGCGGCATAGCTGGTGGGTTCCGGCGGCGCTGAGCGCCCCAGTGCGACGGCGATGCCGGACGTGGCGCCCATGATGAGGAGTTCGATGAGGATCAGCTGCCACAGCACCCGCCGTGCGGACAGGGCCGCCCCCGCCCGGGCCAACTGCGGGATGACCCATTGCCGGTGCATGAAGCCGATTCCGCCCAGTACCAACGTGGCGGCGGCCTTCGCCAGGATCAGCTGCCCGTAGGCCGAGTCGAACAGGGCAGCCCAGCTGGTCACCCGGATGCTGGCATTGATAACGCCCGATGCGAAGACAAGCGCGAAGGCGAAACCTGCGAGCGAGGAGAACCGGCGGAGGACGGGCTCGGTGATGTCCTGGCCTCCCGGCTGGGCTGCCTGGCCGCTGCGGGCCGCGTTTCGAGGCGCGAGACTGCCTGAGAGGAGGGCGAGCAGGATGATGCCGCCAACCCAGGCGCTGACCCCCACCAGGTGCAGGCCCAGCGAGTTGATGGCACCCTCGTGGTCGTTGGAGCTGGCGGAGTGGCCGATCAGCGCGGTGGGAACCAGCCCGATCAGCGCAAGCAGCAGCGTGAACGCCAGGCCGGTCAGGGAACGCACGCCGAAGAGGGCGGTTGTCACGACGGCGGCGATGATCGTGACGGCCAGCCAGGCGCGTCCGGTTTCAATGTCAGTCATGAAGTAGACGAGGGCACGGGTGAATTCGGCATCCCCGGAGATGCCCTGCCCCGCCACGTCGGAGTATGTCAGCACCAGCACGGCGATGGCAGACAACGTCCACGCCACGCCGGCGGCCGCAGCGATGGCCAGGGCCCGGGTGAAGGCCGGGTGCTCGGGGGCGTCGGCGTCCTTCGACCGCGCGGCACCGAGCTTGTGCGGCAGGACTCCTGCGGCGAAGATGAGCCCGCCGATTACCGTGGCCAGGGAAACGTTGTGGATGGCCTTGCTGACCGGCAGCCCCCACCGGACCAGTGCACCGGGGTCCGAGACCTCGCGGGCGGCTGCCGCACCGGAGAACAGCAACGCGGCCACCAGTCCCAGGAAGAGGGCACCGAGCCCGGCCAGCTGCCAGGCCCGCTGAATGCCGAAGGCACTGTCAGTGGCCCGCGTTCCCGAATCGGGCGCGGGTTGCGGAGTTAGGGGTTTTGCTGCTGAGGGCACCTATCCATTGTCCGCTACCGTCGCCGCGGCAGCGAATCGGGGGTTTGGCGGATCTTTGGTTAAAAGCAAAGGGAGCGGCACCCCGCGGGGTGCCGCTCCACTGAACTGCGTAAAGACTACTTCTTGGAGACAGCGGCCTTCAGCTTGGAGCCGGCGGTCAGCTTGACGCTGTGGCCAGCGGCAATCTGGATGGTCTCGCCGGTCTGCGGGTTGCGGCCCGTGCGGGCTGCGCGGTCGGTACGCTCAACTGCGAGCCAGCCCGGGATGGTGATCTTCTCGCCGGCGGCGACAGAAGATTCGAAAACCTCGAACAGTGCATCGAGCACGGAGTTGACGGCTGCCTGGCTGGTGCCGGCCTTGCCTGCTACCTCGGAAACAAGTTCACTACGGTTCTTAGCCATGTATGTCCTCCTGGACGCTTTTGATTCTGGATCCTGCATGCGGCGTGCGTGCAAGCCACTGTTCGAAAACTTACCAGCTTGCACCCGCGAGGGGGATAAATTCCGCGTGTTTCCGCCACTTTTTGATCTAAATCACCGGTATTTCAAGGATTTCCATCCAAATGCGGCCTCCATCCTTGATCCCCGCTCCCGTTTGGCGCCGCCCCGGCCGGTCCTTCTCCGGGGGGCCCCTGGTGGAGGCTGGGAAAGCCCGGCCGTGTTCGTGCTGGTGGAGGCTGTAGAGAAACCCCGGTCCTGTCTCCAGCGGGGGGTGGGGGTGGGGTTTA